>NZ_JBLZNE010000001.1:2372500-2780000 GCF_048612815.1 Maridesulfovibrio pacificus (SeqCode)
AAGCACGTTGTTTTCACTCAGTGCGGAGAGGCAAACTATTCAAACTCGCCGTCCCTGTCAATCACTAATTTCGATGTTCTCACAAAATATTTTTTCAATGATCTCAGTGCCTTGCTTTCGCTCAGCGCGGATTGGGAAACTATGTAATCCCGCTCCGAATGTCAACCGTTTAATGACCGGTTAGTCACAAAAAAATCTCAGCTGTGCTGCGCCCGTTCAGAGCCGTCATCAGCCGAGGAAAGTGGTTCTATGGAAAACTGCGCTTGGGGTCAAGGGGTTTTTGAATTATTGTGTTTATCCCGCACTTTCTGCGGGATAAACACAATATTAACGACTGGAATCAATTCAAATAAGGATACTTACCCTCAAAAGCCTTAAACTGCTTTTCCAAATTCCATTGAAGAGCTGCCTTCGGACTTTCGGATAGAAACTTATCGCACTCGGCCTTTGTTCCGGACCCCTCACTACAAGCTTCAACCATCTTACTATAAACTTTATCCACCCACAAAGAACCACCATTTAGAAATGAATACTCTAAGGAATTGCGAGCAGCTTCCTTCAACTGCTGATAAGTCAGCTTCTGATCCAAAACCGCCCTTACATATTCATCAGTTAAAGTCGAACGGGCTATCCCCATATCATCAGATGCTAAAACGACCGGAACTCCTGTCTTCAGATATGTCTGTAGCGGATGCTCCCTACCGCTGACCTTTAATATCGCATCATTACTACCCAGCAATATTTCTATAGCCATCTGCCGTTTCTTCATCTTTTTAACCAGATTTGCAGCCCCCTTTTCATAAGGAAGGTCCACTGCATGACCGATTCTTCGTGCATTCACACCCTCAACAATTAGGCCGATATGATTGGAAAGCCCTTCAGGATTTGCCAACGCGGGGGTCAACTCCCCAGCATGCAAAGTAATCGGGACAATGTGCCCCCACCGAGAATCAAAGAAACTTACCATCTTCATGTGCAATGCATAGTCACGCATAGCAATGGGACCGTCTTCCGGCCCTACCAGATTTATTCCCACGACACGTGAATCGCTAAGCGCGAGCTTAAAGGCAAAAGCCAATTGGGCAAATACACTGGCTGGATCATTTCCTCTTGAAATCTGATTGATATACCTTATCTGCACTTTCTTTGCCGGATCATTACCCAATATCTTGGCTTTTTCTCTTTCAGCACTGTTAATATTTTCGACAACAATCCCTATATCACCATAGAGATTCCTTTTTTCAAGATTCTTAAGAGACTCGGCCAAATTACCGGTCCAAGCATTCTTCACTAACTCTTTATTGTTCAGTGTAGGCCCATACAATGAAAGCATAACCTCTAGATACTGTGCTCGATCCCTGTCAGCCTGCTTGGCGGCGTGAGCTAGCAATCTCCCCGTATTATACTTAGCAACACCCATCTTTCCAAAAGCTCCAAAGAACTGATCATGCCCCCAAAGCTGGTTATCACGCCTGTTCTCTCTGACCGACAAGCCAGTTACGGCCATATTCCATACTTTGGAATTCGAATATGCATCCTTAGCCGCGATAGAACCTTCTTCGCAAGGCCCTGCTGTAATTTTGCCGCTGCTTTTATCGATACAGGCATTATCTTCAGCTGCCCACTTCAGATAATCTTCTGCATAAGGAATACCTGACAAATGCGTATGCAGGTCCGCTCCTTTAGGCATTTCAGCTATCACCATCCGCAACTCAACCGGATTTAATGATTGTAGGTTTTGAGTTTGCAAGCCCGTGCGAGGCGCACAGGAAACCACTGCCAACAACGCACATAACAATATTATTTTTTTCATCATCAGACTTAAAACTCAACTATACAAGAAAGTCAATATTTGATTAGATTGCGGATACAAAAAAAGGCCGCCCCAAGGGACGGCCTTTCTACTTATATGCAGATAAATCCTAGTGTGCTGCGGGAGCGGCGCCACCTTTAGGGTGACAGCCAGCGCAGGAGATAGGACCCTTATCTTCTTTAACGTGGCAGTTTGAGCAAAGCTGATGATATGCATTACGCAGGTCGGTTTTACCTGCTTCAGCTTTAACAGCGTGGCAGTCAGAACACTTCTGGTCTTCGGATGATTCGCCTTCAACGATCTTTCCATCTTCCCAGACGTGGTGGCAGACAGCACAATCTTCAATACCGGCCATTTCGTTGTGTGCATCATGTGCGAACACAGCAGCAGGTCTCTGATGCTTCGGGAAAGCCGGGTCCAGCAGGGAGGTTATATCTTCCTGACAGAACGCGGGAACCATGTAGAGCAAGACACAGGCGGCAATGACCGCAATAGAGAATACTCTTTTAATCATTGTAATCTTCCTCCTATTCCGGCTTTTCCATGAGTTCATAGATCAGGTCGCCGAAGAACTTAATGTCCATACCCAGTTCGTAGTAATGGTTAAGGTCTTCGAGTCCACCGTGGCAGTTGTGGCAAGGAGCGAGAATGGTGTTCACGCCGGTTGCCTTGAGCTGCTCAGCCTTGATCTTGTTACCCTTCATACGGACATTTTTGAACGGAGGACCGCAGTTGATAACACCGCCACCGGCAGCACAGCAGTAGTTGTGCTCAAGATTCGGGGTCATTTCAACAACGTTTTCACAAAGTGCATGCGCAAGTTTGCGGGACTGTTCCATCAGGCCGCGACCACGGATGATGTTACAGGGGTCATGCACGGTAATCGGTTCTTTGAACTTCTCACGCAGCTTGATCTTGCCTGCTTCGAAGAGTTCCCAGAAGAATTCAACGGAGTGGACAACTTCAATGGGGTACATTTCCCATGCGTCCCAGCGGTTACCCTGATCATAGATGGAGCGGAATGCGTGACCGCACTCACCCATTACGATGCGCTTAACCTTAAGGTCGAGAGCGGATTCGAAATGACGCTTCTTAAGACGACCCATCATTTCAAAGTCACCGGTGAACATGCACATATCGGAGTTATCCCAGCCCGGTTCAGTGGGCATGGTGAAATCAACTCCGGCTGTGTTCATGATGTATGCAGCCTGATAGATGAGCTGGGTACGGAACTTGGGTTCCGGAGCGATAACGGAGTAATAAATCTCCGCACCTTCTTTATCCAGCGGAATGCGCAGATTGGGCATTTCGTCGCGGGCTTCATCTTCCTGCCACTGCAGAGTGTCCGGCCATTCATCATCTTTGAGCCACATCTGATTGTAAGTGGCGGAATGAGAATGAGCAGTATCCTGAATGTACTGGGGAGTTACGCCGAGCTTGTGGCACATGCGGCGTACCATGCTCATAATGTAACCGGTATCGATTCCCAGCGGACAGAAGTGAATGCAACGGCGGCAGAGGTTACACTCGGTGTAAGCGATCTGTGCCATCTCGTAGATTTCATCTGCAGTAACTTTGTAGTTCTTGCGCAGAATCTTGCCCAGAGTCTGGTGAACTTTACCAGCGGGAGAATAGCTGGGATCACCTTCATGGGACATATAGTAATGGCAGGCTTCGGAGCACATGCCGCAGCGCATGCAAGTCTCAGCATAGAGCTTGAGTTTTGCGCCGGCTTCTCCTTCAATAACCTGCTTGAGAGTATTTTCGATACGTTCAGGAGTCAGGCGGGAAACACCCCGCTCGAGTCCAGCGTCTTCGATTTTCCTATCGAATGTCATTTTTCAGTACTCCTTGCGGGAATTGGTTACCAGTCCTTGCAGCGACGAACACCGCCGAACTCGGAACCCATGTAAGCTCTGGTGAACAGGCCGAACACTGCGTGACTCAAACGGGTGAAGGGAATGCTGATAAGCATGATTTCACCACAAAGGATATGCAGAACGAGCATAACCTTGGCATCACCGATTTCATGGTAGGCCATGACGCCGGTCAGGAAAACGAGGGCAGGCACAGCAAGTGCGACCCAATCCTTACCGGTGGTCAGATAGGCAACGTCTTTCTGCAGAAAACGGCGTGCGCCGAAATAAACGCAGCAGACAACAACCAGAATAGACATGATGTCAGCGACGGTGTCCGGGAGAGTCGGCCAGCTGATGCCGAAAAACTGATCCCAGAGAACCACGTGTCCCAGCAGGAAGATGGGAACAATGACAAGACAGAGGTGAAAAACAAAGGTTACCATCGCAGTCCAGGGATTGCGCTGCCAACCAAGGGTTCCGGTAGGATTCATCCATGCCATGATGGAGCGGAAACCATACTTGAAGCTCATGTAATGCAAAGACGAACCGTCTTTAGCTTTAGCGAGCTGGTACATGGAAACCAGTCTGTAAGCGGAACCGAGAACAAACACGCCCCAGGCGAACCAAGCCAGAGGGCCAACCACGAATGCATAAACACTGTTCATGTGTAATTCCTCCGGTTTTTTAGAATTCGCTTACTTCGGCAACGATGCGTACAAATTTGCCGCCGTCTATTGCACGAATGAGGACCTTGGAGCTGTCAGGGCTGAAAATGGGTTCCCAGCACTGATCAAAATCCTGAGCATAGGGCTTGCCGTCAAGAACAACGGTGTAGCGGCCATTCTTTTCAACCTTGGTAGCAACCTTGCTGCTGTCGGGGCTGAAAACAGGCTTCCAAGCCATCTGGTAAACACCGGGCCAGACTTTTCCATCACACAATACGGTGTAATCGTAGCCGTCCTTGCCGAGTGCTGCTGCGCGGTTACCGTCAGGACTTACAGCCAGATCGATAACTACAGGAGATGTGATGGACCAAGGCTGCCCGTCAACAGCAACGGTAAAGCTGCCGAAGGTAGGAGCAACAATAGCCCAGAGCTTGGAACCGTCAGCACTGAACTGCTGATGCCAGCAGTTGGCGAAGGTGTTTTTCCAGATAAGCTCTTCATCCTGAGCCATACCCCACTTACCACCCAGACGAACAGGAGCTACGAGAGCACCGGTTGCGGGGTTGAAAGCGGGAGCCCAGACACATTGGTATTCACGCTGCCAGATCTTGCCATCGACTGCGATGGTGTAATCATAGAGAGTTTTTCTAACCTGACAGGCAACTTTTTCACACTTGGCGTCAAACACCGGAGTGTAGCAGTTCATGAAAACGTTATCCCAGGCAGTGCCGTTAACAGCAACAGAAAAAATACCTTTCTGAAAGGTCTCAATATCTGCCTGACCGAGCGATTTCACCTGAACTACAGCTGCGGTGGATTTACCATCGTTGCCTATGGTGAAATTGTTTGCGTTTTCAAAAAAGTTTTCCCAGAGAACACCGTCCACGCCCATACCGTATTTCGTATCCTGCTGCACAGCGCAGATAATGGTACCTTCAGGGCCGAAGGAGGTTCTCCAGATGTAGCCGTAATTTTCCGGCCAGTGCTTGCCGTCAACAGACAGAGTCCACTCGCCCATCTGCTGGGCTACACCAGTGAATCTACCGTCAGGTGCAAATTTGGGATAGAAAATCCTGTCGTATGCTTCTTCCCAAATCTCACCATTGACGCAAGCAGTGAATTCCAGTTCGCCTTTATTAACAACAGCACCGACTTTCTCTCCATCGGGGCTGGCATGGAATTCTTCCACCCACTCAAATTTATCAGACCAGGATCCAGTGTCCTGGACCTCTCGCCTACCGGGATTCCAATCCCACGTGGACGCATCAGGCATCTCACGCCTCCTCATTCCGAAGATTCGGTCTATCCGCCAATATTCCGAATCAGCTCGGTTTTTCAGGGTGCAGCGCACCCTAGTTTTCTAACCAACAATAGTCCCGTCTTTGGTCGAAACAAACCTCGTCACACCAAGGCCGGAGACCCGTCCGGCCTTATATCTGCAAGTTAATTGGCACATTTTACAAAGTAGGACAATAGCATCTGAGGGGTTTGGGTATGAATTTTTTTCAAAATAAAAAGGACAGCATCCTTCGCAAGAGGATGCTGTCCTTCAATAAAAACTAGTTATTTCAGATAATTAAAAAAGCTTTTATACTACGTAATAAGCATAAATCGGGAAAAAACTTTTAATTAACGTTTTAATTATTCCTACTTTAACAGTAGGACATATTACCTACCAAAGCAAGAGGTAATCATAGGTCCAGTTCATCAAAAAGGTAGTCATAATCTAACTCAGAATTAACCAGACCTGCTCCGTGATTAATTTTAATCATATCCCTGAGTTTGTAGCTTTCCTGAATTGCTTCCATCTTCTTAGCTACGGCGTAAGTATCGTCGCGCACAACAATAACTGGAATTTCAAGTACTTCTGAACGTGTAAGAATAATATCATTAGGATATAGATTACCGGTCAGAATAAGACACGGACAGTTACCTTCAAGTGCCACCAGCTGAACATCCGCCCTGTCACCACCGACAATGACAGCTGAATTCTTATGCCGCCTGAAATGGGTGATAAAGTTCTCAACCTGCATGGTACCGATAAGGAAATTCTCCACAACACGGTCCGCCTTGGTGTGGGCAGAAATGATCTTCCCGAAAAGCCTTTCGGCAAGGTCACTGACCTTGATGGCGCCCATGAGCGGATCACGGGGAATGATGCCCAGCACCTTCACCCCTTTCTTTTCCAGAAACGGAATGATCAGTGAAGTCAGTTCATCCATGTAATGTTCGGGAACGTCGTTAAAAACCACCCCAAGGAAATCATCCCCCAGCTCCTTATGAACCCGGAGCACGTAATCGTAATGAAGCTCACTGCTGTAGCGGTCCACCAGAATGGTTTTTGCGCCGAGGGCACGGGAAACATCAGGCCCGCTCACACCGCAGTAGGTACCGGAGCTGAGATAGCTGCCGGAGCCACCAAGGATCATAACATCCTTGTCGCTGCTGAGTTCTTGGTATGATTCTACGATAGAAGGCATGAGGTCACCCATATCTTCGGAAAAAGCCTTGATGGTAAAATCACGGGTAACCAAAACAGGAGTCACCTTTGCCGGGTCCTGTTCCAGACCGAGCACCTGCTGGATAAAAGCCGCATCGGCATCTCCGGGGGTATCGCCGTCCATATGGGGAACAGCTCCCACAGGCTTCATGTAACCTACATTAAATCCGCTATTGCGAAATTTAAGCCCCAGCGACATGGCCAGAAGGTTCTTGCCGGAATATCCGGTAGTGGAACCTATATATATACTTACCATCTATGCCTCCTTATTCGCGCTCATCCGGCCGATTGCCCGCATCTGCGGAGATGTCGACAACAGTCATCCGGGCATCGGCAACGAGAGCCTCGTCCGAGTTGACAAGCACAGGATTAAATTCTGCTTCGTAAATTTCAGGAAAATCATCTGCAAGGCATGACATCCTGATCAAAACATCAGTGATCGCCTCGAAGTCAACGGGCTCGCCCCCTTTGACTCCTTTCAATAACATATAGGAACGGATTTCCCGGACCATTTCTCCAGCCTCCTCCACAGAAAGAGGAGCAAGACGGAACGAGATATCCTTCAAAATCTCAACATAAACACCGCCCAGTCCGAACATAAGCAAAGGCCCGAATTGCTTGTCGCGGCGAAACCCCACAATAACCTCACGGGACTGGGGAGAAGCCATCTGCTGCACAAGACAACCGGCAATGAACACATCCGGGCGCAAACGCTGAGTCCGGGCGGTTATATCCCAGAATGCAGCCCTGACTTCCTCTGCGCAGTTCAGGCCGACACGGACACCGTCAACATCGGACTTATGCGAAATTTCCGGGGAAGCAATCTTGAGCACTACCGGATATCCGAGTTGCTCGGCAATCGCCACAGCTTCATCTCCGGAACGTGCAAGATCTGATTCCGGAGTCGGTAATCCATAAGCGGTAACAATATCCCGGGCCTGAAATTCCACCAGTTCGGAACGGCCGGAACGCAATGCGTTATCTACGACCTCGCGGGCAGCATCAATATCATGTTCCGGGGTGAAATAAGTACGCGGGGGCCGCCCTTTCCAGACAGCATATTTATGCATGCAGTCCATTGCACGGACCGCCTGCTTGGGAAAGTCATAAACCGGAATACCGGCTTCTGCAAAAACTTCACGGGCCTCGGCACTGTTCTTACGGCCCATAAGGCAGCAGAAAACAGGTTTGCTAACTTCGCCCATGCCCTCAACAACAGCCTTGGCAACCTCGGTAAAATCAAGATTTACCATGGGGGCGATAATCACCAGCAGGCTGTTTACAGCGGGATCATGACCCACAATGCGCACAGCCCGGCCATAGCTTTCAGCATCAGCATCGCCAAGAAGATCCACAGGGTTATAAAGGGATGCGTACCCCGGAAGCATGCGCTGCAACTCCCCAATGGTGTCGGGAGAAAATGTAGGCATGCGCATGACAGATTCACCGCAGGCGTCAGCAGCCAGAATACCGGGACCACCTGCATTGGTAACAATGCCGAGGTTCGGTCCTAACGGCAGTTCCTGAACGGAAAAAGCTTTCGCAAGGTTGAAAAGTTCATCAAGCTTTTCCACCCGGATAACACCGGACTGACGAAAGGCTGCATCACAAGCCTGATCCGAACCTGCCATTGCTCCCGTATGCGAAGACGCAGCCCGTGCCCCTGCAGGGGTTGTTCCGGCCTTCATCATCAATATCGGCTTTTTCATGGAGACTTTAGCCGCCTGCGCCATGAAATCCCGACCATTCTCAATATTCTCCACATACCCAAGAATAACCTTTGTTTCAGGGTCATTACCGAGATATTCGATCATGGAAGCTTCATTGATGACAGCCTTATTGCCGAGACTGATAAATTTTGAAAAGCCGACCTTTTCGCCCAGAGCCCAGTCAAGAACAGCTACGCACAACGCACCGGACTGAGAGAAAAAGCCCATGCTGCCGGGAAGCGGATTGCCGGTGGCAAAGGAGGCATTGACCCCGCCTCTGGAGTTGATAACTCCAAGACAGTTGGGTCCAAGCAAATTGACACCATGCTCTTCAGCCAGCTTCGCAAGCTGGACTTCAAGAAGCCAGCCCTCATGATCTACTTCCTTGAATCCTGCGGTGATGACCACAACAGAACTAACTCCGAGTTCAAGTAAATCCTTGAACACTCCAAGGACCAAATCACGAGGAACAGCAACAACGGCTAAATCAACAGGAGTGCCGATATCAGAAATTTTTTTATAAGCGGAAATACCGTTAATATCCCCGCCTCGCGGGTTTACCGGATAAAGCTGACCGCTATACCCGGCACTCTGCAGGTTAGACAGAATGGTGTTTCCGATTTTCCCGGAAACTGATGAAGCGCCGACGACGGCGATTGATGACGGAGTGAACAGACTATCCAAACTATCTCCCGACTTCTCCCCAAACTGGTCAGGGAAAACACTTAGTTCTCAAGCAATTAAATTGTAAAAAAAATGTAACATGAAAACATGCTGTCAACAGAGTTCTCCTGTTAACAGTCTCACAAATGTTAAACATAGTCCGAGTAAGGCAATGATGGCAAGCAGCTATGCTGCAATGAAAAATATATGTACCCCTTATAATTATCCGCAAAGAAACCCATCGGTCAAAGTATTCCAGCTATAAGCATTTTATTTATATGATATTTTTTATCAACCTTCACTTAATTAACGTATAAAGTTCTTAACAAGTTGAGATATTGCGCTTTTGTCACGTTTAGTGGTAAACGTATCAGAAGGTCGGGTTTAAAAAAACTGTATCACATTAATGATTTGATCAATGCTGTCATTTTGAGGTGGGTCAGCTATGAATGCTATGAATGACTCCAAGTTAATTGAAGAAAGCTTTTGTTCAATAACCGAAGCCATATTCAAAATACTTCCCAAAAACAATCTTCCTTTCAGTTTGTATAGGATGAATCCATCCAATGGAAGATTCACGCCCATTACAATCCCCGGAAAAGCCATTATATCCGCAGACAAACAATCCATTTCCGACGATTGCGAACGGGGACTTATCTTTATAAAATTTAGGGACATTGGTACGTGCAAACCATTTTTCATGCATCATCTGCCTACCGTTATTTCTGATATTTCCCATTCCATTCCCGAACATGAACTGGCAAGCCTGCTTCTGGAAGGACTGAAAAAAAGTGCTGAAAAAATATACATTGATTCCATAAAACTGCACTTCAAACAATTTAGCTCCACGCTTACCAGCGTAGGAGAACTGCTCCACGAAAAACCTGATCTGCTTTGGCTGATGATCCCTATGCTTGAGCCTCAGCATTCACTGGTCAACAAAGCCCTTTCCAACGGTGTAATCGGAGCGGCAGTTCTGCTGCACGCCCGCGAAGTAAAGCCGGATGTTAAAATCTTCATCGATGCCCTTTTCGCTCTTTTCCTCTGTGATATCGGTATGTCCAGCCTTCCTGAATTTGTACTCGGTAAAGAGTTCTGCCTGTCGCTGGACGAGCAGAAACGTATCCGTCAACACCCAATCGGTTCGGTTGAAGTCCTGAGCTTGACCAGCAACCTTAGTAAGACTTCCCTGCGTGCGATTCTGGAACATCATGAAAGAATGGACGGTTCAGGCTATCCCAGAGGTGTTACCAACGACAACCTGTCGTGGCTTGGAAAGCTTTGCGGGGCAGTTGATTCATATGTGGCAATGACCATGGGCCGCCCCGGCAAAAAAAGCATGCCCACAGTAACAGCCTTGAAAATCCTGTACAGTGAATCCACACAATACGACCCGAACATCATCTACGCCTTGGAAAAAGTAACCTATCGCGATTAAAGTCCTGATGAATAATCTTAATTCATGCACTCACAAAAAATCCCGCCCAGTTTCATCCGGGCGGGATTTTTCGATCAGTAATCTTCCGGTTTGTGCTCGCATTTAGTGACCGGTACATGTTCTGTTATCCCGTCCGCGTACATATTCTCATCTGAAATACGGAATACCCTGCGCAGCAACGAGCGTATATCCTCAAAGATCAAATAAAATGCCGGAACCAGCAGCAGAGTAATACCAGTAGCGAAAACAATACCGAATCCGAGGGATACTGCCATGGGGATCAGGAATTTGGCCTGTCTTGAAGTTTCAAGGATCATGGGAGCCAGCCCGCCGAAAGTAGTCAGAGTGGTCAGCAGGATCGGCCTGAAACGGGCGGTTCCCGCCTCCAGCACCGCATCATAAGCGCAATGACCTTTCCGACGCTGGATGTTGACGTAATCAATGAAAACCAGCGAATCGTTAACCACAACCCCGCTCAAAGCCACGATACCGAACAGACTCATCAGACTAAGACTGTAACCCAGCAAAGCATGACCGATTACCGCACCGACAATGCCGAAGGGAATACAGAGCATAACAATCAACGGCTGAAAATAACTGCGGAAAGGAATTGCCAGCAAAGCATAGATTACCATCATAGCCATAAGCAGGCCCGAAATAAGACTTTCAGTACTTTCCTGCATATCTGCCTGTTTACCCTCCAGGGAATAACCCAATCCGGGGTAATCAGCCTTCAATTGCGGAATCACATTGGCGACAACATCAGCCAGAATCTGCGAAGTTTCCTTACGCGGATTAACGTCAGCCTCTACGGAGATAACCCTACGTCCGTTACGACGGTCAATAGATGTATAAGCCCTGCCGTCCTTGATCTTCACAACCTCGCGCAAAGGAACATCAATTCCATCGGGAGTTCGGATCATCAATTCTTCAAAATCATATTTTGAAGCACGTTCCTTTTCAGGCAGCCGAACCATGACTTTGATTTCGTTTCGACCGCGCTGCTGGCGCAGAACCTCGGCCCCGTAATAGGAAGCTCGAATCTGGTTGGCAACATTGCGGGAAGTCAAGCCCAAGCTTCGCCCTGCGGGCAGGAGTTCAAAGTCCAGCTGCCTTTTACCCGGCGAAAAACCGGAATCAATATCCTTAACCTTGGGATAGACGCTAAGTGCCTGAGCAAGGTCCGAGGAAGCCCTTTTAAGCACTTCAATATCACTGTGACTCAGCTCGATTTCTAGGGAACTGCCTGAACCGGGACCTCCACGGTCAGACTCAAAAAGAACCGACTCAGATCCGGGTATAGGTCCAAGATTTCTCCGCCACTGGCGTACAAATTCATCAGTAGCTATAGGCCTAGTGTCGGCATCGGTCAGGAATACCTGTACTTTAAGCACATGACTGCCGCTGGTGCTCCGTCTGCCGGAACCGCCGATCTTGGCATAAATGCCTTCTACCAGTTGATCCCCACCATTTTCTTCAGCCACCTTTTCCGCTGCAAGCACCGCCTTATCCAAGACCTTCTGGGTAACTTCCTTGGCTGTACCGTAGGGCAGGTCAATTGTAAGGTAAGCATAATCAGACTCAATTTTCGGGAACATGGTGAATCCCAACCGACCGCTCTTGATATAGGCAAAGGAAAGAATCAAACATGCTGCCCCGAGAGCTACAGTTAGATAACGCAGAGTAACTGCACGATCCAAAAACGGCCTGTAAACCTTATGCACGAAGCGAAGCAAACCGTGAGATATATTCTGTTGATAATGGAGAATAAACCCCATGATCTTACCCGGCTTACGCTCACTTCCATGACCAAGGTGGGCGGGGAGAACAAAAAGGGACTCCACTAATGAGATGAAAAAGACACTGCAAACAACCATCGGGATGACCTTGAAAATCTTACCCATCACTCCGGGTACGAAAAACATGGGCATGAAAGCCACAATGTTCGTCAAAACACTAAAAGTAACCGGCATGGCAATCCGCTTGGCCCCTTCACAAGCAGCTTCTATCCAGCTCATCCCCTCCTGCCGCATGGTATAGACGTTTTCACCGACAACAATGGCATCATCCACAACAATACCAAGCGAAATAATGAAAGCGAACATGGAAATCATGTTGATGCTGACTCCGGCCGGCGAAAGAATGAGCATGCCGCCCAGAAAAGAAATAGGAATCCCCATGGAAACCCAGAAAGCAAGCCGCGGTTCAAGAAACAAAGCCAGAAAGATAAAGACCAACCCAAGGCCCATGTAAGCATTGCGCAAAAGCAGGTCCATGCGCTGACGATAAATATCAGAACTGTCGTTACGTACAGCCACATGCACACCGTCAGGCAGGCTTCTATTGAATGTTTCAAGCTGAGCATGAACAGCATCAGAAACCCCGATGGGGGTCTGGTCACCTATGCGATAAACCTCAACACGCACCGCAGGCTTACCGTCAAAGGTGGTTATAATATCATCGTTCTGGAAATCTTCTTTAACCTCGGCAATATCTTCCAACAAAACCTGAGTACCGTCATCACCGGTAACAATGGGAACCCGCGCAAATTCACGGGCATAATCGCGTCGTTCCTTAAACCGGACCAGAATCTCGCCCCCCTCGGTCTTAATACCACCGCCGGGAAGCTCTACTGATGTTTTGGCAAGTGAATCCGCCACATCAGAAAGAGTCAAACCATAGGCCCGAAGTTTATCCTGTGGAATTTCAATGCTAACCTGCAATCCACTGACTTCAGTCAGCTCCACCTGAGTGATCCCCGGATCACCGATCAGTTCTTCACGAAGCTGCTCGGCAACCTTACGCAGCGAAAGCGCATCAGTGTCCCCGTAAACCATGAGCGAGAGTACGCCGCGTTGACGCGAGACAATGCTGATGACCGGGTCCTCAGCTTCTTCGGGAAAGGAGGTAATCCTGTCCACTTCACTTTTGATATCCTGACTGAGCTTTTGCAGGTCATAACCTTCTATAGCTTCAGCCACAATGGAAGCACTGCCTTCTGCCGCTACACAGGAGACTTCCTTGACTCCATCAAGACCGACAATGGCTTCTTCAACGGCCAGAACTATACCCTGTTCCACCTCTTCGGGACTGGCTCCACTGTAGGAGACCTGCACGGTAACCGTATCCATGGTGAATTCAGGAAAAATCTCCTGCTTGATATTGAAGCCCATGACCAAGCCACCGACCAGCAAAATGATCATCAGCAGGTTTGAGGCCACGGGGTTCCCAGCCATCCATGCAAGAGGACCTGTTTTTTTATTCTGCTCAGCCATTGCTGTTCACCTTCTTTTTCATGGAACCGGAACCATTCTCACGCAGCTTCATATTCTGGAGCGGCGCGGAAATATCTGTGACAACCAGCTTTTCTCCACCAGTCACTCCAGTATCAAGATAGACGTAATCCTGATCACGCCAGACTGGATCAACGGTCCTTATATCCAGCAGTCCGTCTTCGTTCATCACCCAAATGGTGTTGTTGTCACGGAAAGAGGATCTCGGAATAGCAATTACTTTCTCCAGCACTCCGGAATCAATGCTAACATTCACGTAACTGCCCAGCAGCAAAGGTCGAACTCCACCACCGTTTAAATTCAAAGGATCTTTCACGGAAACAATGATCCGGGCCATGCGTCCCTTGGATTCCAGCGAAGGCAGGAGCCGAAGGACTTCACCTTCCCGTTCTACGGCATTCTTGCCGCTGCCCATACGAACCAGGGCCTTGGACCCCTTGAATCCGTTTTTCGCTGAGGGGATATCAATGCTTCCCAGACGGTCCACGGGTACGGAGACAATAACCCAGAATTCATTCGTCCCCACCAGCGAGGCAATAGTTTCGCTAAGACTGAGATGCGCTCCAAGGTCAGCACTCTTGCTGACAATCATGCAGTCGAAAGGTGCTGTTAAGCGGGTACGGGCAAGATCAATGCGAGCCTGCTTGAGCTTAGCCTTGGCAGAAGTAAGATCGGCCTGAGCCTTTTGCAGATGGGGTTTACGCAGGGCCAATTCAGCTTCCTGCATGGTCCCGCCGGAAGATTTTTTAAGCAGTTTCCATTCACGTCCGGCCACACGCTGTTGTCCGCTTTCAAGCTTGAGATTGTATTCGGCCTCAGTGACCACAGCTTCCTGCTGCTTGACTGCCAATTCATAATCAAGAGGGTCTATACGCAGAACTTCCGCACCTTTTGCAAAATATCCACCGGGAATAAAAGCATCACTGACTGATATAACCTTACCGGAGACCTGAGGTTCAAGACTGATTTCCCGTGCGGCCTCAACGGTTCCCATAACCGGGGTCGAAACCTTAAAATCATTAACCTCCAGCACACTGACATTAACCAGAGGCGCGGAGACCACCGGGGCTTTTTTCTTAGCCACGGGCTTGGTGGCGAGAAGAGTCTTAGCCCCGATCACGGCTACAACTACAATGAGTAAAGGGAGAATTCCTTTAAGGCCGATCTGTTTGATGTAGTAAAAAATTTTCTTAGCCATATCTAAATTCCCTCCTGCGCAGGAACGGATTGTTTTTCAAATTTATCAGCAGCAACTGCAGCTTCGTCATCAGCTTCGGGTTTTAGCTCTGCTCCGTCTTCAAGGGAATTTGTCCATGTTCCGCCAAGAGCGCGATAGAGGCCCACCCGATAGCTGAGCAGATCAGCCTCATCCTGAGCAATATTGATTTCAAGGTCGTGCACGCTGACCAAGGCGCTGAGTACCGGCAGGTAATCCTCCAGCCCCTGTAAATAGCGGGAACCGGCTTCTTGAAGATTGAGCTTTGCTGCTTCAAGCTGATTCTTGCGGGCTGAGATATATTCATGCTGCCACTTTTCCTGCACCAGCGAATCCTGCACTTCCTTAAACGCGGTAAATACTGTGTCCTTGTAGTTAAGCATACGCTCATCAACTACGGCCCGTGTACGCTCAACTTCAGCCTTGCGCTTATAGCCGTCAAAGATCGGTCCGGTTATGGATGAGGTCAGGGTGGTCAGCCAGCCGGAAAATATGTTGGCAAGCTGGGCACTGGAAAGCATCGCCTCAGCTGAAAGAGTCATGGAAGGCAAACGGTCGGCCCTTGCAGCACTTACGGACCAGTCTGCGGATTGCAGGTTCAAACCAGCCGCACGCACATCCGGGCGCATGGAAAGCAGATCAAGGGGAATTCCCAAGCCCGGAAGGTCAGGGAGATCGGGAAAATCGGCAGTGGCTACATCAATAGCTCCGGCGGGACGACCCAGCAGGTAGGCAAGCTCATGCAGCTTTAACTGTTCTTGAGATTCCACCGGGGGAATCAAGGCCTTGGTCCGGGCAACGGTTTCACGCTGCTGGAATACATCAAGGGCTGTGGAGAGGGAGTTACGGAAGCGGAGTTCGATCAGTTCCAGATAAGTTTCGTTGGTTTCAAGCTGTTTCTGGTAGATTGCTTTTTTCTTGCGCTGCAATTGGATTTCCAGCCAGCGTTTAACAACCTCGGAAGCGACAGTCATTGCCGCGGAATTCACATCTTCACGGGAGGAAAGATAATCAAGCTCACCGGAAGCAGCCTCAGCTTCAATTTTACCCCACAGGTCCAATTCATATGATGCGGCCAGCCCTAATTTATGGGAGTCAGTGGATGTTGATCCCTTGGAATCTTCAGTACCGTCATTACCGGAACGGGAGTTGGTGTAGGTGCCTTTACCATCCAGCTTGGGATAAAGGTCGGCCTGTGACTTAACTGCTGTAGCCCGCAACTGGCGAAGCTTTGCCCATGCTACCCGCACATCGAAGTTGGCATTGATCCCTTCCTCCACAAGACGGTTAAGCTCTTCATTATGAAAGCTCTCCCACCATTTCCCCAATTCGCGCGGTTCACTGGAATAAAGTTCGTATTGCGGAGGAACACCCAAAGTAAGGTTTGGGCGCGGATCCGGCCTGAACGGCGAACATGCAGAAAGCCCGAACAGGGCCAGCATACAGATCGCGGTTAATTTCAACTTGAATGAGGACATATTATACTTCCCGATATCTAAATATTAATCGCCAGACAGCCAAGAAAGTGCCCGCTGCTGGGCATGATAAAAACGCTGGGCAGTCTGGTTGCTTTCCATCTTCCATTCTAATACATGCAAAGGATCGTAAGAGTATTAGTTTGATGCTAAAAGTTGTAAACAAATGTAAAAATACGCCCCCTTCCCCTTCCACCTGCGGGCAGACACAGGTAACCTGAAAATATGGAACAAAAATATCCCGTACTCATAGTTGATGATGATGCCAAACTCAGAGCACTGTTGACCCAGTACCTTGAAGGCTACGGTTATGAGGTCAGCACTCTTCCTTCCGGTGAGAGAATCATTGAAGAAGTTAAGAATTCTTCACCTGCAATAGTAATCCTCGACATTATGATGCCCGGGAAGGATGGTCTTGAGGTACTGCGCGATCTGCGTCCGCACTCGAATGTCCCGGTGATAATGCTCACCGCCAAGGGAGAGGATACCGACCGCATTGTAGGACTTGAGCTGGGTGCTGACGACTATATTTCCAAACCGTTCAATCCCCGTGAACTGCTGGCCCGCATCAAGGCAGTGCTGCGCAGAGCAAAGGCCCCGGATAATAATAGCAATCCTAATTCTGGACAGATCAATGTAGCCGGGGTTGTTCTTCATCTGGCGCATCAGAAACTTGAGGTTGAGGGGGACTCCCTTGAACTATCTTCCACTGAATTCAAGCTGCTCAAGGCATTAATGGATAATCCGGGCCGGCCTATGACCCGGGATGACCTGATGACCTCTGTATGGGGCAAGGATTTCAACGCCTTTGACCGTAGCATTGACGTGCATATCAGTAAGCTGCGCGCAGTTTTAAAGCCTTACCCGGATCATGAATCGCGCATAAAAACAGTCTGGGGCACCGGATACATGTTCGTGAGCGAATAATGAAGATAAGCCGAACTTACCTTAAAATATTTCTTTCCTTCATGCTGGTGCTGGTGGTTTCCGAACTGGTCATCTTCGGGCTGCTGCATATGTCATGGGATAAAAGTCCCCGTATCCTTCACATGGAACGGCAACTGTTCACCGTAAAAAACCTTGCTGAGATGGAGCTGAGAGGGACTCTTACTTCACCTGAAGATGAAAAGAAGATTCTCACGCCTCTGCTTGAGACGTTAAGTAAATCACTAAAGGCGGAGATCTGGATCACTGGTCCCTATGGTGAAATTGTAGCTTCTTCCACCGCGATAATTCCGGACATGAGCGATTATACTACCGGTGATGCCGCAAAATCTGCGGACGGAGTATACGTCTATAAAAAACGTAATGAAGGCATTAAAAGCGTATACGGTATCTACACTGGAAAACTACCCATGGGCTACCCCTTCACTTACCACCTTTACCACTCCATTCCCAAATTTGATGAGGAAAGCTGGTTCATACGGGCTCAGGTAATTTTAACTATTATCGCTGCCCTTTTTCTTATCCCGGTTTCAAGACGCGTGATTCGTCCTTTGAAAGAGCTTACCGTTTCCGCTGCTAAAATGGGGCGAGGAGATCTTAAACAGCGCGTTGAAATCAAAGGAAAGGACGAAGTTGCTGAGCTTGGTAAAGCCTTCAACCACATGGCCGAGGGACTGGACAAAATGGTCAAGTCCAGCCGTGAACTGACCGCCAATGTTTCCCACGAACTGCGCAGTCCGCTGACTCGGATGCGCATCTCTCTGGAAATGCTTAAAGAACGCATTGAAGCAGGGAGCACTTCCGGCTGCGATACATTTGTAAACGGCATGCAGTCCGAAATAACCCACATGGACGAACTCATCGGCAAGATAATCGAATTTTCCAAGCTGGAAATGCATGAAACTCCGGCCATGACCGAGACAGTCAACCTGAAGGAGCTTCTATCCGATCTTCTTGAACAATATCAGTGCATTGCCGAACGCAACAACCTGAATGTGCAAGCTGAACTTGCTGAAATTAAACTATCCAATTGCAACCGAAACGGCATCGGTATCGTCATGGATAACATTCTCGGCAACGCCTTCAAATACACAGACCCTCAAGGAAAAGTAGGGGTACATTTATCCAGAGATAACAATGGAGTACGTATTTCAGTAACCAATACCCATGCACCGCTCCCGGAAGAAGATCTGGAAGAAATATTCAATCCCTTCCACCGCCTTAAGGGGCAGGAAATCCCCGGCTCCGGTCTGGGCCTTGCCGCGACACGGAGGATATTACGCATTCATAATGGAGAAATCTGGGCCGTGAATAGTGAAGACGGATTCAAAATTGTAATCAATATTCCTGCAAAGGAAAGCTAAGCAAAACGTTAACGAGAGAGAAAATCCAATGAGCATCACCCTGAGCTTCGAACTGAAAAATATTGATTGGCAAAAAGTAGCAGAAATATTTGAAAAAGCCCCTCTCGGCACCCGCGAACCGAAGAAACTGTCCCGGGCAGCAGCAAACAGCGAACTGGTCTGCTTTGCCAAGGACGGCACCGAATTCATAGGTTTTGCCCGCGCAATCAGCGATGGAGAATTTCAGGCCGCAATCTATGACCTGTGTATCCTTCCCGAATACCAATCCCATGGACTCGGCAAAAAAATGATGACCGCCATGATGGAAAAACTAGAATCAGTCAGCGTCATCCTCTACGCTGTCCCGGGCAAAGAGGGATTCTACGAAAAACTTGGTTTCAAGCCCATGCTCACTGCCATGGGCTGCTTCAAGGATGAAGCCGGAATGATTGAGCGGGGGTATTTGGAGGGGTAGGCCCCTACTTCTGCCCCACCAGCACAAAAGTTCCGTACTGACGTACAACGCCTTCCTTATCCGGCTTGTTATAGATGCCGTGTTCGTGATGCTGCACGGCAGAGAACCCGGCATTTGTGACTATTGCGGCCAGTTCATCAGGTTCGAACCCATTGTAGGGCACAACATTGTCGCCGTGAAAACTGCCGTTTTCGGGCAGAAGTTCCCCGATTACCAGCTTGCCGCCCTTCTTTAACAGCTTAGCCATCAGCCCCAGCACTTCCGGCAGGTCCTCAACATGGTGCATAGCCATGGAAGTGAATATTGCATCAAGCGAACCTTCCCTGAGACCAGCTTCATGCAGAGCGACAGGAATCACACGCACATTACCGAAATCTTCATTCTGAGTTTTCGCATTAAGCATATCAAGCATGGCAGCGGATGTATCGAGCGCATAGAGAGTCTTAACTCTTCTGCCGAACCGCAAACCAACCAGTCCGGTCCCGCATCCGAAATCGAGAACTTCACTTTCAGCCTTGAAATCAATCGCCTTTTCCACTGCGGCTGCAAATTCGTCCGCGATGCGTTTGCGTTCAGGATTGCTATCCCATTCCTTTGCCTTACGAGTAAATTCATCTTGTGACATTAGTGTTCTCCCAAAAAAGAATCCCGGTAGATAAAATCTACCGGGATTCTTTATATCTTATTTCCAGACCTTCATAAACTCTGCACTGCTCTTGCCGGAATCAATATGCTTGATCAGCGCGGAACCGAACACAGCCGCATCGACAAGCCCTTCAAGCTCCTTGAGCTGGGACGGTTCTTTCAAGCCGAACCCGAGAGCCACCGGAATATCGAAGACTTCCTGTGCCTTGGCGAGGCCCTGCTTGATTTCTTCAGGCAACGTAGCTGTTCCTCCGGTAGTGCCCAGAACGGAAACGTAATAGCAGAAACCGTTGCCGCCCTTGGAGTAAAGAGCCATTCGATCCGCTTCGGTATTCAGGCCGACCAGCGGAATCAGTGCGATATCATACTTTGCAAGCAGATCGCGGAACTCCACACCTTCCTCATAAGGCAGGTCGGCAATGATCAGCCCGTTTACCCCGGCTGCACTGGCATCCTTGGCAAATTCCTCCAGTCCGTATTGCAGCACCGGATTATAGTACCCCATGAGCAGAACACCGGCACTGATCTTCGCGCGATGCTCTGAAAGCCCAGCCAGAATCCACTTAAGGTTGATGCCGTCTTCAAGGCACTTCAGTGACGCGGCCTCGACCACAGGGCCGTCAGCCACGGGATCGGAAAAAGGCATACCGATTTCAATTACATCCGCACCGTGCTCATCAAGTTCGAGAATTTCTTTCCAGAACTGATCACGGTTGGGATATCCACCGGGCAGAAACGGAATCAGGCCGAGACGGCCTTCTGCTTTAGCCTCATTAATTTTATCTGCAAGTTTGGTAATACTCATTTTTATTGCTCCCCTATACTCCATGCTCAGCGAGGTAATCTTCAAGAATGCCCATGTCCTTGTCGCCGCGACCGGACAGGTTGACTATGACGTTAGCATCTTTGGGGATGGAATCCCTGTTTTCCAAAACCCAGGCAACGGCATGGGAACTTTCCAGCGCGGGCAGAATGCCTTCCCTGCGGCAAAGCATCTGAAATGCTTTCAGAGCCTGATGGTCGTTGACTGTGCCGTACTGGGCACGGCCGGTTGCATGCAGGTGAACATGTTCAGGACCTACGCCGGGATAATCAAGACCTGGAGCAATGGAATGGGAAGGTAAAATCTGTCCTTCCTCAGTCTGGAGCAGCAAGGTGTTCATACCGTGCAGAACACCGGGAGTTCCGAGGTTGATGGGTGCGGAGTTGGTGCAGCCCGGTTCTCCGGTACCCGCAGCCTCAACACCTACTATTTTAACTGATTTTTCTTGCACAAATTCGTGGAACATACCAATCGCATTGGAACCGCCGCCCACGCAGGCTACGACCATGTAAGGCAGTTCACCTATTTTTTCCTTGAACTGGGCCTTGGCTTCACGCCCGATAATTGCCTGAAATTCACGAACCAGCAGCGGGAAGGGATGCGGCCCTGCAGCAGTACCGAAGCAGTAATGGGTGGTCTGTTGATCAGCGATCCATTTACGCAGCGCGGCGTTGATAGCGTCCTTCAGGGTCTGGGTGCCGGATTCCACAGGCACACATTTAGCGCCCAGAAGTTCCATACGGCGCACGTTATGAGACTGACGTTTCACGTCCAGAGCGCCCATGTAAATTTCACAGTCAAGATCAAGAAGAGCGGCTGCGGTTGCGGTTGCAACACCGTGCTGTCCGGCTCCTGTTTCAGCCAGAAGCATGGGCTTGCCCATCATCTTAGTTAAAAGAGCCTGCCCAACAGTGTTGTTAACCTTATGTGCTCCGGTATGAGCAAGGTCTTCACGCTTGAGCCAGAGGTTGAATCCCAGTTCGCGGGAAATATTCGCGCAATGGGTCAGTGCGGTGGGACGACCGACAAAATCTTTAAGAAGGCGGGTGAATTCCTGCTGGAATTCGTCAGATTTCATGATCTTTTCCATGGCCTCTTCAAGCTCAAGCAGCGGCGGCATGAGCAGTTCAGGTACAAACTGTCCGCCGTAATCACCAAAATATCCTCGTTTCATGATCCTTTCCTTATTTTTATTTGCCTTCGGCGACCCTGCCGGGGGCCTTAAATCCTTTTTGTAAAAAGGGTTTAAGAATCCCAAAAACTTTTAGTAGGCTTCGCCGCTTTGTATGACAAATCGTTATTGAGCTATGACTTCGAAAGCTTTGCCCAGTTTATTTTTATCTTTTTTACCCGGTTCAGATTCCACACCGGAATTGAGATCAACCCCGTTTGGTTTTGCTGTATCCAACGCTTCTTTCAGATTTTCTGCTGAAAGACCTCCTGCCAGCAACCATGGAACCGGAATGCTTACACCTTTGAACACTTCAAATTCCATTGCAACGCCATGCCCGCCTCCGGATTTTCCGGCATCGAAAAGCAAGTAAGTGCAATGAGGAGCAAAACGGTCAATGTCCGCTTGAAACTCTTTTACCGAATCGTACTTCTGAGGCCAGAGAACTTTGATAACCCGGTCTTTGCCCACAGCTTTACAGAATTCCTCATTCTGTCCACCGTGCAATTGAGCAAAATCGAGCTGACCGTTTTTCAAAGTTTCGATCACTTCCGTTGCACTCTGCTTCACGAAGACACCGACCTTTTTAGCTCCATCAGTTTTGACGGAACGAGCAAAAGCTGCATCCACGTTACGCGGGCTGGAAGGATGGAAAATGAATCCTAAAAAATCCGCGCCCAATTGTTCACACATAGTCGCGTCTTCTTTGGAAGTCATTCCGCAAACTTTGACTAACAGGCTCATGACCGGCCTCCAGCCACCAGCGCAGCAAGCTTGGCCTGTGGATCAGGACTGGACATAATTGAGGTGCCGATAAGCACGGTATCGTAGCCCAATTCATTCATCTGTGCGCAATCTTCAGGTTCACTTATTCCGCTGGCGCAGATCCAGATTTCGCCCTCTTCCTTGAGCTTGATGAATTCAACAGACCGATCCATATCGATGCCGAGAGTATCAAGATCGCGGTTATTGATCTGGATGATTCGCGCTCCGGCCTGCTTGGCCCGCTTGAGATCAACATCGTCAAAAGCCTCAACCACTGCATCAATCCCTGCGGCATGAGTTTGCTCGATCATTTCCTTAAGATAACCGTCATCCTCAAACATACGCACGATGACCAAAAGCGCCGAAGCCGGAGTAGCCAAAGTCTGCTCAATCTGCATCAGATCGGTAAGAAAATCCTTACGCAGCATAGGCAATCCGCTGGGTTTAATTTCATCGAGGTAGCTGAGATTGCCCTTGAAGTATTCTTCTTCGGTAAGCACGGAGATGGCCGAAGCACCTCCGGCAGCGTACATCTTGGCAACATCCGCTGCACTCAGACCGAGGTTAATATCACCCTTGGACGGAGAAGCACGCTTATACTCGGCAATGACCTTAAGCCCGGATTCATCACGACGGATAGCATCAGCAAAAGAAGCCCGTTCCCCCGCATATGGAGTAAACTTTCTTCCTTCTGCCTGCATATTCGCCAGCATATCCAGCTCGGCCTGTTTTGCTTTTCTGAACTTATCGAGCATGACCTAATATTCCTTATCCACGCCCTTGGCGACTTTGGCCTTGGCTTTTGCCATGCCCTCTTCCAAAGACACACCATCAAGAATGGAAATTGCCGCGCCGAGGTTCAGCGCAACCATATCAAGCATGGCCTGCGGTGCTGTTCCAGCCAGAACCTTACGGATAGCTGCCAGAGCTTCAGGACGATCCTTAACAGCAACATCTTCAGGCTTGGCTGCTGCGAATCCATAATCAGCAGGATCAATCTTAACTTCGTTAAGTTTACCGTTCTCCACAAGAATCGCATCGTTCACACCAAACGGAGTCAATTCATCAAAGTTGCCCGCGCCATGAATAACATACGCCTTTTCCACATTGGTCAGCACCAGCACTTCAGCCATGAGACGCAGAATTTCCGGTCTGCCAACGCCCAGAATCTGGTGGGTGGGACGTGCGGGGTTCAACAGGGGACCCATGAGGTTAAACAAGGTCGGAATTCCCAATTCTTTACGGATGGGAGCTATTTTTCCAAAGGCCGGGTGGTAATTCGGGGCAAACATGAACACAAATTTATCCCGCAGCAGCACTTCGCGGGCTTCGTTCACTGTGGTTCCCAGCGAAACACCCAAATCTTCCAGCACATCCGCAGAACCGCAGGAAGATGAAACCGCCCGGTTGCCGTGTTTGGTAACCAGATAGCCCATATCCGCAAGATAAATCGCCACCGCAGTGGAACAGTTGAAACTGTTGGTACCGTCACCTCCTGTACCACAAGTATCGATGCATTTACTGTTAATACCCTTGACCAGCTTGGCTTCACGCAGAGCTGCGCGCACACCCGCCGCAACTTCCACTGCTTTTTCGCCCTTGGTTCTCAGTCCCATGAGCAGCGCACCGGCCTGAGCATTGGTCATTTCACCGGAAAAGAGTTCCTCAAATACTGCATCGGCCTGTTCTGTGGTCAGGTCCTGACCGGAAGAAAGTGCGGTCAGCGTTTCGGTTATTATCTGTGACATTTTTATTTCCTTCTATATATAATGATAGAGCTAGATATTTCCGTCCAAGAAGTTCTTCAGCAGCTTCGGTCCATCCGGGGTCAAAATTGATTCGGGATGGAACTGCAACCCTGTCCACGGGCGGTCCTTGTAGCGAAGGCCCATTACTTCATCCTGATCAGTCCATGCGGTCAGCTCCAGCATATCCGGTGCTTCATCAACATTGACCACCAGAGAATGGTAGCGGCAGACATTGAACGGGTTATCCAGACCAGTGAAAATACCTTCGTTCTTGTGATGAACATCGGAAGTCTTACCGTGCATGATCCTTCCGGCGCGGACTACTGATGCCCCGGCAAAATGACCTAAAGTCTGATGACCGAGGCAGACGCCGAGCACCGGAATCTCCTTGGGCAGACGAGAAAGGAATTCAAGGGACAGCCCTGCGTTTTCCGGATTACTGGGACCGGGGGAAAGGCAGACCCGCTCCAGTTTGCCGGACTCTGCAAGCTCTAGGATTTCCTCACGGTCATTGCGCAAAACCAGAGGATCAGCCCCAAGCTGCTGGAACGCCTGCACCAGATTGAAGGTAAATGAATCAAAATTATCTACGAGTAAAAACATCACCGCCCTCCGACTGCAGAATTTCCTTAAGAACCCTTGCCTTGTTGTTGCACTCCTTCCATTCCATTTCAGGATCGGAATCATAGACGATTCCGGCCCCGGCCTGCCAATGGCACTTGCCGTCGCGAATCCACATGGAACGAATGGTGATACCGGTATCAAGGTTCACGGAATCCTTATCCAGACCGATGAAACCGATGCAGCCGCCGTAAGGACCGCGCGGAACTTCCTCAATTTCGGAAATGATTTCCATAGCCCTGATTTTCGGAGCACCGGAAAGGGTTCCCGCCGGGAAGGTCGCCTGCAGCACATCGATTGCATCGTGATCATCACGCAGATCGGCTTCCACATAGGAAGTGATGTGCATGACATGGCTGAAATATTCAATCTGCT
Organism: Maridesulfovibrio pacificus (SeqCode); assembly: GCF_048612815.1. Taxonomy (NCBI): domain Bacteria; kingdom Pseudomonadati; phylum Thermodesulfobacteriota; class Desulfovibrionia; order Desulfovibrionales; family Desulfovibrionaceae; genus Maridesulfovibrio; species Maridesulfovibrio pacificus (SeqCode). The sequence goes on from NZ_JBLZNE010000001.1 coordinate 2,398,043, forward strand.
TGAATTTTTCGACACTGACGGTACCGGGTTTGGCGATACGTCCAAGGTCGTTGCGGCCAAGATCGACCAACATGACGTGTTCCGCGATTTCTTTCGGATCAGCGAGCAGCTCTTCGGCATACTTGCGGTCTCCGGCAGCATCTTTGCCTCGCGGACGGGTTCCGGCGATGGGACGAACTTCCAATCTCCCTTTATCGCAACGAGCCATCAGTTCAGGGGAGGAACCAAGCAGGATTTCCTCACGGCTGAACTTCATATAGAACATGAACGGCGAGGGGTTGGCCTGACGCAGGCGGCGATAAAGATCAAAGGAATCACCGCTGAAAGGAGCGGAGAAACGGGTGGAAAGAACCACCTGAATGCACTCGCCCTCGGCAATGAGATCCTTAACTTTATTGACCCCTTCCATGTATTTTTCCTTACCCGGAACTGCTACCGGATCACCAACCTTGGTCGGTTCGCACACGGCACCGAAAACAGGTGGTGTAAATTCAGGAGCATCATCCTTATCAAGGGAAAGGAAGCAACAGCTGTGCTTGAGATGGTCGAAGAGAACCACCCGTCCGGGCAGAGCCAAGCGGACCTCAGCTTCATCAGCGGGCAGCTTGTCTTTGAGCTTCGGCTCCAGCATTCCGGCAATACCGTAACCCAGTGTTCCGTAAAGACCACGGGTCAGGGCGGGAAGTTCGCCGACTTCCGGCTGGGCTTTCAGGTGCAGGGCCTTCATGACCGCACGCATACCCTCCAGAAAATCCATGCCCGAATAAGTTGCCAATCCGGCAAGCCTTGAATCAGCACATTCCACGGAAAGCTTACCGCGCACAGGTGACAGCTTGAGCCTGAAATCCCAAGCGATAAGGCTGTAACGTCCTAGTCGTCCGTCAACCTCGGCACTTTCCAATAGAATTCCCGGCGCATCACCGACCAAGCCTAGATACAGACTGATCGGAGTCTGCGTATCAGCAGGCAACCATTTGCCGTACTGAGTTAGTTCAATCTTCATCTTGAATTTCTCCGTATCCGGTTAGTATTTATTAATAAGTTGTTCAAAAAGTGCCAGATGCAAGGCGCAATTAAAGTTTAAGGCCGAAGCGTATCTAAATACGTGAGGATTTAAACTTTTTGCAGCAACGCCGCAGATGGTGCTTTTTCAACAACTTATTGTAATCGCTCACACCAATTTTATATATAAAAAAAAGACCGCGTTCCGGGAGAACGCGGTCTTTATCTTTTTTAGATGCACTTCTCCCTAGGTATTGTTGTCACGCCACCACCAAGAAGCACGGTCTGCAAGCAGGTCCATATCACCTGCGGCAGCCAAAGAGAGGAAAGAACGGAACAGACGAGTCGCTTCCTGACTGTACTGGTTGGCATCAGTAATAGTGCCGAATAGATCGCTGTCCTGAGTAACCATCTTACGCGCTGATTCGAGTCTGCGCTTGAAAGACGGGGTCACAAATTTTTTAATATTGGGAATTTCGCGGGAACAGGCCAGAAATGCAATTGTGGAACTGAAGTTCAGGGCCTGAATCATAGCCATAGCTTTATCGTGCTCTTCAACAGAAGATTCAAAAGCACCGAAATTGAGACGTTCAAAGAAATCCTTCACAGCCAGCATGGCAGGACGGTCTTCTTCACGCTCGGCAACAAGAGCCACAGTGGGATCAAAATCGGTAGGAATCACCGGTCCGAACAAGGGATGTGTACCGACCACGGGACCATCATAGGCACGAAGCATCTGCTGTACAGGACGTCCTTTGACCGAACCGACATCAGATAGGATCGCACCCTTTTTCAAGTGCGGAATAACCACGGGCAGGACCTCATCCATAACCGTCACCGGAATGCACAGAATAACCAGATCGGTATCCGGCAGACGGCGGGCCATCTTTTCCTCGTCGAGCGGAGTGTCAAAACGGTAGACCATCAGTCCGGCCCGTTCGGCAGTGAGCGCGAGGAAGCCCCCCATCTGGCCCCGGGACCCGATGATGGCTACGCTATGTATTTTCTCAAACTCGCACTCCATGACTAACAACCGTTTCCTTTTTTAATTTTTTCCCATTCATCCCAGAAACCGGGGAAAGATTTTGCAACACATCCGGGTTCAGCCGGAATTGATTCAATACCCGCCATAGCGAAAATCGCAGTACACATGGCAAGGCGGTGATCATCATAGGTATCGAAGATTATGCGTTCGCCCTTCTTGAGAGGGGCCGGGATAATGGTAATGGAATCATCGGTAATCTCGGCCTTGCCGCCTGCACGCATGACTTCGGCAGCACTTGCTTCGAGGCGATCACATTCCTTGATGCGCAGGTGGGCCACATTGGTGATGGTAGTCGGGCTGTCCGCAAAGGCGGCAGCAACAGCCACGGTGGGCACCAGATCAGGGCACTTGCTCATGTCCACCTCAACGCCGTGCAGCTTGGAGGGGTAAACAGTCACACTGTGATCGTCACTTTCGATCTTCGCGCCCATGGATTCAAGGATGTACATGATTGCCCTGTCACCTTGAAGGGAATTTACGTTCATTCCTTCAATCTTAACAGGATTGTTACCTACGGCCCCGGCAGCGAGAAAGTAGGAAGCATTCGACCAGTCACCTTCAACGCGGTATTCATCGCGGTCAAACTTGGAAGGCTCAACTACGAAACGTATTTCGCCGGGAACAACCTTCTCGACCTTTCTCCAGTTTGTCTTTTTCCATACACCGTCTTTCTTGGCCTGAACCTCAAACTTTACTCGGAAATCTTCCATTACATTGAGGGTCAGAGCCACATAAGGCCATGAAACAGCTTTCTCACCGATTACATTGATGATGGTTGTTTCATCGGCGAGCGGTGCGCCGAGCAGCAAACCGGAAAGGTATTGGCTGGATTCCTCAAGGGAAATATCCATTTGCTTACCCTTGAAACCGAAAGCTTCAAGTGTCACCGGAGGGTAACCATTCTTATCGGAGAAGGTCACCTTGGTCCCCTGTGATTCCAGTGCGCTGGTCAAAGCACCGATAGGACGGTCATGCATACGCGGTGTACCCTGTACCCTGAAAAGTCCCTTACCTGCACCGGCGAGAGCAGTGATCAAACGGCAGGTAGTGCCGGAATCACGCATTTCCAGAACAGCAGGTTCCTTGACGCCGCCCTTGGGACCGCCATCCATACCGGTTACGGTAGTGGCAGTTCCATCAATATTAAATTTCGCGCCCATGGTTGTCAGGCAATCCATGGTCCGGTTGATGTCATTACTGTCGAGAGGATCAAGAACAACAGTAGTTCCCTCAGACAATGCACCGGCAATTAGCGCACGGTGCGAAAGCGACTTGGACGAGGGAGCTTTAATTATGATTACGTTTTCAGAAGTCATTTTATATATCCTGACTGTTTCCAGTCTTTTGAAATTTTATTTAAATCTTACTGCCGTCTTGAGAACCTGCGGGGTAGCTGCCGAGTATTTTAAAAGTCAGGCAGCGCGCTTTGAGATCTTCGATGAGTGAAGCGTGTTCTTCAGCCCCGAGGTCACCTTGCAGGTCAACGAAAAACATATACTTCCACTTTTCACCGAGAGCAGGACGGGACTCAAGCTTAGTCATGTTTATATCATGACCGGAAAGCTCATTAAGGACTTCCACAAGTGCACCGGGACGGTCCGGGGTGGTGAAAAGAAGCGAGGTTTTGTCACGCTTATCTTCCTGTCCTGGCTTGGGGCCGATGATCAGGAAACGGGTCCAGTTGTCCGGCAAATCTTCGATGGCCTCTGCTACTACATGCAGACCGAAAAGATTAGCCAGTTTTAAATGTCCTACTGCGGCTGCAGGTTCATCGCTTTCAGCAACCATCTGGGCAGCCTTGGCAGTGGACTCTACAGACACGAGCTCTGCACCGGGCATATTGGCACGAAGCCATCCGGTGCATTGCTCTAGTGCCTTGGAGTGTGAGTAGACCGTTTTGATCTCGCTGATGTCGACACCCTTGGTCATAAGCCCGTGGCTGATGCGATGATACAGCTCGGCCTGAATGAAAACCGGGTAGCGCATGAACAGATCAACGTTCTGCCCGACCGTTCCCTTGAGCGAATTTTCAAGGGGGATTATGCCGAGGTCGGCTTCGCCCTTGGAAACGGCCACAAAAATATCTTCAAAATTGTTTTTAGGGAGCAGGTCAGCCTGACGTCCCATATGCTGTAGCCCGGCAAAATATGAAAATGTCCCTTCGGGGCCTAGATAGACCACTCGCTCAGGCCTTTGCAGCCTGCGGGAGGAAGAAATAATTTCGCGATAAATTGCTTCAAGGTGCTCAGGGGGGAGAGTTCCGGGATTGCGCTTAATTAGACCGCGCAGTACTTCCTGCTCCCGGAAAGGCTTGAAAATCTGGTCAGATGATCCGGCCTTGATGGCTCCAACTGCGAGAGACGCAGCGGCACGCTTGTTGAGAAGCTCAAGAATATCACTGTCGAGGGAATCAATTTCCACTCGCAGATCGCCAAGATTTTTTTTGCTGGACTGTGACATTTTATTATTAATCCTCTGAAATTTCTTCTTTGATGCGCATGCCGAAATGGCGGCCCGCTTCATCAATACGGCAAAGAACTTCATCGCCTTCTTTCAATGTTACCACACTTACAGGTTCACCGTCACCGCTTACAACTCTGATGGTTTCAGCGTTCTGGAGAAAAACCTTACCGGAAACCGGACCTTCAGGGGTCTGGACCTCGGCGGTGATCAGCAGCATGGGACGAACTTCAAGTTTGCTGCGTCCGACAACTGCTACGGAAGTCTCGCCGCTTTTATCCACAACCAATACTTCGGTGCCGGAACGCAGTTCTTCGAGATAGCAGGTCTTGTCACCGGGAGTGAGAGCGTAGGCATGAACAGCCCCGGCATTCACTCTGAAAGGACGTGCGGCTACGTAAGGGTTGGATTCGGTTTCAGCATGCACGAGAAAGGTGAAGGCGGAAGAATTTCCGGTAAGGATACCCTGTCCTTTCTTGAGTTTGGAAGTGGTATCCACACAGACCCTGTGGGCCAGACCTGCGGATTCAATGCTGGTTACGGTTGCTTTCTGGAGTTCCATCTTACCCTGCGAGAGTTTCAGTTCGGCTACAATCTGCTTAAGATCAGCAGCGCCTTCGGGAGTTACTACGATTGAATCTGCACCACGCTCCATGACCGATGCGGCAAGTCTTGCGCGGTCAAGAGATTCAGCTTCAAGGGCAAGGGCATCAATCTGGGCAAGCAGGTTTTCAACCGGGATAATCTCCCAGCCTGCGGCGAGACAAACACTTTTGCCTTTTTTGTCAAGATCAACAGCAACTGCTTCGTCTGCCTTTTCGGTGATAGCTACGCAGGGCATTTCTTCCGGAGTAATTACAGATACTCGCCCGAGGGATTCAACGGTCTCCTTGTCTTCAGGAGAAGTAAGGATGGCATCTACTCCGGACTCGAGTGCAAGGCTGAGAAGCTTTTTATCAAAAGGGATCGCTTTGAATATAATCTTTTTCATTTTCCTGTTCCTAAACTATTCGCCGATGTGCGCGAGAGCATTATCTACAGTTTCATCTTGGTGAACGATCATGTGCAGGGCTTCTACCAGTTTAACGCGGTTTTCATGCTGGAAGACATTACGGCCAACGGAAAGTCCGGCACCGCCTGCTTCGATGGAATCTGAAACCATCTGCAGGAAATCGCGGGTGGAATCGAGCTTGGGACCTCCGGCGATTACTACTGGAATACAGCAGCCTTCAACCACGTCTTTGAAAGTTTCAACATCGCCGGTGTAGGGTACTTTTACGATATCAGCACCAAGCTCTTCACCTGCGCGGGCGCAGTGGGCCACAACTTCGGGATCGAATTCGTCTTTGATCTGAGGGCCGCGAGCGTAAACCATTGCCAGAACCGGAACACCCCAGCTGGTAGCGGCGGAAGCAACTTCACCAAGATCGGAAAGCATCTGTGATTCGGCTTCATCACCGAGATTAACGTGAACGGAAACAGCATCTGCACCGAGGCGAAGTGCGTCTTCAACAGTACCGACGAGAGTTTTTTTATTGGGGAGGGGGGAAAGACAGGTGGAGGCGGAGAGATGAACGATGAGGCCGACGTCGCCGCCCTCTTCACGGTGGGAGCAGCGAACAAGGCCTTTGTGCATGAGCACGGCGTTGGCTCCTCCCTTGACCATATCGTTAACCGCCCTTCGCATGGATCGAAGTCCCTTGAGCGGCCCGACACTTATACCATGGTCCATGGGAACAACGATGGTCCGGCCTGTATTGCGGTTTATTATCCGCTCCATTCTTACGCTTTTTCCAATCTGCATTTTAATTTCTCCTGAAGTTTGCCTCTAGATTCTCCAAGATCCGCTTCCCTTTTGGCGACCCGTTAAAAAAAAAGGGCCGCCGGCGATTCTTCGCCTGCGGCCCTTTCGTAGAGGTCGTTTGCTATGTTTCTTTTTTTACTTTTTGTACAAGCAAACCTCCACCCGACCACAAGCGTGGGTGCACCAAAAATAAAAAAAGTAAAAAAAGTAAGAGAGGCCAGTGCCTAGGGTGTTGAAAGTCTGCATAAGAGCTACTTAACCGGGTCCTGAAAAAATTGTCAACAACTTTATTTATTTTTTTATCATCATTAATATAATAAACACTGATTGTTAATTTCTCTCAACTTAAACAACACACCCGAGCACATAGTTTACCTTTTTGTAATTTTCACCCTACTCAAATACGACAAAAAAGTTCAAAAATACATTTTTGTAATCAATATTTTTGGGTTAATCCAGTATTTATACAGTATTTTCAAACACTTAAACGTTTGGCACAGTCCATGCTTAAAGAAACTTATCCTTGAAGCAATCAACATCCCTAAGGAGGACTGTATGACTACCAAACGTTCAATGGCAGGCCGCAAAGTTCCGGCCCTCGCAACTCTCATGCTCCTGGCAGCACCTTCCGCGGCATTTGCAGCGGAAGAAGCCATGTCCCAGACACACGGCAACATTCTCTGGACACTTCTCGCGGCGATCCTCGTATTTTTCATGCAGGCAGGTTTTGCATGCGTTGAAGCAGGATTCACCCGCGCAAAGAGTGCGGGTAACATCCTGATGAAAAACTTTCTCGATTTTTCCACTGGATCAATCATCTTTTTCCTGCTCGGATTCGGCCTCATGTTCGGGATTGATGCAGGCGGATTTATCGGCACATCCGGCTTTTCTCTTGCAGGAACAGGGCTCACCGACCCGGATGCGCAGTGGACTCTCACTTTCTGGTTCTTCCAGTCTGTATTCGCGGCAACCGCTGCCACTATTGTATCCGGCGGCATTGCAGAGCGTACTAAATTCAGCAGCTATATCCTAGTAACATGTATCGTAACCGGACTTATCTATCCTATATCAGGACACTGGGCATGGGGCTCCCTCTGGCTTGGAGATTCAGGCGCAGGCTGGCTTGAAGGCATGGGCTTCATGGACTTCGCAGGCTCTACCGTAGTTCACTCCGTAGGTGGATGGATCGCTCTGGCCGGTGCCATGATCCTCGGGCCCCGTATAGGTAAATACACTGCGGACGGCAAAGCAAAAGCTATCCCCGGCCACAACATTCCGCTGGCATCTCTGGGTGTTTTTATCCTCTGGTTCGGCTGGTTCGGATTCAACCCCGGTTCCACCACAACAGCAGACGGTTCCATCGGCCTTATCGCAGTAACCACAAGCCTCTCCGCCTGTGCGGGTACCCTCGGCGCAATGTTCACCTCATGGTTCAAATACGGCAAGCCCGATATCTCCATGACCTGTAACGGCGCGCTGGCTGGTCTGGTCGGTATTACCGCTCCCTGTGCAACAGTAACTCCCGCAGCTTCTATCGTTATCGGACTTATCGCTGGTGTGCTGGTAGTTCTCTCTATCGAGTTCATTGATAAAATACTGAAAATCGACGACCCGGTTGGTGCGGTTTCCGTACACGGTGTATGCGGCGCTTGGGGAACTCTGGCTTGTGGTCTCTTCACCTCTCCCGCACTTAACGATGGAACAGGCGGCCTCTTCTACGGCGGTGGATTCGGAATCCTTACCACCCAGATCATCGGTATCGTAGTCTGCTTTATCTGGGCATTTGGAATGGGCTACCTCGCCTTCTCCATCGCCAAGGCCGTGATGGGCATCAGGGTTACTGCGGAAGAAGAAATGAAGGGTCTCGACATCAGCGAGCACGGCATGGAATCCTACAACGGCTTCCAGATCTTCTCCAACGAATAGTCCAACCATCACAAAGAGAGGAATAATATAATGAAACTCATCATCACATACATCAGGCCCGAATGCCTTACCCCGGTAAAACAGGCTCTCTACGCCAAAGGCATCTACTCCATGTCGGTAACCAACATCCTCGGTTCCGGCCGGGGAGCAGGATTCACCGAAACATACCGCGGGGTAGTAATGGAAGTTAACCTTCTCAAAAAAGTTCGCATCGAGATCGGTCTGGACGAATCCAAACTCGAAGGAGCACTGGAAGCTATCAAGACCGGTGCCCAGACAGGTAAAGAAGGTGACGGTGTCATCTTCGTGCAGGACCTGAACCGGACCATCCGAATCAGAACAGGCGAAGAATCACTCTAGCCACACAAAACATAGGCACATATCACTCTAACCCCAATTAGTGTACAGCACAGGCCGGGTTTATCATCGGCAGTTAAACCCGGCCCAGTCCGATGACCACCTCCATCGGACCTCACCGGCCGAAAGGGACTTCCCACCCTTTCGGCCGCTTTTTTAAAAAAATTCGACTTAAAATACTCTTTGGTTCCACTTCGCGTCCGTGTTAACAGAATAGAACCAACTGTAAACACACAACAAAGCGACTGCTCCTATGAAAACTACTCCCGATTTTTCCATTAATGAACTCATCGAAAATGATAGTTTAACTACAGTACTGCAGCCGCTTATCTCCATGAACCGCAAAGGATTGTTAGGTTTTGAGGCCCTGACCCGAGCTATCAATCCCCGTACCGGGGAAAGCATCCCTCCGTTCACACTTTTCAATATGTGTGAGGACCTTGAAACCCTGACCAAACTTGACCGGGCATGCAGAAGAAAAGCTTTTGAAACGTTCGCACCCATTTCTAGAACAGATCGTTCACTGCTCCTGTCGGTTAATATTGATGCAGCTATTATCAACGAAAAAACATTCAATTACGGGCTGACCGGAAAGATGGTCGAAGAATGTTCCATCCCCGTTGGGAATGTCGTCCTTGAAATAATCGAATCCAAAGCGGGCAACGACGCAGCTCTCTCAGCTTTTGTTGCAAAATCCCGTGAACACGGCTTTCTCATAGCCCTTGATGATGTGGGGACAGGACATTCCAACCTTGACCGCATACCTTCACTAAAGCCGGACATAATCAAGATAGACCGTTCCCTCATTACTGATATCAATAGAAAATTTCATAATATGGAAGTAACCCGCTCCCTGATCAGCCTTGCAGAAAGAACAGGTAGCCTGCCTTTGGCCGAAGGAATTGAAACCGTTGAGGAAGCCCTTACCCTGATGAGCCTCGGCATTGATGTGTTTCAGGGTTATTTCTTCAGCAAACCGGCACCGGCAGCCATGGCCATCAATACAGATATGGCTCCGGTAAAATATCTGGCTTCACGCTTTAAAACCCATGTTCTGGAAAAATTAAACCGCCAGAAAATAATGGAAAACAGTTACAAAAGAATGGCCGCGAAGCTACGTGATGCATTGATGAACGGCACCACCGGGACACTGGATTCCGCACTTTCAGCCTTCATTACTGAAAACACAAACATCGAGTGTGCCTACATTCTGGACACCAACGGCATTCAGGTTTCCGAAACCATCTGCAATCCCTACAAGCTCAAAAAAAACAGACGGCTCATATACCAGCCTGCTCCAGTAGGGGCTGACCACTCTCTGAAAGAATATTACCTGACTATTAAAACAGGCAACCAATGGCATACCACAGCCCCATACATATCACTTGCCTCGGGAAACAATTGCGTCACTGTTTCCACAAAAATGAACGACACCCCCAAGTCTCCTATACTCTGCATTGACATCAGCACTTAATTCAATCCCAGTTGCAGTATTACTATAATGTTTGTTGCAACCGCACAGGTAATGGAATATCTTTCCCGCCTCAATTAATTATTACGGACCGGGAAAAATGAATAAAGACACTCATGACGGTATATTCTATGCCGCTGCGGCATTCATCCTCTGGGGGTTGCTCCCTGTTTACTGGAAAACCCTGGAAGAAGTCCCCGCACTTGAACTCCTCTGCAACAGAATTGTCTGGTCACTCTTTTTTGTAGCGATCCTACTTTCCTGCAAAAAACGCTGGCCGGAAGTAAAGAGCGCCTTTGCGGACAAAAAAGGTAAAATTCTGTTGACCATAAGCAGTTGTCTCATAGGGACAAACTGGTTCGTTTATATATGGGCAGTCAATCATGACCATGTGGTGGACACCAGTATGGGCTATTATATGACTCCGCTGATGAATGCCCTGCTCGGATTCATTTTCATGAAAGAAAGATTGAACCGCCTTCAAGTCACCGCCATCATCCTCGCTGCGTGCGGAGTAGCCTATTCTATAATTGATTTCGGGCACATTCCTTATATAGCTCTAACGTTAGCTGTTTCATTCGCCTTTTACGGACTGGTCCGTAAAGTGATGAAAGTGGAGTCCCTTCCGGGCCTATTTGTGGAAACAGCCGTGCTTGCCCCATTATCTGCGATTTATCTACTATGGCTGGCTTTTTCAGGAGAAATAAGTATATATAAAATCAGCCTTATGGATAATCTCCTGCTACTTGGAGCAGGTGCCGCCACATCTTTGCCACTCATCTTTTTTGCCCATGGAGCGCGCAGGTTGCGATTAGTAACCTTGGGTATGATGCAATACATAGCTCCCACACTGGCTCTGATGCTCGGTGTCTTTGTATATGAAGAGCCATTCACCTCTGCACGGCTGGTGACTTTCGCCTTTATCTGGAGCGGAATTGCAGTCTATGTAGCAGACGGGTTGAATAAAAACTTTAAAACTATTTCAAGTTCAAAGAAATAATCAGAACTGCAGGGCCGGAGCATAGAATTGATTTTAGCACCTAAGAAAAGCAACTTCTTCAAAAAGTGGATTCCACTCAGGCTGATAATCCCCCTGATTATGATTCTGACCGCAGCCAGCTACATCTGTATTAAGCTGGATACTATGTCCATTCAAGATCAAGAAAGGATCTTCAATGAACAGCAGGCCCTGCAAGCAAAACTGGTCGCCACTGCCTTAGAAGATAAACTTGCAAACATTATAGAATCGTCCGCAACGCTGGCTAACTACTCACTGGTTGATTTTATTGCAGGCAACCGATCTTCAGAATCTATTAAAAAACTCATCAAAATTAAACAGACGGACCAAACCTCCCTGACCCTGATCAGCTTCAACCCGGCAAAGGGGGGGGAATTAACCTCTGAAATAAATTCACCGGAATTAGTACAGGCACATCGCATCGCACAGGAATGGACTGAAAAATATTACTCCGCAGTATCAGGCATGCGTTCAGGATTCATTACTCCGAAACCAGTAACTGCAGATAAGATATATGTTGCCGGGGTGCTGATGCCGGTCTGGGAGAACAACAATTTCTCAGGAATACTCACAATTGTCATTGATCTGGATAAACTTACGGACAAATATATCGGCCCGCTGCAAATCGGAAAATTCGGATCAGGATACATTATCGACGGATCAGGAACTGTCCTGTTTGATCAGGAAACCGAGATAGTCGGAAAAAACGTATTTGCACTCCACAAAGGCTATCAGGATTTGATCAAGATAGATTCGCGCATGCTTCACGAGCCATACGGAACCGGGGAATACTCCTTTACCGTAAAGCGGGATAAACACGTGGAGCGCAAGCTTGTCGCCTGGCATTCTATTCGTTTTGGAGAGATGAAACTTGTTGTCGCCCTTTCCGCACCCGAAACCGATGCAACAAGCTCATTGGCTTCCATACAGGCTGTGCGGGCAGCAATGTTTGTATTCCTTTCCCTGCTATTTTTCGCAGTTGTATTTTTCTTTTACTACCACAGATCCCAGCAACTGCTTCTCCGTCAGAACAAAGAGTTAAAAAGCAAAGATAATGTTTTCGGAGCCATCGCCAAAAATGCTCCGGGAATTATTTACAAATGTGAAATTTCCCAACCTTTTGAAATGCACTATATAAGTTCCAAAATCCGTAAAGTTACAGGATTTGACCCTGAGAATTTTCTCAAGGGAGGAAAGAGCATGTATTATGATCTGGTGCATCCGGAAGACCGCACCGGATTGAAAAATGCAATCAGCAATGCCCTCAGCCACAATAAATCCTTTGAACATGAATACCGCATCATCCGTAGCGATGGCAGTCAACGCTGGGTTTTTGAAAAAGGGACTATTCTTCTAGAAGAAAACAGCATGGTCGGATTCATCCTTGATGTTACAGACCGAAAGAATGAGGAAAAAGCTCTTAAACAGGCTGAAGAGAACTACAGCGCTCTGGTCACTACAGCACCGCTTGGAATATTTCAAACTACACCGCAGGGTAAATTCATCAGCGCCAACAGCCAGATGGCAGCATATTACGGATACAATTCATCAGAATCCTTCCTGACTGAAATTACCGATATTGCGCGGGACTGTTATGTACACCCAGAAGAGCGGGACCGGTTAATGACCATCCTCGACAAATTTAGCCGGACAAACAACTTTGAAGCCCGCCAAAAACGCAGAGACGGCTCTACATTCTGGGCAAGTGAAACAATTATGGGAGTCGAAGATGAAAATGGAAACATTATTCGCATGGACGGTTTTCTCATGGATATTTCCGAACGCAAAGAACATGAGGAAACCATGCGCCGTCTGGCCATGTTTGACAATCTGACCGGTTTGCCAAACCGAGTCCTCTTTGATGACCGTTTAAAACAAGCTCTTTCACATGCCAACCGTAACCGCATGAAAGTTGCCATTCTCTACGCTGATCTCGATAACTTCAAACAGGTTAACGATGAACTGGGGCATATGGCTGGAGATACTGTACTTAAAGAAGTTGCCGGACGTTTCAGCGACTGCCTGCGGACCAGCGACACCCTTTCCCGCATCGGCGGCGATGAATTTATTTCTATATTACAGGATGTAGGAACCATAGCTGAAATCGAAGTGGTCGCCCAACGGATAATAGACTCCATGCGCGCGCCTTTTTACGTAGGCGAAAAAGTCTACAGGATCGGAGTAAGTATAGGAATCAGTATTTTCCCGGATAACGGTGAAGAAAAAGAAAAGCTTATCCGTATTGCAGATGAAGCCATGTACAAAGCGAAAAATCAGGGCAAAAACGGCTACGCATTTTAAAATCAACGTTGTTTTCACAAAAAAGGAACTTTTTTCACAACAACCGGTCTGAATAAAGATTTCAAATAGTTGTATTGACCCCGCATGCCGATATGCTAAAACAAAATTAACGGGGGCAATACAGTGCCGTCTTTTCTTCAGCGGTACTTTCTCCCCCGAAATACACCACAATACAATTCTTTGGAGAAAGTAATGAAATTTCGTAATGAGCATGACTGCATAGGCCAGAAAGAAGTTCCTGAAGATGCCCTTTACGGGGCACAGACCATGAGGGCATCCGAGAACTTTCGCATTACCGGAATCCCCATCTCCCACTATCCGCACATAATCTACTCTCTTGCCCAGATCAAAAAAGCCGCCGCTTTGACCAATAATGAGCTGGGCAAGCTGGATGAGGAAAAGACCAGAGCTATCGTCTTTGCATGTGACGAACTGCTGGCAGACAAGCATCATGACCAGTTTGTGGTCGATATCATTCAGGGCGGTGCCGGAACCTCCACCAACATGAACGCCAACGAGGTCATAGCTAACATCGGCCTTGAACACCTCGGCTTCAAACGTGGTGAATACGATAACCTGCACCCCAATATTCACGTCAACATGGCCCAGTCCACCAATGACGTATACCCTACCTGCCTGCGACTAACCCTTATCGCCAAGATGGACCAACTCATAGAGTCCATGGAATATCTGCAGGCGAACTTCGCAGCAAAGGGGAAAGAATTTTCACATATCCTTAAAATGGGGCGCACCCAGCTTCAGGATGCAGTACCCATGACCCTCGGTCAGGAATTCACATCCTACTCGGTTATGGTCGGCGAAGATATTGAGCGTGTACGCGAAGCGAAAGCCTTGATCTGCGAGATCAATATGGGTGGAACCGCCATCGGCACCGGACTGAACGCCCCGCCCAAGTATGCAGAGCTGGTTACTGCAAAGCTTAAGGAAATCAGCGGTTTTGATCTTGAGTTAGCCCCGGATCTCGTGGAAGCCACTCAGGATACCGGAGCCTATGTACAGCTTTCCGGTGTACTCAAACGTGTAGCTGTTAAAATTTCCAAAATTTGTAACGACCTGCGTCTGCTCTCTTCCGGCCCGCGCTGCGGACTCAACGAGATCAATCTGCCGCGCATGGCTCCGGGTTCTTCCATCATGCCCGGAAAGGTCAACCCTATCATTCCGGAAGTGGTTAACCAGATTGCTTTTACCGTCATAGGCAGTGACGTAACTGTCAGTATGGCAGCCGAAGCAGGACAGCTGGAATTGAATGTAATGGAACCGGTCATCTGCGCCAGCCTGCTCAATTCCCTGACCATCATGCGCCGGGGATTCCGTACCTTGGCCGACCGCTGCATCTCCGGCATCACCGCCAATGAGGACGTCTGCCGCGGCTACGTAGAAAACAGCATCGGACTGGTCACCGCACTCAACCCCTACATCGGTTATGAAAAATCAACCGAAGTAGCTAATGAAGCACTTAAATCAGGATGCTCTGTCTACGACATAGTTATTGAAAAGGGTTACATGTCCAAAGAAGATTTGGATAAAGCGCTTTCACCCGCAGCCATGGTTCACAGCCATCCGCTAAGCCTTGTTGAAACCGCTGAAAAATAAAATTCAAAGGCCGCACAGCTTATGCTCTGCGGCCTTTCTTTATAACAGATTTGAAACGGGAGGTACTAATGACGCAGGAAAAATCAGCTTCCGCCCTGTCCATGATGTTCGTGGTAGTAGGTAACATGCTCGGTGCGGGAATCCTTGCCCTGCCGGTAAATCTCTGTGCAGCAGGATTTTATCCTTCTGTCGCCGCCACCCTGCTCATGTGGGTGCTCATGACCTATACCGCCCTGATCTACTCGGAACAGAAAAGTCTGACCACCAATGAGAACGCAGACCTGCCGACATTTTTCCATCAGGAACTGGGAAATGCCGGGAAATGGGTAACAATTGTCGCCAACCTGATCATTCTATACGGGGTTCTTGTTGCCTATCTTTGCGGTATCTCCGCTATTATCATGAGCCTGCAGTCTACTTTACCCAAAGCTGTGGTCATGATCGGTTATTTCGCGCTGGTAACCGGAATGACCGCCTTCGGCATGAAAATGATGAAGAAGTGCACGCCTTATATGGTCACCATCATGTGGATAACTTTCGGCGCACTGGTCTTCATGGTTGTGCCCGATGTTTCAGCTCCGAATCTTGAGGCTCTCGACTGGACCTACATTCCTGCAGGACTCCCGGTACTGCTCATGGCCTTTCATTTTCATAATATCATTCCGAGCATATGCCGAACACTGGACCATGACCGGAAAAAGATTCGCACCGCCATCATCGGCGGAACAACTATCGGCATGGGAATGAACATTGTATGGTTGCTGGTAGTGCTAGGTGCATTGCCTCTTTCAAATCCCGAAACCCATATCGACCTGATCACCGCTTTCGGCAAAAATGATCCGGCAACCATTCCTCTGGAACAATTGCTTCAGACCCCGGTTTTCACCTATGTTGCCCTGATATTCGCAGTGGTAGCAATGTCCACCGCATTCATGGCTAACGGGACAGCCCTGCTCAGCTTCATGCGCGACCTGACCTCCAGCAACTTCGGCATCAACAACAAAGTTGTTGTCTGGTGTCTGTCATTTCTTCCCCCGCTGCTGGTCGGCCTGCTTTACCCGGACATTTTTCTGGTAGCCATCAACCTTGTGGGCGGAGTCGGCGAATGCATCATCTTCGGAATCCTGCCCGGATTCATTGTCTGGAGATACTCACCGAAAGGTTCAATCCGAAAATATTCAGGCATGTTCCTTATTGTCTGTTTTGCCGCAGTCCTGATAATTGAACTGGGCCAGGAATTCGGACTGCTGCACCTCAGCCCGAATGTTGAATACTGGACTCACCATACAAGGTAGTCTTGTCTACCGAAGCCAGAGAGCCTTTCAATAAGCTTAGCTACATAAAAAAAAGGCGGGGGATGATTTCAAATCATCCCCCGCTTTCTAAAACTCAGTCTTATTTTTAACCTTCCAATCCCCGTATTCCCTCTTCAAATGAAACAGGGCATTTTCTACCATCTGATGGGATTGCATATCAAAGATGACCGTATATTCTCCCTTAACCCAAAGCTCCACCTCTGTAGGGGTCAGGGTACGAATACTGAAACGCAGTCCGGAAGTGGAAACAACAGCACTCTTGTATTTATCAAGCACCTTGCGCTTTTCGAGCATGGACCGAAAACTTTCAAAAGTGGAACTTTCGAGCAAAAATTGATCCTGCGTAAACATTCGCGGATACTCTTCATTGATTGTCACAAAATTTGTATAAAATTTATCAAAAAAGACCTTCATTTCATCAAGCACAACCTGCTTTTTCTCAAGCTTGCTCATCTTCTCGTAAAGAACTTTCTTTTCCTGTGCACTCATCTTGCGGGGCTTCATCACCACAGCTTCACCCGCTACTGAATTATCAAGTTTACCCTTTTTCACAGATGCTGCAGCCGCAATTTCTTCCGGGGTAATACGGTGGTATTTTATAACAACTTCTGAAATACCGGCCTGATCAACACCTGAACTTTTGTAAACTGAGTGAACGTTCAAGGCGAGGCTCGTAGTGGGGAATTTACGGATTCTGGGATTCTGCTTCTTATCTGTATCAACGAGAGTAAATTCCTGCCGCTGCCCGCCGGAAAAGGAAATTGCCACATCCTTGATGCGACCGACCTTAGCCTGCTCGGGTCCGGTATCAACACCATTCACAATATATACAGAATCAACAATAACCTGCGCCGGAAAGAAAAACTGAATCCATTCGCCGGAACCATTCCCCTCGCCATTTTCAATCCACCCGGTGGTGCTGTTGCTGTCAGTAAGATATTTACCATCAAAAACAGTTTCGCCATCCATGGGCACAAAGGAAGAAGTCCGAACGTGGATTGGCTGAGCAAGGACAATAGTAGGAATTGCAAGTAGACAAATAAGCAAAACAAGTTTGCGCAACATAAAAGAATCTCCGAAAACCAAATGATAGGATTATACTTATGCAGAAACAGCTGAAGTTATAACGGAACAAAGAGCGGCTGAAAACAGAAAAAGCCCGTCTTTCGGCTGAAAAACGGGCTTAAGAGCAATTACTTGCTCAAAAAAGACAGTCAAATATATATTGACTACCAGCGGGGGCGCGGTGCACGGGGCTTCGCTTCGTTAACCTTGAGGTTACGTCCGCCGAAGTCTTTACCATCCAGATTGTCGATAGCTTCCATTGCGCCAGCGTCTTCCATTTCAACAAAGCCGAAGCCACGGGGGCGACCGGTTTCTCTGTCTTCGATGAGTTTAACAGATACAACTTCACCGAAAGCTTCGAAAGCAGCGCGGACTTCGTCTTCAGTTGCAGACCAGGGCAGGTTACCGACATAGATGTTCTTGGACATTAAAAATTCTCCTAAAAAATGTATAAACTTTCACGCAAATGCGTCAGGTATAAAAAAAAGGCAGCGTACAAGATGCGTACACTGCTCCTTGATATACCTGTTGAACTAAAACCAACTTCCTTCCAAGAGGCCGCTGGCAACTAAATACACTGTTTTACTACTTCGATACAAAAGTCAAGGGAAATATTTCAAAAATAAATTATTTCCACAGAAAGAAAAACGCGCATTATAAGCAAAGCACCTGATTATACTTTAGAAAAACGGGAAGGCCGACGTTTTCTTCTTGAAGGTTTCCCTGTTTTCCGTTTTGCACTATCTTCTTGGTTTCCTTTGGAGCCACCGGATTTACGCTTCGGTGCAGGACGGGAATCGTGTCTTTCATCTGCATTTTTGGCAGGACCACCACTAGGCTTGCGTCCTCCACCCGGCTTGCGCCTTCCTCCGGACTTACGTTCTCCTGCAGGTTTGCGGCCTTCATCGCCATCACGCGCTTCAGCTGCTTTGCGGCCCTTTCCCGGCCTACGTTCACCAGCAGGTTTGCGATCTCCAGCAGGCTTGCGGCCGCCGCCCTTATTTGTCGGGGCTGGATGGGAGTTCGGCTTGTCGTAATCGAAACCTTCCAAAGTGCGGTGATCAATTGAATAGCCCACAGCTTTTTCAATCTCACGCATAAGCCGCAGATCATCACGTGTGACAAATGAAAATGCACTACCGCTACGTCCCGCGCGCCCGGTACGACCGATGCGGTGAGTGTAAGTCTCGGCAGTATCGGGAACATCAAGGTTGACCACATGGGTGATGCGGTCGCAGTCAATTCCGCGTGCCGCAATATCAGTAGCAACCATGACTTTAAACGAGCCGTCGCGGAAGCCATCCAAAGCACGCTGGCGCTGGTTCTGGCTCATATTGCCCTGCAGGAAAGTAGCCTTATGACCACGCGCCGCAAGTCTGCGGGCAAGGTTCTTGGCCTTATGTTTAGTACGGGTAAAAACCAGCAGACTGTCGTAATCTGTCTGTTCAAGAACCCTGAAAAGCAAATTATTTTTTAAATGCTGGCTGACCGGATAAAAAACATGCTCAACAGTCTTGGCCGGAGCAGTGTTAGCAACCTGCACTGTTGCAGGGCGATAAAGAATCTTATCCGCAAGGTCGCGGATATCATCGGGCATGGTTGCAGAAAAAAGCAGATTCTGACGTCGCTGGGGAAGCTTGGACATGATCTTACGGATGTCCGGCAGGAACCCCATATCAAGCATACGGTCAGCCTCATCCAGTACAAGGGTATCCAGCTTATCCAGCTTGATCACACCCTGATTCATCAGGTCCAGCAAACGTCCGGGGCAAGCCACGATAACGGATGAACGGCGGGCAGCCTGAATCTGAGGCATTGCTCCCACTCCGCCGAAAACAGCAGAACTGCGGATTCCGGCCTCAACACCAAGCTCCATGAAATTCTCATGAATCTGCAAGGCAAGTTCACGGGTTGGTGCCAGCACCAGCACCCTGATGGGCCCCTGACCTGAGAACTTATTCTCAAGCAGGCGTTGCATGATGGGCAAAGCAAAAGCGGCGGTTTTACCGGTTCCGGTCTGGGCAAGGCCCATTACATCCCGACCTTTGAGAACTTCGGGAATGGCTTTGGTTTGAATGGGGGTCGGCGTTTCATAGCCGCAAGCATGTATTCCGGCCATTATACGCCGGTCAAAAGAAAATTGTTTAAAACTCACAAATTTATCCAGTGGTGAAAGGACTGCATTTGACGGTTACGCGTGACGGCAACCGTGCTGCGGAAATAATTCCGAATATTAATAATCTCTGGGACGTAGAGGATAAGAACTTCGAAAAGCGAAGTGGATTTCCAGATAAAAAGAATAGGATCTTTGCATGCGTCCAGTCACGCCGAGGTGGGAGTTAGTGACTTATTATTCGGCAAATGTAAAGGAAAATGTATCAGAATAAAAAATTCCGCAGCGCCGAAACACTGCGGAATCCAATATTCAAATCAACATCCCGTAAAGGACATTAATCTTAGTAGCGGTAGTGATCAGGCTTGTAAGGACCTTCAACAGCAACGCTGATGTAGTCGGCCTGTTCTTTGGAAAGAACATCAAGCTCAACACCGAGGCGCTCGAGGTGGAGTCTTGCAACTTCTTCGTCGAGTTTCTTGGAGAGGATCATTACTTTAGGCTCGTACTCGTTCTTAGCAAGGTCGATCTGTGCAAGAGCCTGGTTGGTGAAGCTGTTGGACATTACGAAGCTGGGGTGACCGGTAGCGCAACCGAGGTTTACGAGGCGGCCTTCGGCAAGAACGATGACGGACTTGCCGGATTCCATAACCCACTTATCAACCTGAGGTTTGATTTCGATCTTCTTGGCAGTCTTGCTGTTTTCGAGGTAGCCCATTTCGATTTCGTTATCGAAGTGACCGATGTTGCAGATGATTGCTTCATCTTTCATCTTGGAAATGTGCTCGCCGGTGATAACGTGGTAGTTACCGGTGCAGGTAACGAAGACATCACCGCGCTCAACAGCGTTAGCCATGGTGCAGACTTCGAAGCCTTCCATTGCAGCCTGAAGTGCGCAGATGGGGTCGATCTCGGTAACGAGAACACGAGCACCGAAACCGCGCATGGACTGGGCACAACCTTTACCTACATCACCGTAACCGACAACAACAACGACTTTACCGGCGATCATAACGTCGGTAGCGCGTTTGATACCGTCAGCAAGTGATTCGCGGCAACCGTAAAGGTTGTCGAACTTGGATTTGGTAACGGAGTCGTTAACGTTGATTGCGGGGAAGAGCAGTTCGCCTGCTTCCTGCATCTGGTAGAGGCGGTGTACGCCGGTGGTGGTTTCTTCGGAAACGCCGCGTACTTTTTCTGCGATAGCAGTCCATTTGCCGGGAGTTTCAGCAACGGAAAGTTTCAGGCGATCCAGAACGCACTGGAATTCCTTGTTGTCGGTCTTCTCATCAAGGATGGAAGCGTCTTTCTCTGCTTTAACACCGTGGTGAATGAGCAGGGTTGCGTCGCCGCCGTCGTCAACGATGAGGTCAGGACCGGAACCGTCAGGCCAGGTCAGGGCCTGCTCGGTGCACCACCAGTATTCTTCGAGGGTTTCGCCCTTCCATGCGAATACCTTAGCGGTACCGTTAGCTGCGATAGCTGCTGCTGCGTGGTCCTGAGTAGAAAAAATGTTGCAGGAAGCCCAGCGGATGTCAGCACCCAGAGCATACAGGGTCTCGATGAGCATTGCGGTCTGGATGGTCATGTGCAGGGAGCCCATGACTTTGAGGCCTTTGAGGGGTTTCTCTTTACCGTACTTTTCACGGATAGACATGAGACCGGGCATTTCGCGCTCGGAAAGCTGCATTTCTTTGTTACCCCAGTCAGCGAGGGAAATGTCAGCGACTTTGTAATCAAGCTTAGGATCTACTTTAAGCATTGAAACCTCCAAATTTACGGGCTACCGCCCACTTATTTTTTCGTTGATATACATACAAGGACGGTCAGTCCTTCATTTACTGGATAACGGCGGATATCCATGGAGCCGAGTCCGGCATCCTTCATCCAGCCGCTGAGTTCTTCTTCTGTAAAACCAAGTCTGCGGTCACCGAATTCGCTGCGCATACGCTCATTAGCATGAGACAGAAAATCAGCAACGACCAATTTACCACCACTGGAAAGAGTCCGCGCTGCTTCGGCTACAGCCTTGTCCGGGCGCGGGAGGTGGTGAAGAACCATTGATATAAAGGTCAGGTCTGCTTCCCAGTCTCGCAGGGGCAGGTGGGTAAGTTCACCGATACGCAGGCTGACGTCAGGATGGTTACCCAAACGTTTTTCCGCCAGTTCGAGCATCTTGGGTGAGCTGTCCACACCGATCACGGTATTACATTTGGAAAGCAGACTTTCCAGCAAGGAACCGTTTCCGCAACCAAGATCAACACCTACGTTACAACGGTCCACTAGGTTCAACAATTCGTTATCCAAATTGAAATCACCGAACACATCACTCTGCAAACGCTCCCAATCTTCAGCTATTTCATCAAAGAACTTGCGCGTTTCCAGATTTCGCTCGGCCAGAACCTTGGCTACCCGGATGCGATCTTCCTCAACCTCCGGCTCATTCTCAATAAGCCAGCTGATGGATTCCGAAAAACGGTTGCCGCTGCCGGAACGGGCCAGACGGTAGAAATTCCAGAGACCCTCCCTTCTGGATTCCAGAAGGCCGCTCTCATGCATGATTTTCAAATGGCGGGACACACGGGGCTGAGACATTCCCAACACCTGCACAACCTCACCCACGTTGAGTTCGTTATCCCGAAGCATGGCCAAAAGCCTGATGCGAATCTCATCGGACAACGCTTTGCTGAATTTCAAAATTTCCATCAAACACCCCATCGGCAAAACATAACAAAACCTTTATATAACGAAATATCAATGAGCACTACCCGTCACTTTCAAAAGCGTCAAGCACTAATATAATACGGCTGGGTGAAACCTTTTGCCAATAAAGGATTTGTTGTATAAAGAAGCTTCATCGAACGAACATTACGAGTATAACATATAATATGGCAGCAAAGAAAAAATATAACGGTCCCCGCAAGCGGGTATTTCACCCCCGGCAGCGAACAACACGCCACTTGGGTGAAGCCATGGGTGACTATGTTTCCGATCTGGACGGGCAGTACAAGCTCATGATTCCAAGGCTTTGGAAAGCATGGCCCGAGCTCATGGGAGAGCTGGCCGAATTCGCCAAACCACTGGGACACCGCAAACGCACTCTAATCCTCGCATCCGATGATTCCGTAGCTGCGCAGGAGCTCTCATATTTCGCCCCGGAGATCCTTGAAAGAATAAATTCATTTTTTGGTGAAGAAGTCTTTGACAAGGTACTATTCGAGCTGTTAAACGGCAGGGTTCCATTGGACGGGTACGAATTAAAGCGTGCTCAGTTCAAGGACGCCAAGATCAAAAATCCCGGCAAAATAGGCGGGTTGAAAGACAAGTTTGATCCAGAATCGGCGGTCGGAAGATGTTATCTAAAATACGTCCGCCTTTTTGAAAATTCATAAATTTCAGGGCATAAAGCCCACCTTAAGGAGGATATTATGAGCGATGAAACCCCTACTCTCGAGAGTCTTGAACTGAAGAAGCCCCTCGACAAAATGACCACCAAAGACCTGCGTCAGCTCTGCATGGACAAAATGCCCCTGATCGCTGGTGCTTCCGGTATGGACAAGGAAACACTGATTTCCAACATCAAGGAATACCTCGGAATCGAGGAAGAAGAAGGCGCAGTTTCCCCTTACAAAGATCAGATTCTTTCCATTAAAAGAAAGATGAGAGACATGCGCATCGAGAAAAAAGCTGTTGAAGGTCGCAAAGATCGTGCACAGCTCCGCCGCAAAATCAACAGAATGAAAAAGCAGACTCGCGCACTCTCTAGAGCGCTGTAATAATTTTATTTCCGGAAATATTAAAGTATTTCGGAAATAGTTGTTGACAGGAAGAGACAGTTGCAATAAACACTCTTCTCGTTGCTGGGACATCGTTCAATTGGCAGGACGACGGGTTCTGGTTCCGTTAATCAAGGTTCGAGTCCTTGTGTCCCAGCCAACAACAAATTTTATGAGATGCGTCCCCATCGTCTAGCCTGGCCCAGGACACCTGCCTTTCACGCAGGCGACAGGGGTTCAAATCCCCTTGGGGACGCCACTCAAAAAAAGACTTGAACTGCCAGAACAAGTCAGCCAAAATCCGGCTTCACGCTAAAAGGCCATAGTGAAGCAGGTACATATTCAAGATGCGTCCCCATCGTCTAGCCTGGCCCAGGACACCTGCCTTTCACGCAGGCGACAGGGGTTCAAATCCCCTTGGGGACGCCACGAAATTTCAAGCCCGATTCGCAAGATTCGGGCTTTTTCGTTTTTTAAAGCTCAGAACTAAATACTTCCCCTGCCCTCCTTGCTTTTCACTCTGCCCGTTAATTCTCCTCACCCAAGTTGACAGCACAACTGTGTTTGGGCAATCCATAGAGAATAACCATCACTTCAACTGAGATTCACATGAGCAAAAAAAAATCGACAAGGTCATCGGGCAACACTGGGATACACATCGCGCACAAGCCACACCTCAGCGTGACCGCTGGTGGAAGTCCCCTGGAATTGTCGGACACATCAACCGTATGGTTTGCGGTAAATGTCTTGCAGGAGTCAGCGAAGGCCCCATCCAGCTCATAAAAGCATTTCTTAACGGCGACTCATTCAGCGAGGCCCTTTCCATCGGCTGTGGCGGTGCGCACAAGGAACTGGAATTCGTAAAGCAGGGTTTGGTTGACCATTTCTACCTCTACGAACTGAGCAAGAAGAATTGCGAGCTTGCCAAGCATCTCTTTGAAAGCGCGGGATGCGGGGATAAGGTAACGGTCATCAACAATGATTTCTTCGAAGAGCAACCAAGAGAATTCGACCTCATCCACTGGGACAACTCCCTGCACCACATGTTTAATTCACGGGACGCAATCGCAAGAACATACGATTGCC
The DNA here is from genome assembly GCF_048612815.1 of Maridesulfovibrio pacificus (SeqCode). Lineage (NCBI taxonomy): Bacteria > Pseudomonadati > Thermodesulfobacteriota > Desulfovibrionia > Desulfovibrionales > Desulfovibrionaceae > Maridesulfovibrio > Maridesulfovibrio pacificus (SeqCode). Next base: position 2,422,397 of record NZ_JBLZNE010000001.1, read on the forward strand.
TGCGTCCGGGCGGTCTGTTCTACATGAATGATTTTGTGGGGAGCACCAGATTTCAATGGTCCGATGCAGAATTGGAACAGATCAACTACTTCAGAAAGAACCTGCCCCCTGAAATCTACAACAATCCGCTTGGCGGGAAATTCCAGCAGCAAGTAGAAAGACCATCACTCAAACAGATGATCGCCGCCGACCCTTCCGAAGCTGCCGACTCGGCTTCAATCATCCCCGCTCTCAAGGAACTGCTCCCGGCCCCCAATATTATCCCCACCGGAGGCACAATTTACCATACCGCCCTAAACGATGTTCTAGTGAACATAGAAGAGGATTCCCCGCTGCTGACTCAAGCATTAAAAATTGATGAAACCATTACCATGAAAGGATTTTTTCAGTATGCGGTTTGTTTGGCGGAAAGGGGATAGATCCTCCCCCTTCACTTTTTCAGAAAAAGATTTATTTTCTTGTTGACAGCATGAGCTAATCTACATATACCTCTTTCTCGCTGCTGGGACATCGTTCAATTGGCAGGACGACGGGTTCTGGTTCCGTTAATCAAGGTTCGAGTCCTTGTGTCCCAGCCAGCCAATTTTCGCCCTCTTCACCTACCAGGTATCTGAAGAGGGTCTTTTATACAGATGCGTCCCCATCGTCTAGCCTGGCCCAGGACACCGGCCTTTCACGCCGGCGACGGGGGTTCAAATCCCCCTGGGGACGCCATCAGTGAAAATGACCTTTAGCCAGAAGGTCGCCCCATAAATCCGGCTTCGTTAAAAGTGATTCAGGCCACTGAAGCAGGTACATATTTGAGATGCGTCCCCATCGTCTAGCCTGGCCCAGGACACCGGCCTTTCACGCCGGCGACGGGGGTTCAAATCCCCCTGGGGACGCCACTCAGTTCAGAACGACTTGCTAGCCAAGTCTTTATATAAAATCGGCTTCGTTAATAGTGATTCAGGCCACTGAAGCAGATACATATTTAAGATGCGTCCCCATCGTCTAGCCTGGCCCAGGACACCTGCCTTTCACGCAGGCGACAGGGGTTCAAATCCCCTTGGGGACGCCACTTTTCATAAAAAAAGGATTGAATCGAAAGATTCAATCCTTTTTTGCTTTCCTGACCGGACGCCCTTAATTAATCCCCGTGACCACCCCATTTCGCTGAACAAATTTCACCTCTCCATCCCGGTCCACAAAAATAGCCTGCGGACAAGATTTCAACTTCCTGACCATCTGCACCTTTCCATTTACAGCTACCCGAAACAGCCTGAGCTGCGATTCTGAGAGCACATAAACTGAATTATCAGGAGCAGCACAAAGACCGCTTATACGCCCGAATCCGTCCGCAAAACGCACCCACTCACCATCACCGTACAGTATATAGATAATTCCCTCTTCCTGATTGGCGATGTAGTGGTTTCTCTTGCCCTCTGCCACCAGCATTCCGGCCATGGACGATTCCGGCATAACTACCAGAAGAGACATCACAAACACGACAGCGAGAACACTCCGGCCCACAAAACCTGAAAAATACAACCCGTACATTTTGAATACCTCCAATTTGTGTTTGATTAAACTTACGCCAGTCTATAATATCAATCCAATACCATTTAACTACTTTTTGAGATCAAAAAGGTATCATTATGCGCATGCGTCAACTTCGCTATTTTCAAGCTGTTGCCGAAGAACTCCATTTCGGAAAGGCAGCGGAAAGGCTTCATATCCAGCAACCGCCACTCAGCAGGCAGATTCAAAATCTTGAAGAAGAGCTTGAAGTCGAGCTGTTCAAACGCACCAACCGTAAAGTCGAGCTGACTGATGAAGGGAGGTATTTCCTTGAGGAAGCCAAAGAAATGCTGGCTATTATGGACCGCTCTAAGACAACCCTCCAAGCCATGGGCAACGGCACAGCAGGAAAGTTGAAAGTAAGCTTTATCTATCTGGCCTTGTCATCGGCATTCCCGGAAATTATGGGAGACTTCATCCATAATTACCCTGAAATAGATGTCGTTCTTCATGACGAGAATACTTACGTTCAAGTCAATGCTGTAAAAGAGGGAACAAGACATATTGGCTTTGTTACCATGAAGCTGGTTGACCTGCATGGACTCGCCAGCATGAGCGTGCACAAATGCGAATCATGTGCGGCTATCCCGGCAAGCCACCCTCTGGCGCAAAAAGATGTGCTGACCCTGAAAGACCTTTCAGAACTGCCTTACATATGCAGCACTGACTCATACTGCCGCATGCGGGTAAAAGAGATGCAGAGGATATTTGGAGAGCGGGATCTTGAGTTAAAAATAGGCATGCAATACGAACGTAAACATACCGGGAACGTCTTCGTAGCCGCCGGATTAGGCTGGACAGTGATCAACAGCGACTCGGCCGGGACCATCCCCGATGGAATAGCTCTCAAACCTTTGGAGATAGAATTGCACCCCTTTGAGATCGGTATGATCTGGAATCCGGAACGAATGACCCCGCTGGTCCGGAATTTCATTGAATTTTATAAGGGGCAGATTGGGGAGTAGAGTATCATTATGCGCATGCGACAACTTCGCTATTTTCAGGCTGTTGCCGAAGAACTTCATTTTGGAAAGGCAGCGGAGAGGCTTCATATTCAGCAACCACCGCTCAGCAGACAGATTCAAAATCTTGAAGAAGAACTTGAAGTCGAGCTTTTTAAACGAACCAACCGCAAAGTTGAGCTGACTGATGCAGGGAAATATTTTCTCAAAGAAGCCAAGGAAATGCTGGCTATTATGGATCGCTCAAAAGCGACCTTGCAAGCAATGGGAGACGGCACAGCCGGAAAGCTGCATGTCAGCTTCGTATACCTGACACTATCCTCATCTTTTCCTGATATCGTTGGAGACTATATGAAAGAGTATCCAAACGTAGATCTGATCCTGCACGACGAAAGCAGCCACGATCAGATTCGAGGGATTCAGGAAGGCAGAAGGCACATTGCTTTCCTGACAGGAAACATATCAAACACCGAATCATTATCCAGCTACACTGTACATCGTACCCAATCCTGCGCGGCCATACCTGCAAAGCATCCTTTAGCTAAGAAAGAAATACTCACGTTAAAAGATCTTGCCGAACTACCTTACATATGCAGCCGGGAAGCATATTGTCAGCAGCGGGTAAACAAAATTCAAAAACAGTTTAAGGCGGAAGGCTTGGAACTCAAGCTTGGAATGAAGTACAAACGAAAACACACAGGAACCGTCTTCATAGCCTCCGGGTTGGGTTGGACTTTTACAGATTGCAACTCCAAAGCCATCGTCCCGGATGAAGTGGTGCTCAAGCCTGTTGATTGCGACTATTCACCACTTGAAGTCGTCATGGCCTGGCATCCAGAAAACACAACCCCGCTGGTAAGGAATTTCATTGAGTTTTATAAGAAACGAATGGATGAATAGTTTATTCTGATATTTTTTTGATTATAATAAATCCGACATTCAAATCAAAATTTAGCTCAACACTCGCAATCTTCATTATATAAAGGAACCGACCCAATGCCCATCCCAACCCCAGAACAATGCGAACAACTCCTCGCCTCCAACAAAACACCGGAAGCGAGTATTATCCACTCCCGAATTGTGCGTGATGTAGCCCGCCGCATCGGGCGCGACTTGAAATGGCTGCGTGACCGTGGACCGAATATGGCCCTGATCACTGCAGCTGCCCTTTTGCATGACATTGCCAAGGGTCAGCCGGACCATGCTGCTGCCGGAGCCGCCATTGTGCGCGAGAACGGCTACAATGAAGTAGCGGACATTGTTGCCGCTCATAACGACATCGAATTTTCCGGCAATCTTCCGGTTACAGAAAAAGAGATCGTCTTTATTGCCGACAAGCTGGTTAAAGGCGACCAGATGGTCACTGTTGTCTATATGTTTGACCATAAAATCGAATCCTGCACCGATGATAAGCTCCTTGCGAAACTGAAACAAAGCAAGGAAGTTGCCCTGCGCATCAAGACCTCCATCGAACAGGAAACCGGCAAGAATCTTGAAGAGCTTGCCATTGCTGAAGATTAAATTCAGCTCTGAATATTTACCAGACAAAGCCCGCAAGCATGTAACAATGCCTGCGGGCTTTTGCGTTTCCGGCTCTGATAGGGTTATAATTGAATCTTAACGTTGCAAACTTGTAATAGTTTCGCGATACTTACAAAGTAAAACTCAGCTATCAATCTTAGTTTCCATACAAAACCCTATTAAAATCTTGCAGATCAGGAGAAAGGGATGGCTAAAAAAAGCAAAATTGAAAAATATATACAGCCCGGAGAACTTCCGGAATTCCTTCGTAAAATTGCGGACGCAATTGAAGGAGGAGCCTCCGAAGATGATGCCTATCTTGTTATGATTGAGGGGTTCAAAAAGCTGAAAATCAACATCCGTAATGAATACGGACACACCGCCGTAAAAGTTACTGCCAAGCCCATGCCCACTTCCATGTCCAGCGAAACGGAAGACCTGCCGGAAACAGATACTGCTTCACCCGCAGAACAGGACATCGATACCAAACCTAACTATAAGAACCTCAAAAAAAGGATGAAAGCTTCCTTTAAGGTAATCTTTAAATCCGTACATGCGGGAACACTCCCCCCGCCTGAGGTGGTGGAAGAGTTTATGGCAGATTCACGCACCATGGTCAGTTTTGAAGGCCACGGAGATGAATACTATGACGAGTTCATTGCCGCCTGCGAAAAATTTCAGCAAGCCTGCAATGATTCAGACGTGCAGGCTGCGCACAATGCCTGTGACGAGATCAACAGCATCACCGCCCACTGCCATTCTAGGTACAAATAAGAGAACAACATGAACACAGCAGCCTCCTGCCCCGCGGCAGTAAAAGTTTCCCCCGAAATAACAGACGAGGACCGTGCACGGTTCCACGAAGTAATATCCACCGAACTTGCCGACTGGCAGATAGAACAGGTGGTCACGCCCACAAAAATCCATGCCCGGCAGGAAACCCTGCTGGCAGTGCACTGGCACCCGGAATTTGTGCCATTCAAATATATCTCCCAGCGCGTGGAAAAAATGTTCCCCAATGTGCACGACAAACTGATGATCCCCACGCAGCACAATGTGCTTATGAGTTACGGGGATTACACCGGGGTTGAAGTGGACTGCTATGCCAGCGGATTCAACCAGAAAGTACAGCTCCTGCTTCATTTTGAAAACGAAAAGGTCAAAGAGGCCCACGTTCTTAAATCCATGCTGGCTCATACTTTCAAATACCGCTCCTCCCAGCTTTTCGAATACATGGACTCCATTACCAAACCCATGGAAGAGCGAGTGGAAAAAGCAGCCAAAGCCACTGGTGCGGATGCAGATCTCGTGGAAATGGTCCGGGTCTACGTAACTAAAATCCAAACCATGCTTGATGAAGAGTGGTCCAGCGTACCCAAGGACTCCATCAAAAACAAACTGCTGAGCAATTACTTTGACGCCATGCGCCCCAAATACGGTGATAACCTGATCAACCGCATTCAGGCCTATCTCAAGGAAATTAAAAAGCAGGTCAAAGCCGACTTCTCCCTGAAATTCTTCTACCGGGCGACAGAGGTAATCGAAGAAGCGCGTTCCCTCGGCGGCTGCGTGGTTATCCCCCACCCCGAAGAATTCTGGCCCGTCCTACTGGCAAAATATGATGTGGACGGAATTGAAGTCTGGAACCCGCAATCCCAGCGCTACACCGACTTCCTTATTTCCGTGGTTAACGAGCAGAATGCATCCCGTTCCGCCGGGAGCAAGGAACTGCTGATCTTCATGGGCGATGATTGCCATATGAGTGAAAAGACCAAGCCGCTGGACACTCAGGATGCGACCAAAGCGGCCCGGGAAATAGGTCTGCAGCCTGCTTGGGACGACCTGAATATCAGGAAAAAACTTATTGTGGCCGGAATCGACCGCCATTCAGTAATACAGGAATACAAAGCCCGCATGGCCGGCTAGAATAATTTTATCTTCGTCATCGAATCTTTACCTTGCTGCAATCATTCTCATTACCCAAAGTGCTAGTAAGCAGCAAAACATCTATGGAGAATTCTGATGGCAAGTGAAAAGAAATTCGTATTTGAATCACTGCAGGATACGGATACAATCCGTACATTCCTGCAATCCCTTGTGGAAGGCTTTGAGTCCGGAAAGATCAAGCTTTCCACCAACGGTGATGAAATCGAGCTGCACCCTGAAGGTCTGCTTAACTTCACTGTAAAAGCAAGACGCAAAGAAAACGGCAACAAGATAAATATTAAAATCGGCTGGAAAGATTCCGACGGAAACGATAATCCCAGCGACAAAACCCTAAACATCGACACATAAATTATGCTCACATTTGAAGGGTTGGATGAAAACTTCAAGTTCCTCATCCTCGAGGTACTGAACCAACTTAAGGCTACCCGGGAATTCGTGGCTTCGCCCTCCCGTTCCCTGTTTCGCAAGATAACCTCTCGCGACGACTACATTGATAACCTGAAGACTGTCATCGAAAACAAGTCTTATTCCCGCATCAACAGCACCATGGACCTCGACACCAAGCTGCTGAACAAGATCAGGGCAATTCAGGTTTCATCGGTCAATCTGGAACGTATCGGCGATCATTGCGTCAACATTATCAACCAGATGGCCTATCTGGAGGATAAAGGTTGCGTTAACCGTTACGAATGCGCCGAAGCCTTTGATATCATCGAAGAAACAGTTGCAAAGATTGCTGAAGGTTTCAGTTCGGAAGATATGCCTCTGGCCCTTGAAATATGTAAATCGGAATACCGGCTGGATTCGCTTTACAAGGACAATTTCAACCGCATCATGGCCGAGATGGGCAGCGGTAAAAACATTCCTGACCGCGTAACCTGTCTCTTCATCTTCCGCTACCTTGAAAGGATCGGCGATTCCCTGCTCAATATCGGTGAATCAATCATTTTTTCAATCCTCGGCGAGCGCATCAAAATTGAGCAGTTTGAATCATTACAGCAGACTTTGAGCGTTTCCGGTTACGACGGTTCATTCTCGGATATCGACTTTCAGGGAATCTGGGGATCGCGCTCCGGATGCCGCATAGGCCATGTCCAGACCAAAGACAAGGATCAGGCTCCCCCGGTGGCTCAGGGAAGTATTTATAAAGAAGGCAATCTCGATAAAATCAAGCTGGAAAGGAACAGCCTTGAACAATGGAACCAACGCTTTCCAGGCATGGTGCCTGAAATCTTCGGATTCCACGAAAACAAGGATGAAAATAAAGGTTCCATGCTGGTCGAGTTTCTGCCCGGATGTACTCTCGATACCATGATCCTGACCTCTGATGACGCAGACCTTGAAAACGCACTGTTCACCCTAGAACAAACCCTGCGCCACGTCTGGAACATCACCAAAAAAGACAGCCCTGCTCCGACAACCTTCATGGCCCAGCTCAAATCGCGCCAAAATGGAGTATTGCAGGTTCACCCTGAATTTCACCGCAATGCGCGCCAGATGGGAAATGCTGAAATCATTTCCTCCGAAGCCCTGCTCAATGAGTGTGCGGCAATTGAAAAATCTCTTCCGGCCCCGTTCACTGTATTCATTCATGGCGATTTCAACTGCAACAATGTGGTTTACAGCAACGAGGACGAAAGGGTCAGATTCATCGACCTGCATCGCTCCCGCGACTTTGACTACATTCAGGATATTTCGGTCTTCCTTGTTTCCGGCTTCCGTATGCCGGTCTTTGAAAGGCCTATCAGAAACAAAATCAATGCCGTGATTTCACGCATGTACAGCTTTGCGGAAGAATTTGCTCAGGAAAACAAAGACGAAACCTGGCAGGCACGCCTTGCCCTTGCCCTGGCGCGCTCCTTCTACACATCCACTCGTTTCGAGTTCAACTACACTTTTGCCAAAGAAATGTTCAACCGTTCCATGTTCCTGCTGGAAAAGATGAACCGCTACAACGGTAAATGGAATAATTTCATTCTACCGGAAGACATCCTTCATTACTAAAAGCTTTCGAAAAGGTGCTGACAATGAAAATAGGTGTAATCGGACTTAAAGGCGCATGGTCCTCCGAACAGCTGGCCAAGGCAGTCGCTGATAAAACAAGCCGGGAACCGAGAATATTCGAGATGCAGGACATGCGTCTTGACCTCCCCTCCGGGAGGGCCGTTGTGGAAGGCGAAGACCTTTCAACTTATGACGCGCTGATCATCAAAAAAATAGGCAGGCAATACTCACCGGACCTGCTGGACCGCCTTGAAATGCTGCGCATGCTTGAAGGACGCGGATTAAAAATCTTTTCATCACCCTATTCTATCCTGCGCGTGCTGGATCGCCTTACCTGCACCATTTCTCTGCAATTGGGAGACATTCCCATGCCCCCGACCACTGTCACCGAAGACGTGGACCACGCTCTGGCAGCAGTTGAAGAATACGGCGAGGCAGTATTCAAGCCCCTGTACAGCACCAAGGCACGAGGCATGTTCGTCCTTAAACCCGGTCCTGAGGCTCGAAAAACAATTGAGGATTATCATAAAGAGTACAACACCATGTACATCCAAAAGACCATCGACCTCAATGACAGCGACCTCGGCATAGTCTTTCTCGGCGGTGAATATCTGACCACTTACGCCCGCTGCAAAACCACGGATTCATGGAACACTACAACCGTGAACGGCGGAAAGTACGCCCCCATTGATCCTCCGCAGGAAATCATCGACCTTGCGCAAAAGGCTCAGGCTATCTTCAACCTTGATTTCACATGTGTAGACGTAGCCATCACCCCTGACGGCCCCTTTATTTTTGAAGTATCTGCTTTCGGGGGCTTCCGCGGCCTGCGCGATGCAAGAGGCATTGATGCTGCTGCCCATTACGTAGACTATGTAATAGATAAGGTGAAAGGATAATGAACCAGACCGCAATGACCAGATCAGCAATTGTTGAAAAATACCGCAGAGAATTCCCGGCCCCCAAGTCCCTGTTTATTGATTTCGGCGGCTGCGTAATTGAAACACGGGTCAACAGCTCTGACTTACTGACCGACCTGAACAATTACTTCAAAGAATTTCTGGTCGACGCTGAAAAAGGAGACATCCTGATCACTGCGCACGAATGCCCTGCAGTGGACCTCGGCCTTGAATACACCGTAAAACAGCCTGATCCGGGTAAGACCAAGATCAAGGAAGAATTTCACGATCTCCCCGACGGTCGCGTGGTCTACAAAAGACTGACCGGAATGATCTTCGTCTTCGGTGGAGGCGAGAACATCGCTATCGGTCCCTGCATTGAAAACTCCAACCAGCTCATAAACTTCATCAACAACCGCTTTATAGAGTTCAAGCTCAACAATGGCTGCTATCTGGGACATGCCGCAGGGGTTATTGAAAACGGGCGCGGAATTGCCATGGCCGGATTTTCGGGCATGGGCAAATCAACCCTCGCCCTGCACCTGATGAGCCGCGGGACAACTTTCGTCAGCAATGACCGGATCATGGCTGAAGAGAACGCCGAAGATAACGGTAACTCCCTGACCATGTACGGCGTTGCCAAGCAGCCGCGCATCAACCCCGGAACAGCTCTAAACAACCCAGACCTTTCCTGCATTGTTGCCCCTGAAGATAAGGAAAAGTTCATATCCATGCCCAAGGAAGAACTCTGGGAACTGGAACATAAATACGATGCCCTCATAGATGAATGCTACGGCAAGGACAAATTTATACTCAAAGCTCCTATGAGCGGGCTGGTTATCCTTAATTGGCAGCGAGACAACTCTGAAACTGAGATAAAGATTGTTGATCCCAAGGAACGTAAGGACCTGCTTCCGGCCTTTATGAAAGGGACCGGACTCTTCTACCTACCGGACTCTCCGAAAAATGAAATGGATCCTGATGTTGACGCCTATGCTGATTTTCTGTCAAAGACAACTCTCATTGAAATCAGCGGCGGTGTGGATTTTGATAAAGCTGCCGATGCCTGCCTTAAATTCATGAAAGAAGGCAAACTTTAATCAACATTAATTATGACCAACCCAAGGAAGTTGATGCGCATAAAAATCGAACGAGAGGTCAGAGTGCCGGACCCGATCAAGTTGGAACGTTATAGAAGAACCCCGGACCTCGGCCCCCGAATACTCTTTTTCAGCGGCGGAACTGCGCTTAAAAAGACTTCCTCAGTACTTACCCAGTACACCCACAACAGTATCCATGTGATCACCCCCTTTGATTCCGGGGGAAGTTCTGCAGTCATCCGCAATCATTTCAATATGCTGGCTGTGGGCGATATCCGTAACAGGCTTATGGCCCTTGCAGACCAGTCAGTCCTTGGCAACCCTGAGATATACAAACTTTTTTCCTATCGCCTGCCAAGCGACGCCGAAGAAAATGAACTGCGCGCTGAATTTGAAGAAATGATGGAATGCAAGCACCGTCTTGTACGCGATATTCCGGCCCCCATGCGTAAAATCATCCGCAACCATTTCATTAAATTTGCCGACATCATGGATGATTTCAATCTGCGCGGAGCCAGCATCGGCAATATAATTTTAACCGCGGGATACATCAGCAACCGCCGTCATATAGACCCGGTAATCTATATTTTTTCCAAGCTGGTCGAAGTACGCGGAACAGTACGTCCCACAGTGAACATGGACGTCCATCTGGCGGCAGAATTGGAGGACGGGACCTTCGTTGTCGGACAGCACCTGCTTACCGGAAAGGAAGCCTCACCCATCGGTTCCGGCATCAGGAAACTCTGGCTGGCTGAAAAGCTAAGCGACTCCACCCCCTGCACAGTCCAGATTCGCGAAAAAATGACAAAACTGATCAACAGTGCGGAACTGATCTGCTACCCTTTGGGAAGTTTCTATTCCAGCGTAGTAGCCAACCTCTTGCCCGAAGGCATCGGCAGGGCTGTCAGTAAGAGCAAATGCCCCAAAGTTTTCACCCCCAACACCGGAACCGATCCGGAACTGAAAGGGCACTCCCTGACTGACCAGATCAAGAAGCTTCTCTACTACCTGCGCAAGGATGATCCTGAAAACATCGAGATCAAAGATGTGCTCAATTTCGTTCTTGTGGACTCGGTGAACGGCATTTATCCCGATGGAATCGATAAAAAAGAGATAAACAAACTCGGTATCAGGGTAATCGACTGCGAACTTGTCAGCGAGGAAAGCACCCCCTACCTGGACCCGGAACTTCTCTCGCAGGCCCTGCTTTCGCTGACCTGACTACCGAATAAAAAGGCAGGTACATATGAGTAAAGAAGGTAGAAACAAGGTAAGCCTGAAAAAGAAAGTCGGGCATGAAGAAGCCGTAGCCATTCTGGAAGACATCCTGAAAAACTTCAAATCAGGAAACATGGTTATCCAGAACGGCGAAGATTCACTAACCCTGAATCCTTCTGGCCAAATCAGTATGGAAATCAAGGCCAAAACCAAGAAGCTGAAAAACAAACTCAGTATGGAACTTTCTTGGAAAGTGGAACCGATTGAGGTTGAGGATTTCAACATTACTGAATCCGGGCCTGATGATCCCGAAGATGAAACTCAAGAGCCAAAACCTGATTTCGGCAAGGCAAGGGTCATTAAAAAAGCTGAGTAACACATTAACTCAACGCATATATTCCAACTCCTCTCTAAATCAAATAGGGAGGAGTTTTTTATCCTCTAGTGAGAAATAACGCTCACCAATATTGCTCCGCTCCATTTTACGCTGGTCAAACCACGAACAATGCTTATTTATTCCGAATACCAAATTCACCACACAAACACAGGACACTTAAATGTTACCAGTTATTATTGACACTGAACTCTGTAAAAGGGACGAACTTTGTGTACATGAATGCCCGCTCATGGTCCTGACCGTGGAAGAAAAAGGGCAAGTCCCCGTAGTCCACCCCAAGAAAACCAACTACTGTATCAATTGCGGCCACTGTATGGCCATCTGCCCCACCGGGGCCATCACCCTGAGTGCTTTTGAAGGACAAGCAGCAGAGCCCTTCAGCAAAGAAGACCTTCCTGACTCCGCTGCTGTTGAAACACTGATCAAAACCCGCCGCTCCGTGCGTAAATTCAAAAAGAAGAATATCAGCGCAGATGAGGTAGGCGAGCTTATCCACACCGCAGCCTATGCTCCTTCCGGTCACAGTGCCCAGCCTGTTTCATGGACAGTCCTTGATACACCTGAGAAGGTCCATGAACTGGGAATAATCGTTGTTGAATGGATGGAAGAAATGGTGCAGCAGAAGAATCCGCTGGCGGAAAAACTGTTTCTTGCCGGATTGGTTAATACCTGGAAAAAAGGCAAAGACGTGATCTGTCGCGATGCTCCTGCTGTTGCGGTTGCATGGGCACCGAAGCTTGGCATTACCCCACAGGCCGACACTGTAATCGCCACCAACACCCTTGAGATTGCGGCTCATGCGAAAGGATATGGAACCTGCTGGGCCGGATATGTGGTGCTGGCAGCGGCATACAGCCAGAAGGTGCTGGATTACCTCGGAGTTCCCGAAGGACATATGGCCCACGGAGCTCTTTTCCTCGGTCATCCGGCAGTTAAGTACCGCAGTATTCCACCGCGGCACAAAGCCGTAGCTGAAGAACAGGACGGGAAATTCATTTTCCGTGCCCGTCCTAATACGCACTAAAAAAATTACCCCCATTTTCTATAGAAAATGGGGGTAATTTTATTTTTCTTCATTAACACGCTTACCGGGCATGAAGGCCGTGCGTAGAAATTTCGGAGTAAAAATCCGGAAGGGATTGCGGACCAGCATGTCCGGCATGACGTGATACCAGCGGTATCCCAGACGATGGTACACCTTTTTAGCGAGGCAGCCATATCCGGTCTGCCTTGCGGCCCATAGAGCGGCATCGCGCTGGCATCTTGAAGTTGCGACAGCTTTGAATATTTTATCGCTGAACCCTTTATCAACGAGCATCTTGCGAATACGCAAATATTCCCGGTAACGGCTGATAATATCAGCTACGGAGAAGAAAGCCCCGGTCACCCAGCTCATTGCAATTGCAGCCGAGGTGATAAACCCCAGACTATGCCCGTCACGGTAAAATTCAGCAGCAAGCCATGCCAAAGTCACGACCATGCCGATACAAAGCCCCAGAACAAAATGAGGTAAAGGGGCCACACGTAAATAATTATATTTCTTCTGTGCAAGAGCCTTTATCATCGTAATTCGCCTGTAAAGTCATCAAACTAAAAAACTATCAGCGACCTAATAGTCTACGCCACGACTAGGGAATTACCATCGTAATCAAAACCGTTCAAGAAATATCGGACACAGAAAAACAGCCGGTATGCTGCGCAAAACAACAAATTCAAGCGCTAGTATTTTATAACCTTAGCCAGCTCAGCCAGCAAATCATCAACATTAAAAGGCTTAGTAATGCGTGAATCCATACCGCTGTCAAAACACCTCTGAAGAAAATCTTCGCCCACATTGGCTGTAAGGGCCACTATCCTGACCGGAGAATGGGTTTTACGTATTGCGCGCGCAGCACCAAAGCCATCAAGCACAGGCATCTGGATATCCATAAAAATTATATCGAAATCATCTGATTCATTGAATGTATCCACTGCATCCTTGCCATTTTCGACCATCACATAGTTTGTAAGGCCGTTCTTCTCAAAAACCTTGCGCAACAGAATACGGTTCATCTTGCTATCCTCGGCCACCAGAACCTTCAAGCCGGAATAATCAACTAAATCAGAGTCTTTTTCAGAACCGTTAACAGCTTCCTGCGGCTGATTTACGTTTTGGCACACTTCAACTGGCAGTACAAAAGAGAATAAAGCACCCCCCTGCTCATTGTTACGGGCTGAAAGCTCACCGCCCAAATGCTTGACCAGCTTATAGCAGATAGCCAGTCCAAGACCGGTTCCCCCGAATTTTCTGGTAATACTCGGGTCGGCCTGTACAAAGGATTCAAATAAGGATTCCGCACCATCTTTGGGCAAACCGATTCCGGTATCCGAAACCTCAAAAAGCAGATGAAGCTTATTCCCTTCGCCAACAGTCCCCTCCGGTCTGCATCTAAGGGTCACATTTCCTTTATCAGTAAACTTGACCCCGTTTCCAAGCAGATTGACCAGAACCTGACGCAGCCTGAGACTGTCCACGCGTACACAATCCGGCACATTCTCAGCTTCAAGGATCACCTGCAAAGGCTTATTCATGGCCCCGATATCGACAACAGCCCGCATCTCCTGCAGGAAAGCCGGGAAGTCGATATTTTCTTCATTTAATTCCATATGAACAGAATCAAGCTTTGAATAATCAAGAATATCGTTAACAATGACCAGCAGACTGTCTACTGACGACTTGATCAACCTCAGATTTTCCTGCTGCTCAGAAGTCAATTCTGAGCGTTGAAGCAACTGAACCATACCTTTGACAGCATTCATGGGAGTTCTGAACTCATGGGTCATATTTGCCAGAAAACGCCCTTTGGCCTCATTGGCTTCCTGCGCCTCTTCCCTGCTGCTTCTCAGCTCTTTCTCAATCCTTTTCAATTCAGAAATATCTTCAACAGCAACAAGGACCCGCTCCCAAGAATCTTCACACCCCGGAACAATGGTCAGGTTAAGAATAAAAAACTGTTCCCTGCCATCCAGACGCAGAAAACTGAATTCACTGCGATGCCTTTCGGCACCTTTGAGCAGATCCAGAAAAACAGTCCTGTAAATACGCCATGAATGCTGGGTCACATAGGGAGAGAAGCCGTCATCGATCAGCTGTTCAAGAGAGGATGTTCCGAAAAACTCAATGGTACGGTTATTGGCATCAATTATTCGTATGTGCTCTACACATCGAGACACAGACTTGTGATCAGACAGAAGCTCTTCGCGGATAACCGGCAGCATGTCCGGGCCATAAGAATCAAAAATATCTTTTACTGAACTCAGATCGAGTTCCCACAGGGCGACCGGGGAATTCTCAAATAGGGACCTAAACCGCCACTCACTTTTTTGCTGCTCTTTTTCTGCTTTTTTCCGGGCAGTTACATCAATTACAAATCCTTCCACATAAGCAGACATTCCCGGCTCAGATTCAACAAGCCTCATGTCTCTTGAGGTCCAGACCGTGCCACCATCCTTACGCTGGCATTCAACTTCATACGAAGCAACCTGTCCGGCAAAACGCAACATCTGCACACAACGCTGCCAGTCCTGACTATTCATATAAACCTGATCGCCGACACTGGAAACTTCCGAGATCAGTTCATCGCTGTTCTCATAGCCGTATAATTCCGCAAGAGCTTTGTTTGCAGTCAGATAACTTCCGTCCAAAGTCGCCTGAAAAATTCCCATGGGGGCATTATCAAAAATATCGCGAAACTTAATCTCAGCCCGTCTGCGCAAGGCATCCGCAAGATGTCGATTCCTGATCTCCTGCTCGACCTTATCCTTCTGCCTGTTAACCTCATCTATTCTACGGGAGGCCTCCTGCATTCGAGCTTCATAAATCTTATTTCGCAGCACTCCCCGGATAAGCCAGAAACACCCTACTGAGATCAAAATGAAGATAAACAGGTACAGTGCAAACTGCATCCTGATACTTAAAAATCCGAAGAACTGTTCCTCTTCGACTAGACTTATTACGCTGAGTGATGTCCCCTGAACTGGCGAGGAAATAGCCAGATAGTCAACTTCACGGCCAGATTTACCGGCTTCCAGAACAGTAAGGCCGTCCCAGTCATGAAGAACATCCATGAGCAGCAACTCGCCACTCTGGCGGGCAGAAAGGTCTGAGACAGCGACCACCACCCCGCCAACACGCAGAAAATCGATGCCCATAGAAGGAGATATCGTCATAAACTCGAGGCTTCGATGCAAACTTTCAATTCTGGTCCAGCCGACAACAGTCCCCCTTATCCCCTGGGAAACATCAATGGGTACACTGACGACAATAGAAAGCTCCCCGCCATACTCTCCCGCAAAAAAAGCAGGAGTCCCATACCGGACCCTGAATCTGGAAAACTCATAATCATCTGCATTCAACAGACACTCGCTATCAGAATCCAGAATCAGATCACCATCTTTATCAAGTACGGCAATCCGTGAAAAAACAAGTTCGTCCCCCAGATTTCTCTTAGCCAGAGTTCGATTAAGCAGAGAACATATATCTCCGGCTATTGCTGGAGCTTGCTGGACAATTTCACCCTCTCCTTCTTTCAATACATTGAGCAGGGAGCGCACAGACTTACTGGCGGCCACACGCTTCAATTCAGAAACCCGTTCGGAATAATAAAAACTTACAGCCATAGCCCGTTTGGCGGATTCACCGACAAATAATTCGCGGGCAGTATTCCTGACCTGCAACTGAGAGGAATACCCCGTCCACAAAATCAGTCCGACAAATCCGGCAAAGATTAAAATCGTACAGATCAGAAGGATACGGTAGCCCGAACGGCTCTTATGGCTAGTCTTATTTTTACTCATCAAATCAGATATTTCCATTGCTGGAGAAATAAAATTAAACCATTAAGCAAAGAATGTGCACTAAATTTCGTGATAAATTAATTCAACCTAAGACAAACTATATGCCTTTATTAAAAATATTGTAACAATCTTAGCATACTTAGGCTTATTTTTCGCACAATTTAATAAAAAAACAAACCCCTGCTTGACACTGAAAATCATTTTCAGTAAACAATAAACAACACCAAAAAACATGGAGGCAATTATGTGCGCAGCTCTTATCGGCGGAATGGACAGACTTAAACGGGATTATATTGTTTCTGCCAAGGAAAAAGGCGTTAAACTTAAGGTATTCACAGGGAAAGAAAACAAGGTCTCTGCAAAATTAGGCAGTGCCGACCATGTAATCATCTTCACCAATCAAATTTCCCATGCAGCGAAAAAAGATATCGTAAAATACACCAAGGCCAAGCAGATACCTCTGCATATGTTCCACTCATGTGGAGTTTCCACCCTGAAAAGCTGCCTCGAAAATCTTTAATACCACGGCGGGAAAGACGGTTTGGAGACAGTCTTTCAGCCAGCCGAGGACATCAGTTTCTGATCCCTGCTATTCATGCAGAGAACGCAAAAGATCAATATTCTTTTTATCTAGCTTAAAGTCAGGATCATCTTCTTTCGGAGTTTCAATAACCTTAGGTACGGCTGCAAACCGTTCGTCATTGATGATATACCTGAATCCATCAAGTCCGATACTGCCCTGCCCGATATGTTCATGGCGATCCTTATTGGAACCAAGCTCCTGTTTACTGTCATTGAGATGAAAAAAACGGATAAAATCAATTCCGATCAGCTTGTCAAAGCGTTCGAATACCTCAGCGCATGACTCTGCACTGCGAAGGTCGTACCCGGCGGCAAAGGCATGGCAGGTATCAAAGCAGACGCCCATCCGCGATGTGTAGCCGGAATCTTCCAGAATAGTGGCCAATTCCCCGAACCTGCTGCCCAGATTAGTTCCCTGTCCGGCAGTATTCTCAATAAGCACTTTTACTTCCTCGGTTTCCGAAAGGGCAATGGCCTGATCCAAATTTGCAACATACCGTTCAAGGGCTTCAAGCTTACCGGACCCAAGATGAGAGCCGGGGTGGGTAACCAGATATTCGATGCCCAGCTTTTCGGTACGACGCAATTCTTCAGCAAAAGCTTTTACAGATTTATCAGCACTGTCCGGTTTAGGTGAAGCAAGGTTTATGAGATATGAATCATGGACGCTGACCGGATAGTTGCCCCATTCTTCACGCAATTTCTTAAAATTTTCCACTACCTTTTCTTCAAGAGGTTTCACCTTCCACTGACGCTGGTTGCGGGTAAAAATCTGCAACGCTGTTCCGCCGACAGACATAATCCGCTCCACAGCCTTATCCACCCCGCCGGTTATGGGCATATGGGCACCTATATACATAGAAAATATCCTTCTCTTATTTACGAATCCTAGTTCTTCACTGTTGCCAGTTCCAACAGTATCGGAGCCAGCAGTCGCGGGTCAATCAGACCATCAGACTCGTCTGAAACCAAAGTGCGGTCAATTACTTTCAAAGGAAACTTTTCCAAGGCAGCCAAGTCCGGCTTTTCCTGATAAGTACCATTTTCAGAATCGATAAGGATATAATTAAGCACTGCTTCCGAGCCGATATAAGCGGAATTGTCCATACGCAGAACTTCAAGCAACCGCTCAACCTGCAGATTAATATTATGGCCGATCAGTTCCGGATCAAATCCCATATTCGGAATAAAGATTTTGGGACAGGGATTCGTTGAAATAGCTTGCCCCAATCCCTGAGGGGAGATCGCAGCCAGCATGCTGGAATAGAAACTGCCCATGGGATAAACGATCATATCCGCATTATTAACCAGATTTATAGCCAGCGAAGAACCATGCACCGGTCGCGGCCATGGATCATCCACCCCGGAACAAATCCACATGCCATCGATGGGGGAGGATATCGGGTCAGTCTCCTTGCCCGTGAATTGATGTTGCCCGGCCAGAATTTCGCCATTTTCCAGACGAACAGCCAGATGTCCGTTATCCACTGTGGAAGCCCGGACAATTCCCCTTGCCCCGATAAGCCGGGAAAGCTGAGCGATAGGCGGGGCAAGAATTCGCTGATGGGCCATAAACCCTGCCGCGAGCACTATATTTCCAAGACTGGCATTAACCGGATCAAAATTATCCCCGGCCAACTCAATAAACAGGGCAAAGCGATCGGAAAGTATTTTCCGTACTATTTCAGAAAAACCGTCCATCAGGGAATGTGAACCATTGGCAAGGTGGGAAAGCTGCCCGTAAAGAGCGGTCTTGTCAGCATAACGAGGCAAACGGGTTGCAAGAAGCTCCACAATATTCGACTTCTCGGGATTTTCCCTGTCCGCAAGGGCAAGCAGGCGGTTGCGAACATCACCCACTGCAGGCATGTCAAAGACTTCGCGCAGAGCAGCAGAACTGCCCCCGGAATCAAAAGTGGTGATGATATAAGCACACTTCGGATTGACTTTCGCGAGCTCGGCGGCCAACCCGTTCAAGGCCGTCCCCCCGCTGAAAAAAACAATTTCCGGATGCTCTTTGTTCACTAGCGTCCCGCCTATTTTTTTACTGTACCTTTATGGAAATTTCCCAACTGCGAGAAAATACAGGAAAACTATGTCGCAAAAAAAGACCTGAAGAACACCAAAGGCCACGATTCATTCTGCGAAAACAATTCCAGTTTTCCTTGCAGACCGGCACCCTTTTTATTATTCAGGGCAATATATTCGACATATTCTATTTTCATAATTAGCAAACAACATACCTCAATCTCACTGATATGAAAAACATTTTTCTTAACATACATGGATTTGGATCTTCAGGCGCAAACTCCAAGGCAGCAGCACTGAGCAAAAACTTCCCTGACCATGAGCTGATCAGCCCGGATCTGCCACCGGACCCGCTGGAGTCCCTTGAAATTATCGAGGCCATTGTGCTGGAAAACATAAGCCGCCCATTGATCCTGCAAGGTTCATCAATGGGCGGACTGTATTCACTGATTATGCATTTCAGGCATTCTGTCCCGGCCCTGCTCATTAATCCGGCGTTGACTCCGGCAGCATTGGTCCGCAACCGTCTGGGCGATACATACGAATTTGCCAACGGTGACAGCATCCTCATTTCCGAAGATCACGTAAACCGCTTTGCAGAAGTGGAAGATGAATTGAATAAGGGGATTGCGGAAAAAGGAGTTCGTAATGGAGAAGTACTGGCTCTGATAGGCGAACAGGACGAGCTCCTTGATCAGAAAATTATGAAATCAATACTCAGAAAAGCAGGGGCTGATATTATTTCCTACAATACCGACCACCGTTTTGAGGGATATGAGCAGACCTGCCGCCATGACATTAAGGTGAGGGAATTTCTGCTGAACTTGCGGGGTTAATCTTTTTCCCCGCCCAAGCGCCCTACAGGCATAAGATCGTTCATCTCGCTGATGTAGCCATTTTCGAGATTGTTCACTTCCTGAATATAAGTCTTGAAAGTAAGGTCCATGGACGGATCCGTAAACTTATGCAGACTATAGGATGGAGTGGAAAAAAATCCGCGTCTGGCCTTATGCTCGCCGCCCATGCCGGGATCATAGGTACTCATGCCGTTAGCAACAGCCCATTCAATGGGGGCGTAATAACAAAGCTCAAAGTGGAGAAAACGGACTTCCTCAAAACATCCCCAGTACCTGCCCCAGAGTCTGTCACCGGAAAACACAAACATTGATAGTGCCAGCGGATCAGGATCATCTCCTCGCAAGGCTACGGTAAACATGAGGTTTTCCCGCATGTTATGCTTCAGCATCTCAAAGAAATCAGGTGTAAGGTATTTGCAGCTCCAGACCCCGAACTTATCGTTGGTGGATACGTAACAACTATACATGAGGTCGAAGTAACGGTCCGGTATTTCATAACCTGTCAAAGTCAGAACCCGGATATTTTCGCTGCGCAAGGCCTTACGTTCACGCCGGACTGTCTTACGCCTGTTACTGTTCAAGGTAGTAAGCCAATGGTCAAAATCCCGATAATCATCATTGGTCCAGACATATCCCTGATGCTTCCATGCGGCATAACCATAGGACTCCATTTCAATGGCCCAATCCGGGTCAACAAAATTGAAGGCACAACTGCCCAGTCCGTTAATTGAGCAGAAACGGTCGAGAGTCTGACTGATTAATGCGTTGATCTTTTTTGCGGAGGCATCAGGAGCTACCATAAAACGATAACCGGATGCAGGAGTATAGGGACTCATACCTACAATCTTGGGGTAATAGGCCATCCCGCCCTTCTGAGCCACTTCCACCCATACCCGGTCAAAAATAAACTCACCTTCACTCTGATCCCGGACAAAAAGAGGAGCCGCACCCACTAGCCGCCCCTCGGACCGGACAAGTAGATGGGCGGTAAGCCAACCGGTTTCCGGCGTGGCGCTCCTGCTCTGCTCAATAAGACGCAGCCAGTCCCACTCAAGAAAAGGAAAATTCAATTTCTTTGCGAGAAGGTTCCATTCATCACGATCGACTTCTGTGATAGAAGGAATCCATGAAATTTCAAATCCGTCCAGAATATCAGTCATTTACCAACCCTAAAAACTACTGACCGCTGACTTTCCCGGCAAATGATCTTGATACCGAAAAATAATCCGCAACCCATTCCATAAAGACTCCCGCCGTATTGGAGTAATCTTCGCTGTTCCATACCATGTATATGTCCATACGCGGAAAATCATCGCTTATGGGCACCATAGCAATCCCCTTGCGTGACACACGGCTGTTTTCCGGTAGAAATGTTACCCCCATGCCTGATGAAATCAAAGCCGAAGCACCGGAAAGACCGGAAATTTCCTGCTTGACCTTCGGCACCAGTCCTCTAGATCTAAAGGCAGCCATGATAGCATCATAAAGGTCCGGCTGTCCGCTCCGGGGAAACATTAACAGGTTCTCCCTCGCGATTTCTTTCAATGATACGCTTTTTTCAGCCGTAAAGATATGATCTTCCGGCACCGCAAGAACATGTTTTCTGGAAAAAAGTTTAACCGATGATAACCCTTCCATGGCGCGTAGATAAACCGTTGAAAATCCCACATCCAACTCACCGGAATGAATTCTCTCCAGCTGAATGGAAGCACCGAACTGGCTGAGCCGAACCGAAACTCCGGGGTATCTATGGCTGAAAGAACGCACAGCTTCGGGCAAAAGACTGTCCATGGCAATCTCCATGAACCCGACCCTTATATTGCCGTATTCACCTTTGGCCATCCTTCCGACAGTAGCCGCTGCTTCTTCAGCCTGCGCCACTATATCAAGAGCCTGCTTGTAAAAATAGCGCCCTTCATTGGTCAGGCGTACTTTACGGCTGTTTCGCTCCAGCAGGCGCGCACCAAGTTCTTCTTCCAGCCCCTTTATCTGCTGTGAAAAAGGAGGCTGAGCAATATGCACCCTGCGGGCCGCACGTCCGAAGTGCAATTCCTCGGCCACGGCAATAAAATATCTCAGTTGCCTTAATTCCATCAATTAGAATCCATTTTAAAGCCAACCGGAAGAAATTCCCCGGTTTGGTTTTATTCAACAATAAATCCTGTATAATTACAATATTAAACTCCGCAGGCAAAAAAACGGCAAAAAGTTTGATTGCTTTTTTTCCCGCCTTGAGCCAACCTCTGCACGCTTTATCTAAAAAAGGAGTTTTTTATGAGTGATAATCTGGACGATCTGCTTTCCAATATTCAGCAGCAATGCGATGACGCAGCACACGATATGTTCGGGAAGGAAACCTCCCGCTGGCATAACCCGACCTACGCTCGGACCATGGAAAAACCGGATAGCACCGGAGAAGTCAGGGGAAACTGCGGTGATGTCATCAAAATATTCCTCAAGATAGACAACAACACCGTCAGTGAAGCTTCTTTCTTCACCACCGGATGCGGCCCCAGCATTGTCAGCAGCGACATGGTCTGCGAACTGTGCATGGGCAAAAGTATTGACGCAGCATCAGAAATCGACGGAGAAGACATCCTGGAAAGACTCGGCGGACTGCCCGAAGACAAAACTCATTGCGCCCATCTGGCATCTTCTGCCATGCAGGAAGCACTGGGAAACTGGTTACAAAAAAAATAACCCATACAGACTACAGGCTGTGCCTGAGAATTTCCTTGATCAGAGAGATCTTTTTGATGGGCTTGGGCAAAAATCCGCTGCAGCCTGCCTTGAAACAATCTTTCCGATCTTCCTCTCGGGCATTGGCTGTTAAAGCCACTATCGGTGTAGCCGGATATCCGTTTTCCCATTCGTAATCTCTGATTTCGCGGGTGGCATCAAGCCCATCCTTTCCGGGCATCTGGATGTCCATCAACACCAGATCAAAATTGTTTTCATGGTACATATTCACGGCTTCATCACCGTTAGTGGCATAGCGTAATCTGAAGGGAGTATCTTTAAGGAAAAACCCCAGCAACATTCGGTTGTTTTCCGAATCTTCCACCACAAGAATACGCAGGGGTTTAAGCTCGACTGTCTCTTGCCGATTTTCGGCCTCAATGGAAGATTCACCATAAATACCGAGCATTGCCTTTCGCAGGCCCCCACGAGTCACCGGCCAGTGCACACTTCCTTTCACACCGAAAATATTATTTATTTCAGGGCTGTTACTACTAACTCCCGGCGAAGATGAAAGTGTACACAACACAGGATTTTCACTGTTGAGCCGTGCTTTGATGGACTCTATTTCACTCAATCCGTCTTCTTCGCCAAGCAGGTCGGATACAATTACCAGCTCGGCATTACTGCGGCAGGACTCACTCTGCACACAGGCAAAATTCAAATCGCCGGCTGCCATGCAATGTGCTCCCCACTCCCGCAGGCACTTACAAATATAATCCCGAACCTGACCCCGTTCATCAATAACCAAAACCTGACGGTCCTGCATTGCATCCTTGATCAGCCCTGCATCTTCTTCAATCTCATCAATGCTGCCAAGCTCAATATCAGTGCGAAATTCAGCTCCTCCGGATGAAACATTACGAACATTGATATGACCGCTCATAAGTTCCACAAGATTACGGGTAATAGATAGCCCGAGTCCTGTTCCACCGTATTTGCGGGTTGTAGAAGAATCAGCCTGTACAAAATTCTCAAAAATATCTTTGAATTTTTCCTCTGAAATACCAATCCCGCTATCCCGTACAACCATATTAAGCACAGTCTTTCCCTGCGAACCGGGAGCGGAAGAAATCTCCAGCACAACTGATCCGGAATCAGTAAACTTAATAGCATTGCTGAGCAGGTTAACCAGAATCTGTTTTATCCTTGTCGGATCCCCTTCAAAAAAAGCAGGGCAAAAGGGATCAACATGACAGGCAAAAATCAGATTCTTTTTCCAAGCACTTACAGACATGATGCCTGCAACTTCATCCACAAGATCATCAATATTAAACTTGGTATGCTCAAGGGTGAGTTTACCGGATTCGATCTTGGACAGATCAAGTATATCATCGATCAAGTTCAGCAATGCCTTCCCGGAATCCCGGAAAATGGAAACATAACTTCTTTGTTCGGAGGTCAGTCTGGTATCTGAAAGCATATCAGCCATACCCAGAATTGAATTCATGGGAGTCCGTATTTCATGGCTCATCTGGGCTAAAAATTCACTTTTAGTCCGGTTGGCAACCTCCGCTCTTGTCATAGCCTCCTCAAGTTTCTTGAGAGTATCGGCCATATGTGCAGAGTTGCGCTCTTCAATTTCTTTGGCTTTCAGCAATTCAGCGGCATAATGCTGCAGCTCTTCTTCATCCCTTTTACGATCCGTCACATCACGAACAACACTGAGCAAAACATCTTGTCCATGATAGGAAATTCTCCGGGAACGCACATCGGTGTAGACAATCTCACCGGACTTAGCCACAGCGGGACACTCAAACTGAAGGGAGTTGTTGCCCGCGAAAATGCTGTTCATGAGACCACGCAAACTTTCCCGTTCATACGGAGGAACAAGCTCAAATACAGTCTTCTTTAAAAATTCATCACGCCCATAGCCGAGAAAATCAGCTCCCCCGCTGTTAACCCGTAGAAAAAGACCGTCCATATCGGTTATGCAGACCAGATCGTCAACATTATCAAAAAAGAACTGATACTGTTCCAGACCACGGGTCCGACGAAGATTTTCCAGCATGGAAGAAAGAGCCTTTCCAAGTGCGTTTATTTCTGAAATGCGACTGTCGCGATCAGGGATATCACCCTCTTGTCCTTTGGAAATATCCTCGGCAGAAGCAGTAATTACGCGTAGAGGACGGGTGAGTTTACTGCTCAAAATAAGGGAGACCACGATACAAAGTCCTAAAACGACACCGAACAAGGGCAATAAAAGCCAAAAAGTACGCTTTAATGCATGATTAAACCTTGCATCGGAAACAAAATAAGCCAACCCCGGCACCAGTTCACTACGATACAAAACCCCCTGCTGCTCTTTTCCTATCCGGACTTTTATAAGTTCTTTGTTCTCTGAAGATTCACCCATAGTCAAAGAAAGGACCTCTCCGGAAATAAGGTCATAGGTCTTACCCTGGTCAAAGAGCACCATCCTGCTTTCATTGGAATTTTGAAATGCAGTCACTATCTCTGATCTGGAAAAATCAACAAGACAGGCAGCACTTCCCACAATCTCGGACCTGCTGCGAATAGGAAGTGAAAACACGGTCATAAAACCTCCATCCGAAACTCTGCAAAAAGAGCAACGGTGAGGAGAGTTTTCTAACGCACTCTGAATAAAGGGTTCATCAAAAGGTCTGGGTGAAGAAGTAAAAATTCTGCCATCATCTTTACGGAGCACAAAAAAATCTATTCCCAATGGGGCTTGATCATATTCTGAGAGCTTTTCGGAAAGCGGGTAGTCCACCCCCATCATTATGGCAACACGAATAGAATTATCCTTACTCAACTCTCCAAGGCGCGCCATTGCGCGATGAAGAAAGCTATATAATTCAAGACTGGCTTCCTGACCCTCTGCTCGCACCCGATCATGATATTCATTCTTTAGCGTGCTAAAATAGCTGTAAGAAAAAACACCACCCATAGCGAGGGCGGTAACAATAGCCATTCCACAGATTGCGGCAGCCACTAGGGTTGAAAGCTTGTAGGAAGATATATTTCTCATTTCAGCAACGCGAATTTCAGCTATTTGTATACAACATCAGCAGCCATCAAAATATCGGCGGGAATTTCCATGCCCAACTCTTTTGCCCGCTTGAGATTAAAAACAAGGGCATAACGCTCAGCTTCTTCAACCGGAATCTCTCCGGGAGAAGTTCCATTCAAAACAGTGGCAACCATTGCACCTGCCTGCCTTCCCATAGCAATAAAATCGACTCCGGCCCCTCCAAGCATTCCAAGGCGGGCAAAAGCATAGTTAATTGCTATTCCCGGAATGCGGCAATTGGCCACAGTCCATTTAATAATCTCAGTAGCTGATCGACTCTTGCCGGTTTTATCTGTCAATAATGTCGCCGCCGGATAAATGGTCCCGATATTCGAGTCGGAACAGGTCTGCCCCAAAATATCCACGTATTCTTCCCAAGAAGCTGCAATACGTATTTCAAATTCAATACCCAGCTGACTCCCGGCTTCATCTATCTCCCGTCGCAGCTGTTTAAGAACTGCCTTTCCGGTAGGGGATTCATCTGAAACCAGCAGCATTTTCTTAAGCCCCGGCAGGATTTTCTTTTGCACCTTGCAGGCATCAATAAAATGCAGTTTCTCGTATACTCCGGTAATATTATGTCCCGGAGCAGAACGGGAATCCATCCATTTCACTTTTCGATCATAATCTTCAGGCTGACCGTTCAGGCCGGAAAAAACTATATTAATATCACTGTCCACAAGCTTGAGGCCGACAGTCCTGAACGCATTATCATCCAACAGGACAAGAACATCGGGCTGGATTGAATCGACTTTTTCCAGAACTATTTCTACCTGTTTTGCAATGAGTTCAGGGGTATTATTCACCTTTTTAGTACTCATGGCGTACTGATGGACAACTAAGTTTTCGCCTGCAACAAATCCCGCGTTTGCAAGACGTTCCACCACACCTTGATGCTGAGGATCGCCGCAAATATTATCCAGACCGTAACTATGGACAATCATGATACTCTTTGTTTCTACTTTCCCTGCCACTGCCGTGCTGCAAAAAAAGCAAAATATCGTAAACACCAAAAGTATTTTCTTCATCATATCTCCACAGTACAAAACATCCTTTGGACATAACATTAAATTGATTGCGGAAATACTGTATCATTTTTTCAACGATCCAAACAGTCAAACATCCCCTCTTTTAAGTTATTGGATCAATCAGAAAGTATCTCTTGCAAGTAAAAAAGAACCAGACACCGGATAATGATCAGATGCTGCAATGGTATCAATCACCTCTGCTGACTCTAAAACTAACCCATCAGAGTAAAAAAGGAAGTCATAACGGTGCTTGCGCTCCTCAAAAGTAAAATTCTTGTGCAACACTTCAGCTGATTCTTCCGGGCCGCTCAGAATTTCACCGATCCCGCCTAAATTTTCTCGGAATTGATTAATGAATGGCGGTTTGCTGAGATCCTTTTCCGGGATTGGGGTACCTCTGATATAAGCTTGAAAATTAAAATCGCCCCCGACAAGATAATCTACATCCCGGCTTTCTCTATTTATCCATTCAGCAAGATATTCTGCCTGCGCCACTCTTGCCGCACGATTCCAAACGCAAAGATGAACATTGTAAATATCGACACGCTTACCGGCCACTTTAAGCTCAACGCGCTGCATGGTCGATTTCCAAAGCAAGGGGTAGTAAAAAATATTCAATATCCGGTTTTCAAAATTTGGCTTACAGGAAGTCTGGGTGTATTCATTTGAGGCAATGGGAAATTTTGAGAGAACAACCGTGGCCTTGGTTATCTTACGCTCTTTGCGCAAGGGGAAATACATATCCCAATCCACCACCGGAGCGGCATATCCCCATCCCAACCGCTCCATAATATATTGCAGTTGGTTCATGTACCATGATCGCTTGGAATCAAGGTCAACTTCCTGCAACAATACGATATTCGCATCTTCTTCCCTGACCAGATTGATGAACTTATCCAGATTAGCCGTAAAAAAATCTTCAGGATGCTCATCTGCCAATGTGTGTTGCATCGGACCGGCAGCAAATCCCAGATTATAACTCAGTACTTTTAATTTATCGCTATTTACTTCTTCGGCTTCAGCATCATCGTTGAACTTAAGGATCTGCCCTTTTCGCAAATCACCTATCCGGTAGACCGGATTGGTAAACCACTTGATCAGGAAATACCCGGAAACAAGGATGAACAGGAAGGCAGAAATTGAGATGAAAAATTTAAAGAATGTATACATAAATCTCCCCCATACCCCTTAAATCAGTTAAAATATCGTAAACACTGGTTTGAATTTCATCTCCACCTATAATGCAGTAAACTGATCTACATATATATAAACTAACACACAACAACAAATTTACTCATTCAAACAAAGAAACTCCCCTGCATAATTTCAGCAGGGGAGTTTTCTTACTGTCCCTCCGGATAATAAAGAGGGCAATTTTTTCCTTCAATACGAACCAGTCTTACCGGTACCGGCTCCGCAATTTTCTTAGGTACAAAAGACCGGTAAACATCATATCCTGAATTCAAAAGCAGCATGCCACTGAGCAGGATCAGGCCCAGCGCAAGGGTATTCCTCATACGCAATCCTCCAGCAGGAATAAATTTCACCTTTGCTGTTACAAGCAAAAATCGGTCCTGCCGGACAAAGAGCTTTTATTCTAAGGACAACTTAGAACCATCACCTCAGTCTGGGACTTTTTTGCCCTCTTGAGCTTCCGGCCACAGGTATATTCCACGTATAGATATTTACCTTTGCCGGGATAAGGATCACCGCAAATGGTATTACCTACAATGACGCGACATTTATTTTTACCGTTGCATTCTTTTGCCAAGGCTTCTTTTGCATTGCAGAAATATTGTTTGTAGCCCAGCTCACCCTCAAGCTCAAAACTTATATTCCCATATTTAGCACTCTCTATTCGGATAGCATTTTCCGGTAAAACACCTTCTGGCATATCGTGAGAATTACCGTATTCAATAGACTTTACATCTTTTTCGGAAATAGGAACCTCTACAACCTTTCCATCTTTAAGGGTGATCTTCATTTCAGCCTGAAGATGAGGTACACAAACAAGTAGGCCAGTGCCCAGCAACAGAACAATAAAAACCATGCGAAACATAAATTCATCCTCCAATCACGATTTAAAGCATTGCCAGCATAGCGTAAAATAACTTCCAGTAAAACCATGGAGTTTCATTTATGAAAATATTCATCGCCACCATAGTCATACTCTGGCTCGCATTATCTCCTGCAACAGCTCAAGACATAGAACACCTTAAAGATTTAAAACGCCCCCGCTATGAGGCAATATTTCCGGAAAGAGCTAAAACGGAAGAAACAACGCAGCAACCAGCCCCGCAAAACAAGGCTGAAGTTAAAGCTGAAAACGAGACCCGCTTTGCAGGAACATTTAAAGGGAAGGTAACTGTCCACTACAAGGGGAAATTAGTCACGACAGAAGCCAAACTCCATATTGCTACAGATAAATCTGAACGGAAAAACCATTACGACAGCTACATTCTCCCGATGATAGGAGATTACCTTGAATCTACATGGATGCTGGATCAGGATGAGGTCCGTAGATCAGTGACGATATCCGGAACTACGGTCTACGTAACAGATATAATCGAATATAAAAGAGGCGGTAACTCTCAAATCAGGACCCTGGTATTCTCTCCGGATTACTCGGCACTGACTTTCTTGAAAACTGAGTTTGACGACTCCCTTTCTAACCCGGCTACAGGTCAGATTATCGGAAGATTCACAAGAATTGAAGACTGAATGCCCCCGGCCAGGGTGTCAGGGGATGACCGGGGGCATAACTGGGGAAGAGGCTGGTACATTTTCTTGAGATATGCATGAAGTGTTGTTGAACTAAAAATAGCAGAACCTGCGAACAAATCATGACATGCAGGTTACGATTCACTGCAATTTCAGTGTTCTTATCCGCTTTCAAGCTTCCATTAATTTCAATTTAGGATGCGCGGTGGATCTTGAAAAACAAATGCTTTTACTCCATAATCAAATTTAATAAACGGAAACTGAAATACGGAGTTTAGAATGTATATTTTGAAAAAAGGTCAAGAGAACAAATTTCAGGATCTTATCCCACTTGGTGAAACAGACTGGCCGGAAGAAGTAAAAAAAGAAATCTGCGATTTTTTCAAAACTGCCGGGGTGGACGACCCCATGACCCAGAAACTGGTAGAACCGGGCCTGCAAGGCTTCCGACATAAAGACCACAACGAAGAAATAGACTGGGATGATGTTGTTGCTTATTTCAAATATGAAGCCCTGAGCGTGCTGATCATGCATGACGATAAATTCAAGGAAAAAGCGGAAGAACTCTACACGGACTTTTTCGCCAACCACAAATTCAAGGTCTGGAACAGAGACTAATCCGAACTGCAATAAAATCAAAAGCCCCGGTAATCCTATACGGATTACCGGGGCTTTTCCAATCCATATAAATATATCTAAGCTTAACTATCTACACGGGCAGGGAAAATTCGATTCCGAGTCCCCTATTAAGAGAAGCCAAGGCATTTTCAGCTCCATCCCATCCAGCAGCACATTCCGGGCTGAGGCTTACGGTCAGAACTTTGATGACACCGCCATCAAGAGCTTTGCGTAATTCAGATCCCCAACCTTTAATATACTCATCGGTAAAAAGCCGATTCATCTTTCCGTCAGCCATGCGTCCGAAAAAATAATCCAGATCAAGGTTAAAAATCCAGCTACCCTTCAATTCTCCAAGCGCTGCAGGAAACTCCCAAGGTTCATAGGCAGCGTAGCTGATAGATTGCGGAGCCGAACCTTTACCATGAGTGGCAAACGCCCAGTTTGAAATTCTTTCTCCATACTTTTCGATGAAGAGACCAAGGTAATTATCCCAGCGAAATAGCGGTGTAACAGCAAAAAAGTCATTGTCATACCCGCACTCAAGGTATTCATGGATACCGAAATCTTCAAATTCAGCATGTGGAAAATGAGAATAGTCCTGCGCTGAAAACAAAGCGTCGAAGTGACGATCCACATGGAACAGGTTCAGTTTCTCACCCTTTTTCAAACTCTCCATCCAGCACCAGAAAGCAGCGCGGTGGTTATCCATTATGAATATATTCTCTTGCTTCCACAGGAAATTGAGTTTGATAGCTGTGGAGTGGTTCCGTCCCTGAAAATCTACAATCCATTCACCCATTATTTACCTCCGAAAAATCAAGCATGATGCTACGAAACACAGAGTGTGTACCAGCCTGCCGCGTTCCGGTCCAGCCTGCACAGGATTGTCCAGTGCAAACACATAGCAAAAAGGGCGGCAGATTGCCCCCGACGGACAATCTGCCATGATGATGAGAGATGGATTAAGTGTGTAGATGAGACGGTGCTGTCTTCCGGCAGGCAACAGGGGAGAAGCCCGCAGAAAAATAAAATATATATATGCCAGTCAGAAACGACCGCAACTGTTGCCCTGGCTGTAAAGCAGAGAAGTCTGCCCCGCCCGGCAAAGAATTACTTGAGACTATTTATATCAAGCGGAGAACCGCAGACCGGACAGACCCTGATGGTCTTGCCGAATGTATTCCCCATAACCCAGAAACGGGTGAACCATGCTTCGTCCTTTTTGCTGTGGTACTGGACCATAACCCTGTTACCGCATTTGCAAAATCTTTCCTGCATGACCGACTCCTGTTTCGTGAATTCATCTGGATTGAAATCCGCCTTCCCGGCGTGCCCTTGCCATGTGACGACTCCAATTAACCACAACAAAACATTCGTGTCAACTTAAAATAAACAACACACAACAATTTCTCCACCTCAAGTTAACTTCCACTAAATTGAAGGCAAAAAAAAGCCTCCCCAAAGGGAGGCCTGAAAAAGCAATATTCAAATAAATCTAATGATACTCGCGGGAAACCCAGACAACCTGCCCAAGAACACGTACATTCTCAAGCTCATCACCGCCAAGATAAATGGGGGAATAATCTTTATTGTCACTATGCAGGACAACCTGCCCGGGGCGCTTTTCCACCCTTTTAACCATAACAGTATCTTCAACTCCTACGGCGTAAATCCCCCCCGCAAGAATATCCTTGCGGGACTGGTCCAGCAGTACAATGTCACCTTCTTTCAATTCAGGCTCCATGCTGTTGCCATAAACTTCCATTAAAACCATATCGGAAGGATTGCCTTTGCCGCCGATCCAATCTTTACGGAAGGCATAGAAGCCCTCGATTTCACCGCCGGTTTCAAAGGATCCGCCACCAGCGGAAAGACGCGCTGCCACTTTCGGTATGCGAGAGAATTCATCTGCAAACTCCACAGCATTAACTTCCGGACGCGGGGAACCCAAACCGGACTCAAGCCAAGTGGAATCCAGATTATAGCGCACGGAAAGCTCAAGAATCCAGCGCGGGGGAACTGCACCTTTCTTCTTAACGAGAGAGACTGCCGCCCTGCCGACTCCCAGTTCACGAGCCAACTGGGCCTGAGTGGAAATATCTGTATGTTCTTTCAGTCTTTCAAAAAATGAATCGAAATCTTTAGCTTGCATCGGCACCTCAAATTAACAACTGTTTAACGCAAAAGTTCATCTATACTTAACATTCACAATTCGATATTGCAACTATTTTTATAAACACAGAAAGCTTTCAAAAAAAATTCGTTTGTAGTAACGTATGCAAATAGTTAGGGGATATAGTCTTTGGAGAGCTTGATGAGTAATGACTTGATTGTTAAAAATCTAGCTACAGAATACGTGGAGCATTTTGAATTCGACTTCGGTGATGCCGGAGTTGAATTAACATTGCTTGATGATGCTCCCATGGAACTGAAGAAAATGATTACAGATATCTGTGGTAGAATTACACCGGAAAATCTGGTCAAAGTTTATGAATCCCTTAACGCAATTGCCGAGGCTGACGATATCTACGCCTGTGAAATTGACGAAAAAGTGTGCGAGCTAACCCTGTTCTGCAAAATTGCCCGCCGCATTGAACAGATCGCCACCCGCTGAATTTAAGATTACAACACAACATAAAAAAGCCCGCTCAATCAACGATTGAGCGGGCTTTCTTTATTATACAAACTTCTTGTAATCCTCAGCGCCGGAGACAAGTGAAAGATTCGCTTCCAGCAACTCAAGGCTGACTGATTCCAATCGAACAGTAATCTTCTGGCCCAAGCGGAAAGCATGTCCGGTGCGTTCACCGACAATCATCTGGCGATCCGACCAGAAAGTGTAATAGTCATCACCAAGCGAGGAAAGACGGACCATACCTTCGGCCATGACCTCCTGAAATTCCACCCAGAATCCGAATTCAGCAATAGAAGAGATGACCCCGGTAAATTCCTCGCCGACCTTATCCTTAAGGAATATGATGGTCAGTCGCTTGAGAATTTCGCGTTCTGCTTCCATGGCTGTACGCTCGGTTCCGCTGATGGCGTTACCGATACGACCAAGTTGCTTCTGTCCGGGAATAGCCTGATGCTCGTCACCCAATGCTACTTTCAAAAGCCGGTGCACCACGAGGTCGGCATAACGCCTGATCGGTGAGGTGAAATGGCAATAGCATTCAGAAGCCAGCCCGAAGTGTCCTTCGTTATCCGGCTCATACTTAGCCTGCTTCATGGAGCGCAGCAGCAAACGGCTGACAATGTATTCCTGATCCGTGCCTTCAGAATCTTTAATCACAGCCTGCAAGGTTTGCGGGGTGACCGGATCAGGAATCTGCTTGCTGATCCCGATCTTGCGCAGCACTTTGAAGAGGTTGGTCAGTTTTTCTTCATCCGGTCCGGGGTGCACGCGGTACAGACATCCGATTTCCTTTTCAGTCAGGAATTCCGCTACAGCCTCGTTGGCAGCGATCATAAATTCTTCAACAATCTGGTGCGCAAAGTTTCGGCAACGCGGACGAATATCCACGGTACGTCCCTGCAGGTTAAAAAGGATTTCCGGTTCCGGCAGATCAAACTCAAGGCTGCCCCGGGCATTGCGCCGCTTGTTAATCTTACGGGCCAGTTCTTCGCAAAGCTTCAGCATGGGCAGCAGCTCACCGAGACTTTCCTGCTCTTCCTTTTCGCCGAGAATCACTCCCTGATATACCTGTTCATAGGTCAAGCGTCCCTGACTCCTGA
The DNA here is from genome assembly GCF_048612815.1 of Maridesulfovibrio pacificus (SeqCode). NCBI lineage: Bacteria > Pseudomonadati > Thermodesulfobacteriota > Desulfovibrionia > Desulfovibrionales > Desulfovibrionaceae > Maridesulfovibrio > Maridesulfovibrio pacificus (SeqCode). Next base: position 2,456,186 of record NZ_JBLZNE010000001.1, read on the forward strand.
TCACTGCCGGGGCAAATGAAGAGTTCACAGGCGCACCTGATTTATCAAATTCAATAGTCGCGGTCATTGCCAGACGGTTTACGTCCGGGTTCAAACTGCACAGCCCGTTACTCAGAGCCTCTGGAAACATGGGTTCCACGGACTTGGGAAAATAGTAGGAGTTACCGCGCTTCAACGCCTCACGATCCAGCGGGGATTCCATTGCTACATAATGGCTGACATCCGCAATTGCTACCCGCAAACGGTAGCCACCCGCTATCTTTTCCACGAAAACAGCATCGTCAAAGTCTTTTGCGGTAGCACCGTCGATAGTCACAAAAGGAATATCGCGCATGTCTTCACGGTCTGCAAAATCTTCTTCCACCGGCTCATCAGGCAGAGCATCAGCCACAGCCATAACCTTGCTCGGAAAAGCAGTTGGGATACCATGGTTAGCCTTAACAATAGCTTCCTGTACAATGGCATCATCTTCATCGCCGAGCATTTTCAGAATACGACCTTCCCAAAGCGAAGGATTAATCTGCTCTCCGGGAGCCACCAGCAGGATGTCCCCTCTTGATACACGGGAGAAATCCACTTCCGTATCAACGGATTCTGCCGGATAAACTTCCCTGCCGTTATCATCCAGAACAGGCTCAGTAACCACGGCTTCATCTGGTTCCACCACAATACCGAAATCCAATCGAGGATCAGTGGGATGGCAAAGCAGCGCAGTGCCGCCCATGGGACGGATTACGCGCACCGGGAAGACCTGCTTGCCACGTTCAAGCACCCGAACCACACGCCCTTCTTCACGTTTACCGCCCCAATGCGAACCGGTAATTGCCACGGTTACTCTGTCGCCGTGCCATGCATCACGCAGGTTCTTGGTGTGGATATAAATATCCTTACGTTTCTTATCGTCCGGGAGCAGAAAGGCTGCGCCGGAACGTTGGACCTGCAGCTTTCCGGTAACCATATTCATCTTCTCAACAACACCGTAAGAACTGCCGATCTTGATAATTTTACCTTCGCGGACAAGGTCTTTCAGTATGTCTTTAACGAATTTACGATGCCGCTTGGTCAGTCCGAGCCTTTTCTCCAGCTCGCCTAAGGATAAAGGTTTGCGGCTTTGCTTAAAAACATTCATAGCCTCATAGGGCTTGATCATGCCGGGATTTTTGGATTTTCTTTTTTTTCCCATTTCTTTTCCTATTTGATGCGCTATCGCGCTTTATTATGATTTGATTTTGCCTCCGGCGGCTTAAACCCTTTTGCAAAAGGGTTTAAAAATCCCAAAACCTTTTAATAAGCTTCGCTGTGTTTACTTTGGGGAGGCGTAGTATTCTTATTCATTAAATGCGTCGATTAATATTTGTTTATTCCACCACTTATCGAAGGGAGCTTCTTCTGTATCATCAAAAAATATGGCTTCTCTAAATTCCACTTCCAAATCAATTACGTAAAAGTCTTCACACCCGAGTTTAGTCAGTTTTACAGCGTCCTTGGGAGTGCAGATAATCCGCTTAGCACCCACTGCCGCCGCTTTCCTGCGGAGCATTTCCTCATCCTGCACAGTGTAAGCATGGTGATCTTTAAAAATTATGAATTCTTCCGGCGCACGGCCCATGTATTTGGCTGCATCCTCACGCAGAATTTCCGGCTTGCCGATCCCGGCAAAGAGCAGATATTTATCACTACCGAAATGAAGCCGCTCTCCCCCGCCGAGAAGCTTGAGCCCTTTAGCTTTCAGTTCAAATTGAAATACGGGTTTACCGAACTCAGCCAGTTTCTGTTTTATCAACGAGCGCATACTTTTAAAAGTTTCCGGCCCGCTTTTCACAAAAAAAACATCAGCCCGTTGCAATGCCTGCTTACTCTCCCGCCATGTGCCCCGTGGAATAACCTTATCCCAGCCTGCTGTAAGATCATCGGGTGTAAGCAGTACGAAATCCAGATCACGCTCAACCGCCATATGCTGGAAACCGTCATCAAGCAGCATCAGTCCCGGCTGAAATTCCTGCGTAGCCCAAGCACCCGAACGTTTACGCACAGGATCAACCACAATCTTCGCCTGCGGGTTGTCATTTGCCAGCATGAGCGGCTCATCCCCGGCCTCACCAACCGGGCTAAACCGATTCACCAGATACGGTAAATGCGCGGGCTTGGCCCCATAACCACGTGTCAGCAGCACTGTCAACAAACCCTCGCGCTCCGCCCACTTGAGCAGCCAGTCCGCAACAGGAGTTTTACCGCTCCCCCCGGAACCTATATTGCCTATGGAAATACAAGGGCATTCGGGGCGAAAAAGCTCATATTCTCCCTGCGCATATTTTTCCGCACGACGGGCCATAACCGCTCCATATCCTTTTGAAACGGGAGCGAGAACGGGGCTGAGAATTTTCTGAGCCTTAAACAGCAGGGACACGGCAATCTCCTTGGATTATACACAAAAAAAGCACGCTCAAACCCTACTGGGTTTGAGCGTGCCTGTAAATGTACAACTTATCTCAACTACTCGCGGTTACCCATAAGGCGGAGCAGGAAGATGAACATATTGATAAAGTCGAGGTACAGGGTCAGCGCGCCAAGGATGGTACCGCGTCTTACTGCGGTTGCATCATCAGCAGGAATGTACTCGCCCATATCCTTGAGCTTCTGGGAGTCGTAAGCGGTCAGGCCTGCGAAGATGAATACACCCAGAACAGAAATGGCAAAAGTCATGGCAGAACTCTGCATGAAGAAGTTCACCACCATGGCAATGAGGATACCGAAAAGCCCCATCATCATGAAAGACCCCATACCGGTCAGATCCTTACGGGTAGTCAAACCGTACAGGGACATAGCTCCGAACATTCCTGCGGTAACGAGGAAGGTCTGGAAAATAGATGCCGCAGTGTAGGCGATCAGGATAGTGGATAGGGTCAAACCGTTCAGTGCGCTATAGGCCATAAACAGCCCGGTGGCTGCACCGGCGGACAGTTTGGAAATACGCATGGACAGATAAAACACCAGACCGATTTCGCCGATGGCCGCAACCCAGAACAGCATGGTCGGGGCAATTGCTCCGGTTTCGGGATTCTGGGCCAGCACGAGGTTCAGCACTGCCGGGGTGGAAAGGGTTACCCATGCCACGGCGGCGGTTGCCAACAGGCCCGCGCTCATCCAGCTGTAAATGCCGCGCATAAATGCATTAAGGACTTCCGGTCTCGCGCTAACGGAACCGGCTGCACCGAATCTACTCATAGTTAATCTCCTTGAATTCTTTTTTAAGAACGAACATTCCTGTTCGCGTTTTTTTATATACTTTCAGAGTATAAATAAACAGCTTAAGGCCTACAGGCAAGGTTTTTCGGTCGATTTTCAGCGGGGCAAATACTCCCGACTAGTCCCGGATATACTTTTTCAGCACCGGAACAAACCCGGTCATAACCAAACCGATAGCCCCGGTAGCTACTCCAATCTTCAAAAACAGATCATCATAAATATCAAGAGACTGCAACGCAGTCACCCCATGCTCCGGAACACTGGCCATAGTCGCGATCTCTCCACCGAGAACCATCGCCACAGATTGGAACATGAACCATGCGCCCATCATAAATCCCATGGACCGTTCCGGGGTCAAACGGGCCACCATTGCCAGCCCGAGGCCGCTGACCAGCAGTTCGCCGAGACTCTGGAACCCATAACTGAGAACCAGCCAGTTACCGGACACAAAACCATTGGCATCGGCCTGATATCTGGCAACATAAGCCAAAGTCATGAACGCCGCACAACACATGAGCATACCGAGCGCAAATTTTCCGGGCAGGGATAAATCCTTCCCAGCTCGATCCAAACGGGCATAAACCACCGCCAACACCGGACTGATGGCCATAACCCAGAACGGATTCAAAGCCTGAAAAGAAGCTGCTTCAACCGGAACACCAAAGATATGCGGATCCACATTGCGGGCCGCGAAAAGGTTAAGAGAGGTCGGCATCTGCTGATAAAGGGCAAAGAACACGATAGCCTCAGCCATAAGAATCAAACAGATAATCAGATTGGCTTTTTCATGCTGTTCTGCGCGCAAAATCTCGCGCACATAAAGTACCGCCACCACCACAAGGGCGGCGTAAAGCAGTTCATGAGCAAGAGTAAGATGAGTCAGCAACACAGCCGAAAGACTTGCAATGGCAGCGGTTCCGATCAGGGTAAGCAGCAGTTTCTTCATATTCAGCGGTTCAAAATCAGCCTCAGAACCGACCGGATCGAGAATAGAACGAAAAGCAATATAGTTACCGATAGCTATAAGCATACCGATGAAACAGACAAAAAAACCTGCGTTCCAACCATAATGCTTTTGGATAATCGGACAGAGCGACATGGCTGCGAAAGAACCGATATTGATGGCCATGTAATAAAGCGTAAAAGCACCGTCGACACGCGAATCACCCTTCTCATAAAGCTTGGAAACAAGCGCGGAGGGATTAGCCTTGAACAATCCGTTCCCGGCAATGATGATACCCAGTGCCGGATACAGAAATTTTTCGCAGTCATACCCCAGCAGCCCATACCCGGAAGCAAGAACAATAGCTCCCAGAAACATGGTCCTGCGGTTACCTAAAATTTTGTCACCGATATAACCGCCAGCACAGATAAAAGCATAAACAAGAGCCGCAAAAGCACTGAAGGTCTGGTCTGCCAGATTGTCAGAGAACCCCAGTTTCTTGACCATAAACAAGACCAGAAGCGCCTGCATTCCGTAGTAACCGAACCGTTCCCACATCTCCACGGAGAAGAGCAGATAAAATGGCTTGGGATGGCTGAAAGCACCGCTTGAACTCTGCGACATCACGAACTCCTTATTCTGGACAGCTTGGTATTTTATTTCGCTTTATACGACAGATAAGGATGAAATGCGAGGATGAGTAAACACAAGCTCCGAAATAGGACACCAGAACTTACCAAAGACAGTCTCCTCTCACAGATATTCCGCCAATAAACCTAACATAACTTATATAATTTACACACAAAAACTGAATGTTAAGACAAATTAACACTTGACTTAAATTTAAATTATAACATAAAGACTCACCAAACCTTCAAACTGAAAAGGAGAATCAGAATGGAACTTAGTGCTCGTAATCTCGTCCCTGGGAAAATCAAAGAAATTACTGTCGGCATGGTAAACGCTGAAGTTATTATCGAAGTTGCACCGGGAGTTGAAATTGTCTCAATCATTACCAAGAATTCTGTAGAAAGAATGGGACTCAAAGAAGGCGAAACCGTAAAAGCCATGATCAAAGCAACAAGTGTCATGGTAGCTAAATAGCTATAGCTGATGCTTTGATCTGCCCCAAAAAAAAGGCCTGCGGAAAAGAATTCCGCAGGCCTTTGCATTTTAAATTATAAAATGATCTTAGCTGGTAAAGTCAAACCACCAGCGCCCGAGACTCAGACAAACAAGAACTGCGCCTTCCAGACGAGAAACCTTCCACCCGGTACGGATGAAGAAAAGCACCAGTGCGACCATCCCGACCAGTACGGTAAGTCCGGGCATGGCATCCGGAGAAACTTCAAGCGGACGCAGCAGACAAGTAAGACCTAGTACGCCTGCGAAGTTGAAAAAGTCACTTCCGATGAGGTTACCGAGCAGCATTTCATTACGGCCCTTGAGGGAAGCGGCAAGACAGGTCACCAGCTCCGGCAGAGAGGTTCCGGCAGCAACGATGGTCATGCCGATAACCCAGTTGGATACACCGAAATGACGGGCTATTTCCGAAGCTGCGTCAACCATAAACTCACCGCCAAGTGCGATGCCGATAAATCCTGCCAGCAACTTAAGCCAGTCTTTTGCGCTGATCTCGCTGCCGTCCTCTTCTTCCACCTCCGGAACAATCCCGGCCATGGCATTGGCTGCCCTTTTGCTGTGCACCAGCAGATAAGCAATGTAACCACCGAGGATCGCCAGCAGCATAAGACCGGCAGAACGGTCCAGCATATCAAAATAGGCCAGCCCCAGAATGAGCGCGGTGGTGAAAAGCAACAGCGGCGTATCGCGCATTGCCAGCGATCTGTTGGTCGGCAAAGGCTTTATCAGAGCCATCAGCCCCAGAATAAAACCCAAGTTGAAAATGTTAGACCCGACAACATTGGAAAGGGAAATATCAGAAAGTCCCTTGAATGCTGCTGTGGCTGTAACCAGAAATTCCGGCGCAGAAGTACCGAAAGCCACAATAGTCAAGCCGATTACCAGATCAGAAACCTTGTATTTCTTCGCAATCTTCGAGGCAGACTCAACAATCCAGTCCGCTCCGAACCATAGCAAGAAGATACTCAATACAAAGAAAAATGTATTAGAAAGCATGAAAACCCTTTTTGATGCGCATCGCGCTTTTAATGTGAGATTTCGCCTCCGGCGGCCAAAGGGACTAAGCCCCTTTGGAATCCCTGAGGGTTGACTTTAGTTTGTTAATTCCGGGACAGGATAACAGTTAGGTGCCGAATGCAAAAGTATTTCCGGCCAACTTTACTATACAAGACGGCGAAGGCATGTCTAACTATTCTGCTTCCCGCGTTCTTTTTTCCATTCTTTAAGACCATCAAGAGTAGGGCGAACAAAAGATGTTTCGCGGTTGGGCATTACCTTTACGATCATCTCGCCTTCGGGCCCGATTATGGACACGTGAATTTCCTCGCCGGATTTAACAGCCTTGGGCGAAAAGGATGCGGTCATGGCTGCTGCATCGAGTACGTCCTGCTGATTCCATTCTTCATCGCAAAAAGAACGCCCTATGCTTAAGGGACCGGGGAAACCGCGTACCTCGAAAAGATAGTCTTCGCCTTCGTAAAGGTCTTCAATGCGCTCATTGTCATTGCTGTTACGCCCGACTACCAGCATCTTGTTTCCGGCCCAGAACTGACGTCCGGTAGTTGCCAGCTGGAAGGAATTCACATCCGCTTCAGTCAGACGCTGCAAAAGCGGAAAATAGCGTGCTGCATTTTCCTGCTCGGTAAGCTTACAGCCGCCTGCGGGAGTGGGAACTTCTGAGAAACCATAGTCCTTGGCCATCTGAAGCTGAATTTTGCGGCCTCGCCCGAAAATATTGGGCAATTTCTCGCGATCTACCAGACCGGATCTTTCCACAGCGGTCTCGGGCTGAGAATGGGCACAAAGCGGACGAAGCAGGATATCACCTGTTTCCGAGCTATTACGGATGGCGTTTAAGACAGGCGGACGCTGGGACATGGGACGCTGCCCGGTCACTTCACCCGAAATGATGAATTTTGCCCCGAACTCTTTCATGAGAGTTTTAGCGTGGCTGATCATCATGATCTTGCAATCCACGCAGGGGTTGACCAGCTTCCCCATGCCGTGATCAGGCACGTCCATCATCATCTGAATATATTTTTTGCTGATATCCACGGGCATGATCTCCACGCCGTAGACTTCCTGCCAATGTTCTATCTTCTCAGGATTACCGAAAAAAGGCGTAACAAAGTGCAGACCAAGAACCTTGAGTCCCTGATCCTGAATGACCTTGCAGGCCAGTATACTATCGAGGCCCCCGGAAAACAGGGCCAAAGCGTCATATTGTTTCTTCATGGGGCGGCTGTACCTTCATTTTATGGAAACCGCAACAAAATCCGTACCCCCGAATCCATTGCTTTATCAATGAGTGTTTGATATGGAAATCACTTGCCTGCTGTGTCGAAAATTCGAAACAGACAGGCAGGAGGACGATAAACGCATCCCGGACGCAGGTGTTGCAGCATTTTATTTAGGTGCTCACAACTCCGGCCTTGCACATGTGACAATAGACAAGAACAGGATACGTTGAACGTCCAACATTATATGGAGATAAAATGAGCAAGAAAAACGCAAATCCCGAAGACCTCCGCAAGGCAGCCCTGAGTACAGCCCTGACAACCATCGAGCGCAAGTTCGGTAAGGGCTCTATCATGCGCCTTGATTCTGAAGCCTCACACAATATTCCGATAATCCCCACCGGGTCCATCAGCCTTGATATGGCTCTGGGCATCGGCGGTATTCCAAAAGGCAGAATAACCGAGGTATACGGCCCGGAATCTTCCGGTAAAACCACACTGGCCCTGCATGTTATCGCGGAATGCCAGAAACTGGGCGGAACCGCTGCATTTGTTGATGCGGAACACGCTCTTGATGTGAAATATGCCAAAAGACTCGGCGTAAACACCGACGAACTGCTCATTTCCCAGCCTGACTACGGTGAGCAGGCCCTTGAAATCACCGACCTGCTAGTCCGCTCCGGAGCAGTAGATATCGTTATTATCGACTCCGTTGCAGCACTTATCCCGCAGGCTGAACTTGAAGGCAACATGGGTGAAACCCAAGTCGGCGGACAGGCACGACTCATGTCACATGCCCTGAGAAAACTGACCGGTACCATCCATAAATCCAAGGCCGTTGTTCTGTTCATCAACCAGATCCGTATGAAGATCGGCATGACCGGATACGGCAGCCCGGAAACAACTTCCGGTGGTAACGCTCTTAAGTTCTACTCTTCCATTCGTCTGGACATCCGCAAAATCCAGACCCTGAAAGATAAGGAAGAAGTCTTCGGTTCACGCACCCGAATCAAAATTATTAAGAACAAAGTTGCACCGCCGTTCCGTGAAGCTCTGGTTGATATCCTTTATGGAACAGGAATGTCCCGCGAAGGCGAACTCCTCGACCTAGGCGTAGATCACGGTATCGTGGATAAATCCGGCGCATGGTACGCCTTCGGCTCCGAACGCTTGGGACAGGGTAAAGAAAATGTCCGCCAGTTCCTCGTGGAAACTCCGGAACTGCGACAGCAGATTGAAGATAAACTTCTCATCCACCTCGGCATGAAAGAGGACCCCGATGCGAATGTAGACGAGAAGGTTGACGAACAAGGCCCGACAGAGTAAAGCCTGTTGGCCCAGCTTAAATTTAATGAACCCCGTTTCGGCGGGGTTCTGAAATAAAACCGAGAAGAAATAACTCTTTTCGGTGATATAGCTATTACGGAGACAGCCCATGAAGGCCAGTGAAATCAGAGAAAAATTCCTTAAGTATTTCGAAAAGAACGGTCACACAATCGTAGACAGCTCATCCCTCGTTCCCAAAGATGACCCGACCCTGCTCTTTACCAACGCGGGTATGGTTCAGTTCAAGAACACCTTCCTCGGTCAGGAAAAAAGGGATTACGTAAGAGCTACCACTTCACAGAAGTGTCTGCGCGTGGGCGGCAAGCACAACGACCTCGAAAACGTAGGTCGTACCGCACGCCATCACACCTTCTTCGAAATGCTGGGTAACTTCTCCTTCGGCGACTACTTTAAAGAAGACGCCATTAAATTTTGCTGGGGCTTTCTTACTGAAGAATTAGGGCTGCCCAAAGATAAACTTTACGTTACCATTTACACTGATGACGATGAAGCCGATGAACTGTGGCAGAAAGTCGTTAACTTCCCGGCTGAGCGCATTTACCGCCTCGGAGAGAAGGACAACTTCTGGTCCATGGGTGATACCGGCCCCTGCGGTCCCTGCTCCGAAGTCCATATTGATCAAGGCGAAGACATGAGCTGCGGGCCCAACTGCGGCATCGGCAAATGTGACTGCGACCGCTACCTTGAAATCTGGAACCTCGTGTTCATGCAGTACGACCAGGACGAGGAAGGCAACCGCGTACCCCTGCCACGCCCCTCCATTGATACCGGAATGGGCCTTGAGCGCATTACCGCAGTTTGTCAGGGTGTACAGTCCAACTTTGAGACCGATATTTTTCAGCCCATGATTCAGGCTGTAGCCAAGAAGGCCGGAGTTAAATACAAGGAAGACAGCGAAATCGACACTGCACTGCAGGTTATCGCGGACCACTCCCGCTCCATCGCCTTCCTGATCACCGACCAGATCCTGCCTTCCAACGAAGGTCGCGGATACGTACTGCGTCGTCTGATCCGCCGCGCTTTCCGTTTCGGTCGCCTGCTCGGCCTGACCGATCCTTTCCTGCACGAGACAACCTCTATGGTTGTTGAGCAGATGAGCGGACAGTTCCCCGAACTGCTCGACAACAAAGATTTCATGGCCCGCATGGTCAAGGAAGAGGAAGAACGTTTCAGCCAGACTCTTGACAAGGGTCTGATCATCCTCGAAGAGGAAATGGAAGAGCTGAAAAAAGACGGTAAAAACCTCATTTCCGGTGAAACCGCCTTCAAACTCTACGATACCTACGGCTTTCCGCTGGACATCATCAACGATGTTGCGGAAAAACAGGAGTTCGAAGTTGATGAAGTAGGCTTCACTGCTGCCATGAAAGAGCAGAAAGACCGCGCGAAAGCAGCATGGAAAGGTTCCGGAGAAAAGAACTCCGGCGCTATTTTCCGTCAGGTTCTGGAAGCTGGACTCAAGAACAGCTTCACCGGTTACTCCGAGCTGACCACTGAATCACGCATCGTCAACCTGCTTTCCGAAGAAGGCGAACACCTTGAGCGTATCACTCAGGGCAGCGGCGGCTGGATCATCACTGCTGCGACTCCCTTCTACGGAGAATCCGGCGGACAGATGGGCGACACAGGTGCAGTAGGCACCCTTACCGGTAATGCAGAAGTGCTGGAAACCGTAAAGGCTTCCGCAGACCTTACCGCTTCAAAAGTTTTCGTAAGCGAAGGCGAACTGCTGCTTGAGCAGGAAGCCAAGCTTGAAGTCAGCCCTGAAACAAGGGTAGCAACAGAGCGTAACCACACAGTTACACACCTGCTCCACGCTGCCCTCAAGAAAGTTCTGGGCGACCATGTTAAGCAGTCCGGGTCACTGGTGGGACCTGATCGTCTGCGCTTTGACTTCACCCACATTGCAGCCATGACTCCCGAAGAAATCGGGCTGGTTGAAAATGAGGTAAACCGTGCTATACTGGGTGACACTCCCGTAGTCGTTCAGGAAATGAGCAATGACGAAGCAGCCACCAAAGGCGCAACCGCATTGTTCGGTGAAAAGTATGGTGATGTTGTCAGAGTTGTTGAAATTCCGGGTGAATCCATGGAGCTTTGCGGTGGTACTCACCTTAAGGCAACCGGTGAAGCCGGAACCTTTGTAATTCAGTCCGAGTCCGGCGTTGCTGCGGGTATCCGCCGCATCGAAGCCGCAACCGGATGGAATTCACTCAAATTTCTGCAGGAGCAGCGCGCCGAAGTCGTTACATCTTCAGCAATGCTCAAAGCAGCACCAGGACAGCTGGCCGATAAAATTGCGGTTCTGCAGTCTCAGGTGAAGGAACTTACCAAAGCCAACGACAAGCTTCAGTCAAAACTGGCTTCCGGTGCAGGTGCGGACCTGATGAGTTCCATAGAAGAGATTGGCGGAGTAAAAGTTCTCGCAGCCAAACTCGAAGTTACAAATGTCAAAGCCCTGCGTGATCAGGCCGATGCTCTGAAATCCAAAATGGATTCCGGCATCTTCTGTCTGGTAGCACAGGTTGATGACAACAAAGTTTCCCTGATTATCGCCGTGACCAAGGACTTGCACGATAGATTCCAGGCAGGCGCATTAATCAAACCCGTTGCGGCTGAGGTAGGCGGTGGTGGTGGCGGCAGGCCCGATATGGCGCAGGCCGGTGGTACCAACCCCGCTGGTATTGAAAAGGCATTCGCAACCCTTAAGAAACTGGTTGCAGATTCATAGTCTGAGAAAAAGGGACTTTTAAGCTTGACATCCAACAGTCAAAGTTTGTATACATCCCCTTCCCAGATTTTATGCAAGGAGCATTTCTAATGAAAACATATATTCCTAAAGATGAAGACATCAATCGCGAATGGTTCGTAGTTGATGCTGAAAATATGGTTCTCGGTCGCCTCGCAACCCAGATTGCCAACAAGCTCAGAGGAAAAGACAAAGCAATGTTTACTCCTCATGTTGACACTGGTGATTTCGTCGTCGTTCTCAACGCTGACAAAATCAGGGTTACCGGTAACAAAATGGATCAGAAGACTTACTACAAGCACACCAACCACCCCGGTGGTCTGAAAGAAAGAACTCTCAAGGTTATGCTTGAGAAGAAGCCTGAAGTAGTCATCGAAACTGCAGTCCGCGGCATGCTTCCTAAAAACCGTCTCGGCAAGCAGATGATCAAAAAGCTGAAAGTATACGCTGGCACCGACCATCCGCATACTGCACAGCAGCCCAAAGTACTGGAATTCTAATTAAGGGTGGAGCAATAAAATGAGTAAAGATTTCAATTACGCTACTGGCAGAAGAAAAAACGCTGTTGCCCGTACCCGCCTTTATGAGGGAACCGGTGCAATCACCGTTAACGGTAAACCTTACGAAGATTACTTTCCTCGTAAAACCCTGCAGATGATCGTTCAGCAGCCCCTGAAACTGACCAAAACCCTCGGCAAGTACGACATCAAAGTCAACGCTGACGGCGGTGGTGTTGCAGGTCAGGCACAGGCTGTAAGACACGGTATCTCCCGCGCACTTATTGAGATAGATCCCGAACTTCGTGCGATCCTCAAACGTGCCGGTCTCCTGACTCGTGATGCTCGTAAGAAAGAGCGTAAAAAATACGGTCAGCCCGGTGCTCGCGCAAAATTCCAGTACTCCAAACGTTAAGAAGTACTGCGAATATATTCGCAAGACCATTCAGGCGGAGCTGCTTTTGCAGTTCCGCCTTTTTTTATGCAGAAAACACCCCGACTCCTGCTCCAGTTAATCAAACTTGGCATTAGTGCCAAACCAGAGACAAGAAAAGCATAATAGACAGAAGTACGACAACAAGAGATAAATATAAGTTTAATTTGATTTCATTCATTCAACTTTATGGAATGATATATGTTCTCAAAGCGCTGAAGCTCTGGATATTCCACAAAAAAGATTATATTCCTAAGCAAAACAGTTAGCAGGAATTAATTAAAATATGTCCCGGAAAAAACCGCTTTACGACAAAACCTTTTTTGCACGGCAGCCCATTCTGATGCCGGACCAATCCCTTTGGGGATATGAGTTGCTTTTCCGCAACAGCAGCGAGGCTACTAGCGCAGATATTTCCGACAGCTACAAGGCTACACTGCGTGTTGCTGCTGATATCTGTGCAGCTCCCGGCGAGAATCTGCCGGATAACGTGAAGCTGGTGGTTAATTTTTCGCACAAAGCCATTATGGACAAGGTGCCTTACTCATTACCGGCAGCCAAAACTGTTGTTCAGATTCCTGAGACCACTCCCCCCACCCCGAACCTGATCAAGGCCATAAAAGAACTTTCTGACGACGGTTTTTACATAGCTATTGATGACTTCGAAGGGCGGCCGCAGGGAGAATTCCTCATAGCTTATGCGGATGCAATCATCGTTGATATCCTCTCTGCTGATAAAGAGAAACTGGAACGCATCTGCAAGCTCTGCAAAGAATATGATACCAAACTCATAGCCAAGCGGGTCGAAAACACTGATCAGTTCAACATGGCTCAAGAACTGGGGTTCAACTTTTTTCAGGGATTCTATTTCAAGCGTCCGGAAAATGTGAAAGGGCGCAAACTCCGTTCCGGTGAAATTGTAAAACTCAAGCTACTCAAGCTGATAGAAGATTCATCCCCGGATTTTGAAGCCATGGCTGAAGCGTTGCAAAACGATGTATCCATTAGCTTCAGACTGCTAACCCTGCTAAACTCGCCGACTTTCGGTTTTTCCCAGAAGATCACTTCCATCAAACAGGCCCTCGTTCTGGCTGGATGGAAAATGGTCAAGAACTGGCTGCGGGTCATTCTGCTCACAGATCTGACCCCCAAGGAAAAAAGCCGCGAGCTTCCTCAGCTGGCCACTCAAAGAGCAAAATTTCTGCAATTGCTGGCCCAGAATTCCGACAAGGGATTGCCGACAGATTCCATGTTCCTGCTTGGACTTTTCTCCTTGCTGGGTGCTATGTTCGATCTGCCCATGAAAGAACTGACCAGTTACCTGCCCCTTGAAGATGAAATTAATGAAGCCCTTTGCGGTCAAGAAAATTCATATAGCAGATATCTGGACCTGACCAACTTCTTTGAATCCGGAGACTGGGATAATCTTGATTTTCTGCTGGGTGAACTGGAACTTGATCCGGTCATGGTTGCAAAAAGCTATTATGAGTCCACCCGCTGGGCAAACAGCTTCTTCCAGATCCCCGGTGCTTCCTGATCTAAACGCTGCCTTAAACAGGAGCCAACATGCCGCACTCATGCCACAATGATGAATATGCGAAGCTAAACGTCCTGATTACCGGAAAAAGTCCGGTAATCCATATCCTCATGCCACTGCTACATGAGCTAGGTCATGCGGTATCAATAACCCGCTCCCCACGGGAAACCCTTTTTACCTACGCCAGCCAACAGCCCGACCTAATCATTATGGCTGAGCAGGACGACACCTGTCAGACTTTTTCCAGCATCCGTGAAGTTAATGAAGATGCAGAGGCTCTTTTTATCATCGACACCTCAAAGCCTGAGTCCTTTGAACCGCTCTTTGATTTTCCCAACATATCTTTTCTGCCTTTGACAGTATCCAAAGAAAAGCTGCTTACTTTTATAAAAAATTTTCAGGCCCAACATCTTCGCAAAAAAAAACATGAAGAGGATGCCAAGCTTTACGGCCTGATTATGCAAAGCCTTCCCTTTCCCGCTCTCCTGATCAGCACTAAAACAGAACAAACAATACTTGCTAACAAGGCCGCACATAATCAGCTTCCGGCTTTTGAATACGAGCAGGCTCCGCCATTTCTGTCCGCACTTTCCGACGAAGTGCGCCACAATATTTTTTCCGATCTTGAATCGTATCACCTGCATTATCTGAAATCAGTAAATGCTTACGAACGTTTTTGGGATCTCACCGTGGATCAGGTTGCACCTTCTGTCTTCATGCTGCTGGCTGTAGATGTCACTGAACAGCGCCAGCAGATGCAGTTACGCGAGGAAATGGAGCGCATTGCAAGACATGATCTGCGCTCTCCCACAGCCAATATCGTGGGCATGTCACGCATTCTTGAAACCGAAGCCGGTCTTGATGAAGAATTCCAGCCGCTGGCTGAAATCGTACGCAAAACCAGCGAACGCATGATCCGCCAGATCGACACCTCCCTGACCCTGATCCGTTTGGAGACAGGTTCCCTCAAAGCTGACGCTCACCCCTTTAACCTCTACACAGCTATCAGTGCAGCCATCGGCGACCTGAGCCAGTTGGTTGAGGAAAAGAATCTTGAGATAGTCAGTCTGCAGGACGGAGAACCCATTACCGAAGAATGCTTTATCGTCTGCTACGGTGAGGCCTCGTTGGTAATTACCATGTTTTCCAACCTGCTCAAAAATGCAGCAGAAGCAGCTCCGGAACACTCCACTATCACCATTAATATCACGGAAGACAGCCGCTTCATCACCACCAAAATCCACAACATGGGCGAAATTCCGGTCAGCATCCGCGAGACATTCTTTGACCGCTATGCCACCTACGGCAAGAAAAAAGGTACCGGACTGGGAACTTACAGCGCAAGGCTTATTGCCAGCGCCTCAGGTGGAGATATTTCATTCACAACTTCAGAAGAAAAGGGTACGACCCTGATCACAACAATTCCAAAACCACCAATTAAATAAAAACAGGACCAGATTAATGGCTGCCAAAAAAAAACCGCGCCCGTTACTCGTCTTTGCTGATGAAAACGGCCAGATATATGATCATCCCGAACTTGAAATGATGTGCCGTCGTGGCGATGAGCTGTTTCAGCCCAAGCCTGAAGAGTACATCCCCCTGCCCCCGGACAGCGAATTTTTCCTGCTTCCGGGCAGATTCCCCATCGGCCTTGATCCGGAAACAGGTGAAGTGGTCGAAGTGGAAGGAACTGCGGTCACCGCATTCGCCTGCCCGGGACACACCCTGACCGGACTTGCCGCATACGGTAATACCGATGACGCCCCTGTACTGCCTATGTTTTCCTACGGTGCAGTGGGCTATGCCAACGGCAAATTCTGGGTCACCGCAAAGAAAGTTGATGAGGACAAGCGTCAGGTTTTCACTAAAATTCCGAACAAGAAAATCGATGCCGGTGCCCACCGCATGTTGAAGGAAATGCCCGACAACAGACTGGTCCGCCATCTGGCTGGATGTGCACTTACTTACTGCTGCCCTGCAGCCAAGAACCTTGCTTTGGGACGCTTTGAAGCACCGCTGCCGACTTCCCGAACCTGCAATGCCCGTTGCATCGGTTGTATTTCCGAGCAGCCTGAAGATTCCGGTTTTCCTTCACCGCAGGAACGCATCAAATTCACGCCCACTGCCGAAGAAATCACCCAGATCATGCATTTTCACGCCAAGCGTGAACGCAAGCCTGTTTTCTCTTTCGGTCAGGGCTGCGAAGGTGAACCGCTCACAGAACACGTATTACTTACCGAGGCCATCAAGAAGTATCGCGATGAAGGCGGTATCGGTACTGTAAACATCAACACTAACGGTTCCATCACTGAAGCAATGGAACCGCTGGCAGCAGCAGGGCTCAACTCAATCAGGGTCAGCCTGAACAGTCTGCGCGAGCCTGTTTACAATGCTTACTACCGGCCCAAGGGCTACAAATTTGATGACGTATTGGCTACCATCGCCAAAGCTAAAGAACTGGATCTGCACGTGTCCCTGAACTTTCTTTATTTCCCCGGTATCAGTGATACGGAATTCGAGGTCAGTGCACTCGTTGAAGTTGCCAAGCAGACCAAGTTTGATTTCATCCAGCTGCGTAACCTGAACATCGACCCCGACCTGTACATGGAGCTCATGGAGCCTTACGAATTCGGTCCGGGAATGGGATTCATCAACTTCCGCAAACGGATCAAGAATGAATGTCCGTGGGTTAACTTCGGATACTTCAACCCTTACCTCGGGGATGGAAAGCAAAAGTAGATGCGCTTTGCGCTTTTGATATTTTAATTTCGCCTCCGGCAGCTTAAACTTTCAGTAATTTAAGTCATTGCCAGCTAAATTAGAGGGAGATTAGATCACTCGATCGAATCTCCCTTTTTCTTTTGGATCAGCCTGCTTTTCAGCGGGCCGTCAGCCGTGTATAAATATTCGATGAACAGACGCTCCCTTATTTTCAGCACTTGCATACTCCTGCTGCTGATATTCACCATACCGCAATCATCTTTTTCAAAAGATGGTGGATTCGGCCTGAACTGGCAATTCTCCGTTGACTTGCCGCAGGCGGGAATAGCCGGGGTTTTGAAGGGATACGTTGAACATCTGAAAGGTTCGGAATTCAGGTTCAAAGGGGAATACCTGAACAAAAAAGGACCTATCAACTCCGGTCCGATTAAGCTCAGCACAAACTTTGATCTTGATTCTGGAATGTTGCGCCTGAATTCCTTTAACCTCACAATTAAGAGTTTAAAGACTGATCTGCCTCAGCTTGGATTAAGTGATCCCGACCTGACCATCAACGGAAAAGGAATTATCGATCCGGGGTCAGGAGCAGCAGACTTCAAAGATTTACAGATTAAAGCAGGAAATCTGCCGGACCTGACAGGCAGATTAACTTACACTCCGGTTCGAGATGGAAGTTGCCTGCTGGAAATCAGCAATCCTCTGCCACTGCTGGAACGAATCGTGGAAATCAATTTCCCGGACTTTGAGAAATGGGATAAAGAAGGAGCATTTTCACTAAAAATTGCGCTCCAAAAAATCAACATCTCACCCGAAGCAAGCTTGAAACTTGATTTCAGCGGACTCTCAGCTGCATCAGCCGATGGGCTGGCCCTTGTAGACAGCGTAGTGGGAAGCATAGAAGCCAACAGTCTGCTTAATAATCCCCAGCCAACCCTGAGTATAGATTTTCAATCAGGAGAAGCCCTTTACGATACCTTTTATGTAAACATCACAAAACATCCGCTGCATGCAGAGATTGAATCCAACCTTCCTGATAAATCCGGCAGGATTAAGCTTAAGAGTCATGTAGACTGGAAGGACATGGGAAACTTCAAAGCTGATGCGCATCTCAAAGATATCTTCCATAGCCCTGCATTCTCCGGCAATGCTGAATACAAAACAACTGAACTATCCGCACCGTTCAAGACCTTCGCAATTGATCCCTTTTCCTTGGAAGGATTAAGCGGTAACGGCAAATTTGCAGTGCGCTGCGCCTTTAACGGCACAAAAGCTAAAACACATCTGCGGGGGGAAATGGATTTTGAAAACTGCTCGGTCAGTAAAGATGAAACCGTTTTCAGTGGCATTAATGCTGACCTGCCCTTTGTGCTTTCCCTTAATGAAAAACTCATACCGCAAGCGGATGAAACCCTGCCCTATTCCCCGGCAGGCATAATCGGCTTTGATGAAATCAAGTCTGGACAACTTAAGATTAATAATTTCGCTTTTCCCATAAGCGTTTCCTCAAATTCCATTGAATTCGGAACCGTCCCGACCATTAATCTTGAAGGAGGAACCCTTAATCTCTCTGACTTGAAAATGCGTCATCCCTTTAATGACGACTTTGCTCTCAATGGTAAAATCGTCGCCAAGGACATCAATTTACTGCCCCTCTCCCCGCAATCACTGCCTATTGATGGAAAAATTAGCGGTGACTTGAAATTCTGGTTGCTTAAAAGCCATCTTTCCACCAGCGGAAAACTTTTCGGTAATGTATATGGCGGGGAGATGACTATTGATGAAATTTTTGCGGAGAATCCTTTTGAGGACTCCCGGCAGTACGGGGCAGACTTCAACGTAAAGCATCTTGATCTTGAACCGCTCAGCAAGGCGCTGGACATTGGCCGCATTACCGGTCGCATGGACCTCTCCCTGAACGAGCTGGTCATCGCTTATGAGCAGCCTGCATCATTCCACCTTGTGGCCCGCACAACGCCCGGTTCCGGCAAGTCCGGAGATATCAGCCTCAAAGCGGTAAACACCCTGTCTGTTATCGGAACAGGTTCGGGGCTTACCGGAGCAGGAGTGGGAGTTTTCTCACAATTTTTCAAAGAATTCGGCTATGCTGGGCTGGGCCTTGAATGCACCCTCAATGACGACATATTCAAGATTCGAGGCTTGATCAGAGATGATGGAATCGAGTACATTATTAAAAGACCGCCCTTGTTCGGCATCAACGTAATCAACAGCAACCCCGAAAACCTGATCAGCTTTTCAGACATGCTCAAAAGGCTGAAACGGGTCATCGGCAACTAAAAGCATAGGAGTTTACCATGCTCAAAAAAACCGCACAGGTTTTAACCTTTATCAGCCTTCTTTCCTTTGTCGCCTGTGTGACAGTGAACATATATTTCCCTGCCGCCAAGGTTGAACGGGCAGCAGAAGATATTGTGGAAGATGTTTACGGAACTAATCCCAAGCAGGACAACAAAGACGACCAGTCCGCATTAGAAAGCTTCATTGCCCTGCTCACACCGCAAGCTGCTCACGCTCAGGTCAGCAAAGCCGAGATCGACAAGAAATCAAACGCCGCTATCCGTGGACTGAAACAGTCAATTGCCGCCGACCACAAAAAGCTGGTTCCCTATTACAACTCCGGTAACATCGGCATCACCAAAGACGGCTACCTGAAAATAATCAGCAAGGACGGACTGAACATCAAGCAGACCGCAGATCTGCGCCGCATTGTTTCACAGGATAACGATACCCGCGACCAGCTTTACTCCGAAGTAGCTGCATCCATGAACATTCCCGGCAGTGAACTTGCAAAAGTCAAAGCCATATTTGCACAGGAATGGCAGGAACGCGCTCCATCCGGCTGGTTTATCCAGAACGCAAACGGTAAGTGGATGCGGAAATAGTTTCTGTCATGCCCTTTGATAACAGTTACGCACGACTGGAAAACAAATTCTACCAGCGCATAAATCCCACCCCGGTTAAGCAACCCCGGATCATTCTCGTGAACCGGAAGCTTGCCGGAGAAATGGAATTCCCTTTGCCGGAAACAGATGCTGAACTGGCCGAATTGTTTTCCGGCAACAAACCGCCTCAGGGTTCGGAACCGCTGGCCCAAGTATATGCTGGGCACCAGTTCGGCAATTTCGTGCCTCAACTGGGGGACGGAAGGGCCGTCCTGCTCGGTGAATTCGTCAACAGCAGTGGACAACGCTACGACATCCAGCTCAAAGGAGCCGGCCAGACCATGTATTCACGTAACGGTGACGGACGTTCACCCCTCGGTCCGGTCATCCGCGAATACATTGTCAGTGAAGCTATGTTCCGGCTGGGCATCCCCACCACCCGCGCCCTTGCCATGGTACGCAGCGGTGAAAATGTATTCCGGGAGCAGGAACTGCCCGGTGCAGTATTCACCCGTGTTGCATCCAGTCATATTCGGATCGGAACCTTTGAGTACTTTGCTTCCCGCAAAGATCATGAAGGAGTAAAAACTCTGGTAGACTACGCCATTGACCGTCACTATCCGCATCTTAAAGAAGCCGGGAATCCCTATGCAGCATTTCTCGGGAAGGTCTGCTCGGTTCAGGCGCGGCTGGTAGCCAAATGGATGCGGATCGGATTTATTCACGGGGTCATGAATACTGACAACACCACCATTTCCGGTGAGACCATTGATTACGGCCCCTGCGCTTTCATGGATGGTTATGATCCGGCAACAGTTTTCAGTTCTATCGACCATTACGGCAGGTATGCATACGCCCGCCAGCCTTCCATTGCCCAATGGAACCTTGCCGGACTTGCAGGATGCCTGCTGCCCCTCATTCATAAGGAGACTGAACAGGCCAAATCCCGTGTGGAAGAAATTGTACAGGGATTCGGACCGGAATTCAGGACGCATTACTTTGCTGAAATGTGCAGCAAAATCGGCCTGAAACCGGAAGAACCAGCCCAAGAACTGCTGAATGACTTATTGCAGACCATGCATGAATCCAAGGCGGACTTCACACTAAGTTTCAGGATGCTGAGCAAAGCTGTTTTGGGCAATGAAGAGCCGCTACTGAATCTTTTCAACGGCAAAGGGAAAGTCTCGGAATGGCTTGAAAAGTGGAAAGCAGAACTGGAGCGGCAAAACATAAGCAAAGAAGAAGCGACCCGAACGATGGACCGCAACAATCCGGCCTTCATTCCTCGCAACCACCGCGTTGAGCAGGCCATCAGTGCCGCTGTTAAAAAAGAGGATTTCGGGCCGACCAAGAAGCTGATCAATATTCTACAGAATCCCTATGAAGGGCAACCGGAATACGATGAGTACATGCAACCTCCGGAACCGACAGAACGTGTTTACCAGACATTCTGCGGTACTTAAGCAAAAAAAAGCCCTCAAACCATTAGGTTCGAGGGCTTTAAACTTACCAAAAACAAAACCTAGAAATTAACTTTAACCTGCTCGGAATCTCCGTCACGGGCGGTTATTTCACCGATCTTCCATGAATTGAGCTTCATTCCGGCCAGTCTGTTGAGCACATCTTCTTCGCTGTCTTTGGATACAACGAGGATGTAACCGATACCGGTGTTGAAGATCTGCAGCATTTCAGGCCAGCTGAGTTCGCCCTGTTCCTTAAGCCAGTTGAACACAGGAGAAACTTCCCATGAATTAAAGTTGATTTCTGCGGTGACCTGCTTGGGCAGGATGCGGGGTACGTTATCGTAAAAACCACCGCCGGTAACATGAACCATACCCTTGATTTCAATATCGCGGGAAAGATTATGAACCGCATCAACGTAGATTCTGGTGGGAGCCAGCAAGGCTTCGCCGATTTTCTGATCAGTACCGGGAAGCAGGTCGTCTGCTTTCAAGCCGGACTCATCAAAAATCTTACGCACCAGAGAATAACCGTTGGAATGGATGCCGGAAGACTCCAGACCGATGATGGAATCTCCGATAGTAATGGAGGAACCGTCTACGATCTTGGTATTATCCACCATACCTACACAGAAACCGGAAAGGTCATACTCACCGTCAGCATAGAAGCCGGGCATTTCAGCGGTCTCACCACCGAGCAGCGCACAGCCGGACTGCTTACAGCCTTCCACAACACCTGCAATAACTTCTTCAGCCACACCGGACTCAAGCTTGCCGGTTGCAAAGTAATCGAGGAAGAACAGGGGTTTTGCTCCCTGCACGAGAATATCGTTTACGCTCATGGCAACAAGATCGATACCGATAGTATCGTGCTTGTTTACTGCAAAAGCGAGTTTAAGCTTGGTTCCCACACCGTCGGCACCTGCCACCAGCACGGGCTCTTCCATCTGAGTAAGGTCAAGCTTGAACAGCCCGCCGAACCCGCCAATATCAGTGACCACACCCTTGGTGAAGGTGGAACCCACCATACCTTTAATGCGACCAATAAAATCATTAGCCGCATCGATATCAACACCGGCGGCTTTATATGCATCAGAACGACTTGCCATATTAATTTCTCCTAACAGTCTCTAAGAACGGACTGTATATGCTGAATCCCGTATAAGTTCAAGGAACAACATCACCCATTTCCCGCTATCGGGAAAAGAAAAAGGTCCATTGTTTGCACAGGACCAAATAAGAGTTTATACTATGCCACGGAGAAAAACCATGTACAAGAAAACTTTATTCACCGCTTTTCTCATTCTGGGACTGTTCCTGTGTGGAAACGCCATAGCAGGAACCAAGTTCATTAACAAGGATACCGCCAAGGACCGCAAACCCATCCGCATGGGCACCGGAGGCGGAAACAAAAGCAAGATCTCAATTCAATCAGATAATAATTCCAACACGATAAGCATTTCACCTAAAGACAAGGATAAAGATAAGGAAGACACTCAAGTCGGGCCTATATTTGTTGTCCCTGAAATCAAACCGTAGAAAAATATAATAAGGAAAGTCATGCTTCATCCCGCCAGACTATGGAAACCGCTTAAGGACGGTAAAGTCCAATGCAGGCTATGCAGCCACTTCTGCATAATTGACGAACAGGAACACGGTAAGTGCGGGGTACGGCAAAATGTTGACGGCCAGCTCATGACCAAAACCTATGAGCTGGTAGCAGCACTCAATGTGGACCCGGTGGAAAAAAAACCGCTGTACCACTTCCTGCCCGGAACCGAGACATTTTCACTGGGCACGCAGGGCTGTAACTTCGGCTGCACCTTCTGCCAGAATGCCTCCCTTTCCCAGCACCCCAAAACAGGACGGGAAATAACCGGACAGAAAGTAACGCCGGCAATTCTGGTGGAAGCGACCATCGCCCACAAATGCGATTCCATATCCTACACCTATTCCGAGCCGACCATTTTTTTTGAGCTAATGCAGGATACCGCCCGTCTTGCCCATATTAAAGGATTGAAAAATATCATGGTCTCCAACGGCTTCCAAAGTCCGGACTGTATTGAAGAACTGACCGGCCTGATTGATGCCGCCAACATAGACCTTAAAGCCTTCAATGATGATTTTTACCGGGACACATGCGGGGGCCGCCTTAATCCGGTCCTCGACAACCTCAAGCACATGAAGACAAACGGCTGGTGGGTAGAGGTAACCACCCTGCTTATTCCCGGAAAGAACGATTCACCGGACGAATTAAAGGAAATGGCCGCATTCATCGCCAATGAACTGGGCACGGAGGTGCCGTGGCATATCTCCCGCTTCCACCCGGACTACAAGATGCAGGACTGTCCAGTCACCCCCATGGAAGCCCTGCAAAGAGCCAGAAAAGCAGGAACCGATGCGGGACTGGAGTATGTATACATCGGTAATGTTCCGGGTAACGAAAGTTCTTCCACTTTCTGCCCTGATTGCCACAAGGAAGTGATCAAAAGATTCGGCTTTGAAATGAACAATGCGGGCCTATCAGACGGCATGTGCAAGTACTGCGGATGTAAAATTAACGGGGTATTTTAAGTATTTAAAGATATAAACAGTACAGATAACGAATTAAATTTAAAAAAATTAAATTTAAAAAAATTAAATTTAGTTCTTGCCAAGCAAATACAATTCACGTAGTTCCCTTTCTGCACGAAACAAGTCGGAGCATGGCGCAGCCTGGTAGCGCGCTTGCTTTGGGAGCAAGATGCCGGGGGTTCAAATCCTCCTGCTCCGACCACTTAAAAATCCAAGTAAAAGGGCCATTTAGCACACAGCTGATTGGTCCTTTTATTTTTTGGTGTCAACATTTTTGGTGAACCTTTGGTTGACCAAAGTGTTGGAGAAAAGTATTTAAGATGCTGTAATGACGGTGTTTAAACCTGTTTGAGGTGGGATAAAACTTCTTGAAACAGATATAATTGGAGAGGTTTTAACTTGATACAATTGATGATATAAAACTGCAGATTTTTCACCAAGATATCAAAAGGAAAACCTATGGCTGTCTTCGATCTCTATTCAAAACGTCAGAAAATGCTCAGAGGAGAGGTTCCTGATGTTTATACATACGATGAAATCCCACAGGCCTTACGTGTTCAAATTGCACAAATAATACATGCAACCCTTGGAAATCACACTCAGTACTTCGATACATATACAGATTCTGTAAAAAAAACATACCAGCAAATAGTTGAGATATTGTGTCGTGAGTATGGAGTTTTCAGCCTATGTCAAACATACGGTAACAGAGATTACCATGAGGAATTAACGGATTTTTTAGTTAATGAACAAGATGTCGAACGAATTTTGGATGTTACAGAATTGTCCTTTAAGGCAATTGAACATTGCACAAGAACTCATGGCTATTTATTTAGATCAAATTACAATAAAATAGCAGACGAAGCTATCAATGAACTTAATACTCGATTCAAAGAACATGGGGTTGGATACCATTTTGAAAAACAAATCATCAAAATCGACAACCAACTAATTCACCACGAAGCAGTAAAACCAGCGTTACAATTGCTAGCAGCACCTTCATATTCTGGACCTCAAGAAGAATTTCTGTCTGCCTTTGAGCATTATCGTCATGGTAACCATAAAGAAGCACTAACAGATGCACTTAAGTCTTTAGAAAGCACAATGAAGGTTATCTGCATAACGCAGGGATGGAAATTTAATCCTAATGACACTGCTAAGAAATTATTAGATATTTGTTACAACCAAGGTTTAATTCCATCCTTTTGGCAAAATCACATGACGGGATTACGTGCGGTTCTTGAAGGTGGTGTCCCTACTGCTAGAAACAAACTTGGGGGACATGGTCAAGGCGAGACTCCAGTTGAAGTACCCGAGCATATTGTATCTTATGTTCTACACATGACAGCTTCGACTATTGTCTTTCTGGTTAAGGCTGAGCAAGCACTATAAATCTGACCCCAGCTATCCCTCCAAACTTTGACAATCCTTGTATCTAGACTTATATTTACATCAACAAAGGAGGAACCATGCACATCTCACTTACCCCCGAACTGGAAGCGCAGGTAAAAAGCAAAGTCCAGTCCGGACATTACAACAATGCCAGCGAAGTTATCCGCGAAGCTTTACGGTTTATGATAACCAATGAAGACCTTGTAAATATGATGAAAATTGAAGCCATGCAGAAGAAACTGGCTGTAGGTGAAGAGCAGGCAAGGAGCGGTGAATTCACCGATTCCACCATGGATGACATTATCAAAGAAGCAAAGCTTGAAAACAATGCGTAGAATCCGCTTTACCCCTGCTGCCAAGGAGCACCTGAAAGGCATCTGGAAATACAGTTTTGAAACATGGGGTGAAGCTAAGGCGGATTCATATCTCATGGACATTGATGCTAGACTCAAGAACTTACTTGCGAACCCTAACCTTGGCCGCAGCAGACCGGAAATAAAATTCGGCTATCATTCTATCGCTGTAAACAAGCATATAGTCTTTTACCTGATCAGCGAAACTCATATTGATATCATCGGCGTGCTGCACCAGAGAATGGACATTAAATCTAATCTGCCTACTGAATAATTTATTCGGCACCACGCTTGAAAAGTAGCCTCAGCAAAAGTGCATGAAATTTAGAATCATACCCCAAATTCCGGTCAACATTTTGGTGAACCAAACAGGTTCACCCCCCTATAACACCACTGAAAAAATGTTGACCAAGCAAAATAAAGCTCAATTATTTCAACCTCTATATCGCAAACACTTTGCTTTGGGAGCAAGATGCCGGGGGTTAAAATCCTCCTGCTCCGACCACTGAGAATTCAAAGGCTTACAGCATTCATTGTTGTAAGCCTTTTTTCGTTGGGAACAGAGTAGGGATTCTTTTGACATTTTGGGGTAGTTGGATTTGTGTTGTGGGGTTGTTCTGTAGATCAGTATACTCAACCATTCACATTGCGACTAATAAGAGGCAGCCCCAACGGGGCTAACCCTTATCGCAAAGCTCTTACACATAGAGTAAGGCCAGATAAACTTAATAATCTCATCCGACATTTTAAATTGCTGCATGGAAAATATCAAAAAGCAAATAACATGCACATGCGCATAAAAGACCTCCCAAAGAAGCATTGAAAGCCCGTATCCTTATTGGAGAATTTAGCAATAAACCAACCTTGCTGCCCATCATTGCCCACATAAAAAGAGACAAAAAGCATATCACAAAATAAAGAGATGAAAAAATTATCAGTGGATCAAATGAGTTATCATCCATAAACATTCCTAACCCTGCGATGCATGCTAGCCATGCTTTAGGATTGAGCCACTGCATAAGAAAACCTTCTTTAAAACTTGGGCAATGACCCTCTTTGATTGAAAGATCTGGGCGAGCTGTCCCAATCTTATAGCCTATGTAAATAATGAACAAAGCACCTGATACCGCAAGATATTTCAGAAAGACAGGGTGGGTGGTTACAATCTGCATGACTCCAAGTCCAAGAACAATTAGCAACAGAATAAAACCTGAAGTTGCACCTGAGACAAAAGGTACTGTCCTTCTCAATCCATAAGTTGCCCCAGAAGCGACAATGACCATATTTACTGGACCGGGAGTGATGGACATTGTCAGTGCGAAAACACACATTCCTGCAATTTGTGTATACATATGATTTCCTTTTTGAGATTGTTGAATGAATAACTCTTGATAGTATAAACAGTTTTTTTCGGTCCAATTAAATGACTCAATTGAGCTCATAAGCGTTATTTATCGACATTCGGCATCGCCCGCTTTAAAAGGACAAATATGGAATTATACCAGCTTGTTTCGTTTGTAGTCGTAGCAGAAGAAGAGAATATGACTCGGGCTGCAACTCGTTTAAATTTGAGTCAACCAGCAATTAGCACGCAACTTAAATCTTTAGAGGATGAGTTGCAGTTTCCTCTTTTTCATAGAACACCAAAAGGGATGAAGCTTACAGATGAAGGCCAAGCACTTAAAATAAAGGCCGATATTGTACTAAGTGGAATAGAGGACTTCAATGCAGAAGTGGAAAGATTGAGAGGAGGATCATATGGTGAAATAATACTTGGAGTAAACACAGATCCACGTCTTCTGCGCTTGGAAAAACTATATACAAAATTAAAAGATCAATACCCTGATATTTCATTAACCGTACAGGAATCGATGAGCTGGGATGTTATTGAAAAGTTGAAATCTGGAAAAATTGATTTAGGATTCTCCTACGATATTCCCAACGATAACAAAATACATGCTCGATTTCTTGGAGAAATCGATTTAACCGTTGTTGGCCCGGAGAAATGGCGTGACCGTCTAGAAGGCAAATCAGGAAAGGATCTTATCGCATTTCCGTGGATCTGGACAAGTGAACACTGCCCACTGAATATGGTTCTCACCATTTTTTTTGAAAAAATTGAACAAAAACCTTTCAAAACGATTGTTGTGGATCAGGAGGCAGCAATTCTGAATTTAGTTTCAGACGGAGTTGGTCTCTGTGTAATGCCTACAAGCAAGGTAGAAAATGTAAAACAGCAATACAAAATCTTTCCTGTTATGGATCTACCTATTAAGCTTAAACTCTACATTTTATGTCTTGAACGCCGTAAAATGGATAATAAGATTTCAATTCTTTTGAATTTGATTAATGAAATGTGGGGAATTTGAAACTAGCATTATTACGCTTCACAATAAATTGGCATCCTCGGTTGGCAGCATCCAAAAATCCATAAAAATTTCGAATAAGTGTCCTCAATGCTAATATTTTCATAATCAATTCAATGGTTACTACATTCGCAAATGACTTTGGGAGCAAGATGCCAGAGATTCAAATGCTCCTGCTCCGACCACAGAGAATTCAAAGGCTTAGCTGAAAATTAAGCTAAGCCTTTTTCTTTTTGATATACGGATTGGTCTACATTTAATGTGGTTTTAGGTCTCACATTGGTATGACGTTAGCATTTTATGTTTTTTGACATTATGCCCCTATCATTCTTACAAATCAGACTTTTTCCAATATAATTTATAATCAATAGAATGATCAAGTATGCACACCGCCCTTGGGTGATTACTATCATATTTGGCAAATGTGTTATAATGGACTGCTGCGTCCATCCCCACATTGAAGACATCGAGATTATTGATGTAGTAAAACGCAACATCAAAATCTTTATTGGGGTTGCACATAAACAAATTTGAATTTATAAGATAATGTTCAAATGGAGAACTGT
Source organism: Maridesulfovibrio pacificus (SeqCode) (assembly GCF_048612815.1). Lineage (NCBI taxonomy): Bacteria > Pseudomonadati > Thermodesulfobacteriota > Desulfovibrionia > Desulfovibrionales > Desulfovibrionaceae > Maridesulfovibrio > Maridesulfovibrio pacificus (SeqCode). The sequence continues at coordinate 2,484,650 of NZ_JBLZNE010000001.1, forward strand.
ATGTATTATTAATATATTTGCTATACCTTTGAACATACCATTCTTCATCAAAACCTGCTACTTTTGTCAGACTAACAATCTTTTCTTTCAATTGCGTTTGGGCAAGAGCTCTAAATGGCGCGAAATCAGGATGATAAATTTTTTCTTTGCGGGCCAAAAGTCCTATTCGTTCACCCAAAAGACTGTTGTTAGTTGTAGACAGCCCTTCACATAAAACCTTTAAGGATTCATGTGTATTATTCTGAGCCTCTAACGAAGCAGCCAACAAGAGATATACTCCCGCATGCTTACTACCGTTCTGTAACAATTTCCTTGCAGTTCCTTCTGCCTGAGGCCATCTCTGAGCTACCATGCAGAGTATTAACTTCTTTTCCATATGCTGCTCGATTTGGGCATCAGGGCTTTCAGCAATGACTTTGTCAATCCAGCTGAAAAAAGAATCATTCTTACCATCCAAAAAAGCCAGATACTGCATCTCCCAATCAAAAAAAGACTGAACAGCCGCCAAGTTACCTTTTGATCTCTTCACTGTATTAACTATTTCAACAAAATCACCCTTACGGGCAAGTGCTTGCACATACACTTTATACCATAAATCAGGCAGGACTTTTTCACCAGCTAGTTCAGTAGCTTTAAGAATAAATATGTCTGCATCAGGAATCTTGCCTAAAGATTCTGCCACCAACGATAGCTGGTAAAAAACATCCTTTGACTTAGGGACATTATATAGAGCCTGCTTACCTAATATTTCAGCTTCCCTAGCTCGTCCTTTACTCAAGTACTCCTTCATTAATAGGCAATAGGCTTTCTCACATTTAGGAAAATCTACAGATATTTTTTGTAGGAGTTTAATTCCTTGTGAATGATGCCCCAACTCCAGAGACTTTGATGCCAACTCAAGTAAGCTACTTTCATTATTCGGATCTTTTTTTACTTCCTCTAAATAGAATGAAAGCTGCTTATTGCCATCAATTTTTTCCCATTCATCAAGCGGCCTGCCATCCCTTGCTATAAGAAGCCTGCCGAACTGCTTAGAGCGGGTAAATGTTTCGTTTGGCATCATATCGTCCAAATATGACATATCTGCAGTCAACGCAGCGAAGATATGGTCGTATAACCGGACAGGTGTTATTATTTCATCTTGTGTAAAATGAGAGATAGGCCAATGAATCGCCAAAAAGACACCACTTTGGTCTTGAGTTATAAGATGTGGCGAAAATCCGTTTTTTTTAATATTTGTTGTCGGGTCATTACTAGCCCCGCATTCAACATGATTGAACCGTCTTGCCCCATGGTCACCCATGGCAATCACTATGGAATCAGGATCTTTTTTTAAAATTGTATCTATAATTGTAAGTAAATTGGTTTCAGCCTCAAAATACCTCTGGCGATACTCATCCTCAAATTCATCCAGCTTATCCCAGGAGAGACGGATGTCTGAGTGACAGGCCCCAAAATAAAACCAATTCATTTGAGGTCTGTTATAATCCAAAATATCTTTAAATTTTTCAAGAGAGCTCTCAAAGTCATATTTATGCTCAAAGAGATCTTTGGTAGAAAGAAAATTCCTTATCAATGAAGATTGAGCTATCAATGGAGCAAAATTTTTATTAATCCAAAACATTCCTGTTGATGTATTGGAACCAATAGTATCAAACAGCTCGCTAAATATATTTTCTAGTAACTCAGAGCAAAAAAGGCTCGAGTGATATCCATTAGCCTTAAATGTTGACATAACTTTAGAAGATGTAACTTCTATATTCCTTTCATCTCTATTGTAATCATACAGACTTCTTGGCCAAAGAAGGTTAGATATTGTCCCTATAGTCCACGTCAGATTGCTATAAGAATCATCATACAAAGTGAACCCTGATTTCGTAAGTTTATTACATAGATTTGAATTATCAATGCCATATATATCTTTTAAGGCACTAGAAGAATGGAATGATTCCAAAAACAAAAGGTGAATATTAGGCTTATGCTTGAATGTAATATCCGTTTCCTTTTTATCATCTATTTTATCCATGTATTCCGCACCATGGTCTTTCCTATTTTGATAAAAATCGAATAAGGATAAAACTGTGTATGCTATAAGCACAACATTCAATACAACAAGAGAAAATAAATAGGTGGAACTACCGAAAAATATAGTTATCCCCACAACAGTATAAATACGCTTTCTTATACTCAGCAGCTCTACAAACAGCCTTTCACTAAGAACAAAAAAGAAGAGAACAGAAACAAAACATACAATTAAGTCACTTATAAAAAGAAGAGGGGGACCTACCTCCTGTTTCATAAAAAAAAAGTTTGCCAATTGTGCTCCAGCTCCCAAAATAAGACCAACCATGGAGACAAAAATCAATGATCTTTTTACTTGCTGTTTCGTAAACTGATTTGCATTGATTGAGACAATCGTAAGCGTTGGAGCTAATATAGCAAAAAAAACAGTAACAATAGGGGCACTTAAAAGCCCAAAAAGATACCCATCCATAGTATTGCATTCCTGTCCGCTTAAGACTTACTGAAAACATGCAGCGTCCGCATGCTCCCAGGAAGTTCAAAAACATACGTTTCAATTAAGCCAGCATCTTTAAATGCTTGGTCAAACGAGTCTTTTGTATAGTCATCAAAGATATCGTCACGACTACTAAGCATCCGCTGAACTTGGCTATCGTCTTTGGGAATAAATTCGCAGACCAATATCCCGCCTTTCTTTAAAAGTTTCGCGAAATATGAACTAATTTGTTTAAACGGCACCCCAACAGTAAAGAAAAGGTGATGACACAAGGCTAAAGCCATAAGAAAATCAGCACTGCAACGATTAGCAAAACTTGCTCGTTCGGTGCTTGCCCAGCCTAATGAAGGAGATGGTGATGAGAGGTCAAGAACAAGTGGCAATATATTCTTCGGACCATTCTGTTTGAGAAAACGATAGTGTGCATCAACCGCCATTGGATCAATATCTGCGGATATAACAGTCTCAAAATACGGTGCAAGTGGACGACTAAACCGTCCAGTATTTGCTCCAAGATCAATAGCCAGTTTCCCTTTATGCTTTTGGGCTACATTTTCAACAATCTCTAATTTGGCCTTGGCTCCTTTATTCGAATAATTAGTGTCATTATAATAATCTACCCATTCAGTTTTTTGTTTTGGCAATACACATTTGTTCACCGCACACGCAAGCGATGTGACAATGTCTACCAATTTTTGCATGCTCATTTTTTTGACATCTTTTTTATCCTTAAATGATCGTGGATCAGCATATTTATTTTGCATAAAAGCATGCAGGATGATGTGCATCAATATGCTAGGGGAAAAGCGAGCTTTCCATGGAATCATTTTGCAGGCAATATCAAGAGGAACCCCATCTATCCACTGACGCGACAGCTGCAGCAGTCTAACATCTGTTTTAGATCCAATTACCAACGGCGCAAAAAAATGGGAACAAAACTGTCCATATGCTTGCCATGTTTTAGCCTCATTCAGAAGTTCAAATGACAGCAGATCTATAAAAATAGGTTTTGAGCCAATATACTGAATATTATAAGCTGAAGCATCCTTTAGGATAATCCCCCTTTCAAGGGCTGACAATTGCAACTTAAGGGTCAAAATAGCGGCGTCCTTAAGTTGAGAAAAACTCCATTCATACGGATATGAAATAAACGGAATGGGTTCAACATTTAAGCTCTTCCAGCTTCCCTCTATCGGTTTTCGCTCATTAAACCCGACTATTTCTTGATTGCGTACTGCTTCTTCAAGAAAATTGGACTTAATAATGTGTTCCCAATCTTCTTTATAAGAATGCTCAATGGTACGAACGACTTTGTCACCATCATAAAAAACATACCCGGAACGATCTCTAAATGACCCTAAATCTTGTCTCATGGCATTATTTGGAAAAAAGATTAGATAAAAAGGCAACAATTCGTTGTTTTATGCGTGAAAGAGAGGCAATTCCTGCCACGATCCACTGTACAGCCGTACTTCCTGACCCAGGATCTAAATATCCAGCATAACTTTCCTGTGGGTCTAAGAAAGTCAAAACAGTAAAGATAAAAGCAGTTACCAGCCAAAAATTCAAAGACTTACATTTTGTAGCATTCATACCGATCTCCTAATATTTGAAATTCTGATATCACGATTAGATGCACAAGTCATTCCAATTGGAACATCTCTTCAATATTGGTCAACATTTTGTTGATTAAATACGACTCTCACAAAAACACAGTTCTTTGGGAGCAAGATGCCAGAGATCCAAATCCTCCTGCTCCGACCACAGAGAATTCAAATGTCTTACGTTGAAATGACGTAAGGCATTTTCTTGGGGAAGCATATTGTGTCAACTTGGACATATATCACATAAATTATACTTAGAAGCATTCTTCAACTTACAATTCCCGATAGCTACTAATTGGCGAAACAAGGCAAGGCTGTTTTCTGGCATACGGAGTTGAAGATGGATATGACAATTGGCGATTTAATAAAATTCAATGAGTTCCTGGATTCAACTCTAGATCCCAATAATTTAGACGAGGAATTCATTACCTTAAGACAGGTCGAGCTAGACGGCATATCAAAAGATTCCGATATCAAACATTTTCCTTTTATTGCCTTAAGCTATGCCAAGTTGATGGAGCTGACCGTTTTATTAGCCGGGAAGTATGCTGACAATTGCCAAAACGTTGATTTTGGTGATCTTGTGATAAACCCCAGACACTTAGATATTTGTATCCTAAATGCAGCATTAATAACGGAAGATTATGGAGTTACTGAAAACCTTCCGCTTTGGTTCAAAAAACAAGTACGTGAGTGTACTGGCAGCCAATACTCTGAAGATCTGGGAAAAATGGTTGTTGACCCATTCTTGTTATCGCATTTTGTGGAAAGAGGCTTACTGCTGAGAATAGTAAAAAAAGAAAGGCATAAAAGATTAAGTGATCAGTTCCGGGACTGCATTCCATATGATCCACAGTCTACTTTTTCAAAAGAGATTGAAGAATTTACCCCCATCGCACACAACCCGGTAAAAGACCTTGGCTGCATGAGCGGAATGATTGAAGGGCTTGATGTGGCGTCATGGCTTGCCAGCAACACGGTATTGAATGTTGTGAAAGGCTGCTTAAAAAACGATCTTACGAATATGCTGCGTGGAGCCTTGTCAGATGACTATCTGAAATCAATTAATACACAATTTGAAAAGGCACATAATTCTTTAGCTTATATAAATATGGGAAGGAAAAATTTTGCCAATTATCCATATGATGAAGAAGTGCCTTTAGCAGAGTGGGCTGAGATCAATAAAACTTTGTGCCACTTCACGCTAGATAGGTATGCTATGATTCAGTCAGAACTAGATAGAAGCCTTTCCAGTCCTCGTTACAAAAGCCCCTTTCTGAACAGTTTGTTGTACAACGCCCCCAAAACACTGGGTACAAATGCTCAGAAACACCTCGAAAAAATGTTCCCGATACGATTTTTCTCAATCAATCCGGCAGGTGCAACAAAAGGGAAATATGCTCACATTTGAGTGGAGGCATTTACCAGAGCCTTGAAAATTCTTCGTTGCGATCTGTATTGAACAAGATATTCCGGGTGCCACTGAACCCCAAGCAGGAAACTATTATTCCGACCTTCCACCGCTTGTATTATTCCGGCATCACATTCAGCCACAACTTCAAGCTCCTGCCCCACTTCGTTAATTGACTGATGATGAAGCGCATTAACATAGGGAGAAGTTCTGCCAAGCACATCTGCCAGCATGCTATCGTCTTTGACTGATATTTTTTTGTACGGAAGAACAGTTTGGGGATTACTCACGTCTTCATAAACATCCGCAATTTCCTGATGCAGTGAGCCACCCTTAACAACGTTAATAAGCTGCATTCCTCTACAGACTCCTAACAGAGGAGTATCGTTTTCAAGAGCTTCATTAATGAGCATAACTTCAAGAGCATCACGCTTTCGGTCTTCGCCGGGAGCCTGTTTCATTCCTAGAATTTTACGTAAGCCAAAAGCCAATACCGCCACTAAACTCTGGAATACTTTGCGGGGAATGTCTCTGAATCTGAAATTACCAAAACCGGACTTCTCGAGTATTTCTTTAAGCTTATCCTCTCCATAAAGAGCAGGATCTATGTCTGCCCCTCCACCGATAATTAGTCCGTCAAACTTTCTCTGGGCATGATAATTATCCGGAGTTATGCGGTCCGGAACTCCTCCCGCAAGCCGTATATTCAACCAGAAAAAAAGCCAAGCGGCCATGCCCCCTCTAGCGGGAGTGGAAACACCTATATGAGGAGGACTCTGCTTAGACATGCTGAGATTGCTCCCTACAGTAACTTATCGGGAAAAATTTTCTTTGAGGCTTTATCCAGATATTCGCTGCATTTCTTATCCAGTTTCTCTGGATCATCGGCCAGAACTTCAACCCTCATCCACCTGTTCCATTCCAAAGCCATAGACCACCCATCCTCATCAATGCGACAATCCGGCAGTCTGTAGTGGAAAGCAGGTCTGGGCTTGATTAACTCCGGCTCATGAACTCTGCTCAAAGTAAAATCCTTATCAATGTGAGCGAAAAGGCAGGTAAGGTCCAACGGCCTGTTCCGAGTAGGGTTATGCTCAAGGTAATCAGCCATGAATTCTTTCAAAGAAGGCTTGTAACTGCTCTCAAGAACTTTAAGTACATACTCCTCAGGAAAGTCATCAATGAAGGGTAAGATTCGTCTGGTCAGGTCAACATCTATTTCTTCCTTGAGCCAGTCGAGAAGGACCAGAAAAGCTCTCAAGTAATTCAGGATGGTGTTGACCTTCAGGTCCGGACACTCTGGATTGAACTGCATACCGAAAGCATACAGAAAAGATGCCCGTGATCCTTTGGCATGACTTACCCTCAGAGCCTCCTCGATTTTATCCAACTCTTCTATTCGATTTATTGGAACAGGCGGCGTGACAAGCTCAAAAGGAACAGCCAATTTTGCCAGATCATAAAGGGCACTATCAACTTTTTCAATTTCGTCCTGCGCAAGTTCAAAACCCATTTCTTCTATAAATTTCTTATACTTTCTATCCTTAAGCTGAATTGAGTCTACTTCCAACCCAAAATCACCAAAAGAGGTTTCAACCACTTTGTAACTGAAAGGGGATTCCTTACGCAGCTCTCCTCCGTAACTGTCCATAACAATTTTACCTAAACTCTCTAGATCAACTCCGGAAAACTCCAGTTCAAAGCCGACTCGGCGCCACTGCCCTGACTCGGTTTTAGTACGCGAGGGAACATTCCAAACCATATTTCCTCCAATATATAAATTAATAAAATAAGATATGTTCTGATCAGGACTTTACCCGGACATCAAATATTACAAATACACCTTATAATCGATGTAACAAAATGATCATATTATTTATGACCACAACTCACCTGCAGACAGTCTGGTTTCATGATCACACAAATGAAACCAGCATGCAAAAATAGCCCAGCCTAACCGTTAAATAAAAGAACTCCAACTTGCTCTGGGCAACGAAAAAGAAAAACTGTATTTTAAGCTACTCACTTAAAATTTATGAAAGTTTGTGATGTCTATTCACTTTAAACTGCTTAACAAATTTCCTGTCGATATAGTCTTTGATCCGGAAAGCAAGCGGCCCGCCGAAGCTCAATCCGTTTTTGTGCAATATGCCTTTCCCGCCCCCGATATTAAATATGAGCAGATAGGAACCGCCCGGATCGAAAGATTTCAAGCTGCTTCCTTCGAGCTGCGCCCGCACATTATGTACAAGCACGGGATTCTGGCGGACAGCATATACTCCCACTTTATCCAGTGGGTTCGGTTCGAACCAGATGCAATCTCCTCCACCGAAAATTTCCGGATGGGAAACACTTTGCAGATAGCGATTAACCTTTAGCCCGCCATCCTTCCCTGTCGACAAATCCGAAGCGGCGAAGACTTTTGAAGGCTTCACCCCCAAAGCCAGAAAAATGATGTCTTGTTCGTAGTGTTGTCCGTTCTGCAATATGACGTTTCCAGTTGTCACATGCTCCACATAACTGCCCTGAACAATTTGGATTCTGCGTTTGTTAAGGCTTTTGACCGCAAGATTACGCACCCTGTCCGGTAGGTTGTGCAGAAATTCGCTGCCCGTGAAAATTTTAATTTTCACACCGAAGCGGCCCTGCTCTCTGGCTGCAGACCAAGCGTTGCCGGCGATTTCAAGAGCCGCGGGACCGCCCCCGCATATGCCGATACGCACCGGACGTTCAGATACTATTTCCCGAATCCGAATGCGAGCCTGCAAAAGATTTTGTATGGGTTTTACGGTATAAACATCGGTATTGACCTTGTCTGCGAGATGGCTGGGTACGAAGCTTCCAAGATTGCAGGAAAGTACATCGTAAGGAAATTCTTGCCCCGCTTCAAGGATGACCATCCGTTTGTACGGATCTATGCGTGCAACCTTACCAAGTACAAACGACCCGCCGAGGCTTTCCACAATTGATTTCACAGGAAGACTTATCTCTACAGGACGGTAAATACCACCGAGCATTCCCGGACCCATCCCTGAATAGTAATGACGCTCATCCGGTCCGATGACTGTAACGCGGTGTCCATCCGCAATGAGTTCAGGAATTGCTCCCATGAGCTGCATGTGCGCGTGCCCTGCGCCGGCAATGACAAGTTCACCCATACCAACTCCAGTCAAAACAGTTTTATCTACAATGAGAGCCCACTACGCTATCTAGATGTAAAACATAGGGCTGTAATGTGTCCATGAATATGAATTTTTGTTTATTGATTCCATATTCACCAGTCGCCTCAAGCCCAAAAAAATAAGAGCCGCCCTCTTGCGAGACCGGCCCATTACTTTCGGCAGAAACGGCGGAATATTTCCTAATAAACCTTACGACGCGAAAAACTCGACCCAATTACGGAGAAAGTGTTTTCCACTATGAACAAAACTCTATCATCGTGCCGAAAAGCTATTTCTTCCAACTTTTTAAGCTGAATATTGTTAACAACCGTCATCAAGATATTCTTATCTTCACGCAGATAGGCACCCTGCCCTTTGATAAATGTAGCACTCTGCTTCATCTCGTGCAGGATGTCATGGCTTATCATTTCACTATAATCTGAAATAATAAAAACGACCTTGCGCTGGTTAAACATCGAAAGGGTCTGCTCCACCACTGTGGATGATATGAACACCAAAATCAGCGAAGCGATTATTATATCAAGGGGAAGCTCAAACAGACTGAGACTGAAAAGAGTTGCATTAAAAACAAGGTAAACCTTGCCTATCCCGATATTAAACCGCTGAAAAAGATACACGGCAAGCACATCAAGACCGCCGTTTGATCCCAGCGTTCGCAAAACCGTCCCGGCTCCAAAACCCATCATCGCTCCACAAGCGACGGCTGCATAAGTGGCATTGTGAACAGTCATAGGAATTGTAAGGAACTCGTATGAGACTGTAGCTGCAATGGTTGCGTACAGGCTATACCAGAAAAAACGGCGGCTTACCTTTATCCACGCAAATAAAAATACTGGGACGTTGAGGATAAAAAACAACACCCCCGGGGAAAGCATCCCGGTTTTATAATAAAGAAGTGAAGCAAGGCCGAAAACACCACCAGCTAGAAACTCGTGAGGAACGGCCAAACTTTTTATAGCGATCGAACATATTGCTGATCCCACTGTAATCAACAATAAATTCCACCATACGGAGTAAGTGAAATCAAAATTAACTGAACTGCCTTTGCCAAGTACAGATTTGACTGGTTCTAACATTTTCCTTGTATATGTATAGGTTAAACAATTAACCAAAAACGCTAACAGCTTTAAAGCTACAATTCAAGGGCGCAAAAAACAAAACCGGGCAGTGCTCAGCCATTTTGAAAAAAGTAAAGGGGCATGGGCACTTAGGCAGCATTTTATTCAACTGGAGTCCTAACCATCAACATCGTAAACACGAATTTTATTGCTGCGCGGAAATTCTTTTTTCAAAAGCTTCTTAAGCAGTTTCTTCACCCCCTTGAAGTCTTCTGTAAATTGCTCAGTATCAAATCCGTTTTCGGTCACTGAAAATAAATCTTCCCCCCTGCGCACGATCACCACTGAGCGGTCACGCTTGTAAGTGCGTAAATCGAGCCCGCGTCCGACCTGAATTTTTTTGAGCTTGCGCATAACCGTTTCTATTGCTGAAGCCTTGTCAATCATGCATGCGATGATATGTCTCCATATAAATTCATGTCAATCAGCACTACCCATCTGAAATAAATAATACATTAGCAATTCCTTTTATACCCGCTATATGCTACTTTTCCAGCACATTATCTCTCCACAATTAAAAGAATATACTAAGACTTACCAATCATGAAGCATCAATTCAAAACGACATATAGTTGCTTTATCGTTATCTGCCTATTTTTCCTACTCAATATACTCACTATTTCAACTACACATAGCACAGCAAATGCCGGAATAGACGGAATAAATACGGAAATCATCAAGCATAAAATTAAGCTTAACGATGCAGAAATAGCATGGCTGAAACAGGATAGAACAGTCACAGTTAGAGTTGGAGACTGGCCGCCGTTCATGATGACGGAAAACCAAATATCCGGGATATCGATTGATTACCTTGATCTGATCGCATCAATTCACGGAATTAAATTTAAATACGTAACCCAGAATGAGATATCCTGGCCTGAAGCATTAAAATCCATTCGCGCGCATGATGGAATCGACATGGTTCCGACCATCCAACAATCCGATGAACGCAAGGATTTCATGTCCTTTAGCATTCCTTACCAAACCCTGCCTTGGGTTATTGTCACCCGCGATGACGCTGAATTCGTGGGAAGACTTAGTGATCTTGAAGGCAAAACGGTTACGGTTCAAGACCGGTTCATCTTGCAAAAACAAATTGAAGAACAATACCCGAACCTTGAACTTCGGATAATAAAATCAAGAAACCCCACACTTGATTCACTCAAATGTGTCGCTACGAAAGAGGCCTATGCCACGATCAATGCACTTCCTGTCGTGGTCTACTTTATCAAGCACTATGGACTTTCAAACCTGAAGGTAGCTGCCCCTGCCAAATTCGATGCCCTTAAACTCTCTATGGGAATACGCAATGACTGGCCGGAACTTGCTTCCATCATCTCCAAAACAATCCAAGCCATGTCACATAAGGATATTGCTGCAATCCATAACACCTGGCTCTCCGTTAATTACGAACCGGGTATCAGTAAAACTGCAGCGAAAAGATACGCGTTTCTAGGCTTATTGGCTTTATTTATCATAAGTGGACTATTTGTAACCATAAACCGCACACTCAAAAAGAAAATTGCCCAGAGGACCAAAGCCCTGATAGCCGAATTGGATGAAAGGGAACGCATCCAGAGGAATTTGAAAGTAAGTGAAGAGCGTTATGACATGGCCTTGCGCGCAGTAAGTGACGGACTCTGGGACTGGAACCTGCAAACAAATGAAGTATACTACAGCCCGCGTTATTTTGAGATGCTTGGTTATGAACCGGAAGATTTCCCTAACGAATATGAGACATGGCTCTATTTGATGCATCCTGATGACAGAGAACGGGCCTCCGAAGTCGTAGCCGATTATTTAAACAAGTTTCCCTCTAATGATCGTAAATCTCTGTTTTCGCAAGAATTCAGATTGCTCACCAAAGAAGGGAAATGGAAATGGATTTTATCTCGCGGAAGAGTTCCTGAATTTGACGACCAAGGGAACCCGGTAAGATTGATCGGAACCCACATGGACATAACGGAACGCAAAAAAACAGAACAGCTGATGGTCCAGACGGAAAAAATGATGTCCATCGGCGGCCTAGCCGCGGGTATGGCCCACGAAATCAACAACCCGCTTGCAGGAATTCTCGGTCATAGCCAAAACATTCATAATAGGCTGTTCAAAAAGACAAAAGCCAACATTCGCGCTGCCGAAAAGCACGGTGTTGAGCTGCAACAGATTCAGGATTACATAGCTGACCGGGAAATCCCACGAATGATTGATGGAATTCGAACCGCAGGTAACAGAGCAGCCAAAATTGTTTCCAACATGCTCAGCTTCAGTCGCCAAAGTGAAAAAGAATACTCTCTCCATAATATTACGAATATTTTAGAGAAAGCGATTGACCTCTCTGACAGTGATTACAATTTGGAAAAACTATACGACTTCAGACAGATTAAAATAATCCGTGAATATGAGTCCGATATTCCGCCGATTTATTGCGAGGGCACTGAGATACAACAGGTCTTGATGAATCTCCTGAAAAACGGGGCGGAAGCGATGAGGGATAAGGAATATGACCAGGAATCTCCGCAATTCATCTGCCGGATAAGCAAAACCGCTGAGGAGATTGTCGTTGAGATTGAAGATAACGGTCCCGGCATAGACGATGCTACCCGCTCCAGAATATTTGAACCTTTCTATACGACCAAAGATGTAGGCAAAGGCACGGGACTGGGACTTTCAGTCTCATATTTTATAATAACCAATCACCACAACGGAAGCATGACTGTAGACTCCAACCCCGGAAAATGGACCCGTTTCACTATCCGAATTCCATTTGAGTAAGCTTGATATGGTCAAAAAAGACTGAGCCCAGAATTACTGTCTGCGCTTCTGGACAGGAAGAGTAATAGTAAACCGTGCACCCTGACCGGGAACAGAACTGACCGTGAAGGTTCCACCATGGTTCTGGGTAATGATAAAATACGAAACAGAAAGCCCCAAACCTGTTCCTACACCGGCGGACTTAGTGGTGAAGAATGGCTCAAAAATCCTTTTCCGAATCTCATCCTTTATCCCGGGACCATTATCTTCTACTTCAATAACAACAGAATTTCCGATGCTGCGCGTTCGCACATAAATTTCAGGTGCTGAGCCGAAAAAGCCATGTTCACGCATGGCCTGCGCTGAATTCTTGAAAAGATTGAACAAGACCTGTTCAATCTCAGTCTGTGAACAAATAATATCCGACACATCCGGCGAAAACTCACGCACAATATGAATGTGAGTGAAGTCATATTTCTGCTTCAGGTCATAATCCTTGGCAGAGAGCTCCAAACACTCTTCAATCAAATCGTGTACATTAACAGTTGTTACTATGTTTTTTCCGGGCTTGCTGAACTTCAACATATTGGAAACTATCTTGGCAGCACGCATCCCGGAATCCTTAATCCCTTTAATGACTGCAAGAATCTTGCGTGATTCAAGATATTCATGCATAGCCTCCAACGAGCACCCTGCTTCATCTGCGGCATCAACATTGGCTTTTATATCAGGAGAAAACCTGCGCTCCAAATTTTGAGCTCCCTGCACTATTCCACCGAGAGGATTGTTGATTTCATGGGCCATACCGGCTGCAAGTCCGCCGATAGATATCATTTTTTCTGTCTGGACCATAATTTCCTCCATACGCACACGGGCGGTGACATCATCAATCCTTACCACCACCCCTTTAATCTCAAAACCACGCAAGGGAAAAGCTGTAACCTCAAAGATATCTGTTGAATCATCTCGGATTACGGTTCGGTCAATGGTTTTCGGAGAATTGGATTTCTTTGCTTCAGCAATCACATCCACAATATCTTCGTGACCGGAAAAAAAGAGCCCCACATTTTCCGGCTCAATCTCAGTTGAATCCAGATTGAACAACTCCAAAGCGCGGTTATTACACTGGCAGACATCCATATCCTCATTAACCCAGATCAGGGCTGAAGGCATGGAATCAATGACACTCTGGAAATATCTTTTCGAAACAATGAGTTCATGTTCCCGTTCACGGACCTGTTCAGCCATGCAGTCAAAGACCCTGCCCAATTCATCCAACTCCACAAAACCGCTTTCCTGTGATGCAGATGTGGGATAATCCCCCTCGGCAACAGCAGAAAGCTTCCTGACATAGCCCACCAGAGGGGTAACCACGCCTTCGCGAAACTCCTTCTTCAACGCAAAAAGCAGTACCATGAAGAAAAAGACAACCAGCATACCGATCAGCAAACCAAGAGCAACTACAGGTTGAAACAAAGAAGAGGCCGTACACCCGACCAAAAGCTTCCAGCCGGTTCCGGTTACATTTACAATACGGCCAAAGGAAAGCCTGTTTTCAGCATGGTAAAATTCCACATCCCCCGGAGCCAGTGTCTTTTTAAAAATATCCAGATTTCCAACATTGGCCTGAATTTTAACCAGTTCACGGTCAGGATGAACAATCAGGTTACCATAAGAGTCAGCAAGTATTATTATCCTGTTGGAAGACAGAAAGCCGTAAATGAATTTCTGCAGAGCACCGAGATCCAGTTCGGCCACCAACTTTCCGCCGCCCTGCACCGGTATACTGATGTATAGCACCAGCTTGCCGGAGTTGGGTGAAATTATAGGGGAAGTCAGTACCCGCTTGGAGTTATCCGAACCGCTGAAGCGGATTGGAAAATCTACCCCTTTAATTCCATGTGGAGCCACAGCTATAATATTTTCGTTCTTATCCAGAAGAATAAGTCGATCAAACTGCCCAAAACGGTCATGCAATCCACTAAAATAATAACGAAGGCTATCAACGTCACCTTCTCCGCTCATAATAGCCACAGAACGCAGAACATCCTCTGCGCCATCTATATAAAATTCGACATTACGGGACAGGGACCTCGAAAGATGCAAGATCTCCCGTTCCATGGTGTTAATTTGATTCAAACCCACAATGGAAACCAGAATAACGGTCATTATTAACCCAGGCACAAGAATCCATTGAACCAGCTTGCCCTGAAAAATCTCGACAACCGAGTCTCTGCTCATTTCTCTCTCTTTACTACTGTGACAAAATGCCCATTTTTAACGGTCACAATATGTCCGTGGTGCTTTACATCCCCGAACTCGTCAATTTCAAAAGGCCCGACCAAACTATCAGCAAAGCTGATTCCGGGAATGACACCACCGAGACCTTTTGTACGGCCTCCATTCCTTTTCACTGCCTCTGCAAAAACCTGCACAGCCTGATACCCGAAAACAGCCGCAAAATTCGGAGGCCACCCAAAGCGCTTAATAAATTTATCCTTAAAATCCACGTACAGTTTTTCCGGATCATCTTCAGCAAAATGGACCACAAAAATTATCCCTTCCACGCTTTTACCGCCGGTCTGAATCAACTCTTTTGTATATCCCCACATACTGCTCAAAATTGTCCAGTTTGTTTTATTCAAAGTACAAAACTGGGCAAAACCGGCTAAATCACGGGCCGAGGTAACCATGACTACTGCATCAGGATTCATTACCTTCAATTCATCAACAACTTTCTGCCAATCTATGGAACCTTCATGCTTGCCTATACTTACCTCACCTACAAACTCACCGCCCTTTGCTGCAAATTTCTCAACAAAGACGTCCTTATAGGGAGCGGTAAAGGCCGGATTTGAATTATCCCAGACTACAGCAAGTCTTCCCTTACCAAGCTTATCCACTGAATATTCTGCGAGCCCCTTTGATAGATCAGTAAGAGTAGGAATTACCCTGAAAAAATTATCTCTAATCCCTTGCAGCAAAGGAGTAGAGGTAGTGGGAGAAATATACACAACTTTGCTGTCCTTCATGCCTCGCACTGCAGCCATTGATTGTGAACTGGTCATATGACCGATAATTGCGGAGACGCCTTCGGCTGCAAGCTCCTTATCTGCCTCAACAGCTCCTTCAGGAGTATTCTTGTCATCCCGGACAATGAGTTCAATTTTACGACCGTCGATTCCCCCGGCTTCATTGATATCCTCGACTGCCAGTAAAGCACCGTTACGACCCTGAACGCCTAAATCAGAATATTTCCCCTTGAGGGTTCCAGAAAAGCCAAGGCGGATAGGATCATCAGAACATGCACTCAATGACAGACACAGGAACAACAGCCATACAGAGATGCCCTTTCCAACTAACTGAAAATAATTTCTCAACATTCACTCCTCCTGCATTAAGGCCACGAAAAGTTAATCCAAGTATAACCTGAAAGGACGATGAACGCCAAGAATGATAAATAAAAAAAGGCTATCCCTGCATAAGCAGGAATTGATTCTATTAGGCTGCATACAGCCCACTTGAAAAGATTATTGTTACCCCCTGTTGACCCAGCCTCAGCTTAGTCGTATTTTTCATTTTATTTCCAATGCACTAAAATGGGCAGCCGGAGAACATATGGGACTTAAATTCAAAAGAAAAAATGCGACAAGACCACCGTTGCTCTTTGTCAGCGATGTCCGCCGTGAATTTCTTATCGCTGATATTACCCGGAATTCAGTCCCGCGCGGCATGTATTACCTGCTCATGGGCGTAGCTGCTTTCATTGCATCCATAGGACTCACAGCCGACAGCCCCGCAGTAGTCATCGGAGCAATGCTTGTTTCACCTTTAATGACACCCATTTTCGGAATTTCGCTTGGGTTGGTGCGTGGAGAGATGAGCCTCATCCGAGCTTCTGTCTTTTCGGTAACAGCCGGAATTCTAATCGGAATTTTAGGCGGTATACTTATCGGCAGCCTCCCGATTTTCTTTGAAGTTACCCATGAAGTAATATCAAGGACAAAGCCCAACCTGCTTGATCTTGGAGTTGCTGCTTTTGCCGGAATAGCCGGAACAGTAGCCCTCATTGACGAAAGGGTGAGCCCGGTTATGCCCGGAATCGCTATAGCCACCTCCCTTGTACCTCCATTATGTGCCAGTGGTCTATGCATCGCGCTTCACCAATATTCTGATGGATGGGGAGCTTTCCTGCTCTTCTTCGCTAACTTTCTGGTTATTCTTTCTATTGCCAGCGTGCTTTTCATTATTACCGGGTTTATTCCTCATTCCGAAGATGAACCGCTGCCGAGACTGATCAAACATTTTTCCATCACCACTATCGGGCTTATAATTGTTGCAACTTTTCTGACCAAATCTCTCGTGGAGGTCGCCCTTTCCCGTCAGATCGACAACAGCCTACGAACCGTTGCAACCCAAGCCATTACATCAATCCCTAATACAACCATTGAAAAGATAAGCCATGAAATTGATGAAGGTGTTGTAAACGGCTTCATTACTCTTAACGGGCCAACATCACTCAAGGCCAAGGCTATAAAACAATGGAAGAACATGCATCGCAAGCTCTTCATAAACCGGTAAAAATAATCGTCCGCACGAGCATCACCCAAAGCATTTCTTCCTCACCGCAATCAACAAGCGCCCTTCTCAACGCTCATGCCAAGAAACAACACATAAAGCTGGAGCAAAGCGCCATGATTCTGGAACAGGCTGAACTATTGCTCCGCAGCATAATATCCGATTATCCGTGGTACACGCTTTCAGGCATCAACTACGCAAAACTTAAAAGCGGTCCGGGCCTGATCATTGAGATCAGCGGCCCTGAACGCCCTATGCCGGAATCTGTTGAAAGGTTGGAGGAAGTACTGCGTAAGAATACCGGAGTAAACGATCTTTCGCTGATCATCCGCTACTACAAAAGCTATGACATAACCCGCAACGGCAGAAATCTTTTCGGAGTTCACTATTCAGGAAAAGAATCCCCAAAGGCCAAGACAGTAGAAAAGCAAGCCGCAAAATTAATCGGTGAGCTACGGAACATATTCCCAATCCATGTTGAGGCCCAGCCCATGAAAAAAGGCTGGAAAATCATGGCGGATGTAACCGGGGCGCGACTTGTTCAGAGTAAGGAAATTAAAAAGATAGAAAAGAAACTTACCGACATGCTTTCGGCTCCAGTCAAACTGTACGTCTATTCGAAAACAGAAGGTGTAATTGAAAATGAAGGTATCAAGCCTCTTGAATTCTTCAATACTACGCACCAGATCAAGCGCCTTGACTTGAAATAGCGTTTCTCTGCTGTAAGTTTCAAAAGGACGAATACAACTTTTTAAAAGCCATATCAGTCTGGATGCCTTACCCGCTATTTGTTATGGTAGTTAAAATCATAAACTTAGCAGCAGGAAAGGACATTGAAATACTATCATAAGCTACTGCTTTTAGGCCTGACATTAGTGCTGGTTTGGACCGTGTCCATCTTTTTCTTTTACAACAGAATTGTTCAGGCAGAAAAAGACAACATCTACAGATCTGCACTAAAAGAAGCGGAGGTTGCCTTCGAAAAAGACCTCACCTACCGCCGCTGGGTGGCCGGTTTGGGAGGACTTTACGCCGAAGTATCTTCAAAGCTTCAACCTAATGATTACCTCCAAGTACCTCAGCGTGATGTTATTACGACTGACGGCGAAGCAATGACCATGATAAATCCCGCCTACATGATGCGCATGGTATACGGGATGATGAATGAAGAAGCTGGTTTGCAAGGTCATATAACCAGCCTTACCCCCTTACGCCCCGGCAACGAACCTTCTGAATGGGAAGCAAAGGTCCTAAAATCATTTAAAAACAATCCTGCTGATTTCCATGCGCTCGCAACTGAAAACGAAAAGCCGGTTCTTCATTTTATGCGGCCTATGATGACAGAAGAAAAATGTCTCAAATGCCATGCTCAGCAAGGCTATAAAGTTGGGGCTATCCGAGGCGGAATAAGCGTAACGGTCCCGATGTCGGGATACCAGCAAACAATGAAAGCGTTTATTGCCGAGACCAACAACTCATTCATAACAATATGGATTGCCGGAATACTATCCATAATCATCGTATTCAATACCTTGAGCCGCTATGAACGGGCTCGCTGCAGGGCTGAAGATGAATTAGCCAAAACAAAAAACTATCTGGCCAATATAATCAACTCCATGCCATCAATTCTTGTCGGAGTGGACCCCGAAGGGAGAATCACCCACTGGAATATGGAAGCTGAAAAAAAAAGCCACATCAGCTCCAATGACGCAATAGGCCTTCCTTTATCCCAGGCTCTGCCCGATATGCAAAACGAGTTGGATAGAATTCTCATGGCAATGAAAAACCGGGTTATCGAAACCGACTCAGTACAAACGAAAACCGATACTGGAATCACCCGCTACGATGACATCACTATTTATCCGTTGATAGCCAACGGCGTTGAAGGTGCTGTGATACGAATTGATGATGTGACTGAACGTATGAATCTGGAACAAATGATGATTCAGTCCGAAAAAATGATGTCTGTAGGCGGTCTGGCTGCCGGAATGGCCCATGAAATAAACAATCCTTTAGCAGGGATTTTAGGGCACGCGCAAAACATAGAGAAGCGTTTGCTAAGCGATATGGAAAAGAACAAAAGTGCGGCAACTGAATGTGGCATATCACTCGTTAACTTGCGGCAATACATGGACAAACGCCAGATTCCTAAGATGCTTTCCGGAATAAAGGAGTCAGGAAACCGCGCAGCTACAATCGTCTCAAATATGCTCAGCTTCAGCCGCAAAAGTGATAAGATTAATAGACGCCATAGATTGGATGAATTGCTTGAAAAAACAATTGAACTGGTCGCCAACGATTACAATTTAAAAAAACACTACGACTTTAGAAAAATTGAAATTATCCGCCAGTACGATGAAAACACGCCTGCTGTTCATTGCGATGGCAACGAAATACAACAGGTGCTTCTCAACCTACTCAAAAACGGTGCGGAAGCTATGAGCGAAAAGGACTACGGTCAGGACCAACCAAGATTCATCTGCCGTATAAAAAATGAAGAAGACATGGCTATTGTCGAGATTGAAGACAATGGTCCCGGTATCACCATACAACCGGTAAACAGAATATTCGATCCCTTTTTCACCACTAAGGAACTGGGCAAAGGAACCGGATTAGGTCTCTCGGTTTCATACTTCATTATTTCCGATCAGCATAACGGGATAATGGAAGTGAATTCGATTCCCGGTGAATGGACAAGGTTTACCATTAAGCTGCCCCTTAAATAAGGAACTACTCCTTTATGAGGCTGCTTTCTCGAAAAGCAGAGGGGGCACCGTTTGCACGATGCCCCCTCTTATATACAGTGAGATACAGCGGTTAAGCTGCGTATGTTCTATTATTTGAAAGCCATGGTAGCTTCAACAGCTTTCTGCCAGCCTTCGTACAGCTTTGCAGCTTCTGCTTCTTCCATTTTAGGATCGAACTCACGGTCGATACCGAAGTTCTTTTTGATGTCGTTCTTGTCTGCCCAGAAACCAACTGCCAGACCTGCGAGGTATGCAGCACCGAGAGCGGTGGTTTCAATGCACAGAGGACGCTCAACGGGAACACCGAGGAAGTTGGACTGAATCTGGAGCATCAGGTCGTTGGCTACTGCACCGCCGTCAACGCGAAGTTTTGCCAGCTCGATTCCGGAGTCAGCTTCCATTGCGGAAAGAACGTCTTTGGTCTGGTAGCAGAGGGACTCGAGGGTAGCACGAACAAAATGTTCTTTAGTGGTACCGCGTGTCAGACCGAACATTGCGCCGCGCACTTCGGAATCCCAGTAAGGAGCACCGAGACCTACGAATGCGGGAACCATGTAAACGCCTTCGGAGCTCTGTACGCGAGTTGCGTAGAGTTCGGAGTCTTTAGCATCACGGAACATTCTCATACCGTCGCGCAGCCACTGGATAGCGGAACCTGCTACGAAGATGGAACCTTCGAGAGCGTATTCAACTTTACCGTCAACACCCCATGCGATGGTGGTCAGCAGGCCGTTCTTGGAGGGAACTGCTTTTTCACCAGTGTTCATGAGCATGAAGCAACCGGTACCGTAGGTGTTTTTAGCCATACCTTCTTCAAAGCAAGCCTGACCGAACAGAGCAGCCTGCTGGTCACCGGCCATACCGGAAATCGGGATTTCCATGCCCTGGAACTTATCTTTGTGGGTACTGCCGTATACTTCGGAGGAAGGCTTAACTTCGGGAAGCATGGAAGCGGGAACAGTAAGGGCTTCGAGGATTTCTTCGTCCCACTTGAGGTCGTGGATGTTGTACATGAGAGTACGGGAAGCGTTGGTGTAGTCAGTTACGTGAACTGCGCCGCCGGTGAGCTTCCAAACCAGCCAAGTGTCAATGGTACCGAAGAGGAGATCGCCAGCTTCAGCTTTTGCGCGGGCACCTTCAACGTTGTCGAGAATCCATTTTACTTTGGTGCCGGAGAAGTATGCGTCGATGAGCAGACCGGTTTTTTCACGAACAACGGGATCAAGACCTTTTGCTTTAAGATCGTTGCAGATGTCCATGGTCTGGCGGGACTGCCATACGATTGCGTTGTAAACGGGCTTACCGGTGTTCTTGTCCCAAACAACAGTGGTTTCACGCTGGTTGGTGATACCGATAGCTGCGATTTCTGCTGCAGGAACGTCGGCAAGGGCTTCAGCTACTACAGACTGGACAGAAGACCAGATTTCCATAGCATCGTGCTCAACCCAACCCGGATTGGGAAAAATCTGGGTGAATTCTTTCTGAGTAACTTTTACGATCTGGCCAGCTTTGTCGAAAATGATTGCACGAGAGCTGGTAGTACCCTGGTCAATTGAAAGTACGTATTTCTTTTCCATTTTTTAATTTCCCCTTTTGGTAACTAGGGGTGAAGCAAAACTTCACCCCGTATTATCATTTAAGTTCTATCTATCAATCGTGAGATTTAGCTGACAAGAGCTTTGTAAACCAGAGCACCTGCAACACCACCGCAGATAGGTGCTACAACAGGAATCCAGGAGTATCCCCAGTCGCTGTCGCCTTTACCTGGAATAGGCAGGATGGCGTGAGCGATACGGGGACCGAGGTCACGAGCAGGGTTGATAGCATAACCGGTGGGACCACCAAGGGAAAGACCGATAGCCATAATGAAGAAACCGACAATCAAGGGGTTAAGACCTTGGGTGAACTCATTCGCACCAATACCGAGAAGGATAAAAACGAGGAAGAAGGTACCGATAAATTCGCAGAGAAAGTTTTCTGCTGTGCAGGCAATAGCAGGTCCGGTGGCGAATACAGCCAATTTCAGACCAGCATCCTGAGTTGGTTCCCAGTGGCATTTGTAGGTGAAGTAGCAAAGTACAGCACCGAGGAATGCGCCGAGCATCTGGCCGGCAATGTAAAGGGGAACCTGTGCCCAGGGGAAATAACCGCCGGCAGCAAGGCCGATGGTAACAGCAGGGTTGATGTGTGCACCGGAATATTTACCGGCTACGTAGACTGCAAATGCAACTGCGAAACCCCAACCCATGGTGATGACAATCCAACCACCGTTCTGACCTTTGGATTTTTCAAGAAGGACGTTGGCAACTACGCCGCAACCGAAAAGGGTAAGAATCATTGTACCAATTACTTCGCCTAAGAAAGGACTCATAATCACTCCCACATCTCTTAAAGCAGTTAAAACACAAATTCGTTTCTTTTCGGAAACGAATACCACCTCGCGCTCGAATGAATCTCACGCTTTTTCCATTTCCTATGAGCTAACACTATTTTGTAACAAACAAAAAATCAACCCCATAATGTTCAAAATCGAAAAGAAATTTTCACTTTAGACTTTCGGTTTAGCAAAAATAGTTTGATATTAAACAGTTGCAACATCTATTTTCAAAATATATTTTACCTTCTAACACCTCCTTACCCGCCAGTAGCATGGGTTTTATGACAAACAACAACATAGTCATCCATTTTACCTGAAACGAAAAAGAACCATCCCTATCAACACAAACGATTCCATGTAAGCACTTATGCATGCTAAATGAACATCTGTGTAAAGAAATTGAAATGAAATATACTCAATTTCCAACATGGATACACTATTTTTTTGCGCTGAAATGAAAAAAAAGAAGCCGTCGGCCCAGGCGACCGACGGCAAAGGGAAGTGGTGACGGGGGTAGGGAAGCCCCCCATCGTTCTTTGGAGAATATAGTGCACTGAAATCAGTGCTAAATATGTTTATGCAATAGTCCGGGAGGGTGTTGATGCAGTAGGGGTACATCAACACCCAATCCGGGAAATCACAATATATTATATGTTAGTCTACAATGTAATTCTTAGCCAGCTCCTGGAACTGTTCAACCTGTTCTTTGACCCAAGCTTCATCTTTGCCAAGTTCTTTAGCCATAATTTCAGCAGCCTTAGGTGCAACTTCATTAGCAGCTTTTGCGTCAATGATCAGTGCTCTGGTCCTGCGGGACAGAGCATCGCCGACAGTCTGCGCCCATTCATGACGGGCAGCCCAAACAACTTCAAGCCAGGAGTAAGGCAATCTTTCATGCATACGGGCATCAAGCTCAGGATATTCTTCAGCCAGAGCCATGATTTCAGCAGCTTCACTACCGTAAACGTGCATATGATCGTTGTGGTCGAACTCTTCAGTGTAACCGTGCAGCTTGACATTCTTGGTCACGCAGGGACGGAAAGACAGGCCACCCATCTGGATAGCGTTATCGATGCAGTCTTCAGCCATGTGTCTGTAAGTAGTCCATTTACCGCCGGCAATAGTCAGCAGCTTGTTGGGAGACACAGTCAGGTAATGATCCCTTGAAAGTGCGGAGGTGGATTCGGAATCACCTGCTGCAATAAGGGGACGAATACCGGTGAAAACACTGCGTACATCAGCGCGGGTAGGCGCCTTGGCCAGATAGCGCGCAGAGTGCTCAACGAGGAAGTTGATTTCCTCTTCGAGAGGCTTGGGCTCCATGCAAACACCGTCAAGAGCAGTGTCAGTGGTACCTACAACAACCTTGCCGTGCCAGGGCACGAAGAAAATTACACGACCGTCATCGGTCTTGGGAACCATGATACCGGTTTCACCACCGAGGAATTCACGATCGATAACGATATGAATACCCTGGCTGGGTGCGATCAGTTTCTTATGGTTGGGGTTATCCATGTTCATGACGTCATCGGTGAAAATACCGGTAGCGTTGATGACAGCCTTGGCTTTGAGTTCGTAGCTTTTGCCGGACAGTTTATCTTCAGCCTGAACACCACAGACGTAGCCGGTGGAGTTCTTAACCAGACCGGTAACCTTAGTGTGGTTCATGGGACAACCACCCATATCCGCCATGGTACGGGCAAGGGTCAGAGCAAGACGGGCATCGTCAAACTGGCCGTCATGGTAGGTCACGCCGCCCTTGAGGCCTTTGGCGAGGACACCGGGAACTTCCTGCATAACTTTACCTTTAGTAAAAATCTGGGAAGGACCGAAACTGTATTTTCTGGCCAGCATATCGTAGCATTTCAGGCCGATGCCGTAGTAGGGAAGACCCCACCATTTGTAGTCGGGAACGATAAATTTCTGGTTGTAGCACATGTGCGGAGCGTTCTGCTTGAGAATTCCACGTTCGTACAGGGCTTCCATAACCAGGGAAATATTACCCTGAGCGAGGTATCTTACACCACCGTGAACCATTTTAGTACTACGGCTGGAAGTAGCTTCGGCAAAATCGCCCTGCTCTAGAAGAAGAACGGAATAACCACGTGCAGCAGCATCAAGACCGGAACCGAGACCGGTAGCACCACCACCTATAATAATGAAATCCCAGACTTTTGAGCTATCTTCCATCTGCTGAATATAATCTGAACGTTTCATGCAACACCCACTCTATAAACCGACCGCGAACGGTGGATAAAAATTGTAATGAATATATGAACCCGAAACCGAAGCAAAAAACCTTTCGAAAATTCGGATTCCTCCCTCACATCGTAATGTAAAAACGAAACGCCGAAAATTTCTAAACCACCTCTTTCCGTTTCGCTTTTGAACAAAATGTGACATATTGAAAACAATATGACAAGAATTTATTTTCATTTTGCAAGACTTTTATATAAAAAGAAAATAAAACCCACACCTTACGCCTTAAAATACAATTTCGATCAGCGAATCAAAAAAGAACACCTGCTCATCAAAATCAGCAACCAAAACCATTTAATATCTTTCAGATTACCTTTTTTTCGTTTATAAAAGGCAAATGATCACTGTAGCAATCTCAACTTCAATAAAAGGAAGTGGTTTACCTTGCTTGTGGGCGCGAGTGCTGCTAAAGAAAACTTATTAGCGATCAATTTTCATTTTACATGAAATGAATACCCTTGGGTAGAAAAAGAACCAAAAATACCGAAGTCTCTCATTATATAAATAAAATTGTTCGGTGGCGAAAGGAAGGAGCGGTCGGTTTGACTGAAAGACAAAAAAGAAAACAGAAAGGCATGAAGTTCAACCTCGAATCATTATCCAAAAGACAACGGGAAATCTTTAACATTGTAAATGAAAGAGGCTTCACTCCCATTGAGTCCCTTGCACAACATTTTGAAGTAACTCCCCAGACAATCAGGCGTGATATCAACAAACTCTGTAAAAACAACCTGCTGCAACGCTTTCATGGCGGGGCAGGCAGAGCTTCCAGTGTTGAAAATGTTGATTACAGTGCACGCAGAAATATTCTGCATCAAGAGAAACGGCTCATTGCAGAAATGGTTGCCAAACATATTCCTGAACATGCTTCCATGTTCATTAATATCGGAACAACCACCGAGGAAGTAGCCAAAGCCCTTTCCAACCACAAATCGCTACGCATCATCACCAACAACCTCAACGTTGCTCAAACCATGAGCAACAACGACTGCGAAGTAATCGTGGCCGGAGGTATGGTCCGCCAGCGTGACAAGGGAATTACCGGAGAAGCCACAGTTGAATTCATCAAACAATTCAAAGTGGATTACGGCATTATCGGTGTTTCCGGCATTGATGAAGACGGCACCCTGCTCGACTACGATTATCACGAAGTCCGAGTGGCCCGCGAAATCATTAACAATGCTCGCAACATCTTTCTGGTCACCGACCACACAAAGTTCAACCGTAACGCTATGGTCCGCATCGCCGACCTAGGTGAAATCGACGCAATATTCACCGATAAGCGCCCACCGCAAGTTTTCTGCGACCTTATGAAAAGCAAAGAAGTGGAACTCTACGTCACTGAACGGGATCCCGAAAGCGAAGAATAAAAAAAGGCGGCTTACACAAGCCGCCTTTTTCATTTAAGTTCATTTTCAAAAAAAATGATCACATCAGGCATTGGAGGCCACCCATAGCCCACGGACAATGTCCGCAAGGCACTTCCACGCCCAGACAATCGAGCTCAAAATCGTTGCTGCGCCCGATAATATCGTCACAGGGGACCATGGGACAGTTGGAGCAATAGGGATATTCGTATTCAAGGACCTCGGCACGGAAGACCTTATAAGGTAGAGAGCTCCAGATTTCGGCAATATCAATGTCAGCAATATTTCCGAATTGCTTTTGCCGGAGCAGCTTTTCACTCCCATCCAGAAAACAGGTGCAACTGTGCCAGAGAAACTGGCACGGCGAGACTTCACCTTTTGAGGTGATAAACGAAACTCCATCTTCGATAAACGAACATCGCAATTCGTTTTCAGCCATAAGGGGCGGCAAGCGCAATTCCACTCCCAGCTCTTCGGCCAACTTTTCCGAACAGGTATACACTTCCCTCAACTTCCGAAAATCTTCTGTCTGATTGCGCTGATCCCAATCTGCAAGGCTGCGCAAATTAATCCAGACATCGCGGCTCTCAGCTTCAGCGCGCATTTCACGAATCAGATCGAAAAGCTGCTCCCGCTTCATATTCCGTCCGGGAGTCCAAACAAAATCAAAATAGTTCTGCAAATCCTGTCCGCGCTCATGGGCAATAGCTTTCCACTTGTCAAAAATATCAATCGCTGCGGGAGTGTTGGGGTTGAACAAGGATTGTTCCTGCATCGACTTATGGTAAGCAAGTACATGAGAACAAAGGATGAATTCCACCCCCTGCCCCGCTGCCCAGCGGATAACATCGGGCAACTGCTTATATGTATCTGCCATAAGCACGAACTCCGCGCCCAAACTTATTTTTTTCCCGCTCTCCTGCGCAGCCTGTCTCAGAAGCGAAAAGGTGCGTGCCAGACGATCTGTGCTGGACTGCCCGTGCAGCTCCCCTTGCGTTGCAGACGAATCCAGTGAATCAACTGAGACACAAAAGGTATCTACTCCGGCGTTCACCAGTTCTCGGGCACGCTGATCTGTAAAGAGCAGTCCATTGGTTTGAAAACCGATAGAACCATGTTTCGGCATGCGTTCACGGGCAAATGCTGCCATTGCGGCCAGATCAGGATGCAATAGGGGTTCACCGATCCCGTTCAGGACCAGCTTCTCGCAATGCTCCAGAGCCGGTCCGAGTTTCTTGAAATATTCAAAGCTCAAATCCGTTTCGGAAATATCGCTTTCGGGTGCATATTTCACACACATGGAGCAGTTCATATTGCAGCGAGTGGTTACTTCCACCTGAAGCTGTGCAGGATGATTACGAAAAGATGCAGGAAATAATTTTAAAGGACCGTCAGCAATTCTTTTCAGCATACCACTCACCCTTATATATTAGGTTCATTTTAATTTTCTTTTTTTGCCAAACAGCAAAGCTAAGAAATTCCATAATAAGTCGCAAAAGTCAAAGCAGAGGCGGCAAATCAAGCTTAAAAGCCCCTTGACCTGACCCGTATTTTCATGATGAAAAACCTTCAGCACAATCAATTCAACTTTACCCGCAGCATCCTGCAGCGGATATGACTTTAATCAAATTCAGAGGACGAAATGGAAAACATCTCACTTCAACCGACCATGTTCACTCCCCTCGGCGGAGTTGAAGCACCTGCGGACACCCATGTTTTCACCCCTAAAGGCGTCTGTGCTAAACTGATCCGCTATAAAGTGGAAGGTGACAAACTTACCTATGTAAATTTCACCGGCGGTTGCGACGGCAACCTCAAGGCCATCTCCGCCCTTGTGGAAGGCATGGAACTTCCCAAGATCATTGAGACCCTTGAAGGTATCACCTGCGGCAAGAAAAACACTTCCTGTGCTGATCAGCTTTGCAAAGCCCTGCACGAATATATGGAAAGTTAAGACGATTTTCATTGTCACGAAGAAAAGGCGGTTGTCGATTATCGACAACCGCCTTTTTCATTCAGCGTTTATAGACGTAAAATTAAGCTTTGACGATGGCATGAACCTGCTTGCGCAGGGCTTCCTTTCCGTCCTTCTGCATCAGGTGATAAAGAGTCATGATGGTGGCCTGACTGAAGACAGTATTGCGAAAAGCATAGAACTTAGCTGATTTGAGATCAGCCTTGTTCATACCGTAATCCTGCATGGCGATTTCTTCCATAGCCGGAATAAGCCATTTGGCTGCAGGAACAGTCAGCACCCAGTCATGGTCGCCGAGATGAGTGACAAATGCCTCCACACTGCGCTGCAAAGGAAGAGTCTTACCGTCAGCAGCAAGCAGGCCGTACTTGACCGGATCTACATCAGCAATGACAGCTGCGGCCTTTAACCAGCGGACCGGACCTTCTTCGTCCTTGGTAAAACCCGGATGGTTATGGGCGCATGCCTGTGCAACACAGACTTCGGCTGGTAATCCGCGCACAATCGATTCAGCAACACCTAAAACATGATGCTCGCCTGTTCCGGCCAGTTTGTTCTCATTACGGCTGGAACCGTCTTTCTGCCACTGAAAAACCCACGGTTTATGAAGGTCATGCAGAACCTGGGCAGCAACAACCACATCGCGGTCAAGATTGAAACCGTAAATCTTCGCGTAGTTGTCGTAGAGAGCCAAAGACATCTCAACGTTCAGGGCTGTATGAGTGGCGAGTCCACCGGGATAGCTGTGGTGGCTGGTGTATCCGCTTCCGGGAGCGGTGTAGAATGGCTGGTTGGCTTTATTGGAAGAACCGTTTTCGGGCAGGAAGGCATCGTAAGAAACATCCTCAAGCCAACCGTTCTTTTCAAGTTCCCGGTAAGTTTTCTTTTTACGGCCGGAGACAACACTCATAAGCTTGGGAGCAGGATTGGCTATAATTTCCTGCACTTGTTTACGCAGCTTGGGATTCTTGATGCTCCCGGCCTGTCTCTGAATATACTTCCATGACTCCATTACAGCACCGGAATTTTCAGCCATCTGCTGCGGAGTAAGTTCCATGCATTCATTTATTGTAAACTCAGTATAGGAAGCTTCTGCCATTGCAGGTATTGCAGAAACAGCGACAGCGGCCCCGGCGACAATACCCATTTTCAAAAATTCGCGTCTTTCCATAGTATAACTCCTTGTATACTTGATTAGTCCTCTCCTCGGACATGGAATATATGCGCGATATTTTTGACAGATAAATTACGACAAGACCCCGTTTTGATTACAACATTGTTTCAATATTAATGCTTGTTGCTTAGCTTGGCAAAAATTTCCCGGAAACTGTCCATGGATGCGGCTCCGGTCACATTGCCATGCCCTTCTATTACGAAAGTCGGAGCGGCATTGACCCATTTATCACGGGCCAGCTGAGTGGTTTTCTCCAACTTGGCTAAGTACACACCCTGCTCCAATGCTTCCCGGAAAGCGGATTCATCAAGACCTGACTCACGCGCAGCATCCAGCAGAACGTCCATATCACCGATGTTTTTGCACTTAGCGAAAAAAGCTTTGAACACTTCTTCATGGTATTGATGGTAACGTCCATGTTCCTTGGCAAACTCCCCGCCCATAAGCGCAAGCCGGGAGTTACTCATCACTTCCTGCGGGCCGAAGAATAGATCGTAACGTTTTGCACGCTGATTAATCTCCTCAAAAAACAGGGCGGTATTCATGCCCGGAAAGTATTCATCAAGGCGCACTCCTTCAATAGGAGTATCGGGATGAATCTCATAGGGCAGCCACTCATCATCGATGATCAGTTCTTTGGCGAATTCCTGCTGCAATTTTTCGACAATACCTTTGCCGATGTAGCAATAGGGTCAAATATAATCTGAGAATATGGTCACTTTAATCGTCTTCATGAAAGCCTCCATAAATTGTATAATTAGAATTTACCAGAGTCATAGCGGAGAGCAATCAGCTTTTTGGATGAGTTAAAAATAAAAGGACGCCCCGAGGGACGTCCTTTCAATTCAGGCTATATTTATCAAAAACTACTTAAGACCTTTCTTATTGGCGAAATAAGTAACCGTGCCGGGCCAGTCGGAGAATACACCGATTACGCCCACATCTTCAGCAAGAACGTTCAGCAGAACCAGAGTATCTGCATCCTTTGTAACGATGTCATTTATAGACTGGTAGTACCACCCACCACCATTCTTAAGCAGACCGGACCGTTCAAACGACCATGCAATAATGTCCAATCCTGCGGCCCTGGCTTCCTTGGCATAGACAGAGGGAACCATCTTGCCGTTTTCAACTGTTACCAGCATCCACAACGGAGGAGCTATAATCCTTACACCATCGGCAACCAGCTCTTGCATGGACGGAGACCATGAGGCGGGGTTCTGGTAATCAAAGCCCTTGTCATCGTAACGGTCATCAAGGAAGACAGCCTGCTTACCGAAAGCAGGATCGTTCTTGAGCCAGTACTTAACGTCATCAAGATTAAAGGACTGGGCAAATACATTTTTCGGATCAACACCGGCAGCCTTGTACTCATCAATCATCTGCTGTGCGTACTGCTGCTGAGTATAGTCACGCTGAAAAGGCATGGCGACGCTGGGCTCTTTCAGCTCAGGGGTCATCTTCATGCCCAGCTTTTTAAAAAGATCAATACTTTCGGCGTGGGTCATGACAGTTCCAGTGCCGGAATAGCGGTCGGTTCTCCAACTGGGAGTGGCATCAAGAAATTCTGCAACTGTACGGGCTTTAGGATTGGAAGCATCCATCTTACCCTGAAGCTGCTTAAACTCAGCAAGAGTAATATCGCTGGTACAGCATTTGGCTGAGGCAGGCTTAATCATCTTTCCGTCTGCATCGTACTCAGCGGGTTGAAAAGGCTGGGTACATTTGGCGGCCAGTTCGGGAATAAGCAGAATATTAGTGGTTGTTGCAAGGTCACACTGCGAATGGCGGCAGACCAGTTCACGGTCCTTAGTGAAGGTTACATCACACTCGCAAATCCCTGCTCCCATACGGGCCGCAGCTTCGTATGATTCTTTAGTGTGCTCGGGAAACTGCATGCATGCTCCGCGATGACCGATAGAAAAATCAGTGCGCTGCAAAGGTGCATCCTGATCCTTTTTCAGCTCAGTTTTCAATTTACCCTCGTCCAGATCATTAACAAGATAGTAAGGACGCGGGCCGACCTGAATTCCGCTGTTCTTTGCAGCACAACCGGACCCGACAAGCATAAGTCCGGCCATACCAGCCATAAGCGCATAATTAGCTAATTTACGAAAAGACATTGTTCACTCCTGAATGTATTTCATATTACTAGGGCAAAATCTTCCTCAATCTTAAAAGCCTACATACTCATTAAAACAACATTAATTCATGAAAGTTACAAACGCGTTAACATTGTTATAATCTCATTTCAACATTTTTCATTAACGAAAACAAAACTAAACATACTTATATTTTTCGATGCGTAATTTTCATACATGAAAAGAAATTGCCGCCTATAATGAGTGGTGTTATTATGAGGTATGAACTTTCAATTTTCCACCGCACCCAAAATCGTATTCGGACCGGACACTGCCCGTTCTATTCCGGAACACGCAGCAGCCAAGGGCAATACTGCCTGCCTTGTAACCGGAAAATCTCCGCAAAGAATTCAATGGCTTATTGATGGATTGAAGAAAAAAGGCTTATCTCTGCACATTGTTTCCATTGCCGGAGAACCGGACACGGAACTGATTGCCGGCCATGTAGCAGAAGCCCGCGAAAAAAATTGCGACATGGTGGTAGCTGTTGGCGGTGGAAGCGTGCTGGACGCAGGTAAAGCCATCGCAGCACTGATTCCTAACAAACGGGACGTATTCGATTACCTGGAAGTAGTCGGCAAGGGACTACCTCTGACTGAAAAGCCCCTGCCGCTGATTGCCGCACCGACAACCTCGGGAACTGGTTCGGAAGTAACCACCAACGCGGTACTGCTCTGCGCCGAGCAGAAGGTCAAAGTCAGCCTGCGCTCAACGGACATGATCGCGGATATCGCAGTAGTCGACCCTATGCTGACCGTTTCCGCTCCCCCGGCAGTAACTGCCGCCACAGGTCTGGATGCCCTGACCCAGCTCATGGAATCATTTGTTTCAAAACACGCCGCCCCATTAACCAATGCACTCTGCCGCGAAGGATTGAAACACGGGGCACGTTCAATGCTGCCCGCCTACAAAAACGGGCAGGATATGGAAGCCCGCACGGGCATGGCTCTGGCAAGCCTGTTTTCCGGCATCACCCTCGCCAATGCCAAGCTTGGCGCAGTACATGGATTCGCAGCCCCGCTGGGAGGAGAATTCAAGGCCCCGCACGGAGCCGTATGCGCCGCACTTCTGCCCTATGTTATGGAAATGAACATTCGCGCATTAAAGGAACGTGATCCGCAAAATCCTGCCCTGCCAGCCTACACTGAAGTTGCGCAAATCCTGACTGGGAGCAACGAGGCTCAGGCTGCGGATGGTATTGAATGGGTTAATAATATCTGCGCTGAAATGAAAATCCCCGGACTGGGAGAAATCGGAGTTCAGGAAAAAGATTTCAAATCACTTGCAGCCAAGGCCGCACGGGCCAGCAGCATGAAAGGCAATCCCATCGAACTTACTGAAGATGAATTGCTGGAAATTCTAGCTAACGCACTTTAATGGAAAAGGCTTACCTACTCTCAGGTAAGCCTTTTTCTACATCCATGTTCACGACATATTTCCTTACTTTGAATCGATACGTCGGGCCGCAAATCCTTTCACAGCCTTAAGCATGATGCTGAAACCTATGCGCTTACACCGAGCAATTCACTGGCGGAAGTTGTTGCACTCTGCTGCTGGTAGGCATTCATTGCCATACGCTGGAGTATAGACTGACCGGACTGCCCGCCTTCTTCCGAGTTTTGCTGGTTCACTTGGGAATCTTGACCAACTACCCCTGCTAATGAAGTGTCACCATTAGCAAAAGCCTTCTGCAATTCATCCAGAGTTACCACGCCGTCCTGATTGAAATCATATTCATCGTATTCCTCTTCGGAATCTTCACTGGATGAACTTTCCGCAGTACTGCCGGAAACAGACATCTGGCCCATCATGGCTTTCTGCTGCTGTCTGCTTTCAAGATCGGCAACCATTTCTTCCTGTGAAAGAGAACCGTCACCGTCAGAATCAATCTCAGTAAAAATTTCACCTAAAAAACCAGCTTCGGACGAACTTAATTGCCCATTACCGTCACTGTCCTGATCATCAATAATGGAGCTGACAAAATCTTCCGAGGAATCAAAATCCTCAGGACGCTTCATCTGGTTCATCTGACCTGAAAACAGACCGTTTACTGACGAACTGCCTATACCGGAGATGCTCATAATTATCCTCCTGATCATTAATTGAGAAAGGCAATATTTGCCTGTTCCACTGTCTGACCGGGGATGCAGCAACAACGGGACCGGATCATATTAAGGAATATTAACTTAAAATATATTTTTATTTACAGGCTGCCATAACCACCACCCAGCTATTCCAATCGCATATTTGTTTTCAAAAACTCCTGCTCCATGTTATAATCTGTTTAGGTCTAAATCCTAATTTTCAGCCGGAGGGAAACTATGCATATCCAAAAACGTTCATTAATTTTCATTCTGCTGGCAGCGTTCTTTTTACTTTGCCATGCCCAGCCCGCTAATGCTTATGATGATTACGACTTCTGGATACAGACACCCACCGACTGGACGCACAACACCCAAGGCCTGTCCGAAGACCTAAAAAAGCAGGTAGTATCGCCGGACCGCAATGCTTTCATTGAAGTATACGCTGCTGCAGGCAACAACCCAGGCCTGAATGCTATTGCCGACGGAATGGAACAGGGAATACTCCAACGCGGAGGAGCGTATTTCCAGAACAGAATTTCCAGCCGCAATGTGATGCAGGATAATCACCCGGCAATTTTCCGGGAGTACAGTTCACATTACAATGGCAACAGGCTGCACGCATACGCAATCTTCACCTATGCCAACGGTGGTGCTGTCGTGGCTATCGGAGTCTTTGCCGAATCCCTCGCCCATCAATATCAGAACCTTGTCTACCAGAGTATTAACAGCCTTCGTTTCTCCCCGCCTAACAGCGCAGGCGGGAGCACTCCCTACAGTGCTCCTCCATATGGAGGATCAGGAAACGCATGTGATAAATTTGCCGGTAAATGGAAGTGGTTTACCGGATCGCAAGCAGAATTCTATGCAGACGGACGCATGCCCGGAAATGGTAACCGCTGGGAATGCGTCGATCCGGCACGTGGCAGGATTAGAGTAATCTGGAGCAACGGCAAGTGGGTGGATGACCTTACCATATCTGCAGACGGCAGCAGGGTCGACGGTAAGAACCAAGTAGGAAACCGGGTCTGGGGAACAAGGATCTCCGGACCTTCCCACCCGGTATCACCTCCTGCACAACAGGTGGAAACACCCCAGCAGCCTATTCCCAAAATGAATTTCGCCAGAAGAATACGGGGCAATCTCGCGGCAAGCTGGCGTCTGGCACACGGCAGCCTCAAGGCAGGAACCTCCGATTCCAGAGGTGAGTGGGAACTGAGCACCGTATCTGGAACTACCCTGCGTTTTACTGATCCTTACAAGCAGGGCAAACAAAGATATCGTGTAAAAATCTTGACCAAAGACGGACAAGTAGTGGAAGAAAGGGTTGTAGGCATGTCCGAACATATCACTGTCAGCCCCGGCTTTTATAAAATCCGGATGTTCGCAGAAGGTGGATACGCTGGCTGGAGATGTGAATGGCATTAATCAAGATAGACCCTTTAACCGGCAGAAATGCAGGACTAACATGTGGGGCATATATTCGAGTCTTATGGCGGCCTTTAAACGCAAACGTAAATGCTCGCAATGCGGCAATATCAACATCATCAGCATTAAAGACAAAGATAAAACAATAAAATGCAGTAAATGTGGAAAATCCCTGCCCCCACAGCCCCCTACCGTTTAAAGCTTAATCCCTGAAATCCCAAAAGGGCGAAGCAGATGCTTCGCCCTTTTTTATACTATTTATTATACTTGCTGCGAGACTCAACAGTGAAATCTGATCATTAGATGGCAACACGTAAGAGACGCATAATGACTCGGTTTTTTTGATAAATTTAACTTTTAATTTTTTTTCAAAAAACCTGTTGACATGTCCGGCACATTTCCATAGAACCTCTCTTCGTGACGTCGGGATGTAGCGCAGCCTGGGAGCGCACTTGAATGGGGTTCAAGGGGTCGGAGGTTCAAATCCTCTCATCCCGACCACGTCAAAAAGAGACCCCAAGGGTCGTAGCCTTAACGACTGCGACCCTTTCTTTTGACAACTCAGTAAATAAAATAGTCACCTAAGGCTTTCGACGAAGCTCCTGCTAACGCGGTTGAGCGTGTCTACAAGACATTATCGCCAAAGAAAGCCACCATATAAAGGTGCTTCCGTGGCTCAGTCGGTAGAGCGCGTCCTTGGTAAGGACGAGGTCAGCAGTTCAATCCTGCTCGGAAGCTCCACAGCAAATTAAAAGCCCTGCTTTAGAAATAAAGCAGGGCTTTTTGCTTTTATCCGTACAGAAAAAACCTAATTGTTTTTCACTATTCCCCACTTGAAATTAGATCTGCCCCGCTTTCAACCTCTACATGATTTTAAGTCACTTAACATAATACAAAAATAATCTCCTATAGGCATTTCAACTTGTTGACATGTCCGACACTTTTCTATAGAACCACTCTTCGTGACGTCGGGATGTAGCGCAGCCTGGGAGCGCACTTGAATGGGGTTCAAGGGGTCGGAGGTTCAAAT
Organism: Maridesulfovibrio pacificus (SeqCode); assembly: GCF_048612815.1. NCBI lineage: Bacteria > Pseudomonadati > Thermodesulfobacteriota > Desulfovibrionia > Desulfovibrionales > Desulfovibrionaceae > Maridesulfovibrio > Maridesulfovibrio pacificus (SeqCode). The sequence continues at coordinate 2,520,394 of NZ_JBLZNE010000001.1, forward strand.
CCTCTCATCCCGACCACGTCAAAAAGAGACCCCAAGGGTCGTAGCCTTAACGACTGCGACCCTTTCTTTTGACAACCCAGGAAATGAAATAGTCACCTAAGGCTTTCGACGAAGCTCCCGCATAGCGGTTGAGCGTGTCTACAAGACATTATCGCTAAAGAAAGCCACCATATAAGGTGCTTCCGTGGCTCAGTCGGTAGAGCGCGTCCTTGGTAAGGACGAGGTCAGCAGTTCAATCCTGCTCGGAAGCTCCACAGCAATTTAAAAGCCCTGCTTTAGAAATAAAGCAGGGCTTTTTGCATTTTGAAGAGTCAAACAACGCCATCAGCAGCCAGCCCACCGAACGCCTTCTTTTGACAGACTTCTTAATATTAGGCATCCTTCAAAAATAGATGTATTTTACATTCATCCTCTTTTAAATAAACAAGCCTGACGAGAGTTAAATGAAGCATATAATTGTCACTTTTCTGATCGCTTGCTGTTTAAACAGCACATATGCTTTTGCTGACGAAGACACAATTCGTATTTCCACATCCTACAAAACCTTACTGTCAACGCCAGAAGGAACAGGGATGCTGGATCAGGTTATCAAAGAAGCTTTTCGACGAATCGGCAAAAAAGCCAGAATCGTATTTACTCCCAACGAACGGTCACTGATAGCCGTCAATGGCGGTATGTTTGATGGTGAAATAAATCGTGTAGCAGGCATGGAAAAGGATTTTCCCAACCTGATTCAGGTTCCCGAGGCGAACATGATAATGCTCTTTGTAGCTTTCGCGACAAAAGACATTATTATTTCAGACTGGGAGAGTCTGCGCCCCCTCAGAATCGGGATAGTAAAAGGCTGGAAAATACTAGAGAGAAACACCGAAGGATTTCCACGCATTACACGAGTAATGAATGCTGACCAGCTTTTTTTGATGCTGCATAAAGAAAGAATCGATGTTGCCCTTTACTCGAAAATTCTCGGACATGAATGGATAAAAGAGTTGAACTGTACACATGTTCACCATCTGGAGCCACCATTGGCAAGCCAAGCTATGTACCTATACCTCCACAAAAAACACGAAGACTTAGTCACACCTCTGGCTAAAGCCATAAAAGAGATGAAAAAAGACGGAACATACGACAAAATAGTCTTAGAAACGACAGGTTTTCTTTATCAATAAAAAACAAAAAGCTCCCTGCCTTATTTCTAAAGTAGGGAGTTTTGCTTTTTATACTATTTTTTCAAAAACTAATCCTCTCCGATATCCTCCGCCCAAAGCGAAGGTTTCTCGGCCTTGAGCCTCTCCATAAGCTCAATGCATTTGGGGTGGTCCAGAATATCAACCCTTACACCTCTGGATTCAAGAAATTCTTCATTGCCGCCGAAATTACGATTTTCCCCAATCACAACACGGGAAATACCGAATTGCACTATTGTGCCCGAACACATCATACAGGGCGATAAAGTGGTGTAGATAGTCGTATCTTTATATGTCTTCTGACGTCCGGCATTACGAATACAGTCCATTTCCCCATGAGCAATGGGATCACCTTTTTGAACCCGCTGGTTATGTCCGCTACCGATAATTTCCCCGTCGCGGACCAACACCGATCCAATAGGCAACCCGCCTTCATCGAAACTTTTCTTTGCCAGCTTGTACGCCTCTTCCATGAACTTCATATCAGACATATATTCCTCCCGAGTTAACACATTGTTATCTTTCAGAGTATCCATCTTTTCAAATTTCAGCCAGCCCTAAATCATTTCACCCGCCCCAAAAGAAAAAACGCCAAAGCTGTTACGGCGGTCCCAACTGCTGCAATCCAGAGAAATCCGCTGTAGCCCATTGAATCCACGGCAATACCGCCGATCAGCGGTCCTAGAAAAGACCCCATATGTACGGTAAACATCATCATATTCACATTAAAACTTCGAAAACGAGGCTCACTGACCACAAACATCAGCGAATTAAGGGCCGGAGCGCTTAAGCCCATGCCTATCCCAAATACAACAGCTATGGGTAGAAGCATGGATTCATCATGCAGTCCGTTAAGCAGCACAAAGCCCCCGGCGGTGAATGCAAAGGCGGTAACAATCAATCCGCGCTTGGAAAAGCGATCAAACAAGTTACCGCCGAAAAGACGAATGGCGATCATAACGCCCATCTGCAATGAAAAGAAATATCCGGCCTGATAAATTCCCCTTGAATGGGCAAAATCCTGAAAAAGAAAGAACAGCCCGTTAAAAATCATAAAATAAACGCCATTAACCATCAGTACAGAGAATATCTTCAAACGCAGAAGATTGGCATATGACTCTCTGGCAGAGAGAACTTCTCCCGTACTCTGCCCCTGTTTTTTCATCCTTGAAGTACGAAAGCGGAGAAACAAAGTCAGCAAAAAAGCCACAGGAATCAGTCCGGCTGTTCCGGCATAAATCCAAGCCGGACCGTCTACCAGAGGACCGACCTGCTCCGAGACATGGGGCATAACAGCATATGGCAGCAGCAGAGCCGTGGAATAAAGACTGAACGCCGAGCCGACATTATCCTGACTGACCATGGAAACAAGAATAGCCACACACGGCGCAAGTACCATAAAAAGCCCCACCCCCTGCCCTATGCGTAACAGCAAAAGCGGCCAAAAACCTTGAATATATAAATATCCACAGCCGCACAGACAAACCATGACCATGCCTTTAAACATGAATCTATACGCATTTTCTGCAGTGATGCGGTTACTGACTGCTGCGTACATGAACATACCGGACAGGGAATAAACGCTTATCAACAAGCCTGCCAAGCTCTTGGTGAATCCAAGTTGCTGCAAATAAACATTCAGGCTGTAATATACGGAGTTGTTGCAGACTGCCATGAAGACAAGACTGCATAAGGTGATAAATTCAAGAAGAGGAAGAGACTGCTTTTCAGACATGCACTGATTCCGGTTAAGGGGTTGATTCTCCTGTAATAGACGACTCTGCCTACACTGCCAACGCATAAATTGCTGGACCGCATAGAGAGCGAAGAGTAATCGTAGACCTCAAGTATGGAGTAAAGAAATGACTGTAACTTCCACAATAGCACTAATATTTGCGGTTTTAATTTTTGCGCTGATTCCCGGACCGGGGGTCATGTCCATCATCGCCCAGTCGGTTTCACGCGGTTTCAAATCAACAGCCCTATACTGTCTCGGAGTTGTCAGTGGAGATCTCTGTTACCTGCTCATGGCAATTTTCGGCATGGGATTTATCGCCCAGAAACTGGGTACCGGATTTCTGGTCCTGAAATGGATTGGTGCGGCCTATCTGATATATCTGGGAATCAAAAACTGGAGGGCAGCCCCGCCTGCTGAGAATGGTTCTAATCTGCCCACAGAAAAAGGGTTCGGTAAGACCTACCTTGCCGGACTGTGTGTCTCGCTTGGCAACCCCAAGCTGATCGCCTTCTATTGTGGATTCTTGCCGGGGTTCATGGATTTGCAGACCCTGACAGCAAGTGATGTGATTATCGTGACTTGTGCGGTCATCACCACAGTACTGACGGTAGTGTTGAGCTACGCATGGCTGGGTGATCACAGTCGTGCAGCCATCCGCAGCCCTAAAATATGGAAAATCGCCAACCGCTGTGCCGGATCGGTATTGATCGGTTCCGGGGTGGCTGTTGCTACTGAATAATCAATAAAAAAAGGGGTGTACAATACACCCCGTTTTTTTATTTCAACACATAACCCAAAGCCAGATCAACATGCGCCTCAACCGTATCAATTAACGGCACGGAAACATCTTCAGGCTTTACCAGCAATCCGATCTCGGTACAGCCGAGTACAATTGCTTCGGCACCCTGCGCGGCCATTTCTTCGATAATCTTTACGTACCCTTCTCTGGTATTATCCATAAACTTTCCACAGCAGAGTTCATCAAATATAGTGCGGTGAACCATAGACCGCCCATCACAATCCGGCACAATAACATCCAGACCGTATTTCTCTTTAAGCGGACGGGACAGAAAATCCTGCTCCATTGTAAAAGCCGTCCCCAGCAGACCAAGCTTGGAAGCTCTGCTCTTTTCCGCTCCTGCGGCAATGGCATCAGCCATGTGCAATAGCGGGATATTAACCGCTGCCTGAACTTCAGGAGCAGCCTTGTGCATGGTATTGGTGGCAATGATCAGGGCATCGGCTCCTCCGGCCTCAACGCTTTTAGCGCCCTTCACCAAACCGGCGGTGATGCTTTCCCAATCACTGCTTCCCATCTGCTCTGCAAAAGGAGCAAAATCAACGCTATGCATGACCATGCGACAGGAGTGCAGACCGCCCAGTTTCCCGCGCACACCTTCATTGAGCAGCTTGTAATATGATATTGTTGATTCCCAGCTCATACCGCCGAGAATTCCGAGAGTTTTCATAAAATCCTCCTTGGATTCAAACTTCCAGCACCGTATACCAAATTAATCTGTACCTAAAAACACACAACAAACTTAAATATCATCAGCACAGATCTCCAAAAAATGGACTTTATCCCGGAAACTGATAACATTGGCGAACTAAACATAACTCAATCAACGACTTTATTGCAGGAACCACATGGAACTCATCAACTTCATAATTAATTTCATTACTGCCATGAGCCTCGGAGAACAACTCTCCATCGCCACCGGACTTATCTATATATTGCTGAGCGTACGCCAGAATCCGCTCTGCTGGCCTTTCGGCATTGTCAGCGTCGGTATCTGGATGTTTATTGTTTTCCAAGGCAAACTTTATTCCGATGCCTTCCTGCAATTCGTCTATGTGGTTCTTGGCTTCTACGGCTGGTACCAATGGCTGCGCGGCGGTACGGACAACACTCCGCTCAAGGTCCAGAGCGTGGACCGCAAACTAGCCATCCGCCTGACCATTATCGGGCTGGCTGCGTTCATCCCTACCGGATATCTCATGGAAAACTATCTTGAGGCATCCTTTCCGTGGTGGGACGCATTAACCACCGTACTTTCCCTCATCGCCCAATATCTACTTGCCAAAAAATACATGGAAAACTGGCTGCTCTGGATCACTGCCGATGTCATGTATATCGGCATATACTACGCCAAGGGCTGGGTCGGATACAGCGGACTGATGGGAGTCTATACCGCCATGGCTGTGCTCGGTTTCATCAGCTGGCTCAAATCCTACCGCGCCGACCAGGAATGTGAATGCTCCGCGTAGTACTCACGGGGTCCGAATGCACTGGAAAATCTTCTCTAGCCGCCAAATTGGCTGAGCATTACAAAGTGGAATTCGTGCCCGAATACCTTAGGGAATACTTCACTCTGAAAAAAGGCATCCTGACCGTAGATGACGTTATTCCTATTGCTCAGGGGCAATTGCAGTATGAGACAGATGCGGCGGACAGGGGTTACAACCCGCTTATCTGCGATACGGACATCATTTCATCCATCGTCTACGCCAAGCACTACTTCGGGGAATGTCCTTCTTGGCTTGAAGACAGGCTCAAGGAACTGCACCGGAGTATTTACCTGCTCTGCGACATTGATGTTCAATGGCAGGCTGACGGACAGAGAGATATGCCCGAAGAACGGGAATACATGCAGAACCTGTTCATAAGTGAATTGAATTCCCGCAACATCCCTTTTCAGATAGTAAGCGGTCCGCTGACGCAACGAACAGTTAAATCCATAGAACTCATTGATGAAGCCCTTGCTGCATCAGCAAAATAACGTTGTCACTTCACTTTACAATCTTAAAAAAATTAATATTGAATGCATCTTTCAAATGATAAACAGATTCATAAGAAGCAAACACCCAATCGTTATACCAATCACAACCAACCTATTCTGCTAGACAAAACACCCAATATTGATTGAATGATCAAAAGCAATCCCGGCACATAACAAAACCATCAATTTCCCATACTCATATTTGCGTATTCATCAATCCTACAATGAGCAAAACCTTGATCTTGAGCGAGAAATATGTAAGGTAAGTCAGGTTTTATAAGAATGAGAAACAAGGAGTATTGAATGCGCCAGAAACTATTGATTGTTCTTGCTATCGTGGCTTGCTTTGCCTTTGGAGCAACCATGGCCCATGCAGAAAAACTGACCCTCGGCCTGAAAGGTGAACCCACCTCTCTCGATCCCCATTTTCACAACGTTAACGCCAACAACGAGCAGGCTCTGTATGTGTTTGACAAACTGATCCGTCAGGACAACAAACAGAAACTTGAGCCGGGTCTGGCTACATCCTGGACCCCCGTTTCCGACAACGTATGGGAATTCAAACTCCGCAAAGGCGTCAAATTTCACGACGGGTCCCCGTTCACTGCTGAAGATGTAAAATTCACCATTGAACGCATCCCCAACGTACCCAACAGCCCTTCTTCCTTCACCGGATTTGTTTCCAACATCCAGAAGATGGACATAGTTGATCCCTACACCATCCGTTTCATCACCGAAGCACCTGCTCCGCTTCTTCCCCGTCAGATGGCGGCTTTCCCCATCATCTCCAAGAAGAATGCTGAAGGCGCTACCACCGAAGATTTCAACTCAGGTAAAGCCTGCATCGGTACCGGCCCCTACTCTCTGGTTAAGTGGGAACGCGGTGACAAAATCATCTACAAGCGCAACGATAACTACTGGGGCAAAAAAATGCCTTGGGAAGAAATCATTGTTCGCCCCATCACCAACGACGGTACCCGTGTTGCAGCTCTGAAATCCGGCGATGTTGACCTGATCAACTTCGTACCCCCGGCAGATGTTGACGGTCTGGCTGAGAACAAAAAGGTCACTCTTTCCGAATCTCCCTCCACCCGTCTGATCTACCTGCACCTTGATACCGACCGTGATGATTCCCCCACTGTTACCGGTAACAACGGCGAAAAGATCAAGAACCCCCTGAAAGATTTCCGTGTACGTAAGGCTATCTCCAAAGCCATCAACCGCCGTGCTATCGCCGGTCGCATCATGGACGGCCTTGCAGTACCCGCAAGCCAGATGGTTCCCGATGGATACGAAGGCACCAGCAAACGCCTCAAGCCTGAAGAATACGATCCGAAAGGCGCTAAGGCTCTGCTCGCAGATGCCGGCTACCCCGAAGGTTTCAAACTGGTTATCCACGGTCCCAACGACCGTTACGTAAACGATGCTGACATCGCTCAGGCCATTGCTCAGATGCTGACCAAAATCGGCATCAAAACAGAAGTTAACACCATGCCTAAGAGTGTATACTTCGGTCGCGCTTCCGCCCTTGAGTTCAGCTTCATGCTCGTAGGCTGGGCAACTGATACCGGCGAACAGTCCAACTGCGTTGGTGCTCTGCTGCACACCTATGACAAAGAGAAAGGCTTCGGTTCTTCCAACCGCGGTCGCTACTCCAACCCTGAACTCGATGCCACCATCGAAAAAGCTCTGGTCACCGTTGATCCTGAAAAGCACAACGAGCTGATCATCAAGGCTACCGAAATGGGTATCGGCGATCTGGGTATTATCCCCATCCACTATCAGGTTAACGTTTGGGGTTCCAGAAAAGGTATTGAATACAACGGGCGTACTGACGGCTACACCCTCCCCCGCGAGATCAAAGTCGTTAAATAAATCGCCTGCATAACTGATTAATCAAAAGGGGCGTACTTTGTGCGCCCCTTTTTCAACTGGAGCAAAATTTCATGCTCGCATTTTTGATTCGAAGAATTTCACAATCCATCGCCGTACTGCTGGTCATGTCTGTACTGGTCTTCAGCGGCGTATACTGTATCGGTAACCCGATCGATATTCTTATCGCCCCTGATGCTACCCCCGCTGAAAAGGATCGCGCAATCAAGGAACTCGGCCTGGATAAGCCCCTGCCCGAACAATACTTGCGCTTTCTCACAGATGCTGTGCAAGGCGATCTCGGGAACTCTTTTGTATACAACGAACCCGCTCTTAAACTGATCATGCAGCGTATGCCCGCAACCATGGAGCTGGCCGTAACCGCTATGCTCATGGCCGTATTTTTCGGCATCCCGCTGGGTATGATCGCCGGTATTAAATCGGATACTCTACTCGGGCGAAGTATCATGCGTTTCTCCATACTGGGCTTCAGTCTACCAACATTCTGGGTCGGGCTGATGTTCATTATTATCTTCTCGGTTTATCTGGGCTGGCTGCCCTCGGGAGGACGCGGAGAAACGGTTGAGCTACTGGGGGTTCCGGTCAGTTTTCTCACTTGGGACGGCATACGCCACCTGATTCTTCCGGCCATGAACCTCGCACTATTCAAAACCTCGCTGGCCATCAGGCTCAGCCGTGCCGGAGTGCAGGAAAACATCCAGATGGATTACGTTAAGTTCGCCCGCGCCAAAGGACTTACCAATACCCGCATTATCGGGCTGCACGTCATGAAGAACATCATGATCCCGGTTGTTACCGTTCTTGGTATGGAGTTCGGCGGACTGATCGCTTTTGCGGTTGTTACCGAGACTATTTTCTCTTGGCCCGGTATGGGTAAGCTGGTCATCGACTCCATCGGAGTTCTCGACCGTCCGGTTATCGTTGCTTACCTGCTCATCACCGTGACCATGTTTATCATCATCAACCTCATCGTTGATATTATCTACTCCATTCTGGACCCCCGAGTCCGCTTGGGCGACCAGAATTAGGAGATTTCGCTATGGCAGAAACACAACAGACGCAGCAGCCGGAAATGTCCGCAGCCGAGACTACCCCGGAAAAAGACGAATCCCTGCTCCTGCAATCATTGAAAGAATACTTTGAGAGCAAGACCGCGACCATCGGGCTGATCATCCTGACCCTGATGGTGGTTGTCGCGCTGATGGCTCCGTACATTTCTCCGCAGAACCCGTACGACCTGATGACCATCGACATCATGGATTCCAAGCTCGAACCGGGTGAAAAATCCATGGACGAATCCGTGACCTACTGGCTGGGAACAGACAGTCAGGGCCGCGATATGCTCAGCGCCATCCTTTACGGCCTGCGCATCAGCCTCGGTGTAGGTGTAGTTAGTACAATCATCGCGCTTGTAATCGGGTCCGTCATCGGTCTCTGGGCATCATTCATCGGCGGTCGCACGGACTCGTTCATCATGCGAGTGGTCGACCTGCAGCTAAGCTTCCCGGCGATTCTGGTCGCTCTGATATTACTGGCGATACTAGGCAAGGGGGTTGATAAGATAATCCTCTCGCTGGTCATTGTCCAGTGGGCTTACTATGCCCGCGCCATACGCAGTAACGTGCTGGTGGAGCGCAAGAAGGAATACGTGGAAGCTGCCAAATGCCTTGCCCTGCCCCAGAACAGGATCATGTTCGGGCATGTGCTGCCCAACTGTACACCGGAGCTGATCGTTATCTCCACCGTTAAGGTCGCAGGAGCCATCGCCCTAGAGGCAACCCTCTCCTTCCTTGGTCTGGGTATGCCCATCACCCAGCCCTCGCTGGGCCTGCTCATTGCCAACGGTTTCAAGTACCTGCAATCAGGTTATTACTGGATCAGCTTCTACCCCGGTGTGGCCCTGCTTGTCCTCATCGTATCCATCAACCTTGTTGGTGACCGCTTGCGTGACGTTCTGAACCCGAGGTTGAAAAAATGAGTGAAAACATTCTCAGCATACAAAATCTTAAGACCTACTTTTACACCCGTGCCGGAATCGCCAGGGCCGTCGATGACATCAGTTTGGACATCGATAAGGGCGAGATTGTCGGTATTGTTGGTGAATCCGGTTCCGGTAAGTCCGTAACAGGCTTCTCGATTATGGGCCTTGTGGACCCTCCGGGCGAAATTGCCGGCGGTTCCATCAAATACAGAGGACAGGAAATTATCGGCCAATCAGAAGAAGAGTGGCGTAAATTCAGGGGTGCTAAGGTCTCCATGATCTTTCAGGACCCCATGATGACCCTTAATCCGGTTCTGCGCATCGACACCCAGATGATGGAAGCCATTACCGCCCACGAAAAGGTATCCAAAGATGAAGCGCGACGCCGTTCCATCGAGGCCCTTGCCATGGTGGGTATCCCTTCACCTGAGGAACGGATCAAGGCTTACCCGCACCAGTTCTCCGGCGGTATGCGCCAGCGCGTTGCCATCGCAATCGGACTGATCAACAAGCCGGATCTGATCATTGCCGATGAACCGACAACCGCACTGGACGTAACCATTCAGGGGCAGATTCTTTCCGAAATGCAGACCCTCTGCCGCAAAACCGGAATGGCTCTGATATGGATAACCCACGATCTGACCGTAGTAGCAGGTCTGGCCCACAAGGTGGCGGTAATGTATGCCGGGCGGATCATCGAACAGGGTAATGTTGAGGAAATCCTCGACCATCCCATGCATCCGTACACCCACGGTCTGATCGGATCAGTGCCCAGCCGCAACAAACGCGGCGAGCCGCTGTTCCAGATTCCGGGCATGACTCCTTCGCTGATCAATATCCCCGAAGGCTGCTCATTCAGGATGCGCTGCCCCTATGCTGATGACCAGTGCATGGTCGCACCGGAGCGGACCGAAAAAGAAAACGGACGCGTTGTACGCTGCCATCATCCTTTGTAGAGGATCAAATATATGTCAGATAAAAATACACCTTTCTTGAGCTGTAGAAACCTGAGCCGGGTGTTTGTTAAAAAACTCGACTTCGCAGGTAAGATTGCCCAGAAACTGGGCTCAAAACTGCGCGAAGAGCGCGTTCAGGCAGTGGACAGCGTCAACCTCGACATCATGCCCGGTGAAGTTCTGGGTTTGGTGGGCGAATCCGGTTGCGGTAAATCCACACTGGGCCGCATGCTTTGCGAAATTCTGAATCAATCCGACGGAGATATTTTCTACAAGGGCCAGAATGTCAATGACATGAATTCCAAGGAACACATGGACTACGCGCGCAACGTACAGATGATCTTTCAGGACCCCTTTGCCTCGCTTAACCCGCGCAAAAGGGTCAAGCAGATCATCGGCGAAGCACCGCTCTACCACGGGCTGACCGATAAGGCCGGATTCGACAAGTATCTCTCCGATGTCATGCTTCGCTGCGGCCTCGACCCCAGCTACAAGGATCGCTACCCGCACCAGTTCTCCGGTGGTCAGCGTCAGAGAATCGGAATTGCAAGGGCTATGGCCATGCAACCTGAATGTCTGATCTGCGATGAATCCGTAGCAGCACTGGACGTATCCATTCAGGCCCAGATTCTGAACCTGTTCATGGAACTGCGCAAAGACCTGAACCTGACCTGCCTGTTCATCAGCCACGACTTAGGCGTGGTCGAACACATCTCAGACAGGATCGCGGTTATGTACCTCGGTCGCGTTGTTGAGGTCGGAACAGTGGAACAGCTTTTCAGCAATCCGTTCCATCCTTACACTCAGGCCCTGCTCAACGAGGTTCCCAGACTGGACAAACGCGATGTGGACTTTGCCCCGCTCAAAGGCGAAATCCCCTCCCCACTCGATCCGCCTAAAGGCTGCCACTTCCACCCGCGCTGCGCCCATGCCATGGACATCTGCCGTGAAAAAGCCCCGCAGGACAAGGAACTCAGCCCCGGACACCGTACATGCTGCCATCTTGCTGATTTGAAGCAGGAGACTCCGAAGCAGGACGAGTGGATCAGTATGTAGGGTTTGATTTGATAGATATAGAAGAAAGAACTCCCCCGTAACCTTAGGTTACGGGGGAGTTTCTTATTATTAACTAACCAGAATTAAGACTAATTAAATTCAACCTTGACCGGGCTGACAATCTTCAAAACAGAGTCTTGCTTAAACTCATCTTTGTAGGCCTTGGCGATTTCATCCACGCGCTGCTCGGCGTCCTTGTCTTCTGAGACGATCATGAGCACCTTACTTCTTTCAGAGTAAGTAAACATCTTGCCCGACCAGAATCCATAAGCATCATAGACTGTATAGCCGTCCTTGAATTTGGGGCTGACTTCCGTATTTAAAAAGCCCTGCCATTCTTTAGCTGTGACCCGTTGTTTGCCTTCGCCATAACTCTGGCCCATATAAAGCTCATAACGGTTCCATTTGCTCGTTGCACAGCCGGACAAGCCAAAAGCCAACAACAAAACTACAACAGCCAGAATTCGCACAGAATTGCGCATAAGAAATACTCCTCCAAGTCTACGACAATACTTCAACAAAAAGACTCTCACACCAACTAGGGAGTGCAGAGGGGCTTAGCCCTTCTGCCCGCCGGAGGCGAAATGCGATCAACACTAAGCGCGATAGCGCATCAAAACAAAGCGTCGCAGACCCGCCGGAGGCCTAAATAGCACTAGCTATATAAATACTTCAGGTTCACGACGCTCACTGAAATTATCAGCCAGCCACTGGGACACTTCCAGCAGGCGCGGTACTTCCAGCTTGCGCGCTTCGAAAGCACAGGCCTTAACGCAAGCGCAGCAGAAAATACACTTCTCCGTATCGGTTTCCACCAATGATCCAACAGAAATTGCCGCTGTGGGACAAACTCTTTCACAAGCTCCGCAAAGCTGGCAGTCCTCGTTGGAGATGGGAGCAGCTGAAGCCTTGGGTGAGCGTTCCTTGTAAGGACGATCACCGGGAATCTCTACATCTTCAGCGAAGAGAGAACCGTCAGCAAGCTTCGCGGCGAGGGATTTTCCGAACTCACGGGCTTTGCCCAGATCATCTTCGTCAGGACGGCTGACCGCGATGGGAGTCTTCTCATTGGAGAAAGAATGTTCACCAATAAACGCAGCTCCGGCAAGAGTCTTGAATCCGGCTTCTACGGCAATATCAGCAAGCTCAATGAGCGCATCTTCATAAGCACGGTTACCGTAAACAACCACTGGAACTACAGGACTGCCACAGGACTTTAATGCCTTAAAACGCTCCACGGCAGTTTGCGGAATGCGGCCGCCGTAGACCGGAGCACCGATTATCACCAGATCATTATCAACACAGTCGCAAGTTTCGGGCACACGGTCCGCACGGGTAACATCAACTACCTCCGAATGCTCAGCACCAACACCTTCGGCAATGGCATCCAGAATACGGCGGGTGGTCCGTGTGGGAGAAAAACAAACCAACTTTAATTTCTTGCAGGACATAAAAAACTCCATAACAAATTACTAAGTAAGACATCCGCCAAGTGACTTTACTTTTAAAAAGTTTAAGTACAGGGGCAAATATGATTTTGTAAACAGTTTTAATATAGTGAATATCAAGTCATCTGGCTTTTTTCAGCATAATAAAAAGGTTATGGCATACTGGAACCTTTTGTGCGATATAAAAAAAATGAGCGGGAATACAGAAAGATTGAACTTGAGTGCAGCCATCTTAGCCGGTGGCGAAGGGCGACGCATGGGCAGGAAGGATAAATCCTGCCTTGAAATTTCCGGTGAGAAACTGGTCAGCAGAATCATCCGCAGTCTTGAGGGACTTTTTGCGGAAACATTTGTTATTACCCGCACCCCGGAAAACCACCCGGATCTTGATGTACGGTTGGTTGGCGATCTCTTTGAATCACGCAGTTCACTGACCGGAATACATTCCGCGCTCTACCATTCCCGCACTGATCATGTGTTCATCACCGCCTGCGATTCTCCGTTTCTTAAACGGGAACTAATCAGCGAGATGCTAAGCCGGGTTGAACCGGATGACGATGTAGTTATTCCCGTACACCCGGACGGATTCTACGAGCCTCTCTGCGCTGTTTATTCAAAACGCTGCCTGCCGTTCATTGAAGAAAACCTGCAAAAGAATATCTTTCAGATCATCCGCTTTTTCCCGCAGGTGAAGGTAAAGACCGTGGACACGGATTTGCTGGCAAAAAAAGATCAAGGCCTGACAACTTTCATAAACATAAATACGCCTGATGAATTAAGCCGCGTCCGCGAAGACCTTAAGAATCCTACTGATAGATCCGGAAGCGGACAGAACTCTTTTCCGCACTCCATCCCGCGCAGTGCAGCACTTAAACTTATCCGCAAAAGCATTGCCCTGCCGAAGAACGAATACGTTCCGGTAACTGACTGTTCTGGGCTGGTTGCCGCAGAGACCTTGCAATCGGGCATATCCCTGCCTGAGCATGACCGTTCGGCTATGGACGGATTTGCCGTACCCAGTGCATGCACTTCTGCTGCGTCTAATGATCAGCCGGTTGAGATCAAATTTTCCGGTGAAGTCCGCCCTTCCTGCCCGGTACCGGGAAAATGTGAAGGACAGGCAGTCCGTGTGCTGACCGGAGGCATTGTTCCCGAGGGCACCGATGCGGTCATACCCTTTGAAAATGTTGAAGTGGGCGAAAACTCCATCAGCATCAGTTCTCCGGTACGCAAGGGTGATTTCATCCGCAATTCAGGATCGGACATCATGAAGGGTGAGACCATCGTCAATTCGGGTGCTGTTATTTCGCCCTGCGATGCCGCTCTGCTGGCTTATGCAGGCATCCGCTCCATTCCGATTTACCCATTGCCCAAAGTGGCTGTAATGGCTGTTGGCAATGAACTATGCGATCCGGCGCAGAAAACCCAATGCGGACTGATCCCGGCAGACAACCTCATCCTTATGAAATCCTTATGCTATCGCTACGGAATCCGTGACGTACGCATTGCGCCCTGCGCGAATTCTCCGGAAGCTATATCCGAAGCAGTGCAGGCCAATAAAGATTGCAAGCTGATCGTCACTACAGGTGGAACAGGCCCCGGCAACCGCGACTTTGTATTCAATTCCATCCGGCAGGCCGGAGGAAAACCAATTTTCAAAGGGCTGGCCATGCATCCGGCAAAATCAGTATTTGCATTCAACATGGACAACTCAATTGTCATCGGCCTGCCCGGTCCGCCCAATGCAGTAAATCTTGCCTTCCACACCATAGTCAATCCGGTAATCAATATGCTGCAGGCAAAAGCGGAAACTTCCGCCACAACCCCGGCAATTCTTACCGATGCGCTGAAAGGTGGACGCGACCGGGAAAAACTGCGTCCCTGCCGTATTTTTGAAGACAACGGCAAAATATTTGCTGATCCTTTGCTTGATAAATCCTTTTCACCGCGCAAGGTTATGAGCCTGTGTAACGGTATAATTATTATTCCCGCAGACTGCGGAGAACTTCCTCCTCAAAGTGTTGTTCAAGTAATCCGGCTCTAAGTTACTATTCCAGGCATAATTACTGCATTTATTCGGCTCAGGAAAAAACTGCCCAGAAATCCATGGAGCCGAGCATGATCAATTCAGTTCAATCAGCATACGCAACGCAATCAGTCAACGAAGTTCAACAATCCCGAGCCGGAATACAACCGCCCCTGCAGGACCGGCAATCCGGTGATAAAGTAACTATCTCCGATTCTGCCAAGATGCTCGCTTCCATCGACAGCTTTTTCTCCGACATGAATATCCCGTACACACCGGGCCAATCCATCTCTCTTGATGATCTTAAAACAGGTCTGGAAACCAGCACGGAAAAATTTCAGGATGACGTGAACGTGCTTTTCCTACAAAACGATATCAGCACAGATCCCCCCGTAGAATTAACCACTGACAGTTCCGGAAACGTGAGGGTAATGGGAGACCATCCCCAAAAGGATGAGATTGAACAGCTTTTTCAGGACAACCCCGACCTCGCCAATGATTTCCGCGGTGTGAGTTCATTAAACAGCCTTGTTGAAGCCGGGGAAGAATACCTCGAATTTGCCAAGGCCTACGAAAAAAAACCTTATGAAGCCGTTGCTAAATACAGCCATATCTTCAGCGGGATGGATATTGAAGAATTCAGCATGATAATCGGTGGGAATGATTCTGTCGCATAAACTTAACCCAAGCGAAATATATTTGGCTTCCCCTAACCTCCATGATGTTGTATATTGAAATCATGAGGAAAACCAAGCAGGGCAGCCTGCAGACTCAAAAGAGCATACACATGCATCGTTCATAATAAGGCGGCCCTAATCTGGTCGCCTTTTCTCTTTTTGGACCACTTTAAAAGAGGAGGCTTTATGGGACAGAAGAACTTCGTTCTGGACACCAACGTACTCATTGAAAACCCCAAATGCATCACAGCTCTGCGCAACGGAGTTGAAAACAACGTTCACCTCCCCTACACAGTCATTACCGAGCTGGATAAGCTCAAGCGTGACCCTCGCATCGGACACATTGTTTCCCAAGCAGTAAGGTCCATTTTAAAAGACGACAAGATCTCTATCCTCTCCCCTGAGTTTGCGGAAAAACTAAGCAGCCTCAGCCCGGACGACCGCATTCTCAAGGAAACACTCAACGCGTCCATTGATGATCCTATTCTGGTCACTAATGACCGCATCCTGCAAATTAAGGCTGGGATTTACAATCTAACATGGGAAGAATACAAGGATTCCGACCCCTTCCGCTCTGATTCGCAGATGTATACCGGATTTGTGGATGAAGACGAAACGCCCTATGTGAACAGCTTCCGCTGGGAAAATGGAACTCCGGTCTTTTACGGCAGCAAGGAAAATAAGGCCATTACCTACACCCATGAAGTCTGGGGCGTGAAACCACGCAACATTTATCAAAACCTTGCCCTTGAGCTGATGCTCAACAATGAAATCAACCTTGTCTCCATCCAGTCCGAAGCCGGATACGGGAAGACATTTCTCGCTCTGGCGTCCGCTCTTTATCTGGCCTTGGAGAAGAAGGACAATCCCTTTGAAAAGGTCTATCTGGTCAAACCTATCTGGGAGATAGGAGCCAAAATGGGTTTCCTGCCCGGATCAGTGGAAGAAAAAATGCAGCCTTATGTTCGCTATGTACGTGACCTGACAGTAAAGCTGCACGAACAACGTCCGGCCAACCGTATTTTCATGGATACGGATTCCGAAAAGTTCCGCTTTAACCAGAAAAAATTCGAAATTCTGCCCATAGCCTATATCCGGGGCATGAACCTTGAGAACTGCGTAGTCATCATTGATGAGATGCAGAACATGTCCCGCTCCGAAGTGCGTTCGCTGCTGACCCGCATGGGCGAAGGCGTCAAATGCATTTGTCTCGGCGACACACGGCAGGTGGATAACCCTTATCTCAACGAAAGCAACAACGGTCTCAACTGGGTGGTCAAAAAGCTGCGCGATAATAAGGAATACGCGCACATGGTCCTCAAGGGCGAACGTTCGCGTGGACCTATTACCGACATGGTTTTGAAGACAGGTTTGTAAACACAAAAGCCCGGCTGTTCAGTAAACAGCCGGGCCTTTTATCCTATTAATTCAGAAATTTTTTTACTACTTTTGGAAGATCCTCAGGAGGAGTTCGTCGAGGTCTTCGCCGTTGTCAATGGCTTCGGAAATTTCGCCTTCCAGAACCTGCGCACCCTTGCGCACTTCGGAAACCGTGCAATCCATGTTCAAGGCCACTTCCTCGGCAGGGATACCGTAACGGAAGCAGAGATAGTACAGAGCGCGACGGGCAAGCACAGCATGCGCATTGGCCTGCATCATCAGGTCACGAAATGAAACCGCAAAAGCCTCAAGCACAGCATCAAGGATGGAATCGAAAGTCTGTACTTCCAGTTCGGGCATAACTTCAGTCGCTTCGGCCTCAAAATCAGCCTCATCAAAATCCATCGGCCTCAAACTTCGAACAATCCCGGTCAGCCTGTTTATGCTGGCCAGAATTTCTTCTGCTGCGTAATAAGCAGTGACATCGGAAATGAATTCCCGGGGAGTGTCCGCTTTACCGCTTTCCAAATCAATGGTTACCCCGACCTTGGTCTCAAGTACTTCCTGCGCGGCATCCTTGATACGATCCAGCAAATGTTCCTGCACCCAGTTCATGACAAACTCATTAGGTGCGGTCAGCTGAACTACGCCATCTTCATAGCGTGCAGTCAAAGGTTCCACCCAAACCCTGACCAGCACAGGATTAATGCGTACAAGAAGCTTTTTCTTTATGGAGCTCCATACATTGGAATTCATTTCCCACCTCTGCAATTTAGGCCCTCAAAAAAGGACCGTCAAAAGACATTTACAAACCGGTTGCAATGAATATCCCCAAACCCGAAAAAGAGCAAACAGCTTTATGCTGTCACTCTTTTTCGGAAATCAAAAACGCTGAAAAACAAAAACAACAGAAAAAAACTTCCCAAAGGGAACCATAAAAAATCTGTTGTCCGAGAAACCGATCTTACGGAGTAAGTCGGTCTATAGTATCCTGCAGCTGCCTTCCAAGGGGAGTCTGCAGGGAAATTTCACGTTCAATATTAGTGATACCTTTGATTACGGTAGAATGTCTGCGGCCCAGTCTGGTTCCGATATCCTTAAGGGACAGTTCGGTATGCTTGCGGGCGAGGAAGAAAGCGGTGTTTCGTGCCAGTACAATCTGGCGTTTACGGCTTTTAGAGCGCAACTGATCAGCTGTAAGTTCGTAAGAACGGCAGATATGATCCACGATAGAATCATAGCTGGGCGCGGCTTTGGCAATGGAATAGTTTTCCAGTACCTGCCAGGCCAGTTCCTGCGAAACATCACGGTTGAGCAGTCTTGCCTTCAGCACAAGGTTCTGCAAGCAGCTTTCCAGCTGTCTTACGTCTGTGGTAATACGGTCCGCCAGAAGTTCGGAAATGGAATCCGGAACCTGGGTTCCCAGTCGTATGGCTTTGCTTTCAACGATTCTCTTTCTGGTCTCAAAATCAGGAGTGGAAATAAGTGCCAGCAGACCTGAACTGAAACGGGAAACCAACTGCGGGTCGACCTTATCCAGTTCACGAGGCAGGAAGGAACTGGTCATAACCACCTTGGAGCCGCGCAATTGCAAGCTCTTCAGAGTTTCCAGAATTTCATCCTGCATTTTCTGCTTGCCCTGAAAGAAGTGAATATCTTCCAGAAGCAGGCAATCCACATTGTCCCTGAATTCGGATTTAAAGCGGGAAATCTCACCGGCTTTAAGAGCCAGAACCATTCTGTTTGCGAACTCTTCCGCTGTAAGACAGGCAATGGAAATGTGCTTCTTGTTACTGGAAGCACATAGATTCTTGCCTATTGAATGCAGCAGATGAGTTTTTCCGAGACCGGGAGCGGAGCTCATGAAGAGCTGGTCACCGGGCAGGGAGTTATCACAGAGACTTCTGGATGCGGCGCAGGCAAGTCTGTTGGACTCGCCGATTATGAAATCGTCAAAGGAAAAACGCCAACGGGGAATACGAGTATTGACCACCGCGGAAGACATCATGGGAAGGCCCATGCTTGTCTGTACTGGACGAGCTACCGCAGGTCTGGGTCTATCGACCTTGACCGCGGGCCTTTCTACGGACTTCCTAACCCCAATCTCCACCTTGGGGCTGGTGCCGAGAACCTGCTCGCCAGCTTCTTTGATGTTGTCCATGAGACGGTCCCTAACCCAGGCTGCCACAAAGTCGTTAGGAGCATACAATTTGATTGTATTGCTGCTGACTTCCGCCTTCAGGGGCTTGATCCATACTTTGTACAGACCGGGGTTCAGTCCCTTCTCAAGAAATTTTAGAATTTTATTCCAGCTGTCTCTCATCATGAGGGGTTTACTAATTCAAAGTGAGTATAACCATCAACTCTTGATACGGCGGCAGACGTCCAATGACGCCGGAATGGTTATCTACAACTTAAGTATCTGTTTTTATACATTTTTCCTTTAATGCTAGCAATTCGGTCAGCAAGACCCGAAAGCCCTTAAAGGGCGTAGCTGCTAGCTTTAACAACTTTTTAATTTATATTTTCAACACCTGTGGAAAACTTTTTCCACAGACAAAAATTGAATTTATTCCATATTACGCAAAATTACGTCTTTTCTCTCATTGTTACATTTCTTCTTACTCATTATTTTATATATTAATTTCGTCACTAACATGTAACATTCTAGACGTAAATATTTGTTTTTTAACGACTTACATAAAATAACACAAAATACATCAAGCCTTTATAAATATCCTCTCAAAGACTACAGCTCGCTAAGCCCAGTAAACTAAAGGGTTCTGAGACATGTCACTTTAGAACACTTCACAACAACTTGAAATAAATGACTTTTTATTTTCTTGACACTGCTCAAGCCTTGCAAACAAAGGGTTTTCCCACTCACTAGTTACTGACAGCTATGCATGGAAAGATGCAACAATTGATCGAATAATCAATCTTAGCGACCTCGACCTCTCTGCCAAAATAAAGTTACTTAGAATATAAGCATCTATGCGGTATTTTCTGGTACACGTCGTGAAATTAAGAACTTGTCTTACACACGATAATAGGTCTGGCTGGCTTATTTTCATCTGCTTAAAATCTACCCGAAGCCATTTAGTCTGCTTAAAAAATAAATTTCGACGAAATTCCATGCCATATTTCCTGTTTTAGCCAATTTCGCCCGATTTCAGACAAATTCAGGACAAAAAAAAGCCTGCCCAAAAAACTGGACAGGCATATTAGAAAAATCACTTAATATAAATATAGAAAACTACCGAGAAGCTATACTCTGCGCGGGCATATTATATAATGTAGGAGATTACTCGCCCTTAGTCAGTTGTTTCAGGGTCGGGTAGCGACCACAGGCAAATCTGTCGGCCTCCGGGCAGTATCCCAATTGTTCACAGCTGGCTCCGCCATGCTCGAAAATTGCCGGGAACTCTTCCTTGCATATCTTGAGCATCTTGTCGGCCATCTTCCGAACTTCCCACTGGGCACGCTGGCAACAACGAAGATTGAAAAAATGCATCAGCGAACGGCAGTTCATGGTGATGACAATCTTGGTTTCTGCAGCCTGCGGCAATACAAAACGGGCATCTTCATTAGCTTTGTCTTCGCGCCCGGCATCAACCAGAATCTCACGCAAATCCTTGTAGGCACTGCCTACTTCTTCCATAAACTTTTCAAACCGCTCACGCGCTTCGGGAATCTTTGCGATTGCCGGAGGAATGATATAATCCATATCATTTTCAGCCACATACCGCTGGCTCTGCTGCGAATATGAAGCAATGCGATGGCGAACTATCTGATGGGAACAAGCCCGGGATATCCCTTCAATGGCAAAAGTAAAGCTGACATGCTCAATGGGACTGTCATGGCCGGACTCAAGGACTTTGGAAACAAACGTGGCCTGCTTTTCCTTTTCAATTTCACCGTTCAGGAGCCGGGGCCACATGTCGGCCACAAACCCGGCGTGATAACATTGCCGAAAAGAAGCATAAAGCAGCTCCAAGGCATTGGGGGTCATGGACAACAGTTCCACTCGTAAATCTTTCTCAGGCATATGCGCTCCTTAAATTTATGCCCCCTTCATAAAGGAATTCATACAGGGGCGCAACTTGATATAGGGAGTCGGCTTTAAAAGCAAGCTTCAGAGCCTTAACAGAAAATTATTCGCCTAAATGTCACCTAAAAGCCCATTTTTTCTCTTGCCAGCCGTCATAATATACCCTAACTAACGTCTCCTTATCTCTACTTTAACCAGCCGCTGAGAATTTTGCCCCTATTTTTATACTGTACACTCCGTGCAGGGGATTTTTTTTGGCAAATCTCCGGCGCCGGAGGAATCCGTGACTAATCTTATCCAAAACGACAAAATTAGAAATATAGCTATCATAGCCCACGTTGACCATGGTAAAACAACCTTGGTTGACGGTATGTTCAAGCAGAGCGGACTGTTCCGCGAAGGTCAGGAAGTTGATGACCGCCTCATGGACAGCATGGACCTTGAACGCGAGCGCGGCATTACCATTGCTGCAAAAAACTGCGCCGTTGACTGGAAAGGCGTAAAAATCAACATCATCGACACCCCCGGTCACGCCGACTTCGGTGGCGAAGTTGAACGTTCCCTGTCCATGGCTGACGGCGCCATCCTTCTGGTTGACGCTTCCGAAGGCCCCCTGCCCCAGACCCGTTTCGTACTCAAAAAAGCGCTTGAAGCCGGTCTTAAAATCATCGTTGTCATCAACAAGATTGACCGTGGCGATGCCCGTCCTGACGAAGTACTGGACGAAGTATACGACCTCTTCATCGACCTTGACGCCAACGAAGCACAGCTCGAATTTCCCCTGCTCTACGCAATCGGCCGTGACGGTATCGCGCAGGAAACCCTTGAAGAAAAAGGTGAGAACCTGCACCCGCTCATGGACCTCGTTCTGGAACAGGTTCCCGGTCCTTCTTATGACGAATCCGAACCTTTCCAGATGCTCGTATCCGACCTCGGTTACTCCGACTATCTCGGACGCCTTGCCATTGGTAAGGTAATCCACGGCAGCGCCAAACAGAACGAACCTCTGCTCTGCATCAATGAGAAGGAAGAGCACGTTTCCCTGCGTCTGACCAAAATCCAGACCTACGACGGCGTTTCCTTTGCTGAAACAAAATCAGCCGATCCCGGTGATATCGTGGTTGTATCCGGTATTGAAGACATCACCATCGGTGACACCATCTGCACCAAGGAAGCACCCAAGGCCCTGCCGCGCATCACTGTTGACGAGCCTACCGTTTCCATGCGCTTCACCATCAACACCTCGCCCATGGCAGGTCTTGAAGGCAAGCTGGTTCAGTCTTCAAAAATCCGCGAAAGACTGCACAAGGAAACCCTGCTCAACGTGGCTGTAAAAGTAGAGGAAAGCGATGAGAAAGACAGCTTCATCGTAAAAGGCCGTGGTGAATTCCAGCTGGCTATCCTCATTGAAACCATGCGCCGCGAAGGTTTTGAGCTTTCCGTGGGCCGTCCTGAAGTTATTTACAAGAACGAAGGCGGACGCAAGCTGGAGCCCATGGAGCAGGTCTTCATCGACTGTGAAGAAGCTTTCCTCGGCGTAGTTACTGAAAAACTTTCCACCCGCAAGGGTAAGATGACCAACCTGGTCAACAACGGTAAGGGCCGAGTCCGCATGGAATTCTCCGCACCTTCCCGCGCCCTTATCGGCTACCGCGATGAGTTCCTGACCGACACCAAGGGTACCGGTATCATGAACTCCCTCTTCGCAGGTTATGAAGATTACCGTGGAGATTTCCCCTCCCGTTACACCGGTTCCCTCGTGTCCGACCGTGCGGGTAAAGGCGTTCCCTACGCTATCTTCAACCTTGAGCCTCGCGGTGAAATGTTCATCGAACCCGGTGATCCGGTCTACGAAGGCATGATCGTTGGTGAGCACAACAGGGACAATGATATCAACATCAACCCCACCAAAGAGAAAAAGCTTACCAACATGCGTGCTTCCGGTAAGGATGAGGCTGTAATCCTGACCCCCATCCGTCCCATGACCCTTGAACGGGCCATGCACTTCATCCGCGACGACGAGCTGATCGAAGTAACCCCGGAATCCATCCGCCTGCGTAAGGTTGAACTTTCCGCATCCCAGCGCCACATGGCACGCGGCAAGCAGCTCAAAGCCAAAGGCCAGAAATAAGCACAAGCCGGGGGAGTTTTCTTAAACTCCCCCGGCTTTCCCTTTTCTAGCCAACTTCCCTTTGGCGTCATCTTTTCCGAAGGACTTAAACCAGCCCTTGGGAAAATATATCCGATACCGGCCCGCGCGGCAGCTGAATCGTAAATTTAGTACCCTTGCCCGGTTCAGAATCAATCCTGATGGTCCCGCCGTGGTTGCGGGTAATTATGAAATAAGCCACGGACAATCCAAGCCCGCTGCCGCCATCCGCGCGAGTGCTGAAAAACGGTTCAAAAGCCTTCTTGCTGGTATACTTATCCATACCCGGCCCATTATCCTCAACCTCTATAGTCAGATAGGCGTTATTGCAATATCCACGTACAACTATTTCCGGGCTAATCCCGGAACAACCTTCATCAATAATCGATTGAGCGGAATTCCGCATCAGATTAAACAAAACCTGTTCCAGTTCAGATGAATAACAGAGCACATGCGGCAACTCTTTCTGAAGATCCCTCACAAAATTAATCTTACGGAAATCGCAATCTTCCCCATTGCATAAATCAGCATCAGCAGTTGCAATAGCCCGCTCCACTATCTCGGGAATGGAGCAAAAATCTTTCTTGTCCCCTGATTTACGGCTGAAATTGAGCATATTTACAATTACTTTTGCCGCCCGAGTTCCGGCCTCCTTGATCTCCTCAACCATAGTCAGAATTTTGCGTTCCTTAAGATAACTGCGCACTGAATCAAGTGAAACACCAACTTTCCTCGCAGTTTCAATATTTCCGGGCAAGTCAGGGGAAAGCCTGCGTTCTATATTCTGAGCCGACTGGGTGATGACCCCCAACGGATTATTGATCTCATGGGCCATACCTGCGGAAAGACTGGCCACAGTGGTCATTTTCTCAGTCTGGATCATCAGCTCCTGAACTTTCATCTTATGTGAATAATCGCGTAAAACACCGACCATACGCACCGGAGTTCCGTTAGCATCAAGCAGAAAACTGCCTTCATCTTCAACATAGAGATAACTGCCGTTCTTGCGCCTGAATCTATACACGGAGACAAAAGGAGTTCCCTCACGGATGCACGCTTCAAGCTCTTCCACGACATCTTTACGGTCGTCAGGGTGGATTCTTTCTTCCCAGCCTTTAAGATTCACAGACTGGAATTCACGCTCCTCTACACCGGTGATTTCCAGCACAGCCCCGGACCAGACAATTTCATCAGTCTCAAGGTTCAGATCATAGACCATCTGTCCGGTCTTTTCGGCCATGAGTCGATAGCGCTCTTCACTCTGATGCAATGCCTGTTCGGCCAACATTAGCGGCGTAACATCTGTAATGAATCCTTCAAGAAAACCATCGTCGTCTTCATTCCTGACATCAACGCCCTTTTCCCAGACCCATTTCTCCTCACCGGAAGCTGTCCTGATCTTATAGATCATTTCAAAAGGCTCCCGGTCCTGCACAGCTTCCTGCACACATTCCCAGACGTGGGCCTGATACTGGGGAAGAATTATATCCGCATAAGAAATTTCCCGGTTTCTAAGCATGGCTTCAGGCTTGTAACCGGTCAGCTCAAAGCAACCTTCACTTATAAACTCCATTGTCCAGTTTACATCATTTTTACAGCGGTAGGCCATGCCCGGAAGATTCGCCAGTAAAGTGGCAAGAATTTGTTCCTGACCATATGGGCCTCTTTCAACTTCACTGCTGCGCCCATGCACTCTTCCCTTAAGTACGATGATGCCTGAATCATCATGAAACAGGCCTTTCCAGAGAATCCCCCCCGATTCAGTTACCGATTCAAAACTACCTGCGGGCAATGGATCAGCCTCAACAATGCGATCAGCAAACCTACCCAGCCCCCTTACCAATAAAATTGATGCAGACGGGTCCAGATATTGCCCCGCAGTCAACTGACCTGAAATAACCGCAGCTTCTTCACCACCGATAAATACTATACGTTTATTCTCATCAAGGCCGACAACTACACCGGGATAGTCCTGAGCCAGGAACTCGATCCCCTGCATGATATATCCTTCTAAAGCCACCACGTTTGAAGCACCCTCCAAAGCAGTAAAAATGGAATTCTGGCTTCATTATAGCACACCCGACCTATAAGGACAGCGAAAACTTAAAGATTATAAAACAACACCACCGCCAGGAACTGTTGCCATTCAAGGCTTCCTGCTGTACCAGAATCCAATAAGACTAGACTGTTTACGGAGATTAAAATGGGTTCAAACAATATCTCAGGAGAGGTTATCCTCATCTTCACCGGGGGCACCATCGGCATGAGCGAAAAGCCGGATGCCGGCGGGGTTGTCCCGGACGACAATTTCACCAAACTGCTCAATGAGATCACACCGGACGGACACGACATCAAGATCCGGCCTGTTCTCTGGTCGGACATTCCCAGCCCGCACATGTCCCCGGACAAAATGCTCCAACTGGCTCACGATGTGGAAGATTTTCTGGCCGAAGAGCAGGTGCTTGGCGCAGTAATCCTGCACGGGACCGATTTAATGGCCGAGACCGCCTATGTTTTGGACCTGACCGTGCGTTCACCAAAACCGGTCATACTCACCGGAGCCATGCGTTACTTCAATGAATCCGGCTATGACGGCATCCGCAACCTTGTGGACGCTATCCGTACCTGTCTGCTTCCCCCGCCGGAAGGAACCGATGTCATCATCCAGATGGCCGACAAACTTTTTGCCGCCAAGAACGCCATCAAATCAAGTTCCCTGAACGTTGACCCGTTTATCGGTCAAAACACCGGGAGAATAGGTTTTATCGCCGGAGAATCAGTCATCCTGACCCGGGCCAAACCGGGGCGCAGACCACGCCTGCCCTTCCCGGTTACAGGAATGGCCGACAAAGTCCATCTGGTAGGCTGTCATCCGGGCATGGATTCGACTATACTGGAAAAACTGCTCGAAAGTGGAGCCAAAGGCATAGTTCTGGAAGGATTCGGAGCAGGGAACACCCCGCCCGGGGCAGTTCCCGGAATCGAGAAATGCATCGCAGCCGGAATCCCGGTAGTTCTCTGCACCCGCTGTGTAGAAGGCGGAGTATGGCCCATCTACGCCTACCCCGGAGGAGCCGCCAACCTGAAACAGAAAGGGGTCATCATCGCCGGGGGACTTTCCGCCCTCAAAGCGACCCTGCTTCTGCAAATGCTGCTGGGATCAGGTTGCCCCTGCAACAGGGTTGAAGAGATATTTGCTGAAGAGAGTGTGTAATAAAACAAGAAAAGCCCCGACTAAGTCGGGGCTTTTTAAATATCACTGTGAAGAGTTGCTTAGTCTTCGCGGCTATCGATGATCAGCAGGTGGTAACCGAACTGAGTTTTTACCGGGCCGTGAACTTCCCCAACTGCTTCATTGAACACAACGGTATCAAATTCCGGAACCATCTGGCCGGGGCGGAATTCACCGAGATCACCGCCGCGCTGTCCGGAGGGGCAGCTGGAGTGTTTTTTTGCTACTTCACCAAAATCTGCGCCGTCCTGAATTTGTTTTTTCAGGTCCAGACAGGTTTGTTCATCACTAACCAAAAGATGGCGGGCAGATGCTTTTGCCATGTGTGTGCTCCTGTAAGCTTGAATAAATAATTTTAATAAACCATGTAATCTTGCCATTGCGATTTTATTCATCGCAAAAAATGACCTTGCATGAATATGCGAGGACTGCAAGTTGAAATACTACACCAGAATTATCTACATGTCTTCCAGATCAATGCGCTCCGCCAGCTCAACCAGCGTACGCACGCCGAATCCGCTTCCCCCGGCTGCTCCGGCAGGCGACTTTTTCTTGCGCCATGCGGGTCCGGCAATATCGAGGTGTGCCCACGGGGTATCTTCAGGAACGAATTCCTTAAGGAACATTCCGGCATGGATGGTCATTCCTTCACGGGAACCTACGTTCTTGAGATCGGCTACCTCACTTTTGAGTTCTTCCTTGTAGATATCCCAGAGCGGCATGGGCCAGAACCGTTCACCTACCCGCTTGCCGGACTCCATGACCAGATCCTGCATTAAGGGGGAGTTGTCCATCACTGCCGCCACATTCCAGCCGAAAGCTACAATGCAGCCCCCGGTCAGGGTAGCTATATCGATGATCGCCGCAGGCTCATACTGAGCGGAATATGCAAGAGCATCGCAAAGCAGCAGACGGCCCTCGGCATCTGTATTCAAAATTTCAATGGTCTTGCCGGAAAATGAAGTGACCACCTCGCCCGGACGGGTGGAGTTGGCATCCGGCATGTTGTCGGCGCAAGGCAGGATACCGACTATGGGCAGATCCGGCTTGATTTCACCGATAGCCTGAAAGAAGCCCAGTATTGCTGCTGCCCCGGCCATATCGCATTTCATGTCTTCGATGAATCCGGTGGGCTTAAGAGAAATCCCCCCTGTATCAAAGGTTACACCTTTACCTACCAGTACCAGCGGCTTCTCGCCTTCGCGGTCCTTGGGACAATATTCAAGGATAATCATGCGCGGTTCATCATTGGACCCGCGGAACACGGAAGCATAAGCGCCCATGCCCTTATCGATGATTTCCTTACGCTTCATGACCTTGAACTTGAAGCCGAACTTCTTGGCCATC
Source organism: Maridesulfovibrio pacificus (SeqCode) (assembly GCF_048612815.1). Lineage (NCBI taxonomy): Bacteria > Pseudomonadati > Thermodesulfobacteriota > Desulfovibrionia > Desulfovibrionales > Desulfovibrionaceae > Maridesulfovibrio > Maridesulfovibrio pacificus (SeqCode). The sequence continues at coordinate 2,548,295 of NZ_JBLZNE010000001.1, forward strand.
TTCTTGGCCTCATCGGCAAGATAGACCGGAGTAGCCACGTTGGGCGGCAGGTTGACCAGATCACGGGCATAGCCAATTCCAAGACCCACAGCCTGCCCTTTTGCGAGCATTTCAGTAAGATGAGCCGGAGGTTCTTCTTCGCTCAGGAAACGAACAGTTTCCGGCAGTTCCTTCTTTTCATCCTTCTTGCTCTTGAATTCATCAAAGGAATACAGCCCCTCAATGGCAGCAACTACAAAATGTTCCAGCTTATCTTCAAGAGCAATTCCCTCAAAGGCGGCAAGAGGCACACCAACGGTACGGAATTTCAATTCACGGCATCTCTGGAAAGCACCGCTTACGGCCTGCAGAAATTTATCAACAGCGAAATCCTTTTCCTCGCCAAGCCCGACCAGCAGCACTCTCTGCACAGAAGAATCGGAACCGTAGATTACAGTGGAACTGCCAAGTTCACCGGAGAAATCACTCAAGGCGGGAGACACTGCAACCCAGTCGGCATCAGATGCCATCCATAAAGAAAAACCGCTGAGATGCTCTTCAGAATCTTTAAAAGCAAAAAAGATAACCGCGTCCGCGGACCATGCGGAAGCCGGTTCGGTAACAATATTGAATTCCATAAACTGCTCCATATTGCTGCGCAGAAAATGCGGCGTTATTTAGGGGAAACCTGTTCCACAAAGGAAAAAGTTCCATTCTGATATTTCACTATATCCACACTTTTCATGGGAACCCTAATCCCTTCGGGATAGTAGAATTCACCTGTAACACCTTTAAATCCAGCTGTTTTGGACAAAGCCTCACGAACTTCATCAGGCTTGGCAACACCGGCCTTTTCAATGGCCTGAGCCAGAAGCATGACCGTATCATAGCCGAGAGCGGCGAACCCTGATTCAGGACGGATACCGAACATTCTCTCGTAACTGTCCACAAATTCCTGAACCTGCGGATCAGGATTATCCAAGGCCACATGGGTGGCAAAATAGATTGAATGGGCAAATTCATGAGGGATATCAAGTAGTCCCGGAGTATCAAATCCATCACCGGAGACAATGGGCTGGTTAAACCCGGCCTTACGGAGCTCGGTAACGTACTTGGGCGCATCCGGAGGAATTGAGGAAATGAAAATCAGATCAGGATTCTTTTCCCCCCCTTTGGGCATGGGATATTTACCATCCCCGGAACCATACCAGACCTCATCAACAATAGTCCCGCCATACTTGCGGTAACGGCGCTTGAAATATTTGGAAAGAGTCTTGGTGAACTCATTGGAAATGTCAGTTCCTACAAAACAGCTGGAAGTATCCAGCCTGCGTGTGGCAAATTTAGCAACAGCGCGGGACTGCATATTATCCCCGAAAGCAGTCATGAAGAAATTCTTCCCGTACATGTAGGGAAGGTTCTGCATGGTCGCCCCGGCAGTAATGAAAATGATGTCCTTTGCAGTTACGGCAGGGGCCGCAGCCATTACATAATCTGTGTCATTTAGTCCAATAACAGCAACCATATCATCCTGACCGGCCAAGGCTTCTGATGCCATTGCCGCCGAATCGAGATTTGAACGGCAATCGGAAACCACAAGACTCAGCTTGCGGCCCATAATTCCGCCCCCGGAATTTATGATTTCCTTGGCCAGCTCCATGCCGTGCAATCCGGGACGGTCAATGGCAGCCATTCCCCCGGTAAGGTTATAGAGCACCCCGACCTTGATGATTTTCTCTCCGGCAAAAGCGGGCGTGCACAAAAGTATCACAGCAAGCAAACTGCCCAACAAACGAAACCACATATATCCTCCTTAAAATACATAACAATTAACACTTGATCTTTTCTGATATTTACCCGCAACCGGAAGGCACAGGCAACCTGAATTTTGCTTGTAGAGCCGAAATTATCAATCCTTATTGCCGAGTTTGGCCTGCTGGGCCTCCAGAAAACGTTGAAATTTGTTTAATTCCGCCTCCCGCTTCTGCGGCACCAGAGGAAATTCAGCTTCCTCGCGGTAACGCTTCTCTGCAATAGACCTGCTGACCGGAATCTCAGCGGTTCCCTGCCAACCGGCATCATCACGAACCAGTTTGCGGATATAGCTCACACCCAGAAAAGCCCGGGTAACGCGACTGTTATCACGAAGTTTACGCATATCCTTGAACTCGGCCCTGGCAGAGACATCACGTACAACCTTATCGAGACAGACCATTTTTTCCGGCATATGCATCTGCTCAAATACCGCGGCATGATTATTAAGTATATGCCCGCGCTCCCCGGCTGCAACCGGGTCAATGTAAAATGCATTGTAAAGGCCGGACTGATCATAAACCGAAAGATCACAGGAAAGATCAATGCCCACCCCGCAGGTCAGGCAGGAGACATCTCTGTGCCGTGGCAAAACATCGCGCTTGAACCATTCCTCACTGTTGACCGGATCGGTAATGGCCTTCTTATTCTCAGGAGCAAATTCACGCACCGGGGAACGCATCATGGTCCCGGCCATAAGTTCGCTGACCTGCATCCATGCGGCCACCCCGAGCACTCCCTTGAAATCCCTGCGCCTGCGCCGGGCAAGCAGAAACAGGCCTCGATAAAGACGGTCAAGAGTTGTTCCGCCCTCCTCTGTGGATTCAAACATTATATATTCATTGAATCCACCGGAAAGGGTCAGGTTAAAAGGGGTGCGGATCATCACAGATCCGGTATCGTTGCGGGGGACAAGAAAATCTGCAAGATCATGACCGTCCGTAGGAAGCCATGCCATGGTCCCGCCAATTGTGATCATGGAACCGAGCACCTTCATATAATCATCCGGCACGTCCCCAAGCCCGCCCACACCTATTGAATATTCAGTCTGGGAAAAACCACGGGAAAATATTCGCGTCTCATCTACTCGGGAATGAAAAACATCTGCGATTGAACCGATAACCTTCAGCTCGGAAGGAGAATTCTCACCGGGAACAAAACGGAATTTCCCAATGGGTGAGTCCGCTGTTTCCATACTCTCCCAATTATCCAGGGCCTGCCGCTCCCACTGGACTGATTGCAGAAAGCTCATTGCTTCACTGCGAGTAGGGAAAATATTCAGAGAACTTATCATTCCGGCTGTATCAAGCACATTACGGCAGTAAGAACAAAGAGCGCAAATAGCCAACGCACCGTTACGGCGGTGCAATATCTTCATGGTCCGCACTATGGACCGAATACCGGCACTGCTCAGATAGCGAACATCGGTCATGTCGAAAGCCATGCAGGCCAGTTCTTCGTCTGCGAGGATATTCTTAAGGGTACTTTCCAGTTCACCGGCTCCAAAAGCGTCTATCCTTCCGCTCATACCGACAACAACTGTATCCCCGTGTCTGTGCACTGTAATTTCCATTCACAACTCCTGTTCAACTTCATCAGGAATATGTTATCAGATTCAGAATCAACATAGACATAAGCATAGTGGATTGTGAAGTTGCTTCTGGAAAAACTGTACTATTTTTTCCCGCTCTGATAATTATGTCTATAAGAGGGAGAACCATGAAACGAATCCTGAACAAGTTCATACCTGACACTGAAACCGGTGAGTTCCTGAAGCAGGCACTTGAAGACCGGAACCTGACTATGAAGGATGTTCTTCACGGATATATGTACATTCGCTGGCCCAAAGCCTACATCGGAGCCGCGTTGGGCGAGAACAATCTGGCTCCTATAGCTGAGTTTTTTACCAGTCTGGTCGCATCTCCCAAAGACAAAAAAAAGCGTCAAAAACTCAAGGACGACTTTGCGCAAAGCTATCATGGAAAAGTCATCCCCACTGAAGAAGCTATAAAACTTGTCAAAATAAAGAAACAAGTACGCACTACCTTGCCGGAACGGGTTCTGCCCTATGAAAAAGCCCGCGACATTATCTTGCAGCATCCAGAACATATAGTGCTTTTTGAGTGCCCCTGTCGGGCTTCACGAGAAAAACCATGTTACCCGCTTGATGTATGTATGATTGTGGGTGAACCTTTTGCTTCCTTTGTGGCTAAAAACCACCCGGAAAAGTCACGGCGAGTCACCGAAGACGAAGCTGAACGCATTCTGGAAGCGGAAAATGCACGGGGACATGTGCACCATGTTTTTTTCAAGGATGTTATGCTGGGCAGGTTTTACGCTATCTGCAATTGCTGCAGTTGCTGCTGCGGTGCTATGGAAGCAATGCGCAACGGTATCCCCATGCTGGCACCTTCCGGCTATATCGCCGTGGTGGACCCGCAAAAGTGCATCGGCTGCGGTCAATGTATGGAATACTGCCCCTTCGGAGCGATGCATTTGCGTGATAAACGCATGCGTATAGATCCCAAGAAATGCATGGGCTGCGGAGTGTGTACCAACAAATGCCGCAAGGACGCTCTGCGTCTGGCACGCAATAAGAAACACCCCGAACCTTTGCTGATCGATAAGCTTTAATAGAAAAATCAGCCAGAACTAGCCGTCAGGAAAAGAGCGCCTGAGTTCGAGAATATCATCCAGATTCTCAAAGAACAGATCAGTCAGGTGCGGATCAAACTGCTTGCCTTTGCCCTTTTCAAAATAATCTTTGATTTTATCAATAGGCCAGGCTTTCTTGTAGACTCGTTCACTGCCCAAGGCGTCAAATACATCAACAATACCGGTAATTCTTCCGTAAACATGAATATCCTCACCGGCAAGCTGACGGGGGTATCCTTCGCCATTCCACCACTCATGATGCTCAAAGGCCACAATAGCAGCAGCTTTGAAGATGGGACGTTCGGAATGCTTTAAAATTTCATGGCCGATGGTGGTGTGAGTCTTGATCAGTTCAAATTCTTCGGGAGTAAGCCGTCCGGGTTTATTGAGCACTGTATCGGGGATTCCGATCTTGCCCACATCGTGCATTGGTGAGGCGAGGCGCAGTAAATCGGCTTCTTCCTCGCTCAAACCGTAACGGCGGGCAAGGATATAAGAAAGCTCGGCAACCCTGCGCACATGGTTGGCGGTCTCGTTGGAACGATTCTCCACAACTTCGCCAAGGGTCAGGATAACTTCTTTCTGGGTTTCAATGACCTCGTCCTGAATCGCCATCAACGCATCCTGAGCCTCACGGCGAACTTTAATCTCATTACGCAGATCTTCGGTCCGTTTTTCCACCTCAGCTTCAAGATGTTCCTTGTAGCGACGGTTTTCCTTGATCAGGGTAGCTCGTTCAAGGCCCTGCCCCAGAGCATGTTCCAGAATATTCAGGTCAACAATGGGTTTAGTGACGAAATCCCAGGCTCCAAGTCGAACCGCCTTGATGGCGTCCTGAATCAATCCGGCTCCGGAAACTACTATGATCGGAGTATCCGGGCTTTCCGCTGAAACTTTTGTAAGGACCTCAAAGCCGTCAACCTTAGGCATATTCAAGTCAACCAGAACAGCATCAGGATTTTCACGCCTGAAAATCTCCAATCCTTCCTCACCGTCTCCTGCATCGATAATGTTGAAGCCGGAATCACTCAAGTAGTCACTGATTGTTTCCCTTACAAAATCTTCATCATCAATAACGAGGATAGTTAATTCTGAATTATCCAATGCTTACCCCTGCTCATTTTTACTATGCAATAACAAGTTCCACCATTAGATTAAGACATAGCAAAAAAACAATATATTTAAAACCGTTATTCTATGAACATCATACACTAGGTCAAACACAAAAAAACACCGAAAAGAAAATACTTTCCGGTGTTTTACATTCATTTATCTACATTTTGAGCAATTAATCTTCAAAACGTTTCATGGAGATGATGCTGATGGGATCAACCGGAACATCGTCCATGGGACCGTAAGAACCGGTCTTTACTTTTTTGATTTTCTCAACAGCTTCCATGCCATCGATAACTTTACCGAATACGCAGTAGCCCCAGCCCTGCGGATTCTTTGCAGTGTGGTCGAGGAAACCGTTATCCTTCACATTGATGAAGAACTGGGAGGTTGCAGAATGAGGATCCATGGTACGAGCCATGGCGAGGGTGCCAAGTTCATTCTTGAGGCCGTTATCAGCTTCGTTCTCTACAGGCTCGTGAGTGTCTTTCTGCTTCATGGAGAAGTCGAAACCGCCGCCCTGAACCATAAAGTTATTGATAACTCTGTGAAAGAGAGTTCCTTCGTAAAAGTCTTCATCTACATAACGCAGGAAATTCTCTACGGTTTTGGGGGCTTCTTTTTCGAAAAGCTCAATCAGGACTTCACCTTCAGGTGTTTCCATCAGTACCATGGGATTGGACATATTAAGTTCCTCCGATTTTTTATCTTACTTTATTCCCCCTCGTAGGGGATTTATCATCTACAATAAAACGTAAAAGTACGCTACTCCGAGCAACATAAGCATCAAACTGGGAATGACAACCTTTTTCCATGCATCGACCATATCCACCTTGAAATATTCGCAAGTCAAAAGGAAACAAATGTGCAGCGGAGAAGCCATAATCCCGGAAAAGCCTGAAAACATACACAAAACAGCCCAAGCCGGAAGCTGGTCCTGCAAGCCGGAAGCATGTACCAGCCCGACTACCAACGGCATGGCTGCGCCAACAAAAGCCAGAGTAATACCGGCGATAAAACCGACCAGAAACGGAACAAACACCGCCGCGGCAATCAGTGCGGCCTCCCCTCCTGCAAGACGGGCCAATTCATCTACAACCCCGCATGCCCCAAGAATATCCTTAAACACAAACACGCAGACAATCATGAAAATCATGTTCAGGAATCGCTTCTCAAACAGCAGGGCCCGGATAATGGACATTGAACCGGGGTTGGCAAATAAGGAACAGAGAACAGCCGCCAACAAAGCCAGAATGATTCCGATTTCAAACGGAATACCCGGTAAAATCAGACTCAACAATGTCTCAAAGAGAAATGCACCGCCAATGGCAACAATAAGCGGCAACCCTTCTTTAAGTACAATTCTGAAATCACGACCGTTAGCGGAAACGTCGGCTTCCTGCCCATTGTTTTTCATAGGCAGGACAGAAGGACGCAAATAGAAAAAACAACCCAGCCCGATACAGGCAAAAGCTCCGGGGAATGTGTAGCCTATATATTCAAAAATACTCATACCACACAACGAGGCGGCCAGAATCATACCCGGATAAAGAGGCCAAGTGAGCTCCCAGACGTGCCGGAACCAATAGTTGATGACCACCTTATCCCGGCCTGAAACATCAAGGCCGCTGGCTGCTTCCTGAATCATCGGAGCGGAAAAAATAGCCCCGCCGGGCATTGGCAGAAGACCGATAAGTGCCGGAAAAAATACCAGTCTCAAACGGGGACTTTTCAGATATCCGGTCAGGGAATTCATAATCCGTCCCGCTTGTCCTGTTTTCTCCAGCAAACCTGATAAGATCATGATCAAAGCCACGATCAAAGCGAGAAATATTGTCTTATCGTCTGCCAGAGCATCGGCACTGACCTTAACAACCTCGCCTAACTTCATGGAAGTAAGCAAAGCCAGAACTCCGCCCCCGGCCAGAATGGACGGGCCGACACCAAGCCTGAGCCTGATTCCGGCCAACATACATATAAAAACAAATATGATTTTGAACAACGGAAGGAGATTTTGCAGAAAATCCATAGATCACCCCGGACGCAAAGAGGGTTAACGGCCCGCAACACGCAAGAAAAGACATCAGCAAAGGACACAGGAGGGGGAAGACATTATTCTTCCTAAAATGGCAATACTTCAAAAAGCTTGATTACTCAATCAGGGAATCAAAGCCAGATTCTTACGGGCAAGTTTGTTATCCGGATCAATCTGCAAGGCCCTACGCAACCATTCTTTAGCCGATGAATTGTCTCCACGCATGTAATAAAGAAGTCCCATATTGATCATATGGTTGGGCTGCTGCGGTTCCAACTGCTGAGCCTTGCGAATGTCGGCTATAGCAGATTCGAATTTGCCCTGTTGCATATATACAATTCCACGGTTGCCGAGGGCAGGGGCATAATCCGGGTTAATCTGCAACGCACGCTGATAAAGATCCAAAGCGGTATAAGGATCACCTTTTCTGCTCAGAATGGAGGCAAGGCTGGTCATGGCCTTGTAATGGGAAGGGTCAGCCTCGAACGCGGCTTTAAAATGTTTTGCCGCCTCAGTATAATTCTTTTCCCGCTCCAGAAGGTTTCCGTAATTGTAATGCATGTGGTGGTTATTCTTGGTCACTGCCAAAGCGTGGGTGTAGAGAGCTTTGCTGTCCTTCCAGTGTCCGGCCTGAGTGTAGGCCCCTGCCAGCAGCACCACAACCACGGCAGCCCCCGCCGCAAGGACAGTTTTTCCGGGAATACGGCCTTCACGGACCAATCGCGCCACTCCGAAAGCGATGAACATGTAAATTCCCATAAAAGGAATGTATGCATAGCGGTCTGCCATGGACTGGTCGCCAACCTGTACCAGTCCAATCACCGGGACGAGTGTACCCAGATACCAGAACCAGCCCACTGCACCGAGGTGAAATTTTTTAATGAAACGGACCGCAACTGCGGAAATTGCAAGAATGAGTAAGGCTGCCAGTGCAGGTTTCCAAACTGGAATCTCATGCGGGTAAGGATAAAAAACCGCCAGATTAACCGGGGCTACAAGTTCACCGAGATAAGCCACATAGGAGACAAGCGCGTTTGAGACACGCAGGCTCAGAGGGAAAGATTCCACGGTCTGCATGGCTCCGCCACCCTGCTGAGCCATAACAGTCAAAACAGACGACAGAATCGAAAGCCCGAAGAGAGGCAGTTTCTCAACAATCAGCTTGGCAAGCTGTGCCAGAGGATTCTTAGCAAAATCCACCCTGTTCAGGGGCCATATATCCAGCAGGACCAGAGCCGCAGGCAGGGTCACCACCATAGGCTTGGCCAGAATCCCCAGTCCGGTAAAGAAAAAAGTCAGCCCGTAGGCACCCATATTTCTATCTTTGGCCCAAACCAGCCAGCTATGCATTGCGCTGAGCCAGAAAAATGTGGAAAGCACATCCTTGCGCTCTGCAACCCAAGCCACAGATTCCACATGGACCGGATGTACGGCAAAAAGAGCGGCTACAAAAAATGAAGGTATCAGCCCGTCTTTATCAAATCCGCGAGTTGCCTTGAGCAAAAAGAAAAAAAGCAGCAACACGTTGCAAAGATGAAAAAAAACGTTGACCAAATGTCGCGCCCCAGCGGAATCCCCAAACAGCGAGGTATCGAGCATGTGCGAAACAACGGTCAGTGGATGGTAGTTGGCAAGTTGAAAGGTGCTGAAAGCCCAGCCGATGTTCTCGGTGGAAATTCCCTGCATAACCCGCTGATTGTTGGTTACATAGCTGGCATCGTCATAGGTAACCAGCTCAAACCCACCGCACTGCCCATAGACAATGAGTACCAGCGAGGAAAGAATCGCCGCAGCAATCAAGGCTTTCTTCATTTCATTTCCAACTTTCGCACCGCTCATGATTATTCCGCCTGTCCTTTTCTGGGAACGTTCTTCAAAAAGTCACTTTTCAGCCATCCCAGTCTGTAACCTAAGGTTTCGCAGGAACAGCGCAGTACGCCCAGACCGTATTTAACAGAACGGGCAAAGCTGATCGAAGAGGAGTCATCCATGTACCGGGTCGGACAGGTAACTTCCCCGATGTCATAGCCGGAATAAATAATCTGGCAGAGCATCTGGTTATCAAAAACAAAATCATCGCTGTTATCTTCAAAAGGAATGCTTTCCAGCAATTCACGGGAAAAAGCCCGGTAACCGGTGTGGTATTCAGAAAGATGATAACCCACCAGCAGGTTCTGGAACCATGTCAAAGCGCGATTGGAAATATACTTGTAGAGAGGCATGCCGCCTTTGCGCGCCCCGGTACCCAGAATTCTTGATCCGAGCATGCAATCAAAAACTCCGTTGGCAATGGGCGAAACCATGGCTGAAATAATCAGCGGGGTGTACTGGTAATCCGGGTGAACCATGACGACCACATCGGCCCCCATTTCAAGGGCTGTGCGGTAACAGGTCTTCTGATTCCCACCGTAACCGGTATTACATGTATGAACCACAGTCTTAATGCCAAGGCTTTCAGCCTGTGAAACAGTATCGTCGCGGCTGCAGTCATCAACCAGAAGAATTTCGTCCACCACATCTGCAGGCAGCTCGTCCAAGGTCTTTTTCAGGGTAGATGCTGCATTATAAGCAGGCATAACCATTACGACTTTTTTATCATTAACCATTTTTTAGTTCTCTCCTGAGATTTACTGCCTTAAATATTTATATGCACTTTAAGTGCTTCTATTCCTGATTGGATTTTGGCTTACCACCAAAGCACGATCCTAATCAAGTTATGCTGTTGCCTGCTCTCCCTCTTTTTAGTAACCAGACATCAGTTTTTTAATGAACTTTGCAGCAGGAGACAAACAATGCAGGAAGCGGAAATCAAAAAATATATCTATAAAATCATCATGGATAAATGCACTGCCGATGAAGAAGCACGTCAGGATGCTCTCGGAGAATTCATCGCCATGACCATGCCTAATATTGATGAAGGCGCGGTACGCAACATCAAATCCATGATCCCGCCCATTACCGATCTTTATGATAAGTGGGCCAACATGTTTGTCGAGCGTCTGCTGGAAACCGTACCCCGCAACCAGATTGAAGAACTTTGCAGCGGCACCCCGGACAACGACTCCGCTCTGGTGCTGGTCTACATCATGTTCATGGAATCAGAGCGCATGGAAAAACAGGTAGCTGAAGACATCGCAGCATTCGCTCCCTCTCAGGACGATGAAGCCGGGAATATAGCCAGTGCCTACATCCGTTCCAAGCTGACACTCATTGCCGAAGAGCAGAAAAAGAAAGACGCGATAATCCAGTAAAGGAGGCTGAAAATGTTCAGCAAAGCAATTGTCAGGACCCCGGCGGAAAGCCTCGGGCAGGGAATTACCGAAGCTGGCCTGGGCTGCCCGGACATGGAACTGACCCGTGCCCAGCACAAAAATTACATTGAATATTTTGAACAGGCCGGAATCAGTGTGACCGTACTGCCTGCGGTAGAAGAATTCCCGGATTCCGTGTTTGTGGAAGATACCGCGGTCATGATTCCGCATGGAAATGAAACCGCAGCATTTCTGACCTGCCCCGGAGCTGAATCAAGACGCGGCGAAATAGATGCAATTGACGCAGCAATCGCAGACCAGACAGACGCCGTTATCCGTATGCAGGGTGACGGGCTCATGGAAGGTGGCGATGTACTGCTCATGGGCAAAACATTTTACGTGGGCATAGACAGCCGCACCAATGCACAGGGGTGTGAGCAATTTGCCAAAGCCGCTGCCAGATTCGGATACAAGACTGTTCCAGTACCCTTTGATAACGGCATGCCCCATCTCAAGACCGAGCTATCGGCCCTTGATGAGGAAACCCTGATTATGAGCGCCCGTTTTGCCGAGCGCGAGGAATTCGCCGGTTTCAAAAAGATTATCGTACCCGAAGGCGAAGAGTACTGCTCCAACTGTCTACACCTGGGACAAAAGCTGCTCGCTCCGCAAGGATTCCCAAAAACAGCAGAACTGCTGGATAAAAACGGATTCAATCCTGATTTTATCGACATGTCAGAGTTCCGCAAAATGGACGGCGGACTGACCTGTTTATCTTTACGCTGGTAAAATTAAAAAGGCGTGGTGATTACAATCACCACGCCTTTTTTTCATTAAATAGCAATCTTCTCTAAAACATCCTGCAAAATTTCTTCTTCGCTCTGATCCGAACGCACAATGTGGTGCGCGGCTTCCATGAAGCTTGGCTCAAAGCGGTTGAGCATCAGCGAAATCTGTTCTCGGGCATCGTCTGAACCGTCAGAGGCATTCAGCAGACTCATGAAATCGCACATGATAAACATGACCTTGCCGTTATCCTTGAGCATCTGACGAACTTTCTCGGACTTGGCGGCACCGCGCGGCAGGCTTACGATCTGATTATCACCCCCGGCAACCTTTTCCAGCACCGGATTACCGTCACTGCGGCTGACCATAACATATTTCCGACCCAGCTTATCAGCAACCTTGGCGGCAATGGATTTACGCAATTCGTCATTCAAACACAGGATAAACACGTTGCCTGAATCGCGCCCGCCTATGAGCATATTCTTTGCCATTCCCGGCACATAAACACTTTTCTTTTCCTGTTCATCAACAACATACTCAATGTCAATCATTTCAATATATTCTTTCGCCATTTCAATTCCTTATATTTCACAAGATAAAATAGAACAGGGAAAATTTAATCACTTAAGCCCAAGGAGCAAGTTTATTTGCGCTTAAAATGGACGGTATTTTTATAATACTTCTTCTCTGGATGCTCTTTGGAAATATAGGTCATTTCCCAATTCTCAGCATAGAATTCAATAACGTAATCGAGCAGATTAAACACATCATCTTCAACAGTTGCTTTATGATATATTTGTAGAAGCTCCTCGGTAGTCAGGTTCAAATGCCTATTAACTATGTAAACTGGACGAAAAGTAAGCAGCATCTCTGATTCAGACCTTTTTTCAAGGCCCCGCAGCATTGAATCCAACCAACCGTTTCCTATCCCGGTTTTTCCGATGATGTCGATAAGCATGCCCATGTCAAAGGTCCGGTCCGGCTCTTCTTTCGCAAAATCACAAATGCAAAAATCTACATTATCAGCACAATAAAGTTCAGCAAGTTTTTTAGCCCCGGCGACTACCTTGGGTTCCAGATCGTAACCTACGACCTCACGCGCGCCTTTCTCCCAGGCATAAAAAGAAAAATATCCCATGTTACATCCAAGGTCACAAACAGTTTTACCCTTGAAATCAAGCTCCTTGAATTCAGGGTCTAGACCGTCGATTTCTTTACCGATGCCCCCTGCGAGAAATTTTTTTTCTGAGTCATAAAGCGGACGCCAGATAAGATCTTCGCCAACCTCTGCAACAATCTTTTTCAATTCAGCGTTTCTGCTCATACGGATTTTCCAGAGTATTGTTAATATTAAAAATATACGATTGCATATAGCTTCATAATGTCCTTAACTCAAGATTTGTTTCAGATTGCATGGAGTATAGATGCATGCTACTCCAATAAGCCGAAATAAGGAGTTTATTTTGCAGCAGTTAACTGAGCCATTTGCCTACGGCAACTCAATCATCCATTCCATGCATCCCGGATTCCGGCTGACCTGCGCTTTCCTTTTTTCTCTTGCAGGGGCACTGGTTACAAATCTTGCCGCAGCTGTAAGTGTACTGACAGCCGGTATTATATTCGCCATTGCAGCACGTTTATCAATATCAAACCTGCTCAAAAGACTGCTTATCGTAAACTTCTTTATCCTCTTTCTATGGATATTCCTGCCCTTCTCCCGCTCCGGAGAACCGCTTTTCAACATAGGTCCTTTTACCGCAACCCTTGAAGGGATTATCTACACTGCAATCATCACCCTGAAATCAAACGGGGTGATCCTCGCTATGACTGCCCTGATCTCCACCATGGAAGTTCAAACCCTTGGAGCAGCCATGCAGTCCCTGAAGCTACCGGACAAACTCTGCCGCCTGCTTCTGTTCAGCTGGCGCTACGTGCATGTGATGAGCATGGAGTACAACCGTATGCGCAGGGCCGCAGTCATGCGCGCATTCAGTCCCCGGACTAACCTTAGGACCTACCGCACATATGCATGGCTTATGGGTATGCTGCTGGTACGTAGTCTGGACCGTGCCCAAAGGGTCTGGCAGGCCATGCTTTGCCGGGGCTTTGACGGAACATTCCACACCCTTACCACTTTCAGCACAGGAAAACGAGACTTTGCCCTGCTGCTGGCAACCCTTGGCTGCATCACAACTTTCATCTTTCTTGAGTTGAATAAAATCGAGGTCCTGCTGTGAGTTCGTCCATATTTTCCCTGCATAATATCAATTTTTCCTATCCCGGAAATGATGTCCTAAACAACGTTGATTTCCAACTGAACAGAGGACAAAAGATAGGACTGACCGGACACAACGGTTCAGGCAAAACCACCCTGCTGCATATCATAATGGGCCTGCTCAAACCGCAGTCAGGACAGGTCCGCTTTCTGGGGCGTGAGATGAAATCCGAGAAAGATTTCCGGGAACTGCGCAAAGGAGTTGGTTTGCTCTTCCAGCAGGCCGATGACCAGCTATTCTGCCCGACCGTGCTGGAAGATGTGGCCTTTGGACCGCTTAATTTGGGGAAATCACCGGAAGAAGCACGAAGAATAGCCGAGTACGCCCTCTGCACACTGGGCCTGTCAGGGTATGAAGACCGGGTTTCCTACCGCCTTTCCGGTGGAGAAAAAAAACTGGTATCACTAGCCACTGTGCTGGCTATGGAACCACAGGCATTAGTACTGGACGAGCCCACCAACGACCTTGATCCGTCCATGCGTGAAAGACTGATCGACATCCTGAATTCGCTGGATATCGCCATGCTGGTGGTTTCCCACGATCTGGATTTTCTGGTAAGGGTCACTGAAGTGGAATATTCCTGCAGCAAAGGTAAAATCCTGCGAGAAGCATCAAATTTCAAAGACAATCACGACTACGGAAAGTGTAAGCTCTAAGCGGAAAAACAAATAGGAGTCATCATGTATAAATTTCGAAACCTAATACTCATTATCGCCGCAATTTTTCTAGTTTCAGGCTGTCTCGGAGAAGATAAGACTGTAACTATGAAAGTGGCTTCAACGGCCTATACCTCACATGTTTCCCAGACCTCCTCCACACCCTTTATCGGTGCATGGGGAGATGATCTCAAACCGGGCATGAAAGCCATCGCTGTTTCTCGGGATTTGATTCCGAAAGGACTGATCCGCAACACCAAGGTCAAAATCGAAGGTCTTTCCGGCGAATACTTAGTCAAAGACAAGATGAATAAACGCTGGACCAACAAAATCGACATCTATATGGGCCTCGACAATCAGGCGGCAAAGGACTGGGGCAAGCGGGAAGTGACCATCACTTTTGAAAAGAAAGAAAACCAATAATCAAAAAAGGCGTATTCAACAAGAGAATACGCCTTTTTTGTACATCTATTCAAAGACTTACAAAAACTTTTCCGCTCAAAGTCGATCCGCTCTTTATTTTTACCACCGATTTACGTAAAGATGGGCTTTCGCGGCCACGGGCATCAACCTGCCCGACAAAATACTGCCGCGTTTAATGGAGAACAAATTGAGCGAACGGAAAAGAAATCCTCATCAGTCCATCAGGGCCTACTGCCTGTGGTGTATGGGCGGCAGCCCGCAGCTTGTCAGGGAATGTGAGGACAGCGACTGCTCTCTTTATGATCTGCGCGGCCCCAAGACCGAGGAGTCACAGCGAACCTGCATCCGGGCCATCCGCAGGCACTGCCTTGCCTGTACCGTCGGCGACCGTCAGGCTATCCGCGATTGTAAGGAAAAAGAATGCGTGATTCGCCGTTTCCGCTTTGGTGTCCACCCAAAGACCATGCAGAAACGCAGAAAACGGCAAATTGAAAAAAGCCATCTCATGCTTCCCGGACTTTAAAATTAAAAAACCGGGAGTCAGTTCAACTGACTCCCGGTTTATTTTTTCTACATATCAGATTGACGCATACTCAGAGATATCCTCTTTCGCTGAATATCGACATCCAAAACCTTGACTTTCAATGCCTGTCCCGGATGAACAACAGTTGCAGGATCACGCACAAACTCGTCAGCAATACGGCTGATATGAACCAGCCCGTCCTGATGCACCCCGATATCCACAAAAGCCCCGAACGCGGTGACATTAGTCACAATACCATTAAGGATCATACCTTCACGCAGGTCTGAAACTTCCTTAACGGAATCATCAAATTCCACAGCTTCGAACTGCTTGCGCGGATCACGTCCCGGCTTTTCAAGTTCCTTCATGATATCTTTTAGAGTCGGTAAGCCGAGATCATCGGAAACGTAATCTTCCAGATTGATCTTGGACCGCAACTCGGAAGACTTAATCAGGTCGGCAACATCCGCGCCGAGGTCCTTGGCAATCCCTGCTACAGCTGTGTAACGTTCCGGGTGCACCGCAGTTCCATCGAGCGGATTTTTGGCCCCGCGGATACGCAGGAAACCAGCGCTCTGTTCAAAAGCTTTAGGACCTAAACGGGGAACCTTGAGCAATTCCTTGCGGGAACTGAAAGGGCCGTTTTCCTCACGGAATTTGATCACATTCGCCGCCAGTACCGGCCCCAGACCGGAAACGGATTGCAGCAACCGCGCACTGGCAGTGTTGAGCTCAACACCAACCATGTTCACGCATGATTCAACAACCCTGCCGAGACTTTCAGCCAACCCTTTCTGATCCACATCATGCTGATACTGGCCCACACCAATGGATTTGGGATCAATCTTGACCAGCTCCGCCAGCGGGTCCATGAGCCTGCGCCCGATGGAAACAGCCCCGCGCACGGTAATGTCATAATCAGGAAATTCCTCACGGGCGATCTCCGAAGCCGAATAAACCGAAGCACCGGATTCATTGACCATGATCACCTGAATGGATTTATCCAAGTCCAGCTCTTTCACGAACTGCTCGGTCTCACGTCCGGCAGTACCGTTACCGATGGCAACAGCTTCGATGTCGTATTTATCAACCAGAGAGCGAACGATCCCCGCTGCTTCTTTCTTCTTGCCTTCAGAAGTGACCGGATAAATGGTCTCATTGTGAAGCAAGGTACCCTGAGCATCGAGGCAGACCAGCTTGGCTCCGGTACGAAAACCCGGATCAAGGGCCAGCACCCGCTTACCGCCCAAGGGAGGAGCCAGCAGAATTTCACGCAGGTTAGCGGCAAAAATATTAATGGCCTCAGTTTCAGCCTTTTCCAGCAGCATTCCGCGTAGTTCGGTTTCCATCTGCGGAGCCAGCAAACGTTTGTAGGAATCAGTTGCTGCCAGCTCTACCTGTTTGGAAGCGGCTGAACTGGAACGGACCAGCTTGCGGTGCAGAATATCCAGACCTTCGGCTTCTTCCGGACGGATGGATACCTTCAGAAACTTATCACGCTCACCACGGAACAAGGCTAGAATGCGGTGGCCCGCAGCCTTTTTTGCAGGCTCGCGCCAATCAAACCAGTCCCTGAACTTGGAAGCCTTGTCCTTGTTTTCATCGGACTGCGCTGCCTTGGTGGGCTTGGATTCAATCAAGGCCTTGCGCTCAAACAAAGAACGTACCGCCTCACGGCTGACCGTGTTCTCGGCAATCTTCTCGGCAATGATATCACGCGCCCCGGCAAGAGCATCGTCCACAGACTCCACGCCCTTGGCGGCTGAAACAAAAGCTTGTGCCTCCTGAACAGGATCGCACTTCTGGGCAAAAAGCTTATAAGCCAAAGGTTCAAGGCCTTTCTGAATTGCGGCCTGCCCCTTGGTTTTACGCTTTGGTTTGTAAGGCAGATACAAATCTTCAAGCTGGCGCATGGTTTCGGCAGCGTCAATTCTCTTGCGCAGACCGTCATCAAGCTTACCCTGCTCTTCAATGGATTTGAGAACAGTCTCGCGGCGTTTATCCAGCTCCTTAAGCTTCTCAAAAAGGTCGCTGATATTAGCAACCGCAACTTCATCAAGGCTGCCCGTTGCTTCTTTACGGTAACGGGAAATAAAAGGAATAGTAGCCCCCTCATCAAGCAGGGACACAACAGCTTTTACATTCTTATCAGGAATACTCAGTTCAGACGAAATACGGGATATATTTGTAGAATTCATAAAGGCAGGTACTTTGATGCGCTTCGCGCTTGTTAAAAAGATTATGCCTCCGGCGGCTCTCCGAGTTCCAGAGGAACCTTTTGTAAAAAGTTCCTCTGGACTCTTCCAAAACTTTTATTAGGGCTTCGCCTGCCACCGGATAAATATATTATTCAGTTGATTCTTCTTTCTTAAGTTGTTCGGGAGAAAGGGACCAGAAGGGAGTACCGTCCTTGGTCAAACGAAACTTGTACTTTCGATCTTCCCCTGCTTTGAGCTTTGCGCACATATAGTCATACTCTCCGTCTATCTCAACCAGTACACCATAAACTTTTACCCGCGCGCCGGGACGCAGATCTTTAATGCGCGGCTCAACAAAATCCTTCGGGCCAAGATGAACAAGCACTTCTTCGCCGTCTTCCTTGTCTTTAACCAAAAGACCGATACCTCCAGCCATACCGCCCAAAGGTTCAATCTCCTCAATCTTCAAGAGCGTTCCTTTGAATACATCACGGTCGGTATTGTCATAAAGGGAGTCATATTCGCTACCCTTTTCCCAGCCTTTAATATTCATTTCTCCGGCAAAGGCGGACGAAACACTCAGAACAGCAAGACAAAAGACCACAAAAAAACTCTTAAAAAATATTTTACTCATGACAAAACTCCTTATAAATCAAGCGTTCTATTGGGTAAGCCATTTATTAAAGGCACGCAAGGCAACCTGCTTAATAGTATAGTCGGCCCCGACGTTCGTAAAATCTGTACGATCAAACTCAACCACGACTTTTCCGGTCTTTACATCCACCAAAAATAAACGGACATAGTCAGCGCGGTAACCATCCATATCATCGCGAGCACCCACAGCATTATCAGCCGAAAGATCATAAAGAAGGGCCAAGTCAGTATCCAAACCGGAAAGCACGGCCTGCACTTCCGCCACAACCGGATACTGCTTTCCATACTTGCGCCGTTCCCACAAGCTGGACTTCTTAATATTTTCAAGGATCTCAACATCACCACCATTGACGGGATAAACCGACCATTTCAGCTCAAAAGCACCGGCTTGTTTGCACGCGCTGCGCAAAGACTGGACCATGCGCCAACGGTATTTCAAATCAAAATCCATAGTGGTTGTCTGCCACGGAAGCAAAGCCAGCTTGTAAACCTTCCCTCCGGTATCAAAAGGAGTGCTGTAATTCTCGACTTTGGCGCAAGAAGCGCAAGTTAGACAGAACACCAGAATCAGCAATATTTTTTTCATGGCAACCTCATACTTTTTACAGATACATAGTTTTATAACGGCAGTATCCATATGTCCATAGATTGAGTTTAAACTTGGCGTTCGGCTGTTTTGCCGTTACACTCCGGCAGTTTTCAAAGCGGAGGAGCATATGTCGGATAAAAAAAAGGCCCAAAAACTTTCCCGAAGAGGATTCCTTTTCGGTGGATTCAGAAAAAAAGAAGACCGTGAACAGGCCCAGAGCGCGGCTAAACCCATTGCCGCCAAGGAAGTCAATTTAGATACTTTGGCCGAAGCAAACGTAGCCTATGAAAACGGACGTTTTGAAGAAGCTGCCGCCAAGTACAAAGAATTCATCAAGACCGAGCCGCAAAACGCCGATGCCCGCAAAAGACTTGGCCATTGCTTATACAAAGCCGAAAAATACATTCAGGCCAAGGTTGAATTCGAACGTGCCATCCGCATCCTCGGAAAGGACAACTTCTCCTATCTATACCTCGGTCTGCTACTCTGCCGCGCCGGAGCCGGGAAAAAGGCACTCCCTGTCTGGAAACTCTATTTCGATCCGGAAAACATTACCCTGCAGCGCGAAATAAACCTGCAAATAGCGCTCATTGAATCAGATTCCGAAGCATCCTTCGAAGATGCCGCCAACATGGTGGAAAAAGTAATCGAAGAAACTTCTATGATAGCTTAAGAAGCCTCCGGGGTCTAAGGAAGGGGAACTTTTAGAGAAAGATCTCCTTCCCCAACCCCCCTCCTCTCAAAACTTATCAACATGCTTCGCAGCATTGTTTAATAAATTTTGCTGTAAAAAAGCAATTTCGTACAAGCCCGCTAAACTATCCCTCTGCTACAAATTTACAACACTACTCAGCAGCCAGTTCTCCAAGCCTTCGGACTCCGGCTTGGATTTCGTCACTCCAGAGTGACCCGCTGGACAGCCGGATGTAATTTGAAAATACATCCTGCGGCGAAAAGACGGTTCCGGGCACAATGCCGATACCTTCTTCGCGGGCTTTGAAAAAAAGCTCCACCCCGTCTTTACCTTCGGGCAGCTCCACCCAGAGCACTGAACCACCCTTGGGATTGGTGACCTTGGTACCTTCGGGGAAAGCGAGACCGATCTCGGTACGCATCTTCTGCATCTGATCCTTCATAGCCGCACGAAGTTTCTTGAGATGGCGGTCATAAAGGGTTTCACGCAGATAGCGGGCGATAGCCATCTGGGTGGCGGCTACGCAAGAGACATTGGTGGTAGCCTTAATCTCAAGGGCTTTTTCCAGATAACGTCCCGGAGATAACCACCCTACCCGATAACCGGGGGCAATGGTCTTTGAAAAGGATGAACAGAGAAGAACTCCGCCTTCACGGTCATAGGATTTTAAAGTGCGGGGCCGGGAATCACCAAAATAAATTTCCCCGTAAACATCATCCTCGACTAACGGAATTTTGCGTTTGGCAAGGATTTCAACAATCTCCTTCTTACGGGCATCTGAAGTAAGTCCCCCATCGGGATTGTTGAAGTTGGGTGAAAAAATACAAGCCTTAATGTCGAATGTACGGGTGATATCCTCCACCCGTTCCGGATTGATCCCCCGCTTGGGACAGGACGGCATTTCAATGGCCCGCAAACCAAGATTCTCCACCAACTGCAAAAAACAGTAGTAGGAAGGTGATTGGATCAGGACCAGATCGCCGGGGCGGGTCAGGGTGCGCAGAGAAATATACAGGGCTTCCATGGCACCAGTGGTGATGATCAATTCATCAGCGGTAACATTGGAACCGCAATCCACGGATCGGAACGCTATCTGGCGACGCAGGTCGAGGTTGCCGGGGATCATTTCATAACCGGCGGTATCGAGCGGATTTTCCCGGATAACGCTGTTCATGATCTTGGCAAGCTGGCGGGTAGGCAGCAGGTCATTACTGGGACAGACAACACCCAGCGGCAGCAGGTCCTTATTCCCGACAGTTTCGAGAGCGGTGTTGATCAGCTTGTTTTTGGTGACCGCATGCGGCTCCAGCTTCTGGGTGGTTTTAATCTCCGGAGTGGGAATAGATCGGAATTCGCTGCGCACATAATAGCCGGAGCGCGGACGGGATTCGATGAGACCGCGTTTTTCCAGCTCTTCGTAAGCATGCGAAACAGTTGAAATGGAGACTTTAAGAGTTTTACTCATCTGGCGCAGAGACGGCAGCTTGTCTCCGGGAACAAGATCACCGGCTTCAATATGCTTTGAAAGTTCCTGCTCAACTTTTTTATATCTGTACTGATTGTCTGAACTGTCCAGATTCATTGTTTTTAACCTCAGAAACTAAAACTGTTACGATTCATATTTCTAAAATCTGTATCTGTACTGATGTCAGATTTCATGTAGACTAGCAAGCGAATCGAAATAGCAAAATTGAATTTCACAAATGGGAGAGGTGAGTATGGAATCAGTAATGAATTCCCAAAAAATAAAACAAAACAATGTCTTGCTTTCGGCATTCAAGCAGGCCCTGCCCATCGTGCTGGGATATCTTCCTGTGGGATTTGCTTATGGAGTTTTGGCGCGCAAGTCTGGAATTTCCATTGATAATACGGTGATAATGTCCTTGATAGTTTTTGCCGGATCAGCACAGTTCATCGCAGTAGGGCTAATCGCTTCCGGGGCTTCCGCACTTTCGGTAATCATTACCACCTTCATCGTAAACCTGCGCCACATGCTCATGTCAGCGGCCCTTTCCCCTTACCTGAAGAAATGGAGCAAACTGGAGATAGCAGGTTTCACCTTTCAGCTCACCGATGAAAGCTTCGCTGTCCACTCCACCCGCTTTGCAAAAGGAGATACCCACAAAGGCGAAACATTCCTGATCAACTCCATTGCCCAAGCGGCATGGGTGGGTGGTACCGTGCTGGGTATATTTTCCAGCACACTCATAAATGACGTAAAACCCATGGGGCTCGACTACGCTCTTCCGGCCATGTTCATCGCCCTGCTCATTTTCCAGATCAAGGACAAGAGTCATGTCATTGTTGGGCTCATCACCGGACTTTTATCAACCGCACTGGCTCTCGGCGGCGCAGGACAGTGGAATGTAATCATCGCCACCCTGATCGGCGCAACACTCGGTGCAGCAGTTAAATGGGGGAATAAATAATGGACCAGCAGACAATACTTTTCACCCTTTTCGGCATGATGGCAGTGACCTACATTCCGCGCATGCTCCCGGCCATAGCCTTGAGCTCCCGCGACCTGCCGCCCATCGTGGCCAAGTGGCTTTCTTATGTGCCAACTGCGGTTCTTTCTGCTCTTCTGGCCCCGTCACTGCTTGCGCCCGAAGGAGTAATCGATCTGACTTTCAGCAACCTTTACTTTTGGGTAGCAGTACCTACCTTTGCGGTAGCCATTTTCACCCGTAATTTCTTCGGCACCGTGGCTGTCGGCATGGGACTGGTGGCAGCAGCCAGATATTTCTTGTAATTTCAGCAACAAAAGGATTTCAAAAATGATTTCACGTGATGAAGCACTTGAACTGCTCAAGTCAAATGTAAAAGAAGAAAACCTGATCCAGCATTCCCTCGAATCCGAGGCTGTACTCGGCGCTCTGGCTGAAAAACTCGGTCAGGATGTGGAACTCTGGTCCATAACCGGACTGCTGCACGATCTTGATTACAGCGAGACTGCCGAGACCCCGGAAAAACACGGACTAATCGCAGCAGAAATGCTCGAAGGCAAGCTGCCAGAAGAAGCAATTCAGGCCATCCGAGCCCACAACGGTGACATGACCGGAGTGCCGCCGCAGACCGATTTTGATTTTGCCCTGCGTTGCGGTGAAACAGTAACCGGCCTCATCCACGCCAACGCGCTCATGCGTCCTGAAAAAATGAACGGCATGGCACCCAAAAGCCTCAAGAAAAAGATGAAAGCCAAAGCCTTCGCAGCCAGCGTGGATCGCGAGATCATCAAAGAATGTGACAAGATCGGCCTCGAACTGGGAGACTTTTTCGCCCTGTCCATTGAAGCCATTACCAAAGTCGCACCCGAAGTTGGATTGGAATAAACTAAAATATTTTTAATTGTTTGAACTCCAAACGTTTGTTCCCTGCTGGAACAATCACCCAAAAAAGCGGTCCGACATTTGCCAGAAATGTCGGACCGCTTTGAGGTTCGTTTAATCAGAACGACTCCTCCGCGCTAGCGGCGAAGCCTTAATAAAAGGTTTTGGGAGAGTCCAGAGACCCCTTTTGCAAAAGGGTTCTCTGGCCGCCGGAGGCATAAAAATTATTTACCCCAGCCGCCGCCTCCGGGAGTTTCCATGCGTATGATATCGCCTTTCTTGAGCGGCGAATGAAACTTACCGGGCTTCACAATTTCCTCACCATCACGGATCAGAATATTCTTGCCGGGAGTTCCGGGACTTCCGCCCTGAAGACCGTAAGGCGCATTTACGCGACGCTCGGAAAGCACGGTGATTTCACAACTGGAAAGCAGCTCAATCTCACGCACCAGACCGTCACCGCCGGGAATTCTGCCTGCCCCGCCGGTATTCTTGCGGATGCAGTAGGTCTTTACTCGAAACGGATAGCTGTACTCAAGCGCTTCCACCGGAGTATTCAGGGTGTTGGTCATGTGCGAATGAGTGGCATGCTCACCACGGCAGGTTGCGGATGCACCCATACCTCCGGCGAGAGTTTCGTAGTATGCGAAAGGCTTGCCTGTACGCTCGTCCATGCCGCCGATGGTCATGTTGTTCATGGTTCCCTGACTTGCTGCGGGGATGCGCTGCGGAATAGCTTCGGCAAGCGCACCGAGGACAACGTCAACAACGCGCTGGGAAGTTTCCACGTTACCGCCTGCAACAGCTGCGGGGAAGTTTGCATCGAGAATGGAGCCTTTGCGGGTCAGCACTTCGATGGGACGCAGGATACCAGCGTTGGTGGGCACGTCTCCTTCAATGAGTGAACGGAACACGTAAAGCACAGCGGAAAGAGTGATGGAACGGACCGCGTTAACACTTCCGGTCACCTGATCACCGGAAGCAGTGAAATCGAGCTTGGCACTGTCGCCCTTCACTTCCATGGTCACGGAAATGGGTACATTTTCGCAATCCAC
The DNA here is from genome assembly GCF_048612815.1 of Maridesulfovibrio pacificus (SeqCode). Lineage (NCBI taxonomy): Bacteria > Pseudomonadati > Thermodesulfobacteriota > Desulfovibrionia > Desulfovibrionales > Desulfovibrionaceae > Maridesulfovibrio > Maridesulfovibrio pacificus (SeqCode). The sequence continues at coordinate 2,572,323 of NZ_JBLZNE010000001.1, forward strand.
GCCATCGCCATCCAAGTAGTCGGTGAACTGGTAGGTACCGTCAGGGATGGATTTGATGGTGTTGCGGGTGATGGACTCTGCGTAATCGTTCAGGCTGGCAGCGTAAAAGTCTACTTTCTGCAAACCATACTTCTCAATAAGTTCCTTGAGTCTGGTAACTCCGGTGATATTAGCCATGATCTGCGCTGCGAAATCGCCTTCACGTTCCACCGGTGTACGTACGTTGTTGAGCAGCAGGGTCATCACACCGGGAACAATCTCGCCATTTTCCACGATCTTTACCGGGGGAATGATAATCCCTTCCTGATAAAGGGAAGTAGAAAGCGGCATGGAACCGGAAGCCATACCACCCACATCGGAATGGTGGGCGCGGTTGGCTACGTAGAAAGCAGGCTCGGTGGAACCTTCACAGAATACCGGAGCCACTAGGGTGATGTCCGGCAGGTGGGTTCCACCCTTGAACGGGTCATTGAGCATGACCATATCGCCTTCTTTAAAATCGCTGTTTTCAATAGCTGATTTCACGGAAAGCGGCATGGAACCGAGATGCACCGGAATATGTGCTGCCTGCGCAACCATGTCACCTTTATGATCAAAGACAGCGCAGGAAAGATCGCGCCTTTCCTTGATGTTGGGGGAGAAAGCGGTACGGGTAAGGGTCACACCCATTTCCTCGGAGATGGCCGCAAACCTGTTCTTGAAAACCTCAAGGAGGATCGGATTCACATTCATTATATATAAACCTCCTGACTACTCGATGTCGAAAATAAGGTTGCCGTAGGGATCGACCTCACCCTCCGCAAAGGGCGGGATAACCAGAGTGGAGCTGTATTCGATGATAATTGCCGGACCGTCGACCTTATTACCGGGCTTAAGCTTTTCACGGTCGAGAATACGTGTTTCCATCTTGGTGGAATCAAATACGGTCTCTGTGGTTCCGAGCAGTGCTTCGGGGTCCATCTCAGAGACCAGTGCACCAGCTTCCGGGAACTCCGGCTTGGTGGGCATACCCTTGGTGCGCAGGCGGATATTGACGATTTCAACGGTTTTGTCATCGTTGCGGTAGCCGTAGTTTTGTTTATGCAGACGGGAGAATTCTTCAATCCAGTCACCGCTGAAAGGCACGATGATCTCAAAGGACTGGCCCTGATAACGCATATCCAGAAAACGCTCGACAATTATGTCTTCGTCAGTAAATCCCTCTTCAGCCAGATCAGCACGCCCCTGCGCTTCCAGCGGAGCGAAAAGCTCTTCAAGATCCACATCGTTAGTATTGTGCTGGTCGCGCATGACGGTCAGGGAGTAGTCCTTGATAACGTCAGCCATGACCATACCTACAGCGGAAAGGATACCGGGGTTGTTAGGAATGAACAGTTTGGGAATAGAGAGCAGCTTCGCAAGGAAGGCGCAATGCATGCCGCCCGCACCGCCGAAGGAAAACATGGTGAACTCGCGGGGGTCAAAGCCGCGCTCAACAGAAATCACGCGGATGGCACGCTCCATGTTGGTATTGGCGATATCGAGAATACCTTCGGCCAGTTCTACCGGAGTAAGCCCTGCTTTTTCAGCCATTGCTTCCATTGCTTCATTCAGCTTTTCGGTCTCAAGAGACATTTCTCCGCCGAGGAAATGCTCGGGAATGAGGCGACCAAGATAGAGGTTGGCATCGGTAACGGTGATTTCAGAACCTTTGCCGTAGCAGATCGGGCCGGGATCAGCACCGGCACTTTCAGGGCCAACAGTCAGCGAGCCACCAGCATCGAGACGGGCAATGGAACCGCCACCCGCACCCACAGTGTGGATATCAATCATGGGAACCTTGACCGGATAATCCTCAATAGCGGATTCCAAGGTCAGGGGCAGCTCTTCATTAATTAATGCAACATCGGAAGAAGTTCCGCCCATATCGAAGGTGATCAGACGGTCATATCCTGCCATCTGTCCGATGGCATGAGCACCGACAGCACCGCCCGCAGGACCGGAAAGAATGGTCCGCACAGACTCATTCATTGCAGTCTCAGCAGAGATGGAACCACCGTTGCTCTGCATGATGCGCAGCGGATCATCACCGAGAGTATCCTGTAACTTGGTCAGGTACTTGGTCATTTTCGGTGAAACATAGGCGTTGATGACTGTGGTGGAAGTTCGCTCAAACTCGCGGAATTCAGCCAGAATTTCATGAGAAACTGAAACAGGAACACCAACGGCGTCCAAAAGCTCACGCATTCTGTTCTCATGATCGGGATTTAAATATGAGAAAAGAAGACAAAGTGCGACGGATTCGACACCGGAATCTTTAATTCTTTGCAAAATAACTTGCACGTTTTCTTCGGAAAAAGACTCGATTTCGTTTCCTTCGTGATCGATTCTTCCGGTTATTCCGAAGCGAAGTTCGGAAGGAACAATATGCGGCTTTTTACAAAAAGATAAATCATAGAGGTCGGAACGATTCTGACGGCCGATTTGGATCACATCTTCAAAACCCTCATTGGTGATCAATGCGGTTTTTACACCTTTTCGCTCAAGAATTGCGTTGGTGGCGACTGTGGAACCGTGGACTACCTGAACAGCCCGGTCTCCGGCGATATGCTTGATGCCGTTAATTACGGCCTCGGAAGGATCGTGGGGGGTTGAAAGTCGTTTATGTACGCCCCATTTGTCTCCATCCTTATAAATGAAATCGGTAAATGTTCCTCCGGTATCTACTCCAATTATCAGCACTATATATCCTCCGCTAAGTATGTCTAAACCGCCCTAACAAGAACTGCGATTTGTCATTTTAATTAGTGTATATTGTTCGATTCGAGCGAACATTACCCAATTTTGTCCACAATTAAAAGATTTTATTTTTGTAAAATTGTGTGTATAAACTCTCTTAATTCACTAAAACATCTTCAAAAACAAATTATCTATTTTAAAAATACTCGCAAAAACTGTTTCCATTTTTTCGAGTTTTTTAATTTTTCATAAATACTATAACCCAAATAACGGACATCTTTAAGAAAAGTATTTTCTAAATAACAAAAAAGCAAAACTCAACACGGAGGTCACTCATGTTAAAACGGATCATCACTTCCTTGCTCATGGTTCTGGCATTTGCCATTTCAGCTCAAGCTGCAGACCTGAAGATGGACTGTAACGCCATCTACGGAGCTACCAACTTCCATTCCCAAGGCGCTAAGCTCTTTGCAGACAAAGTTGCCGAATACACCTCCGGTTCAGTACAAATAACCGTCCACCCCGGTGGAAGCCTCGGTTTCAAAGGCCCCGAACTTCTTAAGACTGTTAAAGACGGCACCTTGCCCATGTCCGACATTCTCATGGGTGTTGTTTCCGGTTCCGACCAGATTTTCGGCGTAAGCTCCATGCCCCTGTTGGCAAAAGACTATGCTGAAGCAAAAAAACTCTACGAAGCAACCAAACCTTATTACGATAAAGCCTGCCGCCGCTGGAACCAGAAAATGCTCTACGCCGCACCCTGGCCTCCCAGCGGACTTTTCACCAAAGAACCGCTGAACACCGCTGCTGATTTTGAAGGTCTCAAGACCCGTACTTACGATAAAAACGGTGCAGAACTGCTCCGCGCAGCAGGTGCCAGCCCCATGTCCCTTCCCTGGGGTGAACTTTACTCCGCACTGCAGACCGGACTGGTTGATTCCGTCCTGACTTCCGCAGTATCCGGTAAAGACGGCAAATTCTGGGAAAACCTTAAATATTTCACTAAAATCAACTACGCATTCCCCCTGAACATGATGGTCATCAACCAGGATTACTGGGATGCCCTGAATCCCAAACAGCAGGAAGCAGTGCTCAAGGCAGCTGCTGAAGTTGAAGCCTACCAGTGGGAACAGTCTGCAAAAAGCAACGATGATTCTCTTAAAATCCTTGAAGAAAAAGGGATTGTTATCACCGAACCTTCCAAGGAAATCAGCGACATGCTGAACAGAGATGCTAAACTTATGCTCGAAAACACCCTCAAGGGTGCAAAGAAAGGTTTTAAAGCAGCCATCAAGGCTTACGAAAAGTAGAATTCTATGCGTGCAATTATCAGGTTAATCGAAGGCCTCTCCGTTGGAGGGGCCTTTCTTTCAGCTGCCGGAATGATCTTCATTGTCTGTCTCGTGGTCATTGAAATTTTTCTGCGTTCCGTGCTGAATACATCCACACTTGTTTCCAGTGAATACGGAGGCTATGCCCTCGTTTATCTAATTCTGACCGGCCTTGCTTACACCATGAAAGAGGACGGTCTGATCAGGATTAATTTGCTCACCTCCCATTTTTCCGAAAACGGCAAACGCATTGCCGACATCGTTTCCGGGATCTTAGGAGCGGCTATCACCGCATTCGCCCTCAATTACACTGTACAGATGGTCTATGAAACTTGGGACCTTGAAATGACTGCGGACACCATTGCCGAGACTCCGCTCTGGATTCCGCAACTGGCTATTCCTGTCGGACTGGCCCTGCTTCTACTCCAGATTATAGCCTTTATTGCCAGGAGAGCCATTAATGATAAGTGATCCCTTGATGCTGGCCGTTGTCCTTGTTGGGGGCATGGTCTTATTTCTGCTTTCCGGACTCTGGATCGGATTTTCCCTCTATGCAGCAGCGATCTGCGGCATGCTCTTCTGCAAAATGAACCTGCCGCCGACCATTTCAGTGTGGGATAAAATCGGCGACCTCATGGCCAACTCCCTGTGGAACACCATGAATTCATGGCCCCTGTCGGCCCTGCCACTGTTCATTCTCATGGGCGAGATCCTTTACCGCACATCAATTTCCACCCGACTGCTCAACGGTCTGGTGCCTTGGTTGTCCAATATTCCGGGCCGCCTTTACCACATTAACGTTGTGGCCTGCTCACTTTTCGCGGCAGTTTCCGGTTCCAGTGCGGCTACTACCGCCACAGTAGGTAAGATCACCTTCAATGAACTTTCCGAACGCGGTTATCACAAAAGCCTTGCCATCGGTTCCCTTGCAGGCTCAGGGACTTTGGGCTTCCTGATCCCGCCCAGCCTGATCATGATTATCTACGGCATTCTGTCCGATACATCCATCGGACAGCTTTTCATTGCCGGGGTTATTCCGGGCCTGACCCTTGCGGGCGTTTATTCTCTCTACATCATTGTACGCTGTATGATGGACCCCACACTGGTACCGCAGGATAAAGAAGAATTCACCACCGCCCAGCGCATTGAATCATTAAAGGACCTGTTCCCGGTTTTCCTGCTCATTACCGTGGTGCTCGGCGGCATCTACGCCGGATTGACCACTCCTACCGAAGCTGCGGTTATCGGAGTTCTCGGTGCTCTCGGCATTGCTTTCTGGTTCAAGAACCTGACTCTGTCCAATTTCAAAGAAGCCCTGCTTTCAGCAGTAAAGACCAGCGGTATGATCTGCTTTATTATCTGCGGTGCGGCTTTCCTTTCTCAAGTAGTCGGATTCCTCGGTATTGCAACGGCGCTCAGTAAATACATCGCCACCCTGAACCTTTCGCCATACATGCTTATCGTCGTACTCGGCATCATGTACGTCATGCTGGGCATGATCCTTGATGGTATATCCATTGTGGTCATGACCCTGCCCATCGTGCTGCCCATTGTAACCGCAGCAGGTTTCGACCCGCTCTGGTTCGGTATCTTCGTAGTATTCATGGTTGAGCTGTCGCAGGTAACACCGCCGGTTGGATTCTCCATCTTCGTCATTCAGTACATTACCGGTGACGATGTAAAAGACATCCTAAAGGCAACCTTCCCGTTCTTTGTAATCATGGTCCTGATGGTAATTCTGGTAACAATATTCCCGGAAATCGTATTCTATCTGCCTGAAAAAATGATCGGAACTTAAGATAATTAAACCAAAAAATCCCCGCAAAGTTGAACTTTGCGGGGATTTTTTTTGTCTAAAATTCAGTTATTCAAAACAACTTAGAAGCTACATGTTTGCGAAAATAGGAATACGTTACATCAAAATCTTCACGGTTGTGCGGCTCAAGGGTGAAAGTAGGCAAGGGATCTAATTCGCCGATACGCGTGATTATGTAATTCCAATTCATACTTCCCCGCCCGAGAGCAAGGTGCTCATCCTTGCTACCGTGGTTATCATGCAGATGTACATGCTTGATGTACGGTGCAAAGGCATTAAACCAGAAATCGAAATCATCATTCTCTGCTCCCTTGGAAAAGGAAAACCAGTGCCCAAGGTCAAAGCAGATGCCTATGTTCTCACGGTCCAGATCTGTGACCAGTCTCGTAATAGCGTCCGGTGTAAATTCATAAGTATTCTCAAGGCAGAGCGGCGGATGGTCCGGCCATGAATTACTTAAACGACGTATACCTTCCACACAATTGACATAGGACCGTTCAAAAAGCGGCGGCTCCAGCCAAGAAGTAAATGACGGATGTAAAACCATCCGCTGCGGAGAGAAAAATCTTGCCAGCTCAAATGCGGTGAGCAGAGTATCGATGGATGCGTTACGGATGGCAGGATTCAGGCTGGACGGTTTGAGATCAAGAAACGGCAAATGTACCGTGCATTTCAATTCGGCTTCTGCAAGACGATCTCGTATGGAAATCAGCCAATCCATACTCAAACATTCATCGCCCAAACAATCCAACCCCAACTCGGGCTGAATTGAATTTTCAATAAAAAAATCAAGGTATTCTGGAGAATTGTAGATATAGCGCAGGGGAAGATTAACGTAGCAGGTTTCAAATTCAGGCTTCATCACACTTCTCCCTTCCAGCTTCTTTCATTTACTGCTCAAGCTCAGTCTGTAGATAGTCCGTTCCCTTGAACACCATCCGCCCAACAGGGACAAAGGTAGTGGTATGACGCATGGTCAAGACCGTTTCCTTTCCGGCCCGGACATCAAAAGTTTCACCCCATGAAATTGGGATATTATCAACAAAAGGCTGGATTTTGCAACGTTCGCCGTTACTCCAAACATCTTTTAATACATAGGAATCAGGGCTGACCGGCCTGATTTCTCCATCTGTCCAGTTGATAAATTCAGACCTGCCGTCTTCATCAGCCAACTCAAGAGCCTTGATTTCGCGCGGCACGATAGCAAGATAAAATTCGGTACGCTTTTTACCGGGCGTTTCTCTCACAACCCGGTAACGGGAAATTCCGTCAGGACCTTTAAGCATGTATTTTTCCATGAAATTGGATGGATCAGCTATAATCTCGTGTCCGACATCCTGCCCGCTGTTAACCATAACGGAAGCAACAAAGCCCTTAAGGTTTAAGACTTCCTCTTTGCTGCTGCCGAGGATTCCTTCCAGAATAATCTGATCGCCTTCAACTGCTTGCAGTGTTCCCCCGGCACTAATGAACTGAGGCTGACCATTCAGCCAGCAAAGGAAGACCGGACCGTTTACTTCCGGCAGATCAGGCTTGCTTCCCTTCCAGCGCACATTAGTCGTGGCCTGTCTGTTTCCGTCAATACGCACTTCCAGTTCAGGAAACTGAGACAAAGCCATACGCGGAGCGGTGAGCAGATTTAGGTTCGGACGGTCGCTGGCAAAGACAGCCACAGCCGGTTCCAGCCCGGAGTCAACAAGAGTCTTGCCGGATGTTGAAACAGGTGCCCCACGCACCAGCTCAATGCTTTTTCCTCGCAAAGGCTTACCGTTGATCAGGACTTCAACGCCTTGCCCGTTCTGGGATTTAGGAAAAGAGAAATCAGGAACTTCGAGCTCAAGACCGAATTCATGCAACAGGAAGACCGTCGCCCGCAACTGCTGGCCAACCTTCCAGCCCAGATCCATGATATCCTTGCTGACTTCAACAGCCATGGCCGGAATCCCCCGCTCATGCAAAGCATAGCAGGTCAGGGATTTCAACATTTCAGGGTACTGTGTGGCTTTAGCGAATGTTTTGGTATTGAAAAGTGTAAACCAATAAGATTTATTATTTATTTCACTATTGAGCTTATCGATAGTTCGTTCGCACATTTCAGCCAGTTGGATGTCCTTGTAAACCGCAGCATCGATGATCAATGACTGTCCATAGCGATTGGGATTGCGCAAATTATTAACATACTTGGGATTGTAGAATCCACTTCCCTCGTGAAGATGGATAAAACCATCAGCTCCACCGATAAGAAAACGAATCGCCCGGGCAAGACGATCCTCGTAGAAACTGTTATATTCCTTGTCGAAACGACGGTTCAAGTCGACGTTAATCTGTCGGGTCCGGCGTAAAATAGAAGGCTCATTGGCACGGGGAACAATGATCAGATTTCCCTTGCGCACGGTGCAGCGGGTCAGCAACTGGGCTGTAAAAAAGCCTGAAAGCTCATCACCCTGAATACCGCCCTGGACCATGATTGTCGGTCCCGGCTCGTTACCGAAAACCCACGTAACCCGAAGCGGATATTGCGTACCTTCAAAAAAGGTATAGTTCCTTACCTGCTGTGCCGCAGCCGGAAAGGCAAGGCACAGTGCAAAAAGACTAATTAAGAACGCGCGACAGAGGATATACTTCACTGAAAATCAACTCACCCTTTTTAGTAGTGATCATCAACCTGATACCGTAGACATCTTTCAGGGACTTCCCGGAAGGCAGACCGAAGCGAGTGCGGACAACCTTAAACCGCTGGATATGAAAAGACATGTCATTGCGGTTAGCCTTGATCTGGACACCTTTGCCGTTATTTTCGATCAACTCAACTGTAGCAAGACCACTCAAAGCCGAAGCAGTCTGCAAATTATTAAGATCGAAACTCAAAGCCAGACTGTCACCGGACTTACGCACCTTAACATTCTCCACTCCGGCGCGCATCAAGTTCTTGTAGAAAAGCAGCTTATTCAGATCCACTACAGGGGTGGACTCCACCCTTTTTTCTTCTACCGGAACAGCGGCCAGCAGAGACTGCAATTCATTAGGATCATATGAATCAAGTATTTTGTTGACGTTCTCCAGCCGCTCAAGCTGCACGGAAGCATCGTTGAGTGCCTTCTGCAACTCAATCTTCTCCTGCTTCAGCTGATCATTCTCACTCCAGAAAGTGTATCCCGCCCATGCCCCGGCACCGGCGCATACTGCAAGCATAAACACAACCCAGAAAAGAACTTTCAACCAGAAAGGGCTAAGGCGGTAGCGTTTAACGGTATCATCGTCGCGCATGAAAAGAACATTGTACTTGGTATTGCCCATCAGAGCTTTCTCCATTGTTCGTCAACAATCCGCCAGCTATCATTTTCAGGACGGATAACCAGTTTTTTTAATCCCTTATCACTGTATCCGGAAGAATCCGAATATTTCTGTTTGAAAACAGCCAGCAGCCCTTTAGGATGCTCCCGCAACGAAAACTTACCGAATTCAACAGATGCGGGCTTGCGTTCTTTCCAAATGGAAGTCTTATTCTTCCTGATGGAATCAGCCCCCCTCCTGCGCCCTTGCTTGGCGCGGGAATCATAAAAAGAAATATATTCATCCATATCTGCCGAAAGCCAGCTTTCCTTCCATTTATTGAGAAATTTTTCAACGCCTTCCCGCTTGGTAGCGAGATATTTATTCTTAAGTGAATGAATCGAAGGACCATACTCACGGCCTACAATCTTCCATTGTCCATCCACTTTCTGCCAGTAAAGTCTTTTGGAAGATGAAGAAGAAAGTCTGCCGGAGCGATAATACTGGTCAAACCAGGTTACCCAATAATCGGGACCGCGTAGCGCACGCAGGTTATACAGCTCAATATCAATCCATCCGGCCCGGGCAAAAATCCTTTTCTTCCTATTCTCAAAAGCCTTGAACGAACGTCTTTCAGACTTTGCAAACAGCTCCGGGGAATAAGCGGCAAAAAAAGCATCATCACGGTCTTCCCAGTCTGCAGCCCATTTATGAACGAGATCACCCAGTTCAAGGGCTTCAACAGACTGATCAGCAGTGCCGTTATTCCAACCTACTTTCTCACCGATAACGACAGGCGCACCGGGCTTAATATTCTCATCCAGATAGTCCATATCAGAATTTACAAGAGCCACACATCCCTGAGTATCCATGGGAACAAGCTCTTTTCCCCGGCCATGAATCCATATTCCATATCCGGTCTTGCCTTTGATACGGTCTACCGGATTAGGGAAATTCAAAGGGAAAGCCATTTTTCCATATAAGGTATAATTTTTCAGACCGGTCCTTTTTCCGGTAGTGAAGTAAATACCTTCAGGAGTCTTGAGATCACCCTCCACAACCTTGTCACCGGCGACCTGACCTGTGGCACAGGTAAAGCTGGCCTCAGCATGAAACGGACTTTTATGGACAAGCAAGTGCAGTTTTTGTGATTCCTTATCAACAGCAAGGACATAATCAGGGACCAGCGGGGTCGGGTCAATTACAGGTTCCCATCCCTTAGAAAATGCAAGAGAAGTAAGACCTGCCAGCAACAAAATGGCTGCCGTAAACACTCTAAAAAAATACTTCATTCCCAACCCGACACTCCATCGCCTAAAAAGCAATATGACGTAATAAATAACATTTATTAAGGTCGAACCAAAACATCACCAAATTTTGATCCACTAATCAATTACTTACGCCACTACAAAACTGCAAAAGACGTATTTACAACCAGCTTCCTTACAACACTTTTTCATTATTCAAAAGTAGCTTTTTAAGACCCTAACATGAATGTAGAAGTACTGCAAAAAAGAAGACCCGGCGCAGCCTAAACAACTGCGCCGAGCCTAAAAATCAGTTCAAAATAAAACTTTCCAAGCTATTCACCGAATACTCTTTTGAAGATCATATCTTCATAACGGGTATAATAGCCCATATCAAAAGCTTCATCGAGGGCGCCACTATCAAGGTGAGAATTGATAGTTTCATCCTTGCGCACTTCATCAGGGAAAGAGACCTTATTTTCCCAGCAGTGCATAGCAACTTTCTGAACCATCTCGTAAGCCTTCTGACGCTCAAGCCCGGTTTCAACCAGCGCGATAAGAACCCGCTGGGAGTAGAACAGACCGTAGGAAGCCATAAGGTTGCGATCCATGTTGTCGCCATTAATCTTCAGTCTTTTAATTACTCCGGTCATACGGCCGAGGATGTAATCGGCAAGGATGGTGGAGTCAGGCATAATGACTCTTTCCACAGAGGAATGGCTGATGTCGCGCTCGTGCCAGAGAGGCATGTTTTCCATGGAAACAAGACCGTTGGTACGCAGCAGACGAGAAAGACCGCAGAGGTTTTCAGCGGAGATGGGGTTCTTTTTATGAGGCATTGCAGAAGAACCTTTCTGGCCCTTGCTGAAACCTTCCTCAACTTCCAGAACCTCGGTACGCTGCAGGTGTCTCAGTTCTACGCCGAGACGCTCAATACCGCCACCGAGCAGGCCCAGTGCAGTAAAGAAGTCCGCATGGCGGTCACGCTGCACAATCTGGGTGGAAATGGGGTCTACACCGATACCGAGCAGTTCGCAGGTAATGCGCTCCACCTCAGGGTCAAGCATGGCATAGGTTCCCACTGCACCGGAAATTTTACCAACACTGACGCTCTTCAATGCATCGGCAATGCGCTCACGATGACGGGAGAACTCAGCATAAAAGCCGGTCATTTTCAGACCGAAGCTGGTGGGCTCGGCGTGGATACCGTGAGTACGGCCCATGCACATGCGGCCCTTGTTGGCGTAAGCCATTTCCTTAAGGGCTTCCAGAAATTCATCAAGGTCGTCCAGAATCATCTTCCCGGCACGGCTGAGCATAACTCCGTTGGCGGTATCGACAATATCGGAAGAAGTGCAGCCAAGGTGGATGAAGCGGGAGGAAGGACCTACTTTCTCTTCCACTGCGGTCAGGAAGGCGATAACATCGTGCTTGGTCTTTTCTTCGATCTCAAGGATGCGATCCAGTTCGAAATCAGCTTTTTCGCGGATGATCTCCATGTCTTCAGCGGGGATACGGCCAAGTTTGTGCCATGCCTCGCAGACAGCGATTTCAACTTCGAGCCACACTCTGAAGCGGTTCTCCAGAGTCCACAGTTCACCCATAGCGGGACGGGTATATCTTTCAATCATTTTACCAATTCCGGTTAGTTGTTCTGAAAGTAAAGGTAATGTTTAAGACGACCAGGGCCAACCATATTATAAACAGCAGGCCGGAACAAGACACAGGGTAATTTTATCGGTCAGAGTTCTAAGCTCAAAAAAACAGACGGCCCGGCATACACCGGGCCGTCTGGCCTTTATCAGCTAGCTTGATGCGCTGTCGGAACTCTTTGCGGAAGAATCCGAGGATGTGGATGCAGTGGTACCGCTTCCCGCCGGACTGGAGTTACCGGTTTTCCCGGCAGCCGAGTCGGTTTTACAGTACCCGGAAGAATACCAGCCTCCGCCCTTAAGCACGAAGGAGGAATGGGAAAGGACCTTAGTGGCTAAACCACCGCAGACCGGGCATTCCAGCTCCTTATCTTCAAAGCTTGTCTGCCATTCTTCAAATATCTGCTGACATTCATGACATTGGTATTCATAAATCGGCATAATACCCTCCAATAAAAAAAGGCACGCCACACCTCTCGATTGAGGCTGGCGGACCTGTCCCTGAATATGAGGGGGCTGAACCGGATCAGTCCCGCTTGATGCAGACCTAAGCCTGCGCGGGGACTGAAACAGAACAGTAAAATAACTTAGCTGGCTGCTGCAGCCTTTGCTTCTGCGATGCGAGCTTTGATTCTTTTAGCTCTACGATGACGTTTACGCTGAAGCTCTTTCTTTCTTTCAATCTTTTTGTGCCTACCCATTTGGAGGACCTCCTGAATATTTTTTTCGTACTTGCTGCACGATTATATGCTGCAAAGAAGGTGTCAGTACCCTAGAAAGGGTGCAATTGTAAAGAACTTAAGCTAACACAATTGTCCATACACCGCCCTATATTCAGCAAAATATTTTTTTCACAAACTAACTCTCCGATATTTATAGAAATTTTCAGACAGCCTTGATTTTACCCCTTGACTACAGTCCGCATCATGAACATATAAAACTTTCCCTGCCGGAAGCAGAGTAAACACCCTCCGGCGAAAATCCTGTGAGGAGAAAACCATGAAAAAAGCCAAGCCAAATAAAGCATTCAACCAAGCTGTCGAAGATATATCCGAAGTTTTCATGTTTGACCACTGGATGAGATTCTACTTCATCTTTGAAGAAGGCAAGAAACTGACAGTAAAGGTCCCGGAAGAAGTCTGTACTCAGATTGATAAGGAATACCCCAACCTGAAAGGCCTGCTCGACCTGATGAACAATGAGGAAATCGACCAGCAGAAATCCATGAACACCGTCTGCTCATTCATCGGCGCACGCTTTGACGGTACCAAGTACAACAACAAGATTGTTCCCAAAGTTTTCGACTCCAAAGATTTCAAAATGGAGATGTATCTCTTCAACCTTTGGATCAAAGGACACGAATCCTACCTTGAATCCGAAGTTATGACCTTCAATGACTGGCAGGAACTCTATTCCGGCTGGAGAGAGCAGGATGAAGTCAAAAACTATGTGGAAAGACTGGGTAATGCCGGAAGTGGCGCACACATCCAGCCCCCGACTTGTTCTACAGTTCAGTAGCTTCAGGACATATAAGAAGATTTAAACAAAAAGGGAGTCTGTAATACAGGCTCCCTTTTTTTAATTAATGACTCTACGCGCCCCGAAAAAATATTTGCGCCAGTAATTCTTTTCCATGGACTCTTCACGAACCCTATGCCCGCTCTTGGGACTATGTATAAATGAGTAGCCATTCCCGGAATATATCCCGGTATGCAGACTTTTGCTCTGTCCGGGAATCTTGAAAAGAACAATATCCCCGGCCTGAATTTCATTTCTACGCACAGCCTTACCTACTCCCTTCTGCTGCCACGAAACCCGCGGGATACTGATTCCATGGCGCTGATAGACCCACCAGACCAGTCCGGAACAATCAAAGCCCTCACTGGGTGAAGATCCTCCCCACTTGTAGGGTTTGCCGACCTGAGACCGCGCACTTTTGACCACCGACGACTTCAACGATGGATGCGAAATACGCCCGCCTCCTTCTATACCGGGAGGTCCGATCACCTTTTTGCCGCACCCGGAGGCCAAAATCAGCGAACAGCAAAAAATAACCAGCCGCAAAATTCGATTATTCACAAATCCCCATCTATTCATAGCATAGTTTCTATCTTGAAAAATTGGCATTAACAATAGATTTAACCACTATCACCTGATGAGATGGTTAAATTTTTCACAAAATAATTTTCAATTATCAGCAATTTCTATAGGTACATAAACCCATTTCATCTCAATTAGCTGTTGACTTTTCCTCGAATTTTGAAGACTAATTTGTACAGTTTAGGTGATAATTGTGAAACATTTTCAAGAGTTGCACAAAACCTAAAAAGTTAACACGGCTGAGGCACTTTTTCCAAAATCTGGTACAACATCGCGTTACAGTGAGGTCCGTATGTTGCCCATGATGTTAGTTCTGGCCATCTTGTTGCCCTTGGTGGCTGCTGTCGGCTGCTACTTTCTGCGAGTAAGCGCGATCAGATCCCTGATCGTCCTTGCTACAGGTGTAGTTCTTGCCGCGGTCTCCCTTGCCCTGCTCGGTCAAGGGACTTTTACCTATTCTCCAGGTACAATTGTAGGAATCAGCTGGGATTCCCTCATAACCCTGGCGGATTTTGCCCTGCTTTTCGTAATGCTCTATTACGCTTTCAAACTCAAAAATCAGATGATCAAGATCTTCGTGATCTTACAGATCGTTCCGCTTGCTGCGTTTGAATTGTTCATCGTCGACCATGCGGTCGAGACTCCCGCTATCTTTGCGGACAGCCTCTCCCTTATCATGGTTGCCGTCATCTCCGTCATCGGATCGCTGATCTGTTTCTTCGCGATTCCGTACATGAAGGAGCATGAGGAACACATGCACTTGGTAAAATCCCGCCAGCCGCAATTCTTTTTCTTTCTCGTTCTGTTCCTCGGAGCAATGAACGGGCTGGTCCTTTCCAACAACATTCTCTGGCTCTACTTCTTCTTTGAAGTGACCACCTTCTGCTCTTTCATGCTCATCGGGCATGACCAGACACAGATTGCGGTCAAGAATGCTACCCGCGCCCTGATGCTTAACGCACTCGGCGGTGTTGCTTTCGTCTTCGGTATGATCTGGGCCTACGCTGAAACCGGCACCCTTGACCTTCAGGTCATCATTCAGGCCGGTCCCATGGGCGGCCTCATGCTTGCTCCTCTGGGCCTGCTCTGTCTCGCAGGTTTCACGAAAGCCGCTCAGGTTCCTTTCCAGAGCTGGCTGCTCGGAGCGATGGTTGCGCCGACTCCGGTCTCCGCGCTGCTTCACTCCTCCACCATGGTTAAGGCCGGTGTATACATCGTCCTGAGACTCGCTCCCGCTTACGCAGGAACCTTCCTCAGCCAGGGTATAGCTCTCTGTGGTGCCTTTACCTTCCTTGCCTGTGCTGCCATTGCGGTCAGCCAGAGCAACGGCAAGAAAATCCTTGCCTACTCTACTATCAGTAACCTCGGTTTGATTATCTGTTGTGCCGGCCTGAATACCAGTTGGGCCATCACCGCAGCAATCATCCTGATTATCTTCCACGCAGCCTCCAAGGCCCTGCTCTTCCTGTGCGTAGGCACAATTGAGCACGGCATCGGCAGCCGCGACATTGAAGACATGCACGGCCTGTACCTCAAGATGCCCCGTACTGCGATCATTACCATCGTGGGCGTCATGACCATGCTCCTGCCCCCCTTCGGTGTTCTGCTCGGTAAGTGGATGGCTATCGAATCCGCATCCGGCGACATGTTCGTAATTACCATGCTCGCTCTCGGTAGTGCGGTTTCACTCGTATTCTGGGCTCGCTGGGCAGGTATCCTGCTCACCGCTCCTCTGCGCGACAAAGTTCCCGCAGAATCCCAGAGTGTGCTGACAAGACTGACCCTGACCGCTCTTGCGGGTATCGCAGTGGTTCTGTCTTTCTTCTCACCTGTCATTTACACCAAGCTCATTGAGCCTATGGTCGGCAAGTCCTTTGAAATTACTGCTGGCGTATTCACATCACCCATCGGTGTCTTTGCTGTATACCCCATCTTCATCATCCTTGCTGCCGCGTTCATCTACTCATGGATTGAGACCAAGAAGTCTGCAACCGATAAGACTTCCCAGACTTACATGTGTGGTGCCAACGTCCCTGAAGCCGGAGTTCAGTCCTTCATCGGACCCATGAACAGCCCGGTAGAACTCAAGGCAAGCAACTACTACATGAAAGAGTTCTTCGGTGAAGAAAAACTCACCCTCTGGGTCAACTTTGTTGCTCTTGCTCTCATCGTTCTTATGCTGGGAGGGGCTCTGTAATGAAAACTCTAATTCTCATCATACTCGGCATCGTTATTGCTCCTATTCTGGGCGGCCTTATTGCCGGTCTTGACAGACGCCTTACTGCGCGTCTTCAGTCCCGCTTCGGCCCCCCGATCCTGCAGCCCTTCTACGATGTTGCAAAACTGTTCGGCAAAGACAAAATTGTCAGCAACTTCTGGCAGGTTTTCTGCTCATGGGTTTACCTCATTGCAGCAGCCCTGTCCGTAGGTCTGCTCTTTGCCGGAAGCGACCTGCTCCTGATCTTCTTCGTTCAGGCAATCGGCGCTGTATTCCTGGTCATGGGTGGTCTTTCCACTCCGTCCCCTTACAGCCAGGTCGGTTCCCAGCGCGAACTGATTCAGGTCCTGACCTACGAACCGCTCCTCATCCTCGTTTTCGCGTCCATCTTCATGGTAACCGGAAGCTTCAGGATTGATGAAATTCTGGCCTACGAACAGCCTCTGCTTGTGCAGCTGCCGCTCATGTTCGTAGTCCTCGGTTATGCTCTGACCATTAAGCTAAGAAAATCCCCCTTTGACTTCTCCACTTCCCACCACGGGCACCAGGAGCTGGTTAAAGGTATGCTTACCGAGTTCTCCGGTCCTTACCTTGGCATCATCGAAATCGGCCACTGGTATGAAACCATCTTCATTCTCGGTATCTGTGCCCTCTTCTGGCACACCAGCCTGGTAGGTTGCGTACTCTTGATCGCCTCCACCTACTTTGCAGAGCTGGTCATTGATAACACTATGGCGCGCATGACCTGGCGCTGGATGCTTAAGTACGTATGGAGCATCGGTCTGGCCATGTCTTTCGTCAACCTCATCTGGCTGTACGCAGGTTAAGCTTATGTTCAAGAAATTCATTGAAAATTCACGCGCCAAGTCTCCGTGGATCATGCATTTTGACTGCGGAAGCTGCAACGGCTGCGACATTGAAGTTCTGGCATGCCTGACACCGCTGTACGACGTTGAACGTTTCGGTGTTGTCAACGTGGGTAACCCCAAGCATGCCGATGTCCTTCTGGTAACCGGAACCGTCAACCACAGGAACGCCAAGGTCCTGCGCAACATCTATGATCAGATGCCTGATCCTAAAGGTGTTATCGCCATCGGTGCCTGCGGCCTTTCCGGTGGTGTTTTCCGCGAATGCTATAACGTTCTCGGCGGAGTCGACAAGGTAATCCCGGTTGATGTTTACGTTCCCGGCTGTCCGGCGAAACCCGAAGCCATCATCGACGGCGTGGTCGCAGCCCTTGCCAAGTTTGAAGGCCTTAAAGGCTAAACATTACGAGGGGTAAGATCGTGATTGAAAATCAAATAGATATAACTCTGGAAAGCCTGGTAGGCGAAGTATCCAAAATGAAGAGTGACGGGCAGCGCATGGTCACCTTCACCTGCACCACCCTCAGTGACGGACAGGCGGATATTATCTACCACTTTGATAAAAATGAAGTACTCACCAACCTGCGCCTGACCGTGGACATGGATAAACCCGTGCCCTCCATCAGCGGCGTGTACTTCGCAGCACTGCTCATCGAAAACGAAATACAGGACCAGTTCGGCATCAAGTTCGACGGCCTCGTACTCGATTTCGGCCGCAAGCTGTACCTTGACGACGAAGTAACCATCATCCCTATGTGCAACAACACAAAGGCGATGAAAGTAAATAAATAACTCGTCTTCCCGGATGAACCCAAGACGATAACAACTATAGGGTAAATTATGGCACGTACCATCATACCTTTCGGTCCGCAGCATCCGGTTCTCCCGGAGCCGCTGCATGTGAAGCTTGTCGTGGAAGACGAGATCGTACTGGAGGCCATTCCCGCACTCGGATACGTTCACAGGGGTCTGGAAAAACTCGCTGAAATCCGCGATTACCACCAGATGATCCAGGTCGTTGAACGCGTCTGCGGTATCTGCTCCAACATCCACTCAATGTGCTACTGTCAGGGCATTGAAGAAATGATGGGTATCGAGGTTCCCGAAAGAGCCGAATACCTCCGCACCATCTGGTCCGAACTTCACCGTATGCACAGCCACCTGCTCTGGCTGGGTCTCTTTGCCGATGCTTTCGGTTTCGAAGCCCTGTTCATGCAGTTCTGGCGCATCCGTGAACGCATTATGGACATCAATGAAGCTACTACCGGTAGCCGCGTTATCACTTCCGTTAACGTAGTCGGCGGTGTCCGTCAGGACCTGACTCCTGAGATGTGCTCCTGGATCCTTTCCGAAGTTGATACCTGTGAAAAGGAAATCAAGGAAATCCAGAACACCATCCTCAACGACTACACTGTATGCGCACGCACCAAGGGCGTCGGCACTCTTACCAAAGAGCAGGCCTATGACCTCGGCGCAGCAGGCCCGACCCTGCGCGGTAGCGGTGTTGCTTCCGACATGCGTCTCCTGAAGTACGCAGCATTTGATAAAATCGACTTCGAACCCATTGTCGAAACCGACGGTGACTGCTGGGCACGCTCCACAGTACGTTTCCGGGAAACCCTGCAGTCCGCAGACCTCGTAAGACAGGCCATTGCCGGACTTCCTCAGGGCGACATTGCAGCTCCCTGCAAGGGTAACCCCGAAGGCGAAGTTATAACCCGCGTGGAACAGCCCCGCGGTGAATGCCTCTACTACTTGAAAGGTAGCGGCAAGAAGTTCCTTGACAGGGTCCGCATCAGAACTCCCACGTTTGCGAACATTCCGCCTCTCCTGGCGATGCTTCCCAACTGCGAACTGGCTGATGTTCCGGTTATCATTCTGTCAATCGACCCGTGCATCAGCTGCACGGAACGCTAGGAGGCCGAGACATGCTTAACATGACTCCCACTGTACTGAAGAACCTCCTTCAAAAAAGCTCCACTCGCATGTACCCCATCGAGAAACGCGAGCCTTTTGAACGCTACAGAGGTGAACTGTTCAATAACATTGACGAGTGCATTTTCTGCAAAAAATGTCAGATTAAATGCCCTTCACAGTGCATTACCGTCACTAAAGATAAAGATAGCGGTACCGGAACATGGATCTGCGATCCTTTCGCATGCGTCTACTGCTCCATCTGCGTTGACCACTGCCCGACTAACAGCCTGTACATGAAACCTGTACACCGCGCCCCGTCCGCAGAACGCGACATGATGGAACAGACCGGTAAGGTTAAGCCGCCCAAGAAAAAAGCCAAGAAATAATTCAAAGCTTAGTTCGAACTACAAAAATCCCCGCAGCCTTATGGTTGCGGGGATTTTTATATTAACTAAGTTCGTCGGAACAGTTACTCATGCCGCAAGGCATCAATAGGATTCATCCGGGCTGCGCGCCGCGCAGGAAAATATCCGAAAACAATACCGACCAATCCTGAAAACAGAAAACTGACCATGATAATGCGCATATCAACAACAAATGGGATCTTCATATATCCGGTCACGGACAATGGAAGCAACAGCCCGAGAGAGATACCCAGCAACCCGCCGAAAAGGGAAAGAACCACCGCCTCCACCAGAAACTGTACCAGAATGTCCTTTTCTTGCGCTCCCACCGCCATGCGTATACCGATTTCACGGGTCCGCTCTGTTACTGAAACGAGCATAATATTCATGATCCCAATCCCGCCGACAAGTAGACTTATGGCTGCAATGGCGCTTATAAATGTCGTAAAAATCCGGGTCTGTTTTTTAACGGTCTTAATGATCTCTTTCATATCTTCAATGGAGAAATTATTACCGTGTCCGGGCGGAACAGGGCGTCGTTCAAGCATAACCTGCTTGAGCTGCCTTTTGAGCGCGGTGGAGTCCTGACCGGGACCGCAGCCCACAATAATCATCCCCACCTCTTTATTGCCGGAAATTCTCCGCTGAAAGACTTTGAGGGGAACAAGAACAATATCATCCTGTTCCTTGCCGGCCATTGATCCGCCTTTAGACTTAAGCACTCCGATGACCTGATAAGCAAAGCGGTCTACACGGATGAACGAGCCAATGGGGTCCATTCCCTTAAAAAGATTCTTGCTGACCTTCTCACCGATAATACAGACAGATTTACCCGCTCTTTCTTCACTGGTGTTGAAAAACCTGCCCGATTTAACCCGCCAATTCCTGATGGTGAAATAACTGCTCTCAGTTCCAGTCATCGCTGTCCGGCAATTGTTGTTCCCGAACACCGCAACCACTGCGGATTCGGAAACAGGTGCAACCCCGCCGCAATCAGGGAATTCTCGTTTGATGGCTTCAACATCTGAATTTTTGAAGGGGACCAGATTAGAAGTCTCCCCGGCGAACCCCACCCCGTTTTCCTCATCAGGATAGATCATAATCATCTTACTCCCGAGGCTGGAAATCTCATTAGTCAGCTTTCTGCTGGCGCCCTGACCAATTACAACGACAGCGATAACCGACCCTACACCGATAACAATCCCAAGCACTGTCAAACAGGAACGAAGCTTGTTACGCAGAAGTGTGCGAAAAGAAAGCAATACAGCTTGCAAAAACATCAATGACCTTCCTTAATTATCTTCCCATCACGGAACTCAATGGTGCGCGAGGCCCAGAGTGCCATTTCCGGTTCATGGGTAACCATGACTACCGTAATGCCATGCTCGGCCTGTAATGAAGTCAGCAATTGCATAATCTCTGAACTACGGGCTGAATCGAGGTTTCCGGTTGGCTCATCGGCAAGCAATAGAAATGGATTGCAAACAATAGCCCGGGCAATGGCTACGCGCTGCTGCTGACCGCCGGACATTTCCGTGGTGGTATGCATTGCCCGGTCGGCAAGCCCGACTTTATCAAGCGCAGCATAGGCCATATTACGCCGTTCTTTCTTGCCTAACCCTCGATAAACCAGAGGCAGTTCTACATTTTCAAGGGCAGTTGTCCGGCTTAGCAGATTGAATCCCTGAAAAACAAAACCAAGATATCTGCGGCGCAAACGGGCCTTCTGACTCCGGCTCAAGGAAGTAACTTCAAGACCTTCAAAACAATAGCTTCCTGACGAAGGCGCATCCAAACAGCCGAGAATATTCATAGTAGTTGATTTTCCAGAGCCTGAGCTGCCCATGACAGCCACAAATTCACCATTTTCAATGGTCATATCTATACCGTCCAGTGCGCGCACCTCGGCACCGCCAGTATTGTAAATCCGTGTAATGTTCTTGAGTTCAATCATTTCCCTGCCTGCCTACTCTAAGGATAGAATCATACTGCTTTCAGACACAGCTTCGACACGAGAAAGAATGACCGCATCCCCTTCAGAGAGCTGCCCACCAACAATCTGGGTGAAGCGACCATTGGTCCTCCCCTTACGAATCGCCACCTTTTGCGGAAGGCCGTCCCTGAGAACCCATATGTTGGCATTTTTTGAGGAAGGAGTATTGATGGCACTCTCAGGAACGGCATCCGCTGGAGAAAAGCGCAAGGCCCCGTTGGGAATGATCAATTCATCGCGAACCTGTTCAATTTCAATCTTAGCCGCGGCGGTCATTCCCGGACGCAACAATAAATCCCGATTGTCCACAGAAAATATTCCCACGTAGGTAACTACACCCTGCACCCGCTGCGGGGCATAGCGCAGCTTGATAAACTTGGCAGGAAACTTTCTTCCCTCATAAGCATCAACAGTGAATACTGCTTTCTGACCGGCTTTGATCTTTCCCACATCGGCTTCATCAACATTCAGCTCAAGGCGCATTTCCCTTAGACTGGTCGCCAATGTGTAAAGCTCCGGGGTACTCATCCCCGACGAAACAGCCTGACCGGCCTCAACGTGACGGGTAAGAACCAAACCATCGATTGGCGAAGATATTGATGCTTTTTTAAGATTTGCTTCAGCTTCATTTAAATTTGCTTCAGCCTGACGGACCATAGCCCTTGCTTCGGCAAGGTGGGCATCTGCCATATCGCGGGCAGTAATCGCACTATCCAATTTCTTTTGAGAGATCGCATTTTTCTGGCGCAAGTTGCCCATGCGCGTGCACTCATTTCTTTTGTCCTTCAAATCGACCTGCGATTTACGCACATTAGCGCGTGAAGACTCAAGAGCCGCCCGCAGTTGATTCACACGGGCCTGCAATTCATCAGTGCTCATTCGAGCCAGAAGTTCACCCTTAACAACTTTGTCATTGTAATCTTTGAAAATTTTATCGATTGTTCCTGATATTTCACAGCCAACAATAACCTTATTCCGCGGCTGCAAAGTTCCGCTGGCAGCGACATCAACAGTGAAATTGCCGACACGGGCAACAGCGGTCTTGTACTCAACCACTTCCTCATTGCCATCAAGAACTGCCACAAGTATGCCTCCGACAATAGCAACCAGAGCCAAGAGAAAAATCAGCTTTTTCCATTTACCCATTTGCCCCTCTTTGAGAGAATTTACGTCAATATTTCTATTTTCATGCTTAGCAGACATTATTTTCCTTCCCGGTTTCAGCGAATAAAAAATGCAGAACCGGATTTCCCCGGTTCTGCCGCAAGCCGGAACAACCATAACCCGGCCGGAATAAGGGGAGTCCTTAAATATTTACACTTCCTTGTTCATCCCGGAACTCAAGAATATCCCCGGGCTGACACTCCAAAAACTTGCAGATGGCATCAAGGGTGCTGAACCTGATAGCCTTGGCCTTTCCGGTCTTGAGCACAGACAAGTTCTGCGGGGTAATTCCAACCGCCTCAGCCAGTTCCTTGGATGAAACTTTTCGTTTAGCCAACATAACATCAAGGTTAATAAGTATCGCCATATCAATCCCTTAAATTGTGAGTTCAGCTTCGTCCTGAAGCTTACGTCCTTCATCCATGACCCAAGAAATGGCTAGAATCACACAAGCAACAACGATATTTCCAAGATTCGTATCATCAAATCCGACAGAAATAAGCCGATCACCCACAGCATTATTCATGGTTGCTATGTACGTAACCGCGGTCTGAGTAAAAGGATAAACTATCTCACCAATAAGCAATGCCCATGCAGCTTTCCTGTAGCATGCTGAATTCTCGGCTGTAAAAATCTGTCCCTGTGAATACAGCCCGAACAGCTTAGCCAACTGCCAAAAACAAAACATGCCGAGAACCATATAAGGAGCAGAAGCCAGAGCTCCCAACATTTTTTGTCCTTCAGTCAGTGGAGCTAAATAAGCAGAATCCAAGGTCAGCAAAAATTCAGGTATGAAATACGCATCCGGATCACCGTCAAAAAGAACCCAGCCGGCAATCTCAAAAGCCGGAATTGTAATCAGCGCCAGCAGAAATGCATATTTCAGAAAAATGCTCATCTTCTTAATCTTATCCATCAATATCTCCTTGAGAGTATTTTTACCCGTTTTATGGTTCATGAATTACGGCAAAGAATTATCGTTTGTCAATAACTTTTAAATCTAAAACATTAACAACAGTTTCCATCAGGCACAAAAAAAGACAGTTGAACCGAGTTCAACTGTCTAAAAATGCGTACTAAATTGCCTGACTATTCTAAGCGTGTTTATCGAAATAATGATCAGAAATGTCAGGCATATTTTCCCAATCCGGCAGGCAATCGGCCGTGAACCACGGAGTCTCAATTCGTAGACAATGGAGTTTCATTTTCCCTTTTTGCCCGCCATATTTCACATCACCCACAATAGGAAAACCGCGCGATGAAAGCTGAACCCTGATCTGATGGGTTCGTCCTGTATGCAGCTTAACAATAAGCTGTGAAAACTTATCCCCTATTTTGACGGGACAGACAGAACTCAAAGCATCCTTGCCGGAGCCGACAACGACCTTTTCACGTCCCTTAGGGCCGCGCTTTTCCATCTTGTCGCCCAACTCTGTCCAGCCTTCATAGGGCCACCTGCCCTCGATCTCTGCAAGGTAGAATTTACCCCCTTCGCCATGTTCGGCAAAGAAATCGGATAAACCCTTCTGCCCCTGATGGGATTTCCCGGCCAGAATCACACCGGAAGTATCGCGGTCCAAGCGATGAGCCGGGGCAGGCTTGTAGGGAGCATCCGCAAACATAAACAGCAGGCGGTCAGCAACGGAATCATCATGCCCGGTACCGCCCTGTGTAGGAAGTCCTGCCGGTTTACACACAGCCAGATAATTATCGTCTTCGTAAATGATGGGGAGTGCGGGAAGTTTTTTATGCTGCGCAGTTTCCTCTGCCTTATATGGAGGAATACGCACGGTCTGCCCTTCTTTGACCAGATCAAAAGGCTTGCAACGTCCTTTATCCACACGGACGTTACCTTTACGAATCCAACGCATAATGGCAGAGCGCGGGACGGCTCCATCCACACGCCGTTCCAGAAAACGAACCAGTTTCTGCCCTGCTTCGGCTTTAGTTACCTGTACAAATTCAGCGGACATTTTGCCTCCGGCGGCTTAAACCCTTTTACAAAAGGGTTTAAGAATCCCAAAACCTTTTAATTTGGCTTCGCCGACGTATAATCCTAAATTATAATAAACTTGGCAGGAAAGTCACCGTCGCCGGAACCGCAAGCATCAGTGCTACGAGGACAACATAAGCAATCATAAAATAACTGACGCCCAAAAAAACCCGGTCAATTGACACATCCTCCGCCATGGAGGCGACAATGAAGGTTGTTACACCTACCGGAGGAGTAATCGCGCCAAGAGTTGTGACAATGGTAATCAGAACCCCGAACCAGACCGGATCATAACCCATGGCACTGACAATGGGGAAAAAGATGGGAATGGTGATCAGAAGCAGGGCCAAAGCATCCATGACCATACCGCCGATGATGTAGATCACGCAGATGAGCAGAATGATCACTGTGGGAGGAATAGGCAGAGCTGCTACAAAATTAGCAGCTTCAAACGGGATACGGGTTACAGCCAGAAAACGCCCGAAAATCACCGCGCCGAGCATTACCACCATGATCATGCAGGAAACTTTGAGAGTATCTCCAACTGCAGCTGTAAAGCGCTTAAAAGTCATCTCCCGTGAGACAATACTGATCAGCAATGCGAAAGCAGAACCTGCTGCTCCTGCCTCTGTGGGAGTAAACCAGCCTGCGAAAAGCCCGCCCATAACCAACACAAAAAGAATGATCATTTCAATGGAACCGGGAAGAGATGCAAGCTTTTCCTTAAAGGAAACTTCTTTGCCAGCCGGCCCCCAATCAGGATGCGCCACACACATCATGTAAACAGTGAGAAGAAAAAGCGCACAGAGCAGAACTCCGGGAATAACCCCGCCCATAAACAACCTGCTGATGGATTCCCCGGTCTGTAGGCCGATGATGATCAGCACCACACTGGGGGGAATGACAACACCAAGGGTCGCCCCGGCTGCAACTGAGCCGGTGGAAAGAATGGGATTGTACTTAAATTTCTTCATTTCCGGCAAAGCCACAGTAGACATGGTAGCGGCAGTGGCGGTGTTGGAACCGCAGATAGCCGCGAAGCCGGCACAGGCCATGACCGTTGCCATAGCGATACCGCCACGAATATGGCCCATCCATGCATATGCAGACTTGTAAAGCCGCTCGTTGACCCCGGAATAAAAACAAATCTGCCCCATAAGGATGAACAGCGGAATAACTGTTAATCCATAGGACGAAAAGACATTCCAGATTTCAGTACCCAGCATCCCGTAAGCAGCCTTGAAATTCAAGACCTTGGCAAAGCCGATAAACCCGATAATGCCCATGGCAAAGCCCACGGGGACACGCAAAACAAGAATAACCAGCAGCAGGCAGAGAACGCCCACAATTCCTACAGTAATCGGTTCCATAATATTAAGCGGGTTTAAGCGGTTCCTTGCCGCGCAGAATACGAATGATATCAAGCATGATAACAAAAGACATTGCCAGACAGCCAAAGGCCACGGCAAAAACAAAGGGATAAAAATGAATACCTAAAGTTTCTGAGACTTCCTCGAGATCATAGAGAAACATGCCCCATTTATAGGTTTCATTAGCACAAAAAACAAAAAACACGCAGGAGACAGCGCTGGACAATGCGTCCAGCACAACCTGAACATGAGCGGGGAAATGCCTGAACAAAAGACCCACTGCAATATGACTGCGGTACAGCTGCGAAAATCCAAGCGAAAATCCAGCAGTAACCGCACCGAGAAACCCCATCAATTCAAAGGTTCCTTTAACCGGAATCCAAACCGCCCGCGAAACCATGTTCGCACAGGCCAGTAAGATCATCAGGGTCAATGCCGACCCGGCAATTACTGCCAAGCCACGACAAATCCAAATGGCTGCTTTTTCGAGATAATCAATCATAATTATATCAAGAGTCTCCCTGTCATTAATGGCAGGGAGACTCTTTGGTCATATATTCTTTAAATAAACTACTTGCCTTCATACTTAACGCGAAGCTCTTCCACATCGGAAAGAACTGCTGCGCCGTCAACACCTTTTGCTGCTGCTTTCTTCTTCCAGTCTTCGATGAGCGGCAGGGTCTTATCCTTAACAGCCTGCATGTCTGCGTCAGACATTTTGATCATCTCGATGGAGTACTTGTCTTTGGCCCAGGCAAGTGAACGTTTTACATGTTCATCCATGTATTTTCCGGTCCATTCAGCCTGTTCCCGACCAAGGTCGTTCAGCACTTTTTTGACATCATCAGGAAGCGAATTCCAGGAATTCATATTCATGATGATAGCAAAAGGATAAACGGCAGTGTTGGTTACGGTCTCATAACGGCAAATCTCAGCAAAATTCAAGTCCTTAAGTACCTCAAAAGAGGAGAACAAGCCTTTAACCACACCTTTCTGCAAAGCTTCCGGAGTAGCGGACATAGGCATGGAAACCGGTGTAGCGCCAAGGGATTCCAGAATCTTGGACAAAATTCCGGAAGCGCGAACTTCAAGTCCTTTAAGATCATCAAGACTGCGAACGGGCACCTTGGTCATGATATTGGAAGGGGCGGAAGTAAACATGGTCAGCACCTTGAACCGTTTAAATTCTTTGGGCTGGTACTTGGTATAAAGATCCCAGAGAGCAAGGCTGGCGGATGTGGATGTGGTGAACCCAAGAGGGAGCTCAAATACGGAACTAAGCGGAAATACGCCCGGATGGTAGGCAAGGCTTACGCAGCCGATATCAGCCTGTCCCTGCATTACCCCGCGCAGGGTGTTCTTGGCACCGAGCAGAGTAGAACCGGGATAAGTCTGAACTTGAACTTTACCTGCTGTTCTTTTTTCCACTTCCTGTTTCCAGCGTTCCATCTGGACACAGGGAAAAGTTTTAGCTGGCGGAAAGTTGGCATAACTGAGGCTTATATCAGCCGCAGAAACAACAGAAGCACTAAAAAGTGCCGCACATACCATAAATACTGCAAGCAACCCGGCAGTTTTTCCGGTTCTCATCACACTTCCTCCATTGTAAGGACTTACTTTTTTGATTGGGCAGCGAAGCAGGGCAAGGCAGCTTCGCCGAAAAAGGATGGCGGTTTATAACATAAAAAGGGCCCCCCGCAAAGAAGCAGGAGGCCCGGTAAAAACAGACTTATTGGTCCATCTTAAGTTCGTAGGCTATGATCAGAGTCTTACGGTGCTTAACGCCCATAGCTCCGGGGAAAGTATTCAAAATACAATACAGTTCGTCTTCACCATCATTATCAATGTCGGCGACACCATAGCTACTCACTGTTCCTTTAATCCTACGAGTTTTCCACGCAAGGTTCAGGCCCACGCCGTCCCAGAACTCAGCATGGATTTCACCCTGAGCAAAGGTTTTGTAGTTTGAGAAGATCTGTCCGGCAACGGTAAGGTCTTTATTCAACAGAACTTCCTTTTTACGGGGGTCGGAGATGGAGGCAATTGAAATGGGCATGGGAATAAAGTAGTTATGCTCCATGCGTTCACTTTTCTTCTCTTCGTTAAATCCCCTGGATTTTGAAACCGTATCGATAGCTACAGCAGCAGAGTTGTAACTATCGGTACTTTCGTAAATAGGTTCAAGATTCTTATCGTAAAGATTGATCCGCCCGTGTTTGTTCAGAACAAGAACCTTGTATTCGCCGTCACTAACCGGGAGATAGGTCAGGTTAAAAACGTTACTGAACTCAGGAACATTAAGGTTACGAATCGGAACCAGATCACCATTGGAGAATGAGTACTCTACAAGGTCCTTGGAATAAAATGTTCTGTGCGGGTCAAAACGCTGGCCCACGAGAGTTTCAGTAAAGTTCGGCGGAGTTTTAATTACAGAAAGAAAATTCCTATTGCGGTCAAGCAGGACTTTCGGAGTCTTGCCCTTGAAGGAAATAATATAGGAGTAAGGTTTCCTGTCTATTTCTGTACACAGGACAACCTCGTAAACACCGTCCCTGTCCAGATCAATACCGCTAATCCGCAGACCGGAAGAACGCTGTCCGTAAGAGTAGGAAACTACCTCTTTGAGGTGCTGACCGACAATAGCCATTACCTTCACTTCATCTTCGCCCAGAACAACCAGATCTTTTTTGCCATCACCTGTCACATCTTCTACGAACCCGCCACGGTTGACGAATTTCATAGTCTGGCTACGCCAACGGCCCGGTGTTTCTGTTCCACCCTGATATCTGAACTGGGGGTTGATTGTACTTTCAAGCACTTGCCCCGCACCAGCAGCAGTAACAAACTCGGGGTTTACAGGGCTGTCAGGACGAGCTTCCTCACGTTTTTTCTCTTCTTCACTCTTTTTTTGACTACCCGGCTTCTGAAAAAGCTGTCCCTTGATATCCTGTGCGATACCGTCAATTGCGGGGATAAGTTCAGAAATGGTAGTCTCGGCACTTTTGGTCCAGGAATCTCCATCGCCATTGATCATACGTACGTCAACAGAAGCCTGTTTTCCGACTATGACCACGGATCCAAGCGCAACATAGTCAACACCGAGAGTCTGAACATTCTTGACTTCCTCAACCTTGTTCTTCGGTTTGTCTGCCTCTTTCAAATTGGCAGAACCGGCCATAGGCTCAAAATGCCCGGTCCAGTTCAAACGGGAAGTCAGCATAGTCTGAACGCCGCGGCTCAGATATTTATACTGGGCAGGTCCGTTGATCTCAAATGGGTATACCGCATAAGTGCGGGCATCAGCTGCAAAGGCCGCAGTTGCAGCCAGCATGGTAACGGCGACAATGAAAAAAATTATCAAACGTCGAAACGACATCGTTAATCCTCCAAACTAAAATTTACAGTCAATATATGTTGTGATTACACAATATTATTCATCAAGAATAACGCACCGGTAGAACATCATGTCGGCAGCCGGTACTGCCAATTTTTCAAAAACGGGTTAAACGCTTGTAGCAGCTAATGCAACGGTACGCAAAGTCAAAGATAGGGATACCCGCATGATACACTTGTCAAACGGGCATTGCTGTTTTATCTCTCTGACTCCTGTTTATAAGGGTTTTAAGTTTTTTTATATCACAGCCTGTTTTCCCTTAAGTTATATCAGGCCAATTTTTTACATATTTTTACTTTTTTCTTGCGGATTCCTGCTCCAGGTCCACCCAATATCTCACACTCTCGACCGCAACTTACTTTATATGAATACAGATTTAAGAACTTTCAGACTTGTCTGCTCGCCCAAGGATGTGGAAGCAGTGGAAGAACTGCTCCGCGCACAGGGCTTTGAATTCAGGCCGGAACCTTTCTATTCCATGGCCCGTATTCTGGAAAAAGAGCCTTTCCCGCTGGGTGAATCCGTAGCGGCAAGATTTGGTCGGATATACATTCAGGACCGCTCCTCAATGCTGCCTCCGCTCATGCTGGCCCCGGAAGAAGGCGATGTGGTGCTCGATATGTGCGCCGCCCCCGGCAGCAAAACCGGCCTGCTCGCACGATTGGTAGGCCGCGACGGATTTGTACTGGCCAGTGAACCTTCCAGCGATCGGCTGGCACTTCTGCGGCAGAACCTTCGCAAGGTACAGGCTGTGAACACCGCAACTGTTCACTACGAATCCCAGAAACTTCCCCTGCCCCCATCAAGCTGGAAAACTATCCAGCTCGACCCGCCATGCAGCGGCTGGGGCACTTTGAATAAAAACCCCAAGGCCATGGAAGTATGGAAAGGCGAGAAGACCATCCCGCTGGTCAACCTGCAGCGTAAGCTGCTGGCCAAAGCATACGAATTGCTCGCTCCCGGTGGCAGGCTGGTCTATTCCACATGTACTACCAATGTACAGGAAAACGAAGAACAGACCCGTTTTGCAACTGAAGAGCTGGGCTTTGAACTTTTCGATCTGCACCGCCCCGAAGGATTCACCATCGCCGACCCGCTATTGCCGAACATGGGAGGAGTGCTGCGCGTGGACGGTTCCGGCGGCGGTCAGGGATTCTATCTTTGCGGACTGCGCAAGCCGGGAGATCAAGAAACGCAGACCCCAGACACCTGCAATCCTCCGGGCAAGAAGGTCAATCTCAAAAAAACAGAAATTCCCGGATCGGTTGATCTTTCAGCCCTGCCCGAAGGTGATATTTATGAATTCAAAGGCAAGGCCATGTTCCTGAACAAGCACGCCCTTGAAATTCTGCCCAAAGAATTACGCTGGCAGGGTTTCCACATAGGCAAATTTAACAGGGACAAATTCAAGCCGGACCCTTTTGCGCGCTGCCTGCTGCCTGAAAAACCGGATAGCTCGGCACTGGTAATTGAAAATCCGCAGGACATAGCCAATCTTCTGGCCGGACAAAGCCTGTCTGCTCCGGCAAAGGGCAAAGGGCCTGTCGGACTCTATTATAAAGATATGCTGCTCGGATTCACCGGAAAGAAAGGAACCCGGTTTATCTGGACAGACAAGTAAGAATATAAGGATCAATAAAATAATGAACGGAACTAACCGCCGCCTGAAAAGGCTTTTTGATAAAGAAAGCGGAAACGCACTGATTCTGGCCCTCGATCACGGTGCAAACGAAGGTATGATCGATGGATTAGGCTCCATCCAGTCCATCCTTGAAGCCCTGCCCTCATCCGGTGTGCAGGGGGTTATCCTCAACAAGGGGCTGGCCATGCATTACGGCCATCTGGTGCCGCTGGACGTGAATCTGATCATCCAGCTCAATGCCGGAACAAGGCACGGCTCCCCATCCTACAACAAAAACATCGTCTGTTCCATTTCCGAAGCCCTGCGCCTCGGAGCGGATGCTGTTTCCATGCATGTGAACATCGGCAATGAACTGGAAGACCGCATGCTGGTGGACCTCGGCGAGATTACCGATGAAGCTCATCAGTATGGACTTCCGGTACTGGCAACTGTTCTCGCAAGAGGAAGCCAGATCGTAAACGAGCACGATTCCAGCTTGGTAGCACACTGTATCCGCATCGGCGCGGAACTGGGACCAGACATCGTAGCCGTGCCCTACCCCAATAACGGGGACACTTTCATGAAAGCCGTAGCCGCCAGCCCTATCCCGGTGCTGGTAACCGGAGGCCCGCTGGGACAGAATGTAGAGGGTGCTCTGAACACCACCACAGCGGGTTTAAAATCCGGTTGTAAGGGCTGCTGCATCGGCCGAAACATTTTCCAGACTGAAACCCCCATAGAAAGCATGGAAAAATTCGCAAAAATTGCGCATAAAAATACAAACATTTCAGACGATTAAAATTTATTTTAAATATATTCAAAAAATCGTTTGACAAATCAGGCCGACATCGGCAGTATCCCTCTTCGTGGACGGGGGGCAAACAGAATGAACACAAACATTCAAGCCACTTAGAAATCCACACCGACAGTGGGCGGATAGCTCAGTTGGGAGAGCATCGGCCTTACAAGCCGAGGGTCACAGGTTCGAGCCCTGTTCCGCCTACCACTTGTCAATAAGCGCAGCTTAACGCGCTTTAAAATATACGCGGAGCCGTAGTTAAGTTGGTTATAACGCCGGCCTGTCACGCCGGAGGCCGAGGGTTCGAGTCCCTTCGGCTCCGCCACTTTTCAAGAAAAAGCCATCAATCGAAAGATTGATGGCTTTTTCTGTTTGTTGGTGCATTTTTACATAAAACCAACTTAAAAAAGCACCCCCTTCTTTTTAACAATCCACCTATAAACATCAATACAACGAACTATTGAAATTTGATAAATAGGACCATCACGCAACTCCTTCACGCCATCAAAATCCCCATCCAATCGACTAATAGCTTTATCCTCATCTGCCCGACCCGACCCTTCTGCTGTATAAGGAACCACCATGACACCATAATCAGCTATAGCTTGACGCACAGCTTGACGCAGAGAAAAATACCCGTTGTCTAAATTGGTTGAACCTTCAATTTCGAGAGCAATCTTTCTACCGTCTATTTCAATCAAACAATCAAGAATAACTGACGACCTCCCAACTGACACTTTCTTCCCTGGCAATTTAGTAAATTTACGGCCAATTGCATCTTGAACAACACTTGATCCCTTCCGCCAATCGAAACTATTACCACTCAAAAAACTACGCAATTCATTTAATGATTCATGATTGTTCCCCTCACCCGTAAACTCAGAGGGCTTAAAAAGATGAACACCTAAAACCTCATTATAAAGGTCACTTCCTCCCTTATAATTCTCGACCTGTGTTCTAGCATATTCCAAACAAGAATTTACATTTGAGCAATCAATCCCAAATTTAAGCAAATAACTAAGGCCCTGTGTTCGTAAATATCTTTCTACTTCTGAATTTGGACTATCTGCATCAAAATCATTCCACACAACTTCACTATTTTCACTCATACCCATACCTATTTATAAGTTACAGTCTCTCCAGCAAGCTCTGTTTTTTGGCTTTAAATTCTTCTTCTGTCAAAACCCCTTCATCTCTTAAGATCTTTAATTTTAACATTTTATCAACAACATCTCCAGATTCTCGTGCAGATGGTTTTGAATTCAATCTCCATCTATCCCTTTCATATTCATATGGAATTCTACGATAAGAACTCACCACCACGCCAGTCCCAGACTCTTCAAGTTTATTTTGAACATTCATGATCAATCGTTTGGGACGCGAAGTAGCGTAAGTGCCTCGCCCTCCCAATTCGACGAAATATCCACGCACATTTTGTCCATCAAGAGAAACCCCTTCAACAGGAACTATTTTCACGATAACATTGTACCAATCTAACCCAAATGTAAGCCGTGTAGTAAACCCTCTTTCTGGACCATCCATCTCGTTCACTATTTCATCGTCCACAATTTCCATCATCTCATGATATGTCAGTTGAAAAATTTTTTGTTCTTCCATAGCATATATTTTATACCCCCCACCCTGTTTTAAAGTAGTATGGTGAGTACTACATCCTACCATTAACAATATGAACAAGCCCAAAATGACAATGTACACTTTTCTATATATCATATTACACCACTAAACTTTCTATTTTATGTAAATGCAGCTCCCACTATTCAACACAATACCCACTCACATACACCCTCACGCCCCCCAAGCCAACCCACCAAACCAAAAAAGACCGGAGCACCCACTCCGGCCTATAATTTCACTATTTACTTTTGTATCTCAATTGAGATACAATTCTCTTGGAGGACAAAACTATGCCGTCAAAATCAACAATGATCCATGTAAGAGTAGATCCCGCGTTAAAAGCAGAGGCTGCAGAAGCACTCTCTGATGTTGGCCTCAGCCTTTCTGATGCTGTAAGAATCCTTTTAACCAGAATCGCCAAAGAAAAAGGATTGCCAGCGGGCCTGACCTGCACTGAAGAAGAACATGACCGCTGGTTTAAGGCTAAAGTTCAAACTGCACTTAAAGACGACAGCCCAACAGTTGAACATTCGAACGTGATGGATGATGCCGAAGCTCTGCTATCCAGCCTAACGAAGGACAAATAGGAATGCTGCATATCCAGTGGAAAGAAGACGCAAGAACCGACCTGTTATCCATACTAGCTTACATCGCTGAAGATAATCTTGCCGCAGCTCGTAAATTTAAAAATGAACTTGAATCACGAATAGATTCTCTCTGCAATTTTCCACAAGCTTATAAGCATGGTCGGGTTGATGGAA
Organism: Maridesulfovibrio pacificus (SeqCode); assembly: GCF_048612815.1. Classification (NCBI taxonomy): domain Bacteria; kingdom Pseudomonadati; phylum Thermodesulfobacteriota; class Desulfovibrionia; order Desulfovibrionales; family Desulfovibrionaceae; genus Maridesulfovibrio; species Maridesulfovibrio pacificus (SeqCode). The sequence goes on from NZ_JBLZNE010000001.1 coordinate 2,606,595, forward strand.
CCCGCGAGATGGTGCTTTCTTCAAACTATATCGTGGTGTATGCTGAAAATTCCGAGCAAATAACTGTGCTGAGAATTTTACACGCATCCAGAATGTATCCTTAATAAAATTAAGACACGACAAGCCATCAATCGAAAGATTGGTGGCTTTTTCTGTTTTTGGTGCTATCTGTCTCAAAACGAACGTTAATTGCCGGACAAAATTTAACGGTAATATTTACTTCTGAAGAGGAAAATATGTCGAACAACATTGAAATAAAAGCCCATGTCAGCGACCCAGAAAACTTAGAGCGAAGAGTTAAAAAGTTATGCGGGCCCCGAGACAGTTTGCTTTTACAAAAAGACATTTTTTACAAACTGAATAAATATCGCGTTAAACTGAGAAATGTGAATGGAGTCTCCGAACTCATTTTATATAAACGAAAAAATTCAACAGGGCCAAAACAGTCCAGCTATTTACGTATCCCAATACCTTTTCCCAAATTTACGCACAAAGTATTAAAAACAATTTTTGGAACAAGGGGGATAGTCGAAAAGAAAAGAACCCTCTTTTTTTATGGAAGGACAAGAATACATTTGGATGAAGTCCAGAAACTTGGCTCTTTTTTGGAGTTCGAAGTAGTATTAGGCAACAAGGACTCACCATCAGAAGGCATTGAGATAGCCAACGAATTAATGCAGCGTCTTGAAATTGATCGGAAAAACCTTATTGCTGAGTCATACATAGATCTCATCGAAAAATTGCACTAACCCGCCCTCTCCCCATCCCGACGGCATAACACCTGTCACGCCAAGGACCACGAGCTCGCGGTCATACCAACTTCGACAAAATTACAAATAAAAATACCATGTCAGCACTCCCGGGTTTAATCTGGTAGAATACCAGTGAACGTGAAACTCACAAGGAGGGCTGACATGGCTAGACTTACAGTATCATCAATCAGTAGGTTTGTGGAAGGCTTTCAAGGTCAACGTTTTTCAGTCGGAATTGATGTCCATAAACGTAGTTTCAGTGTTGCTTTGCTAAGACCAGACGGAATGGTTGAAAGCTGGACAACTCCAGCCGATGTAGAAGCTATCACCACTAGGCTTACCTCACTTCCAATACACATTTCAGCTGTGTGCTACGAGGCCGGGCCAACAGGTTTCGGCCTCGCACGCAGCCTGCGTTCCGCTGGCATCAAAGTCATTGTTGCGGCTCCAAGCCGCATTCCTCGCCCGGTTGCCGCCACCAATAAAACCGACAGTCTTGACTGCATAAAACTTGCTGAACTTGCAGCTTCTGGTTTGGTTCGCTCAATCGCTATTCCTAGTGAAAGGGAGGAAGCATTCCGTGCGTTATCACGAAGACGCCACCAGCTTACAGACTCAATACGTAGAGTTAAGCAGCGCATCAGGTCTTTGCTTTTGGCTTTAGGTATCGCTGAACCGGCAGGGATAGATCATTGGGGCAAATCTGTGATCTGTACTCTTGAGCATCAACCTCTTGCAGCAGGAGCAGCCGAGACTCGTGACAGCCTTCTTTCCGAATTAAGATATTTCATACTTGCCCAAAAAGAAGTTGATGCAAAACTTGAACGGTTTGCTCAGGAACAAGACGAAGCAAGACGCATTGCTGCAATGAGGTCCGTTCCTGGAGTTGGAAAAGTTGTAGCAACAACCTTCGCGGCAGAAATATTTAATCCAAAGCGTTTTAACAGAAGCAAAGAAGTCACAGCATACCTCGGCCTTGCTCCGGTAATCCGTCAAAGCGGTGGGAGTAAAGGCAAAGCGACTCTTCGTCCTGTAGGTCAACGGAGGTTACGGAGTTTGCTTGTGGAAGCAGCATGGATGTGGAAACAGAAGGACAAATGGGCTCAAGAATTTTACAACAGAATTTTGAGCAAACACGCAGTGCCACAAAAGGCGATCTCTGCACTTGCTCGGAAACTTGCAGCCTTGCTTTGGAAACTTGGCGTTTCCTCGGCATCTGCATAACGGATCGCGGGGGGCTTTTGGTTGCATCGACAACGAAATAAAAATGGCGATCCTAAATTGATTTGGTACCGAATCGGTACTTGGTGCCACTGAGCACGAATAAGAAAAGGAGTATCAATCTCTTGCACCGTAAGGTGAGGGATGGCTACGGCCTACGAAAACATAAAATTAGAATTGGCGGGGTGCTTGACAACGTGCCGCATAAGAAAAGCCACCAATCTCCCGATTGATGGCTTTTTTATTTTAGTAACTTATCCCTACCCCTTACTCCCCTCCGGAACAGCTGCCAGAAGAGTGTACTTCTCCACTGATGGGGGGCTTTCCAGCAACCCATCAAGACTCTTTACAAGATTTTTATAGTGAGCAGATGCAAAGTGAGAATCTAAAACTTCCTGACTCTCAAACTGTTCGTAAAAGAAAAATTTCCGTTCAGAACTATCGAGCCTGTGCAGCCTGTATTCCTGAACGCCTTTTTCTTTTGCTGTATCGGGAATCATTCCTGAGAGCAACTTTTCCAATTCAACTTCTTTCCCTTCTTTAGCCTGAAAAGACGCACTTAAATAAATCATATAAACCTCCATTCGTTTTTTAATGAAGGTTGCTAACTAGCAAAGGCGCGGCCTGCTGGTATTGTAAAAATGCGTCATGCGGGTATCAGAACCTAACAGATATGATGGAGAATAGCCCGTATAGTTATTAAAATCGTGTATAAAATGGGCCTGATCGTAATATCCATGAGCAAGGGCACAATTGAGCATGCTTTCATAGCTACCAAGCAGGCAATCCCGGACAGTCTGGTGGAATCGAGAGAGACACATGTATTGTTTAGGAGTTACTCCTACTTCACTCTTAAACCTTCTCTGAAACTGCCTGATTCCCAACCCTACACTTTCAGAAACAGACTTCGAATTCAAAACGGAATAACCGTAATACAGCCTATCTGCCGCAAAAGGAATCAGCCTGTCTTCAGCAGACGCGAAGATCATATTTTTAATGAGGAAGTCCTCAAGCAAAAACACACGCTCATCAAAATCTCCTGCTTCAACAATGCGCTCACCAAGCTCAGTCCCCCTTCTTCCGAACAGATCAACTCCGTCTGTCAGTGTATCCTTTATTTCAAAGGGGGATACTCTGCAAAAAGACCTAAACATTCCGGCCTTAAACCTTATGGAGATAAACCCGGCAGTCCTACTTGGAAAAAATGTAGCAACCTTTGAACGCAAACAGACCACATGACTAAGCGACAAAACGCTTTTAACCCCTGCATCAAGTTCATACGTAAAAGGCTCTCCATAATGGAAGAACAACTCCTCGCCAGTACCTGGCAAAATTCGCGGCAAGGCATCTCCAGAGAGGGACCGCCCTGACCATTCCCAATACCGGTCCACATAAGGCTGCAACTCTTTTCGCGGATACCGCCATCGGTTTGATGGCTTATATTCAAATTTTTCAGACATGTATTGAAATCAACTTTAACAGACACTCTTACTGTCTTTCTGGTAATCAAACATACGTTTAAGGATCACCCCGGACTCATCTCGTCCCCGTAAAGCCATGCTAAAAGCTCTTTCCTGACCTCGCTCACGGGCAAGCTCACGCGCCAGCATAAGCTTTTGCATACCATCATCAAGCCTATAGCTATGTAAATTGGTCAATGCCTGTTCAAAAAGCAGCCGCCAATCATTAGAATCCTGCGCTACAAGAGAGGCAAGAAAACCACCCCGAACCTGATCCAACTCCTTGCGTGGACGTAACATGACATCAATAAGACGCAGGACCTCGGCATCTTGCGGATCATTATCACAAAGAATTAACAGGCAATCCAGGGCTGTATGCGGAAGGTGGGTCTTAGATTTAAAAGGGAATCCTCCCCGAAAAACACGCTGATGCTTTTTAAGCTCTTTAGCCCAACAGATTAAAAGATCTTTTGGCTCCTTGGGCGGCAACTTGGTATTGTTTACAGCCTTCAAATGCCTGTACCAAAAAGCTTTTGCCGCATCCCAATTACCAAGACGCAATGCTGCTGCCGAGCCGGTAAAATTCACCCCAAAAGAATCTTCGAACAACTCCCCGCCGAGCAAATTTATCAAATTTTCTTCCACTACCAAATTCGCATTAATGACTGTTTGCACGCGAAGCGTGGCAACAACCACATGCTCATCCTGACTAGAGGCGGCCAGCCGGGACAAAACCTCACGGACCGGCAAATCAAGCATGCCGGATTCCCACATGGACGCGATTGCTACCGCCAGCCATTTTTCCGCTTCTGAAGGAGTCGCTCTGTTACGAGCTGTATCTTTAGCAAAATCCAAAATTTGTTCGGTTCGATGGATTGGCATATGCTCGGATTGAACACGCTTGTGTGCGGCCTGTCCCATTTTTTGAATCAGGTCATCATTGCCAAGATAAAATTTCAGCTTTTCTTCAAACTCCGCAGCATCCGCATAGGTATCAATTTCCCGTCCCGGCTCAAACAAAGAAGCCTGTTCTGCACCAAGATCCTGCGTAAGCAGCAGACTACCGCACGAAGTCCCCTCAAACAGCCGAAAATTGACTTCACCCAGAATAGATTCATTAGGAATGATTTTTGTATCCTGATACAGCGCCAGCATTTCACTGTGACTCAAGGACTGTTCGACGGGGAAAGAGCGCTCCCCAACTCTGCTCTTGACGAAATCGACCATCCATTTACGGCCCGGACGCTGATCACTCAGCCTGCCCACGAAAGCTATTTCATGCTTACGAGCAGCAATGGAAGGCGAAGGCAAATCGAATGCAAATCTTGGTAACCAGCGGACATCGGAAAGCCCTTCAAGCTTAAATGGTGCTACTAATGATTGCTGGGTGGACAGAACCTGATCAAACAGTCGTCCATATGTATTGTGCCAGTGCAAATTCAAGTGCGGATCAGTAGCCCAAAAAAGAGTTGGGCAATCAAGGGTATCCAAACCTTGGATCAAAGTCCGTTTACCAAGACATTCGACTTGCAACACTAAGTCCGGTCTGAAATCATTCTTTTTAAGAATCTCAGGCAGATTACAAAACAGTTCTTCACTCTGCGCAACACTAAGTACAGCATGGCCCAATTGCCTTAAAGCGACAACTCCTGCGCCAAATGGCCCTACAATACAGACATTGAGTTTATCATTCACGGTGCATAACCCCATAGAACTACGTCAAATCTACCTATATCCCACACAATTTATTATTATGAGTTCAATACACTTTCACAAACTCCAAGCCAAGCCGGATTCACCCTTAAATCAATAAAATAGGCATAAATCCCGGAAGCTCACTATCCTCATCAATTTAACATATGTTTTTTACGCTCATTAATCAGCCTATGCGCTTTTGAATCACGCTCATGACACAGTGATTGCAAACTATAACATCCGCTCTGCCGCACACTGAAAAACACTATAATTTCATACAATTAGTCGCACCAACAACCCTTATCTCAATAATTATAAAACTTTTTAATCTTTATAATTGCGAGCAACTGCAGTTTTACATAGAACCTTCTTCACGAAAGCGCTTTTAAGCGTCACTTAACACGCTTAAACATATATGCGGAGCCGTAGTTAAGTTGGTTATAACGCCGGCCTGTCACGCCGGAGGCCGAGGGTTCGAGTCCCTTCGGCTCCGCCACTTTTCCGAAAAGGGTATTGATCGAAAGATTAATGCCCTTTTTCTGTTGCTGTGCTGCCGCATAATAAAGTCAGACCTCCCCAAAAAAGAAGCGCAATCCGAGTGATCAAATTTTCAACTGTTGATTTTCTTTTAGACTAGCCGCATAAAAGTCCGGACAAAGGAGAATCACGATGAAGCATAAACGCATACTGGTCCTCAATATTCTTGATGAAACAGCTTTCAAGATTAGTTTCGACAATAGGGTCGCCGAGGCATTTCAAGCTCTGGGCATTCCTTATGACACCTTATATCTGGCAGATCTTGCGAATTTCTCTGAAATTGAAAGCTATACCCACCTGCTGATTTCCGGCTCTGAAGCGAGCGTGACTGAAGAACACAGTTGGGATTTCACACTTGATTCAATTCTTCACAGCTTTGTTGCGACAGATAAATCAATCCTCGGGATATGCTTCGGGCATCAGTTTTTAATCAAGCATATTCTCGGCAAAGACCATGTACGGAAATCACAGACCCCGGAAATAGGCTGGACCGAGATCGCCATATCCGACAACCCGATTTTCAGCGGGATACCCACTTTGAAGTCAGCTGTTTTTCATTTTGACGAAGTCTTTGATTTGGATGATAGATTCGAAATCACCGCAAACTCAAACCGTTGTGCTATTCACGGTTTTCAGATGAAAGATAAGCGTATCTGGGGCCTACAGTTTCACCCCGACTTTATGTATGAAGATGTTGATAAATTCACCGAGATAATTCGAAACAATGTTGCTGATTTTGAACAGATTCACTGCCGGACAGCTGTATCCTGCACGGAATTCGCGAAGAATGATGAGATATTTAAAAACTGGATTGAAATATCTTAGCTGAAAAGCCATCAAGCGAAACATTGGTGGCTTTTTTGTGTATCAACAGAATGAGTGGCTAGTCACCCAACGACTCCTCCACAATTAGCCACTCAATTAAGACCTGTCGGGGAAATTATTTAAAACTTCATATGTAATCTGTTCATTAGTCGCTTCATGTATTCTAATCCGAGCACCTTTATAACCAACAACATTCGTACTGGATATATTATATTCTATGTCATGAACAAAGACAGAACCTTGTTTTCCTCGACTTTCTGTATATGTAAATCTAATCACATCGCCAATCTTTCCACTATACAAAAGGGTCTTTTGCACCTTCTCTGGAGCAAAATTAGTTATCTCATCTACGGAAAATTTACTCTCATAACACGCACTTCCACCAAAGACTGTAACAACACAAATATTATTAGGATCATCCTTTTCTATATACAAACCAGAATAAGGATCACATAATCCTGATTTTTGAACGACCCCATAAGAACCTTTAATATCGAAATATTCTTTTTTGGAATCCTCTCCAACTTTACCATAACGCCCATGAGGAATAGTGTAGCAGACACCGCCAGAAGTATTTTCAACGTTCAAAAAGACTCTTTTATACTCTACACCTTGTATCAGCATACGGTCCCCAACATAGACTGAAACTTTTTGCTGCAAGGGAGGAAAATCAAGTTGAGAATAAGTTCCAACATAATTGTATTGCATTTTCGCACACCCAGACAGGAGTAAAATAACGGCAAAAATAAATACATTTATATTTTTTAGTTTAACCACAATGTAAACCTCCCCAAGTTAGTGCCATCCGAAAGTAGAGTTTTCTTGGGGTGAATGAGTTTGGACATATTCGACTGGAGTCATGTCTCCGAGCGATTCATGTGGCCGCTCTTCGTTGTATTGCCGAATCCAGTCTTCGGTTATGCCCTTGACCTCAGATAACGTTGAAAACAGGTAAAAATCTAAAACCTCGTTTCGAAACGTTTTGTTGAAACGTTCAATGTATGAATTCTGAGTCGGCTTGCCTGGCTGGATGAATTCCAGCACAACACCATTTCTTTCGGCCCAATCTGCCAATGTCACCGAAATAAGTTCAGGACCATTATCCATTCTCATTTTTTCAGGAAAACCGCGCCATGTTGAAACTCTGTCCAGCACACGGGTGATCCTTCCTGCGGGCAGGCTTGTGTCTACTTCAATGGCCAGACATTCACGGCTGAAATCATCAAGCACATTAAAAGTTCTAAACCTTTGTCCACTCATCAGTGAGTCATGCATAAAGTCGATCGACCAGCAGATGTTGACTTTCGGCGGAACTGATAAAGTCTGAGGATTCCGGGAAGGTAAACGTTTCTTCCCCTTTCGCCGGAAATTCATTTTTAGCATGCAGTAAACTCGATAAACCCTTTTATGGTTCCAGCGGTGTCCTCGTTTGCGCAGCAGGACGAACAATTTTCTGAAACCGTAACGGGGATACCGATCAGCCAGCTTAAGAAGCATTTCAATAATTAACGAATCATCTCGCGAATTCGGCTTATAGCAATACACTGAGCGACTTAAGCGTAGTGCGCTGCATGCTTGCCGAATGCTGAGAAAAAATTCGTTACGAAGGTAGTCAACAAGCTCACGTTTCTCAGCTGGCTTTAAAACTTTTTTGCTATGACATCCTTTAGAGCTTCGTTTTCAAGGCTCAAGTTGGCAAACATGTTTTTAAGCTTACGATTCTCTTCTTCAAGATCCTTCAGACGACGAATATCGGAAGCTTCCATGCCGCCGTATTTGGATTTCCACTTGTAGTACGTGGCCTGACTAACCTTGTAATCTCGGCACACGTCTGCGACTTTGCGACCGCCTTCGGCTTCTTTCAGGATCTTGATAATCTGACTTTCACTGAATCTGGATTTCCGCATCGAAACAACCTCCTTCATGGCTGTCTTTATCAGAAATCTCTACTTTTCGCTGGGACTAATATACGGGAGGGCTACAACAACACTACCATTCCTTCTGATATTATTTAGCGACTTAAAAAACATACTCGCTTCAAAACAGAGGTCAATAAAAATCAAACCATCATTAAACTTATCATTATAAAGCCTCTGCTTACTCTGCCTCAATTAATTGTTCTGCCCCCAACCAAATCACCAACTATTTTTCCTATTGCCTCCGCTCCTTCTCTACGGTAGCTTAAATCCCGGTCAGCAGTTCACCAAGGCGCCGTCACCCTTTAGGGAGCTAAACCTGCTGCAAATCAATTCCATTCGACACTTATCCTGTGCCGAGTCGGAAGGACGGCCACCGGCAATCCCATTTTTATGCGGTAGGCACAAAAACAAGGATAAGCCATGTCACGTACACAACTCCCACTCATCATTAGCGATGTTTCCGCTTTGTCACGCAATCTGCGCAGACAGCTGGAAGAAGCTGAACGCGTTCCCAGCCACGTGGAAATGCTTAATCTGCTGGCTAAAGCCGGAGGTTACAAAAACTTCCAGCACCTCAAAGCCGAGCACGACATTCCCCAAAAACAGGAAACAGCGCCCCTCGATTTGAAACGGGTAAAGAATGCGGTCCGCTACTTTGATCTCAACGGACGACTTCAAAGCTGGCCAAAGAAATACAACCAACGGGTTCTATGCTTATGGGTACTCTGGTCCCGCTTGCCGGCCCGTACGGTGCTGACAGAACTTGAATTGGATGAACAATTGATTCTAAACCATTCATTCTGCGACCACACCATGCTGCGACGCTGGCTGGTGGATGAAGGGCTGGTTTCAAGAACCCCCGACGGGCGAGAGTACAAGCGGTTAGAATCCCGTCCTCCGCTGGAAGCTGTGGAGCTAATCAGACAGATCAATCAATAATCAAAAAAGGGTGCCGGACTTAATTGCCGGCACCCTTCTTTTATTTAAAACAAAGATAGTGGCTGTTAAAACCGTCTTCAGGGATATCATTCACCTCTACCCGCCTGAATCCGGCCTTCTTGCACATAGCGACAGCCTTCTCCCTGCCCCACATCATACCCAGACCGAGTCCTCCGCCCACCAATCCGACCGGCATGCAATGCATCAGGCTGACCGTATAAAGAAATGAGCCCATGGGATGATCCATATTTCCACTGACCGAAGAACTTGCCTTGATGTCGATCATAGAGAAGAAACCCTCGGGCCTCAGCATTTTATGGATATTACACAAAGCTTCAAAGGGACGGGTCTGATCATGGATGGAATCAAAGGCGGTAATGTAATCAAATTGCTCCGGCTCAATATTATCAGCCGCAGCATCCTGAAACTGGAAGGAAATATTTTTAAGCCCCAATTCCGCAACCCGCTTACGTCCGTTATCAAGCGACTCTTCTGAAATATCAATCCCTGTAAATTGCGATGCAGGAAAGGCCAGCGCCATAACCTCAAGAGCCACTCCTTCCGCACAGCCGATATCGCATACCGAAATGCCATCTTCCATGCGCCGGACCATCTCGCCAGCCAATACTGATGGTAGAAAAGTCTGTACCAGCACATCACGATGCTTGGCATCGGCCAATTGCTCCATGAATGAATAAAATTTCGGATAACGCTCATAGGGAATCCCTGCACCGCTCTTCATGCCTTCAAGCACCTCCGTCCTTGCGCAATCAGTAAGCAATGGAATCTCCTGCGTATAAACCCCGAGATTTGAATTTCCACCGGAACGACAAAGAAACGGAAAATATTCCTTAGGCAGTTGAAATAATTCCTGCCCCTGAGCATCGGCATGAACCTCGACAATCCCTCCGCAAACCATCACTCCGAGCCACTCACGCAGATACCGCGCGCTTACTCCGGACTCTTTCGCAATGGCCGAATAAGAAGACGGCTCATCCATATTGGCAAGAGCTTCAAACAAACCTGATTCATAGCCGACCCCCATAGCTAAATTGAGAGCCCCATAATTTAAGATATCGCACATTTTACTGCTGAATTTTTCAGCCTTATCACTCATTAGAAATTCTCCACATACATTTTTATTTCTTACAACTTTCCATATTCCTTCAATAAAAAGCAACGTTAAACTATTAAACCTCAAAATGGCGTAAGACCCAGGTCACTAAAAGCCAACCGCTCATGTTTGCATCCCTGTCAAAATAAGATATTACAAAGAGACCAACAGACTAATCTACAACAGCAAACTTTATGAGGTTTATGCATGACTCTGCCCACTGATTTTGCACCTGCCGAAAGGACTCCCTTACCGGAGCTTCAAGAGCTTGCAGACACCATAAAAAGAAATTCAATGACAGCTGCATTTCAGGCGCTGCCAGTCCCCTTGTTGATGATCAATAATTGCCGCCAGACGGTATTCTGCAACTCAGCATTCCAATCAATAGCGCAGAGCAAAGGTCCATATGAAACAGTCGGCCTAAGACCGGGTGAAGCGTTAGGCTGCATCCACTCTGTTGCGCATAAAGGAGGTTGCGGAACAAGCATGTTCTGCCGTGACTGCGGGGCCGCAGCATCAATCATCAAATCCCTTGAAGGGAAAGCCCACACTGAGGAGTGCCATATTTTAAGAAAATCCGCAGACTTCAATGAAGCACTAGATCTGCAGGTTTTCACATCTCCTTTCAAATATGAAGAATACGAACTTGTCATTTTTACAGTACTCGATATCAGTCATGAAAAAAGAAGGAAGAACCTTGAGCATCTCTTCTTCCATGACATTTTGAATCTCGCAACAGGACTCAGATATGCATCGCAAATGCTTTGCCGAAGCTCCACATCAGACAGAATACATAAGCAATGTCTTAAGATGGACAATACGATCTCTCAAATGACAGAAGAAATTCAAGCCCAGAGAGATCTCGGTAAAGCCGAGGAAGGAAAACTAAAAGTATCCATCAGGCCTACATCCAGTAAGGGCACATTGAAAAAAATATGGGATATGTACAGCAGTCATCCCCTCTGCGCTGACCGCCAGATACACATAGAAGAATTTGAGGACTTCTATTTTAATACAGATCCTACAATTTTGATCAGGTCTTTGGGAAATATGGTCAAAAATGCACTTGAAGCTTCCAAAGCAGGAGAAGCGATTACATTAAGCTGTCAAAAAGAGGATGGACAGGCCCATTTCTGGGGTCATAATAATTGTTTTATTCCTGAAAAAAGCCAGAGGCAAATTTTCAAACGTTCGTTCTCCACTAAAGGAGATGGTAGAGGACTTGGAACTTACAGCATGAAGCTGTTGATAGAAAAACACCTCCAAGGTAAAGTGTGGTTTGAATCCACCCCTGAAAAAGGCACTGTTTTTTCCATCTCAATTCCTCTGAATGAGGAACAAACACCGGAGTAAAACATGATTGAAATGATCGAAATCGCCCCCAAAGTTTTAGGACTCAGGATCAATGGCAAGATAAACGAAGAAGACATGGATAAAATGATCGCCGTCTGCAAAGAAAAGATGGAAAAAGAAGAGAGGATCGCCGTCTATGTAGAAGTTGAAGAAATGGGCGGAATTTCATTCAATGCTTTAGTTGAAGATTTGAAATTTGCCCTGCCCAACCTTAAGCGGTTCTACAAGAAAGCTGTGGTTTCAGATATCAGATGGCACGAACAGCTGATCAAAGTCGGCGACAAGCTTTTTCCCTCAATTGAGGTCCGCCATTACAACCCGGATCAAAGGGACGAAGCTCTTGAATGGGTGAAGGAATAACTTTCTGAAACTTTTTTAAAAAAACCTGTTGACAACTTGAGCGAGTATCTTTAGAACTGATTCCTCACTGGGGGCGGATAGCTCAGTTGGGAGAGCATCGGCCTTACAAGCCGAGGGTCACAGGTTCGAGCCCTGTTCCGCCTACCACCTCAGATACTAAACGTTGCTTAACGCGTTTAATATATATGCGGAGCCGTAGTTAAGTTGGTTATAACGCCGGCCTGTCACGCCGGAGGCCGAGGGTTCGAGTCCCTTCGGCTCCGCCACTTTTCGCGGAGAAGCCATCAATCTTAAGATTGGTGGCTTTTTCTGTTTTATATAGATGGATTAAACGGTCATATGTATTGGACACTGTCTTTTGTTCACATCATGCTAACCAAAACTAACGCAAAAGGTGGCCGCAAATGCAGAATAACCATGTTCTCGTACTGAACATTCTCTTCGAGACACCACTCAGGAACAGCTTTGACAATAGAATATCCGAGGTCCTTGGACCTGTAGCACTGAAGTATGACACTGCCTATCTGGAAGACCTTGGAAATATTGCTGATACCGATAAGTATACACACCTGCTGATCTCCGGTTCCACGGCAAGTGCCACCGAGGAAAAAGACTGGTATCCGGCACTGGACGACATCATTCACCGGTTCAGATCAGCAAAGAAATCTATTCTCGGCATATGTTTTGGACACCAGTTTTTAATAAGACACATACTTGGCAAAGCCCATATAAGAAAATCAGCAACACCTGAAATCGGGTTTACAAAAATAAAACTGTCCGAGACGCCTGTTTTCGATGCCGTCGGCTCACTCAAGTCGGCAGTATTTCACTATGACGAGGTGTTTGATTTAGATTCCAGGTTCGAAATCACGGCAAGCTCAGATCGGTGCAAAATTCATGGATTCAAGATGAAAGAAGAAAACATCTGGGGAATTCAGTTTCACCCTGACTTCATGTATGAAGATATCCCTGAATTTTCTGAAGATATTAGAGAAAAAGACCCCCAATTTGAAGAAATTCACTGTCAGACAGAAACATCGGCAACTGAATTCAAAAAGAATGATCTTATTTTAAGAAAATGGGTTGAAATATCATGACCACAAATTTTCTGCCTTCGGTGAAACACAATACTAAGGCGATATTCATTACGGTACGATATAAACGCCCTTAGGCGGACCCACGCCTGTCACGCCGGAGGCCGAGGGTTCGATCCCCTTCGGCTCCGCCACTTTTCTCGGAAAAGCCATCAATCGTAATATTGGTGGCTTTTTCTGTTTTGAGTTACCTTGATTCAATAATTGACTATTCACCATTGATATATATTTCTTAATTCATAGAGTTCTGTTCCACAAAAGCAATAGGCCACGCTTATTAAAAACTTCATTTAAACAGACATTTTTTAAAGAGCAGCAAAATGTATAAAATAATTATAACCTTACTGGCAGTTTTAATTTTATCTGCAACCACAATTCAAGCTCAGGCTGGTGAGAAAACAAACGACAAAGACCTAACCGTCAAAGAAGAATGCGCCACTGAAAACTTAGATGCTAAAACCAGATTAGACACACTGGCAAAACCGTATGATGATGTTGAGATCTCAAATGGAATAAGTGCAGGATTTATTTCTGAACGCGAAGACACTATGATAGAAAATAAGCATAGAACTCCGGTCAAAGAAAAAGGCCGCGAAGTTGGAGTTGGCATAAGCCTCAGCTTCTAATAAGATTCAGGGCAAAAAGAACGGAGGCCGAGCCATGAGAAAGAGCACCTCAATTTTCTTTGCAATCTGTTTCACTTGCATTTTAGTCCTTGGATTTTCGCGATACGAAGCATCAGCAGAGGAGGGAAAGCCCTGTCCTTGGAGGATCTCAAAAATACAGGTTAGTAAATGGGCCAATGGTAACCATAAATCTAGCATTTGGGTTAGTGGCAGCTTTCCGATACCTCCTGGAGTTCCAGAAAGACCTACGTGGTTTATTAATGGGAATAATGTGGGGCATTCACAAACGCTCTTTGGGCAAAGAGTTATACCACACTCCTCCCACTTACTTAGTCCCGGACAAAATTCCATCACGGTTCGTTTTTTAAAACCTCCGTACAATGGTGCCTCTTTCACAAAAACGATTTCAAATTTCAGTTGGGATAAAGTAGGCCCGGGCCAAGACAAAAGTTTCAAATAAATAGAACGCAGAAATGGTTACTTGAAAAGTACACAGATTATCGCTACTCAGCTTCTGCAACAATTAATTTAAAATAGGCAACGCGCCTGTTCCTGACCCCCACCCCTCCTCAAGAGGGATAAACAAAGAGTTTAAACATAATGGAAAATTTACCTAATTGCCCGCAGTGTAATTCTGAATATGTATATTCCGATGGAACCGCCCTCATCTGCCCGGAATGCAACCATGAATTCCAGGCTGAAGACGTTGCGGAAAAAGTTTATAAAGACGCAAACGGCAACGTCCTTGTAGACGGTGACACTGTCATCGTTATTCAGGATCTGAAAGTTAAAGGCGCATCTTCATCCATCAAAAAAGGAACCAAAGTCAAAAACATCCGTCTGGTTGAACCTGAAGACGGCATACATGACATTTCCTGTAAGATTCCCGGCTTCGGCGCAATGATGCTGAAGACATCCATTGTAAAAAAAGGCTAATAAAGCGTAATAGCTTCACCTTTTTTCACTTATCAGTGTTCACGCAAAGGCTGCATCATTTGATGCAGCCTTTTTTTTATTCCTCAAATCGCACTGAATGAACATTCAGGGCACAATTGTCGCTTTTTCTTTACATTTCCACCAAAATTAATGTTATATATTAAAGTAGGCTTAGCTGCAGGTTGTCGCACTACAACCACTAAAAGTAATAAGCTTTTCAGGAATATAACTGTCATCTTCATTGAGGGAGGAATTGAATGAACTTTAAAGACTGGAGCCTAAAAAACAAAATTATCATACCCACTTTCTGCGTTGTGGCGATTATCCTTACCGCCAGCACATGGGTAATGACAGATCAGGCCAGAAGCTTAGCTGTACAGCAGGCCAGTAAAGGAGCTGACACAGAAGCAAAAGGATACGGTAATGAAATTTCCGAAACTTTAGGAAAAGCTCTTACCGTAACCAGAACTCTGGCCGCCATGTTTGAAGAAGGCGCGAACTACAAAGTGATCCCTGACCGTGAATTCCTTGACTCCGTACTCGTACATACCCTGAAAAAGCACCCCGGTCTTTCCGGCGCATGGTGCACATTTCCCGCCAAAACCAGCTACGATAACCGGGAAGAAGAATACCGCGATAAATACAAAGGAGCATACCGTAACTGGTATTACCGTGACGGAGGCTCCATAGCCGCTTCATATGTAGGAGATGAAAATCTAGATGGACAGGCATGGTTTGAAAACCCCATGTCCGGCAATGTAGAAACTCTTTCCGAACCATACCCGTGGGAAGTGGACGGCAAGACTTTCTGGCTTTGCTCCACCGGATACCCGGTAAAGAAAAAAGGACGTAATATAGGTATTGTAGGTGTAGACTTTTACCTTAACGACCTTCTGGAGACAGTGCTTAAAATCAAGCCGTTTGAAACCGGCTATGCATTTCTGGTCACAAACAAAGGAACCATAGTTGCTCATCCTGATTCAGAACTACAGGCCAAAAACATAACCGATATTCTCAAAGGCAAACAACAAGGCAAAATTCTGGACGCGATCAACAATGGCAGAGCCTATTCTTATGTAGCCGAATCAAAATCAGGAAATATGGAATACATTACCTATGCTCCGATCAAAGTGGGTAAAACTTCTTTTCCATGGTCCATCGCACTGGTTATCCCCATGGACAAGGTTGAGGCACAAGCCAATGCCATTGCCAAGAACAGCATGATCGTCAGTGTTGTGGCCATTCTTATCCTGCTGGCTATTCTCTTTGTTCTGGCCGGAGTTATCAGCCAACCTATCCTCAAGACCGCAGGATACACCAACAAAGTGTCTGAAGGCGATCTTGATGCCTCGCTTGAAATCAACCAGAAAGACGAAATCGGACGTATGGCCGACTCTCTGCGAGCCATGGTCGGAGAACTCAAGAAGACCATCCTTAAAGCGGAAGATGAAACCCGCAAAGCAGAAGAAGAATCCGCAAAGGCACGCGAAGCAACAGCAGAAGCAGAAAAAGCCCGAGCCAAAGCGGATATGGCTCGTACCGAAGGGCTGCACCACGCCGCAGATAGGGTTGAGCAGGTTCTTGAGCGGGTAGTATCCGCTTCCGAACAGATGTCAGTACAATCCAATGAAATGCTGCAGGGATCAGAAATCCAAAGCGACCGTATTTCATCCACAGCAACAGCCATGGAAGAAATGAACGCGACCGTGCTGGAAATCGCCCGCAACGCAAGTGATGCGGCTGAAGCAAGTAACGATGCGCAGATAAAGGCAAGAGACGGAGCTTCGGTTGTTGAGAAATCTAAAGGTGCACTGACCCAGACTGTAGCCGAGGTAAACAACCTCAAAAGCAATATGGAAGAACTTGGCAAGCAGGCCAAAGGAACTGAAGCCATTGTCGGTGTAATTACCGATATTGCCGACCAGACCAACCTGTTGGCTCTCAACGCGGCTATTGAAGCTGCCCGTGCTGGCGAGGCAGGACGAGGTTTCGCAGTTGTTGCTGATGAAGTCCGTAAGCTGGCTGAAAAGACAATGACCGCTACCGGGGAAGTTTCTAATTCCATCAACGCCATCCAGCGTGTAGCCGGGGACAACATCCGCTCTATGGAAACAGTTTACACCCGCATTGAGGAAGCAAATGAATTCTCGGAAAGCTCCGGAGGAGTCTTGAAAGAAATCGTAACCGGTGCTGAAGAAAGCGCGGTCCAGATTCAAAGCATCGCAACAGCTGCTGAAGAGCAATCCGCAACCTCTGAAGAAATTAACAGCTCCATAGAAGAAATCAGCCGGATCACAGCTGAAACGGCAAATGGAGCCCGAGAATTTGCTTTGGCCCTGGAATCGATGGCCGAACAGGTATCCGAAATGCAAAAAATAGTAGAAGACTTGAAAGACGAATAAAAAAACGACCACAACAATAAGAACAAAAGGCCGTATCAACTGATACGGCCTTTCTTTTTGCCTCTCCTCTGATTTCAATAATTAAATCTTTTTTACAATTCTTTAGTTTCCCCCTTTACATTTTCTCAAAGATTGCCGAAACAACCCCTGTAGAATCTAGCAATACACTGTAATTACTGAATAAAAATATGACAGAGTTGTCACAAACACGCCGACAGTGTCGCAAAAACAGGGGGATTTTTAATGAGTTTCAAGAACTGGAGTCTGAAGACTAAAATTATTTTACCAACATTCTGCATTGTGGCCCTTATCCTTGCAACAAGTACATTGGTCATGACCAATCAGGCCAAGAAAATGGCTGTGAAACAGGCAAGTGAGGCTGCCGACCATATTGCCAAGGGATTCGGTAATGAAATTTCCGAAACAATGGGCAAAGCCCTGACTGTAACAAGAGCACTGGGCATCATGTTTGAAGAAGGAGCTAACTACAGCGTTATCCCGGACCGCGAATATCTCGACTCTGTTCTGGTTGGAGTTCTGGAACGGCATCCCGGTCTTGCCGGTTCTTGGTGTGCCTTCCCCCCTGATGTTTATGATGGCCGGGAAGACGACTACATAGGCAAATACAAAGGGGCCTACCGCAACTGGTACCACCGCGATAATGGACAGATCGCAGAACTGTTTGTGGGCAACAAAGACGTTTCCAATGTGGGCTGGTTTCAAAATCCCATGTCCGGCAATGTGGAAACAATTACTGAACCTTATCCTTGGACAGTAAATGGTAAGACCTATTGGGTCTCTTCCACCGGGATTCCGGTTAAAAAGAACGGACAAAACATCGGGGTTGTTGGTGTAGATTTTTATTTGAACGACCTTCAGGAAACCATTCTTGAAATCAAACCTCTTGAGACCGGATACGCATACCTTGTGACCAACAAAGGTAACATTGTAGCCCACCCGAATTCCGAATTGCAGGCAAAGAACCTTGGAGATGTGATCGACTACGCCCACAAAAGAGAGACCCTGAATGCCATCGAAAGAGGGAGAGCCTACTCTTACGTAACCGAATCTGAAAACGGGCAAAGACAATATATCACCTATGCTCCGATAAAAGTCGGAAAAACATCATATCCTTGGTCCATTGCACTGGTAATCCCCATGGACAAGGTTGAAGCACAGGCCAATGTCATTGCCCAGAATAGCCTGATCATCAGCGGTATAGCTATCGCCATCCTGTTGGTAGTCCTTTTCATGCTTGCCAGTGTAATCAGTAAACCGATCATCAGAACCGCTGCATACACTGCCAAAGTTGCTGACGGTGATCTCGATGCAGATCTCAACATTGATCAGAAAGATGAAATCGGACACATGGCAGAGTCCCTGCGGGCCATGGTAGCTGAACTCAAGAAAACTATTCTCAAGGCGGAAGACGAAACCCGTAAGGCCGAGGAAGAATCTGCCAAGGCCCGTGAAGCAACAGCCGAAGCTGAAAAGGCCCGCGCCAAAGCAGACATGGCCCGCACCGATGGTCTGCACCATGCAGCAGAGCGAGTTGAACTCATTCTTGAACGGGTTGTCTCCGCTTCCGAACAGATGTCTGTACAATCCAACCAATTGCTTAGCGGAGCAGAAATCCAGAGTGACCGCATCACCTCCACAGCCACAGCAATGGAAGAAATGAATGCCACAGTGCTGGAGATAGCCCGCAATGCAGCTGACGCAGCCGGGGAAAGCACCGAATCGCAGGACAAAGCCCGAAACGGAGCTGACGTCGTGGATAAATCCAAGACAGCTCTGGGTCAGACCGTTTCCGAAGTCAACAACCTCAAAGTTAACATGGAAGAGCTGGATAAGCAGGCCAAAGGAACCGAAGCAATTATCGGAGTGATCACCGACATTGCCGACCAGACAAACCTGCTGGCTCTTAACGCCGCCATTGAAGCGGCCCGTGCAGGTGAAGCCGGACGCGGATTCGCAGTCGTAGCCGACGAAGTCCGCAAGCTGGCGGAAAAAACCATGACTGCCACCGGAGAAGTTTCTGATTCCATCAACGCCATCCAGCGCGTTGCCGGGGAAAATATTCGTTCAATGGGAACGGTTTACCAGCATATTGAAGAAGCCAATAATTTCTCCGAAAAATCAGGTACTGTTTTGCAAGAGATTGTAAGCGGAGCAGAAGAAAGCGCGGTCCAGATCCAAAGCATTGCCACCGCAGCAGAGCAACAATCCGCAACCTCTGAGGAGATTAACGGATCGATTGAAGAGATCAGCCGTATCACTGCAGAAACAACTGACAGTGCGCGGGAATTCAGCACAGCACTCGAATCCCTTGCCGTACAGGTCTCGGAAATGCAGAAGATAGTGGAAGACTTAAAAGCGGAATAAAAAGTGAAAAATCAACTCAAAAAAAACGGCCCGGAACACAAAGTTCCGGGCCGTTTATCATTAATACTCTTCATAATACGCCGGATGTTGATCCTTGCGCCTGCCGTCGGGCTTATCGAATGCACTTATGGTTGCCATATCGTCAACTGACAATTCAAAATCAAAAATATCGATATTTTCAAGCTGACGTGCCGGAGATGTGGCCTTCGGAATGGGAACAGCTCCCAATTGTACGTGCCAGCGCAGGATCACCTGCGCCGCGCTTTTTTCATACTTATCACCGATAGCCTTAATTACAGCTTCCTGCATTGCAGAACTGTCGCGGCCGAGCGGACTCCACGACTGGGTAATAATCCCATGCTGCTCATGCCAGTCACGCTGCTCCTGCTGGATAAAATAAGGATACAGTTCGACCTGATTCACAGCCGGGACCACCCCGGTTTCATCCATAAGCCGTTGCATATGTTCAGGCAGAAAATTGCTGCAACCAATTGAACGAACCAGTCCCCGTTTACGGGCTTCAATAAGCGCCTGCCATGCTTCCACGTACAAATCCTGACTGGGATTGGGCCAATGGATAAGATAAAAATCGTAATACTCCAAACCGGCGCGATACAAAGACTCTTCTACAGAATAAAGGGCTTCATTGTAGCGATGACGCAAACCGGGGACCTTGGAGGTCACCAGCAATTCTTCACGGGAAACCCCGCTGCGGCGGATGGCTTCGCCCACTGCCCCTTCATTTTCATACTTGAAAGCGGAATCAAGCAGACGATATCCATTGCGGATGGCATTGACCATGGTCTCAACCCCGGCGGAACCGTTGAGTTTATAAGTACCGAATCCCAGCGCGGGGATCGAATTGCCATCATTCATCTTCAGTTCAGGTACGGAAATAACACTCATATACTTCTCCAGCTTCTATCTTTCATCATCGAGAATTAATTGCTCGGGCACCCAGAGATAAATCTCAAAATCAATCTGACCTTGGAGATCGAATTCAACACCTTCACGTTCCAGTAATTCACGCTGTCTTTCATATCCCTGCCCTTTTTTCAGGGAGATACAGCCTTCACGGTTTACCACCCGCTGCCAAGGAAGATTCTCCTTTTTACCGCTGCTGTGCAAGATGCGGACAATCTGCCTTGCTGCACGGGGATTACCGGCCAAAGCCGCAACCTTACCATAAGAACAAACCTTTCCTTCCGGAATAGCCTTGATAACCTCGATCGCCTTTTCAGTAAAAACAGTCCTGCCCATATTAGCTACCTTCAGGCTTCAATTAGAAACAAAATGCATTTTCCACGCAAGAGATACATGTTATATTTTTTCAGCTGAAACCGTTAACCAAACGTGAGTTTGCTATGATTGAAATTTTCAGAAGAGCATCAGCTCTGTTCCTGTTCTGCCTTGGCGGCTACCTCATGCTCTGGCCGGGAGGCAAACTGCTTATTGTCAGCCTTTATGAAGGCTCTACAATTGAGAGCCAAAGGATAACCGTCACCAGTCCGATATGGTTTGAGCTGGCAGCAACCATGACCAGCACAGAAGGAATTCCGGAGCTTGAAGACAGGGCATACGGATCCACGCACAAACAATATATATTCAAGCCCGACGAACCGCCCTTCAATGAAGTATCCCATTACCCTGAACAAGCCGTATTTGTCTCCATAGGCAACGGGCAAAAATGGCTGCGCATATACGCCAGTCACGCCGGAGATATCTACAGCCTGCCGGAACAATTCAAGCATCCTTATTTTTACCACGGTCCGGGACTGATAATGATTGGCTTAGCTATCTACTTCTTTATTCCGCGACGCCAATATGAAACTGACGAAATACACTACCCACTCGGAGCCACGGTAATCGGTCCTGACATTATGGGTTTGATATTTACTCCCATGTTCTTTCTGCTGCCCTTCCTGATCGTCTGGGAGATGGATGCCGGAGGAAGCGTCTTAAGCATGTCCAAAGGCTGGATCTGGTTAACCGGAGCCATGTGGCTGATGGCCGCCATCTGGTCAGTACTGCTGATTACCGCACTGAAATACAGTGATCTCTGCTACAGAATAACCGATCAAGGCCTACATATTATCACAAGAGGAAAAGATGAACTCATCAAATGGGATGAAATTGAATACTTCAAAAATTACCGAACACGCCTCAGCGGAAAACTTTCCAGCCTGCTGCTGATATTCGGAACTACTATGCAGGCGGTAGCCACCGGCCTCATGCTTCGCCATCGAGAAGAATGGGGAATTCGAATACAACCCCGCAATGGTAAGGAAATCAAGATCATGGGTAATGCTCTTGATCGGTTCGATGACATAGTCCAGACCTTGAAAGATCATGGAGTAAAAAGAAAAAACAACAAGTAATCCAAGAGAGCAATATTTTACAAGACCGCCAACCGCATGCTGTCTAGCTTGTTTTCTATTAACGTTTATGCAACTCTTCCGGTCAAGCGGTGCGATCTATGAACACAGGAACAATCAGATACCTACGCCCCGAATCAATCGAGGGCCTCGAAATTCAGGAAGTCATTAATTCCAACCATTCCTTCCCGAACCATACCCACGGATTCCATTCCGTAGGGGTTATGGAGGCAGGCGGTTGCTATTGCCGCCAGCCTGGTTCAGGCAGTTCCTTTGTGCGTGGAGGAGAAATAGCCCTCTTTAATCCCGGCCTTGTTCATTCCGGCGTGATTACCGACTCTGACACCCGGCTCACCTACCGTGTATTCAGTTTTGACAATCAACTGTTTGAAAAAGCCCTGCGCGACCTGAACGAAGCAGAAGGATTGCCGGAATTCAGATCCGTTGTAACTGAAGATAAGTTGACCACCGGAACCCTGACCGAACTCAACTACGCTGCATCAACAGTAAAAAGCAGACTGGCCTTGGATACAGCTCTTGCCCGTGCAGCTGCGGCCCTTTTGACCCGGCACTGCGAGGCTCAATCCAAAGTACCGCACACCAACGACCCCTCAGCCGTGAAAAAAGCCCGCGAATATCTCCACGAAAATCTCTCGGAAAAAGTTTCACTTGAAGAACTTTCGCAGGCCACCGGACTCTCCCGCTACCATTTGCTGCGGGTATTCAGAAAAACAACAGGACTTCCGCCCCACAGCTATCACTTGCAGTTACGCATTGAACACGCCAAAAGGCTGCTGCGTTCCGGAATGTCCTTTGCCGAAACAGCCCTGCAAAGCGGCTTCTCAGACCAAAGCCACTTCACCAACACTTTCCGCCGCTATACGGGCGCGACTCCCTCACAGTACACGAATATTTAATCACCACGCATAAAACGGGCATATTTGCGATCACTTTTAATAATATGCTCAACCAACCAATTATTCAGATATTCCAACATATCCTGAAAAGGCACATACTTGGTAAAAACCGCTTCTTTGTAATCTTCCAGTTGCCGGATAAATCCTTCATGCTCTTTAATATGCTCATCAAGAAGAAGGTACCCGTTATCGCGCATAAGCTTCTCTTCATCTTGAAAATGTTCCTGCGCGTATTTTTCCATACGACTCAAGCAGGTACAAGCCGCACTCTCTTTATCTCCGGGACCGGCTTCAGCCAGATCATTAAGCATTTGTATTAAGAATTTATGTTGCTTATCTATATGCTCATTTTCAAGGCTATATTTTTCTTTCCATTCAACAAAAACCATATGCACAGCCTCCTCTTCGCTACAAGAGAACCCCTACACATTCAAATCATCATTTCTATTATTTTTTCATCATCATCCATGAGCAATTTTTTCCAAGACCGTAATTAAACAAGCAGCTACTTTGCTACCTAAGGAGACAATTATGAGCACAAGCAAGTCGAACACAACTATAATTCCAGTATTTTCTATATTGGCAGCAGTCCTGCTCTGGGGGAGTTCTTTCGCTGCTATGAAACATCTTGTAGGAAATTTGAATCCATGGGCAGTGATGTGGATGCGTACGGGAATAGCCACCCTCGTACTCACCCCCTTCATTCCGCGTCTGGCGGGTCCGGTCAAAAAAGGAAAGGACAGATTTGCACTTGCCGTCATGGCATTATTCATGCCCTGCCTTTATTTCCTTTCAGAATCCTATGCCCTGACCTTCACCACAGCAACACAGGCAGGGTTGATCTCCGCCTCCCTTCCACTGATGGTTTCAGCCGGGGCCGGATTCTTTTTTAAAGAAAAAACAACCCTCGCCGGATGGCTAGGACTGGCTCTCTCCATGCTCGGAGTTGCAATATTGACCTTAAGCGGCAGTCCGTCCGGTAACGGGGCCAACCCGGCACTTGGTAATATGCTGGAACTTCTCGCCATGATCTGCGCTGCAGGGTATATGCTGTTAGTCAAAAGGCTTTCCGCCAGCTACGGTCCGTGGACCCTGACCGCAGTCCAAAACAGTGCCGGATGTATTTTTTTCCTGCCCGGAATGTACCTGCTTATCCGGGACGGACTCGGACCGGACCCGCTGAATGTAATCTTCATAGCCGGATATCTGGGAGCTTTCGTCACCTTAGGTGCATTTGGGCTCTATAATGTTGGAATGAGCCGCCTGCCTGCAGGAAAAGCCTCCGCTTTCATCAACCTTGTGCCGGCCATAGCCGCTTTTTTCGGCTGGTTCCTGTTGGGTGAAACCCTTAATTTTACACAACTGCTGGCCTCATTAGTTATCTTCGCCGGAGTCGGCCTTGCTCAAGTCGGCGGTAAAATTAACTGGAAGTCCCTTGGCATTTTTCCTCCCGACTCACTTTTAAAACAAAAAAATTGATCTTGTTATCGTCAATGCATTAAAGAAACCCCGGCAAATTTTAAATTTGCCGGGGTTTCTTTAATGCTAAAGCATATCCTGAAGTTGCGGAAATAACCTTTTATAAATTACACTTTTATATTAAGTTATGTTTTATTGAAGATATTCTAGTAAAAAAGACAGTTCTTAAAGGCATATTCATTGCTGAGATTCACAGGTTTCATTACTTCGGGGAAATTATGAAAAATGTTTTTGTCACAATTTTATTCTTATTATTTACAATCGGAACCGCTTGGGCGGATCAGCCCGTAGTAGGTTTTGTTACCGGAGCTTCCGGCCTTGGAGATCTTTCATTTAATGATATGTCTTATGGTGGAATCCGCAGGGCTCAACAGGAGTTCAATTTCAAATTGATCATTCTTGAGCCGGAAGTAGACGGCGAATCCAGAATGGAAGATTTCACGAATCTCATAGAACAGTCTGACATCCTGATCCTTGTGGGTGCCCAGCATGCAGAACTGGTAAAAAAGACCGCCCCGAAATATCCGAACAAAAAATTCATCATCAGCGAAGTTCCTTTATCAGGAATGGAGAATGTTTCTTCCGTCTTCTTCGAACAGGGAGAAGGCTCCTTTCTGGCCGGAGCACTAGCGGCACTGACCAGCAAGACTGGAAAAATAGGTTTCATCGGGGCCACCCCGGTTCCACCGGTTCGTAAATTTGAACAAGGCTATGTGGAAGGGGCAAAATACGCTGTCCCCGATATTAAAGTCGACGTGGCCTATTTAAGCCCGCTGGGAGATTTTTCCGGATTTAATTCACCGGCCAAGGGCTACAATGTTGCCATGGGGCAGTACAAAGACGGAGCGGACATTGTTTTCACTGTTGCCGGACTTACCGGAAACGGTGTAATTGAAGCAGCCAGACGCAGTGGAAGATATGCCATAGGTGTTGATTCTGATCAGGATTCACTGGCTAAAGGCTTTGTTTTGACCAGTATGATCAAAAAACTTGATGTCGCTGCCTACAATGAATTGAAGGCTGTTATGCAGGGAGAATTCAAATCAGGCCCCACCAGCTACGGCTTAAAGCAAAACGGTGTAGGACTGAGTGAAATGAAATACACCCGGGACAAAATCCCTAATTCTGTACTGAAAACAATCGACGATATCAGGAACAAAATCATAAACGGCGAGATTAAGTTTCAATACCGGGAAAATCTCAAATAAAAGACTGCGGCCCATACCAAAGTAAATTTAAAACATGACTATTGAACTGGAATGAAGGACAGCTTACGGTTTAAAATATCAATAGGCACCGGGCTTATCCTGCTGCTCTTCTTTTTTATGCTGGGCTATTATATTGTCGACTCCCAAAAAAGGCTGCTTGAAGACAGCTTATTTGAACACGGGAACCGGATAGCCTCTCTTGCAGCGCGTTCCTGCGCTGAATATCTGCCTCGTTTCAGCTTCTTTCTTATCGAAGATCTGGCCCTTTCCATTGAACAATCACCGCAGGTTGCTTTTTGCGAAATTTACAACCGCGAAGGAAATCCCATCCTCCAGTCGGGAAATATCGTATCCAAGTCCCACATATCCAAGAACACCCCTTCATACGGAGCTGACGTACTAATTGTCTCCAAACCGATTATAAGTGGAAAAGAACATATCGGCAGGGTTGAAATCGGTATGAAGCTGGATAAAGTCAGAAATGAAATCCGCGAAAACACAATCAGCCTGACCATTCTCTTCACCGCTTGCATGCTCTGCACCATTATTGCGCTAGATGCCTTTTTCCAGCGCATCCTGATTTCCCCGCTCCGAATGCTGGCCAATAACACCAGAAAGATTGCCCGCCGCAAATTTGTTACTGTCGATGTTGGCTCCCGCATGGATGAAATCGGAATACTGGCTCTTAACTTCAACCACATGAGCCGCAATCTGGAAAGCCTGTACAAAAATCTGGAAGTTAATGTTCAAGAACGCACTCATGAACTTGAATCCGCCAACCAACTGTTAGTCAAAGCCATTGCCAAATCTGAAGCTATGGCAGTTGAAGCAGCTAAAGGAACCCGGGCCAAATCACAATTTCTGGCTGCCATGAGCCACGAAATACGCACCCCGATGAACGCAATTCTGGGGATGGCTGAGATTCTCGCCGACTCAAATCTGGATGATGAACAACGCAGATTTGTGGAAATCCTGCAGGAATCCGGTGAATCCCTGCTGCATTTAATCAACGAAATTCTCGACCTTAGTAAAATTGAAGCCGGTGAAGTTGCGTTTGAAAAAAGAGACCTTAACCTAGACCGGATAATCGGCAAGGCTTTCAAGGTCACCGCACATGCAGGGCATGGCAAAGGTCTGGAGCTGGCATACAACATAAATAGGGACGTCCCGGTACAACTCATGGGCGACCCTTCGAGACTGCAACAAATTTTTGTCAACCTCATAGGCAACGCCATCAAATTTACGGAAAGAGGCTTCGTTGTCGTCGAGACATCCCTTGTTCAGCCGGATATGGCAGATAAAGACGGGGCACTTAAAATCCATTTCGCTGTCAAGGATAGCGGCATCGGCATAGAGGATAACAAACTGGACTCTATTTTCGACCGTTTCACTCAGGCGGACTCCTCCACTACCCGCAAATATGGCGGAACCGGACTGGGCCTTTCCATTTGTAAATCCCTGTGCGAAGCCATGGGAGGCAGAATCTGGATCGAAAGCCGCAAGGGCTTCGGAACCACCGTACACATGGAACTCCCCTTTGAAAAAGACCCCCGGGTTTCCATCTCCACTTCACCACTGCGCGGCAAATCCATCTTGATTATCAACGATCAGGATTACTCCCGCCAGGCACTTGCAATTCGGATCAGCACAAGGACCAAACGGATCAGCAAAGCTCAGAGTATGGAGGAAGGACGCAGCTTTATTGAAAACAGCCGGAAATCTAACACTCCGTACGATCTGGTTATTGTCCGTGGTAACATCCACGAGTGGAAACGACAGCGGACTCTAGACGAATTACGAAAGATGAATGTTGATGAAAAGAAAATAATCCTGATCACCACAGTCGGGCAGGATTATATTAAAGAATTCCACGGAAGTGTTCTGCTGGCCCCCTTGGATATGCATTCTCTTGAAAATTCAGCTAAAAAAGCCCTAAGCAAAACAAATACACAACAGCAACCAATCCCGATCCAACCTCCGGGCAGGATTCGTCCTCTCGACATTCTGCTGGTGGAAGATAACAAAGCCAACTGCATGTTGATCCAACTATTTTTTAAAGACATGCCTCACAACCTTAGAATAGCCCATAATGGTGAAGAAGGTTTCGGACAGGCCAGCACGCATAGTTTTGACCTGATATTCATGGATATTGAAATGCCAATCATGGACGGTTACGAGTGCACCCGCAAAATAAGGGACTGGGAAAACCGCGCCGAGAGAAAACCGAGTATCATTGTAGCCCTGACCGCCCATGCCCTGACAGAAGCAAAACATAAAATACTTGAAGCAGGCTGCGACTCTTTCCTGACCAAGCCTGTTTCCAAGGATAAAATTATCAGTACCATTAATGAGCTGTGCAGCCCGTATTTCAGATAAATCAAAGACCCCGAACCCAAGTATAAACTCAGCTCCGGGGCCCTAAAAACAGAAAGGCCGCGTCCTCGGACGCGGCTTTGAAAACTGCTGACAATTCAGATTCAAGAGAGTCGGATTAGCGACCTTTCTGGTTCGGAATAATTATTCCTGTGAGGTCCGTTTTAGTTGATAACGGATATTTTCTGGGCTTCGATTCCGGCGAAGACGAGGTCCTGCTCGACCCTGCCTTCAATTTCGATCTCAGCATTAACGTCAGCAGGGAGGGATCCCGCTTTCGGGCTGAGGTCGATGATGATTTCACCGGTCTTGTCCTGAAATACATATTTATTATCGTTGATCTTTCTTACGATGTGTCCTTTTACAACAGCTTTGGTGTCAGCACCGGACACACGAGCTTCAGCAACGGTGGTTACGTCTTTGGATTTGAAATCCAGAGTTTCGGATGTTGCTGCAGCAGCCACAATCACCAGGAGTAAAAGAAAAAGTACGCTCATTTTTTTCATCTCTTATTACCCGTCCCACCTTGGAGGTGGAAGTTAAAGATTTGAAACCTTATTTATGAAAATTATTTTTTAACCTTTATGAAAACGTCCGGTAATTTTGTCCGGCCATTTTTTCTAAGAGGACCTGTTCTTGATCCGTTGATCAAGTAATAGACCCCTCAGTTTGATTATGCAATCAAAAAAATAAGCTATTTGTGAAATTTTGTACAAAACACCCCTTAACCCCTCATATTGCTTATAGATATTTTTTTCACAACCATTTTTTTGACCTATACATAACTATTTTCATTTCGTAACACTCTTTTTTGCCCTCAATTCAACACTGAATCCGGGTTCAACCAAGCCAATAACCCGTCACTGCAGTAGGATATACTCAGTTCTTTCCCTATAAACCTGAAAAACACCATTTTCATTCTTCAAAATGTCTTATATGGCGAATAAAAGTCGAACATTTAGACTCTACACAGTTTACAATTCTGAACGAACGGCAAATAACTTATTTCTTCACATTTATACCCATTTGCAGTATTTCCACACTTCCATTACAAATACTGATAACTAAACTTTGTCTAAAAAAATGGACGAAAAACTGATGAACGACGAAAAACTTCTCGACATAGTCTATGCTGACCGCAAAATTGTGGTGGTCAACAAACCAAGTGGACTTCTTTCCGTTCCCGGCCGTGGTCCTGAGAATCAGGATTGCGTTGTTACCCGGGTTCAGAAAATGTTCCCGGAATGCCGCAAATTTCCTACTGTACACCGTCTGGATATGGATACGTCTGGATTACTGGTACTGGGGTTGACTGCCCGGGCAGTCCGCGAACTGGTGGATCAGTTCCAGAAAAGACAAGTAAAAAAGAGATATGAAGCCTTATTGGAAGGCATAGTAAAGGAAGACAGCGGAGTTATTGAAATGGCTTTCCGCCTTGATCCCTACAACCGTCCTTATCAGGTCTACGACCCTATTCACGGTAAACTGGGGATAACCCATTGGCGTAAGCTAGGTATTGAGAATAGTATGACTCGCGTGGAATTCACCCCGCTGACAGGACGGACTCACCAATTAAGGGTACATTCCGCACATCCGCAGGGACTCGGCTGTCCCATCGTGGGCGACAGACTCTACGGCTCCGGCACTGAGCCCGGACAACTCAAGCTGCACGCCGGATATTTATGTTTCGAGCATCCCAAAACTAAAGAGAAAATGGAATTTAAGGTTGATCCATTATTTTAAATAATACCTTCGGCGGCTTAAAACCTTTTATAAAATGGTTTAAGAGCCCCGATCGCTTCTAATAAGTACATAATATAAAAGCGGCTACCGGATTTTCCGGTAGCCGCTTCCATCTTAGAATCCATACAGGATCACCGGACCGCCCGGATCACCCATTCTTTAAGACTTTATACTATCCCATGGGGCTGTTCTCTACGATATTCCAGATTCCGCAGGGACATACATTGGCGCAGAAACCGCAGCCAATACATTTTTCGGGATTGCAGACCATTTCGAAATCCTTGCCTTCCCCACCCTTACGGGAAATCGCCGCCTGCGGACAAACGGTTTCGCAAAGACCGCAATCACGGCAGGAACCGCAGGAAGAACATTCCTGAGCACATTCCTGAACATCTTTGAAATGGGTAAGACGCGGATCAAAATACTCAAGGGTCATGCGACTGTAATCGATGACGTCTTTAGGCTCAGCGTGCGGACGCTTGCCGGTGAAGATTTCATCGAGAGTCTCGGCAGTCTCGCGGCCATGACCGATAGCATGGGTCAGCAGGCCGGGACGAACAGCATCACCGATGGCGTAAACACCGGGCTCGGTGGTCTGGTAATCTTCATTGACCACGATGTGTCCACGGTCAAGCGCGATGGTATCGGGAAGAAAATCAATATCCGGGGTATCACCGATGGACATGATCACAGTGTCAGCCGGGAGAACTTCGCCGGACTTAAGCACCACGCCTTCCTCGGTAACTTCCTGAGTGAAACAGGGGTAACGGAATTTAGCCCCTACGTGCTCAGCTTCTTCGCGTTCTTTACCGAAAGCGGCAGGCTTCTGGATATCAATAAGCAGAATATCTTTCGCGCCAAGGCGTGCACATTCAGTAGCAACGTCACAACCAACGTTACCTGCACCAATGATGACAACCTTCTCGCCTACTTCGGCTTTGCCCTTCATGGCATCCTTGAGGAAAGCAAGTGCCGGGGTGATGCGCTCATGACCGGGAATCGGAATGATGCGCGGCTTCTGTGCACCGATAGCGAGCACTACTGCATCGCTGTTCTGGCGCAGTTCGGCGAAATCGTCAGCTGTCAGCTTCTTCTGCATGTGAACATGCGGAATAACCTTGGCTACGCGCTCAAGTTCAGCATCCAGAACTTCCTTGGGAATACGGCTGGAAGGAATAGCAGAGGTAATCTTACCGCCAAGCTTCTCCGCCATATCATACACAACGGCTTCATGACCCTTACGGCGAATCTGCCAAGCAACGGAGATACCTGCTGGTCCACCACCGATAACCGCTACTTTCTTACCGGAAAGAGGCGGCAGCTCAGGAGCAGGACTCTTCACGCCGTCACGACCGAGCTTGGTGATGTCTACGGAAAGCATATCCTTTACGCCGCGGGTACAACCGTCCATACAGAGGTTGGGACAGAGGTAACCGCAAACAGTTGCAGGAAAAGGAGTATATGCAAGGGCAAGGTCCACGGCTTCGTCAACAAGGCCGTCACGAACCAGCTGCCAACGTTTCTGTACCGGCATTCCGGTCGGACATGAGGACTGGCATGGAGCCTGATATTTACGGTTTTCCCAGACCGGAACAAAGCGACGCAGTTCACCGTGGGTGATCAGCGGAATGGGGGAACGGTCGAGGTCGGTCAGGTCACCGATGAGACCGCCCTGCCCAAGCTCGCCATCCCATACATCTGAACGGAATTCAGACATTGAGCGGCGCTTGCGCCCGGTTTTCTCAAAAGGAGACTTGGCACGGATAAGCTGCCATTCTTTGCGTTCGGTCAGGGTCTCATAAAGATCTTCGCGTCCAATCTTAGCAAGGTTCTCTTTCAAATTATTGCAAAGCCATTCCCAATCCGCATCAGTGATGGGCTCAAGGATTGCGTCGGCAGTGGAGAACTCGCCATGGGGGCCGCGGACGAAAATGCGTCCACCAACCATGCCTACGCAAGGACGGAAAGCGAGAACATTCTCGGGATTCTGTGCTTCGTAACCACAGACTACAGCGGTACCGCCAGCCATGAACTCAGCAAAATAGTCACCAACTCCGCCGAGAATCCAAAGTTCCGGGGCATCAAAGCGCGGGTTGGTCTTGGTCATGGTCATACCACGGGCACCGATATCACCGTTGATGATAACCTTACCCTGCGCCATGGCGTTACATGCGCCGTTGGAGGCGTTGCCGTGCACAATGATTTCAGCACCGGCGTTAAGCCAGCCCACGTCATCGGAAACCGAACCGTGAACAGTGATGGTTGTACCGGGGAAGCCCTTGGAACCAAGACGCTGACCGGATGTGCCGATAACGTCGATCTCAAGGGGTTCTTCCTTGGAAATCCAGAGTCGTCCGCCAATACCGTGCTGGCCCATGGCGTCTATTTCAAGCTTGCGGGCTCCATCGGCAACCGCTTTCTGAATCCGTTCCTCAAGGATGCGGGACTCAATACGGGCGCCTTCTTCAAGACCGCTGATGCATATTTTTTCTGTTGCCATTTTAAATCTCCGTAAATCGTGAGCTGTTGTTAAACCACGTACTTGATGCCGAGTCTGTCAGCAGCATCACGGTCACTGATACCAAGCGCATCCGACATGCCGATAGGCAGTGATGTGGAGCGGCCCAGAGGGGCGATAATCTTTTTGATTTCAGTGTCAAAGCTCAGATAGAAGTCAACAACCCTTTCAGCTACCTTTTCAGGATCAAGGCGACGGTAAAGTCTGGGATCCTGAGAAGTAATACCCTTGGGACATACGCCGATGTTACAAACGTTGCAGCGGTCTTTTTCGGAACCGAGACAGCCTGCGCCGGCCTGCATGACGTATTTACCGACCTGAACGGCACTTGCACCGAGCATGATCAGGGCAGCGGCGTTGGCTGCGAGGTTACCGGATTTACCTATACCACCACCTGCGATGAGGGGCAGTTCGTTCTGCTTACCGGTTGTGACCAGTGCGTTGTAACAGTCGCGCAGGTTGCTGGCGATCGGGTGTCCCATGTGGTTCATGGAAACGTTGTATGCTGCGCCGGTACCGCCGTCTTCACCATCAATGGCCAGACCTGCGGCATAAGGGTTACGGGTCAGGTTATTGAGAACCGCCAGCGATGTAGAGGAAGCGGAAATCTTGGGGTAGACCGGGACCCTGAATCCCCAGGCCATACTCATGGACTGGATCATCTTCGCAACTGATTCCTCAATGGAATACTGGGTCTGATGGGTCGGAGGGCTGGGCAGGCTGACGCGCTCGGGAACACCGCGGATAGCAGCAATGAGCTTGTTAACCTTGTACCACATGAGTAGTCCGCCATCACCGGGCTTTGCGCCCTGACCGTACTTGATCTCGATTGCGCAGGGGTCGACCTTCATCTCGGGAATGGCATGGATGATTTCATCCCAGCCGAAGTAACCGGATGCGATCTGGAGAATTACATATTTAAGGAAACGGGAACGGAGCAGTCTGGGAGGACAGCCACCCTCACCTGTAGAGATACGTACAGGCATATTCAGCTCTTCGTTCAGGTATGCAACACCCATCTGCAAACCTTCCCACATGTTGGGAGACATGGCCCCGAAGGACATGCCGCCGATAACGAGCGGATAGATTTCACGAACCGGGGGTTTCCAGCCGTTTTCCTGATAAGCTTTTAAACTGTCTTCCGGGGAAAGCACGCGACCGAGCAAAGTATTCAGGCGGAACTCATGGCGACCTGCATCAAGTGCGGGGTCGGTGAGCATGGAAATACGCATGAACTTGATCTGGTCCAACAGGGATTCACCGGAGTTGCGACGTCCACCACGGGTGCGGGGGTTACCGCCGCGGTCATTGTGGAATTTCTGGGTGGTGGAACCTTCTTCACGCTTGGGACCGATGGCGTTGTTAGGACAGACCATGTTGCACATGGAGCAGCCGATACAAGCGTAGGCAGGGTCGGTCTTCTGGCGGATGCCGTAAAAAACGGTATGTTTATTTTCGGCCTTTTTCATCAGGCCTGCGGGGGTAATTATCTCGCGCTTGCGGAATACACCGAGTTCAATAGCGTTGACCGGACAGACAGAAGTGCAGCGACCGCACTGGGTACAGAGATCTTTGTCCCACTCGATCTGCCAGTTCAGGTCTTTAACGCCTAAAGTTGACGGGGTAATTGGTCTTTCTGTGAGCATGTCTCTATCTCCTTGCAGTCGGGTCCGACGATTACTGTATCGAGGTGCATGGGCTGGAAGTCTTTTGACTTGTCGCGGTCGGGAATGACAGCGTCGATTCCGCAGACTTCGGAAGAGAAGGCGTAGATGCCGTCTTTACCGCCCACAATGCCGGGACGAAGCTTCTTACGGTCCTGAACCATGAACATGGAACCGTCATCAAGGGTTCCGATTACACAGTTGGGGCCATCAATAATCATCTTACGGCATGAACGTTTCAGGGTCGCGAGAAACTCACGATCAGGATGATCGGCCATTTCATGGTCCATCAGCGGGGTGATGACGTGCTTGTATGCACGGATATCAAGTCCCAGACGCTTGGTGGTGTAATGCGCGATGTGAGTAAAAACCTCGGAATCAGACTGATATCCTTCGTAACCGGTCACATTTCTGGACTGCAGATATTCCTTGATGGGAATAAACGCGGTGTTCTCACCATTGGTCATGGAGGCTACGCCTTCTATAAAAAATGGGTGGCAGGCATAAAGGTTGATGGCGTAGTTGGTGTTCTGCCTGCCCTGAGCCATAATGCGGCGGGCATAGAGATTACGGTTGGCACCGAGCTGGAGCCATTCACCGATTTCAAGAGGGTCACCGACTTCTTTCACAACGATGGTATCGGGCCAGAAGGAAAAGACCATGATGTCTCCGTCTTCTTCACCCATCTTGCGAAGTTCAAGGCGCATTTCAACCAGCTTTTGACCCTGCTGTGCGGAAGTCAGCTCATTCCAGCCTTTGGGAACCTTATAAGCGATGGCGGCATATGTACCGCGAACGGGAGTACCTTCCGGAGGTTCGGTGTCCGGGGTGTACAGAATGCTGTACTGAGACTTAAAACCATGATCCATGGTATATTGTTCCAGTCTACGCAGACCGGCTTCGGTAAAAATACCGGAAAGGATGGGACAGCCCTGCAGTTCTTCTTCAAAACGACCGCCCAGTCCCCTGAGGCAGAGACCAACGCCGGAGCCGTCATGACCTTCTTTCATTGTATTAAGGGCATTGATGGCCAGCATGGGTGAAATCGGATCGCGACTTGTAAGCGCAAATAAACGGCACATATTGTCAGCTCACTCCATGATTATAAGGTTCAACATGTACAGCGGCCCGGGAGGAAGAAGTCGGAGGGTTCCGAAACTCTGGAAGGTTTCCGGCAGGCAGCTGACGTGTTTTTATTGAAAAATGTATCAGCCAATGCGACTCTAATCTATTTATATTTCGAAATGAGTAATATGTGCCAGCTCTATTTTGACTTTTTGAGTTTTCCACCTCTCAAAATTGGCACAAACGTTTTTTCAGGGATCTGAAATTGAATCGAAATCAGAAGATAAAGATCATTTTTTTAAAGACTAGAGCGATTCAGAGATTTGACAATGTCAGAAAAAAACAATTTTGGCAAACAAAAATACGAAAATGAAGTTTTTAAATCCAAAACAGACCATTCCAGACATTCAAAACAGCCTCAAAAGCTCTAAACCGGACGCCGCAACGCCTCAAACACTGGCAGCATTAAATGCAAATAAAACACTAAAATAAAAGAACATTTTTACGCTAAAAAGACATAAAAACTATCCTTTTAACCAAAATGACAAATACACAAAACACTCCATTCTACTTTTGGCAAAAAAGGGTAATCAGACATAAAAAGGCACTCTTCACCAATTATTGTTTGCGCAATTATACGGACTCAAATCAAGCTTGTGGATAGAAGAGCTAAACAAGGCACTCTGCAAAGCAATCACTCTTCTCTGTTCGACACTAAAAAAATTACATTTTTGGTAATTTCTCAACAACCATCAAACACAACCTACAAAAATGTAGCCCACAAACCGACTTATATGGAAACAGATCAGAACATAAAACATAAGCTTCTAAGCATACTACTTGCTCATTTTTAAACAAAATAGTTATGCTCAAAACGCAATCAATATTTAAGGAGGACATTGATGAGTCACGCAGACACTAAAAGAATATTTGAAGCTTACTTCGAAAAATACAAGAAAACAGAGGGAGACCGGTCAGCATGGTCGGCTGTCTGGCTGGAAACTACAGCGGCAGGGGTGCTGGAACTGAATATGACCAAATGCCCCAAGGGGACCACTTTTAAAATTTTCGTAAACAAGAAAAAAGAGGCGCAGGTTCTGGGCTGGGATGCTTTCTTTGCTACCATGGACGAAATATCTGCCAGATTCCCCGGCCTCTATGATGAAGGCAAACTCTTTGCTGAAATGGAATTTATCATTTGATGAGACACTAAGGGAGGAATCTATTTCCCGAGCAGATATGCTTTCAACATCATTAACATCTGTGAAATAAGCCGGCCTTCACCTACTTCAGAATCAAAGATAACTGTCTGATGCAAGACCTGCTTCATTACCAGATGGACAAGTTCAGCTGCTGCTTCAAGATCATCAACCTTTAAATAAGCCTTCTGAGTCAGCAAGAACTCCAAAAGTTTTTCACGAACCAGACGGTCCTGCTCCCGACCAATAACCGAGATATCATCATCCGTAGCTTCAAGGGCCATAACTTCCCGGAAAAACATGCGGTTGCTGCGATGAGATTCCACAAAGTAAGTTGTCAACATGCGCATAACCTCGATAAACGGCTCACCTTCATCAAGCATGATCCGGGCCTTGGCAAATATATTAGAATCGGTCCGACCCTGAAGCATATCAATTACTTCAATGAATATAACCTTTTTATTTTTGAAGTAGCGGTACACCGATCCGGTAGCGACTCCGGCTGCTGCGGCTATATTTTTGGTATTGGCTCCGGCGTATCCCTTTTCAGAGAAGACCTCCAGAGCCGCTTCTAAAATATCATTTCGGGTAACATCCGCCCTGTCCTGGACAATCTCAAAATTTCCATGTTTGCGAACCATGCTTATCCACTCTCTAGTTACTTATTTGAATAACTTTTGACAAAAGAAGAACTCAATATCACTTACCGTCAATAAAAAATCCGAATCAGAAAAATCTGATTCCGGATGCAGATTAATATCTCAATATATTTAGACCAGAAAACGGGAAAGCTGCTGCATGTCAACACCCAAAGACTGCGGATCAGGCTGACGCATTACCTGAACTGTCTGACCGTCTTTTTTATATGTAGCAAGATCAAGGAACTCTGAATGCACAGGTTGCATTTTACTATTGAACAGCACCTTAACCTTTGGATGCCGGGGCTTAGTCTCATTAGTTTCAAGGACAAGGGCAAAACGTAAATCATCCAGCTGAACCATAGTTCCCGGAGGATAAATACCCATAACCCTGATAAAGCGGTTCAGATAAGCAGGATCGAAATCTGTGCCCTTCCATTTGTACATCAGGCTCAAAGTCTTGGCAGGGGAAACGGCTTTTTTGTAGACCCTGACACTGGTCAATGCGTCATAAACATCGCTGATGGCAATAATTCGGCCAAAAGGATGGATATCATCACCTTTGATACCGCTGGGATAACCGTTTCCATCAAAACGCTCGTGATGTTCAAACACACCGCGCAGCACAGCCCGGTCCAGTCCTTCGACCCCTTTCAGAACTTCCAATCCTTTACTGGAGTGACTTTTCATGACTTCATATTCAGAGTCAGTGAGCTTGCCGGGTTTATTAAGGACCTTGTTGGGAATACGCCCCTTTCCAACATCATGAAACAAGGCCGCAATACCCAGCATCTCCAAATCCTCACGCTGTAAACCAAGAGCTTTCCCCAGCAACAGGGAGTAAAGATTCACATTGATACTGTGGGTGTAGGTATATTCATCATACCTTTTAAGAAAAGCAAGAGTTAGAGCGGCAGGCTCATTAGCGGTCAAACTGTCGATAACCTCCCCTACAATAGGGGCAGCCTCTTCAACCGCCACCGTCTTACCCTGACGCACGTCCTCTATAAATTTGCGCGCATAATTCAAGGCTTCATCGTGAACGCGGCGTGCTTCAGGCAAGGCTTCAGCCATATTACGTGCGGCATCCTCAGCTGTATGCGAGCCTTTGTCACAGGAGAAAACCTTAATCGGCAAATCCCTGCCGCTTACGATCTCAACCTGTTGGGTCTCATCAGGAAGATACTTGGCAATATCCTCGTATGATTCAATATATTTACCAACCTCGACCAAAGGATCTTGAAAAGTCCCGACTCCATAGCGCTGGACATACATTCCCGGCTTAACGTCTTTCTTTTTAACAATCATTACTTCAGCAGCCACCACAACACCCTCTTAATCATATAAGCAAAAACACTTCCCGCTGGACCAAAGGTTTTATTTCATGAACACCCAACAAATTAAACCTCTTATCCTATATTATAATACTCTAATAAAACCAGTTTATTACCGTTACAATTATAATTTTTAATCAGTTAAAGCCCCCCTTAATTACATATTTCAAATATGGATCAGCATCAAGCAACACTTTAATAATATTAAAAAAACACCAAAACAGTTTATCTTTTGACAAATGCGACTTGACCTAGTTCAAAGGATGTTCTACCCAGAACTTTCAGCAACTGATTGGTTGCCCTGCAACCTGTACCCAAAGCAGCTTCACTTCCGTAAAGACCTTTTCGGCGGTGGCTGCATTTTTATTGACAACGACGGAATTATTAGAGGTTTATGGAATGAGCAATATACCCATTTCAAAAGAAGGATTTGCAAAAATCAAAGCGGAATTGGCATCTCTTAAAAAAGAACGCCCTGAAGTAATCAAAGCCATTGCGGAAGCCCGTGAAGAAGGCGACCTTAAAGAAAACGGCGGTTACCACGCAGCACGTGAAAGACAGGGAATGCTTGAAGCGAAAATCAATTACATTGAATCCCGCATCCCGCAGTTCAACGTTGTAGACATGGCCACCCTCGGCGGCGAAAAGATCACCTTCGGAGCAACTGTGACTCTCGAAGACATCGATACCGGCGACGAAAAGATCTACACCATCATGGGACCTGACGAGAGTGATTTTAAGAAAGGAATCATCTCCATCGAATCCCCGGTAGGCAAGGCTCTGCTCGGTAAAGTTGAAGGCGATGAAGTTGTGGTAAACGCACCCAAAGGAAAAATCGAATACGGAATTGTCTCTGTAATCTTTAACGGACCTATTTCCTAGTATAACAGGTTTTCCGTCAGCCAGTACAGGGCCGCAGGTTCTGAGTTAATACAATTAAACGGGGGTGCGCCAAGGCGTATCCCCGTTTTTATAATCTTCAGCGAGCGTTCACATGCACTGCACGGAAATATTCACAAACAACATATCCTGCTCCGGTTACTGCTCCCGGTGCGAAGACACCCATGTCTTGGGCCCGGGAGACGCTGTTCGGCTCTGCATTGAATTGATGCAAAAACTGGACAACGAAAAGCACGCTGACTTTGAGCTGCCCCCGGAGCAGCAAAATCCTCACTTTTCAACGGACTACCTTTTCGGAAACGCACGCGGACAGATGTTCGGGATCATGACCTATCTGGATCATGATGGATATGAACAATCCGCCAAGGCTTTTTCCGGACAGTACAATGGATACTGGGAAATTCCCGGCTGGGTTGGCCCTATTATCGATCCGCGCG
Organism: Maridesulfovibrio pacificus (SeqCode); assembly: GCF_048612815.1. Classification (NCBI taxonomy): domain Bacteria; kingdom Pseudomonadati; phylum Thermodesulfobacteriota; class Desulfovibrionia; order Desulfovibrionales; family Desulfovibrionaceae; genus Maridesulfovibrio; species Maridesulfovibrio pacificus (SeqCode). The sequence continues at coordinate 2,646,063 of NZ_JBLZNE010000001.1, forward strand.
AATTCCAGAATCTTACCGAATCCACTGAAAAGGAAATTAAAAGAATCGGCCGTGAAATGACCGAGCTGGCTCCCGGGACTGAGGAACATGCAACCCTTGCGTCCCGGCGCAAAAAACTTTCACAAAACTTGATGCGCGAAATTCACGCCATCTACAAAGTTCATAATTTCCGATCTGAAACACGCCCCATGCCGGAAGTAATATACGGTTCAAAGGGAATCCCCACCGGAACCGGAGATTGCTGTGCCCCGAAACTGCTGAATTTTGCAGCCCGAAACGGCTTCACCCCGCTGGGAATTGCAGAGTTTTATTACGGCAAAGAAAACCGTTCACGCACAAAACAGCATAAACAATTCTACCCTTCGTGCATTGAAAAATGCAGCCTTATCCTCGGCTATATGCTCTGCGGTCTCTAGGCTCGCGCCCGGTTATTTCTTTGATATTTTTCTATCAATAAGATTTTTTTCGAAGTACAATTCGATCTACGGAGGAAACTCTTATGAAAACAGCTAATTTAAAAAGATTTATTCTAGCCCTTTTAACTGTTTGCTTGTTTGTACTCATTTCAGGATGTGCACAAAAACAGACATACTACCCTGTCTATGAAAACCCCACCAATACCAAGTGGATTGCAGAAGATATTGACGGTAAGCCTATCGGAGGATTCGCCCATATCTGGATGCGCCTTGACGACAACGGTAAGATTTACGGTTCAGGTGGCTGCAACAGCTTTCGCGGCGACTACTCCTATGTAAACGGACAATTCAGCACCGGCCCGCTGGGCATGACCCGCAAAGCATGCTCTAAAAACCTGAATCTGCAGGAATTCAAATTTATGCAGGCCTTGGAGAGAGTTCGAACCATGCAGGAAAGAAACGGCATGCTTTACATGGAAGGAGACGGTAACTCCCTACTTTTTTATAAAGGCCACTAATACAAAAGCTCCACGGGATATTGCATGAGTGAAGACGCTTACTCTCCGAGTTGTCCGGCAGAGGATTTCGATCCTTGCGGCCCGGACATTTTGGATCAACATACGAGAATAAAAAAAGAAATTGCTGCGGAATTGCTAAACTCCGTTCCTAACCCGGCCTTTATTCTTAACAGCGACAGAAGAATCATTCTGTATAACGACACACTTTCCACAGCTGCAGGGGAAAGACGGACCAATAAGATTCTGGGACGACGTCCCGGTGAGATTTTCCGCTGCTGCAACTCACAAGACAGCAAGTGTGGTGAGGCGGTTCCCTGCGTGCAATGTGGCGCATTACGGGCTATCCAGACAGCCATGACAGGAAAGAAGGCGGAGGAAATTTGTATGTTGTTGTCCAATGTGGATGGCAAAATTAAGGCATACACATTCAAAGTAAATGCATCTCCCTTAACAATCAGCGAAAAACAATATTTCATAATCCATCTTAACGATATTTCAGACAGCAAGCATAAAGAAATGATGGAACGGGTTTTCCTCCATGACCTGCTGAACGCGGTAAACGGCATAGTAAATGCCGGGACACTACTCGAAGAAGATGCGGTTAAAAGCGAACACCGAGAACTTGCCGGCATGATAGTGGACAGGGCACGATTTCTGGCAAACGAAATCGACGCCCACAGACTCTTCATCTCCGCTGAGGCCAGACAGCTTGAGCTGAATAATGAGCCGATAATCGTAAAGCAGATTATTGACTCGGTCTGCACACTTTACTCCGGCAGCCAGATGACAAATGACAAAAACATCTCCATCAACTCTCAGGTAGAAGAATTTGCTGTAACTACTGACAAAAGAATTCTTTACCGTATTATAGAAAATCTGGTCAAAAACGCCATTGAAGCCTCCCCGGCAAACAGCACTGTCGAGGTTCTGGCCACGACGAAGAACGACAACGCCTTGTTCACAGTTTCCAACACGGGAACTATTTCCATGACGATTGCCCACCAGATATTTCAAAAATCTTTCTCCACCAAGGGAAAAGGTAGGGGATTAGGCACTTACAGTGTAAAAATATTCACTGAAAATTACCTGCGGGGAAGAGTCTGGTTCGATTCATCACAAGATGACGGCACCAATTTTTATGTAAAAATTCCACTCGCTCCATCAGCTGAGCCGCTTTTAGATGCCCCCTGCCCGCATAGTCTGTAGAGAGAACAAGGAAGAATTACATGAATGACAGTCTCAAAAGGTTATCTTTAGGAACAGCTATAGGCGCACTTGCGACACTGCTGCTCGTTGTGCTCTTTTACCAATCTTTTGACCTGCCCATAGCCAAAGCGGCTCATTCATTAAAAGGTACGTTTGCGATTACACTCGGCAAACTGCTCAGCAACCTTGCCTCCAAGCATGTAATCCAAACCATCTCATTTCTGGCCCTGCTGGCAGGAAGCATTGACGCTATACTCAATGGGCTTCAAAACAGATCACGGGCCATGCTGCTGGTAGCTTTCTCAACCATGACCGCCATGCTCATCGGAGACGAACTGAAGTGGTTCTTTGGGCGCTGCCGTCCACCAATGTTCTTCGAAGACGGCTCCTACGGCTTTACTTGGTTTTCCGGTAAATATCTGCAAAACTCTTTTCCTTCGGGCCACACCCTGCGCATTTTTTCATTAGCCACAGCAATAACCCTGCTCTTTCCGCGCAAAAAATATCTTCCTGTAATTCTGGCTGTACTGGTTGGAATCAGCCGGGTTGTGGTGGGCAAACATTATCCTTCAGATGTAATTTTCGGCTGTTTCATCGGAATTAGCTGCGCATTCTGGACACACTACTGTTTATTCCTGCGAAACAAAGAGTAACGGTTCTGGAAACTAAAGACCTATAGACTTCTAGGGAGTAACTTCTTGCTTGTGTCATACGGATATTGAAAGCCGAGTATATAGTCCCCTTTGAAATTTCTATCAAAAAAAGAAGCCCCGCCGGAATCATCCGGCGGGGGCTTCTTCTAAACTTTAATTATCTTCTACTCTTCGGAAGGTTCTGCCTTCTCAGCAGTTCCCTTCTTGTTCTGGAGCTTAACCAAGGTCACGTAGAACAGAGGAACAAAAATTACTCCGAGAATAGTCGCCGCAATCATACCCGCAAAAACAGACGTTCCGAGAGCATGACGGCTGGCAGAGCCCGCCCCCTGCGCAATCACCAACGGTACAACACCAAGGATAAACGCAAATGAAGTCATCAGAATCGGACGGAAACGCAATTGCGCAGCCTGCACGGCAGCATCCATCAGGGATGCTCCCTGTTCATACTTGGCCTTGGCAAATTCAACGATGAGAATTGCGTTTTTCGCTGCAAGACCGACCAGCATAATCAAACCGATCTGGGCATAAACGTTGTTATCCAACCCGCGCAGGAACTGTCCGGAAATGGCCCCGAACACACCCAGCGGCACCGCAAAAACAATCGCCAGCGGAATGATCCAGCTTTCATACTGCGCAGCAAGTACAAGGAATACCATCAGAACCGCCAACGCAAATATTACAACAACTTCGCCACCGGATTTCTTCTCCTGATAGGCAATGTTAGTCCAATCAAAACCGTACCCTCTGGGCAGGGTGTCTCGGGCGACTTTTTCCATTACCGCCATAGCCTGACCGGTGCTGTAACCGGGGGCGTTGGCGGCAGTGATTTCAATAGCCCGGAACAAGTTGTAACGCTGAATATATTCCGGTCCGAAGATCTTCTTCTGGTTAAGCAGGGTGGAAAGCGGAATCATCTTCCCGGTATTTCCGCGTACATAAAACTTGGAGACATCCTCAGGACTGGTTCTGAACTCGGAATCGGCCTGAGCCATGACCCGATAGGTCCTGCCGTACTTGTTAAAATCGTTAATGTAATATCCGCCAAGGAAAGTCTGCATTGCAGTGAACACTTCGTTAAGCGGAATACCCAGCTTGCGGACCTTATCACGGTCTACATCAACAAAAAGCTGCGGCACATTTGCACTGAAAGTGGAGAATATACCTGTAAGTTCAGGCTGCTTGCGCAACTCGGCCATATACTCCTGCGCGGCTTGTGCCAGCTCTTCAACAGTTCCACCTGAACGGTCCTGCAATTCAAACTGTAATCCACCGGTGGAGCCGATGCCGTTAATCGGCGGCGGGTTGAAGCAGATTACCACGGCCTCCTGAATTCCCAGGACCTTCTGCTGAACTTTGCGCAGGATAGAATTAACATGCAATTGCGGATCAGTTCGCTCATCCCAAGGATCAAGAGATGCAAACAACGTCGAAGTATAGGATGAATATGCACCGGTAATCAGGTTGAATCCGCCCAGTGCAAAATAAGTTTTCACACCCGGTTCATTCTTAAGAATATCCTCCACCTTCTTAACAACCGCATCCGAGCGCTCAAGAGATGCCCCTTCAGGAAGCTGAACGTTGATCATGAAATAGCCCTGATCCTCGTTGGGAACAAACCCGGTAGGCACGGTCTTGAACAGTGAATATGTCCCAAGCATGAGCACACCGAAAATACCAAGCGCAACAATCGACTTGCGCAGAATCAGGCGTACCCCGGAGGTATAGCCTGATGTAACTTTGCTGAAGTACTTATTGAATACCTTAAAGAACCACCCCAGCGGACCACGCATCTCCTTTTGCGGACGAAGCAGCAAAGCAGACATAGCCGGAGAAAACGTAAGTGCGTTGATAGATGAAATGGCAACAGAGACCGCGAGAGTCAGCGCAAACTGTTTGTATAGCTGACCGGAGATACCACCCATAAAGGCCACTGGTACGAACACGGCGATAAGAACCGCGGTAGTCGCCACAATCGGACCGGAGACTTCTTTCATCGCCGCCTTGGTAGCCGTCTTGGAATCCATCCCCTCTTCATCAATCTTGGATTGTACCGCCTCGACCACAACGATGGCATCGTCAACAACAATACCGATGGCCAAAACCATACCGAACAGGGTCAAGGTATTGATTGAGAATCCCAGAACCTGAAAGAAAGCAAAAGTACCGACGAGTGAAACCGGAACCGCAATCATGGGCACGATGGTGGCCCGCAGATTCTGCAGGAAAATGAAGACAACAATGAATACGAGAGCCATAGCCTCGTAAAGGGTATCCATAACTTCATCAATAGAGGCGGTTACAAACAGAGTTGTATCGTAGGGGATGTCATATTTCATCCCGGTGGGGAAATCTTTGGAAAGCTCATTCATAGTGGAACGAACTTGTTCAACGATATCGAGAGCATTTGCACCGGGAAGCTGGTAAACCAGCAGCATCGCTGAATCAATTTCACCCTGCCTGCCGAATGCAGAATACGACTTGGATCCCATTTCCACACGTGCCACATCACGGATGTGCACGGTGCTGCCGTCCGGGTTGGCTTTTACGATAATACTACCGAACTCTTCAGGTTCACTGAGACGCCCCTTAACCCTGACAGTAAGCTGGAACTGCTGACCGGAAGATGCCGGCGGCTGTCCCACCTGCCCTGCCGGAGCCTGTAAGTTCTGCTCCTGTACAGCAGAAATGATGTCATCGGCTGTAATCGCCAGCCGAGCCATTTTATCAGGATCAAGCCAGATACGCATGCCGTAATCCTGATCGCCGAAAAGAGAAACACTCCCCACTCCGGGAATACGGGAAACAGCATCAAAAAGATTGATCTTGGCGTAGTTGTTCAGAAAAAGAGAATCATATGTTCCATCAGGTGAAAGCAGGCTAATTACGCAGATCATGCTTGATGACTGCTTTTTAACACTTACCCCGGACTTGGTTACTTCCGAAGGCAACTGCGGAGTGGCAAGGCTGACCCTGTTCTGAACATCAACCGTCGCCAATTCAAGATCACGACCCAGATCAAAAGTAACGTTGAGCACCATGCGTCCGTCATTGGAACTGATGGAGTTCATGTAAAGCATATCCTGCGCGCCGTTAACCTGCTCCTCAATGGGGGCCGCAACAGTCTGTTCCACGACATCCGCGCTGGCGCCGGTATACTGCGCAGAAATCTGTACCGTGGGCGGGGCAATCTCAGGATACTGGGCAATGGGCAGGGTAAAAATACTCAGCAAGCCCACCAGCGTGATAATGATAGAAATAACGGACGAAAAAATGGGTCTGTCGATAAAGAAATTGACCATGGTTCTTCCTGCGAAAAATTATCTCCCCGCGATTGCGGGGAGATTTATATATTAAATGGGATTACTATTTCTCAACTCTAGAGCTGTCTTGTGAGATTTGAGGAGTTACCGTAGTTCCTGGGCGGATCTTGTTCACTCCATCAGCAATAATCAGGTCCCCGGACTCGATTCCGGTTTTGACAACTGTGTTGCGATCATCGCTGTAATCAACAGTTATATGCTTTTCGACAACAGTACCGTTAAAAACAGTCAACAATGATTTACGTCCCTGAACATCAACTAAAGCCCTTGTGGGAACAACCAATGCACTGGGATACTCTTTAAGACAAACCACAACCTTTGCGTACTGACCATCACGCAGAATCCTTTCCGGGTTGGGAAACTCCGCCCGAATTCCCAAGGTTCCGGTGGATGAATCCACGGCACGGTCGGCCATGTTGAAAGTTCCGTTATAGGCGTAGTAACCACCATCAGCCAGAATAATCTGGAGATTGGAGCCCCTTTCAGGCTTACCGGCTTTTTTATTAGCCTCTATTTCGCGGGCGGCTACAAGATATTCTTTTTCCGGGATACTGAAATTTACATAAACCGGATCTACAGCAGAAACTGTTACCAGCACGGTTGCTTCAGCAGCAACAAGAGTTCCCGGCTGGACCTGAGTTCTACCGATAATGCCATCCATGGGAGACTTGATCTGGGTAAAACCCAAATCCAGATTGGCCTGCTCAACCTGGGCCTTGGCATTACTTACATTAGCTTCCAGAACCTGCTTGTCGGTAATCTTGGAATCAAATTCTTCACGGCTGACCGCACCTTGATCGAAAAGAGCCTTAAACCGTTTGTAGTCCTTTTTAGCTTTGGCAAGGGTCGCCCGGGCACTGGCAAGTTCCGCCTCTGCTTTTTTCAGAGCTTCGGTATAGGGACGGGGGTCAATTACAAAAAGTAGCTGGCCTTCCTCAACCCGCTGACCTTCGGTGAACAGCCTTTCTTTGATATGTCCCTGCACGCGGGCTTTGATCTCTACTGTCTTCAAAGCTTGGATCTGGGCTACGTATTCTCCCATTACAGGAAACTGATGTTCTGTAACTTTGATCACTTTGACCGGCATTGCCTGAACAGCTGCCTTTTGATCTTTTTCATCACCAAAACATCCGCCCAGAAGAACCGACATGGTTAACAGGACAAAAAGAAGAACAACGGAGTCTTTCAGACCGGCAACCGCACGAAAAAAAAATTTCACAAATTCCCCCTAAGTAGCATTTCAAAGAAAGGGACCACCCTTGCAACAGTAATCCGACTCCCAATCACAATTATAATAAAAAGTAAGGTACTGTAACCGATTACTATTCCAAAAAAAAGTAAATTATTATGTACTGCGCTTAAGAAACTAATGATGCAGTCTGTCTTTGATCTGCTCAATTGCCCGCGGAATCTCCTCTGCAGCCAACAGCTTTAAGCGATCATATTCTGCTTTGAATTCAGCACTGGGATAAGTGCGATCCGCAATACTGGAGGAGTACAGGCTGGGAAGCCTATTCAAAACCACACAAGCAATATCAAACAAACACTTGTCACATTGACAAAATTCTATTTCAGCCCGACCTATAAGTGCCTGCAACTCGTTATACACTATCTCTTCAGCAAGATTGACAATTTCATCGCTCCTAAAGAAATCCTTCATTGGCAGCATGGTCTCCCCCTTTTCTGCTTAAGCCATTACGGCGTTAACACTTACTATACAAAGTATATCGCACAACAACAGCTATTCAAAGCCAATTTTAAAAACCATTAAATAAAAAAATCCGGCACGAAAGCCGCACCGGATCATTTATTCTATTTGTAGTGAACTTACTGCTACCAATCACAAAGGACTTTATCTCTCCCCGTTCTTTTGGCCTCATAAAGTTTGTTATCTGCACGGCTAACCATTGCGGTAAGGGATTCATCCATGTTTGCCGTGGCTCCAATTGAAACGGTCAGAGTTATAACCTGTCCTTTGAAGTCCACAGAAAAAGACCCCACTTCTTCTCTGAAATCCTCAAGAAAATCATAAAGCTCATCAGCCTGAATTCCATCAAGAAGAACTGTAAATTCTTCTCCGCCAAACCTTGAAACCAATCCTGCATCACCAACATATTCTGCCAGTAAAGATGAAAAATTCTTTAAAACTTCATCTCCGGCATCATGACCGTAAGTGTCGTTAATCTTTTTAAAATGATCGATATCAAGCATGACCACACAAAGTTCATTACCGGCGGTCATACCCTGTTCATAGGTTGGGTTGCCGCGTTCAAAGAAATATCTCCTATTCCAAAGTCCGGTGAGATAATCCTTATTGGCACGATCACGTGAAGCCTGAATAAGCTCTATAAATTCAAGGTTGGAGTTTACCCGGCAAAGAATCTCCTCAACAGACGCAGTCTTCTGGATAAAATCATTAGCCCCCTGCTTGAGGAAAAGCGGTGCTGTTCTTGATTTGCTATCCGATGAAAGAACAATAATGCTGAGTTCGTCCATGGAACGGATGGAACGAAGATGGGCGGTTAGCTCAAGTCCATCCATTTCGGGCATGTAATAATCTGTCAAAACCAGCTTAATATCACTATTCGTGTAAAACACTTTTGAAGCTGCGCGACCATCCTCAGCCTGCAAAACTGTCAGTCCCTGCCGCATAAGAATTCTGGATATCCAATCCCGTACAGAAGCGGAATCATCAACCACCAGAACCTTAATCCCCTGATTTTTATAAACACGGCTGACAATTCGGGAAATGTACTCAACCTGATCAGACTTCTTGAGCACGTAATCGACAATACTTTTTTTAGCCAAAGCATCCAGTGCCTGCTCATCCAATGATGCAGTTACTGCAATGGCGGGAATACTGTTAGCAAGCAACAGCTCTATCCCCATTCCGTACTCTGCATCATCAAGCAGCATGCTGCTCAACCCGACAAAATACTCATTTTCGGCAATCAGTTTCTGTGCACTATTATAAGTGCAGGCAAGATCACACTCAAAACCAGCCTTCAATATCGTTGTGCGGACAAATTTGGCTGTAGCCTTGCTTGGCTCTATAACAAGAACTCTACTCACAAAAGAAATCCCCCGATAAACAAATAAAAAAGGTTAAGCTTGAACTTAACCTACAATTAGCAAATGCCCTTTCATAAACCATTATTATTTTGTTTAATGGCACCCTTATTCTCTGACACATGTATCACATCCACACACTGCATACTTAGAATCAGATCGTTGCTGACCAAACAAAAGTTTTATCTTTTTGCGGAGTTCTCCCAGCATTGCCGGATCAACTTCAGAGACAGGACACTCGACCCCCATCTTAGTAAGACAAAATGTATGAACAGGTTCAATCCCCATTTTTTTCAGCATAATCTGCGAACAGCCCTTTTCACAGCCATCAATCACGATAAGATCACGAACCTTGCCCGCTTCCTCGACATACTCATCCAAGCCGGCACCGATCCCCGCAAGGCAGACCATCTTGGCAAAACCGCTTTTATTCAGCTCCACAGCCAGACTGTTTGCAGCCTGCCCTGAACCTGATCCACCGGAACAACTGACGACCATAAAGCCGGTTTCATATTCTTCATCTATCATGCGGCACCTCCCGTAAAAATTAATCGGGGCTACAATAACACAACTTCAATCACAGAAAAAAGCCAAAAAGGAAAACAGCCGCACTGTCTGGTGAAACAGTGCGGCTGATAAAAACTTATACAGGCTGACTAAATAATCATATTAAAGAGATAACCTACAATGAGAATGCCGCTGGCCACTACCCCGACAAAGACAGCTATAAGCTTAGGCTTAAGCACCTTGCGCAGAATGACCATCTCCGGAAAAGAAAGGGCGATAACACTCATCATAAAGGCCAGCACTGTCCCGAGAGCCGCCCCCTTGCCTAGCAGGGCATCAACAATGGGGATAACCCCGGCGGCATTGGTATACATGGGAATCCCCAGAAGAACCGAAGCAGGAACTGCCCACCATACCCCCTTGCCCATGATGGAAGCCATCATATCTTCGGGAACATAGCCATGGATTGCCGCACCGGCTGCAATACCAAGCACAACGTACAGCCAGACCTTACCTACAATCTCCTTGACTGAATCAAGCCCGAAAACAACTCGGTCCTCAACACTCATCCCGTTCTGCGGGCCATTGTTCTGAGCACTAGCCAACTTAACCCAGCCTTCCACATGCTTTTCCATGCCCAGTCTTCCGATGACCCAGCCAGCTACAATAGCAATGGAAATACCGGTAACAAAATAAAGAGCAGCCACTTTCCAGCCCATCAGCCCATACAAAAGGACCAGCGCCACTTCATTAACCATGGGCGCGGAAATCAGAAAAGAAAAAGTCACGCCCAAAGGGACTTCCCCGGCAACAAAGCCGATAAACAAGGGAACGGCAGAGCAAGAGCAGAACGGGGTGACAACACCGAGCAGTGCGGCAAGAACGTTGCCGTAGGACTCACGTTTCCCGGCCAGCACTTTCCGGGTCCACTCCACAGTCACATATGAACGAATAATGCCAATACCGAATACAACCAGCACCAGCAGCATCAACACCTTAGGTGTGTCGTAGATGAAAAACTGTACTGCTTCACCAAGGTGACTACCCGGAATTAGACCAAACAAATCAAAAGCCGCATACTTGGAAAATGACAATAATTGCGAATAAATGGCATACCAGAACACCAGAGCAGCGGCCATTGCCGCCCAAAGCGCATTACCTTTAATAGGTAAAGATGATTCTTCCTGATCCTCAACAACCGTTTCAGCTTCAGGTTTTATGCCCAGAGGTTCCAAGCCCTTGGATTCTGAAGAACACGCACACGGTTTGATATTTAACTCTTCCATTGTTTTCTCCCGTCCTTATATTTTGCCAAATACGAAACTATTTATTCAAAAAAGAACAGCCGCAACAAAGTTACAGCTGTTCCTGCTTACAATTTTTTTATGGAACTTGCAGCGTAGGCCTTGGCCTGCTCTTCAAATTTCCTGGCAAAAAAGTTCTCAAGACAATTCAGGAATCCCGGCACACAGTCCATATTCATACTGTAATACACGTTTGTCCCCCGCTTGTTATCTTTAAGCACCCCCGCATCCTTGAGCAGGGAAAGATGCTTGGACACGGTGGAAATATCCCGGCCCACAATAGGAACAATATCGCAGACGCAAAGTTCGCCGTCACACAGGGCTTCCACAATAGCAAGCCTGCTGGGATGCCCCAGTGCCTTGAACACTTTTGATTTTGTCTCGATATTTGCTGTCATGATAACTTCTCCAAACTTTCCTGTTTGGCAAAATATAAAAATTAATTCAGTTCTGTCAAGTTTCGGTAATTAAAAGAATCCAAGGAAAACAGACAGAGAAAGGATAACCATTCAATATAACGAGTAAATAAAACTAAGCGGAATGTCTAGATGATTCCATTTTCCATTCACGAACCATCTCCCGAACATCCTCATACTGCGCGCTCTCTTTTTTGTAGTGCTCAGCAAAGACGTGCAAGGCAGTTCCGCCGCGAGGCGAGAATATTCCTTTCACCCGCATCCACAGGGGAGAAAGACGGCCCACGAAATGGTCGAGGATATTATTGGTAATGGTTTCCATAAAAGATTGATGGTTGCGGTAAGCTCCCATGTACAGCTTAAAACTCTTGGACTCAACGCAGAGCTCATCTGGAATGTACTCAACAATGATAGTTGCGAAGTCCGGCTGTCCTGTAACCGGGCAAAGCGATGTATACTCCGGAAACTCAATGCTGACGATGTAAGGCCTGCCCGGGAAATTGTTCGGGAAGGTTTCAAGAATTTCGGGACCGGGAGTGTTGTAGTTGTACTCTGTTGCCCCGGCCTGACCGAGAGAAACAAGGGACTCGGTCTTATCCTGACTTTTGGTTGTTTTCATAGTGATCTTCTCCATAGATAAACAGTCTAATCTGAAAAGGGCCTTTATTGAGTCCCGGCTGTTAGCAGCTTGCCCGTCAAAAGAAAACCTCCACGAGACCTTATTTCCATTTTGACTTTTCACCCAAATGCTGGCAACCCTGCTGCTTAAACATTTGCCCCGAAACGGAACTGTCGAGGCGCGGGACTTTCTCCCTTTTGCTCGTGTCGGGCGGAATCCGTTTCAAAACAAGCACATCCAACACAAGGGAACCCAATGCTCTCTTCAACATTTGAACGCAAAGCGTTCACTCTTCTGACGAGCCTTTTCATCGGCTCGCTGGTCATGGCCGCGGTTGTATCAACCAAGATCATCAACATCTTCGGCTTTTACGCCCCCGCAGGAGTACTGGCCTACTCCGTTACCTTTATTGTCTCGGATATTATCAGTGAAATCTGGGGAAAGGAAAGGGCAAATGAAGTTATCCACTGCGGATTCATTGCCCTGCTGACCGCCATTGCCCTTTCATGGGCCGCCCTACACTGGACAGCCGCCCCCTTCTGGCACGGACAGGAAGGTTTTGCCAGCGTACTCGGCAATACTCCGCGCATAGTCCTTGCTTCACTGTTGGCATATCTGGTCAGCCAGACAAATGATGTTTGGCTCTTCCACTTCCTGCGCAGGCTTACCAAAGGCAATCATCTCTGGCTGCGCAACAACCTCTCAACCATAGTTTCACAGCTCATTGACTCGACTATCTTCGTTACCGTCGCCTTCTACGGCGTAATGCCCGTAACGGATATCATTATAGGTCAATGGGTCGCCAAAGTATGTATTGCTTTTCTGGACACTCCACTGGTCTATGCCGGAGTGAACCTGCTTAGACAACGCACACCAATGGCCGCCACATCCTGATCTCCCACTCTAGAAATGTTACCCGCAGTCTACATCAGCGGAGTTACATTTAGTTGCTATTCTGATACACTGTCTCCATATTTCGCTCGTTAACATTGAAATATGGAGACAGTAATGAACCTCAAACAATTTTCTTCCTTCATAGCCCTTTTTTCAATTCTGCTTTTTACAATACCTGCCAAGGCCGAGAAATACTTCACTCTCGACCAGTACATAAAACTTCATCCCACTGAAAAATTTTTGGAAGATCGCTTCAATAAAATCGTTAAAAGAAATGATGTTAAGCGACTGAAAAAACAATTGAGCCCTAAAATCGCCATTGTATATCCCGGTGGAGAAGTCTCGGATTACTGGCGCAGAAGCAGTAAATCCTTTGAAAGTAGAATTCGCCAATACGGTGCTACTCCCCGTATTTCTAAATTTTACATCAATGCCTCAGAAACAATGGGCAAACAGGCTGCCACTTTCCAGAAAGCTCTTGAGACCGATCCGGACTACCTTTTTTTTACCCTTGATGCATTGCGGCACCAAAGAATGATTGAACCTATCTTAATTAAAGGAAAACCGAAAATAATACTCCAGAACATTACTACCCCGCTTAAGGCCTGGGAAGATAAACAACCCTTCATGTACGTTGGATTCGACCATGCGCGCGGGACGAAAATGCTTGCAGAATATTTTGCCCGTCAAACAGGTGGACGCGGCAGCTATGCTGTTCTCCTGCCGAATCCTGGATATTTGAATGAAGAAAGAGGAAATTCTTTTATTTCATATATGGACAACTACACCTCTCTCAAACTGGCAACGGCCTTTCGCACAGGAATCAATAAAGAGAAAGCACGGTTGGCAGCTTTAAATATTGCCAAACAATACCCGGATGTTAAATTTATTTACGCCTGCTCTACGGACATTGCCCTGGGAGCAGTTGAAGGACTGCAGGAAAAGGATGTGACCCAAAATATCATGGTCAACGGCTGGGGCGGCGGGACACCTGAGATAAAAGCCATTGAAAAAGGAGAACTGGATGTCACGGTAATGCGCATCAATGATGACAACGGCGTTGCCATGGCCGATGCAGTGGTTCTTGATATGCTTGGAAAAAAAGCTCTTATACCCCTTGTATTTTCCGGTAGGTTTGAAATATTAGAAAAAGGTGTAAATGCAAAACGGTTGCACCAACTGCAACAGGAAAGCTTCCGATACTCCGGAAACTAAAAGGATTCATTAATGAAACTTTTTTCAAGGAAGGCCCTGGGACTGACAATACAACTGCTGACCCCGATGCTGGCTTTGGTAGTTGTCATGGGAATATTCATATTTTCATGGTCTTTCTATTTGTCCAAAACCACCCTTGAAAGCGAAATAGCCATTGATATTGAAAAGACAGAAAGCATTGTTACCTTATCTCTGAACAACACACTCGAAGACATCAAGGATGACCTTATTGAAATGACCCTGGATCCTAATTTCCGGGGAGCAATCATTTCCGGGGACAGCGAAACACTTGACCAGAATTTGTACGAATTCATGAACTCCCGCCAAGGATATCTTCTGGATGTTCTGACCATTTACCGGGAGGGAAGAAACTGGGTTGAAGCCGGAGTGATAGAACTGCCCATCGTACAACTTCGCAATAAATTCAAAAACACAATGACCACGTCTCCGGCCTGGGGCTACCTTTCATTCAGATCATTAAATAACATCCGGACCATGCTGGTCTGTGCTGTCCCGGTATTCAATGAGCATACCGGCGAGGTTGCCGGAATCCTTTACGGCGGAATTGACCTGAACTCCAACGTATCTTTTATTGATCGGCTGAAAAACGTATCTAGCGCAATCAATGCAGCCCTCGTCAGCAGACACAGGCTGATCATAAGCACATCCAATCCTTCCAAACCGGAGATGAAAAAGCTCATCGACTGGACTCTGGGCATTAAACCGGGTGATTTCACAATTGACGAGGAGCTTATCTACTCAACCATCCAGCTGCTCCCGCAGCAGGCAGACAGCCCATTGCTGTTCAGTTTTGTAAGGAAGAACCCCTCTTTCCAGTCCCTGAAGAAGAATTATATGCAGAATCTGGGCATTCTTCTTTCGCTGGCAACCCTTTTGGCTATATTTACTGCTTGGGGACTGCAAAAAAGAATTCTGAAGGCACTGAAAATGCTTACGGATTATGCCCAGACCGTAGCATCGGGAGAACGTGAAACAAATTTCATCCCCGGTCAGGTAAGGGAATTCAACCAGCTGGGATTAATGCTTGAGGACATGGTTGCAAAACTGGACGAAAACAGCGTCTATATTTCCAAACTATTCTCCTCAGCAAAAGCTCCGATCATCAACTGCGACACAACCGGAGTTATCCTTGATATGAATCCGGCTGCAGCCAGTCTTATAGGCATTGATGACTCAAAGGTATGGAGCGAGACGTTAAACACATATTTCCCCAGTAGATTTAATAAAACCATCAGTGATGCTTTGCATCAGGTAACCATCGGTAATCTCACTCCTGTCCTTGAACTCCCTGTCCACCTAAAAAACGGTGAAGAAAAATATTTCATTTGGACATTCTCTCCGGTTCGCATGGAAAGCAAGGATGAAGCAGACTTTATTCTCCTGCAGGGACTTGATGTTGACGAAAGCAAAAAAGCAACCCAAAAAGCGCAGGAAAGCGAAGCACGTCTGCGCCAGATCATCAACCTTCTTCCACAAGAAATATTCGCCAACGACCTTGAAGGTAAATTTCTGTTGGTCAACAGTATTAAAGCGAAAAAAATGGGTATTACCACTGATGATATTACCGGAAAATACCTGCCGGAAATTATCAAAGATCCGGTAGAGGTAACCCGTATTCTCGAAGATGACCGCATGGTCATTGAAAGAAATGAAAAACTACTCACCGAAGAAAGCTACCGCGATGAAAACAGGATAACCCACTGGATTGAAACAACACGGGTTCCCTATATTTCAGCGGAAAACAATACCCCGGCAATTCTTACTATTTCCACGGATATCTCCCGCATCAAAGAAGTCGAGCAGGAGATGAAATCCTTGAACAAAGAACTGGTGGAAAGGGTAGCAATGAGAACCACGGAGCTTGAAAATGCCAACTCCGCCCTGCTGAAATCTATGGACGAACTGCGCCAGACTCAGGATAAGCTGGTAGAGACTGAAAAAATGGCTTCCCTCGGTGAACTTGTTGCCGGTGTAGCCCATGAAATCAACACTCCGCTGGGCATCAGCGTGACCAGCGCTTCATTTATTAAAGAACTGACGGAATCACTGCAGCACAACTTTGAATCCGGCACCATGAAAAAGTCGGACCTTGAAAAATTCCTGAAGACCGGCAGTGAGGCCCTCGACAACATAATGAAAAACCTTGAACGCTCAGCAACACTGATCAGCAACTTCAAACAACTGGCAGTGGATCAGTCTTCTGACGATGTCCGGCAGATCAACCTGCACGAATATATACAGGGAATCCTGCTGTCGCTGAAACCAAAATTCAAAAAATACAAGCACGAAATCACTGTGGACTGCCCCAAAGGACTGGAAATCAATATTTCGCCCGGTTCTTTAATGCAGGTCATAACAAATATTGTAACCAACTCTCTGACTCATGCTTTCCCGAATACGGATCAAGGCACGATATCCATAACTGCTGAACGCAGCGGCAAAGGGGTCAAACTTATATTCTCCGACAACGGTATCGGAATGGGCACGGAGCAGGTACTGAAAGTATTTGAACCGTTTTACACCACGGCAAGAAGCGAGGGATATACAGGACTCGGCATGCATCTGGTATACAACCTTGTTACCCGAGCACTGAACGGAACTATTGAATGTCAGAGTTCTCCGGGAGAGGGAACCACATACGAAATCTGGTTTCCCGAAGGAGAATAAAATCAGGTCAGATCGGTCCAGAGAACCATATTTCTTCCCCTGCGCTTAGCCTCATAAAGCATCGAATCAGCGCCGATAGTCAAATCCTGTGCTTTTGAAAAAGAGGACGGAATCACTGTTACACCGCCAAGACTTACAGTCAGGACATTACTCACTGATGAAAAACCGTGCTTGATACCCAACTCAAAAATTAAAACCCTGATCTTTTCGGCGATATATCTTCCGCCATCTGAGTCTGTCTCCGGAAGCAGGAGGACAAATTCTTCTCCGCCGTATCGTGCGGCAACATCCGCCGGACGCTGAACCTCAGCCTGTAGGAGATCAGCTACTTTCTTAAGAACCTCATCTCCGGCAGTATGACCGTAATTGTCGTTGTATTGCTTGAAACAATCCACATCGAGCATGGCCAGAGACATTTTATCCCCGGAGCGGCTGCAGCGACGCCACTCCCTTTCCAAAGCCAGTTCAAAACTTCTTCGGTTGGGCATTTCCGTAAGGCCGTCCAGATTGGCAAGGCCTTCCAATAATTTCCGCTGTCTGGCTATGGTCAGGTGGTTCTTTATCCTTGCCTTGACAATCGGGGGGTGGAAAGGCTTGCGGATGTAATCCACAGCTCCCATTTCGAGGCCGCGGGCCTCATCATGCTCGGAATCAAGAGCGGTAATAAAAACAACCGGAATATCCTTACTTTTATCGGAAGATTTGATTTTGCGCAGAACTTCATACCCATCCATTTCCGGCATAAGAACATCCAGCAGTACCAGATCTGGAGGATTTTCAGAATTCACCCGGTCAAGGGCCTGATTGCCATTTTTAGCCAATACGACCTTGTAGTCCTGACGCAACAGATCAGAAAGGACATTGAGATTCAACCTCTCATCATCAACAATAAGAATTTTAGCTCTCTCTTCCATTAATCAGATCCTCTATCCAGCGGAATATTCAGTTCATCGGAAATTCTTTCCAACAGGAAACGGCCATCGTCAAAATCAAAATTTTCAATATAGCGGGTTAATTCAGCAAGCTGCCCCTCAAATCGTTCGAGATTAAAATGATTTCGCAATTCATCCAATACATCGCCGCATTCGGCATCACCTTCACCGAGCATTATATACAGCTTATTGATAAGATTGAAACTTTTTTCTTTATCATACACATATTCCCGGGCGTCATCCTCACTACCAACTTTAAGCCCGTGCAATCCCATAATTACCAGTTCAAGCTCTGAAACAAAATGCAGTAGGTCCTCTTCATACCCGCTACGGTTATTCTCCCGGAGGTCTCCCTCCAGAAGACGGCAGAATTCATAAAGTTTTACAGCTCCGATATTTCCGGAAATTCCTTTCAAGGAATGAATTTTCATCAAGGCCTGTTCCGGACCTGCATCAGTAAGAGTTGCTTTTAATTCCTCTTGAAAATCTCCGTACCGGTCCTTGAATCCCTGCAGAACTTTCAGGTAACTTTCCTTATTGCCACCGATATTACGCAGTCCCTTTGCGCAGTCTATTCCGGGCAATTCCGGCATATCTTCATCATTTTCTGATAACTCGCAGTAAGAAGGAACATAAACGATATCCTCTGCGTTCAGGTATTTAGCCAAAGCTCTTTTCAATTCTTCCGGATCAATGGGTTTGGTCAAATGTTCATTCATGCCTGCTTCAAAACTTTTTTCCCTGTCTCCAGGCATGGCGTGAGCAGTCATAGCCAGAATAGGCAGATTATCATAACGTCCATTGGAACGGATTATCCTGGCCGCTGTCAGCCCATCCATTTCTGGCATCTGGATGTCCATGATAATCAGACTGTATGCCTCTGACTCCAAGGCCTCCAAAGCCTTACGCCCATTATCGGCCACATCTACATCAAGCCCCATACCTTCAAGCATTCTCCGGGCAACCTGCTGGTTGAGTTCATTATCTTCCACAAGCAGAATTTTAGGACTCTGCCCAGTTAACTCCAACTCAACAGAATCATGCACATCTGCATCCGAAAGATCCATATGTTGAACATCACTAAATTCACCCTGCAAAGCAGCATATAATGAAAGCCGCGAAACAGGGCGGGTAACAAATCCATCAACACCGGTCAGTGCGGCTTCCTTACGAAAGGATTCATCCATATTCACAGGAGCCATTAAAATAATCGGAACATGTTTCAACTCGGGAATATTCCTGATCCGGTCAACAAACTCAAATACATGCATGTCGTGCATTTTTCCAGAAACAAGGATCAATCCTACCCCATCCATAGCTGCAGGATTTTCAAGTCGTTCAAGCGCACTTGAAGCTGTGCTGTCTACCACAGCTGTAATGCCGAATTCCTCCATTGTGGAACGGATAAATTCACGGGCCAACATATTGCTCTCGATCACAAGAGCCTTCATGGACTCTTCTCCTGTCAGCAATACCAACGAGTACCCCTTGTCCACTGCGGTCAGCTGCACGGTAAAATAAAAAGAACTTCCCTCTCCGGGATGACTTTCAACACTGACTGTCCCGCCCATTAGTTCCACAAGGGAACGGGCAATAGCCAGCCCCAAACCTGTTCCACCGTATTTACGCGTTGTTGAAGCATCAGCCTGCGTAAAGGAATTGAAAAGTACGGATACTTCTTCATTACTCAAGCCGATACCACTGTCACGTACAATAAACTTAATCTTAGCTTCACCGGTACAGTTCTCCTCACAAGTGACAATAAGATTCACTTCCCCCCTATCAGTGAACTTCACCGCATTGTTAACAAGATTAGTCAGCACCTGCTCTAGACGTAACGGATCTCCGCGCAAGCTTAACGGAACGTCAGAACCAACGGACAGGATAAAATCAATCCCTTTGGATTCCGCTTTGACTGCAACCATATTGCAGATTTTTTCCAACACATGGTCCAACTGAAACTCAACGTTCTCCAGCACGAACTTACCGGCCTCAATCTTGGAAAAATCAAGAATATCGCCAATGATTGACAGCAGAGAGTCAGCGGACGACATCATCTTGTTCAAGTACTCACGCTGTGCCGGATCAAGATCGGCACTTTGCATCAAGTGCCCGAATCCGATGATGCTGTTCATGGGCGTGCGAATCTCATGACTCATATTGGCAAGGAATTCAGATTTAGCACGGGTGGCGGCTTCCGCTGCCAGTCTTGCCCGGTTGAGCTCCTGTTCCACTCTTCTACGCTCGGTCACATTACGCATACACTCAACAGCACCGACAACTTTCCCGGAATGATCGCGCAGCGGCCCGGCAACTCCCCAAAAATATGCTCCCTGTCCATTGAATGCCCTGGGAGTATACACCTCACCATAAAGCATTCCAAAGCGCCGCTCCAAAGACTCATACCGAGCGGTTAGAGGTTCAAGGGATTCCCTAAGAGCAAAATCAACAAGAATAGGCCTGCGTTCACCATAAAAAGGTAATGCATATTCATAATCAGCCTTGCCGATCATATCCTTCTTGCTTACTCCGGTAACCTCTTCAACGGCCTTGTTCCAAGCCAGTACAACCCCGTTGCTGTCGATAACAATAGTCGGGTCGGGTAAGAATTCGATAATATCATTTAAGCGCTGGTAGGAATCCCGCAATTCATTTTCGCTTAAACGTTTTCTGGTCACGTCCCGAAAACTCCAGACCCTGCCGACAACATCAGATCCTATGCGCTGGGGGTTGGAATATTTCTCTACAATTCTACCATCCGCCAGTATGAGTTCCTCAACCTGTCCCGCTTCAGACTCCAGCGAATAATCCCAAAGGCCGTTAACAGAACTGCCTTCTTCCAACTGATCAGAAATATATCCGAATACATCCGAAACAACTCCGGACCGCAATATATGTTCCGTGATATTCCACATGGTTGAAAAACGAGAATTCCATGCCACCACCTGTCCATAACCGTCCACGGCAAGAATGCCATCTGCTGAGGATTCAATAGTCGCGGTCAGGAGTGAAACAGAGCGTTCAATCTCTTCTTTACTGCGGCGCTTTTCGGTTACATCCCGCAAAGTTGCTTGAATGAAGGGAGTGCCACTGATAACCATCTTGCGTGCGCGAACACTTGCATAAAATTCTTCCCCGTCAGACCGCCGGCAAATAAGATCAAAATCCAAGCCCCCGGCATCAATAGTCTTCCCTACCCATTCATCCAGAAGAACAGTGGAAGATTCCCCTTCAAACTGATTGGGAGCGATAAGATTCTCTGGACGGTAGGAAAGCAATTCTTCTTCTGAGCCGCAACGAAACATTGAAACGGCTTCAGGGTTGGCACTAAAAAACTTGTAACTTAAATCCATCAGCAAGATTGCATCACTGGCATTATCAAAAATGGACCGATACTTGATTTCCCTTTCCTTCAAGGCCTCATTCTTCTCCCGTCCCTGCTCCATAAGATACAGTCTTTCAAGGGCAAAACCCACATATGAAGAAAGGAACAGCAATACCTCAAAATCTTTTTTATCAAGGGGTTCACTTTCACTGTAACTCTGAACAGCCATAGCACCCACAACTTCCCCTTGAAGTTTCAAGGGAACACCGAGCCAGATATTGCATTCAGGACCGATAAGAACGTACTCCCCTTCATCGCGAAGTTTCATACGGGTTTTAAAATCTCCGAATAAAGGCTCACCGGTTTTGACAACATAATCAGTCAACCCGATCCCCATTATCCGCGCTTCCGGAACCTCTTCCTTCTCATCAGAAAAATATGGGAAACTGATCATGTCCGTTTCACGGTCATAAGCAGCAATATAAAAATTTCGCGCATGCATCAGCTGATTAACCTGCCCCTGAACGATGGAATAAAACTCATCGATACCGGAGACACGGGATACAGACATCGCGATCTCATAGAGTCTCTTATGGACCTTCTCCATGCGGCGGCGCTGAGCAACCTCTGTATTCAAAGATTCATTCAGCCTAAAAAGTTTACGGTTCCAAAAAATAATTGCGGTAAGAGCAAGCGCCATAAACGTAAAAAGGAGCACGATCTCAGTATAGTCCACAGACTGTTCATAGCGAACGTCAAACCATTTTTTGCGAATTTCGCGGTGAGAATTTTCACTGATAGCTGCAAGCGTTTTATTGATGATCGATAGGGCTTGAGGATACTCCGGAGATACACCAATTCGGTGCTCAAACTTAAATCTGGTAGTTCCCACAATTTTAAGGTTTTCTACTCCAAGCATATTCATATGTTCGACCACTACAGCAAGATGTCCCACAAAAGCATCCACCTGCCCCTTGGTAAGGAGAAGAAGGCCATCCGCCACATCGGAAGTGCCGACAAGCTCTATTTCAGGGAAATTATCTTCGATATAGTGATAGCTGGTGTATGATTGTCCGGCGGCAACCCTCTTACCGTTCAACTGCGACAAGTCCCGCACAGTCCCGTACTTTTCTCCGGCAACGATAACCAAAGGAAATGAAACATAAACATCGGAAAACAGGACTTCTCGTCCAACCATATCCTCGTTGCTCAGAGCCGGAATAACATCCAACTCACCTTCAGTGTATTTTCGTAGAACATCCGCCCATGAGTCACTGGCTACAAATTCAAATTTCAAACCGGACATTTCTGAAATTATATTCATATAATCCGCGATAATTCCCCGAAATTGGCCTTTTTCATCAATTATGGACAATGGCTCCCAGTCCACCTCACTCATTCTGAGTGGCAAACCGCTGCGAATAAAAGACTCTTCTTCAGGACTTAATTTCAGAGGAAATGGCGCACTGTCCCTGGCAACTGGCTCAGCATTTGCATTTAAAACAGCAATACAGTCCATTGGAGTTACGATGGAAAAAAGAAACAAAAGGACACAAAGAAACTGAATACGAAAAGAAAGATCATTGTCCAAAATTTTAAAAATCAATGTAACTGTCCCCTTGTAAGAAACTTTTGCGGTCCAAACAAAAATAACATCAGTAGATACAATGAACAAGGCAGGGTTTGCTTGGGAGAGTTCACAGCTCTTTTTGCTCTGCACTCAGAATGTGTGGTAATTTATACTACCACAATCTGTAAAATTACCACTTTTTGATCTGCAATTTTCGAAACTTAAACCATATTGGTTTAAAAAGTTACCATTTGTCCCTTTTCTTTCCATAATTAAACAGCTACAGTAATGTCCTAACAATATCCAAAACGGAGAAGGCATGGTTGAAAACAAAAAGTATAAGCTTCTTTTTAGGGACCGTATCGGGATCGTTTTTGATATCACTAAACTCATGCTCGAACATAAGCTGAACATAATCAGCATGGAAGTTGAGCAAAAAGAAGGCTTCGCCCAGATTTCAGTAGAAATTGAAGGGGGACATACCCTTGGCACTGAAGAAATGCTGGCGTTATTCTCCTCACTGCCCGGAATCGACAGTCAGACCGAACTCAAAAGACTCCCACAGGAAAAAAGAGAAAAATGGTTCCGGACCCTCTTTGACGGCATGAGTGAAGGGATTGTTTCGGTAAACTCCAGAGGGATGATTAATACCGCAAACAGTGTTGCCTGCCGCATCCTAAACACCACCTACGAAAGCCTCGTCAACACGTATGTTGGTGAAATTACGCCTAAAGACAACCTGCTCATGGAGTGCATGGAAAAACGGATTCCGGTCAATAGAAGAAAGTCCGCAGTAACCAGCACCGGTCGGGTAGACTTTTACGGATCAGCAAAACCCATCCACGACTCACAAGGCGATTTTGTCGGAGCTGTCCTGCTTATGAAGGATCTGCAGGAAGTGAAAGCCATGGTTGATGCTGTCATGACACCCATCGACTTCAAATTTGACGACTTCATAGGCGAAAGTCCAGCCATCAAAAACCTGATAACTTTTGCCAAGCGCATTGCAGAACTGGACACCATCGTCTCCATCACCGGAGAAAGCGGAACAGGTAAAGAGCTTTTCGCCCGGGCCATCCACTTTGAAAGCGGAAGACCCGGCCCATTCATCCCCATCAACTGTGCGGCCCTGCCCGAACAACTCATAGAAAGCGAACTCTTCGGCTACATCGACGGAGCTTTCACCGGTGCCAGAAAAAAAGGCAAACCCGGGCTATTTGAAGCAGCACAGAACGGAACAATTTTTCTTGATGAAATCGGTGACATGCCTCCCGGCCCACAAGCCAAAATACTGCGAGTCCTGCAGGAAGGATGTGTGCGCCGTATTGGCGGAGTGGAAGAGATTCCGGTCAATGCCCGCGTTATCACCGCAACGAATAAAAACCTCAACGACATGGTTGCCTCCGGAGATTTTCGCGAAGACCTTTTTTACCGCATCAACGTCCTGAACATCCAAATCCCCCCTCTGCGTGAGCGTCACACAGACATAACACTCATGGCCGGAAAATTCCTTAACCGCTTCAACCGCAAACTGGAAAAAAAGGAACAGACAATCAGCGTATCAGGGCAGCAAAAGCTAATGAATTATAATTGGCCGGGCAATGTCCGCGAATTACAGAATGTTATTGAAAGGGCCTCAATATTCAGCAACTCAAACGAAATTTCCGCAAATTCGATCCACTTGAATTCCAAGCAACAGTCGAGTTGCGGGCAGCTATGCAAGGCTATGCCCACCACTGTCACAGTTGGAGATTCCCTGAAAGATCTGGTTGGAAAATACGAAATGCAAATACTCCTCGAGACTCTCAACTCTTCATCCAGCATACGCAAGGCAGCTAAAAGACTGGGGATATCTCACACAGCTTTGCTCAAAAAAATTGAGAAGCACCAATTGCGCAACGAAAGCAGAGTCCTCCCTTGGGAACCTGCAACATCCGTCAGTTAACCCGCCGAAAACTGTTTCCGATAAACATCCCCGTGGCTTTGAACAAGTCACGGGGATTCTCTTATGGTAACTTTTTATACCACCCATCATCCCTTTTATTTCGCTGATCAGCCTCAATTTTATCACAATTCGACACATTGGAAACAATAACTACCACAAAGAGTAATCCCTGACATCTTGGTCGATTAGAGCAAAAATAGCATTGCTTTTGGTAACTTTTCATACCAAACCTACATCTTTCAAAACACTCTTAAACACGTGATTATTTTGTGAATATTAGCACAATATTTAATTTATTTTCCTAAACTTACGTTATTATGAAATTTTAATCTCATACCAAGCCCCAGCTCCACACTCCTGATCTTTTTTGGCATGCGGATTGCCATAGGGAAAATACCCAAGAGTTCAGACTCTATTTTTCAACAGCTGTCCCGTGGTGATTGCGGGACGTAAACAATCAAATCAGGAGAAGTGGAAATGAAAGTTGGTATCTTGAAAGAAATCAAATCAGAAGAGAACAGAGTTTCCATGACACCATCAGGTGTTGAAGTCATGATCGCAAACGGTCATGAGTTGTGGGTTGAAAAATCCGCAGGTGTAGGCAGCGGTTTTTCCGATGAAGACTATATTGCTGCAGGTGCAAAGATCATCGACACCCCCGCTGAAATCTATGCGGAATGTGAAATGGTCATGCATGTTAAAGAACCTCAGGCTTCTGAATACGACATGGTTCGTGAAGACCAGATCGTTTTCACTTACTTCCACTTTGCTCCTGATGAGCCCCTGACCCGCGCATTCGTGAAAAACAAGTCCGTAGCTATCGCTTACGAAACAGTAGAGGGCGACAAAGGCGACCTGCCCCTGCTTACCCCCATGTCTGAAGTTGCCGGACGCATGTCCGTTCAGGAAGGCGCTAAATACCTCGAACGCTACTACGGCGGACGCGGCATGCTCATGGGCGGCGTTACCGGTGTTACCCCCGCAAACGTTGTTGTTATCGGCGGCGGCGTAGTTGGTACCAACGCAGCTATGATGGCCTGCGGTCTTGGCGCCAAGGTAACTATTCTCGACATGAACCTCGAAAGACTGCGTTACCTCTCCGAAATCATGCCTAAAAACTGTTTCCCCATGATGAGCAGCCCCGCTCTGCTGCGTGAACTGGTTCAGAAAGCTGACGTTGTTGTCGGTGCTGTTCTGGTTGCAGGTGCTAAAGCACCCAAACTGGTCACCCGCGAAATGCTTAAAACCATGAAAGACGGTTCCGTAATCGTCGACGTTGCCATTGACCAGGGTGGTTGCTTTGAGACCTCCAAGCCCACCACTCACGGCGATCCCGTCTACGACGTTGAAGGCGTTATCCACTACTGCGTAGCAAACATGCCCGGTGCAGTACCCATGACTTCCACCATGGCTCTGACCAACGCCACCCTCCCCTATGCCCTCCAGATCGCAAACAAGGGATGGAAACAGGCAGCTCAGGATAGCCGCGCCATCAGAACCGGTTTGAACATGGTCGGCGGCAAGGTTACTTACAAGGGCGTCGCAGATGCATTCGACCTCGAATTCACCCCCGTTGAAAACGTTCTTTACGACAACTAAAAACTAGAAAAATCTGCTGACAATTCAGACAAATAAGTCAAATCAGGAAGACTGTTGAGAATGAGTTAGAAATAATCACAAAATACACTGGGGCATTGCGCAGAATGTTCTGTGCATGCCTCAGTGATTTCCTATAACCCCACAGGGAAAAGAGGGATGGTCTGCTCACCGGAACTCTTCACACCACAGCTGGAGTTTTCTCGGCAGTCTTGGATGTAACCTGAAAAACTTACAAGGGGATGATATGGAATTCTTGACTTTACTGGACGGAATGGTTGGAAAAATCGGGGCCTTTGCTTGGGGCCCGCCCATGTTGGTTCTGCTTGTCGGAACCGGAGTATGGTTAACTTTCTCTCTGCGCGGACTGCAGTTCAGAAAACTGTGGTACGCCCTTTACCTTGCTCTCATCAAACGCAAGGAAGACACAGATGAACCCGGCGATATCACTCACTTTCAGGCCCTGATGACAGCCCTCTCCGCAACAGTCGGAACCGGTAACATTGCCGGTGTTGCAACAGCCATCGCAGTAGGTGGCCCCGGCGCACTGTTCTGGATGTGGATGACCGGCCTCGTAGGCATGGCCACTAAATACGCGGAAGCAGTTCTTGCTGTTAAATACAGGGTAGTTGATGAAAACGGCGAAATGAGCGGTGGTCCCATGTACTACATCTCCCAGGGCCTCAACATGCCCTGGCTGGGAACCCTCTTCGCAATCTTCGCATCCATCGCCGCTTTCGGTATCGGCAACATGGTTCAGTCCAACTCCGTTGCCGATGCAGTTGAAGCAACCTACGGTCTCTCCCCCTATATTACCGGGCTCATACTGACAGTCCTGACTGCAGCAGTTATCCTCGGCGGTATCAAAAAGATCGGTAAAGTTACCGGACTGCTCGTTCCTGTCATGATCATTTTCTACATGGCCGGCGCATCCTACATCATTCTGCTCAACATTGCTGAAGTTCCCGCAGCTCTCGGATTCATCGTAGAGCAGGCTTTCAACCCCACTGCCGCAGTAGGCGGGTTCGCAGGTTCCACCATCATGCTGGCTGTCCGCATGGGTGTTGCCCGCGGTGTATTCTCCAACGAATCCGGTCTCGGTAGTGCTCCTATTGCAGCAGCTGCAGCCCAGACCAAGCAGCCCGTAACTCAGGCACTGGTCTCCATGACCCAGACCTTCATCGATACCATCATCGTCTGTACCATGACCGGCCTCGTTCTGATCCTCACCGGAACATGGTCCAGCGGCGCCACTGGCGCGGAACTGACCACCATCGGTTTCGGTGCAGGTTTCTCCGGCGGTGAACACGTTGTTACCATCGGCCTGATTCTTTTCGCCTACTCTACCATCCTCGGCTGGTGTTACTACGGTGAAAAATCAATTGAATACCTGTTCGGCGTAAAAGCAGTACTGCCCTACCGCATAGCATTCATCTGTTTCGTAGGAATCGGAGCCATCGCAAAGCTCAGCTTCGTATGGAACCTTTCCGACACCTTCAACGGCCTTATGGCTATCCCCAACCTTATAGGTCTCCTGCTGCTGACTCCGGTTGTGGTCTCGGAAACCAAGAAATACTTTGCAAGACAGGAAGAAAAATCAGCAAAAATGAAAACCTCCACTGCTACTGACACTGAAAAGTAGTTTCGTAATAGCATACGGACCCCACTCCGCAACCTCTTCCGGATGAATACCACCGTCCGGAAGAGGTTGCCCAAGAGACAGTTCATCAGATTTGCAGGAACAAGAGGTACGCCATGAATAACCCCAAATCTTTCGCCCCCATCTGGGCAGAAGTGGACCTGTCCGCGATCAGACATAATTTCAATGAAGTTCAACGGCTGGTAAACAAGCAGTCAAAGATAATGGCTATTGTAAAAGCCGATGCATACGGACACGGGCTCACACAGGTAGCGGACTGCTTAAACAAAGCCGGAGCCGACTATTTTGCAGTAGCGCGCTTGGGTGAAGCTGTCGCCCTGCGCAATCACGGCATTCAAAAGCCGATTCTAACCCTCGGCTACACTCCCCCCGAAGCTGCAAAAGAACTACTCAAGTATGAAGTAACTCAAACCGTATTTTCAAGCGATTATGCCAAAGATTTAAACGAAGAGCTCAACCAGACAAGCAAAACATTAAAAGTTCACATAAAAGTCGATACCGGAATGGGCCGATTAGGTCTTGTCGACGAATCCCATGACAGAACAGTGCTGGAGTCCATCACCACAATAAATCGCCTTCCAAATCTGGAAGCAGAAGGTGTCTATACTCATTTTGCAGCCAGCGATGAAGCGGACAAAACCAGTGCGCTGGAACAACTGAGACAGTTCAAAAACATTCTCGCTGACATTGATCGGAAAGGGATCAGCATCCCCCTTAAGCACGCAGCCAACAGCGCCGCGATTATTGATCTCCCTGATTCATACTTTGATATGGTCCGTCCCGGAATCATGCTTTACGGTCTTTACCCGTCAAACGGAGTCCATCAGCAGAATGCTGACCTAAGACCGGCCATGCAGATAAAAGCCCGCATTGCTCAAACCAAAGAGGTTCCTGCCGGGTTCAGGATCAGCTACGGGCACACCTACACCACCCCGAATGCAACAAAACTGGCTACAATTCCTCTCGGATATGCGGACGGCTACAGGAGACAACTCTCGTCAGCAGGTAAAGTACTGGTCCACGGGCAGCATGCCCCGATAGTTGGAAGAGTATGTATGGATCAGAGCGTCATTGATGTAGGGGAAATTGATAACGTTGAAGCCGGAGATGAAGTGGTCATCATCGGCAGACAGGAACAGGCTGAAATTTCAGCAGAGAGAATGGCCTGCGAACTTGGGACAATCAATTATGAGATTGTTTCCACTCTTATGGCCAGAGTTCCGAGAATTTATAAGGATTCGTAAACATATTTCATAAATTTCCGACTGAAGCCGCCCAAGCACATTCCCTCAAACTCAGTGCACTCCGATTCCGGACACCACTGCCCGGAACACAGGCTTCAGCAGGAAACCGCTCCAAAGCTGAACAGCGTTCTTCCAATCCGCATAACGGAACAACGCAGTCAGCCACTGCAGCAATCTGGAAGTTCATGCAAATGGACATTGCCCGCCGGCAGAAGGGACCTCGACACTTTCTGCCGGATACTACCTAAGACACCGCTGAAAGAACATGGAAACACTCCATGCATGACAACGGCGAATGGAGGTACTTATCAAAGCGAAAGTATATACTCTGAAACCAGAAAAATCCGGACAGCCTTATGGCTAGACAAGGCTGTACACCCGGAATTATGCTGTGCAACTCTGGCGGCAAACGAATTCTTAAGCTGAAAGAACAGACAGAGTTAATGGATTCTTACCCAAACACTGCCGTTTGGGGTCATGGCTAAGGCGTGTATTATTAAAGCCCAGTCCCGAATTAGCGGGACTGGGCTATTTTTATCACGAAACTACTCTTCCCGCTTGGAAAAGTAGAGATTGCAGAGAGCCAGCAGTGAAGTTCCCACAATCAACATCAGCGAAACCGCATTGATGACCGGAGTACTTCCATCCCTTACCTGCAAATACAGGTTAATCGGCAGCGTAGGTTCTGAACCGACCAGAAAGAGGGTGGTGTTGAAGTTCTCAAAACTCATCAGAAAAGCCACCGCCCCGGCACCGATGATAGCCGGACGCAGGAACTTCAGGGTGATATGCCAGATTACCCCCAACTGGGTCGCACCCAGATTCAAAGCCGCTTCCTCAAGGGAATGGTCGAATTTACGCAAGCGAGCTGAAACCACGAGAGTTACAAATGTGGTTATGAAGGAAAACTGCCCCATTACCACCAGCCAGAAACTGGGCCGAAAGACCTCAAAATCAAGTCCGAAAGTGTCATCAAAGTAAGTACCGGCGGTATTTGATGCCAGCAGCAGGGAGATACCGAGAATTACACCCGGGATGACCAAGGGAGCCAGCATAAGAAAATAGAGTAATCCCTTGAAACGGAACTCTTCCTTCTCGAAGAGAAAGCTCGCGCAGGTTCCCACGATAACGCTCAAGATGGAAACAAAAAACGCGGTCTGAAAACTGGTCAGAATGGAACGCAGGTTCTGATCATCATGAAACAGCCCTATCCGCTCCGGTCCGCTGGAAAGAAACCAGTCCAAGGTAAAACCCTTCCATGGAAGGGAAGGAAAGTCTGAGTTGTTGAAGGCCAGCACACAGGTAACCACCAGCGGGGCAAACAGAAAAAGAAAATACAAAAGAATAAAACAGTTAAAAGACCAATTATATGCTTTGCTTCGCGGCAGGGAACGAATCATGATGCCACCTCCCCAAGCTTCTGGCGGGTAAGCTTAAGCCCGGCCCAGATAATCAATGAACTCAAGATCAGCAGCAGAAAACCGAAGGCCGAACCCTGATTCCAGTTAAAACTGGCGATAAACTGGTTGTAAATCTGCTCCGTGAACCAAAGAGAATTCTTGCCGCCCATAAGATTCGGGGTCAGGTAGTTACCGAGCACGAGCATAAAGACCACAATGGAACCGGAAGTGATCCCCGGTTTGCAATGAGGAATGATGATGGTCCGCCAGATTGTCCACTTCCCTGCACCCAGATCGTGAGCAGCTTCGATAAGGCTGTCGTCAAGGCTATCCATAACCGACACCAGAGGCACAACCATGAACAGCATTGAGGTATAAACCAGCCCCATGATCATTGTCGCATCGTTGTAAAGCATCTCGATAGGCTTATTGATCAGCCCGATCTTGAGCATGAAAAAATTGAGCACCCCGGACTCACGCAAAAGGATCATCCAGCCGTAAATACGGACCAGCTCACTAACCCAGAAGGGCAGCAAAAGCATGATCATCAATGCGCCCTGCACCCGCGACCTCGCCAGCTTGGCAATATAAAATGACACCGGCATGGAGAGCAGAAAAACAATGAAAGTAGTTACTATGGCGTAAAGACAGGTACGCACAAAAGTGAGCCAATAGACAGGTTCATCAAAAAAATTGATGTAGTTTTGCATAGTCCAGACCATGTCGCCATAATCATTTTCACCCCTGAAACTCATGGTCAGCAGGTCGCAGAGAGGCAGCACGATCAGCAAAAAGAGCCACATAATTACCGGAGCAAAAAATATCCAGAAAACCATTCGCGAGCGGGTCATAATTATTCCTCCGCCCCGAAACAGATACCGGAATCAGGATGCCAGCCCACGGAAATGTCATTGCCCGGTTCAATATGATCAAACCGGCGGTTCTGGGGCAAGCTTACAATAAGTTCATGATCTTCTTTTGTTACAGTAAGCAAGCGGCTGTTGGCCCCGTCAAAAAGGATGCTCTTCACTGTGACTTCAAAGACATTCAAGCCCGTGCGGTCCTTCGGTTCAATAAGCATGGCCTCTGGACGCAGGAAGAGATCTGCCCTTCCGCCGCTTGCGCAAGCTCCGTGTGGCTTGGTCTGAAAGGTATATCCTTCATCAGTGAGAATGCGGACTTTCTCGGCATCACTCTGAACAACCTTGCCGCTCCATTTATTATTGTCCCCCACAAACTGGGCTACGAATGGAGTAGCCGGTTTACCGTAAAGTTCCTGCGGACTGCCGACCTGTTCGAAGCGGCCTTTATTCATTACCGCTACCCGATCGGACATTACCAAAGCTTCGGACTGATCGTGAGTGATGTAGATAAAAGTTGTTCCCACCTTGGCCTGAAGCTTCTTTAATTCCACTTTCATCTGTTCCCGAAGTTTCAAATCCAGCGCCCCCAAAGGTTCATCAAGAAGCAGAACAGAAGGTTCCAGCACCAGACAACGGGCAATTGCCACCCTCTGTTTCTGTCCGCCTGAAAGCTGGTTGATCTGCTTCTCCCCGTAGCCGGGCAGGCCGACCCGCTCCAGAATGGTTTCGATCTTCTTTTTAATCTCCGCAGCTCCCACCCCGCGCCTCTTCAGCCCGAAGGCGATATTCTCGGCAACATTCATCATGGGAAATAAAGCCAGATGCTGAAAAACTAGATTTACAGGACGTTTGTTGGGCGGCACACCGAGCATACTTCCGCCCCGGATTTCAATATCCCCGGAAGTAGGTTCTTCAAATCCGGCTATCATACGCAGCAAAGTGGTCTTGCCGCATCCGGAAGGTCCGAGGATTGAAAAGAAAGATCCGGCAGGCACATCAAATGAGACACCGTCCACGGCAGTAAAGTCGCCGAATTTCTTAACCATATCAGAAACAGAAAGATCATTAATCATGGGAAATCGCCCGAAGTAAAATTTTGAATAAAAGCGGAGAGTCCGAGGACCCTCCGCAACAGAGAATGTTATTTCAACAGAGGAGCTTAGTTGGAAGCCTTGATTTTATCGAGAATCTTACCTTCAATGCTTTCCAGCTTGGCAGGCACCGGGGGATACCACTTAATATTATCGATAACTGCCTGCGGAAAGGAACGGGCAAAATTGTCAGCAACAGCCTTTTCAGTAAACTTCAGCGCATCCTTGGACGCGGTGGCGTATTTTTCCATGGAAGAAAAGTAACCGGCATTTTCAGGCTTCATCATGAAGTTAATCCACTTGTAAGCGGCTTCAACGTTTTTGGCCTTCGCGGGAATGGCAAAAGTATCAATCCAGCCGAGAGCGCCTTCTTTGGGTGCTTTGAAATCAATTGCTTTGTTGTCAGCATGCAGTTTCCAGCCACCTGCATCCCAAGCCATAGCAACAAAGACTTCACCGGAACGCATGGACTCAAGCAGGGAATCACCGTTGGCCCAGTAATTTTTAACAATGGGTTTAGCTTCGATCATAGTCTCGGCGATTTTGTCGAGCATGGCTTTGTAAGCTTTGGGATCATCATAAAGAGCGAAAGGATCATAACCGAGTGCAAACCCCATGGCGATGAGTGTAGGTCTCTTAAGGCGATAGCTCACACGCCCTTTGTACTTGGGATCAATGAGAGCCTTGAAGGAATCCGCGTTCGGCGCCTTTTCACTGTTCACGATCAAGCCGGATGTTCCCCAGCAGAAAGGAGCTGCGAATGATTCATCTTTAACGAGGGTATTGGCTTTAACCGCAGTGAGCATGGAGGGGATGAACAGATTGGAATCAAGTTTGGAATAATCCATAGCCTGATACAATTTGTACTTTTTCTGAACGGAAGAAATACGGTCCTGTGAAGGCTGGGCAAGGTCAAAACCAGCACCGCGGGTGGCCCGCAGCTTAGCAATCATTTCCTCGTTGTTGGAAAAGGTCACCTCAACCTTGATTCCGGTTTCTTTTTCAAAAGTGTCGATCAATTTCTGTGGAGCATACCCTTTCCAGGTTAACAGTTTCAGAGTCTCCGCTTGAGCGGTTCCGGCCAGAGCAAACACAGTCAACAAAGCAAATACAAGAATCCTTTTCATGACAAACTCCATATTTTTGTAACAATTAGCGAATAATTCCGTTAGTTGTTACAGACACATACAAACACGCACACCACCAACTAGTCACAAAACTGTAAAGGTCACGTTACAGCTAGAACTGTATTCAAAGCAATATTTTTACTTATTTCCCCAAATCGAAAACAATT
Organism: Maridesulfovibrio pacificus (SeqCode); assembly: GCF_048612815.1. NCBI lineage: Bacteria > Pseudomonadati > Thermodesulfobacteriota > Desulfovibrionia > Desulfovibrionales > Desulfovibrionaceae > Maridesulfovibrio > Maridesulfovibrio pacificus (SeqCode). Next base: position 2,679,811 of record NZ_JBLZNE010000001.1, read on the forward strand.
TGTGCGATTCCGAAAACATTAGAATGCAAAAGAAAAGCCCTCCCACGCAAAAGCGCAGGAGGGCTTAATCATTTATATTCAGCTTTGCTATTTACTGATTCTTAAAGGCGATACGGAAGCAGGCACAAGCGCCGCCCCAGGTTATACCGAGTCCGAAGAGCATCATGATGATTGCTGAGAATTCCATATCTACCTCCTTTTCAAAAAGTTTCTGTTGATACCGGTAACATTGATGAATCCACCTTGGCTACGAGCACAAACCAGACCAAAAATCAGGCAGATAACAAGCGGAGCCCAACCAAAGGCGACAGTAGCCGTAGTAGAGTACCCACCGTAGTTTTTGGAAAGATCACTAATGAAGTTTGAAACCAGCATGAAGCCGAGCATTGCGGGAATCACAAAACGCAGGCTGTTCATCCAGAGAGAACCGACTTTGATCTCGGAAGTCAGGTTAACGTGGTTACGCAGATCATCCAGCTTGCAGAACCAAGCCACAAAAATGATCTCAATAAATCCGCCCATAAGGATACCGAAGTTATTGATAAAATGGTCGACGATATCAAGCAGGAGCAGTCCGCCGCCAGTGGTAAAGGCGATGCTGACCACAAAGCCAAGCCCGCAGAATACGGTAGCCGCGACCTTACGGGACATATTGATCTTATCGATAAGCGCGGAAACGACAACCTCTGCAAGAGAGATCATGGATGACAGACCCGCAACAGTAAGCGCGAGGAAGAACAGAGTCCCGAAAAATGCAGGGGCGGGCATCAGGTTGATAGCGGTAGGCAGGGTAATAAAGGCAAGCCCTACACCGGAACCTGCAACTTCACTAACCGGAACGCCCTGCTGATGAGCCATGTAGCCGAGTACGCTGAAAATCATGATCCCGGAAATGATGCTGAAACCGCAGTTGATGAATACGGTCATGCAAGCATTGTTGTTGATGTCGGAATCCTTGGGCAGGTAACTGGCATAAGAAAGCATAATAGCAAAACCAATGGACAGGCTGTAAAAAATCTGCCCGAAAGCGTCAGCCCAGACTTTTCCGTCCATAATGGCATTGAAATCGGGCTTGAACAGCCACTCCAGACCATCAACAGCACCGGGCAGCATCAGCCCTCTGCCGATAAAAATAAAAACAAGCAGAAAAAGCAGAGGCATAAAGATCTTGCTGATCCGTTCAATACCGCTCTTAACCCCGGTAAAAACAGCCACGAAAGTCATCAGCCATGCAGCTGCTGTGGCGTAAAGGATTGAAGTCTGCACACCGCCCATGTTCATGGGAGAATCGGTCAATCCAAGGAATTCACCAAAAAAGAAATCCTTGGGTGAGGCTGTCCAGCCTTGGTTAAAGGCAAGCAGGAAATAGTTGATGGCCCAAGCCACGACTACAACATAATAGGTTGTAATAATGAAAGATACCATAACCTGCCACCAGCCGAGCCATTCCCATTTTTTGGAAATAGAGGAAAAAACCTTGGGAGCAGAGCCCTTGAATTTCTGGCCCAGACCAAATTCAAGAATCATGAAAGGCATACCTGCGGCAAGCATGGCCACAAAATATGGAATAAGGAATGCGCCGCCGCCGTTTTCATAAACCATGTACGGAAAACGCCAGATGTTTCCCAATCCAATTGCGGACCCCACGGCGGCCATGATGAAGCCGGTGCGTGAGCCCCATGTTTCTCTTTTTTGCATGTTGCTGTAACTCCTTGAAACAATTCCGGTTCCACAACAGCTACGCGGAACCAGCATAAATAAAAATGAACATGAGCCACCCGGACGGGTAGCCCTTCCTATAGAATGCAGGGCTCAGGAAATTATACATGACCTTTCAGCCGGCCCTCCCGGAGAGATGGACACTGCGGCACAGACGTTTCAACGTTGCTAACGGGGAAAAGGAATGTTTTAGACAGGCTGATGGGAGCTGATAGCCCTTTGGGGCGTTTTAATAATCCAGATAACCTCGACGGTCAACCGCGAGAGCTTCACTTTTTACAATTTGCGACATTTTTCATCTTACTATCGCTGGATATCGAAAAAAACTTACCTATTTTTTAAAATTAATCCAGACAAAGAAGTAAAAACAAAACAACAAATAACACCCTTCATAAGCAACAATGAAATGCATTCTGCTTACATATTATTTACTGCTATGGTAGAGTAAAAATACCAACATAAAATGGAAAGAGAGACCCATTGTATCTAAGGAGGTATCATGGGGAAGGATGATTTGTTATTCAGCGACAGTGACGAACTATTCTTGGAAGACGAAGCAGAACCCAAACCAATAAGCTCCCAAAATTTATGGAAAATATTAATAGTAGACGATGAAAAAGAAGTTCACACCACAACAAGACTGGTCTTAAATGACTTCAAATTTGAAGGGGCTGGATTAGAATTCATGTCCGCTTATTCAGGTTTGGAAGCTTTAGAAATACTAAAACAAAACAAAGACATAGCCGTTGTTCTATTGGACGTGGTTATGGAGACACCTCATGCCGGGCTGGATTGCGCCGATGCCATTAGAAACGAGTTAAATAATCAAAACATCCGCATCGTTCTTAGAACCGGCCAACCGGGACAGGCACCGGAGCGCAAGGTAATCGTTGAATACGACATTAACGACTACAAGCACAAAACAGAATTAACAACTCAACGGCTGTTCAGCACTGTCTATACGGCAATACGCTCATACAGAGATTTATCAGCATTAGATAAGCAGCGAATAGGGTTAAAATATATAATAGATGCATCAGCCAACTTTTTTCAGCAGCGCTCTATAAGCACACTGGCAAAAGGCGTGCTGACGCAAATAGAAGCAATGTTCAGCATGCATAACTCATTATATGTTCATTCAAAGAAGAATTTTGCTGCAGCTCTGAACAATGGAACAAATAAATTTTGGAGCGTCCTTACCGGAACAGGAAAATATGGAAACGGCGGTGAAGATCCTCAAATAAGTGAAAAGGTTCTTGAGCTTCTAAGCGAGGCGGTAGAATCCAAGAAAAGTGCCTTTATAGGTGAGGACTTTATTGGATATTTTCCTACCCAGTCTGATAAACACCACGTCATCTATCTTGAAAATTGCAGGGCTCAAAATATTGAGGAAATCAATGACCTATTAACTGTATTTACTAACAATGTAGGTATTGCTTTAGATAATGCATATTTAAATGAAGAAATACAGGAGACACAAACAGAAGTTATTTATAGGTTAGGTGAAATAATTGAAACAAGATCAAAAGAGACAGCCTACCATGTAGAACGAGTAGCAGAATACAGTTACATAATCGGTAAAGCTGCCGGAATGTCTACTATGGATGCAAAAATATTAAAGCAGGCATCCCCTATGCATGATATTGGAAAAGTAGGTATTTCAGATAATATTCTTTTAAAACCCGGAAAACTTACAACTGAAGAATTCGAGGTAATGAAGACTCATACCACCATTGGGTATAAACTATTTAAATCTTCCAAAAGGCAGCTTCTGAAAGTCGCTGCCAACATAGCATACACACACCATGAACACTGGGACGGGAACGGATACCCAAGAGGAATCAAAGGCGAAGAGATTCCCATCGAAGGACGCATAACAAGCATAGTAGATGTATTTGACGCCCTTTGCAGTGAGCGGATTTACAAAAAGGCATGGTCAGCTGAAGACGCTTTACAATTCCTTATTGAAAAAAAAGGTACAGTATTCGATCCCAGACTTGTCGCTATTTTTGACGAACAGTTTGAAAATATTCTCAAAATAAAAATGAAATACTCAGACATGCAGGAAGAGCAATGCCCAGCTTCAAAAAGATAGCAAAATCAGCTGATTCATTATGGGTAAAGATCACTATCCCTATAATAACTTCGGTCGTATTGTTTCTGGGTGTTGTTATCTTCGTGCAATTGCCGGAAACATATAATGCTTTGCTGACCAAACGCAAAGAAGCTCTGCGGGATGCCACCGACATCGCATGGAATACCCTTAATTTCTATCACGAAAAACAATTAAGCGGAAAAATGTCGCAACAAGAAGCTCAGGAGAATGCGATAAAAAGTATCTCTCAAATAAGGTTTGGAGAGTCCGGTAAAGATTACTTTTGGATTATGGACTACCACCCACGTATGATAATGCATCCATATGTCTCAGAGCTTAATGGAGTTGATGTTACAGACCATCAGGATGCCAACGGGAAAAAACTTTTTATCGAGATGATTTCTGAAACTGAAAAGACAGGAGCAGCTTACATTCCCTACCATTGGCAATGGCAGGATGATAAAACCAAGATTTATGCGAAAATATCTTACGTAAAACGTTTCAAACCATGGGAATGGATCATTGGAACAGGGGCCTATATTCACGACATAGACAAAAATGCAAGGCAACAAACACAAAAGATGTTTCTTGTTACATTGGGGGCCCTTAGCGTTATCTCCATACTTTCATTTCTGTCTATTAAGAGATCCGTTCAAGCTTCTTCGATAATTTCCAAAAATGAAGCAACCATGCGGGAAATATTTCAGCAATCTAAAGAATTGCTGATAATTCTAGATATGGATGGGTCAATTCTTCAAGCCAACAAAGCAGTACTTGAGATGTCCCAAATCTCAGCGCATCAAATTTTAACATGCAATCTTGCCGACATATTCCCTGACATTGACCAAGAATCAGCCGAAACCATTAAAAAGGCTGTCTATAACGCCAGAACAGGTTCAAGCTCCAGTTTTGATATGAAACTCACTGCAAAAAACAACACAAGCACCTATCTGAAGATAACTATCACCCCCATCAATGACGACGAAGGAAAACCCATATTTATTTTTGCAAACGGGATTAATCTTACAGATATCAATACTGCATTCGAACAACTGGAAGAACTGAACGCTAATCTTGAAGCCCGTGTAGCTGAAAGAACCAACGAATTAAAACTATCCCTTGAAAATCTGCAAAATACACAGGATCAGCTTGTTCAATCCGAAAAAATGGCAGCACTAGGTGGGCTGGTTGCCGGAGTTGCCCATGAAATAAACACACCGCTGGGATTAGGTGTAACAAATGCCACCTTCCTGCAAGAACAGGCTGCAAAGATAAAGACGGCCTACGAAGAAGGGAAGTTCACTAAAGGCGAATTTGAAGTTTTCCTGAACAATTGCGAGGAGGCAACGCGTTCGATGCTGGTTAATCTCAGAAGAGGCGCCGATATCATTCGTAGCTTCAAGCAGGTTGCAGTAGACCAAACCACCGAATCTTCGCGAACCATCAATCTGAATGAATATCTTGATGAAGTGATGCTCAGCTTAAAACCGAGCTATAAAAACAGTGGACACATTGTAAAAACAGAATGTCCCGATAATATTATTATAACAACATATCCCGGACTTTTGATGCAGATAATATCCAACCTGACAATGAATTCGCTGATCCATGCTTTCAGCGGAATAGAGTCCGGACACATCACAATTAAGGCAGCAAAAGAAAATGAGAAAATCAAACTTATTTATTCAGACGATGGCATAGGACTGACACCAGAGCAGCAGGCAAAAATATATGATCCCTTTTTTACTTCCAAACAAGCATCAGGCGGGACTGGGCTGGGCATGCACATTGTATATAACATTGTTACGCAAAAGCTATGCGGTTCCATTCAGTTGGAATCATCCCCCGGCCAAGGGGTCTGTTTTACTATCATTATCCCTGAACATAATGACAACGCAGCTTGCAATAGCTCCATTGCCTAAATAACCACACGGCTTGTTTTAAAAGGACGACGATTGATCTGCACATTTTAGATTTACGATAATTGTTGACTCCGCTTCGATTATCGTAAATAAGTGTCAGCTTTTGCAAAACATACACACTTATCCGGTTTTCATTCTCGTTCAATATAACTCACCTAGAACATAAACATTAAATCAAAAGCTGACCGGACGTCAGTCTTGAATTTATATTTGCAGTAGGGACCGCCTGCGGTCTCTACTTTTTTGTTTTTTTACAATTCCAACCAGTTTTAAAAGGATTTTTCGTGAATTCAAACAATTCAATTGTTTCCCCCTCCAACGGCAGTGCCCGTGCTGACATTTTTTCCGGACTTACTGTAGCCCTCGCCCTTGTTCCTGAAGCTGTCGCTTTCTCCTTTGTCGCAGGCGTACCACCCATGGTCGGGCTGTACGGCGCATTTCTCATGTGCCTTATCACCGCAGTTCTCGGCGGCAGACCCGGCATGATCTCCGGCGCAACCGGAGCCATGGCGGTAGTCATGGTCAATCTGGTAATGGAAGGTAACGCTCTTGGTGGCCCCGGTTCATATGCAGGGCTGCAATACCTGCTTTTCACCCTGCTTTTAGTCGGTATTTTTCAAATGTTGGCCGGTTTCTTCCGTCTCGGAAAATTCATCCGCATGGTGCCACGCTCAGTCATGATGGGATTCGTCAATGGACTGGCAATTGTAATCTTCCTTTCCCAGCTGAACATGTTCAAATCAGAAGGGACATGGATGCAGGGGCAGCCGCTCTGGCTGATGATCGGCCTTGTGGCCTTAACTATGGCAATCCTGACCATCGTGCCCAAACTCCATAAAAAAGCACCCGGAGCACTGATCGCCATTATTGCGGTTTCCATCTTTGTCGCTGCCATGCAGATCGAAACCCAAACCGTGCTCTCATTTATCCAATCCAACGGTGGAACCGGCATAAAAGGCGGCCTGCCCACCTTTGCCATCCCCCAAGTTCCATTTACTTGGGACACCCTTGCCTTTGTCACTCCCTATGCCCTGATCTTAGCCGCCATCGGCCTGATCGAAAGCCTGATGACTTTATCGCTGGTTGACGAACTTACTGAAACACGCGGTAGCGGTAACCGCGAATGCCTCGCTCAAGGTCTCGGTAATTTTGTTAACGGCTTATTCGGCGGTATGGGCGGATGTGCCATGATCGGCCAGAGTATGATCAACATCTCCTCCGGCGGACGCGGGAGACTTTCCGGAATTATCGCAGCCAGTGCCCTGCTCTTTTTCATCATGTTCACTTCACAATATATTGAACAGATTCCCATTGCAGCTCTTGTCGGAGTTATGCTCATCGTGGTCATCAAGACCTTCGCATGGAGTACATTCAACATTATGAACAAGGTCCCCAAATGGGATGTCGTCGTCATCGTGCTGGTAACGGTTCTGACCGTAAAATACGATCTTGCCATTGCCGTTATTTGCGGCGTGATCATCTCGGCGGTTATCTTTGCATGGGAAAACGCCCTGCGCATTCGCGCCCGCAAAATGGTAGATGAACAGGGTATCAAGCATTACCAGATCTACGGTCCGCTCTTCTTCGCTTCAACCACCCTTTTCCTGAGCAAATTCGATGTACAGGACGACCCGGACAAAGTGATCATTGATTTCGAGGACTCCCGGATCATGGACCAGTCCGCCATTGAAGCAATTAACAAAATTGCCTCCATGTATGAACGGGCCGGAAAGAGAGTCTATCTGGTTCATCTCAGTCAGGATTGCGTACGCTTAATTAAACGAGCCGAAAAAATCTGCGTGGTCAACATTCTGAAAGACCCCAGCTACTTTGTCGGCATCGACAACTATCACCAATATATCGAGAATCTGGAGTTTGAAGCGCTTTAGGTTTGAAAATTATTTGTATAGAAATGAAAAGGGGCAGCCTTTAGGCCGCCCCTTTTTTTTGATCATTTCGGAAAGAGTTCTGAGAAAGCATTAATAAAGCAGCTACTCCTCAACAACCTTATACCAAATATTCATGGACTCAAGACGTCCGCTGATATTGGTATTATTTTTCAGCTGTCCTGAGAACTTATAGTCTCCCTTGGAAAACAGAGAGTTAATCCCGTACGAACAGGCTCTGGCTATCGTAAATAGACATTTGATACCGGACTCAGTGCAATCATTTTCAAGAGCACGCAGCAGGGCACCGGCAATTCCCATCTTGCGGTAGTCCGGGTTAACAGCGAAATCTGTCATCTCCGCACTGTTTCCGTCAGCAGCAACTTCTGCAGAGGCTGCACCTACCAGATTTGCGTCTTCGTAAACGCCCATAAACCGCACACCATCCTCCATTTCCTGACGGATGAAATCAGGGTCAGTGATGGGGAACGGGTAAGTCTTGAATGTTTGACCGTAAAGATGCGCGAGCGCGTGCGCATCTTCCGGTCCAAGCCTGCGCATCCGCAGGATGCTCGGCAGGGTTGAGACATTACCCTTGCCCTTTTTGCTTTCAGCAACAGAAAGAACACGATCAAGCTCTTCCTTGTCACTCTGCTCCTTGCGCCAAAGGTGGCGATAGAAGCTCAGAAAAACACCGTCATCACCGTCAAACATCTCCGGCACTTCCGCCTCTTTCTCAAACCCATTGGACAGAAAATGCAGCGCCTGCGATTCAGGAACCTTTGCAAAAATTTTCGAAAGGTCCTCAGCCACGGCCATGTTGATAATTTCATCAACAATCGCAGGACCGTCTTCTGCTGCTAGAGACATCAAATAGATGCGGTCATTATAAGACCCCATCTGAATGGTGCTGTTCCCTACAGTCAGAATAGAATCATGCAACATGCGAATTACGCTCCGCTCTTTCGTTATCTTCAGGAGTCAAACTCAAAGTATCGTCCCAGTCGGAAATAAGCTTCTCAATACCGATAGCTTTTTCCTCTGCTCCATCTTCCTTGAGCTGAAGGTTGCACTCTGCACAATTACGGTCACAGGCATTACACTCGTAGGAATCCGGTTCAGTGTAGGTGGTGATCACACCTTCGTAATTTCGCAGGACAACCTTGTTGGTGGCCCAAGAAACAATATAGTTGGGCATGACCGGAATCTTACCGCCACCGCCCGGAGCATCCACAACATAAGTCGGTACGGCAAAGCCGCTGGTATGCCCGCGTAAACTTTCAAGAATCTCAATCCCTTTACCGACAGGAGTACGAAAATGACTTAAGCCTTCGGAAAGGTCACACTGGTAAAGATAGTAAGGACGAACCCTGTTCTTAACCAGCTTCTGGTTCAGAGTCTTGATCAGGCGAGGACAATCGTTAACCCCTGCCAGCAACACACTCTGGTTGCCCAGCGGTATCCCGGCATCAGCAAGTTTTGCGATAGCCCTACGCGAAGAATCAGTCACTTCCCTTGGATGGTTGAAATGAGTGTTGATCCAGAGCGGATGATGCTTCTTGAGCATATTCACCAGATCATCGGTGATGCGGTAAGGCAGGACAACCGGCATACGGGTTCCGATTCGAACAACCTCTACATGCTCAATTTCACCGATCTTGGTCAGAATCCAATCCAGCTTTTCATCTGAAAGCATGAACGGATCACCACCGGAAAGCAGCACGTCACGCACCTGCGGAGTGTTGCGGATATATTCAATGCCCTTTTCCAACTGGCTGCGGGACGGGATAGAATCCTGATCACCGACTTTACGTTTGCGGGTACAATGCCTGCAATACATGGAACAAAGGTTGCTGACATGAAAAAGGACACGGTCCGGGTAACGATGGGTAATTCCGGGAACCGGGCTGTCTTCATCCTCATGCAGGGGATCGGTCATATCGCAACGCTCAATCTTCAGCTCTTCAGGGCTGGGAAAGGATTGCAGGAAAACGGGATCATTTTTGTAATCTTCCACATCAATAAGTGAAAGATAATAAGGGGTGATGGCCAGCGGGAATTTCCGCAGGGTCATCTCATGTTTTTTACGTTCAGAATCACTGAATTTGATGCCTAAAACTTTTTCAAAGCCGGAGACAGTCCTGATTGTGTTGCGGACGTGCCACTTCCAGTCAGTCCAGTCAGACTTCGAAGAATCGTCATCAATCACACCGGCCAATGCTTCCTGTCGCTCTGTGTAAACAGTCATAATTTCCTGTATTTTATAATATTTGAGAGAGAAATTCCTGAGTCCGCTGCTCTGCCGGAGCAGAAAACAAACGGGAAGGGCTATCCTGTTCCAGAATTACACCCTGATCCATAAAGGCAACGGAATCAGCTACCTCATTTGCAAAATTCATTTCGTGAGTCACAACCATCATGGTCATGCCGTCGTCAGCAAGGTCGCGCATAACTGTAAGCACCTCACCGACAAGTTCCGGGTCAAGGGCCGAAGTAGGCTCATCAAAGAGCATTACTTCCGGCTCCATTGCCAAAGCGCGGGCAATGGCGACCCTCTGTTTCTGCCCGCCGGATAAGGTTTCCGGGTAAGCAGCAGCCTTATCGGCCAGACCGACTTTATCCAAAAAGGACATACCCAGTTCGGCCGCTTCTTTTTTGGGCATTTTTCTGACCTGAGTCGGCCCTTCAGTTACATTGCCCAATACGCTCATATGCGGGAAAAGATTGAAATGCTGAAAGACCATACCCACCCGGCTGCGCATGGAATTGATTTCCTTTTCATCACTGGGGACCTTGTCGCCATTGATGCTGATTTCACCCTTGGTGTATGCTTCAAGACGGTTTACGCATCGCAGCAACGTTGATTTTCCGGAGCCGCTGGCCCCGATGACTACAACCACGTCGGAGTTACCCACGTTCAGATCAACTCCTTTGAGCACGTGGTTGGTGTCGAACCATTTGTGAACACCTTCTATGCTGATAGTATCCTGCATAATTTCTCCTTAAGCTCTGCTGGTATCGAGCTTTCTTTCAATTGTATGAAAAAGGAATGTAAAAGCTCCGGTATAGATAAGGTAAAATACCCCGGCTATGGTCAGCATTTCCATCATCATAAAATTGGAAGAGGCCAATTGCTGTGATTTAAGCAGCAGTTCGTTAATGGTGATTGTGCTGGCAAGGGATGAATCCTTCAATGCAATGATGAACTGGTTACCCAAGGACGGAATCGCACGCTTAAAAGCCTGCGGCAAAACAATCCTAATCATTGCGCGGGGATAACTCATCCCGATACTTCGTGCAGCTTCCATCTGCCCGGGGGAGATGGATGCGATGGCGCCCCTGAAAATTTCGGCAATATAGGCACCATTATGAATTCCCAAAGCCAGAACAGCAGCCGGAAGAGCGGATAGCCCGACAAGGCTGCGCATTCCGAAATAAATGAAGAGCAACTGCAACAAAAGCGGGGTTCCACGTATTATGTAAATGTACGCGTGAGCCGGTAGATTAAATATCCGCTTATCGGAAATACGCATGAATACTGTCACGAGGCCGAGAACAAGCCCGAGAAGAATACCAAGCACGGTAATTTCAAGGGTCATCCATGCTGCCGGGAGAAAATACGGAATATACTCCGGCAGACTTGCAAAATCGAAATACATCTTTATTCCTTTTTCAAAAAAGGTAAGGAGGCTGTCCGCCCCCTTACTCTTATCTATTTCTTGGTAATATCTACCTTAAGCCACTTCTTACTCAGCTTAGTAAGGGTACCGTCTTCATGCATCTGCTTAAGAATCTTGTTCACCTCATCCGTAAGGGTTTTATCTTCCTTGCGGAAAGCAACTGCGATATCTTCCTTGCGCAGCGGGGAACCGAGGGGTTTAATCTTGAACTTTCCACTATTCATGGCATTAACACCCACAACACGGTCGGTGATGACACCATCAATTACGCCGTTGGTTAATTCAGTAAGAGTATGGGTATCGTCTTTGTAGAGACGAATATCAGACACTCCCAGATTTTTGGCATCCTGCTCAAAAGTGGTTCCGGTTACCAGCCCGACAGCTTTGGCTTTGAGTTCGTCAGCTGACTTGAAAGGAGAGTCTGTACGGACAAACATCTGAGCGCCGGAATAGTAATACGGGGTAGAAAAATCCACGACCTTCTTGCGCTGCTCAGTTGCAGCCATACTACCGAGAATACCGCTGTAAATACCGGACCGCAGCCCTTCGATAATACCACTCCACTCAGTGGTAACTGGTTTCAGATTCACACCCAGCCTCTTGGCTACTTCTTTAGCAACATCCACATCAAAGCCAACCAGCTCATTTTGCTTGTTAAAATAATTGAAAGGGGGATAGCCACCACTCATGGCAAAGCTCACTTCCCCGGCTTCTTTAACCTTGGCTAGGCCGGTCTTTTCCTGCTTAGCGCAACCGACAAAAGACACCGTGATCAACAGCATGAACACCGCAAGGTATAAGGTAGTAAAACGTCTCATGTTTTCTCCTAAATATATGTACTATTTTTGAGGATACACACTCTTATATATCATTATATAAGGTGGTGAAGCAGATTTTCGAATCTCACTGCGATACACACGTGAAAAACCGAGAAACAAAAACAATGCGACAAAAGAAAACACAATAGTTGCAATTGCATGTCTTAAGTTGTCATTTGCTATATCTTCAGGTCTCATTTGTGTGCAGATAGGTAAAAAACTAAATGGAACAACCATGTCGCTGTTCAAAACAATACAGACTTAACGTCTACCCACAAGGCGATCTATTGGGTACTTATCGGGTATAGATGATACCCATTTTATTAGGAACCGATCTGATGTTTGAGATAAGAAATCAAAGAAACCCTCTTTCCTTGTAAACCAAGTTTGCGGCGAATATTTTTACGGTGGGTGCGAACAGTGTCGGCTGTGATTGAAAGGAGCTCACCAATGCGTTCGGTGCTTTTACCAGCCTCAATATAGCGGCATATTTCAACTTCACGGGGAGTAAGCTTCAGTAACAATTCTTCAAACTGGTCCCCGGTCTCCCCGGCCAGAGCGGATAGACGTTCCTTAATAAATCTCCCAAAACTCCTGCGCATCTGCGGAACAGGCTCTTTAATCATGCGATCTAAAGCCGGCAGTATCTGCTCACGAACCTGTAGTGCAAAATCCTCATGCATATCTTTTTTTTCTTCTTCCACAGATTCAATAACGGTACGCAAAGCCACGTTCATGCCGTCGACCTGCTCACGCGTCTCTTCCAGACCTGTTTCAAGTCGCTGGATATCAGTCATATCCCTTAATCCGAGATGAAACACAGTACCGGACTGAAGCCGTACCTTGTGCATGGTGAGTTCAACCGGTATTTCTATTCCAGAACAATTTCGGGCAATAAGCAATTCATCAAAAGGAACAGGAATATCAGTGGTGCAGGTTTCAAAATGCTTGCGAACAATTTTGGATGATTCGGCGCTGAAAATATTTAAACAATTATTCCCGGAAAGAGTGCAACTACGCCCGAACAGCCTTTCAGCAGCGGTGTTGGAAGTAAGAATACGAAAAGCTGAATCAGCCAGAAAAGTCGGATCCTGAGCGGCCTCAAACAAGGCATTAAAAAGGGCAACACTGTCATCAAGAGCAGCTATATTATCCTCAATACGCTCCTCATACGACTCATGAAGCTCTACAAAGGGAGCGTTATTGGTAACAACAGCAACGTACCCTTCCGAACAATATGGCCCGGCAAGGGGAATCAAGCGCAGGGAATAACTTCCTCCGTCCTCCCCATAAGGAATTTCATGTACCCCCGCCATGGGATAAGCTGCTATAAATTCATCAATACAGGAAGCTTCAACCCCTAGGATATCCCAAAGCTGCTTCCCCTTTAAGGGACACCCAAAAAACTCAACAACACGGGCACTGGCTGAGCAGATGCGGCCGCCTCCGTCAGTAAAAAGGATAAAATCAGAAAATGATTCAAAGACTTCGGAAATTGGGTCAGGGAGACGGTCAAAATTGTCGTCTGTATTCGAGCTCACGGACAAATCCTGTGCTTAATGATTAATTCAAGTAAAGACTGATAAGTAACAGGCATTTTTAATGAGTTCAAATACAGGCCCAACAAAAAAAAGAGATGGCGGCCGCAGAACTGGAAGAGCTGGAAGCACGCGACAGAGCTGAGAAAGACAAGGACATCACCTTTAATAGAATCTGGACTCAATTCTATCGACCAAAAGCGGAAGCCAACAAAGCGGGCAAATCATGGAAACGAGAAGAGAGCCAACATTTTAAACTACGAGGATTACCACTAATGACTATGTACAATCCCCCGCATCCCGGTGAGCTTATCAGCTCCGTATACCTGGAAGAGTACAATCTCAGCTGTCACAAGCTGGCAGGAATGCTCGGTGTAGCTCCCTCTACTCTCGCCCGTGTCCTAAACGCCAAGAGTGCTGTTTCTCCCGAAATAGCCCTGCGCCTCTCAAAGGTCCTCGGACGTACCCCCGAAAGCTGGTTGGCAATGCAGGCCAACTATGACCTTGGAAAGGCACGTAATCAGGTTGATTTGTCTGGGGTTACTCCTGTGGGGCGAGGGGTGGTGGTGTAAAAAAAATTACAGCTGTACCTTATGCTCTCGATTTGACAACATTACTTTTGGATATTATTTTTTTTACACTCCGAGATTGGAAGGCCCCGGGCAATTGGAGCCCGGACATGCGTCTAAATTCGGAGTATTTTTTATTCCAATACACCAGCTTATAGAATCAACAGCCCCTCCTCTATAACCTCGGATCATCCCCGCGTGTGCGGGGAACACTTTTGGGTTTCTTCGGCAGCTCTGCGATCGAGCGGATCATCCCCGCGTGTGCGGGGAACACTATGTTTTCCTTCAAGGCCATTTCTTCCGGTACGGATCATCCCCGCGTGTGCGGGGAACACCAAAAGTAGTTGCAAAAGGAAATCTTGCAAGCCGGATCATACCCGCGTGTGCGGGGAACACGTCTTTTCGCTGGCGCACACTCATACGGTCACCGGATCATCCCCGCGTGTGCGGGGAACACATTCCTGCTGCGCATTGCAGACACTTGAAAAACGGATCATCCCCGCGTGTGCGGGGAACACGAGTTTGTGAACTTTACCCACTTTTACACCTCCGGATCATCCCCGCGTGTGCGGGGAACACAACTCCGGCAACTTCAAAAATGATTTCTGAATCGGATCATCCCCGCGTGTGCGGGGAACACAGAGCAAATACACATATTCGGGCGGCTGGAATCGGATCATCCCCGCGTGTGCGGGGAACACCGGAACATGCAGACGAAATCTGCGCATAGCGGCGGATCATCCCCGCGTGTGCGGGGAACACACCACATCCTTGACGATGAATTAACGTCCCTGCGGATCATCCCCGCGTGTACGGGGAACACGGGCAACACGCTACCGCATCAATATGAATTTTCGGATCATCCCCGCGCATGCGGGGAACACTACTCCAGCTTGTTGTTTAATTTCTATTAATCCGGATCATCCCCGCATACGCGGGGAACACTGTCGATGAAATATGAAATGCGCCAGAAGGGTCGGATCATCCCCGCGTGTACGGGGAACACGCCGGGGGTCGTGTTACTCTGTGCGATTTTGATCGGATCATCCCCGCATACGCGGGGAACACCCTTGAAAAGAAGGGCGAGTATGACAAGCTGCTGGATCATCCCCGCATACGCGGGGAACACATCTTGATTTAGGATCAGTCCATACCGTGTGACGGATCATCCCCGCATACGCGGGGAACACCACCTTATCCATGGCACTCATTTTTTACGCTCCGGATCATCCCCGCATACGCGGGGAACACGTCTGGCTTTGACCTGCCGCTTAAGCTTTTTGCGGATCATCCCCGCATACGCGGGGAACACCTCTGCGCAGTAATGGAGTTGATCAAGGAGAGCGGATCATCCCCGCATACGCGGGGAACACTATATCTGAGCATTAGTAATGGTCTTTCCGCCCGGATCATCCCCGCATACGCGGGGAACACGTCGGCAAGCTCTGCTTCAGCCCATTTGCAGACGGATCATCCCCGCATACGCGGGGAACACGCTATGTGCGTTCTCGCATTGAATACATGATGCGGATCATCCCCGCATACGCGGGGAACACGGGTTGCTGCTTCCCCCTTCTCCCTCCCCCCTCGGATCATCCCCGCATACGCGGGGAACACGGGAATATCCTTGCCGTCTTCATCCTGAAGACCGGATCATCCCCGCATACGCGGGGAACACACGGGTCATCTTGTAAAAATTTAACAGTATCCCGGATCATCCCCGCATACGCGGGGAACACCACTGAGGCGAAAACACCACCCATGTGAAGGACGGATCATCCCCGCATACGCGGGGAACACGGCATTTTTAGCATCTAGTAATTTACAAGGCACGGATCATCCCCGCATACGCGGGGAACACTGTCTACGATTTGACGCGGTGTGTAACTAGGGCGGATCATCCCCGCATACGCGGGGAACACCGCAGACCACCACGGTTACATCCCCCGCATGCAGGGATCATCCCCGCATACGCGGGGAACACAATTCGTCTGTGTCTCCTTCAATCGGGCAGTACGGATCATCCCCGCATACGCGGGGAACACTTCAGCTTTTCCTCAAGGTCTTGGATCATGCGCGGATCATCCCCGCATACGCGGGGAACACTAATCTCTAAATCCAAGTAACAACATTAAACACGGATCATCCCCGCATACGCGGGGAACACGCCACCCGGGGAATCAATATCCAGCACAATGGCGGATCATCCCCGCATACGCGGGGAACACCGATCACCGCCGGTTACGCTCTCAACGTCCCGCGGATCATCCCCGCATACGCGGGGAACACAATAGCGGCGGCATCAGGACCGGTTACAATTTCGGATCATCCCCGCATACGCGGGGAACACTCTTCCTGTAACCAACAATACTTTTTGACCTTTTTTACCAATATAAAAAATGCCAACTTTTTACGACTATTCAGGACCACTTATTGCATGATTAACTTTCTATAAAATAATACTCAAACATCCCTAAAAAAATCAACCTTCGTTCCCTCAACAATCAACCTCCAAACCTGTCTGCGAACTATACAACACCGTAACGTCATCCCCGTGAATATCAATCGCATGCCCGGACCAGATTCCGCCCTTATCGTGCAGGACAATACATTCAGACCAACGCCCTTTGTCCGGCATGCAGGACTTCAACTCTTCCACTTCATCTTCAAGTCCATCATTGACTGCCGACTTAACCTTCTTTGCGCTTACGCGCACTTCAGAACGCATACAATCTTTCACACTGATAAACTTTCCATTAGACGATGCCCAAAGGGTCAACTTCCCATCTTCAGACTTCAACAATCGTAACTGACGGGACTCTTCGCCCAACCTTGTGGGAGTCATGGTATCGTTGTCCCACTGACCTTCGTTACTGCTGTAGCCAGCACTGAAATCTAAAGAAGCAAATCCGGCAAGGGACTTCTCAGCAATATCAGATCCATCAACCTTAATCTCCTGTTCATCAAAAATAGCAGGAGCTATGAGTCCTGCCCCGTATGCTCCTTCCACCAGTTCGCGAGCCTGTTCGGGCAGCCGAATTTCTTCTTTTTCCTTCAGCAATCGGGCAGTACGCCAAAGAAGCGCCGGGCGCGGATACACATATTGTCCAATTTCAAAAAGATTCCCGTACCAATCCTCATCCGGATCATCCACAGGATCAGGCATAAGTACCTTCATTAAAGGGAATTCATATCCTTGCGGCCTATATTCCCTTGGATGACGATGACATCTTCCGGCCCGCTGGATCATCAGTTCCATAGGCGCAAGATCGGAGAGCAGCAGATCGAAATCAAGATCCAGCGACTGCTCAACAACCTGCGTGGCAATCAGAATCTTCCGCGCACGCTGCTCCGGAACACTTCCCTTGCCAAAAATATCCAACACCTGTTGTTCAATATTCATACGGTCCATCCCGGTAAATCGAGCATGAAAAAGAATGACATCACCTTCCGCCAAACCAAATTCTTCAATCAGTCGGCTCCGCGTTTCGACAGCATCTGCAACAGTATTGCGAATCCAGCATCCGCACCCGTCAGCTTTATGGACCTCGACCAGACTCTGAAACATGCCCCCTTCTTCATAAACACATTCAAGAGGCATCTTTATTTCACGGCTGCTTTCAAGACCAATTTCCTGCATCGCTTTATCCTGCACACGAGTCAGAAGAGGAAACCCATCCTCTTCCGGCATAACAGAAGCCACGTCGGTTCCGGCCAATTCCCGACCTTCTGACCATGCTTTCAAAAGCTTGCGACGTAAAAAATTTGGCAAAGTAGCAGAAAGCAAGATGGCACTGCCACCCTGCGCGGCATGAAAAGTCAGCAGATTTGATAACAGTTGTCCGGTGTAAGCATCGTAAGCATGCACCTCGTCAACAACAAGAAATGAACGACTAAGTCCCAAAAGACGCAAAGCCTGATGTCTGGAACTTAGTATAGCCAGCAGAGCCTGATCAATAGTCCCGGCACCGCATGGCGCGAGCAGAGCTTTCTTGCGGTTGTCGGCGAACCACGAATGACAGACCGCCCTACCTTCATCGTCAGAAAAGGTCCGCCACTCATCCATTGCCATAATGCTGCCCAGATATTCATCATGCAGAGCCCTTCCGCCATGGGCAAGAATCAATGAAGCGTCCTTATCCTTAAACAAGCTGCGATATGTCTCTGCAAGACGACTGTACATAGCATTGGCCGTAGCCATGGTCGGCAAACCGATAAACATCCCCTGAGATGCTCCGCAACGCATGGCCCGGTGCACAGCAAGCACTGCCGCCTCAGTCTTTCCGCCCCCGGTCAGGTCTTCCAGAATCAACAGTTCCGGACCGTGCTGCTCCGGCAGATCCATGACCGCCTGTTGCAATGAACTAGGCAGTGCTCCTTTGGGAAGATAAGTAAAAAGCTGTTGAAAAGTGGTTCTATCAGCTGATGCTGCGGGCAAAACCTTTGACTCTGAAACAGCACGCTCAGCCTTTTCTATAGCCTTCTCCCAGTAGGCAGAGATAGCAATTGAATTTGAATCCGGACCAAACCATATTTCATTTGAGCCGATCCAATCTGAAAGAATAAAAAGTCCCGCAGCAAGCCACGAAAGAGACTGAAAAGATTCGTCGCGCAATTCGTCAGGAAACTTATGATTCAAGAAAAATGAAGCTGCTTCAGCATTAAATTGCAGAGCGTCATCAGCACAGGATCCGAAAAATCTTCTCAACTGAGCAGGCTTCTTCCTGACCACCGGACGCGGCTCCCCGTGATGCGCAAGAGCTGCGACAGCCATAGGAGTAAATAATCTGCCCCCTTGGCATCCTATTCTTTCGTGAAGTTTATAAGCTCCCCATAACTGAACACCCAGCTCAGTATGATGCTCTTTGCCATTTGGTTCCGGGATACCGTTTGAGATAGCTATTTCCGGCTTCTGGTGCTGAAAACAAAGAGAAAATTTACCCAGATCGTGAATACAGGCCAAATAAACCAAGAGCTCTTCAGTAAAATCAGGATCAAGCGGCGACAACTGAGCAACTCTAGCCCGCAGAGCCGGGTCAGTACGCAATAACGTTTTCATAACTGCGGCAACTTCAATGCAATGACGCCGCAGGTGATGCCACTGCCCATCTTCAAATGCTTTTCCCCAGTACTGCATACAGCCCTCCATGGGATTCACAAAATCACAAACACACTTTAGACAGGATGTATACACATACTTTTCCGACTTTTCCGATTTCCATACGAGATATCTATTAAATTTGTGTTGAGCCGAAGGCGAATAAGCCAACCTCAGCCCCATGGCTGAGCAGGACGTAAGGTCGACCACTTTGAAAAAGTGGGCCTACCTTACCTGTCCTGCCTTCAGTCGCCACTTGATCATGCTTTATTTTACGAGATCATTGGTCGATTCAAGCAAAATAATAAAAAATAACGGAGAATAAACTAAGATATCGCATAATAGCGTATCGGCTCGCAAAATTAGCTTTTTCCGCATAAATAAAATATTTTTCGTGGTCGTCCCCCTCCTTGCGGCTTCAGCTCCTCAAGTCGATTATTTTTGCTGGCAAGGAGGTTGTTCAGGGCCACGGTCATCTTTCGTTTTGAAATGTGGTTTCCAAAAAATTTATACAGCCCGGAAGTGTCAAGCTTTCCGCCAGACTCCTCCAAAGCTTCCATAATCTTCTGACAAGTCGAATCACTCTCCAGTCCGGCAAAAATGAATCGCGCTGACTGTTCGCAATAATCCCAAAGAGCAAGGGCCGCTTTCAAATGAGACCGCCGAGGTAAAGTTTTACATCCTTACGGGCAATAATCGGGGGAAGGGTTTTGTGCAGGATTGTCAGATCAGCACCGGAAGACTCATTTGATTCTTTGATTGGCATAAGTGTTAACCTCCAAACATTTGTTAAGATGAGTGAAGGTTAGCACTGGCGGGATGGCTGTGCGGAAATTTGGGAGAGTTTTTTACCCTGCGCTAAATGCCGTTAATCAACGCTATTCACGCCGTTGGGATTATTTGGGAGATTCTTCTTGAATCTGGATAGGTAGTTCTCGAATGATTTATAAACAATCCTAACGGCCTCCTCATGCTCCAAATACTCGCGCCAAAGTCTGGGAGTCAGGGGGCCACTGGAATAAAAAAGTTTCTCATCATGAAGGACAACTTGAAAATCATCAAAACATACAGGTTTTTCGGGAGAAGATTTATCTTTAATAATATTCCAAAGACTACGGGCAGACATTTTGCGTTCAACTCCAAGAGAGTTGCAAAACATAGCGAACCACTCAATGTTCTTCTCGGTCGTTTTTACAGGAGCCTCGTCCTCAGCTTCTTCCTCAAAACGGGGAAAAGTTTCAACCGCCCAGTTATAAAAATCGTCAACAGTAACTGCCAACTCATGCAGGGATGATCTTGAAATCCTTTTGTCTTCGTTGAGGTCATCCAGAAGGTCGTTTGATATGGCTATGATTTTGAGAAGTTGTTGGATCGGTAAATAATTTTCATCTTCTTCAAGAATGCCCGGAGAGGGGACAGATACAAGGCTTAAATCGATATCAGCAAGATTTGTATAAACAACGATTGGAGAAGCTTTAAGCATCTGCTCAACAATCTTCATAGGGAACAGAAAAAGGCTTCCGTGTGCTCTGTCTTCGAGCAAGGATAGGGATAATTTGAAATGCCTACTTTCACGCGAGAAGGATCTCACGTGTTTGAGCATGTCTTCGGCGTAGATTGTTAGGTGGGTTGGCCTTTTGTGGCCGTAGAATTCAGCAAACATGGCCATATAATCATTAAATATTTAATCTTGTTTAAATTTTTCTATTACTCTATTCCAAAGTCCTTCGAATTGTTCCGTAATAAATGGCAATTCATTAGCCCCTTGGTTGGGCAACGACTGTGACAGCATAAATTTTCTAGTTTCTGGATCGCGATTATCCGCAATAGCTCTTTCAAAAAGCGGTGTAAGACCATTTTCTGAATTACGACATGCACACAAATGTTCAAATTCTTTAATGCTGGCAATAAAAACGTTCTCTGACTCAAGCGGTCCGCGCTGACATTCGCCAGATTCAAATTTAGGATTACAATAATCCCCAAACCAAAGATTGTACGCTTCATTAAATGGCCCTACATGCATATCATCATATGTTACTATTAATAAAATATAATTATCTATGCTGTTACCTTCGTTAACATTCAAATTAGCACTAAGCTCGTGTCCCTGAAAAAAAGCTTTAAGCACATTGTCTTCCAGCGCATTAACGACGACCGAACTTGTAGGATTAACCATTTCATATGGTCTCAATCTAACAGATTTTGCTTCGATCATAATTGCCGTATTTTCTTCAATAACTAAAAAATCTGTTTTTTTACCGTTATATGTTGCAGCAATTTGATCTTCCGTAAAAAAAGTAGCCCCAGAAGACGACAGAACCTCACCTATATATGATTCAAATCTTAAAGCCAGCTCGGAATTAGTTTCCTCTCCACCTCTTTTTGCATGTTCATAAAGATTAAAAAGAAGAGATTTTTTAAATATTGTTTTCCCATAAGGGATGAATTGATCATCAATTGAAAGCAATGGGAATTTATATAAAGGAGAATTTTCCCCAAACTGTAGTAGTGAGCTTTTGATACCCGTATTACTGAGTTCCTGCCGTAGCTGGCTCTTTGAACGTGAGACTAAATTAAAAAAAGCAATAATTTCTTCTTGCGGAGCAACCCCAGTCAAAGTATTTTCAAAATCATAAAACCCACGATTACTGGACATTTCTATTATTGCATACGTCGCAACCATTAATTCGATATACGTTACGAGTGCAAGACCATTAGTTTCCCGAAAAAGATCAGCTAAAGCTCCTTCCTCGCGAGAAAACAAATAATTAACACGCGCAAAATCATTTCTTTGCAAATTTCGCTGAAAAGCAAACTGTTGAGAAGCTATGGCAGCCAAAAAAGACGGTACACCGTCTTTAAGTAAGGCTTTCTTGTACACTCCATCAAGGTCGTGCATTTTATTATATATCTTAATAAAATCGTTTTCTCTTAACTCTTTGGAAGGCTTATTAGTTTCGCCGTGCAAAAAAGTCATTTTCAAAATATATAATAAGATCCAAGGCAAAAATAATCTTTGACGCTCCATGTAAACAGTTGGCGAAGCCTCATATTGGTGTATTTCAGAAACAATTGGTCCAAGCAAATCGTTAATTCTGTAGCTTCTAATTTTATTTCTGACCTTTTTATATTCATCATTAAAATTCATATGATCTCCCCATTTCCAAAGTGATTTCAAGTGACCATATTCTTTTAAAAATCAATTGTCATATGTTTTGCCTAAAAATTAATAACTGTACTCTTTCCCCCCTCCACCCCCAAAAAAAGTTGTACAGGAGTTGTACAAAACACCAGACACAAAAAATACCATGTCGGCACTCCCCTGTTTAATCTGGTAGAATACCAGTAAAGGTGAAACTAGCAGGAGGCTGACATGGCTAAAATGACAATATCATCAGTTGATAGGTTTGCGGAAGGCTTTCATGGACAACGCTTTTTCGTAGGTGTTGATGTCCACAAGCGCAGTTACAGCATAGCCTTGTTGCGACCTGACGGAATGACTAAAAGTTGGACTACACCTGCTGACGTAGAATCCGTTACCAAACGCCTTTCAACTCTTCCTGTACGAATTGCAGCTGTTTGTTATGAAGCCGGGCCAACAGGTTTTGGGCTAGCTCGTAGCCTTGAAGGTCGTGGGATCAAAGTAGTTGTAGCAGCACCCAGCAGGATTCCCCGCCCTGTCGCAGCAACAAATAAAACGGACAGTCTCGACTGCATCAAACTTGCTGAACTTGTTGCATCCGGTTTGATCCGATCAATCGCAATTCCTAATGAAAAAGAAGAAGCATTTCGTGCTTTATCACGCAGACGCCACCAGATCACCGATTCTTTGCGTAAAACAAAACAGCGTATCAGAGCTTTGCTGTTGACGCAGAACACAACCGAACCAAACAGCATATCGCACTGGGGAAAGAAAGCAGTCTTAGCTCTCGCAACTTTAACGCTACCCCACGGAGCAGCGGAGGTTCGTGACAGCCTTATTTCTGAATTATATTATTTTGCTGCCGCTCAAAAAGAAGTTGATACGAAACTTGAGAAACTCGCACAGGAACAAGACGAGGCAAGACGTATTGCCGCAATGAGGTCCGTTCCGGGCGTCGGAAAAGTCGTAGCAACAACTTTTGCAGCTGAAATCTATAACCCTGAACGCTTCAACAGAAGCGAAGAAGTCACAGCCTATCTTGGTCTGGCTCCCGGAATTAGACAAAGCGGTGGCAGTAAAACAAGAGCAACTCTTCGTCCGGTAGGACAACGAAGATTGCGAAGCCTGCTTATCGAATCGGCGTGGATGTGGAAACAAAGAGACGAATGGGCGCGTGAATTCTACAACAGAATTTTGGGCAAACATGGAGTGCCGCAAAAAGCAATTGCTGCGCTTGCTCGTAAACTGGCTGCTTTGCTGTGGAGGCTTAGCTTACCATCGGCAACAGTATAAACAGGATCGCGACGGTCCTTTGGTTGCTTAGACAACGAACAAAAAATGGCGATCCTAAATTGATTTGGTACCGAATCGGTACTTGGTGCCGCTGAGCACGAATAAGAAAAGGAGTATCAATTACTTGCACCGTAAGGTGAGGGGCAACTACGCCCTATGAAATTTAAAGGCAGAATTGGCGGGGTGCTTGACATTGTGCCGCATAAGAAAAGGACTTACAACCAAAAAGCTGTAAGTCCTTGTAATACATGGTACCGGGAGCGAGACTCGAACTCGCAAGGGCGTGAACCCGGCGGATTTTGAGTACTAAACTTGACTGTTTAACCGAATTTAACCCAGTCATAAAGTATTTATTTAAAAGAACTTACTTCTTTAACTGAGCTTGTTTGATTTCCCCATAATTTACTGTATTCTGGCCTCCTTTATGGGGAATGGCATGGGGAATACAGCTTCCCCACCCTGCGTATCTAAGTACGTGGTGAGCATATATTCTTCCCCATAATTCCCCACAAATCAGCTCAAAAAGGAAAGCAGATGGCCGCAGTAAAAAGACACAAGACAACATATAAGGGCGTGTTCTACATCGATAGTAAAAACCAAGTCACCGGGGTAAAGGAAAAGATCTATTACATCCGTTACTATAAAGACGGAAAGTCCATTGAAGAAAAAGCCGGACGCCAGTATCAGGATCAGATGACCCCAGCCAAAGCAAACCGCTTGCGCGTTCTGCGCATTGAGGGGAAGATTGACTCCAACAACGAGCGCAGAAAGAAAGTCCAGGCGGAGCGCAACAGAATGACAGTAGGCCGAATCTGGGAAGCATTTTATGACGCCAAACAGGAAAACAAAAGCATCAGAGATGACCGTAACCGCTGGCGGAATTACCTGCTCAAGGATTTTGGGAAAAGGGTTCCTGAAGAAGTTGTAACTACCGACATCGATAAGCTGCGCCGCAAATTACAAAACAAAGGACTTGCTGCCGGAACAGTCAAGCAGGGACTTGTCCTGCTCAAGCGCATTTTGAATTTCGGTGCTAGGCGCGGGATGTGCCAGCCCATCAATCCCGGCAAGCTCTATTTTGAAATGCCGCGTCTGAACAACATAAAGACCGAAGACCTCACTCCCGCACAGCTCGCCGCGCTTTTGGACTCCATTAAGAATGACCGCAACCAGAAAGCGTCCTCCATAATGCTTATGGCCCTTTATACGGGGATGAGAAAATCTGAAATTTTCAATTTGGAATGGAATCATGTTGATTTCGAGCGTGGCTTCATCCTGCTCAAAGACCCAAAGAGCGGGCAGGATCAGCGTATACCGATCAATAATTCCGCACGTTCCATTCTTGAAAAACAACCCCGCACAGACTGTAAGTATGTCTTCCCCGGCAGATACGGTGGTCCCACCAAAGACCTGCGTGTTCCATTCCGCAGAATCTGCGACAACGCCGGGCTGCCCAGAGACTTTCGTCCCATGCACGGCTTGCGGCACGTTTTCGCTTCCACTCTAGCCAGCTCAGGGCAGGTGGATCTGTACACCCTGCAAAAGCTGCTCACCCACAAAACACCGTCAATGGTTCAAAGGTATGCCCATTTGCGGGATGACGCCATGATCCGGGCCAGTGAGGTTGCTAATATTTCTTATGAGGATATGAAAAAGCGTGCTCCAAGGAAGCATACCTAAACGGCAGCCCATAAAATCACGGAACAAGACATACGAACATTACCTCCTCTTGACCTTATGAAACTTAATGCCTAATATGTTAGTCGTAGGCCAGCATAAGGACTATTTTACTAGGCATTAAAATGAAAAAGAAATTACCTATAAAACTGCGTAGCGGCCTTAAGGGGCTTGGTGAATCCTTGAAAAACGCGAGAATTCGCCGCCGCCTGAAGATGGTCACGGTCGCCGACCGCGCCGGGGTCAGCAGGGAGACTCTTGCTAAAATCCAACGCGGTGATCCCGGTGTCAGCATGGGAAACTATGCTGCCGTAATCTTCGCGCTCGGACTCGGTACAGACTGGATGAATCTGGCAGACATTACTGAAGACAAGGTCGGGCAGAATCTAGACGAAGAACGTTTGCCCAGCCGGGTGCATGAAATATCGAGTTAAGACAGAACTATGCCGAAAGAAATATTTGTACATATAGATTTGCAGGGCGAAACACATTTCGTTGGGCGGCTGTGGATTCATTCCGGGCAGCGCGGAGAGAGCGCATCTTTTGAATATTCCCGCCGGTGGCGGAAATCGCCCATAAGCTTTTCCCTTGAGCCAACTTTAAATCTCGGCGAAGGATCTTTCCATACGCCAGCAGGTAAATCTCTTTTCGGCTCCATCGGCGACTCTGCCCCGGACCGCTGGGGCCGTGTGCTCATGAAACGACTAGAGGCCAGAAACGCCAAGGCTGAAAAACGCACCCGCCGCATGCTGCACGACTCCGACTTCCTACTCATGGTTAATGATCTGGCACGACAAGGTGCATTGCGTTTTGCAAAACAGAAAGGCGGGCCTTTTTTGGCAACGGACGAGGATGCAACAATTCCGCCCATGGTTGAACTGGGTCGGCTTATGGCTGCATCAAGCCGCATCTTGGACAACAAGGAACTGGATCAGGATATTCAGGATCTGGTTGCCCCCGGTGCGTCACTCGGCGGAGCGCGGCCCAAGGCATCCATTATAGATACGGACGGCAAGCTGCTGATCGCCAAATTTCCCAGCCCCACCGATGAATGGGATGTGGAATTATGGGAATATCTCGCCTTCCAGATGGCCAAAAAGGCCGGGATACCTACCCCGGAAGTAGCATTGAAAAAAGTCGGAAACCAGAATGTGCTTCTGCTCCACCGCTTTGACCGCAACGCAGGTAAGCGCATTCCATTTCTGTCTGCAATGAGTATGCTCGGCTATTCTGACGGCGAACAGGGAAGTTATCTGGAAATCGGCGAAGCACTGAGCGAATACGGAGCCAGCACAACCGAAGATCTCAAAGACCTCTGGCGGCGGATTGTCTTCAACATTATGATTTCAAACGTAGACGACCATCTGCGCAACCACGGCTTCATCTATGCAGGATCAGCGGGCTGGCGGCTTTCCCCTCTTTACGATCTGGAACCAACCCCGGAACACGAAAAGCCACGCATTCTGCACACCTTCATCGACCTTGATGACGGCACGGCATCGCTTGAACTCGCTCTATCAGTAGCTGAGGAATTCGGACTCTCGCCCAAAGAAGCAAAAGCCATCGCCAAGAAAGTAGCCCAAGCCACCCAAAGCTGGGCCAACGATGCCGCACGGCTTGGTGCCAGCAAGAATGAGATTGAGATGATGCAGTCAGCTTTTGAGCATGAAGATTTATGGATGGGATTGAAGGGCTAGCGATATACAGCCAGCTGCCCCTTCTCAGTCAACCGATACTTCTGATTCCTACTATTGGGCTTGTCGGGAATGGTCATTTCCACAAGCCCTTCTTCCAATGCAGGCTTGAGGTAAAGTTCCCTGAATGATTTACGATCCTTAAGGCTCAAAGCCGTTTGCAGTTCATCACGGCTCATTTCTCCAGAGAGGACTTCAATCAATGCTTTAACTTGGGGGGTAACTTGGGGGTCAACTTGGGGGGTGGCAGATGAAACGGCATTCAAAATCATTCTGAGCATGAACTCTATGAACGGTGCCGAGTCCGCATTATTCGTGCTCTGCTGGAGCGCGTCATAATATTCTTCTTGGTGTTCAAAAACCAGACTTTCCACCGGGATATCCGCGAAAAGTGGATTCCATCCTTTCAGGATCAAAGTCTGCCATAAACGGCCCATACGGCCATTGCCATCAGCGAATGGGTGGATAAATTCAAATTCGTAGTGAAATACCGAGCTGGCAATCAAAGGATGGTCTTCAGTGGCACCCAGCCATGAAAACAGATCCTGCATCAATGCCGGAACTCTATCGGCAGGTGGGGCCATATGAATTACCCTCTCCCCGGCGATCACACCCACGCCGGAACGGCGATACATGCCAACCTCGTCAATCAGTCCGGCCATGAGCACGCCGTGCGCATCCTTCAGATCCGCTTCGCTCTCCACCGACCAATCATCGAATCGGTCATAAGCTGCAATGGCGTTACGCACTTCCTGAATCTCACGGGGCGGAGCTATAACTCTTTTGCCGTCCAGAATCGCCGTAATCTGCTCTTCACTAAGGTTATTACCTTCAATAGCCAATGATCCGCGAATAGTGCGCACACGGTTGATGCGTCTTAGCCTTAACTCCTTTGAGTTATCGGTTAAAACGGTCAAACGCCCTACTTCCTCGCTTATCTGGGCTATCAGATTTACGATGAGTGGGGTTATTGTGTGGGGTGGGTGGTAGGTTGGCATGGGGGAAGTTTAGCAAGGTCTTAAATTGTAAACAATATTAATATTTGAAGGTGTAACCAAAGCCCCCCTTCGAGAAAAGAACTAACAACTCAAACGATTAAGTTAGGAAACTTTAATCCTGAGGGCCAATTAGTACTTTCTTAAAAACAACATCAACTTTAAACTTTCGCGTCTCACTAAGGTATTTATATGTCTTCATTAGCTCATATTGGGCCATCAGAGGTAAGTTTTCAATTCCAAATAATTCCTTAGAATGTAATACACAAAAGACAACACAATACTCATTCTCAAGAACTTCATTGCTTTTCTGTGGTATCAACCCAGTAAAGCTTGCGGCATCCTTGCCACTATTAATACTATCAACTAAAGAACAAGTGCTTTCAATATATTCCCGCATACTATCTCTAGTAGATTCATCTGACGAGAAAGCATCTGCATAAAATTTAGCCTGAACAAATAAATGACTTATTGATGATGCACCAGATGAATATTTCTTAACATGTATCAAACATTTATTATTTGAAAAAATGTCACAAATTTCATATTTATTTTCTCCCGCAATTCTAAGCTTTGCCTTATCAAATGAAAATAAATTTTCTGAAGAATTCACAGCACAATCATTGAAAACTTCTTCACGATTTTCACCTTTACCACTAGTTTTTTCAACATATATTGGAACATTATCCGGCAAAACTTCATAACTATAATTAGGCTCGATCTCTGAAATAAACAGATCTATTCTATCTTTGATGTCTTGAGAGATCTGAAACCAATGTCCATTAGATAAAATATATGTTTTTGTCTCTAGATCAACCTCTGCGACATAACAATCGTATGCTCTCCAATACCCTGCGTAAACATCACCTTCAACTCTATACCGATGAATACGCCATCCTTTAACAGTCCGTAAAACAGTACTACTTGTAACAGATTTCGATGTAACCAAATCATTAATTTTCAATTCTTCATAAGTTTCTCCACCCTTTCTGTATGAGAAATAGATTTCATCATAATTAACAAATTCTGGCGGAGACAAATGGAGTTTTTCATAGTCGTGATTTTTAATCATATTTAAAAGTTTTTCATCCAAATCTTCGATGATACCTTTATCTGTCTCATGTCTAAAATCATCATATCGCGCAAACTCAGTACTCCTATAATCATCAGACATGTACCTTTCATCGAAAAGGAGACATATCTTGACTAAGTCATCCCATGAAAAGAATTCTCCCCTCCTAGATTTCAAATTGATTGCATCCTTTCCTGTAAATGTCTCAACCACGCTACTATAGTCATCTTTAATTACACCAGACAGTCTTCTCAACAATTCATTATCGTTATCGAGATTAAATGCATTTAAGGAAGTTCCTGAACTTGCTTGCTTTTCGGTTTGTTGCGTTGTTGATTCATGATAAGTTGTCTGTATTCTTCTAAGCTTATCATGATCACAAATATTCATCCCAACCTTGATGCCAAAATCATGAACAACAGCATCTTGGCAGAACAAAGATTTAGCCCCTATACCAAATGCAGCCAAATAACAGATTGGATCTTTTTCTCCAGACTTATCGACAATACGTAATGCAAGTACGGCACGAGGGAATTTATTTCGTGATTCAAATTTAAAGACTTCATCTTCAAATGCAGAATTCAAAAAGACCATCCATGGAAAATTTTTCGTCGTTTTCTTTTTTGATCTGCCTTCGGTAAATTTTACAAGCCCTGAATATTCATATGTATTCGACGCATCATCCTCAAATTCAACAGGATCAATCTCTTCATATGAATTTAAATCTGTCTTAAGAAAATCTTTAAAATCAAGGTCTTTCTTTATTTTATATAATGTAATTTTTTTTAATTCGCTCATCTCGTCCCCCCAAGAGAGTCCTTTCAAAATCAATAATTTCAAACCTATCTAAAACATAACAACATCACTTACATTCTATTTTCATATAATTCAAGACAACACATATAGCATTAGACATAATAAAACATATACTTCATTCAAAAAACAAAAGGGGTAACTCCACGCTAGAGTTATGGAGTGCCCTATAGATAGATTAAGATCAGCTCATGAAAAGACAGTCATAGCATTAAAAAAGATGCTCAAATCTATTTATTCTTAATCCGTGCGAGACGCTTCACAGCATCCTCAATTTCATTTTCATCCTTTAGAGCTTGGGCAAGACGTTCAGATAATTCACGTAAAACCACCCTTACGTCCGTTGCTATCTCAAGACAATGCTTGTCAGAACGATCATGTAACCCATCGCTGAGAGCAGAATGCAAAAGCAAAAGAGGATTATGCCCATTAATCAACAAACTTTCCGGCAAAGCAGGCTTTGCATTCTTAAGGGCTTTGCTGAATTGAGTTTCTTCTTTGCAATTTTCCAAAATTTCAATCTTATCATCAGGTGCGCCGAGTCTTTTCGAGACCGTAATAATCTTATCAAAAATACGATCCTTTTGATTCTCAACAACACGCCTATAGTAAGAAAAAGCCCCGATACCTAAACCCTGATTTTCACACCTACGGCCTTTTAAAAAAATATCCCGATCTGGCCCTATTAAATTGACCAAGGAAGAAGGTGTAGGTGGACCAAAAGGAGGAACTTCACCATATTTCATGACATAAAATTTATCTTCCTCGCGCCTAAAACATAGAGCAAAGGTCTTATATACTTTTCCGCAATTTGAACAGGAATAATCAAAAAAAACGTCTTTCACCATTGGTGTAGATGTAAAAACAACGCTATAATTATTGGATTTAAAAAAACGTTCACCACCACAATCATCAGAAGAACAGTGCAATCTTATTTGGGGAACACTTATTGTCCCTTTTGAAAGTTGCATCGATACATTTGCCTTGTGCAATCGAACCAATTTACCAGGAGGAACAGTTTCTAAAAATGTAGATAACAGAACGGTCTGTTCCTCTACAGTTTTCTTTTCGTTTGCTTTTGTAAGCAAAGTAGAATGTTCGTTCATAACCCCACCCATGCTATCCTTTTCACTGAAACAATCATACAAGCCTCATCCTCAAAAAACAGTAGCTGTTCAAGCACAATTTACCATCTCATTTTTTTGTTAAACTACTCAATACCTTCGTTATAATTTGTTCTTGGAGACGATGAAAGGCGATATTGATTGTCAGCCCTCTCGTTAAAATATTTTACAAACTTATCCTGCTCTTCACTGTATGAATTCACATCAGCCCATGATTTACATAAGTAATCAGTTTCAGTTAACGGTTCATAGTAAAATATTCCCATTGTATAAATATGGTCCAAATAAAAGATATTAATACGGTTCAAAGCACATGAACCTTGCTCATAATATGTGTAACACTCTTCTGCTTTTGAATAGCCAGTACATTCTCTTGATAAAAACACCTGCCCCGGTTTTTCTTTAAAATTTCTTTTAACACCTTGGACAACATGAACTGACATCATTTTATCAATTTTATTAATATCCTTGGTAAAAACATATGTTTCTACACCATTTCTTTTACTTTCCGCAAAAAGAGGAAAATTTCTAAACTGAAAATGCTGGACTTCTTTTTTTCCCATATAGGTTACTCCATATGGAGAACTACTCAGTGTTCTTACACATCCACACACCCCAACCAAACCCACTATCAAAACCCCCAAAAAAAATTCCCGCATAAATACCACCCTGTAAAAAATTACACCCGCCAGAGTTATAATACATCCTCGCAAGAATCAAGATGACACGTAAAGCGCCCCTCCCGGTTATCCGGAAGGGGGATTCAAATTTAATCCTGCAGGCCGCCCCCCTACATCATGAAGTGCCCCATCCCCCGCCCCACACGCTTCCTCACCGCCCGCACAACCGCCCCAATTCCCTCAAAACATCTTCCAATTCGCTCTGCAAGTCCCGGCAACCCTGAACTTCCTTTTCCAGCTCCGAAATCCTGCGCCCCTGCTCGGCTATTTTCTGGTCCTGCTGTTTCAAGCGGCGGGATTGCTCCTTCTCCATTCCGGCTAGGGCCTCCGATAAGCTCTTCGATAATTCGTTCATGATCTACCTCTGCAATAAAACGGCTGGCTGGCCGCTCTGGGTTTCTCTTATTTGCAACTGGGTGCCTTTCGGAAAGGCCAGATACCGCTGGTTCCGGCTCTGATGTGCTTCGATCCCCCATTTGGTGAACACGCTTACGTTCCTTTTCTGACTCTCTACCTGCGCGTTGATTCTTGTCAGCTCTTCGTGACTGGCCTTGATTCTCCAGCCGTAAAATCCTGTTATGCAAACCGATATTGTGAGCAACAACAGCGCGGAGATGAGATTCGCCAAGATGTTTTGTTTCCAGTAGCTGGCCGAAATCGCGGACTGCTTTTTGCGCAGCTTCTGAATGTGGCCGTCCATATCGGCTGTGATGGAATTCAGCTCGCTTTCGGCATATTTCAACAAGTTCCCGCTTAAGTCTTTCAATGCGCTGCTTACGACCTGCTCCACTTCCTGCGACTGCGAGTTCATTCGCTCTTTCAACTTGTCGCTCAGCTCTCCAAGATGATTCAAATATTCCTCCCTTCAATCGGACTCGTGTCTTGTCTTCGGGTAACTCCAAGGTGATATACTTCTTGCCCTGCCGGACCACGGAAAGCCCTTCTCCCTCCAAAGCATTAACCAGATCCGCACGGTCCTTGTGCAGACCGTCAGCTATGCCTTGAGCTAGGAAATCAGTTACGGTTTTCCTAAAATTGTGCAGTTGCTTTCCTTTGGGTGAATGGATGTCTTTGCCCGGTTGCAACAACCGGGACCGCTTTAGCTCATCCGGCTTTGCCCACTCCATGCGCTCATTCCAAAGGTCACGCCATACATCATATTGCTTATGCCAGTTGGGCGGGCATGGATTCATGGCCTTGTCACTGCGCAATTCCGTGCGCGGGATAATGAAATGCATTTCATGATGACCGGCATGGCTGTGCCTCACCCAAAGAATTGAATATTGATCCGGCTCAAGTCCTGCGAAAGCGAACTTTTCAAAGTCGTCCATCACTTCTTTTTCAAGCTGCGGGGAAACCTTGTCCTGCGGTGCCCATGAGAGCACCCCGGATGTAAACTTCCATACCCGATCAGTTGAACCAATCACCCGCTGCACGGCTTCAGGATCACCGCGCAAAACTTCCGGCGGCGATTCTTCGCGCCCTTTGCGCCGGGGATCAATTACGTAATCAATAGCCTTGGCTCCGTTTCCCCGGCCGTGGGCGAAAACCTTCATATACATTTCAGTTCCCTCTCAATAGCTGCCAGTTCGGCAATGATGAGAACAGAATCGGCATTGCTCTTATAGGTATTTGCCCAGCGAGCAAGCTGGTTGATGTTATTGCCGATACGGGCAAGGTGAAGAAGCTTCTCCCGCTCACGTCTGGTCTTGCGCACTCGTCTTTTACCCAGAAGCTGACGCATGAAATCACCGATGGTCATGCCCTTGGCTTCTGCTTCTTCCACAACGCTATTTTTCTCATCCGGCGTAACCCGAACATTCAACCATTTGGTGCGGGCCGTGCTCATACAACCTCCATCTCACTGGCGTAAACGGAGGGTTCGAAGGGAGGCTTGCCTCCCTCGCCAGCCCCCACGAGGACACCTGTTGCGCAGCTAACAGTGTCACAGTGGGTAGGCTGGCTAGGATTCGATATTGGGATAGCTTCGGCAGCATGGACAGCCGGATGAACTTGGTAACTCGGACTAGGCGGACGCCCCGGACCGGACGAATGCACCGGGAGCACAACCACATATCCGAACTCCACGAGCATGGTTAAGCCCTGCTCAATCTGCTTCTTTTTCGGAAACCGTCCACGGATCGCACGCTGACATTCACGGCCTGTGAACAGCTCAATTTTCCGATCCGTGATCCATTTCAAGATAGCCTGAGCACAAGAAGTCAGATCATCACACCCCATATCATGAAATGCGTAACGTGCATGATGAACGAGCTTCTTGCCCAACTCAGTAGCCGCAAACATGACAGACGGTTCAACCTTCGACTCAATCTGTTGCGCTGAAGCCAGATGCAGCAGACCGGCCAAACGAGCAACCTGCCCCGGAACCTTGCCCGCCCAATCAGTCATATTTTCCAGACTGCTCCCCGGTCGCAACTCGCCCTCAATGAGCAGGAAAAAGTTTTTCCATGACTCATACGCACCGGCACTAAGCAGCAGAGACTGACCTTGTGCATTCATTTCAGAATTAGTTTTGAGGGAAAGCAGAAACTCAACCCGCTCTAGAAAAGCTCGTTCGACTTGTAATGAGACCTGCGGAGGCTCCGCCACTCGATAGCCAAGCCTGCTTTGTCCAAAGAAGTAGAGGAAACGCGCCAAGAAACCGCGTCCACGGAATTCAGGATTCCCGGCCATTCCACGCAAAACGTCCGGCTGAGTGGTAACGCAGATAGTCAGCAATGGATGCTTCAGCCCAATAAACTGCCCATGCTTACGATCCACACGACAAGGTTCGCCGCTGAAGGATTTCAGAATCAGATCAAGATTAGGCATGCGGCTGTATCGACCGGCAAATGTATCAAAAAGCCCGCCTTCAGCCTCGATGATGGACATGCATTCGCTTTGCTGCTCCATGAGCATGGCAAGGCATTCAGGAGTTATGTCATCGGCAAGCAAACGCGGGATTGTAATCAGCTCCGGCATTTCATCTTCCAAGTCCCGGATTTCCTGAATGAGGCTGTCCCGGTTTTGCGAGTTTTTTGCCTTGGCCGCCATGTTACGCCGGTGCTCGATGGCCCGCTCAAGGGTCATCCGTTTTGAACGCGCTTCCTGCGCCAATGGTCCAATGAGCTTTTCCTGCTCATTTTCCCAGCCAATAAGCGGTCTTCTTGCGGCTTGCGTTACCGCACTTTTTCTTTCTCCGGGCGGCAGCGGCGAAAGCAGGTACAGATTTAAAGATTCCTCGTAACCTTCTTTAATCTGCACATGGAACCTCCGCTGCGCTGCGGTTGATAGGACGCCAAGGAGATTGCAGAGCACCATCTCATAAGGCACCTGCAACGCTTCGCTAAGCTCAAAGCTGTAATCAGCCAGAACCGGCGGTAGTTGAACTGAGGAGAGAGAAGGCGGAAACTGAGGCCCCAATGGAACTGGGGCCTTATTTCCGAACATGGAAAGAATGTCTGTGCCGGACTCGTTCATCTGTGCCTCGGCAGGTCAGACATTTCTTCAAGCGGAATGACCTTGCAGGATTCCACATAGGCATCCAGATCTTTAAGATCGTACCCGACCCGCCTGCCGATTTTGATATAGCGCGGCCCTTTTCCAAGACAACGCCATACTTCGAGGGTTCCGGGGCTGAGTCCTAATTTTTCAGCAGCTTCTTTTGTGCTTAATAGTCCTTGCATCGATTTCTCCTTGTTGGTTGGAGGTATTTTTTCTTCGATGCAAGGCAACCACGTTTAATCGGACAGTAAAACCATCTGGAAGGGGACAAATGGTGTGGAGGGACCACCAAGTTCTGTGAGATCACGACAGAAATTGGTAATAAAATTTCTATATTATCAGTAGGTAATGAAAATCAAACTAAGAAGTATCCAAATTCTGAAACAAGTCCTGAATTGAAGGACAGAAGTTGCTTTTGGGCTACCTGAATCATCAATTTTCACCTTTCTTCCAATACGGACACTGTCAAGTCATTCCATGTCCGACCTCCCGGCTAGTTTATAAATGTCCGGGGAAGAGTTGCTTTTGAACCGCTAGGGCTCCTAGCACATCCCCATAATTATAAACGATGGAGGAAAGATGAAATCTTTCAATCATTACAAAATGGAACTGAGGCCCCGTAGCGAACTGACAACCGAACTGGTACTGTACGGTGAAACTGAACCTGCGGAAATGCAGATTGAAAATCTCTGGAAAATCGTTGACCGCAGAACAGGTGAAGAACTTGCAGACCCAAAGCCTGACTTTGATGAATTCTCATCCTCTGACCGCATGTACCCATCCATGATGAATCCGGAAGTCAAACGCCGCTGGGACCTGAAAAATTATGAATGGGAAGAAACCAAAGCTCAACATGCAAAGTTGAAGCGTATGGTTCATGCCCAGTTTCTGCAGGAAAATCCCAACCTGCCCGTGATTCAGGGTCTGAAAGGCACAACTTACGGTAGTGAAATTCAGGCTGAGTTCCAGAAAATGCTCAGCGGAAGCCAGTCGATGCTTAAGTCCCGCATGCCGCAGGCTGGTACGGAGCGGACTATCCGTGATGAACTTGAACGCGATAACGTGGACCTCAATGAAGTGGCTGATGAGGTCGTGCAGTTCCAGACTCCCAAGTCCCGGAACACTTTTGCTGTCATGGGTGTTGACCGGGATGAAACACTGCGCATTGTTGGTAAAATCCTCGCTTCAGCAGAATCCAGCCATGCCCTTGAATATCAGTACGATGAAGAAGGCAGGTTGCAGGTTGTGCATTACGAGGGAAAGCCGGTTGAAGTGTATCGCTACAACCGCATGGGCCAGCGCGTGTTTTCGCAGGTATCAGGCGGTCAGCCGCTGAAATATAGCTACAATGAACAGGGGCAGCTCGTTCAAGCCGGAGAGGTCTCTTATTCCTACAATGAAGACGGCTACCTTGCAGCTAAACAGGACTCAGATGGCCTTACCCGCTATCATTATCTGGAAAGCGGACAGCTTTGCGGTGTGCAGCTTCCTGACGGCAGGGAAATTGAATATCGCTTTGATGAAAATGGATTCCGTGTCGAGAAGCTCATCAACGGCAAGCTGGTGCAGCGTTACCAGTGGGACGATCTGATCACTCTGTCTGCGGTGGAAGACCGTTCCGGTGTGACCCGTATCCGCTATGATGAAGATGGGGACGCTATCGGGATGATCCGCAACGGCCAGAAGCTGCTACTGGCTACCGATCAGTTGGGTAGTACCTTTACT
The DNA here is from genome assembly GCF_048612815.1 of Maridesulfovibrio pacificus (SeqCode). NCBI lineage: Bacteria > Pseudomonadati > Thermodesulfobacteriota > Desulfovibrionia > Desulfovibrionales > Desulfovibrionaceae > Maridesulfovibrio > Maridesulfovibrio pacificus (SeqCode). The sequence goes on from NZ_JBLZNE010000001.1 coordinate 2,716,855, forward strand.
GTTGCTGATCTGTCGGGAAACAGTGTACAGGAAATCCTATATGATTCTTTCGGGGTGATGATACAGAACAGTCGTCCCGAACTCGCGCCTCCGCTCGGCTTTGCCGGAGGATTGTATGATTCCGATACCGGCCTGATTCATTTCGGCTACCGTGAGTACGATCCTGCCATTGGGCGTTTCATTTCTCCTGATCCGCTGGGCTATGCTGGCGGTGATGTGGATTTGTATGGCTATTGCGGGGATGATCCGGTTAACTTTGTCGATCGGCTGGGGTTGTTTGATGAATCCAGTTCAGATGATGATGGGAAGAGCGAAAGCAAATCGTCAAGTTCCGGTGGGTACGCTGGAAATGATTTCGGTCCGGGGTATAATGGAACCAGTGGAAGTGCCTACGGCCCTACAGACGCTGGTTGGGGGTATAATACCGATCCGGGAGGCTCTCATTACAATGGTGATGACACCCTAGGCGGGGAAGGGCATAGCCAAAATGCGACACGTAGTACCCAACAGGCAAAAGATGACGATTTTTTCGGTCAGCAAAGTCAGCAAGCTATTGATCAGCTAAATAACGCAGGCGTGCAACAAGGTTTGGAAGTGGATAAGCAGGCTCAAGAGCTGACTAGTAGACAGGATAAATTCAATGCTAATGAACAGGCAAAAAAAGAACATAGAGCTCTTGCTGAGGCCGACCGGATAAGCCGAGCACGACGTGCGTCTCTGGCAGCCGATGAAGATGATAAGGATAAAGGATTTTTCGAAAAAGCAGAGGATTACGTAAAGGCAAGCTGGGATAATATGGCAGCAAAAGAAAAACGAAATCAGCAAAGGAGAGATGCGGCTGCTAAAAACCTTAATCCGAGTAAAGTCACAGATATTTTCAGCAATGATCCAAAGGTGAGAAAAAATAGGGCTAATACTATTAAGGCTGGCGTTCAGGATAAATTGGAAAATTATGCTGATGTCTATCTTTCTACTCCTGATGATAAAATGTATCCAGTTCAGTATGGAATTACTAAGCTGGGCGAATTTATGAAGAGAAATAAAAATTAAAAACAAGCCCTGCAACGACAAACCGATGTTGTTGCAGGGCTAGGATAAGATATGCTTATATATTTAAAAAAAGTTAAGAATGATTTTAAGGCCATTCTACATAGAGACTATGCCTTTCTGGTTATTGTATATGCATATTTTATGTTTAACTTTATAAGTTGCTTTTTTGGGCATATAACAGATTACATAAGCCCTTACACATCATGCTTAGTTGTGTCATTTGTATTAAGTTGTATCGGATGCAGAGACTCAGGATTAAAAATATTTAGGTTTGACTTTCAATTCAGGATGACTTTTGCATATTTGACACTGCTTCTGGAGACAGAATTAGCTGCAAGTTCATCATGGTATATGATAGATGAAAATTTTTTTAATTTAAAATTGCATGTATTTGAAATGCTATCCATGTTGAATCGTGGTTATCTAAACTACGAAGGTTTTGTATGCATATTGATAGAGCCATTTTTTTATACATTATCATCTCCTTTTATCTATATGTTTGCGTGCTTATGCTTTTCTTTAAAAAAAATGATGTCTATATCTATTATTAAACTAACGATGGGAATGGTGATACTCTTTGTAAACTCTATTATTTTTTCTATAGTCGCATTAATTGGAATGTCGATAGTCAATATTTATATATATGCTTCTGCTCTTTCTGTGTATTATATTATTCTAACTGTTTTGTCTTATGCTGTGGGCAAAAACTCCTTTGCTGATAATGCTGCATAACTAGCTGCGGACTTGCATGTGGAAAACTTGATTAAGAATATCTATTCGATAGCCTCATTAATTAGCAAGAACACTAGAAGCTATGGATAATTATGGGAAAAAGTAGAAAAGAATCACACAGAATCAAACCATCAAAAGGTGGAACGGGTAGACTTGTTCTTATCCTAGCAGGCTGGGCTTTTTTCTTATCTGGAATTTTGACCCCTCTTACTGGCGGAGGGAAATATAAAGGTTTTAAAGTATATGACTTTGTGGGATATATACAATTATTTATCGGTGCTATTGTTCTTATTTATTTATGGAAAACAAGAGAAAGCGTTTCATTGAACTCAGATGAAAGCAACGAACCGGAAGACATGATTTGTCCAAAATGCCAGACGGTTTATTTGGCAGAAGATCTCCCTGAAAATTGCCGGAAAGATATTTGCTCAGAATGTGGAGCCAAATTAGAACTTTTGGATGGTTTTTATGAACGGCATCCAGAGCTGAAAGATGTTCCAGAACAATTCCCTCAGCCAGAGGATGATTAACCACAAGGCCCCGGACTTCGGTTCGGGGTCTTGTTCTTGAATCAAATTACCCCGGACAATATGGACAAAATGGACAGAAATCTAATTTTGTCCATATTGTCCATTTTGTCCCGTAGTTTTTATTTTGCTGGATTACTTTCTTTTCTGAACTCGATAGGAGTGTTTTTCCTAAATTCTTCAATAACGGAATTGGCTGGTCTGACCATTTTTAATTTTTTGATGTAATCCTTTTCTATAACCGTGTCCGCAATCGCTTTATATTCTTCGTGTGAAAACTGTTGTTTCGGAGTTGGATCAACGACCATCTCAAGAATCATGTTGGAAAAGAAAAAACCTTCCTTGCGTGCGCCATCCAACTTTTTCTTGGCCTTAGTCAATCTGGCCTTCATAGTTCGCGCTGCATCCAGCTCATTTTCCAATTCTTCGATCTTTAAATCTTGTTCTATTCCACTTCTATCGGCTTTTGGTGAAAACCTCGGATACTTCTGCTCAATCTGTTCAACTTCTTCTAAATCAAAGAAACATCGCTCATCAAAAAGCCGTTTCAATCTTTCGGCCTGACGGAAAAATGAGGAATAGAAATAACGCAGCACTGAGAATTTTTTGGAATTATACTCAAATTGAAAATATACATTTAATCTGGTTTCAAGAACAACATTTGTAAAATCGGCACTAGACGTTCTGTTCCATCGAACTCTCAACTCTGAAGCTGGTATTCTACGCTTAACTTCATACTTTACGAACCAGTTCAAGCCCTCAGCCAAATAAGATACCGCACGATTAAGCAACCAAATTGATCCGCAAACAATCAGGGTACACACAAAAGCATAAGCTAAAAAAGCCATGTTCGAAGGATTCGGCCCATATTGGACCAAAAGAACAGGCCCAATCAAACTAAGAAACAGGATAACTGCATCTACCAATTTATCTTCATCCAGCTTTTCTTGAACAAGCGGCTGAATCAGGATTTCACGTTTTGATTCCTCATCAACTTTGGACTTGGCTTTACCATTTTGCGATTCATTCATTCTCAATCTCCCGATACTTTTATGTAGCTTAGCCCCCCTTAACTGAGCTAAATTATATTTACAAATCTAAAAATAATTAAGTTAACTGAGTAGTTAAACAGACATGGGGAATACCAAGTGAAAAAAGTTTGAGCTTAATCAAACTTTTTTCACTTTTTTTCATTTTATGGGGAAGAGTATGGGGAAAGGTGTTTTGGGCATGAAAAAAGGGTCTTTCGCCTTTGGCAAAAAACCCTTTAATTTCAAGTGGTACCGGGAGCGAGACTCGAACTCGCAAGGGCGTGAACCCGGCGGATTTTGAGTCCGCTGCGTCTACCAATTCCGCCATCCCGGCATGCGTGAGGGATTGTTAATATTAGATGACCTTACGACTGTCAAGAGCATTTAGCAAGATATGGATAGGAATACACATCTTCACTCAGAACTTAATTATCTGAAGATTCAGCCATGATCATACTTTACTCTATTGTAAAGCAGATAACTCAGTGCTATTTCTAACTTCCTTTCATTAATTTTCTACAAAAGAGTTTCCCATGATACCAATCGGTTCACTGGTCAACGGTGCCGCCATCATCGGCGGTTCCATCATCGGTATTCTCCTGCACAGCAGATTTCCTGAACGCATCCGGGAAATAATTTTTCAGGCACTGGGCCTCGGAGTTTTACTTATCGGTATCCAGATGTCGCTGAAAGTCGAGGATATCCTCGTAGTAATTTTCAGCCTGATCATCGGCGGCATAGGCGGCGAACTTTTAAGGCTGGATACACTTTTTGAACGCGGTGCAGGCTGGCTCAAGAAAAAAGTAGGCTCCAAGGATACCGGATTCATCGACGGGATGATCACCTCCTCCCTGATCTTCTGCATCGGGGCGATGGCTATTATCGGCTCCTTTGAAGAGGGCATCAACGGCGACACCACTATCCTGTTCACCAAAGCCATGCTCGACGGATTCGCCTCTATCGCCCTTGCATCTTCTTATGGAATCGGAGTGCTATTCTCCTTTATCCCGGTCATCATCTACCAAAGCGCACTTACCCTTTTTGCAAGTTCTTTTCAGGACTGGTTCTCTCCGATGATCATTTCACAACTAACCGCCACAGGCGGACTGCTCATTATCGGTATCAGCGTGACCCTGCTCGATATCAAGCGCATCAACCTTGCCAACCTGCTGCCCTCTTTAGGAGTAGTCATCGCGCTCACCGCCATTCTTAACTAAAATTTAAAAAGGCGGAGGTTTAAACGTTTTCATCATTGAATATTGAGTATAGATAGGTTCTAATACTATTATGAAAATCCGCTGGAAAATGCTCATAGTATTGCTGACCTTTTCCCTGACTCCTTTGTTTGTGCTCAAAACTCACGGGCTGAATTCATTAAAGGATTTGGGAACAGATCTGCAAGCCCAGACCCGCGTAACCCTTCTTGAACGGGCCACCCACAACCTTGCCGATCAGGCTAAGGGAGCGGCGGTCATGATTGATATTGAAGGGCGGCTCTATCAATCCACCCTGAAAAGCATTCAGGGAGAAGCAGAACTGCGTCTAAATGACAATGACAATCCCCCACAGACAAAGGATCTGTTTATAACCACCAGAAATGAAAGTTTCGATAAACCGGAACTTACCAACAACCCGGCCTATAAAAAACGTGCACTGATGGGCAGGGGAACGAACCGCAGAGGAGAGCACAACATGATGGCTGCCGTCCAACGCGGTGACCTTATTGACTTGCCCGTAACGCTAAACCACATATCTTTCTGGCTTTCAGGGGACCTTTCGCCTCAAGAGGCCAAAGCAGACATCAACAGAATTGCCCCTCTGCTGGACGATTTTAAATCATGTGCATCATCATTGAAAAGTCTGATTCTCTGGCAGGAAATTATTCTTGAAAACGGGCTTGTTGCCACATACCCGGGACACGACTCCTTTCCACGCAAATACGACCCCAGAACTCACGCATGGTACAAAGAAGTTAAAGAGCAAGGAGAAGTAAGCTGGACCCTTCCATCCACGGATGCTGCAACAAAAACTCTCTGCAACAGACTGACGGCTCCGCTTTATGGAAATGACGGTCAATTTATAGGAGTCGCATCACTGGTTATTCCCATCGGGGAAAGCCTGAACAAAGCTCTTGTTTCAACCGATACACAAAAAGCAAAAGTAATGCTGGTCACCACTCTTCATCGAGATGAAACTCATAAGAACTCGCTGCTGGTGATTGGTAAAATCGGTGATAATCAAGTTGAAAAAGAATTTCTCCCAATGCATAGCCGTTTCTGGCAGGCCCCACCTGAACGGGAATGGCTGACCGAAGACAATCCTGAATTCAAAACCCTGATCAAGGACGTTACCGATAAGAATTCAGGGGTTCTGCACATGAACGACAACGGAGTCCCGTCCTTGTGGACATACAGCCCCGTTAATACGGCTCTATCCATTCTGATCATTACCCCGGTCCATGAATTTACCGCCGAAGCAGACGAAGCGGAGCAATACGTCCGGGAGAGCATTGCTAATCAGCTGGAAGGAACATCACTGATTGCACTAGCGGTCATCATATCCATCGCCATCGTTGCATATTTTGTTTCGCAGGGACTATCCAAACCCATCCACAAGCTTTCTGAGGCAATGATAAAGGTTGGTGAAGGAGACTGGGATGCCCGGGCGGATTTTCACTCCAAAGATGAACTGGGAGACCTTGCTCAGAATTTTAACTATATGGTCCCGCAACTGCGTGAGCATTCCAGAATCCGTCAGGCTCTCAGCCTTGCCGATGAAGCCCAGCAATCACTTTTTCCGAAGTCGCCACCGGATATTGATAATGTTGATATCGGTGCGCGTTGCACCTTCTCCGAACAGACCGGGGGTGATTACTACGACTTTGTCGGTTGTGCCACATGCGGCCCCAAAACATTTGCCACCGTTATCGGAGATGTCTCCGGGCACGGCGTCAGCGCAGCCCTGCTTATGACCAGCGCCCGCGCGTACATTCGGGCCCTTTCAGGACGCGGAAAAACGCTTGTGGAAGCTGCCACAGAAGTAAACCGCCTTATAACCAAGGATTGTGCCCAGACAGGTCATTTCATGACCATGTTCATGGCTATCTGCAATGCGGAAAAAAGGACTATAAACTGGATCAGGGCAGGGCATGACCCCGGGCTGGTATATTCTCCCGAGACTGATACTTTTGACCAGCTTCTGGGAGAAGGATTGGCCCTTGGAGTTGACGAAAACTATCCCTACCGTGAATACTTGACCCAGATGACTCAGGGACAGATTCTCGTACTTTACACAGACGGTATCTGGGAAGCACACAGTCCTGCAGGAAACCAGTTCGGCAAGGACAGGATGCAACAGGTCATCCGGGACAATTGCCATAAATCATCACAGGAAATAACCGACATCATGCTTCTTGAAGTCGAGAGCCACCGCAAAGGACTCCCTCTTGAAGATGACTGCACAATTATCGTGGTTAAATTTTTATGAAATACTCAATATACGAACTCGCAACATACGCATTCGATCCCCTGCATGCCTTCTGGAAGAACGAACGAACCGAAAAAGCGGTAGCCGGAATCCTGATCGGCTGCTTTATTGCTGCCCTGCTGGGCATTGAACTTGGCAGGCAGGGACTGCTGCCCGCAGCAATTGCCGCCAAAACCCCGACCAGCCACTATGCAGCGGTAGGCATTGCCTTCACCCTTGTTCTGGTGCTGGAGGTAATCAGTTTTATATTTGTACTGCCCTGCTCTTTTTCCAAATCCGTAGGCAAGCAGCTGGAAATCCTCTGCCTGATCCTCATGCGCAACTCCTTCAAGGAACTGGTAAATTTCCCGGAGCCGATTACCTTCACCGGTAATATGACTCCCATTTACCAGATTCTTTCTGACGGAGCCGGAGCCTTTGTGGTCTTTGTGCTGCTGGGCATATATTACAGAGTCCAGAAGTCAGGTCCGAGCTTAAAACCGGCATCAAAATTCAGCTACGTTGCCAGCAAAAAACTGGTCGCACTTTTACTGCTTGGCCTTTTCATGGGACTGGGCATTTATGTGGTTTACTGCGCAGTCAAGGGACTGCATCACTTTGATTTCTTCAGCACCTTTTACACCATCCTGATTTTCAGTGACATCCTGCTGGTACTCATCTCACAGCGTTTTCTACCGGCATTCCAAGCTGTTTTCAGGAATTCAGGCTTTGCGCTGGTTACGCTGCTGATCAGACTTGCGCTTGCTGCCCCGCCCTTCTACAATGCAGCCCTCGGGGTTGCCTCGGCCGGGTTCGCGGTCCTATTAACCCTCGCTTATAACTCATTTTATCTAAACAAAAAAAAGGAATCCTGAAGTGAAAAGCATCTGCATCTTCCTCGGAGCCAATCCCGGCAACGATCCTAAATACGCACAAGCAGCCCGCAACATGGGCCGGGAACTGGCTCAGCGTGGCCTTACCACAGTCTACGGCGGCTCACGCACCGGGCTGATGGGCATTCTTGCCGAAAGCACACTGGAAGCTGGCGGTAAAGTTATCGGGGTAATCCCGGAAAGCCTCTACAAAATTGAAATCGCCCACACCGATCTTACAGAACTGCATGTTGCCGACTCCATGCACGAACGCAAAGCCCTCATGGCCGAACTCTCGGATGGATTTATTGCCATGCCCGGAGGAATCGGAACCATGGACGAAATATTCGAAATATTCACATGGGCTCAGCTCGGCTTCCATTCCAAGCCGTGCGGCCTGCTCAATGTGGACGGCTACTACGATAAACTGCTTAGTTTTCTGGACGGTGTGGTTGAGGAAGGATTCTTAAAAGACATGCACCGGGAAAAACTGCTTACCGCAGAAACACCGGACCTGCTCATTGAGTCGTTCGCTACATATGAACCACCCAGCGGATCAAAGTGGGTGGAAAAAGTGGATGCCGCCCAACGCAAGCAACAATAAGAAAAATCCCCTGTAAACTTTCGCAGGGGATTTTTACTTCTTGCTTCGCTTAGGAAAGTCAGGATCTACAAAATAAATCATTCTACTCCGTGGCGACAGGTAATCGAAGACTTCAGGGGCAAGCTTTGCCGGATTAATAGAATTAGTAATCGAATACTCAGACTCCTCTTCCAAATCAAGTATAAGGGCTTCTTTCTTCGGTATTTCCGGATCATATATGACGATACTGGGCAGCAACGGCTTCGCTAGATTTACGGATATCACCATTCCGACCATTTCATCATTGAGCACCACAACGGTTCCCGGAGGGTAAATACCCATACATTGTATAAAAGCAGACAAATAGTCCGGCTCAAAATAAGTGGCCCTCTTGGAAAACATATAGGACAAGGCCTGATAAGGAGTCAGTGAGACAGTCGGATCGTGCTTGTTTATGAGGCAATCATAAAAATCGGCAATAGCCAGAATCTTGGCTAACTTTCCGATTTCCCCTCTTTCCACCCCTCTGGGATATCCGCCGCCGCAACAACGCTCATGGTGTGCATACACGATTTCCATTGCCTCAGGAGGATAGTCCTCGCATCCAGAAAGAATACCCACACCGTAAAACGGATGCTTACGCAGAACTTCAGCTTCAAACTTGGTAAGCTTTCCCTTTTTATGTAAAATCTTCTTTTCAATCTTGGACTTGCCGATATCGTGAAAAAGACCTCCAATCGCGAGTATGCGCATTTCATCTTCATCCAGCTCAATGCTTCTGCCCAAAATCAAAGATAATACCGTGACATTCATAGAATGGTAATACATTGTGTCACTCTTATCTGTCTGTAAATTCAGGACATGCATTAGAGCCTCTGAATCACTCAAAAAATATCGGCTTAAAGTCTTGGAAAAGGTATTTGCCTCTTCATAAAACTGCATATTCCCTCTGGTGATTGAAGACATGAGATCTTCAACCTGCCGAACAGACAAGGTATACTTCTTCTCTGCCCGGACAACAGACTCCTTCTTCTCCTTCAGCTTTTCCATCCGGGCTTTCTTTTCTTTAAACAAGGCATCCGGAGCAGAGGCCAATTGTGAACTGACAGGACGTGGAACTGACTTCTTTGTCGTGACCTTCAAAGGTGTAACCAAACTTTTATCCGGGATAACGATAACCTTCTCAACCCCCAAAGAATGCAAGGTCTCAATCGTCTCAAAATCCTTTATCCGGAAACTGCTGGTCAAAAATGGATGCCGATACCATGGCACGCCCACGAGTTTTATATGAACTCCGGGCCTCAACCGATCTACATCGACCATATGTTCAGCATTTTTAAGCCTTGTCATAACAACCTACCACTCGATAAAAAATCAAAATAGATTCCTTTCCCTTATGGAAATTTTCTTTGTTATATCTATTATACTCTCAGCATTTCTATGGATGTAGTCGATTATTTTAGGGTCAAGCACCTGTTTCTTTGATAAAAATTTGATTTTCTTGCCCTTCACAACCCCATAAACATCTTCGGCCAATTCCATCCCCTCAGCCAACCCCAGTGGGTATACTTCACGGACATGATATCGCGCTTCGGCTCCCAGCATCTCTCCAAGCCCTTTGAGAACTTTAGGGTCATATCTTTTGGCTCGTAACTTCATCATGGCCAAAACTTCTCCCGCACCCCGGCCTCCAGACTTTAATCTATCAAAGTCCGATACTACCTTTATAATTCTCGCACCGATAGGAATTTCATCGCTGGCAAAACCTCCATCGCCGCCATTATCCATATAGTGTGCTTCCTGCAAAGATAGTTTAGTACAAACGTCTTCAAAATAAGGAAGTTTAGCTAATATTTTAGCCGAGTATTCTGTATGCTGAGTATAGATACTATAGTCCATACTACCAAAGACATCACCCGTCTCAACCATATCCAGCAGACGGTCAGGCAGGAAAATGAATCCGATTGAGGATAATACAGCGGCAACTTCAGTGCTCCATGGATCAGGGTCCCCCAGATTCCTGCTCAATGACTTCACCAGCGGTAATATCCGCGCAGTCCGGCTGTTCAATCCGGGATTATGCATGGCAGCAATATCGCTGACCATCTGAATGATCCCATGTGTCATTTTGCTGGTCACGTGAGTCTCAACATTGGACAAGCGATGAAACTCCAACGCATCACGCAAGGCCTTTTTCACTACCTTAAGTGAACATGGTTTTGTCAGGATTCTGAAAACGCCACATTCATTCACTGCATCTATTGCCATTGCAAGATCAGCATTGCCGCTTAGAAGAATTCTGACAGACGAAGCGGAAGCATCTTTCACTTTAGTCAAAAATTCCACTCCATCCATTTCAGGCATCTGATAATCAGAAACAATAACATGGAATGGACCATCTGTTTTTAAAGCCTCCAAAGCGTCAGCTCCGGAAGAACAACAGGAAATTTGGAGTCTTTCGGTCGATATTCTTGAAAATAGCAAGTGGATAGCTACATCATCATCAACAAAAAGAATTTTATACATTTTTTCCTCCAGACCGGCCCTGCTAAAACGCCAGTCATTAATACTCCAGCATGAGGCTGCTTAGAATATAAAATAACTCATTCCACGAAGAAAATAACTATTTTTTTATTATTAATCAGGCCGATGTCACGAATTAAATTCTGCCAAACAAGCTAAAATATATTATAAAACAAAAAGAAGGCTGACAAAAACAGGAGGGTCTTATATACAAATATAAAGCCAAAAATGGAGGGAACACAATGAAACAGTCCGACTACATTGAACTTGAAGACAGATTTGGCGCTCAGAACTACAAACCGCTCGATGTTGTTATTGAAAAAGGTGAAGGAGTCTGGGTCTGGGACGTAGATGGGAACAAATATATGGACTGCCTCTCCGCATACTCCGCAGTTAATCAGGGGCATTGCCATCCGCGCATAAAAAAAGCCATGCAGAACCAGCTTGATAAATTAACCCTGACCTCAAGGGCTTTCCGCAACGACCAGCTGGGACTATTCTACGAAGAACTCTGCACCCTGACCAACTCTCACAAGGTGCTGCCCATGAACAGCGGGGCCGAAGCTGTTGAAACAGCCATCAAGGCAGTACGCAAATGGGGTTACATGGTTAAAGGAGTCCCGGAAGACCGTGCCGAAATAATTGTCTGCGCAGACAATTTTCATGGTCGTACCATCTCCATTGTAGGTTTTTCCACCGACCCGGTTTCCCGCCGTGGCTTCGGTCCCTTCACTCCGGGATTCAAAGTAATTCCCTTTGGTGATCATAAGGCCCTTGAAAACGCTATAACCCCGGACACAGTGGGTTTTCTTGTTGAACCCATTCAAGGCGAAGCAGGCGTTATCATCCCCCCGGAAGGCTATTTAAAAAAAGTTAGGGAAATATGCACCGCCAATAACATCAACCTGATCCTCGATGAAATCCAGACCGGACTCGGTCGTACGGGTAAACTTCTAGCTGAAGAACATGAAGGAATTGAGGCTGATATCACACTTATCGGTAAAGCCCTTTCCGGCGGATTCTATCCGGTATCGGCTGTACTTTCCAATACCGAAGTCCTGGGGGTTCTCAGACCCGGTGAACACGGTTCCACTTTCGGTGGAAACCCGCTGGCTTGTGCCGTAGCGAGGGAAGCCCTGAAAGTTCTTCAGGAAGAGGATCTGATCCACAATGCCGAAGAAATGGGTAAAAAATTTCTCGCTGGACTGAAATCCATCAACAACAGCAAAATTAGAGAAGTGCGTGGCCGCGGCTTGCTACTGGCAGTAGAATTTAAGCTTGATGCCGGCGGAGCAAGGCAGTACTGCGAAAAGCTTAAGGAAAGCGGGCTGCTCTGCAAGGAAACGCATGACAATATCATCAGGTTTGCACCACCGCTGGTGATTACCGCCGACCATGTGGACTGGGCCCTAGAACGCATCAAACCGATTATTTCTACTTAAACGTAATTAATACCCAGCCTTCAAACTCTTGCAACCGCACAGGAATTTGCGCATGTCACTGAGAAACAGATTTGCGACCATTTTCAACGGAACACTTATAATATTCCTAATATCTATAATGCCTTCATTCGCTTTTCAGGAAGAATTGAGGTTTGATCGCCTTTCGTTAAGCGATGGCCTGTCGCAATCATCCATTCTGTGCATGCTGCAGGATTCACGAGGCTTTCTGTGGTTCGGAACCTACGATGGTTTAAACCGCTATGACGGAAGAGACATAAAAGTATATAAAAGCGGCACAGAGAACGGAATGCTTTCAGATGGCAACGTCCGGGCTCTCTACGAAGACAAATCCGGGGTTTTATGGGTTGGCACGAAAGGTGGCGGATTAAACCGTTATGACCGACTGACTGACAGCTTCAAGAACTACCAGCCGATAGAGGAAAAACCCGATTCTCTTTCCGGTACAAATGTCAGTGCAATATTCGAGGACTCAAAAGGGCGTTTATGGATTGGCACCCATTCCGGAGTAAACCTCTATAACCGCAAGACAGAAACATTCACCCGGTTTCAGCAGTCAGAACAGACTGGAAGTATCAGCCATAACGAAATCAGGTCCATCTATGAGGACCTCCATGGAAACATATGGATAGGCACGGCTATAGGATTGAACCTCTTTGATAAGGATCAGGAAAAATTCAAAATCTACAAAAATGATCCGGGAGATAAAAGCAGCCTATGTGACAACACAGTACTGTGTTTTTACCAGCAAAATAAAAATGAGCTGTGGGTAGGTACCAAAAAGGGAATCTCTATTCTTGATACGCGCAAAGACAAATTCAAGACTCTGTTTCGATCCCTTGAGATAAACGACATATATCAGGACCGTTCTGGAAACCTCTGGATCGGGACCCTTGAAGGGCTGGGCAAAAGAGATCCGGCAACAGCATCAGACAGCCCGGAAAAGATGAAATTTGATTTCTTCAAAAACAATCAGCTTGATCACCAAAGCCTGAGCAGCAATAAGGTGACCAAGGTACTCGAAGACAACTCCGGGGTCATCTGGGTCGGTACCTATACTGACGGACTGAGCAAACTTCCTCCCAAGATGCAGGCTTTAGGTATCCTGAACCGCCAACCTTGGAAAAAAGACACTCTCTCAGGGCTTGAGGTCAGCGCAATATTTGAAGACCGGCAAGGACTGATCTGGATTGGAACCTATAAAAACGGTCTCAATACCTACGATCCTCAAACCGGTGAGATTAAATCCTACAGCACAAACTCTGCCGCGCCTTGGAAGATTTCAGGCAACAGGATTAACTGTATTTTTCAAGACAGCTCAGGCCTTGTCTGGGTCGGAACCCGTAAAAAGGGCGTATTCGTAATAGACAAGGGTAGAGGGGTAGTAAAAAGGTACAAATGGGACAAGAAAAACGACAATTCCCTTAGCCAGAACAATATCTGGTGGATATATGAAGGCAGCATGGGCTACATCTGGATCGGAACCAGCAAAAAAGGACTCAATCGTCTTGACCGCAAGACCGGAGAGTTCAAACGCTACAATCATTCCGATTCCGAACCGACCAGCCTCGGGCACAAAAGAGTCCGCAATATATTCGAGGACAGTAACAACAACTTCTGGGTCTGTACCAATGCTGGCCTGAACCTGATGGACCGCAAAAAAGGGACCTTTAAACATTTCCAACATGAACCGGGGAACCCGCAATCACTGTCCAACAACCGGGTTACACCCATTGCAGAGGCTGCTGACGGATCTCTCTGGCTGGGCACTGATTCCGGCCTGAACAGATTTGATCCGCAAACTGGCATATTCACCCGCTATACAGAGGCAAACGGTCTTGCCAATGACGGAATTCAGGGTCTCTGCATTGACGACAATGGACATATCTGGGTTTCTACCTTCAAAGGAATCTCCCGCCTTGATCCTGTCAGCGGAAAAGTATGGAATTTCGGCCCCTCAGACGGTCTGCAGGGAATTGAATTCTGGATTAATTCCTACAACAAAGGACAAACCGGCAAGATCTACTTCGGCGGATTGAAGGGGTTGAACATGTTCGATCCCCGCATGTAGCCGCGCGCGATAATTCGCCCTCGCGAGCGACATAAATTACCTTAGTTTCCAGTTTCACTATATGAAACACCTTTTCATTTCTAGAAGAAAATATCCAGCGGTCCGATTTATTCGGGCCGCTGGTCTTTTATCACATATTTCATTTTCAAAGATCAAATTTGCCGTTTAAGGCTCCTTGATTTCATCCCAAGGTTTAGGTCGAATTTTATTTTTTAAATGCTGATACAGCGTTTTCTGATTTTCCCATTCCCTTCATAATATATAGTCACCTCGCGCTTCCAGTTCCATGGCCCGTTTATACAGCCTACGCACATAGCTTGTAGTAATTCCCAATCTCTTAGCGATTGTAGCGTTTTCAAGTCCCTGTTTTTTAAACTTCACAACCATGGCCATCTTCCTATCCCGTCTGGCCTGTCTTGTTTCGTGCGGTATATCGGCCAGATTCGGATAAGCCTCATAGAGCTGGTAAACAGATTCTTCAGGGGTTTTGCGCCCATGTTTGACGGAATTAAGAGCATCCAGCAAAGCATTTTCAAAACCTACTCTCACGGCCTACCTCCAACCCCCACCCCGCTTGATATTCTCAACAGGCAGCAACATTTCCTGCCCATATTCCTTCTTGAGTCTGCGCTGGGTGCGCTTGATGGTGCCGGGGGAGATCATTTCCCGGATATGGTAGCCGACCATGTAGTCAAAGGCCGCCCTTGTGTACCAAAGGTTAAGATACGGGGTGTTGTTCAGGGCTTCCCGGATCAGGCCGTCCCGGCCTTTGGTCGGTTCGCCTGTGTAGAGCTGGTTAATGGATACGCCGATACTGCTCGCCGTGGATACTGCGGGACCTGCGATAGTGCCGAGAAACCCGCCGCCAAAGCGGTTGACCTTGCCCAGCAGGAAATCACCGTAGATTCCGGCCCCGCCGGACTGAAGCAGGGCCGCGCTTGCGGTTCCCATGTTGATCTTGCCGTCCTTATCCACCAGCTCACGGGGAGTGCGTCCCTTGGAAAGGTCCTTGGCGGTCATGGCCAGATAGCCCATTATAAATGAAGTGGCCACGTAGTGACTGATCCCCATGAGGTCCAGCCCGTCTACATCGGCACGCTTCCAGCGTTTACCGGACATGGTACGCTGAATGTAGGCAATGGGAAAACTCTTGAACTGGGTAACGAACCGCGCAGCCTCACCCCAACCTGAACCGGGTCGCGTGCCGCGCACCATGGCAGCGCGTGTCTTCTCATCAGGTTCAATAATGGCGTACATGGTTTCATCAGCGTAGTAGCCCATCAGGTCTGTTTCCAGCTCCCGGCGCATGTCGGTGCGCAGACGTTGCTGAAACGCTTCGCGCTGCTCGTCATCACCACGGAAGTTCTCAAGTCTATGTTCAATAAGCAGATCAATGTCCGCATCGTCCAGATCCCAGACCTTTTCTGGCAGAAGATGGGTGTTGCCGTCTGCTTCCTTGGATGCGGCGTAGCGCAGCACTTCCCACTTTTCCATGCTGATGCCCTGCCAATCCAGTATGCGCCGGGTGGCTTCGGGCAGATCTTCCCAAATCAGGCCGCTAACGTGGCCCAACTCTGTGGAAAGCATATGCACGTAACCGGACTTGTTGGCCTCGGTCCATGCGGTCAGGCCTGACCATTTAAAGAAGCGGTTCAGATGTGAGCTGGTGCTGCCGAGGTGCGAGTCCTGAGCCTCAAACCTTGCGGCCAGATCACCGAGTGTGCCGTCAATCATGGTTCCCAGTGAGCGGTAGATCCTGCGCTGCTCTTCAGAACTCAGTCCCTCAAAGCGCATATCAAAAGCGGTTTTCCATGAATTCAGCAGGCTGTTGCCGTGGTGCCGGGCATTGATGGCCTTGACGAAAACGTCAGCCACAGCGGAAAGAGTAGCCCCGCCCAGCTTGCCCATGCTCATCACCGCACGGGTAACAGATGCGATCTTCGCAGCCGTGGGCCGCACAGCTCCGAAGGTTTCCCCGTTCAGTTCGGCGTACCAGTGGGCCAGCTTGCCGGAAACAACCCGTCCCTGGCTCCAAGCATTGTTCAAACGCTGCTCGGCGTGCGCCTTGATCTGCGGCTCGGTCATCTCCTGGCGCATGTTGCGCAGCTTCTCGAAAGTAAGGTAGCCCCGCGCGGCATCAACATCATTGCGCACCCGCAGCTTTTCAGCCTCAATGAGTGATTCCAGCATTACTTCCGGATTAGGGCCGAATGTATCCATCAAAGCCAGCTTACGGGAAGATATGTCGAGATGCCCCAGAACGTTATCCAGAACATTCCCGCGCCCATAAATCTCATGGTATTGCAGGAAATCGTCAGCACTTTTGAAGTGCAGCACACGGTGTTTGGTCATGGAGCGGGCCAAGTTTGCAGGCCCAACGTGTTCACCCTTGGCTTTCGCGTTGGTCTTAAGGTCTTTGCCGCTGGAGATGGTATCGAATACAGATTCAAGGGCTGTGCGGACATCGTCTTCTTCCATATCAGGGAAGGATCTTTCTGCGTCCAGGTGTTCCATGACGAAATCAACCCAGCCGCTACGGCCCCCAAGTGTCTTGGAGAGCAGCTTGGATTGGTCATGTGACTGCGGAATCCAGCCTTCAAGCTTGCCGATGTTGGCCCCGGCGCGGTTCATGCGCAGCCGTGCATCCTCGCAATACTTGCCCAGCACTTCCGCCACCTGTCCGGCCAGCTTACCCTTGAAGTTCTCCGGTTCCATCATGGCCTTGGCCACATCGTTCTGGAAGTCCTTATCCTTCAGCAGAAGCTTCTGCACCGGTCCGTCCAATGCTTCCAGCTCGGAAAGAATTCCACCTTGCCAACGGCGTTGAATGCCGCGCATCTTGCGGCTTACGCTATTCCTTGCACCACTGAATTTCTTGGAGCTGCCGACCATCATGGCTTCCATGGCATCAAGGAAATGAAAGCCTTCGCTTTCAACCTGAGAGATAAAACTATCCACGTTCTTGCGCTTCAGGATGGTCAGAGCAACCTGCTTACGGTTAAGCGCTGCCGCAATGGCTGCTTCCTCAGACTCCTTGGCAAGCAGGTCAACCAGCTCGTCAGTGGCCCTATTCAGCCCACCTTCCGCTTTCAGCTCCCTTTTTTTCTTGAGCATCTTTTCAACCACGGCCACGGCATCTGTCCGTTCCAGCCCGCCATCAATTACAGCCTGTACACAATCCGCTTTACTCGGCATCCGGCACCCCCAATACACATTCAACTACGCCAAGTCCGGCTTCTTCCATGTCGGCCACTTTGGCTTCGAGATCCTTGGCAGAGTCCAGTTCAAGCAGATCTTCTTCACTGACCCTGCCTTCAGCTATAAGTCTATCCAGTTCAATTTCTTCCTGGGACTTGCCGCTCTTGGCATCAATACCCATGGTTTCAAAGGCATCAGCTTTGTAGTCCGGGACTTCCAGCGGCTTGATGGGTTCAATGGTTTCTGTTTTCAGATTGACTTTATGTGTGTCGGTAGTTATTTCTTTATTAAGGTCAGGCTGTGTCGGACGATCAGGTATCCCGGCATTTGTATCCCCGTTAAGGTCATCCCCCTTCGGGAGACTCTGACCTTCAGAAACTTCTCGCCCCTGCTTAGATGAATGCGAAGTCTTGGCAGGTGTATCCCCAGCAGGTGAAAGACTGCCTTCGGTAGCCATCGACTGGGAGACGCGGGAAGTTTTTCTTTTTGAAAGGGAATAGGAACCTGTCTTGTCTACGAAGGTAGAAACTAAAGTCTGATCAGGATTGCCTTTCCGTTTCTTGGCTACATAAACGACATGCGCCCCGTCTTCACGGGCAACAGTCCAAGTTATATTGTTTTTGTGCTGCACTGCCGGGTCATACTCGCGCACCACATGCGGAAGACTAAGTATGTCTTCCTTTCTAACCTTCAGGTCGGCTTGCTTCCCGCTTTCCTCCCCATGCCTCCAGATGATTTTGACCAGGCCCCAGCCACGGGACTTATATTCACGGGCAAATTTCTTGTGCTTAACCACAAGGTTGCCGTCCTCGTTGAACATTGACGGCCCACGCTCAACCAGAATTTTTTCCAAGTCTTCAGGCTCTAAAGTGGCCAGCACCTCACCCGGATCACCAACGGGATCTGCGAGTACACGGTCATAGCCGCGGCCCAGCTCTTCCACTTCCTTCAGGATGTTTGAGACATCCACAGGGCGGTCATTAATTAGGTCATCAATGGCTTTATCAGCAGCCTCGGCAACCTTCTGCCGGGTCAGCGCATCGGACTGACGGCGCAGCTTGGCCACTCGCATGTCGTGCAGCTTGGCACCGCCGAAGCCGAACAGCCCACCAACGGCAGCACCGAAGAACACATCAGACATATAGTCGGCCAGCCCTACGTCCTTGCCCATCTTGGCCCGGTTGGGCATGACCACGGCATCGGCCAGCGCGGTACTGGCCGCGCCTTCAAACACTGCCGCACCCACACGGGCCATGGTAGAGCCTCCGCGCACAGCTCCGCCAAAGGGAATAAAGTTCACCGGGTCAGGCAATGAACCAACAATCCCGGCACCGAAGCCGAGGACGGACCGCGCACCGCCGCCCCCTCGTTCCATGATGGAAGTACGCTCCTTGCGCTTGTCGTATTCCTCGGCATAGATTCCGGCCCGGACCGGAGTCATAGTTTCTTCCCATTTGATGCCTTCCCGGTAATGCTCGGATTTCTGCCAGTCTGCTTCCGACATATACGGGAGCTGCTTCTGGGTACTGCGGTGCTGCATCCATTCACTGTGCTGGGTTACCGGATCATAAGGGTTTGGACCCCAGAAGGAACTGGAGCTGGCCCCGTATGCGTCACGTTCGGCGTTGGCTATGCGGGTTTCGTCCATGGCCACAGCAAGGGTGGTGTCTTCAAATGCTTCAGTCATGGAAGCACCGAGATAACGGCCCAGCTCCGGGCGGTTTTCCATTACCCGGTTGCGTTCATCCTGCGGAGTGGAAAGAGGAATTTCTACCATAAGTCAATATCCTCCAGCAGGGATGAGGGCTTAACCTGTGAGAACTCAATGCTTAAAGCATTTCCTTCAGCATCTGTAACCAACTTCTGACTGGCCGGATCAAGCAGAACAAAACGGCCATCCATGGTAATCCAGACCCCGTTATTCTCTATGTGCTCAATGTATTCCGCAGCTCCTGCCTTGCCGAGAGTGGCAGATTTGAAAGCCAGCTCCTGGTCAAGGTTGTTCAGCCGATCCTGAAGCTGATCTTCCACAGCATCACTGACCATATTCTTGGGAAAGTACACGGCTATTTGATCTTCGTTCAGTGTTTGGTAGTACTTATCCAGAATGGTTGCGCCGGTTGATGATCCGGTCAGTTTAGCCCCGTTCTTGGTTACATCTTCCAGACCGGAAACCCTGCGCTGCATGGCTTCATTGGCTGGAATCAGCGTTCCAACCCGTTGCATCAACCCCAGAAAATCAGATGAACTGACTGCATTTGTGAGATCTTTACCCTTTAGACTGCCGGGAATATCAGCTGTGCGAGTTGTAGAAGCTGCAACCAGTGTGCGCAGGTCCTCATCCATGGCTGTGGGTAACAGCTCCTGAATAAGGTCAACACCTTCGGGCAGTTCCATTTCGTTGATGACTCTGCCGGAATAGTTGCCCCAGCTCCCCTGAAGCTGACGCAGGAAATCAAGCTTACCTTCAGTGTCCGCGCTGCTGAATTCAGACTTCAGGTTACGCTTGACCTGTTCCGGCAGAACTACGCCTGGGCGGCCTGTAAGTTGCTCTTGCATCTGCAAGGACTTTTCAATAGTCATACGCAGCCGCTCTTCTTCGGTAATGTCCAAGCCGGTTGTCGCAGCTTCAACGTTCCGTCCAGCGCGATCCCAAACGTTCCCGGCGGGGTCTTTTTCAAATGTCTTTAACCGCTTGGTCAGGGCATCACGGGCAATGTTGTACTTCTGAAGCTGTTCAGATGCGCCTTCAATTTCATCAGGACGCAGGCTTTCAACCCGCGCCCACTGCTGGCTGATAGGCACCAGATTACCGGATTCGTCCACCTGTCCTTCCTTAAGGAAGAATGCCATTTCCCTGCGACTCTCCATCTCTGCAACGAGCTTCTGGCCCTGTCGGGCATACTTACCGCCAAGGTTCACGTAGGTTGCCAGAAGATCGGCATAGCCCTCCGGTTCTGAGCCGGTTGCTACAGCATAAGCATTCGCATCAGCCAGTTTCTCCTGAAGGAGTATGGCCCGTTCTTCCAGAGCCTTGGCTGCCTCTCTTTCCTGGACAAGCAGCTCGGCCCGTTCCTGCCTCTCAACCATGCGGATATCAGATTCAATCTTATCCGCAATCTTCAGCTGTTGAGCAGCGGAAAGCAGGGAATTACCTTCCTCATCTACTAGAGATTCCAAAGTCTGCCTGGCTTTGCGTGGGTCCTTCGAGGATTGAGCCGAGAGCATGGAAATCAAAGTCTGATCCTGAGTAGTACGCATGAGCTGGATCGCTTTTTCTTCAGGATAGGAAGCCTGAATATCTTCATTAAACTGGCCCAGCTTGTCGAAAACCAGAGTAGGATCTTCATGATTAGCGGCCGCAAAGTTGAGCAGCGCAGCCCCGGAGTTCTGGAATGAAAGGGCCTTTTCTTCGTTTCTTCTCTTGGAAACAAAGTTCATGGCCAGACCATTGCCACGCGCTTCCATGTTGGCCAGCTTGCTCAGAGCAACTTCTTTAGCGTCAGAGTTCCAGCCAAATTGCTTTTCTATGTCTTTACGTTTCCGCTGGTAATAAGCCTTAGATTCATCGCCAACTTTGAAGCGGCTGGAGTCGGTGCGTTCCTGCCAGGAATTCTGGAACTCCATTTCTTCAGCTTCCATGCCTGTGAAATAATCCCGCAACTGGGTTCGGGCCTGATCTGCTTTGCGATCTTCACCGATATTGAAGATAGTATTGCCCAGCCGTGCCAGAGCTTCACCATCTGCAGCCAACGCATTGGGGTTAACACCGTAACCGGCATTACCCGGTTGAACCCGGCCAAGGTTATATCCGATAAGAGTTCTATCCATACATCTGGCTCCCCATGGACAGCAGCGAGCCACCAGCGCCGAGGAATCCGGCATTGCTTTTCTGCATTCTGGAGGCTGCGGCGGAATTATAATAACCGGCCATTTTGTTGTCGGCTTCGTAGATGATGTTTTTCTTGCGCTGGTTATGGCTGATGATCAGGGAATTCTTGTCCCGTTCATCCATCCAATCAGTTGAAGCCAGAATGGAAAGCGGAGTGCCGACCATTTCAAAACCTGAAGCGGCGTTCTCCGCTATATACTGCGACCGTTCCCGTTTCTGTTTTTCGTCCAGCAATTCCAATTCTTTCTTATGTTCCCGCTCTTCAGCGTCAATATTGCGCAGGGCAGCATCCTGAGTGAGGATTGCATTTTGCTCCTGAAGCTGCGCGTTGTATTCCAAGCCGGAATTTTTGGATTGTTGTGCGGAAATTTGACCCACGGCAGATACAGCTGCACCTACAACTCCGATAATTGCTGCCATATTACACCACCTTTGCGAATGTATAGCGGTCCTTAAAATTGGGCGGGGTCTTGCGGCTGAACCCTTCGCAAAGAAAGCCCATGGTCTCCAGCATCTTGACGCTGACTTTGTTTTCAGTCAGCACCCGCGCCTCCAGCCGTACCAGTTTCAGTTCCTTCAGGGCCTTGCGCATTATCACACGGGTCAAATGCAAACATTGCATGGGATATTCCGGTACAAGGTCGCTGGTCAGTGCCCATGCCTCAGCGCACCGGTATCCCTGATACATAATCCCGCCACAGCCAATGATGACACCGTCTTCCCGGACAACAGTCATGGCATAAGCGGACTTCTCAAGACCTAGTCCCAACTCATATAGATTTACCCCTTCAAGGTCTTTGCGGTCCATGGCCCGAAGCTGGATATCAACGGCATCTGTTGCCTTAAATTCACGTTTATAAGTCTTCATAGTTTTCCTAAGTATTAATTACTTGTGTCGGGACAACCATAAGTACGGTCATGGGCAACGGCTGATCCTGACGAATATGAATTACACTGCCTCGGGTCCAACCGGTGGGGGAAACGAGTTCTTTGTCTCCGGTAAAAAGAGGAACGGCCTGCCCCATAGGCATATTGGGAGCGCGGGAATAGATAACGTCCAGCTCGCCTGGATTCATGCCCATTTTTCCGCCCAGAGTGTTGTAAAATCGGGCCGCAATTTTGAAGAGTAATTTAGGCTTAGTCTGGGACGTTCCCCGGTGGCTGCCGAATTCAAGAGGCATAGGTTCAACAACGGAGCTATAGCCAAGTCCCACATGGATTTTCTGTCCTGCGGAAGTGAGTTCCAGCTTGCCGTCTTCGGCAACTGTTTCGTTAGGAATCACTGCGCCGTCCACAAGGATCTCAACCTCGGCCCCAGCCAAATGCTCTAGGCCGGAAAGTGATTTGGTCTTTTCTTCCAGATCAAAAGTAACCCCGGCATCAAGGAAAAAAGCTTCCACAGCAGTGTCGTCATTGACGCTGTCAAACTCGGCCTCAATGAATTCCACAAACCGCTTTTCAGTTCCGTTGATGTTCCGCAAAACAACTGCCCAAAGCTCGTCACGTCCGGCAGCGTCATTGTGAATGGAAGCAATGGATTCAACCTTGCCCTTGGTTATGATGCGGCTCCAGGCAACCACGTTCTGCTCACGGTAGTAAGTGCAAGCCAGCAAGGTCCCGTCATTACGCAGCCCGTAAATAATGGAATCTGGTGCCTCCAGATAAGCCAGCTCCTTGATTCCATTACGGGTAATGTGTTCCGCAAAGATGGTCATATCGTTGGACGGGTATGAGTCGACCTGAAAATTATAGGCCATCTCCATAAGCCTCCGTCCAGCTCTTTGAATATAAAGGGCCGAATTGGCAGCCAGCACAGGAACAACTGAAGCTGCTCCCACTGTTGATGCCTGCTTGGTTCCAACGTCAGGAGTGCTGAATGTTCCGTTCTTGCCGAACACAGTCCAGGTTCCGCCCTGAGTGCCAACGTAGATCACGTCTTTGGGTAAAAGGAATTCAATGCGGTTGCCCTTGCCGGAGCTGATTTTTCTCTGTCCCGGAGCATCAGCCAGCACTTCCGCATCCGCTGCTGGCATGGTGAAATTCCAATAGTCACTGATTTTAGAGAAGTGGATCATCCCATCCGCAGTGGCCAGAAACAAACGGTCCTGGTAAAAACAGCAACAGGTGGGATGTAGTCCGGCTCCCTGTGGAGCGGAGAAACCGGACAGCGTCCAATTGTCGTGCGCGGTGCGGGTTAATTTCTGGGGCTGATGACCGGGGCAGGTCAGGATCAGAGTATCCAAAGACTGGCAGAAGTTAAGTTGCGCAATGTCTTCAGCAGTAAACGGGGTTGCCCGTTCATAAATCTCACCTTCACTGGTCTTGACCACACCCTGACCAGTGAAAACCCGCATTTTCAACGGCGAAAATTCCAAGACATAGGTCTGGGTTTCCGAGAATTCAAAGGGGATCAGACGTGATTTTTCAGAGTTGCTGACAGCTTCAACCACGAATCGGAAGCCGCTGCGCCGGGTGATCCCGCCATGAGGGTGAACATGGAAGTTCTCAAGGGTTTTGCAGCCGCTGTAATACTTGGCTACATCCACACGTCCAGCCAACCGGGGAGAGATCTCCCCGGAAGTAAAGCTGGCGATGACTGGGGTTGATATGGACAAACTATCCTCCGTATTTTGCTGTCAGCCAGCTTGAGTGCTGGACTATCTTATGGTTGTTTCCAGTTTCCCGTGCGTTGACTCCCCGCGCCTGGGTCAGGGTCCGCTCATATTTGGCCAGCATCGATTCAGCCATGGTTGTTGAGCCGGTAAGCGGATAAGCAAGTTTGCTGGCCAGACACTCGGCCAACGCAGCCCTGAGCAATGAATCATAATTTAACGTGTTCTCGTCCCGGCGTACGTAGAGCAGACACAAGGGAGACGGTTCATTGCAGAGGATATTCGGCCCCACGCGCTGCCAATTATCAATGATGTTCCCGGACCTGTCGGCCACCTGTGAAATCCTGAGCACATCCCCCGGAATCAGGTAAGCATAATCCCAGCCCCATGCAGGCTTTTCAGCCAATGCGCCTATTGTTCTCATATCCTGACAACAGACCCAGTCATGGGAACGCAGCACCTCGTCACGGACATTGTCCCAGTGTTGAAGGCAAAGACGCGCCCCCTGGCTTTCTTCGTTAATTGAATTGATGCGGCTGGCAGCCAGCAGGGTCAAAGCCGAATTGCAAATATCAAGTAAGCTGGACATTCGATTCTCCTAAAAAAAAAACGGGGAAGCCATGCGGCCTCCCCGTTTGTAAGTTGTATATGATTAAGGCCCGCCTGTTACGCGCTGGCCACCACGGTCACAGTGCCGTTTGTGTTCTTGGCCACAAGCAAATCGACTGCCGCAGCTCCTTCTGCGCCGGATGTGGCGATGATGACATCGCCGGTATCAAGGTTGAAGTCATTGACCGCATCGTTGAAGTAACCGCTGGCCTTGACGGTAGTCGCCGTGTCAGTGGTTTTGTAATGAAACTGCTGCTGGCCCGGTACGCCGTCAATGCGTCTCATCATTTTCCATTCGTAAGCCATATTAAGTCCTCCCTTTATGCGAGCGGTGCATCGTCATCGCATTTGATTTCAACCACGCCTTCACCGTCGATCAGAACCGCACCGGCGGAAATGTAACTGTTCACCAGATGGGCCGCCTTAAGAGGAACCCAGTCAATATCGCACTGGACATCACAGGCTTCAGCCAATCCGATAGCGGTCTTGTGGTACAGGAAGCAGCTACGCACACCGTCAACCAGAGGGAGATCCGGCAGCATCACCCAAGTATAGCCGTTCCAACTTTTACCTTCTGCATACTGAAGCCAGGGGAAAAGCTCTTTGGAGTAATCGCTGGATGCGAACTCATTAATGTTCATCAGTTCTTCCCACTGGTTCGGTCCGACAATGGCATATCTGTTGCCGTCCTGCGGAACGCTGTTTCCGTTAAGAATTTTGTTTCCCTGCTGAAGCTTGAGCTTACTGAAACCAGTGGCACCGTCACCGATGACGTTGGTTGTTAGGGCTGCCTGACCGATGATACGCCCGTCAATAACCCCACCGAGAGCTGAAGCGGCAATGACCTGAGAGGTCTTGCGTTCATCGTGCTGAATTTTAAATTCATCCAGTTTGTCCACCAGTTCTGCAGCATACCAGTCCCCCAAAGTGGCTGTTGCCGGAGTGTGATCCGGGTTCATCAGCGGAACATCGCCGTTGCGGGTCTTTTTGCCCGCCGAGCCTTTCCCTTTTTTCTGAAAAGTAACGTCCTTGCCGGTTACGTTAGTCTTGATACGCACTGTATTACGCAGTTTTGAGCCGCCCTGACCCGAATAGACAATGTGTACACCGTCTTCAAATTCAGAAGTAAAGGCTGCACTGACATCGTTCTTGCCCATATTATCCTTCCTGGCTGGTTAAATTTTTGTATCCTTCCCGCACTTTTTTTACGAAGGCTTCATCCCGTTTAGTGGGATCATTGGAGCCAAAGCGCGGGTCCTGTTGCATAGTCCTCAGTTCCTCACGGGTATAAACCCCTGGCTTACCTTTCTTCGGCCCTTTGAACTTACTTTCAGTCACCAGCGGAGCAATCTCGGCGAAAGCGTTCAATACTTCCACCTTGTTTCCGGCAGAACCAAGGGCCTTAAGAAGTTCATCACCGCCGATAGCCTTAGCCGCGCTCAAGGCGGCATCTGCCATTTTAGCGGCATTCTTGCCGTGCTGTTTCTTGAACAGTTCCACCTGTTCCTTGCGGTCAATTTCGACTTCGCTGTCTTCCGCAAGATCACCCAATTCTTCGGCCTTCTTGGCTACCCAGTCGCAAACGCCATTGAACTGTTCTTTGTTCAGGTTCAGTTCCTTGGCTACACCCCTGAATTCATCGCTGATTTCGTCCTGCATCTCAGCCATGCTTTCCGGGTATTCGTATTCAGCACCGTCTTCCGGCACGCCCATGGCCTTGAAGAACTCAGCCATTTCTTCCGGGGTGGCATCTTCGCCGGGGATCATGAACTTGGGTGCATCACCTTCAGGTGCTGCTTCAGGATCTCCGCCGTCTTCACCGGATTCATTGCCGTCTTCATTACCATCTTCTTCGCCATCACCGTTCAGATCCAACTCTTCGGAAGTATCAGAACCGGAATCATCAGCTCCGTCCTGGGACTTGGTGTCCTCGGAATCGTCCGCGTCTCCCAAGCCCTGTTCCAGCAGGGATTTACTCATGGGATTCCTCCGTTTTGGTAGGGGTAAAATTGTTAATGTTCGTCATATGCAGGATATGGTTTACCAATGACCTGCGGCCCTCGTTAAAATTTGTGCGTCCTGGCTCCGGCGAAAAAGAGCTTCTGTAATGGAAGCCTCTGGTCTTAAGATCATCCAGCACTTTCTGTCCGTCATCAGTTTCAAACACCCGCAGGTAACGCCGGTGCTGTTCCATTAATTCTTTTTTTGCATCACTTTGCGTTTCCGCCATTAGGGTCCTCCAGTTGTTGTGCCTGTTGGGCAAAATTCATTAATTGACCCGCTCCAGCCACGGCCTGCTGGGCCTGCATGTCTTCCTCTCTTTTCTTGCGTCGTGCTTCCACTTCGTCAGGATCACGCAGGTAGGAAGGCGGCAGCGCGTTACTGTCGCACTGGTGGCGGACAATCTTGTCCACATCAAAGTTATCCATCATTTCAGCCCGCTCCTGCGGAGTCTGGGCAAATGGTGCCAATGAGTTGATTACCTGCGGCAATCCGCTGCTTTCCTGTGCTCTGCGCAGTCTGGTGATTGCGTTTTCAACACTCAGCACAATGTCATCAATGGTCATTCCTGATGGAAACGGCCCCAGCTCCCCGGATCGGTGCAGGATTCCCAGCACACGCTTCAGCAGCATGACCAAATATTCAGAAGTTAAACGGGTCAGCACCGGCTTAACCAGCCGAAGCTTCTCACCCTGACGAACCCACCATTCATAAGCCGTCCCTGATGTTTCAGGCGATGACATGATTTCGTACATGAAGATGCGCAGAATGCTTTTTTCTCTGCGTTCCAGCATGCGCTCGGTTGCGGCGAGATCCACGCGTATTGGAAGCTGCTTCACATCATCGCCGGTTCCGGTGCGGTAGTAGGAAAGCCCACCCGGCCCGGAACGAATCGGCCCCAGAAAACTATCATCAGGCACCAGCATGGGCGGGTCGGCCATCTTTTCCGCACCCATGAGTCCGGTTTTGCTGATGGCGTTAAGCACCCGTGTGTCCGAAAGCGCGGTCATGCCGGGGCTGCGTCCGAAAACTTCACCCGCCGCCTTTGACCAGCGCGGAACCATGAATGGAAATTCCTGATAGCCGGATTGCTCCAGCACGGTTTTGGAATCCTTTTCCATGTAGACCGAGGCAAAGGGCATGTTTTCAACGCCTATTCCCTTATTGATTCCTTCCCGTGGGAATACGGCATGCAGGATGGCCACTTTTGTTTCCGGCTTTTTTTGGGCCAGTTCCTTGACCTTGTCCGAAGCCTCGTCTTCCCATTCCTGCATAATGGCCCGCGCACTCATCTCGTATTCCCGGAACAGGGTATCCACCCGGCCCTTGGAAGACTCGCTGACCACGCACTGAGGCAGCGGCAGTGTGGAAAACCTCACAAGGGTTTCCGGGTCAGCTTCCACGTACATAGCCCCGGTACCGACGAGGCAGACTTCAAAAAGCAGCTCGTGGTCATGCTGGGCAAAGCCGGTATCATCACCGGTGAAAACGTGCTTCAGCTTTTCTTCAACCCTTTCCAAAAATTCCTTTACCTGCGTGTCATCAGCCTTGCTCTGGTCACGGTGACGGGCCTTGTACCAAGAGTCGGAACCGTCAGTGAGCAAACCGCCAAGGCCGGAAGCCAGCAGGTTCAGCGCGTATTCAGGTGTGGACTCAAAAATCTTTTCATCACCGATCTGGCCCTGCTGGATGGTGCTGCGCTTCATGGGCTGGTAATAGCTGTGCAGCTCATCCCAAAGCCCGGTCCACTTATCACGGTCCTTTTTGGCGTCCGTGTACTGGCTGAGTATGTTTTCAGCTAGATCCATGAATTACCCCAGAGTGGTTTTAAGGCCCTTGGAAGCGACACTGGCCACAGACTCCAGCCCCAGTGCGCCGGTTGCCAGAGTGGACGAACTCTGCCGCTTACGCAGGGTGTTGTTGGCCTTGGCCGCTGCATCGTCCGCCAGCTTCTTTTCTTCCGCTGCGGCTGCGGCTTCATCAGCTTCACGCTGCGCCTGAAGCTCCGCTGTGGTAGGTCCGGCCTGAGTTTCAACTTTGTTATCGCCGTTTAGCTCGGCTAATACGGGGTCATATTTTCCTGTCAGCCCGTAGACCGGGTTGGCGATTTTGGAGATTACTTTAACTACTCCGCCCATTACATGCTCCATAGGTTGCTTTCAGCTCTTGCCTGCTGGCGGTGTCCACCCCCTGCGAGGCCGATAGAGCTGTGAGAGTTGATAGTGTGAGTCTGCCGGGGGCCGCGCCTGCGATCCTCGCGAAAACCAACGGCAAAGTATCTGAACGCATCCACCGCATGAGATGACCAGTCGTGCAGCGGCTTGGCTGCAAAGTCTCCAGCCTTCTCCTTGAACTGGCGGCGGTAATGAAGCAGGGCTTCAATGCCCAGATCACAACGGCCCTGATCAAAGTGGCAGTTGGGAATCATGGTTCGCACAGCGTTGATGCCGTCCTGCACCGGAATGTTAGGAGCCACGTCAAACCGGATTCCTAAAGACCGGGCAACCTCAAGCCGGCTTTTTCCCGTACCCAGTTCGCGCACCCGGATATCGTGAGGCGCAATGTGCCGTCCGTAGCTGTACGGTTTCTCACTGAGCACGTTGGCGTAGTGGTCCAAGCCTTCGCCGCTGGCCTCGTAGTAGTCGATCACAGCGTACTTGCCGCCGGGGTACGCCTGTACGAACCAGATGGATGTGGAATCGCTCATGCCAAGATCCCATGAAGTATGCACAGGTAAGCTGGAATCGTAAGAGACATTGGCGATACGTTTGTCCCGCTCGGCATCTGCCATCAGCCTGCCGAAGAACGCGCCCTTGATTGCCGCCATGAAGCTGCATTCCATCTCCTGTTCGTATTCTTCAGGAGACATGTCCGCCTTCATGGCTTCCAGTTCTTCAGGATCAAGAATCCCAGTCTCGGAGGCACGATAAAGAGCAGCAAACCAGTTCGGATCGTTCTTCGCCCGCTGGTACAATTTCCAAAGGACGTTCTTGCCCTTGGGTGTACCGATGAAATCAGCCCAGCCCTTACGGTCAGCTAATGCAGGACGGACGATTTCAGTCCATGTGTTCCATGGCATCTGTTCGATCTCGTCAAAGATCACGCCGTCAAAATACAAACCGCGCAGGCTGTCTGGGTTGTTGGCTCCAAGAAGCTGAATGACCTTTTGTCGTCCCTTGGAATCTCTGGGAAAACATGCTTTCAGCTCTGCTTCATTGAAGCTGATCCCCGGATAGTTCCACAGGTAATATTTCAGGTACGGCCATGCCACCGCTTTAGCCTGACGGTAGAGCGGTGCAATGTATGAGCTGAAACAGTCCGGCAGTTCGGACTGAATACTGCGCCGGATCAACTTGTTGACGGACATGACCGTCTTGCCGAAACGCCTATGGCAGATCTCGACAGAAAAGCGGTAAGGGCGTTGATCCCTGTAAACCTGACGCTGAAGAATGCGCGGGGAATAAGGGATGACGACTTTCTGAGGCATCTTACTCATCGTCTTCTTCCTCATCAGCCCAGGAGACAACAATGTCTCTAGGTTCATCGTCCTCGTCTGCCTTCTTGGCATCACGGGCCAGCAGCTCAAACTTGGCGCAGTCCATGGCGGCCTTCTGGACACGCTGAACAGACAGCGACAAATCCTTAAGGGATTCCGCATCCAGCTCTTCACCGGCCAGCATTTTGTTCGCTGTTTTAAAAGTCAGAGTGCGAACCATCTCAACAGTTGCGCGGCCCAGATCTGAGTGGCGAACATCACCGAGATCGCCCACAATCTGTTCCGCAACTTCACGGGCAACACGCACTTCACGCGCAGCTCGTTCCGTGGCCATGGCAAAACGGTTAAGAGCTGACCTGCTGATCCTCTCTTCCATTTCCAGCTCTTCAAGCAGCGCGTTGGCTTCCTTCAGAATGTCTTTCTGGGACAAACGATTGTCCCGCAGCGCGTCCACAACAAAGACCCGAACCTCTTCAGGCAGAGTGTGGATGGATGAGAGCCGACCACGGCCAACTTTATTGTCAGCCACTACAGCCTCGGCTCCGGCTTCTTAACGCCGTCATGCTTCTTGCCGTTGGCAACGTCCGAACCGCGCTTGGTCAGGGTGGCAATGTAAAGACCGTTTACGTCCTTGAGTTCCACCAAGCCCTGATCTTCAAGCCAGCGCAGTTCCTTGCGCAGCCTTGAGCTGTCACGGTCAAAGGCATATTCAACGGTCAAATCCAGCAGGATGTCTTCATTGAGCGCGTAGTTCGCTTCTTCCTGCAAATATTGCAGGATGGTAATGCGCAGGTGTGCTAGTAGAGTTTCCGAATATTCCACTATTTTCCTCCATTCAGCAGATGATCTTCATGACGGGTGAGAACTCGCGCCACACGTTCCACAGAATCCGTCACTCCTTTCATTTCAGCGTTTAGCCCTTTGATGTCTCCTCGAAGATCTGCAATAGCAAGAGCCAAATCATTCACGGTTT
The DNA here is from genome assembly GCF_048612815.1 of Maridesulfovibrio pacificus (SeqCode). Taxonomy (NCBI): domain Bacteria; kingdom Pseudomonadati; phylum Thermodesulfobacteriota; class Desulfovibrionia; order Desulfovibrionales; family Desulfovibrionaceae; genus Maridesulfovibrio; species Maridesulfovibrio pacificus (SeqCode). The sequence continues at coordinate 2,747,950 of NZ_JBLZNE010000001.1, forward strand.
TTTCGTCCGGCAGGTTGCCCAAAGCAACTTCGTTTATGGCAACTCGTTGCTCCAGTTTCTGCACACTGTCTTTGCTGGCAAACGATTTCCGCATGCTCCAGCAAAACCAAGTGAGAAGGATTTGGGTCAAAGCCACCACGCCGGACAGGTTGAAAAAGTCAAAATTCATCTAAAACGCCTCCCAGATGACTCTGGCAATTACCCCGGACAAAAAGCAGACAAACAGCCATCCACTCCGCTTTACACGGTTCAGAAAACGATTCTTGAAACTACGGTTTTCAAGAATCGCCTGTATTTTCTGACACCGCGCTGATGCATCATTCAGGCTTTTTTGTGCTTCTCTGATTGGATCAGCCATTTTTCTCCCTCCAGGTCTTAGCCACTTTCTCCGCACTGCGTCCGACCACGTAACCGCCCAACCCCAGCTCCATCAGACTCCAGAGCTGCGTGGGCAGCTCAAGCTTCGGAGCGTTGTCCCAGAACAGGGCCAGATACGGGTAAAGCAGGTAGTTATTGGCAACGATGGCAACAATGACCAGCATCAGGATGGGCCGCCAAGAACGCTGCAACCAGTTGCCGGACATCTCAGCCAGCATGATTTTCAAGCGACCTTCCAGTTCGGCAAGCTGACCGGACTGTTGTAATTCCATCAGCTTAAGCTTGGCCTTTTCACGCTCACCGGCATCAGGCCAGATCTTGTCAATGATGGTGCTGCCGAGATCCAGAATTGAACCGATCACGACACACCCCAAATTCCGTAGGCAATCCAAGAACCGGCATCCAACACGAAGACAAGAATTGCGATGATCAGCGGTACAACTCCGCCATACTTGTGAGTCCCTTTGAATCGGGGAGAGAAACGTGCCCAAGCGGCAAGCCCCAGTGCTACGCCCAGAAGCACCCAGTTGATCCACAACCACATATCGCTGGCAATCCAGAGATAGAGGGCCAAAATGTAAAAAGCACAGCCCAGCCCCAGAGGGATGAGAGACTTATCTTTTCCCGCAAATCGGGGATCAACGCAGGGCCATACGACCAGTACTGTTGCCAGAATTACGATTATCCAGTTGATCCAGAGAGACATGCTATTCGCCTCCTTCCTGTTCCTGGGCTGCTTCTTTTGCTTTCTTGGCCTCGGCCTTGGTGGGCATCTTGGGCTTGGGTTCGTCCTCGGCCTTTTTGCCCTTGCTGCCATCAACATCGATGACGGTGATCTGTGCGACAGCTTCTCCGTCACCCATGGCGGTCATGAATTCACCGAAAGCCTTGGCACTTCGGAGCACAGCCCTTTTTCCGTTCATTTCACCGGGTTCCTTTCCGGTCAGCGGGCAACCCTCGGTGTCATCAACTGTGTTGCCTATGTGAACACGGACATAGTCACGCTTCGGAACTTCCTTGATGGTCCACAATTCACGCCCTTTGCTGGGGGAATATTCCAGTGCAAAAACATAGACTCCCGCAGGGATGCAGGAAATATCAGGTTCGTTGTCCCGCCATGGTTCTTCCAGGCACCAGCAGACCGCTTTGCCGTCAACGACAAGGACCCCTATAGTTTCAGTTTCGGATTGTTCGACACGCCTCAATTCAACCTTCTTCATTCTTTCAGCCTCCATATTGTTGTTCGTGTGGCTCTCTCGGCTTTTGCAAAAGGGATTTGTCGGGTTTTAATCGTAAAAACGTGCAACGATCCCATATGAGCAAGAAAAGACGAGACAGCGCATTTTCAGGCTTAAATCTAGCAAGTGTAGTTAGAGAGGACCAAGAAAGGTAGGAATGCTGGGAAACTAAATAAAAACCTCCCCCGGCACGAAACCGGGGGAGGTAGAAAGGAGGTAGTTATGGTTTTGGGACTATTCGTCCACGTTGTTCATTTCAGCCTGTACGCTGGTAGTTGTCACGCGCCATGGCGGGTCATTGTGGCGGATCAGCTTGCCTTCTTCAGCCAGTCTGTATGCCGTGCTGCGGCTGACCCGCAGGCAGTACATCACCTCATCAACTCGCAGGAACGCTTTATTCGCAAGCAGCTCTTCAGGAGTGATGTCGAACTGGTGGATGGATTTCTCTGCATGATTATCGGGAAGGTTCAGCATTACCTGAAAGCCTTCTGTCTTTTTGGGTACACAACGCTTGCTGCAACCGAAGCAGTGCAGGAGCGGCCAGTAGCAAACCCAGAAAGCCTTTTCCGGGTTCTTGCACTCAAGGCGCACATAAACAGAAGGATCAATGATCCCATGGTACACACGGAAACCCTTGCCGTATAAATCTGCAAAGTCCTTGAGGTTGCGCGTTGTCATTTTAGCTTCCTGTTTTTAGTCTTCTTTCAACCCGTTCCTGCCACTTCTTCAACCTTTCAACCAGCCCTGATGCCTGTTTGGGAGTCAGCCAGTTAGGATCAGCGCAGCCTTCCGGCTGCTCGTCGCATACTGTCTGTTTCTGCACCCAGCTCACCGTGGCCTCGCGCGATCCGTCCCTGATCTCGCCCAGCTCGGCCAACTGTCTCCAGAGAACGAAGATTAAGCGAACCTGTGCCTGTGCGGCCTTGGCCTTGGGAGCCTTGCCTTTCTTCGTCTTCGGCTTGGGTTCCCAGCCAAACTGTCTGGAGTACAAGCCGAGAAGGTCACCAAGCTGCTTGACGCTGAGGTCTTTGGAACTTTCCACGCCGTAGCGGGTTCTGAGCAGCGTGTAATAGGCTTCATCATCAATGGGGATCTGGCGGCGGCCTATGGCTGCTTTTTGGATTAGTGCTTTTTTATGATTGGTCATATTTCAGACTCCTATATCATGGCCGCCCATCGTCTGACGGACGGCCTTGCTGTTAATCTACAATCGCTTTCACCACACCGCTGGTCATGATGGATTCCAGAACATGGCGGTAATCTTCCGGTCTGGCATCGCCTTCAACGCAGACTTTCTTCCAAGCATCTTTAGTGCGCTGACTCATCTGGCTAGTGTCAAAGTTCTCCGCTGCACGGGCTGCCGGGATTTCCCTGTGAATGGAAACACCGGGTTGTTCTTCGACTTTATGTCTTATTTCACCCATGGCTTCCCCTTGACTCCTTCAGCCTGTTCCAGCAGGTTGGTTGTTCTCTCGGTCCAGTCTTTCGGCATTGCTTCGCTATGGACGGCAATCTTAAGCTGCTTTGCCATTGACTGGGCCACCTTCGCATTCTTCATGGCCTGAGCTTCACAAGCCATCAGCCTCGAAAGCGGGACCATCTTTTCCGGGCCAGATGCATACTGTTCAAAGCACATGACTTACTCCCCCGAGTCTTCCTGCGCGATCTCATAGAAGAACGTATCTTCTTCCTTGCGGCGCATTCTGACAGTCTTCAATTTTTCATCTGTCCAGCCCTTCATGGCTTCCTTATCAACGCCCTCAGTCAATTTGATACCCTTGGTCAGCTTATGAACTTTGAGGAGTTCAAGAACTTCTGCTATGGTGGTTTTACCAATAGTCAGCAGCTTGGTGGATTTGCGGAAGCCGATGATGCCGAAGGTCATTTTTTTGCTCTTGTTTTTCGGGAACAGTTCATCCTTGTTCAGGCTGGCATAAGTTCCAAGAGCAGCTTCAAGGACCTTGATGCGGGCCTTTTTCGGCTCAACCTTGAGCTTGCAAACAGTTTTAGCGGCGTCGATTGTTTCATTCATGTCGGATTCAAGTTTGCCGATCCCGCGCTCCAGTTCGGCAAGTTCCGCCATAGCCGAATCTACTCCGGGCAGGTCCTCGATCACCATGATTTCCGGCTTCTTTCTGTTCGTGGTCATTTAGTTTTCCATCCTTCTGCCAAGGTCATTGGCAATCTGTTTTGAGTCCATGGGCAGCTTAACCGGGCCGACTTCACGGCGCTGGACAAAGTTTAAAAACACCGGGGGCCGCTCTTCGTACTTGCCCAGAATCTGCACGTTGTTTACTGCGGAGCGGATGCAGACCTTGGCCTTGCGGATTGACTCTTCATCGCCGTTTTCAAGAAAGGCGAGAGCATCAATCAAACTTTCTGTGGATCTCTGCCCAACTGGTCCCATGGGTGAGGGTCTGAAAGCTCCGTTGCCAGTTGATCTTCCTGTGTCGTTCATAATGACTCCTTAGACCTGTTTAATGATTTCGGGGGTGATGCTGGGTGCGCCGATGTTCGCGGCCAAGTTTATGGCTGCGGTAAGCAGGTTGCCCACTGCCAGCGGATAGACCAGAGAGACAGATTCCTTTGACCCGGATCTGGGGGCAGGTCCGGTCAGCCGATCCCGCAAAGCTTCCATGGCCTCGGCCGTGATGATACTGGTGGCATCCTTGCCGATGCGGTCAAAACGGAACTTCACGTATTCGGGCAGGCTGCCGCTCATGTCGGGCAGTTCAATCATTTCGCAACGCTGGACCACTTCACGCACCTGCGGATTGGTTTCACTCAGCTTGTAGCGCAGCTCGGACTGGCCCAGCAGAATGATGGACATGAGCTTGCGGAAGCCGTCTTCCAGCTCCAAGAACCGCTTCAGGTGCTTAATTGTCGGGATAGGCAGCGCGTGGGCTTCCTCAATGATCAGACAATGCGCGTAACCGGCGCGGCTGCTTTCCCTGAGCGCAGTGTGCAACTGACGAAACCTTGCTTCAGGGCTGGATTTCAGCGGCGCGGTGGGATCAATGACTTCCATGATGGCTTCGGCAATGTGCAGGGACTTAAGGCTCTTGCCTTTCTTGTCGTTGTCTTCCATGGCCAGTACGTAAGGCTCAATGATGTGGATGTGCTTGCTTTCATTCCTGACTCGTTCATGCAGATCTTTGCGCAGCGTGGATTTGCCGGACCCGGATTCCCCGACCACTGCGATCAATCCGCCCTGACGGGCAGTGTGGTACATAGCCTCGCGTACATAGCGGATGTCGTTGGACAGAAACACGTCTTCCGGGCTGTTGACCTCGTCAAACGGGTTTCTGACCAGACCGAAATGCCGCTTGGCCTCCGGGAATAATCCCTGCTTTCTAAGAAGCATAACCTTTTCCTCCGTGGGTTCTTCCCCGGTCCCGTCTTCAGGACCGAAGAGGTTCATAAGTTCAAATTCTTCCGCGCCAGCCTTGCGCAGCTCGTCCAGAATGGCCTCTTTAATCTCGTTTTTATCCCTCCCTTTGGGCCATTTACCCCCCTTGATCAGGTGGCACATGGTGGTTGAGGAGTAGCCCAGCTTGCGGCCCATGCCACTCTGGGAAATCTTTTTGGCCTTCATCAGCTCCATTAACTGTTGATATTCGTACATTTGCTACTCCTGTCCGTTCACTACGCGCAGCGGGGCAATAACCTCGGCCTGTCTGGAAAAACGTTCCACAATGCTGTCCAGCTCGTCATGGGGAACGGCATTGCCGTAACGCTGTTCGAGCCATGCATATGCTTCGCCAGTCCACTGATCGCCCAGCTTGTTCTTCAGGATCATGGCGGCCTCTACCAGCTTGTAAGGGGCAACCTCGCGCCTGCTGGCATCAAGCCACAGATCACGACCTCGGCGGGGCATGTATTCGGGAGCGGGTTTGACATCGGCCATGGGATTGACGTTTTCCGGCGGGACGCAATGGTTGGCACCCGGCTTAACGTTGGTGCCGGACATTTCATCAAATTCATTGAGAATCTTCTCAGCCTTGGTTTCAGCGTGGGATTTGTATTCCTCACCGATAATGGCCCCGTTCTCCCAGAATCCGGCCTCGTCCTTCTTCACCGGCTCAACAGTCCAGACCGTTTCGTCACCTGTGAGGGGATCGGCAACGGTCACATCCACTGCCGGGGCGCGGTATGGATTGACCACAACCATGACCTGCATCTGCGGCATGATCCCACCTACCATGCGCAGGTCGTAATCATTGCGGCCATATCCCTTGATGGTGTGGGAAATGGAAAGATCAGCGGCAACTTTGGCTTTTTTGGGCTTGGTGGTGACCAGCTCCCGGCACAGCTCCAATGAAGGAGCAAGGCGCAATTGTTTTTCTGTAATGGTCAGCCACATGGCATTTCGGCTTTTCCCGGTGCGGCTGTGGATGGCGTTGGCATTGTAATGCTGCCGCCATTTGTCCGCCTCGGCTTGCAGCTCTGCAATGGAATTGATTTCCATGAAGCGTAGCCGGGCTTCAAATTGCGTTTCCACGATGCTGTTGGCGCACTCAACCTGCCCCTTGGAACGGGGACTTCCTGCCTGATGTGTTTCCCACCTGATCTGGAGACGGTCCAGCAGGTTGATGAACAAGTGTGCCATGTTCGCGCTGCCCTTATCCATATAGAGGAAGAACGGCAGCCCATGCATGGGATCATGCGGACCGCGCTTGATAACTGCATCCAGAAACACATCCACCAGCCCCTGTGCAGATTCACCTGCGGCCTGCACGTAACGCACATAGATGGTGCCGGAGTAATGATCTGTAATTACGTACCGCCAAACCCGCTCCCGTTCTGCTTTCTTGAGATTGCCGGGTTTGTTTTTGTAGTAATCCTTCTCTTCCATGACCTTCACTTTGCCCTTGGGCAGGTAAAAAAGGACACACAAGGAGGGGTCAACCTGCCAACAATGGTTCGGGTGCAAGCTTCTCATATGAATATGCGGGTTTCCGTTTTTAAGCTGATCAGGATGGCAGCTGTAAGCCCTCATGGTCCGGCTGAGGGTGGAAGCTGATGGCATGATAACTTCGCCTGTTTCAGGATTTACAAAACCTTGGCCGGATTCTGCCAATATGTCGCGCACGGTGCTGATTTGCAGACGTTTCTTACCGACTGCGCTAGCTCCCTTGGTAATCATATATGAAGCTTTCATGGCCGTTTCCTCATCCAAAAAACATTTGCCACGGTCGTTGCGCCTCTTGCGCCCAGACTCCCAGCCTATCTTGGACTTAAGTCTGCGGTAGACTGTCTGTTCCGAGCAGTTAAGCAACTTGGCCGCCTCTTGTACCAGCGGCTTGCGCTTACCATGCCCGACCTCGTCCAGCCTGTTTGCAAGGGTGCGCAATGCGTCTATTTCGCCCAGAGTCACAGTCATGGCCTACCAGCTCCCGTGTGCGTCGTTTGGTTCTTCGGTGTTTCCGGCTTCCAGATCGGCCTGCGCATTTCCGCGCATCCATTCCGGGTAGACCATTTCTGCAAAGTCAACAGGTATGGAGCAGTCCATCAGGAACTGGTTAATGGCTCCGCAGACCTGCCGGGTCTCAAAAACAGCGTGTTCTTTGGTGTGCGCGGAAATATCGCCGTCACCAAGAACTTCGGAGACAACCTGCATGAAGGGCTTGATTGCAGCCAGAATGGCAACGTGTTCTTTGTGCAGCCGTTCCACAGCCTTTTCTTCACGGGCCAGTTTGAGTTCCAGATCAGCATCCGGGGGCAGGCTCTTGAGCTTGAACAGCTCAGTTTCTGCCTTTTCAAGGCGGGTGGATTTGTCCTTGAGCAGCTTGTCACGGGCTTCAAGATCGGCTTTGAGTTCGTTTGATTCCTTCTTGGCTTCTTCACGCTCCTGCACATGCCGTTCAGTCATGTCTTGAAGGATGTCCAAGACTTCTTCTTTGTTCTCAGCAGCAATGGCTTCTTTGACTACTGCCTGTTCTCCTTCAGGCAGAGCATTTAAAGCGCGGTAGTCTTTGTTACGGAAGCCGATTCTTTCAGCACTTTCATAGAGTTCAGGACCGAGGCTATTGAAGTTCTTTGAAAGTTCCTGCATACGGCGATAGGACTTGCCCAATTTTTCTTTGCAAAATTCTTCGATATTCTGAAACGGTCGCAGGTTTCCGTTTTCGTCGCAGAAATGTAGATTTTTATAAGCCTTTGATTTTTTTACTTTTTGAAAAATTTGGATAGTCATAGAATCTGCGACGGTCGCAAAAAATGTTGTTGCTTCAAGTCGTCCGAGGTCCTTGAAAACCTCTTCAACATTGTCAATGGCCTGCGCAACCAGTGCATCTGTATTCTGAGTCTGCTTAAGTTCCATTCCGCGCTCTTCACTGATCTCCGGCACCAGAGGTGCTTCCATGGCTTCGGTAGTGTCTGCCAGATCAACAATGTCAGGATCAGCAGGGGCGTTGATGACTTTATTGGCCTTCGCATACTTCTCGCACAGACCGTCAGTTCTGGTGCATTTGCCGGTTACGCCAGGGATGGTGATTCCCTTGGTAGGATTGTTTTTGCCCTTGTGGTATTCACATGATGTGCATGGGTATTTCATGGGTTACTCCTGAATATTTACTGTTGTGATGGCTGCTTCACCTAGATTGCTGCCGCACTGAATAAGACCGGAAGCGGAAGGCTTGCCTTCCTTAATCCATCCAATAAAAGCTTCGACCTCTTCGCTGTTCTCCAAAACTTCATCAACTACATCCTGCATGATCTGGGTTACTTCGCCGGAAGCTTCCAGCAGAAGGAGCTGCATGGACGCAAAAAGATCTAATGCGACCGCAGGTGTATGCTCTTTATTCAGCTCCATAACGAAGTCGGAGTTGTAAATTTCAGTTCCGTCCTTAAGGGCGATTACCAATTTGAGATCACTCATGATTCACCTCGTTAGTTGTATGCTGCTGCTCCGGCAGCAACTCTCTGGTTAAGCTCCATGATCCGGTTCTGCGCCCGGTCCACTTCGTTGGCGTGTGCCTGTGCGATCTGGAGCATGGTGATGGAAAGGACAAAGCGCCCGGTTTCCAGTTTGGTGACCAGCCCTACATCCTGCAAAACAGCCAGGGCGCGGGTGATGTTGACGGGTGTTTCGTTCAGCCCCTGGGCCAGCTCTGAATTAGACAGCCCATTCAGGGAATGCCCCTTGAGAGCTACAAGGACATTCAGTGTGCGGTGGGCGGCGGTTACTTTAGACATTTCCAACTCCCATTGAACATTTCATTAAAAGAGGCTTCATCGCGGCGTACCAGTTCGATTTCCCTGTCTGAGTGGTCAGGCCAGTTCGGTTTCTTGGCGATCATCTTTTCGATCTCTTCGACCCGATCTAATTCCTTGCAGAACGCATCCAAACGTCTATCTAAATGGTGCTCAAAAACCCTATGGATATATGCGAGCTTGCCTGCGGAAACTTTCACTGCTTTGAGAAATGACACGCAATCATGAACGCTTACGGGATTCGCGTTTGCAGTTCCAAGTACAGCTTGGGAACAATCGTCCTGTTCTTTCTGAATGGACCGAAAAAGCCATTCAAATTCCTTCTGAATGTCGGCCACCATTTCAAAAAGATCGCCCCTGATTCTGCACTCGAATTCGTGGTTCCTGCCGCTCTGACGGCCACCCAACCTCAAAATCATTTTCCGATCTTGTCCCATAATTCCTTCTTCCTCTTAGTTCGCCGTTTATCTTCAGCCGCCATGATCCCAAGCTCGAAGTAGGCAACTTCTTCTGGGCCAAGCAGCTTGCAACCTGTTCCTTCCAGCGCAGCCTTGATCAGGCTGTAGTCTTCCGTTATCTCTGTGAGCGCAGCCACGAAGTGCAGCGGAATCGGACGGTCCTCTTTCCCCGGCGCAGCCCAGTTGTTGAGCTGGTGGATGGAAACCTGATGCCCTGTGAGCCTTGAAAGCTCTTCCGCAACCACGTCACGCGAAAGCCCACACTCTTTCAGCGCATGGCCCAAAGCCTCTTTGACAGCCTCAAACCTGCGCAGTGAGCCACTTTCAAGGCTTTGCGATGGGAGGCTGGACAAAGGCAGGGTTAATTGCACCATGCGGTTGTCTGATTTGCGATTTCTTTTAGACATTGCGGTGGTTGCTGCTGGCTGCTATAGATTAGGCATTGATGGCGGTTGCGAGGTCTTGGACGATCTCACCATCTTTAAGGCCAAGCCTGACTGCGATCTGGTGGGTCATTCCCCTTGTGGGGTTCCGCCTTTCGTTGATCACCTCATAAACAAGATTCGGGGGATAGCCGTTGGCTACGGCCCACCCGGAAATGGAGATGCCTTTTTTGCGGAATTCGTCCTTTACTTCTTTGGAGGTTCTAACCATTCGGTAACTCCTTTTTTTTAGCCGTGTTTGTGTGAACTGGTTTGAATGTGTTGTGTGTTTGTGTGAACTAGTTATGCACCATATTTGGAGCAACGTCAACCCAAATTTGGTGCAGTGGGATAGTTATGGAGTTTGAAAGATTAGGTGAAAGGATTTCATTTGTTCGTGGCAATATAAGTCAGGCAGAATTTGCCAAAGCATTGGGCGTTAGCAGAAACACCCTAATTCGTTACGAAAAAAATGAAACTGAACCGACAGCAGGGTTCATAATAAGCATAGCAACCAATTATGGAACAGATGTTAATTGGCTGTTGTTTGGCGAGTCTGCATCAGAATTGAACATCGGCAGTTCAGAAATGGGTATTTGCGCCAATTGTGAGAAGATGGAAAAACAGCTCTCAGAAGAAAGGGCCGAAAATCATCAACTGGTAAAAGAATTACGAGAGCAGACCAAAGAAATCATAGCGCAGGGAAAAGAAAACCGGACGTTGTCAGCAGAGAACCGAAAGCTGCGTGAAGAGAACGAAGACTATATAATCCAGATAAATATGCTTGAAGACGGGTACATGGATCATGATGATCGAATCATTCATAACTCCGTGCCCGAACCCACCAGACAGCCTAAAAGGGTTGATTTGAGTGGCGCATGCTGTCTCTTGCCCGAAGATGCCCGGAATAAAGATAAGTATGAGGAACGCCAAGAGTGACTATTAGAGAATGGCCCTCTCCCTGATACAGAGTATGTGCAGGATCAGGGTGCCATGTATAGCGATGTGTACAGGGATAAATATGCTGAACCCAGAGACTGGTGGGAAGACATGGCTGAAGAGTATAGCAGGGGTCAGGCATAGAGCGGTGAACTGGAGCCGGGTAGCTGCGGTTGGGAATATAGATTGGGGAATTTTTAGGTAAGAGAATTGGGTTAGAGTTGTATTGATTTGTATATGAGATTTCTAAAAAGGAGCTAGAATGGCCCAGATTCAGAATTTAGACCAGTTGCTTACATTCATGTGGGAAGTGTCCGAAGGCCGCGCAACAGTTGACGATGTGGAACTAATGCAGGGGTGTGCCACTATCCCGATCCGTATGCAGGGTGTGACGTGGGACAAACGGATTGACATCAGAAGTGCTCAATTTGTTTTGGACATGCAACGGGAGCTAAGAGACTTTTGTAAGCAATATCCGCACATTCTGGGTTCAGAGGCTCCATTGATCAAGGTTGCCATTCGTCAAGGTAGTGGTATATTAGATCCTGACTTTCTATCAGTGATCAAGGAGGCCCTTCCAAACATGAACGCCAAGACGGCAGCCGTTCTTATCACCCTCATTATTACTATGGGAGGGTACCAAGCGTGGGACAGATACCAAACCTCGCAGGATAACGCACGCGCTAATGAAGTCTCGGTTGTTGCGATTCAGTCCATGAAGGAAGTGGCCATGAAGCAGGGATTTGACCCTGTAAAATATGAAGCACCGTTCAGAAAATTGGCTTCTTCCTTGAAGGAAGGAGATAAAATTTCGGTAGCCGGTGGGGTTGAATTGCCAGCTACTGAGGCCAAGAAATTTGTAAGACTCAAGCCTGTAAAGACTTTGGAAATCACATCTCCCTGCGATGGTGTCTATCAACTGACAAAGATAGACCTTACCAAGCCCACCCCTGTTCTTGAGCTTTCTCAGGGCGATTTTCATATCAAGGCATTCTTGGAGCACCTGAGCGATGAAGCCAGGCAGGCATTTTTGAAATCTATTGAAGAAAGGATTGAGAGCAAGCAGGTTCCGTTGAATCTCACAATACAGCTCGATGTCAGATACACAGATAAGAAAGTAAAGTCTGGAAGTATTGTTGGTGTTGGCGCAGCACGCGAAGGGTTGACGCACAAAACACTGGCAGATCTTCCATCTAACAAAAAATAGTAACCGGCGATTCTGGAAGAAGGAAAGCTGGTATTTTTTTTAGGGGCCGTCATGGTGATTCAGGCAAGCCCCGGAGAGCACAAAAAAGACCTGGAAAAGAGTCTTTGAACTGTTTCATATAGTGAAACACTATTTCAAAAAACTTTCCCAGGTCTTCCCGTGTCTTCCCGGTTAATCCCGAATTATCTCATCATTCCCCTTAATTTATATCACCAGTCTTCACCCGCAACATAAAAATTAACCGGACTCCCCCTCCTCTGGTCATCACCGAACTGACAATCATGGGAGCACCGGCAAATCTGAAAAATAACATTACTGAATCCAGTCAGGTAACCATGACATGGAAAGACGCAATGTTCAGCTTTCATTTCGCAGCCCTCGATTATCAAAACCCAAAACTGAACAAGTACCAGTATAAGCTCGAAGGCTTCAATGATGAATGGATAGATTCCCCAGACGCCACGGCCACATTCACCAACTTCGACCAGGGTAACTATGTATTCAGAATCCGGGGTTCAAACAGTGACGGAATATGGAATGAGGATGGAGCCAGCTTAAAGCTGACCATTATTCCCCCGTTCTGGAAAACCTTCTGGTTTAAAGGTATTTTGGGAATTTTGGCCATTATCATGTTTTTCCTGTTTGTACACATACGCACCCGGTCCGTGGAAAAGCAGAAAGAGACTCTGGCTAAAGAAGTTGAGAACAGAACGGCTGATCTCAATCAGGAAATTGAGGAGCACAAAAAGACAGAGAAAAGACTCGAGCAGGCTATCCTGAGAACAGAAGAGGCAAACGAAGCCAAGAGCGCTTTCCTTGCCAGCATGAGTCATGAGATACGCACTCCTCTTAACTCCATTCTGGGGGTTGCCGATCTGCTCAAGAATACCGACCTTTCTGACGAACAGGGCGAATACGTTAATATATTCGAATCATCAGGGGAAATTCTTCTCACAATCATCAATGATATTCTTGATTTTTCCAAAATTGAAGCAAATCACGTTAAGCTGGAAAATATCCCAGTTGACCTGCTGCAAGAGACTGAATCTCTCATGCAACTTCAGGCCACTGCAGCCTCTTCACGCCATGTGGAACTGGTCATGCGCTACAAGCCGGACGTACCGGAAATCGTCCTTGGTGATTCCACCAGGATCCGTCAAATATTGCTCAATATCCTTGCCAATGCAGTTAAATTTACCAGCAGCGGCGAAGTTTCCATTGTTGTTTCCCGGTCCCCGGAAAGCAGTTCCACGGACAATATCACTTTCACGATTTCTGATACCGGAATCGGGATTGCCCCGGAAAAACTCGACTCCATTTTTGAGCCTTTTTCACAGGCAGATTCCTCAACCACCCGCAAGTACGGAGGGTCCGGTCTCGGACTTTCCATCAGCCGAAAACTGGCCGAACTGATGGGGGGAACGATTACCGCCAGCAGTACTCCCGGAAAAGGCAGTACCTTCATGGTCACCCTGCCCCTGCCCAGAGCACCGCAGGCCATCTCTGCTGCGGAACCGCACCTTGGGTATTCGGAAATTCTGGTTGCGATCCGCAACTCTGAAACCCTTGCATCAGTCTGTGAAACCATTAATTATTTTAATGGGACCGCAACCCCCTGCTCTACGATAGAAAGCCTTAAAATCCTGCTTTCATCCCCGCAGGACGACAAATACAAACTACTGGTTTATGACCTTTCCTTAAAAGACGCCGGAGGACTGAACTTACTCCGTTCATTGCAGGAAGGGGGAATAAAACTTCCACCGGTACTGATGCTCCAGCAGGGAGCATGTTTTGACAAAAAACAACTTCAACAAGGCATAGAAGGACGCGGTCAACCGCTTCCCACTTCACGCAGACAGCTTCTGCATAACATGATGGAACTGCTGGAACTTTCCAGTGAGCATGAAAAAACCACCGCTACTCCAAAATTCCGAGAGCTGCCGCCTATAAAGATCTTGCTTACTGAAGACAATATTCCCAACCGGGACCTGATCCGCCATTTTCTAAAGGACACTGACATAACTCTGGCCATGGCGGCAGACGGAGCGCAGGGCCTTAAGCTGGCAACCAATGATCATTTTGATATAATCCTGCTGGATATGGAAATGCCGATCATGGATGGCCCTGAATTTCTAGTTAAATTCAGGAACTATGAAAAAGAAAACAACCTTCCGGCAACCGGAGTAATAGCGCTGACCGCACACGTTTCGGCTGAATATCGGGATAAATGCATCTCCGCCGGGGCAGACGAATTCCTGTCCAAGCCCATAAAGAGAGATACTTTACTGCAAACAATATTGAATATTCACAACAGAACAAAATAAATGGAAAAACTTACCGTCAAACAGACAAAATGGATTCGCGCCCTGCATATGCTTAGTGCCTGTCTCTGGGGCGGGGGCGCACTTTCACTGGTCCTGTTGCACTGCCTGTTTGTTCCATCTTCAGGTGAAGCCCTTTACGGGCGGGATATATGCTTGAAACTGGTGGATCAATACGTAGTCACAGCAGGAGCACTGGGCTGCCTGCTTACCGGATTCATATTTGCGTGGAAAAGTTCCTGGGGATTTTTCAGATTCAAGTGGATTATCACTAAATGGGTCATCAATATCAGCTTGATCATCTTCGGATTCACCTGTTTCATGCCCTGGCTGGATCGCATGAGCGAACTTTCCGGCAATACCGGAGCACTGGCCCTGCAAACGCCGGAATACCTGCGCAGCCAATTACTGAATGAAATATCAGCATTCGCTGTATTCGGCTGTCTGCTTTTTCTGGTCTGGGTCTCGGTGTTCAAGCCGTGGGGTAAAACTTCCTTTGGCACGCAAAAATAAATCCGGGGCTTCCCCGGATTTATTTATTACTCACCTATAATCTTTACCAAAACTCGTTTACGCCGTCCGCCGTCAAATTCCCCGTAAAAAATCTGTTCCCAAGTTCCGAAATCGAGCTGCCCTTCGGTAATAGCGACCACTACTTCACGGCCCATGACCTGTCGCTTCATGTGCGCATCGGCATTGTCTTCATAGCCGTTATGACGGTATTGGCTGACCGGTTCATGGGGAGCCAGCTTTTCAAGCCAGACCTCATAATCATGATGCAACCCTGACTCATCATCGTTGATGAACACACTGGCTGTAATATGCATGGCGTTGACCAGACATAACCCTTCCTTTATCCCTGATTCAGCGAGACATTTCTCCACTTCCGGCGTGATGTTGATAAACGCCCTCCTGCCCGGAACCTCAAACCACAATTCCTTCCTGAAAGATTTCATCTATTGAAGCCTCCGTATCAACTTGACATCTGCATGCTGCAAATGATTGATTCTTTTTTTGCTCTGCAACTACTGCAGGGCTATCTTCGTCACAAATGAACAGCCTAAAAGCTACATAATATTTCAGGGAGAAACAACATGGACAAAGGTTACGCTGAAACTATCGCCTCCGACATTATGCAGATGCTCGAATCAGCCAAGGGCAGCGATCTGGACCTCAACGGCGGATTCCAGAATGACGCTTTCACAGCCGAGAACTTCTCCTTCGGATACCTGTTCTACCCCCGTGAAATGCTCCTCGCTATCCCCCAGCTTCCACAGGCGGTCAGAAAAAAAATAAAAAAATCAAATATTCTCGGCACCGTTGATCTTGAAGGCAGAAAGATAGGTATCCACCTCATCTGCTCTTTGAATAAAGGCTTTGATGAAGTCGAAACCGCAGAAGACATCATTGCCGGGATCAACAAAAAAGAACTTATGGACTTCAAGGAACAGATCGCCGGGATTCTGCACAAGGACCTTGTAGGCAATATTGAAGATAAAACGACTGAACAATAATAAAAAAACCGCCATATTCCTGAGGAGTATGGCGGTTTTTTCATTACTTCTTACGTGGAACCAGCTTGCCGATGATCTGAACCAATTCATCGATGTTGACCGGTTTTGATGAATAGGCATCCATGCCATTACTGAGAAATTTTTCCCGGTCTCCTTCCATGGCATAGGCAGTCAGGGCGATAATTGGAATCTCGTTCCCTTGTTCCCTGATTTTCTTGGTCGCCTCAAGTCCATCCATTTCAGGCATCTGCACATCCATAAGAATCACATCAAAAGGACCGCTATTATCCAGCAGGTCCAGGGCTTCAAGGCCGTTTTCAGCGGTTTCCACTTCAAAGCCTTGGTCGGTCAGAAAATGGGCAATGTAAAGCTGGTTGGTAGCATTATCTTCGGCCAGCAGAATTCGTGCGGCCAATCCCTTATCATTCTTGCTATCATCAAGGAATGTTGCATCTGTTTCGATACATTCACCAACACTGGCCTTGAGCCTGACAGTAAATTTAAACTCCGACCCCCAGCCCTCCCTGCTACTGAAGGTTATATGCCCGCCCATCATTTCCACCAACTGACGGGAAATTGCCAGTCCCAATCCACTTCCGGGATGACGCTTTGAATATCCGGCATTAAGCTGAACAAAACTTTCAAATAATTTCTCGCATTTATCTTCAGAAATACCTATTCCGGTATCCTTGACCCGAAATTCAAGAACCGCTCCCTCTTCAAAGCTTCCCACATGGTTCACTGAAATTTCCACATATCCTTTTTCAGTAAACTTGATGGCATTACCGACAAGATTGATTATAATCTGCCCCAAGCGATACTCATCACCGTGGTAGCAGCGGGAGACATCATCGCTGACATTTGCCTGCAATTCGATACCTTTTTCCTCAGCCTGCACCTTAAGCACGGAAAGCTGCTTTTCCAGCATGTCATAAAGATTGAAATCTTCAGGCCGAAGTTCCATCTTACGTGCTTCGATTTTGGAGATATCGAGAATATCATTAATGATATGTAACAAAGACTCCGCAGCTTTTTTTACTGTCACAAGATAGCCCTGCTGTTCTCCGGTAAGATTAGTATTCAGGGTCATCTCGCTCATACCGATAATTGCGCTGATCGGGGTACGGATTTCATGGCTCATGTTGGCGAGAAATTCACTCTTGGCACGGCTGGCTTCTTCAGCTGCGTCGCGGGCCTCACAAAGCTCCACCTCACTGCGCTTGCGCTCGGTAATATCCTGACCTACCGCAAGCACGCCCAGAGCACCGCCCTTGGCATCCAGCAACCGTGAAAGGGACCATTGGATCATCCGCTCCTCGCCGCCTCTGGCGACCACATAGCTTTCCAGCAAACGCAGGGGATTACCGGAAAGGACCGTGGCAAACTGGCGGTTATGATCCGGCCAGAGCCTTTCGGGGACAAAAAGTTCGTAATAATCACGCCCAAGAACCTCATGACGGGTTCTACCGAAAAGTTGCTCAGCCATGCGGTTGAACTCAAGAATCTTCTTGTCAGGAGAAAGTAGTATGATCACGCTTTCAGCGGTCTTGACCAATGAGCGAAAACGGTATGCACTTTCCTTGAGAGCTTCTTCCACCTTCTTTCTGGTGGTAATATCCTCAACAGAAGCGACAACCTTCTTGATGCTGCCGTCGTCTGAAATAATCGGCGAAGCGTTGATGGAAAGGAGGACCTTGCGGCCGTCCAGCCAGTGAATGGCGTGGCGGATATCGAGAACGGCGTTGCGGATTTTCATTACCCGACTGAAGGCCAGCCTTTCCTCGGGAAAGGGAGATCCGTCATGGGCAGTAATTTTCCAGATGGGATCATTATGCTGTTTGCCGATAATCTCTTCCCGGGCCACACCGTGCACCCGCGCTGCCTGATCATTGGCAAAAATAATCTTACCGTCATTGTCCATGACCAGAATGCCCATAGGACTGGTTTCCATAATACTGCCCATGAGATCACGCTCACGCTGCAGTTCGATCTCAACCTTCTTTCTCTTGTCTATGTTCAGGTACAGAAAGCCGATAAAAACAAGCAGAACTGTAATAATGATGGCCGCACCAAGGATAAGAATCCTATCAAGATTACCGGCCCCAAGCTCGGTAAGAGTAGCGGACAGCCATCTTTCGGCAAAAATATCCGTACATCCGGGCAGGAACAGCAATGTGGCAAATAATAATGTGCGCAGCATAATTCCGAATCTGTTGTTTCCGTTTATGAATCTAGATGAACCGGATCATCATAAGTAGTGAATCTATCTCATACACCATTATCGTCATTACCAGTACAGAGCAAGACTAGAAGTAACTTTATTAACTACAATATCCCCTTCATGACCAATCCCTTAATCAAACCAAAACATCCGGCCAGCATCATATCCCCACCGGGAGACGGGAACTCAACAGGATAACCGTTCAAAAGGGCACGCCGGGGGCCAAGCACGTAAGTGGGAGCAAATCCCTGCGCTTCTTCAGGTAATTCAAGGGTCAAGCAACCATGCCCCCAGTCATCAAACACATCCTGAAAACTGATATTACCCTGCCGGAACCGCTGGGAATCATCCCATAATTTTTCCGGAGTCATGTTTCCGGTATGATGTTCATAAACACCGTAAACAGCTCCCTTATAGAGCAGAAATGAAACAGTATGGCTGTTGCCTACATTAATCAGACAGACACCCTGACTGTGGCTGTGTTCCATTATTTCATCAACAAAAAGGGCTCCGAGCACCGCCGCAGCACCGGTATCACTGACAGCCCCGCCACCGATGCTATCCTGCAATTCAGCCATACGTGTAAATTCCTCAGGCACGGTTTCAAAAACCAGACTATCCGGGCGCCCATCATTCTCCAGCAGCAAATGCTTCCAAAGATTAAAACGGCCTATACGGTTGCTTTTACCGGGATGGTAACCGTGATCCTGTACCGATGCAGTTACATAATCAGGATACTCCAGACCTGCTGCCTTAAAAAAATTCTTCCACCATGCAGCATCAAAGTCAGCAAGAGGAACTTCCGCACATCCTTCCGGTCTTTCATCGGCAAGAATGATCCCGTTACTCTCCAACCGGGAAAGATCATCACCAAGGGCCAGAGCCGCCCGGGGATGCGCATAGACTTTATACCCGGCCTCCATATGAGGATAGACGGACCTTCCGAAACCGCCTCCCATATTCCGGCCCGAAAGATAAATATCGCGTCCCTGTCCGGTCAATTCCTTAATCCGTTCCCCCACCACCCGGGCCGGGGAAGGCAGTACGAACTTGAAACAGTTTTCAATCTCCACACCTTTAATGTAATAAAGGACATCCTGAGTTCCGCTGCCGATATCCAGACTTAAAACAGTATTCTTCACTCCAGATCTCCATTTTTAACAGTAAAGATTGATAATTATGTTGCAGGCGGAAACATTTTGCGTCAATTGAAAACAGAATATGTTAACCGCAACCCCACATCGACCATGATGATAATTTTATTTTTCACCGCCCTGCTGATCCTGCTGCCACTGCCGCTTATCATTTTTGCCGCCCTTTGCAACAGAACGGAAATGCGCAATAGGGGCACAGGACAGATGATCAAGGATATTGCCCGGGCAACTGTTTCAGCAGGTATAAGCTTGATCATAGCCATCTGCACCCGCCCCCTCACCTTTCTCAGCAATCTGCCGCTGATTAGAAAAAACGGGGATGAAACGCCCATTCTTATGACCCACGGGCTGTACCATAACAAGGTTGCATGGCTGGTAATGCGTTACCGTTTGAATTTTGCCGGATTCTCCAACCAGCACACATGGCAATACAACAGCTTTACTACATCCTATCCGGAACTCGTGCTGGAACTACGGGATATAATTTCAAAATTACACTTGGAATCGGGCAAAAAGATCATCCTCACCGGACACAGTCTCGGCGGGCTGCTTTCTTGCGGAGCAGCTCAGGACTCCGAGATTGAAAAGATGTGCGCAGGAATCATCACCCTTGGAACCCCCTACCGCGGCAGCAGTCTGGCAAGCATTGCACTAGGAAGGCTGGGACGCAGTCTGCACCCGAAAAGCAGTCTCTTTAAAGGAAAGAACAAAATCGGCTATCCCCGGAATATATCCAAAACAGCTATCATCTCTCCCACCGATGAAATGGTTCAGCCGTGGGCCAACCTTGAACCGACCTCAGAAGAATGGGATATCAAACGCACCCACGCAATGGGACACGTAGCCATGCTTTACAGCAGACAGGTAGGCAAAATGGTGGTTGAAGCAATCCGCAAAATACAAAATCAATAAAAAAAGGGAGAACCGTAACAGTTCCCCCTTTGCTGTGATCTATTTTTTTAAGAAACGTATTCAGCAATCTTGGCTTTGAGCTGATCAGCAGTGAACGGTTTGGTAATAAAATCGTTCACCCCGGTCTTTCGGGCCAGTTCCTGCTGGGAATACTCAGATTCGGTAGTAACCATGATTACTGGGATATCTGCATAACCGTTGGTCTGACGGAGCTTAGAGACAAATTCCATTCCATCCATAACCGGCATGTTCATATCAGTGATAATCACATCAAACTCTTCACTGAGTTCAATGTGTGAGTATGCATCCTGACCGTTTTCAGCCACAGTGGGCTCATACCCGCCACTGGTAAGAATGCTTCGATAAAGCGCAAGCATGGATTTGGAGTCATCCACAGCCAGAGCCCTCTTGCCGCCGGCAACAACAGCTTCGGGTAACCTAGCCATATCCGCTTCTGCTTCTGCACCGCCTATCTCGGACAGCTTGGCCCGGAAAGCTTCATGAACTTCAGCATCCTTGGAAGCTGCCACAGCATTCATCAGAAAACGGCCTATCTTGCCTTCAGCATACAGAGCCTGAAATACATTCACTGCTTTAGCGGTAACAATGGCTCGCAGAATCTTTCCGGCCTTGCTGCCGCCCTGACCTACGATCTCCACCAGCTTTTTGGTCACACCGGGATTAACCAGTCCGTCAAGGCCGGTCATAACCGCCACGGTAATGAGTTCGTCGTCATCTTCGAGACCGTCGATAAGGCTGATCACACCCTTCATGGTACCGATTCTGCCAATGGCTTCATAAATGGCGTACTTCACACTTGAGTCGGTGGAGTACTGCTTCTCAATGGCATCCATCAGCCCGTCAAGAGCTTCCTTATCCCCGATGAAACCAAGCACGTTGGCAGCGAGGATCATGTCATCTTTGGCAGTATCCGGGCTGATAATCTTATTCAGATACGGTACCGCCCTCCTGCCCATAACAGTCAGGGAATCGGTCACTACACGTCGTACGGTGGGATTACGGTGGTGCAGGTTGGAGACGATAAAATCAAGGGCTTCGTCCGTACCTATGGCGGCTAGGCATTCAACTGCCTTCCATGTAGTCAGGTCACAGACTTCGTAGCGATCGTCCTCATTGTTGCGCTCAACAAATCCCTTGAGTGCGGGGATGGACTGATCATCCTTGAGTTCAGCAAGCATCTCTATGGACATAACCACGATCAGGTCATCGTCGTTATTGATATTGGAACGGAAAAGCTCAAGAGACTCAGGACCACCAATCTTTGAAAGCGAGGTCAGGACCTCAAACAAAAAGTCTGGATCAGCAGTCTCTTCGGCCAGCTGCATAAGAACAGGAACAGCACTCTTGAACTGGAATTCTCCGGAAACCCTGATGCACAGGATACGCAACTTGCCTTCTTCCTTGCCCAGGAGTTCAACCGTTTTTTGCTCATCTGCGGAAAGAACACCATTCAAGGCGGTTACAACCATATAGTCAACAGAAGTATCTTCAAGCGGATTCTGAAAAAGATCCAGCAGAGCTTCCAGCTCCACCGGATCTTTTGAAGTGGCAACTTCATTGAGAATGCTGATCTTATCCAAGAAAGATTTTTCTCTGAAACCGATTAACATAGACATATTGTAATCTCTCTTTTTTACAGTGGAACTTTGTTTTTATTCAAAACAGAATTCAATGGTAAATTCCCCGGCATCGGTAGTGAAGGGGATAGCCATAATGGGAGTATTGGCAATGTGGGTAATGGTATGGTTATCTCCCATAATTACCGAAGGTGTGGCCCCGGAAAAACTGAGGCCCTGTTCAGCAAGTCCAGCCCTGGCCTGACCGGACACCATATTGGTAATCTCACCAACAGCATCCTGAACATCCTGAACGATATCCTGAACATCGTCGCCAAGCATATTCTTAACAATGGTTACCGCACAATTCTTTGAGAAAGATATTGATATTGTACCATTCATATCACCGGCAATACCAACCAACCCCGTAACATCACCTACAGCGGTCTTGGTCTTTTTTACATAAGGCTTTCCCGGCTTCGGAGTGATCATCGCCATCATTGACAGCACATCCACTGCAGCCTTGATAAACGGCTTAGCAAGTTCAACATTCATATAGACATTCCCTACATCAGAAGTTTTCTCCAAGAGCAGGATCACCTTCAGTTCACGGTCTTTTCCTACTTAGAACACAATTTGAAAGATACTAACTTCAAAAACAGAAAGGTTCAAGAGACATGATTAAAATCCAGTGACAAAATCCATCACCATTGCAGCCCGGCCTAGGATAATGTAATCCACATTAATATTTCAAATACTCTGCTTACAAAGGATAATAAAAAATGATTCAAAGCGTGGTAGGACTGTTCGGTTTGGTATTTATCGCATGGCTGTTCAGTGAAAACAAAAAGGAACTCCGTCTGAAAAACATTATTATCGGGATTGCTCTTCAATTTACTGTAGCGACGCTCATGTTGAAAGTACCTTTTTTCAGTGACCTGATCATGTATTTGAACCATGCTGTAGATGCTTTGCAGCAGGCTACACAAGCCGGAACAAGCTTTATCTTCGGTTACCTTGGCGGAGGGCAGCTTCCCTTTGCTGAAACATCTCCGGGAGCAAGCTGGACTCTTGCTTTCCGGGCCCTGCCGCTGATTCTCGTGGTCAGCGCACTTTCCGCCCTGCTCTTCTACTGGAGGATCATTCCGGTAGTGGTAAAGGGATTTTCCATAGCACTGCAAAAAACAATGGACATAGGTGGAGCATTGGGACTTGGTGTTGCTTCCAATATTTTTGTAGGCATGGTCGAAGCACCGATCATCATCGCCCCATATATCAACAAGATGAGCCGCAGCGAACTCATGACCCTCATGATCAGCGGTATGGCAACAATATCCGGCACAGTGCTTGTTCTTTACGCCTCTATTTTGAATCCGGTCCTTCCCGGTGCCATAGGACATATCCTGACCGCCTCTATTATCAGTGCCCCGGCGGCTATCCTCATTTCCCGGATAATGGTCCCTGAGCAAAAAGACCATCAGGGCGAAGACGGCCTTAAAATAAAAAGTACTGCTTCCAGCTCCATGGATGCAGTAGTCAAAGGCACTTCCGACGGAGTATCCCTGCTTATCAATGTTGTGGCTATGCTTCTCGTGCTCGTTGCTCTGGTTGCGCTGACCAATCAGATTCTAGCCTTTCTGCCTGACTTTCAAAACGAACCGCTGACCCTGCAACGCATCCTCGGTATCATCATGTGGCCTGTGGTCTGGCTGATGGGTATCCCGGCAAACGAAGCTTACACTGCCTCCTCGCTCATGGGGACCAAAACCATCCTCAACGAGTTCCTCGCCTACCTGCAACTTGCCGGACTTCCAGCCGGGACCCTGTCCCCGCGTTCAACCATTATCATGACCTATGCCATGTGCGGATTTGCTAACCTCGGCAGCCTCGGAATTCTTATCGGCGGGCTTGTATCTATCTCCCCATCACGTAAAGACGAGATAGTAGCCCTGGGTACAAAATCAGTAATAGGAGGAACTTTGGCTACCTGCATGACCGGAGCTGTGGTAGGACTACTCTATTAAGTCCCAAAAGGAATCAGGCAGCCATGATCAAATCAGGTAACAACATCAGCCCGGCGGAACTGAAACACTTCCTGCATAAACGGGCCCCTTCGCGCAATGCAAAACTCATTTTTGCCGCAACCGTAATAGGGTGTTGCTCTGCATTGGCTGCCGTGGTTTTGAACAGGGCACTTGATTATCTCAGCACGCTGCGCATGACCAATTCCCAGCACTGGTGGATGTTCATGCTGCCCGCAGTGGGCGCTACTCTTGCTGTTATCCTGAGTAAAAATATATTCAAGGAATCAGGCGGGCACGGTGTAGGAGAAGTCATCGCAAAAGTGGGCTTAAAACAGGGCATCCTTCGCCCCATATCAATCATCAGCTCGCTTTTGACCAGCTTACTGACCATTGCCAGCGGCGGCTCAGCAGGACCGGAAGCACCGGTCGTAGTCAGTGGTTCCGCCATGGGTTCGAACCTGTCCCGGATATTTAAAATGAGTGGACAATCGCGCATGACCCTCATCGGATGCGGTGCAGCAGGGTCCATTTCAGCAATCTTCAATGCCCCCGTCACCGGGATGATCTTCGCCGTAGAAATCATCCTCGGAGAATGGACTCCCTACCATCTAATTCCCATTGCAATATCCTCAGTTGTCGCCACTCAGACATCAAGACTGCTTGAAGGCAACGTTATCCCTTTCAATGATCAATTCCCGCCCATGGGAATTACCGATCTGGGAACTTCCATCCTGCTGGCGGTACTGACCGCACTGGTTTCAGTGCTCTTTGTCCGCTTGATCCGGCAGGTAGGTTCCGCCTGTTCCTCTTTGACCAATAAACCGTGGATCAAAGCTGCCTGCGGCGGTCTGGCCGTGGGGATAATCGGTATATTCTTTCCGCTGGCACTCGGCGAAGGATACACCTCCATCAAAATGGCCATTCACGGGACCCTGCCTGACGGCATAGCGCTTATCGCTTTTATGGGAATGCTCAGGATAGTCACGACATCACTGACTCTGGGGAGTGGAGGATTAGGGGGAATATTTGCGCCCTGCCTTGTAATTGGATCTCTCTTCGGCGCATTCTATTACCGGGTAATCTCCCAGATAATTCCCCAGAACATACTAACCGGCGAAGGATCATACGCCCTGCTGGGTATGGCCGGAGTCGTCAGCGGAGTGATGCAGGCTCCCCTGACCAGTGTTTTTCTGGTGCTGGAAATCACCCACGGATATCAGGCGGTGATGCACATCATGATCGTCACTTTCCTTTCATCCATGCTCACTCACTCTTTTGAACCATCGTCTTTTTATTTTCGGGATCTGGTGGAGAAAGGACAACTTCTGCGCCCTAAAACGGATGAAAAAATATTGGCGGATATAGATACCGATCAGCTCGTTCACGATAAACTGACCTATGCCTGCCCGCAAATGACGGTGAGCGAATTCCTGAAAGTATTAACCAGCACCAGTCAAACCCACATCCCCATTATAAATAGCGAAACTCAGGAATTCATCGGCATGGTGGACGTTGTTTCAGCGCGATCATCAATTCTGGACCCCGATCAGCAACAAAGTAATATCGGTGAGGTAGCCATAGACAGAAATGCTCCCATCATAGAACAGGGTATGGGAGCGGCAGAAATTCTTGAAATAATGAACCGCAGTGGCAAGCGCACCCTTCCGGTAATGAAAAACGGCAGCTTTAGCGGCTTTATCAGCAAAGAAGACATCCTCTCAGCATACCGTGGTGAGATGAAATCTTACGGTAAAAGCGACAATCTTTTCTAAGAACCAAGAGCCTAATCCTTACTCTCTTTGCTTTCCGGTGATGTCGGGGAATCATCTTGAACATACTTTGCTTTCACAATTGTATCCGCAACACGCCCCATGACTTTTTCGAGCTTACGTTTCAAATCCGGATCTTCTTCAAGTACTTTTTTTGAAACACTCATGAATTTGTCTGGTATTTTGTCAGCCATAAATTACCTTCAATCTTGCTCTTAAATTACTCTTAATAGTACCTGGCTAAGCACTGCATCATGCACCTTTCGATAAAAACCTATAAAAACTAACGAAAGATTAACAATATATTAAGACGGGTATTTACTTTTTAACCCCACTATAATAATCTTCAATATCGTTTAATTTTTAGCATTTGGAAAGTGCTCTCTACTGAAAGGAATCAGTAACATGAACAATGATGCGGAAAGCCAGAATGCCGGAACTGAGGAGTTCTTGCAAATCAGTTTTAATATTTTAAATACATTCGGCAGCAAACTCCCTGTATCTCTATGTATTCACGATGACGAATTTCAACGTGTCGTCCCTCTTTTTGCAAAGGAGACAAGACTTTCCAGCAAGAAACAGGAACTGGTTAACAACTACTGTAGTGACGGGAATCTGTTCATCTCTAAAGAAGACTATGCTTCACTTGCCGGTCACATCAGTCAGAACCTCGGTGCATTACTAACTGAACATTTTCTGGATGAAGCTGCAGCTGCTGAAATTTTCTATGAAGGTGTTCTGGAAAAAGTACGTTCTTTTTACTCCAATCCTATAGGCGAAACTCTAGCCGAACTTGGCACTGTTCTAGCTATTTTCTGTGAATACGTGTGGGTTGATCCCAACAGATGGACATACTTTTTCAACACCCTTAAGCGGGAAAAAGACCTGTGTTGCCATGTGGTAAACACTCTTTTTGTCGGCACTTCCATTTATTTAAAAGTTCTCTACAAACCCGGCGAAAAAATGGACCTCAAACCCTTGGCATTGGGACTGGTCCTCCACGATCTGGGCATGACTCAGATTCCGTCGGCAGTAACTGGAAAAAACTCAAAACTGCTTTATAAAGAAAGAATGCGCATGCAGGAGCATGTTGATATTGCAGAAAAAATGCTTAACCGCCTTGAAATCAGGGATGAAATCATCAAATCCTGTGTATTTAATCACCATGAGCGGTTGGACGGCAGCGGCTATCCCAAAGGAAGGCGGGGAGATGCAATTACTTTGGAAGCAAAAGTCTGCGCAATCTCAGATGCCTTTTGCGGTATGATTGCTGATCGCTACCACAGACCCGGGCTCAATCCCATTCTCGCAGCGATTATCCTCACCGAAAGCAAAGCCAAATTTGACCAAAAACTGACCAGCTCGCTAATATCATTCATCATATCCAATAATCCGGAAATGAAAGCTCTGCTGCAAGATAAAGCCAAAATGCAGCAGTTAAGAACCATCGCCCTGCAGAAAGCAGCCCAATAAAAAATAAGGCCGGAGTGAAATCACCCCGGCCTTTCTATTTCTAGAAAAAGAAACCCTAACCACGAATCAAGGGTATACCACAAGCTTCGGCCACTACAAGAGTCAGGAACATGGTCGGGATGTATAAAATCATAGAAACCAGCACGGTGGCTGAAGTTTCAGTTTCGCAAGTGTTATATGATTCAGCAAGAACACAACACAACGCCGCAGTCGGCATTCCCGACAACAACACGCCCATAAGCAATTCCTGTCCTCGCACTCCGAAAAGAAATAGACATCCGGCAGCGAGAAACGGATGCAAGATTAATTTAAAAAAATTCACCAACCCGATATTGAACCATTTCATTTCCATCTTCTGGCGGACAATGAGAATTCCGATTGCAAACAAGGCACAAGGAACAGAAGCCATGCCGAAATTATGCAATCCGTCAGCCAGAAATCCCGGTAGCTCCAAGTGTAAAAAAGAGAATGCTGCTCCGGCAAAAGAAGCTCCAATCAAGGGAGTCTTGAGCATGGACAGAGCTATCTGCCCGATTATACCCGAAGTAGCCTTGGTTTTATCCGCCCGGTGCAGTTCAAAGGTAGCCACGACCATTATGACAATGACAATTGGCAGGATGATGGCCAGCGTAGTGGCTATCAAGGCCTGCCTGCTACCATCGTAAAGATACATCATGATCGGTAGGCCAAGGTAAGCTGAATTGGGAAAACTACCTGAGCTGGCCCGGATTCCGTCTTCTGTGAAATGGTCCTTGAATATAAGCTTCGAAGCCAGAAACATAAGCCAGTAAGCGCCGATCATTGCTGAAAGATAACCGCCTATGAAACGAACCTGCGCAATTTCCTCAAACGGAGTTGTAGCCAGCGAACTGAACAGCAAGGCAGGCAAGGTAAAATAATAAACAAACCCGTTCAGAACTGTTGCAGAATTTTCGGGCAGTATTTCACGCCGGAACGAAACAGCACCGGCTATGACCATTAGAAACAGGGGAATCAATGCAGAGAGGACAAGTGTAAGCATAAATTAATTGAGGAGTAAAAGATTGAATCTAAATGCAAATGATGCGGTCAGCAGATTTCTGGAATTCGTATAGACATTTTTAATAAAAAATATTTATATAATAACAGGATGTAATTTTCATGACCACCGGAGTCTGTATTGCCAGAAGAAATTATTCTAAGAAATGACATGCGTCCAGTAGGTATTGCACTGTGTGGTTTCGGTCTTTTCGGAACCATGGGATTCTTGCTCTTCAGCATTTTCGGTTCCTATCCCGCACAAAGCAACGGTGAAATTTATCTTACTCGAATTCTCGCGACACTGGGAATAATTGCGTTTCTCTGGAAGATGATAACTCTCAATGAACAGAAATATTTTTTGGAAACAAGTGATGACGGAATCAGACTAAATGGAACTATCACCAAATATATTCCATGGGAAAATATTAAAGATATATTTATTGAGCATCCGACTCCAGATCCTGAAGAAGATGAGGATGACTACTCTCCATTCATGAAGCCCAGACTTGCACCAACTATGTATCTGCAACTTCACAGTGCAGAGAAAATTTTCTTCGAAAGCAAGGTATATAAATTCTCATCCCGGAGGGTCGACAATTATATAAAACAGCTAGCTGCTCTCGATAACCGCATTCCACTTGATATGGAATTAATGACAGCTAATACACAAGAAGAGATTTGTGAGATGCTGCGAACACGCTGGGGAAGAGCTATTGGAAAATAAGTCTACTCTTTCAGCTCAATATCCAGGTTGGCCAGCAATGAAACAGCTTCGGGTAATGAAAATTTAGTTTTTTTAAGTTTGTTCGTCTCAGCATTCATAAAGTAATTTCTGGACGAGGTGAAATCAGCACTACTCAAATCAGCCTGATGAAACTGGCAGCCTGCAAAATCACAATCATCAAATTTTACTCGCGCCAACTTACAATCAGAAAATGAAGCTTCTCTCAATGAACAGGAACTGAATTTAACCTTGAGCAAGTTTTGACTGCTGAAGGCACATCTATCCATAAGGCAATTGGAGTAACGGGCCACTATTACTGGGCCAAGATTTCCCCAGTTTATGCCCAGCAACTTTGAATCACGGAATTCAGTATCGATAACCTTTGAATTTGAAAAGACTGCAACAGACATATTACAGCCTACGAAACGGCATTCTTGAAATTCACAATCTATAAACTCGGCATACTGAAGAGAAGAAGCTTCGAAAGTACATCTGTAAAAATTAACTTCCAGCAAAGTCTGATCTTCTAGATCAATATTTTCGAATGCGATGTTTTCATAGGATTCATAATCTTCGATATGCATTATATTCTCCTGAAATGTTATTTTCAGCAGAATTGATACCCTTCAAAACGACAACAGGCAAGAGTACTGGCTCCCAATAAGCAATACAACAAACGGAATATTCCTCTCAGGATTTCAGAGAGCCCCCTTTTGGGCTTGCTGAAAGTGCTCGGCGAACCGCTGAGTATTGCCATTCCCATCCACCCAAGGCCCTGAGCATCAAAAACAAATCCGCCCCAACAAGTAAAGCCCCCTTGAATTAACAAGGGGGCTTTGAAAATAAAAAAGCTTGCGGCGACCTACTTTCCCACTAGCTACCTAGCAGTATCATCGGCGAAGGAGAGCTTAACTTCCGAGTTCGGAATGGGGTCGGGTGTGACCTCTCCTCAATGGCCGCAAGCAAATTTAGCTTGCTTTTTGAGCAAAAATATATGGTTTAATAGAGAAGAATTAGAGTTCCATTAGCTTCAATCGTTTAGGATTAAAGTTAAGGGAAGAGAAGAAAAATAAGTCGCACGATTTATTAGTACTGGTCAGCTGAATGCATCACTGCACTTACACCTCCAGCCTATCAACCAGGTGGTCTACCTGGAATCTTTAGATGCTAAAGCATAGGGATAACTAATCTTGAGGCAGGCTTCCCGCTTAGATGCTTTCAGCGGTTATCCCTTCCGAACTTAGCTACCCTGCAATGCCACTGGCGTGACAACAGGAACACCATAGGTTCGTCCACCCCGGTCCTCTCGTACTAGGGGCAGACCCTCTTCAATTATCCTACGCCCACGGTAGATAGGGACCAAACTGTCTCACGACGTTTTAAACCCAGCTCGCGTACCACTTTAATCGGCGAACAGCCGAACCCTTGGGACCTGCTTCAGCCCCAGGATGTGATGAGCCGACATCGAGGTGCCAAACCGCGCCGTCGATGTGAACTCTTGGGCGCGATCAGCCTGTTATCCCCGGCGTACCTTTTATCCTATGAGCGATGGCCCTTCCATGCGGAACCACCGGATCACTAAGACCAACTTTCGTTCCTGCTCGACATGTCTGTCTTACAGTCAAGCTCCCTTATGCCTTTGCACTCGACGGCTGGTTTCCAATCAGCCTGAGGGAACCTTTGCAAGCCTCCGTTACTTTTTGGGAGGCGACCGCCCCAGTCAAACTACCCACCAGACACTGTCTCCAAGCCGGATAACGGCGTTGGATTAGAATTCAAGACTATCAAGGGTGGTATTTCAAGGTTGGCTCCACCGACACTGGCGTGCCGGCTTCAAAGCCTCCCACCTATCCTACACATGATAGCCCTAAACCCAATGTCAAGCTATAGTAAAGGTGCACAGGGTCTTTCCGTCTTACCGCGGGTAACCGGCATTTTCACCGGTAATTCAATTTCACTGAGTCTCTGGTTGAGACAGTGGGGAGATCGTTACGCCATTCGTGCAGGTCGGAACTTACCCGACAAGGAATTTCGCTACCTTAGGACCGTTATAGTTACGGCCGCCGTTTACTGGGGCTTCAATTCGGAGCTTCGACCGAAGTCTAACACCTCCTTTTAACCTTCCAGCACCGGGCAGGCGTCAGTCCATATACATCGTCTTACGACTTAGCATAGACCTATGTTTTTAGTAAACAGTCGCCCCCCCCGATTCTCTGCGGCTCCAAACAGCTCATTAAGTGAATCAAGTCACCATCTGGAGCATCCCTTCTCGCTAACTTACGGGATCATTTTGCCGAGTTCCTTAACCAGAGTTCTCTCAAGCGCCTTGGTCTACTCGACCCGACTACCTGTGTTGGTTTGCGGTACGGTCAACAAATGCTAAACTTAGAAGATTTTCTAGGCAGTCTGGAATTACTCACTTCAAACGTAAAGTTACGGCATCGTGTCTCGGCCTTAAAGAGAAACGGATTTGCCTATTTCTCAAGCCTACGCACTTACACCGGCATATCCAACAGCCGGCTGAGCTATCCTACTGCGTCCCTCCATCGCACACATTTGCTGGTACGGGAATATTAACCCGTTTTCCATCGACTACGCCTTTCGGCCTCGCCTTAGGGACCGACTAACCCTGGGAAGATTAGCTTTACCCAGGAAACCTTAGTCTTACGGCGAACAAGTTTCTCACTTGTTTTATCGTTACTCATGCCAGCATAATCACTTCTCATTAGTCCAGCGAACCTTCCGATTCACCTTCATCCCATCTGAGAACGCTCTCCTACCGATGCGTCAAAGACGCATCCCGTAGCTTCGGTACCATGCTTAGCCCCGTTACATTTTCGGCGCAGAATCGTTAGACCAGTGAGCTATTACGCTTTCTTTAAAGGATGGCTGCTTCTAAGCCAACCTCCTGGCTGTCTATACAACTCCACCACCTTTTCCACTGAGCATGGATTTGGGGACCTTAGCTGACGGTCTGGGCTGTTTCCCTT
Source organism: Maridesulfovibrio pacificus (SeqCode) (assembly GCF_048612815.1). Lineage (NCBI taxonomy): Bacteria > Pseudomonadati > Thermodesulfobacteriota > Desulfovibrionia > Desulfovibrionales > Desulfovibrionaceae > Maridesulfovibrio > Maridesulfovibrio pacificus (SeqCode). Next base: position 2,779,506 of record NZ_JBLZNE010000001.1, read on the forward strand.
TCGACTACGGACCTTCGCACCCGCAGTCTGACTCCCAGGATATATCTTACGGCATTCGGAGTTTGATAAGGTTTGGTAATCTGGTGGGACCCCTAGCCTTGTCAGTGCTCTACCTCCGCAAGAAAACTCCTGAGGCTATACCTCAATATATTTCGGAGAGAACCAGCTATCACCAAGTTTGATTGGCCTTTCACCCCTATCCACAGGTCATCCGAGTAATTTTCAACTTACAACGGTTCGGCCCTCCACTTGATTTTACTCAAGCTTCAGCCTGCCCATGGATAGATCACCTGGTTTCGGGTCTAATCCGCAATACTTGTCGCCCTATTCAGACTCGCTTTCGCTACGGCTACACATCACTGCTTAACCTTGCATTACAGATTAACTCACTGGCCCATTATGCAAAAGGCAAGTGGTCACAGATCAAGTCTGCTCCCACAGCTTGTAGGCAACTGGTTTCAGGTTCTATTTCACTCCCCTAACAGGGGTTCTTTT
>NZ_JBLZNE010000001.1:2785000-3392500 GCF_048612815.1 Maridesulfovibrio pacificus (SeqCode)
ACCGACCACGGTTCCATGTTCGGTGCTGTTACCTTTTACATGACCGCAATGGACATGGGCATCAAGCCCATCATCGGCTGTGAGGTATATGTTGCCCCCGGAGAGATTGATGATGAACTGGCCCACACACGCAAAGATAAGAAAGTCCGCTACCACTTGGTATTACTGGCCAAAAACCAGCAGGGCTACAAAAATATCATCAAGCTTTGCTCCCTCGGTTTTCTTGAAGGTTTCCACTACAAACCGCGAGTCAGCAAATACCTGCTCAACAAATACAGCGAAGGGGTTATCGCCCTTTCGGCCTGTCTTGCAGGTGAGGTTCCCCGCGTCCTGATGAATGAAGGCCTTGATGCCGGGATTGAGATGGCTAAGACCTACGAATCCATTTTTCCCGGCAACTTCTACCTTGAGGTTCAGGCCAACGGACTTAAGGAACAGGCAGACCTTAACGAACGGATCTTCAAGTGCGCCGAACAGACCGGGCTGCCGCTTGTTGCAACCAACGACTGTCACTACCTGACCAAAGAAGACTACGAAGCACACGACCTGCTGCTCTGCATCCAGACACAGACCACGGTTGATGCGGAGAAACGTTTCCGCATGGAAACCGACCAGCTTTACTTCAAGCCGCAGGAAGAGTTTGAAGAATATTTCGCCCATGTGCCGGAAGCCATTGCCAACACCCAGAAGATTGCCGAGATGTGCAACCTCGAAATCGAGTTGGGCAACTACTATTTCCCGGAATATGAACTTCCCGAAGGCATGACCATTGAGACCGAGTTTGTAAAACTCTGCAAAGAAGGTCTGCAAAAACGCATCGAAAGCGCACCCTACGAAATTGACGAAGAAAAATACTGGGAGCGTCTTGATTACGAACTTGGCGTCATTAATGAAATGGGCTTCCCAGCATACTTCCTTATCGTTCAGGACTTCATTAACTGGGCAAAAGACAATAGGATTCCCGTTGGTCCGGGCCGAGGTTCGGCAGCGGGTTCTATCGTTGCATGGGCACTTCGAATCACCAACCTCGACCCCATCCCCTATGACCTGCTCTTTGAAAGGTTCCTTAACGTTGAGCGTGTCTCCATGCCTGATATCGATGTCGACTTCTGTGAACGACGTCGTCTCGAAGTAGTTAAATACTGCTCCGAAAAGTACGGCTGGGACCACGTAGCTCAGATCACTACCTACGGAACAATGAAAACCAAAGCGGTAATCAAGGACGTTGGTCGAGCAATGGGCATGCATTTTTCAGAGACCGACCCCATAGCCAAGCTCGTTCCCGATGACCCTGCGGTCATCGCGCAGGGACTGGGAGTCAAGAAAGCCAAGATCACCGTGCCCAACGCGGTTGAAGCTATTCCGGAACTGAGCAACATGGTTGCCACCGATCCAAAGATCGCCAAGCTCATGGATATCGCCACCCGTCTGGAAGGCATGTCCCGCCATGCGTCGACCCACGCGGCCGGAGTTGTCATCTCCGATAAGCCCATGACCGATTATCTCCCTCTTTACAAAGGTAAAAAAGGCGAAATCGTGACCCAGTACGACATGAAAAAGGTCGAAAAAGTCGGCCTGATCAAGTTCGACTTTCTGGGACTGCGTACCATGACTGTTATCGAGGACTGCCTCGATATCATCCGTCTTCAGGGCAAGGAAGCACCGGATCTCGATACCCTTACCCTTGATGATCAGGACACTTTTGATATTTTCTGTAAAGGGGACACCGACGGGGTCTTTCAGGTTGAATCTTCCGGTATGCGTAAATACCTGCGCATGCTCCGCCCCAGTTGCTTTGAAGACATCATCGCTATGCTCGCTCTGTACCGTCCGGGTCCGCTGGGTTCCGGTATGGTTGATGAATTCATTAAACGTAAGCACGGTGAAATCGAAGTAACCTACCTATGGCCGACCCTTGAACCGAGCCTTAAGCCGACTTACGGGGTTATCGTATATCAGGAACAGGTTATGGGCGCGGCAATGACCATCGCCAACTACTCACTCGGTGAGGGTGACCTGCTCCGCCGAGCCATGGGTAAAAAGATTCCCGAAGAGATGGCCAAACACAGGGTCCGCTTTGTTGACGGTGCTAAGGAAAACAACATTCCGGAGCAGACCGCCAACGATATCTTCGACCTTATGGAGCAGTTCGCGGCCTACGGTTTCAACAAATCGCACTCCGCAGCATACGCACTGATTTCATACTACACAGCTTACCTCAAAGCACATTTCCCGGTGGAATTCATGGCGGCACTCATGAGTACTGAAATGAACAACACCGAAAAGATCATCATGTACATTAACGCCTGCCGAGACATGGACGTTACTGTACGGCAGCCGGACATCAACCTCGGTGTGGCCCGTTTCTCAGTGTACGAAGGCGACATCATTTACGGTATGGCCGGGATCAAGAACGTAGGAGAAGAAGCGATTGATGAAATTGTCGCTGAACGTAGGGCTAATGGTCCTTTCAAAGATTTCATCGACTTCATTACCCGCGTAAACCTGCGCCGTGTTACCAAGCGTGTAATTGAATATTTGATCCGGGCCGGGGCATTTGATTCCATGGGCTTAACCCGTTCCGGTCTGATTGCGTCTCTTGATAAGGCTGTTTCCTACGGTCAGAAGAAAAATAAAGAGAAAGAATCCGGCATGATCAACATGCTCGACATGCTCGGCGGAGGCGGTGAAGCTGAAGAACCGGCAGTGGTCAGCTTTGAAGAATTCAACATGCCGGAAATGGATGATAAGGAAATGCAGCGTCTTGAAAAAGAAGCACTCGGCTTCTACCTGACCTGTCATCCCCTGCTTTCTTACCGTAACGAAATGAGCCGACTCGGTTTGCAGACCATTGAAAACTGCCCGAACATGGCCCACGAAGCCACGGTTAAACTGGGTGCCATCATCACCGGATACAAAGAGATCATCACCAAAAAGTCCGGTAAGAAGATGGCCTTTGCCACCATTGAAGACATGACCGGGTCCGGAGAACTTATCATTTTTCCCAAAACCTATGAAGAGGTGCACCAATACCTCGGGCAGGATATCCCCTTGCTGATCAAGGGCAAGGTGGACAACCCGCCGCCGGAAGAAGGCCAAGAAGAGGCTATGCCGGAATCCAAGGTCATGTGCGATGAAATTTCACCCTTGGAAAATGCGCAGGCAGGTTGTCAGGAAGCGGTGCCGCTTTCCGTACACCATTCCCTGTGCTCTGATGAAGGCATCGCCGAGCTGAAAGCTATCCTCGCGGGATACCCCGGTTCAGCACCGATAACCTTACAGATGTTTCTTCCCGATTCCATCTGCACCCTGCGCCTCGGACATGGTTACAACATCAAGCCCAATGGGGATTTCTGGAAAGAATTCAACCTGTGGCGCAAGAACGGAAACGGCAAGAACTCATTAATTCAATAAATTCATGGAGAATAGATATATGTCTAAAGGTAAATGGAAACTCAAGGTAAAGAAGGATTTCAGCTCCGCACACCAGCTCCGCAATTACGGTGGAAAGTGCGAAAACATGCACGGTCATAACTTCGGTGTTGAGGTAGAGATTGAGGGAGACCGCCTCGACCAGAAAGTTGAAATTCTCATGGACTTCAAAGAGCTGAAGAAAGAACTCAATGAAGTGCTGGACACTCTGGACCACAAGCACCTGAACAGCCTTGAATATTTTGAGCACCGCAACCCTTCTTCTGAGAACATTGCCCGTTACATCTATGAAGAAATGAAGAAACGCGTTGAGAACGAGCATGTACGCATGGTGTTTGCCTCAGTTTCAGAAAAAGAAAGTTCCGTAGCAACATACTTCGAGGACTAGAATGAAACTGGTCATTCAAAGAACAAGCGGCGGAAAAGTTGAAGTAGAAGGTAAAACAGTTGGCGAAATCGGCCCCGGTATCATGGTGCTGGCCGGATTCGGTAAGGAGGACACGGAACAGCTTCCTGAATCCAAAGTCTGGAATACACTGATAGATAAGATGCTCGGGCTGCGGATCTTTGAAGATGAAGAAGGCCGCATGAACCGCTCACTTGAGGACATTAAGGGCGACGTTCTTCTGGTTTCCCAGTTCACCCTTTATGCATCTTGCAAAAAAGGACGCAGACCATCATTTACCGGAGCTGCCGCGCCGCAACTGGCAAGCAACCTCTTTGACAGGCTGGTTGCGGATATTGCACAGAAGGCCCCTGCAAAAGTAGCTACAGGACAGTTCGGAGCTATGATGAATGTTGATTTCGTCAACTGGGGCCCGGTCACAATTATTCTGGATTCCAAGGATTTTGTCTAAATTTTCAGGTTTTACCTTGACTTCCTTTGCGAAAAAGGGAGGATTAGGTATATTAAAATTTATTAGTTGTGGCATCCAGAAGTTGTAACGTCGGACAGGACGACTATTTGTCTCTGACAATAAACATGGAGCAATCATGCATCGCTTTGTGCTGGAAGCAATTCCGACCCCTGAAGAAAGCAGGGAAGTAGCCCGCAAGGCAATAATCATTCTTAAGGATTTTGTAGCGGATGAAAACCTCCTCCACGACATGGATCTTGTCCTTACAGAAGGTTGCTCCAATGTGGCACGACACGCCTATGACAAAATCGAAGACTGCAACAAACTTGAACTAACCATCAAAGTACATCCCGGCGAGCATATCATCTTTGAGATTGCAGACTGGGGGAAAGGCCTCTGTTCAAAGTCTATCGATTTTTCCATGCCCTCTCCGGAAGCAGTAGGAGGGAGGGGTATGTTTATCATGTCAGAACTAATGGACTCTTTTGAATTAATTAAAGAAAATGACAAAAACATAATAAGACTGACCCGCAAGTTAAAGGAAGATCAATGGCGGAAGAAGTAATAAAAATTCAAGATGGAATTATGACCTTGAAATGTGGAAAAGAGGTCACCATTGAAACCATCTACGAATTCAAGGAACAGGTAGAAAAGGCCAGTGAATCTTCTGAAGTTGAAGTTATTGTTGCCGACCTTTCAGAAGCCCTTTTTCTTGATAGTTCAGGGATAGGCTTCCTTGTTTCACTGAATTCAAGACTTAAGAGCAATAACAAGAATATGTATCTTCTGCGCCCCAGTGAACAGATCTGCAAAACCCTTGAACTTGTAAGACTCATTTCCTTTTTCACTATCATTGAAGACGAAAGGGAAATCCCTTAACCGTCCCCGCATTTACGGAGCATCCGCATGCCCTGTCTCAAGCACTATTTTGACCCTGACTTCGATTACACAGATCTTAAACCGGTAGAAAAAAATGACGGGAGCGTAGATTATTACAATATGGGCTATGTGCAGAGCGTCATCATCGGTCAGGTCCTTGCGCAATGGGAAGAACCGGATGAAGACGGGAAATGTCCTCTGGGACAGCGCTATTACCCTGAAAAAGAATTCCCGCGCGGGCCTAACACTAAAATCAATCCCGAAAACACAAATCAACTGATTGCCACCCGCAACGGTTATGTCTTTTACAATGAAGAAGGCTTGATTACTGTAAAAGAATTGCTCAATGTACGTGGAGACGTAAACCTTTCCACCGGAAACATTTTTTTTGTCGGCGACATGGTTGTTCATGGCTCAATCAAATCCGGCTTGGATGTAAAAGCCAACAACATCAATGTCAAAGGGGTGATTGAACAGGCCAATGTGCATGCTGCCGGGTTCCTCAAGTGCGATGGAGGCATAAAAGGCAACACCAAAGGTCAGATTGAATCCAAAGAAACGCTTCGTACAACTTTTTGTGAGAACGCAACACTTGTCAGCAGCGGCAATATTATCATTGATAAGAACTGCATGCATACTACAGTGTATTGCGAAGGGAAGTTTGCGGTAAAAGGCCGCTTTGCCGGTGGCAGATGCTACAGTGGCCAAATTGTATTCATTGGTGAACAATTAGGTGGTGGCTTAAGTGCTGCTTCGCAGGTCATTGTGGGATACAACCCGCTGCTGCTTCTCCAGATAGACAAAATTTCTACTCAAATTTCTGTATTGGAACTGGACGTGAAAGACCTGCAGAAAGTCATGAGTAACGGCGCCTCAACAACTGCTGAATTCACAGGTAAAATTGAAAAATGCGAAATGAAGATTCGCTTTTTGAAAAACAAGAAGAAGCAGCTTTGGGGTAAAATCCAGCAGGCAGAAAAACTGGAAAGTTGTAGAATTATGGTTCAGGGCATTGTAAAATCGGGCGTGGAGATCAGCATCGGTCCCGCATATATGCAGGTGAATGAACCTCTGGAAAATGTTTTTTTCTACTATGAAAACAACGAAATCAAAGTGGGCTCTCCCGCATTAAAGAAATAGAGCAAGTATGGATATTGCAACTTTAATAGGAATTGTAGGCGGTTTCGGTCTGATCGCGGCAACCATTGTCATGGGTGGTAATGCAGCCGGTTTTATTGATCCTCCATCAATGGTTGTTGTTTTCGGGGGAACATTTGCCTCCTGCTTCATTATGTTTCCCATGGGAGTTGTACTTAAAGCATTCAAAATTGCTTTAAAGGGTTTCTTCGCCAAATCCGAAGACCCCAAAATCATGATCGACCAGATCGTAGCTCTCGCTGAAACAGCACGTAAAGAAAGCCTTGTTGCTCTTGAAAAAGTTGCCATTGACGATGAGTACCTTAAGAAAGGAGTCATTCTGGTAGCCGACGGTACAGACGGAGATTTAGTCCGATCCATCATGGAATTTGAAATTGACGCCATGAAAAAACGACATTTTCAAGGCCAGGCGGTCATGAAAGGGATGGGAGCCATGGCACCGGCTTTCGGAATGATCGGTACGCTGATCGGTCTGGTACAGATGCTTTCGAACCTCAGTGACCCTGACGCCATCGGCCCTGCAATGGCGGTTGCTTTGCTGACAACCCTTTACGGCTCCATCCTGGCCAACGTAATCTTTCTGCCTTTGGCTAAAAAGCTTGAAGAACGTTCCATTGAGGAAGCCTCATACATGGAAATTATGGTTGAAGGCGTTGTCGCCATTCAAAAAGGTGAACACCCCTCAATTGTTAAAGAAAAGCTGCAAGCATTCCTGTCTCCGGGTCTGCGTGATGCTACCGCATAAAGATAAGAGCGCGGCATGGCCAAAGTAGTTATCATCAAACCGAAGAATAATGATCCGCCGCCGGAAGAAGGGCTTCCGCCGTGGATGGCTACATTCGCGGATATGGTAACCCTTCTGCTCTGCTTTTTTGTCCTTCTGCTTTCTTTTGCGAACAATGACCTTGCAAAGTTCAAGGAATTGCTCGGCTCGCTCAAAGAAGCTTTCGGGGTGCAGATGGAACGCAAGGAAGAAGATAATCTTGCCCTGACTCCCTCAGACCTGAAGCGAAAAGAAGTCAAAATGGACAGCAACGATAAACGGTTGCTTGGTCTGGTCCTGCGAATCAAGGCTCTTTTGGATGAAGATGAAGCTACCCGCAAGTCATCCGGGGTAAAAGCAGATCAGGACGGTGTTCTGGTTAATACCGATTCGGCGACTCTTTTTGAGCCGGGGTCGGCAACACTCAGGCCTGAAGCGCACAAGGTGTTGGACAAAGTTATCAGTATCCTAAAGGATCACAACTATAACCTTGTGGTCCGGGGACATACGGACAATTCCGAAATACATTCCAAAAAATTTCCTACCAACTGGGAACTCTCGTCAGCAAGGGCCGCAAGTGCACTGCGTTATATTGTTGAACAAGGAGGAATAGCTCCCAAACGGCTCAAAGCCGTTGGCTATGCCGACACCCAGCCGTTGGTAAAAAACGACTCTCCTGAAAATAAGAGTAAAAACAGAAGACTTGAATTCTTCTACCATAAACCAGCCCGTGACTCGTGGTAGGTATCTTTGATGAGCACAACTTATATTGCGGAAGCCATACGAGACGGAGAGACTCTTACTGATATACGCATCACTGCTGACGGTAGGACAAAACATATGTGGGGCAAATACGGGTTGCGCCGTGAAGAAGAGCTGACCTCACAGCTTGATGACAACAAAATCCCCCTGCTGGTAGGTTCCGGCATCGGCGTGGCAGCAAAAGAACTTCTTAAACAAAATGACCGCCCCCTGCTCATCCTTGACTGCGAAAATGAGATACTCGCTGCCAGCGGTTTGAAAGACGAGCTTCGCAAAGATTCCAGAGTAATCTGGATCAATACCAGCTCCCCACAAAATGCAGCTGCGCACATTATGGAGCTGGAATCTACGTCCGGCAATAAAATCCAGCTGTTAAAAAATCCTTTCTACCTGCGCCTATCCCCCTTCTATGCCCAAACAGAAAAACTGCTCATTGAGCAGGAGGGCAAGACGGTTGAATTTCCTATCTGGCCCAAATTTCAAAATGAAAAGCCGCGAATCCTGCTCTTAACCAGCCAATATTTCCTCATGGGTGAAATCGTCGCCGCCTGCCAGCGTCAGGGTGTACCGCACATGTTTATCAACATGGACGCCAAAGAGATGGAGCTGGAGCAATTCGTGGCTAGAATTTCATCAGCTATCAACACCTTCAAGCCTGACTTTGTACTTACAGTCAACCATCTGGGAGTGGATCAGGAAGGTGTCTTGAACACCCTGCTCCATAAATTTCAATTGCCGCTGGCTTCATGGTTTGTTGACAACCCCCTATTGATTCTGCCCCTGTATCAGGCGCAGGCCAACGAGAACACAACCATTTTCACATGGGACGCAGACCGCATGGACTCCCTGCGTAAAATGGGTTTCAACAAAATCTTCCACTTACCGCTGGGCACAGACCAGACCAGATTCCTCCCCTCCAAGGGCTGCACGGAAAGTAAATGGGCGCAGGATATTTCTTTTGTGGGCAACTCTATGGTCCACAAGACCGCCAGAAGGATGGAGGCAGCCAGAATTTCCGGACTGCTGGCTGAAAAGTATCAAGAAGTCGCCCATGCATTCGGCGAAGGTAACGAACATTCAGTCGTAAATTTTCTTGAAAACAACTATCCTGAGCTTGTCCCGGAATACGAAGGGTTGGTAATTCCCCACCGTAAACTTGCCTTTGAAACTCTGGTTATCTGGCAGGCAACTCTCGAATACCGCCTTTCCTGCGTAAAACAGACTCTGGGTTTCAACCCACTGATCGTGGGTGATGACGGCTGGAAACAACTATTGGCAAACGAATCTACATGGGAATACCACAGCGAACTTTCCTATTACGATGACCTGCCCCGCTTTTATCCCTGCTCCAAAATCAACTTCAACTGTACCAGCCAGCAAATGAAAGGGGCTGTAAACCAGCGGGTCTTTGATGTCCCGGCCTGTAACGGATTTATCCTTACAGACCATCGCTACCAGATGGAAAAGTTGTTCGAACCGGGCAAAGAGTTAGCCGTTTACAATTCGTTGGAAGAAATTCCTCAGCTAATAGATAAATACTTGAACGACGAGGCTGCGCGCCTAAATATAGTGAAAGCAGCCCGTAAAAGAATACTGGCAGAGCATACCTATGACTGTCGAATCAAGACGCTTATCGGCTGCATGCGCCAAGCATACTGCTAATTTTCCAATAAAAAACAGTCCCCGATTCTTTTGAATCGGGGACTGTTTTTTATTGCTCTTCCGACCGGAAGAAATTCTTAGCCTCATGAAAAGCCGGACCCACCACAGCCTCCGGAAGGAGGAGCAGCCGGAACAGGGTCGACAAATGAAGCGCCGGAGCTGAATGAAGATAGGAGCTTTCCTGTATCCGGACTTTTGCATTCAGGGCACTCAGGATTTTCCGAACTGGATGCAAATACCAATTCCTCGAATTCATGCCCGCAAACATTGCATTTATATTCATAGATGGGCATCTGTTATTTGCCCCCGCAGCCGCCGTTTTTATCGTTGGAACCCTCACGGGGTCCCTTGCCGATCTGTCACGGAGATATTCCCATTTTGGGGATCACCACTTTCACGATGATGAGAACGACTGCGAACACCGCAATCAATCCAAGTAAATCTGACATCTGAACCTCACAGGTTGTTTTATCTACACTTCATTACCAGTTAAATCTTATATTGCCTGTGTCAATAACTAACCGCAAGAATAATCATGCGAATCAATACTTAGCGCTAAACACTGCCCAGATTTACATAAAACCGAAAAGTAGTTCCCTCTCCAACGCTACTGCATACAAAAATTTCTCCGCCCATCATGGAGACCAACTTACGAGAAATGGGCAAACCAAGTCCTGTTCCTCCATACTTGCGGGAAGTCGATGAATCCGCCTGAGTGAAACTCTCAAAAATATAGTTGATTTTATCTGCCGCGATCCCGATACCTTCATCTTTCACCGCAAAAATAAGCTTCTCGGCCTCCCAATAGACAGTGACCACGATTGTCCCTTTGCTGGTAAATTTTACTGCATTACTGATCAGATTATTCAAAACCTGCCTGATCCTGGTTGCATCACCAACAACTTTATCAGGTACGTTTTCATCAATATGACAAACCACCTTCAAGCCTTTACGAGCGGCATCCAAAGCAAAAACACTAACCACTCTTTCCACCATCTCGCGAAGTAAAAACTCATGCCTTTCTATCTGCAAATGTCCGGCTTCAATTTTCGAAATTTCAAGGACATCATTTATTATCTCAAGCAGACTTTCCCCGGCGGTCCCGGCAATATTTAAAAACTCCCGTTGTTCATCGTCAACGTTAGTTTCTTTAAGCAACTCCACCATTCCTAGAATCGAATGCATAGGAGTTCGAATCTCGTGGCTCATGTTGGCTAAAAATTCAGTTTTCACCCTGCTGGCAGTTTCTGCCTTGGCTTTTTCTTCCTGCAGCAATACCAAAATATCATTTATTGATTCAGATAAATCGCTAAGTTCGTCGTTTCCACTCAAACGAACTGTCCTTTGCTCGGGACCGGTAAAATATTCACCCCGCAGCTGCTCTTGCACTCTCTTCACCCGGGAGACAAAGTACCTGTTGAGCACGAAAGTGGCAGCAACCCCCAGCAGTAAAATGGCGGAACACATGAAAAACAGGAAAACCTTAAACATGGAACTCCCTACTTCATAAGCATCACGGTCCATGCCTAAACCTAAAAGCACCAGAGGTTTTCCGAAAACATCCCGCAGGACCATATACCCCTTAAGCTTACCCTCTCCACTTACCGGAGGATCAAAAAAAACATCCTCATCAGGAACATCTTTCAATTCCCTGAAAAAAAGATCCATCTGCAAAGCATTGCCCAGCTTTTCCAGATGTCGGTCCCCAAAATAGCGGCCCATAATCATAACTCCCGCAGGAGTTCCCTCCAGATCACTCTTTAGAATCTTTTGTACGCTGATCTGCATCAACCTGTGATCGATTCTGACAAGACCGGTCAAACCTTCATTACCGCATTTACGGATTATTTTGTTTCCCTGACAACCTTCGGTAGTAAAGCAAAGTTCTATAGAGTCAGTTCCTTCAGCAGAATGTGAGAAATAATATCCGCCCTCATTGTCAAAAAACATGATCATATCAAGATCAAGGTTGACCAGAACCTCCGGAGTTAAATTTGAAAGGACGTATTGTTCATTGAATTTTTTTAAAAATGAGTAGGTATCATCCCACCATGCCCAGTCACGGCAAAGACTTTTCAATGCTTGGGAATTTTCATTAACGGCAAATTCGGCACGGCTGAGGTTTTCTTCCACAAGCACTTTCTCAACCTTGGATATGGCGCGGCTGTTAAGCTTATATACCAGCAAGACACTGCCCGCAAAAACCAGCAGGCAAATCAAAGAGACAATCAAATAGCTTTTACCCTTCAACCCAATTCGCATGTACACCCCAAAAGAGATTAGTTTTTCTTTTATCTTACCCCTTTAACAAAAAAAAAGAAACCGGATCGAAATCCGGTTTCTTAAAAAAATGCATTTTTAAAAAATAAAGACTAAATCACGGACCAGACAGCTCCCTGCGGAGTATCCTTGACTTCCACACCGAGTTCAATCAGTTCATCCCTGATTTCATCAGAACGGGCAAAATCCTTGTTCTTGCGTGCTTCCTGACGTGCAGCAACAAGCTCTTCAACTTTTGCCACTTCAATTCCTTTACGCTCAAGCATGCAAAGCTTCAATTCTTCGAGGAATTCCTTAGGATCCCGGGTGAAAATACCGAGCACTTCACCCCATTTTTTCATGTCTTCAAGAATGCGAATCCATGCATCGCGTCCGCCTTCAGACTTACGCCATGATTTCTCTTCAGCGATACGTCCAGCCAGACGGATCAGAGTGAACATATGGCCCATTGCTCCGGCAGTGTTCATATCATCTTCCATGGCCTCGGCCCAACCCTTCTCAGCATCTTCGATTTCAGCCACTACCTCTTCGGGCAGAGCAGCCTTCGACCACTTGGCTTTGTTCAGGGCTTCACCGGTCTGCTCCAGTGCGGAGTATACGCGGCGGATACCTTTTTCCGCTTCTTCGAGAGCTTCAAATGAGAAATCGAGGGGGCTGCGGTAATGCATAGTCAGCAGGAAATAGCGCAGGGTTTCGGGCATGAACTTATCAAGAATATCCCGAATGGTGAAAAAGTTGCCCAGAGACTTGGACATTTTTTCGGAGTTGATCTGCACAAAACCGTTGTGAACCCAGAAACGAGCCATTTCCTTTCCGGTAGCTGCTTCACTCTGGGCAATTTCGTTTTCATGGTGGGGGAAACTAAGATCCTGTCCGCCACCATGAATATCGAAGGGAAGTTTGAAATATTTTTCACTCATGGCTGAACATTCAAGGTGCCAGCCGGGACGGCCCTGTCCCCAAGGGCTTTCCCAGGAAGGTTCACCGGGCTTGGCAGCTTTCCAGAGTGCGAAATCAAGAGGATCCTGCTTTTCTTCACCGGGCTGAATGCGCGCACCGGACTGCAGGTCTTCGATATTTCTGCCGGAAAGTTTCCCGTAGCCATCAAAAGAACGGACCTTGAAATAAACATCGCCGGACGGAGTAGCGTAAGCGTGATCCTTATCAATCAGAGTCTGGGTCAACTCGATCATCTCAGGAATATGCTCAGTGCATTTGGGTTCGATATCTGCGCGCAGGATATTCAGCTTATCCATGTCCACGTAAAATTCGCCGATAAATTTCTCGGCCAGTTCAGTGGCGGTGACCCCGGTTTCATTTGCCCTGTTGATGATCTTGTCATCAATATCGGTAAAGTTACGCACGAAGGTCACATCGTAACCCTTAAAGCGCAGATAACGGACCAGAATATCAAAAACAACGGAAGAGCGGGCATGGCCGATATGGCAGAGGTCGTAGGCGGTGATACCGCAGGCGTAAAGATTAACTTTGTTGCCGTTTAAAGGTACGAACTCTTCCTTCTTCCGATTGAGTGTATTGTAAAGGCGCATAGCCACTCCTTATTTTCGTGAATAAAAATTTGCCTCGACCGTAATCCCGTAAAGGTCAAGCAATTCTTCAAAACTGCGTCCCATAAACATATAAATCAGGGGCACAGGTTCGGTCGGTTCTACCCGGACAACCAACCTCTCGGGATTCTCAATAAATTTTATAAGTTCGGCATAAAAATTCTCAGCATAGCCATTCCCGAGACTTCTCGCCTCCTGCATTTCCAATTGCAGTGATTCCCGTAGCCTGTCCCGATAAGCATCAATTCCGACTCCTTCACTCTCTGCAGAAAGAGCCACAACTTTATTTGTAAGGGACATATCCTGCCAGACAAAGGAACCGTCAAGCATGCTGGTCCCGATAAATCCGCCGATCCCCGGGCCTCGCAGACTCACATCACCGAGACTGAAACCAGCACTTACCCGGCAAAGATCCGGGCCGTCAAAATTTATCGACTTAACTGAGAGCCGTTTGGTTTCGTCTTCATAGCTGTAGTCGGCAAAGAGGTCAAAATCCAGCTTTTCATAACCCATTTTCCGAAAATCACGGGCGAGAGTTCCCATATTTATGAACTCTACCGGAATGGAAACACCATGAACCCTGCCCCGGAAAAAACGAGGCGGGTTGTGTTCATGATCAAAAGAATCGACTTCCAGTTTTCGGACGGTGCATCCTGCCCCGTTGGCAAGGCGGCATTCAAGCCCCCAGACATGCAATGACTTGTCAAAAGGATTGAGTAAGGCCCGCTCGAAATCAACCCGGACCATATCAGCATGACGATCCAAGGACTCACGGACCTTGGCAGCGGACAACTCCTCCAGCTTGAAATATCCTCCGGCAGCAACAGCAACCAGCAAAACCAGTGTCAGGATTAATTTCAAAAAGAATTTTCCGCTCATGCCGGGAACCTAAATCTTTTTAAGGCCGGTTACCGCGGCCACGGCTTTAATGCCCTTTTTCTCTCCGGTAAATCCGAGCTTTTCCTCAGTGGTTGCTTTCACGTTAACCTGAGCTTTATCCAAGCCCAAAACTGAAGCAACATTCTTGCGGATCAACTCCCTGTGCGGGGAAAGTTTGGGAATCTGGCTTATCACTGTGAGATCAACATGGACGATCTCAACTTCGGCTTCTTCAGCTTTAGCCAAGACCTCTTTTACAATAATCCCGCTGGACATATTTTCGCAGGCATCGGAGGTATCTGGGAAATGGTGGCCGATATCTCCACCGCCGAAAAGTCCCAAGATGGCATCAGCCAGAGCATGGAGCAGCACATCACCGTCAGAATGAGCAATTACTTCGGGTCCGCCGGGAATGGGCACACCACCCAGAACCATCGGGCGGCCCTCGCCGAATTTATGGACATCGTAACCCCAGCCTACGCAGGGAATGGTCCGCTTATCCTCTTCGATCTTTTTCAAATCTTCGGGGTTGGTCATCTTAATGTTACCTTCTTCTCCCTCACAAATATGAACATCCTTCCCGGCCATTTCCAGCATGGAAGCATCATCAGTCACATCCCAGCCCTCTTCTTCCGCCTGCTTATGAGCAGCGTAAAGAGCAGGCAATGCAAAGCCCTGCGGAGTCTGTACCGCTTTCAAGCGGGAACGTGTCAGCGTTCTTTCAACAATCCCGGCTTCCACTTCTTTAATGGTGTCGGTCACATCAATTGCCGGGATGACAGCCTCATCGCCAGCCTGCAACCGGTCGATAATACCGCTGATCATTTTCACCGAAGCAAATGGGCGCGCGGAATCATGAACCAGCACATGGGTACACCTTGAAGGAAGTTCATTCAAGCCGTTGAATACGGAATCCTGTCTGCGTTTTCCCCCGGCTGTTACCTTGAAGCGCATGCCAAGTGAATCTGCACCGTCCAATTTGGCCACAACCTCTTTCATTTCCTCAACCTGATCAGGAGGAAAAACAAAGATTATGCCGGAGACAGCAGGGGTATTTGAAAAAGTAATTGCGGAATGCCAGAAGAGCGGAAAGCCCTTCCATTCAAGGAATTGTTTTTTGACCCCGCCAACAGCATTTGCCAGACGGGTGCCGCTGCCTGCTGCCAGCAGAACAGCCCAGACTTCACCGGATGTACTCATGATAAGAACCTTTTTGATGCGCTCCGCGCTTTTATATAAAGATTTAGCCTCCGGCGGCTTAAACCCTTTTGCAAAAGGGTTTAAGAATCCCAAAAACTTTCACTTGGGCTTCGCCTATCTGCACAACAAAACGTCATTATAACAAAAAAAGGGGCAGCCCTAAGGCTGCCCCTTTTTTAATCAAACAATAAAAGAGGAGTCGGACTATAAGCCGGGTCTTGTATCTACCTTACGGTAGACGATCATCATTCCTCTAGGATGCATGTTACCATACACCTCAAGCAACCTACCCGAAAGCTCGGCCGGGCCGGCCTCAAACACTTCCCTATTTGGTCTTGCTCCGGACGGGGTTTACCTGGCCGGATATGTCACCATACCCGCCGGTGGGCTCTTACTCCACCGTTTCACCCTTACTCCGATGAATAAACATCGGGGCGGTCTGTTTTCTGTGGCACTTTCCCGGAATCACTTCCGCTGGGAGTTACCCAGCGTCCTGCCCTTCGGAGCCCGGACTTTCCTCCCCGGCATAAAGCCGCGGCGATGATCCGTCCAACTCCTGATATTTATAGCTCGCTTTTCACGAGCCAAGCCCCGACCAAAAAGCCGGAGGCATTAAAAACTATTTTTCGTCTTTCTGAAGAGCTTTAGGCTTTGCAGCTTCGGGAATATGCTCGATCCAGTAGATGAGGCGCTGGCAGTTGGGGCAGCTAAGAATCTGCTTGCCTTCCTGAAGCACGTTGTATTCCTGCGGAGGAATCATAATGTTACAGCCGGTGCAGACTGCATCTTCAACAGGCACGATAACCGGATGAGCAAGACGAGAGCGGATGAACTCGTAACGGCCGAGAATGGGCTTGGGAACAACTTCACCTGCCTTGTTGCGGCGCTTGTTGAGTTTATCCAATTCACCGTTGGCAGCATCAAGTCTCTCCTTGAGACCGGCACGCTTTTCAGTCAGCTCTTCGTTCAGTTCCTTGATTTTACCTTCAATGTCAGCCATCAGCTCAGTCTGACGTTCGGTTTCTTCAAGAACGGTAATTTTTTCTTCTTCACGAAGTCTGTTCAGCTTTTCAAGGCTGTCCATCTCACGCATCATGGCGTGGTATTCCTTGGTGGTACCAACCAGCATCAGCTTGCTTTTGCTCTTTTTTACCTTAACGGAATCTTCTTCGATTTCGTGTTCGAGCTTTTTCTTCTGCTCTGCAAGCAGATCAAGCTTTTCAGTCAGCTGCTGTTTACGCTTTTCAAGGGATTCCTTGCGGGATTCAAGGGCAGCCACATCTTTGGGTGCCTGATCGATTTCCGCTTCAAGAAGGATGATTTCATCGTCAACCTTCTGCAAAACAACAAGCTGTTCTATCTGTTTTTCATACATTATTGGGTCCCCTTTTGCGGACAGCCTTATTAGGGCCTCCGCCACATCGATGTTCGGAAACTTAAATACAGTCCCGTAAGGCCTCTACGGAACTGTTAATTCTCTTTTGTCATGACAGCCCGTTATTTCAGGGCCTGCGTACACCTTCCCCCTGCACATGATAAGCGAAGGGATTGCGTCCGCTGAAAAATTTCACTTCTACTTCCTTTCCGAGATCTTCTCCGAGAAGGACAGAAAAACGGCGCATCATTTCTTCTTCCAAAGAAAAATGCCCCACATCAAGTACTGCGCCCACACTTTCCTGTGCAGGATGGTACTTCACATCCCCGGTAATGAATACATCCGCTCCAAGGCCGAAAGCCTTATCCATGAACGAAGATCCCGAACCGGGACACATGGCTACACAGCCTACCTTTTCAGGTTCCGGACCGCACAGGGCCACAACCCCGCAACCGGAAAGCTGCGAAACACGCTCTACAAAATCTGCGAAAACAACCGGAGTCGAATATTCTCCAATACAGCCGTATCCGAGTATATCACCGGCCTCGTTTTCCGCAACCTGATCCAGCACACGCAGATTTTCAAGCTCAAGCTCCCGCCCGAGCCATGATACAGCGCCCTTGAACTGCACATCCAAAGAGGTGTGCGAAGCAAAAAGGGTCGCATCCGCGCAAAAGACCTGCTTCATAACATCATGAAACCAGTCCAGCTTTGCAGGCAGTTTTGCTTCAATAGCCAGCGGATGGTGGGTCAGCACAAACTGCGCCCCCCATTCAAGGGCTGAGGAAACAACCTGCGGCAACGGATCAAGGGCCACTGCGACCTTGGTCACATCCCTTTCCGGTCCCGCAATTTGAACACCGCAATTATCCCACGGGGCAGCAAACCCCGAAGGAACAAGTGACTCGATCCTGCTGATAACTTCTGCTGTTTTCATAACGGCCACCATTTGCCCTGCACACGGCTGCTCTTTGCCACGCAAGGAAGATGTTCAATTATTTCCACTCGTAATCAAATTAAACACATCAAAATACAATAAAATAATATGCTCCCGCAAGGGCTGTCCCCCGGGAGCACAACAGCTTTCGAATGTTAGAAAGCAGAAAGATTCTGGATTGTATTTTGATTTGTATCCATATGAAATAAGTGGTGGGCCAACCAGGATTCGAACCTGGGACCATCCGGTTATGAGCCGGGGGCTCTGCCAACTGAGCTATTGGCCCGTTTCGCCAAGCGAGTCGAGCTTAATAGCCCAACATCCATCTACTTGTCAAGGGTAAAACAAAACACAATTCTTCAAACTTGATAATAACTTCTAGCATAAAAATAAAGTATTTAAAACCAAAGGCAGCCTGAACTATTCGATTTCATTCTCGCGAATGTGACGAATCACCCCGGTTGTGGAGTATCCGGGCAATAGCGGCAGGGAAAGCACTTCACCGCCACGACCTTCGACAATATCCCGGCCCACAATATTATCCACGGTCCAATCACCACCCTTGATCAACACATCCGGCTGAACCTTGTTGATCAGGTTGTAAGGGGTGTCTTCATCAAAGAAAATTACGTAATCAATACAGGCCAGCCCTGCGAGAACAAAAGCCCGCTGCTGCTGTCCGGTAACCGGACGTTTTTCTCCCTTAATGGAACGCACGGATTTATCGCTGTTCAGGCCCAGCACAAGCAAATCACCCTGCTCACGGGCACGGGAAAGCAGATCTACATGTCCGGCATGCAGAATATCAAAGCAGCCGTTAGTAAAAACAATTTTTCTCTCAGCCGGAAAGTCCGCTCTGATCTTTGCAAATTCACCCGCAGAGAGTATCTTGGGGCTATTCAGTTCTATATTAAGTTCTTGGGTCAAATTAAATATCTCCCATTTTCATAATGATGACCAGATGATAATCAGCAATCCTCGCTTGGCAAGGAGTAATCACCGTGATCAATAACAAAACCGCAATACTTTTTCTCGCCGCTCTGCCATTCTACCTCAATGACTTCAACAACATCTTCATTAAACACGAACTGCTCTGGCTGGCAATCGACTACGGGGCAAAAATCATCCCGCTGGGATTTCTGTTCTATCTGCTTAGGAAAGGGACACTTACCCGAGCGGACCTCGGCCTTGTGCCGCTGCCGATGAAGCAGTTCATCCTCTGGACAATAGGAATTACCGTACTTGGCCTCTGCCTTGATGAACCGGGATTTGCGCTCTGGTCCAAGCTGCTGCCGTCCATGCGGCTGGGTTCCGTTCCCATCGGAACAGACTCGCCGCTCTACATGCTGGACATGACCTTCGGATTGGCACTGGTCGCTATCTCCGAAGAAGTCATCTTTCGCGGACTTACCTTCACTGCGCTGAAGAAACGCAGCTACTCCATCCCAAGAATATTCCTGATCTCCGCAATCATCTTTGGCCTGATCCACTGGTCACAAGGCCCAGTTGCCGTAGTGGCAACAGCAATCACCGGGTCAGGCCTCATGGTCTGCATGTACTCAACAAGATCAATATACCCGACCATAATCGCGCACTACGTGATTAATTATCTATCGTTTTCTGGAAAGGCTGTGGAGTTTTGGGGATTGTGAAATGAAAACCCGCAATATTTTTAAAATATTACGGGTTAATCTAAAACTATTTATCTAGCCAAGCGGCGAAGCCTACTAAAAAGTTTAGGAGAGTCCAGAGAACCCTTTCCAAAGGGTTCTTTGGTCCCCGAAGGGCCGCCGGAGGCATAAAAACTATGCCTTAGGCGATAAATTCTCGGAAGAACCGAGCACAATCAGCTCAACCCAATCGAGGGCAAAGCTAAGACATTCTTCTTCATCATTGAGGATAGCCTGCTGACGCTCCTCGGAAATATCAAGACGGGAGAATACGTTCATGTCTTTGATAAAGTTCATGAAGTTATCCACCTGATAAAGAGCGAGAAAAGCCATATTCAACTTGCGTTCATCGAGTACTACCCCGGCCTGACGGGCGCGGTTCATGATGCGCATGTAGCGGTCATTGACTTCGTTGTACGGCTCAAGACCCTGATCTTTCAACCATTCATCGCTTGTCCAAGCCTTATCCTCTTCAAATCCACGACAGTGCGGTTCCTGCACAATGAAAAACTGCTCGATGGTCTCACCGTTCTCGTCCATACGGGAAGCACGACCAAGGGGGTAAGTGCGACAAGCACCGGGACGGTTTTCGTAGATGGAGCAACCTTCTTCTCGCACGAAAGGACAGCTGCGCTTGGCATTGTCGAGCATGCGCAGCTTGCACATGGGAAATCCGACACCGGGAGTGCGGGTGATATCCGCATGGTTGTGGATAAACTTCTTGCTGTCGTGTCCCAAGCCCTTGCGCAGACGAAGCACATCGTAAGGGGTGAGCATGAGGTTAAGGTCACCGCAGCAGGCATTAAAGCAACGCACTTCGGGATGACAGGCAAAACCGAATGTTTTACCGGGTTCCAGCTCGGGCAGGTTATTCAGAAATTCCTGAGTTTGATCGTGGTCGGACATGGCACTCTCCCTGTATTTGGCTATCCGGCCAGAATCCCCTTCCGCACCAGATACTGCATCTTTTTCTCAAGGTCGGACTGAAGAAGCCTTTCTTCATCAGCCATTATCTGCAGTATTTCGCTACGCGGATGCATGGCCTGCATCTTATATTTGTTACCCAGCGCATTGCCTTCCTGTGCGGCATTGGTATGGCTGGCAAATCCGGTCCGCTTACGGTGCAAAATGCGCAAATGCCCCTGATAAACAGGAAAATCCCCTTTCAGGCAACTGCGCAAATCATGCTCCAGATCGTCATACTGCGAGGGAGAAAGGAACAGGGAAAAGCCTCCGTTGTCAAGCAGCTTCTGTGTCCTGAAAAGATGGCAACACCCGGTAACAGAACCGCAAGGACGCATGAAATCGAAATATCCACTGTCTAAAAGATAGAGATGTAGATCCGAACACCGGAACGGGTTGGGTGCGATTTTGGTCAAATCCACCTCCGGTCCTTCACCCTCGTCACCCACGGGCTGAATGATGTGCAGGTCCACGGACTGCATGACTGAAGGAACGGAATAATCCAGAACCTTGCAACCCCAGACCCCGGCTTCGGGATAGGCTTCGACCGCTGCACCGAAACGGGAAATCCAGTCCGGTTCAACTTCCACATCGTCATCGAGGTAGACCGCAAAATCGCATTCCATAACCTGCGATTCTTTCATCAGCCAATTTCGAGCGGCAGCAGCTCCAACGTTTACGGGCAGGTCAATGCGCACCATCTGCTCTCCGAACTCATTCTGCCACTTGCTTATGACCTCGGCAGTTCCATCGGAGGAACCGTTATCGAGCATAAAAATTTTGGCCCCATGCAACTCGGAAGCGTGCAGGAAACTGAGGGTTGCATCAAGCTCTTCAGCCTTGTTAAAGCAGTAGAGCAGAATGGCCAGACTTCCGGACAACGGAGAAGTCTTTTCATCCAATCCGCAAGCCAGATCATAGATACGCAAGGCTTCGGAAGTTCTCCACGGCTGGGCATCCACAGCCCCGGCAAGGATAGAAATAGCGGTGTCACGCTCTCCAAGACTCAGGGCCACGGATGCAGCCAGATGAGCCATGTTGTTCAATCCGAAAACATCGGAAGCGGACATGAGCAGTGGGAATGCTTCTGCTGCATTCCCATTCATATAAAGTAGAAAGGCTCTGGAACAGTTAATTGCCGGAATGATTTCAGCGGGGAACTCACCTGACAATATTTCCAATCCGAATTCAAAATCGGCAAAAGCCCCGGCATGGACCATTCCCTGCTGTACCCAGAAGAGATTGCCCGGTTCTTTTTCAAGGGAAGAAAGAATGTATCTCTTAACCTTTTCAACATCACGCTTGCCGGCAATGCGCATAAAATATGAAAGATTCTCCGGCTGCTTCCAATTGGCAACGACTCCCTTAAGGCAGGAAGCTACAGAAGAAGGGAAAAGCGGCATCAGACCTTCAACCTGTCCAAGCTGGGCTGCGGTATTGCCATCCAACGGGCTGGAGCAATAGGCCGCCAGCAACAATTCAACTCCCAACTGCGGGTCTGATTCCAAAGCATTTGCCCCGGCATCAAAAAGATGTTTCGCCCCCACGGACCCCATCAAGAGCTTGCGGCGTACGAGTTCGTGCATGTCAGACCAATAAGTATCGCTGTAGAGTTTGCCCATTTATATTCCCTTCTGATTAACGGATGGATTATCACAGCACGTTAACCAAAAGGTATCCCCACCACAACACCTCTTGTAAAAACAAAAATGGAGAAGAGCTGTTCAACTCTTCTCCATAAATCTCTTGTGCTGGAACCAATGGCCAGGCCCCACAGTATGCAGAGGAGACTCCAGTTCCACAAATTGCAGGTTACCGATCAACAGACCGAATACTGCATTGGACAGGCTCGCGTAACGCAGCCTGTCTTTTAGGGATGCATTTTAAATGTTCCTGAGAATCAAAAGCCTTGTTCATGAAGAGATTGTAAGCACCTGTAAGCACAGCCATAAACAATCCTAAAGCCAAAGCCTTGCCGCCCCCGACGCCCAGCACGCGCATAGCAGTGAGCACGACAACAGGCAGCATAATCGATTCAAGCAGCAAAGAATGTAACAGCCTCAGCCCGAGACTGCGCTCATAGAGATCCCTACCTTGCCGGAGCATCATATGATCAAACACCAATGTATAAATATAGTTAACCGGGATAGTCATAAGTGAGACCATCACCATGAACCGTCCGGTAATATCGGAATTCTGCCAAAGGACTAACGACAGAATCGGCGTCATTAAAACCATCAACGAAAGATCAATCACTAAAACAAAAATAGCCCGAAATACGGGTGAACGTAATGTTGTTTGCACAGCTTCTCTCCTTTCTTGTTTTTTATTTCTTTCAATCTTTTATTCAGTTTGGTAAAGATAGAAACGATCTTAAAACAAGATAGGTGATATCAACATGAGATTTTCCATTGAACACATAGAAGCATTTGTCACGGTAGTCGATACGGGATCATTTTCCGCCGCTGCCCGGAGCCTAGGCAAAGTTCAAAGCCAGATAAGCACGGCCATTGCGAATCTGGAAGATGATCTTGGAATCACCCTTTTTGACCGGAGTGGAAAATATCCACAGATTACGCAGAAAGGAGAAGAGCTTCTTTTTAAATCCCGCAAACTTTTGCGCCAGTCAGAAAAACTGATCAAACACGCCGACCGCCTCGCCTTAGGCGAGCAGACATTGCTGCGCCTTGCACTGGACGAGTATATGCCCCTGCATATTACAACTCAGGTCCTTAATTCTTTCCAAGAAAGATTTCCGACCATTGACCTAGAAGTACTCTGGGGGGCTGTGGGCAATGTGCAAAAAAATGTAAGTTCGGGACAAGCGGACGTTGGAATAGATGTCCCAGTGGACAATATTGCATCATCCGGACTTTCTTTCAAAAAATTGTCTATTATGGAATTCTGTGCTGTGGCTGCACCAAATCATCCCTTGGCAGACATGAAAACACTGACCAAAGAGACACTGCAATCATATAGACAAGCAATGGGCATGAGCCAGCACGGTTCCCGGCTCCCGGATTCATTCAAAAAAAGCGATCAGGTATGGCTGTTTGAGGACAGCCGGTTAATCCACCGTCTCGTTCTGGCCGGAACAGTCTGGGCAGGATTGCCCCGCAATATGGTTGCGGAGGACCTTCTATCCGGTAAACTGGTAGAACTGCCCATAAAGCTAGCTGAAAATGAACTGAAAGGAATCTTCTACTACGTCTGGAATGTTGCGCATGAGCTGACCCCGGCAGAACAATGGCTCTGCGAAAATTTCGGTAAGAAACTTCGCGACGCTATTTCTTAATCAGACGGTCAATATCCGGCAGTGCTGTCTGGGGCTTATCTCCGGGCAATGAAGAGTACACAGTCAGAAGTGATTGCGCTTTTGCTGTGGTAGACATGAAAGAACGCACGATCCTGCGATTCAAGCGCCCCATTTCACTACGCAACTCACCGTCTTCGATGAGTCTTTTCATGGACTTGGCGAGAGCTTCGGTGTCTTCCACTTCGCAGAGTAAACCGTTAACCCCGTCGCGGATCAGTTCAGCAGTTCCCCCTGCCCTAGTGCAAATGGCAGCCAAGCCGCACTCGAAGGCTTCGAGCAGAGTGTTGGGCATGGATTCCTGCCGCGAGCTCATGACGTAAATATGCGAGGTCGCCAGCAGCTTAACCACTTCCTCATGGGGAATGTAACCGGGGCACTCAATCCGCTCCAGCGTCGCCGGAGAAGCAATATCCCGGTAAGCGGAAAGATCTTCCATTCCTACCGCGATGAAACGTACGCCTTCACATTTGCCTTGCGCCAGCAACCGGTCCACCGCCTTGATATACACATCAGGACCCTTGGCGTGACCCTCGTTACCTACGTAAATGATGGATGTTTCCGCAGCACGCTTGGGCTTGCGTCCTCCACCCACAAATGAATTGTAGACCACCTGCGCACGCTTGGGCAGCACAAAGTGTTTGAGCAGCACTTCACGACTCTTGGCAGAGTTGCAGATATAACCGTTGCCGATAAGCGAAAAGAGCGGTGCCAGCGGGTTCGGTTTGTAAATAACACCGCGGTTAAAGAAAAGTTTGAACTTGCGTCCGCCAAGCAGGGAAAGGCCCTTGGCAATACAGCCGATTTTGACCGCACGGTTGTGGTAGGTATGAACCACGTCCACCTGATGCTCTTCGATCACATGGGAAAGGAACCCCGCAGCAGCGAGCATATTTTTGAAGTCATCCAGAACGATCACTTCAACGCCCGTTTCTTCCAGTTCCGGAATAAGTTTGGAACCGGGTTTGAGCACAGCCACTACGCCGAGTCCGGCATGAATCATGGCTCTGGCACTGTTGATCAGCTGCCTGCTGCCGCCGGAAAGCTTTTCGGTATCGGTGATGTAGAGTACTTTGCCGACATCATTGCGCTTGGTGAAAAATTTGAAGCAAAGCATGGCTGAGGCTTCATTGGAATACATGTGCAACCGTTTCTTGACCCATGCGGCATCCTTGCTGGTGCCTACACCGATACGGTTGATACGCATAGGATCGGTGCCAAGCATGTTTGCTGAACGCTCAAGGGTAAAGGTTCCGCAAAATCCGGCTGCTGCTGCCTCCTGCATACCGAGAGCATCAAAATCCCCCCAAGGCCAACAGAAGAACTGACGGCGCGCGCCATTGATCTTCTTAATCTTCTCAAGACAGCTATTGAAATCATCGCGAATGAATTTGCGTCTTTCATCATCGGAGCGACGCTTGAAGGTTACCTTACCCTTACGGAACTGGGGCCAGAAACCATTGTAGGCGAAAGCACTGCCATAATCATAGGTAGGCAGCTCAGAATCAAATTTACGGTACACACCCCATGTAGACCAATGGGAGTCTGCAGAAAAATTGCCTTTGAAACGAAAATCCTTGAAACAGCCCTGATGACGGCAGGTATGGGCGTAAACCTCCATGCCTTTATCATGGACCAGCGATTTCAGTTCCGCCTCATTCATGAATTGGGAATTGTCGTTTTCAGAGAGAGCCTTGATAAAAGACTCGCGCATGGAAAGCATCTGCGGAATATCCGCCCTGCTCCTGATCTTTCCCTGACCGATAAAATCACTGACCGCAAAAAAGACCCCGGTCATACCCCGCTCTTCAAGCATGGGCACAACGTTGATCCAATTGCTGATGTGGCTGTCATCAAAAGTGAGGACTACATACTTATCGTCAATGGGCTTGCGACCCATGCAGATTTCATAAAGATGGTCGGCAGTGATGGTCTTGAATCCCATCTCCAGCATCATATCAAGATGGGAAGCAAAGGTAGCGGGGGAATGACCGTCCTCTTCACAGACGGCATGATAACAAAAAACAGGAACACTCTTACCGAGCATGTGACAACTCCGAAACGCTTCGATGTCAAAAGCCATCCCCCCGTAAAATTATACTTAAACGGGGGGAGGGAAATCAATTACATTTGCAGACGGAAAGTTTCGGTTGAAAGCTTCCGTTCGAGTCGTCTTGCCACGAGACTCATCAGGTAGCAACAAATAAAGTACAAAAATGCTACGGTAGTATAAATTTCAAAGGGATAGATCATAAGCCTGTTGTTAAGTCCCTGAGCAACGAAAGTCAGCTCCAGAACCCCGATAACAAAGGCAAGAGAGGTATCTTTGAAAATCGCGATGAACTGGCCCACAATAGCCGGAAGCATCTGTTTCAATGCCTGCGGAAGGATAACCTTGCGCATGGCCTGCCAGTAAGTCAGCCCGGTGGAAACCGCAGCTTCAAACTGTCCGGGAGGCAGGTTCTGGATACCTGAACGGACAATCTCAGCCAGATAAGCCCCGGTAAATACAGTCAGCGCGATGGTCGCTGACCAGAAAACGTTCATGAACTTACCGGTCAGAATCGGAATGAAGAAATAGATCCAGAAAATGACCATAATCAGCGGGTTACCGCGAATAAGCTCAATATACAAAGTGGACGGGATCAGAAAAAGCTTGTTCTTGGAAGTACGCCCGATACCCACGATCAGCCCGATGAAGAAGCTGACCGAAATAGCGATCACCGACATGATAATGGAGAAGGACAGACCGCCCAGTCCCCAGAGAATTTCATTAGGATCACCTTGAGGAAATCTCCACCAGAGCAAAGTTCCGATGTTTTCGCGGATAACGTCAAAGTTAAATTTGGATACGCCGTAAAGAGCGGATACAACCAGGAACGCCAGACAGGCCAGAAAGGTTCCCTTCCAGATAAGTCCAAACACCTTGGACAGTTTAGCCAGAAAAGCCTTGCGCGCGGCCTGTGCGCTGGAAAGGCTGAAATCATCCTGACGTCTGCGTTTTATACGACGGTGCATTTTGGAAATGAATGCAAAGGGAGCTTCAAAAGGCCAGAAAAGCAGATGCGCAAACTTGTGCCCCAGAGTGCGGTCCTTGACCGGAACAATCTGCAGCTTCCAGTTAACCAAAGTAAGGATACCGGCGATGGTCAGGGAGAGGGAAAGATAAATTACTGTGGCGGCGGTGGTGGCCTCGAATCCCTTAAAAGTCATACCTTCAATCTGCTGTGACGCCCAACAGAGTTCCGGCACACCTACAACCATTGCAAGCGATGAGTTCTTCATGTTGTTCAGAAACTCACTGCCCAGCGGGGGAATGATGGCTCTGAAAGCCAGCGGAAGAATGATCTTGGTCAGGGTCTGAAAAGGAGTCAGCCCTGAAGAATACGCCGCTTCCAGCAATCCCTTGGGAATGGACTGGATACCGGCACGGATGACCTCTGCCATAAAGGAACTGGTGTAGATACCAAGCCCCACAGTGGCGGAGAGCATTTCAAAATTCTGATCAAAGAGAAAATTACGGACCCCTTCCGGCAAGCCCATAGGCAGGGCAAAATACCAGAAGAAAAGCTGTACCAGCAGCGGGGTGTTTCTGAAAAATTCAACATAGCAGGTACAGAAATAGTAGACCGGCTTAAACTGAGAAAGCCTGCCAAGTCCAAAAAGGATACCGAGGCCCAGCGCAATCGCCGAACTCATAAGCGAAATACTGATGGTCAGGTTCAGACCGGTGACGAGCATACCGCCCAGTACTTCACCGTAAGAGGGGTCTTCTTTATATAATACCGACCAATCGAATTTGTAGCCGAAGTCGAAGACCCAGCCGAAATAGTAGACCAGTATGGCGGTCACAGTGGCGAGGCATAGATACTGAACCCAAGTTTTTTCCAGATAGCGATTGATCATTGCAGAAACTTTCTCTTTGTCTTCAATTTAAAAAGTGGCGGGGCCACGGGACCCCGCCTGTCTAGCAAATCAAATGAAGCCTAGGGCCACATTTCAATTTTTTCAGTAAGGGGGAAGTAGTACTTGGTGTCAGGACCGTACCACTTGTTGTAGATCTTTTCGTAGGAACCGTCTTTCCACATATCCTGCAGTGCAAAGTTAACGGCGTCACGAAGCTTGGAATCATCTTCAACCAGACCGATGCCGTAAGGCTCGTTGGAGAAGAAGTCACCAACCAGTTCGTATTTACCGGGGACCTGTGCAGCATAGCCGAGCAGGATGGTGGAGTCGGTGGACCATGCGTCTACGCGACCCATCTGCAGTGCCTGAAAGCACTCAGACTCTTTCTGGTAGGAAATAACTTTGGGAGCAGCATCGCCGAGGCTCTTGAGCAGGTTCTTAACGTTCAGCTCAGAGGTGGTACCCTGCATAACAGCAACTCTTTTACCTACGAAGTCCTTGAGGGTGGAGAACTTGCCTTTGGGAGCAAGCATCTTCTGACCGTCAAAGAAGTAAGTGATGGAAAAATCGATGGATTTGTCACGGGAACGCTTGTGAGTCATGTTGGAAACGGAAGCGTCAATACGGCCCTGCTGAAGAAAACCGATACGGGTTTTGTTGTTAACGGGAACCTGATCGATTTTAACGCCCAGGCGTTTTGCGATTTCGTTAGCGATATCAACGTCAAATCCAACCCATTCTTTCTTGGCGTTGTAGAAAGCGCCGGGAATGGAGTCAGTCATGATACCGACACGGATAACCTTGTCTTTCATGATTCTGTCATAGGTGGCACCTGCAAATGCAGTTGCAGCAAAAGCCATAACCAGAGCGGCTGCGAGAGCCAGAGTCATAAACCTTTTCATTCTTTCCTCCTGCGTGGAAATAGACAAAGAGTATACAAAAGAGCGATCCCCGACACCGGAAACCGCGAGCTTCCTGATACTGAGCCTGTAAAAATTAATTTACAAGCAATAACCTCACTTCACTATTTACACCCATCATATGCAGATGGGGTATTCCCTTAATGTGAAAGGATCTTGCTCAAGAAGAGCTTGGAACGTTCATGCTGCGGGTTGTGGAAAAATTCATCGGGAGTGTTTTCCTCAATGAGAGTTCCCTCATCCATAAAGATAACCCTGTCCGCAACCTCACGGGCAAAGCCCATTTCGTGGGTTACGCAAACCATGGTCATACCCTCACGGGCCAGAGCCTTCATTACGTCCAGAACCTCGTTGATCATTTCCGGATCAAGAGCGGAAGTAGGCTCGTCGAAAAGCATGATATTGGGGCGCATAGCCAGACCGCGGGCAATTGCCACACGCTGCTGCTGACCGCCGGAAAGCTGGGAGGGATAATCCCCGGCCTTGTCCGGGATGTTGACCTTGGAAAGAAGTTCCATGGCCAGATCTTCAGCATCCTTGCGTTTCATATTCCGAACCATGGTCGGGGCAAGGATGATATTTTCCAAAACCGTCATATGCGGATAGAGATTGAAAGACTGAAATACGAATCCGATCTCCGCCCGCAATAAAGGCAGGTTAACCCTAGGACCGTTTACATCCATATCTTCTACAATTATTTCACCTTCCTGAATCGGCTCAAGGCGGTTAATGCAACGGATCATGGTACTTTTACCAGACCCTGAAGGCCCGCATACAACAACCACTTCGCCTTTTTTAATATGAAGGTTAAGATCCCTCAGGGCGTGGTAGTCACCGTAGTATTTATTGACATTGTTAAATTTTATCACTTTTGTACAAATCCCGTAAAAAATTGTTCTTAGCTCGAAAAAAACGGGTACCAAATGGAACAAAATTCGGCAAGCCCACCTCTATTTTGGATGAACTCTTCTTTTTTTGGCGTTTCGCGAATTATCTATCTTATGAAAACTCATTTTTGTTAAAATCACCCCTCTTTTTTCCTGCAAAAGACAACTCCACACAATATTGTTGATTTCGTAAATCGAAATTATTTTTAACTTTCTTGCGTTTTGATCATAAATTTTCCTTTCTAATCAATATGAAAGAAAGCCCAAAAACACGCAGAGCGCAGCTTAAGCGGGTATTATACAAAAGAATTTCATACATTTTCAGCATAACCCCGCCTGTAAAAGGGGGGGATTCTGCACTCATTTTAAGATTTTCCCTTAATTAATCAGCCTTAATAATATATATGGAGTTGAAAAGGTTCTCACTTAGAGATAAGGAATCTACATGCCTGAGAGTACATTACTATTCATAGCCGAACCCCAATCCGTGACATCCGTCTTTTCCCCGCTCAAAGAAGCGGGCTTTCAAGCCGGACTGGCCGACAACCTTGCCGGGGCCATCAATTTCATCAAAAAATCAAAACCGTGCCTTATTTTCACCAGGCCGGTCATGCAGGGTTATTCTGCTCAGGCACTTCTGGCCGAAGCCGTAAATATTGAAAATTTCCCTCCGGTGGTGGTTTTTTCCCGCAACGGTTCTGCTGATGAAGCCCAGAGATTTATGGAGCTGGGGGCCCGAGATTACTGGCTGGAGCCGCTTTCATGGGAAAAGATCAAACTTATGCTTCCCGATGAAAAGCCTTCCTCCATGCCTTCTGCGGAACAACTGGACACTTCAAGCAAAGCAGCCGCGCCGGAGCAAAAAGGCACGCAGGGACGCTACCAGATTATAGGCCAGCATCCTGCCATGGCCCGCGTTCTTGGCCTTGCCAAACAGGTTGCCAAATCAAAGGCCACAGTACTTATTTCAGGTGAATCAGGGACAGGTAAGGAAATGTTCGCCCGCTTCCTGCATCACCATTCAGACCGCAACGACAAGCCTTTCGTGGCTATCAACTGCGCCGCCCTGCCCGAACATCTGCTGGAATCAGAACTTTTCGGACATGAGAAAGGCGCATTTACCGGAGCCATCAACCGCAAACTCGGTAAATTTGAACTGGCTTCCGGCGGGACCATCCTCCTTGATGAAATCACTGAGATGGAACTGGGCCTTCAGGCCAAGCTGCTCAGGGTTTTGCAGGAAGGCGAAATAGACCGCGTCGGCGGAGTGGAAACCGTAAAAGTTGACGTGCGCGTACTGGCTACGACCAACCGGGCAATTGAGGAAACTGTAAAGGAAGGCAAATTCAGGCAGGACCTTTTCTACCGCTTGAACGTCATTCCGCTCAAACTTCCCGCTCTTGCGCAGCGCGGTGAAGATATTCTGCTGCTGGCAAAATTTTTCGTTAATAAATACTGCACGGAATACGGCCTGTCCCCTCTCGCCTTTTCCGAGGAAGCAACGAACTGGCTGCTGGGTTATGAATGGCCCGGTAACGTCCGTGAACTGCAAAACCTTATGGAAAGAGCTGTGCTGCTGGCTGGTGCCGGCCCCATTGAATCCAAGCACTTCCTTAATGACCCTGATGCATGGATGCCGGATGAAGCCCACACCGAAGGTGCTGCTCCAGCTGAAGAACAAGCTGCAAATGCTGACGGCGTAGCAGCAGAATTCGCGGTCATGCCCATTTCCGAAATGGAAAAGAAACTGATCATTAAAAGTCTGGACCAGACTTCCGGCAACCGCACCAAGGCCGCTGAACTGCTTGGCATTTCAGTGCGCACCCTGCGTAACAAACTTAATGATTATAAGAAGCAGGGTTTGGATTTGTAATATTTTTACACTAAATCAAAAAGAAAAGGGGTTACCGAAATTCGGCAACCCCTTTTTTAATGACTCAATTCTGAGTTCACCCGATAAACCAGCCGTCTGTAATTTCTACTTTGATCTGTTTCCCAGGTTCCATATGGGCAAATCCGGGCAGACACAGATTCACGGGCTCGGAAAGCTCTCCGAGACAATCCACCTGCAATTCCACATTAGTCTGTCCGCCGGTATAAATACTACGTTTGGCAGTACATGAAAGTCCCTTATCCCCAGGCCTGACCCAGCCGCACTTAAGCGCGCAAGAGCCTTTCTGCCCTGCTACGGCTCCGCTGTGACGGGCCGTAAAACAATAATCGTCAATGCAAAGCTCACATTCTCCGGCACCGGCTTTTTGGACCTCAACCGGAAGGATCGATCCATTGCCCACAAATCGGGCCACTCCCACAGTTGCCGGACAATCATAAAGTTCCTGCGGAGTTGAAAACTGCACAATATGCCCATGATCCATGACTGCTATGCGGTCAGCAATTGCCATAGCCTCGGACTGGTCGTGAGTGACAAAGAGCATGGTCGCTTTGGTCTTTTCGTGAAAGGCTTTAAATTCCATGAGCATGGACTCACGCAGATGCACATCAAGGTTTGCCAGCGGTTCGTCCAGCAAAACAACGTCCGGAGCCATAATCAGACAACGGGCCAAGGCCACCCGCTGGCGCTGCCCGCCGGAAAGGTCAGCCGGATTGCGGTCCCCCATACCGGAAAGCCCCACCGATTCAAGAGCGTCACGCACAGCCAGCTTAAGAGCTTGCCCGTTACTGCCCTTGATTTTCAATGGATAACCGATGTTTTCAGCCACATTCATATGCGGCCAGAGGGCGTAGGACTGAAAAACCACCCCCACATTACGATTCTCCGGGCTGACATGAGTCGTGCCGGAAGAAAAGACATGTTCCCCGGCCCGTACAAGACCGGAGTCAATTTCCTCAAACCCGGCCATAACCCGCAGCAAAGTGGTCTTGCCGCAACCGGATGCACCAAGCACGGAAACCAGCTCTCCGTCATCTATATTCAAGGAAACATGGTCAAGGGCCACTGTTTCGCCATAACTCTTAACAATATTTTCAATTACAACTTCAGCCATTTAGTCTTCCGCAAATAGTAAAAATTTCATCAGCTCTGCCATGGGATCACGCCCTTCGGTGCCTTTCGTCCAAGAAAAGAAAGTACAGTCATTAAGAGCAGGACGGCAACAATGACCAAAATGGATACAGCCGAAGCAAGCACGGCATTGCCGCTCTCATCGAGGTTAAAGATAACCACGCCCAATGTTTCTGAGCCGGAAGTCCACAGCAGCACCGAAACAGTCAATTCATTGAATGCGGCAAGGAAAATAAACAAGCCTCCGGTGGCTGCGGCCGGCATGATCAAAGGTACAATAATGTCCTTCATGCGCCGGAAGAATCCTGCCCCGCACATCTGGGCGGCTTCTTCCAATACCCTGTCGGTCTGGGTGAAACCGCCGATTACCGGACGAAGTCCCATGGGTAGAAAACGAGCCAGATAAGCCACAAGGATGATCCAGACCGTACCATAAATACTGATCCCGAAGACCGGTTTGAGGAAAAGCAGAATACAGCCGATAGCCAGCACCACGCCGGGAAGTGCGTACGGCAACTCCATAAGCGGGCTCATAAACCGGAGCAAAGAATTCTTCTGCCAAACCAGAAAATAGCCTAAAGGGATACCGACCAGACAGAGGATCAGAGCAGCTCCCCCGGCAAGGGAAAAGCTGTTGATGAACGCCCTTGCGGTTGCGTCATGCTTGAAAAGCACGTCGGCATAGTTGGAAAAGGTCATAGTTTCAGCGTTTAACTCCACCCCGAAGGAAGGAATCAGAGAGGAAAAAAACAATGCACACAGCGGAATAACCAGCACCAGCAGGATAACCAACCAACTCGCGGACTCTGCCAGTGAACGGAATTTACCAAGACGGTATTTGAGCAATTCAGAAGGAGCCCCCACCAAACGGTAATCCCTTCGATTAAGCATATAGGACTGAAGCAGGATGCCGAATAAGGCAAGCATGCTGATCAATACAGAAAGAGATGCAGCCTCAGCAATGACCTCCGGACCAAACATGGCCAGCCGCTGATATATTAATGTGGTTAGTACCGTGTACCCTGCTGGAATACCGAGCATGGCCGGGATACCGAAATTACCAATACAGGAGACAAAAGCGAGTGCCATCCCGGCTGTCAGGGCCGGAGTCATCAAAGGCAGCACGATATCGCGCAGCACACGGCCATTACCTGCACCGCAAACCCGCGCGGCCTCGACCATTTCACGAGGCATAGCCGCGAGTCCTGCCTTGAGGGAAAGAAATATAAGCGGAGCCTGCTGGATTCCCAAAAGAAGAATTATCCCAAATGGAGAATACATGGGGTGAGGCGTTCCCGGAGCCGGGGCAATGCCCAAAAAATTCAACAGCACGCTGGAAGGCCCGAAAAGCTGAATCCACGACAAAGCCGTAATCTGCGGCGGGATCATCATAGGCATCATGAAACAAAACGTCAGAGCCTTGCGGAAACGGATGTCAGTCAATCCCACCAGCAACCCCATGGCAGAACCTAACATGGTCGCCAGCATGGTGGCGCAGCCCCCTACAAAAATGGTATGCCGAAAAGCTTTCCAAGTACCGGATTCATCCATGATTTCGCGCAATATCTCAAGGCTGAATGTTCCATCCGGAACCACGGACTCCAACAGCAAGCGAATGGTAGGCATCAAGGAAAGAATGCACACCGAAAGAAAAACCGGAAGAAAAATTGCGAGACCGCTATCCCGGGCCGGGAGAACCCCGGCCCGGGCGGCTTTATTTAAAAACATAAATTAACCGCCGAAAACCTTGACGAATTTTCTTTTGCTCTTCTTATCCTGAGCAAGCGCCTTGGAGGTATCAAGGTGCATAAGCTTTATCTTTGCGGGAAAGCCCTCGGGCGGAGTAATGCCGGCTTTAGCAGGCATGAAACCCTGAGCGGAAGCAAGATTCTGTCCCTCATCAGAGAGCAGGAAATCTACAAATTTTTTCGCACCGGAAGGATTCTTGGCTGTGGAAAGGATAGCCACAGGTTCCGTTACCGCACTAGCACCCTCTTCAGGAATGATGAAAGTTACAGGAGAACCTTTAAGTTTGTTACGGATGGGCAGGTAGTCGATGCAAAAACCGTAAAGTTTTTCACCACTGGCTACAGCCTTGAAAGTACCACCGTTACCTTTACTGTTTACAGCACCATTCTCTGCCAGTTTTTTATATACATCCCAGCCGAGAGCGGAATCCTGGGTCAATGTATGCATGTGCACAGCAGCAGCGCCGGAATAGAGGGGACTGGGCATAATCAAGAGGTTCTTTGCTTCAGGACGTTCAAGATCCTTGATGGATTTAGGCTTGAAAGGAGCCTTGTCGTTGTAAATGATTCCGGTACTGATGATCTTTGTGCTGAAGAAGTTTCCGTCCTTATCGTAAAGATTCTGATCATAACCTTTAACCGGAGCAGCTTTGTAAGCCATGAGGCGTCCTTCTTTCTTCAACCCTTCCATGGTCACCATATCAGCAATGAGAACGACATCAGGACGAGGATTGCCAGCTGCAAATTCAGCACGCAATTTATTCATCAGTGCGGTAGTACCCGTTCTGGTCCATTCGACATCTATGCCGGGGTTGGATTTCTTGAAAGCTTCTATAGTCTGCTGGGCATCCTGCTCAAGCTGAGAAGTATAAATTACGATTTTTTCATCCGCATGTACAAAAGAACAAACGCAAAATACGGCAACAAGAGCCATTAGTACGATTTTCTTCATTACTCACTCCTAAAACTGAATTTTAAAAATATAAAAAATGCATCTCATCTAGATCAGAGTTTGCCACAGCGAGTGTCACGATATAGAAGCATTACTGAAACATCAACGTGTCATCTTGATAATAAAAACAATAAAATAATTCAGACCTCACAAAGGGGATATTAATAAGGACAGCTCATCCTGGAATAAGATGGAACATTGCCGTCCAATTTTTTTCTTTGTTCAATTCGCACATAAAATTAACATTATGTCATATAAAAGTATGATGCTTTTCACTATGCAGGTGTTAATTTCATTCAACGCCTAATTTTATCAGTCTGGAATTATTTCACGGCTACGTGTTGATACTGATAATTTTTTGCAATAACGCTTAAGTCTAACAAGCTAATTTCTCTTTGCGATATCCCCCCAAAAAAAACTTCCAATCGAAAGAGACTAAGACCCACTCATCATATTAGGGAGAGGTACAGTGAACAAACTTTCCATCCGCGGCAAACTTGCCGTACTTTTCTGCATTGCAATTTTTACCTTGCTGATCACCATAGGACTCAGCGCATATTCTTCATACGAACTCACCGAACTTGAGGCTCAAAAGGCACAGGAAATCATGCTCGATGCCCAGAAAGAGAAACTCAAGTCAGCAGTATCATCAATGGCAGCCGCGCTTTCCGGCGCAGTTGCCAACCTGGATGACGAGCAGAAACAACTTAAACTGATGCGCACCATGATCAAAGACGCATTCTATGAAGACGATTCATCCGGCTACTACTTCATCTACAAAGACACGATTAATGTTGCCCATCCGGTAAAGCCCTCACTGCACGGCAAGAACCTCGACAATCTTGTAGGCAAGGACGGTATTTATTCCGTTCGGGAACTGGCCCGCGCAGCCCGCAACGGTGGAGATTTCGTTCATTTCACATGGGATAAACCCGGATATGAAGAACCCATGCCAAAGCTCGGCTACGCAGCAATGATTCCGGGCACCGACTTCTGGATCGGAACCGGAGTATACATCGACAACATTAAACTTCAGGCTGCAGTCATAAGGGCTGAAATGGAAGAACAGAACTTCACTGCCATCCTGATCCAAAGCGGAATTTCCGCCGGCCTTTTCCTGCTCATCCTGCTTCCGGCAGGAATCATTATGAGTAAAGGGATCATCAAACCCATAGTTGAAATCAAGGAAGAAGCCCGGAAAATTGCATCTGGAAACTTCGACACCAACCTGACCGTCACCAGTAAAGACGAGATTGGCGAACTGCAGGCAGCTCTTTCCGAAATGGCTGAATCATTGCAGGAAAATATTACTGAAATTACCCGCAAGGAGCAGGAAGCCGCACAAAAAGCAGATGAAGCCCTACGGGCAAGTGCTGAGGCCAAAGCCGCCAACGAACTGGCCGAGACCAAGGCCGCAGAACTTCTCGAAGCCGCGGTTCAGCTTGATAATGTAGTCGAATCCGTATCCGCCGCATCCGAAAACCTGATGGTACAGATTGAACAATCCAGCGCCGGAGCCACTGAACAGGCCGGTCGCGTTGAAGAGACCGCCAGCGCCATGGAAGAGATGAATGCCACGGTGATGGAAGTGGCCCGAAACGCTGCCAGCGCAGCAGAGGCCGTAGATACGGCCCGCAACATGGCCGAAGAAGGTGCAGAGGTTGTTTTCCGCGCAGTAGGCGGTATCGAAACAGTGTCCACACAATCCAAAATTCTCATGGAGGACATGACCACCCTCGGCAATCAGGCTGAAGGCATCGGCGAAGTAATCAACGTAATTAACGACATTGCGGACCAGACCAACCTGCTGGCACTCAACGCAGCTATCGAAGCGGCAAGGGCCGGAGAAGCAGGCCGAGGCTTTGCCGTCGTTGCGGATGAAGTGCGCAAACTGGCTGAAAAAACCATGGCCGCCACCAACGATGTTTCAAATGCGGTAAAGAGTATTCAGGACGAAGCACGCAAGAATATCGATAACACCGTGAAATCTGTGGAGACAATCACCGAAGTAACTGAACTTGCTACCGCTTCCGGCGAATCTCTGCGTGAAATAGTCACACTGGTCAATGCCGCTACCGCTCAGGTACAGTCTATTGCCACCGCAGCAGACCAGCAGAGTGCTGCCAGTGACGAGATCAACCGCTCCATCACCGGAATCAGCGAGATTTCCACTGAAACCTCTGATGCCATGACCCTGTCCAAAAACGTAGTCAGCGACCTTTCCGTACAGATCAAAACCCTGAACAGCATGACCGAGCGCATGAAAGGTTAAAACCCACCCCGCTTAGACAAAACAAAAAAAGGGCAGTCCGGTGACGGACTGCCCTTTTCTATTTCATTTCTATCTGTAATTACTCAGCGGTAATTACTTCCAATCCGCCCATGTAAGGACGCAGTGCTTCGGGAATTACGATAGAACCGTCTTTCTGCTGGTAGTTCTCAACCACAGCAACAAAAGTACGACCAACAGCAAGACCGGAGCCGTTCAGTGTGTGTACGAACTGTTTCTTCTTGCTATCCTTGGGCTGGAACTTAATGTTGGCACGGCGGGCCTGAAAGTCCCCGCAGTTGGAGCAGGAAGAAATCTCACGGTATTTATCCTGTCCGGGCAGCCAGACTTCGATATCGTAAGTTTTAGCGGAACCAAAGCCCATATCACCGGTGCACAGGGTAATGACCCGATAGTGCAGACCGAGACGTTTGAGGATTTCCTCAGCATGTCCGGTCATTTTTTCGAGGTCTTCGAAACTTCTATCCGGGTGTGCAAAGCGAACCATCTCCACTTTATGAAACTGATGCTGGCGGATAAGGCCTTTGGTGTCCTTACCGTAAGAACCGGCTTCGGAACGGAAGCAGGGAGTAGGTGCGCAGTAGGCAATGGAAAGATCTTCTTCGCTGAGCACTTCATCACGGTGCAGGTTGGTCAGCGGAACTTCCGCAGTTGGAATCATGTAGTATTCCCAGTTCTCCAATTTGAACAGGTCCTCTTCAAACTTGGGGAGCTGACCGGTTCCAAACAGGGAATCGCGGTTTACGATATAAGGGGGAATTACTTCGGTATAACCGTGATCCATGGTCTGAACATCAACCATGAAAGAAGTCAGTGCACGCTCCAGACGTGCGCCCCATTTCTTGAGTACAGCAAAACGCGCACCGGTGAGCTTGGCTGCACGTTCGAAATCAACACCGCCGAGTTCAACTGCCAGATCCCAGTGTTCACGGGGAGTGAAATCAAACTCAGGCTTCTCTCCCCAGTGACGGATTACCGGGTTATCGTCCTCGGTTTTACCGAAAGGTACGGACTCGTCAGGCATGTTGGGAACGGAGCTGAGCCATTCGCGCTCTGCGGATTCAATATCTTTAAGGTCTTCATCAAGGGCCTTGATTTTGCCTGAGACTTCACCCATGCGAGCGATGATCTCGGAAGCATCGCCCCCTTCTCTCTTTATCTTTGCAACCTCGCCGGAGGTGGAGTTACGCTCGGCCTTGAGGGATTCCACTTCCTGCAGCAGGGACTTGCGGCGGGAATCCAAGTCGCTGAATTCATTAACATCAAGTTTAGAACCTCTTTTTTCGAGGCTTTCGCGAACTACATCCAGATTGTTCTGTACAAATTTCAAATCGAGCATTTCATTCTCCTGATATCATCTATATAAAAAGGCTAATCTCAAGCCACTGCAATGCTAGTAGCGAATCTAAGCGCACTAATAAAGGGTATTCTTGCATCAATTTACATAAAATACCTACAAATCATCAATTCCCATGCGTTTATTTCCATAAACACAGGCGATATTGGCATAAATCCCAATCAAAAGCAGCAAAGCCATAAGACTCTCCAACCAGCAGGCGAAAAAAACATATACCACGCTGGCGGACATGCCGAAACCCTGCAAACCTTTTTTCCATCCCCAAGGCGATTCCAGCCAATTGCGTTCATGCTTAAGAACTTTATCAATCAAGGCAAAAGGCGGCGTAGGCTCAGGCAATTCCATCATGGAAGCCCCGACCCCGGCAATAAAAGCCAAGCCCAGAAAAACAGATTTCGTCCACAAGGCCATAAACAACACACACAGGGAACCGAGCATCATAATCCAGTTCCAATGATTCTGGTGTCTTTTCCAGATAAGATCGCTGATATTCTTAAGAGCCATAGCGGAAGAGTATCATTTCACTCTGCAGTAAACAATATGCTGCAACTGCCCCTTTAAATATTGCTTGAATCGGTATACCGTACCTGCATGATTGAAAACATTGTACCATCTATCGGAAAAATTCTCGTGGAAAAAGGCTGGACCATGTCCACTGCAGAATCCTGCACCGGAGGCCTTGTCGCCGCAACCCTGACCGACTTCTCCGGCAGTTCCGCATGGTTCTCCGGCGCTGTGGTTGCATATTCCAATGAAGTGAAAATGTCTCAGCTGCATGTTCCTGAGCAGGATATCATAGATCACGGCGCGGTCAGTGAACCTGTTGTCAGGGCCATGGCGGAAGGCGTCTGCAAGACTCTTAACGTGGAGGTAGGATTATCCCTCTCCGGAATTGCCGGACCAACAGGCGGCACCAAGGACAAACCCGTGGGCACAGTCTGGATGGGCTGGCATGTAAATGGAAAAACCTATGCTGAAAAATTTCTCTTCAGCGGTGACCGCAAGAGCGTGAAAGATCAAAGCCTGCACACCGTATTGGAAAAGCTGCACCAATTTCTTAGAGAGAGTTAATCCCCCATGAAAAAGACGCTGTCCCTGCTTATCCTCTTTGTTCTCTGCTGTGCGACAAACGGAATCTGCCGCGACTCCCTGCGCAAATCACTGAACCTGCATGGACAGACAGCAGATCAGCAATCTGTTTTGTTGCAGGATTTCCAGCAGTCTTGGGATGAAGTGCAGAATACCACCGGACCTCTGACCATTGAAGGGGACGTGCTCGGCTATATTCAGGCATACGGGGACAGCAAGATTGATGGGGAGACTCAGGACGGCAACGAATATGGAGCATTCAAAGCCCGCGTCAGGCTGCACTGGGAGCCGATTGAGGACGGAAAATTCTTTTTTCAATTTCAGGGCGGCGTTTCAGACAAACACAGCAACCCTTCAAGCCGCGGAATGGTTCTCTCACCCCTGAACTCTCAGGCATCCCGGACCAGCCCCGGCGGGCAGGCATCCATTTCAGATGTGCTTTACACCCAGCACCTTGCAGACAAAAAAATGTTTGTATCCTTCGGCTGGACCGACCCTGAATCCTTTATGGATGAAAACCGCTTTGCCGGAAACGGCCGTATCCAGTTCGTTAACTCCATGTTCAACAATGAGCCTATCTTTGACGGAATTGATACCAACCTGCCAATCGTGGCTGTCGGTTTCAACCCGGAAGAGCAATTTAAATTCACCATGCTGGCTCAGGCCTCAACTTATGCAGGGCGGCCGGGCGACCAACGCAAAGGTGACTTTGAAGACATCGCCGACAGTCCGCTTATCGGAGGACAGCTGACATATTCACCCAGCTTTGGTAAGCTGAAGGGTAACTACCGCATCTTCGGCTGGACTAACACATATGACCAGCCGCGCATTGATGGAAGTGAAGAATCAATCAACTGGGGTATCGCCTTTAACATGGATCAGGACATCACCGAAAATTTCGGGATATTCGCAAGGCTGGGAAAAGGTAACGGCGCGATAAATGACATCAGCTGGACATGGTCGACCGGTACCCACTGGCAAGGCCCGATACCCGGAAGGGAGCAGGATGTCTGGGGTGTTGCCGCAGGTGGTGTACAGGGAAACAAACATACGGACAACAAGGACATGGAGTTCCATTACGAGACTTACTATCAGGTCAAGCTGACTGACAATTTTTCAATTGTCCCGGACCTGACCTACGTAAACAACTCTAACGCGAACAGTAATAATGATGATATAATGTTCGGAATGTTGAAATTCTTCTTCACTTTTTCCACACCCGGTTCATAAACACCTTAACAGGTTGGGATAATATGAAAAAGATACGCACATTTATCGCACACCCCGTACCCGAAGAATGGAAAGAAAGAATCGGAGAAGCATACGGCAGCCTGCGCGAAGGCCTGGAATCAAAAATTGCATGGGTTAAGCCTGAGAATATGCACTTCACCCTGAAATTTCTCGGCCCTATTGAGGAGTCCACACTTGCCGAGGTGCAGGGAGTACTGAAAAATATCCCCGTTGTAAACTTTAAAATTTCAACATCAGGAGCCGGATTCTTTCCGGCACATGAAAAGCCTCATGTAATCTGGATCGGCCTTGAACAGGGGGCCAAGGATTTCTGCGCAACCGCTACAACAATTGAATCAGAAATGGTAAAACTGGGATTTAAGGAAAACCGCAAATCCTGCCATGCCCATCTCACTCTGGGACGGGTCAAAAAAAATGCTAAGGATGATTGGAGCGCACTGGCAGAAAAGATAAACAGTATTAAATTGCCAGAAACAGAAATAAACGGATTCACGCTTTACAAAAGTGAGCTCACACCTGACGGACCGATTTATTCCGTGCTTGAAGAGTATATGTAAAAAAAAGGCGGGCAATCCACTTCGGACTGCCCGCCTTTAATCTTACATCCAAAACTGCTCTAGCTATTCAACTTAACGTAATAAAAATTACGTCCACGCTGAACCTTGAGCATGACTTTGTTGTTCATACGGTAGCGCAGGAAGGAATCAAGGAAATCCTTTTGCGAATCCACCCGATGGTTCCCGATCTGATGAATCTTGTCGCCGGGTTGCAGGCCGAGCCTTGCTGCTGCACTGTTTGTGCGCACCTTGCTGACCAGCATGCCGCGCCCGCGTGAATCCTTATCCACAACCATGCCCCAACGGGACCATGCCTGAGACCTGACCTGCTGCGACTCTAAAGATTGCGGACGGACCACAATATTGCGCACCTTGCCATCGTGAAGCACTTCAAGATCAACATCCTCACTGCGGGTCTGCACCCGGAGTAAAGCAAGGTATCCGGACTTATCTTCAACCTCGATACCGTTAATCTTCAGGATAACATCACCGGGCTTCAAGCCCGCATAGGCTGCCGGGGTATCCTTATGGACATCGGTGACCAGCATTCCGTAAACACGTGACATTCCGAAATAGCTTGCCGACCCCTGATCAAGATCCTGACCGCTCAGCCCGAGCCATACCGGAGAAACCTTGCCGGATTCAAGCAGTTCCTTCACCACCCGTTTGGCACGATTGATGGGAATGGCAAAACCGATCCCCTCGGCACGGGCCTGAATGGCTGTATTTATACCAATCAGATCACCCATAATATTAAGCAGCGGGCCGCCGCTGTTACCGGGGTTAATGGCTGCATCGGTCTGGATGAAATCCGTATAGGCGCCCTCTTTTGACTTAACGGTACGCTTAAGCGCGGAAACCACTCCGGTAGTAACCGTATGGGTGTAACCAAAAGGGTTGCCGATAGCGATGACCGTCTCACCGATATAAATATCCGAGGAGTCTCCCATAGCAACCTGCGGCAGATTACCAGCGCCTTTAATCTTAAGCACTGCAATATCAAAATCTGCATCAGAACCGACAATCTCGGCCGGATATTCCTCGCCGTTAATCATCCTGACTTTGATATCACTTCCGCCGGAAAGAACGTGGGCATTGGTCAGCACCAAACCGCGACGACCATTGATAATTACCCCGGAACCGGTGGACTGTGAACGGTATCTGCGTTTCTGGGTCGGGAAGTTGTCAAAGAACAGCTCAAAGCCCTGCCCTCCGAACATCTCTCCAAAGGGAGAAACGCCACGTTCCACTATGCGGGTAACACTGATATTCACAACCGCCGGAGCAGTTTTCTGCACCGCCCGCACAACAGGTGTCACGCGCAAAGAATTATCCCTTGCCGCAAAGGCCGGCTGAGCCATTGTGACTACCAGTAAAGCAGTAAATAGAATTTTAGACACACAATTCATAATCTATTCCAGCATCAACTAGCTAAGGATTCCAAAAGGGATTATCCCCTTTGGCCGCCGGAGGCGAAATCAAATCTATCTTCCAGCCATGGACATGAGTCTGGCAATGCGGTCCTCGGTAGAGGGATGAGTGCTGAACCATTTAGCCATGTTCCCGCCGCTGAAGGGGTTAACGATGAACATGTTTTCAGTTGCCGGGTTGGCATCCATCGGAATGTTCCGCGCACTTGCATCCAGCTTGTAAAGGGCAGACGCCAAGGCCTTGGGGTCATTCGAAATCTGCGCTCCGGTGGAATCTGCAAGATATTCACGGGAACGGGAGATTGCCATTTGAATCAGGGAAGCGGCAATAGGTGCGAGGATTGCCACAAGAATGGCAGCAAAGGGGTTGGTTCCGCCTTCCTCGTCATCACCGCCGAAACCGAAAATTGCAGCCCACTGCATCATGTTGGCAACCATCATAATCACTCCCGCCAGAACAGCGGCAACAGACTGAATCAGGATATCGCGGTTGGCAATATGCCCAATTTCATGAGCAATAACACCGCGCAATTCTTCCGGAGTCAGGATACGCATGATCCCGCTGGTCACTGCTACAACGGCATTTTCAGGGTTACGTCCGGTAGCGAATGCGTTAGGGGAATCCTGATCAACAACGTAAAGTCGCGGGGTGGGAATTCCGGCATTGGCAGCCAGCTCTTCAACCATTGCGTGCACCTGAGGTGCATCGTTGGGAGAAAGCTGACGGGCTTTATACATGGAAAGAACGATTTTATCGGAATACCAGTAGCTGCCCACGTTCATGAACATGGCAAATACA
Organism: Maridesulfovibrio pacificus (SeqCode); assembly: GCF_048612815.1. Lineage (NCBI taxonomy): Bacteria > Pseudomonadati > Thermodesulfobacteriota > Desulfovibrionia > Desulfovibrionales > Desulfovibrionaceae > Maridesulfovibrio > Maridesulfovibrio pacificus (SeqCode). The sequence goes on from NZ_JBLZNE010000001.1 coordinate 2,828,907, forward strand.
AATGCAATGACAAGCCCGGTCCGTCCCCCCATCAATCCTCCAAGAAAGAGAACGATAGCCGTAAGCGCGGCGAGCAGGAAAAAAGTCTTGATCTGACTGGTCATATTAAAATCTCCTGTGTTTTATCTTGATAGAAAAATACCGCATCGGAAACGATGCGGTATATGAAAGATAGGATTTATTACCATTCAGTCAAGAGATCGTAAATCAATAAAATCAGTCTTCAACAATAGTATCCTTGGGCAGAATAATAGTAAAAGCAGTACCCTGACCTTCAACACTGGAGCAATTGATAGTGCCCCCCAACCGAGTGTTGACCAGATTATAAACGATGCTCATGCCCAATCCTGTTCCACCTGCTCCACGCTTTGTGGTGAAAAAGGGTTCAAAAATTTTATTAACATTGGTCTCGCTCATTCCCCGTCCGTCGTCAGTGTAACGGATAACAATACCATCATCGGAGACCTCTACTCCGATATCAATATTCCCAGCCTCAACGCCCTCAAATCCATGAATCAGGGTATTTATGATAAGGTTGGAAAAAATCTGCATAAAAGCGCCGGGATAAGTGTTCAAAATCAGATCCTCGGCACAATGGACATTGATCTTATGTTTAGTCCGCTTGTATTTGGAGCGCAAGCTAAGCAGAATTTCATCAATATACTCACGAAAATTAATAGTCCTTTTCTGACCGGAAGCCTGATCCGCTGCCACCTGCTTGAAAGTTCCAATAAGTTCTGCCGCCCTGTGCAGATTAAGCATACTGGACTGGGTAGCTTCCCGTGCAACAGATATGAACTTATCAAAATCAGACTTACGCAGCTGTCCTGATTCCATTTTCTTTGAGATCTCCTTCAGCTTCTCTTCCATAAAGCTGATGCTGGTAACACTGATACCAACAGGAGTATTGATCTCATGAGCAACTCCGGCCACAAGGTCACCCAGAGCTGCCATTTTTTCAGACTGAATAAGCTGATTCTGGGCACTCTCAAGACGTTCCACGGAACTACGCAGTTCGGCTGTCCGCTCCTCAACCTTCTGTTCAAGATCTCGGTTCAACGTACTCAACTGGTCCTGAACAGAACGCAATTCAGAAATGTCCTTGCCCTCAGCAAGCAGAAAGAGCATTTTCCCCTCGGAATCAAAGGCAGGCTTCAATGAAAAATCCACATACCGGGTACCGCCATCAGGAAGATTTGTCTTCACTTCCCTGCGGATAATATGCCCGTTTGCAGCATTTTTAATATCTTCTTTCAAGTCTTTCTGCAGTGAAGGCGGATCCTGCCACCATGGACCTTCCCAGAAGGGACGTTCCAGCACATCCTCGCCAGAAACATCTCTTATATTAAGAGCAGCCTTATTCACTTCCCTGAGAGTTCCATCCAGATCAACTACCCCCATAAACTGGAGAGACTGGCTAAACACCCCTCTGAACATGGCCTCACTCAGGGCAATCTTCTCCTGCGCTTCTTTAAGCTCTGTGACGTTGTGACCTTCTACAATCAGAAATAAGACTTTCCCATTGTCATCGAACACCGGTTTTGCGGAAAAATCAACATAGATAAACTTGCCATCAAGCCCTTCATGTCTAAAAATACCCTTACCTACGCCACCGAATGAAGCAACCTGAATCAACTCCTTGAGTTCTCGCTGTGCTGCCAGAGAATCTTCCCACCACGGGGTTTCCCAAAAATAATGCCCAATGACCTTGTCATTTTCGCTACCTATAAAATCCAATGAAGCCTGATTTGCAAGCAACAGAACGCCTTCAGGACTGAGCACTCCCATAAACTGCTGGCTGTGGTTAAAAATCCCCTTGAAGAGGGCTTCGCTTTCCTGAATATCCTTCCCGGCTCTTCTGCTCTGGATGATGGTGTAAAAAGAAAGCAGGGAAATCAGCCCCAGAATACCGATAGTCATCATGATCAATTCACGATTCCGGGCGGTAGCCTCGGACTCGATATCTTCAAGATACAACCCGGTCCCCACAATCCACTTCCATGGATGAAACCTCTGCACATAGGAAACTTTAGGGACTACTTTATTGGGCTGATCCTGCCATTGCCAGTAATAGTCAACAAATGCGGAACCATCTTTTCCCGTAGCGTTGATCATATCAAGGATAAGCAGCTTGCCCTTAAAGTCGGCAAACTTAGACATATCCCGACCATCCAACTCCGGCATATACGGATGCATTATCATTTTGGCATTTAAATCATTAATCCAAAAGTAATCCTTATTATCCCGGCCGAAACGCATCAATCCGATAATTTCAGCACCTTTCCTGCGTGCTTCATCGGAAGAAAGAATGCCTTTAAGCTCCTGATCCCGCAGGTGATCAAGAACCCCGATGGCAACTTGAGTCATATGTTTTAAAGATTCTTTACGCTGGGCAAGCAGAGCGTCTCGGACCGCAGGCATATGAATGGCAAAGATAACAACGATAAAAAGCAATAAAGAAGCAACCGTAGGGACGGCAACCCTTAGCCAGACAGGACTTCTTCGTCCTATTCCTTTGCTTTTTTCAAAAACACCCATGCATTTCTCCGGACTGTACGAGGAATATATATTAGTTCTGCTAAGTTAAGTGTACACTATATAACTGATAGAATACAACTTCTAAATTAGTCGAAGAAACAACTCAGTGCAGCCCCTGATCAGCGGCAAAGAGTTACTCCTGATATCACTTGCTCGTGTTGCATTTTTATTTTAAAAATACAAATTCTTGCTTTTACTAATATATAAAATAAATCAATTTTCACAAATAATACATAAACAACAAAGAGCCCAATGCCTGTTGAACAAATCAATCCTCATGAAATCGGAGTTGTCACCGGTCTGTCCGGTGAAGCATACGCTCAAACCGCTTCCGGAACACGTATCCTTGAACCGGGAAGCCCTATCTTTCAGGGCGAAGAACTGGTCACCGGAGGAAACGGTAATGTTGAGGTACGTTTTGTTGATGACACCCTGATCTCACAGGGTTCGAACTCCCGCATTGCCCTTGATGACTACGTCTATGATCCTGACGGCGGGGAATCCAGTTTTCTGGGTGATATTGCAGAAGGAACCTTCCGTACAGTTACAGGTAAAATAGCCGAACAGAACCCGGATCGTTTCAAGCTGGGCTCACCGCTGGCAACAATCGGTATCCGTGGTACCATCATTCTCAGCGAAGTTACCGGTGACGGCGAAAAACACGGAGTTGAAGAAATTCATGCCGGTAAAGCCATGCTCCTGCAAAGTAAAGCAACAGGAGATATACGCCAGCTTTTCTCCGGCCAGATGGTCGACGTAGGCAGTTCCGGACTACTCAGCCCAGTCCGTTCTCTCTCCGCTCAGGAACGGGACAATTTCCGTAATATAGCCTCCCAGAACATCAGGCAGGAACAGGAAATCCGCGAGCAGCAGGATGACGACCAGAAAGAGGATGATCAGGTCGATGAACAAAGCGATGATCAGCAGAACGACGAGCAGCAACAGGGCGAACAGCAGGACGGCCCCAAAGAAGAACTTCCCGGAGATGTAAATCCCGGTGGCGGAGACCTACTCGGACCGGGTGGAGTTCTGCCCGGTGGAGAAGTTGACGGCGGAGAAAAACTCTTAGTGCCGCCGATCGATCCACAACCGAAAGACAATGATCATCAAGGGCCTAAACAGATCATTGTGCCCGAACCTCAGCCTATACCTCGACATGAACCTAAGCCTGAACCAGTTCTTCTTGATCCTATTGAAGAACAAGAGACCACCGAACAATCCGACGACTCCGACAATTCAGGAGACTCTGGATCAAACCCGCACGACATACACGGCAGCGGGCTGATCAAAGGAACTGCTGCGAATGAAACTATTACCGGTAGCTCTTCCCAAGACACTATTTATGGTGAAGGCGGCAACGATACCCTCTACGGCGAAGCCGGGGATGATGAACTTTTCGGCGGTGCCGGAAATGACTCCATGTACGGCGGCGCGGGCGAAGACATGCTCAACGGCGGGTCTGGAAACAACTACCTTGATGGCGGGTCAGGCGAAGACCATGAAACAGATTTCGCATCATTTGACGGGCTGGAGCATGGAGTCACCGTAGACCTCAGCAACAAAAATGACGCCGGCGAAGTCACTGTTATAACTGATGACGACGCCAACACACAGGATGTGCTGGTCAATATTGAAGGTGTGATCGGGACCAATTATGCCGATACACTCGTAGGTGATGAAGGGGTCAATAGGTTCAACCCCCTGATCAATTCTGATTATGACGGCAGCAACATGGAATCCATCGATGGTGGTGACGGAAGTGACTGGATTCAATTCGAAAATATTGACTACGGCGTGAACATAACGCTCGACCACACAAGTTCCACCTATGCCGAACTCAAAGATGGCTCAACAGTAAAAAGTAAGATTAAGCTTTCCAACATTGAAAACGTGCAAGGTTCCAGTCAAGCTGACAGAATTATCGGCTCGGATGAAGCCAATACTTTGCTGGGCGGAGAGGGCAATGACTTCATCTCCGGAGGTAAAGGCGAAGACAGTATTGATGGCGGCGAAGGCACAGACTCCCTGAGCTATGACTACATTACCGCCGGAAGTGATTACGGCATAGATATTACCCTTTCTGCTTCTGGTACCGGGACAGCCAAAACAATCGGTGCATCTGATCCTGAAGACACATTCACTAGTATCGAAAAAATATTCGGTAGTGGAACCCATGACACCTTCACCGGCAGTGATGCAGCTGACACCTTCGATGGAAATGAAGGTAACGACATAATTTACGGAAACAGCGGCGACGACGTTCTGGCAGGCGGCGCAGGTAATGACCAAATCTACGGTGGCGCAGGAGCAGACTCAATCTCCGGTGGTAGTGGAGCCGATACCATCTACGGTGGTGACGGCGATGATGTCGTCAGCGGGGGAGCAGGAAACAACGCCCTTTACGGCGGAAGTTCAGATGGAAGTTCCGGTGCAGACACAGTTTCCTATGCCGACCACACACAGGTAAGTATTGTGCTTAGTGATACGACCTCCCACACTATAGGCGGCAACACTTATAGCGACTTTCTTGATGGCTTCAGCACCTACATAGGTTCTGACGGAAACGATGAATTCATAGGCGATGTAGACGGAGACACCTTTGTAGGCGGCAAAGGGAACGACACCTTCAATGGTGGTGAAGGCACCAACCTGTTCATAGGCGGAGAAGGCATCGACACCATTTCCTTTGCTAATTCCAGTACCGCAGTGTCAGTTACTGTTCAGGAAACTGGCAATACCACAGTTACGCAATCCGGCGGGAAAGACGTTTTTAGCGGCGTAGAATCCTTCATTGGTTCCGAGCAGTCAGACACCTTCAACGGCAGCAGTAATGATGAAACTTTTTCCGGAGGCGATGGAGATGACATCGTTTACGCCGGAGCAGGCAACGACACCTTGATAGGCGGTGCGGGAGTTAACCGTCTTGACGGTCAGGGCGGCACAAAGGACTTCGTGTCCTTTGCCAATGCAAGTTCAGGCATGACTGTTACTTTGGAAGGTGCCAACGAAGTCACAATCGGCACTGGAATAGGTGCTGATATTATCAAAAATATCGAAGGTATAATCGGTTCCGGATATACCGATAACCTTACGGGAGACGATAACGCCAACTACTTTAAAGTAGGCTCGAACGATAATTTTAATATAGGAACTTCCTCCACCTATGAATCAGTGACCGGAGGCGGAGGTTCAGACTGGGTCCAGTTCGATGATCTTTCCAGCCAATATTACGTTGTTGCTGAAATGGGTAGTGACCATGTTTATATTAAGGACTCCAGCAATTCAGATGTGACTATAAACAAGGTTATGCTCTCCAGCATTGAAAATGTACTCGGATCATCAGGTAATGATATCATGACCGGAGCCGGGGGAAATATACTGGATGGAGCGGAAGGTACCGACCTCCTCACTTATGCAGCTTCAAGCTACGGTGTAACTTTTAACATAAACGATTCCGATGGGTCGGTAGTGCATCATGACGGTACGGACCAATTCAGTAATTTTGAAATTTTCCAAGGTACACACTTAGCCGACACCTTCAACGGCAGTGACAACGGCGAAACCATGATCGGTGGAGAAGGAGACGACACTTTCACTGCAGGGGGAGGCGACGACCACATTATTGCAGGACTGGGCAATGACTCTATAGACGGCGGCGACGGTATTGATACCCTCGATTACAGCGGCCAAGGCGATGCCGTGACAATAGTAGCTGATATCGGAAGCGGTAATGGAACTGCTGTCTACGAAGACAGTGGAACGACATTAACCGATACCTTCACGGGAATTGATCATTTTATAGGGTCTACGTGCGATGATTTCTTCACTGGCTCCGATGCTTCAGAAACATTTGAAGGCGGCACCGGCACCGATAATATTAACGGTGGAGGCGGTACAGACTTTATCAGCTTTGCAGGACTTGGGACAGGTATAACGATTGATCTCAGCAACAATGCAGAAGGATCAGGAAATCTTTGCACGGTCACATTAGGCGGCGGGAATGACACCTTTAAAAATATTGAGGGTGTTATCGGGTCCAACTATTCGGACACCATCACTGCAAGTTCGATCGGCTCCTCCACCATAATGGGCGGCCAAGGAGCGGACACTATCAATCTGTTCGGCGGGGAATCCGCAAAATTAATTTACACTTCCCTATCCGAAGGCGGGGATACCATAGACAACTTTACGAGTGGTGAAGACAAATTATGGTTCAATTCCGAGGAGTTTAGCAACTCGGCCGAATTGCACAAGGTTTCAACCTACGTCAGTGGAGAAAGTTCTGAATTCAGCGATAACAGCGCCTGTTTTGTGTATGACACAACCAACCACCAACTCTGGTATGACTCAAACGGTGATGCCACAGATGGAAACACGCTCATTGCGGACTTCACTAACACCAGCGATATAAACAGCGGAGACTTTGATTTTTCCTCTTAATAAAAATGCGCCCTATCTTCAAAAAAAGATAGGGCGCTTAACTTTTATCCATTTAAATTCTGTTCGCCGCCTTTCATCTGCGCATCCCCAACCATATTCTCATAGGTGGTTATCTGATTCTTGACCCTGCGCAACTTAATCAAAGCTTTCTTCTGCTCCGCCATGGCCCTTTCGTGACGGCTTCGTAAACTAGCCTCTTCAACCTTGAAAGCTTTAATTGTATCTTTATGCCAGCTGGTAATCATCCTGTTTACGATCAGTGCAGAGAGCATAATCGCTGCGCATATACCCAACATCAGAATCATTTTTTGCTCCTTGCATCATTCAAACTGCTCTTCAGGTCATCAAGACTTCTGGTGGCATCTGCAATTTCCCGGTTAATCTGGGCTGTGCCCTTTTTTAACCTGCCGACCTTGAACTCAACTTCATCACGTAAATTATCAATTTGAATTCTTCGTTGACCTATATTTCCGCTAACATTCATATAGCGACCATAAAGAATCATAAAGATGAGAAACCCAAAGACAAGTGCGATTAAAAAATACATGAACTTTCCTGATAATAACTGAAGAGTCAGACTAGCCCTGCGGCGGTTCACTCTTTTTAAGTAGAGTCTTCAACTTGTCATCGTCCGGGAATTCAGTAAGAGCTTCCCCAAGGACAACACGGGCTTCGTCATTCATACCGACCTTGAGAAAAATTCCGGCAATGTTTCGAGCCACGGACACCGCGGTTTTATGGATCATTCCATCAGAGCGCACCGCCCGCTTAAAATACTTTGCACACTTGGCATATTCTTTACCATCACTATAGGCCAGGCCGATATTATAAAAAAGTCCCGGCTCATTCGGAGCAACTTTAAGCGCAGACTGATAGTTTTCCACAGCCTGCTGCCATTTTCCCTGTTTACGCAGGGCAATGCCAAGCTTGTTGTATGTTTCCAAATCGTCAGCACTCAAACTTGAAGACTTAACTTTCAACAGCTTGGAATAATATTTCTCGGCTTTATCCGGTGCTACCTCAAAAAGAGATTCAGCAATTCCGCTCATTACCTGTGACAAATAATTATGAGCTTCCTTTACTGCACACTTAACAGCATCATCGAAATATACTTCAGCCTCTTCTAGCTCTTCTCTCTCAAGATGAACCCGTCCGATCTCGCACTTACGCTCTGTATTAAGGGGACTGATGGAATCAAGCTTTTTCAAATAATGCAGATACTGATCGTTGTCATTACCCTTATAGAACTCGGCCAGCTTCTTAATCGGCTCCATGAAGACCTTGGACTGCTCATGGGCCTGCAAATATGATTTCAGGGCCTCTTCACGCTGGCCCATGCCGGACTGTGCGTCACCCTGCAACATCAAAGCAGCAGGACTGTCAGGCTTAATTTCCAGGATCTTTGCACTGACCACCAAGACTTTATCCAATTCCCCTTTACGCAGAAAGGTCTTCCCGGCTTCAACCAATTGAGCAAGCTTACCTTGCGGCTTGATAGTAAAGGCCAGCTTCTGGACCAGACTGTCCACGGAAACAGGCTTGGTGATTATGTTGTTTGCCCCGAGTTCATGGAGAAAAATGAGCTCTTCCTGACTGGTTTCATCAGTAAGGACCACTACCTTGATTTCAGGAAACAACCTGCGGATGTTCAGAATAAAATCAGCAGTAGGCTTACCTCTGACCAGCCTTTCCACAAAAACGAGCACGGGCTGTTTAGCTCCGATCTTATCCTTGATCTCAGATAAACACGGAGCCTGTTCCTGATAATAGGCCAGACAATCCCGGCGGATAGCCAGAATTTTATGCAGGGTGCCGCGCAACAGTTTGTAGAACGAAGGTTCATCACTGAGCAGAACAGTAAAACCAGCCTGTTCTTCATAAAATTCGCGTACTATCTTATCATATTTTGTTGCCACTTTAGCCTCACTGCGATGCAATAATACGGTCGAACTCATTAAAGTTCGACACAACACCCTTCTTTAGGCACATACATTTTACACTCATCAACCGATGCGATCATATCCATAATATCTATACTACAATAGGTTCGCACGAAAGGCTCCAAGTGCACAAGAGCTACTTTTCCCATTCCTGCTGAATAAGCAAACTCAATACATTCAGCAACGCTGGAATGACCTTTGACAGATTCATCCAATCCATAGGATTCGAGTATTCCAAGATCAACATTTCGCCCAATATTCCGGCAATCTTCAGTCAGACTTCCGTCGCCACTGTAAAAGACCGCTTTACCGGCACACTCTAACCGCAATCCCTGAGCGGACTCAGAATGATCCATAGCGCAGGTTCGCAGATTGAAACCAGCAGCACAGTCCTCTTCCCCGGGACAAAATTCATGGAAGACAACATCGAACCCAAGCTTCGCCCGCATGGAGGGATAGGCCAAGTCTATAAGCTGAACAACCTTACCCTCAATCCCCTGCGGACCGCAAATATGGATTTCTTTTGAACGCCCAGCCGTAAAGCAGGAACCAAAAATAAAGGGCAGCCCGAAAAAATGATCACCATGAAAATGGGAAATCCAGACCGCATCAAGCAGGGATGGGTCTTGGAGCGCCCGTATGCACTTATGACCGGCATTGAAGCCGCAATCGAGCAAAATGTTTTGTCCTTCAGCATTCACCAAAACAGAAACATTGGTCTGCTTTGCGTCAAATGCGGAGCCTACGCCCAGAAAAGTGCACTTCATGAATTCTGCTGCCCTATGTAATTAATATGAAAAGATCAGCCCGTCCCCGGTAGCGGAACCTTCAGGGACAATTCCCAAATACCCCAGAATTTCCTTAAGCAACGGCTTTTCCTCTTCCGGACCTTCTATGACCTTTACATCACCTTCAATGTTGCAAAGAGCCTTGAGAACTGTCACAGAATCTTCAAAACCGCCGATGCGATCAACTAATCCGAGTTCCTTGGCTTCACGTCCGGTGATGGCACGCCCATCAGCAATTTTCTCGACCTGTTCACGGTCCAGCTTGCGAGCAGAAGCGACATCGTCCACAAACTGATTATGCATATCCATAATCAACGCGGTCAGATATTCACGCTGTTCCGGAGTCAACTCAGCAAAAGGGGAACCGGCAGCCTTCATCTTACCGCTGGTGATAATGACCGGTTTGACTCCGATCTTCTCCATAAGCTGGTGGAAATTGGCGTATTCGGCCTTAACTCCGATGGAGCCGGTTATAGAACCGGAGCTGGCCATAATCTTGGTTGCCGGAGCCGCAGCGTAGTACCCGCCGGAAGCCGCAACTGTGCCGAATGAGGCAACAATAGGTTTAACCTCGGCAAGCCGTTTAACGGCATGGTAGAGCTCCTGAGAAGGAGCAATAGTACCGCCCGGGGAATTAACCCGCAGCAGAACACCCTTCACAGAATCATCCCGGCGCAGATCACGCAGAAATTTTACCGTAGGCAATGAATTGGTTATGGTTCCCTGTACATTAACCACCCCGATCTTCCCGGCACTGAACAAGTCCACTTTTCCATGAAAAAAGGCTGCGGCTCCCCATAGGAGAGCCACAGCCATTAATAGCAGACTGAAACCGAATAGAAACGGATGTCTGACAGAGAAACCTTTCTTAGGATTCTTCATCCTCAGTCTCTGCTGCAGCTGCATCAGCTGCGTCAGCAAGTTTCTGCTTCAGCAGTTCGCCCAGAGTGTTACCGCTGTCGGCAGGACCGGAACGGAATTCTTTGGGCTGACGTTTTTCAGTGTCTTCCTTGAGCTGCTTGATGGAGAGGCCGAGGCGACGCTCATCAGCAGATACGTGGATGACTTTAGCCTGGATGGTAACGCCTTCTTTAAACATCTCGGAAGGATTCTTGATCTTCTTGTGAGAGATTTCAGAAACGTGAACCAGACCTTCAATACCTTCTTCAACTTCTACGAAGAGGCCGAAGTCGGTGATGTTGGTAACGAGACCTTCGAGGGTGCAGCCAACGGGGTACTTAGTAGGTACCTGAGACCAAGGGTCTTCGGAAAGCTGTTTAACACCGAGGGTGAACTTCTCGTTTTCTTTATCAACAGTGAGGACTTTAGCCTGTACGGAGTCACCCACAGCGTATACTTCTGAAGGATGGCGAACCTTGCGGGTCCAGGAGATATCGGAAACGTGAATCAGGCCGTCAATGCCGTCTTCGATGCCGATGAACACACCGAATTCGGTGATGTTTTTGATCTGGCCTTCAAGGATAGTACCTTCGGGGAATTTCTCAGCAACAACATCCCAGGGGTTAGGCTTAACCTGTTTCATACCGAGGGAGATGCGCTTCTTGTCGGGGTCAACACCCAGAACAACTACGTCGACTTCATCGCCAACGCGTACCATCTGGGAGGGGTGACGCAGCTTGCGGGTCCAGGACATTTCAGAAATGTGAACCAGACCTTCAACGCCAGCTTCCAACTCAACGAATGCACCGTAGTCAGCGAGGTTGGTAACCTTACCGGTGTACTTAGCACCTTCGGGGTATTTGCCGGAGATATCTTCCCACGGATCGGGAACGAGCTGTTTGAGACCGAGAGAAACTTTCTGGCCTTCTTTATCGAAGTTCAGAACTTTCAGTTCAAGCTCATCACCGAGTGCGACCATTTCCTTAGGATGCTTGATGCGCTTCCAGGACATGTCTGTGATATGCAGAAGTCCGTCGAGACCGCCGAGGTCAATGAATACACCGTATTCGGTGATGTTCTTGACTTTACCTTTAACGGTCTGCTCTTCTTCAAGAGTTTCAAGCAGCTGGGAACGCATTTCGTTGCGCTGTTCTTCGAGAAGAACGCGGCGGGAAACGATAACGTTGCTGCGACGACGGTTGATTTTGAGGATCTTGAATTCGTAAGTCTGATCCACGAGAGCGTCCATATCGGGAACGGGGCGCAGATCGACGTGAGAACCGGGCAGGAATGCTTCAACGCCACCGAGATCAACGGTGTAACCACCTTTGATGCGGCGGATGATTCTGCCTTCGACAACGCCTTCTTTTTCCTGCACTTCTTCGAGTTTGTCGAAGAGCTGCATGCGTTTGGCTTTGTCACGGGAAAGGTGAATGGTGCCTTCATTTTCGTTTTTGTTTGCAACAAAAACGTCTACTTTGTCACCAACTGCAACAGTTACTTCACCGTCAGCATCCAGAAATTCAGATACTGCAATCTGGCCTTCAGACTTGAAGTTAACGTCGATAAGAACGAAGTCCTTGTCGACTTTAACTACTTCACCGGAAACGATGCTTCCTTCGTCCAGATTTCCGAAATCGGCATTAAGATAGTCTTCAAGAGCAGCCTCGAAGTCCATATCCATTTCCATTTCGGCGTTCATGTTTTCATTGTTTTCCATGGGTTACCTCCAACAACGGTGTCCTCGGACAAAATTTCGGCATATATATTATGGGATAAGTGCATTGGAATCAATCTGCTCACGCGTTCCGAGGCAGCCGATGCCCAGATTGTCCGTTGACCCAAGCGGGCCACACTTCAATCCCTCATGCCCGTTCAGGGACAATTCCCAGCGGGGATTAAACCCTACTGAGATTAAGAGAACTGCTTCTATCCTAAAAAAGGACTTATGTAAACCTCATTCAATTGGGCTGCGGCAGAATGTCCCTCCTGAGTATAAGCAGACCTCTCACAAAAGTAAGCACACACCCTTTGGCGACCCAAGAGAACCACCTAAACAATTACAAAAAATCTATTGACCCTACAATAACTTATCGCTAAATGAATATCAACAAAACTTTATTTAAGGAGATATTATGAAAAGGACTATCAAGCTGCTGCTTTGCCTCGTTTTTGTCCTGGGGCTCGCTACAGGTGCACAAGCCTCTGCCATTGACGCTGCAGCTAAAGTTGCTGGTGAAGTTGCAAAAGCAGTTATGGGCAAGGATGAAGGTTCTCAAAAAGTTGAAGTCAAAAACTCTGAACTTTCCAACAAAGTCAACATTGAACAAGGCGCAAGCATTGGTAACTCCGGTATCAAAGCGTCAGGTAAGACTGTCAGCATCAAAAACTCTAAAATCAAAAATGACGTCAACATTAAACAAGGGCTCAGTGTCGGCAACTCTGGTATTGAATTGGGAAATTAACGAAACTGCAACAACTGGCTGGCCCGCATAAAGGGTCGGCCATAGACATGGATTATACTATGAAATTGTTGTTATGCACTTTCTTGGTCACAATATTAATGCACGTTTCAAATGCTGGAGCTTATGATTTCAAACGCTCTGTTGCAAAGACTAATCCTAACTCTGATGCTCAGTATGTCGACATCATAAATGGTCGGATTTATGAAAATGGTAAACGTGTTAAAGACAAAACAACCAAAGAAGTATTGGAAAATAAAAACACTGGACGTAAAAATAAGGTCAAACGAGAAATAACCATTGTTAATTCACATGTTGATTCTTCCAGCAGTAGAAGATCAAGGTTTAGCGACAAAATAGTTTCAGGAATAAAGGCAGCATCCAATACTCCAAAATATCTTCGCAAGAAGAATAATTCTGTAAATATTGGATATAAAACTGACAAAAAAATCACGTCTAAAAGTGTTGAAAATACTGTTGTTATCAAGAAATCTACAACGAATCTTGGGGTTGGGGTCACTACAGGAGTCAAAGCTAAAGGAATAGCTAGGGGTTCTACTATTAACAACAAAGTCAGAATTGAAAAGAGTTATGTCCAATAAAACAGTTTCCACTATCGTTTGTTTTCTTCTTATATCATCACTTTCGCTCCTTCAGGGGTGCCTTGGAGCAAAAGGGACCAGAGCCTTTGCGCTAAATTGGGGCAAGGAAGTTGATGAGGCTACAGGTAAAGAGACACCATATAAAAATGTAACCCAATACAGCGATGCTCTGGGCAACATGAAAGATCTTCTTTCTCTATATAATAAGAAGAAAATCTATATCGCAGTCGAGCCTATTGAAAACCAAACTGCTGCTGCGGGCAAAATTCCCAGCGTTATCACAATGATGGTTGAAAGCTCAATTAACAGGATGAGCGGCGATAAAATCGTTATGATTCCTTATTCCGATCAAGCCCTGAACCGCTATGCCAATCAGAATCTTTTTATCCTCCATGGGGCAATCACGGAATTTGATGCCGGAAATGTTTCGGCTTCAAGAGGGGGGGACGTGAGTGGATACGGTGAGTTCGGTAGTGTTGACGCCGATGCAGGAGCCAATAGAGGGTCAGACTACGAGCGCTCGTCTATTTCTGTCGATTTCACCATGCTTGATGTACGCAAAAATCTTTATGTAACAGGGCTTCAGGTCAGTAACAAAATGCAAATCCAGAAGGTGACCAAAGATGAAGGATTTGGATTTACTGTCTTCGGGAGTGGAATGAACATTACTGCCTCGGCAAGTCGTAAGCAGGGTGTTCATAGTGCTCTCCGCCTACTGGTTGAATTATGCATGGTTGAGCTGGTCGGGGCATATTACGATCTTCCTTATTGGGTAGCCGTATACGACAGTGATGACCTTAGCGGCCCGATGGCCCAAAAAATGATTCACGACTTTAACAATGAGACAAAGCGCGGAAAAGCAAAAGAAGTTCAGCGTCTTCTCGGATACATCTACGACAAACCTCTTACCATTGATGGCATTATCGGAAAACGAACCAAAGCCATCATTCGTAAATTCAAGCAGGAAAACAATATACAGCCCGCCAACGCTAAGCTCAATGCCGACTTCTACATTGAACTAGTCAAAGCCACCGCAGACAAATTCCATAATTCGCTGACGCAATCAGCCTTTAATTAACAGGAAATATCATGCGTAAACATCAGTTAATTGCTATGAGCATCCTATTATTATCTATCGTAGTGGCTACTCCTGCGATTTCCAGAGAAAACCTTAACGGTGCCTTCAACGCCAAGGTTGTTCAATCTTCCATGCACAATTTCAGGAAAAATGGTGAAAAATACCACCGCTATAAAATGCGGCTGAAACTTACTGGAACGGGGAAAATTATCACAGCAGTAGCCGAAGCCATTGAAGACTCGTCATTTGACCTCAGCCTCAAAGAAATTCTTGATAACACTCGCTATGGGAATTTCTCCATTATGCAACGAGGACTTCGATATATTGTTGTTTTTGCAACACCTGCGAATAAAAATTCTGCTGCTTTCTCTATGGGTACAATAAGCTCAAATTACGTTCAAATAGATGAGGAAAATCATAGCAGCTACCACAACACATCTAAAATGAAAAAAAGTTTTTCCAGTGGGAATCTGGAGGTTCAAATTGGCAATTAACATTTTTCTAAAAAATCATCTTCTACTTATAGCACTGATTCTGGCAATTGTTGTTCCTACGAACACCTTCGCTCAGTCCCCATTTACCGAGTGCAAAGAAGCAATTAAGGCGGAAGATTTATTTCAAATACAAAACATTATTTCTTCAAATCCAGCTTTAGTTTCAACGATAACTGGAGAGACACCACTTCACTATGCAGCAAGACAGGGCAGTTCTTTTGAAATAATCAAAATAATAATCGCCGCGGGGGTAAAGGTTAACGCCCGCGATAAAAATGGCCGTACAGCCATCCATATGGCTGCCTCTCCTGTCATAGCCAAGACCCTATCAGAAGCCAGTGCTTCTATTAATATTCAAGACAACCATGGAGAGACCCCTCTCAGCCTTGCCAGCAAAGAAGGGGTTACCGACACGGTTTCCTTGCTGCTATTTAAAGGAGCAGACCCCAATATTGCTAACGCCAAGCAAGAGACATCGCTACATCAAGCCGTAAAAAACGGCTACATTGATATTGCCCGACTTCTTATTTCGAAAGGCGCTGATGTTAATGTGCGAGATAACCAGATGCAATCTCCTATCATTATTGCCTCATGCAAAGCGGACAGAGCCTTCATTCCCTTATTGATTGAACATGGTGCGTCAATCAAAGACCAGGATGACGCCGGCTACAGCCCGATTCACCTTGCCGCATACTTCAACAGGATAGAAATTGCGAAAGAACTTATCAAATATGGGGCTGACTGCAGCATGAAATCCCAAAATGGTGTTGATGCGTATCAACTGGCTGCAAGCGGAGAAGGAGGAGATCAAGCTGCTAATGCTTTACGCGCAATCTCCTATAACGACTGAACACTACCAACGCCCTATCTGAAAAGGAAAACACATGTGTACAGACACTACTCAATCTTCAAAAATAAAATGGGGTAACTACAAAAAAAACAAATTCGCTCTTGCAGGAACGGGGATAGCTGCGACTCTTGCAATTGTAATTCTTTTTGTACTCGGCACCTCATCCCATTCTATCTCAATTGAGTCATCGCCTGCCGGCGCGGAAGTCCTGCTTGACGACCTGCCCATAGGCAAAACTCCATTAACTTATGATGAGATGGATTCGGGTAAGCATAAACTGGTAATACGCAAAAAAGGCTACAAAGAATTCAGAGCTGAAATAGATGGTGTAGAAAGTGCTCAAAAGACAATTTCTGCAACTTTGGTCTCACAATACGGCTATGTAAATATTGCTAGTTATCCACCCGGTGCAACCATAGAGCTTGATGGTCGATTGGTCGGCTCCACCCCCCTCAACCTCACAAATATCAAATCAGGAGAACACAGCCTTAAACTACAACTCAAGGATTATACTGTATACGCTGAAAATTTTAATCTTGCAGGAAGTGAGACAAAGGAAATACTCGCTAAAATGCAGTATAACCTAGGCAATATTTATGTAGATAGCACTCCACAAGGCGCTAATATACTTCTTGATGGCAAAGCAATGGGCAAAACGCCTTTAACCATTCCCAAACAACCGCAAGGCGAACATTTACTTAAACTAACCCTGGAGTCATTCGCGCCTCAGACCAAAACAATTAACATTGCTGCGAACGCCACAACAAAAGTTGATATCAGACTAAAGTCACGCCAAAAGATTAGACTATCACTGCCCCGTAGAAACATCGCCAAAGGGGATTATGTTTATTTTCTCAGCCATGAGAAATACCTTTCCCCTTCTAATTTTATGGAAAGTGTAAAAGTTCGTTACGGAAACGACGTAGAACTAGTTGATTGGAATGAAATAAAAAAACAATTTCAAAAAAGACTTCCTGCCTTTCTTAACGGAATTGGAATTAGGCCGCGAGGATCGGCATTGGTTTCTTGGAAGGGAAAAATAAATTATGCACCGGATCGTGGATACTTCATAGCCAGACTCGACGGTAGAGCACCTCGAAAATTTCAGACTCACGACGAAATTAGTAATTACTATTTAGCCCTGTCTTCTTGGAAAACAAGAAATCAAGCCCTGCTCAGAGCACCTCGTTATTAGTTAGTTCTCCCTAAAATAACATATCCCCCCACTTTAAAAGAGAGGGGATATGTATAAACTACTAACTAGCCCTTACATTGGTGCTTGATATTTACACCCTTGGTAATGAAAATTACTGACTCGGCAATATTGGTTGCCTGATCCGCAATACGCTCAAGATGGCTGGCAGCCATGATCAAATGCACTCCGCGCTCAACAATCCTTGTCTCGGAAACCATATTCTCGATGAGTCCCTTGAGAATTCTGACATTAAGGGCATCAGCTTGGTTGTCCATGCCGCAGACCTGAGCCGCCAACTCATGGTCTTCATCTGCAAATGCCTTCACCGCTTTGCTGACCATATCTGAAGCTACAGTGCAGATCTGATCAAGCTGCTGATTGAAAGGCAACGGCGGGCGGGTGCTCAAAAACACTGCTCGGTGGGCAAGGTTCACAGCTTGATCACCGATGCGCTCGAGGTTGCTGCTGATGCGCATAGCTCCGACAATAAAGCGCAGGTCTCTCGCCATAGGCTGGTCCAGGGCCAGCAGGCTCAGATTGTGTTCATCAAGCTCACATTCAAGTTCGTTAATCTTGATGTCATTCATGATGACATCTTCAGCAAGCTCAGCATTGCACTCAGCCAAAGCCTTTACGGAATTATGCATGGCGGTCTCAGCCATACTGGACATTCTCAGAACCTGAACCTTCAAATCATCCATTTTTTTTATAAAATGAGCACGTTGCTCCATAAAAAAACACTCCTCAGCAGTCCATTAACCGGACCTCAACTATAATTCAAAATAGACTTAACCAAAACGACCGGTGATATAATCTTCCGTCTGCTTATTCTTTGGCTTGGTGAACATGGTTTCAGTTTTGCCTGTTTCAATGAGACGCCCCATATAGAAAAATGCTGTCTGGTCGGAAACACGGGCTGCCTGTTGCATGGAATGAGTCACAATGATGATGGTGAAATTCTTTTTGAGCTCGTGAATCAGGTCCTCAATCTTCTGGGTTGCTATAGGATCGAGAGCAGATGCCGGCTCATCCATAAGCAGGACTTCAGGCTCAACAGCCAGAGCACGGGCAATACAAAGACGCTGCTGCTGACCACCGGAGAGCCCGAGGGCAGAGGAATGCAGGCGGTCTTTAACTTCATCCCATAGCGCTCCGCCCTTGAGACTGTCTTCCACCTTGTGAGCAATAAATTCCTTATCCTGAATGCCATTAACACGCAGGCCGTAAGCAACGTTCTCAAATATGGATTTAGGAAAAGGGTTTGGCTTCTGAAAAACCATGCCCACACGCCTTCTCAGGGTAACCACATCAAGTCCCTGAGCATAAATATTTTCCTCATCCAGAGTCAGGTCACCGTCAACACGGGTTCCGGGGATAAGGTCGTTCATCCTGTTCAGGCAGCGCAGAAAAGTACTTTTACCGCAACCGGAAGGTCCGATAAGCGCGGTAACCCTGTTTTCCTCAAAATCCATGGAAATATCTTCAAGAGCCTTGAAGTCCCCATAATAAAAATCCAAATTCTTAGAAGCGATCTTAACAGCTTGCCCCATTACATTGTCTCCATAATTATATAAAAATAAAATCGGATCAGGCTCAACCGATCCCTGATCTTACTTGATACTCACCAAATAGTGGTCAACCAGCCTTAGCTGACACAAACTAACTATCCGGCACGGGTTACAGAGCAATGACTCGGCTGTTACGTTTATGTTACGCAAAACATGAACAACAAAAACCATTAAAATACAAATACTTATCGACAAATAAAACAAAAACGC
The DNA here is from genome assembly GCF_048612815.1 of Maridesulfovibrio pacificus (SeqCode). Lineage (NCBI taxonomy): Bacteria > Pseudomonadati > Thermodesulfobacteriota > Desulfovibrionia > Desulfovibrionales > Desulfovibrionaceae > Maridesulfovibrio > Maridesulfovibrio pacificus (SeqCode). Next base: position 2,847,972 of record NZ_JBLZNE010000001.1, read on the forward strand.
CTTGTAAAAAAACTTTTACAAGGCGTTTGCAAAATCAAAAAAAGTCTAAAAATCAGAATCCCAAATCAAAGGACAGTCCCTTAGCATGCTTGCGTACTACCGGCTTTATCTTCGCGGGAGCAACTTTCTCATCTAGGTAAACAACTACACGGATTTTATCCGGATGTTCGCCAAGTATAATCTTCTGAACAGGGCAGTCTTTCAATCGGTAAAGTGACTTAGCTTTATTCTGCCATTTACCGTGAATATCAAGAACCAGCCGGCGCGGCTTTGCAAGATTAAACCAGCTGACTTTTCCGGGAGCAGCAGAAAGAGCAACATCGACAGAAGCTTTGGAAGATTCACAGGAGAAACTCACTTTTGAGACTATCCTTTTAGAAACAGAAGCCTTAGACGGCTTTTGGGTCTCTTTTTTCTGTTCCGCAGCCTTTGATTCAAGGACCTTAGGTTCTGGAGCCTTAGTTATTTCAACAGGCTTTTCAGCAACGGAGACAGCTTCCTCTTTCTTCTCCATCACAGGTGACGACTGGGTAACAGAAGATTCCTGTCCACTGATATCCGCTTCATTCAAATCTTCTGCTACGTCAGGCGCTGTCGAGTTTGCGGAATCGAGAGGTAAAACCATCTTTGTTACCTCGCGACGCACAACAGGGCCTTCACCTTCCTGCTGCCGGCTCACTTCCACTTTTTCAGCAAAAAAAGCATCGAAAAAGCCCATATGGAAAAGAGCTGCGCAGACGCCTACCAGCAACATAAGGACCAGTAACAGGGCTGTAAAAGGACGAAATTTCATTTTCATTATCTGTAATCCATTTTTGTTATCATTTCTGAGGCGATAATATAAGAGAATTTCCAGTTTAAGGCAAAGACGCCCTCATCCCGCTAACTACATAGGCTGACACAAAAACATATCCGCCTGCCTCCAATGGAGCCAGACGGACATGTTAATTGTTCGCAAAAAGAATAAAACTATTTGTCCATTTTCATAGGCCGCACTCCCCAAATGTTTCGGGAATAGTCCATAATAGCCCGGTCACTGGAAAAATGACCTGATCCGGCTGTGTTTAGAATTGAACTGCGCAGCCATTTCTTACAATCCAGCCACAATTCATCAACCCGGTCCTGCGCATCCATGTAACTGCGGTAATCGGCAAGGACCATATACTGATCACCGCCGTTAAATAAAGTATCAAGAATCGGCCTGAACAATTCCCGGTCCCCTTCTGAAAAAGTACCGTCACCAATGTAATGCAGGGCCTCGGCCAATTCCTGATCCGTCGAAGCTATTTCTGATGGATTATAGCCGTTATGTCTGCGAGCGGCCACTTCATCGGCATCCATCCCGAATATAAACATATGCTCACGGCCGACCTCTTCCATTATCTCAATATTGGCTCCATCAAGGGTTCCGATGGTCAAGGCACCGTTCAGGGCAAACTTCATATTTCCGGTTCCCGATGCCTCGGTACCAGCAAGAGAGATCTGTTCCGAAAGGTCGGTGGCCGGAATAATCCGCTCAGCCTGCGAGACCCGGTAGTTGGGCATAAAGGCGATGCGCAACTTATGGTTTACGGAAGAATCGGAGTTCACCACCGCTCCCACGGAGTTGATCAGCCTGATGATACGCTTGGCAATGAAATAGCCCGGAGCAGCCTTTCCTGCAAAAATCTTCAAACGCGGAACGGTAACACTATTGGGATCTTTCTTCAGACGGCAATAGAGAGTCACGGCATGGAGCACATTGAGCAATTGCCTCTTGTACTCATGAATACGTTTAACATGAACATCATACATCCAGTCCGCAGGCAGATAGAGCCCGTATTCACTGCGAGCATATTCCACCAACCGCTTTTTTTCCTTGAGTTTGCATTTATACCAGCGATCCTGAAACTCAGGATCGTCTGCCAGAGGCTCAAGCTTGCGCAACTGAGCAAGATCAGTAACCCATTCTTCACCTATCTTTTCAGTGATAAGATCAGATAAAGGCTGATTGCACTGACGCAACCATCTACGCGGAGTAATTCCATTTGTAACCGAGGTGAAACGACCTGGGTACATTTCCACAAAATCCTGAAAGATATTCTTCCTTATTAATTCTCCATGCAGGGAGGAAACCCCGTTCACAATAAAACTGCCTACTACGGCCAGCCACGCCATACGAACCTGCGGAGAATCACTGTCCTCGACTATGGACATACGCTTAAGTCTATCCTCGTCACCGGGGAAACGACTCTTCACATCTTCCATAAAACGGCGGTTAATCTCAAAAATTATGGAAACATGCCGGGGCAGAACCTTGCGCATCATATCCAGCGGCCATGTTTCAAGGGCCTCCGGCATGACAGTATGGTTCGTGTATGCAAAAGTACGGCGGCAGATACGCCACGCCACATCCCAGTTCAGCATATGCTCATCAATCAAGATGCGCATAAGTTCCGGAATAGCGATAGCTGGATGGGTTTCATTGAGTTGGACTACAGCCCGATTAGGAAGTTCGGAAAAATCGAGCTTAAGTTTCATGAATCGACGCATCATATCCTGAATAGTTGCCGATACAAAAAAATACTGCTGTACAAGGCGCAACTCACGACCTTCACTTAACCTGTCATTGGGGTAAAGGACCTTGGAAATGGTCTGCGAACGAACCGCATCTTCCATGGAACGGATGTAGTCACCACTATTAAACAGATCGAAATTAAACCGCCTCGCCGGCTGTGCTTCCCAGAGGCGCATATTAATGACATTTCCATTCCTGTATCCAGGGATAAGCATATCCACAGGCACGGCCATGACCTTTGCGCTGTCCGCCCAGCGATGGCGCACCGAACCGTCTTCATGTGTATACTGCTCTTCGCGTCCGTAAAGGCGGACAGTAAACATAAAACCTTTACGATTGAATTCCCAGGGATTACCACTATGCAGCCAGTCATCCGGAGCTTCTACCTGTTCCCCGTTCTCAATGGCCTGCTTGAATATTCCATATTCATACCTGATTCCATAGCCGTATCCGGGAATCCCCAGACTGGCCATAGAATCGAGAAAACATGAAGCGAGCCTCCCCAATCCGCCGTTACCCAGTCCGGCATCAGCTTCGGCACCTTCCGCCTCATCAAGGGTGACACCGAATTTTTCCAAAACCGCGGTTACTTCCTTTTCCACACCAAGGCTTATGGTGTTGCTTGCCAGCGACTTTCCGGTCAAGAACTCCAAAGAAAGATAATAAACACTTTTTGCCCGCTGACTGTAGTAAGAACGCTGAGTTTTAATCCAGTTTCCTACAAGCCGGTCACGCAAGGTGTATGCAAGAGCCTGATAAAGCGAAAACAGTTCGGTCCGTCCATAATCACGCCCTAAATACGACAAATGATGCCGGCAGACACTATTCATAAGGGATTCAACGTCCATTCCCCCAATCTCTTCCAGAAACTCAGCAATATCCTTTTTAGGCATAGCTTCCTCTCTATCTATTCGAAATTGATCTATTTAAACCCACACGTATCAAGACAAAAACCTACTTTGCCTCACAAAAATAAATTCTACATATTTTTTATACATCAACTCTCAAAAAAAAGTAACGCAAACATATTTTTTAGATTGCAACAAAAGGCAACAGCCAGACATATAGAAACCAAACTCAATTACTAAATTCATAAGCATTTGGTTAAACCATACTAAATTCGGCAAGTTATTATATGTTGCACTTCAGACGTCTAAAAAAGTAGAAAGTTTTTTAATATTCTACTTCACCTTTATATGCATATAATGCTATTCATAGTTAGTCTTTGTTGATTAAATTTTCGAAGAGGGTATTCACTTTAATCTAAAGTTTATACACCAAACACAATACGTTCCTACATCAACAGACTAAAAAATAATTAATACATAATCTATACGGCAACCGTAAAACATGGGAAGGGAGAGAATATGGAAGATCATCTTAAAGAAGCTCTTGAAATAGTAAAAGCACAGGCCAGTGTTAGAACCATGACTGAAGAAGAAATTACTTCCATGGTACATAAACTTGCCGCAGGAATAAAAAAAATAAGCGAAGGAATGCTCGACAGCAACTCTCCTGAACCAACTCCCCCGGTAGACCCCAAAAAAGCAATCAGGGAAAAAAGCATTATATGCCTTGAATCAGGCAAGTCATTCAAAGTCCTGACAAAAAGACATCTGGCTAAATACGGCCTGACTCCTGACGAGTACCGCGAAAAGTGGGGATACGCCAAAAAGACTCCGCTGGTCTGTAAATCCCTGCAACGCGAGAGGCGCAAGAAGATGAAAGAAATGAAGCTCTGGGAAAAACGCAAGAAACAATAGAGCATCCTAATTTTTACAGCATAAAAAAATGCCCGGTATCTGAAAAAGATATCGGGCATTTTCAATGCAATAAAAATTAATTTTACCAGTTGTCTGAGGGAGGCTGGTAATAAAATTCCACCCTGCGGTTAATGGCCCTGTTTCTATTGGAAGTATTGGGAACCAGAGGTTTAGTCCCAGAGTACCCAACGGCTTTTACCCTTGTGGATGATACACCGGATTTCTTGAGGATGTAACGCAGACAGGAAGCTGCACGGGCTGCTGAAAGTTCCCAGTTGGAACTGTAAATATTATTCTTGGTAGCCCGATCATCAGTATGCCCGCGCACCACAAGATTAAAATCCTTCTTTTTCATTATGCTGGCAACCTTATCCAACACATGAGCAACCTTGGGATTAATCTGGGCTGTTCCGGGTTTAAAGATGGCCCGGGTGGGAACCCTGATCAGAACCCCCTGCTGGTCAGTATTCACTGCCATCAGTTTCTCCATTTTACCCGCCGAGATAAAAGCCCTGATATCAACCTCAAGGGCATGCATATCTTTTTTGGCTTTTGCGCTTACAGAAGAAGCGGAGTGGGGACTTTTGGAAAAGGCCATATGCTTTCCAGATTTATCCTGACTCTGCATACCAAAAGCATCACGCATGGAACCTTTCAAGGTTTCAAAGTTGGCAACATCCTGGTTGGCAAAGGAAAGCAGCAAAACAAAAAAGCAAAGCAGCAGGGTAACCATATCCGCAAAGGTGGCCATCCACGGCGGCAAGCCCTCTTCCGGTGGCGGCTCCGTTTTAGCTTTCGCTACAATATATATTATCTCTTCTTTTTTACGGGGCACTAAAATACACTCCGGGCAAAACCGTTCTATTCAAAAAACAGATAACGGCTACCCGCCCATATTGCAAATGCAAACTCAGTCAGCCAAGCATCCGCCTGATTTCACTGACCATAACATCACAAGTCGGCAGCGGTTTAAGAAAAATTGAATTCGAAACGCAGGACACTTCAGCCAGATCAATAGGAATGCTGAACTCCGGTGACCCTGTATAAATTATAAATTTGAGCTCCGGCCATTTTTGCCGGGCCTCTTTAATAAAATCAGTACCATTCATACCGGGAAGCCGCAAATCAACAACAACCAGATCAACCATCTGCGATTCAAGGAAGCTTAGAGCTTCCTCTGAACTACCGACCTCGTAAACTTCAAATTCCTCATCTTCAAGGCTTATCGCAAGACTTTCCCTGACATGGATATCATCGTCCAGAACAAGTATTGAATGTGACATAGCTAAGCCTCCCGCCCAGAAATGGGAATTTTGATCCCAAACCGGGTCCAACTGCCCGGTACAGAGCTTACTTCCATAAGCCCTTTATGCTGATCTGTTATAATAAAATATGAAACAGAAAGACCCAATCCGGTCCCGGCCCCCACCCTTTTAGTAGAATAAAAGGGTTCAAAGACTCTTTTACGCACATCTTCATCCATTCCCGGACCATTGTCTTCAACTTCAATAACGGCCATGTGACCATCTTTTTTTAATCTTAAAATGAAACAGGGTTTATCTTCAACATATTCCTTATCCATCATTGCCTGCGCACCGTTTTTAAGCAGATTAAGGAAGACCTGCTGAAGCTCGTTCTCCTCGCAGACAACACTTGAGAGATCAGAACTATACTCTTTGATTATCTCAATTTTCCTAAAATCATACTCTCTCTTCAGATCGTAATCATTGGCTGCAAGCTCAAGTGTACTATTCATCAATTCAGCGAGATTGCACTCGCCAAACTTACGTTCGCTCTTACGACTGAAGCGGAGCATATTGCTGACGATGGTTGCTGCGCGGTTGCAGGATTCAGAAATTCCATTCAGCATTTTCGGAATATCCCTTCTGGAAAGATATTCCCGGATATTTTCCAAATCAACATTACATTCACTGGCTGTCTTATGATTCTTATCCAGATCTTTATAGATACGATTAAGAATATTCTGGGAATTACCGACAATGGCCGCGAGAGGGTTATTAATTTCGTGGGCCATGCCCGCGGCCAGACCGCCGACAGACATCATTTTTTCGGACTGAATCATCATCTGTTCCAGATTACACCGCTCGGTCACATCGTCTATCTGGATGACCGCCCCGTCAACACCGTTGGCAATAAGCGGAAAAATAGTAACATCCTCATAGCAAGTGCCGCTTTCACCCTGCCGGGTCTTACGCTCCTCACAGCATGGTTTCCGAGTCCTGATAGTCTCTCTGATCTTGTCCATCTCCGAAGCCATGCGCGGAAAAACAGATACGAGGGATTTTCCCTGAGCATCTCCGGCGGATATTCCTGTGACCTTTTCCGCGGTCATATTCCACTGGGTAACTTGCCCCTTCGCATCCACACCCACAAGGACTGACGGCATTGAATCAATAATATTGGATAAATAGTTACGCAGTCTGCGTAACTCCTCACGTTGACGATACTCCTCTGAAGCATCCCTGAAAACGATGACTGTTCCTGAGATATCTCCTTTCCCGCTAAAAACCGGAGCTGCTGAATCCGCAATATGAAATTCTTCCCCGGACCGGGAGATCAGCGCGGTATGGTTTGCCATTCCGACAACTCCTTTCGTCTTCAGAACCTTATCCACAGGACTCGCACAAGGATGCCTGGTGACCGAATTGACTATTTTAAAGACCTCTGTAAGCGGACGTCCCGCAGCCTCTTCAATAGACCAACCTGTCAATTGCCGCGCAACCGGATTCATGCGGGTTACCTTTCCATCGCTATCAGTGGCGATAACCGCATCTCCGATTGAATTGAATATGGTTTGTATTTCAGTTTCGCTCTCACAAGCCAGTTTTTCGGAACGTACAACCCGGTCATAAAGAAATGAAACAACAGCTCCACCAACCAAAATGAAACTGACCAACGTGCCCCGCATATATATTTCATGAATATTATCAAATGGCAGCAGATAGTATCCAAACGAACGGCCTGTTTCGTTAAACCAACTAAAATCAAAATAAGAATCCATAACCCACAGCATAGCCGCTACAAGCCCGAAGGTAAGGAGCATCTTAATGCCTGCATATCTGTAACCGCTCATAAACTAACCCCATTCGACTTCATCTACACCCGCAAACACCCCTTGCGGGAGACACTAACAATAACCCATACTATTCATTTTTTCAGCAATAAAAAAAGCGGAAGCAACTGCTCCCGCCTCTTGGAAAACCTCTAAACAAATCGATTAATTCTAATACCTTATTTAGGATAGGGCTTCGTCGGGGGTAACAGCCTCAATTCCGAAAGCTTCTCCCACTGCAGCATAAGTCAGCTTACCATTCATGGTATTAAGGCCGAGCTTGAGCGATTTATTCTCACGCAATGCATCAAGGCCCTTATCGGCAAGCTGCAACGCGTAAGGCAGAGTCTGGTTAACAAGTGCAAAAGTAGATGTTCGGGGAACCGCACCGGGCATATTGGCTACACCGTAATGCACCACGCCATCCACAACATAAGTTGGATCACTATGGGTAGTAGGCTTGATTGTTTCCACACAGCCGCCCTGATCAACGGCGACATCGACAATTACGGAACCTTCCTTCATAGTGGCAAGCATGCCTTTGGTGATCAGATTCGGGGCCTTAGCTCCCGGAATAAGGACCGCACCGATGATCAGGTCGGCCTCAGCCACTGCGGCGCGAATGTTAGGTTCAGTGGAAGTCATGGTAGTCACCCGGCCATTGAAAATATCATCAAGATACTGGAGACGTGCATGGTTGACGTCAAAAATGGTAACTTTAGCCCCCATGCCTGCGGCAATCTTGGCCGCGTTGGTTCCGACCACACCACCACCGAGGACCATGACCTTTGCAGGAGCAACACCGGGAACACCGCCCACGAGAATACCGCGCCCGCCCTTGGGCTTTTCAAGATGCAGTGCGCCTTCCTGTGCAGCCATACGTCCGGCAACTTCACTCATGGGGGTGAGCAGGGGCAGGGAACCATCGGGAAGCTGTACGGTTTCATAAGCAACCCCGGTTGTTCCGGATTCAAGAAGAACTTTTGTCAATGGTTCATCCGCGGCAAGATGCAGATAAGTAAACAGCAGGAGGTCTTTGCGAAGATATTTGTATTCGGAAGCAATTGGTTCCTTGACTTTGATAACCATTTCAGCGGCCCAGGCGTCATCTACAGAACCCATCTTGGCACCGCAGGAAATGTATTCTTCATCGGAAAGACCGGAACCGAGTCCGGCTCCTTTTTCAACAACAACGGAATGACCGCGGCGAACGAGAGTTTCAACCGCACCGGGGGTCATAGAGACCCTGTTCTCCATAGTTTTGATCTCTTTGGGGATACCAATCAGCATGTCATCAACTCCTGCTGCTAAAAATTGTAGATTTAGATTTATGCAACAATCTAACGCAACAGTAACTTTCTTAGCAACGGATAATTTCGAATAAAGTACAGAATATTTTTAGACACAAAGACTTTTTTTCTACTTTGAGATACTTTAGAGAAACATAACACTCACTCAACCCGTTGACACGTAAAGGATTCAACAAAATGCCTGTTTGCCCAAACAATATACCAACCATTCTCATAGTTGATGATGAACCTTTCAATCTCGAATTCCTTGAATTGGTACTAAAACAACAGGGCTACAACATTATTACTGCTAATAGCGGTCGCAAAGGAAGAATGCTGGCAGAACAGGAACAGCCCGACCTGATCCTGCTGGACATCATGATGCCCGGTGAAACTGGATTTGAATGTGCCTCAGTACTACGCCTGTCCCCTGAAACATCTGAGATACCGATTCTTTTTCTAAGCGCCCTTGATGATGACACCAACACATCCAAGGGTTTCGACGCCGGAGCTGTAGATTTCATTGTCAAACCGTTTGCATATAAGGAAGTCATTCAGAGGATCAGGCTGCATCTGAAACTCATGTCTTGTGACAGGCAGCTCAAAGCGGAATGCCCTGCTGCTCCCAGACAAGAACCGGTTGAGGCAGACTTTCCGAGAAAAGGTTCAAGAGCCTTTTACCCTGACCATCCCCGCAATTCCGAGATGTTCATGCATGAGAGCGTTATCCTGACCGATAAAAGCGAAAGCCACCTGCTGCTGAACTGCTCTGAACCTTGCCCCGGCCAATTACCTGCAGCAATAAAAGAACTGCTGGCCGAAAACAGCGGCCCCTTGTTCAGACCCTCGGAAACCCTGCGCAACATCGGCATCGGGCTCAAAAATAAGTTCAGTAGCAACAACGAAATTTCAGCTGCTTACATTCATCTTGACCGGGAAGATGAATCGCTCACTGTGGTCAATGCCGGAGCTCTCCCCATAATTCTCCTGCGCCGAAACAAATCCCCGCAACTAATCGAAAGACAAAGCGGTAATCTGGGCAGCCTCGGCATGGGACTGCCGCCCTGCTCCACTTACGATATTAAGAAAGGTGATCGTATATTCATGTTCAGCCGGGAAATGCTCAACTCCTTCACTCGTGAAGGTGATGCCATCAACGAGCTGATGGAAGCATTCCATCTATCATCAGGAGTAGACATTGAAACAGCCTGCCAAGCCGCAGGCGAAATGCTCTTGCGTAACGGAGAGCAACCGGAAGGGATCCTGGTGGGGATTGAGGGGTAAAAAACGGTTAGACGGCTAAGAAAGTGCCAGATGCAAAAAAACCCCGGCACACAACGCACCGGGGCTGGGAGAGAGGACTGGGATATACCCAGTCGAAATTATTTTACAGAACCGACAGGGTACTTTGCGCCTTTCCAAGCGAAGATTCCGCCGGGGTATCTTTTTACGTTAGTATAACCGAGCTTTTTAGCCCATGCTGCACCGTTGTGGCTGCGGGTGCATTTTACGAAACCGCAGTAGATTACGATAAGTTTATCTTTATCGGGTCCGAGCATTTCAATGAACTGCTCTTTGGTTTTACCATCGGTTTCCTTAACGTCCCACTCAACCATATCAGGGATGGGGAAGAGGAACTGCTTGGCACCGGGAACGTGCTCTTTCTTGTAGCTTGCTTCATAGGGCATGGTATCAATTATGATCATGTCCTCTTTCTTATCCAGCAGAGCTTTCAGTTCAGGGGTGGTGATAATATCGTAGCCACCGCGCTGTACTTCTTTGAGCAGCTTTACTGCGCCTTTTTCTTTTTCCACTTCCTGCGCGAATTTATCAGAACCGAGACATCCGGTCATTGCAAACATAAGTGCGCACAGAGCCGCAATTACAGAAATATTCCTAACCATCTTCATTCCATCATCCTCCAAATTTCAAATTGATAATTAACGGGCAACAAGCATTGGAACAGACCGGGCGCGATATCCTTTTACCCGACGCAGGAAATACAGATATCCACAGGCTGCAAGCAGAAAAGCATCACGTAGCAAAGCTTCGCGCAGGGAATGGTAGGCTTCGCCTTCCGGGTCATCGGGAGCAAAGCATCCGCAATCAACATCGAGTCCCATGTTGATTCCATGGGCAAGCACCCCCATGAACAGGAGTAGCAAAACCGAGTAAGACGAAAGTGAACCTTTCACATCCCAGATCAGTCCAAAAGCAACGATAATCTCCGCCAGAGGCAACCCAACCGCCGCAACATAATTCAATTGTCCGGGCAGCAACCCATAACCGCTGATGACCGTGGCGAACCCCTGAACATCCATCAGTTTTCCCGCCCCTGCGTACAAAAACACAGCAGCCAGCACACACCTGAGAATGAAATACACCTGTCTGGACATCATCTTTTCAATCATTGCAGCACCCGTTCAAAAAAGTTTGATCTATCTAGAATTACATTCAATTTAATTCCAAGATCAAATAGTTAAACCCAATCACACAACACACTTTCTATCCGTAATGCCGATAGCACTCATTACAGGACAAAATACCCTTTGCAAAATCCGTTAGTTATAGCGTAGTGTTGTACGGATATTTCAAGTTCTAATAGGAAAAACATTTATGACCAATTCAAAAGATGACCAAGCTGCACCCAAAATGCATAACGAAAGCGTTCACGATGAACCGGATAAAATAGTAGAGCCAGAAGAGGCCCTCCCGGAAATCACAATAGACGAACTCCCCCCATCCATACTGAACGCCCTTGATAAAACGGGCTGGGACAAACTCACCCCGGTCCAGTCCAAATCCCTCCCCTACCAGCTATACAATCGAGACCTCATGGTGCAAGCCAAGACCGGCAGCGGAAAAACCGGAGCATTCGTCCTGCCTTTGCTGGAAAAACTCGACCCCAACATTAATTATACACAAGCTCTGATCCTTGTCCCCACACGCGAACTGGCCCGTCAGGTTGAACGCGAAGCTGAAAGAATTTTTGAAGGTTCAGGACTGCGGGTCCTTTCCGTTTACGGCGGTGTCGGTTACGGCCACCAGCGCGAAGAACTGGAAAGAGGCGCACATATGGTAGTAGGTACCCCGGGCAGGATTCTGGACCACCTCCTCAAGCGCACCTTTGACCTTGAAGACCTCGAAACCCTGATTTTTGATGAAGCGGACCGCATGCTGTCCATCGGCTTCTACCCGGACATGCGCGAAGTTAAATCCTACCTGCCGCGCAGACCTATTTCCACCTACATGTTCTCTGCAACTTTCCCGGAACACGTTATCCGTCTCTCCAAAGAGTTCATGTACAAACCGCAGATGCTCAGCCTGAGCAGCAAGCAGGTCCATGTAACAGAAATTGACCACGCCTATTACGAAGTGCCTTCCATGGGCAAGGAACGCCAGCTCATGCGCATCCTTGAAATGGAAAACCCCACCTCGGCCATCATTTTCTGTAACACCAAAGCCAATGTCGAATTCGTATCAGCAGTACTCAACAACTTCGGATTTAATGCCGCAGATCTTACCTCTGACCTTTCTCAGTCCAAACGAGAACGGGTGCTGGCCCAGCTACGTGACGGATCAGTGCGGTTTCTCGTAGCAACTGACATTGCTGCACGCGGCATCGATGTACCGGACCTCTCCCACGTTATTATGTATGAACCGCCGGAAGATAAGGAATCCTACATCCACCGTGCCGGTCGTACAGGACGTGCAGGTTCTTCCGGAGTCGCAATCTCTCTTGTGGACGTAATCCAGAAAATTGAACTGCAACGCATCGCTACTGCCTACAATATAAATTTTGAAGTCCGCGAATTGCCGGATGACAAGCAGGTACTGGAAACAATCAACGAAAGATTGACTACCATCCTTGAAGGCAGATTCCGTTCACGGACAATACTTGAAAGGGAACGCATCGGACGCTATAAAGATCTGGTCCGCCAACTTGCCGAGGATGACGAGCAATGCATCTTAGTGGGCATGCTTCTGGACGAACTCTATCAGAAATCCCTGCACGCCCGAGCAGAGCAACCCCCGGCTCCCAAGCCCAGTCCACAAAGAAAATCCCGCCCCCGCAAAAACAACTACCGGGGCAAGCCGAAAGGCGGACACTACCAGAACAAGGGCCGCAGCGGGAATTCCAATAGCAACCGCAGATAACGGAGAATTGAAATGAAACTTCTTTCAACCCAAGTGGAAGGATACATCGAACGTTCATCCTGGATTCGCAAGATGTTCGAAACAGGCATTGAACTGAAGAAAAAATACGGTGAAGACGCAGTCTGCGACTTTTCACTGGGCAACCCTGACGTTCCTGCACCGGCAGCTGTTGGTGAAGGTCTCAAGGAACTTGCCAAAACCGCAGACAAGCCTTTTGCTTTCGGCTACATGCCCAACTTCGGCTACCCCGCCGTCCGCGAAAAACTCGCTAAAGCTGTTTCAGAAGAGCAGGGTGTAAAAGTATCCGGTTCCGACCTGATCATCACCTGCGGTGCTGCCGGGGCGATCAACGCTCTTTACCGGGCCATTCTCGAACCGGGGGACCAGATTCTCTGCCCCGCTCCCTATTTCGTGGAATACGGTTTCTATGCCCAGAACTCCGGCGGCGAACTGGTTACCGTGCCTTCCAAGCCGCTGACCTTTGAGCTGGACCTCGGCGCCATTGAAGCAGCTATTACCGAAAAGACCCGTGTACTGCTCATCAACTCTCCCAACAACCCCACCGGGGCTGTATACACCAAGGAAGAGCTTGAAGGGCTGGCCGCCGTTCTCAAAAAAGCAAACGAAGGCCGCGAGCGTCCCATCTTCCTCGTTGCTGATGAGCCTTACCGTTTTCTCGCATTTGATGGTGTTGACGTACCCTCCGTCCTGCCGCTCTACCCCTACAGCATTGTGGTAAGTTCTTTTTCCAAGAACCTTTCCCTTGCCGGGGAACGCATCGGCTACGGACTTCTCAACCCGGACATGCCCGAGAAAGAGAAACTCATGGCCGGACTGGTGCTCACCAACCGTATCCTCGGTTTTGTGAACGCACCCGCAGTAGGTCAGAAGCTGCTCGAAAAGGCCCTCGGCTCTCAGGTAGACAAGAACATCTACCTTGAACGCCGCAATGCTATGGATTCCGTGCTTAAAGATGCAGGTTATTCCTACACCATGCCCAAGGGCGCATTCTACTTCTTCCCCGAAGCACCCGGCGGTGACGATGTAAAATTCTGCGCCGCACTGCAGGAAGAAAAAATCCTCGCCGTTCCCGGAACAGGCTTCGGCTTCCCCGGTTATTTCCGCCTCGCTTTCTGCGTAGGAACCGAAGTAATCGAACGCTCCAGAGAAGGATTCAAAAAAGCTATCGAGCCATTTAAATAGCAATATTTGATGCGTTTCGCTCAATAAATCGCAATAAGACGAAAGCCCGTAATATCTCGAAAGATATTACGGGCTTTTTTTTGGTTGAGACACTGTCAAAAAAACGAAATAAAACTGATTAAAATTTATACCTCAAATTAAAGAAAGCTCCGAAAGCAGCTTCCTGATCCTCTGATCCGAACTTATCTCCATTCTTATCAAAGAACTTGGTTTCTCTGGCGAAAACATATTCCGGGCCGATGGATATGGAGCAGTTTTTAATGGGTTTGTAGTCATAGTAGACACCGAACTTCATGCTGCTCGTCTCAATATATCCCGCATCGGAAACAGTGCTGTCATCCTTGAGCCGGTAGGTCTTACCGTCAAAATTGAATGCAGCGCGCAGTGTGGAAGACTTGTCAAAAGAATAGCCAACCTCAGTGGCGGGCATGCCGAGGTTCACGAAATAACCGGAGCCGTCAGCTGCATAGTCAGTATAATTGATACCGAAATACGGCATGGCTGAAACGCGGAGAGAGTTGGCAAAGGCACGCAGACCGATAAGCGCCTTTAAATTATCATTGAAAGAGTAACCGATATGACCACGCAAGGCTCCACCAAATGAATCTTCCATCTGCTCTTCAAATGCGGAAGTCCCGGTAATCCCGGCTCCATAAAACCAATTCTTATTGATTACGCCATTAAGGGTATAACCAACACTGAAACGGTGCAGGGTATTCCATGGATCATCCTGACCGTTTCCGAAATTAAGCTGGCTGACATTGTCCCAAGAATAGTGCTGTCCTTCATAGCTGAAAGAAAATCCGCCGACATTCAATCTCATCTGTCCCCCGGCAATGCTGGAAGAGCCGTCACTGTCCTTGTAGTCGGCATCGGAAAGATACTTCCCGGTAACCCTTACGGATATGGGTTCAAAAAGACTGCCTTCTTCGGCTGCTGCGGTACTGGCACAACAAAGTATTAAAAAGGCAAGTATGATATTGGTAATTTTGGTCATGATAATGCAACTCCTTCTAAACGTATTATTCATTACAGCTAGCAATCGAATAACACCCGCAATGTGAACAACTTGTAATTAACATGTGAAACTTTCAAAAAATAGCAACACGAAGGAGAGAAAACATCTTAATTTTTCTTAAGATGCTACACGATGAAGAACTTATTCGGCAACTTATTCTGTCGAACTAAAATCAATGGAAACAATTGTGCCGCCTTCAGAACGACTGTTTATGAAAAACTGCCAGCCGAACCGATCACATAATCTTTGAACAATGGACAAGCCCAGTCCGAAACCACTGCTGCTTTCACCTTTTACATAAGGTTTTGAAATATCACTCATAACATCAGCAGAAATCCCAATACCTGAATCCTTTACGGTTACATTTGCCCCCTCTATACAGACTTCCACAGAACCGCCCGGAGAAAAATTAAAGGCATTGCAGAGCACATTATTAAGAACAATGGAAAAAGCACGCTCAGGAGCATGGATTGAGGCGCAGTCGTTCATCTCCACAGTCAGATTAATCTTTTTGAGTTCAGCAAGGGGCTGCAAACTGCGCAAAACTCTCTCTGCCGCTTCATTAATATGGAAACATCCTTCCGAAACTTCCTTATTCTCTTCGCGGGCTATCCAGAGCAGGGTTTCAATTGTTTCTTCCATATCCTTTACTGAACGTTCTATACGCCCCAAAGGTTTTTGCATCTCAGGACTTTTAGATGAAGGGGAGAGCCGGATTAACTCCAGAGCACCTTTAATCACACTTAACGGGGTGCGTAATTCATGGCTGACATCTCTGGTAAAATCCTTTTCACGCTTAATAAACATCCGCACTCTTTTAAATGAATTCTGGATATTTGAGGCAAGAAGGCCGATTTCATCATTTCGTATGGATTCAGTAAAATCTCTATCCAAGTCATCAGGGCCGTAAGACTTTAATTTTGCAGTTAGTGAATCGAGAGGATGGAAAATAATTTTACCTACAAAGAGGGCCAGTAATATTCCCAAAGTAGAGGTGTAGACAAAATAAAGAAAGAGAATACTTGAGTAGCTCAGAGAGCAGGTATGTTCAGTAATAACACGACTGGCATCATAGATAAGATACAAACGCCGAAAACCCTCAGGATATGTCTGGACCAACACATTGTGATCATCCGGCCCCGGTATGGACCTAGTCCCGCTGGTTTCATAAATGCCATCCGGCACCACCGGAAGTTTTTGCTTGAACTCACTGCTTAACTGTTCGGGATCATTAAACGCCTGCAAGTTAAGCATTTGCGGCAACGGGGCATTCCGATCTGCGATGTATCGTTTGAAATAATCTTCAGCCTCATTCCGCAAGATATTGTTGATAACCTCGTCTTCGGTTACCCGCGCTATCCCGTACTGAGCCCAGCCGTACAATCCCAGCATAATGACCAAAGAAACGCTGTAAGATACAATCGCCTTAAAGCGTAAACTATTAATCTTCATTGTTCCCGGCCAACTTAAATCCTATCCCGTAAACGGTTTGTATCATAGGGTACGAAAACCCCTTATCCACTTTGCAACGCAGCTTATAGATATGACTACGCAACGAATCACTGTCCGGTGGATCTTCGCCCCAGAGCGAAAACTCGGCGTCCTTCCGGGGCACTACATTAGGGTAGGCCTCCATAAGAAGCCGTAAAAGCTGAAAACAGGCCCGATTAAGTTTAATGGGAACCCCCTCCCTTGTTACAGCCATGCGCCCTGTATCCATAACCAAAGTCCCGACACTTAACGAAGACGCCCCTCTCCCCTTGTTACGAGCGGTAATTGCATTCAGCCTTGCAACTAATTCTTCCAAAGCAAAAGGCTTAACCAGATAGTCATCCACTCCGGCATCAAAACCTGAAAGCTTATCCTGCAATGTATCCAAAGCGGTAAGCATCAAAATAGCAGGCTGGGCAACGGAAGCCTTGCGAAGCCGTGAACAGACTTCAAGCCCGTCCATCCCCGGCAGCATCACATCCAATACAATGGCATCATAATTATCAGTAACAGACAGATGCAATCCTGCGACACCATCCGCAGCGTAATCAACCACGTGGCCGCACGATTCCAGATAATCACATATATTTTCAGCAAGATCATGATGATCTTCTACAACCAGCACTTTTAATGGCGGCATGGAACAACCTCATTTCACAATAAGTAAAGCTACAACTGTAGATTAAAACCATTCTTCTCATATCCGGCAGCACCGGAAAAAGCGAGAAATAGCCGTTAATCTAAGCTTATTTTTGTGAAATATATGTGAACACCTTATCCGTCCTAATCTGTCCGTCCCTTCAAACGCAATTCGCGGTCCACAAACTGGCTGAGTACAAGGGAAATCAAGGACATTCCTGCTGCACCGAGGAAGACAATGCGGTAGTCCTGCATCCAGGCAATACCGCCCAGCACGGGCACGAAAACAGCCGCGATATGGTTGATGGTGAAGCTGACCGCCATGGAAGGGGCAATGTCCGGTTTATCGGCAATTTTCTGGAAAAAAGTCTTGATGGCCATGGTGAAGTTGAAGAAAATATTATCCAGAATATAGAGTAAAGCACCTACCAGTGGACTGTCGGTATAGGCATAAGCCGTGAAGATAAGAAACAGGCTGGCGTACTCAAGGGTCAGCACCTTGCGTTCACCGAACTTGTTCACCGACTTGGCAATGATCGGGTTGACGAAATAGTTGATCACGTTGTTCACCACAAAAAGAATGGCGATGTGCTGCAAGGAAAAACCGAACTTCTTAACCAGCAGAAAGACCGCAAAAGCCACAAAAATCTGCCTGCGCGCCCCGGCGATAAAAGTTAAAGCGTAGAAAAGCCAGTACTTGGAACGGAAAATCATTTTCTTGTGCTGTGGCGGCAGGTCCGGGGATGAAGGATCACGGGTCAGACAATAGAGTCCGGCCACCACCGCAATCATGCCTGCTCCAAAGAAAATCTCAGAATACCCCATGAAACCGGAAATCGAGATAACAACCACACCCACACAAATATTGGTCGCTGCGGCAAGGCTGCGCAAACGCCCCATCACCAGCGGAGCTTCTGTGTAGCCGAAATACTGCAGGGTCAGGGACTGGTTCAGGGTCTCGTAATAGTGAAAGCCGAAGGACATAACCAGAGTAGTAAAAGCCAGCCCTGCAAAGGAAGGCATGAATCCGGTTATGCTGACACCAACACCCATGATGATTACAGAAAGTGCGGCCAGACGGTGCTCCTTGATGAACATGAGCACGTAGATTACAAGCAAAGCAAGAAAACCCGGTATTTCACGGATGGAGCCAAGCATACCGAACTGACCGCCGTCCAGCCCGGCCACTTCAACCGCAAAGTTGTTCAGCAGGGTTCTCCAGCCCTGAAAACCGACAGTGGTAGCAATAGTCAGCACCAGCAGAAATATATACATCTTACGGGAAGTGAAGCTTTTTGTAGGCACGATGGAATCCTTAAAATGGTGAGATTATGATAAACGGATGCATTCAGTAAGGACGGAAAAAGTAATCCCGCGTCCGACATAAAACAAGTCAAAATTTAGCAGGAACGATATGGCAGATTTTCCTCTCCCGTATACAGTGCGGGTCAGCCCAAGGGCAAAAAACATAATTATCAAATTAATCCCGGACAAGGGAATAGAAGTAGTACTCCCAAAGGGAACCAACCGCAGAGATGTTCCCTACTTTCTGGAGAAACGCCGGGGATGGATAGAGCACAATATCCGTAAGCTGGAAAAAAAAGGCTTGTCCTTGAACCCGCCGGAGCTGGTCCTTCCCGATGAAATATGCTTTGCCGCCAGCGGGAAAGTATTCACGGTACGAAGGGTTGAAAACCGTAAACCCGGCCTGCGCATGCGCCGCAATGTGGATAAGCTGCTCTTGAGCGGTAATGACTGGTCACCGGAAGAAGAACTGAAGGTACTGACCCGTTTTGTACGCAGCGAAGCCCGCGATTTCCTTGTACCGGAACTGAAAGAACTTTCTGAAGAACTGAATCTGCCCTTCAGCAAAGTCTTCATCCGTGCCCAGCGCAAACGCTGGGGCAGCTGCTCCGCCAAAGGCAACATCAACCTGAACATGAAACTCATGTTCCTGCCCTACCGCCTAGCACGCTATGTGCTAATTCATGAACTCTGCCACACAGTGCACCTGAACCATTCCGCTAAATACTGGCGACTGGTAAAAATGGTCGAGCCTGATGTGGACAAACTGGAAAGGGAACTTTCCGAAGCAGGAAGACTGGTCCCGACATGGATTAACTTCCAATGAGACGAGAGCCAATAAAACGTCTTCCCCTTTACAAACCGTCACAAATGAATGAAGTTTATACTTTAATAACTTCTCAGCTACGAGCATAGCCATATAGCTATATATCTTAAGGAATCACGATGGAAATCAGCAGCAAAAAAGTCGGCAACGTATTGATCATAGCCATAAATGGCCGCCTTGACGCCCTTACCTCCAGCAAACTGGAAAGCAAAATGTGCGAGTTCATAAGTTCCGGTGAAAACAAAATTGTCATAGATCTCGGTGAGCTGGAATACATTTCAAGTGCAGGACTCCGGGCCATACTTTTTTGCGCCAAAAAGCTTAAGGCAACAGAAGGTGACATCGCCTTCGCGAATATAACCGGGATGATAAGTGAAGTCTTTGAGATTTCCGGATTCGGAACCATGTTCAATATATACAGTTCCGCCCTTACTGCTGCGGAAAAAATATCATGAGGTGCCTAAGATGCTACGCTCAGCCCTGACTCTTCTGCTGACTTCGACAATATTTTTTTATGCACAAATCTGCGGGGCAGAAACATCGCGGACTGTCAGCAAAGAAGAGGTCCGCCAAATTCTGAAGAACAACCCCGAAGTCATTTTCGAAGCTCTACAGGGACACGAAGAACAACTTTATGATCTTTTACAGGTCGGACTGGAAAAAAAGAACAAATCACGGATCAGGGAAGGCAGGCTCAAGCAACTTAAAAACCCCAAAATAGCAGCTCTTCAACCCGACCGTCCGGTATGGGGTTCTCCCAATGGAAAAATCAATATTATTGTTTTTTCAGACTTCCAAAGCGCAACCAGTGCCAAGGCCGACAGCATAGTTCATGAACTGATAGAAAAACATCCTGAAATCAGCTACCGCTTCCGTCATAATCCTCTTGGACTGCATAAAATGTCGCTTCCGGCAGCAAGATACTACGAGGCCCTTGCCCTTCAGGATCAGGCTAAGGCCAAAAAACTTAACCGACTGATCTTAAAAAACAGATTGGCAATTAAAAAAAGTGGAATAAAAAAACTTGATAAGCTGGCAGAAAATTGCGGTGCGGACATGAAACAATTGCACCGGGACTTGAATTCCCCGCAAGTAAAAGCGCGTATTGACGGAGACCGCAAGGAAGCACGCAAGCTTGGCCTGACGGCCTCACCTGTCTTTCTCGTTAACGGGGTTACTGTCACCGGAGCTGCTCCCCTTGAAGAGTTTGAAGAAGTTCTCCGGATGATCCGAGACAATTAAGTTATTTATAATAGAGAGTTCGCTCTTTATTTTTTAAGTTGCGCAAAGCGGAAGAGCACAAAAGACTGGGCAGCAACACGATAGTGATATATTATCATAAGCCCTGTTAAAATTTCCAAATCGCGGACAACATGAACACAATGCCACAAAATCAATCTGATATACGCCGAGTATTCCTGCACACCGGAGATGCATATCTCGGAGTTAAACCGACAATTGTTTCCACCGTACTCGGGTCCTGTGTGGCAATATCCATGTTTTCTCCCCGCAAAAGACAAGGCATTATCTGCCACGCATTCCTACCCTCGCGTGCTGAAATTAAGGATGTAAACGAGCCGTCAATTCAGATTTGCAGATATGTGGACACAGCCGTAGACCATTTGCTAAAGAGTATGAGACGCTTGGGGGTCAGGAAAAACGAGCTTGAAGTAAAACTGTTCGGTGGAGCAACCGGGTTGAGTTATTCTCAGGTAAGGCCGTCATGCGCTCTGGGTATCGGAAACAGAAATGTTGATGCCGCACTTGAAAATTTAGAAGCAAAAGGACTCAAGCCTGTAAGCATGGATGTAGGCGGAAATGTAGGCAGAAAACTTCTTTTCTGCACCTACTCCGGAGACGTCTGGATCAAGCGGCTTGAAAAACATATGTTCTAGCCTTATAAACGGCCACTATCTGCAAGAATAAAATGAAGTTCTCTAACAAGCTGTATTCATTTCTTTTACTGTTCACTCTTTTTCTTTTCAGCCTACCCGGAGCATCCTGTGCCGGCGATTCCATCTACCAATATTCGATTATTGATTCCCTGCTTGCGGGCAATTATGATGGAGAACTAACTGTCGGCACCCTTAAAAACCACGGGGATACCGGACTGGGTACATTTAACCGACTTGATGGGGAAATGGTCTTCCTTGATGGTGAGGTTTACAAGATTAATGCCCACGGCGAAGCTATTAAAATGGATGATGGCGAACGCACTCCTTTTGCTGCTGCGGCCTTTTTCAAGACAGGAAAAATAATCAAGCTCGATTCCGTTAACACCCTTAAAGAGTTAAATCACAGAATTTCAAACTCGCTCGACTCAGAAAATCTTTTCTACATCATCCGTATTGATGGAAAATTCCGTAAAATACGTACCCGCAGCGTTCCAGCTCAGCAGAAACCTTATCCTCCGCTGAAAGAAGTGGTTAAGGATCAGAGCATCTTCGCTTTCAAGGACGTAACCGGAACCTTGATCGGTATTAAGAGCCCGTCTTATGTCAAAGGGATTGGTGTACCGGGGTTCCATTGGCACTTCATTACCGAGGAACGGACCTCCGGGGGACATGTCCTGAACTGCATTTTCAACAATCTGGCCGCCAAGGTAGGAACATACAGCGAATTCCATCTTCAGCTTCCAGAAAATAAAAGCTTCTTAGACTCCAAATTTGAGAAAGACAGACAAAAAGAATTAAAAGAAGTGGAAAAAGATTCAGAGAAGAAGTAACATTAATCAAAGTCCAACAATTCCATTTCCTAACTGAATCATATTGTCCGGGAGATATATTATGAGTGACCGAATTCTCGTACAGGTAGATGAAGATCTTGAAGCCATCATGGACCGATATCTGGAAATCAGGCAAAAAGAGCTTGTTGAACTTGAAGAGGCAGTTGACCAGACTGGGGACACTGATTGAAGACAAAGCCATGGTTGAAGACATGTCCGATGTACCGGACTATACCGCAGAAATCAGGCATTTCCTGACCAATCTGGACATAGAATACATCGAAGTAGATGAATAAAAACAAGGCCGGAAGGATTATCCCTCCGGCCTTTCAAATTTAAATCAGGAACTTTCCGGTAACTGAGTTCGGGTTGGCAATAATCTCTTCAGGGGTACCTTGAGCAACAATCTGCCCACCGGATTCCCCTCCTCCGGGGCCTAAATCAAAGACATAGTCAGAAGCACGAATCACATCAGTATTATGCTCGATAACGATTACTGTTGCCCCTTTTTCAACCAACTGCTGCAAAACCTTGATCAGCTTGCCGACCTCATGCATATGCAATCCGGTAGTAGGCTCATCAAGGATGTACAGTGTTCCGGGCAGACTGCGCTTACCAAGCTCGCGTGAAATCTTGATCCGCTGAGCTTCACCGCCTGAAAGGGTAGTCGCTGGCTGCCCCAGTTGCAGATACTCAAGGCCGACCTGCTCCAAGACTTCCAGCCTGCGTTTGAGGGTCGGATGATTCTCAAAGAATGCCTTGGATTGACGCACGGTCAGGTCAAGCACTTCGGCAATATTCTTGCCCTTGTAATCCACTTCCAGAGTCTGGCTGTTGTAACGTTTGCCCTTGCAGACATCACAGGTCACGTAAACATCGGGCAGGAAATGCATTTCCACCCTGATCTGACCGTCACCGCGGCATGCTTCGCAACGTCCGCCGCGCACGTTAAAACTGAAACGTCCGGGC
The DNA here is from genome assembly GCF_048612815.1 of Maridesulfovibrio pacificus (SeqCode). Taxonomy (NCBI): domain Bacteria; kingdom Pseudomonadati; phylum Thermodesulfobacteriota; class Desulfovibrionia; order Desulfovibrionales; family Desulfovibrionaceae; genus Maridesulfovibrio; species Maridesulfovibrio pacificus (SeqCode). The sequence continues at coordinate 2,870,988 of NZ_JBLZNE010000001.1, forward strand.
TTGTAGCCACGCTTCTTGGCTTCCTTAGTAGCGCAAAAAATCTTGCGGATTTCATCAAAAATCTTGGTGTAAGTGGCCGGGTTGGAGCGCGGGGTCCTCCCGATGGGAGACTGGTCAATGGAGATAACTTTCTCCACTTTCTCGATCCCTTCAATTCCTGCAATACGTCCGGGCTGATCCACTTTCACACCGCGCGAAAGGGCGATATGCTTGTACATGGAATCCACAACCAGTGAACTCTTGCCCGAACCGGAAACCCCGGTAAAGCAGCAGAGCACACCCAGCGGTATATCAACATCAAGGTTCTTGAGGTTGTTGGTCTTAACACCCTTAAGCTTAATCCAATCTTCGGGAATACGCCGCTCTTCAGGCTTATCCAAGGCAAGTTCGCCACGCAAATACTTGGCGGTCAAAGTCTGAGCCTTACCAAGAAGCTGTTTCACGCTGCCCTGAAAAACAATCTCCCCGCCGAGCATCCCCGATCCGGGACCGATTTCAATAACATGGTCAGCATTGCGAATGGTGGATTCATCATGTTCCACCACCAGCACGGTATTGCCACGGGACTGCAAGGAACGCAGGGTCTTGATCAAACGCTCGTTATCACGCGGGTGCAGTCCGATTGAAGGTTCATCAAGCACGTAGGTAACACCAACCAGCCCGGAACCAAGCTGACCTGCCAATCTGATACGCTGCGCCTCCCCGCCGGAAAGAGTCGCCATGTTCCGTCCAAGGTTGAGATAATCAAGGCCGACATTGACCATGAAACCCAAGCGATGGGTCAGCTCTTTAAGGAGCGGTTCAGCAATGAGCAGTTCATGACCGGAAAACTCAAGTCCTTCCAGCCAGTCCAAGGCCCGTTTGATGGACATGGAGCAGAATTCAAAAATTGAAACAGAGTTCACTTTAACAGCTAATGACTCAGGACGGAGTCTTGCACCTTCACAGGCAGGACAGGGCCGAGACTGTCTGAAACGGGAAAGCTCATCACGCCAGATACGCCCGAGATTATGCCCCACTTCAAGCAGGTCAACCACACCTTCCCAGCCCAATTCCTTGTCGCCGTAAAACAGGGCCTTATGTGCGTCAGCAGAAAATTCTGCGAGCGGAGTATCTACTTTAAAACCATGTTTCTTGCCCAGCGCCCGGAAATCCTTTTCATAACGTTCGAACATCTTCGGGGATTTCCACGGGATGACCGCTCCGGTCTTCAATGAGAGGCCCTTGTTGGGTGCCAGAAGTTCCGGCTCGTAATATTCAACGCTGCCGATACCGGAACAGAGCGTACAGGCTCCCTGCGGACTGTTAAACGAAAAAAGCTGCGGGGAAAGTTTAGGCATGCTGATCTTGCATGACGGACAGGTGGACATGGTTGAAAGGTAGACATCCTCGCCGCCAATAATGGAAACCACGATGGATTCATCCCCGTAGCGCAGGGCCAGTTCAAGGGAGTCGCCAAGGCGCTTCTTCATATCACCCTTGATGACAAGACGGTCCACCACCAGATCCACATTGTGCTTCTTGTTCTTCTCAAGGTCCGGCACATCGTCAATGGTATAAACCTCACCGTCCACGCGCACACGAACGAAGCCTTCTTTTTTCAGCTTCTTAAACAGGTCCTTGTGGGTGCCCTTCTGGTGATCCACCAATGGTGCCAGCAGCATAAATTTTGTGCCTTCCCCGAAAGACATGATCCGTTCCAGAATCTCATCCGAAGTCTGGGCCTCAATAGGAATGCCGCATTCAGGACAATGGAATTTACCCAGCCGTGCAAAGAAAACACGCAAAAAGTCGTAAATCTCGGTCACAGTACCAACTGTTGAACGCGGGTTACGTGAAGTGGATTGCTGCTCCAGCGAGATTGCCGGGGAAAGTCCCTCAATCTTATCAACCTGCGGTTTGTCCAACTGCGGCAGGAATTGACGGGCATAAGCGGAAAGTGATTCCACGTAACGCCGCTGCCCTTCGGCATAGACAATGTCGAAAGAAAGGGTTGATTTACCGGACCCCGAAGGACCGCAGACCACCACCAGTTGATCACGCGGAATATCAAGGTTCAAATTCTTAAGGTTGTGCTGACGCGCACCTTCAATATGGATACATTTTTTATTCATGATAAGAGGCTGATTTGATGCGCTTCGCGCTTTAAGTTTATTAAAATTTACCTCTTCCGGCTTAACCCCTCTCCGTAAAAAGAGTTTAAGGACCCTGCAAATCCACATAAAAGCGGACTTAAAAATTGCCTTGAAAACAACGATCCGAAAGGGTGGACATCTGAAAGAGGCAAATCAAAACCTTTTATTAGGTCTTCGCTGTGTCATGCGATTGTTAAGATATACTTAACACGAAGAAAGATAATAAGCACTTCTAAAAAGAAGGCAAGCAAATTAGTAATGATTATTAATTATTTTTTGAGTCTTTCCCGGCAAGATTTTCTTTTCCCATAGGGCAGGTGCTGAAATTTTCTTCCACATCCTCAAGGCCGTTTTCTTTAATTTCATCTATGAAAAGCTCTACCAGCTTTGGATCAAGAGAAGGGCCAGCAAGCTTGCGCAGGATGGAATATGCTTTTTCCAAATCCATAGCTTCCTGATAACTGCGGGTGGTAGTTAGCGCATCAAATACATCAGCTATGGAAAGGATACGTGATCCGGTCTTGATTTCATCGCCCTGCAAGCCGTTGGGATATCCGGTCCCGTCCAGCCGCTCATGATGTGAACGCATATACTCCAAGGCAGGGCCGAGAAAATCCAGCCCGCGCAGCATGTTAAATCCCCATTCCGGGTGCTGCTTGATCTCCGCCAGCATATCCTCATCAACCTTGGTATCCACATTTTGGATCAAGCGGTCACTGAAACCGATCTTGCCAATGTCATGCAAAGTCCCGGCAACATGCACAATCCATATTTCATCTTCGAAAAGTCCCATCCTGCGAGCCAAGCGCTCACAATAATTCCCCACCCGTTCTGCATGCCCACGGGTATACGGATCGCGCAGACTCAAGCCGCGTGCAACAGCCTTAACGGTTGCAACCACATTGCACTTAAGTTCCTCATTAGCCTGCTCAAGCGCAAACTCACGGGCCTCAATACGGACCATCATCAAACCCACGGATTCCGCCAGTTCCCGCACATAGGGATCATATTCATCAGTTGTCAGGTGCATGATGTCGTTGGAATAGTTGCCGCCGGAAATATCTTGAATACAGGTCAGCAGTTCGGTGAGTCCTTTCATGTGGCTATCCGTAGATTAGTGTGAATGGGATATGGATGTCTTACGACTTTATACTGAAATTGTTTGGTGGGGGGAAGAGTTGTTAAAGACAAGAAAGGCAGGGAGATAGGCCAAAATTATTCTGATAGAGCATTGGAAAATATTCTATCAGAATAATTCTAGTAGAATATTTTTTGTTATTCTATGGGAATAATTTTCAGTGTTCTATTAGAACAAAATAGGAGTCATCCTTTCTCGATGTTTCGGGGAAGGGCGAGTTATTAATTTATTGTCCTTCAAACAAATCTATTACAGCACTATAATCATCTGAAGCAGAGCTTTCAAACTCTCCCCCTCTACTGACTGCAATAAGATTGTCATTTATAATATCGCCAACATCTATACTAGAAACTAATTCGTCATGATAATGCGATACATCAACATCAAAAGAATTTAACAAATCACAAACAAAGCTATCCAGGGCAGTTTCTGCAGCATCAAGTTCATCGTCAATATAGTATTCAGCTAAAACTTCAGAATACATGACCTCATCATAAAATGAATCCATCAACTCTTCAAAATTAGCAAAAAAAGAAGAATTAACGTGAGTATCATCTATTGCATGCACAATCTTTGAGAGCAAAGACAATTCTTCAAAATCACTAGCGATGCTTAGTAAATGCATAATTTTTTCCTCTACAACATCGCTCCTACAAAGCTCATGTCTAGCAATCAAGACAAATGCATTAAAATAACTCTTATACTGAAATCTATCGAAACAAGACTCAAAATCAACTCTCTGGGCTCTAGAAACAACTTCATTTTCACAGTTGAGCCCCTGACAAGTATTGAGAACATTTATCCACATAGACTCAGTACAATTAGCTTGGCTAACAAAATTTATGCAAATATCTTTAGCAATATCCGGTGAAATTTTGTTTCGTTTTACCATCGAATCTAAAAGCAATATAGAATCTGGATTTTGAGCAGCAATCATAGCACTTTTAAATAAATCTTGATTTAAAGAAAAATATCCATACATAAAATCGCTTACTGAAGGGTCAGCAAAACTATAATAATAGTCATCGCTTAAAAAAGATCTCACAACAAAACTATTGACAATATCATTAACTGCTAAATTACACCTCTCAGTGCAAACTAAGCTACTTTCATTTTGGCAAACCAAATTAGAAAACATCTTTTTTAATTTTAGTTCTGAATAACCTTTTCTATGCCTATTAGTAGCAATAAGCATTAATATTGCTCTAGAATCAGCAGTAATTTGATTTTTAAAAGGATGTTCCCATACAACTGCAGGGTTAGAAAGGGTTACTGAAACAAGTTTAAAATATTCATCTACAGTTGTTTCTCTAAGAACATACCTATCTGTAATATGATCAATAATCCTCGGATTATAGTTATGGTGTTTGATAATTTGTAAATACCGCTTCTCCCTAACGATTTCCTCACAAAAATCCGGCATAAGATCTCCATGCCACAATTTATTATAAAGAATTTGAGCCTTTTCAAGGGTACTTAAAGCCTTGTCAGTGATTTCAAGCAAATACTTATCAAATTTAAAATTTTGCAGTGGAGAAGAAATGGCTATAGCTCTAGTTATAATGTTTACTCGTGATGTGAGGATAAATCTTTTATCCTCCCCCCTTTTAATTCTATTAATAAATCTAACTACTTTTGAATCAATCCTATCGCTTACAGCTTCTATATAAGTACTTCCAAAAACATCATCAAAATAAAAAACCTGCTTCGAACTTTCATCGAAAACAGCCTCTGCTTCAGAAATATCATCAGAAATCAAAACCAATTCATAACCCTGCTGAACTAAATCTACGCACATAGTCTCTGCCAAAGTTGTCTTACCAACTCCAGCGTTACCGGTAATCACGATAGACTTAATTTCTTCAAGTCGCTCCATAGCCACATCATAATACTCGGGCTTAACAAAAAACTTCAACCTTTCGGCTATATCTTCCAGATAATCACGACTCCTTCCAAATATCGCATTGTTTAAAATATGAGTTAATACATTTGTACTGGATAACCATAACTTGTAATACTTGCGCTCAATATCTGCATTATCATGCAAAATATAATTCAAGTCTTCTGGGCCATAAACATTCTCTGAGCCAGACATGTAATCAGAGAAAATCGCATGAATCTCGTCTTTATTTACCCTGCTTAACGGCACAGAAACTGTGACTATGTAATCAGAGATATGAGTATCATTGGCTAGCTTTTCAAGCTTAGGTACTTCTTTTTTTAACGTCGATAAAAGTTGGCTATACCCAGACTTTAAATAATGTTTGCATTGAACAATCACTTCACCAGAACTTTTAAAGAATCTGCCATCGACACCGCCATCACGCCCCGGCTTAAAACGCTCAACTCTTTGCGCTAGACTTCTCGAAAGCAAATCACAGCTAATATCTTCAAACTCTTTATCGTTCAGCTGACTAAAATCATATCCACTCATCGCAAACACCTATCTATTCGCAAATTATTTTGGAACATTCATACATCCTTCTAAGTATTTATGTCCAACCCCATTTTCGGCCACAAAAAAAACTCCCTGCCTCAACCGAGACAAGGAGTTTTTTTCAAAACTTCAAACACGCATATAACCAATAAATTAAGCCCCGACATGCTCCTTATAAGCCTGTACGGTGTTGATCAGCAGCTGAGCGATGGTCATGGGACCTACTCCGCCGGGAACGGGGGTCATGGCGGATGCTACGTCTTCCAGTTCTGCGTAGTCGCAGTCACCAACCAGACCTTCATCAGTGCGGTTGATGCCTACATCAACTACAACTGCGCCGTCTTTAACCATCTCTTTCTTGATGAATTTAGGAATGCCGATTGCGGCGAAAACGAAATCCGCGGCTTTGACTTCCTCAGCGAGATTGTCAGTGCGGGAATGGCAGACAGTTACGGTGGCGTTTGCGAAATCACCGTACTGCATGAGCATCATGGCGAGGGGCTTACCAACGATGTTGGAACGACCTACTACAACGGCTTTCTTGCCGGAAGTGGGCAGGTTGTAGCGTTCCAGCAGGGTGATGATACCTGCGGGAGTGCAGGAACGAAAACCGGGCAGGCCGAGCATGAGCTTGCCTACGTTCATGGGGTGGAAGCCGTCTACGTCCTTGCCGGGATCGATGAGTTCGAGGCAGCGCTGGCTGTCGAGTCCCTTGGGCAGGGGCAGCTGCAGCAGGATACCATCGATGGTGTCATCTGCGTTGAGCTTCTGAATCAGAGCCTCAAGTTCTTCCTGAGAAACGGATGCATCGATACGGTGTGCAGTGGAAACGATTCCTGCTTTCTCGCAGGCGATTTCCTTGTTGCGAACATATACCTGAGATGCGGGGTCCTCGCCGACCAGAATAACGGCCAGACCGGGCGCTCTGCCGTGTTTTTCTTTAAGTCCGTCTATCTCTACTTTCAGCTCTTCACGAATAGTAAGAGCTGTTTCTTTACCATTCAAAATCTGCATTGAAATTTCTCCGCTGTTTATGGCCTGTGGGTGAAAAATGCATATTGTAATTTTTAAGGACTGGCAAGAAGACAATATCCTGTTCTCCCACCAACATAAGAACTACCTACCATATACATAAAAAGGGCTGCGGGGAAAACCCCACAGCCCTTTAATAAACTAAGCAGTTAAGCTACTTCTTAGTCTTCACCGAAGAAAGCTTCCTTCAGAGCGGGACCGTAGTAGATGCCATCATCTTCGAGGTCTTCCTCGATGCGCAGCAGCTGGTTGTACTTGGCAAGACGGTCAGAGCGGCAGAGGGAGCCGGTCTTGATCTGGCCAGCGTTCAGACCTACTGCGAGGTCAGCGATGAAGTGGTCGCTGGTTTCACCGGAACGGTGGGATACAACGTTGGTGTAACCTGCGGTCTTAGCAAGTTCCATGGTGTCGAGGGTTTCGGTCAGGGTTCCGATCTGGTTCAGCTTGATCAGAATGGAGTTACAAGCGCCCTGCTCAATACCTTCAGCGAGGATTTCGGGGTTGGTTACGAAAAGGTCGTCACCAACGAGCTGGATTCTTTCACCGAGGTCGTCGGTCATCTTCTTCCAGCCATCCCAGTCGCCTTCTGCGAGACCATCTTCAATGGAGATGAGCGGGAAGCGATCTACAAAGTCAGTGTAGAAATCAATCATACCCTGTGCGTCGAATTCTTTACCTTCACCGGCCAGAACGTACTTGCCGTCTTTGTAGAATTCGGAAGCAGCAGCATCGATAGCGAGAGCTACGTCAGCACCGGGACGGTAGCCTGCTGCTTCAATAGCTTTCATGATGTATTCGAAAGCCTGAGCGTGAGACTCAAGGTTAGGAGCAAAGCCACCTTCGTCACCAACTGCGGTATTGTGGCCGTCAGCAGCCAGCAGACCTTTCAGGGTGTGGAAAATTTCAGCACCCATGCGCAGAGCTTCAGCAAAGGTCTCAGCGCCGATGGGCATGATCATGAATTCCTGGATATCGAGGTTGTTAGGTGCATGCTCACCACCGTTGATGATGTTCATCATGGGTACGGGAAGGAGCTTGCCGTTTACACCACCGAGGTACTGGTAAAGGGGAATGCCGAGCAGGTTTGCGCCAGCGCGGGCAACTGCCATGGATACGCCGAGCATTGCGTTAGCGCCGAGACGTTCTTTATTTTCAGTACCATCAAGCTCGATGAGGATATTGTCGATGTTGACCTGACGCAGGGCATCCTGACCAACCAGAGCTTCAGCGATTTCTTCGCGAACATTGGCTACAGCAACCTGCACGCCTTTACCTTTGTAACGATCTTTGTCGCCGTCACGCAGTTCGAGGGCTTCACGGGTACCGGTGGATGCTCCGGAGGGAACAGCCGCACGACCGGTTGCGCCGGATTCAAGTACTACTTCAACTTCTACGGTGGGGTTACCTCTGGAATCGAGAATTTCTCTCGCCCATACTGCGGTAATAGTGCTCATAACGATACTCCTTAAAAATAAATCAACACTTTCCGGTTACTTGGACTACCGGGTACGTCCCCGGCAAAAAAACCTACACTAAACTATTTTTCACTGCCAAACCAAGCCATGCGCAACCCATCCAGAAGGAGGGTCGGCTCCACACGGTCAATGGCCTGACAGACTTCAGCTATCTTAGAGGCAAAACCTCCGGTGGCGATGAGCTCAACCTCCCCGCCGAGAGTCTTGCCCAAACGTTCGCTCAAGCCTTCAACCATGGCTGCGAACCCGAAGATAAGCCCCTGATTAAGGCTGTCTGCGGTGCTCTTGCCCGGCCTGATGGTATCAGACTCGATCTCTAGAGAAATATGCGGCAGTTTTGCGGTCCCGGATGCAAGCGCCTTAGTGGAAGAAAGCACACCGGGGCAGATCAGCCCGCCCATATAATCCATGCCTACCACACAGTCGAAAGTAGTGGCAGTGCCGAAATCGACCACGATAAGATTCTCACTGTCGCTGATCCGACGCCCCGCAAAGGCGGTGACCAGCCTGTCTGCGCCAACTTCCCATGGCCTCTCATACCTGTTGTTAAGATCCAGAGGGATGGAATCAGGAGCAAAACGAAGCTCGCAGGGGAAAAATCTTTCCACGGCCCGCTTGAGAATCGGGTTCATAGGTGGAACAACCGATGAAACGGCCCCGCCGATGATATCCTCATTGGAGTATCCGGCCACCCGGCAGATCTCAACGAGCTTGAGCCCCCACGAATCAGCTGTGCCTCCGGGGTCGGTGGGCAGAGTGAATGAAGGACCGATTTTATCACGGGTGGAAAAACCGATTTTTGTATTGGTGTTTCCCACATCAAAAAGTAAAATAGTTTCCGAACTCAAAGGTGAACTCCGCTGCTTGCTGGATTCTTGCTCCAAAGTCTAATACCATATTCCGCAAAAACTAAAAACATGATTGCAGTACAATTGCGGCGCAACCACAAGCCTGTTTTCAAAGACCGTCCGAAAACCGAAAATCGCAGTTGATTCCTCTTTCCGCTCAGCCTTTTAAGACCTGTCAGGTTGACCGCGTACTCCATTCTTGGAAAGGAATCAATATGGTTTTCTGATCGAAAGTGAACACAAAAATGTTCGAATTGCAACATTTTTATAATAATTTGATAGTTTATTGACTTGGCTTGCATTAAAAATTAAAAAAAAATAATAATAAAAAAAGTTTGAATTTCCCATGAAACCCCAATGCGGAGCATGCCGTGCCAGACAAAAAACTTCTTTCCATCGCCGAAATTTCGCGCTTGCTGGAGGTACCTGAGTCAACCCTCCACTACTGGAAAAACCGTTTCGCCCAATATCTGCCCAGTACCGGTCGTAACAGGCAGAAAAGATTCAAATCCGAAGCGATTGAAATTTTTAAAATAATCTCCTCCATGCTCAAACAGGGTCATACAGCCGAAGACGTTATGGCCGAACTCTCCCGCAAATATCCGGTCAACGTAGCCATTGATGCACAGGGACCGGAATTCGCAACACCCGCCGCCCCCGCTCAAATCCAGCAGGCGAATCTGGAGCCTGCCATCCAACTTGCCGCTGCCATGGGAACTGAAATCGCAAAATCCATCAATGAAGGATTGAAGGGAATGCTCTCCTGCATGCCGCAAGGAGCAATATCAGAAGACGTAAAAGCCTGCATGGACAAGGCTACCGCCGACTTGAATGCCCAGAATGAAAGCATTGAGGGTTTAAAAGGAGAGAACACACAGCTTAGGGAAAAGCTATCCATTATGGAAGCGGAGCTGGTCCGGCTACGCAAAGACCGCCGGGAAATGGAAAAGTTCCTTCTTGACAAGCTCAAAAACGTCACTAAGTAATTCTTGCCTTTTTTTGTTCCTGACGGAACACCCAAAAAATACAATCAATAACCTTCCGGCTGTCTTGAACAGCCGGGAGGAATTTTATGTTTATGGAGGAACTAAATGACTGCCCAGACAGAAAAATTCGAATTCAAGGCTGAAGTTAACCAGCTGCTGGACATCCTGGTCCACTCTCTCTACACCAACCGCGAGATTTTCCTGCGCGAACTGGTTTCCAACGCATCTGATGCTCTCGACAAAATGCGTTTTGCCATCAACAGCAATCCCGAGCTGGACGATGAGGTTGAACCCGAAATCCTCATCGCCTACGACGAAGAGAATAAGACCGTGACCGTGACCGATACCGGTATCGGTATGACCCGCGAAGAAGTCATGGCCAACATCGGTACCATCGCCCATTCCGGTTCTGCTGAATTCGTCAAGCAGGCAGCCGAATCCAAGGAAAGCCTTGATTCCCTTATCGGCCGTTTCGGTGTCGGTTTCTACTCCATTTTCATGGTTTCCGATCACGTTGTAGTGCGCACCAAATCATACCTGAAAGACGAACCTGCTATCCAGTGGGTCTCCGACGGCAAAAACGCTTACGAACTTACTGAAATTGAAGCTGAAATGGATCACGGAACTATCATCGAAATCCAGCTCAATGGAGACAATGCTGAGCGTTTCGGTTCCGATGACAAGCTCAAAGACATCGTCAAACGCCACTCCAATTTTGTTTCTTTCCCGATCATGATCGGCGGCGAACGCGTTAACACTGTATCCGCCCTCTGGCGTGAACCCAAATTCCAGATCAAGCAGGAACAGTACGACGAGTTCTACAAATTCCTTACTTACGATGTGCAGCCTCCCATCGACACCCTGCACTTTTCCGTAGATGCTCCGGTACAGTTCAACTCTCTGCTCTTCATCCCCGAAAAAGATCTCGACATATTCGGCATGGACCGCGACAACTGGGGCCTCGACCTCTATGTACGCCGCGTGCTCATCGAAAAGCAGAACAAGAATCTGCTCCCCGAATACCTGAGCTTCATCAAGGGTGTTGTTGACACCGAGGACCTGCCCCTGAACATCTCCCGCGAGACCCTGCAGGACAATCTGCTCATCGGTAAAATCAGCGCGACCCTGACCAAGCAGATTCTGGGGCAGCTGGAAAAACTCGCCAAGGATGATGCAGAAAAGTACGCAAAATTCTGGAAAGCACACTCCAAGATTTTCAAAGCCGGACACATGGACTTCGTCAACCGTGACAAGTACGCCGGACTGCTCCGCTTTGACTCTTCCAAAGCAGAAGAGAATACCCTTGTATCTTTTGCGGACTACATTGAACGCGCCAAGGAAGACCAGAAGGAAATCTACTACTCCTTTGTTGCCAGCCGCGAGGCCGCAAACCTCAACCCGCACCTTGAAATCTTCCGCAACAAGGATATCGAAGTACTCTATCTCTACGAACCCATTGATGAATTCGTCATGGAATCCATCCGTGAACATGAAGGCTTCAACTTCGTAGCCGCCGAGTACGCCGACCTTGAAAAGCTGGATAAATTCGAATCAGCTAAAAAAGAAGATGAGCCGGAACCGCTTTCCGAAGAACAGGAAAAGGACATGGAAGCACTCATCGCCAAAATGAAAGAAGTACTCGGCGAACAGGTTGCCGAAGTGAAAGTTTCCGAGCGTCTTTCCGATTCTCCCTGCCGTCTGGTCAACCCCGACGGAGCTATGACCTCTTCCATGGAAAAGCTGATGAAGGCTATGAACAAAGACAGCTCCATCCCCACCAAGACCATGGAAGTGAACGCCGGCCATCCGCTGCTGCGTTCCATGCTGGAGATCTTCAAGGTTAACCCCGAAGATGAATTCATCGCCCTCTCATCCAACCAGCTGCTGGAATCCGCCCTGCTGCTGGAAGGCTACCTCAACGACCCTCACGCTCTCGTAGGTCGTATCCAGAGCCTGCTGACCAAGGCCGGCGGCTGGTATGCCGAACTGGAAAAGAAAGACTAGTAATATATTATTAAAAAGTGCATCAAATCCCCGGCAACAACAGTTGCCGGGGATTTTTTATTTAATTTCAAATCAATGTTGCTGACAGCTCTTGCTTAAGATAAAATAAAATTACCGAACTAGACTTGAGCGGCAGGACAAAACTCTTCCAGCCTTGCAAATTGGAGATAAACAATGAACTTAACTGATGTCCAGGAACACTTTGACCTGCAAAGTGCATTGAATAGATTCTCAGGAGATCATGAATTATTGGAAGAGGCCATTGAAATATTCATAGAAGAGGCAGTTAAGCACCTTGATGCAATTAAGACTAATATCGAGCAAGGCAATCTGAAAGGAGCATCCGCAAGCTCCCACACCCTGAAAAGTGAATGCGGTGCTGTCGGTGCGACTCAAGCTCATTCACTGAGCCATGCTTTAGAAAAAAGAGCTGCAAACGGTGATATGGAAGAAGCATTGGAAATATTCCCCCAACTTCAAAAAGAAGTTGAATTGGCTATAAGATTTCTTCCTGAAGCAAGCAGCCTGTTGAACTTTTAACAAAAAACAGGTTATTAATTACTTAATATGTACACTGCTTCCTTTTTAAATCTGCTTGAGGTAGGCACTATAAAAATATTTCTAACCACCTAATTATTATGAAGACTATTCTGATCGTCGATGACGACCCAAAGATGCTTGAGCTACTCAAGCACTACCTCAAAAAAGAAGAGGTCAACACTCTCGCCGCTACAGACGGAGAGAAAGGACTTTCTTTATTTGAATCCAATCCGGTGGATCTTGTCATCATTGATATTTTCATGCCGAACATGGATGGCATCCAAACCATAATGGAATTAAAGCAGAAGAAACCGGAATGCAGCATTCTGGTCATATCCGGCGGTGGCGAATTTACCGGGCTTGAATATCTGAAACAAGCCAAAGCCCTTGGAGCAAAAGAGGCACTGGTCAAACCGTTCACCCAGAACGATTTCCTAACCACAGTACACTCTATGCTTAATTAATATCCAACGTGTCCCTTATCTTCTGGAACAGGCCAGACTGACCCCAAGTCCCACAAACGTTGTTCCCAGAACTTTATTTATATATCTGCAAACAGCTGTGCCTTTGATAATTTCCTTAATCTTTTCTCCGCCACAGGCATAAATCATCATACATCCGAATGCGATAACGGTAAGCAGAACGAGCAGCATGGCAAAATGCTGTATGGAAGCCTGCGCACTACTGATAAACTGGGGAAACAAAGCACTGAAAAATACAATTGCCTTCGGATTTCCGGCCGCAACCCAGAATCCCTGCAAAAACAGCTTTCGATTCGAAGTGCTCTTCGCTGCATTAACGCTGTCCTCATCAAAAGTGAAATCACCGGACATAAGCACCCCGATACCAAGCCAGACCAGGTAGGCGGCGCCTGCATATTTGACCAGCATAAAAGCTGTTTCGGATGCTGCCAGCAATGCTCCAAGTCCGGCAATAGAAACAACTGCCTGCAAAAAGGACGCAGCGGAGTTGCCCAAAGCTGTGGCAATTGTACGCTTGGCTCCATACTTAACACCGTGAGTCAAAGCCAGAATCATGCTCGGCCCCGGGATTATGGAAGCCAGAAAAACCGTAAGTACGTATACTCCCCAAAACTCAATTGACATGAATCATGCTCCCTTCAAAAAAAAGGCCGTGCTCAAAAAAAGAGCACGGCCTTTAGTACTATCTACATTAAAAAGGCTAGCCTTCCAGTTCAGCAGCAGCCTGCTCAACGGAATCAATGAATCCCTGACGGGCTTCCCTGATTTTTCCGGCCAGTTCTTCGTCATGAAGAGCCAGAATCTGAGCGGCCATCCATGCGGAGTTCTTTGCGCCGACCTTATCAAGAGCAACTGTTCCTACGGGGAATCCCGGAGGCATCTGCACGGTTGCCAGCAGAGCATCCATACCACCGAGAGCAGAACCGCAGATGGGCACACCCAGAACAGGACGGATGGTTTTAGCTGCCACAGCACCTGCGAGATGTGCGGCAAGACCTGCGGCGCAAATGAATATTTCACAACCGTTATCTTCCAGTTCCTTGACCAGCTTCGCAGTCCTTTCCGGAGTACGGTGGGCAGAGGAAACAGTGAACACGTGGGGAATACCGAGCTTGGTCAGCAGATCGGAGCAAGGCTGCATTGTGTCCTTATCCGAAATGGACCCCATGAAAATAGCTACTTTTGCACTCATTTTTTAAGACCCTTGTCACCTATGTCGCGACGGAAATAAGCTTTGTCAAAGCTGAGTTTTTCAACAGCTTCGTAAGCCTTTTTCTGAGCTGCTCCGAGATCCGCCCCCAGAGCGGTAACACCCAGCACACGGCCGCCGCTGGTTAATGTTTTACCATCTTCATACTTTGTCCCGGCCTGAAAGACCTTGACACCTTCAATCTTTTCAGCTTCCTCGAAGCCGGTAATCTCAGCTCCCTTTTCGTAGGGACCGGGATAACCGCCAGCAGCCATGACCACGCAAAGGGTGGTTTCTTCCTTGAGCTTCACTTCCACTTCAGGGAGGCGATTCTCAACGCAGGCCAGCATAATTTCGACCAGATCGCAATCCAGACGCATCAAAAGCGGCTGGCATTCGGGGTCGCCGAAACGAACATTGTATTCAAGAACGGAAGGACCGTCTTCAGTGTACATAAGTCCGGCATAAAGGATACCGGTAAAAGGCTCGCCGCGTTCGGCAAGCAGCTTGAGAATGGGTTTGATAACCAGTTCAGCGGTTTCAGCATATTTGTCACGGGGCAGGATGGGGGCCGGGCTGTATGCACCCATGCCTCCGGTGTTGGGTCCGGTATCACCTTCGCCCACGGCTTTGTGGTCCTGTGCGGAGGGCAACAGGGCATAATCTTCACCGGCACAGAAAGCGAGAAAGGAGGCTTCTTCACCCTTGAGGGCTTCTTCCACTACAACGCGCTCACCGGCAGTACCGAAGATTTTTTTGACCATCATGTCGTCGAGAGCTTCAAGAGCTTCTTCAACAGTTCCGGCGACGACAACACCTTTACCTGCGGCAAGGCCGTCAGCCTTGACCACAATAGGTGCGCCTTTTTCTTCTACAAATTTTTTGGCTTGTTCATACTCATCGAAAACCTGAAAAGGGGCGGTGGGAACACCGGAATCGCGCATGGTAATCTTGGAGAAAGCTTTGCTGCCTTCAAGATTAGCTGCATATGCACCCGGTCCGAAGCAGGGGATACCTTCTTTGGCGAGGGCTTCCTTGATGCCCAGCACGAGGGGAAGTTCCGGGCCTGCCACAACAAGATCAATCTTGTTTTCTTTGGCAAACGAGACCAGTCCGGGCAGGTCGTCATCCTTGATGGGCACATTAGTGCCGTGCAGACGGGTACCGCCGTTACCAGGTGCGATAAAAATCTCGGAAACCTTTGGGCTCTGGCTGATCTTCCAAGCCAGTGCGTGTTCTCTTCCGCCTGAACCTACAACAAGTATTTTCATGAAATAATTCCTCTTGGGATTGAGCTGAAGTGACCTGTGGGTATTACTGCCTCCCAAAATATTAGGTTGGCAGCAAGCATCACTTAGATAAATATTGCAGATTTGGCAAGAAAATGCGTACGCCTGAAATAATTATCCGTTAACCTTCACGTCTGCGGCAATAACACCCAGCACCCTGCCCTTGGAATCAAAGAAAGGACCTGAAACCGTAATACAGTTCTCCCCGGTAGCAGAAGATTTATAAACATCAGATACATACATAGTCTGATCTTCCACAGCTCCGCTGAACCATTCCCGGCCGGACCAATCTTTGCCGCAGGCTGAGCCGTCTTCGGCAAAGCTCTGCCACTGGCCGCTGATATTGCTGACCGTCTGAATTCCATTGCGATCGGTGATGTAGAGAAGTTCGAGAAAACGGTTGTTCCTCAAGGCTGTGTGCATGGCCCGCTCCTGCAATCCCCTGTCAAGGGAACGCACATCGGAAGATTTGGCCAGAGAATCAATCACTTCCTGCACCTTACCATTACCGACCAGCTTAAACACACCGATCATATCATCAAGATCAGCAACGCGTCCACCAAGAACGGAAACAGCCTCCCCGGCTCCTGCCATGGCTTCGCCTGTTTCATCGGAAATAGAATGAACTTCGTTGACAGCCTCACGCACATTGTTGCTGGCCTCAGCCTGCTGCACTGCTTCCTCAGCAATAAGGCGCACCCCTCGCGAACTTTTTTCTGCAAGGTCAACAATCTCGCCGAGAGCTTCACCGGAACTGGAGGCTAAACCGGACGCATTACCGGCCAGATCATTAATATGATTCACCCCGGCCACTGTCATTTCAACGTGTTCCTGAATTCGGCTGATTTCGGTTCCTACATCACGAGTGGCTTCCATTGTCTTTTCAGCAAGATTACGGACTTCATCGGCAACCACGGCAAAACCGCGCCCGGCATCCCCGGCACGGGCTGCCTCGATAGCAGCATTAAGGGCCAACAAATTCGTCTGATCGGCAATATCGGAAATAACAGACATGATGCTTCCAATCCCTTCAGCCTGTTTTCCGAGAGCCTCAACCCTTTCGTTGAGATCATTAGTATTACTCATGACCGTGTTAATTGATTCAATGGTCTGCTCAAGCACATCTTCACCGGACCGTGCCCGCTCAGCTGCAGACTCAGCGTCTACTGCCGCAAATTCCGCACGCTCCACTGAATTCTGGATGGAAACATCAATCTGCTCCATGGAAGCTACAACTGATGACAGGTACTCCAGCTGCTTTTCAGAACCCTCGCTGGCCCGTGATGAGGATTCTCCCAGCAACTCAGAGCTGGAACGAATGCCCTCAACAGCATTTTCAAGAGTCCCTGCCGCAGAAAGAAGCCCCTTGCTGCGAGCCTGCTCACCACGCACCCTTGCATCCTCGGCCATTTTATAAGCCTCAAGTTGTCTGGAAATTTCGATTTTGCACTGTTTGTCAGCCTCTTCCAGCTTAGTGCGAAGACTGCTTACATGGGACTCAAGTTTATCAGCAGAAGGCAACAAAGCAGAAATGAACTCTAAATCACTTTTAGAATCAGAACCGGAAATAAGCCCATCAATCCAATGACTGACACCAGCCCACTGCCCTTTAACCTTATTCCTGAGTAGAATCCCGGAAAGAATGATTACACCGCAGGCACCCGCAAAAAGTCCCAGCAAAGGAGTCATGTTCCCGCCCGCGAATGTTTCAGGAGCAAACACCAACGCAAGACAAAGCCCCAACAGGACCAAGACATCAATCACAACATGAACAACAATCCTGCCGGGCATACACAACTCCTAATTAAGTATGAATTATCGGGACTACGGCTAAGCACAACCGCAAGAAATCAAACGTTTCCTGTAAGAGAATATTCAAGAGCGCTGACAAGCTCCCGTAAATGGATATGATCTTCAATCCTGCCACCCTCAGGTCCTTCCACATGAAAGACATCAAAGACAGACTCGCCGGTGGTTGAAATACGCGCCATTCGCAGATTAATACTCATCCGCGCAAAGGAAGCGACCATATCGTAAAGAATGCCGGAACGATCTTGAGTGATAACTTCAATGAGAGTGCATTCAGCACTGGATTCATTATCCACGCTGATCCGGGTAGGAACTCTGCTGGGCACAGACTTGGCAAGAAGTGAATTGCGTTTCTTGTGCAGGCGGTAATCAAGAGCCAACCTTCCGGTAAGCGCGTACATGATAGACCTCTCCACCCTGGCCCAGATGTCTGAAGGGCAGTTATCCGCCGGAGCTTCCACAATAAAGATGTTCACCGCCGTACCGTCAGACCATGAGAACACTTCAGCCGAAAGAATATTCACAGAATGAAGGGCCAGCACACCGCTCTGGGCAGCAAACAGAAAATTCTGATCTCTGGCAGTGATAACCAACTTGATATGGTTTTCGTCTTCGGTTTCAAAAACCCGAACCAGACTCAAGCCAAGACCGCCCTTGCCTGAAGGCTTGCGCACCATATCCAGCTCATAGGCTCGGTTAAACTCTAAAACCTGCTGCATGTGCTGCACAATTTCATCCGGGTCCTCGACCAGCAGATAGCGTTCAGGCATGCAATCGATCATGGATTCAACCAACTCGGGATCTATAAGGTCCACTGCACACTCACGGATGCGGCTTATGGTTTCCCCGAGCTGCTCTCCTGAATCAATTTCAGCAAATGACTCGTCAGTAAGTATAAGCTCCAGTCCGGCATATATCTCCCGCAGCAGAGATTCACTCCATGAATTCCAGACCCGTGGTCCGGTAGCCATTGAGTCAGCCATAGAAAGGATAAAGAGCATTCGTAAGCGACGCAGGGAGCCGACCTTTTCGGCAATCTTCTGCAAAGCTTCAACTGAACTGAGGTCAATCGACCGTGCAGAACGAATCAGGAGCAGGTGCTCGCGAACCAGAAAGATCACATCCTCCTTGAAACGCGTAGGAAAATCCGTACGGGAAAGAATCTCATCAGCAATATTTGCTCCGCGCTCGCTGTGATTACGCTTACCCTTGCCGATATCGTGAAAGAAAGCACCGAGCAGCAAAGCATCGAAATCGGCAGCGGAAATACATTTTCCACCTTCTGAAAATTCATTACGAAAAATATCGCAACATTTATGGACTGTAAGCAATGAATGCCTGCCCGGGGGGTACTGGTGGTATCCGTCATAAGGAACCAGTTCGGAAACCTTGGAAAACTCGGGAAGGAAGGATTTGAACACCCCGCTATCAAGCATTTCAACTGAGGCCCGCCAGCCGAACTCGCCCTTGAAGATATCAATGAGCATCTTCAAGGCACGGGTTAAACTGATACCGTTTGTGGAATTGATGCCTGAAACAGCACGTCGGGCTTCACGAGTAAGCGGTACGCCGGTTCTTGATTTTATCCCGAACACTTCCAGCCCGGCTTTAAGTCCGGCAATACCTTGATGGTCGATAAAAGAACGTGAGTCAGCATCAAATGATTCCCGATAAAGGGCATCACCCATGGAACGCACCCGGACCATAGCCTTATGAATTGAGGTAAGCAGATCATTGCCACGCTTTGCCGGATCATAGCCCTTAACTCCGCAGAGGGATGCTGCATCCGGTAAAATCTCAAGGATCAATTTATCCTGTTTGCGTTTGCGCAAAAAATGAACAGCCGAGCGGGCCTGCATAAGCAAGTCTTCATCCCTGCGAAGATCATTTAAATCATTTTTGTTAAGCGGGAAGTAATCACCCTTGATGTCTGCGCACCAGCGTATGAACTGGACATCACGCAGGGTCCCCCAACCGTTTTTCAGGTCAGGTTCAAGAACTACGGAATCCATTCCTTTCCCGGTCTTGGACCGGTTCTCCCAAAGGATACGGCAGAATTCATCCCCTGCACTGGGGATAACCTTTGTCCTGAATTCTTCAGAAAGATGCCGGAACAGCTCATCGCGGCCGGAAATGAACCGTAAATCCAGCAATGAAGCCAGTACCTTGAAGTCAGACAGTGCCAGTTCGATATTTTGCTCAACAGTGCGCACACCGTGACCTACATCGAATTTAAGATCCCAGAGAGGATGAAATAGAAAAGAAGCCAGATCTTCAAGGTCTTCATGTGTGGTAAGATCGGTAAGAATCAGAACGTCAATATCTGAAAAAGGAGCCAGCTGTCCCCGCCCGTAACCACCTACGGCCACAATGCACAGATCATCAAGAGAAGAAAGGATTCCTTCGGAAACGGCTTCCCTGACTCTTGCCCTGAAATAGTCATCCACCAGAGCGCAAAGTTGCTGCGGGAAATCCCGCGGCATGCTCTTGGAGCATGCCGCGAGGAGTATTTCACGTCCCGCCAACAACCTGTCTATGGAAGTCTCCGGGGACAATCCGGGGGAATTTTCAGTATTCATCTATATGGCATCCGGCCCGGTCTCACCGGTACGGATACGCACCACTTCTTCAACCGGGATTACGAAGATTTTACCATCGCCGACCTTTCCGGTCTTGGCGGCAGCACTGACTACTTCGATCACTTCGGAAACCCGATCCGCATCAACAACAATCTCAATCTTGGTTTTGGCAATGAAGTCCACCTGATACTCAGCACCGCGATAAACTTCCTTATGTCCACCCTGTCGCCCGAAACCTTTCACGTCGGTCACGGTCATGCCTTTGAGGCCGAGAGCGGCAATAGCGTCCTTTACATCATCAACCTTGAAAGGCCGTACAATTATTTCAATTTTTCTCATTGGAATCATCCTGTTTTAGCTATTTTAAATCTGGTAACCGGCTTCGCTGTGATCAGATACATCCATCCCTGCAACTTCCTCTTCTTCGGAAGGACGCAGGCCGTAGAATTTGTCGATCAACTTGAAAAGAATCCAGCTTACAGCAAAGCAGTAGGCCCAAGTGGCAATGCAGGATTCAATCTGAATCCAGAGCTGGGAAGCATTGCCGTAAAACAGACCTTCAGCGCCGATGCTGGCAAAGAGTCCGGTAACGATAGCACCGTATGTTCCGCCAAGGCCGTGAATACCGACAACATCAAGAGAATCATCGTATCCGAACTTGGACTTCATAAGCACGCCGCCATAACAGACCATACCGCCGCCGAAACCGATAACAATAGAAGCCATGGGAGTTACAAAACCAGCCGCCGGGGTAATGGCAACGAGTCCGGCAACAGCACCGGAAGCAGCGCCGAGAGTGGTGGGTTTCCCACCATGCATGGCTTCAACAAGCAGCCAGCCGAGAACAGCAGCAGCCGCAGCAAGGTGGGTGGTAACAAAAGCGTTAGCAGCCAGACCGTCAGCAGCAAGGGCGGAACCGGCGTTAAAACCGAACCAGCCAAACCAGAGCATACCTGCACCGAGCAGGGTCATGGGCAGGTTGTGAGGAATGAAAGGTTCTTTACCGTAACCCTTACGCTTGCCCACTATCAGACATCCGGCAAGAGCCGCTGCAGCGGAACTCATGTGAACGACCGCACCGCCAGCAAAGTCGAGTGCGCCGTGTTCGCCCATCCAGCCGCCGCCCCAGACCCAGTGACACATGGGAGCGTAGACAAGAACAACCCAAAAAGCGCTAAAGATCAGTAATGCCCCGAACTTCATACGCTCGGCAAAGGCACCTGTGATAAGTGCGGGGGTGATTACCGCAAACATACACTGGAAAACCATGAAAAGCAGATGAGGAAGGTTATCGGCGGGGCTGTTAACCGTATTCATGCCCACACCGTTAAGGGCGAAGAAATCCATTCCGCCGATAATACCACCGATGTCAGTCCCGAATGACAGGGAATATCCGATGACCGCCCAGACAATTGAAACCAGTCCGAGCATGATAAAACTCTGCATGATCGTAGCCAATACGTTTTTGCTACGCACCATACCACCATAGAAAAGGGCCAACCCCGGAGTCATAAACATAACCAGAGCTGCACAAATAAGTATAAATGAAGTATCCGCCGAATTCATTTTTGATCAACCCCCGTTGATTCAAGGTCACTATTTTACAATTTCGTCTCTAAAATTGTTTTTAACGCTTCTTTTTTTACAATTTTAGACAAATCAGCCTTCAAAAATGCATTTTGACTACTATCAAAGCATGCTCTGTGCCAAAACTGGAAACTTCATACACATAAAAACAAAACTTATACACATAAAAAACATATTTGAAAATTTGCATCAGAAAATAAAGCGCAATTATTTTCATCCTAGACAATAAAATAAATTAAGAATTATAAAAGCGACAATTAAGATTCTGAAACTGCGTCCCAGATAATAATTTAATTTTCAGATGAGCGCAGAGCAGAAAGGTAAAGCAGGAAAAAGTATGCAGAGGCAAAACTGATGACAATCACAATTGACATCATATAAGATATAGATCACTTTCGACTAAATGAAAATGAATCTCAAACACAGAAGGTACATATGAAAATCTCTAAAACAATCATACTCACCGTAATAACCTTACTACTAAGCCATTCCGTAGCTTTCGCCGGTCAATTTCAGACAACAGTCTCGATTGCACCCCTGAAATATTTTGTAGAAAAAATCGGCGGAGACAATGTAAAAACCAACATCATGGTTAAAGCAGGCAGCAGCCCGGCGACATACGAACCACAGCCGAAACAGATGGCAGACCTGAGCAAATCAGAAATATACTTTGCCATAGGCGTTCCATTTGAACAGGCATGGCTTCCTCGATTCAAATCCGCCAACAGCAATCTTGAAATCGTAGATCTCGGAAAAACAGTAATTCATCGAAATATGAAGTCTCACATCCACGAAGACGAACATAACCATGGACACCATGATGACCATGGCGAAGCAAAAATTAAAGACCCTCATGTCTGGCTTGCCCCGCCCTTGGTCAGAATCATCAGTCAAAAAATTCTAGACACCCTGATTGAGCACGACCCTGCAAACGCAGCAACATACACCAGCAACTACCTGAGCTTTGCAGCTGAAATAAACGACATTGACTCCGAACTACTGAAAACCTTTACCCAAAAAGGACAACATTTCAGCTTCATGGTCTACCACCCTTCATGGGGATACTTTGCTGACTCCTACGGGTTAAACCAGATACCCATTGAGCTGGAAGGCAAAGAACCCAGCCCTAAAAAACTGGCTCATCTTATCGAATTCGCCAAAGCCAATTCAGTAAAAGCTATCTTCATTCAACCCCAATTTTCTCAGAAAAGTGCGCAAACCATAGCAAACGCTATCGGAGCACAAGTACTGATCGCCGACCCCCTGGCCGAAGACTGGTCTGCGAATCTGCGCCGCACGGCCAAGGCATTTGCGACTCAGCATTAAAAAAAAAGAACCCGCTCATCATATGATGAACGGGTTCTTTTTTTAGGCGATCATCCTGCCAAACGGCAGGGGCACAAAACTACTAAAAACTAATCACTCCCATCAGGGTGGCCATAAAGGCAATGGGAGCACGGAGCTTAAAAGAATAAGAACTTGTTACCGGCATTTCAGCGGAAATTTTGCTGCGCAGATCTTTAAATGCCTGATCCATTTCACGACTATTATCCAAACGTTCTCTTCTAGCCTGCTTGGCTTCTGTCCTTAAGAGAGACATATCTTCACGATGCATGGACATTAAACTTTCAACACTACTCATCAGACCATCTCCGTATATTCGAGGAATTGCGTCGAATTTGTTCTTGAAAAGGTTATGGACTGGAGAGCCCGGAGGGGTCGGGGAGGTGGAGTGGGCTCTCCAGTCCATACTTGACTAACAAGCTAATCTCCCTAGAGCACCATCCGTGCCAAACTTTATAAAGAACAGCTGACGGCACTGTTTCAAAGGGATCTCCCTCCCAAAGCGGCCTCTTAATCGATTATTCAATGTGTAATCCATGTTGACCAAGCACAAATTTGACGATATATCGCGAATATACCTAGATAACAGAATCGTACAACCTAAGAAAAAACTATTATTATGACAATATCTGTAAACGATTACAAGGCCCTTTCCAAAGAATTAGATCCGGAAAAATTGCAGAAGCAAATTCTGACTCTGCTGCTTAAGCTGCAAAAC
Source organism: Maridesulfovibrio pacificus (SeqCode) (assembly GCF_048612815.1). Classification (NCBI taxonomy): domain Bacteria; kingdom Pseudomonadati; phylum Thermodesulfobacteriota; class Desulfovibrionia; order Desulfovibrionales; family Desulfovibrionaceae; genus Maridesulfovibrio; species Maridesulfovibrio pacificus (SeqCode). Next base: position 2,894,580 of record NZ_JBLZNE010000001.1, read on the forward strand.
GTAGAACGCGGCTCCCTTTGGCTGGAGCGTGACGGCATGTATGAGTGCGTTGAAGCATTGGGCGAGAAAAGTGAAGACATTAAGGGTGTCAGAATTCCCCCGCAGGAAAACAGCATTGTGGGCTGGGTAATTCGAAATGGGAAAATGACCATTGCCGAAGCAGGAGACTCACGCCATTACAGCTTATTGGAAAAAAACTTCAAAATTAAAAGTCGCTTAATCCTATGTTTTCCACTCAAACTCGAAGGACAGGAAGTTTACGGAGCTGTACAGGTCATAGACACCAGCGCAGAAGGAAAACAACTCAACCTTGACCCTGCCTACCTGACCATGCTGCAGGACATGGTTGATATAGGTTCAATTTCCTTACGCAATTCCATTGAATTTCAAAAACAGCGCATTGAATTTGCCCAGCTCAGCCGGACCTTGAGCAGCATTCGAAACAACAAAACCATTGTGGGCAAAAGTCAATCGGTAAACAAAGCCCTCAAACTGGTTAAAAATTACGGTGCCACCAACTATCCGGTCCTGCTCTATGGTGAATCAGGAACCGGTAAGGAACTATTTGCAGAAGAAATCCATGCCCAGAGTTCGCGGGCCCAAAAACCGTTCCTGACTCAGAACTGCAGTGCCATCCCCGAGAACCTGCTGGAAAGTGAATTATTCGGTTATGTGAAAGGGGCATTTACCGGTGCCACCAGCAATAAACTGGGTTTATTTGAGGCTGCCGATGGAGGCACTGTCTTCCTTGATGAAATCGGGGATATGGATATCAACCTGCAAGCCAAACTCCTTCGGGTATTACAGGAAAACGAAATCAAACCTCTTGGCGGAACTCTAACCAAAAAGATAGACATCCGCATTATTTCAGCCACCAACCGCAACCTCGAAGAGGAAGTCCGCTCAGGCAGATTCAGAGAGGACCTTTATTACAGACTCAACGTACTGCCCCTTAAACTGCCGGCCCTGCGTGAACGTAGAGAGGACATTCACCTGCTGACCGGACATTTTCTGAGCCGAGAAGCAGCGCATAGCCACATGCTGCCTAAAAAGATGTCCAACGAAGCAATGGCTGTCATGGAGAAATACAACTGGCCGGGAAACATCCGCGAACTGGAAAACATGGTCAAACAATTTCAAGCCATGGTTCCCGGTGACACCATATCCATCAAGGACCTTCCCCTGCACATCGTGCACCCCGGCACCAAACCTCCTGTGGAAAACAGAGCTCGCAAACTGAACGAAAAAACAGCTCTGCCAAGCGATCCGCAGAAAGCACTCAGCTCTTTAACATGGAAAGAAATGGAATACTCTTACATGATGAAAATGCTGGAAAAATACCGTTGGAATATCAGCCGTGCCGCCCGGGCTGCGGAGGTTAACCGTTCCACCTTTGATTCACGCATGAAAAAGCTTGGAATCAGCAAAAACAACTAAGACCATCCGCAAACGAGAAACATAAAACCGCTCACGGAATACATCAAACCGCTGACTGTAAAAGCTCTGGACGGCAACATTGGCCGGGTGCTAGATAAATGGATGGATCGATTCATTAATGTAATACTGCTCACCAGCCTCCCGAATGAACCGGGGGAAGAATTCAAGGATTTATCAGATGCTCCTTCTCGGAATTGATGTCGGCGGAACCCACACAGACGCCGTTGCCATAGGTCCTGACGGACTGGAAGCACAGGTCAAGGTTGCCACTGAACACGACAACCTGCTCTCCTCCATCAGGAACAGCCTTGGAGAAATTCTCCGCCACACCGACCCGTCCCGCATACGCCAGCTGAACCTGTCCACAACGCTGTCTACCAACTCTATTGTGGAAGGTAACTATGAAGATGTGGGCGTAATTGTTTCCGCAGGCCCGGGACTCGACCCCCATTCTTTCATGACCTGCAAGGATTTTCACGTTATCCCCGGATCACTGGATCACCGCGGATCGGAAACCAAACGGCTTGACAACCTATCCCTTGAAGAAGCTATTGCTTCCTGCCGTAAGTCCGGGATCAAAGTATACGCAGCAGTCACCAAATTTTCCCCCCGCAATCCGGCCCATGAAAAATCTATCGAGCTGGCCATCGGCGACAATGCGGACTTCATTACTTTAGGTCACCAGCTCACCGGACGACTGAACTTCCCGCGCCGAATTTCAACCGCCTTTTACAACTGTGCGGTCTGGCGGGTCTTTAACAAGTTCGCCGATGCCATTGCCGATACCCTCGATGAAATGGGACTAGGTCAAATTAAGGTCAACATCCTAAAAGCGGACGGCGGAACCATGCCGCTGAATCTTTCTCGCAGGGTTCCGGTACAATCCATTTTTTCCGGTCCCGCAGCAAGTGTCATGGGCATTATCGCCCTGTGCAACATAACCCATGACTCCATCATCTACGATATCGGTGGGACCACCACTGATATTGCAATTTTCGCCGGAGGCAGCCCGCTTATCGAGCAGGAAGGCATCCACATCGGCTCCCACCCCACTCTTGTAAGGGCCTTAAAAGTCCACTCCATCGGAATCGGTGGGGATTCAGCCATATCAATATTTGACGGCGGCGTCCGGGTCGGTCCCAACCGCCTCGGCCCGTCTATTGCTTTCGGGGGAGAAATACCGACCCTGACTGACGCGCTTATCTGGAAGGATTCCTGCGATTGCGGCAATACTGAACGTTCGAAATCCGGATTCAGTGCTTTTGCCGCAAAACACGGTTTTGAAACTGGCGAATTAGCTGATCAGGCCATAGCATGCGCAGTGGATAAAATACACAGCTCCACCCGCAGCCTTGTGGAAGAGATCAACCAGCAGCCGGTTTATACCATCCATGAACTGCTGGAGAACATAAAGATCGTTCCCCGCAAGATATACATCATGGGAGGCCCTGCTCAGGCCATGAAGATGGATATATTCCGCAAGTTCCGCCTTTCAACCGAAGTTCCGCAAAATTACGATGTAGCCAATGCCATCGGCGCGGCCCTGACCCGCACAACCACCGAACTGGAACTTTTCGCCGACACCGAACGCGGGCTTATGTTCATCCCTTCTTTGGGACACCGCGAGAACATCCCCCGCAACTATAAACTCGAAGACGCAGAAAGAGATGCCATGAACCACCTGCTGGCACATCTCGGCGAAATGCACGTAGCCTCAGACGGCTCCAATGCCCAGATCACCAGTTCCTCATCATTTAATATGGTTAACGGGTCCAGTACCGTCGGGCGCAATATCAGGGTAAAATGTCAGATCAAACCCGGCGTGGACCGGACATATTCATAAACGGAGTTAAGAATGCTCAAGGCTGAAAACAGTCTGGGAATCATATTTTTCCCCGCCTTTGACTGGGCAATTTCCCCCACCCACCCGGAACGGGAGGAAAGGCTGCTCTACACTCAGGACCAACTGCGTGAAGAAGGACTCTTCGACATCGAAGGCATCCGCGAATACAAACCTGAAGTGGCGTCCAGCGAAGACATTGAACGGGTTCATTTCTGCTTTCCCGAAGCCGAAGCAATTGCAACCCGCTCGCACTATATTTCTGCAGGCGGGGCCATCAAAGCAGCACAACTTGTTATGGAAGGCGAGAGGGACCGGGCCTTTGCGCTCGTGCGTCCACCGGGCCACCATGCAATGAAAACAGTGCAAGGCTCACGCGGATTCTGCGCCATCAACATCGAAGCTATCATGTGCGAATACATCCGTGAGAATTACGGCCCCAAGCGTATCGCCATTGTGGATACCGACTGCCATCACGGAGACGGTACACAGGATGTTTACTGGCATGATCCCGACACCCTGTTCATATCCCTGCATCAGGATGGACGAACCCTCTATCCGGGAACGGGATTCCCCAAGGAATCAGGTGGCCCCAAAGCTCTTGGGCGCACGGTGAATATTCCCCTGCCCCCCGGTACGGCGGATGCCGGATTCATGATGGTCATGGAGAATGCGGTCATGCCCATTCTTGAAGACTTCAAGCCGGATCTGATCATCAACTCCGCCGGACAGGACAACCACTTTACCGATCCGATCACCAACATGAATTTCTCGGCACAGGGGTATGCCGCCCTGAATTCCATGCTCAAGCCTGATATTGCCGTACTTGAAGGTGGTTACGCTATTCAGGGCGCCCTGCCGTACGTAAATCTGGGTATCAGTCTGGCTATGGCCGGAGTGGATTATTCCCATGTGCGCGAACCGGGCTTCAACCCTGAAACGCTCAGGGAATCCGAAGAAATCATGAATTACATTGCAACCATTTGCGAAGGGGTTAAAGACATTTATTTTAATCCGCCCGCAGAAAGCGCTGAAGGAGTGATTAGCGGAGGCTGGTCCGTGCGTCATCGCAATATTTTCTACGATACCGAAGGATTCACTGAATCACAGACCGAATCCCTGCTGCTTTGCGATAACTGCCGGGGATTGCTCAAGGTGGAGACCCAGCGAGAAGGCGGTCCAATGGGCTTCGGACTGGAAATACCCGCTGCGGCCTGTGACAAGTGCCGCAATCAGGGCTATTCGCTTTTGGAAGAAGCACAGGTCAAAAGCCGCTACCGCTATATTCAGCTGATTAACCGCAAGGACAAAGATTACCTGCGCTACGGATTTTGACAAAAAAAACGAAAACTCCTCAGGCTGAGGGGATAGGTGCGTTCAACGCCCAAAATAAAAACGGGGCAGGTTCCGTAGAACCTGCCCCGTTTTTTAAATTATTTCTTCTGCATTCCATGAATGATACCGGAAAGATCATCCGCCAGCTTGGCCAGTTTTTCAATGGCCGCTGAAGATTCGACCATGGCCTGTTCGGTTTCATTTGAAATACGGTTAACCGTTTCAGTGGAACGGTTAATCTCCTCACTGGCTGCGGCCTGTTGCTCGGCAGCAGTGGCGATAGACCTGATACGGTCCGAAGTTTCCTCGGACATGGATACAATGCGCGCCAAAGCCTCACCGGATTCCCCGGCAAGCGAAGTACTGCGGGCAACTGACTCAACCGCAGCCTCGGTAGCCTTAACGTTAGTCTTAGCGCCCTGCTGAATATTTGAAACAGCCTGATGGACCTCGGTTGTTGCCTGAACGGTTTTCTCCGCAAGCTTGCGGACTTCGTCAGCAACAACGGCAAATCCGCGTCCGGCTTCACCCGCTCGAGCAGCCTCAATCGCAGCATTCAGAGCCAACAGGTTGGTCTGGTCCGCGATATCTTCAATCACGCTAAGGACATTACCGATAGCTTCAGCCTTCACATCCAGATCTTCCATGGAAGCTTTCAGAGAACTTGCCTGACCGGAGACTTCATCAATAGCGCTGACAACTCCGGCAACAGTATCTTCACCTTTCTCTGCTTCAGACTTTGCTTTATCAGCATCGCTTGCGGCTTCCTGCGCATGACGGGCTACCTCAAGCACGGTAGCATTCATTTCTTCCATGGCAGTGGCAGCCTGTCCGGCTTCCTCACTCTGCACCATCGCTCCCTTGCGGGCCTCACCGACCAGTCCACGCAACTGCTCAGCCGCGCTGCTTAACTCGTAAACAACAGAATCGGCCTGATCAGCAGCTCTGGCAATGAGTTCATTCTGATCAATAATATGTGCTTCACGCTGCTTCAATTCGGTGGTGTTGATATACAGGCAGCATCCGCCGATAACATTACCAACCACATCATGCAGGGGGAAAAGGTTGGCCAGAATATTGATATCGCTGCCGTCCACATGCTTGAAAATGACTTCACGGTTCATAGCCCGGGTATCATCATCCATACAGTGGCCGATCAAAGATTTGCGATCATCATGATAAAAAATCTGGGAAATCATGCGTCCATGATATGATTCGGGTCTTTCGTTTGAACCGATCATTTCCAGAATTTCTTTGTTAAGAAAAGTAATGTGTTCCTTAGTGTCTACAATACAGCAACCAAGCGGCAGACCTTCAAGGATACTTGTGCTGAAGCCAAGCCGTTCCTTGTAAGAATCACTCAACTCGCTTACAGCTGCACGCAAGCCGTCAAGCCCCGGGCTGGTGCATTTATCAGCTTCGGAGTACTTACCCTTGATCACAAGCTTAGCAAAATTTGTAAGACATTCCACTGGTCGGACGACCTGATTTTTGAGAACGGTAAAAATACAGATTCCCAGCAAAACCAAAAGTGCTATCAAACCGGAAGCCAACCCGGTCATAGCCCAAGGCTCATTGCTGAAAGCAAATAAGATTACGCCGCAAAAGGCCGCGGCGACAACTAACACCCCAAAATAAATCCATGCAACAGTGCGCATGAATTTTCCATTTCCATTGTCCATATCAACTTCTCCCAGCTAAATACGAATAACCCACAAAATTATTCGATCATCCTTCTACCAATTCCCACACTGATATTGCTATCCTGACAGGAATCCCCCGTCTCCCAAACGAGGATCATATTAGCATATGATACAATAATATATCGGTAGAATTAAGATTATTTTTAGCCTTCCAAAGCCGAACCTTCAATAAACCTCGCAAAATCGCTTCTAAACACTATATAAGAGCTTGTCTACTCGTTTCGGTATATCTAAACAAAACAAACGGAGTCAGGGAATTACCCTGACTCCGTAACCTATTTGTAACAAAAGATATTTTAGCACTAAAAATACAATACTGGCCTAAATCATTATGTCGGCAAAAGTTCCCAGAAACAAGAGCACTGAAATTACCCCGTTCAAAGTGAAGAATGCCATATTTACTCGGCTCATATCTTCGGCGGAAATCAGCAGATGTTCAAAAATGAGAATTCCACCCACTACCGCAAGAACGGAAAAGTAAATCCAGCCCAGTCCGGCAGCCAATCCGGCCAATGCGAAAAAGATAACAGTATTGATATGGCTGAATGTAGATATGGTCAAAGCCTTCTGGATACCGAGATTAGCCGGAACTGAATTGAGCCCACGGTTACGGTCAAATTTACGGTCCTGAGTAGCGTAGAGGATATCGAATCCGGCCACCCAGAAAGTAACCCCGAAGAAGAACAGAATCGCGGGCAGGGAAAAATTAGGGTCAACGCTGAGCCAGCCGGCAACAGGGGCCAGACCAAGCACTGATCCGAGCACGAAATGGCAGAGCATGGTAAAACGCTTGGTCAGGGAATAAAAAGCCGACCAACCCAGCGCAAAGTATGAAAGCTTGTAGCAAAGTTCATTCATGCCCTTACAAGCGAAAACAAAAACTACGGCGCAAACCGCAATAAAGCAGAAAGTAAAAAACGGAGTCAATTCCCCGGTAACCAGCGGGCGGGTCCGGGTACGCGGATTTTCACTGTCGATATTGATATCAAAGAGTCTGTTCACAGCCATGGCAAAGGAGCGTACAGCCACCATAGCCACGGTCAGCAGTGCAAAGGGCTTGAATTCCGGCCAGGTCCCACTAGCCAGGAAAATACCCATATAAGCAAACGGCAGGGCAAAAATGGAGTGTTCAATCTTAACCATCCGGCAGACCAGAACAGTATTTTCCCACAACTTCTTCAAGTACTTACAAAGAATATCCTTCAAAACCCCACTCCTTGATATTTAACCTAAAATTTCTCAATCAGCACTGCACCGACAATGACCAACAAAGCTCCGAGAATACGGCCCGGCGTTGCTTCCCGCACGGCATACCCTATGATTCCATAGTGGTCCAGCAGAAGAGAAGCTGCCATTTGTCCGGCAACCATCCAACACATCATCGTTCCGGCACCCAACACCGGAGCCACCACGATTGCCGCCGCCACAAAGAAAGCGCCCATAAATCCGCCGGTCCACATCCACCACGGTCCTTTCAGAACAGCAGAACCTTCCGGAAGCGGAACCTTCGTAAAATATGCATATACAAGCAGGCTCAGGGTCCCAACTGCAAAAGAGACAATAGCAGCCAAAACAGGATCACCCACAAAACCACGCAGTTTGAGGTTTACCCCGGCCTGAGTTGGCGCAAGAGCACCGAATATAAATGACATTGCAATGAAAAACAGTCGCATAAACTACCCTCTATTCGAAGTGCATGCACACAATACATTGCTTGATCGCGATTGCAAAGCAGTATGCACAATAAAGCCCGCTGAAAGACTCTTCCAGCGGGCCAAATTAATTCGTTTTGGATTTTATTTATTTAAGGGTAACTAAACCGTAGTTCTTTTTACCTTTGCGGATGAGCATGCATTCGCCGCCGATAAAGTCATCATCGCCGGGAACATAATCAAAATCAGCAACACGTTCGTTGTTGATGTACAATCCACCACCCTGAATATCCTTGCGGGCCTGACCTTTTGATTTAACCATTCCAAGGTCGAGCAGGATCTGGGGCAGATCGGGCAGATCCACTTTAGCGTATTCTACACCGGGAGCAGCTTCCATAGCACCGCGCAGGGTAGCGGCATCAACAGACATGATGTCGCCCTTGCCGAAAAGCGCAGCTGTTGCGGCCTGAACCTTTTCAAGCTCTTCCTTGCCGTGGATCATAATGGTGGTCTCTTCGGCAAGACGCTTATGAGCTGCACGCAGATGCGGAGCTTCCTCGTGTTCTTTGGCGATCTCAGCAATCTCTTCCTCAGTGAGGAAAGTGAAGTACTTGAGGAACTTGATTACATCACGGTCATCAGTGTTGATCCAGAACTGATAGAATGTGTACGGGGAAGTCAATTCAGCATTCAGGAAAACAGCGTTGCCTTCACTCTTACCGAACTTCTGGCCGGATGCAGTAGTAATCAGCGGAAAGGTTACAGCGAAACCTTCACCCTGAGCCTTGCGGCGAATCAGTTCGCAACCAGCGGTGATGTTACCCCACTGGTCACCGCCACCAATCTGAAGCTGGCAGCCCTTCTCATTGAAGAGATGGTAAAAGTCGTAACTCTGCAGCAGCATGTAGCTGAATTCAGTGTAGGAAATACCAACATCATCGCGACCGAAACGGCCCTTTACGGACTCTTTAGCCATCATCCAGTTAACGGAGAAGTGCTTGCCTACGTCGCGCAGCATATCAAGAAAGGAAATCTCTTTCATCCAGTCGTAGTTATTGACTACTTCTGCTTTTTCGCCAGTGTTGCGCTCAACAAAAGCCTCAATCTGGGTTCTGATGTTTGCAGCCTGCGATTCTACCTTTTCGATAGAAGTAAATTCCCTTTCCTTGTCCTTACCGCTGGGGTCACCGATACGTCCGGTTGCACCGCCGAGCAAAAACAGCGGATTGTGTCCCGCACGCTTCATACGCACAAGACTGAGAAGAGGAACAAGGTTACCGATATGCAGGCTGTCGGCAGTGGGGTCGAAGCCGCAATACATGTACTGACCCGGAGTATCCAGATACTCTCGTACCTTCTCTTCGTCAGACACCTGATTGATCAGCCCTCGCCACTTTAGTTCATCATAAATGTTCATTTGCTAAACCTCTTTAAGAATGTATTTATTTGCCTGCATTAGGCTTTTTTATGCCTTCGGCGAGCCTCCCGGCGGGCTCAAAGAGTTTAAGAATCCCAAAACCTTTTATTAAGCTTAGCTGGGTAAAATCGTCGATAGGCAATATTTTTATTGGAAATTTTCTTATACGGTCATCCGGCCTGAGTTATATGTCTCAATTGAGACAGTCCGGCCTGTTTCTTCATCTATTTCGAGCAGCACGCCCTGTAATTCTATAGGGCCGCCAGCAACTTTCCATTTCTGGGGAAGACCGGTCACAAAGCGTTTGATGACCGGATTGGGACTTAAGCCCAGACAGGATTCAACCGGACCGCACATACCTGCATCGGTGATGTAGCCGGTGCCGTTTTCAAAAATACGGGCATCATTAGTCTGCACATGAGTATGGGTGCCCAGCATGGCACTGACCCGCCCGTCAAGGTAACGCCCGAGGCTCTGCTTCTCTGAAGTGGCCTCAGCATGAAAATCAACCAGTATGACCTTAATCTCCGGGTCGATTTCCTCTAAAATTTTGTCTGCGCACTTAAATGGGCATTCCACCGGATCCATAAAGACCCGTCCCTGCAGATTAATAACCGCAACGGGCACTTCACCACGGACTTCAAAAGAAGTCCAGCCCCTTCCACGAGTTCCTTCCGGCAGATTTGCCGGACGCACGATCCGGTCACAGGTCTTCAAAAATGAATAAATATTACTGAACTTCCAGATGTGGTTGCCGGAAGTCAAAAGATCGACCCCGTAGTCGAGTAACTGCTGGGCGTTTTTGATTGAAAGCCCGATTCCCTGCGATGCATTCTCACCGTTGGCAATAATCAGATCAAGGGCCAACTCCTCACGAAGCCCCTTAACCTTTGCAGCGATCCCCTTACGACCGGGTCTGCCGAATATGTCACCGAGAAATAGTATACGCATGGATTGTGATAATAAAGAAAAGGCCCGGTGAACCGGGCCTTTCGGGAAGTTATTTACTTAGCATAGCCCACCGAGCGCCGTTCGCGGATAACGGTCACACGAATCTGGCCTGGATAGGTCATGTTGTTTTCAATCTTGGTGGCGATATCCTTACAGAGCATATGGGTGTTATCGTCAGATACTCTTTCAGCATCAACCATAACTCTGATCTCACGGCCTGCCTGAATGGCGTAGGCTTTGGATACACCGTCGAAACCGGTAGCCACGTTTTCAAGCTCTTCAAGACGCTTAACGTAGTTTTCCAGCAGTTCCTTACGCGCACCGGGACGGGCACCGGACAGGGAGTCCGCAGCCTGAACGAGGGTTGCGAGCACGGATTTGGGCGGAATATCTTCGTGGTGAGCCTGAATAGCGTGGATGATCTCTTTGGATTCACCATGCTTCTTGGCAAGGTCGGCACCGATGACAGCATGAGGCCCTTCGATTTCATGGTCGACAGCCTTACCGATATCGTGCAGCAGACCTGCGCGCTTGGCGATTTTCTCGTCCATGCCCAGTTCTGCCGCCATAATCCCACAGAGGAAAGCCACTTCAAGTGAGTGCTGAAGAACGTTCTGAGAGAAGCTGGTGCGGTACTGCAGCTGACCGATGAGCTTGACGATTTCGGGATGAATACCGTGAACGCCTACATCGAAAGTTGCCTGTTCACCAATCTCACGCAGTTTGACGTCCATTTCCTGCTCAACCTTGTTGACGATGTCTTCAATGCGTGCGGGGTGGATACGTCCGTCGTGGATCAGACGCTCAAGAGCCTGCTTGGCCACTTCGCGGCGCAGCGGGCTGTAAGCGGAAAGAACAACCGTTTCCGGAGTATCATCAATGATCAGGTCAACACCGGTTGCAGCTTCAAGAGCGCGGATGTTGCGGCCTTCACGTCCGATGATGCGACCCTTCATATCTTCGGAAGGAAGAGTCACAGCGGTAACGGTCTGTTCGTTTACGTAATCGCCGGAGTAACGCTGAATAGCGAGGGCGAGAATCTTGCGGGCCTTGCGGGTTCCCTCTTCCTTGGCTTCCATTTCAATGGAACGAACCATTTTGGCAGCTTCGTGGCGGGTCCTGCTTTCAATTTCGGTCATGAGCTTTTCACGCGCTTCCTCAACAGTCAGCCCGGAGACTTCCTGCAATCTACGCTCATGCTCATCCTTTCTCTTTTCAAGATCTTCGCGAAGACCTTCGAGCTTCTTTTCCTGCTTGATCATACGCTTTTCAAGAGTCACAACTTCGGACTCTTTGCTGGCTACTTTTTCAAGCTTGTTCTCAAGACGCTCTTCTTTTTCTTGGAGGCGCTCCTCTTGCCTTTTCAGGCCGCGCTCCATTTCTTTATACTCATTTTCCTGCTCTTTTTTCAGAGCATAAACTTCGTCCTGCCCCTGAAGCTTAATTTCCTTTTTCATGGCTTCAGCTTCTTTACGGGCTTCCTGGACAATACGGTCTGCCAATCCTTGCGAATCAGCCAGACGTTTGGAATTCACGTACCGATGCAGAGCGTAACCGCCTGCGGCACCTAGGGCGATTCCAAATAAAATCAGAAAAAAATCCCCAAACATGCCTTTCTCCTTTGTATGTTGACAGATCTCAAAGGACCTGATTTGTCATTACCGATTAATACAATCGGAAGATTATAACAATCTGCAATGGAAAGAAGAGAACAAAAGGCTGAATGAGGTGTTTTTTAAGTGGTCCGGCAGAAAATTTAATAAATTAAACCTGTTAATTCATACCAATACCGAGAATCCCCATATTGGGACCCCGGAGATGCCGTGTTGCCGTATACGTTAGAACCTAGTCTAACAGGTGGGCGCTGCCCCCGGAATTTTAGGCTTCCCGGTAAAACCGGGCCTGCACACCATTCCGGTGATGCTTGCTCCCTTACTTTTTATATTGGTTCAAAAGCCATAGGGCAATCACGCACTCCCCAGGGAAATTTCTTTATATCTTAAAAAGCGGTGCTATGCACAGCTTATCACTTCTCTAACAGCGCGTTAATTTTCTCTTCCATTGTTTCGAGCTTGCGGCTGTGTTCAAGGTAATCATCGGCCAGACTAAGAGCCAGACAGGTGAGTAATTTCTCCCTGCTGACATCCTTTCCGCCCCGGGTAAGCTCGCCAAATCTCTCTTCGAGCACATCTTTTGCGGCTTCAATTCTTTCTTTGTCCGCATCGGTCTTGAAAGAAATTTCAAGTCCGAGAACGGGAATAGTATAACGGGGCATATTAATCCGGTGACAGTATTCCTGTAGAATTTATATAAATCCGTTTCCTTCATTTGAAGGACAACGGATCTGAAAAACCCTTATTCGATGGTACCTTCAACTTTGTTCAGGAGAACTTCAATGCGATTGCGGACATCGTCCTTACGCTGTTTCTCCTGTTCAAGTTCCTCAAGAAGAAAAGCATTTTCTTCTTCAAGTTGCTTAATTTTTTGCAGCATCTTATCGAAACGTTCTTCCAAATGAGCGATTATTTCCATAGTCCTACCCTAATACCTTATCTTTACAAAATCAAGACTTCTTAGAAGTCCGGGAAATGTTGACCTGCCTGCCTCTTGCGACACCAAGATCACCATCTTTTACATTCTTAGTTATTGTGGAACCGGCTCCGATCAAGGCACCTTTGCCGATAGTTACCGGGGCCACAAGTGCAGTATTGCTGCCGATGAACGCACCTTCACCTATAACGGTTTTATGTTTGTTCACCCCATCATAGTTGCAGGTGATTGTCCCCGCACCGATGTTGGTTCCTGCGCCGATTTCACTGTCACCGAGGTAAGTCAGGTGGCTGGCCTTAGCTCCCTTACCGAGAACGGCCTTCTTCACTTCTACAAAGTTGCCTACCTTGGACTCTTCCTCAAGGACCGCGCCCGGACGCAGACGCCCGTAGGGACCGACCATACAATCGCGTCCAACCTTGGCTTCCTCAAGATGGCTGTATGCCTTAATTATTGCTCCTGAATCGACAACACTGTCCACTATGCGAACATGGGACTGGAGCACTGCACCACGACCAATCTTTGATGAACCATAAATTTCGCAAGGACCTGTAATTTCAGCCCCCGGGTCAATTTCAACACCGGGACCAACTACAACCGACTCCCAATTGTGTAGGGTAACACCGCTTTCAAGCAGCTTTTCAGCTGTCCGCAAGCGTAGTGCGGACTCAGCCTTAGCAAGCTCAAGCGGGCTATTGATCCCCATGAGATCAATGGAGTTTCCGGCATTCACTGCGGTGACGTTCATGCCACATTCCACAGCAAGGTCAACAAGATCAGTAATATAATACTCCCCACTCTTATTATTATTGGTCAGTTTACTAAGCAAGCTGTCCACAGAGGAGATTTTAATACAATAGATCCCGGCATTGACTTCGCCACTTACCGGACCATGTTCAGCTTCATCGTAATCTTTGGCTTCCACAATGGCTGTAACCTGACCTTCTTTGTCGCGAATGACCCGTCCAAAAGCAGCAGGTTCATCCGGTGTGATACTCATAAAAGAAAGGTCAGCACTTTCATTTTTCACCGCTTCAAGAAAATCGGTCACAACCTGCTCCTGAATCAACGGGGTATCACCGTTGATTACCAGACAGTATTCAACACCCGATTCTTTGATCCGGTCCCATCCCATCTGCAGAGCATGTCCGGTTCCAAGTTGTTCTTCCTGAAGAACAAAACGGTCTTTCATATCCGGGAGTGCTTTTTCAACCTGTCCGGATTCAAAACCGACAATGGTAAAAACATTTTCGCCGAGAGCTGGTTTAAGGGCCTTATATACATAGTAGAGCATGGACTCGCCGAGTAAGGTTTTAAGTACCTTGGGGCTGTCCGAATGCATGCGGGTACCCTTTCCTCCAGCAAGGACAAGGGCGCAGGCAAATGATTTATCCATAATAAATTACTCTCCAATATTATTTGCTCGCCACTTGTTATCAGGTTGCCGGACTTGAGTAAATGCGTAATAAAATTTTATTGAATTTAATTTTACCGTAATTTCAATGCGATACCTAAGGTATTAAACAAAAAAAGGAGCAGACTGTTTAAACAGTCTGCTCCCTGATAGCCATATGGGCTTTGAGGCTGAAACTAAGCTCTAGTGAGTGGTAGTCCCGGCCTTCTGGGCCGCATCTTTGCAGCTTAAGCGTGCAAGTGCTCTCTGGAGAGCGGCCTGCGCGCGAGCGGATTCAATGCGATCCTGTGCTTTAGCCAAACGAGCCTTCGCTTTATCCTGAGCTTTTTGAGCCCGAGCGATGTCGATCTCAACGGCCTTTTCAGCAACTTCGGCGAGAATGGTCACTTTATTGTTTCCTACTTCGGCAAAGCCGCCGGAAACAAAGATGTAGTGAGTGCGGTTACCTTCTTTAAAGTAGAGGTTACCTACGCCGAGAGCCGAAAGAAAGGGTATGTGATTGGCCATAATACCAAACTCACCCTCAATCCCCGGGGCGCCGACATAGTCGACTTCCTGGGAAAGGACCTTGCGATCAGGAGTAACGATTTCCAAAAGGAGCTTACTAGCCATAATCGCGTCCTATGCTATTTGTTTTTCTCTTTCTCAATGGCTTCTTCGATTGCGCCAACCATGTAGAAGGAGTTTTCAGCCATGTCATCGTATTCGCCGTCGAGGATTCCTCTGAAAGCCTTAACAGTGTCTTCCAGCTTTACGTATACGCCGGGGGTACCGGTGAATACTTCAGCAACGTGGAAGGGCTGGGAGAGGAAACGCTGGATGCGGCGAGCACGTGCAACAGTCTGCTTATCTTCGTCGGACAGTTCATCCATACCAAGAATGGCGATGATGTCCTGAAGATCTTTATATTTCTGCAGAACCATCTGAACTTCACGGGCAGTCGCGTAATGCTCGGCACCAAGTACGTTGGGGTCGAGGATACGGGAGGTGGAGTCAAGAGGGTCAACCGCAGGGTAAATACCAAGCTCTGCAATCTGACGGGAAAGAACGAGAGTACCGTCAAGGTGAGAGAAGGTGGTAGCAGGTGCGGGGTCAGTCAAGTCATCCGCAGGGACGTAAACAGCCTGAACAGAGGTAATGGAACCTTTGTTGGTGGAGGTAATACGTTCCTGGAGTCCACCAAGGTCAGTACCGAGAGTCGGCTGGTAACCAACTGCGGAAGGCATACGACCGAGAAGTGCGGATACCTCGGAACCTGCCTGGGTGAAACGGAAGATGTTATCAATAAAGAGAAGAACGTCTTCACCTTCAACATCACGGAAGTACTCAGCGATGGTCAGAGCGGTCAGTGCAACACGAGCACGTGCTCCCGGAGGTTCGTTCATCTGGCCGTATACGAGAGCAGACTTCTCAAGAACGCCTGCGTCTTTCATTTCGTGGTAGAGGTCGTTACCTTCACGGGTACGCTCACCAACACCTGCGAAGCAAGATTTACCACCGTGCTGTTTCGCAATGTTGTTGATCATTTCCATCAGAATAACGGTTTTACCAACACCTGCGCCGCCGAAGAGGCCCATCTTACCACCCTTGGGGAAGGGAACAAGAAGGTCAACAACCTTGATACCGGTTTCCAGCAGCTCAACCGTGGTGGACTGCTCGGTGAATTCCGGAGCAGCGCGGTGAATAGACATAGATTCTTTAGCGTCGATGGGACCCAGTTCATCAACAGGGCGGCCAACAACGTTAAGGATACGACCGAGAACGCCATTACCGACAGGTACGGAGATGGATTCACCGATTGCAACTACTTCCATGCCGCGGACGAGACCTTCGGTAGCGTCCATAGCGATGGTACGAACAACGTTATCACCGAGGTGCTGTGCAACCTCACACACCAGGTCAGGTGCGTCGGTGTTGTTCGGGTTATCAATCTCGACCGCAGTCAGAATGTTGGGCAATTGCCCTTCAGGAAATTCGACGTCAACAACCGCGCCGATAACCTGAACAATTTTACCTGTAACTTTACTCATCAGAGTAACCCCCTATATTATCCTTTCAGCGCTTCAGCGCCGCCGACAATGTCCATAAGATCCGCGGTAATAGCGGCCTGCCTGGTTTTGTTATAAAGCAAGGTCAGAGTTTCGGTCATATCGTCGCATGCTCTGGATGCGTTATCCATGGCAGCCATACGTGCAGCGTGTTCACTGCAGGATGTGTCGAGCAGACCGCGATAAACCTGAACTTTAACAAAACGGGGCAGCAGCTCCGCGAGAAGGCCTTCAACGGAAGGTTCGTAAATGTATTCGCTGCTAGCGCCGGACTCAGCTTCTTCACCTGCTGCCTCGGAAGACATAGGCAGGATCTGAAGGGTTTCCGGGGGCTGGCTGGCGACGCTTACGAATTTACCGAAGACAAGGAAAACCTCATCAAGATCTTCAGCAAGATAGGCATCGATAACTTTGTTACCGATGGATGCAGCCAGATTGAAGTCGAAGGAGCTCATGTCATCAGTGAGAGCTTCAATGATTTCATGCTCAGTCTTCTTAACGGCGGCAGCACCTTTTTTACCTACGCAGTAAAACTTTACAGCTTTACCTTCAGCCTTCTTCGCTGCAGCCAGTCTAAGGGCTGCATTTATCATATTCGTATTAAAACTACCGCAAAGTCCGCGATCAGAGGTGGTAAGTACGATACCTACGGTCTTGATCTCTTCGTGGACTTCGAGCAGCGGGTGAACGGATGAATCCGCGCCTGCTGCCAGATCGCCAAGCATTTCGTAGAACTTGTCTGCGTAGGGGCGGAAGCGCTCAATTCTGTCTTGAGCACCGCGCAGCTTAGCCGACGCAACCATGTTCATGGCTTTGGTAATCTGCTTAGTCTTTTTAATACTGACGATTTGGTTTTGGACATCCTTAAGAGAAGCCATCAGTACCTCCCAGGATTAAGCTGTGAAACCTTTATTAAACTCTTCCAGAGCGGCCTTCAGCTTGCCTTCGATATCGTCGTCAATAGCGCCTTTAGTCTTGATGCCTTCCAGGATTTCAGGTTTCGCGTTAGCGATGAATTCCTGAAGCTCATCTTCGTATTTACGTACTGCGGTAACAGGTACTTCATCCATGTATCCGCGGGTACCGGCGTACAGAGATACAACCTGCTCCATGACGTTCATGGGCTTGTACTGAGGCTGCTTAAGAAGCTCAACCATGCGGGCACCGCGGTTCAGCTTCTGCTGGGTGGCCTTATCGAGGTCGGAACCGAAAGCTGCGAAAGCTGCCAATTCACGATACTGTGCGAGGTCAAGACGCAGAGTACCGGCAACCTGCTTCATAGCTTTAATCTGAGCAGCACCACCAACTCGGGATACGGACAGACCTACGTTAACAGCAGGACGGATACCGGAGTTGAAGAGGTTGGGCTCGAGGTAAACCTGACCGTCGGTAATGGAGATAACGTTGGTCGGGATGTATGCGGATACGTCACCTGCCTGAGTTTCAATGATAGGCAGTGCGGTCAGAGAACCAGCGCCGAGGCTATCATTTACTTTACAAGAACGCTCGAGGAGCCTTGAGTGCAGGTAGAAAACGTCACCGGGGTATGCTTCACGTCCCGGAGGGCGACGAAGCAGGAGAGACATCTGTCTGTATGCAACAGCCTGTTTGGAAAGGTCATCGTAAGCGATCAGGGCGTGCTTACCACCATCACGGTAGTACTCAGCCATGGTTGCACCGGTGTATGCAGAAATAAACTGCAGAGGTGCAGGCTCAGATGCTGTTGCAGAAATGATTGTGGTGTATTCCATTGCACCGTGCTTACGCAGAATGTCAGCAACAAGAGCAACTGCTGCTTTTTTCTGACCGATAGCTACGTAGAAGCAGTGGATACCGGAATCTTTCTGAGCGAGAATAGCGTCAACGCAGATAGCGGTCTTACCAACCTGACGGTCACCAATAACCAACTCACGCTGACCACGTCCGATAGGAGTCATCGCATCAATCGCTTTCAGACCGGTGTACATGGGCTCATGTACGGACTTACGTGCGATGATACCGGGAGCTTTAAGCTCAACGGGACGGGTTTCTTCTGCTTCAATAGGTCCGAGACCGTCGATAGGCTGGCCGAGAGGGTTAACAACACGACCCATAACAGCGTTACCAACAGGTACGGAGAAGAGCTTGCCGGTACGTTTTACCGGGTCACCTTCTTTAATGCCTGTGTCGTCACCAAGAAGTGCAACACCGACGTTATCTTCTTCGAGGTTGAGAACCATGCCCATCAGGCCGCCGGGGAACTCGAGGAGTTCCATAGCCATTGCGTTCTCAACACCATGAACACGAGCAATACCGTCACCAACGTAGAGAACGGTACCGGTTTCGCTCATTTCGACCTTAGACTCATAATTCTGAATCTGATCTTCAATGATTTTGCTGATTTCTTCCGCTTTAATCTGCATGGCCCTACACACCCCTTTTAATCTGTTCTTTCATCATTTGCAGCTGTGCGCGAATGCTTGCATCAAGAACTTTATCACCAACCTGAAGAACAACACCTCCGAGGATGTCTTTATCCATAGCAAAGTCGAGCTCGAGTTTGCTTTTAAGCTGTTCTTCAAGACGTGTTTTAATTTCTTTCTGACGCTTAACGGTCAGCTTGATTGCAGTCACCAGTTTGCCACGGACGACACCCTGAACGTTGTCCAGCATTCCTGCGTAGTCGCTTGCGATCTCAGGAATAACCGGCAGACGTCCTTTGTCGGCCAGAAGGCTGCAAAAGTTTTTAACCACAGGTCCTGCCGAGGTCTTCTCAAGCAGTTTTTCGAGTACGGCTTTCTTTTCATCCGCACTGAAAACAGGATTCTGGAAGAGCCTCAGGGCCTCCGGGGAATCTTCCAGTATCTGGGACAACTCGGTCAGTGCCAAACCATACGCCGCAAGGTCTTCTTCTCCCTGCTTCTGGCCAACGGAGAACAGCGCCTTGGCGTATCTGCGTGAGACTATGTTCCCGGTCATTAGAGCACCACCTTTGTTAAGTATTCATCCACCAGAGTCTCGTGCTGAGCTTTGGTAAGCTTGCTCTTGACGATTTTTTCAGCTGCTTCGATGACCTGATCAGCCATTTCTGCACGCATTTCGTCAAGTGCTACGTTTACTTCCTGCTCTGCGGAGACTTTGGCCTGAGCTTTGATCTGCTCGGCAGTCTGCTCGGCTTTCTGGATGATCGCCGCCTTCATGGCCTCGCCCTGAGATCTGGCCTCGGAAAGGATGGAATCCTTTTCCTGTTCCAGATTAGCAATACTTGATTCGACGTCGCGGAGCTTTTTCTCTGCAGCTTCCTTACGGGACTGCAAATCGTTAAGCTCCTGCTTGATGCCTGCCTGGCGTCCTTTAAAGAGAGAGGCGATTTTATCGCCAGCAAACTTGTAAAGGATCCCGAGGACGAGGATCAAGTTAAGTACACGCCAACCGAAGTTTGCCCAGGGAATTTCGTGAGCCCCTTCACCACCGCTTGCATAGGCTGCGCCTGCTGCTAGCAGTACGGAAAGAGCGGTTGTTGCCATGATCATGTTTTTCCGCTTCAAGGCTAAACCCCCCTTCGATATTGATTAGGCCTAGCCAAGAACCTTGGCTGTAACCTTCTGAGCAAAAGCTTCAACTTCGCCACCAAGAACCTTCATTGCTGCACCTTTATCAGCTGCAACCTCCGCGCGAGCTTCCTTCATAGTCGCGGCTGCGACTTTTCCGGCCTCGGCGAGCAATGTTTGTTCCTGAGCGGCTCCCTGATCTTTGAAGTCGTTCCGGATTTCCATTCCCTCTTTACGGGCAGAGTCCAGAGCAGCTTCGTAATCCTTAACCTTGGTTTCAGCCTGTCCGTTGAAATTTTCCACCTTGGAGAGCTGATCGCTCATGAGCTCTGCGCGTCTCCTGATGATTTCACGAATAGGACGAAACATAAGAAGGTTGAGAACAAGAAGGGTGATGATGAAGTTCGCTAACTGGATAAAAAAGCTAATATCTAAATCAATCATGCCTGCTCCCGAAAAGGTTGTGAATTTTTGTCCAAAGTCAGTTGCGGTGTAGCTAAATTTAGAGCTTGTGTCAAAGGGTTTTTGAAAATGAATCGGTTACTTTTCGCCGATTAACCCCCGTCAACACTGGCTTGTTATTTTTTTAACTAATTTCTTCTGTTTCTGTTTCAGTTGCAGAAGACGAGCTGGAACTCATGGTTACACGCCCTTCCAGAACCGCACCTTCCTCCACTACCAGGGTAGGGGTGACCAGGTTACCCTGCAGGTTTGCAGTCTTATGCAGAACAGCCTTCTCAGCTGCATAAACCTCTCCTGTCACACGCCCACTGAGAACAAGCTGGCCTACACGCAAAACACCTTCTACCTTTGCTTCGCGGCCGACGACCAGAGTTCCCTCGGATTCAACTTCACCGTTGAAATTACCGTCAATACGTACAGCACCTTGAAAATTCAGCTTTCCCTGATAATCGGTTCCGCTGCCCAAGAATGCATTTATTTCATCTCTTGCCATTTTTATCTCCTTTTCCCCAGAGCCGGTTTTTGAAAAACCAAACATGCGGCTTACCCCTGTTTAAATACGTAACGTCTCATGGAAACGTTTAAAACGAGACCCACGAGACAAAGGTTGACGACGGTACCACTGCCGCCATAACTGATGAATGGTAAAGGGATGCCTACTACCGGCATTAGTCCGAGGACCATACCCATATTGATAAGGATTTGCCAGAAGAAATAAAAGAATACGCCTGCCGCAAGATAGCTTCCGAACAGGTCTTTTGCTTCTCTGGCTGTCACAACCATTTGATACAAAAACACACAAAAAAGGCTGAGCAGGGCCATAGCCCCGGCAAAGCCCCACTCTTCACCGAAAACAGCGATAGCAAAGTCAGTGTGCTTCTCGGGCAAAAACCGCAATTGAGACTGCGTTCCGCCCAGAAATCCTTTACCCCAGACCCTTCCGGACCCGATGGCGATTTCCGACTGAATGATATGATAGCCCGCGCCGAGCGGATCGCTGGCCGGGTTCATAAACGAGATAACCCTGCGCTTCTGATAATCATGCATGAAAAGCCAGCCCACAGGAATCAAACAAGGACCGACCACGGCAAGGGTTTTGAACAGCTTGGGAGTCAGCCCCCTATAGAGAATCATCCCGCCGAGAATGAGCAGAATATTGAGTCCCGAACCGAGGTCCGGCTGGGCAATTACCATCCCTGCGGGAATAATCCCCACCCCGACGACATAAGCTAGATTCTTGATATTCAGGGGATCGCTACTGCGGGAAAGAATCTTGGCCCCGATAACCAGAATGGTAATCTTAGCCATCTCACTGGGTTGAAAATTAAAGAACCCCAGATCGAGCCAGCGTCGGGCACCGTAAATGGTTTTACCGATTACCGGGACACACGCCAGAAGTATCACAGTAACCCAGAACAAAGGCCATGCTATGGTCCTTAAATGCCGGTAATCAAAGAGCATAAAGGTGATCATACCGGCAAAGCCCATCAGTCCCCAGATGAGCTGCTTCTGGTAAAATGAGCTGACGCTCATTCCCTGCTCCAGCCTGAATCCGCTGGCAGAGTAAAGATTAAGAACTCCGACAAAAAACAGCATTGCCGCCAGTCCCAGCAGGAACCAGTTCATATGAATAAGTAATCTGCGGTCAATGGGAGACATTATTTCTTACCCTTATTGCCTTTGAAAATATAATCATAGATAGCTTTGACTATCGGACCGGCCCCGGAACCACCATGCAAACCGTGTTCAACCATACAGACAACCACATAACGCTGGTCTCCTTTTTCTGCAAAACTGGCCATCCACGCGTGGTCCCTATACTTATAAGGGATATCTTCATCCTTCATTTTTTTAAGCTCATCAGTGAGCTTAACCACCTGAGCAGTCCCGGTCTTACCACCGACGACAACCCCTTTCATGCGCAGTCTGCGTGCGGTTCCGCGAGAGCCATCTACTGTGGCGATCATGGCCTTGCGAATTAATTCACGTTGTTGATCTGTGAGCGGAAGCAGACCCTGCTCTTCGGCCGGTTCGCCGGCCAGAAGCTGCGGCCTGAGCAATCTGCCACCATTAATTAGTGAAGAAATAGAGCGGGCCACCTGCAAGGGAGTGACAAGGGTATAGCCCTGCCCGATGGAGAAGTTCAGGTTCTCGCCGGGATGCCAGATTTCGCCAAATCTCCGTTTTTTCCACTTACGGGTCGGGATCAGCCCGCCTTTTTCGTGTGGCAGAGAGATTCCAGTGGGCTTGCCGTATCCTGCTGCAAAGGCATATTCGCTCATCCGGTCTACGCCGAGTTTTTTACCCAGCTTGTAGTAATATACATCACAGGATTCCACCAAAGACTTTTCAAGATCGGTCTCTCCGTGTCCGCCTCGTTTCCAACAACGAAACACATATTTGCCGAGCTTCATATGACCGGGGCAATAAACCGTATCTTCAGGCGTGATTACCCCGTAATGCAGCCCTGCCCCGGCAACAGTCATCTTAAAGACCGATCCCGGAGGGTACACGGACTGGATCACCCTGTTCTGCAACGGGGTTCTGGGGTCATCGCGCAATGCGACCCACTGCTTCTGACTCAGTCCGTCAGTAAAGGAATTGTTGTCATAGGATGGAGCACTGACGAAAGCCAGAATTTGACCGTTATCAGGGTTCATGACCACTACAGCCCCGGCCTTGCCTTCAAGCAGCTTTCCGCCAAGTTCCTGCAAGCCGAGATCAATGGAAAGATCAATGTCCTCTCCGGCTATGGGAGGGTTAAGAATACGCTCTTTTAGCCTGCGTCCTGTAGCATCAACTTCACTCTGCCTGCGACCTTTGATGCCCCGAAATCTTTTTTCCAGCACAGATTCAAGACCTTGCTTCCCAACGTAGTCACCTACAGCGAGATCGGAATCATCTTCCAACTCAGCTTCATCAACCTCGGAAACATATCCCAGAACATGCGAAAGAAGAGGGCCTTGCAGGTATTTTCGGCGGGGACGGACCACAACCTCAAGTCCGGGCCAGTGCAATGAGTTAGCCTCAATTACAGCAACCTGTTCAAAAGTGAGGTTAGGAACTAAAATTAAGGGCTCAAACGGTTTGACCCTGCGCCGGGACTTCTTGAATACTTTCTGCAGCTTGGCAAGCTCTACCCCGGTCCACTTAGATATGGTCACCATAGTGGCATCAAGATCCTTGCAGTCCTCACGGACAATACCCAAAGCATAGGCGGGTTCGTTGACAGCCAATAACTGTCCGTTACGGTCCCTGATCAGACCGCGCGGAGCATAAAGATTATCCTGTCGCAACTGGTTATTACGGGCCTGCTCGGAAAAATATTCGCCCTTATGAATCTGCAAATACCAGAAACGCAGGGCAAAAATACAAAACAGGAGCAGTATAAGCCCCTGCAAGAGCAACAGTCCGTTCTTGGGAGGTTGCTGGGTTTTAGACTCATACAGGCTCATGTCTAAACCTTTGTGGATAAATATATTTCAGCAGGAGCCATTCAACGGGGAAAATTGCGGCTTGCAGGATTCCTTCAAAGATATACCGGTCCCGAACCCAGACCATATCAGCGAGCATAGACATCATTGCGGTCAGCACAGGGTGCAAGGCTCCGAGCACAACTCCGCAGAGCAGAGCGAACATCATTGACTGCACATCAAAAAACATTGCTCCACAACGATACAGCGCTAGAATTGAGGAATACCAGAGAACGGAGTAACCAAAAGGAAGGCCGCCGATACCGTCCTGAATAAGAGACCAGATCAGAATAAGCCAGACAATGTGATATTTCTTTTCCAGCTGGATGCAGAGCAACAATCCCGGAGCAAGGAAATCCACTCCCGGCACAATTTTCTGTACCCAGATTGCTACAAAGCTGAAACAGGCCCACCAAAAAGCGGAATACATGGCCTACCTCCCTTCAGCTGTGGTGGAATTTCCGGTACTGGCTGTGGAATTAGCATTTCCGACAGGGGACTTGGTATCAGGAACACCTCTGTGCAACAAAAGCACCTCTTCGGTATTCTCCATGTCCACCAATGGAACAGCTTCCACATTAAGAAAAAGCGAAATGTCAGAACGCTCAACAGAAATAATCTTGGCGACAGGCAGACCTGGGGGAAATAAACCGGCAAGGCCGGAGGTGACCAGAATCTCCCCTTCGGTGACCGGGGCATTGATCTTCATGTACTTCACACTCAAAGACTCGCCCTCGCCGTTTCCGACCAGAAGACCTGTGGAACGGTGAATCTGACCGCGAACAGAAATCCTGCTGTTCAAATCGGTCAGCAGCAACGCCTTTGAAGCACTGAGCCCCGGCTCCACAACCCGGCCCACAACCCCGAGAGGAGTTATCACCGGAGTATCAGGATCAACACCCGAAACCACACCTTTATTGATGATAATTGAATCAAGGGCAGCAGAAGGCCCCATGCGCTGGGCAATGATCCGTGCTCCGTCAGTTTTCCAGTTGTGTACCGGCTTGATCGCAAGCAATTTATGGTAACGCTCGGCCTCAGCCGCCTTTTCACGCAACTTCATGATCTCAAGGCGCATCAAATCATTCTGAGAGCTGAGCTGATCATTGAGCTGTTTCAAGCCCAAGAGATAGATATACTTTTCCCAGAACTCGACCGATTGGTCATGCACATATTCGCAGGGCCACAAAACCCATTTGACGATTTCAAGACCGGTAAACCCGGCGAGACGGTCCAGCTGTCCGGACCTCAGATTCCACGAATAAAGGCTGAGGTAGACAAACAGGCCAATAATAACGGCTATAGCGGCGCGCTTAAGCTTCACACTTAATCCTCTGTAATTGAGAGCAGAGATTAAAAAATAAATAGAAAAAAGCTATAACCAGAAAGACGAAAAAACCGGACTGAGAGAATCGAAATCAATCTCAAATCCGGGTGCGGTTAATTTCTGAGGACATAGCTTTTTGCAGATAAAATCCGCAAAAAACTATGCCCTCAGCCGTAACTGGTGCACTCGATTCCATCCGCGGCAAAAGGAGCGGACAATTAATCAATAGTTACGTCTTTATAGATGTTTATTTCATCTAAAGCTCTACCGGAACCGACAACAACAGCATCAAGGGGCATATCAACCACAGTGATGGGCAGGTGGGTTTCCTGACTCAGGAGCTGATCCAGCCCCTTAAGCAGTGCCCCGCCGCCGGTAAGCACAATACCCCGGTCAACGATGTCGGCTGCAAGTTCAGGCGGAGTCTGCTCAAGGGCCACACGAACACCCTGAACAATGGAATCCACCTGTTCGGAAATTGCTTTCCTGATCTCTTCGGAAGTGATCAGAATATTCTGAGGGATACCGGTCACGAGGTCACGACCTTTAACTTCCATCTCCAGTTCCTCTTCCAGCGGGAATGCGGAACCGATCTTAATCTTGATGGATTCGGCAGTGGATTCACCGATAAGCATGGAGTACTTGCGCTTCACATGCTGCATGATGGCTTCATCCATTTTGTCACCACCCACACGTACGGAACGGGCGTAAACAATACCGGAAAGGGAGATAACCGCGATTTCGGAAGTACCGCCGCCGATATCTACAACCATGTTGGAGGTAGGTTCGGTGATCGGCAGGTTGGCACCTATTGCCGCCGCCATTGGCTCCTCAATGAGGTAAACCTCACGGGCACCGGCAGACTGGGCACTTTCCTTGACCGCCCTTTTTTCCACCTGGGTAATCCCGGTGGGCACGCAGATCATGATCCGGGGACGGACCAGCCTGCGGCTGTTATGGACTTTTGAAATGAAATGGCGCAACATGGCTTCAGTTACTTCAAAGTCAGCAATAACGCCGTCTTTCATGGGTCTGATAGCCACGATGTTACCGGGAGTTCGACCAAGCATCCTCTTGGCTTCCAACCCAACGGCGAGGACCTTGCTACCGCCGTTAACGTCTCTCTTCACAGCGACCACAGAAGGTTCGCTGAGCATAACGCCCTTACCTTTTACATAAACCAGTGTGTTAGCTGTACCGAGGTCGATTGCAAGGTCACTGGAAAACGAACCGAGTATCTTGTCGAAAATCGATGCCATATTAAACTGGAAACTCCAAAAAAAATGTGATTCTAAAACACCTCACAGGAGGCGGACTTAACGTCTATCAAAAGAAAATCCTAGGAGTTAACTAGCAGAAGAAAGTGTAGCAGGCAACACATTACAGCACTTCGATCAGTTACTGCCTTATCGCCATAACAGTCCGTAAAAACAGACTTTTACAACTAAATTGCAAATAAACAGCCTTAAAAACTTCAAATAAGGAGATTTCATGCACCGTTTTTACGGTTTAGCTGCCCGCCTGAGACAAAGTTTCGGGGAACGGGTCCAGAAAATTCCGCTTGATTTCGGATTCACCTGCCCTAACAGGGACGGTTCCATTTCCCGAAAGGGATGTATTTTCTGCAGCCCGCAGGGTTCAGGCTCAGGATTGCACGGCCTTTCAATGTCCATCCCGGAGCAATGGGCCCACTGGCAGGAAAAACTTTCTAAACTTTACACCGCCAAGCTCTATCTTGCCTACCTGCAATCCTATTCCAATACCTATTGCAGCTACGAGGAACTAAAGTGCGCCCTTGACCAGCTGAACGGACTCCCCGGACTGGCCGGGCTATGCATAGGCACCCGTCCTGACTGCCTTGATGATGATAAACTTTCTTTGATCAAAAGCATGGGACTCAAAGAGACATGGCTGGACCTCGGTCTGCAAAGCTCAAACAACGCAACCCTTGAACGAATCAACCGTGGTCATACTGCCGAACGATTTGCCGAGGCCGTAAAAATGGCTCACGCACACGGATTGGATGTCTGCGCACACCTCATAGCCGGACTGCCCGGAGAGACTGCTGACGATTTCCTCGAATCAGTCCGTTTTCTAAACAATCTACCCATTGCCGGGATCAAGTTTCACAACCTTTTCGTTGGTAAGGGCACTCCTCTAACCAAGCTCTACGAAGCGGGCGAATATGCTCCCATTGAGCAGGATGAATACATCTCCATGCTGGTGGAAGCCATCTCTATCCTGCGTACCGACATAGTCATTCACCGCCTTAAGGCTGATGCCGTACCCGGAGGACTTATCGCACCGGAATGGGTGCGCATGAAACGCACTGTACTTAATGAAATTGAAAAAAACATGAAAGAAAAAGGGATTTGGCAGGGCTGCGCACGGTCAGATGCTCCAAGCGAACCGCCACTCTGGTATGATCCGACATTTCAAAAGGAATCTATGCCCTAAACCCCTATATTAAAGGGCTCGCAGCAATCAGGCAACTCAGGGTCAACTTGACGAAATAAGTAATAATATATATTATCAATATTGACAATAATACTTCTTCAAATGGATAGATATGCCTGATAAGTTACATGAAGATTTCTTAGATTCCGTTAGCGACGGAATCTACATTTTAAACAAGCAGCGATCTATTACCTTCTGGAGTAAGGGTGCTGAAATAATATCCGGCTATTCTGCCCACGATGTCACAGGGACGAGTTGCAAGGACAACCTGCTGCGCCATATCGATGAAAATGGTGTTAACCTGTGCGAAAACGGATGTCCTCTTGAAGCGACCATGAACGATGGTAAGGTTCGAGAGGCAAACGTATTCATGCATCATAAACACGGGCATAGGGTATTAATTAATGTCAAAGCTTTCCCTGTGAAAGATAAGCTGGGTAAAATCACCGGTGCTGCGGAGATTTTTAAAAAAATAGACAGAAATTCAGATCTGATTCAAGAGCTTGAACTATTGCGGCAAAAAGCCATGACCGATCCTCTTACGGGGCTGGCAAACAGGCGCAGTATTGCCCTAACTGTAGATCATTTTGAAAAATTAATTAAATGCAAAAACCATAGACTCGGAATTCTCTTTGTAGATATCGATAACTTCAAGACCTTCAATGACAGATTCGGTCATCATATAGGCGATAAGGTTCTGACTATGGTAGCCAATACGATAATCTCCACTTTGCGACCGACAGACATCGCCAGTCGTTGGGGAGGAGATGAATTTGTCATTTTCATCCCTGATGTAGAAATTCAAGAACTGGAAAAGCTGGCTGAGCGCCTTCGCAAGCTGATTGAACAGTCATGGATCAATTTAAATAATGAACACATCTCCGTCACCGCTTCAATTGGTGGTGTTGCAGTCAGAGCTAAGGAAACAATATCCTCAGCAATTAAAAGAGCCGACGAACAAGTTTATTTAAGCAAACATTCCGGTCGCAACATAATTCACATAGATAAATAATTACGCACGCTCACAGTCAGACATAATTTCAATTACTTCAATAAACCACAGCATTATAAGTCTATAACAACTTAGACTCTTCGTACTTCCACTCAAGTTAATTCCTTACTCTACCGGGGAAAATACCGCCACCCACAAGGTCGAAATGAATATCATGACAGCCCGAGTCATGAACTATATGGTCGACCATGCGCAAAAGCATATCCGTCGGAGACATAAAATAGAAACGGCCCGCACGCATATACGCACAGGCCGTTCCAAGCACGGTCAAGAGGGTGAGGACGAAATTTACTTGTTACCTTTTTTCTGCATCTTTGCCCTGATGTAGATAGCCAGCATATTCATGCTCAGCACTAAGGTAATCAACACAAGAGATGTACCGTACTGAATATGCCTTGTCTTTTCGATCTCAGTACCGGCGGTTGCCAGAACGTAGATATGATAAGGAAGAGCCATTACATCATCAAAAAGGGATTCCGGCATTTCCGGGGTGAAGAACACAGCTGCGGTAAACATGATAGCAGCGGTTTCCCCGGCAGCCCTTGAAAGGGTCAGGATAGCGCCGGTGAGCATTCCGGGCAGAGCTGCGGGCAGTACAACTTTGTATATAGTCTGCCACTTGGTAGCTCCGAGACCGAGCGATGCTTCGCGGTAGGTCTGGGGAACAGAACGAAGCGCTTCTTCGGATGCTCCGATAACCAGCGGCAGTGCCAATGCACCGAGGGTGCAGACTCCGGCCAGGATGCTGACGCCCATACCCATAACGGTAACGAACAGAGAAAGTCCGAAGAGTCCGAAAACAACAGATGGAACACCTGCAAGGTTATTGATTCCCAGACGAATAATGCGCACCAGTCTGGGTGAAGTTGCATACTCATTAAGATAGATGGCTGTAGCGATTCCCCAAGGCAGGGCAATCATCAACGCACCGTAACTAAGCACGATGGTTCCCACAATACAGGGGAAAATACCACCTGCGGTCATGGACTCGCGTGGATTCTCAGTGAGGAACTCCCAGCTCATGGCCGGGAGGCCGTAATAGAGTACGAAGCCGACAATGATCAGTAGGGCAAGACCGTTAACGGCAGCTGCGCCTTTGAACAACAAAAAGACCACCTTCTGGATCTTCTCGCGCATAGAATAATTATTTTTACCCGGTTCCATCATGGTCTCGGCTACTTCAACATTACTTTCCATCATGGATTCCACTTGTTCTATTGTTTCAGCATTATTCATTTCTTTCACCAATTGTTTTCCCGTGCGTTTCAGTTACAGGGAGGCGGAACCGACCTGTTTGTATTTATGGGCCACGTAATCAGCGATGAGGTTGAAAGCCATGGTAAACAGGAAAAGCACCATGCCGATTGCGAAGAGCGCATAGTAATGATCACTATGAAAAGGAGCTTCGCCCATTTCAGCAGCAATTGATGCAGGCATGGGACGGACCGGATCAAATATCGAAGTAGGCAACAGACCTGCGCCACCTGCAACCATAAGAACAACCATAGTCTCGCCGATTGAACGGGCCATACCAAGGATAACCCCGGTAGAAATACCGGAAAGTGAAGCCGGTACGATAACTTTATAAATTGATTGCCAGTGTGTGGCGCCCAGAGCGAGGGAAGCCTCTTTAAGTTCCGGAGGAACTGAGTAAAGGGCATCCTCGGAAATACTGGTAATGGTCGGAACAGCCATGAAAGCAAGCATGACCGAAGCATTGAAAAGGTTCAGGCCAACAGCGATATCGAATGTATCCTGCAGGAAGGGGGCAACCACAACCATACCGAAGAAACCGATAACGACAGAAGGCAGGGCGGCCAGCATTTCAACAGCCGGCTTAACAATGTTACGCACCTTGAGCGGGGCGATTTCAGCAAGGTAAATCGCAGTCATCACACCAAGGGGAATCGCGATAAGTGATGAAAGCATGGTTACCGCTCCGGAACCTACGATCAGAGGCCAGATACCGAATGCAGGGTCTTCATCAGTGGGATACCATTCGTGGCCGAAAATAAAGTCGGTGACGGAAACATGCTTAAAAATGGGCAGGCCTTCGATGAAAAGAAACATCATAATCAGGAAGAGGACCAGAATAGAGGTGAAAGCAGTTCCCAGAAAAATAGAATGAATTATGCGCTCAACTGTGCGCCTGCTGAGAGAAAGATTGGAAAGAGCGAAAATGACTGCCCCCAGAAGCGTAAGAACTCCACACAGGACATACCAACCTATTGATCGGGACGAAACCATGTTCTCTGCACTGGCTTTGATACTGGTCATGGTTATAAGATCGGCCTTATTTTTACCCATGACTTCGGGATCAGTGCGGACATAGGTGTAAACCCTGTTCAACTCAGAATTAAGCTCTTTCATTCTGAGTTCTTTTTCCGCTCTGCTCAAACCACTTTCTTCTGTGGTCTCTGCAACTTCATGAGTTGAGAGCATCATGACTTTCTTGAGCGCACCAGCGGCACTCATGGAATAGTCTCCCCTTTGTGCCACCTTCTCAGCGGAGGAAATAAAAATCTGTTCAGCTTCAGTGCTTATACCCAGCTTATAGGCATAAGCTCCGGCCACAACTGCGAGGGTGATGAGCAGTAAACAGATATTGCGGGACGTAATCACAACTTTTCCCCTGATATAAAAAATTGTTTTTTATTGTTAGTCTTGGATACTTGAAATTCCGGGGGGACTTTTGAAATCCCCCCGGACTTTGTACTTATTCTATCGGACCCGGCTTTTCCGGAAAGCCTGTATTATTTTACGGGGATGAAACCGGTATCAGCAGCAAGCTTCTGACCGGCGGGGCTCATCATGAAATCGATGAGAGCTTTGGATTCACCTGTGGGTGCGCCGGGAGTGTAAAGGTTCAGGCCACGAGAGATGGGGTAGGAACCGTCTTTAGCAGTAGCAACGGAAGCTCCAACACCGTTAACATCAACACCTTTGAGCTCTTTGTTCAGGTAAGCAAGACCTACGTAACCGATGGCTTTTTTGTTCTTGGAAACAGCCTGTGCAACAGCACCGTTGGAAGCCTGAAGCAGAGCGCCGGGGAATACGCGGTGTTTTTTGCCGTCGTGCTTCATTACTTTGCTCTTCCAGCAGTCATAAGTACCGGAGGAGGTGTCGCGGGAGATAACAACGATTTTTGCATCTTCGCCGCCAACTTCTTTCCAGTTGGTAATTTTACCGGTGTAAATGCCCCAGAGCTGATCCTTAGAAAGCTTGGAAACAGGGTTGCCGGGGTTTACAACAGGAACGATGCAGTCAAGTGCAACGATAAACTGGGAGGGCTTGCGACCGTTGTCGGTAGCTTTCTGGATTTCGCTGCCTTTCATGTCGCGAGACATCATGGCGATATCGGTGGTACCGTCGATGAGCGCTTTTGCACCGTTGGAAGAACCGCCACCGGAAATGGAGATAGAAACATTAGGATTGGCTTTCATGAAAGCTTCAGCTGATTTCTGCATGAGAGGCAGAACAGTAGTTGAACCTTTGACCTGAATAGAACCTGCAAATGCAGAACCTGTAAAAGCCATTACCATCACAGCAACGAGAGCAATAATTTTTTTCATTCTAGTTTTCCTCCAAATAATGGAATTTTGATTTCAGACTCAGTTCATTTTTACCGCGTCCGTTTTCTAGCGTTGAGCAATGGTCTATCCGAACTTAGTTACAAACCTGTTACGCATAAAAGGAAGATCAGTTACAGTGTAACTTTAACACTTCATCAACATTATAAAGCATTAAAAATCAGCACGTTACTAAAAAATCTTTTTTTAATATTTTTCGAAACACAAATCCGGACAAAATTCTTAAATATGTCTGGCATAGGGATTGCTTCTATAACTTAAAACAAAAAATTCTATGTTGCGGAGTAAGCACTATGAAATACAGATATGTCATAATCGGCGCGGGTCCCACCGGCCTTGGAGCGGCTCGCAGGCTTTCTGAACTTGGTGAAAAATCATTCCTCGTACTGGAAAAAAATTCCTGGGCGGGAGGGCTGGCTTCCAGCTTTACCGATTCCAAAGGATTTACATGGGACATTGGCGGACATGTGATGTTTTCCCATTACGACTATTATGACAAAATGATCGAAGACGTGCTTAAGGGTGAATATATAGAACACTTGCGCGAATCGTGGGTCCGCATTCTTCATAGCTGGGTTCCATACCCCTTCCAAAACAATATTCGTTACCTTCCCAATCAAGAAAAATGGGAATGCGTGCGCGGCCTCCTGCCCGGAGAACGTTCTGAAAATAAGCCGAACAACTTTCTTGAATGGATTCATTCCATCTTCGGCAAGGGCATCGCCAAGCATTTTATGGAACCTTATAACTATAAGGTATGGGCCACCCGTCCCGAAAACATGTCCTTCTCATGGATCGGTGAACGGGTCAGCGTGGTTGATCTTCCTTCTGTGCTCAAAAATATTCTCCTTGAGCAGGATCAGCTTTCATGGGGTCCGAACAACAAATTCAAATTTCCCCTTAAAGGAGGAACCGGAGCCATTTTCATAAATCTGGCGAAAACTGTTTCCGATTATATTAAATATGATACCAATGTGGCTGTCATTGATCCGCTGGCGAAAACTGTTACCGACACCAAAGGTAATTCATATGAATATGAACACCTGCTCAACACCGGTCCCATAGATATTCTCGCTTCCCGCTGGCTGGCTGCCCCTGCCGCACAACTCATCAACGCAGCCCAAGCTTTGAAACACAACAGTGTGATTGTGGCCGGTATCGGACTGTCCAGCTCCAAACCTGATTCCCGCTGCTGGATGTACTTTCCTGAAAATGACAACCCGTTTTACAGGGTTACCAATTTCCACAACTACTCGCCAAACAACACACCGCAACCCGGCAAAGGACGGGCGCTTATGTGTGAAGTTTCATACTCAAATGACAAGGCTATCGATAAGAACAACATAATGAGAGAAGTCGAAGACGGCTTGGTCAATACTGACATGCTGAAAGAAGAGGACCGCAAAGACATTATTTCGCGCTGGTCAATTAATGTGGATTACGGCTATCCCATCCCTTGCCTGCAACGCGATGAAGCGTTAAAAGTTCTTCAGCCTGCCCTTGAATCCATGAACATCTATTCCCGCGGTCGTTTCGGCGGCTGGAAGTACGAAGTTTCAAACATGGATCATTCTGTAATGCAGGGAGTAGAATGGGCTGAACGGATGATAAACGGGCAGCCGGAAACCACATACAGGATCAGTTAAGCACATGACAATTTCCACCGCCACTTACGAACAACGGCGGGAGAATGTTCGCAAACGCCTTAAGGATCGCGGACATCCCCCTCTTCTGGTCAGCTTCGCAGCCAACCGCTACTACCTCAGCGGCTTTGAACTTCACGATCCCCAGTGCAATGAGACAGCAGGCTGGCTGATCATTGATCCTGCAGGCCGGGATTTTCTGCTCACCGACCCCCGCTATCACGATGCGGCCCGCAAAGTCTGGAAAGAAGATGATATCTTCATTTATTCAGGCCGTAAATTCGATGCCCTGCGTGATTTCTTCAAATCAAACGGCTTCAAGAAGATTTCTTACGATCCGAAATCCATCAATATTTTCGAGCACGAAAAGCTTAATGATTTCTGCGAGCTCAAACCTGTTTCAGGATTGGTGGAAGATCTTCGCCTGATCAAGGATGAAACTGAAATCAAACTCATGGAAGAATCCTGCGCCCTGAACCACAGGGTATATGAGCTGCTTGAACCTAAGCTTGTCCCCGGTCGCACAGAGGCTGAAATAGCATGGGACGTTGAACAGCTTTTCCGTAACAACGGTGCGTCCGAACTTTCTTTCCCCAGCATTGTCGGCATCGGCCCTAATGCGGCTCTGCCCCACGCCATCCCCGGCAATGACAAGCTTGAGGACGGTTCGCTGGTGCTTATCGATATGGGTGGCCGCGTGGGCGATTATTGTTCCGACCAAACCCGTACATTCTGGGTCGGCGACAAGCCTTCCGACCGTTTTCTTACCGTGCGCGATCAGGTGCAGGAAGCACAGATGGAAGCCATCAAAGTGCTGCGTCCCGGTCTCCCGATCCAGCACGCCTACCACACCGCCAAAGCTGTTTTTGAAAAATACGGAGTGGAAAAGTACTTTACCCATTCGCTAGGACACGGTATCGGCCTTGAAACACATGAGCCGCCCAGTGTCAGCCCCATTGCTTCCGGTGAACTTAAGCCGGGTATGGTTATCACTGTGGAGCCCGGTCTCTACTACTCCGATTGGGGCGGTATCCGCTGGGAATACATGGTGCTCATAACTGAAGACGGATATAAGATTTTGTAAGCCTTCGGCGACCCTGCCGGGGGCCTTAACCCCTTTTCCAAAAGGGTTTAAGAATCCCAAAACGTTTTAGTTGTTTTAACTAATACTAAACACGTATAATTGTACTAACCAAAACGGCGAAGCCTTACTAAAAAGTTTAGGAGAGTCCAGAGAACCCTTTCCAAAGGGTTCTTTGGTTCCCGAAGGGCCGCCGGAGGCAAAATATAGTTTAAAGATATGGCCCGTAGAAAAAGAAAACCTCGTCCGCGTCCCCTGCCACCGCCGCCGGAGAATTCCTCCCGCATGTATATTCAGATTGCACCTTCTGATATTGCAATCTTTCGTTTCCTCATGGAGGCCGTGGACAATCTCGCACTTTTCACCATTGCCGACCGATTCAAAGGGATCCTGCTGCTACGCTACAGCCCTCATCAGGAAAGGGAATTCCGTGAATTCATGAATGGACTCAAGCAGGAAATCGACATCAAATTCCTGCCCAATCCATCTAATCCGGCATAACTGATTTGCTCAAACATTTTTAGCCCGGCGCTTAATAGTGCCGGGCTTTCTTCTTTTCATGTAATATCTCCAAACATGAATAAAAATTCATATTTATTGACAATATGAATATGAATTTATATTCATAAAATTAAATTATAAAACTCAGGAGATAATATGACCCGGACACCAACCCAGAAACGAAGTCAGGAGAAAAAACGCCGAATCATTGTTGCCGGGATGAAACTGTTCTCTGAAAAAGGGTTCCACAAAACCGGGACTACCGAAATTGCACATGAAGCCAAAGTTTCAGTGGGATCATTCTACAGTTACTTCAAAGACAAAAAAGAACTTCTTGATCAAGTAAGTGAGGCATATGCCGCCAGCATCACAAAAGGCGTTTATGGTAATTTTGCAGATAATGCTCCATACACTAAAGGTTCACGAGAAATCACCGCTTATATTGTGGAAACCGCGAAACAGGCCCACACTCTATCAACAGAGCTGCACCGTGAAATACTGGCCCTGAAAAACAGGGAAGCCCAGATGGCTAATCTGGACCGCAGCATAGTACAGGCATTGGAAAATGGAGTGACCCAAATACTTAAAAACTGCTCGGAAAAAGTCAGGATCAAGGACATAGATTTAGGGGCGCGGCTTGTCAGCGGAGCAATGGAAGAGACAATGCACCGTTGCATACTCGAAGCCGGAGAACCGGACACGGAGAAGGCTTATACCGAACTGACCGAGATGTGTCACAGATATATTTTTAAAAAAGAATAGTGCTCAACAAACGGTTTTTGTTGCTCTTTTCTTTAAACTGTTAGACGATGATCTTGTGAGGATTTCTATTCACATTCAAGTGAAACGGTGCTGATATCAACAGGAAAAAGAGTGGAGCAGATAATGGAAGAACGCAAAAGAAGTGTATTCGGAGTCGGCCTGAAAATCTTCAAGCCTACAATCATTTACGGCCTTGCATCTTTGATCATCACCCTGATCTTTCCCAAAATTTTCTTGATGACTTTCCTTCCCAGTGCGGCATTCAATATTCTGGGCGGCATGCTGCTTGGAATCGGCATAGCCTTTCTTTTCATCTCCGGAGTTACTGTAAAAAAAGCCGTCGCTGAAGAACGACTTGAAACAACCGGAACCTTCGGCATAGTGCGCAACCCGCTCTATTTTGCATGGATCGCCTTCATTTTCACAGGAAGTGCCATTGCCACTCAGGCTTGGCTGCTCTTTGGCATGAGCTTTGTGGCTTACTACAAATTCCTGCACCACATCCCGGAAGAAGAAGCTGTTCTGGAAGAACTTTTCGGCAAGGAATATATGGACTACAAAAAACAGGTTCCTTCCATTGTGCCCAACCTGAAAGAACTGCTCTAAT
The DNA here is from genome assembly GCF_048612815.1 of Maridesulfovibrio pacificus (SeqCode). Classification (NCBI taxonomy): domain Bacteria; kingdom Pseudomonadati; phylum Thermodesulfobacteriota; class Desulfovibrionia; order Desulfovibrionales; family Desulfovibrionaceae; genus Maridesulfovibrio; species Maridesulfovibrio pacificus (SeqCode). The sequence goes on from NZ_JBLZNE010000001.1 coordinate 2,931,372, forward strand.
ATTTCATTGAATATTGAACAAAAAAAAGTCTGACCAAATTTGGTCAGACTTTTTTTTATTTCGGACGTCTCAACTGAAACGTGGAAAGGCTATCATGTTCCACCGGGGCAGTGATAATGTGCCCGGTTGCGCGCAAATGGCACTTTGTCCGCTTGACGATTTCCGCCGGAACAGGATTCAAACGTAGGTGCATAGCGAGTGGAACATTTCTCCATCACAATGCAAAAAAGATCTCTGGGAAGAGCACCCTCTTCAATCCGTTCAATGGATTTGATTTTAAAACCACTGGCCAGCCCGCGAAGCTTGTCCTCGCTAAAAAAATGAACCGCAAACTTTCCGACCTCATACAGGTTCTCACCCAGATGTTCACCGGCGCGATAATGGCGGTCAAAAATGGACCGCACAGAATAAACAGCCAGTCCACCGGGCTTTAAAACCCTGTGTAATTCACTTAAAGCACAGGAAATCTCAGCCATAGTCAACTCCATACACAGCAGCATATGGGAATAACAGGCATCAAAGGATTCGGATTCAAAAGGAAGCGGTTTGCGGATATCGAAGCAACGGGAATCAATATAAGAAGAGAGGGAGGAAGAAGTAGCTTTGGCGGAAATTTCATCAACGGCCCGGATGGAATAATCAAGGGCTGTAACCTTGATACCGTCTTGCGCAAACAAAAATGTATCGCGCCCCTGCCCACACCCTGACTCCAATACAGAACAAACATTATTTTCGCGGAACAGCTCAAGCGACTTCTGCGCTAACATGCTTGGTTGTTCCCCAAAATAACTTTCGGACTCTGTAAAGATTTGATCCCAAAGCTCTTGCTGCTTGGTGAAGGCATTCATTACCGGCTTCATTACCCCTCCCTGAAAGAACCAGTACGGTAGGTAATATTACAGCCAGCCGGACTTGGCAACTACTGAAATGTGGCAATCATGCACCAAATACGACATTATCACATTCATAGAAAAACACTGATTACGCCAAAAATCAGCCCTGCCTATCCATACTGCGGTAATTGATAGCCTCAGCTAAATGCTGCACCTGAATCATATCCGCTCCGGCAAGATCGGCAATGGTCCGGGAGATGCGCAAAATTCGGGTATAAGCGCGGGCAGAAAGTCCGAGATTGCGCACAGCCTGCTCAAGAAAAGTGTGTTCAGCCTCACTGAGTTTACAAAATTTCTCCAGTGATGAACCGGACAACTCGCTGTTAGTAAGAATGTTCATATCCTTGTAACGCTCGGTCTGAATTTTCCGCACCCGCTCGATATTAGCTCGCATGGAAGCGGAATCAAGCCCGGAGGAATCCCGTAAATCCTTATACTCAACAGCGGGGACCTCAATCTGCAAATCAATACGGTCCAATAACGGCCCGGAAAGCTTGGATCGATAACGGGCAACAGCCTGTGCAGAACAGGTGCAGGCATGCCGTTCATCAGTAAAATATCCGCAGGGGCAGGGATTCATAGCGGCGACAAGCATAAAGTCAGCCGGATAAGAAAGAGACATGGCGGCACGGGAGATGGTAACTTCTCCGCCTTCAAGCGGTTGGCGCAGAACTTCAAGCACATTTTTCTTGAACTCCGGGAGTTCATCCAGAAAAAGAACCCCGCGATGGGCCAATGAAACTTCTCCCGGTTTCGGGTAGGCCCCGCCACCGATCAGTCCGGCATCGGAAATAGTGTGGTGCGGAGCACGGAAAGGCCGGGTAACCATAAGTGACTTATCACGTTCCAGCTGTCCTGAAACACTGTAAATCTTGGTGACCTCCAATGCTTCCTCAAAGACCAGCGGAGGCAGCACGGTGGGAATGCGTCGGGCCAGCATGGTCTTGCCGCTGCCCGGAGGACCGATGAAAAGCAGATTGTGGTTGCCAGCGGCACCAATCTCAATAGCCCGTTTAGCGTGCTCTTGTCCTTTGACTTCTGAAAAGTCCATACCGAAGGACTGCCGCCCGGACCAAAGCAGGTCTGTATCTACCGTTGCAGGCTCGAGATTATCCTCACCGATCAAAAAATTCACCAATTGAGAAAGAGTCGGTACCCCGTATACGGAAAGACCTTCCACCACCGCTGCTTCATTGACGTTCTCAGGACTGACGATCAAACCTTTAGCCCCCTTACGCCTTGCTTCAATAGCCAGCGGCAATACACCGTGCACAGGTTTGATTCCGCCGCTCAATGAAAGCTCCCCGGCGAGAAACCAACCTTCCAAGGCAGACTGGTCAATCACTCCAGCAGCGCCGAGCAAAGATGTTGCTAGAGGCAGGTCGTACGCTGAACCAGCCTTTCGGATGTCCGCAGGAGCAAGGTTCACCGTAATACGTGATGGCGGAATGCGGTAACCGGAATTTTTCAATGCAGAAAAGACACGTTCCTTACTTTCCTTAACCGCTCCCTCGGCCAGACCGACCATGGTGAATGCAGGCATGCCCTGACGGGTCAAATCAACTTCCAGATCAACTTTAAAGGCATCAATACCCATAAGGGCGGCACAGGAAACTTTAGCAATCATCGAACTTCCAGCGGTAAAAATTGGTATCTAAATTAATAATCGGCTTTTAGATATCCGGTTTATCACCCCAAGGCAAGATAACAAAGGAAGTTCACTACCTATACGGTGGACAAGCATTTAAAATCACATATAAAGGGGTATTATCTAATATTTTCTGACCAATCTTTTGCGCCACCCTGCTTAATAAACTGCACAATCTTATAATCTTCGCGCAGGATGTGCTCTATCAGCCAACCGGACAACAGCTCTTTTATCTCATCAGGGGTAACTTCTTCATAATGAAAACGAGCGGACCGCAATGATTTTACTTTTCCCTTAAGTCCGGCATGGAGATTACGGTGTTCCTGAATGTAGGGATATTCAATCTTCTCCATATATTTTTCTTCAGCATTGAAATGCATTACTGTGAATTCGTGCAATTGCCCCAGAATCCGATCAACGGCCGATTCAGTTTCACCCTTGGCAAAGGCTTCAAGAATGTCATTTATCATCTGCACCAGACTTTGGTGCTGTTCGTCTATTTCCTTTATCCCAAGATTCAAGCTGCTATTCCATTCAATCCTGCCCATGAGCCCCCCAAAGATAAATTAAAATCTCTTACCGGAAGCATACATTATTTCAAAGGCTAACAGCAAGAAAACATCTAGAGCTTAAAACCTAGGGCAGTGTAAACTGCATTCATGTCGACATTCTCGCGGACCACGGAAGCAAGGCGGTCAAGCCCCTCTTCCATATTGAAAACAGACTGCACTCTGCCCAGCTTGGGCAACCCCTTGCGGGCCCGAAGGGAATCAACAAACCAGCGCCTGAATTCATCGGCATCAAAGATACCATGCAGATAGGTTCCCCAAATCAAACCGGACTTGGAACCGAATCCCAAGACCTTGGAAATCGGTACTCCCCCGGTAATACCTTGCGGAACAATGGCCGCACGCACTGTGGGCAACAAAGGCTCGGTCTTACCATGATGAATTTCATATCCGACAACTTCCAGTTTGCTCTGGGAATGCATACCTGTGGTTCGGGTCAGAGTCTTTTCCGGAGCGAGGGTGGTCTGCAAAGGCAACATCCCCAATCCTTCAGCAGAACCGCCGGATTCAATTTCATCCGGGTCACTGATAAACAGACCCAACATCTGGAAACCGCCGCAGATGCCCACAATCACCGCTTTATCACGCAATCCTTTCACAGCTTCTGCCAGCCCGGATTCACGCAGATGAGCAAGGTCCGAGAGAGTCGACTTGCTACCCGGAAGAATTATCGCGTCAGGAGTTCCGAGGTCTTCAGGGTTATCAACCACTCGCAGGTTTACATCCGGCTCCCCCTTGAGTGAATCAAGATCCGTAAAATTGGAAATGCGCGGCAAATCGATGCAGACCACGTCAACGCAATCTTTGCGTTTGCTATCAGATCCGGATTTTTTCAAATCTTCCTTGAATGAAACAGAGTCCTCATCCGGCAAACCTAGATTCGCGATGTAAGGAATAGTCCCAAGCACGGGCTTTCCGGTATGGCTTAGCGTAAAATCAAGTGCCGGAGTCAAAAGCGAAGCGTCCCCGCGAAATTTATTGAGCAGGAACCCGCAAACCAGTTCCCTTTCTTTCGGCTCCAGTAAATCCATGGTTCCGGCAAGGGAGGCAAAAACGCCGCCCCGGTCAATATCCCCAGTAATGATCACCTTGGCTTCGGCATAATCAGCCATTGCCATGTTTACGATATCGTGCTGCTTAAGGTTTATCTCCGCAGGGCTTCCCGCGCCTTCAATAACCATCACATCAGTATCGCCGCTTAAGGAATCGTAAGCTTCCTTGACCGCCTCAAAAGCGGTAGGCTTGTACTCCACGTACTTCTGAACCTTCATATTGCCCACGGGCTTACCCATGACAATTACCTGCGAACCGATGTCACTGCCCGGTTTGAGCAGCACAGGATTCATGCGTACATCCGGTGACATCTTGCAGGCCGCAGCCTGAGTAACCTGCGCCCTGCCCATTTCCAACCCGTCATCAGTAACAAAAGAATTAAGCGACATATTCTGGGCTTTAAACGGAGCGACTTTAAAACCGTCCTGCAAAAAAATACGACAAAAGGCTGCAGCAAGAATTGATTTACCGGCATTGGAGCAGGTGCCCTGAATCATCAGGGCCGGGGTCTTCCGAGGCTTGGGAGCGGCAACTTCCATACCGGAGAAAGAACGCAATCCGTCAAGAAGAACCCGATTTTCTTCCTCAGTACGCACGGCAATGCGGAAATAAGTGGAATCCAATCCATCAAAATTATCGCAATGGCGCACTGCCACACGATTCTTGATCAGATGTTCGATGAGCCCGGAAGCATCCATGCCCACCCGCTGCACCTGACAAAGCATGAAATTAGCTTGAGATGGTAAGGCCCGAATACCGGGAACCTCAAGAATTCCCTGCGCCAATTCTTCACGCAAACGGACCGTAGTCTCGATGGTTTTGCGCTCGTATTCCTCATCTCGCAAGCAACGGAGCCCGACTTTCTGGGCCAAGATATTCACCGACCAGCAGGGCAGCACATTCTTGATATCCATGATAATATCAGGCGACGCAAATGCCAGCCCCAGCCGCAAACCGGGGATAGCGTAAAATTTGGTCATGGAAACAACGGTAATTACGTTGGGCGGACGTTGTCCGGCCAAACGCTGCAATCCCGGGACAAAATCGGCAAAGGATTCATCAATTACAAACCGGGATTCAGGATGCTTTCGGGCCAACGCCTTGAGTTCCTCAGGGTCAAAGGCTGTACCGGTGGGGTTGTTCGGCTGAGCCAGAAAAACCAAGGCCGGAGAAGCAGCAAGAAAAGATGAAAGAGTCTCAAAATCGGGAGAAAACGCTTTTTGCGGATCAAGGGGAATATGCTCGGTTTTTAATCCTGCAAGCTTGCAGGAACGCTCATAATCCACATAACAGGGAACCGGGATTACCGCCCGTTTGAATCCGCCCACTCGCGCAATGGCCGCTATCAATTCTGAAGCACCGTTCCCGGCCACGCACTCCGTGGGCCAGACAGAAAATTTCTCGCAGGCCGCAAGGGTAAGCTCGGTACATTCCGGGTCAGGATAACGATCAACTTCGGCAAGAGCCCTGCTAACTTCCTGCTGTAGCCATGCCGGAGGTCCCAGCGGATTGATATTGGCAGAAAAATCCACAATATCGGAAGAAGGACACCCGGCCCGGTCCGCCAATTGGCGCAAATTACCACCGTGGGTATATTTCCTTTTTTCAGCTTCAATTTCAGCAAATTGTTCTTTTAAGGACTGATCGTTAAAAGACTTCATACGCTCTCTCCGTTGGATGAAGGAAATTTTTATATTCAAGATATAACTGGAAATGGGACCGGATTCAAATAAGACTTTAAATTTCACACTGGCAAAACAAAATGAAGCCGTATACCATCAAGAAAGTTCAAAAATATCGATCCAAATAGGGAGAGACACCATGAAGTATCAGGCCATCAATTTCAAGGACAAACTTTCGAAATTCCAAGAACATTGGTCACCACGCGTAGTAGCGGAAATGAACGATTACCAGTTCAAGATGGCCAAACTGGAAGGAGAATTCGTCTGGCATGATCATAAAGATACAGATGAAACTTTCATAGTCATCGAAGGAGAACTGGATATCTTCTTCCGGGATGGGAAAGTAACTCTTAATGCCGGAGAAATGTACGTTATCCCGAAAGGAATTGAACATAAGCCCGTTGCAGCAAAAGAATGCAAGGTCATGCTCATTGAACCACGCGGAGTTGTGAATACCGGCGAAGCTGATGGAGGTGAGCTTACTGCGAAGAATGACGTTTGGATTTAGGGGGCATAAAATCCGGTACACCCCTTACACAAATCAATCTCATCCTTACGCCCTTCCTCGAATGCCCGGATCATCTCCAAGCGGGTGGGATGAGCGGCGAGTTCTTCCAGGGTGTTATCCAGCACGGAACCGAATACGCCGCGTTCGTTAAGATCGTTGCAGCAGACCGTGACTTTGCCCTCGGGCAGGATTACCAAGTTCTTTTGCAACAGGAAGCAAACCTCGCCTACACGTTGCTCGGCAATCACCTGATAGCCGCTGTCATCAACACCAAGATCGACACTGCCGTCCCAATTATGCGGATTTCGCACACTGACTTTATCCGCCAATTGCAGAAGTGCGGCGAATTCCGGGTCCATTGCCCCGCCGGGAAGACCTTCTGCCGGGATCATGCAGATTATCTCAGTCCGCACAGGTTCCTTGGCGCGGCTGTTGATATCCATGAAGGCCTGAACATTTCGCCGGACCACGTCCCACTTTGCGCCTTTGCGAATTGATTCGAATGCAGCAGGAGAACCGCCGTCAATGCTGAAACGGACCTGTGTAACCGCCCTGCTGCGGCAAATTTGTTCGGAAACTTTCGGAGTCAGTAACATGCAGTTAGTCAGAAGGCCGATGGTTACTGACGAAGGAATGGAAGGCCTATAGCGGCGAATCACGGAAAGCATTCCCGGCAGATCTGGATGCAGTAATGTTTCACCACCGTTATGCAGGTCGATGCGCCGCAGATTACTGAACACCCCTGAACTCAACTCCTGCATGACCTTTTCAAGCACAGCACGGGACATGACTTTGCGTTCCTTTGTATGATCCAACGAACACCACTGGCAACGCAGGTTACAGGAAGAGTTGAATTCCAAATTAAGCAGGGTAATAGAATCAGCGTACAACAGAATAAGTACGATACGCTAAGTTGCCGACCTTTCAAAGTTATTTATTAGCTTTGCAACGCTTTCGGGCAGTAATGAACTTGGGATGAGCATCCGGCAAAAGATTGGAGTAAATACTGAAAGCCCTGCGGCATAGCTCGTCTGCTTCATCATGGGATCCGGTTTTTCTCTTGCACTGGGCCACACGGGTGCAGCCATCAGCAACAGGAACCGACTCTTCACCATAAATAGATACAGCCGCCGCAAGTGCGGATTCATAGAGGGGCAGAGCCTCATTAAACTTGTTGGAATGCATGAAGACATCGCCCAACCCGGTCTGGCATTTACTGATAATACTCCGGGTACACTCATGAGTGTCACAGGCCATACCCAAGCCCTGCTTGAACAAGGCTTCTGCCTGCCAATAATCTTCAATGATCAGGGCAAGCTGTCCTGCTTCATAAATATGAACAACTCCGGCCTTACCGGTCTCGATCCCCTTAACCAGAGCTTCCATGGCTCCATCGTAATCAAGATCATTTTTAGCAAGCAATCCCAGATGAAAATAGGCATCAGCTTCGCGGCGGGCATAAGCCTTCCGCTTCACGCCGGACTCTTCCGCAATTCTGGCCCAGATAGAACGTGCTTCTGCGCTATCACCGGAAGCTAGCATGGATTCGGCAGATTCAATCTCGGTCTCAGAAACCCAGCCTCGCAGAATTTCCAATTCCTCTGCAAGTCCGGCAATTGCTTTAAGGGAATCCGCATACCCGGACTCAATAAAAAGCAATCTTTGCTCTGCCTCTTTAAGGGCTGCGGATATTTTACGGGATTCCGGAGAATCAACATCACGAAGCAACTGTAGATCAACCTTTAATTCGGCAACCTTATCACGCAGATCTTCTTCGTATTTCTTAAGGGTAAAATCGGACTTTCCGCTACCGGGCATCTTGGGCTTCAAGACAGAAAAATACACTATAACCACGGCAATGCCTGCAACGGCAAAAGCAATAATTACAAGCTTGCCTTCCGGAGTAATCGCCTCCCACCATTTGCCTGAATCTGTTGCTGCGGAAGCAAATACATTCATCACGCCGGCAAAGAGCAGACCCATTACTGTAAGGCACAAGGCAAGAATCAATTTCCTGTTAGTGAATAATTTCATATTACCACCCTCCTGCAGCGCAGGACTATTTATTACCTTAAATAATACCAGAGCAGGGCAGGTAGTCAATGAAAGTCGGAAAAAACAACTTATCTCTTGCTTGAATATTTAATCAGGAGCTTTTCAACATCACCAATCTGTGTTGGTTTGGCCAAATAGTCATCGATGCCCGAAGCAAGAAACTCTTCTTTATCTCCCGCCATGGCGTATGCGGTGCATGCTATGATTGGAATCTCTTTAGCAGCCTCTCCACCCTCACCACTGCGGATCCGGTGAGCGGCTTCAAGTCCACCCATTTTAGGCATCTGGATATCCAAAAAAATCAAATCAAACTTTATTTCCCCAGCACCCAGAAGATTCAAAACTTCACACCCATCACTAGCAACTGAAACATTACAGCCATATTGCTCCAGAAAACTCTTAAGCGTGAGCAGGTTTACCTTTTCGTCTTCAGCAACAAGAACTTCAAATTCCTTAATAGAACTTTTATCCAAAATACGAATTTTTTCATTAGTGTCAGAGCGTTGCTCAACAGCTCCAAAGTCCAAAGAAAAACAAATTGATGTTCCGGTATTAACTTCACTACTTATAGAAAGAGTTCCACCCATCAATTCCAAAAGCTGCTTTACAATAGCAAGCCCTAAACCTGCTCCCTCATAATTTCGAGTTCTGCTAGCCTCTATCTGGGTAAATGAATTAAAAATTGAATCCAGCTTACTGTCCTCAATCCCGATTCCTGAGTCTGAAACAGAAAACAAAATTTTATAACTACCGTTCTGATTGTGGCCCAGAAGATACGCTTCCACTAAAACGAACCCGGAATCAGTGAATTTCAAAGCATTACCGATCAAATTATTAAATATCTGATGCAGACGGTTGATATCGCCAACCATTAATTTCGGAACATTCCCAGCAATTTCAACCCGCAAATCAATATTTTTCTGAATGGCTGCGGGCTTGAAAAGGGCATGAACAGAATTCAAAGCATTATGAAGATCAAATTCAGCATTAATTATTTGCAGATGACCGGATTCAATTCTTGTTACATCAAGTATATCACCCAAAAGATTGGTTAACCGTTTACAGGATTCCATAGCAAATTCGCATTGCTCTTCCTGCTTCTGATTCATCCCGCCCATGCGCATCAATTGCAGCATACCCATAATTCCATTTAAAGGAGTTCGGATTTCATGGGACATATTTGCCAGAAACTCCGACTTAGCAATATTAGCTGATTCGGCTTCCAACTTTGCTGCAATGAGTCTTTCCTCTGATTTTTTTCGCTCCAGAACCAAGGCAACGTTCTTACTGAACAAAGACAATATATCCATGTCCTCTTCGGACCATCTCCGATGCTCAAGCACAGAATCAAAACCAACAAAACCGACCAGTTGATCATTAAAATACATCGGCTCAATAAGCACAGACCATATATCCTGAACTTGAAGAATCTCTTTGTCCGGCAAATTATCCGGCAATGCGGAGACATCGGGGATATAATAAGACTCTCTTCTACAAAGAGTTTCCCAAAGCAGGGAACCGGACTCTCTCAAGTCTAAATTCTGTAATTTGTGAATTTGCGGTTCTATATTTTTGGCACACCACTCATGGGTATTATCGCAAAAAGAAGTGTTACCCCGCATGAGAAATATATACGCCCTGCCCACTCCGGCAAAAAGGCAGATTTTTTTTAAAGCCTCTGTAAGTCCTCTATCTATATCCCCGACAGACAGATTAAGAAAATCAGAGGCAACCTTACTTACCAGATTTTCAAAGACGATACGTCTGGAAAGTAAATTTTCTGCTTCCTTCCTTTTGGTAATATTCAGTGCAGTAAAAGAAACTCCTTTTGACCAGTCATTGTAGTCCAAAGGCTTTGAGCTCAGAATGACATGTATAATTTTACCGTCTTTACGTTGGAATCTAGTCTCGACCGAACCGGTTCCCTTCTCTCTTATCTGGGCATATTTATATTTACTGACGCCATCAAAATCATCATCACTAGGATAAACAACACGTGAGGACTGGCCTATTAATTCCTCTCTGGAATAACCTGTCATTTCGCAGAAAAAGTCATTCACTTCCTGAAAAACACGATCAACAACTACCCCTATGCCTATGGGGGCAGCAGACAATACTGTTTCCAGCTGAATGTCCCGCGCTTCTAAAATCTTCTTTGCCTTTAGATTCTTACGGAGCAACAAAGTATAAGAATAGAAAACACACCCCGTTATAGCTCCAAAAATTAAAGGGACCAAAAAGGACTGCGGAACTAAAGGCCAACCCATTAAATACTTTTGGGAAGCGGAAAGCATGCATAAAACAGATGCACCGCAAATGGCCGCAAATAGGAAGCGAAAGACAGAAAACATAAATCCTCCCGACTAAAAACCTACCACAGCTCACATAATTACTCTAACTATAATGTAATCAATTTCTTTTTTGCTTAATTAATAACGAGAAAATTGTCCAAAAAAACTAAAGCCCCGGTACAAACGTACCGGGGCTTTCATGTATCCAGATTTCAACTGTGTGCGCTTAGTGCAGGATGTCTCCGATCCGCTCCCAGCGAACGGTCTTGGGACCGCCCCAAGACCAGTAGATAATCCACGCCTTTCCTAAGATGTTCTCTCTGGGAACGTTGCCCCAGAATCTGGAATCGTTGGATCCATCGCGGTTGTCACCCATAACGAAGTATTCGTTTTCGGGAATTACCCGAGGCGGCATATTGTCGCGCAGTGTTGAAACGTGGGTGGTATCGGTGTACTGCACGTAAGGCTCAACAAGCTCCTTACCGTTTACGAAGACCTTCTTGTTCTTGATCTCCACAGTATCACCGGGTACGCCGATAACCCTTTTAATATAATCCTTACTGGGATCCCCGGGATATTTGAAGACAATGATATCCTGATACTCGGGATCACCAACCGGCACGACAACCTTCCCGGTAAAGGGAACTTTCACACCGTAGGAAAATTTGCTTACCAGCAGATGGTCTCCGATCTGGAGAGTCTGCAACATTGAACCGGACGGAATCTTGAAGGCCTGCACGATAAAGGTTCGGATAAAAAGAGCCAATATGAGTGCGATAAAAAGAGCTTCAACATATTCCTTCACAGTGCTCTGCCATCTGGGATTCATAATTAATATCCTTATAGTTTCCTGCGTTTAACACAGGGCGGGTCGTTTAATCTTCGCCGGCCTTAAGAACGGCCATAAAAGCTTCCTGCGGGATCTCAACGTTACCCATTTTCTTCATGCGCTTCTTACCTTCCTTCTGTTTTTCCAGAAGTTTGCGCTTACGGGAAATATCCCCGCCGTAACACTTGGCGGTAACGTTTTTCCTGAACGGGGCCACTCGTTCTTTGGCGATGATCTTACGACCGATCGCGGCCTGAATAACAATTTCAAACATCTGGCGCGGGATTGCTCTTTTCAGCTTAAGGGCAAGTGAACGTCCGAAAGGATATGCTGAATCCTTATGGACAATGGCTGAGAATGCATCCACCGGATCAGTGTTGATCAGGATGTCGAGCTTTACCAGATTCGATTCGCGATAATCAATAATTTCGTAATCAAGGGAAGCATAACCCTTGGTCTGCGACTTCAGCTTGTCAAAGAAATCGTACATGATTTCCGCAAAAGGAACTTCATAAGTGATGATAACCCTTGAAGATGTCAGGTAACGCATGTCCTTCTGAATTCCGCGTTTCTCCTCACAGAGCTTGAGTACCGCGCCAACATAATCGTTCGGCACGTGGATTTCAAGGCGGCAGAAAGGTTCAGCCAGAGATTCGAGATCTCCGCCGTCGGGCATCTTGCTGGGGTTATCAATTTCAAGCACTTCGCCATTGTTAAGCCTTGCCTGATAGACAACGGAAGGCGCAGTAGCGATTAGCTTGGCCTGAAACTCACGTTCCAGACGTTCCTGAATAATTTCCATATGCAGCAGACCGAGGAAACCGCAACGGAAACCAAAGCCAAGAGCTGTGGAGGTTTCCGGTTCAAAGGAGAACGCGGTGTCGTTGAGCTGCAATTTTTCCAGCGCGGCCTTGAGCGGCTCATACTCGGCGGGTTCCACCGGATAGAGTCCGCAGAAAACCATGGGCTTAACTTCCTGAAAGCCGGGAAAAGGATCTTCAACCGGATTGACGGCAAGGGTAATGGTATCGCCCACGGGCGCATCATTGAGCTCCTTCATGCTGGCGCAGAGGAAACCTACCTCACCGGCAGCCAGCTCTTTGGCCTTCTGCGGTTCAGGGGTGTAAACACCAAGGGTGGTCACATCGAAAGTACGTCCGGTGGAATGAATCTGAATCTTGTCGCCCTTCTTGATGGTACCGTCCAGAATCCTGAACAGAACAACAACTCCCTGATACGAATCATACCAGGAGTCGAATATCAGGGCCTTGAGCGGACCATCAGGATCACCTTGCGGAGGAGGAAGATCCTTCACGATAGACTCAAGCACATCCTCCACATTCAGGCCGGTTTTGGCGCTGATCATAAGCGGCTCGGAACAATCCAGTCCGATGACTTCCTCGATTTCCTGCGCAACTCGTTCACAATCAGAACTGGGCAGGTCCACCTTATTAAGCACAGGCACGATTTCAAGGTCGTGGTCCAGTGCCAGAAATACGTTTGCGAGGGTCTGCGCTTCAACCCCCTGAGTTGAGTCGACCACCAGCAGCGCGCCTTCAGACGCGGCAAGGCTTCGGGAAACCTCATAGCTGAAGTCCACGTGACCGGGAGTATCGATCAGGTTGAGGATATACTCCTCGCCATCCTTGGCCTTGTACGGAATACGCACAGTCTGGGCCTTAATGGTGATCCCGCGTTCCTGTTCCAGTTCCATTTTATCAAGGTACTGGTCCTTTTTTTCACGCTCGGAAACCATTCCGGTGATTTCAAGGATACGGTCCGCAAGAGTGGACTTGCCGTGGTCAATATGCGCAATGATACTGAAATTTCTTATTTTATCTAATTTAGCCATATGGGAAAAGTCGGCGGCCTCCAAGGGTCGTCGCCTTATGTTATCTTCTTTTAATGTCCCCTGTCCCGTTTTGGAGCAGAGGTTAAGGGGATTCCTTATTACGGTATTTGTGAGCCGCTGTCTAATATGTAATTACGGTTGCGGCAAGCAATAACTGATCGTCTTTGAATAGAAATCAAAACTAACCTGACAACTTTATTACATTCATAAAGAAATGTTGCTAAATTTTCACAAAATGAATTGATTGACCCATCAATTTATATTAAAGGGATAATCAGGTCTATAAAAATTGATACTGCTACTGCATCGCATTCCGTAGTCAGGTGTTAATTATTTCTCAGGGTTAAAGGGAATGGGAAAATTACACCGTGCAGGAAAACTGCTTCAGACTGTGGATTATGAATACTACTGGAATCAGACTTTGCCGAGAGCGCTGCCCGGAAGCGTATATTCAAGAGCGCCGGACTGTCGGGAATAGGCATTGATTGCCCTGGTCCTCATGTAACCGGTGCTCCCGGGATTGAACATGGCGGAATCCTCGGAAAAAGCCGTTTGGGTAAGAGCGAGCTGCTGATGCACATTTTGCACGTGCTGTTCTTCGCTTTGAGTACGGGGGTAGGTTTTTGATCGGAATTCGCGCGAAGCCTTTGCTGCTTCGTCCGGTTCAAATTCGAGGTCCTTTGCAGTGAAGTTTATACCGAGCTTACCGATATTAAAGCCGAATTTACGCGTAACCACGCGTGCCTTCACCTTTTCCACTTCGGCTGCAGTGTCTCTGGACCACTTTTTCGCATTATCAGCATATTGGCTGATTCCCTGCGCTGCTATTCTCACTACTTTCTCCACCAGAAAAAACCGTTCCGCGTACACAAAAAAAGGCCGACTGCCATTAATGGCAATCCGCCGTATCTGCGATTATTCGCAATCATCCCTGAAGGATACGCGGTATTTCCGGCTTCCGTCCGTGGAAGCTGATGAAAATAAACTTCTGCTAAGTTGTATTAAGATATAATACTTCAGCGCAGAATTGGCAAGAGGGGCGAGCCACGTAATCAAACTGATGGTAAGGCTTTGACCGGCAAAAGCGGGAAAAAATTTAAAAGACTGAAAAAAACTTAGCGAGGGAAGCGCATATTTCAGTTTTTTCACAGAAAGGGAAAAGCCAACACCTTATAATCAGTCTGAAACTTGCAATCCGGTGGGGAAAGCCTTAACTTCCCCTGAAACTTAAGCAGTGTAGGAGATTATGAGCAACAAAATTCTGACTAAAAAAGCACTTATCCCAGGCCAGACATCCATGCTGGTCCTTGACTGTCCTCAAATTGCCAAAAAGGCTAAACCGGGAAATTTTGTAATTCTACGCATCCATGAAAAAGGCGAGCGCATTCCGCTGACTATTGCTGACACTGACAAAGAAGCCGGAACCATTACTATCGTATATCTCGTAGTCGGCAAAAGTTCAGCCCTGCTTGAATCATTAAACGAAGGGGACACCATCCTTGATGTTTGCGGTCCCTTGGGTAAACCCACCCATATTGAAAAATCCGGAACTGTCATCTGTGTGGGCGGCGGTACCGGAATCGCAGCCATGCACCACATTGCCAAGGGACACCACCTTGCCGGCAACCACGTTGTCGCCATTGTCGGAGCCCGCAGCAAGAACATGCTCCTTTTCTGTACTGAACTGGGCTTCTTCTGCCCCGAACTTCTCATCGCCACCGATGACGGCTCCAGCGGTCACAAAGGCTTTGTCACCGATCTCCTGCGCGAACGCCTTGAAAAGGACAAAGACGTTGCGGAAGTCGTTGCCATCGGTCCCGTTCCAATGATGGAAGCGGTTGCCAAAGTAACCGAGCCTTTCGGTGTTAAAACAACAGTCAGCCTGAACTCCATCATGGTTGACGGCGTGGGCATGTGTGGAGCCTGCCGTTGCAGTGTTGGCGGAGAAACCAAATTCGCCTGTGTGGACGGCCCTGAATTCGACGGTCATGAAGTTGATTTCAATGAACTGAAAATGCGCCTTACCCAGTATAAGGAGCAGGAAGACCTTTCAATGCAAATGTTCAGGAGTTGCAACTGCCATGGTGAATAAACAGAATTTTACCCCCACCCGTACCCCAATGCCGGAACAGCCGGCTGACGTCCGCAACAAAAACTTCAGCGAAGTAGCCCTCGGTTACTCCAAAGAAGAAGCCATGGCTGAAGCTGCCCGCTGCCTGCAGTGTAAAAAGCCGCTCTGTCAGAAAGGCTGCCCTGTTGAAATCGACATCAAAAGTTTCATCAAGCATCTGGCCGACGGCGACATTCCTTCCGCTTACCGCGTTATCAAGGAAACCAACGCTCTGCCGGCCGTCTGTGGACGAGTCTGTCCGCAGGAATCCCAGTGTGAAGGGTCCTGCATCCTCGGCAAAAAATATGAACCTGTTGCTATCGGACGTCTCGAAAGGTTTGTTGCAGACACCTTCGACAGTGACTCCGCATGCGAAATGATCACCGGACACACCGCTTGTGCCCTGCCCAACGACCAGTTCAAGGTCGCCTGCATCGGCTCCGGGCCTTCCAGCCTGACCGTAGCCGGATACCTTGCCGCACGCGGAGTTCCTGTAACAGTTTATGAAGCCCTGCACGAAGTCGGCGGCGTACTGATTTACGGTATCCCTGAATTTCGTCTGCCCAAATCCATCGTAGCCCGTGAAGTGGGTGCGCTCTGGTCCAAAGGTGTTACCTTCCAGCCCAACTACGTGGGTGGCAAGACCATAACTGTAGAGGATCTCTTCGAAGACGGTTTTGATGCTGTATTCATCGGTGTTGGCGCAGGACTCCCGTGGTTCCTGAATATTCCCGGTGAAAACCTCGTCGGCGTATATTCTTCCAACGAATACCTGACCCGCATCAACCTCGGTCGGGCCTACGATTTCCCCAACCACGACACCCCCGCACCCAAAGCCAAGAACGTGGCTGTAATCGGCGGCGGTAACGTGGCTATGGATGCAGCCCGCACCGCCCTGCGTCTCGGCGCTGAAAACGTATACATCACTTATCGCCGTACGCAGGACGAAATGCCTGCCCGCCTTGAAGAACTGCACCATGCAATTGAGGAAGGCGTACAGCTTGAGCTGCTCACCTCCCCCATTGCCATCAACGGTGACGAAAACTCACACGTTAAATCTATGACACTTCAGGTTATGGAGCTTGGCGAGCCTGATGAATCCGGTCGCCGCCGTCCCGTTGCAGTAGAAGGAAAGACCAAGGAACTGGAAGTCGACATGGTTGTCCTCGCAGTCGGAACCGGGGCCAACCCGGTACTGCTCGAAGCAACCCCCGGCCTTGATCTTAACAAGTGGGGTTACATCGTAACCGATGCAGAAACAGGCGAGACTTCTATTCCTAATGTATACGCAGGCGGTGATATCGCAGGCGGGTCCGCAACAGTAATCTCAGCCATGGGCGCAGGTCGCCGCGCGGCTAAGACAATCGCGGAGAAATTGGGAGTTTAAGCCTCCGGCGGCTCTCCAAGAGCCAAAGAAACTTTTATTAAGGCTTCCCCCTTTGTGGGGCAAAGCGCAATAAAATCATAAGACGAAGCAGTAACTTTTCTGCTTCGTCTTTTTTATGCAAAAATTTTAACGTTCCCCTTAGCGGGAGGGGGTTTGCCCTGTTTTAATTTTTTTATAAACACGCTTTAACGAACACAAATGACTTTTTTAATCGCGAACTCACGGAGTTCTATCCCAGTTTCACCCCCACTGGGATATCGTTGGGCCACCCCAATCCGCAGGGGAGCCGATACACAAAGCCCAACTATTATAATCAAATCCGTGGGTACAGTCGAAACGGAATCATAAGCCTAGAAATCCCCTCATTCCTTCAGGCTATACATGATTCCTACTCACCGAAAGGTGATTCATCGCCCTGCTGTGCACTGCCTCCGTGCTCGGCAACGGTCAGATGCAGTTCAATTACGTTGATAACGATACCCTGCTCAAAGCCCAGCAGACCCCTGATGATTACTACGGCCTCTTTGTTCGCGAGGCCGGATACTGCGCTTTCTTTGTCGAGCTCTGCAAAAAAGTGCAGGACGAAATCATCAGCAGACTATGCTTGAGTAATGAATAACCTCCTCCACTCAAGCAAAGTAAAGCCCCCGGTTTGTGGTAAAACCGGGGGCTTTTTGTTCAATCCGAGGGAGGGCGGATCTTAAGGGGGAGGTGTAGTTCTTAAAAAATTATGCTGCGGGGGCAGTGGTATGCTTTCCGGTCATAATCTTGAGGATTACCTTATCGGTCTGAGCCATACCCACGGAACCGAGCTGGCCCACGTTATGGATGCAGGTCTCAATGTCATCGTCAAGGATACCGTCTTTACCGGGGATGGAGATACCTTTCATAGCCAGCAATGCGGAGTTGATGGCTGCTTCAACTGCGGAAGAAACCTTCAGGGCGCAGGAGGTTTTTGCGCCGTCGCAGATCATCCCGGCAATATCACCGAGAGTGTTCTTGATGGTACTTTCCACTTCATTCAGTCCACCGCCGAGGACAAGCACAATGCCGCAACCGGAAGCTGTCGCAGCAAGGCTGGCGCCGCAGAGTGCGGAAAGTTTACCGAGATGACTCTTCATATGCACTGCGGAAAGATGGCTGAGAATCAAGGCTCTGATAAGCAGTTCTTCACTGGCATCGCGGCGTCTGGCAAAAGCCAAAACAGGCAATGTTGCTGTCAGACCCTGATTACCGCTGCCGGAGTTGCTCATTACCGGCATCTGAATGCCTTCCATGCGTGCATCGGAAGCTGCTGCGGTCATCTTGATCGCGTAGGAGACAATATCATCTGAACGGATACCGTCTTCAATATCCTTGGCAATGGATTTACCTACTTTGAGGCCCCAATCGGAAGCAAGGCCTTCAGCGGCAACCTTTTCGTTAAGTTCCACCGCTTCAAGAATGAAACGCAGGTCTTCCAGCGGAGCTTCGGTTGCGTACTCATAAATTTCTTTCATGGTCATGGTGCAGCCGGACTCTTCTTTATCTTCACTGAGCCACGGAGCAGAGAAAACCTCTTCGCCATTCTTTTCCACCTGAACAATGGCTGCATGCGCGCGAGCAATCACACAGCGAGCGGAATCTTCACCGGCTTCAACAATCGCTTCCACGTAGAGCAGTTCTTCAGTCTCAGCCAGCTCAACATGCAGACGCCCGTCAGCAATCAATTTCTTGCCCGCTGCCAGCTGCTCAGCATCAAGATCACGCAGAACTTCCAGTGCGAGCTCAGATTTACCGCCGGTAACGCCTACAGCAGCGGCAATATCCAGACCGGTCATTCCGGTACCGGGGACACCTACGCCCATACCGTTCTTAAGCAGGTTACCGCTTACTTTCACAACTACCTTTTCAGCTTCTTTCCCGAGGGTTTCAGCGGCCTTGGCAGCAGCAAGAGCGATTGCAACGGGCTCAGTACAACCCAGAGCAGGAACAACTTCACGTTTGAGAATTTTTGCGAATTCAGACCATTTTTTATTGATCATATTATGATGCCTCCGACTTCCCTACGGGATTAATAATCTCAAATACTTCTTGTAGGGCTGCCGCTATGAAAATTAAATATACTTTGTTCTGAAATCCCTGCGGAGCCACATGACTCCGCAGGGTAATGGAAGACCGGGCTTAGGATGCGCGGGCTTTATCAAGTTCACCGTTGCGGTTGAAGATACCTTCCATCATCAGAGCAAGAGCACCGTCACCGGTTACGTTACAAGCAGTACCGAAGCTGTCCTGCAGGGCGAATACTGCCAGCAGCAGAGCTACACCTGCGGGGTCGAAGCCGAGTACGCCGACAACGATACCGAGGGAAGCCATAACGGTTCCGCCGGGAACACCGGGAGCGCCGATAGCAAAGATACCGAAGAGCAGAATGAACAGAGCCATTGTGCCTACGGAAGGAAGGGTGCCGTAGAGCATCATGGAGATGGTCATGGCAAAGAAGGTTTCAGTCAGAACGGAACCGCAGAGGTGGATGGTTGCTCCAAGAGGAACCATGAATTCAACGGTATCCTTGCACAGAGCCTTGGATTTACCTGCGCATTCAAGGGAAACAGGCAGGGTTGCAGCACTGGACATGGTACCCACCGCAGTGAGGTATGCGGGAGGATAGTGTCTGAAAACTTCAAGGGGATTTCGCTTGGAAATGATTCCGGCAAGGGTGTACAGGAAAGTCAGCCAGATGAAATGCCCGATAAGGACGATTACAATAACTTCAAGGAAAACCGGGAGCTGCTTGGTGAGGCTGCCTTCGTAAGCAAGACCTGCAAAGGTGGTTGCAATAAAGAAAGGCAGAACAGGAATGATGATACGGCTGACAACCTGCATCATAATGCCTTCAAATTCGCTGAGCATGCTTTCAAAGGTCTTGGCTTTAACCCAGATGGTTGCGATACCGAGTACTACTGCGGTTACCAGCGCGGTCATTACAGACATGATCGGCGGAATGGACAGCTGGAAAACAACTTCGGGAAGCTCGCGAAGACCTTCAACCTGTGTGGCAATGGAAAGATGAGGGATGAGGACATATCCGGCAACAGCAGCCATAGTGGCCGCACCAGCTGCAGAAAGGTAAGCGAGGCTGACGCCCACACCCAGCATCTTGGAAGCGTTCTGGCCAAGTCTTGTAATCGCAGGAGCGATAAAAGCCAGAATAACGAGGGGAACAGTATAGAAGATAAACTGACCCATTACATATTTAGCAGTAACCACAACTTCCATTACCGCATGGTTGGCAAAAAGACCGATCACAACACCGGCCGCAATACCGATGAGCAGTTTGATGATCAGCCCGAACTCTTTGAATTTTGATTCCTTAGACATTTTTCCACTCCTTTGTAAGAGCCGCAAGCGGCTCTGAAATTTCACCCGGCAGCACCACAGCTGGCTTAACTATTTAGCCGCAACAGCCTCAATCTCTACAAGAGCACCCAGAGGGAGGTTAGCTACTTCAAAGCAGCTGCGTGCGGGAAACGGTTCAGAGAAATAAGTCGCGTAAACTTCGTTGATTGCAGCGAAGTCTTCGATGTTCTGGATCAGCACGGTGGTTTTGACCACGTCATCCATAGTGGCTCCGGCTGCTTCAAGAACATATTTAAGGTTATCGAGAGCCTGCTTGGCCTGAGCAGCAGGTCCTTCAGGCATTTTTCCGGTTTCTGCATCAATGGGCAGCTGGCCGGAGGTGAAAACCATATTACCAGTCTCAATTGCGTGAGAGTAGCAGCCTACTGCTGCCGGGGCTTTCTCACTTACAACAACTTTCTTCATTACTATCTCCTGTATGAATACTTTTCTTTGAGTTCAGAAAAACAACATTCACGTTGCTACGGATTCACGTATAGCGATAAGAAAATCACACGTCAATAAAATTTTATTCAATCAAGAAAATTTTATTACCAAGAGACAAAAATATTTTATTCAGAAAATGAATACTTACTTTTTTACGGAATAAGCAAAGACAGCCTTACTCTTACTCACAAATGAAAAACCGGACCAAACTCACAAGAGTTCAATCCGGTTCAAAATCTCTATGACCGTGATAATTATTTATCGTTAATCTTTTGCAAATAGCGATAGACTGTGGCCTCGGATACAGCCAGATGTCTGGCTACGTCCTTGATAGCACCCTTGAGCATAAAGACTCCACGCTCATCAAGGGTTGAAACCACGTCCATTTTTTCTTCGGGAGTCATACGCTCAGGAAGGATGTTCGTATCCGAGATGACCCTTACAATCAGTGATTCTGTCAGGTCTTCCATGGATTTCGGAAAAGTCTCGCTGTGCTCTTCCTCTACTGCTGATGCTGCGTAATCTTCTTTGCGTACACTGCGGTCAAACCCGGCACTGTGAATAACTTTATTAATAAGGTCACGGGCGGCCAGCATGTCGGAGGTATCCATGTTCAGGCAGAGCATGCCAAGCAATTCACCTTCCGAATCCTTAATAAAATATGTTGCAGAATGAAGAATATGGCCGTTTCTGCCCTCAGTAGTGTAGCCCATCATCCAGTCTTTCTCACGGTAGATCTCATCAACCATGAACTTAAGGGCCAGATCAGTAAGCGGCGCGCCAACTCCGCGCCCGGAAATATGTTCGTTGGCAATAGCAAGGACCGACTTCTCCTTGCTGGTAGTATCATGCAGGACTACCTCACAATTCTCGCCCAGAAATGTTCCCAAAAATTCAACAAAAGGAACATAGTTATCAATCTTTCTTGATTTAGCTTTAGATTTGGCTGGCAAAAGACTCTCCCTCATAATAATTTTTTATCAGCTCCATAATTTTTTGTACTCATGATAATTTTTTTGTCAATCTTACTTTTGAACAAAAAAATTTGCGCAAAATTTCATTAAAACCTAGCACTATATTTTTGTCCGCACCCGTTGTATGCTTTTAATTACCTACCAACATTAACACCTCGCCAAATATGTCCATTGATAAATTCGATTTTGATTCGACCCTGCTGACCGTAAATTTCGCAACCCGACTTCTAGCTATGGAAGTCGATCCGGATATACTTGTAGACCGTGTTCTGGAAGCTTTCTGTGATCTGGGGAATTGTCAGGATGCAACCCTGATGATGTATGATGAATACGACCAACTAAAAGGAATTGCTGCTTCACTGCAAAGACGCAGATTCATAATCGATGAAGAAATTCCACTGACAAAAGCAATGGAAGAAGCTGCTCAATCCCTGAAACCTGTAGTCCGGCCGGTCTGTGACGAATCAATCTACCCCCTGCCTTCAGAATACTGCGAGACGGACAAGACATGTCTCTGCGTACCGCTGGTAGGTTCCCGCGACCGCATCAGAGGGTTCGTGACTCTTTATCGCGCCAAGGAACAGCAATGGGATATTTCCGAACTCTTTCAGTTGGGAATCATTTCTACAGTAGCTGCAATTTCCATCGAAAATTCGAGACTTTTCCGTCAGACCATAGAAGACAGCCTGACAGGGCTGTATATGCGCCGCTATCTTTTCATCAGGATGCGCGAGGAAATCCAGCGTTTTAAACGCCGTGGCGGTCCGCTTTCCGTGATCATGATCGATGTGGACAATTTCAAAAACGTTAACGACACTTACGGCCATGCAACCGGAGATGTGGTCCTGCGATCAATGGGACATATCCTGCACGAAAACAGCCGTCAGGGAGTGGATATCCCCTGCCGTTACGGTGGAGAGGAATTTGTTATTCTCATGCCCGGTTCAGAAAAAAAAGAAGCTGAAATTGTGGCGGAAAGGATCAGGGCAGCCTGTGAAGCTGCAACCATTTCCGCACCGGAAGGGAAGATCAAGATCACTGCCAGCTGCGGCATTGCTTCTGTTGAAGAATGTCAGGAAGCATCAGCTGACACCCTGCTGAATATTGCAGATAAAAGGCTTTACTACGCCAAGGAATCCGGGCGTAACCGGGTGGTGGTAAAATAAAAGACTGACAGCTTAACGCTGCCAGTCCATCACAAATTCTACTCGTCCGGTGTGTTCGTCTACACGCTCTTCAACTACCTTGAAGCCATGTTTTGTGTAAAATGAAACAGAAGGGCTGTTCTCTTTATAGACACAAAGATTAAGATTTTCATGCTCCGCTTTTGCATGTTGCATAAGCTGTGAGCCAAACCCCGTTCCCTGCTTATCTACAGAAACAAAAAGAGCGGCAACAGTTTCACCGAGAAGGCAGATAAAGCCCGCAATATCGCCATCGTTTTCAATGACCAATGTTTCCGAGGCTGGAAGATATTCATTGCGCATGGCATCTACATTGCCTTCCCAGAACTCAGAGGGAACAAAATCATGAGCCTTAATGGAAGCTTCAAGCCACAGGTTGCTTAAAAAACCATATTCTTCGGGCAAAGCCTTTCTGATCATCCTAATCTCCTAAACCGAAGAACTCGTACGCATTATCTGAACAAATTTTCCAAAGTTCGTTCACTTCCATACCCTTCAATTCCGCAACCTTGGCGGCAGTGAAGACCACAAACGCAGGCTCGTTACGCTTGCCGCGCCAAGGTTCAGGGGTCAGATACGGGCAATCTGTTTCCAGCACCATACGTTCAACTGGGATAGACTTAACCGCTTCCTGCGCAACCTCATTCTTTTTGTAGGTAACAGGACCGGGGATGGAAATGTACCAGCCGTGATCAATGATGCGCTTTGCAGTTTCCGCATCACCGCCGAAACAGTGCCAAAGCAAGGGCTTGCCGGACCAACCGAAATCCTCCAGCACCTCAAGGGTCCGCTCATGCGCATCCCGGCTATGAATCACCACCGGAAGGTCCAATTCCTCGGCCAACTGGAGCTGCTTGCGGAACACATCTTCCTGCACATCGTAAGGTACGCGGTCCCAGTAAAAATCAAGACCGATCTCGCCGACTGCCTTCAAACGCGAATCATCCTTGAAAGCCTCGCGCATGGCATCAATGTCTTCTCCCACAAATTTACCGGAATCATTGGGATGTACGCCCAGCAAAAAGAACACTTCCGGGTAATCCGCAAAGAGTCCTTTGTTCTCATGATAAGCCTGCGGTCCCAAAAACACGTTACCGATTTTACCGACACCGCTTTCTTTGGCCCGGGCCATAACTTCCGGCAGATCTTCGCGAAAATCGTCCTGATCCAGATGGGCATGGGTTTCCACGCCCGGAATATTTATGCCCACGCTCTGGGGCAATGCTCTTTTTTTCTTAGCCATTTTATTATTTGATGCGCTACGCGCTTTTTTTGAAAAGATTTCGCCTCCGGCGGCCAAAGAAACTTTTGCAAAAGTTTCTCTGAACTCTTCATAACCTTTTGGTTGGTGATTTGAGCTTTCGCGGAAGGCTGTGCCTTAGAGGCACAAGTTTAAGTCTGAAACTGATAAAAAAGTTCTTAAAACTTGTCCCAGATATCCAGAACAGTCTTTTCCTGCTCTTCCATAGTATACGAACGGATGGTCTGTTGCCCTGCTTCAAGAGCACTGTCAAGGATGGGGCCGGCCTCGCGCCAGAGAGTAATAGCTTTTTCAAGGTTGAAAGCTGCATCAAGCACGTCAGCATCTGCGGACCAGAATCCATTGCCGGACCACGGCACTTCGCGCAGCGGCCACCACGGTTTAAAGGTCGCGCCTTCTATCTGACGCATGTAGTCCCAACCGCCGAAACCGGAAAATCCAACGGGAATACAACCGGAAGCTAAAGATTCAAGTGGCGGAAGCGGACAGCCTTCAGGAAAACCGGAAACAAGAAAAATATGACAGGAGCGCAAAGTATCAGCCACACCCTGTGCATCCATACCGGCAATTTCCACCCAACGGACTTCAGCACCGGGATTGCGGGATTCAAAAATGGATTTTATCTGGCTCACAAGTGCCTTATTCTTACGTGGCATGTAAGCAATTTTAATTTTCCCACCGGACTTCTTTTCTGGAGGATAAAATAGCTTTGTATCAATACCCGGTCTCAAGATTGGCGAAACCTTGCCCACGGTCTGTTGCATGAACCATTCAACAGGATGGGAAACCGCCAGAAAAGAAACAGGTAGATTCGCCCACGAGACACCCTCCGGCAAAGATGAAAACAGATAAGCCCAATTCTGGCAGTAAACCACACAGCGTGCCCCGGCATTCAGTCCCGGTGCAAGGCTGTTCACCCAGCCCTCGGGTACCAGCCAGAGATCATCCGTAGTAAGTTTGACTTCATCCCAATGAACAGGGTCAGGATACCCT
This sequence comes from Maridesulfovibrio pacificus (SeqCode), assembly GCF_048612815.1. Lineage (NCBI taxonomy): Bacteria > Pseudomonadati > Thermodesulfobacteriota > Desulfovibrionia > Desulfovibrionales > Desulfovibrionaceae > Maridesulfovibrio > Maridesulfovibrio pacificus (SeqCode). The sequence continues at coordinate 2,956,486 of NZ_JBLZNE010000001.1, forward strand.
TCTGCAATCTGCGGCATCCAGCTTCCTTTCTCACGCATAACAAGCTGAACATCCTTACCGTGGCGGGCGAGGATTGAAGCAATCTGGCAAAAAACGGTGATTCCACCGGTAGGCTTACGAACCGGAGGTATGAATATATATGTTTTCATAATTTTGTTTCCTCGGGCGAAGCCTATCAAAAAAGTTTGGGATTCTTAAACCCTTTTCAAAGGGTTTAAGCCGCCGGAGGCAAAAATCTTTGCAGCAAAAGCGCGATAGCGCATCAAAAACATTCATGTTATCAAAACAACGTGTCAAACGAAGCTCAATATATAATCAGCGGCCTGATGGGCCAGCAATTCAAGCTCCCGGATCTCTTGAACGAAGTTCCTATCGGCATTGCCGTGCTGGACATCGAGGGCAGGGTCAAACTGGTCAACCGTGCATGGCAGACCATCACCGGGGCTGACCCCGACTCCATGCAGGGCTTGAAATGCTACCTCGGGCTTCGTTGCGACTATTGCTTCAAAGGCTGCCCGGTAATGGCCGACAAGGCAGATTTCCAGACTGTATCCGTGGATGCGGATATCATCGACCGCACAAGGACCAAGGTACCTATCCGGCTCAATATTTCACCTATCGTTAACAGCGACAATGTCATTTCCGGGTACATAGAAACCATTCAGGATATCCGGCAGGTCGCGGAACTGAGCAGCTCAGCCAGCAAAGCATACTCTCTGGGCGGTTTGATCGGCACCAGCCCGGAAATGGTGAAAATTTTCAGCATGGTTCCATCCATTGCAGCAACGGACTCATCGGTACTGATCACCGGGGAAACCGGGACAGGTAAAGATGTACTGGCCGAGGCTATTCACAATGCCTCAGACCGTGCAGGAGCTCCGTTCATTAAAGTAAACTGCGGCGCCCTGCCGGAAACACTACTCGAATCTGAATTGTTCGGACATGTAAAAGGTGCTTATACCGGAGCGAACGAGGACCGCCCCGGCCGCATCAAACTGGCCCACAACGGCTCCTTCTTTTTGACCGAGATCGGCGACCTTCCCCTGCCTTTGCAGGTAAAACTGCTTTCTTTTCTGGACGATAAGGTCATCCACCCGCTGGGAAGCTCTCGTGGCTTTAATGCTGATGTGCGGGTAATTGTCGCCACCCACCGGGACCTGAAAAAGATGGTCCATGAAAAGACCTTCCGCGCCGACCTGCTCTTCAGGCTGAACGTGGTCCATCTGCATCTGCCCCCACTGCGGGAACGCGGCGATGATATATTGTTGCTCAAAAACCATTTCCTCATGGAATACTGCAACAAATTCAACAAGAAAATTAAAGGCTTCTCCAAAAAATCAGCCAAGATTCTATCCGCTTACAGATACCCCGGCAACGTTCGCGAACTGAGCAACATAGTAGAATACGCTGTGAACTTCTGTGACCGGGATTTAATCGGGTCCGCACACCTGCCCGCCTATCTGACCGAGCAGGATATACTGCGCCCGGTTACAGAATCCAGCCATGCAGCACTGGAACGCACCGCTCCATTGGGATACTCTTCTGCCCAGAATTGGGATGATGCCGAAAAACAAATGATCATGGACACCCTGCTCAAATGCGGGGGACGTAAAGGTGAAGCGGCCTCAAGACTTGGCTGGTCCCGCGCAACTCTCTGGCGCAAGATGAAGAAACACTCCATCACCGGGTAAATTATGTCGCATAAGCTCCTGATCCCTTTGCACAACAATGAGGTAGCGCCACGCTTCGACCTTGCCACCGACGTGCTGCTGGTTAAAGTCAAATCCGGCGGTGAACTTAGTGAACGCATTATCGTTTTACCGCAGGCTTCGGCAGATGACCTCTGTGCACTCGCAACATCCGACAACACAGACGCTGTAGTCTGCGGCGGAATTGATGACGAACATTTCCAGTATCTCAAATGGAAAGGGATCGAAGTCCTCGACGATGTTATCGGTCCGGTGAAACATGTCCTCCAAGCTTACAAAGACGGAAAGCTGTCTTGCGGCGATAATTTTTACCGCAAATAAGCCCGCCTAACCCCCTATAAACTTTCCTTGATTTTATCACACACTCCTGCATTGTTTCTTTTTGTTTCACTTTGTTTCTTGAGAAAGTTTTCACAATGGTTCATTTTGTTTCAACAAAAAGAAACAAAACATCTTTCACCAAGCTTAATACTCTGTTATACATGGAATTATTTTATCTGGCATACCGAGTGCTTTAAGAGGCAGGGTGCTGCAAAGACCGAATTCCCGGCCAGCAGCAAAGACAACATTCTAAAACATGCAAATAATGATTGTTGAGAAGGACTCGGAATTTCGTGAACACCTTGTACTGCGACTCAGGAGTGAAGGCCTGAGTGTCGCAGAATCCGGTAATCTGGATGAGGCAAAAGAATTCATCCGCGAAAACAAACTGGACGGCATAGTGCTGGGCCTGTCTGAATTCGGAAGGAGTTCTTTGAAATTCATGGAAGATATTTCAGCAATTGTTCCTGATTTGAAAGTTGTTTTAATTAATCGGCACAATAAGATTCCGCTTTCCATTGAGGCAATGAATCTGGGGGCATGTGCTGAAATTTCAGTTCCGGTAGATATTGCCGCGCTCATCAAAACATTGCGCAGGTTCTGCGCACCTGAGCACTAAGCGCCATAACTCTGTCCGGGCAACCTAAATAGGGGGAAAATGTGAAAAATTTCAAAGCAAAAGACCTGATGATTCCAGCAGATGAATACTGCCGGGTTAAAACGGACACAACACTCCAAGAAGCAATGGCTCAACTGGTCATACAGAGTGAAAAGAAGGGTCTTTCACATCCGCATCGTGACCTGCTGGTCGAGAATGAAGACGGCAAAATCATCGGAAAAGTAACTATGCTCGACATTTTTAAATCTATGGAGCCGAGCTATTTCAGAATGGAAAACGATAGGCATCAAAGCGCCTTGAGCAGAGAATACGTTCAGAAAGTTTACACTGACTTCAACCTCTGGTCTGAACCTATGAGCACTCTTTGCCAGAAATGCGCAGCACTGAAGGTCGCAGACCTGATGCATGCTCCTCACCTCAATGAGATGATCAACGAAGAAGACAGCATAGATAAGGCCCTGCACTCATTTGTACTCGGCTTGCATCAGCCTATTTTGGTACATAAAGACGGTAATGTAACCGGGGTTCTTCGCCTTGGGGACATTTTTGAAAACATCAGAAAAGCAATTCTCGCCTGCGAGATTGAAACAGCCTAATTGTAAGGAGCTGAGATAATGACTGCTGAAGTTGCAACCAAGCCCGGATTTGATTTCAAGAGGCTGTTCTTTATGCTGCTGGGCATTGCCCTGTTCACTATTGTCTATTACTGCCCGGCATGGCCCGACGCAGTTGACCCCGGTGGGCAGCATTTTGTTTTAAGTAAAGAAGCTAAAGGCGCAATCGGCGTTTTCCTGCTCGCAGGTACATGGTGGGTATTTGAAGTTGTGCCCATCGGCGTAACATCTCTGGCCATCGGCGTACTTCAGGCCATGTTTTTCATTCGCGACCCCAAAGTGGCATTCAAAGATTTCATGGACCCATCCGTCCTGTTTATCTTTGCCTCCATCATGATCGGGCTCGTGTTCACTAAAACCGGACTGACCAAGCGTCTGGCGTACAAGATGCTCATGGTTGTCGGCGAAAAGACCAGCCGCATCTATCTGGGTGTATTCGTTGTAACTGCCTTGCTGACCCATATTATGGCTCACACCGCTGTTGCTGCGACCGTCTACCCGCTGCTGCTGGCGATCTACTCCCTCTACGGTGAAGGAGATAAGCCCACTAAGTTCGGTAAGGGTCTGTTCATCGGTATGGCTTTTGTTGCCGGTGCCGGTTCTATCGTCACTCTGCTTGGTGCTGCTCGCGGCGCTGTTGCCATCGGTTTTTACAACGAGATCCTGGGCAAGGACATCACTTTCTTTGAACTGTCCTACTACATGGCTCCCATCGGCTGGACCATGATCTTCCTGCTCTGGGGCTTCTTCATGATTTTCCTGAAGCCTGAAAAAGCCGTTATTCCCGGTCTGCGTGAAAAAGCCCGCGAACTCAACAAGCAGATGGGCCCCCTTTCCCGCGATGAAAAGCTGGCTGCAGTTCTCGTCGGTGGTGTAATTCTGGTCATGAGCCTGCGCTCCTTTGTTCCCGAACTGAAGGCCATCGACAAAACTTCCATCATTCTGCTTTCATCCATTTCCTTCTTTGTTTTCAAGATTCTGGACATCAATGACCTTGAAGACATTCCCTGGAACATCATCCTCCTCTTCGCTGGTGCCATGTCCATCGGCTTCTGCCTCTGGGACACCGGTGCTGCTAAGTGGATGGCGGTCAACTGGCTGGTACTCTTCCAGGATTCAAGCGGATTCGTATTCATCATGTCCATCGCCTTCTTCGTATTGATGATGACCAACTTCATCATGAACGTAGCGGCAATTGCGATCTCGCTCCCGGTGGCACTTGTTATCGCGCCTTACCTCGGCGTAGCACCGGAAGTAATCCTCTTCGCAGCTCTGGTTGTTGCGGGTATGCCTTTCCTCCTGCTGGTAGGTGCGGCTCCCAACGCAATCGCCTACGACTCCAAGCAGTTCACCACCGGGGAATTCTTCATGTACGGTATCCCCGCAAGTATCATGCTGCTGGTTGTTGTCGCAATATTCGTCAAATTCATCTGGCCTATTATGGGTATGCCCGTCTTCTTGCCGGGTTAACAATATAGGGTTATAAGGGACTATTAAACATAGGGAAGGACGGTTTCGGCAAGGCGTGCCGGAACCGTCCGACTTGTGCAAACCCTGTTGCCGGTTTCCGCCTACGACTTCCGGTGCTCAACAAAAAGCGAGAAGGATTTATGAAACAGCTGGACAAGCTTATTGACCATATCGTCAACCGAGTAAACGTTAACCTGCGCGAGCCGCTTGTGAATGTGGGACCCTACATCAAAGGACTTATCCCCGAAGACAGCTTCGCGCTTTACTACGCTTTTTATTCTCTGACCTACAACCACCCGCTTATGTTCAACTTCCGCCACTCCAGTATTGGCGGGACCTATTTCCTCGGCAAATGTAAAGTAAACCACTCCGTGCTCTATAAGAGCGATATCCGTGGTGATGAGCTGAAGAGAAAGGGCAGCGTGGTAGAAGTCAACGGTCAGAAGATCAAGCTCCGTGATGACGAAGTCATTAAGATCCGCGATAGTTTTCTGATGAAAACCCTCGTGCACAACAACTCCCACGACCCTGAAAACCTTGAGTGTTTTAAAATTTCAAACACCGTGTCTCTACATTACGCAAATATTCACGGAACTTCCGTGGAAGGCTGTTTCCTTGAGCCTTTCTCCTCAGTTGACCTTTCAATCTGCCACGACTGCGCAGTAGGAGCATACTCCTACGTTCAGGCCGGGGAACTTTCCCATAAACGCATTAAAGCTGGGCGTGTATGGGTCAAGGCGGACGGCGCATTTGAATTCAACTACCAATACCCCAAAGAGATCCTTACCAAGTACATCCGCATGGAAGATAACAGACCGAAAGGGATTTTCATGGACTTCTTTGATAACCGTAAAGAAGACTTCGTCCCCATATACTCTTCAGTTAAGCCAGAGCTTACCATCGACGTTCCTGAAGGAGCATCGGTAAGCCCATACGCAGTTCTTAAAGGCGACTGCAAAGTGGATAAAAATGTTCTCGTGGCCCAGCGCTCATACATTGAAAACTCCACCCTCGGCCCCGGCGCCAACGCTCAGGAAAACTGCTACATCATCAATTCAGTTTACGATGGCGAAGTTGTTACCCCGCACGGCGGTAAGGTAATATACACCCGTATGGGTAAGCGTTCCTTCGTAGGCTTTAACTCTTTCCTCAATGGTAAAGAGGACGCTAGAATCGAAGTAGGAGCAGGAACCATATTAATGCCGCACACAATTATAAATGCGGAAGAACCCATTAAAATACCTGACAACTATCTCGTTTGGGGCTATATCAGCAAACAAGAAGATCTCGAAATGCACTCGATTCCTCTTTCTGACTTCGCTGCACTCAAAGGACAGTTCCGCCTCGGAAACATGACCTTTGAAGGCATCGGAGCTAAATTTGTTGATGGATTCCGGCACCGTATCGAACATATTCTCGAAGCTAACGGTGCATTCTGGGATGGTACCGAAGAAACCGCGGGCCATTCCCAGCAAACTCAAGACATCTCCTTCAATATCCTTCAGCCCTATCCTGAAGGAGAATTGCAGGGACTCTATCCGGAACTGACAATCGACCCGCTGGTTCCCAGTGATTTGTAACGTCGAAGCACCGAAATAAATTTCATTTCGGAGAACTACATCAAATCCATGCATATGGGTTTGATGTATGCTACATTATAAAGACAGATCACCAGGTTCCACACAAAAGGCAAAAGGAGTAACCCCGTGCCCAAAACAATGTCGCAGGCGCTGCAGAAGAACCTACTAGGTAATTCTCCCGACTGGTACAAACTCACTATTATCGGATTTTTAATTTTAAACCCGATTCTCATGGCTGTAGCCGGACCGTTTATCACCGGTTGGGTGTTGATCGGACAGTTCATTTTCACCCTTGCCATGGCCCTCAAGTGCTACCCCCTCCCTGCAGGTGGTCTGCTTGCGGTTGAAGCAATCGCTCTTGGGCTGGCTTCGCCGGAAACTGTCTATAATGAGACAGTGCTGAACTTCCCGGTAATTCTGCTGCTGATGTTCATGGTTGCAGGTATCCATTTTATGAAAGACATGCTCCAGTATGCTTTCACTAAAATTATTACCCGCGTTAAATCGAAGATCGTGATTTCACTGCTCTTCTCCCTTTCAGGTGCAGTCCTGTCAGCATTCCTTGATGCACTTACCGTTACCGCTGTTATCATCGCTGTTGCTTATGGTTTCTACGGAATCTACCACCGCTTTGCATCCACAGGTAAATGTTCTGTTTCTGACGACACCCTGCTTAAAGGCGAATGCGTAAGCCATCTCGGTGAATTCCGCGGCTTCCTCAGAAACCTGATGATGCACGGTGCTGTAGGTACAGCTCTCGGTGGTGTTTGCACCATCGTAGGCGAGCCCCAGAACCTGCTTATCGGTAAAACCATGGGTTGGGAATTCATGGAGTTCTTCTTTAGAGTAGCTCCTGTCTCCATGCCTGTACTTGCTGTAGGTCTTGTGACCTGTATCATGCTGGAAGTAACCGGTATCTTCGGATACGGCTACCAGCTGCCCCAGAACGTGCGTGAAATCCTCGAAGAGGAAGACCGCAAGAACGATGAAGAAATGAGCCTCAAGAAAAAAGCAGCTCTGTTCACTCAGGCTTGCGCGGCTGTATTCCTCGTTCTCGCTCTGGCATTCCACATTGCGGAAGTAGGTCTTATCGGTCTGACCGTTATTGTTGTTCTTACCGCACTTAACGGTATCACTGAAGAACACCAGATCGGACACGCTTTTGAAGAAGCCCTGCCCTTTACCGCACTGCTGGTTGTTTTCTTCGCTGTTGTAGGCGTTATCCACGAACAGCACCTCTTTGCACCGATCATTCATTACGTGCTCGGCCTTGAAGGTAAAGTTCAGCTTGCAGCCTACTACATCGCCAACGGCGTGCTCTCCATGATTTCAGACAACGTATTTGTTGCAACAGTATATGTTTCTGAAACCCTGAAAGCATTCCAGAGCGGCGTTATTGACCGTGCGCAGTTCGACCTGCTCGCAGTTGCAATCAACACCGGTACCAACATCCCCAGTGTTGCAACTCCTAACGGACAGGCTGCTTTCCTGTTCCTGCTGACTTCCGCCATTGCTCCGCTCATCAGGCTCTCATACGGCCAGATGGTTAAGATGGCATTCCCCTACACCGTTACCATGTCTATCACCGGCCTCGCCGCGACCTGGTACTTCCTGTAGGAACTGCTCTTACACAGAACAAAATTAAAGCCCCTGCCGATCGATCGGCAAGGGCTTTTTTGTTTCTTAAATTGTGTACTGCTTACTGCTGCATGCGGGCAATAATTCCATCCAGCTCCCTTGCCAGCTCAGACATACGGCTGACAGCTTCAGCTGATTCATTCATAGCCTGTGCAGTTTCTCCGGCGATAGTGTTGATCTGTCCGGTAGAACGGCTGATCTGCTCACTCGCTGCGGACTGTTCTTCTGAAGCAGTTGCAATGGAACGAACCTGATCGGCAGTCTCGGAAACCTTCTCAACAATTTCCTTAAGAATATCACCGGACTGATTAACCAGTTCAGTAACTTCGCCAATTGCCTGGGTAGACTTTTCGGTATTGGCAATATTGGTTTTAGCACTTTCCTGAATACGGCCTATATATTCACCTACCTCGCTGGTGGCATTCATAGTGCTCTCAGCAAGCTTGCGGACCTCATCGGCAACCACGGCAAAACCGCGGCCGGCATCCCCGGCACGGGCAGCCTCAATAGCGGCGTTAAGCGCCAACAGGTTGGTCTGGTCAGCAATATCACTAATCACACCCATGATATTACCGATACCGTCTGCCTGCTGTCCAAGGTCAGCCATATCCTTTTGCATTTGATCGGACTGAGCGCGAACCAGAGCGATGGTCTCAACAGCCTGCACAACTTTCTGCTCACCTTCACCGGCTTTCTTCTGAGAAACATCAGCCAGCTCTGCGGCAGTCGAAGCATTGCGCGCAACTTCGAAAACAGTAGAGTTCATTTCATCCATAGCAGTTGCGGCTTCGCTGGCCATGACCGACTGTTCCTCAGCTCCGCGACTGGATTGTTCAACCTGTGCAGCCAAGGCTTCGGAAAAACTGGAGACCTGATTGGAGACTTCGGTCGCATTGGCCGCAGCCTCTGAAATCATGATATTGTTCTCTTCAATGCGTTTCTGCTGCTGCTTAATCTCGGTCATATCGGTAATCATGATAAAAGCACCAAGCATCTGCCCATCCAAATCAAAAAGAGGGGAGGCGTTCACAAGCACATTACTTGTTCCACCACCCTCCACAGGCAGTTCCGCTTCAATATTTCGGCGAGCAGCATTATCAGCTATAACCTGACCGGCAGTGGTAGCTCTGCTGGCTTCGCTATACACAATATCTCCGACAGTACGGCCCAGATAATCCTGAGGTTTGCCGCTCTTGCCTACCAGATCGAGCATATCCTGATTCAGGAAAAGTGCTTTTTCGTCAGCATCAGCCACAACGCAGGGAATGGAAATACCATTGAGTACCCCTTCCGAGAATCCGAGCTTGTTTTTCAATTCTCCGACCATGTGGTCAATATTCTCAGAAAGATCCTTGAGCTCGCAGACATATTTGCCGGTCAATTCAGCCTTGAAGTTGCCGTGGGCAATTTCGCTGGTAAAATCGCGAATAATAGCCATTGGTCCGGTAACCAGTCTGCGAATAGTAAAAACAATCACACCAACGAGAAGCAGAACCATCACAGAACCCATGACGATAAGGATGTTCCGTTCCTCAATAGCGGCACGACTCAAATCGGAAACATAAGCGGACATACAGACCACCCAGCCAGTGGAAGGCACAACTTGGAACATCTGAACCTTATCACGGCCTTCCCATTCGTATTTGGTTTTGCCCTTCGGTGCGGCAAGACTGTCCTTTACAAACTGATGGCTGGTAAAATCTCTAAGAAGGAGATCCTGATTAACCTTGTGCGCAATCATTCGTCCTTTGCCGTCCAGTATATATGCGTAACCATCTTCACCGATGGAAATGTCACCGATCATACCTTGCGCATATTCCTGCCAGTCCACTGAGGAGAAAAAACCACCCAGAAGCTGCCCTTGCCTGTCACGGACAGGAACGGCCATGACTACAATGAAGCGGTCATCCAGCTTGGACTTCAAAATTTCGGAAATAGCGAAGGGTTTACCGTTCAAGACTTCCTGCACATATTTTCGGGAGCGCAAATCAGCTCCGGCAGCGGACTGACCGTTCTCTTTGATACCAAAAAGAATCTTCCCATCGAGACCAAAAGCCCCGAGAGAGGCAAGCTTGCTGTTGTTCGCTATCTTCTGTCTAAGATGATTAATTATTTCTTCACGGGCACTAACATCTGTAAAGGCATCCTGCAGCTCAACATTGCTGGAATAGTCAGCAAGATCACTTTTTGAAAGCTCCAAGAACTGCTCAACTTCGTTAACAATTTTATTGTTAAGAACTTCCATATTCTGTTCTTGAATTTCCAGAACGGCTGAATTGGTCATGGAGCTGACTACTACCACTAACGATATAACCGAAATTGAAACTATCACAGTAATCAGGACTGCAAGAGCGCTATTAAGACTCTTAAACTTCATTATTAAACTCCTTTGTATTCTCTATCACCACACGCTATTAATGATCATTAATAGTCTCATATTAAAATCATATTATTTTCATCTATGTTACAAAAATTTATAATTGCTCTTAAGTTCTCTTGCTGAACATTTTTGTCTCAAAAAAAACCCCCACACTGATTTACAGCATGGGGGTTAACGAATTTTACAGTCGTAATAGTATTTATAATATCAATTCTGCATACGCCCGATAATAGCATCCAATTCCCTGGCCAAACCGGACATCCGGCTGACCGCTTCAGCTGACTCATTCATGGCCTGCGCAGTTTCACCCGCAATAGAATTAATCTCTCCGGTTGAACGGCTGATCTGTTCACTGGCTGCGGACTGCTCTTCCGATGCTGTTGCAATGGAGCGAACCTGATCATTGGTCTCGGAAACCTTATTCACAATATCCTTCAAAACTTCACCGGACTGGTTGATCAGGTCGGTAACATCCATGATGGCTTCAGTTGATTTTTCCGTATTTTCAATGTTTTTGCGGGCACTGGCTTGGATGTTGGAGATATATTCCCCCACCTCAAGAGTCGCTGTCATGGTTTTCTCTGCAAGCTTGCGAACTTCATCAGCAACTACGGCAAAACCGCGCCCGGCATCACCGGCCCGGGCTGCTTCAATGGCAGCGTTTAAAGCCAGCAGGTTGGTCTGATCGGCAATATCGCTGATAACACCCATGATGTTACCGATGCCCTCGGCCTGCTTACCAAGATCGGCCATATCTTCCTGCAATTGTTCTGACTGTGTACGCACCTCAGTGATAGTCGATACAGCATTGGCAACCATCCGTTCGCCTTCACCGGCTTTTTTCTGAGACTCAAGCGCAAGGTCTGCTGCGGAGGAAGCATTACGCGCAACTTCCAGAACAGTGGAGTTCATTTCATCCATGGCAGTGGCAGCTTCACTCGCCATTACCGACTGCTCTTCGGCACCACGGCTGGACTGTTCCACCTGAGCAGCTAGAGCTTCTGAGAAACTGGAAACCTGATTGGAAACCTCAGTGGCACTGGCAGCCGCTTCAGAGATCATTATATTGTTTTCCTCAATCATTCGCTGTTGAGTGCGAATCTCCGTCATATCAAACCAGACAGCCACGGAACCAAGCATCTGTCCGTCCATGTCGTAAAACGGGGTGGTCGAGACCATGATATTCTTATTAGTACCGGAAAAAGTAGTGTATTCTGTTTCCTGCTGAATCTGGCATTCTTCGGCTATTGCCTGCTGCGAAAGAGTTTTCCGGCTCCTGTCACCAAAAAAGAACTCACCCGCTATCATGCCAACAGCATCTTCAACTCTAACCCTGCTTTCAATCAGTTCGCAGATCTGAGAGTTAATCCAGGCTATCTTGCCGTCCGGACCGACAATGCAGCACGGAAGGACAAGACCATTAAGAACTCCTTCAGAAAAACCGAGCTTATGTTTTAATTCATCAACCATGTGCTCAATATTGGTGGAAAGGTCCTTGAGCTCACAAACAAATTTCCCTTTCAACTCTGCTTTCAGATTGCCTGCAGCTATCTCTCCGGTAAAATCCCTGATACTTTTCATGGGCTTGGTCACCTGCATGCGGATAACAAAAACGATCAGCCCGACAAGTATAACAATCAACAGCAGCCCCAGCCCGAAAAGAATATTACGCTGCTGCGTGGCAGCCTCCGTCAGATCGGATTCATAAGCAGACAGGCAGACAACCCAGTCGGTAATAGGGACCCTGCTAAAGGAAAGTACTTTATGTTCCCCTTCCCACGAGTAAGAGAAAAAACCTTTCTCAGCAGACAAACTCTTTCGTACAAAGTCGTAGGAGGAAACATCGTCCATAATAAGACTTAGATCTTTATGAGCGATGAAATGACCTTCGCGATCCAGCATGAAAGCATACCCCTGCTTTCCTATGCTGATATCACCGATCAATTTATCAACGTATTCTTCCCAGTTATATACTAAAAAGACACCACCGAACGCTCTTCCGGTCATGTCTTTAATAGGGGCTGCAAATGCGAGATTATAGCCTTTCACCCCATCATATTTAAATAAATCCGAAACAGAATATTCCTTACCGCCAAGTATTTCCTGAAGATAGGGACGGTTTTTAAGATCCATACCCTTAAGGTTCTGCCCGGATTTGGTCCACCCGTAGACCACCTTTCCATTACGATCGATTACACCGATGGCATTGGCCCCTTCATGCTGCTCCAAGGCCTCTTTAAGAGATTTGCTGGCGCTGCTCAAAGCGTATGAGTCTACAAAAGCACGGTAGTATTCCTTATTTTTGGAAAGAGTTTTCAAGTTGACAATTACTCCGGATGCAAAGGTTTCAATCTGCTGCCCGAGCTCATTATTAAGGACTTCCATATTCTGCTTTTGTATATTGTAAACCGCAGATCTGGTCATTGTATTAACCACCAGAACCAGAGATACAATAGCTACAAATACAACAATAGATATCAACACAGCAATTCTGCTATTTATACTATTCAACTTAATCATAATTTCTCTCCAAGGCATTTTAATTTGCAAATAACCCCCATACACTTAAAGAAAATTAAGTCAAACACGTAAGCACTTACTGCCAAAAATATCTGAAATACAATTAATATTATCAAAAAAAAGACCCCGAACTGCACAAACATTCCGGGGCCTTTAAAGTATAAGGCGTCTTTATTTTGATTTATTATAATCTTCCAACAATCCGTTCATCTTATTGAGAAGTTCACCACGTTCCTGCGCTACTTTCTTCCACTTCTTTTTTTCACTCTTCAGAGCCTCAATGGTATGCAAAAGGTCCTGAATTGTGTTCGCTGGATAGCCGTGCTTGGCATAACTACCTTTGCGAAGCTCCTCATCATTTCTCTGGCGCAGAGCGCGTAACTGGCTGGCTGATAATATCATAACGTATAAGTGGTTAATGGTTCAGGTCAGTACACAAATTACATTCTGACAACTTTCAACGCAAGCAATTATAAAACAATATAAAGGCTCATAAGAAAAAAGTCCGGAAAATCACTTTCCCGGACTTTAAAATTATCAGTCTGTGTACCGGAGCTAAACTAGCCACAAGAGCATGAACTGTAGCTGTACTCAGTTCTGTCGCGATATTCTTCCTGCTTACCCTTGTTCCAGCGGTTAACCGGGCGGTAGTAACCGACGATGCGAGTATAAACCTCGGCATCTTTACCGCACTCAGGGCATTCGAAGTGCTCACCGTAAAGATAGCCGTGATCTTCACAAACAGAGAAGGTCGGAGTCACCGAGATATAAGGAATCTTGGTGTTGGTCATAGCCTTGATGATGAAGTTTTTCAGTGCGGTGGTATCCGGCACAGCTTCACCGAGGAAGGAATGGAACACTGTTCCCCCGTTGTAAAGAGTCTGCAGATCGTTCTGGTGCTCAAGAGCGTACACAACGTCCTCGGTAGCGCCTACGGGCAGCAGTGTGGAGTTGGTGTAGTACGGGGTGTCGCCACCGGAAGTGTAGATATCGGCATAAAGATTCTTGTCGATCTTGGCCAGACGGTAGCAGGTCCCTTCACCCGGAGTCGCTTCAAGGTTGAAGAGGTTACCAGTTTCCTCCTGAAACTGCACAGTCAGATCACGCAGGTGGTGCAGAACCCTCTGCATCAGGCGGGAACCGGAGGGAGTATCGATACCTTTACCCAGCAGGTTGTGGCAGGCTTCGTTACCACCGATCAGGCCGATGGTGGAGAAATGACCTTTGAAACCATTCTTCAGGTAACGCTGAGAGAAGGGGAACATGCCGTTCTCAAAGTTGGCGGTAACCAGCTTGCGCTTGTACTCCAAAGAATCCTTGGCCTGAGAGGCGTACTCGGTGATCAGGTCGAGGAAATCTTCCTCACCCTGTGCGAGATAAGCCAGCTTGGGCAGGTTCAGGGTAACAACACCGATGGAACCGGTAAGATCTCCAGCGCCGAACAGGCCGCCGGTTTTCTTGCGGATTTCACGCAGGTCCATTTGCAGACGGCAGCACATGGAGCGTACGTCCTCGGGGTTGAGGTCGGAGTTGATGAAGTTCTGGAAATAAGGTGCGCCGTACTTGGCGGTCATCTGCAGCAGCAGCTCGCCCACTTCACTTTCCCACGGGAAATCCGGGGTAACGTTGTAGGTGGGAATGGGGAAGGAGAAGATACGGCCATCGGAGTCACCTTCAAGCATGACTTCAACGAACGCACGGTTGATCATCTCCATTTCCTCTTGGTACTCACCGTAAGTGGTATCCTGGAACTCACCACCGATGATTACCGGCTCATTAGCGATGTGCTTTGGCGGAACCATATCAAAGGTAAAGTTGGTGAACGGACTCTGGCCGCCCCAGCGGGAGGTGGTGTTCAGGTTGAAAATCAACTTCTGCACCATCTGCTTCACACGATCATAGTCCAGACCATCATGACGAACAAAGGGAGCGAGGTAGGTATCAACGTTGTTGAAAGCCTGCGCACCGGCCCACTCGTTCTGAAGGGTGCCGAGGAAGTTGACCATCTGTCCGGTGATGGAATCAAAATGGCGAGCCGGACCGGAAGAGCAACGTCCCTTAAGACCGAAGCCATCCAGCAGCAGGTCACGCAGGGACCAACCCGCGCAGTATCCGGCAAGACCGAAAGAAAGATCATGAATGTGGAAATAGCCATGCTCGTGAGCAAGCCTGATTTCCTCGGGATATTTTTCAAGGCAGTAACGAGCCTGAACCGCTCCGGACATGTGCAGCATCAATCCCTGAAAGGAATGGCCCATGTTGGAGTTTTCATTTACACGCCAGTCGGAACGGTCAAGGTAACTTTCAATGGTTCCGGCGATATCGAGATAGGTTTCATCCTGACGGCGCAGTTCACGGCGTTTTTCACGATATATGATGTAGCGTTCGGCTACAGAATAAAGACGGTTCTCCATAAGAACGAGCTGAACCATGTCCTGAACCATTTCCTGTTCAGGGACATCAACATCAGCGAGCTTCTGCTCAACCTTGCGGCCAAGGCGCTTACTCAGCAGAGGATCTTTGATACCACTTGCTTTCAAAGCTTTAAAAATTGCTTCTGAGATTCGCTCAGTGGACCAGGATTCGAGACAACCGTCACGTTTGAGAATTTGTTTGGGCATTTAGCTACCTGTAAAATTTGTCCGCACACATCACCACCTGCGCCGAAAAAAGAACGCAGAAAAGGAAGCAACCTCCCCAGATTGCAAGCACACGGCTGAACCGTGTCTTATGGTGGTGTGCATTTTGACGCAGGGGACCCAATAGGTGCATCCTGCAGGACTTTTGGAACCGGAAAAAAAGTCAGAAACATAAAATTCCGGTCAGTTTGAACCGACCTGCCATTCTGGGGTGACATCCACAGAACAAACTCATACCTATGAATTTGCAGGGAGCACCGGGCAGGCATGCTTCAGGCCGGGGTGCTGGCTCAGGATCACACAAAATGCTTCCCTGACAGCGGCAGAACCGCCCCGGATTCAAACCGGGTTCCCGACTAATCAGTTTCCATATGCTCAGAAAGCAGAAACGGATTCCTGAAGTGCTGACGACTTGAAGCAGTCTACCAGACTGATGAATTCGGTCAAGACTCTCTAGACTTTTTCTTGGTCAACACCATTTCAGCCCTAGAGCCATATGGGCTAACTCGTGTGGGACAGCAGTTTTCCACAGTTGTTCATTCGTTGTTCATAACCATCTAAGGCCTTGATTTAGAGACAAAATCTCCTACTCATTTTCACACAATTTCAGCCGGACAGAATTGTCCGGCTGAAATATTTTTTCACCTGAAAACAACAGCAGCTTTCTTTTGATTAAATAATTAAGACGCACGACACTCTTCACGTAAACCGTCGATAAGCGACCGCAACTCCGCAGCCAGACCGGAAAGGTCCTCAGCTGATTTACGTGTTTTATCCATTGATTTCGTTGTCATCTGCGCCATTTGGTTAATACTCTTGGAGGATGAGTTAATCTGGTCGGAAGAAACGGACTGTTCTTCCGCTGCTGCGGAGATATTTCGAACCTGTCCGGTCACTCCGCCCACAAGTGAGACAATTTCCTCAAGCGCATCCCCTGCCTGCTCCGCAAGCTCAGTGCTGTCCAACACGGACTGCGCGGCCTCTTCCATAGACTGAACATTGGTGCGCGAGCTTTCCTGAATGGCCTCAACCACGAGAGTAACATCACGGGTCGCGTCCATGGTCTTCTCGGCGAGCTTGCGCACTTCATCCGCCACCACGGCAAAACCACGACCGGCATCCCCGGCACGGGCAGCTTCAATAGCGGCATTCAGCGCCAACAGATTGGTCTGATCGGCGATATCGCTAACCACAGACATAATCCGGCCGATATCCTCAACCTGTACGTTCATATCATTGAGGTTTTCCTTAAGCTGCTCACTCTGTTCCTTAACACTGAAGATGGAACTGATGGCCTTACCGGTCATTGCCGCACCTTTAGTGGCAGTATCCATAGCCTCTCCGGCACCGACAACGGCATCGGAACAACTGCGGGCCACATCCTGAATAGAATGGGTCATCTGGTCGAGCGCGGAAGTGGATTCAGAAAGACTGCTCTGCTGCTCACGGGCGCGTTGACTGGACTCCTCAACATTCGTGCTGATCTCTTCAGAAGCATTTGAAAGACCGCTGACTATCTGCTCAAGATTGCGGACCACATCGAGAACCCCCTGCCTGCGAGCATCTTCAGCTTCTTTCTGAGCTTCACTCAACCCTGCAAGGGCCTCATGTGCAGACTGTGCCTC
This sequence comes from Maridesulfovibrio pacificus (SeqCode), assembly GCF_048612815.1. Lineage (NCBI taxonomy): Bacteria > Pseudomonadati > Thermodesulfobacteriota > Desulfovibrionia > Desulfovibrionales > Desulfovibrionaceae > Maridesulfovibrio > Maridesulfovibrio pacificus (SeqCode). The sequence continues at coordinate 2,973,601 of NZ_JBLZNE010000001.1, forward strand.
ACGCTCTGCAACGGCAGTTGCCTCTTCAACTTTTTTCTTATCTTCCTCAATAACATGCATCAGCCCGTTATATGCTCCGGCAAGATCACCCAATTCGCCGTTTCCGCTTTGCTCTATGCGGTGGGTGAGATCACCTTTCCCAGCTTCGAGATTTCGGCTGGTCATAGAAATTTCACCGATAATGCGGCGTAACGGTTTTATAATCATCAAACGGCTAAGCAGAATAAGCAGCAGACCGATCAATGCCACAACCCCGCCAAGGACGGAGACCACATAGACCGCCTTTTGCTGAAGTAGGTTGTAACTTTCAGCCTGCTCCGTACGGATGGATGATTCCAACTCCGTAAGTTTTTCTCTGGCATCTTCCATGGACTGCATGGAGTTCTTCATCTCAAGGCTGGTGTGGTAGTAGGCTTTAAAAATATCCAGATATTCTCCTGTCGAAGATACAATTGATTTGAACAGTCTAGCCTCGCGCCCACTGTTGAATAAAGGAGCAAACTGAGGATAGGAAGCACCCATGCTAGAATCAGGGTCAATACCCATTACTTTTTCGATATCAACGATCAAGCCTGATCCGCTTGCTGCATCTTTATAAAGAATGAAGTCTTTCGCCATCTCCTGAAAACCGAGCGGCTTATTGAGCAGGATGGCTGCAGCCTTTTGTTTGGCAGTGAGTTCATCCAGACCTTCCATAGAATCTGCAAGAGAACGGGCAAGCTGCTCGTAGTCCTGACCGACATGCAGGGAAAGGACCTGCTCGCGGAGAATAGTAATATTCTTGTCCTGCTTCCGTGCTGTACGGGCAATGCTTTTCTGCAGAGAAATGGCCTGCCCCAGAATTTCACCTGAGATTTCACGCAATCTTTTTACATGCCCCACCCCTTCATTAAACTGGCCCTGAAACTTTTGAAAGCCTCGGTCAAAGCTATTAAACGAACTTTTCAGAGCAGCGATAGATGCAACCATCTGTGCGTCGACACCGGAGCTTGCAACAGCATCCAGTCTTTCATTCATGCTCCGGCTCATCTTTCTGTAATTTTGCAGGACTTCCGGCTCTGCACCCTTCTCTTTCATGGACAGCTCTTCACGGTGGGTTAACCAATCAAGAGCTTCAGACTGTGCCTCCATGCCAATACTTATTATTTCATCAAGATTATTTCGATCTTCCATTTTCTCAGTCAATTCCTGCAAAGTATAAATGGAAACACCCCCCAGACACAGTGCGCAAAACAGAAAAACCATCATCCCGGCCACTATTTTATGCGATAATTTAAATGTATATTTCATTCCCCGCCCCTTCTATACAGAAAACGACTCTCATTTTCATTCAGTGGATATAGTTGATACGACTCAAAACAATTTCAGCAGCACTAATGAAAATGAGAATGCTTTTCAACCAAAATCGGTTATTAAAATCAAAATACGGGCAGTCATTATAAAAAAATCCCGCAATCACAAAGATTGCGGGATTCATAATTACGCACAAAAGTTTTCCACAATTGTTCATAAAATGTTCGTAAATCTAAATACGGCTCCTAAAAAGCACCATTCATTTTTTCAATACAGCCGAGCAGGATCACCTTTTCCTCTTCAGAAAATTCAGAGGTCAACTCCTCAATGAGCCGTAGGTGGAGGCGGTCATGCTCTTCGAACATTTCCTGCCCTGTCCCGGTAAGTTCAACAATGATGGAACGGCGATCAGTCTGGTGCGGCTTACGGCAGACAAACTCTTTATCCTCAAGGCGATCGACCAGCACAGTCAAAGTCCCGGTGGTAATACCCATACGCTGGGCCAGTTCTTTCATACGCATAGCCTTATGGATGCCGAGTACCTCAAGGGTATGCATCTGGGGCAGAGTCAGTCCTTTTTCGCGGACCACATCGTGTTCCCATGAAGAAAGCTTTTCGTAAAATTCAATCACCGCATGGTTGAGCTTGTCGAGCACATCCACCTCATATATTTAAATAGTTGTGTAACTGTAAACCGCGAAAGCGATGGTCATTACCCCGGCAGTTCGCATTACCAGCGGCTCCACCCAATCCTGCTCAAGGGTGCGTACAAATGATGCCGCCCGGTAAATGGCATAGATCACTGCCGCAAGCGCAATGGCTGTTCCCACCGCATAACTGGCGAACACCGCTGTGCCCTTGAAGACACTGCCGGAATCAAGGGCGTACTTATACATAATCGCCACAGTAGGGCACGGCACAATCATATTCACAAACCCGATGGAAAAAAGTCCCCAAAAGGTAACGCTTCTTAAGGCTGTTTTTCCGTGACTGCATGAACATCCGCAACTGTGATGGGAATGGCCGTGATCATGATCGTGGTGATGGTGGTCATGGTCATGCTGATGGTGATCATGATGGCTATGCTCCCCGTGTTCATGATCGTGGTCATGGTCATGGCTATGCAGCAGTTCCGGCTTGATAATCAGGATTGCCCCCAGAAGAACCAGAATCAGCACGGTTATGATGTCCACGATGTATGTCAGCGAATCAGGAATGGTCAAGGATATAGACCCCAGAGTAAGCCCGATACCGAGGCAGGCGAGAGTCGTCCCCAGAATAAATGCGCTGGTCAGTGAAAAGACCCGCTTGCCATTCTTCTCTCCGTAAACAAAAGGAGCCAGCACCAGCCATGAATGACCGCAAGGGTTGATCCCGTGAATGAGGCCGAGAAACAGGCTGGACTGCATGGCAACCAGGAAGATTGAATCAAAATCCACTTTGAACTCCATATAGTTTGAAAATCAAATTAAACTCGTTTCAAGCTACTTATCGCCAACTTAATTTGATTGTCAAACTATTTGTTATCCGAAGTAAAACCTGCCACAAAACAGGCCCGTCCGAATATAACCGGACGGGCCTGTAAGAACTTATTTTAGTTGTAAAAAACTATCTTGCAATCTCGGCAAATGAACCGCGCAGTAAACCTGCAAGATCTTGCGGCCTAAGCTCGATATCCAAGCCGCGCTTGCCGCCGCTGACATAAATGGTCTCGAAATTTTCTGCTGATTTATCAATTACGGTAGGCAATAACTTTTTCTGGCCCAGCGGACTTACCCCGCCGACCACATATCCGGTGATGCGTTCAACCAGCTTTACATCAGCCATGGCGATTTTCTTGACCTTCACGGCCTTAGCCAGCGATTTCAGATCGAGCATTTTCATAACCGGAACTACTGCGACAAAAAGATCTTTCCCGCTTCCGGCTACCAGCGTCTTGAAAACCCGTTCAGGATCAACGCCCAGCTTTTCCGCTGCTTCCTTGCCGTAAGCCTCGGCAGAAGGATCATGTTCATATTCGTGGACTTTAAACTTTATTTTCTTTTTCTTAGCTATATTGATTGCAGGTGTCATGAGGGCTTTTTACACAAGGAGAGCAAGGCTTGGCAAGACTGCTTAGGACAGCAATTTTTCCATGAACCCCTGCGGGGAAATTTCATCCAATTGCAAACCATAATAGTTGCTCAACTGCACAATCTGTGGCGGTAACAGCCCGCAACGCTCAAGCAAATCATTATTAATGAAAAGGTTCGCGACCTTACCATCAAACTGCTTTATTCCATTCTCAAGACAAATGGCCCTTGAACAATTCTCAGCCACAAAATCCATATCGTGACTGATGATCACTACTGTCCGCCCTGCATTCCTAAGCTTACGAATTTCGCTCTCGAGCATCATAATTTCACGCGGATCAAGTCCGGCAGTCGGTTCATCAAAAACCACTATGGCCGTATCCATTGCCAGAACCGAACCCATGACCAGACGTTTACGTTCGCTGAAACCAAGATCATGAGGATTGCAATCCTTCAGTTCCTGTAGCCCCAGTGAAGACAAAAATTTCTCGCCCAGTTCTTGGATACGCTTAGTCTCATACCCCAAATTTTTCGGTCCGAAAGTGATTTCATCCCAAACAGTTGCCTTGCAGATCTGATCATCGGGATTCTGGAAAAGCATGGCTACCGTTCCCGCCAGCCGGGAAACTTTCTCCTCCACTGTTGAAATGCCATTAACTTTAACACTGCCGCTTGATGGATGCAGAAGTCCGTTAAAATGACGCACCAGTGTGCTTTTACCGGAGCCGTTATGCCCCAGCAAAGCTACGATTTCGCCCTGATTAAGGATCAATGAAATATCTTTAAGAGCTTCAACTCCGGACTCGTAGCTGAATGAAAGATTCGTTACCTCAATTGTCATAACGAACCTCCAGACCATCAATAACTTCAGCGAAGGTCGTTGCCAACGCCCTCCCTTCTGCCCAAAGCTTACGCTTACGGGCCAGTTCGGAAACTTTGCTAAAACGAGTCCAATCCAAACCAATTTCCTTGAGCAACGGGGAGCCAAGGACCTCGGCAGGCGGCCCGTCCAGAACGACCCTACCCTCGTGCATAGCGATAACCCGATCGGCATGAATAGCAATACCTTCCAAACGCTGCTCGGCGAGGACTATGGTTTTCCCCTTACTGCATAAGCCGTCCAAAATCTCAAAAACCTGACGCGCCGCCAAGGGATCAAGAAAGGTGGTCGGTTCATCAAGAACAAGAACAGGTGTATCGCAGGCGAGAGCTGAAGCAAGAGCCACTTTCTGTAATTGCCCTCCGGAAAGATGATGCGGAGAACGTTCGGCAAAATTTGAAAGTCCGGTCAAAGCCAAGGCGTCATCAACGCAGTCTAAGATCTCATCGCGATCCACTCCCCGGTTCTCAAGGCTGAAGCCAACTTCCTCGGCAACAGTAAAGCGGATACCGGAAAGCTGACGTTCAGGGTGCTGCATGACAAGGGCCACGGATTCGGACAGTTCTGGCAAGGGGGTATCAGAAGTATCTTTGCCGCAAACACGTACATTGCCTTCAAATTTACCATGATAAAGCTGAGGAACAGCTCCGCACAGGGCGTTGCAAAGCGTGGATTTTCCGCTATTATTGGCTCCGATCAAGGCTACGAACTCTCCTGCACCGATTTCTAAATTTAGATTACGCAAAACAGGAGAAGCCGAAGAAGCGTAGCTGTAGGTAAAATTTTTAATCTCAATAAATGACATAGCGATAAGGCACTGTTTTATAGATCAGGAGCAACACGCAGAACAGTAACATCAAACGTCTGGCAGTCCGCTGCGCCGGAGAATCAACAACCACCCGTATGGAAGTTCGCACTCCCTTTGCGCTGAATCCACGTAATTCAAGGGCAATGGCCCGTTGTTCAATCTCGGCAAAAGCTCCCAGAATCAGAGGAGAAATCAATGGGGCAATAGAACGCGCCCTGTTTAGAAAACTCCCTTCTGAATCAAGTCCCCGCGCCCTTTGCGCATCTTGGATAGTCTTCACCCGTGCCCGCATAGCCGGGAGCATGAGCAAAGGACTGCCGCAGACATAAGCCAGTGATGACGGCAAACCGGACTGAATCAGGGAGGTGATCAAATCCGCCGGATCAGTACTGAACACAAATATTAACGAAGCGTTCAGAACCGTAGCCAATTGCAACAGGATAGTTGCGGCAAACACCAAGCTTTCGGCATAAATTGAAATACCATGATATGAAACCAAGACACTGCTGTTGCCGGGATAAAGCAGACCGTGAATCGGAATCATGAACAAGACTATAGGCAGCAGAGTACGCCAGACAAATCTCCAGACCCGACCCGCGACTCCGGCCACAAATGCGAGTACCACATTTAGAAGCAGCAACACCGCATCCGGCCAAGGCCCGCCCGGAGCACAATAAACCGCCACCCCCGTGAGCAGCACAAATGCAAGCTTACTCAGGGGGTGGACGGAATGGATACAGGACTCTCCCTCATTGAAAAGAGAAGTACTTTCAGTCGACAAAAACTTTTCCCTTATGCCTTTGCCAGCGCAGGAAAACGTGCAGCAGTTCTTGCGGGAAGGCTCTTCACAATACCCCAAACCAGCACGGCTGTGGCAACCTTGTCGATAACATTAGTGGTGAACACGGTCACAACCACGGAACCGAACAGATCACGGCCCAGTGCCAGCAGATAGGCCATGGCAAAGTCAGCACCGCTTCCGGTAATACCGCCGAACATATACAGGCGGATGGGTACGGCAACAACAGAGTTGAAGACGGTAATGATCAGACCGGCGATAATGGCAGTCCACCATGTTTTAAACATACCCATACGGGCACAGATACCGGCGGCAATACCGATAACCATTGCTACCGGAGCAAAAGCTGCGGCCACGGGAGAGGAAATAACGCCCCAGATCAGGTTGGTGATAAGTCCGGCAAGTCCGCCTGCCCACGGTCCGGCAAGTACACCCACCATTACTGTTCCTATGGAATCAAGAAAAATAGGCAGCTTAAGCAAAGAGACAAGCTGACCTACGGCGATGTTGATGACGATTGCCACTGCAATCAGAACCCAGGTAAATGTTGTAAAATCCTTTTTAATCTGGTCGCTAACACCCATCCCACTCACTCCTTACTTGCTGGTTTGTGATTTGATTTCCAGTTCCGGATAACCGGTCTGGGGGTCGAAACTTCTCAGAAAGGAATATTCTGGAAAGACAGCCAGCACTATTTCAGCGGTAGTGTAGACTTTACTTCCCTCCATCAGATGCGCACCGATGGTTTTGCCTTCGTCGTCGGATATAGCGAGGTGAAAATGGGAGCCATGACGGGAGAGCACCCCGGTCAGGGATACTATCTCAAAATGCCCGTTAAGTTCCGTGCTTTCCCCCTGATTGGCAAAACGCAGGACGGCTTTCGTCAGACTGCCCACACAGGTCAACACACATGCGGCTTCAATTTCCCGTTCCTGCGCAATACGTTCAAGTTCAAGCAGGATGTCCTGCCCCGGCTTGAATCTGATCGCTAATGACTCCATACAACAACTCCATTCCTGATTAAGATTGACCATTCCTTTAAAGGAGTTACAAATACATCACCATTTTAAATACTTCCAATCGGAATTAGACATAAGTTAATCCAACATGCATCCAGTAAAGCTATAACTCCGCTAACAACAAAAAACCGCCGGCGAGGATCAGGTTCGTTCGCTTTCCAAGCCACTGCATGACCGCTTTGATATAAATAAAAACATAGATGTTCCCTTCATCGCCGAAGAAGACTTCACCAAATACGGAAAAGACTTTTCCCTCTCTTTCAGCGAGAACAAAGAAGTAATTCTGACTGCACTCAGCGCAGAACTCCTTGCAAGTACCATATACCCCTAAGCGAAAACTCCTTTCGCGATTTAACGGACCTGCGACCTCCCTTGCAGGTACGTTTTTGGTACATAAAAAGAGCCGTTTCGCGATATCGCGAAACGGCTCTTGAAATTTGTCAGTTTGAATAAAACTAATGCCCGCCATAAATTTTGCGCCGATGCCCAGCTTCAACAACAAGGATAACGAGCTTGTCATCCTCCAGCTTCACCAGAACCCGATAATTTCCAACACGGTATCGCCAGAACTCAGCAAGATTGCCGACCAAGCCTTTCCCTTGATCTCTTGGATCATCTGGCAGGTTGTCCATATAATCAACAATGCGCAGGGCGGTTTGTTGATCCAGCTTACGCAAACTCTTCTTGGCCCGTGCGGTATACTCAACCTTCCAAGCCAAGGTCTTTTCTCACTTCTGCACTACTGAATGTTTTCTTGCCACTCTCAAGATGTTCTTCATAAGCCTGCACAGCCAGCAAATGATCTTCTTTATCTTCAAGAAAGCTTATGATTGCTTTTTTAGCATAGTAGGACTTGGTCCGGCCTGTCTTCTCAGCAAGCTGGGTAAGCTTTTGTTCAATCTCTTCAGGTAATCTTACGGATAACATTTCGATATCCTCCTTGTCATACATGTAAGTCTTGTATGACAGATGGTCAAGGATTCATGATCTAGTAAGATTAACGGCACACCTCAACTTATAAATAAGTCCCAACTTGCCCCCGGTTGCAAAACTGCACCCAGCACAATCAAGTTGCAAAACTGCACAAAGTGATTACTCCCCGTTTTACTTGGATAAACCGGATTTGACTAATTCCGGTTTCCAAATTGCAACATTACCCCCATTACCTACCGATATCATCCGAAAAGCCCCATCAAGACAAAACTCTTTATTTTCAATACATTAAACAGCTTGTTCATTTTGGCACACTCCATGCTCAAGGAAAAACAATTCGCCCACAATTGTGGTCACAAATTTTCCACAGTAAACATAGAAGGAGAATCCAAATGGAATGTTGTCGTTCACCTCATGAGCAGATGCTCGAAGATAAAATTGCAGGTAAAGCTAACCCTTTCCGCGAAACACATAAACGTGTTTTCAAAATTCTCGACACCATCGAAGGCCAGAAACCCGCCATCGACGTTGAGCGTGCTCTTTACTTCACCAAGTCCATGGAAAAAACCGAAGGCCAGCCTCTGGTCCTGCGCTGGGCTAAAGCCATGAAGCACGTTGCTGAAAACATCACTGTATACATTGATGATGACAACCTGCTCTGCGGCCGTGCAGGTTACCCCGGCCGTTACGGCATCCTCTACCCCGAACTGGACGGCGACTTCCTCGACATGGCTGTTGAAGAACTGCCCAAGCGTTCCGGATCTCCCTTCTCTATTACTGAAGAAGACGCTAAAATCGTCATCGAGCAGATTGCTCCTTTCTGGAAAGGCAAAACCTACCACGAAGCACTGAATCAGGCACTGCCCGAAGAAGTTCACACCCTGACCTACGATGATCCTGAAGGATTGATCTCCCGCTTTATCGTTAACGAAACCTCTTCTTTCCGTTCCTCCCTGCAGTGGGTTCACGACTACGAAAAGATCCTCAAGCGTGGTTTCGGCGGCATTCGTGCAGAAGCACAGGAAAGACTCGACGCTCTCGACGATTTCTCCCCCAAAGCCAACACTCAGGACAAGCCTTTCCTTGAAGCTATCGTGATTATCTGCGACGCTGTTATTCTCTGGGCTAACCGCCACGCTGACCTCGCTGCTGAAAAAGCTGCGGCAGAAACCGATCCTACCCGCAAGGCTGAGCTGGAAACCATGGCTGCAGTATGCCGCAATGTTCCTGAGAAGCCCGCAACCAACTTTCACGAAGCAATTCAGTCCCAGTGGTTCACCCAGATGTTCTCCCGTCTTGAGCAAAAGACCGGTACCATCATCTCCAACGGCCGCATGGACCAGTACCTCTACCCCTACTACGAGCAGGACGTTGAAGCAGGTATCCTTGATGATGATAAGGCTATCGAATTCATCGAATGCATGTACGTAGGCATGGCTCAGTTCATCGACCTCTACATCTCCCCTCAGGGCGGCGCATTCAACGAAGGCTACGCACACTGGGAAGCTGTCACCGTTGGCGGTCAGACCAAAGACGGCGTTGATGCAACCAACGATCTCACCTACCTTTTCCTGCGTTCCAAGCGTGAGTTCCCGCATCACTACCCCGACCTCGCTGCACGTATCCACGCACGTTCACCGGAGCGTTTCCTTGCTGAAGTTGCTGAAACCATCAAAGAAGGTTCCGGTTTTCCGAAACTGATCAACGATGAAGAAGTTATTCCCCTGCACCTCTCCAAGGGCGCTAAATTCGAGGAAATCTACGACTACGCTGTATCCGGCTGCGCAGAAATCAGAATGCCCAACCGCGACACCTACACTTCCGGTAACCCCTACATCAACTTTGCAGCAGCGGTTGAAATGGTTCTCTACAACGGAAAGATGCTCAAGTACGGCGACAAGCAGCTCTCCATCGAGACCGGAGATCCCTGCTCCTTCAAGACTTGGGAAGAGTTCTACGATGCATACAAAGCACAGCATAACAACTTCCTGAAGAACGCTTTCGTTCAGCAGGCAAACGTTATCCGCCTGCGCAAGAACCACTTTGCAACACCTTTCGGTTCCGCAATGCACGACCTGTGCATGGAAAGCTGCACCGACCTGCACCAGCCCGATGTACCCGGCGGAATCGACCTCGGTTACTTCGAATTCATGGGCCTCGGTACTGTTGTCGACTCCCTCGTTGCCATCAAGAAGCTCGTCTTCGAAGACAAGGTTCTGACCATGGAACAGATTGTCGAAGCTTGTAAGGCAAACTTCGAAGGTCATGAAGATGTTCGTGCAATGCTCCAGAACGTTCCCTGCTACGGCAACAACGACCCTTACCCGGATTCCATTGCCAAAGACCTTGATGAACTCTGCGTATCCTTCGCCAACAAGTACCAGATGGAACTCGGCGTACATCTCGACGTTCGTTACGTGCCTTTCACTTCCCACGTACCTTTCGGTAAAGTTGTATCCGCTACTCCTAACGGCCGTTACGCATACACCCCGCTTTCCGACGGTTCCTCCGCATCCCACGGTGCAGACAAAAACGGTCCCACCGCGGTTATGCTCTCCAACTACACCACCAAGAACTTCAACTACCGTGAACGTGCTGCACGTCTGGTAAACATCAAGTTCACCCCCAAGTGCGTGGAAGGAGAAGAAGGCACCAAGAAACTGGTAGACTTCATCCGCACCTACTGCGACCTGCGCCTCTGGCACATCCAGTTCAACGTTGTTAACGCGGATACCCTGAAAAAAGCTCAGGCCAACCCCGAGCAGTACCGCAACCTGATCGTTCGTATCGCAGGATACTCCGCATACTTCTGCGACCTGTCCAAAGACCTGCAGGATGACCTGATCAGAAGAACCGCACACGAAACCATCTAGTAAAGAGTATATATCAACACCCTTTATGGCCTCATACGTGAGTCCGGTCGGCGGGCTGATCCTCCTCAGCCCGCCGACTTTTTTAGATTTGAGGCGCTCCGCGCTTTTTGATGAAAAGATTTTGCCTCCGGCGGCTTAAACCCTTTTGGGAAAAGGGCTTAAGAATCCCAAAACTTTTTAGCAGGCTTCGCCGTTGGCAGAATTGAAAACTACCTAATCTTCCCTGTCCGTCGTAGAGGCAACCTCGGGCGATATAAGGCATAAACACAATGAGTTCCCTTCTTGATAAAAAGCAGACCGGCTTAGTTTTCAGCGTCCAGAAATATTCCGTTCATGACGGCCCCGGAATCAGGACTCTCGTATTCCTCAAAGGCTGTCCCCTGCGCTGCGCATGGTGTTCCAACCCTGAATCCCAAAATTTCCAGCCCGAACTGGCCTACAACCGCAACAAATGTCTCGGTATCGACAAATGCACCCGTTGTGTGGATCACTGTTCCTCCGGTGCTATCACCTTCGGCGAAGATGAAAAAATCGACCTCGATCATGATCTGGCGAGAAATGAGCTGCATCTCGCCACAGCATGCCCTAATGATGCAATCATCGTTTACGGTGAAGAACAGACTGTAGATAAGGTGCTCAAGCGCGTTGAAGAAGATGAAATGTTCTATGTCCGTTCCGGCGGAGGCATGACCCTTTCCGGCGGAGAACCCTTTGCCCAGCCCGACTACGCTCTTGCTCTGCTCCGCGAAGCACGCCGCCGCCATATCAATACTGCGGTGGAAACCTGCGGTGCTGCTGCATGGGAAACCTTCGAGGAATGTCTGCCTTACGTGAACACCCTCATGTACGACATCAAGTCCATGGACAGCGACAAACACAAGGAATTCACAGGACATTCAAACAAGGCAATCATCGAGAACCTGAAAAAGATCAAAGAGCATTTCCCCAAACTGAAGATCAGGGTCCGCACCCCCATCATCCCCGGCTTCAATGACAGCGAAAAGGATGTCTTGGATATCATCAATTTCATATCCAAACTTCCCGGCGAGAAATGTGAGTACGAAGCCCTCGAGTATCACCGTATGGGCCAGCCCAAGTACGAAAACCTAGGCCGCGATTTCCCGCTCGATGCTTCCACTCAGCTGGACGGAGAAGTGTTCGCCAAAATCAAGGTTCTGGTAGACAAGTATAATAATTTTTAGCCCGTTCCACACTCTTTCCACTCTGCAGCACCACGGAATGTTCCCGGAGCTTCCCCTTCACACTCCATGTTACCGGGAGCATTCCGAGCAGAGAAATTAAAAATTCAATATATTAAGAATGCATAACCAGCAGACTTAAAGGTCGGCATACCAAAATGGACCCACAACTTTTGTTGCGGGTCCATTTTTTAAGTTACTGGTTACTTATAAAAACTCCCCCGCAGAAATATTTCTGCGGGGGAGTTTTTGGGTTAATTAAAAAATACTTTAAAAAGTTAGAGAGCGGAGGTCCCTCACTCGCTCCATTTCATGATCATTAGTAAATCTTAACACAATCTGGGCAAGCTTAATAAGTATTCCCTTCAAGTCCTTAAAAGCTTCTTCAGTATAAACGACTTCACCAGTTTTAAGTCCATTCATGGTCCCCATCACAAATCTCAAATATTCAACTGGAATGCTTAAGTCGGCAAGACTATGCCATGAAGTTGTCAATCCCAACGAAGAATACAACATACGTTCATACTTATTGTCACACTCTCCTGTACAGACACAATAAACTTGTTCAAAATGATTGAATTCCTTAGATGCAAAAATAATATTACCTTTGTTCGAACTATTGTAATTTTCTCTAAGTAAATCCTTCCCACAAGCCCTACAGCGCAATGGTTCGTATTCTTCACAAACATTGTGAATCGGTTTCGCCAGCAAATATGATTGGGGCAGATAGCTTAAAAAGAGATGAGAATATCCCGCGGTAATAACATTGTTTTCTACAAAACGACCATCCATAATTTTGTAGTCTTTAATTTCACCTTGAGCTTTCAGTGAGTCCAACCTTTTTCCCAATCCAGATGATGCGATTGTTGAGTAAAAGCCTATAAAACCATCAGCACCGAAGGCTCGCAACCTTTCAAGAATATTCTGTTCATCTTGTTCAGATACCGACCTTTGACTTGTTGCTTTATGCTTACAACTTACAAGCCATTTAAATTCATATGTTCCTAAACGCCCGCCCAACCTTTCAGTAACAAGCATATCCTTTCCATCGTCAGCACCTCTTGAGGGAGGAGACTCGATATAAAAACCATATGCTTCTAAAAAATCTCTAGCAAAAAGCTCCCATACTTCTCCGTTTTGTATCTCGGTAAAATCTATCATCTCTACCCCTTAGGTAACGTATTCGCTGCAATAAATTAATGCATTACTTCTATCAACAAGATCGAAAAAAGAGCAAATACTCGCAACCTAACAAAAAAGGGCCTGCGAAAAATCGCAAGCCCTTACCCAATCATTGATACAACTCAAATCCCGATTAATCCTTCGGTGGAGTAAAATTCTCAGCAACCACTCCGGGAACAGACTCAACATAAATAGACTGTGAGGGAAAAGCGAAAGATGTTCCGGCCTCGACTTCAACAATCTCTTTAATGCGATAGGCCAGATCTTCCCTTATTTTCAGCCAATCCATCCAATTGGTAGTGTTGGTAAATGCGTAAAGCTGGAAATCTATGGATGACTCCCCGAACTGAACAACACGCATGAAGGTGGAAACCTCCGGCGCTTGCGCGTAATTATCATTGCTCGAGATATACTCCATCACCCGTTCCTGTATAAGCTTCAGCTGCTCTGTCGTTGTGCGATATTCCACCCCGATACTCCACAAGATGCGCCTGTGAGTCATCTTGCTAAAGTTGATCAGGCAGTTATCAGATAAAGTTGAGTTCGGAACATATACAGGAGCCTTATCAAAACGGCGGATACGAGTGGAACGGAATCCTATGAACTCAACGGTTCCATCGACTTTGCCGTCAACCGTAACCCAGTCCCCGACATCAAAACGACTCTCGGCAATGATGGAAATCCCAGCGATAATATTCTGGAAAAGGTCCTTGGCACCAAGGGCAACAGCTACACTGAAGAGTCCGAGACCTGTGAGGATAGGCCCGATATCAATACCGAACAGCTCAAGGATGCTCGCCACACCCATCAGGACTACGACAAACTTAACCAGCTTGATCAGCCAGCCAACAAGAGAGGGAGTGAGCACACTCTCAAGCTTACGGAAAATTTTGGTAGCCACGGAAACAAGATTGAAAGCAGACCAGAAGATGACAAACAGGGTCAATGCCTTAACAATGGTATTCGTAAATACTTCGACAGGCAGAGGGAAATCCAAACATTGATCCGCAAAAAACAGCCCCAACACCACCGGAATAAAACGGATGGGCTCTGCAAGGGCTTTAAGAACACTGCCCCCGCCTTGGGTTTCATGCTTATCAAAGATATTCTGCAAACGGTTCATGGTGAATTTTGTGATAAACCGACGCAGAATTATGAAAAAAAGGAAGACTGCGACAGCCTGACCGATATTGATCAGACTTACTCCGGGTACTCCATTCTGCCAGACATCCAGCCCTAGTTCTTTAATATGATCAAACCAGTTAAATATCGTTGATTGTTCTACTTCCAAAACCTGACTTGCATTTTGACTCGCATTATTCATAAAAGGTCCCGCCTTAAAGTTTAGTAAGAATATGCCAGACCTTAGCAAAGATGATGCACCTGTCAATGCAACACAATTCTTTTTCACTTATAAAAAACAAAGGGCTTACGAATTTTTCGCAAGCCCTTAATCCATCTTCATACCTCAACCCCGGCCTTCTTCAGCTTACGAAAAACAGTAGTCCGGTTAACATTTAAAGCCTTGGCTGCCTTGGGAATGGAACCGTGAATCTTTACCGCATTCAGCAGAACCTGTGTCTCAAACTCAGCCATAATATCCTTAAGGTCCTTGCCTCCATAACCGTCCATATTCAACTCCAGACCGCTGGAAGCCTTGGACACGGCACTTTTCTCGATCATGGCGGTGGGAAGGTTTTCAATCTGAATAAGATTGTTGTCACAAGTCACGACAAGGCTGTGGATCAGGTTCTCCAGTTCACGGATGTTTCCGGGCCAGCGGTAGTTAAGCATAACCTCTTCGGCATAGGCTGAAAGACGGACTTGTCTTTTATAGCGGGTATTGAACTGCTTGAGGAAAAATCTGATGATGGCGAGCAAATCCCCGCCACGCTCACGCAGGGGCGGGATATTAATGACCGCAACCTGCAAGCGGTAAAAAAGGTCGCTTCGAAAATTACCGTTCTTGACCTCTTCCTCAAGATTACGGTTGGTTGCCGCAATGACGCGTACATCAATCTTGCGGGTCTTGGTGGCCCCCACCCGCTGGATTTCCCCATCCTGTAAAACACGCAGCAACTTACCCTGCATGGGCATGGGCAGTTCCCCGATTTCGTCGAGAAAAAGGGTTCCCTTGTCAGCCATCTCAAAGAGGCCGAGCTTACCTTTGGAATCGGCTCCGGAAAAAGCTCCGGGCGCGTAACCGAACAACTCCGACTCAATGAGGTTTTCCGGGATACAGGTGCAATCAACCTTGAAAAAGGAATTGTTTTTGCGCTTGCTGTAATCGTGCATCTCACGGGCCATAACATCCTTACCAACCCCGGTTTCTCCAAGGTAAAGGACAGTGGCATCAGTCTTGGCGACCCGCTGCACCTGCGTAAAAAGATCTTTCATAACCTTGCTTTGCGGGGCAAGGTAGAGGGTTTCAGGCTTCTGGTTGATACCGTGCTGATATTTATCGATCAGCTGCCGCTGGGCCGCAACCTGATCTTTCAGCTGGGAGATAAGAGCAATGTCACGCACATAGGTGACGACCAGCTCCACATCTTCATCATAGTCAAAGATAGGATGTGCGGTGAGTACAACCTTGCGCCCCTTACCGGTGATCTGCACGGTGGTGGAAGTCTTCTTGGACTGCACGACTTCGGAGTTCAAGGCCACATCAAACACCCCTTCCTCGACCAGATCCTTTACATTCCGGCCAAGAAGATCGCGGGCCTCCAATCCGGTCAGGTTCTCATACATGGTATTAACAGCCAGAGTCTCCCCGTCCTTATCGGAAATATACAGACCGTCACTCATGGTATCAAAGACCTGACAAAGGTAGTTGGAGATTACATATTTATATTTCTGGGAGATTCTTTTGGGATAAGCTTCTTCATGTTTCATGGCTGAAATCCTGTGACTTAAATGCAGGAATAAAAAATGGAACTGCCTGCGAATAAAATTAGTGCCAGAAGCACCTTGCGACTGGTTTCTTTTTTAAAGTTACGCGAGCAGCGAATGCCCACCCAGCCTCCGGCTAATGCAGCAGGTCCGGCTGCCAGAAAATAGGCCAGAGTCTGCATATTTTGCAAGCCGGCGGCCATCTGTCCGGAAAGTATGGCGAATCCGGTTAAGATAAAACATGCTCCCAGCGTGCCCTTGGCAGCATCCGCAGTCCAGCCGGACATGGCAGTGTACACAGCCAGCGGAGGTCCATTAAATCCGAAGGCTGAACCGAAAAATGTTGAGAGGCTTCCGGCGAGCACTCCCCAACGGGAATCAATGCCGCCCGGACCTCCCTTTTCAAGGAACAGGGCATAGAACGCATAACAGATCAAAAAGACCGCCATCAGCATCTTCAAAGTCTCGTTGGGGAGGGAGCTGATCAAATAAACCCCGGCTACGGTTCCGGCAATTCCGCCGAAAAATATATAACGCAGGTCGGGCCACTGGATATATTGTCTGAAATTCCAACCCAACTGCAGATTGATGCTGAGTACGATCAGTGTCGAACTGGGGACCGCTACGCTTAAGGGGATAAACGGGACCACAATAGGCATGGCGACCATAGCCGCGCCCAAACCCGCAATATGGTTCACCACCCCGGCGATAAACCACGCGCCTACGTATATAAGTAAATCTTCCATATTTTTATCTTAGCAATTTTTCTGCCAGCACCTCGCCTTGGCATCATGCTTGCTCAAAGGGGGTACATTATTTCGCATTAATACTTTTTAAGGAGTAACAAAATGAACGTTATCGACTTCCGATTCAGACCCAATACCCCCGAAGTAATCAACGGCATTGCCAATAGCGCAATGTTCAAGGACCTCTGTGAAGCAATCGATTTCCACAAGCAGAAGCCCGAGCCGTTTGAAGACATCATCAAAGGTCTGGACGAGAACAATGTGGTCAAGGCTGTAATCACCGGACGCGACTGCGAAACCACCTACGCATCCATGGCTAACGGCAATGGCGCATTGCTTGATTTTTGCAAAAAATGCCCTGAAAAATTCATCGGCTACTGGGGCATTGACCCGCACAAAGGCATGGACGCTATCCGTGATCTCCAGAAGGTGGTAACTGAAAACGACTCCATTCGCGGTGCTGCTGTAGACCCGTACCTCGCCAAAATTTATCCTAACGATGCCAAGTACTATCCGGTTTACGCCAAGTGCTGCGAGCTCGAAATCCCTATTATCTTCACCACCGGAACCGCAAGCTTTGTACCCGGCGCAGTTATCGACCACGTAGCGCCCCGCTACATCGATTTCGTTGCCCGCGACTTCCCTGAACTGAAGATCATCATGAGCCACGGCGGTTACCCATGGGTCAACGAAGCAATTATCGTAACCCAGCGCAACAAAAACGTTTTTATGGAAATTTCCGAGTACGAACTCTGGCCTCAGGCCGAAGCCTATGTGCAGGCAGCAAACACCATTATCGGTGATAAACTCATGTTCGCTTCTGCGCACCCTTTCATTGACTACCGTGAGCAGCTTGAAAAATACGCAAACCTGCCCTTTGAAAAAGATGTTTACGAGAACGTCATGTACAATAACGCAGCCAAAGTTCTCGGTCTTTAAGATTTTCTTCTAAGAACCTCACTACCATAAACTGCTCCAAGCAGTTACCCCCGAAAAGTTTTCTTTTCGGGGGTTTTCCTTTTATAATCGGGGACTTACCACGACTGTGCATTTATGCAACCCGGTGCATTTTTGCAACATCTATATGGTATCCCTCAGAAATTCAAGCGGATATCACTGACAGCTCTCTCCTACACTCAATGCTGGTTGCCGTTTTGCAACGAGGTTTACAAAATCCAGCTCCCCCGTTATCCAAAGCGCACCAGATCTGGATGTGAACTTTTTCACCTTCTGCCCGCGACAAGCTCCTTGCACTTCGTACGTTAAGAACAGGTAACACGCTTCTTTCTCGATTTTCCCCGATTTGAATGACCTGTAAAACAAAAAGAGCGGGCACTCATGGCACAGCAATTGCTCAATGTGAAAAAAATGGCAAAGCCAGATTTGTGTAAACCAAAACAATTAATGTCCTATGGGGGGATATGTGATGTTTTCTAAAAAACTGTTCAAAGTGACTGTTCTTCTTTCCTGCCTGCTGCTCGCGCTGACCGGATGCAAAGCCGGAGGCTCTAAAGACGGCGATGCAATCAAAATCCGTCTTGCCCACCCTATGGCTCCGGGCAACAACGTTACCCTCGGTTATGAAAAGTTCAAAGAGCTGGTTGAAAAGAAATCCGCCGGTAAAATCAAAGTTGAGCTTTACGGCAGCTGCATGCTCGGCAGTGACCGTGTGGCCATGGAATCCGTACAGCGTGGTTCCCTTGAAATGGCTTCCAGTTCCTCCCCGAACATGGCCAACTTCTCTCCCAAGTTCATGATCTTTGACCTTCCTTACATCACAGATATCAAAGACCAGCCCAAAATTTACGCTTCCCTTGATAACGGCAAGCTTGGCGAATACTTCAACGGTGTAGCTGAATCCATCAACCTGAAGCCCATCATGTTCAGTGAATACGGCTACCGTAACTTTGTTACCACCAACCGTCCCGTTTCCACTGCAGATACCCTCAAGAAACTCAAAGTCCGCGTAACCGCATCTCCCGTTGAGATTGAAGTAGCAAAAGCTCTGGGCATGAGCCCCACTCCCATCGCCTGGGGTGAAACCTACACTGCAATGCAGCAGGGTACTGTTGACGCTGAAGGTAACACTTTCTCCCTGCTCTGCGATGCCAAGCACGATGAAGTTATCAAGTACGCTGTTGACTCCCGTCACAACTACTGCATGCATATCCTGATGATGAACCTCGACTTCTGGAAAGGTCTCTCCCCCGAGAACCAGAAGATCATCAACGAAGCTGCTCAAGAAGCACTTGTCTACCAGCGCGGCATTACTACCGAACTCGAAGCTAAAGCTGAGCAGAAGTTCATCGATCAAGGCATCAAAGTTCATAAGCTTACTGAAGCAGAATTGGCTGAATACAAAAAGCTGACCCGCCCTGTCTGGGATATGTTCAACGACACCATCCCCGCAGAACTGTTCGACATGATGAAAGAAGTTCAGAGCAAATAAGGCTCATTCGGACATTTTCAGAAGAAGGGTAGATTATTATGGCAACCAATACGGCTCCCACTGCGGTGGGAGCCTCTTCACAGGAAAAACCCCGCCGCGGGTTTCTGCAGATGCTTAATGATGACTTTGAAAAGCCGTTCCTTTTCATCGGCCTGCTTTCAATCATCCTCATCATTACCTTCCAGACATTTTACAGATATGTTGTTACCAACCTGACCGAAGATGCCGGTTCGGCAGTATGGACAGAAGAGCTGGCCCGTTTCATCTTTGTCTGGATTTCATACCTTGCCGCACCATTGGCAATTAAAAACCGCGAAAACATCCGTGTGGATATTGTTTTCGACCGCCTGCCCCAGAAATGGCAGCACATTTTCTGGATGGTAAACAACCTCTGCTTCATCGTACTGGGCGTTGTTGTTGCCATCATGGGTATGGACCTGATCAGCATGCAGATGCGTTCTCCCCAGATCGCCCCGGCACTCCAGATTCCGTACTACATTCCTTACATGATCCTGCCTGTAGGCTTCAGCCTCATGGTGCTGCGCCTTGTTCAGGATACCATCAAGGAAATAAAGAACTCCAGCATCATGCACGGCGTTGCAGCAGCGGTAATCACTGCGCTCATCTTTATCCCGGTACTGCTGGGTATTGATTTCGGAGCAACTACAGTTCTGTTCGGTTACTTCCTGCTCTTTCTGGTCATCGGCGTACCCATCGGGATCAGCCTCGGACTTGCATCTCTGGTAACCCTGATCAGCTCCGGCTCCCTGCCCATCGACTACGTTGCGCAGATTTCCTTCACCTCAATCGACAGCTTCCCGATCATGGCGATCCCCTTCTTTATTGCTGCGGGTATCTTCATGGGCTCCGGCGGACTGTCCCAAAGACTGCTAAACCTTGCAGACGAACTGCTCGGACCCCTGCCAGGAGGTATGGCGCTGGCAACAATTGCAACCTGCATGTTCTTTGCCGCCATTTCCGGTTCCGGCCCCGCGACTGTTGCGGCTATCGGTTCCCTTACCATTCCGGCCATGATTGAACGCGGTTACGATAAATACTTTGCCTGTGCAGTTGTTGCGGCTGCGGGTGCCATCGGGGTTATGATTCCCCCCTCCAACCCGTTTGTTATCTACGGTGTTGCTTCGCAGGCATCCATCGGTAAGCTGTTCATCGCGGGTATCCTGCCCGGTGTCCTGACCGGTCTGGTACTTATGGCCTTCAGCTACTGGGTCTCCAAGAAGAAAGGCTGGATGGGTGAGCAGAAAGAACGCTCAGTTAAATCCATCGCCAAGGCCTTCTGGGATGCAAAACTGGCACTCATGGTTCCGGTTATCGTTCTCGGCGGTATCTACGGCGGCCTGATGACTCCCACAGAAGCCGCTGCGGTAGCAGCATTCTACGGTCTCATTGTCGGTATCTTCGTTTACAAGGGCCTCAACCGACACAACATAGTGGACTCCTTCATGGAAGTGTGCTCCACCTCCGCCATTGTCATCATCCTCATGGCTATGGCAACCATCTTCGGTTACATCATGACCGTTGAGCAGGTCCCGGCAAAAATCGCAGGATTCATCCTCGGCATGACCAACAGCAAGATTCTCATCCTGCTCTTGATCAACGTACTGCTGCTGATCATCGGTACCTTCATGGAAGCACTGGCTGCCATCGTAATTCTGGTTCCGATCCTGCTGCCCATCGTTACCAAGGTCGGAGTTGATCCGGTCCACTTCGGTATCATCATGGTAGTGAACCTCGCCATCGGATTCGTAACTCCTCCGGTAGGGGTCAACCTCTTCGTGGCCTCCTCCGTTGCCAAGGTCAAACTCGGCGACGTATCCAGACAGGTTCTGCCCATCCTCGGCCTTATGATCGCCGTACTGCTGGCAGTTACCTACATTCCCGAAATCTCGCTTATGCTTGTGAATGATTAGTGAGAATTAGATTCCAAAGTTAAATTAAAAGCCCTGCCGGATATTCCGGTAGGGCTTTTTCCGTCTCAGCACCACAACAACCGATCCCTCCTTTACGAAAAGAAGCTTTAGTACTAAGTTAGGTCAGCACTTTTATCATCGGACAACCTAACAACAATATATTTGAACCTAGCACTCAAATGAATCTGACTGCCAAGCTACTTCTAGAAATCAATACGGTTCTATTGCTGACGTTTATTTGTGTCTTTTCCATTTCCATACCCGCTTATGCGGAGAACGAAACAATAGCACGGGTAAATAACGGAACCTTGACCCTGTCCATGGATGAAGTGGTACGCTTGACCATCCGCAACAACTCTAATGTTGCGACCAACTACCTGCAACGCGTTACAGAAAAATTCGACCTTGAAAAAGCAGAAGCGAAATTCGAGCCGGTCATCAACATTGACGGTTCATTTAATGCTGAAGCATTTCAACGCAATATGCGTATTTCCGACAATGGAACGCAGACCCCTGCTTCAAAATGGGATGCCGGAGCCAAAGCTTCCATCACCCAAAAAATACCCACCGGCGGAACCCTCTCATTTGTCTGGGACAACAATTACTCTGAAAACAGTGACGGCACCCTGAGCTATGACGGGGAATCTTCTGTCTCACGATCAAAAAAATACACCCGAGAAGCATCCTCCAAGTGGCGCATTGAGCTGACTCAGCCCCTGCTCAAAGGTGCTGGAATTGATTACAACATGGCCTCTATCCGACTAGCCCGCATTACTGACAAACGTAATATTCTCAGCTTACGCGATAAACTCAGCCAACTAATAAATTCAGGCCTTAACTACTATTTTACCTTCAAACAGGCCAAAGAGAATCTGGAAATCCAGAAACAGGCCCTTGAGCGCTCGGAACGGCTGCTGGAAGTCAACCAATTCAAACAAAGCATGGGCCGCATGTCCGCCAGTGACGTAGTTCAGGCCGAAGCAGATGTGGCTTCGGGACGGCTTTCCCTTGAAGAAGCACGTAACAGCCTCGACAAATCACGCCGCGATCTACTTAACCACCTCGAAATGGACCCCAATCTAGTGATTGAACCGGTCGATGACGAAATACGGGACGTTGAACCTGACTACGAACAATGCATGCAGGTGGCACTGAAAAACAACCAGACATACATGGACAAGGTTTTCGCGGTAACAGAATCAAACATCAACGCCATGGTGGCCGAGAATGAACGGGAATGGCAGCTGGATCTCAAGGGCGGCTACGAAGAAACACAGACACAGAAGAACTCCTACTCCGCCTCCACCAGCGACGATGAACTCTCAGCAGGAGTTGAGCTTTCGGCCCCCATTAATCTCTGGGGAGATGACCAGTTGGAGAGAAAGAAAAAGCTGCTTACTGCCGAGGTAAACAAACGCAAGGCCAAGCTTGAGCTGAAACGGGCCAAAACCAATTTGCAGACCGAAGTTGCCAATGCCGTGCGTGACGTAAGAATGCGCTGGAAAATGATTGGACTGGCTAAGAAGAACACTGAGCTCAAAGCATTGCAGCTGGATAATGAAAACACCAAACTGATGGTAGGCCGGACAACAAACTTCGAGGTGGTTTCATACCAGAACCAACTGGTACAGGCCCAGCTCGCGGAAACCTCCAAACAGATTTCTTATATTCAAGCCCTGCTAATTCTCGACCAGCTCCTAGGCACAACTATGGAAACATGGCATGTTGAATTCAAACATAATGACAAGCAACTGGAAGAAGACCTCAATAACAAAATCCGCCCCCTGGTCTGGACATGGTGGTAGGAAGAGTCATGGATAATCTGCTTAACACCCCCTTTCGGGAAACAGTTCTTCAAGTCATGAATGATGGTGTCATGATCCTGAGCAATAAAGGGATCGTTACCGGAGCCAATCCTGCTCTTGCCAAGGTGCTGGGTATTTCCGGAAACGAGCTGCAAGGCATGCCGCTTATGGCTGTTGTTCCTCCGGTTGAAGAAAATGATGAATTCATGCAGGCCCTGCTGGACACTATTTACAAAGACTGCACCATCAGCAACCGGGCTACTCCCTATTACAAAGAAGACGGAGAAAAAATTTACCTCTCAGTCAGCGTTTCGAGGCTGAAAGGCAATGACGGAGAATCTTGCGGGGCTGTGCTGGTCCTGCGCGACGTCACTAAAATTGAAAAAATGCGTCAGGATGAAAAAAAGCTGAATAAAGACCTGACGCAGGCTATGCGCGATGCGGATGAATCCAATAAGGCATTGCAAGATTCACTCACCCAAGGGAAAAAAGTCCGTTTCATACTAATCGCAGCCGTGTTCTGCTTTTTCTGCGCAGTCGGAGCTTTCTTCTGGTTCAACCCGGCTTTCATGGAAATACCCGACACATTCAAGCCTGCTGCTGCCTCAAACGCTGAAACGGAATACCAAAGCATAATAGTCACCCCCCGTCCTTTCTCGCGCTCCATCTCTCTTTCCGGGGTTGTGGCCCCGCTGGAAGAACTTACTCTCGTTGCTCCATTTAACGGGATCATCACCAAAACCGACTTTTTTTACGGAGAAAGAATCCCCCGCAACCAGACCATCATAACTCTGGACACCTCTGAGATCGCCAGCAAGATGCGCTCAGCATTCACCGAATACATCAAATCCCGCAAAAAATATTATGAGCTGACCAACTGGAAAAACACCTCCGAAGTACTCAAGGCCAGACGTGAACTGGAACAGGCCAAACGGACCCTGACCAGTTCTAAAGCCAAGGCCGAGGAAGACAAGATGCTGTTTGAAAAGGGCATCATCCCGCGAAACCAGTACGACACGTCATTTCAGGAACTGAAAAACAATGAATCCCGGCTCATTTCCTGTCAGGAAACCTACCGCGATGTGCTCAACAAGGGTGACCATGAATATGTTGAAATAGCCCGCATGGAACTTGCCAATGCGGAAACAAACTACAACACCCTGAAAGAAAAGATGTCCCGGTCAATGGTGACCGCCCCGGTATCAGGAGTAGCCCTACGCCCCAACTCAAAGAGCGGAGATACCAAGGAAATAACCAGCGGTATGAGCGTAACCGAAGGACAGCCGTTGCTTTCCATTGCCAGTCTTGAGGGTTTGTCCATTTCTGCAAAGGTAGACGAACTGAACATCAACAGTCTGCAACTGGGCCAACCGGTCACAGTAACCGGAGACGCTTTCCCGGATCATAAACTGAAAGGCGAAATCGCCATGATTTCTTCACAGGCCGGCGGTGAAGGCAAGGTGCCCACCTTTGAAACAACAATCCGCCTGCCCCATCTGCCCAAAGATGTAAGTAAAAATGTCCGCATCGGTATGACTGCCAATATGCAGGTAGAGACATACTCCAACGAAAACGCAATCATGGTCCCTTTCTCAGCCATTAACAGAGACGGGAGCAAAGTATTTCTGAGAGTTAGAAAAAAAGACGGTACCGTCAACGAAGTAGATGTTGAAACCGGATACACCACCATCAATGAAGTGGAAATCCTCTCCGGTATAAAGCCGGGCACAACCATCCTGCTCAAACAGGAATCGTTTTAATGCTTAACATCGAGGACGTTCATAAATCCTACCTGCTGGGCACGGTTGAAGTTGAAGTGCTCAAGGGGGTCAATCTCAATGTAGATGAAGGTGAGCTGTTAGCCATCCTCGGCTCATCCGGCTGCGGCAAGTCCACACTCATGAACATCCTGGGCTTCCTTGATCAGCCCAGTTCAGGCACATACCGCTTTAACGGTAAGCTGGCCGACAAAATGAGTGACGATGAACTTTCCGCTATTCGAAATCACGAAATCGGCTTTGTATTCCAGCAATTCCACCTGCTGCCAAAGCTGACGGCCCTTGATAATGTCTGCCTGCCGCTGCTTTACCGCGGGGTCCCAAAAAAAGAACGTGAAGCACAGGCCGAAGAAATGCTGATCAAGGTCGGCATGGGCGAACGCGGAGATCATCGCCCCAATGAACTTTCCGGCGGTCAGCAGCAGCGGGTTGCCATTGCCCGTGCCCTGTGCGGAGAGCCTTCACTCATTCTGGCTGACGAACCCACCGGAGCACTTGATACAGCAACAGGCAAAGACATCATGGACCTTTTCCTGAACCTGAACGAAGAAGAAGGCATAACCGTTGTCATCATCACTCATGATCCCGGTCTGGCAAAACGTTGTAAACGTTCCATCCGCATGCGGGACGGCAGGCTGGAGGGCGCATGATCCTTGGTGAAAACATAAGGGAATCCTTCCGCTCACTTCTAGGCGCTAAACAACGTTCATTGCTGGCCCTCATCGGGATTGTCATCGGCATCGGTTCAGTAATCGCCATGGTCACTGTGGGGCAGATTGTTGAAAACGAAGTCATCAGCCAATTCAAGGAAATGGGAACAGATGTCTGCTCCGTGCAGCAGGAATACGGAAGTGGCAGCAAAAACTCAGGCTTTAATCTCCAGAATGTACTAAAAATACCGCAAGCCTGCTCCACCATACGCACAGTGGCACCCTATGTGTCATTCTACAGTGACCTTAAATTTTCCGGCAAACGCACATCCAGCCCCGCGCTGGGCGTTACTGAAGAATTTGCGCGGCTCTATAAAATACATATCAGTGCAGGCAGGTTTATCTCCGATCTGGACGGCCATTCCGCCTTCTGCGTTCTTGGGTCCAGTAAGGCTAAATGGTTGCAGGAACAGGGCGAAAGCAATCTCGTAGGCAAGCAGATAATCTTTAACGAACGCATCTACACCGTAATCGGCATAGCCGAAAGCGTGCCAATGGGCACATTCACTCCTTACGAAATCAACGAAGGAATCATGGTTCCCATTAAGACCGCCATGCGCAGTCAGGACCGCCCGCAGATAAATACTTTCGGAACCCGCATGATAGAAAGCGGCATAAGCGAGCAAGCTACTGAACAGCTTAAGAACTATTTCAAACTCACATCCAAAACCGAAATCAGGGTAACCAGCGCGGAAGAACTGGTGGCCCAAATGAAAAAGCAAATGCGCATGTTTACCGCCCTGTTGGGAGCCATTGGTTCCATATCTCTTATTGTAGGCGGGGTGGGAGTTATGAACGTCATGCTCGTTTCGGTTTCAGAACGCAAAAAAGAAATCGGCATCCGCCGCGCCATCGGTGCCAAGCGCAATGACATCCAGTTCCAGTTTCTAGTGGAATCCATCATCCTTTCCTTCATCGGAGGAATGCTGGGAACAGCATTGGGTGTCGGGGCCACGGCCATCATATGCAATTTTGCGAACTGGAGTTTTTTTGTTTCCGAAGAAGCAGTCATGCTCGGGGTCGGAGTATCAGCGGCGGTAGGAATCTTTTTCGGCTACTACCCGGCAAGACAGGCATCTGCCTTAAGCCCCATTGATGCATTACGATCCTGATTCAACTTCTCCACCAACCACAAAACAATCAAGCCGACCCCGAAGAGAGTCGGCTTGATCCTGTTATTGCGCAGCAGGGACAGCCGCAATGGCCGTTCTTGCTTTCATACGCTTATCCGCGTCATTGGAGGCAGCGGCAGCAATAGATGTCCGTTCCTCATCTGAGAGTTCCGCACCGTCTGGGATCTGGACAGAAACGCGGGGTCTGGCGAATTCAATTCCGGCTTCTGCAAACTTCTCACGCAGCATAGCCAGCACATGCTTGCGGATGGTGAACTGACTGCCCGGACGAGTCATAAACTTAAGGCGCATGCGCATGCCGTACTCTTCCATAGCCATGACACCCTGACATTTAATGTCGTCAAGAAGCATTTCATTGAACTCCTCGTCAGCGCGAATGGACTTATTGATCTGTTTAATAATCTTCTTGACCTCCTTCACGTTGGTATCGAAGGGCACTAAATATTGCAATTTCATGATCGCCCAGTCGCGGGTATTGTTTCTAACCACCTCCATAGCCCCGAAAGGAATGGTATATAAAAAACCGCGATGGTGACGCAGCTTGATGGAACGGACTGAAATAGCCTCAACAGTTCCTTTGGCCCCGGCAGTCTCAATGTAATCTCCAACCCTAAAGGCATCGTCCATAAGAAAGAAAATCCCGGAGATAATATCTTTAACCAAAGTCTGGGAACCAAAACCGATGGCAATACCGAAAACACTGGCCCCGGCAATGAGCGAACCGATATTCACACCAAGAGCCGCAAGAACGATCAATATTGTCACTATAAAAATAGTGGCGAAAAGAAATGTCTTAACCAGTTGCAATAATGTGCTGAAACGGTCTCCTTCATAGCTATGCTCGTCATCTTTTCTTTTTTCGGCAATCTTACGTTCAAAAAAGCGGCTGATAAAAACCCAGCTCACATAAGCCATGATCAGAGCGAACATTGATTCAAAAGCAGCGCCAACGACCCTTTCGCCGAGATCAAAGTGAAATCCCCAGACATCAATAAGATAAAAAACGGTTCCACAAAACAAAAGGACACGAAAACTGGATATCAAGAACAATTGGAATCGGCTGATATAATTAGCATCCATTTCATCTGCATCATCTGAACAAACAACTACGTCAGCGACAAAAGCCACCAGCTTGCGGATGCCCATTTCAGCCAGAAAATAAAATGGCAAGGCCAGCAGAGTCATAAATCCGGGAAGCATGGCATCATCCCCAAGTACGACAAGAGCCAGCTCTGAGAAAATCCAGAAACTCCATAGATATACCTGAGCACCGACATGCCAGAATCCGGCAAGTTGCCTGCTCATGCTTTCTGTGCGGGTACGGGAAAGTATGAACGCCCTGACATTAAGCCTGTTAATGAATAGTAGTGTTGAAACAATTGAAATTACGACAAATCCCGAACATGAATTGACCAGCAGATAAACTGTCTCGCTTTTATGCTCCAACCGGAGGAGGGTCCCCAAAAGAACGCATACAGAAATCACAACCGCTATACGAGAAGTCCAATGATGCACATAACGGGCGGTATCTGTATTCAAATTAAAAATACGCAGGGACGGGGCAGCAGGCGCCAGCAGGAAACGGGAAACAAGACCGATAATTTCGAGGGTTGCCATGGAAAGCAGCCATGCTGCAAGCACCGGTCTAACGGATGCCCCGTCATGAAAGATAAGCAGGTAAATTGCACTGACAGCAAAAGCGATAAAGCCCAGCCCAACAAGATCAATACAGGACCGGAAAAGCAGACGCCCCACCTTTGTGTGCCAGAGTGCGTATTCGGAAATTTGTGAAATTTTAGCCCGTAACCCGGCAGTCATTTTCCTATAGCCGAACATGCCCCCGCCCCAGACAAAAGTAAGCAGGAGCAAGGCCAATCCGTGTTCACCCGGAGTCATGTTCCGGTTACTTCCCAGAATATTCTGTAATATCTTGGGCACTTCAACCTGCGCAACAGCTGCTACGGAAAAGAAAGTGGAAAACCGCTCATAAATATGAACCATACCATACCTGAATGTCTTGCTCAGGGCGGCGACCCCGGAATGCTGGTCTACCTTGGGCTTCGGCTTAGCTGGTTCTTTTTCCACCTCCGCAATAGGCTTTGTGCGGCCCTGTTCATTTATCATTCCGAAAAGAATTGAGTTAACCTGTTCCAATGATATCTTTCCCGGAAGATTCTGAACAGCATCCGGGGTATTTTTAACATGCACCATATCCGGAGCCGAGCCGGGACCATGTCCGGCATGTGAATTAGAGGCCCAGAACAACACTCCAGCTACAATTAATACTACATATACAAAGCTTGTTTTTC
Source organism: Maridesulfovibrio pacificus (SeqCode) (assembly GCF_048612815.1). NCBI lineage: Bacteria > Pseudomonadati > Thermodesulfobacteriota > Desulfovibrionia > Desulfovibrionales > Desulfovibrionaceae > Maridesulfovibrio > Maridesulfovibrio pacificus (SeqCode). Next base: position 3,002,409 of record NZ_JBLZNE010000001.1, read on the forward strand.
GAATCATATTCTCCTCACAACAACATCATTTAAGATTTTTAAGGAGCAAACTCTTCACACTTTATTTTACGTATAACTCATATTCGTAATACATTTAAGCAAAGATGCACGAACAATATCTAGCCGTAATTATTCTGATCTTTTGTGTTCGACACCAGAGAGGCAACTCGATCAGCAAAAAACAAAAAGGGAGCTGCAGCAAAAAGCCGCAACCCCCTTTATGTGGATGTGGAGATGGAAATTTTTAATAGGCCTTGCGCCTGTTGATATTCTGCCCGATCACGCTGAAAGTATTTTCAACAACAAAAATAGCTTCGGGATCGATGTCAAAAACAACCTGCTCAAGGGAACGTAAGCGCAAGTTATCGGTAATGGAATAAACCATATCGATACGTTCTCCGGAATAGCCGCCCTTGCCCTGAATAATAGTCGCGTGCATTTTCCTGTTCTGGGTAATCTCGTAAACAATTTCCTCTGACTTACGGGAAATAATACGCACAGCCTTGCGCTGGTTAAAAATCGAAAGCACATACTCAGTCAATACGGAACTGATAAAGAGCATGACCAGCGAAGCAATGATCTTGTCCGGAGTGAATCTGCTCAGCGCGAAACTCATGACAAAGGCGTTGATTACAAAATAAAAAACACCAAACCTGATTCCATAACGCTGGTTGAGAATAACCGCCACAACATCAAGTCCGCCCCCGCCGCCGTAGGTCCGTAAGATTATTCCGCACCCGGCCCCCATAATGGCACCGGAAGCGATGGCTGCATACATCTCATTTTGAATGCCAAGGTCAAGATGAACATATGAAGTCATCACTGTGACCAGAGACATGGTCAGCAGGTTAAGAAAAAAGAACCTGCGGCTGACCCCTTTCCAAGCCAGAATAAATAAGGGAACGTTCAAAATCAAATACCACCGGGACAAAGAAAGTTCCGGTGATATCTTCTGCATTACAACGGCAAACCCGTATAGAGCTCCGGGCACAAAATCGTGATGCGCGGCAATACCGTTATAACCTATGATGAATACAAACGACCCCACAGCCATAAGGAAAATATTCCAGGCAAGGGAATCGCTGATCTTTCTGAATTTATTATCCATAATTATGTGCCTTACGCCTCATTAAATTAAATGAGCCACCATATAAAGCAAAGATGATTCCGGCAAGAATTATCATGCCGCTGAAGACCTGATTCATGTTCACCGGCTCGTGAATAACAAACCAGGCCACCACCGCACTGGCCGGAGGCAAAGTGTAATAGAACAGGGCCGCTTTGGAGGCTCCTATAGCCTCAACAGCCATATTCCAGAACAGGTAGCAGAGGATTGAAGCAAACACAGAGAGATAAATCAGAGAGACCACAAGATTGTAGGTAAACTCGGGCATCACGATCTGACCGCCGGTTTCCCAGAAATACAGCGGAATAATAAACAGGGTTCCGAACAGGCAGCAAGACATGAGCAGGGTCGTCTGGCTGATCTTTCCGGCTACTTTATTAACAACAGTATTATAAATTGCGGACATCATGGCAGTACAAAGGATAAGCAGATCACCCTTTGCAAGACGCATATGCAGTAATGCTTCGAGACTACCGTCAGTTACTAACAGGGCAACTCCGAAAGTGCTGACGGCAATCCCGGCATACATGCTCGGCTTGAGCTTTTCCTTCATAAAAAACTGAGCAATTAAAGCTGTAAGAAGGGGTGACATGGTTGAAATAAGGGACATATTCAACGCTTCTGAAGTAGCTCCGGCAATAAAAACAAGCGTATCGTAAAGGGAGATGCCGCAAAGAGCTATGACGGAAAGCTCTTTCCAATAGCGGGCAACAAGATGACGCTCTTTCATGAAAGCCTTGATTCCGAACGGAAGAAAAATCAGTGTAGCCAAAACCCAGCGCAAAAGATTCAGAGTCGCGGGATCGATAGTTCCGGCAAGCCCACGTGCAGCAACAAAGTTACCGCTCCAGTTAAGAATACCAAGAACAATAAACACATACCCGGCTTTCTCAGTTTTCTTGAATTCACTCCACTTCATTGTCCAGCTCCTAAGAATATTATAATGGCCCGCCCGCTAAACAGCGGACAGGCCTAAACCTCTTTGTCGGGAAATATGCCGATGGTAAATTTCCATACTTCAAGGATGTCGGTTCAAATATCTCGTTACCGGACAAGCTCTTGGAAAACGGGGCAGGTGCGCTTCTGGCGGAAGCCGGATTTCATTGCGTTTAGAATTCCGGTGAGGAGGATGCTGCAGCCAAAGAGATAAGTATTCTGCAATATCCCGAAGCATTAAGACCGCGGGTCCTACGGCTTTCACCTTTAATGTGCCCGAGTGCTTTCCAAGAGCTTAACTCGATCAAGGCTAATGTCTTGTTTCGAAAAAAACCGGTAGCACAATCATTTCTCTCTAGAGCATATGTTGTGCCACATTTATAACATATTGATTTAATTGTGTTTTAAAATTAATACATAACGCAAAACAAAAAAAGAGCGACACAAGTGTCGCTCTTTCCCTGAAAAACTATATAAAACCCCTCAATTCAAGACATTTCTCTCAAAACGACACAAATGTCGCCATGCGATACAAATGTCATATTGATCGTATAGCTACAGTCCGTATTTTTTAAGTTTCCGCTGCATTGTACGCATATTTAAGCCTAACTCATCAGCAGTACTGCCTTTTTTCCAATGATTCCGTTCTAATGCCTTTAGAAGAACATGTCTTTCGAATGATTCAACAGCATCAGTAAATGTTGTTCCTGATTCAAACAACTTAACAGCTTCATTCACATCCGGCCCAGTCTCGGGGGCATGGATACCTAAATCACTGAAAACCATTTCCCCGAAAGTAAGATAACGCTCAAGCACATTCTGTAATTCACGAACGTTTCCGGGCCAATGATGATGATCCATGGCTGCCCTGATTTTACCGGGAATCCGCGGCAAGGAATCAGTACGTCCAAGATAACGGGCCATAAATTCATTAATGAGCAGCGGCAGGTCTTCGATCCTCTCCCGCAAAGGAGGAACATGGATCGGCAAAACGTGAAGACGAAAGAAAAAATCAGAACGCATCAGTCCCTGCCGGACCAACTCGCTCAGATCTCGGTTAGTAGCGGCAATAAGCCTGAAATTTGATGGACGCGGCTCAGTTCCGCCGACCGGGGTATACAACCTGCTCTCAAGTGCACGCAGCAGCTTAACCTGCAAGGCCAGATCAATCTCCCCTACTTCATCCAGAAACAGGGTGCCGCCATCGGCTGCAGCAAGATACCCTTGACGGTCTGATGTCGCACCTGAGAAGGCCCCTTTTTTGTGACCGAAAAATTCGCTTTCCATAAGGTTGGAAGGAATAGCGCCGCAGTTAACAGGAACATAAGCTCCATTAGACCCGCTCTGATCGTGGATAGTCTGGGCCACCAGATCCTTACCGGTCCCGGTTTCGCCAAAGATGATTACATTGGAATCGCGCTTGGCGGCCTTCATGATCAGCTTGAATACTTCACGCATCCCATTGCTTTTTCCAATAATGGAACCGAACCTGAAACGATCTTCCAAGGTCCCGCGTAAATTCTGGTTTTCCTGCAGGAGTTCGTATTCACGCAGCTTCTGGGCACTGATATCAATCATGATCCCTTCAAGGTAGGTCGGCTTGCCGTCTTCATCATAGACGCATTCTCCCTGATCCCAGATCCATTTACGGCGGTCGGAATCGAGACAGACACGATAAAGAAGTTTATAGGGACGTCGATTCAAGATTGCAGCATTCTGCTCCTTGCGCATGGAAGACAGATCATCCGGGTGAGCCAGAGTTTCCATGACGTTGGTGTGCTGGTCTGTGAAAAACTCAGGGACAACACCAAAAAGATCACTGCACCCCTTACTGACGAAATCGAGTGTCGGATGATTATCCTCATCAAGCGAACAGCGGTAAACCATACCCGGAAGATTATTAAAAAGCCGGGTCAACTGAAGTTTGCTTTCCTTAAGCTCCCTCTCAGTCTCCTTAAAGGTTTTGATCTGCTCTTCGAAATGAGAACATTTCTCAAAGAGCTCATCATATGTAGATTTATTCATGCTCACCCCTCCTTCAAACGCGTACGACATTAATGTCGCGACACTTATGTCTCAATTTAATTTAGTGCAAGCAAAAAAAGCATATAATTATGTATTCGATACATCCTGTAAAAGAACGGCTGACCCAATTCATGAGCCAGCCGAAAATAGCTATTGAGCCTTGTGGAGTTTGTCCAATCCGTATTCCGAAATACGGTAGACGGAAACAAGCTCCCCTTGATCATCCACATAAGATCCTTCCTCATGAAGGATGCCAACGGCTCTCAGGGAGAGCAAAAGTTCTTGAATCATCTGCGGAGAACAATATTTTTCATCAGGATAGTAAGAAGCCACCAACTCATGAACTCCCTTGGCATCAAGAGGCTCACCGTTTCCGAACATTTCAGCGACCATAAGCTTCAAGGGTTTATTTGCAGGCATATTCATTTTGTTCTCCTTTACGCTACATTACGCAGGTTAATCATTTCTTTTGGATTCCCGACGACCATAACCATGCCAATGGTTATCACTGCCGCTCCGAAAAGCAGGGAAGAGGTGATTTCAACTTCAGTAAAAATAGCGCTGAACAGAATTCCCCACAGGGAATATGTGATATTCAATGCCATTGCCCGGCTCACCCCGGTCATATTCATGGAAAGATACCAGTACAGGTAGGTAATCGCACCAGAGAGGGATGCAGCAAGAAAAACCCAACCCACTTCACTGGTCAGTGCCGGACCAATCAGATACCAGCCTCCGGCAAGCGGAAGTACGATAAACATAAAAACAACAGAAGAAGTAATCTGCCGGACATTCATAACTACAACAGGATCAAGAAAATCCATTCCGGAAGTGGCCAGCACGCCTTCAACACCCCATCCTAAAGTAGCCAGCAATGCGAATATTATCCCGATATAAAATTCAGTCCCGACTGCGCCTTCAGGGGGGGTATAGCCGATTATGATCCCGCCGCAGACACACAAGGCAAGGCCGAACCATGCCCTTAAGCAGATCTTCTCCTTAAGAAAAATTGCAGCAAAAATTGATGCTACCGCTGGATATAAGGCGGTGATGGGCATCACATATGCCGCTCCAGCAAATTTAACTCCAATAAAATAGCTGGACATTGCGATAGGCCCGCCGAAAACAGCACCGAAAGCAACCATTCGTGCAGGTTTGCTTTTAAATGTTCTCCACAACTCTTTGCTGCGTCCGGTTAACCAGTTGTAGAGCAACAACCATACTCCGCAGAACACATCATGGAGGGCAGCCACAGTAAGCGGGGCCAGCAGCCACAAACTTTCATCAGCAAAGGCTGGAATGGCAAATGCCAATCCAAGAACCACCCCGTCAAATCCCCAGGCTATGCCTGATAGCAATCCCCAGAAAAGGCCTCGTTTTGCATACGAAATATCGCGTTTAAACTTCAAGGCTTCCATGGTGGCCGCAACACCTGTGTTCATAAGCTCAATCCTCTTACTGTACCGACTGGAGCAGACGGCACCGAATACTCAAAAATCCAGCCTTCAAATATATACGAATATACATTCGATTCTGGATTACCCATTGTAACGATTCAGGTTACACGGGGCCGGAAGAATCCGGCCCCTATGATCATTTAATTAGCCTATAAGACGGACATGCTATGCGCAGTCGTGCTTGTCCCAGGGCTCGCGGTTGTCGCGCTGCAGGGCAACTTCCATGCGAGCGAGAGCTTCTTTGAGCTTGGTTACTTCTTTGATTTTCATGTTGGGATCTTTAAGAACCTGGTAGAGAACGCCACCGGTGCAGTCTTCGGGAACGAGCAGATCACCAATGTAGCAGATGGTTGCGATGATATCGGAAGCAGTAGCGGAACGTTCAACTTTGCCGGCTTTCTTGTTGATACCGAGACCTGCGAAGTAGAGGCCTTCATTGCAAGCAATAACGATCAGGGTGCGGCGGTCAGCTGCTTCGGAAATCTGCTCTACAGCAGCTTCGAGAGCAGCGCCGTCAATATCACCGAGTTCAACAACAGCGAAAGCACCGTCTTCTTCGAAAACCTTGGCTACACCTTCGGGAGCTACAACAGCAGCACCTTCGATTTTGGAAGCTGCAGCAGCAACGTCTGCATTTTCAAAAGGAGCAACGGAAGCGGTCTTCTTCATGAATTTTTTAAGAGCTGCGCCGTCTGCGTCAATTGCTGCGGAACCACAAGCCACGAGGATTACTTTTTTATCTGCCATTTTATTTTCTCCTTGAATTATATCGGGATTTGATGCGCTTCTCGCCTTGCGGCTGCACTTTTTGAATCCCTAATAGTTATTTTTGTTCTGTATTGGTTAAGTCGTTTATTAATTAAACGGCCTTCATGGACAGGTTGTAGTCAACTTCCATGCCTTCCTCGAGGGAGTAAGTCAGCAGGGAACCGTTGAGCATATTGTCTTTTACTGTTTCGAAAATTTCGCGGTCCTTCTCATCAAGACCTACTTCAATAGTGATTTCCAGTTCGGTGTAGCGGGTGCGCATTACTTCGTCTTTATCCTTGCTGGCTTCTGCGGAGCCGGTCATGGATTTAACTTCCGCGCCGTTACGCTCAAGGGCGTTGACAAAGGTGTTGGTGTAACAGGCAAGTGCTGCAACACCGAGCATGCGGGAGCCCATGCTCTCCTGATTGCGTTCTTCAGGGGTAATGCTGGAGAAATCCATGATGATTTCAGGAACAGCTTTAGCACCGACTTTGAAACAATCACGGTTTTCATCAAGACGTTCGAATTCTACTCTGGACATTTTACTTCCCTCAAATTCTTTTAGAAATAGTTGACGGTTTCGAAATCTTCACAAATTTCTGCCAATTCATCAGCAGCAATGAGTTCAACGCCATCCACCAAAGCATCTTCATCGAGACCGCGCTTCTCAAGGTCTTCGCGAACACAGACGACTTCACCGTCTTCGCCGAGGAAATCCTTGATCATGGAGTTATGGTAGCCTGGCTTATCAGTAAGACACCAAACACCTTCTTCAGCGAAGACCAGCTTGCATTCAAAGCCGTTCTGGTGACAGGCCCATGCAGTACGGATACCGAGAGCAGAAATCTCCACACCGAGAGGCTTGGATACGATCAGACATGCAGAATTGATCATGACATTCCTCCTTAGTGGCCCACGGACAGCAGTACGTCCGAAGTCATCAGGTATTTAGTGAAAGAACCGCCGACATCGCCCCATTTAACGCCTTCAACGTATTCCTTGGATTCAATGCCGCGAGCATGTTCGTTGGTGTGGCAGGTGGAAATATCAGCACCTTTTTCAATCAGACTGGCCACGCGTTCGAAATTCTTGGTAGGCTCGATATGATCAACAAGTCTGGGAGCAATATGAAGATCGCCTTCAATGGGCTCTTCTTTCTTGGAAATATTTACGGCATTGCCGAAAAGATACATCTGTACTTTGTGCCCTTTATCAAGGGCCGCTTCTGCGAGGTTGGTTGCGAACTGTGCATCCTCGTTCTCAGCGGAACCGGACATAAGCATGATGGTCAGAGTCTTGGACATCCCACATTCTCCTTAGAGTGAAACGACTTTTTCGTCGCTGCCCAGCAGCAGATCGACCATCGCGGCGTAGTCCACTACTTCACAGTTGTCGCTGAGTTCTATGTTACGGGCATCCACGGCATCTTTAGCCACGTAAATGTCTTCCACATCCATATCTTCGAGTTTTTCTTCCCAGTGGGCAGTACCGAGGACAACGGCATCACCAACCAGAAGCAGAGCTTTGTCCTCATCGCCGCCAACAAGCGCGATACGTTCAAGGACTTTCTCTTCCGGCTTATTTACGAAAAAGAGCATTGTGTGTTCTCCATTCCTTTTCCCACCTCCCCCTCACTGGAGCTGCAGGATTGTTTCGAAAATGCCCCACCCTATTTCGGAGTCCGGGACGAACGGGCCGAAGTTCCGCTGAATCCAGGCCCCGCTGGCGGTGTGGTTCACGAGAGATAAACCACACCGCGTAAGCGGAATCGGGTGTGAAATGACCCATGGGGGGTCAAATATAATTACTTATCGTCTTCGAAGATCTGGTAGCAGATCGCACCTTCGGTATCTGCGGGAACCGGGTTGCCGGTTGCGTGGCAGAAAGTAGGAACAACGTCAGCCAGCCAACGGGGACGGTCGTAGACAAAACCCTGCTTAACGCCGGGACCACGCCACATCATGACGTTCTTCAGGGAACCACATCCGGACTCACCGGTGGGGAAACCGTAGCCGTGCTCAGCCATGTATTCGGGCTTGAGAACGTAAACAACGTCACCTGCCTGCTCGCCGCCCATACCGAAGACTTTTGCGTCTTCTTTGGGGATGGCGCACATAACCGGACGCTCACCGGTTTCGGGGTGTTTGTAGTCGTAAAGTGCGTCGATGATTTCGTTACGTACTTTTTCGTAATCTTCGTCCTCAACAATACCGCCGGGGTACTTGGACTTGAGGTTTACGTAGACGAACATGTAGCGCTGGGGAACAGCCTTGGATTTCTCGGGGATGAGTTCGTAGTTGAAACCTTCGGACTCATCAAAGAAGTTACCTTCACCTTCACGTGCTTCATAAGCAGTCAGACCGGCCTGCTTCAGTGCTTCAGCAGTATTGAGGATAGGTCCGATGGGAGTTGCACCGTGGTCGGAGATCAGGCAGGTCAAGGCATCATCAGGAATAATTTCCATCATCTTGCCAAGGTATTTATCTTCGATCTGGTAGATTGCACGCTCAAGGTTGTAAGCATGCTCACGCACTGCTTCATCATCGCTGTCCATCTTGTCGAGGAAACCGTGGTAGAACCAGTCGATGAGGTGGGTGTGCATGTAAATCAGATCCCAATCAGGATTGTCCTTCATGAGAGTAGTCAGAACTTCGGTCAGCCATTCGGAATGGAACTGAGCCAGCTCAAGAATGGTTTCATCATCAATGATGCCGTTAGCATGACCTACGAAGCCCATGTCGTTTGCAACAATATTCTTATTGAAATTTACGTTCTTCAGAGCGTCTGCGGGAGCGCAGTAACCTTTGGTTCCGTTGATGCCGGAAATGTAGAGTTTAAACTCATCTGCATCATCAGAAAGTTCCATCAGTTTACAACGGAAGTAACCGGGCTCAATGCGTCCATCGGATTCGATGGGGAACTGATGCTCAATAACATCGGACCACTCACGCAGCTTGATGGTGAAGAAAGCCTTGGAAAAGTCTTTTTCAGGACAAAGAGCGAAGATATCGTAACCATCGTCATCGGATTCCCAAGTCAGGCCGTACCAGGTCTGGGGCTTGAGGGGATCCATCGCATGGCCGAATTCCATGGGAATGACCATTTCGAGGGGTTCCTGATCTTCAACATCTTCGGGAATGTTCTTCCAGCCTTCTGCTTCTTCGAAACGGGCCTGAACGCCGATGGGGTAGAAATCGGTAGCTACGCAGGATTCAGCACAAAGCCATTCCTTGTGTTCGTAACCTTCGATCTGCCAGCGGTGCTCTGCGGGAGAAAGACCTTCACCCTGAACCATGATGCCGTTTTCCATTTTGGAAGGCCAAGAGGTGGGGTAGTTGACAACGATGGACTTCTTACCGGCCTTATCCCATGCGTCCCAGATAGTCTGAGCCTGGAGCATTTCGGAACCGAAAGCCTGAACGCACTTGGAGAAGTGAAGGGATTCACCCTCGTTGTAATAGTAGTAGTCCTCTACGCCGTGGGTGCGGGGGAATGCACCGGTGCAGATGGTAGCCCAGGAAGGCGGGGTAACTGTGGGCATGTTGTACCCTTCAGTCATGTAAGAGCCTTCGGACTTGAACTTTTTAAAGTTGGGCAGTGCGCCTTCTTCAATAAGAGCTTCAAGTCTCTTGGGGATTGCGCAGTCAAATCCGAGCAGTGCTACTCTTTTCGCTTTAGCTGCCATTTCATTTCTCCTTTTATTTCAACTACTTATGTTTTTTCTCTTGCGCAAGGGAAGACCCCTGAGAGGATTATCTTTCAGGACTCAAGGGTCTTTTCCCTTTGCTACGCGAGGTTGTTTATTTCTTAGGTGTGCAGCACATCATTAGTGCGTTATCCTCTTTAACCATCTTGAACCATGCAGCAACTGCGAATCCAATGGGGATAAGCATAAGAGCCCCGGCGAAGTTCGCGAAGATCTTAACAGGCCCAAGACCGCCCAGAGTAATCGCCGCAAGTGCCAGAGCAGCCTGAACGGCAGCCCAGTAAAAACGGTGACCACGAGTGGGTTCGTGTCCGGGAACCAGCCGTTTAGTCGCTGAGCATGAAATTACGTATGCGCAGGAGTCAACACTGGTTGCCAGGAAGATAGTGGAGAAGACGCAGTAACCGATGAGTACAATGTGACCAGCAGGCAGGGTGCTCAAAACAGAAACCAGAGCAGCAGGACCGCCGCTTGCTTTGAGAACGCCAACTGCATCAACAACACCGTTGAGCTGAGCCCACATGGTGTAGCCACCGAAAACAGCGTGGATCATGTAGGAACCGGCAATACCGCCAGCCAGACCCATGCCGACTACGTTTCTTACAGTACGTCCGCGAGAGATGCGCGCAATAAACAGGCCCATGAAAGGACCATAGGATGCCATCCACAGAGCATAGAAGATTGTCCAGTCCTGAGGAAAGGTTCCGTCTGTATAAGGATCGGTCCAGAAGATCATGGACCAGAAGTTACCAACCATGTTCCCGAAGGAGTTGGTGAAGTTATCCATGATAAATACTGTGGGACCTGCCACGAGGCAGAAGAAAACCATGGACAGTGCGATAACTACGTTAGCATCGGAAAGCAGCTTAATACCTTTACTCAGTCCCATGGAAACACTGGCGGTGAAGATAACTGCACTGACAGCAAGGATGATCATTTCGAGAGTAAAGCTGGGCTCAATACCGAGGGTCTGGGCCAAAGCATGGTTAACAATGGGTACAGATACACCCATAACCGCGGCATTGGAAAACATGAGACCGATGATGAAGAAAATCTCGATTCCCTTGCCGATGCCGCCGTTTACTTTCTTCCCGAGAATAGGCTCTGCTGCTGCACTGATACGCAGAACAGGCTTTTTGCGTTTGTAGAACATGTAGCAGATGGGCAACGCTGTAACCATGTACCAAGGCCAGGTTACGGGGCCCCAGTGCAGCAGTACGTAGGACATAGCCCACTCAAAAGACTCTCTGCTCAGGGGATCTGCATATTTGGGGGGATAAGCCAGGTTGAACAGAGGCTCAACAATCGACCAGAACATAACCGCACCGGCAACACCGGAACAGAACATCATAGCGATCCATGAGAAGTTATTAAACTCCGGCTTTTCATCTTCTGCGCCGAACTTGATGTTACCGTAATTGGAAAACATAAAAAATGCGCACAGGAGCATCATACCTACGGTTACCCACAGATAGATAGTTCCGGTGTTATGGGCAAATGCGCCATATGCTGCCTTGAGAACTTTTTCACTTGTCTCAGTAAAAAGAATGGAACACGCAATGATACCGAAAAGCACCAGTGTAGCCGGGACAAGGATTTTTAAATCTGGTCGAAGGTCCGCCCCTTCACTATTACCATTTGTAGCCATACTTCCTCCCTTAAGTCAGTACGCTTGCAACTCTTTGTATAACTTACTTTTCAATAAAGAGCATATGTTGATTGTGCTATTTTGCAACTGCCGGTCATCCGGCAATCACCCCTTAGATGTATGATTTTCATACTCATGCGTCTGCAGCCGCATCCCCCTTATTCAGCAATAAGCGGGCCAAAACAGTAAGAGGGCACGAAAACCCACGCACCGCTTGTGAAAGTTAGCGCAATAGAACTATTTTGTGTTTCTCAATATAGACGACGATAGTGTCGCAAATACCAATATCTCGGACAAATATCCTGATTTTGCGGCCCCAAACGCCCCTGCGACGCTTTTGTCGCTATAAAGCAAAAAATGTCACTTATTACACCCGCCATATACATATCATACATCATTTAACTATTTTAAGTCTAAGAAAAGTAATAATGTAACAAGAGCCTTTTTATTTTTGATAAAATTTTCCCAATCCCACTGTGAAACACAGAATTAACACACATTTTTATTATCCCGGTTGATCTTTTCCACTCAGTGCCGTAGAAATTTAAGATAACTGTAAACCCTGAAAAAACATTGGAATAAGGCTGTACAGACTTTATCACAAAGACCACTAGAATATATAAGGAATACTGCTTATGCCTAGTCCTGCAAAAAAAAGATTGTCGGTGTTTACCCTTTCAATGATGACCGTAGCGGCTGTATGCAGCCTGCGAGGTCTTCCTATGATGGCCCGAGAAGGCTTATCCATGATTTTCTACATCCTTTTTTCCACTCTTATCTTCCTCATTCCAGCCTCGCTGGTCGCAGCAGAACTGGGCGGAGCCTTCTCCAAGGAATCTGGAGGAGTCTATACATGGGTCAAAGCAGCCTTCGGGTCCAGATGGGGCTTTACGGCAATCTGGCTTCAGTGGATTCAGAATGTTGTCTGGTACCCAACTGTGCTGGGATTTGCCGCCGGAGCACTGGCATACTTATTTATGGATCCCGAACTGGCTAACAGCGGCGCATACACCGGTGCCGTGATTCTGATCGCATACTGGGGTGCCACCTTCATCACTCTTGCAGGGACGGATATTGTCAGCAAGGTAACCAAATACGGAGTCCTGCTGGGAACTGTACTTCCGGGAATCCTGATCATTGTGCTCGGTCTATTATGGGTCAACATGGGCAATCCCCTCGAATTCTTACAGGTCTCACCGGCAGTTGAAGCCGCAGAAAAAGCCGCGGGGCAGCTTCCACACGCAAGACTCTTCCCCAGCATAAACGGACTTGGCAGCGTGGCCTTCCTTGCAGGGATCATCCTTCTTTTCGCCGGTGTGGAAGTTCATGCGGTTCATGCCAATGAACTTGAAGACCCGGGCAAACAATTCCCGGAATCAATGTTTCTGGCAGCCACTGTCATCTTCCTGCTTTTTACTCTTGGCTCACTCTGCGTGGCTGCAGTCATTCCGGCTCGGGAAATCAGCCTGACAGCTGGTCTCATGCAGGCCTTTAAAATGCTTCTATCCAAATTCAACCTTGGCTTCATGACTCCTGTGATCGGCTTGTTGGTAGCCTTCGGAGCCATCGGCGGAGTTATGTCATGGATCAGCGGCCCCAGCCGGGGGCTTTTGCATACAGCTGATCAGGGAGAACTGCCTCCCCTGCTGGCAAAAACCAACAAGAATGGAATGCCCATCAACATCCTCATGATTCAGGCTGTGATCGTAAGCCTGCTCGCCGGACTGTATTTCGTCATGGACAATGTAAGCGTGGCCTTCTTTATGATCTCAGCCATGACCGTGACTCTGTATCTGGTCATGTACATCATGATGTATGCTGCAGCCATCAAACTGCGCTATACTCGCCCCGATCTGCCAAGAACCTACAAAGTCCCGGGCGGGCTGGTGGGTCTATGTGCTGTTGCCGGAATCGGTCTCTTGGGAGTCAGTTTCGCCCTGATAGTAGGATTCTTCCCGCCCACAAACCTTAAGGTCGGTAATCCGGCACTGTATGTCGGACTGGTGGCCGCAGGCATGGTTGTATTTGTGGGGCTGCCCTTATTGATTAACGCTTTTAAAAAACCGGACTGGAAACGGGACCGTTAATCGGACCCGGCATCATTTCTAAGTAAACAAATTAATCAGGAGCTACGACATGCTACATGAAAAGGACAAGATAAGGGCAGAACTGCTGGATGATATTTACGCCTCATCGGATCTTTCCCTGACCATGCCCAAATACAAATTCCCTGAAGAAGAACACCTTCCGAGAGATGTATATCAGGTAGTTCATGATGAACTGATGCTTGATGGAAACTCCCGCCAGAATCTTGCGACCTTCTGCTCTACTTGGGTAGACCCGGAAATTCACCAGCTCATGGACGAGTGCGTGGACAAAAACATGATTGATAAAGATGAATATCCTCAGACCGCGGAGCTGGAAAACCGCTGCGTGCATATGCTGGCCGACCTCTGGAACTCCCCCGATGCTGCAAACACCTTAGGCTGCTCCACTACAGGTTCCTCCGAGGCAGCCATGCTCGGCGGCATGGCCATGAAATGGCGCTGGCGTGAAAAGATGAAAGCTCAAGGCAAGCCTGTGGACAAACCGAACATGATTTGCGGCCCGGTCCAGATATGCTGGCATAAATTCGCTAAATACTGGGATGTTGAACTGCGTGAAATCCCCATGGAAAAAGACCGTTTGATAATGAGTCCCGAAGAAGTGATCAAACGTTGCGACGAAAACACCATCGGTGTCGTCCCCACTCTTGGGGTAACATTCACCTGTGATTACGAGCCGGTCAAAGAAGTCTGCGAAGCTCTGGATAAACTTCAGGAAGAAACCGGCCTTGATATCCCTGTTCATGTGGACGGGGCTAGCGGCGGTTTTATCGCCCCGTTCTGCGACCCGGACCTTGAATGGGATTTCAGGATCAAACGAGTGAAATCCATCAACACTTCCGGTCATAAGTTCGGCCTTTCTCCACTCGGAGTGGGCTGGATCATCTGGCGCGACCGCGAAGACCTGCCTGATGATCTCATTTTCTGGGTCAACTATCTGGGAGGAAACATGCCTTCCTTCGCTTTGAACTTTTCCAGACCCGGTGGCCAGATCGTGGCCCAGTATTACAACTTCCTGCGTCTGGGCAAAGAAGGCTACCGCAAAATACATCAGGCCTGCTACGACACGGCCGCATTCATTGCCGATGAGATTGAAAAGCTGGGCGTGTTCGACATTGTTTACAATGGAAGAGGCGGTATTCCTGCTGTTTCATGGTCCCTGAAAGAGAACAGCAATCCGGGATTCAACTGCTACGATCTCTCAGACAAGCTGCGTTCCAGAGGCTGGCAGGTTCCGGCCTACTCCATGCCCGCCCATCGCGAAGATCTGGTGCTGATGCGCATTCTTGTCCGCCACGGTGTCAGTCGCGACCTCGGTTCGCTGCTTATCGAAGATATGAAGAGATGTATGGATTACTTTGAAAAGAACCCGGTAAGCAACTCTCTTGGAGCTGAATACGGCGGATATTCACACAATTCTGCCAAGTAAATATACACCGCTCCAGATTTGCAAAGCGGAGAATCTGGAGCGGTATTTTAAATTTTTTTTTGAATTAACTCATATGATTTCAAACTCTTGCTCAAATAATCTTCCGAAAACTATACTATTTTGGTATATTTTTACATAAACTGAGTTAACCCTATCAATAAAAACACGCTATAATACTCTGAAAATAATACACATAATACCAAAAGCAACCGCTTACTCGCCTCTCTTGACATAATTCCATACCACTACTATCTGTTATTGAAATTCAATTTCAAAGTCACAACAAAACCATTTAGGGAGAGAAATAAAATGAAAAAACTTATTACCCTTGCTATCACAGCAATTATGGTCGCAGCATGGTCCGCAGCAGCATTTGCAACTGAAGTAGTTGTATACTCTGCACGCAAAGAACATCTCATCAAACCGCTCTTTGACGCCTACACTGCGGAAACCGGAGTCAAAGTAAAATACATCACCGGGAAAGCCGGTGCACTGCTCGAAAGAATCAAAGCTGAAGGTGCAAACACCCCCGCAGATCTTTTTATCACCGTTGATGCCGGTAACCTCTGGCATGCAGCAAACGAAGGTGTGCTGGCACCTGTAAAATCGGAAACCCTTGAAAAGAATGTACCCGCTCACCTGCGTGATCCTGAAAACCGCTGGGCCGGACTTTCTGTACGCGCACGCACAATCGTATATAACAAAGACAAGGTTTCCCCCGAAGAACTCAGCACCTACGAAGCCCTTGGCGATTCCAAATGGAAAGGCCGCCTCTTGCTCAGAACTTCCAAAAAAGTGTACAATCAGTCCCTCGTAGCCTCCTTCATCGCGGAAAAAGGCGAAGCTGAAACCGAAAAAATCGTTAAATCATGGGTAGCAAACCTTCCCGTAGTTCCCTTCTCCAGCGATACCAAGGCTCTCGAAGCAGTGCTTGCCGGTGTGGGTGACGTAGCTGTGGTAAACACATACTACTTTGGCCGTCTGCTCAAAAAGAACCCCAATCTTCCCCTCGCAATTTTCTGGCCCAACCAGAAAACAAGCGGTGTGCACATGAACGTTTCCGGGGCGGGCGTTACCACCCATGCCAAGCATAAGGAAGAAGCACTCAAACTTCTTGAATGGCTTTCTTCTGAAAAAGCACAGGGTAAATTTGCATCACTGAACATGGAATATCCCGTTAACCCCGAAGTTAAGGCCAATCCTGTTGTCGCCGCCTGGGGTGAGTTCAAGGGCAATCCCATGAACGTCTCCAAATACGGCGAGTTTCAGACTGAAGCAATCAAACTTATGGATCGCGCCGGATACAAATAACAATGGCTCAAGAGATTACCTCTAATTCTGCCGGGGGAGCGCCTCCAGCCCCCCGGCGGAAATTTTTTCGGATCAAGTCTCCGGCATGGTTTACCCTTGCCGGAGCACTTGCTGTTGTTGCAGCGGTACCAGTACTGGTAATCCTCAGCTATCTCCTTACGCCCAATCATGAAATCTGGTCTCATCTGACTGAGAATGTGCTGGGCACTTTAGCTGTCAATACAGCTCTGCTGCTTGCATGCATCATTCCCCTTACCACCATAAGCGGTGTAGGACTCGGCTGGCTGACCGGAGCCTGTGACTTTCCCGGACGTAAATTTTTCTCATGGGCACTGGTCCTCCCTTTTGCCATTCCTCCATACGTATTCGCCTTTGTTTACCTTGGAATTTTTGACTTTACCGGTCCGGTCCAGACATTCATCAGGTCCATATTTCCATCCATAGGATTCATCGACATCCGCAACTTCGGCGGTGTCTCTGTAATCCTGTCCCTTGCTTTCTATCCATACGTCTACCTGATGAGCCGCAGTGCATTCATGACCCAAGGGCGTACCGCCATTGAAGCGGCAAGGACTCTGGGCCATTCCCCGGCCAAGGCTTTTTTCAAGGTAGCCCTGCCCATGGCCCGTCCGTTCATTGCAGCCGGACTGGTGCTTGTCTGTATGGAAAGCCTCGCTGATTTCGGCGCGGTGTCCATCTTCAATTACGACACCTTCACCAATGCCATCTACAAAGCATGGTTCGGCATGTTCTCCCTTGAAAGTGCGGCTCAACTTTCTTCACTACTCGCAATCATCATCCTGATCGCGCTTGTTGCTGAACAAAAAATGCGCTCAAAAATGCGCTACACCGAAGCCGGACGGAGCAATAAAGCAGAACGCCTTAAGTTGTCAGGGCCATGGAAATGGCTGGCTTTCTCAAGCTGCGCGCTGGTATTCATCCTCGCCTTTGCCCTGCCATGCATCAAACTCATGCAATGGGGATTTGAAGCTACTGAAACCGATCTCGCCCCTTACTTCGAATACAGTTTAAACACTTTGTTGCTGGGAATTGCCGGGGCAACAATTACCACTGTCGCCGCCCTTGCCCTATCGTTTGCCAAAAGAAATGACCCCGGACCGCTTATGAACTGGTCCACCCGTATAGCCACTCTCGGATATGCACTGCCCGGAACTGTCCTTGCTGTTGGTATTTTCATCCCTGCAGCATGGCTGGACAGCAACATTGCCAGCCTGTTCAAGCCAGTTGGGATCGACACAAGCAACATGATCCAAGGATCGCTGGGACTTATGATCGCGGCATACGGAATACGTTTTCTTGCTGCCGGATTCGGTGCAGTGGACAGTGCCATCCAACGCATCACTCCCTCCATTGGCGAAGCGGCCCGCACCATGGGTGCAACCGGAATCTCCATGCTGCGCCGGATCTACATTCCCATGCTCAGGAAAGGCCTGCTCACAGGGGCAATTCTTGTGCTGGTGGATGTAATGAAAGAAATGCCTATTACTTTGATGATGCGTCCCTTCGGCTGGGACACTTTGGCAGTGAAAATTTTTGAATACACTTCCGAAGGGGAGTGGGAACTTGCTGCAATTCCGGCAGTGGTTCTCATCCTTGTCGGATTATTCCCGGTAATGCTGCTGACCAGACAGATGGATAAATAGGAGTCACCATGACTGCTTTGTTAGAAGTAAAGAATATTGATAAATTTTATGATCAATTCCACGCAGTGAAGAATGTCACTTTCGCCCTTGAAAAAGGGGAAATCGGCTGTCTGCTGGGACCAAGCGGCTGCGGGAAAACCACCCTGCTCCGAACCATTGCCGGATTTGAGGATCTTGCAACAGGCTCCATTTCTATTGCAGGGCAAATGGTTGCCGGAGAGCAGACAGTTCCACCGGAAAGAAGAAACATCGGCATGGTCTTTCAGGACTACGCCCTTTTCCCTCATCTCACGGTCAGCGAGAACATTGCCTTCGGTATAGAGAATCTGACTTCAGGCGAAAAATCAAAAAGAATTGCAGACCTTCTTAAAACCGTGGAACTGGAAGGCGCAGGAAATAAATATCCTCACGAGCTTTCAGGAGGCCAGCAACAAAGGGTTGCGCTTGCCCGGGCCCTTGCGCCGGAACCGAAGCTACTTCTCATGGACGAACCTTTTTCCAATCTTGATGTCGCCCTGCGTGAAACCCTTTCCACCGAGATCAGGGGAATTTTGAAAGCCCGTTCGATCACAGCCCTCATGGTTACCCACAACCAGAACGAAGCTTTTGCCATGGCTGACAAGGTCGGTGTGCTTTCCTGTGGAAGCATGGAGCAATGGGACACTCCCCACGCCATATACCATCATCCTAGCAACCCCACAGTTGCCGGTTTCGTGGGTGAAGGCGTGTTCATCAACGCATCCATTGCCGAAAAAGGAAGCATACAATGCGCTTTGGGAACCTTGAAAGCCGATGCTGATTTAGATTTTGGCCACGGTGCTCAGGCAAAGCTGCTCATCCGTCCTGAAGATGTAATCCATGATGACGACAGCCCCTACGGAGCAGAAATATTATCAAGGACATTCCGCGGTCCGAACATTCTCTACAAGCTCAAGCTTGATAATGGCGAGCAGATTCTGTCACTGGTTCCCAGTCATCACCAGCATGCCGTGGGGCAACGAATCGGGATATACCAAGAGGTGGAAGACCTTGTTCTTTTCCCGGCTGACAGCAACATGAATGCCGGACAACAGTGTCCGAGATAAAAATTGAAATGAAAAAGGCTGCCTTCCGAATGCGGAAAGGCAGCCTTTTTTAAATCTTAAGCTAGTTAACAGCCAGCTACATGCCGGACATTCCCTTCACTTCCTCAAGAGACTTTTCCATCTTCTCAAGGCCGCTGTCCATCATCTGGAAACCGCTGCTGTCGCCTTTCTTGACCAGTCCCATACCTTTCATCATTTCCATCATACCCTTATTGGCGTGGCCCATTGATCCTTTAACCATGGAGTGATGTTTTCCGCCCTCTGCACCCTTCTCAATCATCTTCATGCCGCTATGCATGGGCATCATTTCCTTGTTCATAAGTCCCATGCCTTCTTTCATGGTAGCCGGGTCATGCATGAGTTTTGCCCCGTGCTTCATTTGGACGAGACCATTTTCCATCATGGTAATACCGTCATGCATGGAGCCTTTCATTTCTCCTTTACCGTGACCGGAATGGTTCATATCCATGGCGAAAGCCGCGCTGGACATTACAAGAATGAAGGCCATTACTACGCTGATGTTCAAAATTTTCTTCATGTTACAACTCCTATGGTGTGTTGTTTTCTTTTTTTATGACCACTACGGTCAGATCATCTTCCTGTTTAACTCTTCCGGTAAAATCCTGAACAGCAGCAAAAATACCGGATGCTATAGACTTTGCTGAAGAATTTTTCTTTAATTTGATCAAATCCCACAGCCGTTCCTTACCAAAAAACTCGCCATCCTTGTTGGATGCTTCCCAGATTCCATCAGTACCGAGAATGAGAATCTGACCATCCTCAAGTTCTGCACAGCAATTCTCTGAATACTCAACATCCTCAAAAGCACCGAGAACTATCCCTTTGCCCTCAAGTCTTATGAAATCGTTCTTTGCCGGATCATAAATCAATGCGGGTTCGTGACCGGCCCGGACCCAACGCAATTCACTTTTGACAGGATCAAGCTCCACTATGAGCATGGTCATGAACTGACCGGTCTTATATGTATCCTGAGCAACAAGCCTGTTAACGTCCGTTACAATTTCACCCAGTTGTCCACCGCTAAGAGTCCGCGCCCTCAGATAGCCTCGCACAGACCCCATAAGCATTGCTGCCGGGACTCCATGCCCACTGACGTCACCGATGGCAAAACGCATGTTCTCGCCATCGCGGTCAGGCCGGATGTAATCGAAGTAATCCCCGCCCAACTCATCGCAATATCTACTTTCACCATAAATATCATATCCCTTAATGTAAGGAGAATTCTGCGGCAGTAGATTAGTCTGGACCTCCATAGCCACATCAAGGGCACTCTTAATTTCAATGTGCTCCCTTAACGACGGAGCCATCGAGTTAAAATCTCGGGCCAATTCGCCGACTTCATCCTCCCCGGAAATTTCAACACGGGCCGAAAAATCACCGGAGGCAATACGTTTGACTCCTCTGGCAAGAATCATAATGTTCTCAGTAAACCTTCGTGAAAGCAGGAACGCGAGCAGGGACACCAGTAATACGACAATGATCAAGACAAAGACCGTGTGCAGATATTGCTCTTTAATTGCCAGCTGCACATAGGACTTTGCTTTATCAGCAGGGGCCACGACATCGTCATGGGGGAGTATCAAAACCAGTGATACTCCTCGTTCATCCGGGGCGGAAAAAGCCCATATACTGTCCCGTTCATGATACGGCATACTCAGAACGCCAGACTTTCCGTTCTCCAAA
Source organism: Maridesulfovibrio pacificus (SeqCode) (assembly GCF_048612815.1). Taxonomy (NCBI): domain Bacteria; kingdom Pseudomonadati; phylum Thermodesulfobacteriota; class Desulfovibrionia; order Desulfovibrionales; family Desulfovibrionaceae; genus Maridesulfovibrio; species Maridesulfovibrio pacificus (SeqCode). Next base: position 3,023,355 of record NZ_JBLZNE010000001.1, read on the forward strand.
TACTTGCGAAACCGGGAGAACAGGTGGGCATCCGTAGAAGAAAGGAGCATCTGAGTAGAGGGAGGCTCCCACATATGCATCATGCTTTTACGGCTGGAAGCAGCTACCTCTTTTGCGACAACCTCAACACCACTGGTTCCATTTCCATTCGGCTCAAGACGCACCAGCAGGGAATCAATATTATGAGAAAATACATCAAGATGATTATAACCGTGCAGGAGAGTATCCAATGGAACATCAATGGCAACACTCCCGACAGCCTTCTTATCTACAAATACTCCCAGAGAAGCTGTAAGAACTGTACGCCCGGTGAGGAGATCTTTCTGCGGCATAGACCAAGTCGGAACCGCACTCTCATTTATGACCGGAACGGTCTTATGCATATTCATCCTCATTCCGGTTGTTGCCGGGTAATCAAGGCTTTCACCGGAATTGAACACCGCCCTGATCCACAGGGTTAGTTCTGGATTCTTAAACTCGACAGCTTTCAGCAAAGGCAACACAGCGTCCGATGTTCCATAGGGAAGAATGGGATCACGTCTGGCAGCAGAGTAACGCACCGAATCAAAATCCAACACGTATGATCCATGCATCATGTTTCGATCGCGTTGTTCATATTTTTGTTCCAGTCTATCAATATCTCCCTGACCTGAATCATTGTTCAAAAACACTTCAGGAAGGCTGAATTCGCTGCCGTCTTCAATCCATGCTGAAAGTTCTGCTGAAATCTGCTGTAAATTAAGCTCTACTATCCTGCGCTGCTTGGACAGAACACGGGCATGGTCCTCAACGAGCCTTTTCAGCTCGACACTGCTTTTGTTGACCAGCTCTCTACGCACTTCCCCTCCAATCTCATCGGAAAGAGATCGTAATGAATCAAGCACCCCGGCCTGAACCAGAACAAGCGGGAGTATTGATACCGTAAGCAAGAGCAAAAGCAGTTTAAAACGTATCTTCATGTATTTACCTTCGAATATGAGCATTTGTTAAATCGGAATTCTAGCAGCCTTAACGATACACTTTTACACGCTTTACTCCCAGAATTAAGGACAACATTTTCACATTGCATTCCAGCACAAAATAAACATTAAATATCAAAATCTTACGCCTAAAACACTCTTCTAAATCAAACCAGAAAAACAACATATGTGACAATAATTGCACTTAATTGATCTTAGACAAAATATTCAAAACTTATCATACTATTTTAGTATGATTTTATTACCACTTACACCCTTATCATGTGCAAGATAAGTGCAATCATCGCCTTCAACAAGCTGCAATTATTAATGATGCACAAGCAAATATTGCACAAATATATTCAAAGACAAAAAACGCCTCAGCAACAGATGAATTATACTTATTCTTAATGTACAGTATTTGTTAGCATCATTAGCATGGAATAGTATTTGCTCAACGTAGAATATCAATATTTTCTCAGCAGGAGAGCTTCATGATCAAGGCACCCAACTTTAAATATATACTTGCAATTCTTTTTAGCATTTTTATATACGCACAATCCCTGCCAGCCTTTGCGCAAGACTCGGAAACCAACAGCACCACGAATATCCAAGCTCCTCATACTGAAATCAAAGAATTAACCGATTATCTGGTTGAAGCCGCCCGTAATAATGATGATTTATATGCAGCTTTTTACAGTTGGAAAGCGGCCTTGCAGCGGGAAGCAAGCGTCTCCAGCCTGCCTGACCCCAGATTCAGTTTTGCATGGTTCATCCAGCCCGTGGAAACCCGCACCGGACCGCAGGAATTCAAGTACGGCTTGAGTCAGACCCTGCCGTGGTTCGGTAAGCTCGGCCTCAAAGGAGAGCAGGCCCTGCGCGATGCGGACATCAAAAAAGCCCGTTTCGACAATCTTAAATTGAAAATATTCACCGAAGTAAAGAAAAACTACTACGACTACGCCTACCTTGCACAGGCCATCCGCATTACCCATGAAAATATTGAACTCATGAAATACCTCGAAAGCGTGGCCCGTTCCCGCTACTCCACCGGGGCCGGAGCTTACGACGGAGTGATCAAGACTCAGGTTGAACTGGGCAAACTTGAGGATCGGCTGCGTTCACTGGAAGAACGCAAAGGGCCGACCGTAGCCAAGCTGCTTGCCGCCATGAACAGGGCTGACGATCAGACTCTGCCTTTTCCCGAATCAATACCGGTAATGCAAATACAAATGTCACCTGATCAATTGAAGGAAGAGTTCAAAACCGGAAACCCCAGATTAAAAGAGCTCGACCATTCTGTTGACAGGGAAAAGATATCTGTAGAGCTGGCTAAAAAGAATTACTACCCGGACTTCACTTTCGGGGTCGAATACATCCAAACCGGAGAATCAAGATCTCCCAACGTCACCAACGAAGACCGCGACCCGTTAATCACCGCAATGTCCGTCAACCTGCCTATCTGGATGAACAAGCAGGATGCGCAGCTCAATGAGGCTGAGAACAAAGTAAAATCAGCTTCCCGCAAAAGAGCCGGCCTTGAGCGCAACCTGACCGCCGAACTGGAACTCGAAATATATAAATATCAGGATGCCATCCGCAAAGTCAGCCTTTATCGGGACAGTCTTACCCCCAAGGCAGAGCAATCCCTAGGAGTTTCCATTGAGGCGTTCCAGTCCGGCACAGCATCATCGAGCGACCTGATTGATGCCGAACGGACCCTCATTGAATTTCAACTGGGCTACTATCAAGCCCTTGCTGAACAGGCCAAGCGGGTAGCCACAATTGAATATCTGGTCGGTTTGGAAATTCCCTGCACCTTCCACGGCCAGACCATGCCGCAAGCAAATATTTCCATCCCTGAAAATTAAAGACACGGAACCATCATGAGTAAATTTAAACATATACTGATCCCGGTCATCCTTGTTGCTGTCGTTGCGTTTGCCGCCGGATACATCCTTTCCGGCTCAAAAGGACAGCAGGCAGAAAAAAATTTAGTCACCGAACACGAAGATCACGGACTTGAAGCAACTGTGACTGACTCAGGAGAAGTGGTCTGGACCTGCTCCATGCATCCACAAATCCAGCTTCCTGAACCGGGCAAATGCCCAATATGCTTTATGGATCTCATCCCGCTTGAAAAGGGTGGTGATTCCGGCGATGAAGCTGTCAGCTTACGCCAGATCAGTCTGACCTCATCCGCCCGAAAACTGGCCGGGATAGCCACTACCCCGGCAATAAGTAAAAGTATAAATGTTGAAACCCGTATGCTCGGCAAAGTTGATTACGACGAAACCCGCATGGGAACCATCACCGCATGGACCGGGGGACGCATTGACAAGCTGTACATAGACTATACCGGAAGCTCAGTGCGAAAAGGACAGGCTATGGCTTCCATATACAGTCCGGAACTACTTACTGCACAGGCCGAGTTGATTCAATCGGTCAAAGCCAAATCCGCCCTTAAAGGCAGCTCTCTGAAGGTGGTTAAGGACACCGCAGCCCGCACCGAACAGGCCGCCCGGGAAAAACTGCGTTTACTGGGACTTTCCAAAAACCAGATCGCAAATATCATCAAACGGGGAAAAGCAGCTGAACACATCACTCTCTACTCGCCCATGAGCGGCATCGTCATAAAAAAGGATGTAGTCGAAGGTGTTTACGTCAAGACCGGAACCCCCATTTACACCATTGCCGACCTTTCAAGGGTCTGGGTAATTCTTGAGGCTTATGAATCAGACCTGCCTTGGATCAAGATGGGCATGAATGTAAGTTTCAGCACAGAAGCTTATCCCGGTAAAAATTTCGAAGGAAAAGTAGTCTATATTGACCCGATGGTTAATGAGAAAACCCGAACGGTCCGGGTGCGGCTGGAAGTCCCCAACAAGGGACTTAAGCTCAAGCCGGGAATGTTCGTACGGGCTGTGAACAAGCAAGAAAAACAGGCCGGAACAGAATTGGTCATTCCTGCTTCAGCTCCGCTCATCACCGGTAAACGGGCAGTGGTTTACATTGCCGTCCCCGGTAAGGAAGGGGTCTTCGAAGGACGTGAGATAGTCCTCGGGCCCAAGGCCGGAGACTTCTATGTAGTCAAATACGGACTCAGTGAAGGCGAAGAGGTTGTCACCAAAGGTAACTTCAAGATCGACAGCGCCATCCAGATTATTGCCAAACCAAGCATGATGAATCCTGAAAGCGGCGTAAAAACAGTTGCCCATAACCACGGTTCCGACTCTGCTGCCATGCAGGAGATGGATCAACAGGCAAAGGTTGATCGCACTCTGCCGCCTATCTTTGCATCGAAACTGGTTTTCCTGAAAAAGGATTTTGATTCCCTCATGGAGATTGCCATGTCCGGTGACGTTGAGAACAGCCGCAAACAATTCTCCGCATTCTTTGAGAGTCTCGGCAAGATTGATGCTTCCGGTCTCAAGGGTGACGCATCCCTTGCATGGAAAGAACTGTCCATGCTGCTCAGGAACGATGCCGTGCTCGGCAGTGGTATAAAAGACCGGCAAAGGCTGAAATCAATCACTTCTGAAACAGCGAACCACTTCAAACGGCTGGATACAACTTTCGGAATTGCAACACTTGCCGCCAATTCTGCAAATAAGGTGGGAGCCCCTCAAGCTTTCCAGAGACAGCTTGGCAAAGTTTTTAACACCTATTCAGCATTCACTGAGGCCCTTGCAGCCGACAACCTGCAAAACGCTCAGAAGCAATCCGCACTCATGGCTGAAGAACTGAAAAAATTAGATCACACAACACTCTCCGGCGAGGCTCACAAAATCTGGATGGATGCGCTGGAGAATATCAATGACGGCATGTCCGCCATCCGCGAGGCCAAGGATATTGTTGAAGTCCGCGCCGGACTGGAACCTCTTTCATACGGCATGATTGATGCGGTGGAAAAATTAGGCATCAAGTCCACTAAGCCGGTCTACGAAATATTCTGTCCCATGGCTTTTGATTTCAAAGGCGCCAAGTGGCTGCAATCCGATGAGGACATCCGCAACCCCTACTTCGGGGAAGCCATGATCCAATGCGGGGAAGTTGAGCGCCAACTCAAGGCCGGAGAATAAGGTTCGGAGAACAATATGAGCGAAAAGAACACTCAAGATATGAACCGTCCCGAACCGAAGACCTTTACAGAGAAGACCATTCTTTTCTGCCTTGAGCAAAAGCTCATCGTGGCTATTCTACTGCTGATGGTTATCGGCGGCGGTATTTTTACAGCTCCCTTCAACTGGGATGTAGCCGGTATTGACCGTTCCCCGGTCCCGGTGGATGCCATCCCGGACATCGGCGAAAACCAACAGATAATCTTCACCCAGTGGATGGGCCGCTCACCGCAGGATGTGGAAGACCAGATAAGCTATCCGCTTACCGTGGCCCTGCTAGGCATCCCCGGAGTAAAGACGGTCCGCAGCTATTCCATGTTCGGTTTCTCCACCATCTACGTAATCTTCAACGAAGACGTTGATTTCTATTGGTCGCGCTCGCGGTTGATCGAAAAAATGAACAGCCTGCCTGCCGGGACATTGCCGGAAAACGTAAAACCGGCTCTCGGCCCTGATGCCACCGCACTGGGGCAGGTCTATTGGTACACCATCGAAGGACGCGATCCGCAAGGCAATCCAACCGGAGGCTGGGACCTCGCTGAACTGCGCTCAGTACAGGACTGGTACGTCCGCTATGCTTTGCTTTCAGCTGACGGAGTCAGTGAAGTCGCTTCTGTGGGCGGTTTCGTAAAGGAATACCAGATTGATGTTGACCCGGATGCCATGCGTGCCGCCAAGGTAACCCTCAATGATGTCTATCGCGCGGTAAAGATGTCCAACCTTGATGTGGGCGCGCGGACAATTGAAATCAACAATGCTGAATATGTCATTCGAGGCATCGGTTTCATCAAAAAGCTGTCCGATATTGAAAGCTCGGTAGTCAAGGTGGTCAACAACATCCCCATCTACGTACGTGACGTAGCCCGCGTATCCGAAGGTCCTGCCTTACGCCGTGGTGCGCTCGATAAAGGCGGCGCGGAAGTTGTAGGCGGTGTGGCTGTTGTTCGCTACGGTGAAAACCCGTTACAGGTCATTGAGAATATCAAAGACAAAATCAAGGACATTTCACCGGGGCTGCCTTCAAAAGTCCTGCCGGACGGCACTGAAAGCAAACTAACAGTTGTTCCGTTCTATGACCGTTCCGGGCTGATCCATGAAACGTTGGGAACCCTCAACACCGCACTGACAGAGGAAATACTGATCACAATCATCGTGGTGCTTATTGCGGTTATTCATCTCAAGAGTTCACTGCTGATTTCATCACTGCTTCCTCTTGCTGTACTTATGTGCTTCATGGGTATGCGTGTATTCAAGGTAGACGCAAACATCGTGGCTCTTTCCGGAATCGCCATTGCCATCGGGACTATGGTCGATATGGGGATCATCATCTGCGAGAATATCCTCAAAAAGATTGAACACGCCGAGGAAGGAGCAAGCAGACTGAAACTTGTTTATGAAGGCACATCCGAGGTGGGCAGTGCGGTTATGACCGCTGTTGCCACAACCATCGTCAGCTTCATGCCGGTCTTCGCCATGGACGGAGCAGAGGGCAAGCTTTTCAAACCGCTGGCCTACACCAAAACTTTCGCCCTGCTGGCTTCAATCATCGTAGCACTAACCATCCTGCCTCCCATGGCGGAACTGCTTTTTACGGCCCGCAAGCAATTCCTTAAAAACAGGCGCACATATATCACCGCCGGACTTTACCTGCTTTGCGGTATTGCAGTTTCCATACTGCTCAAATGGTGGGCCGGACTGTTCTTTATCTATGTGGGCGTAAAACATCTCATACTTCCTTTTGTCCCTGAAAAAAGCCACAAATACGCAAACTATGCCGAAACATGGATCATAGTCCTTATGGTTGCCTATGTGCTGACCAAATCATGGCTTCCTCTCGGACCGGAAAAAGGAATGGGTAACAACTATTTCTTCGTGGCGATGGTCATCGGAGGGCTCATGCTCTTCTTCGACCTGTTTCGGCGCGGATATCCCCGTATGCTCGGCTGGTGCCTTAACCACAAACTGTTGTTCCTGAGCTTTCCGACATTCATTGTCGCTCTGGGACTTTCCATCTGGCTTGGATTTGCCAACCTGACCGGATTCCTGCCCGAAGCAATTAAATCATCTTCGCCATATGTTAAGCTATCCCATGTATTCCCCGGACTGGGTAAGGAATTCATGCCGGACCTTGATGAAGGCGCATTCCTGTTCATGCCCACAACCATGCCGCACGCATCAATCGGTGAAGCCATGGACGTGCTGCGCAAACAGGACATGATGATCCAGTCCATCCCGGAAGTTGAGTCCGCAGTTGGTAAACTGGGTCGCGCAGAAACACCCCTTGATCCGGCTCCTATCTCCATGATCGAGACGGTTATCAATTACAAATCCGAATATGTGGTGGATCAATCCGGAGAGCGGCTCCGCTTTAAATTTGATCCCGACCAGAAAGACTTTTTTCGCAATATTGCTGGGAATCTGGTTCCTGCCAATGATGGCTACCCTTATATCGTGCAGGGTTATTTCGAACGAGATGACAATGGTAAACTGATTCCCGATCCTGATGGAAAACCATTCAGAGTCTGGCGTCCGGCACTTAATCCCGGCCTTAACCCGGACCGCAAATCATGGGAGGGCATCACCTCACCCAATGACATCTGGGATGAAATAGTAAAAGCCGCAGAAATTCCCGGCGTGACCTCCGCACCGAAACTGCAGCCAATTGCAGCCCGCATTGTAATGCTTCAATCCGGCATGCGTGCTCCCATGGGCATAAAAGTCAAAGGACCCGACCTGCAAACTCTGGAAAAAGTCGCCCTTGATCTTGAAGGGCTGCTTAAGCAGGTCGGTTCGGTCCAACCGGAAGCGGTCATTGCCGACCGCATTGTAGGCAAGCCGTACCTTGAAATCATTATTGACCGCGAAGCTATTGCAAGGCACGGGGTTATGCTTTCGCAGGTTCAGGATGTGATTGAAGTTGCTGTGGGCGGTAAGGTGGTCACAACTACTGTTGAAGGACGTGAACGTTATCCGGTCCGGGTGCGTTACTTACGCGAACTCAGGGATAACATTGATTCCATAGGCAATATTCTGGTCAGTGCCCCCGGCGGAGAACAAGTCCCCTTAAGCCAGCTTACCGAGATCAAGTATGTGCGAGGTCCGCAGGTAATTAAGAGCGAAGATACCTTCTTAGTGGGTTACGTGCTCTTTGATAAACGGCCCGGTTTCGCAGAAGTAGATGTTGTGGAACAGGCTCAGAGCTTTCTCGATTCCAAAATAAAGTCCGGTGAACTGGTTATCCCGGCCGGAGTGTCATACGAATTCGCCGGAAGTTATGAAAACCAGATTCGGGCCCAGAAAAAACTGGCGGTAATCCTGCCGCTGGCACTGCTTTTCATCGTGCTGATTCTATATTTGCAGTTCAAGTCCATCGCCACCACCATGATGGTTTTCTCAGGTATCTTTGTGGCATGGTCCGGAGGATTCCTAATGGTCTGGCTTTACGGTCAGCCGTGGTTCATGGATTTCACCATGTTCGGAACAGATATGCGCGAATTGTTTCAGGTCAGCCCCATCAACCTGAGCGTTGCCATCTGGGTCGGCTTTCTGGCCCTGTTCGGCATTGCTTCCGACGATGGAGTTATCATGGCGACCTATCTTGATGAGAGCAAAAAAGATTGCAAAAGGGACTCCGTAACCGAGATCAGACATGCAATCATCTACGGCGCGCAACGCAGAATCCGCCCAGCCCTGATGACTTCAGCAACAACTATTCTTGCCCTGCTGCCGATCCTGACCTCAACAGGCCGGGGCTCGGACATCATGGTGCCCATGGCGATCCCTTCATTCGGAGGAATGACTATCGCGATACTTACCGTATTTGTGGTGCCAGTGCTTTACTGCGGTGTTGAAGAAATGAAATTCCGAAATAAATAAAAAAACAGCCTTGTCTGACTTATGATTGTAGTCAGACAAGGCTGCGTAAATAAATGTAGGAGAACAATAAAGTTCTTAACTCAAAGCTTCGGGAAGCCAATATTTTCAAAGAACAAAATCGGAACGTAAAAAATAAAGTTCTTTACTGGTTCTTCAGACCAACTCTGAAACCATCTTTTTTTGAACAATAAAGTTCTTTACTGGAGAACACAATCCAAGACCAAACGTCTTACTGAACAGGGAGAGCCTGTTCAAGGAGCTCCGCAACTTCCTGCCGCTGCAAAAAAATCAAGCAGAGTGTCCACGCAATCATCCACATGGTATTTTACTCGAAGCAACTTTTTACTAATTCAATAATCACATTCTGTTGTTCAGCGGTCATTTTGTTGTCACTTGGTAAACACATCCCTCTCTCGAAAATATCAGCACTTACATCAAGAGGTTTTCCATCTTCACCCCAATACCCATTACATCCATAGGCATTGCTTCTTGCTCTGCCATTTCCTTCACGCGTTACATAGTTAGCCATACGAAAATAGGGTTGCATATGCATAGGTTTCCAAATAGGCCGTCCTTCTGCATTATACTTTGTGAGCTTTTCCAATATCTCAGTTGGACAACTTTTACCTGGCTCTTTAATATATAAGGCTTCTCTTTCTCCACGGACTTGCTTGCACATCGCATCAGATTCAACTAACAGACATGAAAGCCAAAAGTTTGGGACTGAATCGTCTGAATTATAAGGATTCATTATAATGGGTAAGTCCTTAAACCCATCTCTATATCTTTCATAAATAATTTTCTTTTGAGCAATGTGTTCTTCCAAATGAGGCAACTGCCCTCTAATAATACCTGCGATCACGTTACTCATCCTATAATTATAGCCAATCTCTTCATGCTGATACCATGGAGCATCTTCGCGAGCCTGCGTAGACCATTTTCGTGCTTTCTGGGCTGCGTCCTTATCATCTGTCAAAAGCATCCCCCCTGTAGAACCTGTAATAATCTTATTACCATTAAAGGAGAGCACATTATAGTTGCCAAAGGTCCCTGTCTGCCTCCCTTTGTAGACAGCTCCCATGGACTCTGCCGCATCTTCAACAATGACCGCCCCATATTTATCGCAAACAGATTTGATTTCATCTATTTTTCCCGGCGTTCCATAGAGATGCGCTAGAACAACAACTCGAACATCTGGATAAATATCGAAGGCTTTACTCAATGCAACTGGATCCATATTCCAAGTTTCATACTCAGTATCAATAAAAATGGCTTTCGCCCCTTCATATTGAATGGGATTTGCCGTTGCAATAAATGTTAAATCATTACAAAAAACACAATCACCTTGTTTTACACCAGCCAGTTTCATAGCGATATGGTTAGCTGCAGTTCCAGTAGACAATGCAATAGCATATTTACATCCCATAAGCTCTGATATATTTTGTTCAATTTTGTCTATATTTTCTCCAACAGTAGACAACCAATTTGTCTTAAATGCTTTTTGTACAAATTCTAGTTCTTTACTATGCGAAGTTGGAGAACTAAGATAAATTTTCTTGTCAAATGGAGTAATTATATTGCTCATTTCAGAACCCTTTTTATAATTTTATACGACATTTCAATATAATTTCTTAAATTTATGCGCCATAGCACACATTATATCAAAATAATTTTAATTTACTCTATTCAATGTGGATTAACTTGAGACAATGAATAAACATTATTTATATAGTCAAAAAGCTTTTGACATTTGCAATGTATATTTTATAAATACACAAACTCCTCATATATTTTGCCCAGCAATCAAGCAAATCTAAGACTTTTATGCAATATATTGGTATTATTTGAACATCTACCGATAATTTTGCTCAAATCTACCCATGAACTCTATTAATTTCTTAACCCCCTGAATTGGCATCGCGTTAAAAAGTGACGCCCTTAAACCACCTAAGACTTGATGCCCCCGCAAATTGATTAGCCCTTCTTGTTCAGCTTCGCTCACAAATTTATAATCCAATTCTGAACTATTTGTACGGAAAGTGATATTCATAAAAGATCGAGCATCCGGAACAGCATGAGTCAGATAAAACGAAGAATTATCTAGAAAATCGTAAAGTAGACCTGCTTTTTGCTGGTTCATAACTATCAAACTTTGTAATCCACCAACCTTCTTGATCCAATCCAACATCAAGTTCAAAATATAAATATTAAAAGTAGCAGGGGTATTTGGCATTGAGTCTTTCTCAATCATTTTAGTATAATCCAAAATTGTTGGAGTGCTTGAAAGAGGTCTTATGCGCAGGTCATCACGAATTATGGCCAATGTGAGACCCGCAGATGCCATATTTTTTTGAGCACCTGCATAAATCAAACTGAACGGGCTTATATCTAAAGGCTCAGAAAGAAAGTTTGATGACATATCAGCAACGACTGGAACTCCACCTGTTTCTGGAATATATTTCCATGTCGTCCCATACGCCGTATTATTAGAGCAATAATGAAAATACGATGCGTTAGGGGTCACTTTCAATTCATTTTGGCAGGGAATATATGAATATTGTCTGTCTTCAGAACTACAGGCGATATTAACTCGACCATATTTTGAAGCTTCTTCTGCTGCAAGACGAGAGAAATTTCCTGTTATGGCATAATCCGCATTACCTCCAGCCATAAGATTCAAAGCAACTGCGGAGAATTGCCCCGTCCCCCCTCCCTGCATAAAAACTATATGATAATTTTCAGGAATACTAAGAATTGCGCGGAGTTTATATTTCGCTTCCTGTAGAATATCATTAAAAACTTTTGAGCGATGACTCATTTCCAAAACAGACAATCCATGGTTATTAAAATCACACAACTCGGCAGCTGCACATTCTAAGACTTCCATGGGAAGCATTGATGGCCCAGCTGAAAAATTGTAGACTCGCATAATTTGACATCCTTTACCTTAAGGTTAACACTATCGGTCTGGTTACTCTAAAAATAGATCTAATCCCACAACAGCCAGACGACAGAAATTCTCGATTGTAATCATCTTATGATCTTCCTGTCGTTATTCTTCCACTTCAATTGCTCAAATACCTATTGGGCCGAGCCAAAGAACGGGACTGATGATCTAGTAGTTTCATCTTTTTTGCGTGATGGTTACGCTAGTTCACTATTTTATATTCAACAAAAAAACTAACCTGCATTAAAATTGCTAAAATGAATAACACTAATAAAGAATTTCTTTGCCCTCTTGAATACGGACTAGATCTTTTTAAAGGAAAATGGACCACTCGCATCATCTGTATGCTTGGATCAAGTGGAACATTACGCTATAAAGAAATCAGAACGGGTTTAAAGGGCATGACAGATGCGGTACTGGCCGCTACCCTTAAAGACATGGCAGCGGATGGATTGATTGAGCGCAGACAATTTTTAGAAATTCCCCCTCGAGTTGAATATTCACTTACCCAAAAAGGAAAATCGGCATTTGAAATTCTTAAAAGTATCTGTCGCTGGGTCCAACAATTCAATGTCGTTTTATCTGATTTTTCTCATCCCCCATGCAAAAAACGCTAGATTTATAGGAACGGGCTACAAATAAATACACCTAAATCCTTTACTAGAAATGGACATACTATCTATAATTTTAATTTCAACAGGACTTTTTTATATCTTTAACACAGTCATTACATGCTCTATTATAAGGTTAGTACCTCGCCCTCTTGCTTCTATAAAAAAGACCAGCTCAATAGAACTTTTTTACAATCCATACCAACACGCTTAAGAGAGTGTAGCGCTCTACATGGCAACCTCTGCGTGCTTTATTGAATTTGATCTGCCAGATTGAATATGCTTAATTAGATCACCTGCGCTTTTGAAAATACGCGATATATTTCTTCAGAAGACAGACTACGTTCTATGAACAAGAATTCCGAGATACATCTCGTTATAGCTGGGAAAGTCGAAAACTACGAACTCATCTGGACTGCTTCAGTAAGAGACTTGAAAAAGACAAATTTTTATGTCTGGCAGCAAATAAAGCAAGAGTCCTGCCTAAAAACGCGTTTCAAGGGGACTAAAACCTCTTAATTGTTCCCCTGTTTAGAACAACTCACATCCAATATTTCATAATATATTCTCCTTTGTTTTAAAATAAACACATTAGTACCATTAGCCCCCGAAAACATACAAGTAGTTAATAATTCTATGAGTTACTATGCTTTGCAAAAGTAAGTGCATTTGTAGCCCTCCCGTATATTTGTAGTCCCAGCGAAAAGTAGAGATTTCTGATAAAGACAGCCATGAAGGAGATTGTTCCGATGCGGAAATCCAAATTTAGTGAAAGTCAAATTATCAAGATCCTGAGAGAGGCTGAAGGTGGCCGCAAAGTTGCTGACGTGTGCCGTGAATACAAAGTGAGTCAAGCCACGTATTACAAGTGGAAGTCGAAGTACGGTGGTATGGGAACTTCCGATATCCGCCGCCTGAAAGACCTTGAAAAAGAGAATCGTAAGCTCAAGAACATGTTTGCGAACTTGAGTCATGAAAACGAAGTTTTGAAGGATGTCATAGCAAAAAAGCTTTAAAGCCAGCTGAGAAGCGTGAGCTTGTTGACTACCTTTGCAATGAATTTTGTCTCAGTATTCGACAAGCATGCTGTGCGCTGCGTTTAAGCCGCTCAGTATATTGCTACGAACCGAAGCCGCGCGATGATTCGTTACTTATTGAAATGCTTCTTAAGTTGGCTGACCGGTATCCCCGTTACGGGTTCAGAAAATTATTTATCCTGCTGCGCAAGCAAGGACACCGCTGGAACCATAAAAGGGTTTATCGAGTTTACTGCATGCTTAAAATGAATTTCCGGCGAAAGGGTAAGAAACGCTTACCGTCCCGGAATCCTCAGACTTTATCAGTTCCGCCGAAAGTCAACATCTGCTGGTCGATCGACTTTATGCATGACTCACTGATGAGTGGACAAAGGTTTAGAACTTTTAATGTGCTTGATGATTTCAGCCGTGAATGTCTGGCCATTGAAGTAGACACAAGCCTGCCCGCAGGAAGGATCACCCGTGTGCTGGACAGAGTTTCAACATGGCGCGGTTTTCCTGAAAAAATGAGAATGGATAATGGTCCTGAACTTATTTCGGTGACATTGGCAGATTGGGCTGAAAGAAATGGTGTTGCGCTGGAATTCATCCAGCCAGGCAAACCGACTCAGAACTCATACATTGAACGTTTCAACAAAACGTTTCGCAACGAGGTTTTAGATTTTTACTTGTTCTCAACGTTATCTGAGGTCAAGGACATAACCGAAGATTGGATTCGTCAATACAACGAAGAGCGACCACATGAATCGCTCGGAGACATGACCCCAGTCGAGTATGTCCAAACACATTCACCCCAAGAAAACTCTACTTACGGCTGGCACTAACTTGGGGAGGTTTACATCTGAAGGTCTCTGATTTCTGCTAACGACTCACCTGCTTCGTGGTCGTATTTAACATCCAATGCTTTTGAAATATTAATTATCGTTGTGGAGGGAGCTTTCGAAAAATGGTGAGAGTAAAATTTCAATTGTTCAGTCAATTCACTTAACTCATGAGTTCTTTGCTGATTAGGATATAGCCATTCAATATTTTGGAACGCAGTTTTTGAAATCTCCCTTTCGGTAATTATATACCATGGCACTTCTTTATACTCCCAGTACCGCCTCTCTAACTCAAGCTTTTCTACAGTTCTTGGGTCACTTAAATCCTTAGCGTATTTTGCCTGCAGTACAAATTTGGGAAGAACAGAATCGGAAGAATTGACTAGAAAATCAGAAGACATGACTTGAAAAATTCCCGAGACTTGAGGATGTCTGATGCCAGCTTCCTTTGCCAGCTCAAGAGTCACTTCCTGCTGCAGAGGAAACTGCTCACGAATTTCAATTGCTTTGTGTGACCAATCAAGAAATAAGAAGACCGCGAGTTCAAGATCGGAAAAAAGATGATGTGTTCGTCTGGATTTGTGACCAAACACCCGATGAGATCTACCCTTAGAAGCAATATCTCGAACGTTCAGCCAAGGTCTATATTCCAACCCACGGCCTTTCCCACGTCCTTCGTTGATCCACCTTTTGATCTTTGCCTCTGTTAAGCCGTTACTTCTTTTAGTCATAAAAAACCGCTCCTGTTTTAAACCGTATTGACAGTCTAACAGGAGCGGAATCAGTTAATAACTTTATTGTTCAGTAAAGGTTTTTATTGTTCAGTAAAGAACTTTATTGTTCTCCCACAAATAAACTAAACAAAAGACTTAACCTACTCCACAGTAACACTCTTCGCCAAGTTTCTAGGCTGGTCAACATCCTTACCGAGGTAGTCGGCAGTTTCGTAGGCGAAGAGTTGCAGGGCCGGGAGGGCGATAAAGGTGTTCAGCGGCCCCCAGACTTCGGGCAGGGACCAGCGATGTTCTACATCAAGGTCAACACCGGGGTTGGTCAGGGCGATGATCTCACCACCACGGGCCTGAACCTCTACGAGGTTTGACTTTACCTTGGGGAAAAGGTCGTCATTGAGAGCCATGGCAAAGGTGGGGAACTTGGGATCGATGAGCGCGATGGGACCGTGCTTCATCTCACCGGAAGCATAGCCTTCAGCGTGGATGTAGGAAATCTCCTTAAGCTTGAGCGCTCCTTCGAGAGCCAGCGGGAAGTAAAGTCCCCGGCCAAGGAAGAAAAAGCTATTGGCTTCGGAATATTCGCGGCTCAGTTCCTGTGCACGGCTACGCATTGCAGGCAAGGCGGTTTCAAGAATTGAGGGTATACTGCGCATATCCACAGCAGCGCGGCTGTAGGTAGCAGCATCAATCACACCCTTCTTCTTACCCCAATAAAGGGCCAGCAGCAGAAGTGCGGTTAACTGGCTGCACATAGCCTTGGTGGAAGCCACGCTGATTTCAGGTCCGGCCTGAGTGTACATGACATAATCAGACTCACGGGCTACGCTGGAACCGACAACGTTACACAGACCGATAATGGACAGCCCTTTTTCCTTGGCCAGCTTGATTCCGGCAAGTGTATCCGCAGTTTCACCGGACTGGCTGATTGCCAGAGCCACACCGCCCTTGGAAAGCAAAGGATCACGGTAACGGAACTCGGAAGCAATCTCTACTTCCACGGGAATCTTAGCCCACTGCTCGATGAGATATTTACCCCAGAGTCCGGCATGGTAAGAGGTTCCGCAGGCAATGATATGCAATCTTTCCGGCGGTTCCATACCTTCAACTTCCGGCAGGATAATTTCATTCTTGGCCTGATCGACACGACCGGCCAGGCAGTCGGAAATAACCTTGGGCTGTTCAAAAATTTCCTTGATCATGAAGTGCTTGTATCCGCCCTTCTGAGCGGCCTGCACATCCCAGTTGATGGTCTTGATTTCTTTTTCTACCGGCTCAAGGGTCTCGGCATTGAAAACTTCCCATGAAGAGGAAGTGATCTTAACAAGTTCACCGTCTTCAATGAAAACAACATCACGGGTGTAGGGCAGGAAAGCCGGAATATCGGAAGCAACAAAGTTTTCGCCAACGCCGACACCCATCACCATAGGACTGGCAACGCGTGCTGCGTAAACAGTTCCCGGTTCATCAATGGATACCACTGCAATGGCATACGCACCTTCAACCTGCTTCAAAGCCCATGAAATGGATTCCAGCATGGAAGGATTGTGCTTACGACCCTCGGCAATGAGGTTGCAGAGCACTTCGGAGTCAGTATCGGAACGAAATTCGTACCCTTTGGCGAGAAGCTCAGTCTTGATTTCCTGATAGTTCTCAATGATCCCGTTATGGATCATGGCAATGTTCTTTTCATGGTCCAGATGGGGATGGGCATTGCGTTCAACAGGTACGCCGTGTGTGGCCCAACGGGTGTGACCTACGCCGAATGTGGAGTTGGTAACGTTTTTCTGGGCCAGCTTTTCATCAAGGGCTGCCAGTTTGCCTTCAGCACGGACCAGCTCGATTTCCTTGTTCTGTACAGTTGCAACACCCGCAGAATCGTAGCCGCGGTATTCAAGTCGTCTCAAGCCTTCAACGATAAGGGGAACAGCAGGACGATGCCCGGCGTATCCGATAATTCCACACATATATAATCTCCATTAATTGGATGCGCTTCGCGCTATTTGATAAAATATTTCGCCTCCAGCGGCTTAAACCCTTTTTGTAGGTTCGCTATCGCAAGTGACAAAACGTTTTAAATCTAAATAAAATTATCTGCTGATTCTCTCTTGGAAATCTGCCCATTGTTCCATGAGCGCACGCAAAGCCTTGCCCCGGTGAGAGCGGGCATTCTTGGTTTCGCGGGTCATTTCCGCTGCAACGCAGCCTAGCTCGGGATCAAAGAAAAGTGGATCGTAACCGAAGCCCTGCTTTCCGGTCAGCTCAAAGGCAATACGGCCTTCCCATTCGCCACGGCTCTGGATGCGAATATTATCAGGAGTAGCAGCCACCATGACACAGACAAAACGGGCGGTGCGTTTTTCTTCGGCCACACCGTCCAACTCTTTAAGCAGCAAGGCATTATTCTTTTCGGGAGTAGCATCCTCACCGCTATAACGGGCGGAATACACACCGGGACGTCCACCTAGAGCATCTACTTCAAGGCCGGAATCGTCAGCTACAGCCACCAGACCGGTCAGGTTGGCAACAGTCTGGGCCTTGATGATGGCATTTTCAAGGAAGGTCTCACCCGGTTCGGGAATTTCACCGATTTCAGGAAATTGATCCAGACCTTTTACTTCCAGACCCAGATCTTTAAGAAGCTCATTAAACTCAGCAATTTTGCCTTTATTACTGGTGGCAAGAACAACTGTTTTCAAAACAATCTCCCGTAAATATTATCTAATTTTGAAATTTAACTGGCTAAAAACAACTAGGGAGTGCAAGAGGCCTATAGCCGTTAGGCAAGAAGCTTTGCTTCGAGTCTTACGGATACAGAGAGCATAGCGGATTATCCCCTTTGCCCGCCGGAGGCGAAATACGACCATCAAAAGCGCGATAGCGCATCAAAATTATGTTTTGAGACTAATACGCTGTAGAAGCTGTTTAGGCAACCGGAGCTTTACGCAATAGCAGGGCAACGCTGGTGCCATTGCCCGGGCGACTGGCGAGTTCCACCCCGCCGCCGAATTCTTCCATTATTTTCTTGACCATAGGCAGGCCGAGACCATTTCCATTTACCTTACTGGAATAAAATGGATCAAAGACATGACTGCGGATGTCATCGGAAATTCCGGGTCCGCTGTCACGTACTTCCAGCCAGACATGCTTTCCGCTTATGCCGCTGGATATTTTGAGCCTGCCGCCGTCCGGCATGGCCTCCATGGAATTTTTGACCAGATTGATCAAGCACTGACGCACCTGCTCCACTCCCCCGACTCCCATAGGATGGTAGGGATCAAGGTCCATTTCCACCTCAATTTCCTGCAACTGACAACCAAGCGAAAGAAGCTGCATGGCATCTGCGGCAACACGGTTTACGTCGATACTATTCTTATGCACATCCCTTGAACGCACAAAACTGAGAATGCTTTTGAGCAGCCGATCCAATCGCTGGGCCTCTTCAAGAATAATCTGGATTTTCTCCCTTCCGGAGGCATCAATACTTTCGTCTTTAATCAGCACCTTGGCAAAGCCACCCATTGCCATAAGCGGATTGCGGATTTCATGGGCAATGTAGGCGGAAAGTTCACCAACCGTCGCCATACGTTCAGATTGCTGCAAACGCTGCTCAATCATGGTCCGTTCGGTGATATTCCGGCAGATAATAACCAACTGAATTACATTGTCACTGCCCTCTTCAATGATGGGATAAGCATAGAGGCGATAATATTGCATTTTGCCATGCTCATCACTCTCGGAAAACATCAATTCTTTATTGTCACGCGGCATGGCCGGGACATCAATAAGGCCATCCTTAACCGGACAAATGGACGACAGTGACTCATAAAATTTAAGAGGATTATTACCTTGAAGATCGTGGAGGGGTTTTCCGGCCCGCTCGGAAAAATGGTTATTACAATCCAGAATAAGGCCATCGGGACCGACAATCATGATATCTTCAGGGAACTGGTCCACAACGGATTTAAACAGAGCCTGCGTCTGCATAAGATTGGCCTTGCAAGCGATCCATAAACGGTCAGTGGCGTGCAAGCGCAGAAAAAAACGGGCTGCAGGGAGTTCTACAAGAGCAACTTCCGGAGGCAGGGAAGCACGCAGGCGAGCGACCAATTCCGGTTCACCGGAAAGCTCAAAGACCATCTCGATAGATGGGTGCGCGGAAAGCATGGAGTTAACATCCGCATAGAGGGGGAAATCATGGCCGTCCTGCAAGGGGCTGCCGGACTCGTCTATAAGGACTCCCGCTTCAATATTAACACCTGCGGCCTCTCGACTGCTTTCGTGCAAGAGCAACGAAAGAGCGGAAAGCGCAAAGGACCTCCCCACAATTCCGATGCAGTCTTTTTTTATATCAATGAAATCTTCAAGCATTTCTGCTCCATCCCGCCCCTTGGGTTGAAAAGCATTTCCAAGATAAACTATTTTCCGCAAAATGGGTAACTTTGAATGGCATTAATTAGCTCTTTGCAGTTGCTGACGAATAGGTTAACCATTGCCGCACAAGGAATACTGACCTATAAAAACAACATCCGTAAAATTTCACCACTAACGGAATTAAAAATATGAACATGACTAAAACCAGAATTTATACCATCAGCCTCGGCTGCCCGAAAAACAGAGTTGATACAGAAAGAATGCTCGGCGCATTCGGCGATAACATGATCGCAGCATCCACCGCTGAAGAATCGGACCTCGTACTGATCAACACCTGCGGATTCATCGGCCCTGCTACGGAGGAATCCGTGGACACCATTCTTGAGACTGCCGATGCAATAAAAGACCTGAGCCCGCGCCCGGTTTTGGCAGTGGCCGGATGCCTGGTCAGCCGTTACGGCAAACTGACCGAACAGATGCCGGAAGTAGATCTCTGGCTCTCCACCCATGAACTGGATCAATGGCCTACGCTTGCAGCCAAGGCCCTCAGCAAAGAATTTCCCGTGGTTCAGCAAAGGGCCATCAGCACCGGACCTGCTTACGCCTACCTGAAGATCAGCGAAGGCTGCTCCCATTCCTGTAGATTCTGCACCATTCCCTCCATCCGCGGCCCCCATGTGAGCCGCAAACTGGACGGACTGGTGGAAGAAGCCCGTTACATCCTTGATCAGGGTGTACCGGAACTTGTTATTGTGGGACAGGATACCACAGCCTACGGTTCAGACCTTGACGATAAGGAAACAAACCTGCGTGCCCTGATTGAAAAGCTGCTCCCGCTCAAAGGAATGGAATGGCTGCGGCTCATGTACCTTTATCCAGCAGGGCTGACCGATTCCATGCTTTCCTTCCTTGCACAGGCCGGAAAACCGCTGCTGCCCTATTTTGACATTCCCATCCAGCACGCCCACCCGGATGTGCTGTCGTCAATGGGCCGCCCCTTTGCCCGCGATCCTCGCAAGGTTATCGATCGGGTCCGCAAGCATATTCCTGATGCCGTACTGCGCACCAGTATCATTGTGGGCTATCCCGGCGAAACCGATGAGCACTTCAATACGCTGGTTGATTTTGTGAGGGAAACACGCTTCCAGAACCTCGGCGTATTTGCTTATCAGCCGGAGGAAGGAACCCCGGCCGGGGAAATGGAACAGTTGCCGGAAGAACTTCGCGAAGAACGCAGAGAGATACTCATGGAAGTTCAGTCTGAAATCAGCCGCGAAATCCTCGAAGAAAAAGTAGGGGAGACAATTCAGGTGCTGGTTGAAGAACCTAACGATGAATGGCCCGGACTGTTCAACGGACGAGTTTGGTTTCAGGCCCCGGAAGTGGACGGTATTACCTACGTCAGTGCGCCTGAAGACGGCATGGAGTTGAAACCGGGCATGATGGTTGAAGCTGAAATTGACAATGTCACTGATTATGATCTGGTGACTCTGGTTAAATAAAAAGAACCGTATCATTGTAAGACACCAAAAGGCTGGGACAACGTGTAGAAGTATACGTTAGTTTCAGCCTTTTTTACTATGTATACAGTATAGACTGCGCCATGTAGATGGAGACATCCCTACATTTTTACGGAAATTGTCTCGCAACGCAGTGGATGAACCGAATCCTGTTGCTGCCGCTATTTGTTCAACTGACATGTCACTTGATTCCAACAGAGATTGCGCCCGGCGGACACGGGCCTTGATCAGCCATGACATTGGTGGTTCCCCTGTCTGGTCTTTGAATTTACGATTCAAGGTTCTTGTACTCATACAAGCTTGCTGTGCAATATCTTCCAATGACAGTTCCCTATGCAGATTTTCAGAAAGCCATAATTGCAGTCGAGCAAGATTGTCATTTTCTTGCGGCGAGTATCGCTTAATGATCTGGGCGTGGCCCGCTTCGCGCTCAATGGGCATAACAAAGAAATTGGCAAGTCTTTCTGCTGTTGAAACTCCATAATCCTTTTTTATCAGGTGCAGGCACAAATCCAGCCCGGAAGATAAACCGGCTGAAGTAAGTATCTGTTCATTATCTACAAACAAAATATCAGGATGAAGAGTTATCTTCGGATACCGTTCGGCTAAAGGCTTTACGATCTCCCAATGCGTAGTAGCCGAAAGCCCGTCCAGTAATCCTGCGGCGGCAAGCAGGCAGGCACCGGTACAAATTGAAGCGATTCTTATACCGGAAGAAGCGGCCTTGCGTAACTGCTTCAAAACGGTTTCGTCAGCATATGATAGTGCGTCATGAATTCCCGGAATGATTATGGTGTCGGCCTGTTGAAACCTTTCAAGTGAAGAAATCCCGGTAATACTGAAATCCTGACTTGAGACAACGGCGTCAGGACCGCAAAAAAAAGTTTTATACGGTGTGCGTCCGTCTGCCAATGAGACCAGTGGAAACATCTGATACGGAATGCTGATATCGAAGGGGACAAAGCCCGGCAGAGCAAGTATTGCGATATGATGAATGTCTCTGTTTTGTTCCACGTTTCCATCTCTACTGGTCATTGTTAATTCGCTTATCCAAGACCAGTCCTTAATTAATGGCAGCCTCAGTGACAAGAGCAGGACTGACAAAGTTATGATTGTGGCAAGATTCTTTCGGTTAATGACTCTTTAACCGATATCAGCTCAGAGGAGATGTGGATAGTTTCTTAAGAAATCAAACCTACCAAAGGAGCTATAAATGAATCGACGGACTTTTTCTTTGTCTTGCCTCGGAGCTTTGGCTGCCATTGCCGTCCCCACAACCAAAGCGGTGATGTCAGCAGACACAGCACATGCATCTGAAACTCCGCAAGCAGATCGCGATCCGAACAAACCTCATATCTCATTCTTGCTCTACGAAGGAATGACCGCACTTGATCTCATTGGGCCTGCGGAGGTCCTTGCCGGACAAGGATTCTCAGTAGATTATGTCTCCAAAGACAAAAAGCCTGTATACGCCGAAAGCAGATCCAACCGCCGACTGGGTCTTGTTCCCACAGCAACCTTCTCCGAAATCAATGCCACGGACGTTATTTGTGTTCCGGGAACGAGCAATCCTTATATTCAGATAAAAAAGAACGACATGGTGGAATGGGTTTCACTGGTCGGGAAAAAGGCTCAGTGGATTACCAGCGTATGT
This sequence comes from Maridesulfovibrio pacificus (SeqCode), assembly GCF_048612815.1. Taxonomy (NCBI): domain Bacteria; kingdom Pseudomonadati; phylum Thermodesulfobacteriota; class Desulfovibrionia; order Desulfovibrionales; family Desulfovibrionaceae; genus Maridesulfovibrio; species Maridesulfovibrio pacificus (SeqCode). Next base: position 3,046,006 of record NZ_JBLZNE010000001.1, read on the forward strand.
ACGGGCTCCTTTATTCTGGGAGCTGCTGGGCTACTCAAGGACTACAAGGCAACTTCACATTGGGCTCTTGCTCAGGAATTATCTTACTTTGGAGCCAAACCTGTGTTCGAACGCGTTGTACATGACCGTAACCGTGTAACCGGAGCCGGGGTCACTTCCGGAATAGATTTCGGGCTGGTGCTTCTTTCTCTCCTGCTTGGCGAAAAAGCAGCAAAAGCCAAGCAATTGATTCTGGAATATGATCCGCATCCCCCATTTAACTCGGGATCACCCCAAACAGCTGATCCCGAGTTAGTCACAACCGTTCAAAAACAATATCAAAATTATCTCAAGCAGGTTGCCCCGGGTTCAACAAACCTTTTAAAGAAAAAAGCCACCCAACTGGGAGTGAAAATCCAACAGGGATAAACGCTGTTTTTCACTTTAAACAAATCGCTGATCTTAAGTTATCGCATGTATAAATAATCCCCCTGAAGCAAATGCATCAGGGGGATTTTCAATTTATTGCTGAAATTCTTTTTTACATATCGACAATTTCTACTTCGCGGTCTTTAAACTCGGGCATGGCTTCATATGATGCAAGAATTCTGGACCCCTCTACCACGTAACGGCTTATCTCATCCACCAGCTTGCTGCGCTTACAAAACACATTTTCCGGGGAATAAGTCATGCCGCTTTTACCTGTAAGCTCAAGTGAAAACTTCAACCCGGCATACGGAGTCATCTCTTTAGGGCCATGATCTGATTCCTGTCCAGCCACTGTAAGCACTGCCTTATTCAAAACTTCCCGGTTTTCCCAGAAACTTCTATTCAGCCTAATGATTTCACCGTTACTTAATTCAAGTCTCGCAAGGGAAATCCCTTTAGAAAATTTGTATCCTGAAGAAAGAACAGGACTAGGCGTTTTTCCACCTATCGAGTAAATCGCATAGGTACCCAGCGATGCAAAAGCTGCAAGCCCGATAAAAAGGAATATGATTTTTTTTACTTTGCTATTCACTGCCGCCAACCTGCTTCTTAACGATAACTTAATATTCGAGGAAACAGGTTATTACCGAATTAAAACAAAGCAATCAAGCAGGTACGTATTATAAACTCCTAACTAGCTGTCATTACAGCGAACAATCTTCGCGTCAGCCTGCTCTTTCCGTTCATAAGCAGCGGAAGCCTCCACTGCAGCGGCCCATGAATCAAACCGGCCGAACCGTACGCAATACCATTTACGGTTGTTTGCGGAAGGGACCTCGACCACGTAAGCCTCATAGCCTTGCCCGGCCAGACGCTTTCGTACCTTGGCTGCTGATTTATGCTTACGGTTGGAACTGACCTGCACGGCATAATTGACGGGCTTGAGTCCGGCACTGATCCTCGGTGCAGACTTAGCCCTCCTTGCGACGACAGAAGCTTTGCTGTCAGCGGCCTTACCCTTTTCCCGCACATCAAAAAACTGCCATGCAAGCGGACCATCCAGTGGGCGCGAGTATATCAGGTACTGCCCTTCGCCATCGGACATGAAATTAAAAATATCATCCTCTTCCACTTTCATGGAGGAAACCACCCGTCCATCGCTGCGGTCGATAACCTGCAAACGCACTGCCGGATAAACCCCGCCTTCTTCCATGGCAAAAGAAATAGTGGAATTAACGTCAAAGACTGCAACTCCCTGACGTTTTTTTGATTTAGTGACTACATTTAACCCTTTATAGGATGGGGATTCCGTTCGCACAGGCAGGGGCAAGGATAAAACCGGGTCCCCATAAAAGACCAGATCATAAACCGGGGAAAGACTCTCACCTTTAATTAGGTTCTGGGCAAACTGGGCCCGGGCCTCAATGAGAGCATCACCAATGCGGTGTTTACCACTGAAGTAAGCTTTATGGAATTCCATGAGCAAACGTGGTGTCCCGCTGGAATCAACCCGAAAAACTCGTCCGTCATCGAGTTCTGCGCGAATATCCCCGCCGCTGTTGCATCCGGTCATCATTGCCAGTCCGCCGCCAGAGGAAAGAACAACTGCTTGCGCCGGGGTAGGCATGGTTGAATTTAACGCAGCAACTTCACAAGAAGGATTGAGCACCACAGGCAGACCGGGCTTATATTCAAGTTCCATTATCGCTGAAACCGGAACAATTCCTTTTCCGGCCCGAAAACCTTTGGAAGTTGCCTCAAGAGCCAGCCATTGCACGGAAACATCATCCTCGGCCAAAGACTGCGTTAATCTTTGCGGAGTTGTCCCACCGGCTGCACCGAGATACCGAATCGCCTCAGGGCCTGCGATACCTTCCTGCTGCAGATTGAAAAATAGGAGTTCCGAATCGGAAAGCGACTGGGCGGAAAAGCCTTCCCCGCCGATAAATGATACCGGCCATGCCGGGCGAAATTCACGATCTCCGTACCAGCGTTCGTACTTAGCAGCCACAGCCTCAGCCTCGGCACAATCCCGGGCCGGAATCCTGCCCACCGGAAGCATATTTTCCGGTGCTGAGTCCGATCCGCCGTAACCGTAATCTGAAAGATGAACTTCATTCCCTTGGTCTGCACTGAAACGTGCAGCCGGAACGATGTCTCGGTTACCGAGAATGAGCACGGACATAAGTTTGCCGTCTTTGTTCAGGGTAGCCACCTGATTCTGAATACCGGAAACCACCTTCGCCTCAGACTCGGCAGTTCCATTCGTCGAAGGAACCTTGACGATAACTGACTTTACCCCTTCAAATTCACGGTGCAGATAGGAAAAATAGCGGGCCGCACGCATAAAATCAGCAGTGCAGACAATCACATTCTTTTTTTCTTCAGTGTAAGGAGCGGAAGAGACCTTAACCGGATCGGCAACAGGCACAACTGCGGGGTCAGCCGTGTTACCCAACCCTTTAACCTTGCACCCTGAAACCAGAACCATGCTCAGCAAAATCAGCAGGGGGATAAAAATTTTCTTAAGCTTAATCATTCCCCTTCTCCCTGCCTTTTGCGACTTTCCGTGAAATCTCATCCCAAACCATCTCAGCTGTAATATCAGTCATACACTTATGGTGCTTTTCCGGGCAGCTTTTACCACCGTGAAGCCCGCAAGGTCTGCATTTCAAATCATCAGGACTTTCCAGCACGGTAGAATCTGCGCCGCGCGGGGAAAAACCGAACCTGCGAACAGTCGGTCCGAACATAGCCACTACCGGGACCTTCTGAATCCATGCAATATGCATAGGACCGGAATCGTTGGTCAGGTAGACATCCAGCTGTCGAATATGGGCAGCCAGTTGTTGCAGGTTCAATTTACCGGACAAATCAACAACCTTATCCGCCTGCTCAACCTGAGCAAGCACCGACTGGCAGAGTTCCTTTTCATCAGGACCGCCAAAAAGGATTACTTTGAATCCTTCACGAATACACTTATCGATTACCCGGGCAAAATTCTGCTCCGGCCATTTCTTGGTTTCCCAAGTGGAACCGGGATGTACGCCGATAACCGGACCATCGCCCAATCCCCTGAAAAATTCTTCGGCTTCACTGATCTTGGCAGCGGGAAGTTCAAGCATTACATCGGGGGCCGCACCAGAAATGCCCAAGGGTTCACCGAGAGCGAGCAGTCTTTCCACTTCTGCCAGCTCATCAAAACGCCGCTTCACAGTCTTAGAATAAACAAAGCGGTTATACCACGGAGCATCGTAGCCGATACGATCTTTAATCCCGGTGGACATGGAAACTACAGCCGAACGCATGCTGGTGTGCGCGGAAATCCAGAGGTCAAAGCTCTGCTTTCCCAGCTCGGAGCCAAAGGAACGGGCCGCGCCCATACCCTTCTGCGAACCGCGCTTATCAAAACCGTACACCCCGGCGAGTTCAGGCTGGCCTTCAAATAAAGGCTCCACACCCTTACGCACGAAAAGATGAATTTCAGCGTCAGGGAAACGCAAGGCAAGAGCCTTGATAAAGGGCAAGGTCAGCACTGCATCGCCAAGGAAAGCAGTCTGCCAAAGGGCTATTTTTTTATAGTTATTTTTCATAGTTGATGCGCTTCGCGCTTTAATTATCTTATTTTGCCTCCGGCGGCTTAAGGCCTTTTTGAAAAAAGGACTTAAGAATCCCAAAAACTTTTATCGGGGCTTCGCCGCTTAAGCATAAAAATTTTGCTTAATTAGAAAAACATCTTTCCAGCTATGGAACTGACTATCAGGATGACTCCCACTGCCACGGTGACCAGCATTTCAGGATACGGAGTAGTCCAACGAACTCTGGCTCCGAGAGTCTTTTCAAAACGGTAAAACCGGAAGGCCGCACTGGTTAAAATTACCATTCCTGAAATTATGATGAAGATGCCGAGAAAATTCATTTCCTTAAGCATTATCTCCGGGGTTCCGGGCAACATTTTCGCCATATACAATCTGGCCTTCTCAATCACAAAACCGAAGCCGAACAAGCCCAGCGCGGTTCGGCACCAAGCCAGAAAAGTCCGCTCATTAGCCAGCAATGTGCGCATTCTGGCAAGTTCATTGTTGTCCAGCAACTCCCTGTCATGTTCAGCCATTTGCCAACTCCGGATTTTCTGGTCTACACTTCTTGATCTTGAATATATATGCCTATAATCTGTAATGAGAATGCGGGCAACATTGTTCGCGAACTGGAACAACTTCCGGCCCCCAGCCAATTACGGCAGGCCGCATCATAAAGGATCGAAAATGAAATACATCATGTTTGAGGATTTCTCAGGCGACCCGCTGCCCATACTCATCCCGAACCGTATCGGATACCTCGAATTCAGGGAACAGATTCCCTACACCAAAGTACTCTCTGCCGGATACGTGCAGCTGCGCCCCACAGGAATCACCTGTCACGGAGAAGCCAAAGAACTCAACGCAGCAGCCCGCGAAGAAGATGCAAAAATCATCTCTGATAAGCTGGAGGCACCGGAGTATTAATCTGCTCCAGGCACACAGATTAAAAATGGGCGGTTCCAACTTGATTGTCGGAACCGCCCATTTTTTTAATTCTTCAAGTATCAGTACTAGTCGTACTTAACCGCACTGATTTTCATCAGCTTGTCCCATGTATGGACCGCTTCGATGTGACGTACGGTTCCGGTCTTGCCGCGCATGACCAGAGAGGTGGTTTCTGCGCCATAGCCGAGATAGCGTACACCGCGCAGGAAAGTTCCACCGGAAATACCGGTGGCTGAGAAAAAGATATCATCGCTCTTGACCAGATCGTTAACGGTCATGATGTTGCGCAGATCGTAGCCCTGATCTTCAAGAGCAGCTTTTTCAGACTCGGACTGAGGATCAAATTTAGCGAACATTTCACCGCCCATGATGCGGATAGCGCAAGCGGAAAGAACACCCTCGGGAGTTCCGCCGGTACCGATCATAACATCGACCGGGCTGCGGGGATCTACAACCATGAGTGCACCGGCAACGTCACCGTCTGTGTGCAGCTGAATGCGTGCCCCTGCATCACGGATTTCCTGAATCAGGCCGTGGTGGCGGGGTTTTTCCAGAACGAAGACAACGAGGTCGTCAACGTCCTTGTTCAGGGCCTTGGCGATTTTGACAAGGTTGTCTTTAACCGGAGCATTGATGTCGACCATATTCCTTGCGGCAGTGGGAACAACCAGCTTCTGCATGTAGTAGCTGGGGCCCGGATCAAGCATCATTCCGGTGGGAGCAACGCCGACAACAGAGATAGCGTTGGGGCGTCCGTATGCCAGCAGGTTGGTGCCTTCAACGGGGTCAACAGCAACGTCCATACCCGGACCTTCGCCAACGCCCAGCTTCTCGCCATTGTAGAGCATGGGTGCATGGTCTTTCTCGCCTTCACCGATAACAACTGTACCGCTGATTTCAAGGCTGTTAAAACTCAAACGCATAGCATCGACTGCAGCCTGATCACCTGCGTTTTTATCACCCCGGCCCAGCCATCTGGCGGATGCCAGTGCTGCTGCCTCGGTTACCCTGACAAGGTCAAGAGCCAAATTTCTCTGGGGAGCTTCCATTTATCTGTCTCCAAATGAGTGAAGTAAATTGTTTAAGTTTCGAGTAACAATGCATATGCCCATTACATAAAAAGGCCCGTCAGTCCAGCTTTCATATACTGATCCCGCGTTCAGGGATGACAGTCTGACAAGAAACTTACGGCTGCAATATGAAGGAAAAAAGGCTGGAACAATGGACAGTTAGGCAAAAGAAAATTTCAGTGTTTTCCGCCCGGGTGTAACAGATGATGCTTTCTGGACAGTCTGGAGTTGATTTTTTGAGCATGCGAGCTTATTAAAGAAAACATCTAAACTTTTTTTAGAGCAACTGCCTGTATCTTTACTGCTATCACTCTGGGCAAAAACATTAAATATAAAGAGCTTCGAACTGAAAAAATGCGCAAATTTTTTATTCCAAACCTGATTATGGCACTATTCCTTGCAGGACTGCTTGTTTCTGTCATCCCTGCCAGTGCATTCGGAGCCAGTATCAAGGATGATTTCACCATTGCCTGGAAGCAGTTCCATGCCCTTTCAAAAAACCAGAAAAAATCCCAATACCGTTCCGAGTGGGAAAAAGTAGGCAAAAAATTTCGTAACGTTTTCAAACGTTCCACCCGAGGCCAATACGCTCCCAAGTCACTGTATTATCTCGGACGCACATACGAAGAGCTTGGCAACCGCAGTGGCATAAATAAAGATTTCCGCACTGCTGTTGATTACTATGGGCGCATGATCTCAAATTTTCCCTCCCACCAGTGGACGGATGACAGTATTTACCGCAGGGCTGAAATCAGGCTGCGCAAACTAAATGAAAAAGATCTTGCCTATTCCGACTACCTGACCATCGTTCACCGCTACGCCAAGTCAGACATGTATTCCAAGGCCCGCAAGCGTCTGGATTCCATGGACCGTAAAGGTATTACCGGCAAAAAAACCAAACACAAAAAGCCTTCAGGCACTATCATTCCCGCCCAGAAAGCTTCCACCAAAAGCAATAGTAAATCTTCAAGCAAGGCCAAGCTCCTTTCGGTTCGCTACACGAGTAGCGAAAGCTATACCCGCGTGGTTCTCGACCTCGATGAAGAGGTCCGTTACCGCTATCAAATCCTGAATCCGAATCAGAGCGTAAATCGCCCGCACAGGCTATACATAGACCTTGAAAACACCGTTCTGGGTAACGGTGTGCACAAGGCTACCCACGTTGCTGACGGAATTCTTAAGGATATTCGATCTGCGCAACGCGATCCCCGAACAACACGTGTGGTTCTGGATTTTAACTCCATGCAGGACTACAAAATATTTCCGCTGGAAAACCCCTTCCGACTGGTCGTCGATGTTCAGGCGCCGGAAGAAGGAAAGGTTGTGGAAAATAAAAGTCCCGTTCGTCATTCCACACCCCAAAAATCCAAGCCCCAAAAATACACCCCGCCGGCAAACAGTAAAAAAATGGCCGAGAATTTACTCGAACAACTGGGGTTGACCTTCAAGACTATCATGCTTGATCCCGGTCACGGCGGTAAGGACCCCGGTGCTTCCGCCAATGGGCTCAAAGAAAAAAACATCAACCTGCGTTTTTCCAAGATTCTTGCCGCCAAACTGAAAAAGGCCGGATTCTCGGTAATGTACACAAGAAGCACAGACAAGTTCATCCCTCTTGAAGAAAGGACCGCCATGGCGAACATCAAGAAGGCTGACATGTTTATTTCCATCCACTGCAACGCACACCGCAGTTCCAAAATCAACGGTATTGAAACATATACCTTGAACCTTGCCCGCAACCGCAATGCAGTTCGTGTAGCAGCCCGAGAAAACGCAGTTTCCGCCAAGAGGATCAGCGATCTACAGGTTATCCTTACCGACCTGATGCTCAATTCCAAGATGAAGGAAAGCAAAGATCTGGCTAAAAATATTCACACCGGATCACTGAAAAGCATCCGCACGAAATGGTCGGTACACGATCAGGGCGTGCGCGAAGCTCCTTTTTACGTACTTATGGGAGCAAAAATGCCATCTGTCCTCATCGAACTGGGCTATCTGACCAACCGCACTGAAGCAAAACGCCTGAAAACGGACCGCTACCTTTCTTATATTGCCGATGGTATCGTAAAAGGTGTATTAGATTACAAGAAGCAGATTGAAAGATATGCCAGCCTTTAGCCTGACTAACCGCTAAGACCAGTTTCAGGAAGAATCATGATAAATCTTGATATCCCGGGATTTGCCAAGCTTGAGATTGAACATCTTGTTCTGGACTACAACGGCACCCTCGCCCTTGACGGCAACCTGCTGCCCGGAGTCGGTAAGCTGATCATGGAATTATCTGAGGATGTGCAGGTCCATGTACTCACGGCAGACACCCTCGGACAGTGTGAAGACGAGCTCTCCGGCCTGCCTGTGACAATCCACATCATCAACGGCAGCCCCGAAGACCAAGCGAAACTTGACTATGTAAACACCCTTGATCCGGCCAGATGTGCCTGCATCGGCAACGGACGCAACGATATGCTCATGCTTAAGGAAGCAGCCCTGAGCATCATCATCTCCGGGGCCGAATGCATGTCCATGAAAGCAGCCCGCGCCGCCGATCTCGTAGCAACAGACATTTCCAATGCGCTGGGCGTTTTTACGCATCCTGTACGGTTGCTGACTACTTTAAGAAATTAAGAAAGCCTCCGGCGGCTAAAACCCTTTGAAAAGGGTTTTAGAATCCCAAACTTTTTTAATATGGCTTCGCCGCTTCGTTCTGAAATTAGTATTAAATAAAGCCCGCAATCTCTTGAGAGGTTGCGGGCTTTTGATTTTTAATCTCAGCAAATTGACCATACAACCTCTCACTGATAAGCATTAGCGGCCAAATAAGGTTAGGGGGTCTAAATTTGTGAAGAATGAGGTTTGTATGACAAAATGGATATTGAAAGTGATGATGTTGGTGATGATGGTGTGTATGTTACCGTCTTGTATGAAATATAAGCCCTGCCCGGACCCATTACCACTAGACATTCAAAAGCACAGCCGTAAAATGAACGGCGCGATACGGCATGTCATAGCAGCTTACGCTCCGGAAGAAGCTCAGGTAGGGAATAAAGTTGAGTTCAAATATGAAGACCCGAAAAATTATAGAGACAGGGTGTCTTACGGGATAGCTTTCAAAAAGACATGGGAGAATCTGGCCATTCATGCTGTTATAAAGTCCGGGGCATTTGATCAGTCCTCAGATAACGACCTTATGCTGGAGATTGAAATTAAAGAATTATACGCCCCTGAAGTTAACGACTACATACTATATAATACAGCAAATTATGACGCCCACGTCACCGCACGCTATACAGTAAAAAACGAAATCAATGGTGAAGTAATTTTTAGTAAGGATTATTCGGCAATAGGGTCATGCGACAAATATGACTCTGGAGACCTATGGGAGTGTGCAGCCAATCCCAACATTATGGTAGCTCTGGATAGAGCCATCGTAAAAGTGAACAACCAATTTGCCAGTGATATGCTGAATGTCAAAGTTCCTGCAACTCAGCAAGCCAAATCCGTAGAAGGTAAAGCACGCTTTCTGGCCGGAACCAGTGCTATCTCCGCAGAATTCTCCAAACGCATAGCCGAAGCGAGGTATTCAAGGTATTATACTGATAATTTTGACCGTTCCCTTGCTTTGTCAGAATTCGAAAAAATGCTGACGCTTCGGGTAGTCGGTTCCGGGTTGTACATGGACAAAGAACCACAAGGACACAAGATTTCAGCAGTTATCATGGATAAAGGCTTCCAGGAAAAAACACTGTTCGGAGATGATCCATATACTGAAATAACAGTAAAATACACTGTTATTTCTTCAAAGAAGAAACAAGATGAAAAGATAGTATACAATAAAACAATTACCAAAAGAATTGAGAAAACCATTGGCGACACCGACACTGAAATCCCAAGTTTATGCCACTGTTTTGGGCTGAGCTTAGATGAATTCATGAAAGACATGCACGAATTAGCCAAGAAGAATCCGGGAATATAATATCCGGTCTTTTCAAAAGAAAATATTAATCAATAAAGCCCGTAATCATTCACAGATTACGGGCTTTTGACTTCATATATCTTGCATCACTTATTCGTCTTCGTCCCCGAATAAGTAAAGGCTTTCTTATCCATGGTCCAATAGGTCCCACGATCAATGCCGAATGCCTTTCCGCAGGGGCAGTATACCTTGCCGTCGCGCTCTTCAGCATTCCAGATCTTCTTGATCCGTTCCTTATGGCAGCGATGAACCTCGCCTTGACCTATCTTGTAATATTTCCAGAGCTTACGCCTGCATGATGCACATTTCATAACTAACATGGCGAAAGCATAGCGAATGAAATGAAGCTAGTAAACAAGCAGCAAAAAGCCTGCAATATCACGATTGATACCGCAGGCTTAATTTCATAAATATTTTAAAGACTAAGCAAAACTGAAAGCATTCACGCCCTTGGATTGAATATCCCTCAGAACAATTGCCGCCTTGGAAAGCACATCATCAAAAGAACCGCTCTCACCGTTACTGATGGTAAAAGAAGCACTGACCATGAACCTGTTCCCATCTGAAACAATCTCCGAGCTGGCAAGGGCAGCCTTAACCGAACTCAGATCACGCTTCAAGGCATCAAGGTCATCGGCAAGGATATAAAAACCGTTATCGCTGCGAGCTGTCACCAACCAGCCGAGAGAATGCTGATCAAGCAAGGAAGAAGCTTTTTTCATAGCTGCAAAACCGCCATTCCAACCAAACTGACTGTTGATCGCCAGCATATTGTCCACATTGAAAGCCGCCACAACCGGGGTTTTACCCTTTTTTTTCGTGTCTTCAAAAACGTCACGGCCCTTATCAAGGAAAAAACTGAGGTTGAAAAAGCCGGTCAGGGGATCTCGACTGTAAGCGTCCTTAATGGAACGGATGCGTTCAAGTTCATTGAGGTTGTTGGTCACACGCCACGAGAACTCTTCCACCTCAAAAGGCTTTTTGAGGAAGTCATTTGCCCCGCGCTTAAGAAATTTAGCGGTAATTGCTCCTGAATCATGGGCAGAGACACCGAGTATTGCCATCTGATCACGGCTATGGGTCTTACGCACTTCGCTGACCAACTCAAAACCGTCCAGATTCGGCATTTCATAGTCAGTGAGCAACAACTGCACATCAGGGTTGTTCTTGATCAATTCAAGAGCCTCAGCACCATCTTCTCCGGCTAATACGGTAAAATTAAGCCGTTCCAAGAGGCGCTGCATAATTTTACGGGCAGTGGAGTTGTCCTCGGCGATGACAACCTTGATTTCATGGTTTGAATGAATACGGCGGATGAGATCGACCATTTCTTCCAGATCTTCACGTCTGGATTTATTAAAGTAGTCCAGCACGCTCTTCTCAATAAAGCGGTTACGAATTTCCTCATCAAAAGTAGAAGTAAGAACAATGCAGGGGATCTTGCGGGAAAGGACGTAATCCACCGCCTCACCGTCGGGAGCACCTTTAATATTCAAGTTCAACACCGCGATGAATACATCATCACCATTATCAGCGAGCCTGCTTTCAAGCTCGTCCATGGAGTTGACCACAATGGTGTCAAAGGGTGTAATGGATTCTATATGTTCGGTAATGATTCTTGCCTGAGTATTACTGTTTTCAACAACAAGAACACTATTCTTCACTGTCTGGCCGGACATGCTGCCCCCCCTTTAAATTCTTTTTAATTAAGATAGACGATTAGGAGCAAGATACACTTTGGGAAAAGATTTAGGCAAGTCAAATCATTAAGAGTGCATTATAAAAATGGAAATCCATGTCACAGCCCGTGAACTACTTCTCCATAATCGGAGTTGAGTAAGATTCGATGAGTTCATCAGTATCAATCAGTTCTGGCGGATATTCATTACTACGGGAAATAGCTTCATCTTCTTTCCGTCTCTGCTCAAGATGCTCATCAAGATCTCTGGTTGCATTGCGGGGAACTTGTGACTCTTGATATTCGTTCACATTTGCCCCAACCACAGCAATCCCGACCACGGCCGCAGTCCCCCATATGCATCCCGAGCAGAAAAGGGGTAAAAATAATAGACAAAAAAAAGCGGACCTGACTTTAAGCAAAATAGTTATCTCTTTATCTCCAAGAGGGCCGATTAGCGAATTAATGGAGCTTCTTATTATTAATTAATCTCCGTACAGCGGTACACCTGCAATGCAAAGACCGCAAACATTTAAATTCATCCTGTGTGTAAGCACTTATGAGCAAATCTGCGCATTGCTAGAAACTACATTATAAATAAAATGTTTTGCAAAATAACGTTCGGATTTTTTTTCTTTTTTCGAAATTTATCTGTTTTAAACATGATTTTTCAATGTAAAATACTCAGCCGGATAAAAAATTAATACTATCACTCATGCATCTTCCATTAATATATAAAAATCCTCGCAAAATTATCTTTAATGTATTTGACAGCTACTACAAAGTACTTTATCCATAATTCTTCCAACGCCAAGTTAGTGAAAAAATAATCCTCAAAGGAGATTCCAAGTGGAAGATTATCTGAAAGAAGCTTTGGAAATTGTCAAAGCACAAGCAAGCGTAAGAACCATGAGTGAAGAAGAGATGACTTCCATGGTCCGCAAACTCTCTGCTGGTATTCAGGCCATTGCCGAAAACGCCCTCCCCGCACAGGAAGAAGCTCCCGCATGCGAGCCCAAAAAATCCATCAAGGAAAAATCCATTGTTTGCTGCGAATGCGGAAAATCCTTTAAGATCATTACCAAGAAGCACCTTGCTTCTCACGGTCTGACCCCTGATGAATACCGTGAAAAATACGGCCTCAAGAAAAAGACTCCTCTGGTCTGCAAATCACTGCAGCGTGAACGCCGTAAGAAAATGAAGGAAATGAAGCTCTGGACCAAACGCGGTAAATAGAGTTTTTATACCACATTTCCATTGGTAGAAAAGCGCGGTAAACTTAAAGTTTTCCGCGCTTTATTTTTACATCCCTGTCCCTTACCCTAAACCTTTTCACAACTTGATTTCTGTTTTATATAAATAAGCGAACCTGATGCTACAAACCTGATTCGGGCAGACACATCCATATGAACAGAAGAGCATTCCTGAAATCCATACTCTCGATATCCGCCGGCGCAGGGCTGTGCGGAATTTCCAGCTTTGCCGGAGCGCAGGAAATAACCCGCCCGGTAGAAGAGAAAGACCTTAAGGATTATCTACACCGAATGGCTAACTTCGACACCCCGCAGCCCGGTGATATTATCCTAAAAGATGAAGACTTGAAGCTTCTTAAATCTTCCTTAACCAGGTTGCGGAGGGTGCAGCGCACAGTAGGTTTCGGTAATTTCTGTGTACTGGACTTTGATGACACCTTGAAATTCGGGCGCAGTTACTCTTCCATCGGTTCGTTCAGCAAACAGGAACAGGAATTCCTCGATAAGATATTCCATTTCGACGCTCATAACTACGGATTCTTAGGCGAAAAGCCTGTTGAAAAGCTGACTGCATCCATCTCCCGCAAGGAGCTGGTCAAAGTTCCACACACCGGAAATTATCTCTACCGGGGAGCCCCGTACAATAAATATCTCAAGATCCGTAAGGAGCTGGGCAATAATGTGTACCTTACTTCCGGGGTACGCGGAGTAGCCAAACAGTTCATTCTATTTCTCGCTAAAGCCGAAGCGAACGGCGGAAACCTTTCACTGGCTTCCCGTTCATTGGCTCCCCCCGGTTACTCTTACCACGGAGTAGGTGATTTTGATGTCGGGGAAAAAGGACTTGGAGCAGCCAACTTCAGCGCACTTTTCGCCGAGACCGGAACCTGCATCAAATTGCGTAAATACGGCTATCTGCAACTGCGCTATCCCGAGAACAATCTGCTCGGAGTGCGCTTTGAGCCTTGGCATATAAAGGTCTGATGCGCTTTGCGCTTTTATAAAATTATTTTGCCTCCGGCGGCCAAAGAAACTTTTTGGAAAAGTTTCTCTGGACTCTTCAAAAACTTTTAATATGGCTTCGCCCCACAGCCAGACAGTAGTCATGTTGCTAAAGTTTTTACTTATTAGGACGATACAGTTTACATATATTGGCTTGCGCGTTTACTTTGCGACCGAAAATGGATAATTGTAATTTATTGATGGGCCACATGAACGATAACTGAGACGGGTTTAATCAGCATGAGTAAAATTCTGCAGCAGGACGAGGTTGATGCTCTATTAAGGGGCCTTTCCGGTGGAGAGGTTGAAGCGGAGCAGGACATACCGGATGATGATTCCGGTGTTGTCTCCTTTGACCTTGCCAACCAGGACCGCATTATCCGCGGTCGTATGCCTGTTCTTGAAATCGTCAACGACCGCTTCGCACGTCTGGCAACCAACAACCTTGCCAACACCATGCGCAAAAGGGTCGACATCAACCCTATTTCCATCGACATGTCCAAATTCGGGGACTTCATGCGTTCCCTGCCCGTTCCGACATCTCTTTCAATCTTCAAAATGGACCCCCTGCGCGGTAATGCCATTCTCGTAGTTGACTCCCGTCTGGTATTCGCGCTGGTGGAAAGCTTTTTCGGAGGCTCCGGCTCCCAACCCAAAGTAGAGGGTCGTGACTTTACGCCCATTGAGCAGGCCATTGTTGACCGGGTGGTAAAAATAGCCTTGTCCAACCTTGAAGACTCATGGCGTCCGGTACATGAAGTTCACCTCGAACTGGTTCGGTCCGAGGTCAACCCGCAGTTTGCGGCCATTGTTCCGCCCTCGGACGTTGTTGTAGTCATCACCTTTGAAGTTGAACTTGAGAACGCCATCGGCTCACTCATCGTCTGCCTGCCCTACTCCACTCTGGAACCCATCCGTTCCAAACTGCACGCCTCTTTCCAGTCCGAACGTCTGGAAATCGACCACGTCTGGGTCAGCCGTTTCAAAGAGAGACTTCTGGAAACCCCGGTCGATCTGCTGGTCCGCCTCGGTAAGACCAAAATCACAGGCCGCCAGTTGCTCAACCTTGAAGAAGGCGATCTGTTACTGCTCGATACAGACGAAGAAGATATGCTCGAATGCGAAGTAGGCGGAGTCCTCAAATATCTCGGCTCCCCCGGACGAGTAAAAGCCAACCGCGCCTTTCAAATCGCTCAGGCCATTGAACCGAAGATGACTTAAGTTTCAATACGGTCTCTCTTCAAATCGCAGCCATACGGGTTAGCCATTCAAAGCGGCGAAGCCCTAATAAAAAAGTTTGGGATTCTTAAACCCTTTTCAAAGGGTTTAAGCCGCCGGAGGCGAAATCATTTCACTCTTAAAAGCGCGATAGCGCAACAAATCTTGACTAGCGCCGTGGGCCTGCCTACAATCCCAAGGTTGTCCTGATGTATTTTTTTATTCTTTTGAAAATAAAAGGCGCCAATGACCCAAATCACCGGACTGGTACTTACATATAACGGCGAAAGGCTGCTGGACGAATGCCTGCAAAGCCTTTCTTTCTGTGACGAAATCCTGATCATCGACTCCGGTTCAACGGACTCCACACACGAAATCGGGCGCAAATACAATGCCCGCATTGTCCATAACGACTGGAATGGAGCTATTGAACAGCATAAATTCGCATTGACCCAGATCACAACCCCGTGGGTGGTGACCATAGATCAGGACGAAATAATTTCACCGGAACTGCGCGACTCCATAACCGCCAAGCTGCAAAATCCTGATGACGTGGACGGCTATTACTGCCCGCGCCGCTCGTGGTATCTGGATCGTTTCATCATGCACAGCGGCTGGTACCCGGACAAACTCTTCCGCCTTTACAAGAAGGACGGCATCACCATCGGCGGCATCAGGCCCCACGAAGAATTGCGCCCCAAGAACAAGTCCGGAGAAATCACCGGAGACATCATTCACTACCCGTATGAAAATTTTTTCCAGCATCTGGATAAAATCAACAGTTATACTCAGGATGCTGCCGAAGACCTTTATTCACGAGGCAAGCGCAGCTCACTCGGTTCTGCGCTGGCGCACGGATTTGGCAAATTTTTCAAACAGTATATACTCAAGGCAGGCTTCCTTGACGGACGGGCCGGATTCATAGTCGCCCTGCACGGTTTTTTCTATACTTTTCAGAAATATATCCGACTGGTAGAACTGGAAATGAAGGACAAGAAATGATTAAAGAAGACAAACCGCAAATTATTGAACTGCCCAAGATTCTGGACAATAGAGGCAACCTTACTTTTATAGAAAACAGCCGCCATATTCCTTTTGATATCAAAAGGGTGTACTATCTATATGACGTTCCCGGCGGTGAAACACGCGGAGGCCACGCCCATAAGCAGCTCAGGCAGTACATTATCGCTGCTTCCGGCAGCTTTGACGTGGTTCTGGATGACGGTAAAACCAAGACCAAGTTCTCCTTGAACAGATCATATTACGGCCTGTACATCCCGACCATGACCTGGCGTGAACTCGAAAATTTTTCCTCCGGCTCCGTATGTCTGGTGCTGGCCTCGGAATATTACGATCCGAGCGACTATTACTACAGCTATGATGAATTCATAAAGGCGGTTAAAGAAAATGAAGCAAATCAGATTTCTTGATGTAGGCTGGACTTACCAGGCACTGGCACCGAAAATGGACACTGCAGCAAAGCGGGTTCTTGAATCGGGCTGGTTCATTCACGGTGATGAAGTAAAAGCTTTTGAAAAGGAATTCGCCCTTTATACCGGAGCAAAGCACTGCATCGGCTGCGGAAATGGGCTGGAAGCAATCGAACTGGTCCTGCGCGCTGCCGGAGTCGGCCCCGGAGATGATGTTCTGGTGCCTTCCAACACCTTTATCGCCACATGGCTGGCGGTAACCCGCACCGGAGCCAACATCGTTCCGGTAGAGCCTCTGGAAGCCACATACAACATGGACCCGGCCAAGCTCGAAGAGGCTCTGACCCCGGCAACCAAGGCAATAATTCCCGTCCACCTTTACGGCCAGCCCGCAGATATGGACCCGATTATGGAATTTGCTGAAAAGAACGGTCTGTTTGTTGTCACTGACGCAGCGCAGGCACACGGCGCGGTTTACAAAGGCCGTATGTCCGGCACACTGGGCCACGCAGCTGCCTTCAGCTTCTACCCCGGTAAGAACCTCGGAGCTTTCGGTGACGGCGGGGCCGTGACCACCATGGACGACAAAATAGCCGAGCGGGTACGCAAGCTTGCCAACTACGGATCAACTGAAAAATATGTTCACGAATGCAAGGGCTTCAATAGCAGACTCGATGAAATGCAGGCCGCATTCCTGCGCGTTAAGCTGGATAAGCTGGACAACTGGAACTGGACCCGCAAGACCGTAGCCAGTATCTACCTTGAAGGACTAAAGGATACACCGCTGGTACTCCCGGTTATCGGTGAAAAAATCCAGTCTGTCTGGCATCTCTTTGTAGTGCGCTGCAAGGACCGCGATGGCCTGATCAAACATCTTGCAGACAACAAAATTGAAGCATCTATCCATTACCCGACCCCCCCGCACAAGCAGGGAGCGTACAAGGAAATGGAAGACCTCTCCCTGCCCATCAGCGAGGCGATCCACAAGGAAGTGCTTTCCCTGCCCATGGGACCGCACATGACTGAGGAAGATGCCCAACGGGTGGTGGAAGTTGTGAAGGCTTTTTTTAAGTAATAAAAATTATCAAAAAGAAAAGGCGGAGAACCTGAACAGTTTCTCCGCCTTTTTTATTTCCACCTAAAATTCTTACATATCAAGAATCTTCTTGGCTGTTTCATCCATAACATCGGTGATAAACTTAATTCCGGTTTCGCGCTCAGTTTCGCGGTTGCCGGAAGCAATGTCATCGCGGCTGATGGAAGTCAGTTCAAACTTACGCACACCGGCTAGAAGCTGCTGCAGTCCAGCACCGAGTTTATCAACCAGACACCAGATACCAACGGCACCAAGCGGGATGTTCTTCATTTCATCCTTACCGACCTTAGCTTCGACATCAGCGTAGCAGGCAAAGATTTCTTCAGCAGTAGCACCGTATTTTTTGATTGATGCCGGAAGCTTGTCCCAGTTACCGCAAACAGCGTCACGTCTTTCGGGGTAAAGCACACCCTCAATGTTTGCACCGAGGAATCCGGGAATCATCATTGCACGGCCCATGCAGATCATCTTGGCGTATGGAGCACCGATAGCGAGAGCCTTGAAGATATTGCTACCCTTGGCGAATCCGCCGGCAAATGAAAGGTCGACAACCTTTTCACCCTTGGCAGCAAGTCGGGATGCGTACTCATACGCCTTTGCATGCAGCAGGATGGAAGGCACACCCCAGGATTCCATCATGTTCCACGGAGACATACCGGTACCACCGCCGGAACCGTCGATGGTCAGCAGATCCAGCTTGGCTTCAGAAGCAAACTTAATGGCCATGGCAAGGGCTTCCATACCGTAAGAGCCGGTTTTAAGGGAAATACGTTTAAACCCGAGACCACGGAGATATGCCACAGAACTCATGAACTCTTCACGAACCTGCTCATACGAAGAAAGATCAGTGTACCCAAGACGACTGTGACGGGCAAAGCTATGAATGGCACCGCGTTTAAATCCTTCCTGAACTTCCGGCTTTTCAGGATCAGGGTCAACGAGGTAGCCGCGCTTCTTAAGGAAAAGAGCATAGTCGAGGCTGGTAACTTCAATTTCGCCGCCGATATTCTTGGCGCCCTGTCCCCATTTGAGTTCAATGATAACTTTATCACCATATTTTTCAGCAACGTATTCAGCAACACCGTTACGGGAGTCTTCCACGTTAAGCTGCACAATAATGGCACCATATCCGTCGTAATAACGCATATATGTATCAATTCTGCGATCCAGTTCAGGAGCGCTGGAAATTCTGCCATTGGAAATTTCGGACTTGCGGTCAACACCGACAACATTCTCTCCAACAACGATGGGTGCACCGACAAGAGCGCAACCAACTGAAAAAGAATCCCAATATTTAGCGGCAATAAATGTGGAACCCAAAGCTCCGGTCATAAACGGAACCCGGCACTTGGTTTTTTCTTCGGCACCAAAAGAGGTTTCAAGATTTACATCTGTGAAAAGACAATCCCCATTTGCTCCGGCGTTGCCGGAAGCACCGTAATTATTGCCCTGAATACGCATGGAGTTGTAAGAAACTCCCACATGAGTGGTATTTCCGCTCCCTGCTGTGACTAGACCGAAATCCCTTGGGTAGAGCATTTCTCTGCCCCTGAGGGATGACAGCCATGTCTCACATTTACCCTGGCAGTCGGCTCTACACAAGGTACACAGTCCGGATTCAATTGCATTTCCTCTATTAACAGCTCCCAACACATCGTTGGACTTTGACCAGTTTCCCATTGATCACACCTCTTTGTTTTTTTCAATACTGTTAGTCAAACTATGATTTGGTTTCAAGAAAAACCCAGCAAGCACTTTTCCATTATTGTTAAATTATAATATAGACACACAATAAAACGCCAATAGCATTCGCTTATGTATCTTAATAAATATATCAAGTTCAATTACTTAAAAAGCTTTTACAAGATTTGTAAAAATTCTTTTCAAAAAACTACCTTTTTGAAGATAAATTTTTTGGCCACAATTTATAACAACTACTTTTCAATTTTTGGTACTTTTTTACCCGCACAGCGGGGCAAAACACCCCGCCTGCAATTGAACAAAAATCTTCAATAGGACAAAAAAAAGACCCGCCGGATTAACCGTGCGGGCCAACAATCACAATTGTGGTAATAATTACAGCTTCGTTACAAATAACATTCGTATAGGATGACCGGGCTTGTTTATCATCTCACTCTGAATGACCCGGTATGTGTGGTAATCAAGCGCGTTGCAATATTCCCGCACAGCAATGTCTTCTTCATCCCCTCCGGGATGTCCGGCATAAATAGCAATACAAAGCATGCCGCCTTTGGCTAGGAGATCTAAAGACGCCTTAATTGCTGCCAGAGTAGTATCGGACTTGGTTATTACAGTCTTGTCGCTGCCGGGCAGAAAACCGAGATTAAACATCACGACATTTACCCGCCCATGGAATTCTGCTGGGATAAGCTCAAGCATATTCTCGTGACCGGAATGAAAAATAGTCCAGTTATCAGGAAGACACTCTTCATTTAAACGCTGCTCAGTTTGCTTAACCGCATCTTCCTGAATATCAAATCCAAAGACATGGCCGTCCGGACCCGCTTTTTCAGACAAAAACACAGTATCGTAACCGTTGCCCACAGTGGCATCAACTCCGATACAACCCGGATGCAACACTTCACACAAGACTGATTTTGCAAAAGAAAGAATATTGTTAGAAATCATCTGTTTTTCACTCGTACAAAAGGATTACGGTTTATTCTGCACCAAGAATAACCGAACACATATTTTAAATCACGCAGTAAAAATTAGAACTGAAGATACTTATTGAGCTTGCCGGACTTGGAAAACTGGCGTTCTGTGGTTCCGAAAGTAGTCGTTCCGCTAATTGAATAAGAGGAATTGGGAAGTCTCTTCCAATCCAGAGTGGCACTCCCCTTGGCTGTCACTGGGATGGGCTGGCCGCAGCTGAAAGAATTGAGCTGGAGCTGTTTTCCGGCCAGAACTGCGTTTACATTAACGTCTTCGGCAATCATCCCGCCGGGAATTTCAACCTCGTCGGAACGCACCACAAGGCTTCCAGTTCGCGGTGGAGCTCCCCATTCAGGAAACCCGACATCGGAAGTAATACGCACCTTACCACCCAAGCCATCCATCTGGATGAGTTTAGCCAAGTCAACACCACCACCAAGAGTCAGGGATTTGGTCTGAAACAATCTTGCAGTCAAGGTCGGACCGGTCTTTACCCGAACCTCCAAAAGTGGAGAAAAGCCGAGTGACACACCAAGCTGAGGCACAGTAACGGTCAAACCTTTATTCGTGGTCACATAAACATTTGTTACTTCGAAAGAAAAAGGTCCGGCGCTGACAAAATCTCCCCACTGAATCGTAGCTTTAGAAATTTTGGTATCTGCCAGCTTGAAGGCCTGAGACCAAGCGATTTCCCACGGCATAAACAGGAAAGCACCTAGAATAAGTCCAGCCAGAAAAAGGAAAAAAATTTTGAAAATTTTTTTAAATGAAAACTTAAAAGAAATATTTGGAATGAACTTCATCCGGACGCCCTACCTGACAAGAATGATCTGCACATCAGCCAACTCAGGGGAGTCCAGCCTGTGATTAATATTGAAATTTGTTACTTTCAAGGCTCCGCGAACATTGAAATCACGCATCAAAGCGACCAGTTCGGGCAGATTAAGAGACTCCAGCAAAACCTGAACCCCCTGTCCGGAATTTGGCCCTGCCTGTAAAGGTCTCAGAGAGGTCAGCCGACCGTCTAATCCCAGATCACGAATAACCTGTTGGGCAGCGGTCATGGGCTCACGGTCCACCAACGCGCCACGTGAAGATTCTCCTGCCTTCAACTGTTCAACCAATGGAACCACTTTGGCAAATTTCTGCTTGCTGGAAAGGGTAATCCTTTCAGCCTTTGACTGAGATTCAGCAAACCCCGACCAAACCAGAAAAAGGACTAACGCCCATCCCGCGACAAGTGCAGTAAAGAAAAGCTTCTGTTTATCTGCAGGCCAATCCTGCCATATATAAAATCTTTCCAGATCCATTATATTCCCTGATCTTAGCGGTTATACTCAGCACGTAGGCTGATGCTTATGCCGCCTTCAATATTGTTGGCCTGTTCAAGAACAAAATTAAATTGGCTGTTAGCGGCCAACTTTTCCATCATGGCATCAAGCTCTTCATAACTGCTGACCTTACCCCGGATGTTACCGGAATCAGCACCAAGGGAAAAACCTTCAATCTCAATACCTACCGGAGCACTGTTACTAAGTACGGCGAGCAGGCCGAGTACATCAATCCCTCCGCCATCTCCACCGCTTTTGAGTTGATCCAGTTTATATAAAATCTTACCATAGGGATCAGAGCCCGGATTAGGACCAAGGGCACTTACATAAGTTTCTTTCAGCTTTTTGCGCCATTCATCTGCCTGAACCTGACTTTGCTGCCAGCGGTGATACTGTCCAGAAATAAAGAGCACCCCGATCAAAGAGACCAGAACTGCGGCAACCGCATAAGGCTTATAGTCAATAGTTATAGACTTGTCGGCCCCGGAACGCTGACCGCTAACCAGATTCAATCTGGCCCAACGAACTTTCTTTTTAGCAAAAACATCGCATGCCTTGCCCAAATCCATGAGCTCAGGTTCGCCTTC
This sequence comes from Maridesulfovibrio pacificus (SeqCode), assembly GCF_048612815.1. Lineage (NCBI taxonomy): Bacteria > Pseudomonadati > Thermodesulfobacteriota > Desulfovibrionia > Desulfovibrionales > Desulfovibrionaceae > Maridesulfovibrio > Maridesulfovibrio pacificus (SeqCode). The sequence goes on from NZ_JBLZNE010000001.1 coordinate 3,068,254, forward strand.
CAGCCCCAGACGTTCAAACCTGTTCTGGAACTCCTCATCATTTCCACGGAAATAGGTCAATTCATCTGCACAGGCAAGAATACGTATGCCTTGTCCTTTCCAGGTCCAGACAGACAAACCTTCAGCAACAGCAGCTCTCCAACAGACAGCAAAAGCAGTAGTCAGAACTGTGGCTTTAGCAAGAACCTCGCGATGACGGTCCAAAAAACGATTAAGCAGGTCATGCCCGGTATAACCCAGCACAGCATCCCCGGACGGACGCAAAACCTTGAACTCTCCCTCCTGCATAGGAAAGGAATAATTCATCTGCATCATAGTCGCGGATTTGGCATGACGGGATTTGATGGCCCCCCGGGGCTTAAAAAAGAAGAAAAGGGGATCAGGCAAAAGGGCAACGACCGGATGTTTGTTTTTATCGGCAGGACCTTCCGATTCGGTAAGGTCACGTCCGTCAAACATCATCCATTGGTGTTCATTTCCCTTGAATGAAAGAATATATACTAATTTTTTAAAGGCCATCTATGGCTTTGTCCTATACCTGTTAGCAGTGTTTTTGTCCATTTACTGATCTTGTGCAAAGGTAACCGAAATATCGTTCTGAAAAATCAATTCAGGCTCCCCTATCTCGAGAGCACCCTGTCTACGGATGATGTATCTTTTCACTACAGTACAACCGCCCACCGATGCAGTAACACGAGCATCAAAAAAATCTGACTTTACGGTCAATTCATTCGTCATATTTTTATATATAGATGAATCAGACTGTATACCGATAACCGAAAGCACCTGGCTTAAGTCTGTAAAGCCCCTTGTTCTGGCCCAATGCAGAATACGGTCGACTCCTTTACCTAATTCTGGAAAGTAGGCAAGCAAAGTCTCGCGAGAAGCAAAGTTTATATTAAGCCTGCCTCCACCCCATACGGTAAGATTCTCATCAACCCACCCACTGTCCAAGCCTTCCCAACCACGCAGCAACAGTATTTCTTCAGGAATTTTCAACATACTACCGCGCGGAGCATAAGGCGGAGACTGTGAGGCATAATAAAAATTATCTATTTTAGCGAGCTTAGGATTAACATTTATTCCACACCAGATGGCAAGACTTCCGACCATGGTATTCACATCCAGTCCTTTATCAAGGACACGGCCTATAATCTTAAGTGTTCTGTTTTTATCTGTACTGCTGATAAGACTTTTAATATTTATTTTTGCATTACACGGAGTGATTATAATTTTAAGCCCATCATCATCCCACTCCTTGGCCCATTTTTCACGCAAGGTGTCAGAAAATGGAGTTTTGTCATCTTTAAGTAAACCATAAATGACATATAAGGCTTCTTCAGCCATGAACCCGGCTTCGTATTCACTGCGCATCCGACTTGCTTCCACAGCCCCGCGAGAACTGACCTCAATAGTCATTAAAGTCAGACCGGACAGAGCCATAAACAAGACCAGTACAATGACCAGTACAACGCCCTTTGAATTCTTGTCGAAATTATTCTGTAGCATACGGAAGTCTCTCGACAATTATCATTTCTTGTCCGCCTTCGAATATCAGCTTCAACCTGAATGCCTTGATAGCAGCTATGCCGCTCATTGCCCTGCTAGACTGCTGCGAGCGCGAAATCCACACATTTTTATTGGCATCTAGAAACTCCAGGCCCCATGAATTAACACCGCGCATAAGAAAAAAAGAATTCTCAAAATCAAGATCAGGGGACTCCTCATTTCTGCGAATCATATTCGAAGAAAAATCCCAGTTAACAAGAATCGGCCCCGCACCTTTCAACAAAATATTATGGCTGGTTTCAAGACTGAAACCATTATCCTCAACTCCCATTGCGCTTCCTGGAATTACATTCTGCATATCCCGATGCAGAATACGGCGCAAAGTAAACATTCGCGAAGAAAGACCGGCACTGGAACGGACAACCTCGTTATTGGTGACCGACTGCCCCAGAACCATAGCAACCATACTCATCAATAAACCTGACAAAACCAATCCGATAAGTACTTCGATAAGCGAAAAGCCCTTCTGGACCTCAAGAGAAGTATGATTACGTTGAAAATATATCATTAATACAGCTTCCTTTTATGGGAAACACGATAAATTTTCCACTCAAGAGTATAGTCATCACTACGGGTTTCAAGAGTATAAAACCCTTTTCCGGTAGATGAAATTGTCTCAAGCCCAACTCTGAAACTACCTTCAGGAGGCCCCGGCCATGAAACCCAACCGCTTGATACAACACTCATCCTACCAGGATACTTATGAGCCAAAATATCCTGCGACAAATTCAAAACATTCCATGAGTCTTTTGATGACTGGGCCATAAGTGCACTCTGCCTCTGTACTCCCAAAAAACTCATGGACATGGTGGCTGCAATGGTCAAAGCCACAATGATCTCTATCAAGGAAAAACCGTTTTTGCGCGCCACAGTTAAATCTCCACAAAACGAGCCGCCAATGGGTCCAGAACAACGGTTAGACCATCAGAAAAGACCAAACGCACTTCATCGCTGAACCCTTCAGGGTAGATAGTAAACTCAACTCCGTCGCCATCTATGGGATATTCATTAAAATGCCCGCTGGAGACTTCTGAAGGTAGAGCCACTTCCTCTCCATTCCATTTGAGCACACCATTATCAAAATCAATGTAAAGATACTGACGTGAATCAGTTTCCACTGCTTTTGTTCTGGCCTCGTAAATCAGAGCGTTAACCAGACTTAAGCTATCATCTCCCCTGTCACCGGCAAGATCAAGATTGGGCATGAGCGTAAACCAGCCCATGCCCACTATAAAAAGAACAATTAAGAGTTCTATGAAAGTCAGCCCGCCCGAAAAACGGCGGGCAGTATGTATATTCATAAGATTCTATGAACCCAGTTTATTCCCAACTCTTAATATCGGCATCGTAATCCTCACCGCCTTCCATACCGTCAGCACCAAGAGAGATCAGTTCATAAGGACGTCCTTCCTCACCAGGGCTTCTGTAAAGGTAATCATATCCCCAAGGATCAACAGGAGCGGTCGTAGAGTCAAGGTAACCGCCTTTACGGTAATTACGGGGAACAGGGCGAGTCTCCGGTTTTGTAATCAAAGCCAGTAGTCCCTGCTCAGTGGTGGGGTAACGTCCGGTATCCAACTTGTATAATTTCAAAGCCGAATCAAGGGCTTTCATATCCATCTTGGCCTTGGTCACCCTTGCTTCGTTGGGACGGTCCATAATTTTAGGGACCAACATTGAAGCCAGCAGACCGAGGATAACAATTACAATCATCAGTTCGATAAGACTGAAACCACGCTGACCCTTTTTAAGGGCTGCTATACGAATTCTTTTTTTTTGCATAATATCCTCTACTTAATCATTACTATTTCAAGGCTTAATCCCTGATATCAATACGCTTGTTCTCCAGCGGTTCCCACTCGATAGGAGTTTCAACTGAAATTCCCAAACGACGAGGAAGCATCCCGCGCGACTTGAAATAGTCATCCGGACGGGTCACTTTTTTCCACCAAAGGTAATACCCTTTACTTGGTATATACCTGCAATACAACCTTTGAAATTCTCGTTGTGCAATGGGAATTGCTAGCGAGAACTCTCGTCCGCGCCCAGCGAAACTATAATTGCGTTCTATCTTTACTTCCTTCCAGTCGGCAAAATCATATTCCCCCTTTAAGGGACTGCCATCCAGAGAAGAATAATATCTTGTAGCCCCATCCACATCACTGACCCGGTATACTTTGCCTGACGGAGACCGCTCCACGACAATAGAAACCGGCTTAAATTGTATTTTTCTGGAAAATTGTTTGCGTGGCGACTTGTAAAACAAAACCCCATTTTTGAGAAAAAAGCCATCTTCCTGCTCAAAGAAAGGAGACTTTACTCTCTTACTAACATCCCACTGAAAACGCTGACCTTTCTCTGTAACAATATTGAGATGGGGACCATAGGCTTTAACCGATTTAAAAGGTCCGCCTTTAATCTTCTGATCAAAAATTCTGGTCAATTTAAGCGGACTCCACATAACCATTTTACCGGTAGTATCAACCCCCATGAGAATTCCTTCCTCATTCGAAAAAACCAGGGAAAGAGGTTTATAGGTAAAACGATCAATCTTGCGCAATTTCCCATTAGGCGGGCCGACCCATAGCCTGCGGGCCTCATCAACAAGGGCCAGCCAGCTTCCCCGGGGCGAAACAGCAAACATGTCCACAGTGCTATTCACATCATGAACACGCACCCGTGCACATTCCTTAACATTAAATATTTCAACAACTTTATCCTGACCGGATGAAACAGCCAGATATGGAGAATCAGAAAACCATGAAACGGAATTAACCAGCTTTGAAGCGGCCTGCACAGCAGTACACCCCTGTCCCCCGTACAAGCGGACAACTCCGTTTTTGCTGCCTGAAGCGAGAACACTGCCTTCATGTACAAAGGTTGTAACATCCTCATCCAAATTCACAATTTCGTTGCTTTTGCTGAGTTGCACAATATAATTACCGGCCATATCTTCCGGAGGACGATTGTAAATGCTGTCCAACGAAGAGTATTGCTGAGAAGCTGCATACGCAACATAACCGGCAAGACTGATCGGAGTTTTGCCCACAAGTTTTGAAACATCAAGACTGCTATCAGTGACAATCGTAGGTTCATCCGTTCCCGGTGAAGGCTGCTTGGCGCAAGCTGAAACCAAAGCAACTAAGAGCGTCAGAGCTAGAATAATTAATTTTTTATCCATAATTCCATCATTTTCAAGAAGAAGATTTGAATAGACCTTAAAACAGTGTTGGCGGCAATGCAATCGCACTTTCCAACAGGTTGTGTTAAATCAGAGCGTGTAAATGTCAAGCACAGTCTGAAAACTATCCTTGCCCATAACCTAGGATTGCGGCACAAGAAGCCGAATGCTCACTAACCATTTCCACGACAAAGCCAAATGAAAAATATATATAAAAGCATATTAGATTACTTATCCGGGCATAGGGAACGGAAAAACAAGCCCCGCATAAAAAGTACAAGCTGGCGCCTACCTGTGCTGGCAAGCTTCTACGTTCTGGCCTACGTAATATTCGATCTTATGGCTGACAGCATTGCCCGACACTATATTTTCTGTATTTTTCTGGTTGTCTCCAGCCTTTATTTCTCATGGCGTCTTGGTGGAAGAGAAACCATGACCTATGTGGGCTTCTTCAATATATTTTTTGCCTTCATCTTTTCCCGGCTGCTCCACATGACAGGAAACTTTTCATCCAAGCTTTTCCTGAGCCGATCTTTTATGACCCTCTATGTCGTAGCCATTATCTTTATGTTTATAATGACCAAACGTAAATCACCCGCAGACCGGGAAAAAGTGGACCGGGAAAAATCCATACGTGATGAACGCCAGAGACGCAGACAACTGGAACTCATGGTTGCCACAGAAAAACTGACCGATGACATGATCACCCAGGCAAATATGGTTAAAGATGAACTTATGGTACTCCAGAATTCCTGGAAATCTCAAATTCATACAATTGTTAATGATCTGCCCAAAGTTAAAGAAAGGGAATTGTACAACCAGATAGTTACCCCTTTTGAAGAAAGCATTGTCGAACACCTGCGCGACCTCGAAAAAAGACTTTCTTTTAAACCGCAGTTGATAGGCCTTGACGAACTTGCAGCAAAACTTACAGATAGGCTCGAAAAGGACCAAAAATACTCCCGGGCAAGGCTGGACCTGCAATTTGATTTTGAAAAATGGATGATCAGGGAAGAAGAAGTTCTGGTTGACCAATACAAAACATGGGAAATCCTGCTCAATTTAATAAGAAACAGCCAGACCGCCATGGAGCTTAGACAAATTGATCTGCTCCGCCAAGGCAGCGAAGAATTCAAAACATTCAAGCCTCGTTTAGCAATCACCGCCGATGTGCAGAATAACTACGCCCGCTTGAGAGTAGCCGACACCGGTGGCGGTGTCTCAGACGACAGTTTGCAGGATCTTTTCAAAAGAGCCGTGCCTTCAGCCAAACGCAACGGCAAAGCCATGGGACAGGGAACTGTCTTTGTAAAATTTTTCGGAGACAATATGGGCTTTGACATATCAGCAAAAAACACTGAAACTTTAGGATCCAAAGGCCTTGAAGTCACCATACTTATTCCATTGGGAACCTTCGGCCCCGCAGGGGCTATTCCAGTAACAGGAGACGAATAATGACCCCGGAACAGGATCCGTATTTTTTTGTTTTGGCAGACGATGACCCACGTTTGCACGAATACACTGTTTCAATCCTCCGCGATGCGGGAATTCTCGAAAAACACGAATCTTTTTACGATCCGGTCTCATTTCTGGCGTTTTTGAAAGAGTCCGAAGAAGAACCGGATGTAATCCTTCTTGATGTCCATTTTGAAGGTTCGGGACTCAGCGGTGTGGATATCCTACCTTACATTCGCGAGGAATATCCCTACATCCCGGTTATCCTTTTGACCGGAATGGATGCCGAGGCCACTGACGAAGCCCAGTCCGATGTATTCACCTACTTCATCCCCAAACCGGTGACCGAAGACCATCTGCTGCGCATGCTCCATTTCTATCTCGGGAAAAGCAAAAAAACCGCAGAGCAGGTCAATACCCTTATGGCTGAAATGGAAGAGGTCAAAGGGTACCACCAATTGCTTGAGGAAGAGGTGGAACAACTTCAAGACGAACAACGGCGACTTGAAGAGCAGAACAAGAGCGAGAAAGTAACCGGAGCCGGTAAGGGGTTCGAAAGAGTCACTGAAATACTTGAATCCCTGCTAACCAAAAGTGAAGCCATGCCAAGTTTCATTGCCGATCTTGAAAAAGTCTACTCCACCCAGTTTAAGCTCTTCAAAAAAGTCATTGAAACCTTGATTCGCTTTGACGTTCAGGATTCCGGAACACCGGGCATGAACATACACAAAGTTAAAGGGACCCAGAACGTTTTCAGTGCCCGGCTGTCCAGAAAGGTAAGGCTCTTTTATTACAGCTCAGCTAAGACCGTAAGGAAAAGGCTATTAAGATTAGACATTTACCATGACACCAAGGGTATGGACAAGTGGATTAAAAACAACTACCATTCTTACGCTGAAATAGAGGAATAGTAATTTTAAATTTTCCAGTGCTGTAACGCTTCTGGAAAACTTTTTAGGATATATTTATATATGGATCTGAAAGCCACCAAATTTCCGGCATGGCTGTGGCCGCTCGCTTTCGGGCTGGCTACGGCGTACCTTGTGTCGTCTTTTATCCCGCTGCCCAAACCGACGGCCCCTATCCTCGGTCAATCATTTTCCTCTGATGCAGCCAGTAAGATTGAAAAAGATTCCAAGCTGATTCTGGAAAAAAATATTCTCAGCCTGGACAACCCTGCTGAAATCCAGAAAAAAGCCACGGTAACTCCTTCAACTTGGATGCTGGTCGGCATTCTCACTGGGGAAACAGATATGGCTGTTTTCAGAATCAAAAATGAAACAATCATCTTGCGCGAAGGAGAGGAGCACGAGGGCTGGACTCTTGCTGAAATCAAACCCCAATATGTTATCTGGAAATATGGCCGTGAGCAAAAGAAAATCGCCATGTGGGATCAGGTTCAAAGCCTGAAGCTTGTACGCGGCAAAACCAACAAGATTTCCGTCAGCAAAGCTGAAACTAAAGAAATTCTGGATGACCCCAATGCATTCCTCAAACAAGCCCTATTCAAGCCCAACTCAAAGGGTGGCAAAACTCAGGGCTTCAGGGTGACTAACATCAGGACCAACTCCCTGCTTAAAAAGCTGGGTCTTGAAAATGGTGATGTGCTCATGCGTATTAACGGAGAGATGATTACCGGCCCGACCAAGCTGCTGCAGGTGTACGGTTCACTCGGTGGTGCTTCAGCCATATCCATCGACGTTGAACGCAAGGGACAGATGCTTTCCCTCATTGTTGAGCTTAAGTAGGAATGTGATCAGAAATGCCCACCTATCAATATCGCGCGGTCACCAAGGAAGGAAAAAAGAAAAAAGGTTTTGTTGAAGCCTCTTCCCAGTCCAGAGCCTTTGCCACTTTACAAGGCAAAGGGCTCATGCCCTTGCGCCTTGAGCAGGTAAAATCCGGACAAAAGGAAAAAAGCTCCACCCAATCCCTGACATCTTCCATCTCCATGAGCGGCAAGATCAGGCTGGGTGAATCATTTTACTATCTTGGTATTCTGCTCCAAAGCGGAACCGCTCTGGCACAATCCCTTGATATGATGGCCCGCATGAGCGGAGGTAGAGCCAGTCATACATGGATGGAAATCCGTGATGCTGTCCAGTCAGGAGAAAGCTTCTCATCCTGCCTCGCTAAATATCCTAAAATTTTTCCACAGGTATACGTGGGCATGGTTCAGGTTGCTGAATCAGTGGGTAAACTTGGGGACGTGCTTGAAAACATTGCCAAGTACGAGGAAGAACGCGCCGAAGTAAGCGGACGACTCATGACCGCCATGGTCTATCCCGTAGTTATCCTGCTCATCGGTATGGGAGCGGTCTACTTCCTGCTTTCTGAAGTACTGCCCAAGATCACCGGTATATTCAAAGCCGCAAAAGGGGAACTGCCCACATCCACCAAAATAGTTGTGGCACTGGGCAACACTCTGGAAAATCTTGGTCCCTTGGCCCTGATCATCCCCTTGTGCCTAATTTTCGCCTTTATCAGCGCCTACAAATCCGTTCCTAAATTCCGGGAGAAGATTGACGGCCTGCTTTGGAAACTGCCGCTGGTCCAGAAATCCACCCTTGCCCGCTTTTCGGGCATTCTCGGTTTCCAGATTGACGCCGGTATTCCCCTTGTGCAGGGAATGGAAAGCTCCGCCAATGCGGTGAACTCGACATTTTTCAAAAAGAAAATGGCCGAAGCCCGTGAAGAGGTTGCCACAGGGCGATCCCTTAGCGCAGTGCTTGCGGAACAAAAGATTTATCCCGATATTTACATCCTTACCCTTACTGCCGGACAAAAATCCGGGGAACTGGGCAAATTTCTACAACGAATGGGTACCATCTTCGAAAGGGATGTGGATAACTTTATGAAACGTGTGGTCGCATTGGCTGAGCCTATGTTACTGCTTTTCATCGGCATGCTCATTGCCTTTATTGTTGTCGCCATCATGGGCCCGATCTTCGACCTCACCTCGCTCGTAAAATAGGTAACAAATGACCGATAAACAACTTTCCGACTTCATTAAACGGGGCAAGGAAGTTCTTCAGATTGAAGAAAACGGCCTCGCCTCCATACGCAATTCGCTCGACCTGAACTTTGCCAAGGCAGTAGAAATGCTGGCCGGCTGCAAAGGCAGGGTAATTATCACCGGACTGGGTAAATCCGGGCTGGTAGGCCGCAAAATAGCTGCCACAATGTCCTCTACCGGAACACCGTCCTTTTTCCTGCATCCTGTTGAAGGCGCCCACGGTGACCTCGGCATGGTAAGGGCTGAAGACGTTGTAATTTCCATCTCAAACAGCGGCGAGACTGATGAGCTCAACGCCCTGCTTCCGGCGATCCGTTCTTTCGGTACTAAAATAATTTCCATCACTTCGGAAATAGAATCCACAATGGGGCGACTCTCCGACATTGTAATCAGAACCAAAGTACCCTGCGAAGCCTGCTCCCACGGACTGGCACCAACCTCATCCACCACCGCAGCCCTAGCCATGGGTGATGCTCTGGCAGTCTGCCTTATGGACCACAAAGCCTTTGACAGCCAGGATTTTAAAAAATTTCATCCCGGTGGATCGCTGGGCCGCAGGCTGACCCTATGCATCAGTGAACTTATGCACACCGATAAGATCCCCGCAGCCCCGCAGGACGGCCCCCTTGCTGAAGCACTGTCCGTGCTCGACAAAGGCGGTCTGGGACTGGTTGCCCTAACCGATGGGAAAAAGCTTTCCGGTGTCATCACCGATGGTGATGTGCGCAGACTGGTCTGTTCCGGTAATTTCGATAACCAAATTTCCGCCAGCGAAGTCATGATCGAAAATCCTCTGCGCATTACGCCGGACATGTCCGCAGCGCAGGCGCTCGATATCATGGAATCCAAAGAGATCACAGTACTGCCCGTTGTAAACGAAGAAGGCGCACTTACAGGCATGATTCATCTGCATGATCTCTTAGGCAAGGGCAGACTCAAATTTGCTGAGAGCACAAGGAATTAAAAATTTTTTTTATTTAAATCGGCGAAGCCCTAATAAAAGTTTTTGGGATTCTTAAACCCTTTTTACAAAAATGGTTTAAGGCCCCCGGCTGGGCCGCCGGAGGCATAAAAAATGTGTGGAATCGCTGGTTTTATTGATCTTACACGCTCGTCAGATGAAAAACGTCTGGAACGCATAGCCCGTAAAATGGGCGACGCCCAGAACATGCGCGGCCCGGACGGTTCCGGTCAATGGTCCGACCCGGAATGGGGCGTAGGCCTTGATCACCGCCGCCTTGCTATCATCGACCTTACCGAAGAAGGCGTGCAGCCAATGCACTCCAAATCAGGTCGCTATGTCACTGTCTACAACGGTGAAATATACAATTACCGCGAGTTGCGTGCGGAACTTGAACAGACTGAAGGCTTTCCGGGCTGGCGCGGCCATTCCGATACCGAAGTCATACTTGAAGCTGTTGAACAATGGGGCTTTGAAGAAGCCCTGAAACGGTTCAGCGGCATGTTTGCCATCGCAATCTGGGACCGTAAAGAACACTGCCTGCTGCTTGCCCGCGACCGCATGGGCGAAAAACCGCTCTACTATTCCATGCAGGGTGGCAATTTCCTATTCGGCTCAGAGCTGAAAGCACTCATGGGCTACAAAAAATATTTCAACCGCGAAATAGACCGCGACTCGCTGGCCGCTTACCTACGCTATTGCTACGTTCCCGGGCCCCGCACTATTTTCAAAGAGACTTTTTCCCTGATGCCCGGTACTTGGACCTGTTTACGGCCAGACGGGGAACTCATGGAACCACGGCCTTACTGGTCCCTGCTTGACTGCGCTCGTGAAGCCGAAAATAAAATTTTCACCGCACCGGACGAAGCGATTGTCGACACACTGGAAGACCTGCTGCTCAAGGTCATTGAACGGGAAATGATCTCCGATGTACCGTTAGGAGCTTTCCTTTCAGGCGGAGTCGATTCTTCACTAATCGTATCCCTTATGCAGCAATGCGCTCTAGCTCCGGTCAAAACCTTCACCATCGGTTTTGACGATGAAGCATACAACGAAGCGGACGATGCCAAGGCCGTAGCCAAGCATATCGGTACTGAACACACCGAACTGTACGTTTCGCCGCAAGACGCACTGGATATCATCCCCCAGATTCCGCAGATCTGGGATCAGCCTTTTTCCGACTCTTCGCAGATTCCCACCCACCTTGTCTCGCGCATGACCCGTGAACATGTAACTGTGGCTCTGTCTGGAGACGGTGGAGACGAGCTTTTCGCAGGTTACAACCGCCATTTCAGAGGCTGCTCGCTATGGCGCAAGCTGGAAAATGTTCCCGCGCCACTAAGAAAAATTGGCGCAAGGATGATTTCCAACATTTCTCCGCAGAGTTGGAACAAAGTATTCAAAATGTACGGTCCGCTTTTACCGCCGGCACTGCAGATGCGTCTTCCCGGACAGAAGCTGCACAAGCTTGCCGATGTAATGGGCGCAGCCTCCGCATCTGAATACTACCGGGACCTGACCTCCATCTGGCTTAACCCCGAAGCTGTTGTACGCAATGCGACAGAATTCCGGGGACCGTTCCAGCACCCAAACCGCCAGCCGCTGCAGGACAACCTGACTGCGTGGATGCAGTTCATGGATGCAGCCAACTACATGGTCGATGACATCCTGACCAAAGTGGACCGGGCAGCCATGGGCATCAGCCTAGAAACCCGCGCACCGTTTCTCGATCATGAAATCGTTGAGTTTTCCCAGCGTCTGCCCATGCACCTGCGTATCAACAATGGACAGGGCAAACATATTTTACGCGAAATTTTGTATAAGTACGTTCCGCAAGAAATGATCGAACGCCCGAAAATGGGCTTCGGCGTTCCCATAGACAGCTGGTTGCGCGGACCGTTGCGCGGTTGGGCCGAAGATCTGCTGGCCCCGGACCGCTTGGATCGGGAAGGATATTTCAATACCGGCCAAGTGCGCCTCGCTTGGAACGAACACCTGACCGGTATTAAAGACAACCAGTACAAAATCTGGAGTGTGCTGATGTTTCAGAGCTGGTGTGAGAAGTGGGAGATTCCGACCTAAAATGGAGTTCCATTTGTTGACTTTCAAATAACTTTAATCTTAACAATACCATTTGACTTAATAAAAAAGGATTAAAAATGAGTAAAATTTATCTCTATGCACGCGATTTATACCATAATATATTGGAAAGATACCCTAATATTCCTAAAGACAACATCGCGATCCAAACATACCGTTTTTTAAAAAGAGCTACCATATTAGCTGCCCAAGCGTTTGAGACTATAAAAATTAAAGATAAAATTTCATGTGATCTTCTACTCTTCACCAGCAAATTTTTATTTTCAAACGACTTAACTGATTTATACTATGTAATCGAAAAACATACTAAAAAGAACGGTCGTCTTGAATTTGACATCGCATCTTTGCCATTGATGCAAAACGATATTGATAAAAGTAGTTTGGCCGCTCACTTCTTTAAGTATCTTTCCCACAGAGATCCTGTGTGGTCCAAATATCAAAAAGGTATCGTAGCATTCTTAAGAACTGAAGAAGGTTACGAGATGGGAGAAGTTACTTTCGGACAAGATGAAGTGCTTATTGATGCAGGTGCTAACTTTGGCATATTCGCAGCAGAAGCAGCCAGTCAGGGTGCAATTGTTTATGCTTTCGAACCTATCCCGGAAGCATATAAATACTTAATGCAGACCGCTGAATTTAACAATAATATTAATCCGGTAACCATGGCGTTGAGCACCCAAAAAGAAACATTGAAGTTCGAATATAGTCCATCACAATCATTGGGAAGTACCTCATGTGTTATGACTAGAAATTCTAACAACTATATTGAAGTAGAAGCAATTTCTCTTGATGAATGGGTACAGGACAACGGAATTGAAAAAATAGATTTTATTAAGGCAGACATTGAGGGAGCTGAAAGATACATGCTTGAAGGAGCTTCTTCTGTACTAAAGGACATGGCACCCAAGTTGGCCATATGCACATATCACCTTCACGATGACAAAGAAGTTTTAACCGACATTATCTTGAGGAAAAACAGCAATTACATAATTTCTTACAGTCAGTATAAACTGTTTGCATACGTTCCCAAATAACAAAAGAACAAATCCCGGCCCCTTCACCCCAGAAGGGGCCGACAAAACAAACCTTCTGCCATTGCCCAAAAAAATTGCAGTTATCGGTGGGTACGGCCCATCACTCATAAATTTCCGAGGCCCGATGCTCAAGGCAATGAAAGCCGCCGGACATGATATTTACGGCATTGCTCCTTTGGATTCCCCAGAGGTACCCGATAAACTTGAGGCAATGGGCATCCGATTCATTGAAGTCCCCATCCAACGCAAGGGCATGAATCCCATAAAGGATTTGACTGCTCTACTCTCTCTGATCAAAGTTTTAAAAAAGATCAAACCGGACGCAATCCTTTCTTATACAATCAAGCCGGTCATATACGGTTCCGTTGCAGCAAAACTGGCCGGAATAAATAATATTTACTCCATGATTACCGGGCTTGGATATGCCTTCGGGCAGACTTCCGGCAAACGAGGCTTACTCCTCAAACTGGTCAAAAATATGTACCGCACAGGTCTGGCCTGCAATGACGCGATAATGTTCCAGAACCCGGACGACTGTGACTTATTCAAAAAAATGGGCATAATCCCAAACAACAAAGAGACCGTCATCACTAATGGTTCTGGGGTTGATCTCAAACACTATGCAAGTTCGCCTGTGCCTCAAGGAAATCCTGTATTCCTGTGCATATCTCGTTTGCTTAAAGAAAAGGGAGTGCGTGAATTTGCTGAAGCATCCCTGCGCTTGAAGCAAAAATATCCGGAAGCCGGGTTCAGACTGGTCGGTCCGCATGATCGAGGACCTGACTCAATCGCTAACGATCTTATTGCAAAGTGGCAGAATGGCGGAGTTGAATGTACTGGGCCGATTGATGATGTACGCGAAGAATTAAAAGCGTGCTCTGTCTATGTATTGCCTTCATATCGGGAAGGAACCCCGCGCTCTGTATTGGAAGCCATGGCCACCGGAAGACCTATTGTTACCACTGATACAACTGGGTGCCGCGAAACTGTTATCGAAGGAAAGAACGGTTTTATGGTCCCAGTCAAAGATATTTCCGCACTTGAGTCGACCATGGAAAGATTCATCCTCCAGCCGGAGCTATTACAAAGTATGGGGACAGCATCTCTGGAATATGCTCAAGAAAAATTCGATGTTAACAAGGTCAATGCGACCATAATGAAAGCCATGGGACTTTATGAATGACCGTTAAAAGATGTTTTGACCTTGTTGTTTCAATTTCAGCGCTGATAGTTTTCTTTCCAGTGCTGGTCGGAGTAGCCATTGCCATTCATAAAAAAATGGGCGGCGGTATTTTCTTTATCCAGCGCAGACCGGGACTGCATGGGAAGCCTTTTAATATTGTCAAATTTAAAACCATGTCCGATGCCAAGGACGAACACGGTAATTTACTCCCTGACTCAGAAAGATTGAGCAGGTTCGGTAAAATCCTGCGTTCCACTTCACTGGATGAACTTCCAGAACTGGTCAACGTGATTTTTGGAGATATGTCGCTGGTCGGCCCCCGCCCCCTGCTTATGCAATACCTTGAACGCTACAGCCCGGAACAGTCTCGCCGACATGACGTACCGCCCGGCATAACCGGATGGGCACAGGTCAACGGACGAAACGCAATTTCATGGGAAGACAAATTTAAGCTTGATGTCTGGTATGTGGACAACCACAATCTTCTGCTGGATATTAAAATTCTTTACCTGACTGTTGCCCGCGTTTTCAAACGTGAAGGCATCTCCCAGCCCGGACAAGCGACAGCACAGGAATTCATGGGCAATCAGGAAGGGAAATAAGATGAAAAAAATCATCATTATGGGAGCCGGGGGACATGGACAGGTGGTTGCCGATGCATTGCTGCTCATGGAAAGAGCGGAGCCGGTTGCATTTATAGATGAGAATCCAGATCTACATGGCACAGAAATCATGGGGATTCCCGTTCCCGGAGGAAATGCAGCCATCCCAAACATTGAACATGACGCCATTGTTATAGCACTTGGCAACAATGCACTACGTAAACGAATTTTCAACGACCTAATAGAATCTGGCGAAAACTTATTTACAGTAATCCATCCCTCATCAGTCATCGCCCCCAATGTAAAAATAGGTAGCGGCTGCATGATTATGGCCGGGACGGTCATCAACACTGGTGCAGAAATCAAAGACAACACCATAATCAACACCAATGCGACCATTGAGCATCACAACTCAATCGGGCCACATGCGCATGTCGCGCCGGGAGCCACCTTAGGGGGTGAGGCTGTAGTCGGCGAAGAGGCAATGATCGGCATTGGAGCCACGGTATTGCCACGCATAACCATTGGTTCCAAGGCTACACTTGGTGGAGGCTCAACCGCAATTCAAGATATTCCTGAAGAAGCTACTGCAGTAGGAGTTCCTGCCTGCGTCAAAGCCTAGCCTCAGATTACAATATATAAACAATCATTACAGTTGCTTTTGTCGAAATCATGTCGAACTGTACTAAAAGATCAAAATATAATATCAGACCCGATGTTACGAATAATTTTCAGCTTTAAAGGAAATCCTGCAAGTGTCTACAAACAATAAACGCATATATCTTTCTCCCCCCCATATGGGAGGTAATGAACAGGAATACGTCCGCCAAGCTTTTGAAAGTAATTTCATTGCCCCGCTTGGACCTATGGTCAACGGATTTGAGCAGGATTTCTCGGAACTTACCGGATTCAAGCATTGCGCAGCACTTTCCAGCGGCACCGCAGCCCTGCACCTTGCCCTGCGCATTGTGGGGGTTGAACCGGGCGATGTTGTTATCACCTCCTCGTTGACTTTTATCGGCAGTGTAAGCCCGGTTACCTTTCTGGGAGCAGAACCTGTTTTCATCGACAGTGACTACAAAACATGGAACATGGACCCGGAACTGCTCGCAGAGGCAGTGGATCACTATATTTCCAAAGGACGCAAACCTAAAGCTGTCATTCCCACCGATCTTTACGGCCAGTGCGCTGACTATGACCGCATCCTTGAAATTCTTGATCCGCACGGCATTCCACTTATAGTAGATGCGGCAGAATCCGTTGGTGCCACCTACAAAGGCTGTCATGCAGGCAAAAAAGCTCTCATGGCCGCTTACTCATTCAACGGCAATAAAATTATCACCACTTCCGGTGGCGGACTGCTAGCTTCAGACAACAAAGAAATGATAGACCGTGCACGCTGGCTCTCCCAGCAGGCCAAAGAGCCGGAGCCGTACTACGAACACAAGGAAATCGGTTACAATTACCGCATGTCCAATGTTGTAGCTGCTGTAGGTCGTGGACAGGCGGAAGTCATCCCTGCCCGCGTGGCACGTAAAAGGGAAATCTTCAATTACTACGAGCAGGAACTGGGCAGTATTCCCGGTATATCTTTCATGCCTGAAGCGGAGTATGGACAATGCAACCGCTGGCTTTCGGTTATGCTGGTTGATAAAAATGAGTTCGGTGCTTCACCGGATGAAATCCGTATTGCACTTGAAGAAGAGAACATCGAATCACGTCCGGTCTGGAAGCCTATGCATAACCAACCCGTGTTCAAAAATAACACGGTCTTCGGTGGCAAGGTCAGCGAAAATCTTTTTGACCGCGGACTCTGTTTGCCCTCCGGCACGGCCATGACAGCTGAAGAGATGGAAAGAATAGTAGCCCTGATTAAACATTGCGGAAAATAAAGTATGATCAACAACCTGCGTAACGCAAATTTTTACCTCATGGTTCTCTTGGACCTGATGATCTTTAGCGTGGCTTTTTACGGGGCCTACCTATTCCGCTTTGATTTCAGCCTGCCG
The DNA here is from genome assembly GCF_048612815.1 of Maridesulfovibrio pacificus (SeqCode). Taxonomy (NCBI): domain Bacteria; kingdom Pseudomonadati; phylum Thermodesulfobacteriota; class Desulfovibrionia; order Desulfovibrionales; family Desulfovibrionaceae; genus Maridesulfovibrio; species Maridesulfovibrio pacificus (SeqCode). The sequence continues at coordinate 3,085,364 of NZ_JBLZNE010000001.1, forward strand.
GAGTTTGCAATCAATCAATGCTTTGAATTGCTTAAATATGCTGTAGTCATAAAATTTTCTGTTTTCCTTGGACTGGGTCTTTATCGTGGCATGTGGCGCTATACCAGCCTGCGTGACCTTTGGCACATCCTTGAAGCCACGTTTCTGCAATCCTTGATTCTGGTTACTATTGTTCTTTACAAATTCGGATTCGGTGGTTTTTCACGAGGTGTATTCATCATCGACTGGATGCTGACTGTTTTCATGTGCGGCGGAATCCGGGTCATTATCCGTTCTTTTTACGCTTTTAAAGACGGTAATTCTATTCAATTTTCACCTGAATCCTGTCCTGTTGGTGGCAATAACGCCCTGATAATAGGAGCCGGACGGGCCGGGGAAAAGGTTGTCCGCGAAATAAGAACGAGCGGACAGCTCAAATATATTCCCGTAGGCTTTCTGGATAATGACAAGAGCAAACGAGGGAGAACAATCCACGGCGTCCCAGTACTCGGTCCCCTATCCGATTTGCAGGAGTTAGTGCAAAACAAGTGCGTCAACGAAATCCTTATAGCTGTGGCTGAAGCATCCGGAGCCGAAATGCGGGAAATAATTGATGCCTGCAAAAAAACCGGCCTGCCCTATAAAATTCTTCCCGGAATGGATGAAATTATTAACGGCAAAGTCGGTATCAAGGCATTACGCGATGTCAGTTATCAGGATTTACTGGGACGTGCTCCGGTGCAATTAGACAACACTGCCATCAGTGAATACCTTTCCGGCAAAACCGTACTCGTTACCGGATGCGGTGGCTCAATCGGTTCTGAGCTGGTCCGGCAGGTCGTCCGCTTCAACCCGGCAAAACTCATCCTTGTGGACGCCAGTGAAGCTAATCTTTACTCGATTCAAATGGAGTTGCACCACGAGCTTAAATTTCACGACTATGTAACCGTACTGGGATGTGTACAGGATGTGCATCTCATGAATGAAACATTCGGTAAATACAAGCCACATACTGTATTCCACGCAGCAGCCTACAAGCATGTACCCATGATGGAACGCAACCCTTGGCAAGCGGTGCACAATAATATCTGCGGCACTAAAAATGTCATGACCGCTGCAGACAAGCACGGAGTGACCCGTTTTGTCATTGTATCCACTGACAAGGCCGTACGCCCCACCAACATCATGGGGGCTTCCAAACGTGTAACCGAACTGCTTATGAGATTGTTCCACAACTCTAAAACAACGTTCATGGCTGTGCGTTTCGGCAATGTAGTCGGCTCTTCGGGGTCAGTTGTCCCCCTATTCCGCCGTCAGATCGAAAGAGGTGGCCCGGTTACCGTGACCCATAAAGATGTCACCCGATATTTCATGTCCATCTCAGAAGCGGCCCAACTCATCCTTCAGGCAGGAGTAATGGCTGACGGTGGTGAAATTTTTATTCTTGAAATGGGTGAGCCAATCAAAATTGCAGATATGGCCCGAGACCTGATCCGCCTTTCCGGTAAAGAACCGGACAAAGACATTGAAATAATCTTTACCGGACTCCGCGAAGGCGAAAAATTATACGAAGAGCTGATTACCGAGGGTGAGGGAATCGTCCGCACTGAGCACGACAAGATTATGGTTCTCAAAGGAGTTGAGAACGACCTTGCCGCATACTGCACCAAATTCGAAAAACAGCTTGTAGAAATGAAGAATGCGGCGGACAAATTTCATGCAGATGACGTCAGAGCCATGCTGCATAACGTGGTCCCCGAGTTTGATGAAGAAGGGTAAAAATCCGTCAAAGAAGTCCCATTTCTTTTCACCCAATTTAATAATTTAATTGCACCAAGATTGACAGTTTGTTCAGAATAACCTAACAAACTCACATCATGCTCAAAGAATTATTTACCTCGAAGACTAGAATTAAACTACTTCTAAAGCTATTTCTTAACCCCGATGTTTCTTCATATCTTAGGGAATTAGCAGCAGAATTTGATGTTTCTCCCAATGCCATGAAAGAAGAATTAGATGGCTTGAGCGAAGCTGGCTATCTGAACAAAAAGAAAGAAGGGCGCTACATTTTCTACAACGCCAACTCTTCTCATCCCTTCTTCCCCGAGATCAGCTCAATTGTACGTAAGTATATCGGTATCGACCAAATTCTTGAGTACATCTTATCCACAATAGGTGATGTAGATTCTGTTTATATTCTTGATGACTATGCCAAAGGCATTGACTCGGGCATCATTGATGTCCTCATCATTGGTGATGGAACAGATTCCGAGCGTATCGGTGATCTTTGCACCAAAGCAGAAGAAGCGATTAAGCGCAAAATCAGAATCATGGTACTGGATACGGAAGAGTTTGAAAAAACAAGTGAAATTTATTTACGACGACCCAATTGGAAGGTTGTCTAATCAATATAAAAACGCATTAAACATGGAGAAATAATCTCATGGGTATACCTTTTATCGATCTTAAAAAACAGTTTTCTATCATTGAAGAACAGGTTCGCTCCAATATGGACGCGGTACTCGATCACGGTGCTTACATCATGGGCCCAGAAATCACCGCTCTTGAAGAGCGTCTTGCCGAATACTGCGGCACCAAGCACGCTCTAGGCTGCGCATCCGGAACGGATGCTCTGACTCTCGCCCTCATGGCATTGGACATCAAACCAGGCGATGCCGTTTTCACTACTCCGTTTACCTTTTTCGCTACCGCTGAAGCTGTCGCTGTTTTAGGTGCAGTTCCGGTATACGTGGATATTGATCCCGTTACTTTTAATATTGATCCTGAGAAGCTCGAAAAGACCATTGAAGCACTTAAGGGAGCTGATAACGGCATGCCCATTCCTAAGGTAGAAGGACTTACCCCCAAAGGAATCATCACCGTCGATATCTTCGGCCAGCCCGCAGACTACGATGCAATCAAGGCTATTGCCGACAAACACGACCTGTTCATCATTGAAGATGCCGCACAGGGCTTTGGCGGTGAATATAAAGGCAAGCGCGCCTGTTCCCTCGGCGATATTACCTGCACCTCTTTCTTCCCTGCAAAGCCTCTTGGCTGCTACGGCGATGGTGGCATGTGCTTCACCGACGATGATGATCTGATCGAACGTTTGCGTTCCCACCGCGTTCATGGACAGGGTCCTGACAAATACGACAACGTACGCCTCGGCATTAACGGCCGTCTCGACACCCTCCAGGCAGCTATCTTGCAGGCAAAATTTGACATTTTCCCTGAAGAAGTGGATCTGCGTGACAAAGTTGCAGACACCTACGCAGAACTCCTCGCTGACGTTGAAGGATTGACCGTCCCCACCGTTCCAGAAGGGTACCGTTCCGTATGGGCTCAGTACTGCCCGTTGGCAAAAGATGGTGAACACCGCGAACGTATTCAAGCAGCATTGAAGGAGAAAGGCGTACCTTCACCCATTTACTACCCCATTCCTCTGCACCTGCAGACTGCCTTCAAAGATCTCGGATATAAAGAAGGTGACTGCCCGATCAGTGAAGACGCTGCGAAACGCATTTTCGCCATTCCCATGCATCCCTACCTTGAAATGGAGCAGCAGGAAATGATCGCTGAAGCAATCAAAAACGCATAAGGGAGGCTCTCAATGAGTGAACTTAAAGTTGCCGTAGTCGGTTCCGGCTACTGGGGCAAGAACCTTGTCCGTAACTATCACCGTACTGGTGCGTTGAAAATGATCTGCGACACCAATGAAGTGGCACTGGCTAACTTCAAGGAACAATATCCTGAAGTTGAAACAGTACTTTCATATGCCGACGTGCTCTCTAACGACGAAATAGATGGAATTGTCATCGCCACCCCTGCGGAAACACACTTTAATCTTGCCAAGGAAGCCTTGCTGGCCGGTAAGCATGTTTATGTGGAAAAACCGCTAGTACTTGATGAACAAGAAGCTGCAGAGCTGATTAAGATTGCTGAGGAGAAAAAACTTATTCTCATGGTCGGCCATTTGCTGCAGTACCATCCCATTTTCGTCAAACTGCGCGAGATGGTTGAATCCGGTGAACTCGGACGCATCAATTACATCTACTCCAACAGGCTGAATCTCGGTAAGATCCGTCGCGAAGAGAACATTCTCTGGTCATTCGCACCTCATGACATTTCCATGATTCTTTCCCTCACCGGTGAAGAACCGGAGAAAGTCATTGCCACCGGCGGCAACTACCTGCATCAGCACATTGCGGACGTCACTACCACTCACCTTGAATTCCCGAGTGGAACCAAGGCACATATTTTTGTCTCATGGTTGCACCCCTTCAAGGAACAGAAATTGGTTGTAGTCGGTGACAAAAAAATGGCTGTATTTGACGATACTCAGGCTTGGGAAGATAAGCTCCTGCTTTACCCGCACAAAGTGGAATGGGAAAACAATATTCCCGTACCCAACAAAGCCGATGCCGAGAAGGTTGAAGTTCCTCAGGATGAACCCCTGTTTCTCGAATGCAAGCACTTCCTTGATTGCATTGACTCCAATGTTCTCCCCAGAACCGACGCAGAAGAGGGCTTACGGGTTCTCAAGGTCCTCAACGCAGCTCAAGAATCCATGAACCGTAAAGGATGTGAAATCCTGCTCAACTCTGCTACCGGAGAAAACTCAGCACAGGTACACGAAACTGCTGTGGTAGATGCCGGAGCTATTCTCGGCGATGGAACGAAGGTTTGGCATTTCTCACACGTGCTGAAGAACACCGTAATCGGTAAAAACTGCAATCTCGGTCAAAATGTTGTAGCAGGCCCTGATGTAACTATCGGCAACGGTTGCAAAATCCAGAACAACGTTTCCGTATATAAGGGTGTAACTCTTGAGGATGATGTGTTCTGCGGACCGTCCATGGTTTTTACCAACGTGTTTAATCCCCGGGCACATGTAAACCGCATGAATGAAGTGCGTGAAACCCTGATTAAAAAGGGTGCGACCCTTGGCGCAAACAGCACAATCGTCTGCGGAAACACTGTCGGCAGATACTCGTTTATCGGTGCCGGAGCAGTTGTTACCAGAGATGTACCTGATTACGCACTCATGGTCGGCACCCCCGCCAAAAGAATTGGCTGGGTCTGCGAATGCGGAGAAATACTTCCGCAGTCCCTTGAATGCGTAAGCTGCAACAAAAAATACGTAGAAAACGGCGAAGACAGCCTGACTCCTAAAAAATAACGAGCTGACAGTATGGGCAAAACTCTCCTGAATATCATAACAGATCGCCTTTCCCATATCATCGGGAAAGGCGAACTGATTGACCGCTACTACAATCCGGGCGGGGTCTTCAGTGACGTCCATATCCTGCTGACCAATGACGACAGACCGGATATGCAGGCTCTGCAACGAACCGTAGGTGACGCTAAACTTACCCTGCATACCCTGCCCTCCGGCATGGGTTTACTCGCAAAGACTTTGTGGCGTCCGTTCCTGCTGCGAAGCTGGGCGGATCAGGCTGTAGAGACGGCCCGGGAGATTAAACCGGCCATGATCCGTTGCTACGGTAATTTTCTTAACGGATACGTAGGCGCAAGAATCAAGGAAGAACTGGAAATCCCACTCTTCGTCTCTCTGCACACCCAGCCTGATCAGACCCGGGCCAACCCGGAAGTGGACTTCAAGACTAAGGTCTTCTACGTCCTTTCTAAGGGGGTTGAAAAGTACACTCTAACAAGAGCGGATAAAGTTAGTTGTGTGTACGGTTCCATTCTGGATTACGCTCGCGACAAAGGCGCAACTAACCCCTTTGTAGCGTACAACGTAATCAATCCGGACAAAATAGTGCGTAAGGAAGAATACAGTTCTTCCGGTTCGATGAAAATTCTATATGTAGGACGGGTTATCCCTGCCAAAAACCCGGAAAACATCATCCGCGCCCTTAAAGATTTCGATGCTGAGTTGACTATCGTCGGTAGCGGCTCGAAAGAACGGTCTCTCGCTGAACTTGCAAACGAACTAAAATTGAACGGAAGAGTTCATTTCATCCCGTCCATGCCTAATGATGAGCTCTGCCAAAGCATGCATGAATACGACCTTTTTGCCGGGCATTCCCAGTATAGCGAATTTCCCAAAACCGTACTGGAAGCTTCACTGTGTGGTTTGCCCATCCTTTTTAATTCGCGTAGGGGAACGCCTGTCCCTGAATTTGAAAATAACATAGCAAAGATGGTGGAAGATTCCCCAGCCGGATACCGTTCAGGGATTGAATTCTTTTCGAGCGAGGCGAAACGCAAGGAATTCGGCATTAATGCTGCGCGTCATGCGGATGCGCACTGGGACCCCGCCCACGCGGAAAGAATCTTTGCAGATATTCACAGGGAATTGACTGGCAAATGAAAAAATCTATCCTGTTCATAACATACGATTTCCCGCCGATTCTTTCTCCGGAATCAATCCAAGTGCAACGTCGCGCCTTGACCCTTGCTCGCAACGGACATCGTGTGCATGTGCTAACTAGTTGTGAGAATCCTGACTTCGAATTTCTGGACCAAAAACTACTTAGGGATCATGAAAACCTTACCATCCATCGCGTGAACAGAATTCCCGGTGAAAAATGTCTGCATTACTTATGTGGCGGCCTTGAAATCACTGACCGCAAATTCTGGTGGAAATTCCCTGCAGCCAATATGGCTATTAAGCTGATCAAAGAATTTCAGATCGATGCCCTTTATACCCACTCCACCCCGCTGGTGAACCACCTGGCCGGGCTGGCTGTAAAGGAAACCGACCGCAATCTGCATTGGACCGCTCACTTTTCCGATCCGTGGACCCTGAATCCTTACCTTTCATACCGCACAGGAATCCAGCGCAAGATTAACAAGTTATACGAAAAAGCAGTGATATCAAGAGCGGACACCATCACTGTAACCTCAGAAAAGACCAAAGATCTGTTCGTAAAAGGACTTAATGCTGACAGCAACAAGATCAAAGTCCTGCCCCATGTCTTTGATCCGGACCTATACTCACGCAGACAAACAGAACCGCCCAAAAAAATCATTGCCCATACCGGCAATATATACGGCTTGCGTTCCGCTGCTCCGCTTATTGAAGCAGTTAACAAAGTCAAGCCGCAAAATCTCGAATTTCACTTCTACGGACGTATGAAGGAAGAAGAAAGGCATTTGGCTGAACAAAAATGCCCGGATACAATTAATTTTTTTGATCCGGTGCCCTATCTGAATTCAATTGAAGTCCTTTCCGAAGCGGATATCCTGCTGGTCATTGATGCCCCGCTGAAGGATTCTCCGTTCTTTCCTTCAAAGCTTGCCGACTACATCGGTGCAGGCAAACCGGTTATGGCCTTGAGTCCGCTCTCATCCACCACAACCCAGATAGTGCGCGACATTCAGAAAGAACTGCTGGTAGCCGACAGTGCCGACGTTCCTTCTATTGCCGCCCTTGTTCGTAGGTTGGACTCAACGAAACTGGCTGAACTGCGTGAAGATGGTAAAGATTTTTACAACATGAACAATAGCTACGAAAACATACGTGAGGCCCTTTTCAATGAATAATGCCAGAGTGCTTGTTACCGGCGGCGCGGGAGCCATCGGACTGAATTTGATCGAAAGAATGCTTGCTGCAGGAGCAAGTAGGATAATGGTTCTTGATGACCTTTCCTCCGGGTATAAAAACTACCTGCCCAATGACGAGCGGATCATCTTTGTCAAAGCAGACATCGGACAAATTGAGACCTATCGTAAGGAAATGGAAGAATTCCTGCCGGAATACGTTTTCCATCTGGCTGCACATTTTGCCAACCAGAACTCAGTGGACCATCCCTTCAAGGACGTGCAGGCCAACATCATCGGCACCATGAACCTACTGGAAATCTGCAAGAACAACAAAGGGCTGAAGAAATTTGTCTACACCTCTTCTTCCTGCGTATATGGTAATGCAGAAATGATGAATGAGAAGGACTATATCTACCCGCACGAAACTCCTTATGCCATTAACAAGTACACAGCAGAACTGTACGTTAAGTATTATGCTTCCATGTTCCAGATTCCGGCTGTCTCCATTCGGGTATTTAATACTTACGGTCCTTACGAACCGCACGGGGCATACCGCAATGTAATCCCTAACTTCATTGTGCGGGCCATAAAAGGAGAGCCGCTCTTTATTACTGGTGACGGCACCGAAACCAGAGACTTCACCTTCGTAGGCAACACCGCCCAGCTACTTACTCTGGCAGCTCTCTCCGGGGTAACTGACGGCGATATTTTTAACGGCGGAACCGGAAAACCAACTAAGATTATCGACCTTGCAAAAATGATCATAGAGTACACCGGATCTTCTTCTGAAATTGTCTTCAAGGAAAGACGTAACTGGGATGCAGTAAAAGACCGTCTTTCCGACATCTCCAAATCATGGAAGGTGCTCGGATATGAGCCGGAAGTTCCGCTTGAAGATGGTCTGAAGAAGACTGTGGATTGGTACATGAATGACTATGAGATTGAAGATTAAGAAAAGGATTTAACCTCTATCATGATCAAAAAGATCTCCGGACTCTTAAATACAACCCAGAAACAAAGTATTTTCGGGTTAGTAGTACTGTCCATCCTTATCTCAGGAATCGAGACTGTAGGAATTTCGGCTATTTTACCGTTTATTTCCGTTGCCAGTGACTTTTCGTTGGTTACGGATAATAAGTACTACCATTTTGCCTACAACCTCTTCGGATTCAGCGAGGTACAATCATTTGTTGTAACCTTCGGATTCGTGCTAATTGGCTTTTATGTCTCCAGAGGAATATTCAATCTCTGCTACATGTATTTAATTCAGAGATATTCCCAGGGAATTTTTCTTTCTCTAGCCACTAGAATATTCTCCAACTACGTTCATATCAAATTTCAGGATATGACCACCCGGAACAGTTCTGACCTCTCAAAAAAACTCATTACCGAGACAACGAACGCAGCCATGTTTTTTTATTCCCTGCTGCTGTTAGTTTCGGAACTTTTCGTTTCTTCCTTTCTTTACACCGCATTACTAGTGGTCAACTGGAAGGTAACTCTTGCCCTAACCGGAATTCTTGGTTTGATGGTGCTATTACTAGTCAAATTCATTTCACGTCTGATCAAAATGGAAGGGCTTAAGCGGAACCATTTTCAGGAAATTTATTATCGCACAATCAACGAAACCTTAAGCAACCTTAAGTTTATCAAGCTAATGGCTGGCGAAGAGACTGCGGTCAAAGCCCTGCACAAATCTGGACAGGGATATGTCAATGCCATGGTCATGAACAACACTTATAATACTGTGCCGCGACTTTCGCTTGAAAGTATCGGTTTCTCCCTGCTTATTGCCGCGCTTATCTTCGCGCTTATGTACGGACAAAATATTACAACAATTATTCCGATAGTTTCTCTGTTTGCCCTGGCAATGTATCGCATGCTGCCTTCTGTAAACCGCATCCTAAGCAGCTATAACAACATGCTCTATTACACCAAAAGCATAGAACTTCTACATGATGATCTCAACATTGAAACCCACAAACTGGGCAATGCCCCACTCGAATTTAATGAACAGATCAATATTCAGGAAATGAGCTTCGGTTATGCTGAAGATCTGGTGCTGGATAACATTTCCATAAATATTAAAAAGGGTGAAAAAATTGCTCTGATCGGAGAAAGCGGAGCAGGTAAAAGTACACTTGCAGACATTATAATTGGAATGTACACCTCCTTCTCCGGAAAGATCAACGTTGACGGCAACAGACTGACCGAAAAAAACATGCTCACATGGCGTGAGAAAATTGGCTATATTCCACAATCAATATACCTTTTTGACTCGACCGTAGCCGAAAACGTAACTTTTGGGCGAAAACGGGATGAACAGCAAATAAAAAAGGCTCTAGATAAAGCAGAGCTAACCCCATTCCTTGAACAGAATGAAGGAATTGACACGCCGGTAGGTGAAGACGGCTCACAACTGTCCGGAGGGCAGAAGCAGCGAATAGCCATTGCCAGAGCGTTGTACGGAAATCCGGACCTGCTGGTTCTTGATGAAGCAACTTCGGCTCTGGACAGCCAGACTGAAAAACGGATCATGGATCACATTTTCAAAGTCAGCGAAGGCAAGACGTTGATTATTATCGCACACAGACTCTCAACCATCGAGCAGTGTGACAAAGTATATAAAATTGAAAACAAAGGCATCCGCCTTATTGAAGATAAAAACACCCTCAAGGGTTAAGAGGAGAATATAATGTTTAACGGAAAAAGTATTCTGATCACCGGCGGAACAGGTTCATTTGGGCATAAATGTGTTAAAATGATCCTGGATAAATACTCTCCCAAAAGATTGATAATATATAGCCGCGATGAATTCAAACAGTACGAAATGTCACGTAAATTCTCCGACAAAGAATTTCCCTGCATGCGTTACTTCATTGGCGATGTGCGCGACAAGGAAAGACTGTACCGGGCATTCAGAGGCGTAGACTACGTAATCCACGCAGCAGCCATGAAACAGGTTCCGGCTTCTGAGTACAACCCCTTTGAAGCCATTAAGACCAACATCATCGGAGCCCAGAATATCATTAACACCGCCATTGACCTGGGGGTAGAAAAAGTAGTCGCCTTGAGCACAGACAAAGCTGTCAGCCCAGTCAACCTTTATGGTGCTACCAAACTTTGCTCTGACAAACTATTTGTAGCCGGCAACCTCTATGCGGCATCAGGAGACACTAAATTCAGCGTTGTCCGCTACGGTAATGTTGTGGGAAGCCGAGGCAGTGTCATTCCTCTTTTTCAGAAACAAAAAGCAACCGGAACCCTGACCATTACAGACCCGCGCATGACCAGATTCTGGACCACTCTTGAAGACGCAGTTCAGTTTGTTCTGGACGGCTTTGAAAAAATGGTCGGCGGCGAGATTTTCGTCCAAAAAATTCCGAGCATGAAAATTACCGACCTGGCTAAAGCCATGGGCCCGGACTGCGAACAGAAAATCATAGGCATCCGTCCCGGAGAGAAACTGCACGAAATGATGATTTCGGTGGATGATGCCCGCAACACTGCTGAATTTGATGGATACTACGTGATCAAACCCGATTCCCAGTTCATGGCTAAACATGCTGAAATGATAGGCGGCAACCCTGTTGCGGAAGGATTTGAATACACATCCGACAGCAACGTGGATTGGGTGGATGAGGAAGGCCTCATTAAAATGGTTTCAACCCTGAAAATCGACAAATAGGCATTCTCAGATGGGCACATCAAAAAACATTCCTTATGGTCGCCAGTCAATAGACGAACAGGACCTCAAGGCCGTCACAGACGCCCTGACTTCCGGCTGGTTGACCACCGGACCCAAAGTTGCTGAATTCGAACAAGCTGTGGCTGAGATATCCGGTGTAGCCCATGGCGTTGCAGTTAACAGCGGAACAGCTGCACTGCACGCCGCAATGTATGCTTTTGACGTTAAAGAAGGCGACGAGGTCATTGTTCCACCAATGACCTTTGCCGCTTCTGCAAACTGCGTAGCATACATGAAGGCGATCCCGGTTTTTGCCGATGTTGATCCAAAAACATTGCTTATTGATCCTGCTGAAGTGGAGAAAAAAATTACTCCCAAAACCAAGGGAATCATTGCAGTAGATTATACAGGCCAGCCCTGCGACTATGAAGCACTGCGCAAGATCGCCGACAAACACGGTCTTTTCCTTGCTGCAGACGGTTGCCACTCAATCGGAGGAAGCCTGAACGCTAAACCGGTCGGTTCACTGGCAGACATAACCCTGTACAGTTTTCATCCGGTTAAGCACATGACTACCGGAGAAGGCGGCATGGCTGTGACCGACAATGCAGAATACGAAAAACGCATGCGCATTTTCAGAAACCACGGAATCACTGCTGACTTCAGACAGCGTGACGGTTGGTTTTACGAAATGCAGGACCTCGGCTTCAACTACCGAATCACAGATTTTCAGTGTGCACTGGGATTGAGTCAACTTTCCAGACTTTCTGAATGGATCGAAAGAAGACGAGAAATTGCAAAAATGTACGATGCAGAGTTCACTGCCATAAAAGGCCTGAGCCCTCTCGGCAAACAGGACGGAGCTGAACACGCCTACCACCTTTACGTGATCAATCTGGAAGGTGAAAAACGCAGCGAAAAACGCAAGCAAGTATTCGACTATCTGCGCCAGCACGGCCTCGGAGTACAGGTTCATTACATCCCTGTTCATCTGCATCCATACTACAAGGACAACTTCAGTACCCATGAAGGCATGTGCCCTATTGCCGAAGAAGCATACGATGGGTTGATTTCCCTGCCCATGTTCCCATTGATGGAAGATGAAGATGTACATCATGTTGTGAAAACCGTCAGAGCAGCTTTGGCAGAAGTGAGCGGTAAGTAGATGCCTAAAATCGATATGTCCCGGCTGGTGTTGGGAACAGCCCAGCTCGGCATGAGCTATGGCATAGCCAATCAAGCCGGGCAACCGGATCAAAAAATTGCCGACGAAATTGTAGCTGCGTCATGGCAGAGCGGCGGTCGTGAATTCGACACCGCACAAGCGTACGGGGAAAGTGAAACAGTTCTCGGAAACAGCCTGCGCAACCTTGACCTTGAGAACAAGGCCAAAATTATCAGCAAGCCGCACCCACAACTGGATCTTCTGCACCCCGGAAGTATGGGAAAAGCAATCCGCAAGTCACTGGACAATTTGGGGATTGAAAAATTCTACGGATACATGATCCACAAAGAAGATTTCCTGCCTATGTGGGACAAGGGAATCGAAGAGCAGACCAAGGAAATACGTGAACAGGGACTTGCGGATAAAATCGGTATTTCAGTTTATTCACCGGAAATGGCCGTCCACGCAGTAGAAACGGACGGAATTGACCTTATCCAACTGCCCTCCAACCTTTTTGACCGCCGTTTTGAAGACTCCGGTGCCTTTGAGAAAGCAATTGAATCCGGCAAAACCATTTACGTGCGCAGCGTTTTCTTGCAAGGGCTGATGTTCATGGATTCCACAAATCTCCCGGAACACATGAAATTCGCAACCCCTTTCATTGAAAGATTGAATGCATTGGTTAAAACATACGGTCTTTCCATTCAACATCTGGCCTTGGGATATGCAGCAAAGGCTTATCCACAAGCAAAGATTTTGGTGGGAGCCGAACTGCCGGAACAAATGCTGGAAAACATCGAATCATTCAGCTGCAATCTTCCCGATAGCCTTATTGAGGAAGTCAAAACAATTTTTAACAACGTACCGGAAAAATTAGTTAATCCGGTATTGTGGAAATAGCCATGAACGGCTTGGATAAAACCGAAAACCTGATTGTAAACGGTAAAAATGTTTACTTGCGCCCGATCAGCTTAGAAGATGTCTCGGCAAACTACGTCAACTGGATGAATGATCCGCAGATCAATCAGTATCTGGAGTCTCGTTTTTCCGAGCAGACCTTAGAATCAATAAGAGACTTCGTACAGTCCATGATTGATTCCCCGGAAAACATCCTCTTTGCTATATGCGAAAAAGACAGTGGACGCCATGTCGGCAATATCAAAATGGGGCCGCTTAACAGCATCCATTCCTATGCTGAGATTGGACTACTGATCGGAGAAAAGCAATGCTGGGGTAAGGGTTACGGCTCCGAGGCCATCGGGCTGGTGCTAGAGTATGCTTTCAAGAACCTGAACATCCACCGACTGACAGCTGGTGCGTATGCGAACAATCTCGGTTCGATAAAAGCTTTTGAAAAAAATGGCTTTATCATTGAAGGAACTTACAGGAACCACGTCCTCCATAATGGAGTTTTCGTGGACTGCATAAGAATGGGTATCATCAACCCGGATTATAGATATGAACAATAAATTTTACAAATCCCTCACAGCTCAGGAAGAAGCCAAGAAGCGCATTCCCGGAATGTGCCAACTGCTTTCCAAACGCCCGGACATGTTTTCTCAGGGCGTCTGGCCTGCATATTACAGCAAGGCTTCTGGTTCCAAAGTTTGGGACCTTGACGGCAACGAATACACTGACATGAGCATCTCTGGTATCGGGGCCTGCGTGCTGGGTTACAACGACCCGGATGTTGACGGAGCAGTGATTAAGGCTATTTCCAACGGCGTAGCCTCTTCCCTGAACTGTTACGAAGAAGTTCAGCTGGCTGACCTGCTCTGTGAAATCCATCCATGGGCGGATATGGTCCGCTATGCACGCACCGGTGGTGAATCTATGACTGTTGCCGTGCGTATAGCCAGAGCGGCAACCGGACGCGACAAGATCGCCTTCTGCGGCTATCACGGCTGGCATGACTGGTATCTGGCTGCCAACGTGGGTACCGACAATGCACTTGGGGAACACCTTATTCCGGGCTTAGATCCGGCCGGTGTTCCCAGCCAGCTTGCCGGAACCGCTATACCCTTCGGCTACAATAAACCGGAAGAGCTTGAAAAAATTTTAGCTGAACATGAAGGCGAAATTGCCGCAGTTGTAATGGAACCGATCCGCAACATCGACCCAGAACCTGGTTTCTTGAACTCGATAGCGGAAATGGCCCGCAAAGCCGGAGCTGTTTTCATCTTTGATGAAATTTCCGCAGGATTCAGAATCTGCGTAGGTGGCGGACACCTCAAGCTCGGTTGCGAACCGGATATTGCGGTTTTCTCCAAAGCCATCGGTAACGGATATCCCATTGGAGCAATCATGGGTCGTCAGTCAGTCATGGAAGCTGCACAGAAAACTTTTATCAGTAGCACCAACTGGACCGAAAGATCCGGCCCCACAGCAGCAATTGCTACCATTGAAAAATTCCGGGCCAACAATGTGCACGAACATCTCATGTCCATGGGTGAAAAAGTCCAGAAGGGGTGGGAGCAGGCAGCCGAGAATCAGGGCCTGCAAATCCATGCCGGAGGCATCTATCCCTTGAGCCACTTCGGCTTTGAAATGGACGAACCGCTAGCACTCAAGGCCTTATTCATCCAGCTCATGCGTGACCGAGGATTCTTGGCTTCCAACATCTACTACCCCATGTTTGCGCATACGGATGATGATGTAAGCCGCTATCTGGAAACTACTGAAGAATGCTTCTCCATAATCGCTGAAGCGGTTAAAGAAGAAAAAGTCCATAAAATGATGGAAGGCCGGGAATCCGGCTCCGGTTTCAAAAGGATCACCTAGGAAGAATCATGAAAGTCACTGCGATCATTCAAGCCCGCATGACCTCTTCGCGCTTGCCGGGTAAAATACTAATGAAAGTACTCGGCAAGCCGCTCTTACAACTCATGATCGAAAGAGTTCAACAGGCTCATTGCATCGGTTCAGTTGTTTTGGCAACGACCACCAATAAAGAAGATGATCCCACGGAAGAGCTAGGAAAAGCCCTTGGCATAGATGTCTTCAGAGGCTCTGAAGATGATGTGCTTGACCGCTTTTACCGCGCTGCAGTTAAATTCGGGGGCGAGCACATCATGCGTCTTACCGGAGACTGTCCACTGATAGATCCTGATTTTCTGGATGAACTGGCGACGTTCTATTTTGACGGCGGCTACGATTACGCCATCAACTGCCTTGAGCCAACTTTGCCAGATGGACTCGATGCCGAGATCATCAGCATGAAAGCCTTACATGAAGTACACGAAAAGGCTGTGCGTGCTCCCCACAAAGAGCATGTGACTCTTTACGTGCGAGACAATGCTGATGATTTCAAAATCGGCTCATGGAAGCACGTCGAAGACTACTCCAACATGCGCTGGACAGTGGATAACCAAGAAGATTTCGAGCTGGTTAAGAACATACTGGAAACAATAACCCCGCAAAAACCGGATTTTCGTATGGCTGATATCATCGGTCTGCTTGAGGAGAACCAGGATTTTTTAAATCTTAATGCTCACATAAACCGCAACGAAGGGCTGCAAAAGTCTCTTGACGAAGAAGGACTCAATGACTGACCTGAATGGCAGAAAACTCATCATCCACGCCAATGGATCAAACAAGATCGGTACCGGACACGTCATGCGCTGTATCGCCCTTGCCCAGGAATGGATCAGTCGCGGTGGGCGAGCCATATTTGTCGGTCATATCGAAGGAGAAAACCTTGCCAAACGGATTCTGGATGCCAAAGCACAATTCTCATCCCTTCCCGAAGATAGTTCACAGCAGGAAATAGTCAACAGACTGCTGGCGGCAATACAGGACTCCCCAAAGGGAAGCTGGATTGCAATCGACAGCTATGACTTCACTTCTGAATCCCAGCGGGAACTGAAAGAGAGATTTCAACGGGTACTTCTGGTTGACGATTACCACCATCAACCAGAGTATTACGCTTCTTTAATCCTGAACCAGAATATCGGAGCGGGGGAAATTACTTATAAGGCAAAGCGGGATTGCACGATCCTTGCCGGAACAGACTACGTGATGCTGCGAAATGAATTCAGAGCATCCCTAAGCAAAAAAAGGAAATCAGACGGATACCGGATTCTGATTACTATGGGTGGAGCTGATGAGGGTAACATTACTCGCAGTGTTCTTGAGGCTCTGGAGTCCCTGAACAGGGACGATATTTCTGCTACAGCCGTACTTGGACCTGCCAACCGCAACCGGGAAAACATAGATGACTTTGCCCGGAGAACAAATATGGCCCTTGAAACCCTGCAAAACATCAACAACATGCCGGAACTGATCTCCGACAGTGATCTGGTTGTCAGCGCTGGGGGAAGCACCTGCTGGGAAATCTGCGCCCTTAAGAAACCTATGGCTGTTATCATTACCGCCGAAAACCAGCAACGACTCACCCTGGAGCTGGAGAAAAACGGGGCAGCTTTAAATTTAGGCCATGCTGAGGATATCAGGCTCAGACAACTTGCTGATAATATTGCAAACCTGCTGGACTCCGCCCCGCAAAGAGAATTGATGGCAACCACTGCAAATAAGCTTGTCGATGGCAACGGGGTCAAACGCATTGTAGACACCATGTCCGAAGAACTTATTTTAAGAAATGCCGTTCAAGATGACTGTGCAATGATTCTCGAATGGGCCAATGATCCTGAAACTCGCAAATGGAGCTTCAACCAGAATCCCATCACACTGACCGAGCATGAAAAATGGTATGCCGCCCGTCTCGCAAACCCTGAAGCCGTATATTTGATCGCTGAAAATGGATTAGGTGACGCTGTCGGCCAGATTCGTTTCGAAGAAATTGAAGAAGGCTACGAGGTACATGTGCTGGTTTCCCGGCAATTCCGGGGTGGCGGGACAGGCTCAAGACTAATAAGAAAAGCAAGTCTGCACCTCCTTGAAAGAAAGGGGGATCGGCAGATTCTGGCCCGCGCCAAATCGGACAACATCGCATCGGTAAAAGCATTTAAAAAAGCCGGCTACCGAATAACAGCTGAACAAGATTTTTTCGGCTCCCCCAGCGTTATTATGACTTTTTTTGATGATAAGTAAAAAGAGGTTTCTGAAAGTGCCAGAGATTACCATAAACAAACGAAAGATCGGCCCCGGGCATCCTGTATATATAATCGCCGAGATGTCCGCTAACCACAATCAGGACTTCGATGCTGCTGTGGAACTTATTCACATAGCCAAAGATTGCGGTGTTGATGCGATCAAAATTCAAACCTACACACCCGACACTATTACCCTTGACTGCAATAATGAGTATTTCCAAATTGGCAAAGGAACAATCTGGGAAGGTAAAACTCTGCACTCCCTCTATGGGGAAGCATACACACCATGGGAATGGCAACCAAAACTAAAGGAAATAGCTAATGATTTGGGGCTGGATCTTTTCTCAACGCCCTTTGACTCCACAGCTGTGGACTTTCTAGAAGAAATGGATGTCCCGGTACACAAGATCGCCTCTTTCGAACTTGTTGATATCCCATTAATCAAGAAAGTTGCTGCAACCGGGAAGCCGGTAATCATGTCCACAGGAATGGGTACCTTATCGGAAATTGATGAAGCGGTAAGCGCTTTTCGTCAGGCCGGGGGTAAGGATTTAATCCTCTTAAAGTGCACCAGCTCCTACCCAGCACCACCGGAAACCATGAATTTGCGTACCATGCAGAACATGCAGGAAACATTCGGTGTTCCCTGCGGACTTTCCGACCATTCCATGGGTATCGAAACTCCTGTTGCTGCAGTTGCGCTGGGAGCTTGTGTAATTGAAAAACATTTTATCAAGTCCAGAGCAGATGGCGGCCCGGACAGCAGTTTTTCCCTTGAAGCCCATGAACTTAAGGCTATGGTTGAAGCAGTCCGTAATACAGAGAAAGCACTGGGCAGAGTCCAATACCAGGTAACCGAAAAAGAAGTCGCCGGAAGGGTTTTCAGAAAATCAATTTTCGTCAGCCATGACATCGCTGCCGGAGAAACCCTTTGCGTCGATAATATAAAATGTGTACGCCCTGGACACGGGATGCACACCCGTCATTATGAAGAAATACTGGGCAGGATAGCCCGGAAAGACATAAAAGCCGGAACCCCCATGAACTGGGATCTTCTGGTTTAAATTCAGGATTCACAAATTTAATACGGAGGATAGTATGTCCGAACTTAAACGATGTACCCAATGCGTACTTCCTGAAACACACGAAACCATCCACTTTGATGACGAAGGTGTGTGTAATATCTGCCGCCAGCAGGAATTCAAAGCAGACAAAATTGACTGGGAAGCCAGAAAAAAAGATTTAGATGAGCTGATAGCCAAATACAAAGGGCAGGGCGACTACGACTGTCTGGTCCCTTTCAGCGGCGGGAAAGATTCCACCTACACCCTTTACTATCTTGTGAAGGAATATGGGCTTAAACCCTTGGTTGTCCGCTTTGACCATGGTTTCCTGCGCCCCAACCTGCATAACAATGTCATGAAGACCGCCCGCGAGCTTGGAGTCGATGTCTTGAGCTTCACTCCGAATTGGCGGGTTGTGCAAAAGCTCATGCTCCAGACCTTTTTTGATAAAGGCGACTTCTGCTGGCACTGCCACACCGGAATTTTCGCATACCCTATGCAAATCGCCATTGAGAAAAAGATTCCCCTGATCTTCTGGGGTGAGCCTTCTGCTGAATATACTGCCTATTATAGCTATGATCAGGCAGAAGAAGTGGACGAAAAAAGATTCAACCGCTTTGTTAACCTAGGTATTTCAGCAGAAGATATGTATGTGCGCTTGAACGGGGCTGTAGACAAACGGGACCTCAACCCCTTCACCTATCCTGCATTAAAGGACCTCCGTAAACTGAAATATCGTTCCGTTTGCCTCGGTTCCTATATTCCATGGGATGTGAAGGCTAACTCCAAACTAATTGCTGATGAATTGGGCTGGCAAGGCGATCAGGTCGAAAACGTACCTCCGGGATACGGCTATGAAAAAATCGAGTGTTACCTGCAGGGTGTGCGCGATTACATAAAATATATCAAACGCGGATACACCCGCCCCTCACATCTGGCCACTCTTGATGTGCGCAACAACCGCATCACCAGAGAAGAGGCCATGGAAATTATCAATAAGTACGAGGGCTACAAACCGCCTAGTCTCGAACTCTTCCTCAAACACATCGGACTGACCGAGGAAGAATTCTACGAAGTTGCGCTGAGTCATGGAGTCTCTCCTTACAAACACGACCCGGAAAGCGATAAACCCGGCAAGAAAACCTCAGACTTTGAAACATGGTCCCCTGCCGGAGAAATGCCGCGTGAATACGCCGAAGAGCAAATGAAACTCTGGCGCGCGCGTCATACTCAGGATTAACAATGATTGGAATCGTAGACTACAGAATGGGCAACCTGCTCTCTGTGTTCAACGCAGTCGAGATGTGCGGGGAGGACGCAATTATTTGCGAATCCCCAGACATGCTCGCTGACGTAGACCGGGTTATCATGCCCGGAGTCGGAGCCTTCGGGGATATGATGGATAACCTGAAAAAATATGGTTACCTGGCCGCTCTTGAAAAGGCTGTTTTCAATGACCGCAAGCCTTTTCTGGGAATTTGCCTCGGAATGCAGGCCCTTGCCCGCAGCAGCGCGGAACATGGCAACCATATAGGATTGGGCTGGATCGATGCGGACATTGTACGACTTGCTCCGGAAGACAAGAGTCTGCGTATTCCGCATGTGGGCTGGAACAATCTCACATACCGCAAAGAAAGCCCTCTGTTTCAGGGCCTTCCGGAAAACCCTGATTTCTATTTCGTGCATTCATTTTTCATGAAATGTGACAATGAAGCGGACATGGATGCTTATTGCGAATACGGCGGAAAAGTTACCGCCGCAGTCAGAAAGGATAATATTTTCGCCACCCAATTCCATCCGGAAAAAAGTCAGGAATACGGGTTGCGAATACTGGAAAACTTTCTTGAATGGGAACCGGAAATATAATGCTAAAAAAAAGACTGATTCCCAAGCTGCAAATGATGCCCGGGTCTTTCGACCCGGAACAGATGGTGTTGGTGATAACTTCCGGTTTCGGCAAAATAACCGAAATCGGCGATCCTGTTTCGCAGGCAAAAATTTACGAAGCACAGGCTGCCGACGAACTCATCTTTGTGGACATCCGAGCCGGCAAAAACGGAATCAAAAGACTCGCCAGTGTAGCTCATAGAGCTTCTGAAGAAATCTTTATGCCCTTCACCCTTGGTGGCGGAGTAACCACCCTTGAAGACTTCAGGGTCCTGCTTTCGAACGGTGCCGACAAGGTCTCTGTAAACACTGCCGCAGTGGAGCATCCGCAACTGATTGAAAAAGCAGCGTCCATGTTCGGTGATCAGTGTGTAGTTCTTAGTATTGACGCCAAACTCAATGCGGAAGGCAAGTATACAGTCTGGACACGTGGCGGAAGTAAAGACACTGGCCTCGATCCGGTAGAATGGGCAAGACAAGGCCAAGAACAGGGGGCAGGAGAAATTCTGATAACCTCCATTGACCGTGATGGAACCAGACAAGGTCTCGATATTGCTCTAACCCGGGCAGTGTCCGAAGCCGTATCCATCCCAGTCATTACAGCCGGGGGCTGCGGACTTGCCGAACACTTTATTAACGGATTCATTGAAGGTGGGGCTTCTGCGGTATCCGCAGGAACATATTTCTGCATGAAAGATGAAAACCCCATGCAGACCAGATCGCAGATCAAAAATGCCGGGGTACCTATACGGATAGTGACCTAAAATAGAATCTTATCCGCTACATCAAATCAGCAATACTACACATAGTAAGAAGTGTGCTGATTATGGCTTTTTTTGACAATTATAATCACTTGGGCTATGGCCGTTTTGCGAATACGGACTTTTATTTGTCCATAAATACAAAACCTGACTGTTTCAATTTCACCGATGGGTGAAGTGTTCGCAACAATACATCTTATTTTTGGAGACAATGGAGCGAACACGCTACTATCTTCATCGATGACCGCAAAATTAACGATCATTTTCAAGCATACGTAGAAAGGGGAAGCGGAATGAGTGACAACAAAACAGTATATAAAGATTATTCAAACGGATTAGATATTTTGGCGTCCGAAGTCGGGCCTAAATTCATTGAATACAGAAGGCACTGGGATAACGCAAAGAATATTGAATCTTCTGGTCCCCTTCAGATTGATTTTGAATTGCTGGACAATTGCAATCAACGATGCATCATGTGTCCGCGTGCATACCTGAGTGAAAGTAAAGAGTATTCATTGAATACAAATGTCCGCTTACCGATGGATAAGATGAAAGCTGCCATTGATCAGGCTGCAGAAGGAAACTTGTATTGCGTTGGATTTTCTATCGGTGAGCCACTTTTGACCAAAAAGGAACTCTACGCTGGCATCAGCCATGCTGCAAAAGCCGGTGTTGTAGATATTATTTTGACAACCAATGGCTTACTTCTTGATAAAGAATGTACTGAACGTCTTCTGGCATCTGAGTTAACGCGTCTACACGTTTCAATTGATGCAACTACAGCAGATACATATTCTCAAATAAGAGGAAAAGGATTTGATCGTGTTGTTTCCAACTTGGAATATTTCCTTAAAAGAAGAGAGGAAGAAAAGAAAAAGCTTCCCATAGTCAGAGTTTCTTTTGTTGAACAAGAGCAAAATCGACATGAGAAGGACGATTTTGTCAATCATTGGATGAATAAAGTTGAAAGCGTTTCCGTACAAACAATGCTCCTGTCGCCTGAAAACAAAGATATCAAATCCTTTGATGTGGCTTCTCATGAAAAGAAATTTGACTGTGATTACCCATGGAAAATGGTTGAAATCGTTGCTAACGGAGACCTTTACCCCTGCTGTACTTTCTGCGGCCTGAACCACCTTAAATTGGGCAATATAGCTGACACGGATATCATCAGCGCATGGAAAGGGAAGAAAATGCAAGCTGTCAAAGAAGGGCTTGCTGATGATAGTCTGCGCGTTTGCTCTGTTTGCCAGAGATTTTAGGATCTTCTTTTAAACAGGATCAAAGCATAAAATGACCTCTATTTTATTCCACGCACGAGCAAGAAGAGACATTCACTTTATAGATGCTATCGAAAAACTTAAAGATAAGTATGAGATAGTAGTCGTTGCTGACGACCAAAGTTATTCTTCTTACGAAAATATTGATGGAATCAATCTGGAAAGACACAACGTTACTATCCAAGACCTTGAAAAAATACCCGAAAACGATCTGGAACGACTTCCTCAAATCGAAGCTCTATTAGGGACCAATTGTTTCAAATTCAGCGAAAACTACTTGCTCTACAACAAGTATGTCCGCCGCTATGCAACCGAATATGCCTACGCAAAAAATCTTAGACTTATTCCGCAAACAGTTTATTCAGACTTTGTATTTTTAGAACGAATCATTAAAAAATATAATGTAGAATACGCTTTTTTTGAAACCTTGGACTTGCCTTTCACTATGGTTTTAAAGGGTATGGCTGAAAATGGCATTATTAAGCAGGCATTCGAAGGAGAGTCTTTATCTCTTGGCGATGGAATGCGCTTCAGGATTGCCACTGGGCAGCATAGACGAAGTAAAAAAATCGAATACTACTTTGAAAAGGAAAAAACAAAGGAAGCAATTATATGGGCCCAAAAGCTTGTTGCTGATTATTGCAAAGAAAAAAAAGGCAATTCATATGACGACTATTTCGTCAACATTGCCAACCCATATACCAGATACTCCTTCCATGAGCTGATAGACAAATTTAAGAGAGTATTAAAAGGGGAAAGCTTTTATCCTGCACTGATCCACAACTTTAATCGTTTCCGTTCCTTGCCTTATTTTTCGAAATCGCTTCCCGACACAAGAATAATTTCTTATTTCTTACAGTTGACCCCGGAAGCTACCATGCTTTCGCAGGTTCCGGAAGTTTCAGATCAGGAGTATCTGATTGAGCAAATGGCCATCTGCGGAAAACACGGCTACACTGTCGTTGTTAAAGAGCATCCGATTTGTTTTGGTAATCGCCCATCTTCATTTTATAAGGAGCTGAGCTACCTTCCAAACGTTGTCTTACTTCCGCCTGCCTTTCCTGCACGAGATGTCCTTTTGAAATCTGAAGCTGTTGTTGTAGCTTCAGGAACTTCACTTGGACATGAAGCGATTATAGCTGGTAAACCTCTCATTTGTTTAGGTGACCCCTACTACAATATTTGCGAAAATAACGTAAAAATATCCCATCCTAAAGAAGTATGGGATGCATTGGATCAAATTAGCATAACTGAAAAAGCGCAAATTAAATTTCTGGCAGCAGTGTACGATGCAACGTATGAGTATCCAGATTTTATTTCTTTTGCTGATCAAGATCAAAACAGGAATATTGGACCAGTCATAGCTGAAGCTCTGAATGATGAAATACAAATGTATGAAAAAGGATTATTGAGCTAGTGTACCCTGATCTGCTTATCCGTCCTATCTCAAACAGAATTCTTGCCCGCTTAGCTCGGGAAGTAGTCCATCGCATAGCTCCAACTGACTACTTTCGAAGATTTATGGCCAAACAACAAAATTCATTTGTAAATGCGGCCTATGTCCTGACTTTCGATTTTGATTTCGAAAAAGACATTGATGCTTTTCCTTACCTGTTGGATATGCTCAAGAAGTATGACATAAAAGCTGGCTTTGCTGTTATCGGTAAATTTGTCGAAAAATACCCTGATATACATAAGAGAGCCGTTGAAGATGGGCACGAGATAATCAACCACACTTATACTCACCCGGATAATCCTCACTGGGCCCCAGACCGTTTCTTCAACAAACTGAGCTACGCTGAGCAAAAAGATGAAATATATAAAGCTCATCAAGTCTTCAAAAATGTCCTTGGCATAGAGTGCATCGGATTCAGAACACCGCACTATGGCAATTTGCATACAGAGAGCGTCTATCCAATTCTTGCCGAGCTAGGCTATAAATACAGCAGTTCGACAGCAGCATGTGGGTTCAAAGGCTACGCAGCTCCCACAGAACATAAGCATGGGATTGTCGAAATCCCTACCGGGTGCAGTGCTCACTTTCCTCTAGCTATTTTCGACTCATGGAATATGTTGCGTAAACATAATCCTTTTCTCGGTGAGGACAAATTATTCATCAAAGAATTTGATGAAACAATGCAAATAATTTCTGAACAGAACCTTTTTCTTACACACTACTTTGACCCGTATGACATTATCGAGAATTCTAAACTGGATTCAATTTTAAAAATTTTAAAAAAATATGACTTAAATACTGTCTTATATAAAGACATTTTCCCCGCATAATTTTCATCTAACCTTATATCTTAAAATAAACGGTACAACGATATGATCAAAACAACCATCAGTAATACCCCTCCCCTTGATTGGGACTCATGGAACAAAAGCATTGTTGGGCACTCATCATACTACCAATCAAGTACGTGGGCTGCGACAACTCAAAAAACAGAAGAGTCGAAAGCCTACTATGTTCGAATCTACCAAAACGGTTTTTTACACGCACAGGCACTTGTACTGAAAAGATATTATTACAATCTTTTTACTCAAAAGAAAAAAATTGTTTTCCCGTATATAGAGTGTCTTTTCGGGCCTATCTGTAAAGATAGCTCAGAATCGTCTGTTTATGATTCATTTCTGACTACTTTAAAACAAATAGCATACAAAAATCTGGCTACTCACATTCAGCACATCCCCTGCTATATGCACTATCCTTCTCGCATGGATATAACACATTCATTGTCTGCAAAAGGATTTCAAACCAAAGCATGGGGTACTTTTTTAGTTGACCTCACCCTTAAGGAAGATGCAATTTTTAAAAAAATCTCTTCTCGCGCTCGAAACCGGGTCAGAAAAGCCGGCAAAATGGGGCTAACAGTCAAACGAATGCAGTCCTTCGATGAATATGCGAATATCTTTATACCTACACTTCAGGAAGCAAAAAAAGAACAAGGTTTTACTGCCCCTCCTGCACATGAGGCTTACTGGACCGATTCTAACGAAGGATATCATTATTATGTTGCATATGCAGAGGGCAAGCCTCTGGGCTGTATCGGTTTAATAATTCATAACGGTGTTTCTAGGGAAATATATTCCGGCATACTCGGCTTTTCAGTTCAAAAGAAATACCCTGCACAGGACATCCTTCACTGGACTTTGATAACTGAATCTAAAAGACTCGGCGCTAAACTCTATGATCTTGCCGGAGTTAATCCTACGCCTGAAGAAAAATCGAAAGATGCAAATATACTTTTCTTTAAGAAGAAATGGGGGGGGGACTATCTGGAATACCCTACTTCCAGATTCGATTTAGTACCTGCGAGAAATACAATATCAAAATTTGTATCTAATATTTTAAACTAAGTATTCATTATAGGACTCATTTATATGTCAAGAATTTATTCTATACAAACATTACGAACAATTGCAGCAGTTCTTGTTTGCTTTAGCCATGTCAATTTCAGTGTAAATGAGTATGCTCTTAATTACGGACTAGCTAAATTTACCGACTTCATTCCTTTCGGCGATTTTTTTAGAAATGGTGTCGATATCTTCTTCATTGTTAGTGGCTTTATCATTTACTACATCACTCATGGAAAAACTATCGACACCGAATTTTGCAAACGCTTCATTAGCAAACGGGCTATCCGTATCTACTCGATGTATTGGGTTGTTCTTACGGCCTTCATCTTCTATATCCTTTTGTTCTCTGGGGGGATTCCGCTAGAGAAAGCCAACACATTTTATTTTGTTGCAAACTACTTATTGATTCCTGGATATCGCTTTATACCAATATGCTGGACACTTGCTTTTGAAATGTTTTTTTACATTTCTTTTTTCATTTCGCTCATCATTACGATGAAAACGAGCTTTAAGCTTATACCTACACTTGTAGGAATTTTAACTGGTTTTTATATAATCACTTCATTTGTTTACACTGGACATGACAATTACACGATTTATGGATCTCCCTTAGTATACGAGTTCCTTGTCGGTGTTTTGATTGCAAGACTCTATTTCCAAAAGAAATTTTTATCTTTGAAACAGTCTTTCTTCGCTTTAGGTATTTACGCTGGATTTACCATTTTCAACATCATCAACCCTGTTGAGTACGGATTTACTCTTAATTACCTGTTTAGATGGGGTACCCCTGCAGCTCTTCTGGTTTATTCCCTCCTCAGTATCGAAGCCTGTGGGTTTAACTTTAACAATTTCATCGCTAAAATCGGGGATACAACTTATTCACTGTATTTGATTCATTCGATATTTATGATGTTCTTCATCAGAATGTGGGTCAAATTGAATTTGCCAGATATTTTTTCCACTAGATTCTTAGCCTATTTCTTAATCATACTAACCGTTTGCGTCGGTACTATCATACACTTTCTATTGAAAAGAAACTGTAAACCTCCCCAAGTTAGTGCCATCCGAAAGTAGAGTTTTCTTGGGGTGAATGAGTTTGGACATATTCGACTGGAGTCATGTCTCCGAGCGATTCATGTGGCCGCTCTTCGTTGTATTGCCGAATCCAGTCTTCGGTTATGCCCTTGACCTCAGATAACGTTGAAAACAGGTAAAAATCTAAAACCTCGTTTCGAAACGTTTTGTTGAAACGTTCAATGTATGAATTCTGAGTCGGCTTGCCTGGCTGGATGAATTCCAGCACAACACCATTTCTTTCGGCCCAATCTGCCAATGTCACCGAAATAAGTTCAGGACCATTATCCATTCTCATTTTTTCAGGAAAACCGCGCCATGTTGAAACTCTGTCCAGCACACGGGTGATCCTTCCTGCGGGCAGGCTTGTGTCTACTTCAATGGCCAGACATTCACGGCTGAAATCATCAAGCACATTAAAAGTTCTAAACCTTTGTCCACTCATCAGTGAGTCATGCATAAAGTCGATCGACCAGCAGATGTTGACTTTCGGCGGAACTGATAAAGTCTGAGGATTCCGGGAAGGTAAACGTTTCTTCCCCTTTCGCCGGAAATTCATTTTTAGCATGCAGTAAACTCGATAAACCCTTTTATGGTTCCAGCGGTGTCCTCGTTTGCGCAGCAGGACGAACAATTTTCTGAAACCGTAACGGGGATACCGATCAGCCAGCTTAAGAAGCATTTCAATAATTAACGAATCATCTCGCGAATTCGGCTTATAGCAATACACTGAGCGACTTAAGCGTAGTGCGCTGCATGCTTGCCGAATGCTGAGAAAAAATTCGTTACGAAGGTAGTCAACAAGCTCACGTTTCTCAGCTGGCTTTAAAACTTTTTTGCTATGACATCCTTTAGAGCTTCGTTTTCAAGGCTCAAGTTGGCAAACATGTTTTTAAGCTTACGATTCTCTTCTTCAAGATCCTTCAGACGACGAATATCGGAAGCTTCCATGCCGCCGTATTTGGATTTCCACTTGTAGTACGTGGCCTGACTAACCTTGTAATCTCGGCACACGTCTGCGACTTTGCGACCGCCTTCGGCTTCTTTCAGGATCTTGATAATCTGACTTTCACTGAATCTGGATTTCCGCATCGAAACAACCTCCTTCATGGCTGTCTTTATCAGAAATCTCTACTTTTCGCTGGGACTAATATACGGGAGGGCTACAAAACTACTTCGCTTGTTTTATTCCCGTTTTGTTAACAATTCTAGCCAAACGGTGCTGGATCGAAAGTCAGCTGAGACGGCATAACCTCACATAACTTTATGCGCTTCTCAATTGGCTCAGATAGGCCCGCAGGCTTCACACTAAGGATAACTCCCTAGGCTCTATAAAAATCGATTTAAAAACAAAAAGCGGCCGTGATTCCCTGAATGCAGAAGGGGACCACGGCCGTTTTATTTTTGATGTCTGTGTTCTGACTACTTATCTATGCGTTTACAACCACAATTGTATTTACTATCCACAATTTTCAAAGCCAAATTAAGAGCTTCAAGACCGTCTTCGCCGGTTACCAGCGGTGTCGAATTGTTTACACAACAATCAAGAAATGCCTCAATCTCAACACGCAGAGGCTCCCTTTTTTCAACTCTGAAACGGGTAAAATCACCTTCAGCTACACCAAATTTAGCCTTAAACCAGTCACTCTGATTCTCATTCTGCTCAGCAGCGTAGTTAGAGTTAAAAGTTAAATTCTGGTTAAGGTAATCCACCGTAAACATACCGTTCTCGCCAGTAACAGAAATCTCACGAATCTTGGTAGGGGTAACCCAGTTTACATCTAAAATGCCAAGAATTTCATTTTCAAACCGCACAAGACCAAAAACAATATCTTCATTATTTGTATTCATAACCTTTGAAATCTCAGAGGTCATTGAATGAACTTCGGACTGTGCGATGTAACGCATCATATCAAGTTCATGAGTTGCAAGATCACTAGCAACACCGACATCAGTAATGCGTCCTGGATAAGGGGACTGACGTCTGGAATGAATAGTAAAAATTCTTCCAAGTTGACCGTCGGCGAGCCTTTCTTTTAACTGGGTAACCGCAGGGTTAAATCGTTCAATATGACCAACTTTAAGTACACGGTTTACGTCATTAGCTTTGGCAATCATTTCTCTTGCCTGCTCAACGGTCTTTGCAATCGGCTTTTCGACCATGACGTGGATACCTGCATCTAGACAATCCATTGTTGCCTGATGATGAAAGGAAGTAGGAAGAGCAATAGTAACAGCTTCTGGTTTTTCCTTTTCAATCATTTCTCTGTAATCTTTATAAGGACGTCCTCCGTACAAAGAGCACAGTCTTTCAGTCTGTTTTTCATCCAGGTCGACCACGCCGACAAGTTCTGAATCCTTGATATCTGAATAAAGTCGAACATGGTGCTGGCCCATTGCACCGGTACCAATAACTGCTGTTTTCATCGATATTTCCTTATTCTCAAATTTAAATTTGATCTTTGCTAAATTTAATTGCTCTACAAAAAGTCAAATTAGTATAAGTATCGTACAGAAAAGCTCTATCAATGGCGATAAATTTAAAACCATACAATTATAAATCTGACCTTCGCGACAGGTGTTTGGCAAACTTTTCACAAGTCCATAAATCAGAAATTTAAGATGAGCAACTTTAATTAATGGTCCAAATTTGGCTTAAGCCAAGCACTTCACGCTGCTAATAACTTTCTCAATACAGAAAAAGGGAGCCAACTCAAAGAGTTGGCTCCCAATATTTCGCTATTTAGATCTTAGGATCTAAAGAACTCTGCTTACTTCTTGAAACGGCTACGTACAACAGCAACCATGGGAGCAAGCATCAGCAGCAGCCATTCAAGGCCGAAACCAGCTGCGGGGTTGAATACACAACCGGAAGAGGAGCTGCTGGAGGAATCGTTAACACCGAGAACGACGGGGTCACCAAATTCACGAGCCTGAGAGCGGTAGTCGAAGTCACCGTTATCTTTCAGTACGTAGTTGATGTAGTAATCGGTTGAAGGAACGAGGTAAGAGTTCTCATTCAGGTAACCATCACCAACAGCAGTGGAGATCCACCATGCACCGTCGGTGTTGAAGGTAGGCTCAGAAGCGTAAGTGAAGGATCTTACAGTCTTAGCATCGGTGGGGAACACCTTGTAAAGATCAAGAGTATCAATTCTGTTACCTACGCCGGAGAAGGGAACCTGGAAGGTGTAGTAGATATCGCCTCTCTGTGCGCCCATACCAACCCAAGTAGCGTTGAAGCCGATAGCGTTGGTCAGCGGGGTGAAATTAGAAGGAACATCAGGGAAAGCAGTTCTCAGAGCTGCCTTGGAGTAGGAAGTGTTGTTACGTGCAATAGCAGTCCATGCGGTGATGGTAGCGTTGTTCTGGTATGCAGCGTTTGCACCCTGAACGTTTGCAACAACAGCGGAGTTGGGGATCATAACAGCCAGGTTGTAGGAGTACTTAGCTCCAGCGAAAGCGGACTGGTAGATACCAACAGCGTAAGACTTGTCTGCAGACTGCTTACCGTAGAAGTTACCAGCAAGAGTATCGCCATCAGCAGCGGTCAGAGTCATGTTGGACTGAGTCAGTTTGAGCTGGTCAGTATTAGCAACAGCAATGGTGTAACCATTCAGGGTGTCAGCAGCTTCTTTGAAAGCCTGACGACCGTTGTTGATTACGTAGTCACCGGTGAGACCGAGTGCGTTATCAACCTGCATATCCATGAGACCAAGGGTAGCGTTGTTGATGTTCTTTGCGGAACTACCGGAACCAGCGTAAACAAGTTTGAAACCGCGGTTTCTGATATCAGAGTCAGAGAGAGTCTGAGCGTTTTTAACGAGAACTACAAAGTGCTTGTAGCTATCTTCAACAGCATAACCAGAGATCAGGTTGCGGTCAGCATTGATGGTAGCGTTTTCGACTATAGGAGTCTGAGCTTTGTAGAAGATAGACATCAGCTGGTTGCCGTTGCCGGTGGTAGCGTTGTAAGTGATCCAGGAAGAAGTGTTGTCGGTCAGAGTTCCGTCGGAATCGTACTTAGCGTACTTAACTTCAGCGTTGTCAGTACCGGGAGCGGAGTTGATTTTAACCTGACCAACCATGTAGTAAGGCTTGTTGGTGTAGAAGTTGAAACCTACAGCGTAGAGATCCCAGGTGTTGTCGGAAGAGTAAACATCGGAACCAAGGAAGGTACCGTTTACGAAACCGAGAGCGAAGTTAGCACCATTAGGAGATGCAACCTGGCCATCGCCCATGCCGAAGGTGGAGTTAGATACACCAGCCATGAGGTCGTAAGAAGGAGTGTTGATGAAGTAGTAAGGCGCGCTCAGCATTGCAGAACGAGGACCAGTGGTGATACCAGTACCGATAGCGGAACCGTTAACCTGACCGAGAGCGGTCAGACCAGCAATGTTAGAGTATGTAAGGTTAACATTGAATGCAGATGCGTTTGTTGCGGCGTTGGTCCCGTTGGACTGACCGAAGTTAGCCATGGTGCCAGCAGTGCTGTTACAAACACCGATGTTACCATACAGGGAGGAGTTACCAACGGTAGAACCAAGAATACCACCCTTGATGGAGTAAGCAATCAGGTGGGTGGAGTTGAAGGTCAGGAAAGTACCGTTGTGAGCCTCAACTGCAGTTTGAGTCGAAGAAGCGTTAATGCTAAAACCTGTAAGAACGCGCTCAGAGGAGCCATTCAGAGCACCGGGGAAAACTGCGTCAACAGCCCAGGCACTGGATGCTGCCAGCATCATCAATACTGTAAAGAGAACTGTAATTTTTTTCATGGTGAAAAAAATCTCCTTAAAGTGAGAATTAAAATAGCAACTGAGCCAAAAACCCTATGTCTTCGGCCACTTGCTATAAAAAACAATCAGACTATACACCTATGACACTTATTATTCAACCATTTTTTAGCCTTATAAGACTTCATAAACCCGGATATTTGGAAATCCTTCGTATACAAGCTTAAAATAGTCAGAAATACTTTTATCCCTAGGATCACTTAACAACAAACGGATAAGCATGCTTTGGTAAGAAAAAATATCAGCAAAAAACCCCTGATTGACTGTCTCATTATATAACAAGACAGGCCCAACAGATTGAGGGTATCTCTGCGAAGTCATCCCTTTGCTATTCATAATGTGCAAAGCCGAGACTCTAACAGGAGATTCATTCCTCACAGAAACTACTCCATTGGAATAGTCAATATCAAAAGCATTACGGATTGCATAAAGCTGCGGATGTACCCCACTACCATTTACGACATTCCATGAACCATAATATAAAATCCAATAAGCCAGCCTTACATTATCCCAGCTAGCAACAATATACTGCTTAGGAATTCTACCGAACTCATAATCCTTAACTCCTAAACTTTTCAAAAAATCAAATACTTCTAACGATGATTTATCCTTCCATGCTGCAGCAGGATTACTTCCATGCAACGCAGAATATTTAATCAGCTGGTTACTCTGTTTAGGGGAAGAGGTTGCATAAGCAAGCCCCAACGGAAGAAGAGAAGTTCCCTGATGATGCCCACCATTGGCGAATGAATGTTTACCTGTGTAGTACAAGGTTGCATATCCCCAGTCCCACCAGGTCCAAACAGTGGCATCACTAGGCATCTGCTTTCCTGTTTTAAGAAGAGCTTCTGCATGATTCTTCCCCATTATTGGGGTAATCGCAAAATTTTGATACATCGGTAAGACATAAATTAAAATCGCACCCGCAAACACAACTCCTACACTCGCACAAGCCCATTTTGCTCCTGATTTGAATTTCATCTTTCCAATTATCCAATAGCCGACAAACCCCATTCCTAGTCCAAGAGGGGCACCGGCAAACATGGAGAAACGACCACCCATTTTCATTGCAGCAAAAAAAAGAGCAAAAAAAGGAAGCAAGTATATTGCATCAGGACGCAAGGCAAAAAGAATAACTGTAGAGATTGCGCCAACCCACCATAAGAATGCACTTCCTGTAACACTCTGGACCAAAGTATCAAACGACACATTTTGTGCTTCAATTACACTCTGAGCAATACCGGGGTACAAAGGGCCCTTAAGCGCTCCTGCATTATCTGCTGCGGGCTTCAGATAAGCACTCAGTTTAATCTGAACCGCAGTATACAAAGCCATTCCTGCTCCACTAAAAAGTAGAGCTGCACCCAATACTGCAATATTTATCCACAAATTCTGTACATAACGATTCTCAGAAATATCTGTGAACACGAAAAGACACATCAGTACAACTGACAGAATAAATCCAGGCAGTCCAAAGAAGGAAGCACATGCGAATAGAGTCAGTCCATTCAATAGCACAACTCTATTCCGCCCCTTAGCACAAACAACTGCCAGAAAAAAAGATGCAACAAGTGTAAAAAGCCCAAAAGTCTGCACATCCGTATGCCAGAGTTTACCCCAAGAGACGACTCCCCCGGCAAGGACAGGAAGAAGATAGTCCACGAAAGTAGGATCAAAGTCCTTTTCCTGCCCAGCAGAAGAAAGCCAGCGGTTTCTAATTCCTTGTGATATCCAACGGGCAATAAGCAATGAGAGAAGCAACGGGAAAAAGAGAGTTACTACATCAGTATCGTAATAGGATAGCCGTGTTCTAAAATAATAAGCAGGAACTGAGGTTGCATAAACGGCTCCGACAATACCTATCCAAGGTCCGCCGAGGAGCATACCCCAGCCAAAAGCAGCGACGGCACAAAAGCCCGCAAATACAGCTGGAAGCCAAAATGCGATATTACCGTAATGCGCTCCGGTAACAGCTCCGAGTAATCGGACAACACCTGACATAGGGTTATCAACAGCCCTACCGACACCCTTGGCACCGGCCAGCCAAAAATAAGCATCATGGGTTCCCATAATGTACTCACCATCAACCATGTATGCCGGATTATCCCACTTTGGAAATTCCATTGCTCGCATTCCAAAAGCGACACTAAAAGAGATCAATGCGAAAAGAATAAATATTTTCCAATCGGAAATCCATTCCGGCTTACGGAACTCAATGCTAACACTCATTTTATCAACCTGTAATAATATAAATTTATCTCTAATATTTAAAGCTTGGTAACTCTAACAACTTCTTCAAGGGTGGTCACACCTTCTCTAACTAGGCGTATCCCATGGTCTACCATGGTTTCGCGGCCCATTTGTTTGGCGTATGACTTGATTTGGTCAGATGAAGCCATTTCCATGATCAGCCCGCGCATATCCTCTGTAACCGGGATGAGCTCGTAAACACCGCGACGTCCGCTAAAGCCTGTGAAGTTACAATGTTCACACCCTGCCCCGGCTGTCTGAGTGGAAGGTAAACCTACTGCCTCCTCAAAAAGCTTATAGGTATTCTCGGAAACCTCTACTTTTCTGGAGCAATGCTTACAATTAACACGAACCAAACGCTGACCAAGCACAAGAGAAAGGGAAGATGCCAGCAGAAAGGGCTCAATGCCCATATCAAGCATTCTGGTGACTGCAGTGGCCGCATCGTTGGTGTGCAGAGTGGAAAGCACGAGGTGACCGGTAAGCGAAGCCTGAACTGCAGTGCTCGCTGTTTCCTGATCTCGGATCTCACCTACAAGGATAATATCCGGATCCTGTCTAAGAAAAGAACGAATGGTGGTGGCGAAAGTCATCCCGGCGGCCTTGTTGACTTGTACCTGATTGACTCCGGAAAGCTGATATTCCACCGGATCTTCAACTGTAACTATGTTCTTGTCATCACGTGGAAGTTCACTCAGACCGGCATATAAACTGGTAGTTTTACCGGACCCAGTAGGACCGGTGACCAAAACAATACCATGCGGCTGGGCAAGAACTTTCCTGAATAATTCAAGGTCCGGCCCTTTAAGACCGAGCTCTTCAAGGTTGAGAATATTTTTAGAACGGTCCAACACGCGAAGAACGGCCTTTTCGCCACTCATGGTGGGAATTGTAGAAACACGGACATCAACTTCTTTCTGGCCGAGCTTAAGAAAAATACGTCCATCCTGCGGCTTGCGACTCTCGGCCACATCCATCTCGCCCATAACTTTAATACGAGCAATAACCGTCGGCTGAAGCCCTTTGTCCAAACGTTTCACGGCTTTCAGAACGCCATCCTGACGATAACGTACTACAAAACCATTGCCCTGACCCTCAAAATGGATATCACTGGCTCCAGTGGAAATAGCCTGATGCAGGGTTTTGTTCACCAACCTGACAATGGGAGCATCGTCGTGAGACCAGCCTAACAAATCCTGTCCGTCTTCGCCTTCTGAGTCATCTGAATCAGACTCAATAGCACTCTCTTCTTCCCAGACAGTAAGAGCCTGTTCAAGTAGAGGAAAGAACTCTTCCTCAGTTACAATTTCAGAAACAACATTTTTCCCCAGCTTCCAAGACAAAAAGTCTGCCATAGGCAAAGAGGCCTCGTTCTGGAGGAGCACTTTGATTTGTTTGTCCCTGACTTCAACGGGAATAAACTCATTGCGCTGCGGAAAGGTCAAAAAGAGAGCCACTACTTCGCGCGGGACTAAATTGAGATCGTATATATTACCCAATGTTACACCCTATAAACCATCTGAGATAGAAGGTGTTTTACCATCAGATTTTTTAGAATCACTACCAATAGTGTTAAACTCTTCATCAATAAAATCACTGATACGATTACGTTGATTTCTGTACTTATCCATCTTGGCTTTACTCAAGGCTTCAAGGCCTTCAGTAGTCTGAATAATACGTGCTGAAAGAAAAACCATCAGGGTGTTCTTAGTGCCACTATTGCTCGTGGTCTTGAAAAGCCAGCCTAACAACGGCAAATCTGAAAGATATGGAACGCCAGCCTCAGTGCGGGTATGATCAGCCCTGATCAATCCACCAATAACCATGGTCGAACCATCGGCTAAAAGAACCGTGGTATCAGTTTTACGGTCGTTGGTAATCGGAAGCTCTGTTGTACTGGCTTCGGAAACGGTATTGTAAGTCTGGAATACCTTAAGCTTAACCAACCCATCTTCACGGTTGATCCTCGGGGTAATCTTAAGCTTGATACCGACATCTTTGTATTCGTAGGTAGAAACAACCGCATCACCGCTGGTTGTACTCTGACCGGTTTTATATGGCCTGTTCTGGCCGACAAAAATCTCAGCTTCAGCATTATCCAGAGTCATGATCTGAGGAGCAGATATGAGATTAAAATCCGTGGCCGACTTAGTGAAGTTTACCAAAGCCCCGATAGTAGGAAAACTCTTACCGGCATAAGAAATGGTATCGCCAAGAACCCCCATGGAATAACCACCAGGCACACTGGATGGATTGGCAGCATAGGAAGTGAGTTTACTATCCTTAGATTTAGTGTATCCAAGCGTAGCAACACTCCCGCCTAAATCAATCCCACCCTGCCATTCAACACCAAATTCCTTAGCATGATCCAGAGTGGTTTCAAGAACAAGTGCTTCAATATAAACCTGATCCTGTGCCTGATCTAACTGTTCAACAAAATTATCAATCTGAGGCAATTGATCAGCACTAGCCATTACGATCAAGGTATTTGTTGTTTCGTCAGCAGAGACTTGAATGTCATCAGCTCCACTGGAAGAGGAAGTAGCTGATTTAGTAGACTTAGAAGAAGAACTGGTATCAGATTGTGACTTACTGTCATCAGATTTACTGGAAGAAGGAATCCCACCACCGGTAACAAGGCTTTTTAAAACATCACCGGCTACTACAGCTTCAATATTATGCAACCTGTAAATTTTCATCTTTGAGTAGGCATCACTGCCCTTATCAAGCTTGGAAATAAGTCTTTTAATGGTTATAATCTGATCATTGCTTCCTGAAACAAGTAAACTATTAGCCCAGTCCAAAGATTCTATGACCGGGGGAGTTCCGGTTTTACCGGCTGTCGATAATTTTTTATAAAAAGAAGTCAGCTTAGTGGCCACAGTTTTAGCACTGGACTTATCCAACTCAATTAAAGTCGACTCCTGCTCGGCACCCGCCCTTTTCAAAATACCAAGCAGTTTTTTCATTTTATTAACATTGCTCTGTAAATCCCGGACCAAAACTGCATCAGCCATAGGCACAGGTGTTACCTGACCGATACGAGAAGCCACCTGCGTCAAAACAGTTTGAACCTTAGCCGGATCCATTTTTCCTTCAAGCTGAAAAACAGAGGTGATTATCTCTTCACCATTTCCCTCTGAAGGAGAAGCCTTGATGTCGGGAGAAATAAGCTTTGCATCACGCATCGGCAAAACATAGGTCACGTTATCCCTGGTAACCGCGTGAAACCCAGCGCCACTCAAAACTTCCTGAAAAACAGCCATCAGCTCAGGTTCAGTGAGAGACTGTCCGGCATAAATGCTGATATGTGAACCGGGCAAGGCTCCCTTCTGAAAAACAATATTTCTGCCGGTATAGCGACCGACAAATTTAATAAATTCAACCAGAGAAATACTTTCAAGGTTGGCATGGACTCCTTCGGTTCCTTCTGGCTGTGCCGCAGCGGCAGAAACCAAAAGAACCGTGGACAAAACAAGTCCCACAACAAATTTACATAATTTATTCAGCATATTCAGCGCCATAAGCTCCGCCGGTTATCCGGTAAGAATCATTTTTATCTGCATAGGATTTTCTGCTATCCAGCCGATAATCCTTAAATTCTAACAATTAAAAAGTTTTATTCCAGCAAACATCCTACACTTGCAAAAGCCAGTCAAGTTTTCTTAGCTCCATCCAAGATTACATAAACTGATAAAACAAAAATGCATTGTAGGCAAAGTGGATAAGAGTAGTTGAAACCAAGCTCCTATATCTCTGCCATATATAGCCGAAGGCAAGCGACGGGAAAAATGTCAGCAAGGCCCAGTGCGGAGGCTGATGAATCAAATGTACGCAAGCAAAAGTCAATGAAGCTAGAAAGTTAGCAAGACTCAGAGGGCCCAATCTCCATTGATATTTCAATAGGCGATCAATTCCTTCCTGCAGCAAAAACCTGAAAAAAAACTCCTCAAACAAAGCCTTCAGAAACAACAGATGCAAAGATAACTTAAGATCTGGCTCAGGCACATAGAGACCGACAAAACCGAAAGAAAGAAACAAATAGAAAATCGGATCGGTAAGGCTGTATGCCCCCCATCTAAATTGACACCAAATCCCTTTCAAGATTCGGTTTACGAAAAAATCATAAACCATACGCTTTTTCATCTATCCATTTATTCAATTATTTGAGCACTTGAAAAGGATAATCCCAAACATCCCACTCAAGAGAATCCCCTTGTAGCAGGTTTACACTCTATCTAAAACCCTTAAAAGAACATCTTCCGGCATAACTTTTGTCAGGCAGGCCAAATCACCCCGATCACATTTCTCCTTGCCGCAAGGCTCACACTCAATACCAGCAACAACTTCTTCGTGCTCAGGTGAAGGAAACACCCAACTCCCGGAAGAACCGGGCATGACTATACTTTGTGTACCGACAGCAACAGCGAAATGCCTCGGAGCAGAACAATTGCCTATATGCAAAACAGCTCGCTCAATTAAAGCAGCCATTATTCTCAAAGACCCCGGTTTGTCGACCATGACACACTTATCGGCCACTCCAGATTCTTCCCTTACCTTAAGGGCGACATCTTTTTCGCCGGGACCATAGAGCAGAAAAAACTTAAAATTGGGACGTTGCTCTGCGATTAGTCGGATCAACTTTCCGTAATACTCTTCGGGCCATTTACGGGTATGCCTTCTGTGGGACGCATCAATGGTGATCAACGGTTCATCGTCGGTGACCCCCAAAGAATCCAAACAAGCCTTTGCCTCAGCACGCTCTTCATCTGAAATAAAAATTTTGGGCCGCTCTGAATTCCATTCAATGCCAAGCGGCTTGAGCACTCCGGCTTTATACATAGCTGCGTAGCCACCCGGAATATGTTCAGGCCAATTGGTATACAGCCACCGGTTATACCATGGCGGCATTTCGGCAAGCTTGATCGGAGCATTGCTGAAAAGTACAACCCAACGGCAACGAGGAAGCTGCTGAAAATCAACAATGAGATCATATCCGCAACGACCAACCTTCCAGTAAAAGGCCAAGGCTTTAAGTGGATTACGCAGTTTATTTTTCTCAATAGCCCAGACATGGCTGACTGCCGGATTATTATCAAATACTTGTGTGCACTTATCCTCTGTCAGGACATGTATTTCAGCATCAGGATATTTTTTATGGAGAAGGGAAACAGAAGGAGTAGCCAACACAACATCGCCTATCTGGCGCAACTGACAGACAAGTATTTTCTTAGGATTAATTGATGATATATCTTTCACTTTAAAAAGCTCACAAATCTTGTTTCAAACGATCATGACTGCCGAAAGGCACGGAAATAAAGCATACCCACCCTATAAAGTCCAGACTAAGTAAACAGGAAATAACTAGCGCCCCCAAATTACTCACAGCCTGCCTGCAAGTAAACCAGCACGCAGCCCCGGTCAAGTTCCGGCCGCACCATCTTCCTTCTCAAAAAACAACTTTGACAAAAACAGCGCAGATCAATTAAATTGATTCTAAGTATGTTTTCACAACCATGACACCAAATA
Organism: Maridesulfovibrio pacificus (SeqCode); assembly: GCF_048612815.1. Taxonomy (NCBI): domain Bacteria; kingdom Pseudomonadati; phylum Thermodesulfobacteriota; class Desulfovibrionia; order Desulfovibrionales; family Desulfovibrionaceae; genus Maridesulfovibrio; species Maridesulfovibrio pacificus (SeqCode). The sequence goes on from NZ_JBLZNE010000001.1 coordinate 3,124,760, forward strand.
ACACGGGAGAAATCATGAACCAAAAGACCCTGTATCTAGTAACTCTACTCTTAATCATTTTTGCTTTCCCCAATACAGGTCTTTCCGCCGACACAAAAATGAAAGACACAACACTTCAATTATCCTACAAACCGATTGATATTGATATCCCTCCTTGTCCTTCCAAAATTGCGGTTGTCAAATTTACCGAAAGCAAACCTATCAAGCAAATAGGACAAAGCAAACTCTTTACGTACTACCCCTCAATAGACATTGGAACCTGGATGGGGCAGTCGCTCTACAAACAACTCAAGGCTAAAGGTCTGGATGTAGAGTATTTCGAAACCATGGATGAAGCGGGAGACCATTTCATCATTACCGGGATTGCCAACAAGGTATACATCAACCGTCCCGGGCAGCTTGAAATGAATTACAAAGTCCGTCTGGACGGCATGGTCACCAAGAACAACAAGCTGCTTTTCGCCAAGAATTATACATCCAAACAAAATAAGGACATGACCAATACTGGCGACAATGCAGGTAAGCTAATGGCCGGACTTCATGATATCTTCTCTATATTCCTTCCAAGCGCAATCAAAACGATCAACGATAGCCAATAATTACCTGCATTACAGACACCTACTATATATGTCCGGCATATCATTGATATGCCGGACATTTTATGTACACCAGAGAAGGTATATTATTTTGCCCTGCAAGCTTGCCTAGCGCATGAAATATCGCTATTAGAACCATCCCCGGCTTATTTCTTGCCCGATACTACTTTATCCTTAACTACCTTCTTTTGAAGACAACAAGCGCAATACAGTTGCAAGAGCAATGAACAGCTTTATCAATAATATAGAATACTATCTCCCTGAACATATCATCGACTGCCATGAGCTGGATAAAACCAAGCCGCACTGGCATGTCAGCAATTCACTGCCTAAAACAGGTGTGCGCTACCTGCACCACTCAGCTAAAGACGAGACAACCCTGCAGATGGCTTATAAAGCCGCGTCAAAAGTTCTGTCCGGACTCTCTGAAAAAGAACTTCCGGATACACTGATCGTCTGTACCCAGACCCCGGACCAACTGCTGCCCCATGTTTCCGCCTGTCTGCAGCACAAACTCGGCCTTCCTTCATCGACCAAATGTTTTGACGTAAGCCTCGGCTGCAGCGGCTATTGTTACGGACTTTCCATTGCTTACGGCTACATGGCTGCCGGGATATCTGAGCGGATACTCTTTGTTACTGTCGATAATTACTCCAAAACAATTGACCCGGAAAACAAGACTTCTTTCCTTATTTTCTCTGACGGAGCAGCTGCAACAATTATCGATAAGCCTGAAACATCCCCGTCATTTCTCTTTGGAACAGACGGAAGCCGCAGTGAATCAATACGCTGCCTCAATTCAGGAATCAGTGTTGTAACAGGAAAAGATGCCGATACTCCTATCGCTAAGCCGGACATGCAGATGGACGGATTCAAAGTTTTCCAGTTCACAGTGAAAACCATTCCTGCTGAAATAAGGAAACTGGCTGAGCAGGCCGGAACAGGCATGGATGGAATCGATCTTTTTGTATTCCATCAGGCCAGCAATAAGGTTCTTGAATCTCTCATGTCCAAACTTGATATCCCGGAAGAGAAAATGATCATGGACCTTTATGAAGTGGGCAACACCACCTCCTCCACCATCCCCATTGCTCTCAAGCGGGCGGAAGCAAGCGGTAAGCTTAAACGAGGAGACACGATCATGCTCTTCGGCTTCGGGATAGGACTTAGCTGGTCCGGAGCCGTAATTAAATACTAAAAAGAACTCTCCGAGATTGTCTCTCGGGGAGTTCTTTTTTTCGTAATCTGTGCCGATTAAATACCTATCTCGCTGAGAATAAAGTCTTTTACTCTTGCCACTGACTCTTCAAGCGTTTCTTTATCTGTATCAATGACCAAATCAGGAGCTTCGGGGATTTCATATGATGCAGATATTCCCGTATAATTTTTAATTTTACCCTCACGGGCCAATTTGTAATACCCCTTCACATCCCGCTCCTCACATATTTCCAGCGGGCAGGTTATATATATTTCATAAAAATCCATTTCCCCAACAATCTCACGGGCCAACTGGCGATATTCTTTAAGAGGAGAAATAAACGCGCACATGCAGATTGTGCCGTTCTCTGTAAACAATTTCGATACTTCTGCAATACGCCTGATATTCTCAGTCCGGGCAGCCGGGGAAAAGCTTAAGTCTCCGCATAATCCGTGGCGGACGTTATCCCCGTCAAAAACAAAAGCCCTCATGGACATGTCAAAAAGTTTTTTTTCAACCTCATGAGCAATGGTGGATTTTCCGGAACCGGAAAGACCTGTGAACCAGAAAACCGCAGACCGATGCCCGTTAAGTTTCTCCCTGTCTTCCCGAAAAACTTCTCCCCGAAACTTCAGGACATTTCTTTCACAACTCATTGAATCAATCCTCAGCCTTATGCAGATACACATCCTGCTGCGGAAAAGGAATAACGATTCCTTCGGAGTTGAAACGCTTATAGATATCACGACTAAGAGTATGAATCAGTCTACCCCGGTCATGAGGGCGCGCAGCCCAGCAAAGCAGCTCGAATTCGAGGGCGGAATCGCCGAACTTGCGGAACCTAACCCGGGGCTCCGGTCTGGAAATGGCGAGTTCATTGTTCTCTGCCAGTTCCATTAGGAGAGCTTCCACCTGATCAACATCAGAACCGTAAGCCACACCAAGTTTTATACGTACCCTGAAATGCGGATGGGGCCGACTTTGGTTTACCACCTTACCATTGGTGATAACCGAGTTAGGGATGGTAATCATTATATCATCACGGGTTTGAATACGGGTACTGCGCATGCCTACAGCCTTAACTTCACCGCGATCCCCGTTATCCAGGACAATATAATCTCCTGCCCTGAAAGGGCGATCCATAAAGATAGAGACTCCGCCGAAAAAGTTGGCCAAAGTTTCACGGGCAGCCAGAGCAACAGCAACCCCGGCAATACCGGCCGATGCGAAAATAGCTGTAACGGGGATACCGAAATAGCTACCCGCATTGTAGAAAAGCACGAACACAAGGCCGAATGAAACCAGCCTGCACCCAAGCCTGAGAACATCGGCATCAAGAGCCTCTTCCTTGATCTTGGAAGTATGGATAATGCCACGCATAACCACATCGCCGCCTATGATGATTGCAACACCTGCAAATATCGCAAAAATCAATTTCAGTAGCATGGATATCCACGAAAGCACCTCGCCGGTAATATTGATCTGATTATCAATCAGATACTCCATTACAACACAGATCAACATGGCATAAAGCGGAAACAACAATCTTTCCCATCGCCAATTCCACTTGCGGGTCCTGTGTTTCTGTTTCTTGTGCCAAAGCCAGACACCCCACATACTGAGGTCGCCCAGAAGCAGAATCATGATCATTGCAATCCATTGCCAGACAGCCTGCCCCAGATAGCCTTCCTTCATCCATTCAGGGAGTTTCTTTAAAAAGCCATCCGGTATCATCCAGCCGGAAGAATAGATATATTGCTCATAAAAACCGGTATAATTCTCTCCCTTATCACTACGGTAAGGCAGATGCCTCACTTCATCATAATATTCTTCCAGCCGCCGCACCGTTTCAGGTGTGAACAAATATGACCCCATACGCGGCCCCTCGGGACACCGCCCGATTGTAATTTCTGTATGGGGGATACGCCAGAGCAGAATATTATTTTTTTTCACTTCATATTTATCAGGAACGTCTGCAAGGTCCGGCAATTCGATACGATCCAAAATCTCTCGTAACATGAGTACTGATTCGACACTCACATTATCGAGAAGAGTCGGCGGGACCATGCTGAAATCAAAACAGCGCTCAGCGCGTTGCATAAACTCTCTTTCAAGAAACAAATCTTCCTTGGCAGCTGTAGCCGCTTCGTAAAGCTTATCAGTATAGTGGATAAAGCTGGAAAAAGTTGCCTGAGGGCTCGATGTATCCGGCGGTTCCAGCGGAAATATATTGGAAGCAAAGCCCTGCTGAACCAACAACAAAGAAAGAGCCAAAGTTATAAAGATGCAACGACAACAAGATTTCATAAAAATCCCCTTTTTCAATTTCTGCCGCACCTTAACACGAGCACCCATGATTTTTCCATTGTTTAAACGACGAAAAAACCCGCTCCTGACTATCAGGAGCGGGCTATCTTAATAACTTACAACCAAATAAGATCAGCCAAGGAAGTCCAACAGGACTTTCCAGATACGCTCGGAAGCATGACCATCCCAGCCCTCGATCTTTGGAACCGGATTACCGGTCTTCTTAAGGGCATTCTCAGTTTCACGTAAGATATTCTCACCTGAAATTCCAGCCAGAACGTTAGTTCCTTTCTCAATTGTAACAGGACGCTCAGTATTTTTACGCACGGTCACGCAGGGCACACCAAGTGCAGTTGTCTCTTCCTGCAATCCTCCGCTGTCGGTAATAACCACCTGCGCATCCTTCCACAGGAACAGGGATTCCCTGAAAGAAAGAGGAGGAAAGGTATGCACGTTTTCAGAAAAATAAATCCCGAACTGGGCCATCATTTTCTCGGTACGAGGATGGATGGGGAAAAGCAGAGGTAAATCTTCGGCAATTTTGTTCAGTGCCTCAACAATACCTTCCAGAACCTCACGGTTATCTACATTGGAAGGACGGTGCATGGTCATGAAACCGTAACGCCCGATCTTCTCCTTCAACTCGCGGCTCTGGTAATCAGCAACAACCTCAGGTCCCAAGCGTTCCACATTGTGGAAAAGGTTATCGATCATCACGTTGCCGACATGAAAAATCGTATCCGCTTCCTTGCCTTCACGAAGCAGGTTTTCCCGGCCATGATCTTCAGTGGTAAAGAACAGGTTGCTGATGGAATCGGTAACCATGCGGTTGATTTCCTCAGGCATGTCCATATCGCCACTGCGCAATCCGGCTTCCACATGGGCCACCGGAATATGCAACTTGCGCGCAGTCACCGAGCAGGCCAGCGTGGAGTTCACATCACCCACAACAACTACAAGATCAGGCTTTTCTTCCATGCACATCTTCTCGAAAGCGATCATGATCGCTCCGGTCTGCTCCGCATGGGTTCCGGTAGACTTGCCCATATTAAATTTGGGCTTGGGAATGTCCAAATCCTCAAAAAAGACCTGCGACATCTGGCGGTCATAATGCTGCCCGGTATAAACCATCTGACACTCTACGCCCTCAAGATCACGGGCTGCCCGGAAAATCGGTGCAACTTTCATCAGGTTGGGTCTAGCCCCAGCAACCAAAAATACTTTTTTCATAGAATTTTCCTAAATAGCTTATTCAGGACCGAACAACTTTGCCTGCAGCTCATCGAGAGTGCGGCAAGTCTCTGACTGAAAAATCGGTCCGTAACCCAGACGTTTAGCCTGCTTGAGCCTTGTTTCCCCGCCTGATGCGGGCCGGATGCGCCCGTTTAAGTCCACCTCGCCCCAGAAAACAGCCCCGGGCTGCAATGGGCGGTCATAAAACGAGGACAGCACAGATGCCACTACACCCAGATCCAATCCGGGATCACGCATGGCCAGGCCGCCGCCGATCTTGGCATAAATATCCAGCTGACCCAAGTTCAAATTTAACCGTTTTTCCAGCACAGCCAGAATAAGGTTCAACCTGTTAGTATCAAAGCCTAATGCTGTGCGGCGCGGAATAGAAAGTACAGTTCGGCTGGCAAGTGCCTGCACTTCCACGGCAAAGGGCTTATGCCCGTCCATTGCCATGACCACAGCTGCACCGGAACAGGAATCATCACGGTCACCAAGAAAAAGAGTCGAAGGATCTTCAACAATCTCCATACCGGACTGGCGCATGGAAAAAACAACCAACTCGTCACTGGGACCGAATCTGTTCTTAAGAACCCGCATGATGCGCATCATGTGCTTGCGGTCACCCTCAAGGTACAGCACCGTATCCACCATATGTTCCAGCAGCTTCGGACCGGCAATCTGTCCGTCCTTGGTCACGTGCCCTACAATAACCAAGGTAGTGCTGGTCTTCTTGGCTGCTTCCACCAGCTCGGAGGAAACAGCACGCACCTGACTGACACTGCCGGGGATTCCGTCTGCCCGTGGAGAGGTCAAAGTCTGTACCGAGTCGATGATCATCAGATCAGGCTTTTCCGGAGCCTCCAAAATAGACAGAGCTTCTTCCGCATTGGTAGAAGCTACCGCCATAAGGCCGGATTGCAATACACCCAGACGATCCGCCCTGCCCCGAATCTGGGCCAAAGATTCCTCGCCGGAAAAATAAACCGCCTTATTGCCCATGCGGCACTGCTCTGCAGCCAGCTGTAACAGCAGAGTAGACTTGCCGATCCCCGGCTCACCGCCCACAAGCACAGCACCGCCCGGAACAAAGCCCTTACCCAGCACAGTATCAAGAGGCTTGAATCCGGTTGACCGTGCTTGGGTGTGTTCAACAGGGATGTCTGCCAGCGCAACAGCCAGGGAGTCCGCAGGAGCATGACTCACGCCGCCCTTACGGCGCACAACCACCTTCTCCTGCAAAGTGTTCCACTCTCCGCAGCGAGGGCACTGGCCCTGCCATTTCAAGGCCTGCGCTCCGCAATTAGTACAAACAAAAACGTCTTTAGTTTTCATGGTGGAAACCTTAAATTAAATTCGCATAAAAAAAGGCGGGAGATTCAGCTTAAAGCCATATCTCCCGCCACTAATTAACTTGTAATCAGCACAATCTCACAAGCTATGCCCAGATAAAAAACTACTAAAAGTTTTTGGGATTCTTAAACCCTTTGCAAAAGGGTTTAAGCCGCCGGAGGCATGCCTTTATTTCTTAGGCGGATTCTTGGCATCTACTACGTTGATGACATACTCTTTAACTGCAGGCGAGGGCTGAAAGAAAACAACCATAAAAGGCGTATCCATACCCGGCTTGAGCAGTGTGTTGTTGGAGAGTATGCCGACCTTGGAGCCAAGTCCGGCCTCGATTTCTTCTTTGGACTGCACTTCCAACTGGAACAGAGAAAGTGTGTTTCCGCAAAGCAGTCGCTTGGAATCAAGCACCTGCCCTTTATCATCGAAAAGCTGCGCTTCAACTTCAATCAGCTCTTTGGGCTGGCTGAAATTGTTAACAACCTTACCTTCAATAATAAACAGCTGTCCGGCTTTATCATTGTTGACATAGAACTGGCGCAGATCCTTAAAGGAGAACTTGCTGAACCGCTTGGAAGGCGGCTCGTTAGAATCGGTTGTTCCGGCATCTTCAGAGGAAACGAAGGGGATGCTGAACGGCAGGCTTTCCCAAAGCTTGAGATACCATGCGGCTCCTGCACCACCGGCAAAAAGAATCAGGATAATCAGGGTAATGATCAGCCCTTTCTTACCTTTTTTCTCTTTTTTCTTGGATGATGGAGAGTCGAGGTTGTCATCGAGATCAAAGCCGGTAGCTTCGTCATCAAGATCAAAACCGGCTATTTCGCCATCATCAAGAGCGAGACCGTCATCTTCTTCCAGATCCTCTTCGGAGAAGTCCTCTTCCTCGAAGTTTTCACCGTCTTCAAAATCTTCCTCTTCGAAAGTTCCGTCGTCTTCTTCAACCTTTTCATCATCATCGAAAAGATTGTCGTCGGAAAGATCGGCACCGTCATCTTCATCGCCGAACAGGTCGTCATCGTCAAAGAGGTCATCGCTTTCCTCTTCAACTTCTGCACTGTCAGCAGGAACGGAAGCGTCTTCGGCATCATCATCGCTGCCGAACAGCTCATCGTCTATATCGAAATCATCCTCTTCCGCAGGAGCTTCCTCAGCGGCAGCATCTGCAAAAGGGTCATCATCGTCATCAAAAAGGTCGGCCCCGATTTCAGCATCATCAGAATTATCATCAGACCCGAAAAGATCATCTTCAAAGTCGTCAGAATCCTCTGCTGCAGCTTCGCCAGCCTCATCAGTGCCGATATCACCGAACGGATCTTCGCCAAGCTCTTCACTCAATTCGTCAGCGGCCTCGTCAAAGAGGTCGTCCAAATCAGGCTCTGGCTCCGGTTCGGGTTCTGGCTCCGGCTCTGGCTCGGATTCCGGTTCAGGCTTGGGTTCCGGCTTCGGTTCCGGTGCAGGTTTCGGCTGCTCCTCTTCAAGCATGGACTCAACTTCATCCTCAGGCTCGGGAGCGGGAGGAGTTACCTTAAAAATATTTCCGCATTTGGAGCATTTAACCTTAGCCCCACCTGCCGGAATCTTACTTTCCGGTAAATTGAATTTGGTCTCGCAATTTGAACACGTAATAATCATGGACCACTATACCTGCCATTGAATAGGTTTAACCGACTCTATTTATTACAACTTTAAAAACAGAAAGCCTAAAAACTAGGCATTCTCGAGTTCATACACTGCACTTAAATACCTGTATTTTTCAGCATAGTCCATTCCGTATCCCACAAGAAAGCCATGATCGAGAACAAAACCGGGAAATTCAACTTCCAGATCAATCTCACGACGCTCTCTTTTATCAATCAGAGCACAAGTTTTCACGCTCAGCGGGTTACGTTTGGAAAACACATGCTTAAGGAACTCTACAGAGTGCCCGGTATCAACGATATCTTCGATAATCAGCACATGCTTGTCTGCAATGGAAACTTCAAGGTCCTTGGAAAAATTCATATTTCCGGTGCGGCTGGTTCCTGTGCCGTAGCTGGAAAGACGTACGAAATCGATTTCAGGATCGGAAGACAGAGCCCGGGTGATGTCAGCAAAAAAGAGATAAGCACCTTTAAGCACACATACGCAGACCAGCGGTTCCTGACCGTATGTTTCAGAGATTTCTTTACCTAAAACATTAATTCTTTCAGCAATTATTTCTTTGGAATAAACTTCTTTAAGGCTATGGCCCATGATAGTTTTCCTTGTTTAGTTCAGTTTCATGATCATTGGAATTTCATCGCAATCCGGAAACTGGGGACAGTTAATGCAATCGGCCCAGATTTTCTGGGGCAGCACATGCTTATCTGTTTCCACAAATCCTAGTTTTGCAAAGAACTTCTCAATATTCGTCAATACAAATACGTCGCAAACGCCTAGTTCACGCGCTTCCTGAAGACAGGATTCAACCATCTGTGCACCCAGATTGGAGCCCCGTGCTTCAGGCACAACAACCAAAGACCGCACTTCTGCCAGACAATCCCAGCTTATGGCAAGTGCACAACAGCCGATAATTTTGCCGTCTTCATCTTCGGCCACAAAAAAATCACGCAGATGTCCGTAAATGGAATTCAAAGGCCGGGGCAGAACCATTGCGTCCCTTGTCCGGTCCTTAATGATGGAATGGATGTGCTTGGCATCTCCCATCAGGGCTTTTCTGATCTTAAACATCCGCGTCTACCGATCCTTTAACATCTTGCTAATATATCTTTCAAACATGGTTCCGGGGTAGCTTCCTTCCTTGTCGAAAACCCGCTGCCCCGCAGGATCGTAAAGCATGGTTCTGGGAATGGACTGAATCCTGAAAGCTGCGCCCACATCTTCAGCGGCAAAATAAACCGGATAATTGAACTCCGCACCCTTAAGCATGAATTCATCCACTGCATCACTGTCCTGATCCACCGAAACGCCGATCATTACCAGATCATCATCAGAGAATTTCTTGCGCAATTCAATGAGTTCTGGAATCTCCGCACGGCAGGGAGGACACCATGTGGCCCAGAAATTGACCAGCACGACCTTGCCCTTGTTCTTGGCGATAATTTCCTGAATACCCTGAGCGTTGACAGTGTCGACACCTTCAGCGGTCTCTGCCTTATTGCATCCGGCTGCAAGGACCAGCAGCAGAGCAACCAATATGCTAAATTTATTAAATATCTTCATATATTTCCTCAAACTGAACTCATAGTTCAGTAAGTTATAAACAATCCACTAGCAGATTCCATGAAATAATTCAAAAATCCGCATCCTGCCTTACTGCAGCAGTTTTTTGGTAACCTTAACCGCAGCGACTGCATCAGTAGACCAGCCATCTGCCCCAATAGAGTCACAGAATCCACCGGTAATAACCGCACCGCCGATCATAACCTTGATATCAAGATCGCGTTCTTTGATCAGATTAATGGTGTCTTCCATGCGGACCATAGTGGTGGTCATCAGCGCGGAAAGACCGACAATCCTGGCTCCGTGCTCTTCCGCTGCATTAACGATAGTTTCAGCAGGGACGTCTTTACCAAGGTCGATTACGTTGTAGCCGTGGTTTTTGAGCATCAGGCAGACAATGTTCTTACCGATATCGTGGATATCGCCTTCAACAGTGGCCATGATGATAGTTGCCTTTTCCTCCACTTCACCGGAGGCTTCAAGCAACGGCTTAAGCTTTTCAAAACCCTTCTGAAGAGTTTCAGCGGACTGGAGAAGCTGGGGCAGGAAATATTCCTTGCGCTCGTACTTTTCGCCCACTTCCATGATTGCCGGGATGAGGTCTTCATTGACCATGGCAAAAGGCTGACGTCCGCCTTCAAGGTCACGCTCTACTAGTGCGACAATGGAACCGCGGTCACCCTTGACCACGGCATCGAAAAGGTTTTCCGCCCCGGACTTGTCTGCTTTCTTACCGCCCGCGGCTGTACCGGACTGACCGCCGTCACCGGAAGGAGTCCACTCCGCATAACGCTCAATATACTGTTCGGCCTGCGGATCGCGGCAAAGCATAACTTCGTTGGCGTAAAGAGCTTCACGCAAACGCACAGAGTTGGGATTCGAAATAAAAGCAGCCATACCCTGTCCCTGACAAAGGGTCAGGAAACTGGAGTTAAGCAATTCGCGGGCCGGAAGACCGAAAGAAATATTGGACAGGCCCAGTACTGTGGGCAGATTCCATTCCTCTTTGCAATGCTTGATGAAATCAAGGCAATGGCGGGCAGCCATAGGCTTGGAGGATACGGTCAAAGCCAGAGCGTCAACCATGATCAGCCTGCGCGGAATTCCCAGATCGTCAGCCTGCTTGAGCAGTTCGGAGACAACCTCAACTTTCTCAGCACATGTGATCGGCAGCTTGCTTCCTACGATGGGCAGCAGGATAAACGGGGCACCGAATTTTTTACACAGGGGCCCGAGACGTTCCATACGTCCGGGTTCACCGCTGATGGAGTTAACCAGCGCAGAACCGGGGTATTCCCAGAGAGCGGCTTCAACCGCATCCGGGTTGGTGGAATCAATTGAAAGCGGTGCTGAATGCTGGGCAAAAATCTCTTTAACCAGCGCGGGCAGAATTTCCACCTCGTTAACCATGGGAGCACCGACGTTTACATCCAGAACAGGTGCCCCGACAGCAATCTGCTCTTCGGCAAATTTCATGGCTTCGGTAAACTGGCCTTTCTGAAGTTCCGCGATAAGCTGCTTCTTGCCGGTGGGGTTGATGCGTTCACCGATAATAACGCCGCGCTGCTCAAATCCGATCTTTACGGACTGGGAACGGGAAGTCAGCACCATCTGGCAATCTTCCTGCGGCACAGCGCGCTTCCACTTGGCACCGTCTACTTTATTGCGCAGGGCGCGGATATGATCCGGGCCTGTTCCGCAGCAACCGCCGATAAATTTAGCACCGACATCCACAAACTTGGCAGACTGTTCGGCAAAAGGCTCAGGCTGAAGACGGAAAACAGTGTTGCGGTTCTCGTCCAGTTCGGGCAGTCCGGCATTGGCCTCAACCAGAAGAGGAGAGGAAAGGCGGGGCTGCATATTTTCCAGCACTTTCAGAATCTGCTCCGGTCCGGCCGAACAGTTGGTACCCATAAGCTCAACACCCATGTTCTGCATGGTGTCGATAAAAGTTGCGGGAGATGTTCCGGTCAAACACGCTGACGGAGACTCAAAAGTCATGGATAAGGCCACAGGCAGATCGCAAACTTCACGAGCGGCAATAACCACGGCCCGTGCTTCAGCGAGATCAAAATGAGTTTCACCGAGGATCAGGTCAACTCCACCTTCTACAAGGCCGGTGATCTGCTCTTTGTATATTTCGACCATTTCCTTAAAGGTCATCTCACCCAAAGGCTGTACAAAATGTCCGGTGGGACCTACACTACCGGCAATAAATACATTATCCCCGCCGACAGAGCGGGCAAGAAGAGCCATTTCACGGTTCAAACCGATTACATCAACATCTGCGCCGAGCTTGGGCCTGCTGCCGCCGAATGTGTTGGTGGTCAGCACATTGGCCCCGGCATCAACGTAATCCTTGTGTACGGATTTAATTACCTCGGGGCTCTGGAGTCCAAACAGCTCAGGAGACATGCCTGCAGGAAGTCCACGGCTCTGCAAAAAGGTTCCGTAACCTCCGTCAAAGAAATAGATTTTATCGTCACTGAGGGCTTTGCGAAAATCAGGCATGTCGAACGCTCCACTTTTTATTAAATTTTAATCTCAGCCAAAAGGCTGATCATCATTTTACTTTTTGATGAGTATAGTCCTGTAGAATAGTCCCGTGCAGCAACATGTCCACTATAATTGGCATGAACAGGCTATGCCGCTCTGACCTTGAATTAATTATTTTGAAAAAAGATACAAAAAATAGTTCCTGAGAACTCCGAAAGAAGGGCATAATGCGTTGAAAACGCTTCTACTTAAAAACATTGAAAAGGACAAATAAAAACTATACCCTTACAAGTTACAGATTAGAACTTTTGTTTACAATAAAATATTCAAATAATTTCAGTAGAACAGGAAAATATAAACTGGCCAATGTCATCAAAAGAAGAACCGTTAGAGCTTGAACCTGTTGAAAATGAAGAGGTAAAACTGCCGCCCAAGGACGATTTTCTACCCACGCCCCGCGCTAAGGGTGAAGTCGCAACCAAGGACCCTCTTCACTTGTATTTACAGGAAATCAGCCGTTTTCCCCTCTTAGAGCCGGACGAAGAATTCCGACTTGCCAAGCGTGTGCAGGAAAACGGAGACCAACAGGCGGCCTTCAGGCTGGTATCCTCGCATCTCAGGCTGGTGGTTAAGATCGCCATGGACTTCCAGCGCCGCTGGATGCAGAATGTGCTTGACCTTATTCAGGAAGGCAACGTGGGCCTGATGAAAGCCGTCAATAAATTTGATCCCGACAAAGGCATCAAGTTCTCATACTATGCTGCCTTCTGGATCAAGGCGTATATCCTTAAATACATCATGGACAACTGGCGCATGGTTAAAATCGGGACCACCCAGACCCAGCGCAAACTTTTTTACAATCTGAATAAAGAACGCCAGAGACTACAGGCTCTGGGCTTTGATCCAACCACCTCCGAGCTCTCAAAAAAACTGAATGTCAGCGAAGAGGAAATTACTGAGATGGACCAGCGTCTGGCCAAGAACGACCTCTCCCTGAACCTGAAGTTCGGCGAGGATTCCGAAGCCACACGAATGGATTTTCTGCCTGATCTTGGCCCTGGGGTAGAAGAAACCCTTGCCAACAAGGAGATTTCCACATTACTGCTTGACCAGCTCAGGGCAATTGTTCCAAATCTCAATGAAAAGGAACAAGTGATCCTGAACGACCGCCTTCTCTCCGATTCCCCCAGAACACTGCGGGAAATCGGTGAAGAGTTCGGGGTAACGAGGGAAAGAGTTCGCCAGATTGAAGCAAGACTGCTGAAAAAATTGAGGGAACATCTGGCTGAATCAGTTAAAGACTTTTCACAGGACTGGATACCTGAAAATGAATAAGCTGCTTACCGATCTTAAAAAAGAAGCAAAGGCAATGGCTTCGGCCCTGCCTGTACCGGTTTTTTACCGAGATCTGGAAACCCAGATTGAATTTGCAAGGGATATGTTTTTCGATCACCCGCTGATCATCAGGCTGCAGGAAGACGTTCTGCCCTTTCTTTATGATGAATATGCTCACGGCATCTACCATTCCAAAAAGGTAGCAATCGAAGCCGGAGCCATCATCCTTAAGGAAGGCGATGATATGGACGGAGACCGCGTACGTGAGCTGGTCCTGCTGGCCCAGTTCGGCGGCCTGCTCCACGACTGCTGCCGCCTTGATGAAAACCACGCTATCCGCGGTTCTGAAACATCAAAAGTAATTCTCAACAATTACCCTCTTTCAGAACGCAGCAAGGAACTCATTGCCGAGTCCATTGCCCGCCATGAAGCTTTCAAACCAGAAAAGCCCATTGAAAACGATCCGGAGCTGGCTCTTTTGAGCGGAGCTCTTTATGATGCAGATAAATTCCGCTGGGGACCGGACAACTTCTCCACCACCCTGTGGGAAATCTGCGACTACGAAGACTGGACAGTGAAAGAAATCATTGAAAAATTCCCCAAGGGACTTGAAATTATCAAATCCATTGAATCCACCTTCCGCACTGAAACCGGAAAGGAATACGGACCGGAAATGATCGCACAGGGCATCAACATCGGCTCCGCAATCTACGAAAAACTGGTTGAATATTCCAAAGATCCCAAATACCTCCCGCAGGAAGAACCAGAAAGGCTTTTATGATACAAACTACCGGCTCATCACGCTGCCCGCTGAAGGTTGTTGCCGCAACAACCCTTCTGGTCCTGCTTATGCTGCAGGGCTGTGCAACCAAGAATACTGCCCGACCTGAATTTCAGCTTCCGCTGAGTCCTGAAGCGCAGTTAACATACGATTATCTGGTCTACATGGATTACCGCACCCGGCTGGCACAAGCCTATAGCGGCCTGAAGACTCCCCAGAAAATCAATGAGGTTGCGAAGCTGCAAAAAGAAGCTTTGACCGTGTTAAACCGGATCATTGCCGCTGAGCCGCAGGAAAAGCTTTATCTGGACAAATTCGCCTTATACTGGACTTCACAGCAGATAGATGAAGCAAGAGCCACCCTTAAGGAGGCTCTTGCCATATATCCCGACAGCCGGGACCTGAATATCAGCCTTGCCAACACTTATCTGGTGGACAACCGCAATGCTGACGCCGAAGCCGTGCTCAAGGAATTCCTGCTCAAGAATCCGGAAGATCTCATAGTTACGGGACATCTGGCCCGCATCTACCTCGAACAAAAAAAATTCGCGCAGGCCCTTGATATCCTCAAGGTCATCCCCAAGGAGAAACGGACCGCGCAAATCCACTATCTGCACGCCAAATCCAGTGCAGGGCTTGGACTGACCAGACAGGCAATCCGCAGCCTGAAAAAGGCAGTTGATGTTAAACCTGACTTCATTGAAGCATGGGGCGAACTGGCCTACATGCATGAATTGGAGAAAGATTACGACTCCGCGGAACAAATCTACACCAAGATGCTCGAGTTTCCGGATGTTTCCAATCACATCCGCTTGCGTCTCATGGAACTCTGCCTCAAACTGAACAACCCTGAACGGGCTTTAAAGCTTGCCATTGAAGGTCCGCGCAGCAAAGCTTTCCTGCTTGAAGCGGCCCAGTTGTTCATCAGCGGCAAATTCTACGGACAGGCTTCTATCCTGCTGGATCTTTTCGCGCAGCAGAAATCTATCCCTGACTCCTACTATTTCTTCAAGGCATCCATTGCCTTCGAAGGAGAGGACGATCCGGGCAAGGCTCTGAGCTACCTCAATAAAATTTCTCCGCAAAGTGAACATTATGATCGCAGCCTGCAATTCCGGGCTCACCTGCTCATGGACCTCAAGCGCAATAAAGAAGCCCTTGAAATAATCAGGAAAGGTGAAGAAAAGTTCCCCGAAGAGGCTAATTTCTACCTTCTTGAAGCAGGGCTCCATTCGGAAGCCGGCGACAGGAAGGCAGCAAAAGATGCCCTGCTTCGAGGAAATACCAATATCCCCGGACATACGCAGATTCTTTTTCAACTTGGTGTAATGGAAGAACAGGAAGGTAATCTGGACCAGACCCTGAAATATATGGAACAGATCATCTCCGGTTTCCCGGACCATGCTGATGCCCTCAATTTCATTGGCTACATACTGGCTGACCGTAATGAACAGCTCGACCGGGCTATGGTCCTGATCAGCAGGGCCAACAGACTGGAGCCGGACAACGGCTACATTCTCGACTCTCTGGCCTGGGTCAATTACCGTATGGGCAACTTTGAAGAAGCTTGGGAAATAATCAAGCGGGCCATCTCGCTTAGACCCAAACAGCCGGAACTCTGGGATCATTACGGAGATATTGCCGCGGCATTAGGTAAAAAGAAATCCGCTGCAAAAGGTTACCGCAAGGCTATTGAATTAAAACCCGAAAATGCTGAGCAGATCCGCAAGAAACTGGAAGAATTATGATCTCCCGTTCATGCCGCACGGCTTTGATTCTGCTGCTCCTTTTGGTTGCAGTCAGCGGATGTTCCACCCGTTCCGCGATCACTAGTGACCCCGCCGACACCTATAATTCATTTCGCAATGAATACGGGAATTGCAACGCCACGGGTTTAAAAGCGAAAGCCAGCCTTTACTATACTTCAAAAGGCTCAGGACACCGCACTACAATGTCCCTGTGGGGTGATTATGCAACTCCCCTGCGGCTGGATGTACGCGCAGGCATAGGGGCCTATATCGCCCATATCCGCGAAGATGAGTCAGGGCTGACCGCGTTCTATCCCGACCAGAAAACAGCCTACTCGCATTCTTCACCGGTCCGTGCAGTCCATTTGCTTGGCCTGCCCTTTCCATTCTCCCTGAAAGACCTTGCAGGACTTATCTCCGGCTGTTATCCCAACCTGATACCAAAATCATACGACACCGCAGTTCCTGAAAACGGATACCTGCGTTTTACCTTTGACAACGGACCCGTCAGTTCAATCGTGCTGACGGAACAGGGAACCCCGATGGAAATATCGGGACGGGGCGAAATTCCATGGCGCATGGAGTTGTCCTCTTACGAAGAAGACAATTCAGGCAAACTGCTGCCGGAAAAAATCGCTGTATACACAGAACTGGGGGATAAAGCCCTGCTGCGTATAAAATCCCGGACACTCACAGCGCAACCGTGGCAGGCAAAAGCTCTTGAGCTGAAGCTGCCCGAGGGTTCCGAGGAAATCCGTCTCGACCGGAACGGGTATGTCAGAATCGACTAAAATGTTAAGCTTTTCATAACGGAGGGAAGTATGAGCGGGCAGGATTTTAATTCTAATGAAAAAAGTAGTGGACTTCTTGAAAACTTTAAACTAGGTCTCGATGTCTGGCTGGCGGAGATGAAAGGAATCGTTTCAAGACTACTTGGAAATTTCGAAGTCTCACAGCTTGAAAAGCGTCTTGAGAAAGAATATGCGCTTCTTGGAAAAATCACTACAAGTGATGTTGACGGAAACGCAGAACTGTGTAAAAAGCAGATCGAATTTTTCAAAGATGAAATCAGCAGGCTTGAAAAAGAGCAGGCTGCCAAGCGCGATGTTAAATATCGCGATAATGAACGTAAAATGGATATCTAACCGGTAACGGTTTCATATAGAGTGGTGGGGTTCCCGAGTGGCCAAAGGGAACAGACTGTAAATCTGTCGGCAACGCCTTCGGAGGTTCGAATCCTCCCCCCACCACCACTTTGAATCCTCGGTTGATTCCAAAAAAACCAAAAGTACAGGGTGTTACAAACAGAGTTGAGCACGGCCTGATCAATATAGTTCTGCGGGAAAGTTCTCGACAGAACTGTTTTTTTGTTGTGCTACTGACTGTTTTTCTGCACACCCTGCGCGGGAGATCTGGATATGGCCGGTAAAGTTGTAATCGGTTCGGACCACGGAGGGTTCACCCTCAAAGCATTCGCCATCAAACTGCTCAGCGACATGGGTTATGATGTAATCGATGCCGGACCTGAAGAAGCTGTCAGCTGCGACTATCCTGTTTACGCCGAAAAAGTAGCCGAAATGGTTACCGGGGAAGATATTCCCGGAATCCTGATCTGCGGAACCGGACTGGGAATGTCCATGGCTGCTAATAAAATCAAGGGCATCCGTGCTGCCATGTGTACCAATGAGTACATGGCCAAGATGGCCCGTGCGCACAACAATGCGAATATCCTCTGTCTCGGTGAACGAGTGATCGGGCCCGGATTGGCGGAAGAAATTATCCGCGCCTTCATGACTTCCGAATTTGAAGGTGATCGGCACCTGCGCAGAATCAATCTTTTCGATAAATAGTAGATATCCCGTCAGCTTTATTGCCGGCGGGATTCTTTAATTTATAACATTAGACAGCATTCTCCAGGGAAGTGGGGCGGTTAGCCGCCTAGCTTGAATGCTGAATAAAATATCATCACTAATAGGGGACTCAAAAAATGAGTAACAACCAGTTGGACCAGAAAGCGGTCAACGTTGTAAAAGGTTTGATCATGGACTCCATCCGCAAGGCCAATTCCGGCCATCCCGGCGGTTCCATGTCTTCCGCGGACTTCGCCTACGTCCTTTACAAGGACTTCCTTAAATTCGATCCCAGCAATCCCGAGTGGGCTGACCGCGACCGTTTCGTAATGGCTGCAGGTCACGAATCCCCGCTGCTCTACTCCATCCTGCACCTCTGCGGATTCCTGACCATCGAAGACCTCAAGCAGTTCCGCCAGCTGGATTCCATCACCCCCGGCCACCCCGAACACGACATGACTCCCGGCGTTGAAGCCACTTCCGGCCCCCTCGGTCAGGGTTTCTGTGTCGGCGTAGGTATGGCTACCGCTGAGGCTTTCCTCAACGCCAATACCAACAATGACGTTGTAGACCACTACACCTACGTTCTGTCCTCCGACGGTGACTTTCAGGAGCCTGTGGCACTCGGTGCTGCAACCCTCGCCGGTCTCTGGGGACTTGGCAAACTCATCGTTTACTACGATTCCAACGACATCCAGCTCGCAGGCCCCACCAGCAAGTGCGACTGCACCGACTTCAAAAAAGTTTTCGAAGCCATGTGCTGGCACGTAGTGGAAATCGACGGTCACGACCACGAAGCCATCCGCGCAGCTGTTAAAGCAGGCCAGGCTGAAACTTCCAAGCCTACCCTGATCATCGGTAAAACCGTAATGGCAAAAGGTGCCGCTACCTGCGAAGGCAGCCACTCCACCCACGGTTCCCCGCTTTCTCACGAAGAAATCGAAGCAACCAAGAAATGCTTCGGCCTTCCCGAAAAAGAAACTTTCTACGTACCCGAAGATGTTGTTGAACATTTTCAGGCACGTTTCCCCGATCTCAAAGCACTGGCAGCCCAGTGGAAAGAGAAATCCGATGCAGCCCTCGCTGCTGACGAAAAAATCGCTGCTTTCTGGGCACAGGCCAACACCCCCCGTGGCGCGATCAAGCTTGAACTGCCTGAATTCGAAGCAGGTCAGTCCATTGCTACCCGTAAGGCCTGGGGCGCATGTCTCGACGCCATCACCGATTCTCTGCCCACTCTCGTGGGTGGTTCCGCGGACCTCGATCCCTCCAACCAGACTGCGAACTTCCGCAAAAAAGTTGGCGACTTCGCTATCGACGGAAAAACCGCACGTAACCTCGCTTTCGGTGTTCGTGAATTCCCCATGTCCGTTATCCTCAACGGTATGGCTCTCCACGGCGGCGTAATCCCCTTCGGTGCAACCTTCCTGACCTTCTCCGACTACTGCCGTAACGGTATGCGCATGTCTGCTCTGCAGCACCTGCCCGTTATCTACATCTACACCCACGATTCTTTCTACGTAGGTGAAGACGGCCCGACCCACCAGCCCATCGAGCACGTAGCATCCCTGCGTCTCATCCCGAACATGCTGGTACTTCGTCCCGCAGATGCACGCGAAACCGCAGCATGCCTCGAAATCGCCATGGCACAGGAAAAACGTCCCTCCTCCCTCATGCTCACCCGTCAGGGACTGCCCGTCCTCGGCAAAGATGAGTACCCGCAGGTAGAAGAAGGCGTTAAACGCGGCGGTTACATCGTAAAAGATTGCGAAGGCACCCCGGACATGATCGCCATTGCCGCAGGTTCCGAAGTATCCATGGCTATCGAAGCAGCTTCCATGATCGAAGGCAAAAAGATCCGCGTGGTCTCCATGCCTTCCGTAGAACTCTTCGAAGAGCAGGATCAGGAATACAAGGACTCCGTACTTGATCCCAATGTACGCACCCGCATCGCAGCAGAAGCTGGCCGCCCCGAAGGCTGGTACAAATACGTCGGCATGGACGGCGCAGTACTCGGCATCGACCACTTCGGCGCATCCGCACCCGCAGCTCAGCTCGCAGAGAAATACGGCTTCACCGCTGCAAACCTCGCTGAAATGATGAAGAAACAGTTCTAGCAGCTGATTCGATACATAAAAATTGAAAATCCCCCCGGAACGGTTGTTCCGGGGGGATTTTTTTGCCATTGACGCTACTCAAGTAAAATAACTATAAATGGTTTTATAATTTTATTTAATAGGTAGGATAGAATGGACTTATTAACACAGCTACAAGAAAAATCTAATCATATAGCATTATTAGATGAAGAAGAAATACTTCAAGTTGTTAACCATATTGCTATTGCTGAAAAACACTATTTTAATGGACGAGAAAATGACTACCTATTCACAGACGCTGTATATAGAACAAATCAAGCCTTTGAAGGTGCGCTGAAAGAAGCATACAGAGTTATAAGCCAAAAGGACCCCAAAAAATTAACTCCATACAAAATAGAAAAATATTTCGAAAACAACTCCTTGCTCAAAAATCGTGTTCTGCAACTTTTCACAAACTATAGGACAGAGTGGCGAAATCCTTCTGTACACGATCACACTCTCTCTTTTACAGAACAAGAAGCATTTCTGGCAATTGTGAGTATTTCAGCTTTTGCTAATATATTATTTGACCAAATTATTGAAAAACTGGCTTATAACTCTGAAGTAAGCTACCTCAACACAAGCAACTCCAAGCCTCAAATAAACATTGAAGATGATGATTTAACGAAACAATTATCTAAAATACTTCTTTCGTTTTCACCAGAGCATTACAAAAGAGGCGCAGCTCTTCCAAGAATACACGAACTTGAATTAATTGGATGGTTAGCTGCATACATAACAAATATTGCTGAAAATATTTCAGTTGATACTGACGTAATACTTAACGCTGCTCAACACGGAAAAGGCTATCGACCAGACTTACTCATCTCTTCAAATAATGACAAAGTATTAGTCGAAATAAAAATGTCCTATAAGCAGTCAAATGAAATTATCACTATGGGGACAGAGCAGTTAAAAAAATATCTCACCATTTCAGGTATAACTAATGGAATTCTTTACATTCAATCCCATACCCCAACAGACATGACCACCTCTGAGTTCTTTTTCTCTGACAAGAATGGTAATTATAAAATTATCCAGATATACCCTAAAAATTTTGTCTAAAAAAAACCGGAACGGCTGTTCCGGTTTTTTTGACGCTCATGAAAAACATAAAAATTACTTTTTCTTATCTCTATTCTTAATTCCATCAAGCTTACCTTTAGGCAAACTGTTGTACATTTCATCAATCTGAGCAGGCTCAGCAATCATCTTTTCAACAACAAAATTAATCAACTGAAACAAAGGATAGGCAACCTCAAAAGTATCATCAATTGTAATTGCGCCAGCATGAACAGCCTCATTACCAGTAACCCTACAGACATCTAATGCTTGTTGAACTTGAGTAGGCAATCCCTGTTGAACCAATTCTCCAATAGCTGCGTTCAAATTTGTTGCTTTCACATCAATTGAAAAAACCAATTTCTCAATCACCAAACGCAGCAACGCAGTTGCTGCGCGAGGGGAATCATTGAGAATTAATCGAGCTTCATTGTAGAGCTCCCGTAACTCCTCAGGCATGTTTTGATGCGCCTCTGGAGCAGACAACGAACGAGGATAAACCATTATTTCTTCTATCCAGACACTTACTTTTTTACACTTTGAACAGCTTGCCCATTTGAAAGCTATCTCACTTTTAAGACCAGCAACTCTATATGGACTATACTGTCCTTGTTCCTGCCAATGTTGCTGACTATAAGTACCACAGTGGGGGCAAGAAAATGCATCTTTATCTACTTCAGGAACTACAATATTACTCATAACCTACCCCACAATCGCATCCGCCACAGCAACACAAACTGCCAACGCCGCGTGATCACTCTGCCCGGCAAACTCTTTGCCGTCTTTCTTGAGAGTTGCGCGCCAATCGGTTTCAGTCATGCTCCCACGGCTTAAATCTTCGAGCTGAAATTTCCAGCCCTTTTCTTCCATCTTCTCGGTAATCTTCAGGGCCTTGTGGATATCTTCCATTGCTCCTTCGGGCATGGCGTCGCCGAGCTTTTCCTTGAGCAGTTCTTCCAGACTTTCGTATGTATATTCAGCCATTTTATTTCCTCCAAATGGTGCGATTATTCGAAAGACTCAATGAACCACTGAACCAGCCGCAAGTCAATTTCCATACCCTGCATAAAAGAAAACCGCCGGACCAAACGATCCGACGGTTTCAAAGAATCATAATATTGATGCTGGCAGTGACTAGTTATCCATAGCCTCATCAGCTTTCTTTTTCAGATCATCCAATGCACTTTTAGCATCATCACTCACATCGTCCATCTTATCCTTAGCCTGATCCATAGCTTCATCTATCTTCTTGCCGGCCTTTTCTGCAGGACCTTCCTCACTGCAACCTGACATTGCACCGAGGAGTGCTACCAAACACAAAACATAAGCCATTTTTTTTAACCAAGACATATTTTCTCTCCTTTTTTTACTTAAGTTATATATGAAAATCTCAAAACAGACATTATTATTGCAAACCAAGCTCAACACGCGGCCCGGCACCCTTTCCGGTAGCGGACATTCCCTTCAAGAAGACTCGTTCGGGGGCAATGCCGGACTGCTCTACCAAGAAAGTACGCACCAGCTCAGACCTGCGCCGCGCCAGATCAGCCAGCTGCGTATCAGTGACCTTGATGTGATCACGCAGAGCCTTTTCCATATCTGGAACAGGCTGGGCAACCACGATGCCGAGGAAGTTGGTCGGTCTTTCAAAAGTAGCATCCTTGTAGGCTGCTTCCAGATATTCGGGATACTCTTCTTCGGTTATTACGACATCATCAATAGACTTGGGCGCATTCTCGTCGCCTTCAAGTTCAAGGAACTTGGGCATGGCAACCTGCCTGCGAAACTCGGCTTCTTCCATGGCCGGGATATCCTCAGGTGCGGTAAAGCCGCTGATCTCCAGCTTAAGCCCCGGACGATTCTGCATGGCCTTGGCAACTGACTCAATCTTGGACTGCTCGCCTTCCTTGAATCCTGCCTTACCGGCCTCAAAGGCCATAACATCCATATCCTCGCCACCGCCCACCAGAGCACCGATCAGGGCAAAAGGCGAAGTCACAGCCTTGACCAACAGATTGACGATGGCCCGTGCTATTACTTTACCCAGCTTGAACTGGGGGTCGGAAAGGTCGCCCTCTACGGGGATATCGAGCCTGATATTACCGCTGCTATCCCTAAGCAGGGCCAACCCCAAACCGATGGGAATGTTGGGCGCATCAGGATTGTCCACCTTGTTGCCGACCTCAAACTGGTAAATATCGAAAACATTATTCACAGCAATGAACTTGCCGCGCAACTTCACACCCACATCAGAACTGAGCATCCCGGTACTGACCGGGTAGGCAATGAACTTCTCCGTGTAGGGTGAAAGCTGAGTCATATCCAGATTTGCGACGGATACATTAATATCAGTATCCGCTCCTTCAACTGTTGGTTGCAGATATCCCTCTGCCACCAACGGTGATTGCCTATCAAGGGTAGCGTTGAATGAAATGTCCGTACGCTCACCGTGTGGCAGTTCAAGCCCCCGCACGGAAGAGCGCATCTTGGTAATATCCAATTCAAAGGCAGGGGAAACGGTGTAATCCTTAAAGGACACTGTGCCGTTACTCATAAATATTTCATCTATGACAACAACATTCTCCTGCTTCTCTTCTGCTGTAGGCTCTTTAAGTTCAGCAACTCTGGCAGCAGGGGTGCTGCCTTCTGTGGTCGCTACCGCAGCCTTTTCCGCTGCAAGTTCGGCCTGTTCTTCCAAAGCCTCTTCGTCTATAGGCTCAGCACGCTTTCCGGTCAGCATACGTGCAATATTTATTGTACCGTCCTGCTCTCGCTCTAGATTGGCCTTAGGTGCCAGTACGGCAATCGAGCCGACCTCGACCTTAAGCGGAGCTGAACGAAAATCAATCTCACGCACGGCTAAATCTTCCAGATGGAAAAATTGCTTGTTTCCCTGATTGTCGCGGATAAGCAGATCCTTGAGCTGAACCTTGCCGGTGTACCCGGCAACAGGTTCATTTGCCGCAGAGAAATCCCAATTACCACGTACATCAACATGCCCGCGGGCAATATTCATCTGCATCTGTGGCGGCAGATAGCCGTTGAAATCCCGCAATCTAAGCTTGCGAAGATGCACACTGCCCTTTCCCTTAAGGGACTGCGGACCTGCTTGTCCGTCTATTTTGATAGAACCGCGCTTATTGATTAGAGCGGAAAGATTCAGCTTAAGTGGTTTCTCTTCCGGAAAAGTCAGCCCGTTAACCCCGATCTTGATATCACTGATGCTGGTGACGGTCTTTTGGGTAGCCGCACGGTCGGTAAATTCAACCCCTGATTCAGAAAGCTGAAACCTGTTCAAAGCCACCTTCCACGTCTCTCCCTCCGCATCAGCAGAATCAACATCTTCTTCCTGCTGCTTAACTGGAACACCAACTTTTTTTGCATTCTTCTGGTGCTGCTCAATCTGCTTGATCAAGTCGATTCCCTTTTTATCGCGCACAAGCCGAATCAGGAGTTTGTTGAGATCAATAGAATCTATGAACACGGACTTTTCCTGCAAATCAACAGTACCGTTGCTCATGGCGAATCCACCAAGACCGATCAAAGTCTTCCCGCCACCCTTGGGTTGCAGATCAAGCCCATTAACATTGACTCTGATATTTTCCAGCCGCACGGAAGTTTCATTCCGAATGCCGACCTGAAAATCACTGCCCAGACCGACCTTCCCCCCGGCAACATCCAGAGGCAAGGGATCGTCCAAATATACATGATAATCAATAATATCCAGATCCTCTACGGCAACAGAACCATTCACGGACAAGGGCACAACAGACAAACCACCCTGACCGCTGATAAGTTCAGTAGCATTGGAACCGATACGAAAATCCCAGCTCCCGACTGCATTCTCTGCAGTGCTCACATTTCCGGCATGAACCATAATCGGCCCGATTTTCTTGTTGAAACCTTTACCGAAAGCATTATCGGTAAAATCCACCAGCCCGTTATTAAGCCTGAAATCCTTGACCAAAGCAGCTACCGCAGGGCCGGATTCTTCTTTGGCTCCGTCTGCGGTTTCTTTTGACTTTTCACCGGCTTCGATGGAAGGAGCAAGAGAATCAAGCAGGTCCGGGCTGCCGTCCTCTTTGAGTCCAACCTTAAGATATGGATCACTCAAACTGACAGATGAAATTTTCAATATACGTTGCAGTATGCGTACTTCCTCTATCTCTACATCAAGGTCTTTAAATTTGAGCAGGGAGGGCCCTTTTCTGGCTGCAAGGTCGAAATTAGTGATATTGGCTTTACCACCGATCTGCACTCTCGGCAGAATAGAATCTCCGCGCTCAAAAGAAAGAACCAGATCGGAACTCAGGCTACCGCTCTTCAGTTCGGTAGTTTCGTAAATAGGCAGATAAGGCCAGTACTCGGCCAGCTGCGCATCTTTAAGAGAAAAGTCGAACTGTGTCTTCAAGCTCTGGTTAAATGGCAGAGTATGGCCCTTCAGAGCAAAAGGAGTGCCATTAATGATCATATCAAGACTTGGCTGAACCTGCTTCTCACTGTCGCGGACAAGGGAAGAGGTAAACGGCACAAACAAATCAAGGCTGGAAATCACATGGCGCACATCACGGACTTTATCGTAAACCTTACAGGTACCGTTGCTTACAACCAGATCACGTACGATAAATGGAAATAGTTCTTTTCCATCCGTATTTGTTTCCTCCGGCTGCTCCTCAACATCTCCTTCTGGAATAAGGTCAGAGATACTGCAGCCGCCCCTGAAAACAGCTAGATCAATCTGAGGGTCCACGATTTTGATTTCATCAAGAATCAAGGAGAGGCGAAACAAAGAAAAAGAATCAAGATTCAGATCAAAAGTCTTAAAAGAGAACAGATTTCCTTCTCCCTCTTTCTTGCCGATTTCAAAGCCATGAACGGTCAGTTGGAGGGTATAGGGATTCAAGTCGACCTGTTCAATACGCACATCCCTGTTCAGCACAGTGGGGAGTTTAGAGAGCGCAACTTTCTTGATGGTAAAGGGGACGAGTAAAAATCCAATGAGAGTATAAAAAATGAGCAGTCCGGCCACTATCAATCCGACCTTAGCCGGACGATTCAACCTGTTCCAATGTGTGCGTATTTTTTTGAGCATCTGATTATGATACCTCCGCTATAGATCCTATCTAACTTTTATATACCATTATGATTTGAAAAGACAGTTTCATATCAATTGTAGCACTCTGCAATCATGGTGTTGAACAAATGATTGGCGACTGGTACGTTATGCCCGGAAACGGGAGGAAAATATTTCTAATGAAAGCAGAAACATCAATGATAAAAACAGCTCAGCAAACATGTATGCTCTCCAAAAGCTGGAGAGTCGTGCTCCTGTGGCTGGGCATGTTAACCATTTTCCTCCCGGCTGGCGTACAGGCCAGTTCCCTGCAACTCAAGAATATGGTTCTTGATAATCAGGCCGGTTCCATCATGGCCCGCTTCGGAATTGAGCTTGTCGCCGATGCACAAGTGGAAGATGCCCTGCTAAACGGCATGAAACTTAAACTTGAATGTGATGCTTCCCTTTTTGAGCATAAAAACGTCTGGCTGGACTCAAAAGTCGCTAGCAAAACATATAGTAATAAACTTTACTTCGACTCCCTTTCCAACCAGTTTGTACTGGAGAAACCCGGAGCTAAAATATTAAAACACAAAAGCCTGTCCATACTTTTACGAGAAGAATGGAAAAATTTTATCCTTGATCTTGGCCCATGGTCCACTCTCAAACGCGGGGAACGATATAACCTGCGCCTGAAAGTACGCCTCGACCGCACAGAAGTCCCGGTATGGCTCAAGAACACTCTCTTTTTCTGGTCTTGGGACATAATCCCGGCCGCCACCTACCAGTTGGATTTCACCTACTGATTTTAGAATCACCATGACTGAACAGAATATAAAAATAAGTGTGCCCGACACCAAGGAACGCAAGCGCAGACAGCGGGAATATTACATTGCTTTTTTCTGCCTGCTGGTCTTCGTGGCGCTGGGCTTTGTGCAGCTCAAATACATCGGGGTGAACTCCTACCTTTTCGTCGGTCTGTTCAACCTGAACTTCATCCTGCTGCTGATTGTCCTGTTCATCGTGGTCCGCAACGGAGTTAAGCTGCTCCTTGAGCGACGGCGCAGGGTGCTCGGTTCCAAGCTGCGAACGCGCATGGTCCTCTCCTTCATGTCCCTTTCCCTTGTACCGACCCTGCTCATGTTCTTCATGGCTATGCAGTTCGTGCAGATTTCTGTGGATTACTGGTTCAAGAATCAGGTTGAAGAATCCATGGTCCAATCCCTTGAACTGGGAAGAGCTTTTTACGCCTCAGCACAGGAGGGATTGGAACGGCGCGGAGAAAACATCCTCGGGACCATCAAGGAAAGCCGCTATGCATGGGGCGGTAAATCCATGAAAAATTTTCTCGGTAAAAAGCTTGGAGAATACGACCTAGGCTTGCTTGGAGTTGTGCGCCCGGACCGTAAAAAAATCAACTGGTACTCGCAAGGATCATGGGACAAGGCATGGTCGGAGATCAATGCCAAGGTTGATTGGGACGATATGCAAAAGAATCCCCGCTTCTGGTCCACAATCCACCCCATGCCCGGTAACGATATGGTTATCGGTATCCTGCCCGTTGATGAAGGTAAGACAGGGTTTCTGATCATCGGGGAAAATATCGGGCAGGGAATGCTCTACAAGCTGGACCGGATCGTGCGCGGCCTTGATGAATACAAGCAGCTCAAGACGCTGAAATACCCACTCAAGATGAGTCTTTATCTGACTCTGGGTGTTACCACCCTGCTGATTATCCTCGGGTCCATCTGGTTCGGATTCCGTCTTTCCAAAGAACTTTCCGCTCCTATTCAGGCTCTGGCGGCAGGTTCACAACGCATTGCCCGCGGTGACCTTTCCGTACGTCTTGAAGACCGTTCCGACGATGAACTGGGCTTCATGGTCCAGTCCTTCAACCGCATGGCCGAAGACCTTGAAGACAGTCAGAAAAGCCTGAAAACAGCCAACGACAGGCTGGCGCAGCAGAATCAGGAGCTGGAACGCCGGGGCCGCTATATGGAAGCGGTTCTTAACAACATTACCGCCGGGGTTATCTCTCTCAACGAAGAAGGCAAAATCAGCACCGTCAACTCTGCCATTGAAGAGATGCTTGGCATCGAAGCACGCTTTGTTCACGGAAAAGATCCGCTGGCCCTTCTGCCGGAAGGTGATCTGGCCTCGCTTATTGCCGAAGCACGCTCGCACATGGCAACCAGTCCCTTCTCACAGTGGCAAAGACAGCTTTCCCTCACCGTGGAAGGAAGGCACAGAAAATTTCTGGTCAACGTTGTAGCCCTCAAGGCCGGGGACTCCAGCACCGGTATCGTAGCCGTGTTCGAAGATATTACCGAACTGGAAAAAATGCAGCGAATTGCTGCATGGCGCGAGGTTGCAAGGCGCATCGCCCACGAAATCAAGAACCCTCTCACGCCCATCAAGCTTTCGGCCCAGCGGCTGCAGCGTAAATTCGGACAGGAGATCGAGGATACTGTTTTCCGGGAATCCACAGACCTGATCATTTCCCAGGTTGAACATCTGCAACAGATGGTTCAGGAATTTTCCGCCTACGCCAAATTGCCGGAAGTACGGCTCAATCCGGACAATATCGGCCCTCTGCTTGAAGAAGTGGTCAGCCTTTACCGAAACAGCCACAGCAACATTGAATGGTCACTGAACTTTGACGGAGAACTCCCGCAGTTGGAACTGGATCGCGAGGCCATGCGCCGTACATTGATCAACCTGCTGACAAACGCAGCGGAAGCTTTGGACAGCTGCGAATCACCGTCAGTATCCATCACCGCCATGCATGATGCCACCCTCGGCTGGTTGAGAATCGAAGTTCAGGATAACGGTCCCGGACTCTCCGCTGACGAACGCTCCAGAATGTT
The DNA here is from genome assembly GCF_048612815.1 of Maridesulfovibrio pacificus (SeqCode). Classification (NCBI taxonomy): domain Bacteria; kingdom Pseudomonadati; phylum Thermodesulfobacteriota; class Desulfovibrionia; order Desulfovibrionales; family Desulfovibrionaceae; genus Maridesulfovibrio; species Maridesulfovibrio pacificus (SeqCode). The sequence continues at coordinate 3,153,975 of NZ_JBLZNE010000001.1, forward strand.
TGAACCTTACTTTTCAAGTAAAAAGAGTGGAACCGGGCTGGGTCTGACCATTGTCAAATCCATTGTTACTGATCATCGCGGATTTATTAGAGTCAAACCGGCTGATCCACACGGTACCATCTTCGTTTTGGAACTGCCGACCTGATATATTTTTCCTTATGCTTGCCTGACACTTACAATATCGTTTAATATAATACAGTATTTCAAAAATAAACTTGTTATAGTGAATAGTAACTAGCGGGATTTATATGATTTCATACACTGAAAAGAATGCCGAAAATAAACTCCCACCCCGAATAATGGTCGTTGAAGACGAAGCTATCGTCTCTCTGGATATACAGGGACGACTCAAAAGTCTTGGCTACGATGTTGCTGGAATAGCCACTTCCGGAGAACAAGCCTTAAAGCTTATTGAGGAAAGTTCCCCGGACCTGATTCTCATGGATATCATGCTTGAAGGAGACATGGACGGCATAGACACCGCTGCAAAAATCAATGAATACCACAGCATTCCAATAATTTATCTCACAGCTTATGCAGACAACGACACTCTGGTACGAGCTAAAATAACTGAACCATTCGGTTACATAATCAAACCTTTTGAAGATCGGGAACTCAACCTGACCATTGAAATGGCCCTCTATAAACACCATGCGGAAAGCACCCTAAATGATAACCGCCGCTGGCTGAAAACAACATTCGACAGTATTGACGATGCAGTCATTACCACAGATCACCATGGCCGTATCAAATCCATGAATAAAGCCGCTTGCTTACTCATGGAAAGTGACATCGAGGGTATGTTCGGGCGCGATTTTCAGGAAGCTGTCGATATCTTCGAAAACACAACAATGGAGTCTATAAAGATATTTTCGCATAATGATTCCGTCCTCAGCGATGTTGTCCTTAAAAGTCCACAAGGCACGATCCCGGTATCTGTCAATATATCAGGAATTTCAGAGAAAAATGATGTTGTGGGTAAGGTAGTGGTTCTACGGGATATTTCTGAACTGAAAAAAAGTGAAGACGCACTTAAAAGAAGCCTTAGCCAGCTAAGACGAACTTTTGATGAAACCGTTGCTTCTTTGACTGCCATGTCTGAAAAACGGGACCCTTACACTTCAGGCCACCAGCAGCGCGTAGCTGAACTTGCCTGTCGCATAGCGGTAAAAATGCGACTCTCAGCTGAAGAGATCAACTGCATCAGGATTGCAGGGATTCTGCACGATGTCGGAAAAATATCTATCCCGGCAGAGATCCTTTCCAAGCCGACCAGACTGACCGATCTTGAAATGAACCTGATGAAAACCCATAGTGAAGCAGGCTATGAAATACTGAAAGGAATTTCCTTTCCATGGCCCGTGGCAGATATCGTAATTCAGCATCATGAACGCATTGACGGGACCGGCTATCCCAATGGACTCAGTGGAGACAATATCCTGCGTGAAGCCCGGATTATCGCTGTAGCTGACGTAGTTGAAGCCATGAGCTCCCACCGACCCTACCGTGCTGCTCTGGGACTGCCCAGGGCCATGGCGGAAATTGCACGCGGACGCGGAACAGCGTATGACCCGGAAGCTGTGGATGCCTGCACCCAATTGATTGAAGAAGATAATTTTTCCTTTGAAACAAGTACGGATTTATAGATGAGCAAAAATATACTGATTGTAGATGACGAAGACGGCATCAGATACTCCCTGCGCGGAATACTTGAAGATGAAGGTTTTGACGTAAGTGAGGCCGAATCCGGTGAAAAAGCCCTTGAGCATCTCAGTGAAGACCAGCCTGACCTTGTATTTCTGGATATCTGGCTCCCGGGCATGGATGGACTTGAGGTCCTCGACCGCATCAAAAAAGAATGGGACTGGCTGCCCGTGGTCATGATCTCCGGCCACGGCAATATTGAAACCGCTGTTTCCGCTATCAAAAAGGGAGCCTTCGACTTCATCGAAAAACCCCTTTCCCTTGAAAAGGTTGTTATTACCGCGGAAAAAGCCGTGGAATTCTCGCGCCTGCAATCGGAAAACAAAGCCCTGCGCACCCGCATTGCCGCAGAACAGCCCGCCAGATTAACCGGACAGTCTGAATCCATCGACTCTATGCGTGAGGTAATCGGGCAGGTCGCTCCCACCGATGCGTGGGTACTTATCACCGGGGAAAATGGAACAGGTAAGGAAATTGTAGCCCGCTCCATCCATTCTCTGAGCCAGAGGGCGGACAAACCGCTTGTGGCGGTAAACTGTGCGGCCATCCCTGAAGAATTGATTGAATCTGAACTCTTCGGACACGAAAAAGGAGCTTTCACCGGGGCGGAAAAAGCTCAGGAGGGTAAGTTTGAGCTAGCAGACAACGGGACTCTCTTTCTGGATGAAATCGGAGACATGAGCCTGAAAACACAGGCAAAAATACTGCGTATTCTCCAAGAACAGCGCTTTGAACGTGTCGGCGGCAGAAAGACGATCAATGTTGATGTGCGCGTAATCGCCGCGACCAACAAGGATCTGTTTCAGGAAATCAAGAACGGTAATTTCCGTGAAGACCTATACTACAGGTTGAAAGTTTTCCCGCTCGAAGTCCCGCCCTTGCGTGACCGGAACAAAGACATCCCCCTGCTGATTGATGAATTCATTACCAGCCTGAACCGTCAGCATGGATTCAAGCCATTGACCTTCACCGAACCAGCTCTCAATATTTTGACTGAATATTCATGGCCGGGAAATGTACGTGAATTGAAAAACTTTGTGGAAAGAATGCTGATCATGTTCGGCGGCAAGGAAGTCGGGCCGGATAAACTCCCCCCGGAAATAGCCAACGGCCCGCGCATTGAAAAAACTGAGACTGAGACTGATCAGGACCAACTCCCATTACCTCTGCCGGAAGGCGAGGTTGATTTCAAAAAAGCCCGTGCTGATTTTGAAGCACAGTTCCTCGAAGCTAAGCTTCGCGAATACAAGGGAAACGTTTCAAAACTGGCTGAAGCTGTAGGTCTGGAAAGAAGCTCCCTTTATCGTAAGCTAAAGGCTTATGATATTCAGGTGGACTAGCCTGCATGGCATTTAAGGCCCAAGCCAGCGCACCGCTCCGGTATCAGTATCATAAATAGCACCCATAAGCTGAGCCTTGCCGGAACGAACCTTTTCTAGGATGGCCGGACACTGGCTCAAGATCTCACGCATTACCTGACGTACATTGGTTTCCGCCACCTTATCCGCCAGTTCTCCGCCCTTAAGCGAAGGGTAAAGCACACGGGTCATTTGAATGGCAGGTTCCAGCTTCCCCATAAGCTGCACAAGGTGTCCCTTCAATTCGACCTTATCAATAGCTGCTTTTATCAGGGTGGATCGGGTATGGCCCATCACTACCAGCAATGGGGTTTCAAGGGCCAGCATGGAATATTCCACCGAAGCCAGCGTATCCGAACCAGCCACATTACCGGCAAGACGGACGGTATAAAGATCGCCGAGACCTCGGTCAAAAATCAAAACCGGGTCCACCCGTGAATCAGAGGAGGTGACCACCGTGGCAAACGGATTCTGGCCCCTTAAAGCCAGAACTTTGCGCTGGTGAGAGGTCTGGTTAGGGTAAACACTGCTTCCTTTAACAAATCGCAGGTTCCCTTCCATAAGCAGGACCAGCGATTGATCAGCCCCTCTTTGCTCTTGGTCTGAGACAGATACAGAAGTTCCATTTTCAGCCAGAGCATAGGCACAAGGTAAATTCACCAGAAATACAGTTATCAATAATAAAAGTAATATCCTCAATTGGAGACTCCGCCGGTTGCGATTGGTTGCATTTATTAGATGGACCATACATACCACGGCCATGTTTATGCAAGGGGCGGTTTATAAATTACTTATGATGAAACATGTAAAGTTTTTATCCCGCAGACCGATCAGATAGGCAAGACATCAATCGGGAGGGTGTCAGGAACTGCCGAGACAGGCGCAGGTTCCTTAAAACCATGTCCGGTCCTTCACACGGGTAAGGCCTTCGCAAGAAAGCTTTACCTCGCAGAGCGGCCCGACATGGTTTTTATTTTTTGGAACGCATAACGAAGTAAAGCCCACTTAGACTAAATAGGGTCACCCAGATTCTATACATTAGAAAAATGGACGCCCCGGCAGTCACAGCTCCACTGGAGCCGAGATTGAGCAGGGTATCAAAGGCCGCCTCATTGACCCCCAGCCCAGCCGCAGGAGCAGGAATCACTCCAGCAAGAAAAGAGAGAGGGGCCGCAAAAAAGACTTCATTGAAATCAGGAGTCATCGGTAAATTTTGAATCAGGGACAAAAGATAAATCGCATAAACAAAGAAAATATGCTGGACTGCGGTCAAACCGACAATCCTTAAAACTGTGGATATTGAGTTACGATAAATCAACAGGGCAGAAACAACTTCCCCAATTTTTTCTCCAAGTTTTGAACCCTTGAAGAATTTCCGGAAAAGAAAGCCCTCCTCCAAAAACTCAGGTGCAGCCAGCGGAGCAGCCAGAGAGACAAGCGCGGCATAGAATAGGACCGGCCCAACTTCCCCGCCCAAAAAACCGGAACCGAAAAAACAAAGCATTCCAGCCAAAACCGGAAAAATCAAACCAACCGCAAAACCAGACACTCGCCCGCGCACAAGGGCCAAGAACCCCAACAAAGCACTCAACCAGATCAAACAAAGAATCCCCAGTGCCGGAACTGCAATAATCCGCAATTCAGGAGAATGTTCTACAAGGGGCCAATTGAAAGCCATCCCCAGCCCACCGAACATGAACAGTCCCATAATTCCAATAATTCGATCCACTATGATGGACGCACCAACCCTTGCGCCTTCACCGGTAATGCGGGTGGTGTAAAAGTAACGGGCCACATCACCGCTGGCTGACCCCATTACACATTGGGTGAAGAAATACATGATCGCGGAAATGGAAAAGCTATCCCTCAAGGGAAGAACGACTCCAGCCCCCCTCAATAACTCCACATAACGAACTGCGCCAAGACTCATACCAATAGCAATAACTACACAGGCAGCAATTAACCCGGGAATCTGGGTCGGCTCAACCAGCAAATATTCAGGACGAAGTCCCCCGGATTTAACCAGCCAGAAAAGAAGCCCCCCCGCAAGGAGGAGCTTAAATATGCTTAATGCAAGGCCCTTTCTGTGACTTGTCACGGGTTCAGGATAACTCAAACCTACTCCGTGTCGTCTTCCAATTTGGTACAATCAAGCCGCATTTCCACGAGGTCCTCTTCATAATTTTCACGAATCTCAAACCCGAACTTTCGGGAGAGCCCCTGCATGGCTTTGTTTTCAAAAAGAGTCTGACCCACCAGCCAGTGGGTACCGCGTTCTTTTGTATAGCGTATAATTTTATGAAAAAGCATAGACCCCAGGCCGGTTCCTTTAAGGTCGGACCGAATCAAAATGGCAAACTCAGCCTCGGAATTATCCGGCTTAGTGGAAGTGCGCACCACACCGAGAGTTTCAGGAGTTCCGGACTCGCCCACAGCTGTGGCTATAAATGCCATCTCACGGTCATAGTTAATCTGGGTGAAGCGGGACATGTCCTTGTGATCAAAATCCCTGCGCACCACGCCAAAAAAGCGCATACGCATATCCTCATCCGAGACCTGTTCCAAAAACTTGTAGTGAGCCGGTTCATCTTCCGGCCTGATGGGACGCAAGGTTACCTGCCTGCTGTCCCGAAGAACAACACACTCTTCCAATTCACGAGGATAAGGCCGGATAGCCAGTTGCGGGCAATCCTCACGGCATTCAGCCACCAGAATCTTGGCACCAAGGGCCAATACTCCGGTATCATCCCCGTAGAGAGGGTTGATATCCAGATGAACTATCTGGGGAATATCAATAAAAAGCTGCGAAACCTGTATCAAGGTTAGGCAAAGGTCGTCAATGTCCGCGGGAGGCTGTGTAGGAGTACCGGAAAGCAAGCGGGAGATACGGGTCCTGCTGATCAATTCCCGGGCAAGGGTCATATTCAAGGGCACCATGGCTACAGCCTGATCACGGACAACTTCACGTGTCATACCCCCATGACCGAAATGTATGATCGGACCGAAGGTGGAATCAGCGGACGCAGAAATGAATAGTTCATGCGACCCAAGTCTGCGGCCCATTTTCTGGACAGTGAACCCTTCGATATATGCATCAGGGCGCTGACGGTTGACACGGATGAGCATGGTTGCTGCCGCTTCCCAGACCTTTTCCGTACTTTCAAGGTCAAGGACAACACCCCCTACATCATAGGGCTGGTTAATCTGCGGAGAACGAATTTTAAGAGCTACCGGACAGCCAATTTCATCGGCGGCAATAACGGCTTCCCGGGCTGACAGTGCCACCTTTGTTTCCACAACAGGCAGACCATAGGCTGCAAGGACCCTGCGAGCCTCCGGCTCATTAAGCTCCTGCCGTCCCTCGGAAAGAGCATTGCGCACAGTTTCACGGGCAGTGGTCGTGTCCGGGAAAAAGTCAGTAGGCAAAGAATCCGGAGTTTCGGTCAGCAGCTCCTGGTTCCGCTGATACTCGGCCATGTACATAAACGCGCGCACAGCCTGATCCGCACTCTCATAAGTAGGAATGCCGTGAACAGAGAAAATTTTACGCGACTTGCGGGACATATCCGAGCCCAGCCAGGATGTCAGCACCATACGCCGGACCCTCTTAAGTCCCTTGGCAAGAATTTCAGCAACTTCAGCGCTGGAAATCCCGGCAAACGGAACATGAACCACCAGCACAGCGTCCACTTCCTTATCTTTAATCAACACCTTGAGTGCATCGAGATATTTCTGACCGGGGGTATCAAATTTGATAGTCACCGGGTTGCCTCCGCTCCACTCCCCGTCAAATACGCTATTCAGCTTTTCAACTGTATCATCGGATAGCTTTGCAAGCTTACCCCCACGACGGATCAATCCATCCGCTGCGGCGAGTCCCGCGCTGGTTCCGTTGACGATAATTGCCAAACGGTCTCCGCGCACAGGCTGACGCAAACTGGCAAGGGTCTGCGCTGCGTCGAACATGCCGTCAATGGTCTGCACCCGCAGCATCCCGGCCCTGCGGAAGGCCACATCATAGACTTCATCGGCCCGGGCAATCATGGCATTTTCCAGACGGGCCAGTTCCTGCGTTACATGCTGCAAAGCCTGTCCCGGACGAATAGCCAAAACAGGTTTATTACGCGAGGCCGCACGGGCCGCAGACATAAAATCGCGAGCATCATGAATAGATTCAATATAAAGCAGGATGGAACGGGTCTGGGCATCAGAACCGAGATAGTCAAGAACATCACCAAAAGTTAGATCAATACGGCTGCCCAGCGAAACAACATGGGAAAAACCGATATCATTTGTTGCCGCCCAGTCCAGAACAGTAGGGATAAAGCTATCCGATTGAGAAACAAAAGCTATTTTACCCGCCTTGGCAGGTAGAGGAGCAAGACTGGCATTGAGATTCATGGCCGGAACAATAAAGCCGAGACTTTTGGGACCGAGAATTCTCATTTGGGGAGAATTGGCCGCCCTGAGCAGCTCGGCCCGCAGCCTGACCCGTTCATTCTCGGGAATGGCACTGAAGCCCGGACCGATCAAAGCACAAGCCTTAACCCCGATGTTGCGAAGCCTTTCCAGCAGTGGTGGACATTCTTCTAGTGGAAGGCAGATAATCGCAAGGTCCGGGACCTTGGGCAGATCAGATACATCCTTATAAGTCAAAACCCCGGAAATAGCCTCAGCATCAGTGCTCACCGGCATCACCGGGCCGAGAAAACCTCCGCCCATAAGGTTGCGCATAAGAATATTACCCGCATTCGCAGGGTCATTGGTTGCACCGATTACGGCCACTGATCCGGGCTGAAATAGATATTCCAGATTGATAACACTCATGAAAGCCTCTTGTTTGGGTTCCGCTGCTTATCCTTCCACAACCTTCTACATACCCGTTGATCAAGCTGCATATCAAGCATAAAGCGTTCAACACAGCCTTAAATATTCCGTTTCCGCCGATGGTTATCGGTCCGCAACCCTGTTCAACCCGGCTGAAACAGCGTATATGATTAATTGAAGTGTACACAAACCAGCATAAAATTTCATGAGTCGGAGCCGGAAATATGAGTGAGAACAGCATTGAAAACCTGATGAACGAAGAGCGGACCTTTGATCCCCCAGAGGAAATGCTGGCGAATTCCAATATAACTGCACAGCAATACGAAGAAGCCTGTCGTATTGCAGATGATGATCCCGAAAAATTCTGGGCAGAAAGAGCGCGGGAATTGTTACTTTGGAAACGGGACTTCAAAACAGCCCTTGAGTCAAATCCTGAAAAAAATGAATATAAATGGTTTGCCGGAGGCAGGCTGAACGCCTCAGAAAACTGCCTCGACCGCCACCTGGAAAACGGCAAACGCAACAAGGCCGCCCTGATCTGGCAAGGCGAACCGGAAGATGAAGTCCGGGTCTTCACATACCATATGCTGCACCGCAAGGTCTGCCGTTTCGCCAATGTGCTCAAAAAAATGGGTGTATCCAAGGGCGACCGGGTAGCCATCTACCTGCCAATGGTTCCCGAACTGGTTATCTCCATGCTGGCCTGCGCCCGCATCGGTGCTGTGCATTCAGTAATTTTTGCCGGATTTTCCGCTGTCAGCCTGCAGAGCCGAATCATTGACTGCGATGCAAAAATACTTATTGCCGCGGATGGAGTTCTCCGTGGGGGCAAAACAATTCCCCTGAAGCGTAATGTGGATGAAGCCCTTTTCGAATGCCCGTCAGTTGAGCAGGTCATTATGGTCAAACGCACCGGGGACGAAATTGATTTCATCGAGGGCCGCGACACATGGTGGCAGGATGAGATGGCAGCCCCGGACATTGAAGACTACTGCAAGCCGGAATCCATGCGCTCCACAGACCCGATGTTCATTCTGCACACCTCCGGTTCCACGGGAAAACCCAAGGGCATCGTGCACAGTACCGGCGGTTATATGACCATCACCGCCCACACCAGCCAATGGGTCTTTGACCTGAAGGACGATGACGTGCACTGGTGCACTGCCGATATCGGCTGGATCACCGGACACAGTTACACCGTATACGGACCGCTGGCCCTTGGAGCGACCACCCTGCTTTTCGAAGGTGTCCCGACCTATCCCCGGCCGGACCGCTACTGGGAGATAATCAACCGCTACGGGGTAAACATCTTTTATACCACCCCTACGGCCATCCGCTCCCTCAGGCGTGAAGGTTCACAGTGGACCGAAAAGTACGATCTTTCCACCCTGCGCATTCTCGGCTCCGTGGGCGAGCCCATCAACCCGGAAGTCTGGATCTGGTTTCATAAGCATATCGGCAAGGATAAACTTCCCCTGCTGGACACATGGTGGCAGACAGAAACCGGCGGCATCCTTATTTCACCGTTGCCCTATGTGGGCAAACTCAAGCCCGGATCAACCGGACATGCCCTTCCCGGGATAAAGACAGCCATCGTGCGCAGTGACGGCAGCGAAGCCTCTGCAAATGAAGGCGGACACCTGCTGATAACAAAACCGTGGCCCGGCATGCTCTGTACCATCCACAATGATGACGCACGTTACCGCAGGACATACTTTGAACGCTTTCCAGGCAACTATGAAACCGGAGACGGGGCGAGGATTGATGAAAACGGATTCCACTGGATCATGGGCCGCCTTGATGACGTGATTAATGTTTCCGGTCACAGGCTGGGCACCACAGAAATTGAATCCGCACTTATCGCTCACCCGGACGTAACTGAAGCCGCCGTGGTCGGGATTCCACATGAAGTAAAAGGACAATCGGTATACGCATACGTTACCTTGCGCAGCGGTCTGGATCAGGACGATGAAACACGCACGGCCTTGTGTAATTGGATAAGTGAAAAGATTAGCCCGATTGCCGTACCTGAAGCCATCCAATTCTCCGAAGGATTGCCAAAGACCCGTTCCGGCAAAATCATGCGCCGCATTCTGCGTAGTATTGCGGTAGGTGAAACCGAATTCGGTGATACTTCGACTCTCTCAGATGCTTCCGTAATCAATGACCTTATTGAAGGACAGAAAGTCCTTTTCGAGTAAATCATGTGTAATGACCAGCGATTAACTCACTGTCAGGAACTCATCCGCAAGTGCAATATCCTTGTTCTGGCCACTTCAGGTAACGATGGAATTCACACTTCACTTATGGCTTACGCCAGCTCTGCGGACTGCAGTGAGATATACATGGTCAGCAACAGAAAAAGCCGCAAATGGCAGAACCTGTCCCAAAATGCTCAGGTCAGCCTGCTTATCGATGACCGGGATGGAAAACTATCCGACAGGCGCCATGAAATAAAGGCTCTTACTGTCAAAGGAACTTATGTCCCGGTTACTGATAAATCAGAAATCAAAACCATTAAGTCTGCAATTGCCGATACTGCTCCGGCAATTGCAGACGCCTTTTCCGGACCTGAAAATTCAATCATCCGCATCAAAGCTGATTCCTTTCAACTCCTGAGAGGTCCGCAGGATTCCTTTTACATAGACCTCAACTGAAAAACATATCCCCCCGGATAGTAATTAAATTTACCGCCTCTTATTACTATGCTATATTTATAACAGGAGAATCAGATTCCAAGTAATATGGCCGAGGGAGGATAATGTTCAAATCCATGAAGGCAATCCTGCTTTTATTTGCAGCCGGGCTGGTCATATCGACTACTGCCGGATTGACTTACTTTGCCCAGCGTACGGTAACCGAATCTGTCATGGAATCAGAATTCGCCCATGCTCAAGCCATCGTGGACGCTGTCTACCAAGAAGTAACCAATCAATACCAAAGCGTTGTTTTTTCAGAAAAATATGCCCTCGCTTCTCGCAAGGAACAACTGCAGAACATTGTGGGCATTTCCATCGATCTGATCCGCTTGAATTACAATAAGTACAAGCAGGGGGTCATCTCAGAAGGTGAAGCCAAAAGACTAAGCATCGAACAGTTGAAAAGCATGCGCTACGACGACGGCACCGGATACATATGGGTTAACGACGACACCACCCCCATCCCTCGGATGATAATGCATGCGACAATGCCCGATCTGGATGGGAAAATTCTGGATGATCCCCGCTTCAAAGGGGTCAGGGAAAGCAACGAGAATCTCTTTGTAACCTTCCGCGAAATCGGCACCCAATTCGGTTCCGGTTTCGTAGAATATCTTTGGCCCAAACCCACTAAAAACGGTTTCAGTAAAGAACAACCTAAACTGTCATACGTAGAAATATTTAAGGAATGGGGCTGGGTTGTCGGTTCGGGGGTCTACATTGACGACATCGAAGCCGAAGTAAACGCCAGAATCAAAGCTGTACTTAAAGAGCTTCGGGAAAGCTTCAAGAAGACTAAAATCGGCAAACATGGCTACATATTTCTATTTTCAGGTAAGCCGAAGCTGGTTATCCACCCTGTTTACGAAGCAATGCCCATAGCTGATCTTTTAAACCCCGAAACAGGCAAGCCTCTCTTTCTGGAACTAAAAGAGGCGGCGCATGTGGACGGAGTTATGGAATATTTATGGGATAAACCTCCGCGCAACAAAGGAGATTTCAGCTTCCGCAAGAGGGCCTTTATCAAATATTTCGAACCACTGGATTGGTATATATGTTCGACCGCCTACATGGATGATCTGGAAAAACCGGGCCTTATCCTCAGAAAAGAAATAACCATGCTCTCCATCGGTGTGCTCGCGCTGGCCCTTTTCTTCGCCACCATACTCTCCAGCAAAATAGCCCAACCGCTCATGAAGCTCACTGCTGCCGCCCGGGCTATCCGCGAGGGTGGAGTCTCAGCTTCTGAAATCCCACAGGAAGGCCCTAGGGAAATCCGGGAATTAGGTACAGTTATCAGTCAAATGCTGGAATCCATAAAGTCAGGAATTGAGGAAAAAGAACATCTCCTGTCTGCTCTTGAAGACGGCAACAGTCAGCTTTCAGCCAGCAACCGCCAGCTTGAAATAAAAATCAAAGAACACGCCCGCGTACAACAGGAACTGATCAAACTACGCAACCACCAAAAGAATATTATAGATTCCATGCCCTCCATACTTGTGGGCTTAGACAAGGCCGGAGCGATTACCCTCTGGAACAAAGGGGCTACCACGTCCAGTGGAAAGGAATTCGAAGATGTTTCCGGCAAGCTGCTTTCTGATGTATTTCCCCAGTTGGATAACGAAATAAAGAAGGTAAGACAGCAGATTATCGATGGTAAAACCGAACAGAAAACACGTATCCCACGCGTTATTGATGGTGAAACAAGATATGAAAACTTAACCATCTATCCGCTGATCAGTGACGGATATGACGGCGCAGTAATCCGCCTTGATGATGTTACCGACAACGTCCGTATTGAAGAGATGATGATCCAGACTGAAAAAATGATGTCTGTGGGCGGCTTGGCTGCCGGCATGGCTCATGAAATCAACAACCCCTTAGGGGGAATACTGCAGGGCACCCAGAACATTGAACGAAGGCTGCGCCCCGGTATGGCCAAAAATGAGCAGGTCGCCCGCAAGCTGGATATTTCTCTAGAAACGGTCAACGAATATATTGAAGAACGCGGCATCTTGAAAATACTGTCCGGCGTAAGGCAATCCGCAACCCGGGCAGCCGGAATCATCTCCAACATGCTTAATTTCAGCCGCAAAACCGATGTGCACCGCACCACCTGCAAACTAACTAAACTGGCAGACAGTGCTGTGGCCCTTGCGGAACAGGATTATGACCTTAAGAAAAAATATGACTTCAGAAAAATAGATGTCGTCAAAAATTATCAGGAAAACCTGCCATTTGTAATTTGTTCAACTACTGAAATTGAGCAGGTTATACTTAATCTTCTGGGTAATGCAGCCCATGCCATGCAGGAACACAATTGCGAAAATCCGAAAATTGAAATCAAAATATGGCAGGACGGGGATTACGTGGCTGTTTCTATTTCCGATAATGGCCCGGGCATGGAAGAAAATATCCGCAAAAGAGCCTTCGAGCCATTCTTCACCACCAAGCCCAAAGGGGTCGGAACCGGACTGGGACTTTCAGTTTCCTACTTCATAATTACTGAAAACCACAGCGGCAGCTTCAGTATTGAATCAACCCCGGGCAGCGGATCAAAATTCACCTTCAAGCTGCCCGTCTCCTCCCCGCGCTGATGCGGGATTAAAATCTACAACAACGGTTGTCCCTTCCCGGCAGGACTCCATGCAGATGGAGCCGCCGTGAACCTTGGCGATCAGGCTGGCTGAATAAGTTCCCAACCCTGTTCCGCCGTTCTTGCCCGCAGTGGAATACTTTTCGAAAAAACTTTCTCTGACAGAGGCCGGAACTTCCCCGAAATTATGAATGGATACACGCGGAAATTCGCCGCTACTGAGTTCTACCGTTATCGGTTTTCCGTCCGGGGTGGCTTCAATAGCATTTTTAAGCAGATTGGAAAGCATGGAGAAAAGCAGCAGGTCCTCACCACGAACAAAGAAAGAAGCATGCTCATCAACCTCGCTATCATCAATGAACACCCTAAACTCAGAACCGCGGCTCTCAAGCATATCCTGAAGATCAATTGCAATGCGCCTTATCAATGGCAGCACATCAACCTTTTCCGGATCCAGAATATAAGAATCTGTCTCCATGCGGTAAATATCATAAGACCTGTTGACCAGCCCCAGCATACGGTATCCGGCATCCTGAATATTCTTGATCAGCTCAATCTTTTCAGGGTCACTTTCATCAGCGATTAATAGGTGCGGAATATTAATCACCGCATTGAGGGGGGTCTTCAAATCATGTCTGGTTATACGCTCCACATCAACACGAAGTAATTCGCCCCGCTCATGATTAATAACATCGATAATCGTCGAGGCCACGGAATTACAAAAATATTCAAGAAAATCCGTACCCATCTCAGGATGAAAACGATCTTCCGAAGGATCGTGTATAGAGAATAAACCGATAAGCTTCCCGGGGTTGTACTTATCAATCATCCCGAAGGCGAAACAGGAACCGCCCATCTCCGGCCCTACTTCCGGGTCCCCGAAAAAGACATCCGGGCGCATCATCCGCGAAATAGGCCCGAGAAAAACACGGTTGGAACCATTATTCAAGGTTGCATCAATATAGCGCATGCAGCCTTTGAGATAAAAAGTCGGGATTTCCGGGCATGGCATCCCCTTGCACAACTCCCGATCCAGAACCACTGCAATGCGACCAAGACCAAGCTCCTGCGCTACCCCGGTCAGCATATCGGAAAGGCCGGCAAGAGATTTAAGACCGTTCACATACTGAAGGGCCCTGCCGAACTTGGCAAAAAGCTGAAAATCAGAATTATGAACGCTGTAGGCTTCCTTGAGCTGTCCCTCAAGAGCCTGGATACGCTCATCTTTTTTAGAAATATCATGGCGAGCGCCAAGAACTTCATCTTCCTGCGAAAGAAAAGCGTCACGAGCATAGGCATAATTCTCATACAAATTCTGGGCAATGAAATCAGCCTGCTCCCCGTCCTCTTCTTTGATGAGCCGCTTAAGAAGGTCCAGCTGTTCTCCGAATTTCTTCAATGTAGGCAGATTGTCCATGCAGATTCCTATGCTTGTTATATTGTTTTGCCCTTATATCAATTCACTGCACAGAATGCCAGTAGTCCTGCCAATTCGCAAAGCACCACTGCCGCGCCTAGGAAATCACCATTGGCTCCGTTGACCCGTTTCGCCAGCCGGAACAAAAATAAAATCGCGCCGCCGCAAAAAACATAAGCCAGCAGTTGCACCATAGGACTGACCGCAAACGCTCCTGCAAGGATTGCAGTTAACGCCCCGACTCCAATGGAAAGTCCATCGGCTCCGCGCATGGACAAGCTGCCTTGCCCCGGCCTTGCCAACGGCTTGCCGACCATACTCATCAACGCATTACCAAACCTGCCGAGCACGAAAATCCAGATGACAGCCCCATAAGCCCCGGCTTCATAGACATAGAAGAAGCAAACCGCCTGCCCCAGTACTGCCAGCACCGAAGCCAGCACCCCGAACACACCGGAGCAGCTATCCTTGATGATTTTCCAAAAACGCTCCGGATCGGGATAAGGACCGGCCCCGTCGGCAATGTCCGCAAAGCCGTCAAAATGCAATCCACGGGTCAGGTAAACAGATGCCGCCACAGTCAGCCAGCTCTGAATCCAGAACTTGCCCGCAAACAAGCCCAACCAGAACGGAAGCACAACAACCGCACCCAGTACCAGCCCGCTAAGGGGCATCCACTTAACAGTACGCCCGATATCATCAGCTTCAATCTCCATAACCGGACCGATACGGGTCATGAAACCTAGTGTAATTAATATGTCACGAAATATATTCATCCAAACAGTATCAATAATTTTCTTTATTTTCTCAAGGCGGACCTGAATTGCCTGAAAAAGGTCCGCCCTGCCCGGCATACTGAGTCAAGGGAGATGGATTCTTTTGAACCATATGGGTTCAAAGTACATCTCCCAAAACTCTAACACGGGAGAAAAGATATGAAAGATTTCAACCGCTACCGGATGGAGCTTAGACCACGTAATGAAATTACAACCGGATTGGTGCTTTATGGTGAAAACGAACCGCCGGAAAGACAGCTCGAAAACCTCTGGAAAATAACTGACCTCAGCACAGGTGAAGAACTTACCGAACCCAAAATTGATTTCTCCGAATTTTCCAAAGGAGACATCATGTACCCCTCCATGATGAAACCGGAGGTCAAACACAAATGGGATCAGAAACAGTACGAACACGAAGAAGCAAAGGCTTCATTTGCCAAGCTGAAACGCATAATCCATGCCCGGTTTATGGAACAGAACCCTGATCTGCCTTTAGTGAAAAATTTGAAACAGACTACCTACGGCAACGCAATCCAGAACGAGTTCAAAAAACTTGTCAGTAACCGAGATTTCATACTTAACCCCGGAAGCCCGCAAACAGGCACAGGGAAATCAATCCGTGATGAGTTGAAACGAGACAATGTGGATATTAATGAAATCGCCGATGAAGTCCTCCAATTCCTGACCCCGGAACCAGAAAACATCTATGCGCTACTGGCTGTGAACAGGGATGAAAACCTGCGGATCGAAGACAAACTGCTGGTATCATCAGAATCCACCCATGTCCTTGAATACGGATATGATGAAGGAGGACGCCTGCAGGCTGTGAAGTACTGCGGCGAACCTGTGGAAATCTACCATTACAACCAATTGGGGCAACGGATATTCTCTCAGGTCGCAAGCGGAGAAAAACTGGAATACCAATATAACGAACTTGGGCAACTCGAACGCGCCGGAAACACGGCATATGTTTACGATCAAAATGGCCACCTTTCAGAAAAAAACTCCCCCGAAGGCGTAACCAAGTACGAATACCTCGAAACAGGCCAGCTCTGCGCAGTGCGCCTGCCAAATGGAACCCACATTGAATACCATTTTGATGAGCGCGGTTTCAGGGCTGCCAAGTACGTTAACGGCAAGCTCGTCCAACGCTACCAGTGGCATAATCTGACCACCCTTGTTGCAATGGAAGATGCAGAGGGCATCAGCAGGTTCCATTACAATGAGCACGGGCGCTGCATGGGAATGAAGCGTAATGGTCAGACCGCACTCTTTGCAACCGATCAACTGGGCAGCATCTTTAATATTGCGGATTCATCAGGAAAAAGTGTACAGGAAATTCTATATGATTCTTTCGGCCGACAGATACTGAACAGTGATCCCGAAGAGGAGCTACTGCTCGGATTCGCCGGAGGTCTCTATGATTCCGATACCGGGCTGATCCACTTCGGATACCGCGAGTACGATCCGGCTATCGGCAGGTTCATTTCTCCTGATCCGCTGGGCTATGCTGGCGGGGATGTGGATGTTTACGGTTATTGTCTGGATGATCCGGTTAACTTTGTTGATCCACTTGGATTGAGATCGCATAACGGCATGCATGGTGCCTTCGGCGGCGGGAATATCGATGGCAGAGCCAAGTCATCCCTTGGATCTAACAGGAACAAAAACAAAGACTCTGACGAAAAGTCATCAGACACCAATTCGAACAAATCAATCGGACACGGGGGCGTCTTTGGTGCTTTCGGCACAGGAAAGATCAACGGAAAAGCCAATTCAAGTCTTGGATTTAATGGAAACACAAGTCTCAAGACCACTGGCAATCCGACAAACTCCAACAGCTACAGTATGAATGAACTAGGCGGCTATGCTCACTATACCGGCTATGCAGGACCAAACTTTGCGGAGTATCTTGGAGCAGGTTTTAATCAAAAACTTTCACGCTTGGCGGACCTCAATGATCTGTGGAGCGGAATGCCCGCGAAGCCGACTGTTCAGCAAACACGTCAAGAAAAAAGACAGAATCTGGCCCGTCGTGGCATAATTGATTTAACCAACAATACGCCAAGTCTTCTGGCAAATACTCTTGATAATACAAAGCCCGATAAACCAGAAGGAGGCGTGGGCACCAGCATTATTACGGGTAAATCAAGCGTACAGCATGCCCGGGAGATGGAAAGTCTTGTTAAGGATAAACAAGCAAAAGAGGATCGTAAGGCTAGAGAAAAAGCGGAAATGGTCCAACAAAAAATAGGGATGGCAGCCTCAAAGGCCAGCCAGCAGCAGAGTCCCTTGGCAAATACTGTTAATAATGCACAGCAAGCCAAGACAAGCATGCTTACTACAAAAGAAGAAGCGATTCTTGGCCCAAATCAAAACAAGGTTGATAACAAACAAAAGCAGTCGCCTATAGGAAAAAATGTTGGAGTTGGTTTTAGCGGAAGCTTTGGACTAGGGGTGTTAGGAGGATCATTTGGGTTTAAAGCGGTTCGGCTTGCCAATGGCAATCTTGCAGTGCTTCGAGATGCTAGCGGGGAGCTGACACTGGCATTGGAATTAATAGCAAAATTTCCGCCCATTCTTCGGATTCAAGAGGAAGCGCAGGGTTAGGGGGACAGAGTCTGGAACATAGCACTACTATTGATCCAAAGGTTACACCCTTTACTGTTGGAATATCCAAAAGTTATAGTACGGGAGCAAATGCTACTGATTACGAGTTGAGCCCAAACCGCTTAAGCATAGGACCCGATAAGTTGAAACAACCAATTACCAATTCGGTAGGAATCACCCACACAAAAGTCATTGGTGAATATGACGTTATTCCAGACCCGATAAACGATATCTTTGATTACTTCCTTTCACAAAATAGGACCAAGTATCAAACAGGCAAGAACAAAACAAAATGATTTATAAACTTTGCAAGGCAGGAATTTATTCCTGCCTTATTAGTAGGACAAAATGATTTATTTTAAATTTAGAAATTCTTTTTATTTATTTATTTGTTCCATCATGTTTTTGGGGATTTTTTCATGCTTAATTGATGGTGATTATCTGGAATTATTACCTCCTTGCATATTTATTTTTTTCTTACTTTTTTTATATAAGGACAAAATGACTTTAAAAACCAAAGGAGATGACGGAATCACTATAAATTTTTCATTTTACCACACTAAAATACGTTATAGACAAATAGAATGCATCGAGAATGTTGAGGACTTCACAGAATCTTCATATTATAGGTGGGGAGTAAGGTGTTTTCATATTAAAACAGCAAAGAATAAATACTATGTGCACTACGATAAAAACGAAAGTGATGATGTAAAAAGAATTTTTGAGGTAGTCGGTAGTGCCTGTCCATAAGTAGCTATAGTCCCACAGCCCCCGGACTGCGGTTCGGAGGCGATTTCATCGTTAGCCTTTCCGACAACTTTACAACTAGCAAAAGAATAACCGAGTACAGCCCAGTCCCTGACAAAGACCGTTAATAATACACAGCCCGATAAGCCAGAAGGAGGCGTGGGAACCAGCATTCTAACAGGTAAATCAAGCGTACAGCATGCCCGGGAGATGGAAAGTCTTGTTAAAGCAAAAGGCTATAGTACTCCAAGCTTAACACAGGACCAACCTGAAGATGCAAGCGTGGGGAAAAAATCGTCAGCAAAAAATGAACAGCCGAAAATGGAGCAGTATATTGCTATTGGAAAATTCGGTATTCCCCAAAGTCTCCTGACAGCAAATGTAAAGAAGCAGCAGGCCAAGACAAGCATGCTTACTACAAAAGAAGAAGGCGGCGTCTTGGACGCTCTTGGAAAAATGAGGGATGGTTTTAGTACAGCTGTATCCAGATTTGCTGATGTCTTTGACACTCAAGGGGATGATGTAATTAATTATGGTCCTTATGTAAGTAATGAGACGAAAGATATAATGAATAAGATGGCAAAACAAGCGCATGAAACGGGAAAAAAAGAGTGCGCGTGGAGGAATTAAAAGGTTCGGTCCTGTAGGTGTACTTACGTACCCTGTGGGATCTGCTTATGGTGCAGCTGATTACATGCTTAGAGGGCCTGTGTTTGATTCAGTGAAAAAGCAAATGCAAAATTGGAATTCAAATTGAAAAGTTCATTATATTTAACTTTAAAGGTGTAAAATGACTTTATATGGGTTTGTCTCATTGATTGATACTTTTGTTTTTGTTCTTATTTTCCTTAGAATAAGAATTAAATGCCCTGAGTGTCAAAAAATTCAAACTTGTTATAGCTACAAGCAATGTGGTTTTGTTTTGTTTTTTTCAGTTATAATATTTATTTTTTATGATATTTTAAATGGTAAAATAGATGTAAGTTGGATTGACCTCATGTTTGGAGTCATGGCTATACAGTTACTTAGAAGCTGGCCTGCATTCTTTTGTCGTCATTGCTTTAAGAAAATTCCTCTCAAAGAAGAATGCATTTTAAGTAAACCTTTTTTTTTATTAATACCAAAAGGCCCCTCATTTCGATGCGGGGTCTTTTGCTTTGTAAGCTATTATTGAAAAAAGAAACGAAAAAAACACAGCACCAATGATCAGGTCAGCCCCCGGACTCCGGTTCGGGGGCAGTTTCATTGTAAGTTTCCCTGAAAATGACATGGACCAAATCAAGCCCGCAACATGCCCGGGAGATGGAAAGTCTCGTTAAAACAAAAGGCTGTAGTACTCCAAACTCAACACAGGACCAGCCTGAAGATACAAGCGTGGGGAAAAAATCGTCAGCAACAAATGAACAGCCGAAAAGGGGGCAGTATATTGCTATTGGAAAATCCGCTGTTCCTCAAAGTCTCCTGACAGGGAAAAAGAGAAACAAAGGTTTTCTCGAAACAGCAGGCGAATACATATCGGAAAAAATTGATGAGGCTTTGGATTATTCACACAAGGCTTATAGTCCGCTCACCCATCCCGATACCAAAAAACAGGCTTCAGATTTTATCAAAGATAAAATAAACGGGAAGCAACCCGCGCATAAGCCAGTCACCGAGACTACCAAGCAGGGCTGGAACAATATGATAGAAAAAGAACTATTAAAGCAGAAGAACAAAGACACGGCTGCAAGAAATCTTAAACCGAGTAAGGTTACTGATATTTTCAGCAGTGATCCTAATGTGAGAAAAAACCGTATTAATACAATTAAGGCTGGGGTTGAAGGCGGATTGAAGAACTACGTGGATGTTCAGCTTTCCACTCCTGATACGGTGATTGCTCCTACTATAGAGGTGCTCGAACAAATGAATAATATTATGAAAAAAAATAAGAAAAAATAGAAAAACATCTTGCAGCGGCACTTCTGTGCCGTTGCAGGGAATAATTTGAGGAGCTTATGATTTTAAACAAAATAATCCATAATATTAAATCTGTAATTATTACAAGTTGGCCTTTCTTGGTATTTGTGTCTGTATATTTTGTATATATAGCGATGTCTGTTTTTTTTGTTGGAGTTACAGAATATGCATCTGTTTATACCTCAAGTTTATTTGTTTCTTTTGCTTTAAGTTGCATTGCTTGTAGAGATTTGGGCTTGAAAATAATCAGATTTGATTTTCAATTTAGGATGGCGTTTGTTTATTTGACCTTGTTGTTAATTAACAAATTGGCTTTGATGTCAGCATCCACCATAGACAATAGCTTTATTGAAGTTAAAGAAGCGACATCAACTTTTATTCTAAGTTTTTTCCCAGACATACAATATGAATTGTCATATAAAGGCTCCTTGGGTATTATTATGGAATCTTTGTTTTATGGTTTTTTTTCTCCTCTTATATATTCTTTTGCATGTTTATGCTTTTCTTTAAAAAAAATACTCACTGTCTCTGTTTTTAATTTACTATTAGGCACTCTTTTACTTACTATTAATGGTATAATATTCGGAGCCTTGGGATTGTTAGCACAGGTGAAACCAGAACTGTATTTTGCCCCATTTTTTGCTATAAATTTTCTCATGCTGATCGTTTTGTCTTATGTTGTGGGCAAAAATTCTTTTGCTGAAACTGAGAATGCTTCATAAATAATTACAATGCCCCCGGACTCCGGTCCGGGGGCACCCACTATTCATCTCCACATCAAAACTTCAAAGTCAAAACATCCCCCGGCTCAAGGCCTAGCATTTCCGAGGCTGCTCCGCGGTTAAGGGCCAGCTCGTAATAGCCTTGGCTTCCGGCTAAAAGTCCGGTGGCCCCTGTTTCAAGCTCTGCGTAGCAGCAGACCCGCTTTACGCAACCGTCATCATTGCCGGAGAGCAACAGATCTTCGGGGATACACATGCGCTCGGGCAGGGTCTGGGTATCGGGGATGTTCAACACAAGATTACCGAAGCGGTCTTTGTGCAGAATGGTTGCATTTACTCCGTCTGCAATCCAGACGGGTTTGTTGATTCCGGTACGTACAATTTCACGCAGGGGAAGCTTGGGGCCGAGGGATTCCAGTGAAATTCCGTTTGCTATGGATGCAGCCAGCGGCGCAAAGATATCCCGACCATGAAAGGTTGCGGAGCTGTGAATCTTGGAAGCTGCTTCGCTGAGATCAGTAACAATCATTGTCCCGGAAAAACGGGCTTCAGCCAGTTCAAGGACTCCATTGTCCGGCGCAAGCACAACCTGCTCCCCGAACTCTGCGGCGATGATCCGGCGGGCACTGCCTACGCCGGGGTCGATTACAGTAATGAAGACTGTATCCTTTGGGAAATGTTCCATCGCCCCGGAAAGAAAAAAAGCGCCCTGCGAAATACAAAACGGTTCAACTCCGTGGCTGACATCTATTATCCGCGAGTCAGGGGCCAGATCAGCCAGTACCCCTTTCATCTGGCCCACGTAAGGATCATCGAGTCCGAAATCAGTCAAAAGCGCAATTGTTCTGCTCATAGCTACCTCGGCACGGAAAAACCTTTCCCGAGTACGCTGAAAGTTGATTCGATTATGACAAAGGCTGCCGGATCAATCGTGAAAACCGTTGCTTCAAGACGCTTGATCCTGAATGAATCGACCACGGTCAGGATAACTGTCTTTTCCTGTCCGCTATAGCCGCCCTTGGCATTAAGCAGTGTGGTTCCACGTCCTGTTTTAGACATGATTGCCCCTGAAACATCTTCGGGATAAGTGGTGATGATCAGTGCCATTTTACGCTGGTTGAACAAGCGCTGCACCCCATCAATGGCAGCTGAAGCAACATATATCATTGCCAATGAATAAAGAACATCGTTGAGATTGAGCCAGATGGTTCCGAATCCGAGCACAATGGCGTTAAAAGCCATGGAAAACTGCCCGACCTTAATTCCGAGCTTGTCACGGGCCAGAATCTGCAGGATGCCAATACCGCCCGTTGATCCCAGTGAACGCAGGGATATACCGGACCCAAGGCCCAGAACCACCCCTCCCGCAAGTACGGCCAGCCACTTGTCGTCAAACGCAACTGTCCAAGGCACCAGATCAATAAAGATACTCATGGTGACCATACCGTAGAGGCTGTAGAGAAAAAAACGCCTGCTTATGAAAAACCAGCCCACAAGAAAAACGGGTACGTTAAGCAGAAACACCCAAGCACCGGAGGATAGGGACGGAAAAATATAATACCCCAGCAAAGCCAGGCCGGATATACCGCTGGGCAAAAATGCATTGGGAATAATCACCGTCTTGATAGCCAAGGCAGTAAGGAAGGAACCGAAACTCAACAATCCGAGATTCCACGGGATAGTATAACTTAGCCTTTGAAAACGGCTGACAACTGCGTCCAATTCAATTTCTCCTTTGTATGGCGCCATGTTTTGGGATATCAAAGGAAATAACAATAGCGGTTTCCACTTTCAAGTCCGTTTTGCATTAGGCAATGACTTTCAAGGCTCGGAATGAACACTTGGAAGCTGTAAAGAAAGATGATAAGCGAAGCATGCCTATCACGCATTAAACAGCCGGGATGACGTCCGCTCATCCAGCAGGCTGTAATTCCATAAGGAGATTTCATCCACCATGAAAGCTAAACAACACCTTGAAAAGGTACTCGGTTCCATTCTCGAAGCCAAGGGCTGGGAATGGCCGGAGAAGGCCGTTATCGAGCCTCCCAAAGATAAAAAATTCGGCGACATGTCCGCAAACATCGCCATGATGCTCTCCAAGCAGGCCAAAATGAATCCCCGCGCCATCGCGGAAACCATTCAGTCCGAGCTGGACGGAGACAAATACATCGAGAAAGTTGATATCGCCGGACCGGGCTTCCTCAACTTCACTTTTTCCAATTCCTTCTGGCAGGACCTCGTTCCCGAAGTACTGGCCAAAGGCGCGGACTACGGTCGCAGCGAAATCGGCAAGGGCACCAGAATTCAGGTGGAATACGTTTCCGCCAACCCCACCGGACCGCTGCACATCGGTCACGGTCGCGGTGCCGCCCTCGGTGACTGCCTTGTGCGCATACTCGAATTCACCGGATATGACGTGGAAGCAGAATACTACGTCAACGATGCAGGCCGCCAGATGCTCATCCTCGGCAACTCCATCTGGGTCCGCCTGCAGCAGTCTCAGGGCCGCGATATTGCTGATCCCGAAGATTTCTACAAAGGCGATTACATCAAAGACCTCGCAGCCGAAGTACTGGAACGCAATCCCGGTATCCTCGATATGAACGATGACGAAGCCATCGCCATCTGCCGCGAATACGGTAAGGATGAAATCCTTGAAGGTATCAAGAAAGACCTCGCTGCCTTTGATGTACGTCACGATGTATGGTTCTCAGAAAAAAGCCTCGTAACCGCCAACAAGGTTGAAGAAACCTTTGCCGACCTCAAAGCTCGCGGCATGGCTTACGAAGAAGACGGCGCACTCTGGTTCAAATCCACCGAACTTGGTGACGACAAGGACCGCGTACTGCGCAAGTCCAACGGCGACCTGACTTATTTCGCTTCCGACATCGCCTACCACGATGATAAATACAAACGCGGATTCGACATTGTAGTCGACATCTGGGGCGCAGACCACCACGGTTACATCCCCCGCATGCAGGCCGCAGTGGAAGCTCTCGGCAAAAAAGGACAGCTTGATGTAATCCTCGTACAGTTGGTTAACCTGCTGCGCGGCGGTGAGCAGATCGCCATGTCCACCCGTGCCGGTAAATTTGAAACCCTCGAAGACGTGGTTAACGAAGTGGGCCGCGACGCATCCCGCTTCATGTTCCTCTCCAGAAAGAGTGACAGTCACCTCGACTTCGACCTTGAGCTGGTCAAGCAGAAGACCATGGATAACCCGG
The DNA here is from genome assembly GCF_048612815.1 of Maridesulfovibrio pacificus (SeqCode). Taxonomy (NCBI): domain Bacteria; kingdom Pseudomonadati; phylum Thermodesulfobacteriota; class Desulfovibrionia; order Desulfovibrionales; family Desulfovibrionaceae; genus Maridesulfovibrio; species Maridesulfovibrio pacificus (SeqCode). The sequence goes on from NZ_JBLZNE010000001.1 coordinate 3,178,611, forward strand.
TCTACTACGTGCAGTACGCTCACGCGCGTATCTGCTCCGTAATGCGTAAAGCCGCTGATCAGGGCATCGCAGTTCCCGCAATTGATACAGCACCGCTCTCCGCCCTGACCAATGCGGAAGAACTGAACCTCATGAAGCTCATGGACCAGTTCGCAGATGTTGCAGAAAACGCAGGTAAAAACATGAGCCCGCACGTAATCAGCTACTACCTGCGCGACCTCGCCAGTGCCCTGCACAGATTCTACAGCATGCACCACATCCTTTCTGCTGAAGAAGATGTTATCGCAGCAAGACTGGTTCTGCTGCAGGCAGTTGCAAGAACCCTTGCTAACGGCCTGAGCCTGCTTGGTGTTTCCGCTCCCGAAAGCATGTAATAATAAACCGGAGTTCCAAATGGCTACGCCCAGAAAAAAGAAGACCGCTCCCGCTCAGGAAAAGACATTTACCTTTACCTTCACCATGCCCGAAATAATCGGACTGTGTGCCGGGGCTGTTGCAGCCTTGTGCGCCTTCTTTGTGCTGGGAATTCTGCTGGGCCGGGGCTATCAGCCTGAAAAGGATGTACCCGAAATAGCCATGATGCTGCCCAGCCAGAACAACGCTTCCGGGGAAGTGAAAGGCGGAGTACTCAAGCCCGAAGAGCTGGACTATATAGACCAGCTCAAAAAAAAGCCTGAGTCTGCCGTAAGACCGGAAGAGCCGAAGAAGGAAGTAACCAAAGCCGCTCCGGTAAAAAAGGCTGAACCTGCAAAGACAGCGCAGCCAGCACCCAAAGCAGAAGTTCAGGTAGCGGCAAAGGCTGCTGAAGTTAAGCAAGCCGAGCCGGAACCTCCGGTGGAAATCGATAATCCCGCGGAAGTGAACGAACCGCAGTACAGCTATGTATATCAGGCTGCATCCTTCGGTGATACTGCACGGGCACAGGGCTTTGCCAACAAGCTCATCTCCAGCGGCCTCGATTCATATGTAGAGGCAGGGAAAAGCGGAACCCGCACATGGTACCGTGTTTTTGTCCGCCATACCGGAACGCCGGATTCCACCACTGCAATGAAACAAGTGCTCGCCAAGTACGGTATCAAGAAGCCGCTTCTTAAGAGCAAGAAAGCGATTTAAATAGTGACCCCGGAAGTTTTAACTTCCGGGGTTCTTTTTTATGATCACACCCAGAACCAAAGAAGCCCTCAATGAATGAAATACTCCTCGCTCTGTTGATAGGTTGTGTAGCTGGAATTATTGATATTACCCCAATGATCAAGCAACGGCTTGGTGTCTTTGCAATCAGTTCCGCCTTTACACAATGGCTGGTTCTGGGATTATTAATACCAAATACAACCCTCTTCGGATTATCCGGCTGGGCCAACGGAATGACCATTGCCGTCCTAACAGCCCTGCCCATCATCATTCTTGTTGCAGAAACAGACAAGAAAGCAGTTCCGATCATCATCTCAATGTCGGCGATTCTCGGCAGCGCAGTGGGAGCAGCGGGTAATTATTTCGGACTGTAAGCAGCTTCGTAATAAAAAAGGCGGCCATTAACGGCCGCCTTTTTTACTCTGTGAAGATTTCATACATCTAAAAATCAAATGCATTTCGTAACTTGCTATGAAGTTCAGCATTCTCTTTTTTAAATCGTTCAATGTATGCAACTTTTTTGGGATCACCATTAATCTTTATAACATTCCAATCCGAAGCTCCCCATTCGGCGTTTTCCGGAGCTTCAAAGCCGTCTGTTTCAGGATTGATCAAATAAGAATATGAAAGATATCTGCATTTTATTCTTTTTCCTGTAAGGATATGGCGTGATTCAATAAAATTACCGGGCAATACTAATTTATTGGCAGTCATATATTCATATGCATCTCGTACTGCTTCAGAATCCTTTTTCCCAAATCCTGGACGTATGTGGTTAATCAACCAACCATCGAGAGGCTTTCCCATTGTGTTCTGGGTAACCTCAGTGAATAGTATATTCGTTCGCTGTAAATATTTATTCGGCCAGTACCCTGTGTATTTATTTTTTGCAGTATCCCTCGCTATTAAAAGAGCTTTGCCCGGCTTGTTCTCTTTAATTACCGTGAGTACCAGCTCGTCAAAATTTCTTTTATCCGCCTTTCCCCTGCCGATGACTTGCCAATCACCTTCGGGCAAGGGGACTGACATCCCCCTGAATTCAATACTATCATTATAAATCTTACCAACCGGATACGCTTCTTGAACTGTATGTGAAACACATCCTGCACCCAAAAGCATGAGTGAAACTAAAAACAAAAACCTAAACTTCATAATAACCCCTCTTATATAATATAGATTGAAACGGATACGATCTATAACATATCAACTTCAATAGCAATAAGACTAATAAGTTAGTTATTAATTCGTAAAAATTTAAAACCTGATAATAGCGGCCACACCCCGCGCATCGTAACCGACAAAATCACCACCATCCCGCCGATGATGGCCCATTTCCCGGGAATCTCGCCGTAGCCGACAGCTACCAAAATCGGATTGAAGATCGGCTCAAGGGTCATGATCAGGATTGCTTCCAGCGCTCCTAGACGTTTGATAGCCCATGTGTATAGGGCGAGGGATATCCCCTGTTGAAAAATACCCAGATAGACAAGCCCCATCCAGCTTTCGGCTGAGGGCATAGCGCTGAACATGAAAGGCAATCCGCAACACGCGGTGAGCAGATGCCCCATGATCACGGATTCCACCGGAGAAGCAGATTTCTGGGCTCTCATGCAAAGAGTGAATATGGCGTAGGAAATACCTGTGACTACGGCGATGATGTTACCCCAAAGTCCACTTGGAGACAGCTTATCAAGGAAGAATAAAACCATGCCGCCCACAGTTACAGCTATGAAAATCCAATCGCTACGGCTGGTTTTCTCTTTGAGAAACCAAGGGGCGAGCAACGCCACATAGACCGGGGCAGTGTAGGCAAGCAGGATAGCATTGGCGGAGGTGGTCAGTTTAGTGGCTGCTACGTTGGTGATAAGCAGTCCGGCGTAGCCTGCTGCCGCTCCCAACTGCACAAATGAAAATCCTAATTTCAAACGACCCCGGAAGAGAATAACAAGAGTCAAAGCAGCCAAAGCACTGCGCACCCCGGTAATAGCCATAGGATTCCAGTCCACCAGCTTGATTGCCAGCCCGCCGGAACTCCAGATCAGAGCCGTGGCGGCCATGAGAAGCACTGCTTTGGATTTTTCGTTCAAACCGGACCTCCCCTAAGTTTGCACGAAATCTACCCTTTCTCTACTCGCATTGTCACCAATATAATGACGCAAAACAAAAACGGCTACCCCGTAAAGAGACAGCCGAATAGATTACAATTTTACTAACAACGCGGCGAAGCCTTAATAAAAGTTTTTGAAGAGTCCAGAGAAACTTTTTTCAAAAAGTTTCTTTGGCCGCCGGAGGCAAAATATATTCATTAAAAACCGCGATAGCGCATCAACTAACTGCCTGAAGAGGCAGGGAGAAAACAAAGGCTGTGCCTTGTCTATGACCTTCCGGAGGACATTGCACGGATATTTCGCCGCCGTGGTTGGAAACGATATGCCGGGAGATGGCAAGGCCTAGTCCGGTAGACCCGAACTCATTACGCCGAAATTTTTCCACGGAATAAAACCGCTCAAATATACGCGGCTGATCCGCTGCGGGAATCCCCGGCCCGGAATCAATTACAGCAAGCTGCAAACGCCCTTCTCGCACACGGTGCTCAACAATTACCGGATTCTCCTCAGGCCCGTACTTGATACCGTTCTCCAGCAAATTCCTGAACAACTGCATAAGCTGCCCGGAATCAGCCATTACAGTAAAATCACCTTTTTCAAAACTGCGCCTGAGATCGACCTTTCGTTTTTTGGCAAGCCCGGAACAGGCCTCCCACGCTTCACGCAAGGCATCGGTAGGATCAATAGGCATGAGCTCAACCTTTTCATGTCCGCTTTCAAGCCTTGAAAGATTGAGCAGATCATCAACAATCTTGCACATATGGTTGGCATTCTTCTCAATTGTTGCCAGAAATTTTTTCTGTATGGATTCCGGCGGAGGAGGATCAGAAAGCAGAGTCTCGGCATAGCCTTTGACGGACGTAAGGGGTGTACGCAGTTCGTGGGATACATTGGCTACGAAATCCTGACGCACTGTTTCCAGCCGCTTGATCTCACTTATATCATGAAATACGGCGATTGCTCCCGGCCCCTGCCCCGGCTCTGAGGTATGCGGAGAACGGACGATATTCACATCGTAAACCCGACCATTGGGCAGAACGATCTGCACTGTTGTTGCCTCCGGTCCTTCCGGTCCAACCACCTCCCTGCAAGCATCGTAAAGATCAGGGCTGGGGATAATTTCCAGAGGAGTACGGTCCAAATTATTCTGAATACCGGGGAAAATTCCTTGCAGGGCACGGTTAACGCTCAAAATACGGCAACTGCCGTCCAAAACCATAACCCCATCCCACATACCGTTGAACACAGCCTGAATCTTGTTCCTTTGGCCGGTAATAGTGCTGACGTGCTCATCAATACGCGCAGCCATCCAGTTAATGGAATTGGCAAGGGGAATAAACTCCTTATCAGGGAAAGACCTGATCCTGCGCTTGTAATTACCCTGTCCCACAGCCTCGGCAGTACGGACCATGGACTCTACCGATGAACTGAGCTGCATGGTCACAAAACGGATAACCCCGTAGCAGACAAGAGCCACAATAGGCAGCGCCCAGAAAAAGACCTTGAGAATCATGCCCATTCTTTCTTCCGGCCCGTGCAGGGACTCCCTGATTACCAGATAACCCGCCGGTGACTCCACACCATGGGAAACCTTTACAGCGCCCATCATGAACTCCTTTCCGTCCAGAGGATCTTCCTGCAGCTGCAATCCGGGCTGAACGCCCTCCGCGTTCCTGATTTGAGCATCATCCAATGAGATGGAATCCCCGACAGCCCAAGTGGGCTGTACAACCTTTTTACCATCGACAGAAATATACCCGACTTCTGTTCCCAGCATGCCGGACACAGCTTCTACACGGCTCTGTACTCCGGCACCGTCACTCTTTCTATAGATGCGTCTGGCAAGCTCCATCTTATCACGCACGCTGTTTTGTGAGTCCTCCATCAGATCGGCCTTCAGCAGATGATAGGCAAAGCCCAGAGGCAGACTGACACAGATAGCAGCTGTCAGGCACACTGCAATAAATAACTTGCTCTTAATTGAAAATTTAAGGTCGCTGTTCATAATTGGTCTTAAAGTCAGAATGTTAAATAAATACGCTGACAACTTAACATGGAATCAACGCCTAAAAGTGACAATCAGGTAAGGATTACTTTAAGGACGCAACAAAGCCCCCCGGAAATTCCGGGTGCAGATTTATCCATTGATGCAGTTTGGTAGGGCTGCCCTAAGAATGCTTGAAACGGTAGCCTACGCCTCGAACAGTCTCGATGTAATCTGCGTAGGGTCCAAGCTTCTGGCGCAGCCTGCGGATATGAGTATCCACTGTTCTGGAATAACCTTCAAAATGGGTATCCCAGACAGTATCCAGCAGATGGTCACGGGTACGCACCTTGCCTTCGTGTTGCAGGAGTTCAGAAAACAACTTGAACTCGGTAGCGGTAAGAGCCACAAGATCTCCATCGCACTCCACGGTGTGGGCTTCGAAATCCACGGAAAGGCCCTCACGGCTCCATTTTCCGGGACGGCGCGGCTCAGGCTGTTCAGTACTGCGGCGCAGTACGGCCTTGACCCGAAGGACAAGCTCTCGGGGGCTGAACGGTTTGACGATATAATCGTCAACGCCGAGCTCAAGACCTACGACCCGGTCCACTTCCTCTCCCTTGGCTGTGAGCATAATAACCGGGATGTGCTGAGTGGCGACTTCCTGCTTCAGTCTGCGGCAGACTTCAAGCCCGTCTATACCGGGCAGCATCAGATCCAGAAGGATCAGGTCCGGGGTTTCTTTTCTAGCCTGATCAAGGGCTTTATGACCGTCCATGGCGGTTACAACCTCGTAACCGGAAGAGGTAAGGTTGTACTTCAACAATTCAATAGTATCGTTATGGTCTTCAACAACCAGTATTTTCTCAACTGACACATTTATCTCCTTTTGGTCGGACCTTACCTGTAACAATGGTACGAATTAAGACGGAGTCGTTACAACTATGTTAATTATCCGAATTAGGCTCAGTTTCTGACTTGGTTGTGTCTTTTTTTTCACCCGCAGCTTTGAAGAAATCGTCTTCAACAGTCTGGAAACCGTCAACCGCCCCGCTCAAACTCTGTACAGTATAATTCAAACTTGCCACGGTTCGCTTGAAATCTTCAAGGTATTCGGTGGTTCCGGCAGCAGCTTCACTCAAGTCAGACATAGCATCGCTTATCTGTTCCGCACTGTCAGCCTGATCACCCATGGAACGGGAAACATCCACAAAACGGGGTTTTAGTACCCGAACCTGTTCCACAATCTGTCCAAGATCGGCACTCATCTGCTCAACTTCATCAACGCTTGAGCGTACTTCATGATTGAAAGTCTCCATCTCCATGACCCCGGAACTGACGGCGGATTGCATGTCCCTGACCATTAATTCAATATCTTCAGCAGCAATTACGGTCTGGTCAGCCAGCCTGCGCATCTCACGGGCAACCACTGAAAATCCCTGTCCGAACTGCCCGGCTTTTTCCGCTTCAATGGCCGCATTTAGGGAGAGAAGGTTTGTCTGGTCCGCAATTCTGGCAATGGTGGTCACAATATGATTGATCCTGCTGGCCTTTTCATCAATAGCTGCCAAGCGTGAAGCAACACTTTCAGTAGAATTAACAAACCTTATCAAGGACTGCTCACGCCGTTCGATGTTGCCCTGCAGGGTCTCGGCCATATGGGCAGATTCACTGGCGCTTTCGGCAACATCAGCCATTACTTCGACTAAATCTTTGGAAGTCTTGCTGATCAGCCTGCTGGTAGCGGTGACTTCATTAGTCGAAGCAGCCTGCCTGTTTACTGCCGAATCAATATACTCAGCTGTAGACCTGATTTTATTTCCGGCCACAGAGACATTATCACCGGAAGACTGCACTTCCCCGATCAGTTCTGACAACCCTGAGACCATCGTCTCAAAAGATGTCACCAGATTGCCGATCTCGTTGCCCGGCCTGATAATCCTGCCCGCAAAGAATTTCCCTTCGGCCATATTCTTCATCTTGCGGATGGAAACACTGGCTCTATGCAGGTCCCCGGCAGCAATATCTTTGGCAATGTCGGTTATGCGGGAGACAGGGCTAAAAATAAGGTTCAATCCGAAAAGCAGAAAGCCAAGGGTTACAGCAATAAAAACACAACCCATGAAGACCACTGCTCCTAGAGCCTGATTGGATGCAGCAGTCATGGCAGCCAAAGGAATGGCTGAAATCATAGCACATTCAATACGACCCGGTTTGCGGTAATAGCCCATATCATCCTTAACCGGATATCTGCTCTTCATGGACGGGGGAGCATCCTTGGGGTCACCGTGGCAAACCATACAGGAAGGCTTGTTGGACTCACCTTCAGCCACGATAAAAGACTCTATCCCATTGATATTACGGATTTCCTCGATAAATGGCCTTTTACCTTCACGGGCCATGGCATCAAGCTCCTCAATAATCCGGGCCTCATCAGTTGTGGCCAGATTGTCAGGGTTACGGGGCTTGGTGGATGCGGTCTTGAAAGTAAGATCATGCCTGTAAAGATCAGGAATACGCCCGAAGACTCCGTTGGCGGTAAAAGATGTGGACTGCAACTCTGGAACAAACATATTCTTAGGCAGGATCTCCGTAGCATTAGGACGGATTACCGACCCGGTATGCTTACGCACTGCCTTCATGGTATGGAGCATGATTTCTGCCTTGGACCGGAACTGGTCCATCAGGGTCTCACGGGCATAGTCTGAAACCAGCCACATTATGGATACGGTCAAGGCTATGCAGAAAACCACACATCCGGCTATGAACTGTTTGCGGATACTCATTATCAGTCCTCTTTAATTCCCAATTAATTACCTGATATATTTAGGCAAAAACAAACTCAACCATGGAAAAATCATCTTCATAAAGCTCACGGCCCTGCAATTCACGGGTATAAGCTATCAGCTGGTCAATTGGCTTACCCAGTTCTCCTCCGGTATCTCTCATGAACCCGGCAAATTCATCAAACTCCCACATCTTGCCATCGGAAACCTTTTTAAGCTCATAAACACCATCGCTGTAGAGAAAGAACCGAGCTCCCGGCTCAACGGTCACGGAATCGCTGGTATAGGTCATATCCGGCATGCCGCCCACAATCATCCCCGGAGTACGCAACTGTTTTGCTTCCCTGCCCACAATAAGCAGTGCCGGAGGATGACCGCCGCTGGAATAGGTCAGGGTCCGGTCGGATTTACGGTAAACGCCATACCACATGGTAAAATAAAGATTGTTCTGCTGATCCATCTGGAAAGAATCGTTCAAAGCTTCCAGAACCTTGTCCGGCTTGAGAAAATCCGTATCCGGCAGGGTTTGGGAACGAAGCACGTTCATGGCTGAAACAGAAAGCAAAGCGGAGCCGACTCCATGGTCGCAGACATCAAGCAGATACATGGCAAAATGGTCATCATCCAGCCAGTGATAGCCGAAGGAATCACCTCCCAATGATGTAGAAGGAATAAAACGCCAGTCAGCCTGAATCTCTCCCTCTTTAAGCGGATCAGGAAGAAGCGAGGTAACATAGTCGGCGGCAACCGCCAGCTCCTTACGCATCGCGTCCCTGCTTTCACGCAACTGCTCGTAAGCCTCATTCCTCTGCAAGAGGTTGATGTAACCCTTGGAGTGGTAACGGATTCGGGCCAGCAGCTCGATACGATCAGGCAGCTTGACCAGATAATCATTGGCTCCGAGAGCAAATGCTTCGGCCTTGGTAGCAGGTTCTTCCTTAGTTGAAAGTACGATAAGGGGGATATCTTTAAGCTTGGAATTTACCCGCATGAACTTGACCATAGTCATGCCGTCAATCTCGGGCATAACAAGATCCTGTAAAATTACTGTCGGCTGCAGCTTCTCAGCAGTGGGGATGGCCTTGGTCGGGTCACTCACAAAGTGGAAATCAATGTCATCCTCGCCCGCGAGCATACGACGTACCGCCTCCCCTACCATAGGCTGGTCATCGATGAGCAAAACATTGATCTTATGTTCGGTGAGTAGTTGCTCTTTAACTTCGGTCATCCTTAACTCCTGAAACGTTTTTTAAAATGCCTTACCAGCAATCCGGCCATATCCTCGATGGAACATATTTCTCTTGCCGCCCCCAACTTCACCGCTGCACCGGGCATGCCCCAGACAACGCTGGACTCCTTATCCTGTGCCACGGTCATCCACCCGGAGTTCCTGAGCTCGAACATCCCCCGAGCTCCATCGGCCCCCATACCTGTAAGCAGTACTGCCGCTGAATTGGACGGAAATCCTGCACAGCAGAGACTTTCGAAAAGAACATCAACAGAAGGCACGTAAATATTCTCACCGGCCCCTCGGGACAATTCCACAATGCCTCCCTGCGCCATGCGCATATGCCGGTCACCGGGTGCGATTACCACCTTTCCGGCCTGCATAAGCATGCCGCTGCGGGCAAGTTCGACCGTCAACCCGGTCTGACTGTCCAGCCATTGGGCAAGATTTTCGGAAAAATTACCGTCCACATGCTGGGCAATGGCTATGGCAGCCGGAAAATCTTCAGGCAAAGACCCAAGCAGGGTCGCCAAAGCAGACGGTCCGCCGGTGGAACTGCCTATTGCCAGCAGCGGTGGAACCTTCCTTACTTCCGGTGCCGGCCTGTAAGCCGCCTTCACTTGTTTATTACCACGCAGCTTACCGATTACCGAAATTTTGGCGAGGAGCGCTTGTGCGCCTTCAATGGAACCGTTTTCCTGACGGGGAGTGGAAACCACATCAAGCGCGCCGGCTCCCATGGCTTCGAAGACCTTGTTGGAATTCTCTTCAATGCTGGCTGTAACAATCAGAACCGGACAAGGACATTTCTGCATAATCTCCTGTGTAGCCCCGGCCCCATCCAGCACAGGCATAATCAAATCCATAAAGACGAGATCGGGGACATCGGCACAGCACTTTTCAACAGCCCTTTCCCCGTTATGGGCTATCCAAACAATTTCGTGTCCGGCATCAACAATCACTTTTTTTAGAATATCAACCGCTGAAGCCTGATCATTCACAATACCTATTCTCATTTTCCAGCCCCGCCTATAAGGTCTTCAACTGCCGAAAGCAGGGTTTCATCATGAAAACTGCTCTTGGTTAAATAATAGTCTGCTCCGGCTTCAAGGCCGCGAAGTTTATCTTCCTTGCGATCCTTATAGGAAACCATCATTACCGGGATGGATTTAAGGTCCGGGTCACCCTTTATCCTGCTGGTCAGTTCCAGACCGTTCATACGCGGCATGTCCACATCAGTGACCACAAGATCATAGTTTCCTGAAATTACGGCATTGAGACCATCCTGCCCGTCAACCGCCGTATCCACTTCATAACCGTGGTTGACCAGAAGTTTGCGTTCCACTTCGCGAACGGTGAGTGAATCATCCACCACCAGAATCTTCTGCACCGGACCGCTCTCAGCGGACTCAAGCCCCACCTTGCCCAGCCTGCCGCCGGAAAGAAGGTTATCAATGGAGCGCACAAGATCCTCGGCATCCAGAATAAGCACCGGGGAGCCGTCAGGCATCATAGCCACCGAGTTCACATCCGGTACCTTGCCCAGACGATGATCCAGCGGACGGACCACTAGGTCCTGCTCACCCAGGAAATCATCCACCACCAGCCCGTATTTGTTCATGCGGTCACTAATGACCACCACCTTGAGACCGTCTTTTTCAATTTGGGTCGACTGTACGCCCAAAATCTGGGCCGCAGGCACCAAGCCGACATTGGCCCCGTCCAGAGATACATACTGGCGGTCCTCGGCAAGCTTGAGCTGTTCCGGAAAAACCGAAGCAATACGGCTGATACGGCTTAAGGGAATGGCGTAGGGCTGATCGGCAATCTTGACCAGCAAAGTGCGGATAACTGAAAGGGTCAACGGAAGCTGCATGGAAAAAGACATGCCCTGTCCGGGCTCTGAATCAGCACGGACTGTACCGCCGACTTCCTGAACCATGGCGTGAACAACGTCCAGCCCGACTCCACGCCCGGAAATCTCTGTGACCTTTCCGGCAGTGGAAAAACCGGGTAAAAATAAAAATTCCATCAATTCAGCGCGGCTCATTTCTTCAGCCATACGCGCCGGGGCCAGCTTTCGCTCAACCACCTTGGCCCTGATCCGTTCCGGGTCCAACCCCTGACCGTCATCACGGACTTCAATAAAAAGCATCCCGGCCCGATGTCCGGCAACCACCTTAATGGTTCCAGTCGATGCCTTACCAGCAGCCACACGCTCATCCGGCATCTCAATACCGTGGTCAACCGCATTCCTGATCAAATGGTTGAGGGGAGCTTCCAGCTTATCCAGAATATCGCGGTCCACTGAAGTGGTTTCACCTTCAATGATGAAATCTACTTCCTTACCCAGCGAACGGGCCAAATCACGAACCAGACGGGGAAAACCAAGTCCACCATCAGAAAAAGGACGCATGCGGCTGGCAATTACCTCATGGTAAAGCCTGCCGGAAACATTGTCATTACGTCTGCGATAAAGGTCGAATTTATTGATATGCTTAACCAGCATAACCTGACAGTCGTTCACTGCAGCCTTTAAATCATCAACCATATCATCAGCAACTACGCCGTGTTTCACACGCTCGCAGGACTCTTCAAGAAGCTTCATCAGGTCCCGGTGTCCGCCTTTAAGACGTAAAAGAGAAGAAGCAAATTCACCCAGTCTACCTGATTCCACAAGGCTTTCACCTGCAAGGGCCATCAGCCTGTTCAGATTTCCAGCGGAAACACGGACCACGGAATCTTCAGGAGCACGTCCCCCCTGCACAGGAGCAGGAATTTCTGTAGCCGCAGGAACCTCTTTAGCCGGGACCGCAACTGCCTGCTTGTAATCGCCCTGCTCCGGGAAAGCTTCAATAATCTCCGCTACGGTATTGGGATTGGACTCGGGAACAGGTTCGGCCACTGCAGTCGGGATTCTCTGCGGGCAGGCTTCAGCACAAACTATAGTTGCCGCCTCATCATCACCGCGCAAAGCCTTTTCCATCTGATCCATGAATGGCTTGCGCTCACTCAAAAAGGATTGAATGGCATCAGTTTCAAGCTGCGATACATCACGATAAATATCTGTAGCTGCCAGCAACAGGTCAATCTGTCCTGAGTCGAGAACAGTCTCTCCCTTCTGGCAGGAGACGAGCAAATCTTCCATGGCGTGGGCAAGGGCCACAGCATCAGTCAACCCGACTATACGGGCCGCCCCTTTCATGGAATGAGCCGCACGCATAAGCGGTTCCACCTTGTCCGGGGCCTGATCCTTCTCCAGCTCCAAGAGTCCGGCATTCAGTGCTTGCGAATGGCTCTCTGCCTCCATGCGAAAAAGATCGAGCATGGAAAGGTCGGCAAGGGGGATATCCTTCTTGACCGGAGCAACTGCCTGCGCAGGAGCAGGTTCTGAAATTTCCTCTGAATTAATTTGCGGTTCTTCTAACAGCCTTTCCTGTTCTGTGCTTTGAACATCAGCTTCTATTGTGGACTCTGCGGAAGATTCAAGATCAACAGATTCAATACTTGCGAGCAGTTCTTTAAATTCCCCGGCCCTTTCTTCAAGCCAGCCGTCCATTCCATCTGCTTCAACCTCAGCAAGGGAATGCAGGAAACGTGTCCCGTCAAGTAAGGCATCAATAGTCTGCCCAGCAAGGGGGGCCCCTGAACCGGAACACCTGTCCAGCACGGCTTCCATAGCCTGCGAAAGCAGCACAGCATCAGCCAATCCCACAATCTTGCCCGAACCTTTCAGGGCATGAGCTGCATGAATCAAAGGCTGCACTTTTTCCGGGGAGACATCAGCAGCCAGACCGGGGACGCCTTCTTCCAGCACCCGGGTATGATTACCCGCCTCCATGCGAAAGAGTTCCAGCATGGAAAGATCCGCCATATCTCGCGTCACTTTATTTTCTCCCTGTCCGGCTGTTGCTCATTGATTTCCGCCCTACTTGATAATGCGGTTAAAAGCCTCGAAAAGAAGCTCATCTTCCAGCAGAGAAATTCTCTTACCATCTATTTCAAAAAGGCCGCGGGTGTAAGCCGCAGGGGCTTTAGCCACGGTAGCCGGGGCATCCATAAGCGCATCAGGCGAATAGTGGTGGACCCCGAAGACTTCATCCACCGCAAAAATCCAGCGCCCGAAACCGCGATCCACGCAGATGAACCTGCTGTAAACACGAAACCCTTTTTCCTCTTCGGTAAGATATTCCGCTTCAAGACCTAGCAGTTCCCGCACTGAAACAACCGGAATTATCTGTCCCTGAAGGCTGGTCAATCCCCGGAACATCCTGCTGTTGCGATGCGGAACCGGACGCACAATGCGCTCTTCCAGAACTGAAATAAAAACCTGTGAAGAAAGAGCCAGCCATTCACGGGAAATTCTGAATACCACTGCCCCGGATGTTTCGATCTGCTCCTCTTCCTTGGCAATTGCTACGGCTTCGGTGTTCTCGTCCAGATAACCTTCGGGCGGCTCACGGTCCAGCAGGGAAAGCCCTGCACTGGTAAAATGCGGGCAATGGTAGCAATGGCTCCAGCGCTCCAGTTCCGGGCAGGATCTATCCCCGGCATAACCTATTGTATTCCAGCAGGATTCAAGCATTAACCGGCCTCATTCCTTTTTTCAGCCCGACGGGCCCTGTTACGCATGATCTCAGCCTTACGCAAATCACCCCGGTTTTCCAGCAGCAGGGCGAGATGTACCAGCGATTCCATATGATCCGGTTCGAGATACAGGGCCTTGCCATAAAGCTCCTCAGCCATGGTAATATTACCTCCGGCCTCATGCAGCAGACCGCAAAGATGAAACAATTCCGGCTCCGGTACCGCCTGCTTGAGCAATTCATCGCACATACTCAAAGCTTCTGCCGTGCGGCCTTGATCCGCAAGGACTTTGATCTGCCCGATAGAAGAACTTGGCTGCGACTCCGCACTTTCAATCTTTTCCACATTCTTTTCAACATCAGCAGCCTTCGTTTTCCCGAAGTCAGGCTCCGGCTGTTTAAAGGCCGGTGCGGGTATGAATGCTTTTTGTGCCAGCGTTGTTCCTGAGCCTGAGAAAGAATTTGGGGGACACTTCTGATGCGTACAGACTGGCTGTTTAAGCAGGGTGGCAACCTTACGTTTACCCTTACGTAAGGCAAAAGTTCCCTGCTTCCTGACCGGAGTGAACCAATCGTTAAAAACCGGAAGAATCTCGGCATGGCCTACAAAAAGCAATCCGTCATCCTTCAACTTTTCATTCAACAATGCCGCCAAACATTTCCTTGAACCATCATCAAGGTAAATCAACAAGTTGCGACAAAAAACCACATCATATCTGCCTGTTGGAAGGCAGCCATCAATGATGTTACCGGCATGAAAATTAACCGAATCCCTTATCTCCGGGGCGAGCATGCGGCCTTGTTCGCATTTACGGAACCACCTCTGAGCATAAATCGGAAGCTCAGCACGAAAAGAATTTTCACCGTAAACAGCACCTTTTGCCTTATTCAAAGCCCGTTCACTGATATCGACCCCATCAACCCGGAATTTTTTCAGTCCGGCTCCCATGAGGGTCATAGCTATGGAGTATGGTTCCTCTCCGGTGGAACACGGCGCACTAAGCACCCGAAATTCATCACTACGCCCGGCAACAGTTTCAAAAAGAAGTTCAAACGGTTTGCTATCCCTGAAAAACCATGTTTCCGGGACCACAATCTCTTCAACCAGTTCGGCCAATTCCTTATCACTGGTACGTATCAGACCAAGATATGACTTTTCGGTAGTTGCGGTCTCTCTCATACGTGCCCTTACTGCCAGCTCAATACCGGAACGGGACAAGGATTCCGGTGCTAAGCCAACGGCTCGATTGAGTATCTTCAGAAACGGCGCAACATTCATCCCTTACTCCTGAACCGATCCCGAATCATCTTTTGGAAAAAGAACCTGCCGCAACTCCTCGCTCAGCAACTTGTGCGGCTTAAGCAATTGCAACATGCAATCATTTATTCGCGCCACCCTCCCAAGCCACGGTGCATCGGGGATTTCCAGACCGGAATCCTCAAAATCAGAATCAGTAACTTTCAGGGTCTCGGTGATATTCTCAGCCAACAGCCCAAGATATTGTTTACCCCGCTCAGTACCGGTATCAAGATCGGCCAGATCAATGATAACAATCCGGGTGGACATTCGCGATACACAAGGGACATCCATTGCCAGCATGGACAGATCCACTACCGGAGTAACCATGCCCCGGTAATTAAAAAGCCCTTTTACGAAGTCAGGCGAACGGGGCAGTTCCTTGCAGACAGTAGGCGGAACCACCTCTGCTACAGAGCGGGCTTCCAGCCCATACACGTATTCACCTATCCTGAATGTGAGTACCAGCATGGTTATTCACTCACCTTGAAGCGCGCAACTTCACTGCGCAAGCCCTGAACCGCTTCATTGAGCTGCGATGTCGCTCTGTTGAATTCTGAAAGGGCATCAGAAGTATCGGAAGCAGTTTCCGAAAGCTGGGCCATGGCTTCACTGATCTGCCCAGCACCTTCGGCCTGTGCGGTCATACCATCGTTGACCTGTTCAATTCTGGGATTGAGTTCACGGACCCCGGTCATGATTCCTTCCAGTTTTTTACCCAGCTTACCCGCCTTTTCAGCACCGAACCGGACATCTGATGCAAACTTTTCCATCTCATCCACACCGGAGTCGACTGAGCTGCGCATGTTGCTGATCATATCTTCAATTTCAAGGGCCGCCACAGAAGTCTGATCTGCCAGACGTCTGATCTCGGCCGCGACAACGGAAAAGCCCTGACCGAATTTTCCGGCCTTTTCCGCTTCAATTGCTGCGTTAAGGGAAAGAAGGTTGGTACGATCCGCAACCTTGGTAATGGTATTGACGATACCTTCAATGGCATTGGCCCGGTCGTTGATTTCGTCCAACTTTCCGGTAATGACCATGGTTGCAGAACTCAAGTCATCCATGATCCTGACCATGGTCTTGAGACCGTCCTGACCTTCAAAGGCGAGATTGTCCATATTGGAGGCAGCCTCATTGACATGATGCATAGCCCCGGCAAGCTCGCCGGAATTGGCTGAGATCTCGGCACTGGTGGCACTTATTTGGGTGGTTGCAGCAGCCTGCTGGTTAACGGTCACTTCCAACTGGCGTGCAGAAGCCGCAATTTCCGTAGAAGAAGTGGTAACCTGAATACCTGAACGCTGCACCTGTCCGATAAGGGAAAAAAGAACATTAACCATCCCCTTAACCGCGAGGTAAAGTTGCCCGGTCTCATCAAGAAGTTCAGGATTCTCGGCATGCCGCACCGCCCTACGGGCATTGGGGCATGATTCGTCAACTATCGCAATGGTTTCCCGAGCTTTATGCAGATCACCGGAAGCTATAACTTTAACCAGTTCCACCATGTGGCTGAGCGGCTCAGCGATCAGTCCGCTGGCATAAAAAGAAACAATAAGGGTAATGGCCAGCAGTACCATACCGGTAATACTCAACCACTCCACCAGATAATCAAGGACTCCGGTCAAACGGGTGGTAATGCCCTGATACTCGTCAAGATACACCCCGGCACCGATAACCCAGCCCCAAGGCTTGAAATAAGTAAAAACAGAAAGCTTATCCCGGCCCTCATCATCCGGTCCGGTTCTCCAGACATAACTTTTACTGTTAAGCTTACCCTCCCCGGCTTCAATAGCCTGGTTCAGGATATCCTGCACAAAACCTTTATTGCCGCTTATCTCATCTGCATGCATCCCGTCATTCTGGGGTGAATTTGAAACAATATAGCGGCCCCGACTGTCCCCTTTGGTGCCGATAACCCAGATATAACCGGTCTTGCCTATGGAAGTTTTGAGCATGGAATTGCGCAGAACCTGCAAAATATCATCATCCATGTAGACAGCCATCATGCCTGTCACATAACCATCCAGATCCCTCAAAGGAATGTATATGGTGAAACGGGAGCCATGGTCCATTGCCCCATAATTTTGAGCCTTGCGTCCGGAAAGGACATCATCAATGGCTGTGACAACCCGGCCGTCCTCACCCAGAGAATAAAAAATATCACCCAGTTTCCAGTTCAAATCCCCGGCAGGAGCCGTGGTATCCACCACCAGCATATCACCTTCGGGATTCAATCTTTGAAAGATTGTGCAATAAGCACCGGAAATACGAGTCGCTTCCACCAGCATGGACAGCGGCTTACCTTTACGTTTCGAATAGGTAAATTCCGTGCCCCCCAATGTCATAACCGGAACGGTCAACTCATCAGAATCGTCGCGATGGTTATTCACAGGCCAATCCGAAACCCTCTTCAAGACTTGAATACTTCCTTCGTCATCCATCAGGGACTGCAAAGCCATGGCCGCCCTTTCGGTTTCTGCAGTAAGTAATTGATCTGAGGTGCGACATTCCTCATAAAGGTCGGCAGTCATCTGCGAAACATGGGATTCGATAAGGGAACGAACCTCATCCTTCATACAATCCTGCAACCGATCCTCAAGGACATCGGTAATGATAAACATAGCCACAATAGGAATAATTGCAGCTCCGCAGGCAATAGCGATTATCTTTCGTCTGAGGGAAAAACGCATCGGATACATCCCGGCACTGCCATTCGGTAAGAAGGCGGCACTTTTTATTACAAGATTACATGGATTCCATCGTATCGGGGCAGGCACTGTTACGCCTACCCCTCCCTTGTATTTATTTTATATCATTAAATCAATGACCGCAGGCATTTTGCAGGTATTTCCAAAAAATATATTTATTTCATGTAAAGTGATTGCCACCGCCTGCCGATAGCAAAAGTATGAACCGGCAGGTGAATTTCTACCCGCCGGATGTCCCCACTCACGGAGGAGTGTATGTATTATCACGGATTTGATAACAAAGCTGCGTCTGCCACCAAGTATTGGAGTCACAAAGACGATGAACTTGTTTCGGTATTATTTGCAAAAATCATAAATAAGACAGTGAACACTCAAGCCCCCTGCCCGGAGCAGGACCATCTCGTGGACCAGATGGTCAACAACCTCTTCGACCTCTGCTTCTACATCAACAAGGACGTTCATAACTGCTAATCTTTTTTCACACACAAGCTATGTGCTGAACAAAAAAATCCCCGCCAGTATCAATTGGCGGGGATTTTTTTGATGGAACCTTATCGATCGACTCAGAATGTCAGTTAGCTGACCTGAGCGAGACGAGGTGCGTTCTTGGCTTTTTCTTCTTCAGATCTTTTACGCAGGTAGTGAACCATGGTCAGGATAGCGGTGATTGCTTCAAAGCCTTCCTGTTCTACGGAATCTACCAGTTCATCGGAAGGATCAGCCTGCAGGGCGCTTTTGAGAGCCTTGGAGTAACGACCGAAACCGTCCATGAGATCGAGAGCCATGTAGTTTGCTTCGTCAGGATCTTCAGGATTGATATCCATGGGAACAAGTACGTAACCCATGATGTTTGCAAGCCTGGTCAGGGGACGAATGCTACCGGTAGCTTTCATGATGGGAATAAGTTCTTCAACGCCTACTTTAGCACCTTTATCTTCGGGGTTAATTTCACGAAGAAGGGTGGGGTAAGGCTTATTGATTTCGTTTGCAACATCACGTGCAGGCTTGTCGTTTTTGAGTACAACGTCCTGTAAAAGCTTGGTAAGTTCATTATTTGCCATTTTTATCTCTCCCTTAGTTCATTATTCTGCAATCATTATTACTTTCAAACTAAGCCAAAATCGTGCCAGTTTATTATGTAATAACACACATACATTTAATGTTTTAATTTCAATCTGTTAACAAAAAGTGGTCAACACCGCTCTTTTGTTTTGTCTCACAAACCAATAAATTTTACTGAAAAACAAGAAAACCCATTATCCAGTAAATCATTACTGTTGCGAAAAGAAGGCTATACAAGGAATACTCATCCCATGCAAGGACTGATTTCGGCTATATTGGATTTTATTCTATTCTGGTATGTTTTTCAGAATAAGTAAAAAGACACCGCAAAAATGCGGTGCCCGTCTCACAAATATCTAACCTGTAATGCTATTCAATTCCCAAAGACTCAAGGTAGACCTCACCGGAAAAGGTGAGTTCGGCACCGCCCTGCAAAAAGACATTACCGTCTTCAATGATAACCTTAAGGATTTCGCCGCCGGAAGTACGAACGCGTACCGCAGCATCGGTCAGCCCCTGTTCAAAGAGGGTAACCTGCACTGCGCTTACTCCGGTTCCGCACGCATAGGTTTCATCTTCTACGCCTCTTTCATAGGTGCGCACAATGAGGCTGTCATTATCATCAATCTGTACGAAGTTCACGTTGGTCCCGGCAGGAGCAAAAGCCTCGTGGTAGCGGAATGCAGCGCCAAGTTTCTTAATGTCCACTTCTTCAACATCGGCAACCTGAACAACAACGTGCGGAACGCCGGTGTTGGCAAAATGATACTCGTATTCTTCGCCTTCAATCTCAAGAGTCTGCTTCACAACCAGACCTTCAGGCGGGGTAAGCTGAACCTTAACTTCCTCAAGCTCAGGAAAGACCTGAACCTTGATGGGACCGGCATCTGAACCGAAAACGTGCTGCTCGCCGGCAATATCCAGCGCATGGGCCAGTCTTCCGGCACAACGGGATGCGTTACCGCACATTTCCGCTCTGGAACCGTCGGAATTGTAGAACTGCCAGACAAAATCAAGACCGGAACCTTCCGGTGCGTTTTCAATGAAAAAAAGTCCATCGGCATAAACACCGAAAGCACGCTGGCAAAGCTTCTCTGCCCAGAGAGACATCTTCTCAACAGGCACGCCCAGTTCACGGTTATCGATAATTACGAAATCATTGCCGCAGCCCTGCATCTTATAAAAAGGAACGGATTTTCCAAACATTTTACTCATTGGCAACCTCGTATTTTGCAAAATTAGGATTCGATTTTCTAAGGCACTCGCCCGGTCAAGAACAGACTATCAGACTTCGGACACACGGGAATGCAGCCGACGGGCCATATACAGGAACGGTGTGTCCATCACCGCCACTATAACCTTAAAGAGGTAGGTAGTAAAAAGAATTTCCACCCAAACGTCAAAAGGAAAGAGTCCCCACAGGGCCACGAAACAGAATACGGACGAATCAAGAAACTGACTGAACAAGGTGGAAGCATTGTTACGCAACCAGAGGTGGCGCTCTCCCATTTTGTCCTTAAGAAGATGAAAAATATAAACATCATTCAGCTGGGAGACAATATACGCGGCCATGCTGCCGAGCGCAATACGGGGCAGGAACCCGAAAATAGCTTCAAGATGAGGCTGAGCGAAATCATCCGCAGCCGGAGTGAACATGAGGGCCAGCTGCATATAGACCACAGCCATGACCAGAACCACAAAGCCCAGATAGACAGCTTTCTTGGCTTCTTTTTTGCCGTAAAACTCACTGAGCATGTCAGTGGAAAGAAAAACGCTGGCATAAAGGATATTGCCTAAAGTGGTGGTCATTCCGAACAGTTCAATAGTCTTCAGAACCTGAATATTACAAAGGATCAGATTGAATACGATTAAACCAAACAAGCCTATCTTGCCGAAAAATCTATAAATAATAAGAACAAGGCTTAGGTCCATGACCGCAAAGCCAAGCCATAATAATTCATTCATATCAAACTCCTGTACGGGCATTCCATTGAATTCGCATTCAAGAAAAACACCGCAACTTAATAAACACGGGCTCTGACGCCCTGAGACAATGCTCCTAGCTTAAATCAGACTGAAAAGCCATTCAGTTTTCAAGTATAATGAAAATATAAATAACACAACAACCAGAGAAAGGGGTATAATCCGTAAATTTATAACTGGTTTATCCAAAAAAAAAGGGCTCCGACAACCGGAACCCCTTTAGATCAGCCTGACAGCTATAGGCTGAAGGAAACCTCGTAAATTACATAATTCTCAGCTTGGGGCGCATGGGGGATACGACCACCCGGTTACGTCCCTGCATCTTAGCATCGTAAAGAGCCTCATCAGCCTTACGAACAATCTCGGTATCTTTTTCAAGACTTCCCGGACGTACGGAAGAAACGCCGATACTGGCAGTTATGTTAAAATTCTTATCCTGATAAGTCATGGCGCAGGATTCAATCTTGGCCCTGATCCGCTCTGCAAGCATCTCCGCTTGATCTTCTCTGGTGTGAGGCAGCAGGATTACAAATTCTTCTCCACCGTAGCGGGCGATGAAATCAGTGGATCTGAAAGTTCCCTCAAACATTCTGGCCACTTTTTCAAGAACCATGTCACCGGCCATATGACCGTATGTGTCATTCACAGTCTTAAAATGGTCCAGATCAACCATGAGCAGGGAAAGTTCGGTATTCAAACGCTGGTGACGCTTGAATTCTTCGACCAATCTTTCGTCAAAACTGCGGCGGTTGTAGACTCTGGTAAGTCCGTCCCGGTTTGCACGGGTCTTAATCTTGTTGAACATGATGGCGTTGCTCAAAGCAAGCGAGAGGTGATTGACCGCAGCATTAAGGGAGGACACCTGATCCTTGGCCAATCTAATATTACGTTCGCAAAGCATGACCAGACAACCGAACTTCTCGCCACGGGCGACCAGCGGCAGAGCCAGAATTCTCCCGGCTCCGGGGCTGTAGATCATCTGATTGCTACCCACTGGCACGGTTTCAGACATGTTGTAGCTGGAAACTTCCATACCGCTGAGGGCAACCACATTTTCAATCATTAGCTCAATCCATTCGGACTGGACATTTTCGGCCTGACCGGGATTGATAAAAATTTCTGCATCAATGTGCTTTCCTGTGGGCAGAACATCCCAAAAGGCACCCTGTACCGAATAAACCGGGAGAAGCATCTTGAGGTCTTCAGCGGCCTGTCCGAGGATATCCGCAACTTCAAGACGCTCAGTGGCATTGGAAAGCACGGTGTTCAAGAACATAAGCTGTTCGGTTTTACGGGAAAGCAGTTCACGCTCAAGGATAATTTCCTCAGTCATACGGTAAAGGTCACCATAAAGACCGGAAATTTCCTTGGCTCTGAACAGAGCGTCCTGCACCTTGGAACTTGTGAGCGGAGAGCTTACTACTGCCAAAAAACCGTCTTCAAGCACCTGCTCCAGATCAGCGTTGTTCCTATCATCCTGAATCAGGATACGCTGAGTGGATTCAAGGTTGCGATAGGCCATGCGCCTATCTTCCGGCAGTTCCTCCCAGACTCTTTGCGGAATCCAGGTGGCGGCTGGCTTTTCATTATTACTCAGTTCCTTTTCACCGGGCAATGAACGCTCGGAAAAATTTCTCAAAAAGAATCCGGGCCCGAGGGAATCCTCGATTTTACCGGCTTCGTTGCTGTTTAGGCCGAACCCCCAAAGCAGTTCAGGCCTGTGTCCTCTTTTCATTTCAGGTCTCCTTGATTAGCTGTCAGAAACAATATTCCACCCGATATTTTGCAAAATAAGGGCCACTATATATTTAGAAGATAACGACAGACAGATTCTCAAGAGAGCAACCGGCATATATACAACACTAAAGCCTTAGATAACGGATATTTAAATAAAAACTAAGCAGGGATTATAATTATTTGCGAGAGCTTTTTCACAACACGCATTGTCCTTAGGCAATCATGAAAACGGCAAAGAGTGCCGGAAAACCGTCAGTCCGACAAAACTGCGCGCGGCAAATAAATCCTTTGACAAGAGCGGGCCAAATGTGGCTTGAAATAACGTATGAAAACTCAAAGAATATGGGGAACTCTGGACCCATTCTACGAAAGCGGACCCATTATTGGCAGGAAAGTAGCCAACTCAGGTTTCTTAAACGGATTACTCGAAGCGGACCCGTTTGCTGAGTATCACTTCTTCCTTTCCGGAGCAGGGGTCAGACAAGGACTACGCAAGTTTCTTCAAAGCAGCTATCCGGCTATTATGGATGCAGGGCGGATAAAACTCATGGACCGCCGGGACCTGCCTACTGAGATCGCCACCCGTGATTACTTCTGCTTCCACCAGTCTGACTGCATCAACTACCCGCCCCATCTGGCCCGGGTCCGTAACAAATACGCCCGAAACATCTTTCCGATTACCGGAACGACCCATTCCTTGAGTTACAGCAACTACGGTTCATTTTTCCTTAATTATCTATGGAAGGGCACAACCGGACGGGACTGCATTGTGACTACTTCCAATACCGGAATCGTTGTTGTTGAAAAATATTTCAAACACTTGCGCGAAGGGCTGGGCCTGAGTGAAGAAACTCATCCCACACCGCAGATAAGAAAAATTCCGCTGGGCATTGATCCCGGCCAGCTTGCACCGCCGAATGAACATTTAAAAGCAGAGGCCAAACTCAATCTCGGAATTGATGCCGATGACGAACGGATCAACATCCTCGTATTTGGACGCATAGCGCATCATTCCAAAATGGATGTCCTGCCCCTGCTCCGAGCCATGCAAAGACTCTTCGCCTCGGGCATGAACCGGGAAAAAGTACGGGTACTTCTCGGTGGATGGGTCGATGAAGAAGACGATTTTCCGGATACTCTGGCCCAACTGGGTCGCAACATGGGACTGGAACTATCCATCATTGGACGGCCTTCTGAAGCTAAAAAACTTGATCTCTACCGGGCTGCAGATATTTTTGTATCCATCTCCGACAATCCACAGGAAACTTTCGGCATCACGGTTCTGGAAGCAGGTGCCTCCGGCCTGCCGGTAATTGCATCCGATTACGACGGCTACAAGGATCTGGTGGTTGATGGCGAAACCGGGATGCTTATTGAAACCATCGGCCCGGAAGCCACACCGGAACTGGACCTCATGGCCCCGCTATGCTTTGACAACCATTACCACCTGTTAATGGCCCAGCAGACCGCCGTGAACACCCCGCAACTCGCTGCCGGACTGGAAAAACTGATCAACGATCCGCAACTGCGATCCCGAATGGGTGCCGCCGGGGCCAAACGGGTCCGTGAGCAATTCAACTGGACTACAGTGATTGAACAGCACATCAAACTCTGGGAAAAGCTCAATACTGTTCCGGTGGATAAAGATGCCCTGCGCGAGATTCTACATCCTGTTCAGCTCCGTATGGGTGAAACCTTTTCCCATTACCTCACAGAAACCCTGAGCCCGGAAACAAAGCTGGTAACGGGAACAACCGGCATGGCTATCTATCAGGGACGCGAATTTCCGCTCATGTATAAAGGAGTGGACAGATTTCTTCAGGAACAAGTCATCCGTAAGATGGCCTTCTTTGCCCGTAAGCCGATCAGCGCAGCAGATCTTGCAGGCAAAATCAAAACAATTGCTGCTGACATGACCGAACGCGAAACTCAGTTTCACATCCTTTGGAGCCTGAAACACGATATTCTGGAAAAAGTATGTTGAAACGGACAGTAGTGCATCACACCATCCTCAAAAAAAGCGGTGGTGCTGCAAGGGTGGCCCTGTTGCTGCATCAAGGCTTACTTGATGAGGGCAACCGTTCTGTTCATTCCTTCGAAGCCTCGGAAAAAACAGATGAGGAGTTGATCTCCCCGGATCTGGCTGCACAGGCAATCCCGGAAAACAGTATCGTCCACCTGCACACTTCGAAGAACCCAACAAAATTCCTGAGAGCAATACCGGGGAACTGCAAAACAGTAATCACCCTGCACGATACCCAGATGATCACCGGAGGCTGTGCCTCCCCCATCGACTGTCCAGAATTTAAAAACAAGTGCCGCACTTGTCCTCGAAATTTTCCAAATTCTGAACAGGTCCGCAAAGAACGTATCGAAGCCATAATCGACTCCAAGGCAGTGCTTGTTTCACCTTCAGGCTGGCTGAGTAGACTTGCCCGCAAGGCTGATCCGACCTTGAAACCTAAAATTATCCCCAACGGCATACCTTGGCCGGACGCACCCGCAAATAAGAACCAAATCAGGCGGGAACTTGGAATCCATCCGGCATCGAAGGTAATGCTCTTTGTTGCCCACGGAGGTGTTCAAGCTGCCTATAAATCCGGACCGCAATGGAAAAATTACTGGGCAACGATCAAAGCGGCAGTGCCGGAAGCATTATGTTTTGCCATAGGAGGCAATGAAAACAGCAGAGACGGGGACTTTATCTCTGTGCCTTATGTGGACAGCCACACACTTTCCAAATTTCTGGCTGCGGCAGACGTACTGGCCTACCCGACTCTCGGCGACAATCATCCATTGATAATACTTGAAGCAATGGCCCAAGGGTTAGCTCCTGTAAGTTACGCAGTAGGCGGCGTGCTGGAGCAGATTGTCGATGGTGAAGATGGAATCCTAATTCCCCCTTATGAAAAACAAACATTTGCCGAAAAGGTAATTATGCTGCTTAAAAACAGCAGGCTAGCAAAGGAAATGGGCAGTCGTGGATTTCAAAAAGGGAAAAAACGGTACTCCCATATAAGAATGATTAACGACTACATCAAAGTTTATGATAATTTGATGTAGTTTCGACTTATCGTGTTATTATTTTTCTTATTTTTTTCAATTTTCACAAAAACCTAGTTGACTTTTCCTGCCGATTAAACTGGAAATGTTTTATTACCAAGAACATGAAGATGAAAAAAATCTTTCATAAACAAGCATTTCAGGCTAACATTACTATGAGCAAAAGTTGCTCTGTTCTATGACGCTGGCTTGATACATTATTTTTTCAGGGGAGGATGAGAATGTCCCAAACTAATATTCTGCTTGAATCAGGCACCAACGAGCTTGAAATTGTTGAGTTTTATATCGATGAAGTTGACAATGTACATGACGGTTCAACTCGCCGCAGCTACTACGGCATCAACGTTGCCAAGGTCGTTGAGATCATTCGTTTGCCTGAGTTGACCGATATGCCCGATGCAGCAAACGATGCTGTTCTGGGGGCCTTCGATCTCAGGTCGGAAATTATTCCCCTGATTGATCTCAGTCGCAGGGTTGGCAAAAATAGAATTGAAGACGAAGCACCCAAAGTTATCGTCACCGAATTCAACAAAATTTCCACAGCCTTCCTTGTTTCCGGCGTAACACGCATTCACCGCATCAGCTGGGAACAGGTTGAGGCACCGAGCAAACAGGTTTCCTCGCTTACAGCGAACTCCATCACCGGCGTGGTTAAACTCGAAGGAAGAATTGTATTCCTGCTTGACCTCGAAAAGATCGTTGCCGATCTTAACCCGGACATGGATATTACCGACATGCCGGAAGCATCACTGGTAGACAAAATCGAAAAACGCCAACTCAAGGCACTTATTTCCGATGACTCCACCATGATCCGCCGCATGATCGGACAGATGCTGGAAGATGCCGGTTTCCGGGTTACCAGAACCCACAACGGTAAGGCTGCCTGGGATAAGATCGTGGAATGGAAAGCCTCAGCCGAATCTGAAGGCAGATCCATCAATGATTATCTGGACATTGTAGTCACCGATATTGAGATGCCGGTTATGGACGGTCATAACCTGACCAAGCGTATCAAGGATGATCATGATCTCCGCAACATCCCGGTACTGCTCTGCTCCTCCATCATCACCGACACCCTGTACCACAAAGGTGAATCCGTCGGCGCTGACGACCAGATCTCCAAAGCTGAAATCAACCAGCTGGCCGAAAGAGTCTTCAAGCTTATTGAACGGTACGAAAGATCATAGCTTTACGAATCATACCAATATTAAAGCCCCCGCAAAGAATATACTCTGCGGGGGCTTTTTATTACCCATAAATCAAACTACTTGATCCAGATAAGTGAGCACTGTCGTCCGGTAACCTTTTCCCGTCGATAGGAAAAGAAACTCTGTTCCATTGAATAAGTGCACAGATCAATGGAATGGATATTCCGCCGTTTAAGTCCGGCCTCCACCAATTGATCGATTGTCAGCTTCCAGAGGTCAACCGTGCTGGATTCCTTTTCAAAGTATGAATCAAAGCCCGGACCGAAATCAGATGTAAAATTAATAAACTGCGATACCGCAGGGCTCAGGCTGGGACCACGCACGGCGAGCAGATCCTTGGGGTCACAGCTATAACGTTCACAAATATCCGCCACTCCCTTGCCCGGAAAATTAATGGCATTGCCCCGCCAGCCGTTGTGCAATCCAGCTACAAAATCACCATTCTTATGAGCGATCATGATCGGCTGGCAATCAGCGGTCTTAATAACAAGCGCATGCCCGGGAGCTGAAGTAGCAAGACCGTCCCCCTCAAGGCTGGGAGCATCTGCAGGAGAACCTTCTTTAAGCTCATAATGCATAACATCGCCATGAACCTGAATGCACTCATGCCAATGCGAGATTCCCAGCGATGCTGCTAATTCTGTACGATTGGACCGTACGTCATAAGGATCATCGCCTACATCATAGGAAATATTTCCCCCATTATAAGGGTCCTTGCAGCTGCCACATTCTCTGGTAGTGAAAGCAACCGAAACCTTCTCCAAACCCGGAAACACAAAAGGTATAAAATTTATTTTTGCCATATCTTTTCCTTATCTGTGCAGACCAGCTGCACGGCTTTATCCCAAGGCTCAACAGGAAATCCCTCTACCAGTTGGAAATCGTAACAGACTCCCACAGAAAGAAATCCATCCTTCTGCGGACGAGCCAAAAAACGGTCATAGTAACCGCCTCCGAAGCCGATACGAAACCCGCTGCGGTTAAATCCCACACCGGGAACAATTAACAAATCCGGTGAAACAGCATCCGGGAACTCGCAACGGGTCCGGCAGGGTTCCTTGATACCGAATGATCCCGATGTTAAATCAGCTTCAGCTCTGACAACGCCGAAATCCATCTGTCCCGGCTCGTTTTTACGACAACAGGGCATGAAAAGCCTCTTGTTACCATCCCATGCGTTTTTCAGCAAAGGCCGCACATCGACCTCATTTCTGATGGGCCAGTAAAGCAGAACTTCCTCAGCCAGCTCCCATTGTTCAAGGGATAGTACCGCATCAACAATATTACTGCTCATGGAATCCACATCCGCTCCACGCATGGCAGAACGTTTTTCCAGCAATTGCCGTCTAATGATTTCTTTATCCAATTCGGCCACCTATTTTTCTATTTCAATCATGGTCTAAGAAAATTAAGCACAATCAGGTCACAAAAATCAATCACCAAGTGCGACAATAACGGAAAGATCCCCGTCTCAACCAGCACACGGACCTTGGCACCATTGGTTTTTAAGGCCATTAATGCTATTCGTTTTTTTCCGGAACCAATGCATATAAATTAATAACTGAGCCATATACAATCGGAGGCAGCATGCCTGAATCCAATAAGAAATGGATCGCTTTCGGCGATGTTCACCAGAGTCTTAAATTTATTGATCTACTCCCGGACCTTGAAGAAGCCGACGGGGTAATCATCACCGGGGACCTGACCAACCATTCCCCTGAAGGGGCAATCGAAAAAGTCTGGAACAGCGTATACCGCAGGAACAAAAACATCCTCGCCCAGCTCGGTAATATGGACAGAAGCAATGTCACCGAGTTCTTAAAGGAAAAAGGTGCCAACCTGCACTGCGAAGTACGTGAGATTGCACAAGGTATAAAAACCATGGGCGTAGGCTGCTCCATCAATACTCCATTCGGAACTCCCAGCGAGATATCTGAAGATGAAATGACACAATATCTGGAAGAGACCTACCATGAACTGGGCGATTACGAACAACTGCTTCTGGTAGTCCACGATTCCCCGTTCAACACCAAACTGGATGTCATCGGCAATGGTATGCATGTAGGCAGCAAATCCGTACGCAATTTCATCGAAAAGCACCAACCGGATATAGTTCTCTGCGGACACATTCACGAATCCAGAGGCGAGGATTCCATCGGCAAGTCCCGCATTTTCAACCCCGGCATGGCTTCCGGCGGCGGATATGTGCTCGTTTCCATTGAAGACGGCAAGTTGGACGCAACCCTTAAACAAATTTAACAATGAGCAAACTACAATTTGTATGGGTCGGCAAGCTCAAGGAACCTTTTTTCCGTGATGCCTGCGCCCACTACACAAAAAAACTAGGACGCTTCCACAAGCTGGACGAAACCATTCTCAAAGATGCACCGGGCAAACTGCCGCCCATGGACAAAGTTCAGCACGAAGGCAAGGCTATCATGGCTAAAATCAAGCCTTCTGACATGCTCATCTGCCTTGATGAGAAAGGCAAGGAAATGACCTCGGTGGAGCTTTCCAAGCATCTGCAGCGCTGGACTGAAGATCCGAACCTGACCCCAACTTTCGTTATCGGTGGTCCTTTCGGACTGGCAGATGAGGTCAAAAACGCGGCAAGAGTCAAACTTAGCTTAAGCAAGATGACCCTGCCCCACGAGCTGGCCCGGACAATGCTCCTTGAGCAGCTCTACCGTGCTGCGTCCATACTTCGCGGTTCACCTTATCATCATGTTTAAAGGCATGGATTGATGCGCTTCGCGCTTTTAATAATTTGATATATAAATTTCCTGCTATTGGAGATAGTTATGCTTAAGATGGATTACCTTGAAAGACTGGAAGAATACATGACTTCCGGTGATATGAAATTTGAATTTGATAACGGAACTGAAGAGAAAAGATTTGAGATCCTAGAGTTCCTTGAGAAGCTCATGGATGTAGCTGAAATCGCCGATGAACACGCCACCAAGCTGATCTTCAAAGGCGGTCTGCTGGAAGCTCTTTCCGGAGCAAACCAAGAAGAAGAAAAATAATTTTCACTGCCAACAAAAAAGCGGCCTTGATTCGAGTGAATCAAGGCCGCTTTTATTCGATATTTCAAATTCTTCGCAGACACCAGAAATTGTGCGTTTTATCTCCGGCTTTGTATTGCATGGAATCTTCCAGCACATAGCCCGGACCTTCCAGCTCCTGCTCAGAAGGCGCAGGGTCATTGGATAGGATAACGATCCTGCCTTGCTCGGCCAGCATGGGCTTAACGAATTCCAAAAGTTCTTTCCAAGGCATGAACGCCTTGCTGAGAATAAGATCAGCAGGAAGAGTTTCGGACGGAATCTTTTCCGCGCGGCCCTGAAAAACATCTGTGCGTGGCAGTTTCATCATCCGCAGGGCTGTACGCATGAAAATGCAACGTTTTTCACGTGATTCCACCAGACGATAATCCCCGGCCTGCCAGAGAGCACGCAGGGGGATTCCGGGCAATCCGGCCCCGGCTCCGAGGTCCAGAGTTACCGGATTGGCGGGTAATTCCAGCGAATCCAGAAAATCAGCCAGATGCAGGCTATCGATAATCAGGGAATGAAAGACCTGCTCCCAACACTGAGGGCCAACCAGATTCATGGACTTGTTCCACTTAACCAGCAGGGTCAGATAATAGGCCAGAACCCTTGCCTGATCAATAGCTGCCTTGAATCCTTCATCCTGAGCCGT
Organism: Maridesulfovibrio pacificus (SeqCode); assembly: GCF_048612815.1. Lineage (NCBI taxonomy): Bacteria > Pseudomonadati > Thermodesulfobacteriota > Desulfovibrionia > Desulfovibrionales > Desulfovibrionaceae > Maridesulfovibrio > Maridesulfovibrio pacificus (SeqCode). Next base: position 3,209,197 of record NZ_JBLZNE010000001.1, read on the forward strand.
ATTATCCTTTAACTTTCGTCCGGCCTTACTTGCCGCACCGAGAATATCGGCAGCTTTAATATTAATTTCCGCCATTAGTCCTCCTTGCTGTTCCCGGCAGATTGCACACAAAGGTCATTCTTGGCAACTCCTTGCCTTTTCAGCACAGCACGAATGGAAATCAGGACCGCTATACCGCAAAGAACAGATAAACTGGAAAGAGAAAAGCGCATAACTGTCAGATATTCGGCTGCTGATTCAGGGCTGACCGGAGCCTTGCCCATAATCGTGGAAAGGAAAATAGCGATGATAACCATGCTGAAAACCATGCCGATAGTCCTGAGCCCACCTGAAATTGCAGAGGCAAAACCATAACGGGAAGGAGGCACGCTGCTCATAAGAATTATCATATTAGGTGAGGAGAACAGCGCAAAACCGATGCCCAGCACCACAAACATGGTGTAGAGATAGGGAAGGCTTGTGTCCGCTGTGACCATTGCTCCCATGATAGTCCCGGCAGTGCAGGCCAACATGCCCAGCAAAGCCAACACCCGCGGGGAAAACTTGTCAGCAAGTCTGCCGCAAAGCGGTGAAAGCACGGCCTGAACAATCGGCTGAATAACCAGCACCAGTCCGGCATCATGGGGACTGAATCCCTTCACGGACTGCATGTAGAGACTGAAAAGAAAAACTATCCCGAATGTCCCGGCATAGTTGATAAACTGCACCAGTGCGGCATCGGAAAAATCACGCCTTTCCTTGAACAGGGTCAATTCCACCAATGGAGATTCTGCTTTATTCTGCATGTAGATAAAGAGCGCAACACCAAGCAAGCCTGCTATTAATGCTGCTGGACCAAACCATCCTGCACCGAGACTAGTTCCGCCAAAAACAATGGCTGCAACAGAAAGGGCAACTACAAAACTTCCGGAATAATCGAATTTCTCATCCGAAGGCCGGAATTTTCCGTTCAAATTACGGTGGGCAACATAATATGAAATTCCAAGCGGAATCATGCTCAGATAATAAATCCAGCGCCAACCCATATGTGATGTAACAAGCCCTCCCATATATGGCCCTGCAGAAAGACCTACATATACCGCAGCTACAGCCATCCCCATGGCCTTTCCGCGCTCCTCTTTAGGCACGGAATTGGTCAGCAGTGCCATATTGGTAGCTATGCCCATACCGCCGACCATGCCCTGAATCATGCGTAACCCGATCACAGTTTCAATGTTCTGGGCAAATCCGACCAGCAACGTAAAAATTGCAAACAGCAAAACACCGAGCCTGAACATGGGCTGCCTGCCATGCATATCGGCCAACCGGCCAAATGGCAGTAAAAATGCAGCCACACTGCCGATGTATACCGATTCAACAAGACTTAAATCAAGACCGCTGGCCCCGAATTCCCGGCCCATGACCGGAAGGGTTATTCCTACAGCCGAAAACATGAACGGCATGGTGAATTGAGTCACCGCCACCGTAAATATGACTGCTTTTTTCTTTGCATCATCCATTATATTCTCCTGAAATATCACTACAAATAATCCCAGACGCGGGGCATACCCAGATGATCTCGGCTTGTATCAATCACTTTACCCATCAATTCCATTAATTTTTTAGCTTCTTCTTCTGACAGCCCGGAGATCATTATTTCATTCGCTGCCATCAACTCTTTATGCAGATCATCCTTTATAGCCTTTGCTTTCTCTGTCGGGTAAACCAGTTTCTGGCGTCTGTTGTCAGGATTCTCTTCTCTATAGAGCAATCCCATCTTAATTAAGTTTGCGACCGCCCTTGCGGTAGCCGCTTTATCAACACTGAGAATCATTGATAATTCATCCTGTGATCTTCCCGGATAGCGCAATGACTGCATGATAAAACCGATTTGCCCGTAGGTGATACCTACCGACTTTAATTTCTCGGCTAGAATAGCCTTATGCAACCGTCCCATCTGCCCGTTCATATATCCAAATGAAGCATGCTTTTTTATCATTCTACCCTGCTCTGTTGATTTATCAACAATTGACCAGTCAACTGTTGACTAGTCAATTATTTCTGAACCGTTAAATAGTCAACGTTTTTTTAAAAATGGTTGATATGCGGTAAAACGTATGCTCATATGCTTCTAAACACCGACCAATTATTAATATTATACTTCAACTGAAAATCAATCGGAAATGCTGATGGCCAATGTCTTAATTATTGATGATGACCCCTTTATCGGGGAACTGCTGATCGCCATAGCTGAAGCTGTAGGACATGATGGAGAGAAAGCCCTGACCCTAAAAGAAGGCATGGCCCTTGCGCGTGAGGAACGCTTTGATGTCGTATTCCTCGATGTAATTCTGCCAGATGGAAACGGACTCGATGCCCTACCGGAACTACAACTGCTCAGCAACATGCCCGAAGTGATCATTATCACCGGTCAAGGTGACTCCAAAGGAGCTGAGTTGGCCATTAATTCCGGGGCATGGGACTATATCGCCAAGCCCGCCAGTCAGGAAGAATACATGCTGCACATGAAGAGAGTTTTCCAGTACCGCACTGAAAAACAATCTTCCAGCCCCAAACTGGGTCACCATAATATCGTCGGTCGCTCAGAATCCATAGTGCGCTGCCTGGGACAAGCGGCCAAAGCAGCGGAAAGCCACGTGGGTGTATTGCTGCTCGGGGAAACCGGCACGGGTAAAGAGCTTTTTGCCCGGGCTGTCCATGACAACAGCATGCGCCGAACCGAACCATTCATCATTGTCGACTGTGCATCAATTCCAGAAAATCTCGTTGAATCAATTCTCTTCGGGCATGAGCGAGGAGCATTTACCAGCGCTGATAAAAGTCAGGAAGGTTTAATAGCCAAAGCTGACGGCGGCACCCTTTTCTTGGACGAAGTTGGCGAACTGCCCATCTCGTTGCAGAAATCTTTTCTGAGAGTATTACAGGAACGGACCTATCGTCCTGTAGGCGGCAATGAAGAAAAACAAAGTGATTTCAGGCTCGTGGCGGCAACAAACCGCGACCTTGATGCCTTGGTCCAGAGCGGTAGATTCAGGCAGGATCTTCTTTACAGATTACAAGCATTTACAATCGAACTTCCACCATTACGGCAACGCGGCGAAGACATTAACAAGCTCTCGCGCTACTATTTGAACAAGCTTGCAGCAGACTTTAATGCCCCGCCGATAGCTATTTCAGACGAATTTCTAGATGCATTGAAATCATACCCATGGCCGGGCAACGTGCGTGAACTTTTCAATGTTCTGGAGCAGGTTTTCACATCAAACCCCGGAGCCGGGGAATTCCTGCCCATCCATCTGCCGGTCCGTTTACGAGTATCAGCAGCTCAGGCTTCAGTGCAACCAAAGCATGAAGCCAAAAACAGTCTCACCCTGATTAAAGGCAACAAGTCCCGTAAACCTCAGGACCGGAACATTGACATTCCCATGCCGGAAGTCAATATACCGGATGCTAACAAACTACAGCCTTTCAAAGAATATCGGGACGAGGCAGTTAATAATGCTGAAAAGATCTACCTTGAACAATTGATCCTCATAAGCAGAGCCAACATGTCTGAAGCAGCCAAGGTCTCCGGTATATCCGTTTCCAGGCTCTATGCCTTGCTGAAAAAGCACAACATCAAAAAGCAATACTCTGTCGAATAGCACAAAAAATCCCCTGTGACTCAAGGTCACAGGGGATTCATTTCTTACCAATTTGCGTAAACTTTTATTCCATGGAGCTGATATTGAAAGCAACGGAATAAAAGTGATGGGTGAAGTCAACGTATTCAACCGGAACATTTTTAGGAACATCAATCCTCGCCTGCGCGAAGTTAACAATTCCCTTAATGCCACCGTCAACAAGATAGTTAGCAGCACGCTGCGCCCTTTCCGGCGGTGTGGTGATAATACCGATTTCCAAGCCCAGCTCTTCTACTCGCGCTTTAAACTGGCGGGTGCAGACAACTTCAAGGCCGGAAACAACTTCCCCGATTTTGTATGGGTCGCAGTCAAATGCCGCACGAATAGAGAATCCGCGAAGGGCGAATTCCTTATGGCGCAACAGTGCTCGTCCAAGGTTGCCAACGCCGACAAGGGCGCAACCCCAAACCCGGTCTACACCGAGAGACTGCTTGATTGAAGAGATGAGTTCATGCACATAGTATCCGACACCACGCACACCGAACTCACCGAAGTATGCAAGATCCTTACGAATCTGAGAAGGATTGACCGAACAGGCCCGGGCAAGTTTTTCAGAGGAAATCACCTCTACTCCGTCCCTTTTGAGTCCTGTTAATACCTGTATGTAAACAGCGAGCCTTTTAATGGTCGCTTTGGGGATATTCTGGGTTTTCACTTTAGTTTCCTATTTTCCATGACAAATGCACTTGCACGAAAAGTCTCGGCTGGTAGTTTTAGGTTCTGAGGTCCGGAAGACCACTACCTTCCCTCGCAAGTTCGATAAAGTCCCCTACTGGAGAGTCGATACGAACGCAACCTTTTCCGCCACCTTCCATTAGATTTATATACACTAAAACCCTTAGTTTCGGCTACCCTTTGAATGCATATTATTAATTTATGCAAGGGATTATAGCCTTGATGCCAGTAAAACCCCGATACCGACATCGAAATATGTGAAAAAATTAACAATACTTGCGGAAAAAAAAGGAGGTCCGAAGACCTCCTTTAAATATTTCCAAATCCTTAAAACTAACCGATGAGGGGGTTAGCGAAGAGAAGGATGAGGTTAACAACGAGAGCGTAAATGGCCAGGGATTCAACGAATGCCAGACCAAGAATCAGAGTAACAGTGATTTTACCACCAGCTTCGGGGTTACGTGCAGTACCTTCACAAGCAGCTTTCAGACCGAGGCCCTGACCGATACCACAACCAGCAGCAGCGATAGCCATACCGATAGCGGTAGCAGTAGCGGTAGCGGAAGCAACTTCGGGAGCTACGCCAGCAGCGAATGCTGCACCAGCAGCGAGAACCAGAGCCATGGTGTTCAGAACGATAAGCAGAGCTTTACGCATTGTAAAATCCTCCAAAATATAAGTTTATTTAACAGGTCGTTAGACCATTTCCCCAAAATTAAGTTTGCCTGAATCCTAGTGAGCTTCTTCCAGAGAACCTTTCAGATAAATCATGGTGAGCATGAAGAAAATGAAAGCCTGGATAACCTTTGCCAGCATGAACAGGAAGTACATGGGCAGGGTGGAAACTACAGGAGCAAGCAGGAACAGAAGCACGAGAACGATTTCCTCACCGCGGATGTTACCGAACAGACGCAGAGTAAGCGAAAGCGGACGCGAAATGTGGGAAACCACTTCGATGATAAACATCAAGGGAGCCAGAGCCGGAATGGGGCCCATGAAATGCTTGATGTAATGGGCACCATGAAGTTTGATGCCGATGTAGTTGTAGTAAAGAAAAGTACATACAGCCATTGCTGCGTTAGTGTTGACGTTCGCAGTGGGAGCGTCAAATCCGGGAATAAGACCCATGAGGTTCAGTGTGAGGATGTATACAAAAAGAGTACACATGAAAGGAAATACTTTGCGTCCGCCCTCACCGACGTTACTGACGACAAAATCTTCCAATCCCCCGATAACGATCTCAGCAAGGTTTTGCACCCCGCCGGGAACCAGACTGAGCCTTCTGGACACAATAAAACCCAGTACGAAAAGAACACTCATTCCGAACCATGTGTACCACACGTGGTTGGGGATGTGAGTTCCCAGAGCGTTGTTAAGCTCTGTCATGATCAATAATGGATGTGGTAAACCTCCAGCCATGATCCTTATGCCTCCTTCACTTTTTGCCGAAACCCGGCTACGCCCCAAAATATCGCATTCACAACTACCGTACTAAGACCGGCCAGAAGAGCGTAAATAGAACACTGCCCCCAGACTATCAGACCGTAGATAGCCAGCCCGGATAAAATGAGCCGACCGTAGAAGCGAATCAACAAGGACACAACCGCGCCCTTGCGCATGTAAGCCAGATGCTGACCGAACTTGGCCAGCGACCAGAAGTTGAACGTAATCAGAACCGCTCCGGCTGCCAGTCCCAGTGCCCAGTGGGCAAACCCGATGGAGACTACTGCAGCGATAAGGCATGTTCCGGCAGTAAGGTACAATTGATTTCGCACCAGACTGCGTACGTCCGGATGAGTGAAGCCCCGCCTGTGGAGGAATGATTCAATCTTCTGATTTATTTTCATTGGTTCCAGGACCTTTCCCCTGATCCTTTTTCTGAATCCGCTGAACTTCGTCGAAAACGTTCTTGAAGCCGGCAGCGATTCCGAAACACAAGAAAACAATTAGAAGCCAAGGCTTCGTTCCCAACCATTTATCGAGATACCACCCGATACCCAACCCGACAAAGGTGGAGACAACCAGATGAGTTCCGATCGTAGCGGCATTGCCGAGCAGATCGAAGGTCTCTTTATTCCCTTTCAAAAAGAACATGTTGCTTCCGGTCCTTTATTTTATCCGGGATGGAATTTGCTGCGCAAAGCGGACTTTGCGCAAACCTTCACAAGTGAGTTCCGTCTAGCATAATCTTCAAATAAGAGTCAACGGATTCTTCATCCATAAGCTCTATTTTACTGAAAAATTATTCCAAAGATCAGCAGAGGAAACCACCTCGCAATAAAAAACACTTGAATTTCATATCGCTGAAACGATTAACGCGCAACATCAAAATCAATTCTGAATGGACATTCAGCCTGTTTTGGAGCTTTATTTTTTATTAATACGCTTGAATAAAAGACTTTTTATATTTGTAAAAAATTTCACAATCAGCGCTTGTTTGAATTTCACCCCTTAACCGTTCTGAGTGACTTTTTTTTCATATGCACGTAAGTCTTAAGAATAAAACCGGACACTGATTTAATAGAGGAAGCTTAGAAAGATATGACTAGTTATGAATTGACTCTTGATAGACTCACATCCAGACAGAACCCGTCTGAAATCAAGTATACATCCAGCACAGAAATACCTGAATCAAAATATGATTACGACCAGTTCCAGCCTCGGGCCCTGCAGGCATTCCGCATGGCCCTTGCTATCAAAGGAACCTGCCATAACCTGTATCTTTCCGGGGACCCCAACCTTGGCAGAAGCTACTTTGCCCGCGAATATTTTCAACTGCGTGCTGCCAAACAGGATACTCCACCGGATCAGCTCTATCTGCACAACTTTTCCCAGCAGGACCATCCCATTTCGGTCAGTCTTCCGGCCGGACAAGGTACAGAATTCAAAAACGCCATGTCCGAGACAATTTCCCAGATTAAGGAGCAGTTGCCTGCGTGGTTTGAGAGGGAGCCGCATATAAAGGCCCTTGAAGAGATTTCCCGCAGCTTTCAGGATGAACGCGAAGATCTTTTCGCTAATATGGAAGAGCTGGCCAAGGGACGCGGTTTCAGTCTTGAAATAGATGACCACGGTGGCCTTACCCTGATCCCGTTGGTGGAAGGGCGTATTTTAAATGACGACGAGTTCGAGCGCCTTGACCCGGAAGTGCGTAAAAGGCTGCGCAATGAGGCTGATGATCTGTTGACCGAAATGACTACCATACTGCGCCGGATCAGCAAAACCGAAGAAGGTTTTCGCAAAGACGAGCGCAAGCTGCATCAGGATTCTGCAGCGGAATTACTCAAAGATCTGATGGCCCCGCTTCATGAAAACTTCGATGAATTTGAGAAAATCAAAAGCTATCTGGGTGACCTGGAAGATGAGCTGCTCGACAATATTGAACTGTTCATGCCCAAGGACCCACAACCGGCATCCCTTATTCCGGGATTGCAACTTCCGGAAGCTTCTCCTGTGGAAGAACTTTTCGCACGGTTTGAGGTTAACCTGCTGGTCGACAACAGTAAGACCAAAGGTGCTCCGGTGGTCATGGCTGATCACCCGACCCTGTTCAACCTTCTCGGTTCCATTGAAAGGGAATCGGAAATGGGCGCCCTGTATACAGACTTCACCCTTATCCGGGCCGGAGCCATCCACAAGGCCAACCACGGTTATCTCATTGTTTACGCCGATGACATCCTGACCACTCCGTCTTCATGGGAAGGCCTGTTACGCGCATTGCGCACCGGACAGGCCAAAATCGAAGATCCGGGCGACGGAGATCAAGTCCGTACCAAGACCATTGAGCCGGAACCGATCCCCCTTGACCTGACCGTCATTTTGATCGGTTCTGAAGAAACATACGAAATATTACTGTATAACGACGAACGATTCGGAAAATACTTCAAGCTCAAGGCTCACATGCAACTCAGCGCCAAGCGCAACGCAGATAATGTAGAGCGGTTCGTAAGGGTTCTGGGTAAGATTATTCATGATTCCAAGCTGCAGCCTTTTGACCGTGAATCACTGGCAAGGATTGTGGACTACTCCAGCCGTCTGGCTGAAGACCAGAAAAAACTCTCCCTGCGCATCCCCTTGATCAAGGAAATGATGGTTGAAGCTTCTGCCCTTGCAAAACTTGACGGTAAAGAGATGGTTGACCTTCCGGCATTAGAGGAAGCCATCTCCATGAAGGACTTCCGCTCCAATCTTTATGAAGATGAATACATGAACGAATATGACCGTGCGGTCATCAAAGTGGAGACTTCCGGAGAGGGAGTCGGCCGGGCCAATGGACTTTCAGTTACCCTTTTCGGTAACTACGAATTCGGCCTGCCGCACCAGATTTCCTGTACCATCGGCGTAGGACATGGCGGAATTCTCGACCTTGAACGCGAAGCGCGCATGGGCGGTCCTATCCATACCAAGGGTATGATGATCATCAAGAGCTACCTTGTAGGACTTTTCGCACAGGACAAGCCTATCGTACTTACAGGATCCCTCTGTTTTGAGCAGAGTTATGCCGGTATTGAAGGTGACTCTGCGTCCGGCGCCGAACTTGCGGCTCTCCTGTCCGGTCTTTCCGGAGTGCCCATAAAATTCGATTACGCCTTCACCGGAGCTGTCAGCCAGTCCGGGGCCATTATGGCTGTAGGCGGAGTAAGCCGCAAAATCGAAGGTTTTTTTGAAGTCTGCCGCCGCAGGGGACTGAACGGGAAACAGGGTGTTATCATTCCGGCGGATAATGTGCTAAACCTCATGCTCAGAAGTGAAGTTGTTCAGGCCGTAGAGAACGGCGAATTTCACATTTACCCGGTCAATACCATCGAGGAAGCCATCTTCATCCTCACCGGTATGGATGCAGGTGGCCGGGACGAAGACGGCAAGTTTCCCGAAGGAACCCTTTACCGCAAAGCCGACGAAAGACTGGCGGAGCTGGCAAAACTGGCCAGCCTTGCTGAATGTAAAAAATAAATCCGACAGGAAAATCCTATGTCCAATTCATGGATAAAATCGAAGATGCCCGAATTTGTGCGGGACACTTTCAGAGACTTCTGCCTTGCGGGCAGTGCGCTGGAAGAGCAGTTCGAGACATTCGACCGCGAAGGAAGCGTCAGCTTTGAAGTGCTTGACGACCTAATCGGAACCAAAATGAACAAAGGTCTGCTCTGGCGTTTAAAAGATACAGCCCACCTGCTTTTCCGTAATGAAGAAGGTGATCCCCTTTCCGGACGTTTTCTTGACTGGGGTATGGGCTATATTTTTCATGAAGCCTTTAAACTTCGGGAAGATGCCTATCAGAACCTGAACTACGCCCCGCTTTTCTCAAACCTGCGCGGCAAAGACACCGCTCTGCCTGAATCAGTGATCGGACAGGACTTTGTTCAGGTTGTTGAGCAGACCGAAGAAAGTATGGAAAGAGAAATAAGCCGCATAAGATTTATTATTGCCCGCTGCCGTAGACTCTTTCCGATTTACTTGAAAAGCCATAAGGATAATGCCCTTCTGGGCAGGTTGCTTTTTTATCAGAACCATCTTGTTCATGAAGTTTTTCGTGAAGAATACGAAATGCTTATCGACACAATATATGAAGATGAACCTGAAATGCTGTATGTTCTTGCATCACGAAGTCTACGCCTTGGGGGGTGGATGGACAAGGCTATAGAGGCCACAGGACTTGCCTTTAAATTAAACCCAAGCAACCCTAGGGTGTTGCAAGAAAAAGAAATAGTTGATAATTGGACGAAAACAGTTAAAGTATGACTAAGCAAGCGAACAATTCTAAATATCGCAGGAGGCCTTGAAAAATGAAAAAACTGATCATGCTCGCAATCGCATTCAGCCTGATGTTTACATTAGGATGTGCTAAAAAGCAGGTCCAGCAGGAAGATGTTGTGGTTGTTGAGGAAACTGAAGTTGTAGTTGTTGAGGAAGAACCCGCTGCAGAAGTTGTTCCTCCTACTCCCATGGAAATCTATGAAAGTGAGTACAAAACTCTGCCCACTTCCCACGTAGTAACCAAAGGCGAATGCCTCTGGTGGATCTCTGAATACAAACAGATTTACAACGATCCTTTCATGTGGCCGCTTATCTACAAAGCCAACAGGGACCAGATCAAGAACCCTGACCTGATTTATCCCGGTCAGTCTCTTGAAGTACCCCGCACTGGCTCCACCCTTGACGAAGTTAAGGAAGCCCGCAAACAGGCAGGTGCTTCCTGGAAAGCCCTTGAGCCCGCTGAGAACGCAATGGTTCCCGGTGAAATGAAGGCAGCTCTCGGTTACCTGTAGAAATACAAGTATACGAATGTACAAGCCCGGTTTCCTTTTCAGGAAACCGGGCTTTCTTTTTTCCTTTCCCTTGAACCCGGCCGTGATAAAAGGTTATAGTTAATCAATGAAATTTACTAACTGGCTACGTTCGGGGTTCGGCAAGCTGGTCATTGCCACCGCTTTACTCCTGCTCTTAAGCACATTCGGATTCTACTGGATAGAACTGAGCGAAGGGGAGGATGCCCGGATATCCCATGCCTTCTGGTGGGCCATCGTAACCCTGACCACAGTGGGTTACGGCGACATGGTGCCAACCACCATACCGGGAAGAATCCTCGGCGGACTGGTCATGATCTCCGGCATCGGGCTGGTGACCTCACTCACCGGTAACATGGCTTCCATGCTGGTGGAGCAGAAAGCCAAAAAACGCAAGGGGCTGTTATCCGTGAAAGCCAGCGATCATGTAATCATACTCGGATGGAACGACTATGCATTTGGGCTGATCGACTCCCTTAGTGAACAGACAGCTCCCAAAAAACTGCAATTGGTTATTGTCAGCGACCTTGAAAGTCAGATCAGGGATGAAATCGCCTTTAAACTGGATATGGGCGAACGGCTTAATTTCGTACACGGAAATATTAGTCAGGCCAATGTAATCTCCAGAGCCAACCCGGGCGAGGCCCGTAATGTATACGTGCTCTGCCAGAATGGAATGGACAACAAGGAATCAGATCAGCAGGCAATATACGCGGTTCTTGCTCTACGGACTCTGGCCCCAAAAGTCCCGGTTTACGCTGAGATCGCCCGCCATGAAAACAAAGAGCACCTGCTCCGCGCAGGAGCCAATGAAATCCTTGTACGCGGTGAAATTTCCGGACGAATGATGGGCATGATGGGTGCAAGCCCTTCCATGTGGTCATTCTTCCGCAACCTGCTGGGCATCGGTGAATCAGGAATGCTTCAATTTCGCCCCTGCAATGCCGAGGAGCGGCAGATGAGTTGGGGGGAACTCAGCATTAAGGTAAGAAACAGCAGCGGATGCCTGCCGGTGGCGGCCTGTAAACTGGGCAAAAACCTGACCCTGCAGGATGTGCTCGATGAAGGTTCCGCACTGGACCAGTTTATTATGGAATTGTTCAAAACATCCGGGCAGGACACCTCACTGGGGATGCAGGGACCGAAGGTCCAGATGAATCCTCCGGACAATGAACTCATGGAAGAATATGACGCCCTGCTGGTCATAAGTGCTCCGGGAGGTCCGGAACATGGCTGATTACTGGAAGTCTATCCCCCTTTTCCAAAATCTCGAGGAGAAAGAACTCCAGCAGGTTAAGTCTATTTTTGCCAATATTGCGGTACGCTCCGGCACGGAAATCATCTCCGAGGGAGAGGAAGGAGATGAAATGTTTATCCTCGTGGATGGAAAAGTCCGCATCACCAAGGCCATGCTCATGAAAGGCATGTCCTTACCGTTAAGTGAGATTAAAAACACCTGTAAGGTTCTGGCCAACCTTGATGACAGCAGCTTTCCCATGTTCGGAGAAATAGCCCTCATTGACCGCGACCAACGCTCTGCGACAGTCACCGTGGTGGAAGATTCCGAGTTTCTGGTCACTGACCGCTTGAAATTTTTTGACTTTGTGGAAAATCACCCGCAAACAGGGTCTAAGCTACTTATGACTATCGGTAAGCGGCTTACTGCAACAGTACGCCGCAACAATAATGAACTGGTAAAATTGACCACTGCGCTTGCACTCGCTCTATCACGAAGCGGGCGCTAAGTATTTCTAAATCAAATAAGACTTCAATCCATAATATAATTCATTAAACTGGACTTTACCCCATTCAACAACTATGGATGAATTACCGATTACTTCCTCAGGACATCGGTAAATAAAGATTTTTCCATATGACGGAGGCTCTAATGTCCAGATATGTACTTCTGCTTGCAGTCCTGCTGCTGCTCATTCCCGCAGGCTGTGCAAAAAAGAAAATTTATTCCACTCCCGCAATCACTCATCATAAAGTGAAGAAGCAGGATTCCCCTAATGTAGTCAAACCGGTCCTGAAAACAGACCCGTACACCGTACATGGCCGGACCTATATTCCCCATCTCAGCTCCAAAGGCTACAAAGCTCAGGGACTGGCTTCATGGTATGGCGACGACTTTCACGGCAAGACAACAGCCAACGGCGAAACATATAATATGTACGCCATGACCGCTGCCCACCGGACTCTGCCCATGGGCACCATGCTTGAAGTCACCGACCGTTCCAGCGGACGTAAGGTAATCGTCCGGATCAATGACCGCGGTCCTTTTGCCGATCCAGACCTGCGAATTATCGACCTTTCATACTCTGCTGCATCCAAGCTCGGCATTGTGAACAAAGGTATCACCCCGGTTGAACTGCGCGCCATTGAAGATGTCAATGTGGAACCAGTAGAGGCCACTGAAATTGTAGCTGCGACGGCAGCCCCGGCGGAAGAGGCTGTAATGGAAGAAACTGTACAGGCCGCACCTGAAGTTGAAGAAATCATCATCACTGAAGAAGCGACTGCCCAGGCCCACTATTACATTCAGGTGGGTGCATTCACCGACCATGACCGTGCCCAAAATGTGCTGCAATCCCTGCGCGACAGCGGATATAAGGAGTCACGCATGGTGGAAGTGAACGTAAACGGACAGAGCTTCATGCGAGTTCAGGCGGGATACTTTTACAACATCCCGGCAGCTGAAGATGCCATAACCACTTTAGGTGATGAATACGGCAACGTAATTCTTGTCACTGAATAGTTCCCCAAAATACTAAAACAAAAAAACGCCCTGTCGGTTCGACAGGGCGTTTTTTTTGTACACATCAAATCTGAAAAGACCCTACCTGATAAATTGCACAAAAGTATGAATCAGGAGCCGGGTAAAAGCCCGGCTCCTTTGTTTCATCACAAAATATCAAAGCGGAAGAAATCCAGACTGCAATGCAGGCTGTTCTATCCGTTCAGTTCAGCCCTGAACTTGCGGGAGAGCCTGAAAACAACAACCTTACGCGCAGGCAGGGTGATTGCTTCATTGGTCTGGGGGTTGCGTCCCTTACGAGCATTTTTGTCGTAAGCTTCAAATTTACCGAAACCACTGACCAACATGGCGTGATCTTTTTTCACGGCCTGCTTCATGATGTCGAGGATGGATTCAACCAGTTCCTTGATTTCAGCTCTGTTCCGGTCAGTCTTTTCGTAGATGTAGTCAACAACGCTGGCTTTAGTAAGGGTGTTTCCGGTAGCCATTCCTTTCCTCCGTTGTCCCCGGCCCTGCGGGCAGGGGCGGCGGTTTTAATGTTAACCGTGCCGACAAAAGAGCCGAACACGGCGATTCAGGTAAAAAGGCGTTATCGTCTGAGAATAAATTACTATTAATTTATCCCATTATCATCTTTTCTATCTTTTGGGCAAGCGCCGAGGCTTCATCCATACTTTCATATTCACTCTGGGACCAGTGGACGAAACCGTCCTCTTTAAATCTGGGAATAAGGTGAAAATGGGCATGGAAGACCAACTGTCCTGCCGCTTCATTATTGTTCATAATCAGGTTTAAGCCATCAGCGCCTGTTGCCTTGACTATGGCGTCCCCGGCAAGCTGGGCGGCGGTGATTATATCCTGCCCCAGTTCTGCGGGCAGATCCCAAATATTTTCACAGTGCTGCTTTGGGATAACAAGGGCATGACCTTTATTGACCGGCCCGATATCCAGAAAGCTAAGCACCTTGTCAGTTTCATAAATCTTAAAGCAGGGAATTTCCCCGGCCACGATTTTACAGAAGATACAATCCTGATTACTCATAATGAATACTGCTGCTGTTCCCACAGTTGCATGTTAAAACAAATAGTCTTAAACCGATCCTGAAAACTTCAAGAGACAGTTATATTTAAATAAATAACCGACCACGTTTTTTTAATCAAGCTAATTTATTAAACAAAGGCATGATTTGTCTTATTTTTTCGGTCAAACACAATTAAGCTATGAGCACTACATTTTTCGAACATCCGGAACCGCCTCACAAGAAGACCCGCATCTGGCCGGTTTTTATGCCTTTTATGGGTTGTCCAACAAAATGTATTTATTGCTCCCAAAATAGACAGACTGGAACAACAGCTAAGACATTAAGCGAAATATATCAAGATATTGAGCATGAAATCCCCGAATTTTTCACTCAAGGCAAACGCAAACCACTTGAAATGGCATTTTTCGGCGGAACTTTTACCGCACTTCCCTTTGAATGGCAGCAACGTTTCATTTCTCTTGCCGCAAAATTCAAACAACAGGGTTTCCTGACCAAGGTACGCTGCTCCACAAGACCGGACTGTATTGAACCAGATCAGATTTTAAAACTGCGGGAATCAGGACTGGACATGATTGAACTGGGTATCCAGAGCTTTTCAGCAGAAATCCTGCGCCGTTCTGCACGCAACTATTCTCCTGAAACCGCTATCAATGCCTGCCGCACCATCCGGAAAAGCGGCCTGTCGTTAGGTATCCAGCTCCTGCCCGGGCTACCCGGAACAAAGCACGGAGATTTTCAACACGACATCAGCCAAACCATCGCACTCAATCCCGATGCAGTGCGCATCTATCCCTGCCTGACGGTTAAAGGAACCGGACTGGAAAAATTATACCGTGCAGGTAAATACACACCGTGGTCCCTGAACCGGACTGAAGAGGAGCTTGCTCCTGCCCTGCTACGTCTCTGGCAGCACAAAATTCATGTTATCCGCATAGGTGTTGCCCACGAAGAAGGCTTCGAAGAAAACATCGTAGCCGGTCCTGTCCATCCGGCTCTGGGGCAGAAGATCCGCTCCTTGGCTCTTTACCTTTTTCTTCGTTCGCAACTGGCTATGCACGGTTCAAAACCTGCGCACCTGATCGTCCCCCAACAGTATTCAGGTGAACTCTGGGGACATAAAGGCAGTCTGAAACCCATTTATGCCAAGCTCGGAATCACTCCTGCCAACACGGAGTTCATTTATGGCAGTCAATTTACGATTGTCTTTAAATAACTATAGTTCTCATTGCTTTCAATAATCATTACTGATAACTAAAAGGAGTTGATTTGGGGAAAACCCTTTTCCGAACCTGTAAAATAAGTCATATTAATGAAAGAACTATACTATAGTTGATAAGACGATTATCGCCCGCCGATCGAAGCGGGATCAATAAGGAGGCTGAACATGAGCACACTGAGCGCAGAAGAAAAATACCGCAATTTCATTCCTGAAGAGAGCCGTGAATACCTTGAAAAACTTTTTGCCGAATTCAAACGCACTGTAACTATTGAAGTTTACACTACCGAAGGTGAACACCGCGAATACAATGATTTTACCCTGAACATCTGTCGTGCTTTCAATGTGATCAGTGATAAGATTGAATTACGCGAATATGCGGTAGACAGTGAAATGGGTAAAAACCGCAATATTATCGCCACCCCCACCGTACTTATCTCACCTGATGAATACGATATCCGTTTTCTGGGTGCCCCCGCCGGAGAAGAAGGCCGTTCCTTGGTAGAAGCTCTGAACCTCGCTTCCAAAGGTGCAGACGGAATTTTGGAATCTACAAAAGAGATACTTGAGCCGCTGGAAGAAGACCGCCTGATCAAAATATTTGCCAGCCCGACCTGCCCCTATTGTCCCGGACAGGCCATTAACGCCTTCAAAGCTGCCGTTGCCAGACCGGACAAAATATCCGCATGGAATATCTCCACCCTTGATAATGAGAACATGGCCCACGAATACAAGGTCGGCTCCGTGCCGCATACTGATATTAATGACACAGTGACTTTCACCGGATTGGAACCGGAAGAAAAATTTATGCTTCAGCTGCTTTTCCTTAAGCCACTTGAAGAAGTAATTGAAGAGCAACGAGCTGCAAAAGCAGAAACTGCTGAAGAAGCTGTTTACGAAGATATTGATCTGGTCATAATCGGCGGCGGACCGGCAGGAATGAGCGCCGGGATTTACGCCAAGCGGAGCGGGCTGAGTTGTATTATCCTCGAAAAGCAAGGTGTGGGCGGACAGGTTGCTCTGACTCCCAAGGTTGAAAACTACCCCGGGTTCACCAATATTCAAGGCTTTGAGCTGGTGGAAATTCTAGGTTCCCATGCTCGTGAATACACCGAAATCCACCAATTCGCAGAAGTTAAGGACGTTAAATATGGTCCTCGTATTGAAATCGCCACCGATGAAAAGCACTATCGAGCCAAGGGTGTCCTGCTTGCGACCGGTGTAAATGTGCGCATGCTCGGCGTTCCGGGTGAAGACAAATTTTACGGTCATGGTGTCAGCTATTGCGCAACCTGTGACGGAAACTTCTACAAGGGTGGCAAGGCTGTCATAGTCGGCGGCGGTAACACCGCGCTCACCGACGCTCTGCACCTCAAACATCTGGGCATCGAAACCACAATTGTTCATCGCGGTGATAAATTCAGGGCTGAAAAAGTTCTACAGGATTCCGTAAACCGTGATGGGATCAATATCATCTGGAACAGTCAGGTTACCGAAATAATTGGTGATGATCAGGTGGAATCAGCGCGCATTGTTAATAAAGACGGCACTGAGACCATTCTCGATACTGATGTAGTTTTCGTTGCCATTGGACATACCGCCAACACCGAGCTTGCTGAAAAACTGGGATGTGAATTACGCCCGGATGGTTTCATCAAGGTTGATCCCACCCAGCGCACCAGCGTGGAACGGGTTTATGCTGCCGGAGACGTGACCGGAGGCGTGCGCCAGATCATCACCGCCACCGGACAGGGAGCTGCCGCAGCACTGACCGCCTTTGATGATTTCACCAGACTCTTTGATGACATCAAGGAAAATGGTAAGAATATTTGGTAGATGCCTCCGGAGCCCAGAGAACCTTTTTGGAACAAGTTCTCTGGACTCTTTCAAAAATTTTATTAAGGCTTCGCCTCATATAAAAAACAAGCGTCCTGTTTTTTTAAAACAGGACGCTTTGCTATTAAATTAGTTCGGAAACAAATCCTGCTCCGTCGCAAGAAAATTATTCACTGTTCGTCCAAGGCCAACAGGGTCCTGATACATAAGCCAGTGAGTTGCATTCCTGTAGCGTACCAGCCAACTTCCTTTTACCTGTTTCGCTATTTCAGCAGACAGCTTCTCAGGCAGAATATCATCATCCAGACCGGAAATGATCAGCGCAGATTTATCAAGCCTGTTAAGCCGTGAACAACATCCATCCCACTCTATCATGGCATCAGCCTGAGCCTGAATTATTGACGTGTCTGGAGGACTTGCCGGACGTGGTAGTCTTGCGTAAGCATCAGGATTCTTTTCAATCCAACCGGACGGGAAGAAATGGCTCAGCAACTCTTTGACATCCATCTTCAACAATTTTTGGGTAATATCTGCAACAGGCTTGGCTTCGCAGGAAGCACCAAGTAAAACCAGCTTCCCAACTTTGTCAGGATAATTAAGCGTCATTTCCTGAGCAATCAGCCCGCCCATGGACCAGCCGAACACATCCGCTTTCGGATAGCCGAGTTCACGTAACAACCCGGCACTGTCCACGGCCATGCGGGAAATAGTAACTTCCTCAGTCCCATTACTTGAGCTGCCCATACCCCGGTTATCAAAGATGATCACCGTATGCTTTTTCCCTAATTCTCGAACCAGTTGCGCATCCCAGAGATCCATAGTCCCGGCAAAGCCCATGACCATAAGCAGTGGTGGTCCCTCGCCAAAAGTTCGGTAAGCGAGCTGCACATCATCCACCTGCACTACGGATTTCGGCAAAGGAGTAAGATAGTGTACGGAATCGGGCAGGTTCTTTTGTACACATCCGACCAATAATACAAACAGGAAAAGAGGAACGATCAAACGACGCATACGGTCTCCGTTTCTAAAATTTCATATCAGATTACTATTCATCGTTCTTTTTGGAAAGCTGATCGGCTTCAGCCTCTTCTGCTGCCTCATGCTCACCAATTTCATCTTCCTCCGTAATCTGGTTAACAGGTTCTGTCTCGACAGGAGTATCAAGACCCTGCCCATTGGGTTCAGGCTGTTCTTTCTTTGCTTCGGCTTTCCCGAAATGATCCGTAATAACCTCATTGCGTACCTTGGTTACACTGAAAGGTTCGCCCTTACTGACCAGCACAGCCACGCGGTGCAGAAAATCACGGATAGCCGCCGCTCGATCACGCAGATCACCGCAAACGGTCTCACACCTTTCACTTATATCGCGCAGGCCGTTAACCATAAGCCGGGATTCAGGATTATCCTTAAGCATAAACAGTGTAGTCAGCATTGATGCATCAGCTCCACCCAGCCCGTCAGGAATAGCAGCATAAATCTGATATTCTTCACTGATCGCATCCTCAACCATTGCCTGCACAATCGTAACCAAAGCATCATCAGTTCCCATTTCATCTTTGCGGCTGAAAATACGCAACCACATGGAACGCATTTCAGCATCAAGACCGGAATCTAATATATCTGATGTACTTAACACCCCTTCCATAAATCTTTTAAACAATATCCGGCAGGCCAGGTTAACCCGCTCTTTCTCACCGTTGAGCTGCGCTCTTTCACGCAATTGGCGGTCAGCCGTAATCATTTCCCTAAGCTCACGGCGCATTTCAGCATCCTTCAGGTCTTCCAGTTCTGCTTCAACCTGCTCATCAGCCAGGTCACGCAGGGAGTAAAATTCCTGCTTCATATGCTGGTTACGGGCCTGCGGTTCAAGCATTTCGTAGAGCCGTTCGTAGTGGCCTTCGCCCAACTGCTCTTTCCAGCTCTTGCACAGAATCAAGGCAGTCACCGGATCTTTTATCCCTATTGCTTCCAATGCCCCGGCATACATGGCCTGCTTTACGGTAAGCAAACGCAGTTGCAAAAGTTCAGGATTGCTACCCCTGTATAGCCGCAGAATAGCCCCTTCCAGCAGACGTTCCCCATGCATCAGCGAAGCAGCGTCAGGACTGAGATTAACCGCCTTGAGCACGGAATCTATGGTTGCTGCGGCTGTGGCTTCCTTCCAGTTCTGATATTCCTGACTCTGGTGCCGGGCAACGGCATCTACTGCTGTCATGCGCCGTGATTCCAGAATATCCATAAACCGGGTCCGGCATTCATCATCGGGAAGTCCGTCGCGCAGCCTTCCTCCTTCTTCTGTAAAATAATCGTTGACCTCAAACACTGCCGACTGGGCTTCGCCAGCCCGTAATTCCATCAGCCCTGATTCAGGATTCGCCAGAATATCCTGCAAACCGCTTTCAAAACGGTTGTAAGCATCTAAAACCCGCAAGTCGCGCTCTTCCTCTTCCCGGTCCCGAGCACGCTGCAACAATTCGGGCTCAATATTTTCCAACGCTTTCAACTTCTCCAGTTCAGGACTTACGCCTTCTTCCGCTTCAGTCCCGAACAAGCCGTCAGCAGCCAGTCCCTTTACAAAGTTACCACCTTTTGAATTTACGACCTTCATTGTCAATTACTCCTGTTACGTATTGATTTAAAAGACAAAATCACGGACACAGGAGCGCAAAATAGCAAAGAGGGCGGACCGGAGTCAGGTAACTCAGGTCCGCCCTCTTTTGGCAATCTTAAGAATCTCATCCATTCAACAGATACATCCACTACCTGCTGAATATCGGGAGTTTTTAAACCCTTTCAGGAGAAGGGTATAAAACCGGCAGCGGTAAACATCCCGGACCGCCGCCGGTCTATTGAACTGGTTTATAAAACGCACTTAAAACAAATTCTTACGAATTTGATTCATGCAAAATTAAATACCGCACTTAGCCATGTAGTCGATCAGGTCGGCCAGACGGCAGGAATAACCCCATTCGTTGTCGTACCATGCGTAAACCTTGGCAAGGTTGCCGCCCTGTACAACGGTGAAATCCGCTTCGACGATACCGGAGCGGGGATCGGCGAGGAAGTCGGAGGAAACAAGAGGAGCTTCGGAGTAGCCCATGATGCCATTGAGTTCGCCTTCGGAAGCGGCTTTCAGGGTAGCCTTGAGTTCTTCGGTGGTGGTGTCTTTTTTGAGCACAGCAACGAAGTCAACAAGGGATACGGTAGGTGTAGGAACACGCACGGAGTAACCTTCGAAACGGCCCGCCATTTCGGGGATTACCAGAGCAACAGCTTTAGCCGCACCGGTGGAGGTGGGGATCATGTTGCAAGCTGCAGCGCGAGCACGACGCAGGTCCTTATGGGGCTGGTCGAGGATACGCTGGTCGTTGGTGTATGCGTGAACAGTGGTCATCACACCTTTCTCAATACCGAACTTCTCGTGCATGGTCTTAACGATAGGCGCGAGGCAGTTGGTGGTACAAGAAGCGTTGGAAATAATGGTGTGCTTTGCAGGATCGTAATCCTTGTGGTTAACACCCATTACAACGGTGATATCCTCTTCCTTTGCAGGAGCGGAGATAACAACTTTCTTGGCGCCGCCTTCAAGGTGCTGCGCAGCGGTAGGACCGGTTCTGAAAATACCGGTACACTCGATTACGATATCAACACCGCACTCACCCCAGGGAATCTGGCGGGGATCACGCTCTGCGAAGTTCTTAATGGTGTAGTCGGAACCGACGAACATGGTGGTGCCTTCTACTTTCACTTCTGCGGGAAACTTACCGTAGTTGGTATCTCTGGCAAAGAGAGCTGCGTTTGTTTCGATATCGAAAAGGTCGTTGATGGCTACAACATCGATGGTGTCGCGATGTCTTTCCCAAATGGTTTTCAAAACCTGACGGCCGATACGACCGAAACCGTTAATACCTACTTTTACTTTGCTCATTTTAAATTCCTTATATTAACGCGTCTTACAAATCGTCGACGCGGTAGATGTAATCGTTTGCCAGTTCGCTTGCACGCTTAAGGGCGCTGTACATGCGGGCGTTTTCAAGAGCGAGACCGGAAAGATCGGCAACGCATTTGAGGAAGTCCAGTTCTTCTTCGGAAAATTCACGGAGTTCAGCGGAGTATACACGCAGAACGCCGATTACTTTTTCACCGCGTGCGGTGAGGGGAAGAACAACGAGAGAGCAGAGACCTTCTTTTGCTGCTTCTTCAGGATACTGGAAGCGGTCATCTTTTCTTACGTCAGCGATGGATACGATTTTACCATCAAGAACTTCCTGGTCCAAACGGCTCTTGGCAACCTCAACAGGACCTTTCTTTTCGTAACGTTCGCTCAGACCGTAGGATGCATCTGCCAGCAGAGTTTCACCCTTGCGATCAAGAAGTCTGATAAAACAACCTTTCAGTTCCATTTCAGTTGCCACTTTCTCGGCAATACTGTGAAGAACCTTTTCCGGCTCCAGACTGGAGTTAACAGCTCTGGTGATTTCGAAAATTGCTTTGTAGAGTCTGGTTACACCCATTTCTCATACCTGCCTTGTTTATGTTTAACCGAAAGGGCCGCTTACAGGGCGGACCTGCGTATCAAGTTCTTGGTTAATTGCTTTCTAACAGATTTGAAATCATTTTGCATGCAAAAAATGACCACTTTCTAACATTTTTATGTTTTGTGTTCCTAAATGTTTTTCGTTTATGAAAATATTGTTCGCTTTTGTTTAGCATAATAAAGCGCATATTATTTATAAACTAAATAAATTAAAACTAACTGAAAGCATTGCAGATAAACGATCTTACTTCAAGAACACAAAAATAATATATTTAAGAATAAAAGATCCGGGCTGGGAAAATACAGGATTGGGAAAAGTTCGATTTAGAAATATCAGCACGCACCCGGAAAAGAGGCTGGCATAATAATATCAGAATATACCCTGACAGCAACCTATTAAGTTACAAACAAGGCACAATAAAAAGAAGAGCTGAAAAATGAAGACTGATTAGGAAGTGGCTTTGCGTAAAGTGCTTAGAAAACGGGAACGCAGGGTATCGCCCATCAATCCCTTTTTAATCGGGGAAAGTTTCAGAAAACCACCAAGGAGCGAGCGCATAAAGTCCTCGCTACGACTGTTTGGATTATCAAATATAAGGTTCTGTAGAGTGCCGCGTTCAAGGGATTGCAGGATAACCCTCTCAAAACTGTCTTCGGGATGGATAACACGTTGTTCGCGCTTATCCATCTGTAAAGCACCGGTGGGACATTTAAGCGCGCAGACACCGCATCCGAGGCAGATAACCTTATTAATCTCCGCAAAACGGTGCGGCTTTTCCACTCCGGGAATATCTTCCTTACGTATGGTGATGGCATCAATGGGGCAGGCTCGTGCGCATTTCCCGCAGCCGTTGCAATCAGCAAGTTCAATCCCGGCAATGAAGGTAGATGAAACTATAATTCCCGGATAACCTGAATACTTTATCCCGTTCATCAGGTTACAGCAGCATCCGCAGCAATGACAGAAGAACCCGGCGTTCTCGCGGACATTATCAGTGGTCAGGGTGAAACCCATTTCCCGTGAACGGGCCATAATATCATCCATTTCAGCGCGGGAAATCTCACGGGCAAAATTATTGCGGATCAAAAAATCAGCAGCCTCGCCCATGGAGGTGCAGGTTTCAAGGTCGATGCCGCACTTCTGCTCACCAAGGTGCATCTTCTCGTGGCGGCAGGAACAAAGGCTGACCGCAAAGCGGTCCTGCTGCGCGACCATCGCGGAAGCTTTTTCATAATCGAGCACTTCCACATGATCCACATTGCGGATAGTGCCTTCATGAGGCAGGGCACGCATGATGGAAATCTGCTCACCATTCCCGAAATTGGCCTCGAAAAACGAATTGTCACCGAACATATAATTGCTGAACAGCTCTGCCCATTTGGCAGAGTCCAGCTCACCCTTGGTGCGCATCATGGTGAATTCGAAAAAGCCGATCACAAAGGGGCTGATCATGTAAAGATAACGATCCTTCGCCCAGAGATCGCAGACCAGACCTTTATTACACATGGATTCGAGCATGGGACGAAGCGCATGCTCGTCAATACCTGTCAGTTTTGAAATCCGTTCAAGAGAAGAGGGGCGGTAGGGCATGCGGACAATAAGCTCCGCTTCCGCAGGAGAATAAAGAGCCTTAAGCATTTCACGCATGGAATCGGACCACGGCATACGCACGGTGGTTCCGTCCACTTTGTCACCCAACTGACGATAGATATCTTTTCCGATGATGTGTCCCATGAAGAGAGGAATTACACGGGGACGGGGGATATTGGCAAGAGATTAAGGATATTGCTTGCGACTGTGTAAGATCCTGACAATTTCCACATGATCTTTCACTCTGTAGACAACTATGTATGGCAAGTCAGGCAAAATCAACTCTCTGGTTTCCTTCAACCTTCCCTCTCTACCAGAATTGGGGAACGATGAAAGTCGTGAAATTGACTTGATTATTCGGTCCAGCAGCATCTGTCCAACATCCTTCTGCCCTTGCTCTATATAATAGTTTAACAAATGCAGAATATCTTTACGCCCAGACAGTGCCCAGCTAATCAACATTGTAGCCTAACTTTTCAATATCTTTGAGGACATCTTCGTGTGGAACACTCTGCCCACTATCCAATTCTGCTAGACCATCACGCACTTGTGCACGAAACCAGATTTCATAATCAAGAAAGCCAGCAACAGCTTCTTTAATTAATGCTGAACGAGTAGTGCCACTTCCACTAGCCAACTCATCAAGCCTTTCAATTGTATCCTGATCAAATCTTGTACTTACAGTTGTCTGCATATTGACCTCCTTAATACGTGTTACAATTGTAACACGCAAAATAACAACAAGCAAGAAAAGTACTAAGAGAAAAGTATTTCCCGTAAAATCCCAAGCCCCTTCCTTAACTGCTCAATATCCTTGGGCCCGCTCAAGGAAAGCCTGATATTGGCCGGGACAGGACCGCCGCCCACTGCAAATTTCTCAGCCCCGAAAACATTCAATCCAGCCTCGCGGGCGCGTTGCTCAACCATATACCCTTTCCATGATTCGGGCAGGGAAAGCCAGAGGAAGAATCCTGAAGGATTAACGCCAAGCCCCATGCCACCCAGTAAATCCTTAACAGCTTCAAAACGGCGTCGCGCTGCCTGACGCTTGAGCTTAACGGTGATATCCGCCGTGCCGTCAGTTATCCACTGACAAAGGAGTTCTACGTTAAGAGGCGGAGTCATCCACACGGTATTAAGTATAGCGTGAGCCAATTGTTTAAAACGTTCACCCTGCGCAACCATAAATGCAACCCGCAAACCAACAGCAATGGATTTGGATACACCGGCAATGAACACGCTACGTTCCGGGGCAAATGATGTTACCGGGGGCAGATCACTTTCCACGGTCAATGCATAAGCATCATCTTCAATGATGGTCAGATCATGGTTGCAGGCGATCATGGCTATCTGCTCCCGCCGCTCAAGAGGCATGCAGGCCGAAGTTGGGTTCTGAACTCCGGGCATAATCGAAACACCGTTAATCTTTTCCCGGCGGCAAATTCTGTCCAGCTGTTCAGGAATCATGCCCTGATCATCCATCGGCACAGGGACAAGTCTGATGCCGAGCATATTAGCAAGAGTTTTCATGCCCGGATAAATAAGAGTATCGGTAGCAATACGGTCACCGGACCGGAAAAGACTGCTCAGACAACAATTCAGCGCATGCTGGGCACCTGAACAAACCAGCACATCTGCGGCTGTTGTTTCCAGACGATACCGCTTTGCCCACTCTGCCCCAATCTCACGATGCTCCGGCAATCCCTGCGGATCAGTGTAGCGCAGAAAGGCATTCAGATTGCGACGGCGGGTCAGCCGTTTCATACCCTCTTGAATATCCGGGTCCAGATCATAGAAGGTATTAACCATGCCCAGTTCGATCATTCCCGGAGCGTGCGGCTCGAAGGTTACCATTGATGATGACGTGATCGCATCGGAGGCAATGAAAGTTCCCCGCCCCACAGTACCGCAGACGAGGCCCCTTTTTTCAGCCTCGGCGTAACCGCGGGTCACCGTGCTCACGTTCATCTTCAGATCATCAGCAAGATCACGATGAGTAGGAAGCTTGTCTCCGGGACTGAGTTTTCCGGAATAAACATCCCGTTCAATAGCATCGGCCAAACGCTTAAATTTCGGACGCGCACTTTCTTCGAGTGTAGGTATCCATTTTGTCATGCAGACAATGTTTCATTTGACTGCACACAATGTCAAGCATATGAATACAATTAAGCAGCAACAAGCACACAATCATCCCGCTGCTTATCAACCACGTCCAGTGGTCCCCTTATCGGGCGTTGTCCGCACAACGCCCAACCATCTCAAAATTAACCCCAGTTAACCATACGAAGACGCGAAGCGTAATAAAAGGTTTTGGGATTCTTAACCCCTTTTGGAAAAGGGTTTAAGCCGCCGGAGGCAAAAAAATGCAAGAAAATTTCTGGGCTTTCCTAATATTTGTTATTGTCATGACCGGTACACCGGGACCGGGCAACATTGCATCCATGGCCCTTGGTCAGGCCGTAGGCTTCAAGCGTTCAATTCCTTTCCTTTCGGGCGTGATAATTGGCGGCATGACCATGGATATTCTGGCAGCAATAGGTCTGGCGGAACTGTTTCTGGCTTACCCGCAGGTATCTGCAGTTCTCAAGGTCGGAGGTCTTGTCTATATCCTATACCTCGCTTGGAAGGTATTGAACATGCAGGCGAATTCTTCCAATAAACCTAAAGCATTTAAGTTTGTTGAAGGGCTGGTCCTGCACCCACTCAACCCGAAGCATTACGCCATGACAGTCGCGGCTTTTGCCCAATTTGCCGACCCAGGCGCAAACCGCTTCACGGAAATTCTGATATTTGTGGGCACCTTCACTTGCGGAGCAGCTTTCTTTCACTCTTTGTGGTGCTTTGCAGGTGAATCTTTCATGAAAATGCTGCGCTCTCCCCTCGTGCGTCATACGGTTAACATTTCCATGGTCGTACTTATGGTCGGAGCCACGGCCTATGCACTTTATCAATAACAACTAAGACAAATGCCGTATTTACGGACTGTTCTTCCTTGTGGTAATTACAGCTGATACTCGAATTTACTATAACCTACTTCATTAATGAGGATTAAATATTATGAGCATGAAAATCGGATGGATCGGTACAGGTGTAATGGGCGGGTCCATGTGCATGCACCTGATGAAAGCAGGCAATGAAGCATTTGTATACAACCGTACCAAGTCCAAAGCTGACAAGCTGCTGGCCGAAGGAGCAACATGGTGCGCTTCCCCGGCTGAAGTTGCGAAAAAAGCCGATATTATCTTTACCATCGTAGGTTACCCCGCTGACGTGGAACAGACCATCCTCGGCGAGAACGGCGTACTTGCCAACGCAGATTCCGGTAAGATCATTGTAGATATGACCACTTCTGAACCTGCACTGGCTAAGCGCATTGCCGAAGAAGCTGCCGCTAAAGGTGTGGGCGCACTCGATGCCCCGGTTTCCGGCGGCGACCTCGGCGCACGTAATGCAACTCTGGCGATCATGGTCGGCGGGGAGAAGAAAATTTTTGATGAGGTGATGCCGCTATTTGATGTGATGGGCAGCAACATCCAGCTTATGGGTAAAGCAGGCGCAGGGCAGCACACCAAAATGTGCAACCAGATACTCATTGCCGGAACCATGATCGGAACCGTGGAATCCCTGCTCTACGCATACAAAGCGGGCATGGATCTCAATGAAGTAATTGATGTGATCGGCTCCGGAGCTGCCGGATCATGGTCCATCAACAACCTTGGCCGCCGCATTGCAGATGGCGATTTCAACCCCGGTTTCTTCATCAAGCATTTTGTAAAAGACATGGGCATCGCCCTTGATGAGGCCAAGCGCATGAATCTTTCCCTACCCGGACTGGCACTGGTTAACCAGTTCTATATCTCAGCCATGGCGCTTGGTTATGAAGAACTCGGTACTCAGGCTTTGTACAAAGTTCTGGAAAAGATGAATGGAAAGTAACATTTAATTCACAAATAATTGTTGACTTCGTTTTGCGATCTGCGTAGAAACGATTTCTCCGGCGCCGAGGTAGCTCAGTCGGTAGAGCAGGGGACTGAAAATCCCCGTGTCGGCAGTTCAATTCTGTCCCTCGGCACCACCTGCCTTGAATAGCCGTTACAACTAAGTTGTAACGGCTTTTTCTTTTTATTCAGGATAATTAAGATTATCTGAACCAATTCCATCCAGCACTTCCGCGTAATATTTCGCGGCTTCAGCTTTTGCTAAAGGCAAATCCATAAGGGTGTAATTTCCGCATTCCACAGCGGAAGCACCGGGCACCTCACCTTCAAAATCAGCAGCGAACTTGAACAGTTCCTGAATCAAGTCCACAACATCTTTTGAATCATATTTGCCGTTAAGCAGCAGATAGAATCCGGTCAGGCAACCCATAGGCCCGAAGTAGATAATCTTATCACCATACTCAGAGTGGTTACGCAGGAAAGTGGCCCCGATATGCTCAAGGGTATGTGCTGCCGCAGAATCAAGGGCAGCTTCGTTGTTGGGTTCTTTTACGCGCAGATCAAAGGTGGTGACATTCTCTGCACCGATCTGATCACGACGGGAGACATAAATCCCACGCTTCAATCTAGTATGATCTATCTTAAAACTCTCAATTTTATTCATGTATTCTTTCTCTTACGAAGCGACGAAGCTTATTAAATATTATCAAGCATAGACAAAACCATGCGCACTGAATTAGCGGCGGCTTTTTCCATGCTCTGTTCATAAATTGCGCTGCTTCCATCTTCGTGCACTTTATCTGAGATAGAACGGATCAAGATAAAGGGCACATTAAAGAGAAAGCCTGTTTGAGCGATGGCAGCCCCTTCCATTTCCACAGCCATTACATCGGGAAACTTCTGCTCAATCTGTGAGATTTGCTGCGGAGTATGAATAAATGAATCCCCGGACAAAACAGGACCCTGATGAACACTGATGGAATCCTCATTAATCCAAGCTTTTTTCGCTAAACCAAGCAAAAGTTTGTCGGCCTGATACGCTGCGGGCATCTGCGGAATCTGGCCTATTTCGTAATCAAAAGCTGTAGCATCGGCATCGTAATGGCGCACTTCAGATGAGACCACGATGTCACCAATGTTGATGTTGCCGGGAAAAGCCCCGGCCACCCCGGTATTGATCAGGTAGTCGGGCTTGAATTTATCAAGCAGCAAAGTGGTGCCTACTGCCGCGTTAACCTTGCCGATTCCGCACAGAAACAGAGCAACTTCCACTCCGTTAATCCTTCCGGTATGGTAGGTGAACTGTCCGAAATTTTCCGTTTTCGGCTCATCCAATTTATTAACCAGCAATACAAGCTCTTCTTCCATTGCCGCGATTATTCCTATCTTCAAAACAATTTTCCTCTTATCTGTTCCGGCACACCACTTCTGTTTAGGGTCGCCGTGTTCTTGCTTGAAAGATATACGCAGGGCATGTAATTAGTAAAATTAATAGTTCTACTATTTTTCATTAATTTAACTTACCGATAGGCAAAAGCATGCTTCCCGACCTGAACAGGCTGAAAGTTTTTTTTCATATTTTCAATGAACAAAGCAGCACGGCGGCAGCCAAAAAGCTGCACATCACCCAATCAGGGGTCAGCCAGCACTTGAAAAAATTGGAAGAAGAGCTGCAGACCAAGCTGTTCACCCGGGTTAATCGAAAACTCGTTCCCACCGCAGCAGGAAGAAAATTGTATGGAATCGTGCAGGATTTCATGGATGAGCTTGAACAGGGTGTCCGGCATATAAACGATGGTTTGGAAACGCCCTCCGGCCCACTGCGCATCGGCGCACCCAGCGAATTCGGCAAGATCTACCTGCCGCCCATCTTCGGCTCATTTAGACGTAAATATCCGACAGTAACGATGCAGTTGGAACTGGATGAACCAAGCGTGCTGTTTGAAAAAGTCGCGTCTGGAGAACTGGATTTCGCATATATCGACATCCTGCCTTTTTTTATGGACACCCCGGGTGGAACATCCGCCTACTCCATCAAACCTGTGGTTAAGGAAGAATTTGTGCTGGCCTGTTCTGAAGAATATTACCGGGCAAAAATAAACGGGACAGGTTACGAACAGCTTAAGCAATTGGATTTCATTGGATATAAAAAGGACATTGCCCTCTTCCGCAGTTGGTTCAAATTACACTTTGGGCGTGAACCGCAACAGCTGAACCTTGTCTTCATTGCCGACAGCTCCGAAGCAATCGTATCAGCCATTAAAGCCGGACTGGGAGTCGGGATTACCGTCAGCCATTTAATGAACAGGGAAATCAATACTGGGAAAATTGTTGCCATCCGACCGGATGCAGAGAAACTGCAAAATACCATTGCCTGCGTTCAATTCAAAAATAAACAGTCCAGCATCACCGAAGCTGCATTTCAAGATCATTTCCGGCTGGAATTAAGTAAGAATTATGCAAAATTGGAATTGAGTGGAACTTGATCAATTTTCAACGCGAAGCTGTAGCCAGACATAAAACGAAAAAGCCCTCATGATTTCTCATGAGGGCTATTCTATGCACTTAGTGGTGCCGAGGGACAGAATTGAACTGCCGACACGGGGATTTTCAGTCCCCTGCTCTACCGACTGAGCTACCTCGGCGCCGCTGAGGAGAGATTACTAACCAAACAGTACACGCTTGGCAAGCACTTTTTTAATTTTTCCTCGATTTATTTCAAATTTAGCTTCTCAAGAGCCTCATCTGAGACCAATTCGCGAATTCTACGACCATACTCATTCTTGAGTTTTTCCATATATTCCGGGTCTGTTTTACCCTTCCAAGTTGTGATTTCACTGTAGCGCTTGGGAATACTGATCTCATCGGGATTATAGCCGGTAGCGAAACGAATTTTCCAACGCATAGCCCGGACTCTTTCTCCGATAAGCTCCATATTTTCAGCTATTTCTTCATAGCCGACAGACCTCAAGCACTCGGCAAGAACTTCATCCTTGTAGACCCCGCGCCCGAAGAGGCAGGAAACCATGGAAGTAAGGAATGCCCGTCCGGTTTCATCGCTGATCAGGAAGTCACAGACTTCAGCTGCATCCTTGCGGTCGTTCTTCTGGTCCCATGAGTAACCGCCGGAATCGAGATGGGAATGACGGAATCCCAGCCCTTCAGCCACATAAAAAGCTTCCCCGGTTGCATATCCGGCCATCTCCTGACCAAGTACGCAAGCGAAGTCCTCGCCGCCGTACTTTGCGGCTGCCACCAGCGATCCTTTACCCAGAGCAGCATAAAACTCGTTTTCCGCATTGCTAAGATATTGCACAGCCTTTTTGTAGCCCTCAGCATCACCAAAGGCGAGAGGGACGATAGTCTCGGCCTCGCTGACCAATCCCTTTTCATAAGCTTCAGTTGCCCAGGCAAGAGCCACACCGCCGGACATGACATCCAGACCGCCTTTTTCCACTTCGTCCATTATACCCAGCACCTGAAAGGCGTCAGTCACTCCAAGCATAGACCCGGTGGCAAAGATGGGCTCGTAATCGTAAGCCACCTGACGATAGAGGTATTGGTTATCCTCCATAAATTTTTCGCGTACAAACCCGATATGGATACAGCCCACCGGACATCCGGCACAGGCCGCATTGCGCAGCAGGGTGTCATCGGCAAATTTCTTTCCGGTAATTCCGGTTATCTTTTCATCCTTGGTAGCCTGCAGGTTACGCCAAGGCAGAGATTCCAATTCATTCAGCGCATCGAGATTAGCCGCAGTACCGAGGTTGTGATACTTGCTCATCATATCGGTGGCGGTCATCTTCTCGTAAACCTGTCCGTATACCTTGGAATACTCCTTATTTTCCGGCAGCGCGAAAGACCCGTCCCCCTGAATCACGATCCCCTTGAGATTCTTGGCCCCCATGACTGCACCGGAGCCCAACCGCCCGAAATGACGGTAGGTGTCGGCATTGATGCAAGCCATTGCTGAGAGCTTCTCCCCGGCAGGACCGATGCGCAGGATAGACCTATGTCCGGAACCGGGAAACATGGACCGCAGGATTTTACCAGTACTGAAAACGTCTTTCCCGGCTAAGAATTGAACATCCTTAACTTCCAGATGCCTCATACCAAGAGAAAGGCATGATAAGCGCGGGGCACGTCCTTTGATAACCAAGGCATCAAAATCCGCAAAACGGATAGCCAGAGCAGAACGCCCCCCGGCATGACTCTCGGCGAACTGATCGTGGTAAGGAGATTTAAAGGAACAAACAGTCTTGCTCATGAGCGGAAATAATCCGGTCAAAGGACCGATGGAAAAAATAAGCGGCTGATCAGGATCATCCCAAGGACGGTCCACATGCCCGTATTTATCAAACAGCAAAGCTCCAAGCCCGCTGCCTCCGGCAAATTCATTACGCCCATCAACTTTAACAACATTGCCTTTTCCGCTTCCCAGATCGACCACAAGGACCCTGAAGTAATCGCGTATCATTATGAGTCCCTCCTCTCGTCTGATTCAACCATTTCCAGACATTCATGCGGGCAGAACTCAACACACCTGCCGCAATGAATGCATACATAAGGACGGTCTTTCAAATCCAGATAAATGGCGTCCACAGGACAGGCTTCCGCGCATTTACCACAACGAATACAAAGATCTTTTTTATGGATAACCCCACCACCTTTCTTGCGCCCCCTCATGGCACCGGTAGGACAAACTTCGGCACAGGGAGCTGGAGAACAAGCCATACAAACCTTGGCTACAAAGCCGGTGGAAAGGCCCCCGGAGGAAGAAATCCTGATTCCGGCCGTATTCCATGAAAGCAGCTTGTGTACCAGCCGCGCACACGCAAAAGAACAGGAATGGCAACCAATGCATCGCTCCATACGTGAAGCTGTCAAAGTTTTCATATTTACCCCGTAAGTTGATTATTCATGCAGAGCATAAACATATATTTCAGTATTTATGGCACCGAAGTAAATTTTATCACAATGAAATAGTTTTACAAACCATAGCACTTTTTACTCGGCCATCAAATCTCTCTACCATCAAATATAGTAAACAGTAAAAATGATATCTTTTAAATAATACCATAATTACCTTTTTAATCTATAAACACATCAAAAATACTACTTTTAACATGCCAAAATTAGCCTAATAGCTAACCATCAACAGTTATTAACTATAAATTTATATAAAAAAATTGACCGGCAACTTTAATAATATATTATTTAAGAGTGGTGATGAACGGTGTGGAATGTGGGCCCTTCACGCCAAAAGCAAATGGAGGGAAGCATGGCGATGACAGGAGCGCAAATCCGGAAAAAAGTCATGGACCTTTATCCGGAAATTGAAAAATTCAACCTTAACGTTTCGGCGGAGTACAATGCGGACAAGGAAGCCTGGATCGTAACCCTTGAAAATGGATCCAGTTCCATGTTCACACACATGGACTCAACCTATGCGAGCAGTTGCATCGATAAACAGAATTGTATCTATTTCAGCAACCAGATGATGGGATTTATAGATAACTACTGTACGGAAAGTGGAGCATGCACGATTTAACAGAGACAGCGCACAATTCGGGGGATTGACCATTTTAGGCCAATCCCCCTTTTTTGTTCAACGCCATTCATTGACAGTCGCAATTTACAATTTATATTCTAAATATAACCAATAGAACGAATCGATAAAAATATATCCTCTCACTCAAACTAACGGAGGGGGAACTATGAGACTTAACGACTCACAAATCCGGCAGATGGTCATGGACCTTTACCCGGAAATAGAAAGATTCAATATCGGCATGTCCACCGAGTTCAATGAAGAACAGGACGCATGGATCATTACCCTTGAAGACGGTTCAAACTCCTTGTCCACCCACATGGACTCCTCATATGTGAGCAGCTGCTTTAACGAACACAATTGCGTTTACTTCACCAACCAGATGATGAATGTACTCGACAATTACTGCTCTGAAAGCGGAACCTGTTCAGTTTAGACCCAAAAAAAGGACCAGCCCTAACGGACTGGTCCTTTTACTTTTCTGGTTACGAAGCCCTTCCACTATTTTAAAGCTTCAGCCTGCTCCAAATTACCGATGCCCTTTCCTTCGTATTCCTTGCCCTTGAGGTTGGCTACCAACAGTTTGGTCAGCACACCCTTGGGACCGAGTTCGAGGAAATTGCGCGCTCCGGCAGCGTACTGGTTGGATACGATTTCGATCCAGCGTACGGATGAAGTCATCTGTGAACACATGATCTTCTTGATTGCTTCGGGATTTGATTCAGTTTCAGCGGTTGCGTTGAAGTAAACCGGAAATGCAGGAGCATTCCAATCCAACTTGCCAAGGTAGGCTGCAAATTCATCTGCAGCATCCTGAATAAGGGGACTGTGGAAAGCACCGCTGACCGGCAGGGGAATAGCGCGGCCTTTCTTTTCCTTGATCACAGTTCCGGCAGCGTCAATGGCAGCCTTCTCACCGCTGATCACATACTGAGCCGGAGAGTTGTAGTTTGCCACACGCAATTCCTTTCCGGTTTCGGATGCACCGAATTCAACTGCTTCTTCAACAGCAGCCTGATCCAGCTTCAGCACCGCAGCCATACCGTGGTCTTCGTTGGAAACCTGAGACATAAGCTTACCGCGCAGGCAGACAGCCTTGATGGTGTCTTCTACGGAAAGAATGCCGGAAGCACCAAGGGATGCAAACTCACCAAGGCTGTGTCCGGCGGTTGCTGCAGGCTTGAGGCTTTCCTTAAGATAAGACCATATAGTCAGGTTTACCACAGTCAGACCGGGCTGCAATGCATCGGTCTTAGCCATATCAGAAGCATCGCCTTCCCAGTAGATTTCACGCAGAGACAGGCCGGATTCAGCCTCAGCAAATTTCCACATATCCATGGCAGTGGACCATTTTTCAGCAAGATCACGACCCATTCCAGGTTCCTGAGAACCCTGACCGGGAAAAAGTATAGACAAATCAGACATTTTAATTTCTCCTTAAACTGCTGCCGGGGAAACGCCGGCTATTTTTTATATGATGAAACCTTGTTATATTTTACTTGCTGCACACTTCCTCGCTGGAAGCGTGCCTATAGAAAGCAGATTTAAGGGCGTTGTTCAAGCTCTATCATTATAAATTCATCAGCGTATCTAACAAGTGAGCTTTTTACCTGCACGCCATTCTATTTTTTGGTAACTAAGAAGAAAGCTATAAATATACTGTGGAGATCACGAATGCATATTGAATTGGAACAGACAGGCAGTGTGCAATCCCTTGCAACAATTCTGGAAAAAACAGCTGCACGGGATGAAGTGAATGGAATAATCATTTTTGCCTGCGATAAAAACGGATTCAGACCTGAAAATGTAGACCAGATATTTAAAGAGTGCCCTGTTCCGCTTATGGGAGGCATTTTTCCGGGCATAATCCACGAAAAAGAAACATTGGAAACCGGCACCATAGTACTCAGCCTTTCCCAAAAACCCGAAATATCTATAATCAAGGAAATGAGCGATCCCGAGACAGATTTCATGCGCCCCTTGGATATAATATTTGAAAACGACAACATTCCGGAAACTATATTTGTTCTCACCGACGGTTTTGCCAGCCGAATATCTTCTTTTATCAATGCAATGTTCACCCACATCGGTATCGAACGCAATATCATCGGGGGAGGTACCGGATCACTAAGCCTTAAAAGACAACCCATCATCAGCAATCAAGGATTACTGGAAGATGCAGCCATAATCGGCTTACTGAAAACTCAAAGTACAGTGAATATCAGCCACGGCTGGAATCCCATCAAAGGGCCTTTCAAAGTAACGGAAGCGGACCGTAACATAATTAAAACAATTAACTGGATGCCTGCGTTCAGCATCTACAAAGAAGTCATCCGCGAGCATTCCGGGAAATATATTACTCCTGAAAACTTCTCACGCATTGCCATGTCCTATCCATTCGGGATTTCGAGCATGTGCAGTGACCCAATTGTACGTGACCCGGTGAAGGTTGATGAAGCAGGGGCTTTGACCTGTGTAGGCGAGATAATGGAAGGATCCTTTGTAGACATACTCCACGGCAACACGGAATCCCTGATTAAAGCATCAAGCCAGATCTCAACCTGCAAACCCGGATTCAGCATCGGTGAGAACTCAGTAGGACTCGTTGTAGACTGTATTTCAAGGGCACTATTTCTCAAAGACAATTTCGAGCATGAACTGAAAGCCCTGCATCTCCCGGATATCCCTCTGCTCGGTTTTCTATCTTTCGGAGAAATAGCCACTCAGGAAAAGCAATCATTGGAATTTCATAATAAGACAACTGTTTTGGCCGTATTGGAGGAACTGTGAGCATCAGAATCCAAGAACAACTTCTTTATGAAATAGCCATGTCAGTTGGCAAAAGCATGGATCTTGAAACAATGCTTTCAACGGCAATTTCAACATACCTGCGACGCTTATGCTGCATGAGTGCAAGGATTTTACTGCAAAACAAGAACTCACATTCTTTCGACAAAGCATTTTCCATTCCCATGAGGGAAAAACAACAATCTGCCTTTGATGATTTCAGCGCAAAAATTTCAAGCTGCGAAACAGAAGATCAACTCAACAATCTTAGAGAAAGCCTTCCTCTGCACACCTCTTTTGAAGGAGACCACTATTATCTTATGAATCTACCTGATGCAGGATTCCTGATGATTGGGAAAGGTCTTTATCCTCTGCCGCATTCAATGCTTAAGTCATTGCAGAAAATAAACATCAGGCTAGCTGAATCAATTATTTCCTGCCAGACGCACCGGAACAATGAAATCTTGAATGTTAGGCTCCAAAACCAGATCATGGAAAGGGAAAAAGCGGAGCAGGCCATCTTGGAAGAGAGGCAAAAATACAGGGTAATATTTGATAATTCACCATTAGGCGTGATCTACTTTGACCACGAAGGAGTTATCAGAGACTGCAATCCCAAATTTATGGAGCTTATGGGATCAACAAAAAAAGAATTAATAGGCTTTAGTACCGCGAAAAAAGGTACTCCTGAAATGAGGGAGGTTATAAGCAAAGCATTGAATGGTGAGTCTGCGATCTATGAAGGCAACTACATTTCCGTAACCGGAAATAAAAAAATGTATATCAGAGCGGTATTTAACCCTGTCTCACCGAACAGAACAACAACTGAAGTTATTGCAACAGTGGAGCAGCTTGGAGAGTACCGGGAAGAATAAATCAACGGGCCAGAACATCCTCCACCTTAAGCTCAAGCTCTTCTTTATCTATGGGCTTAACGCAATATTCATTGGCTCCGTGCTTAAGTGATTCACGTGCAGTCTCAAGGGTCGGATATCCTGTAAGCATGATCACCTTCAATTCGGGCATAAGTTTTTTCATCTCCTCCAGCACCTCAACCCCGGTCATCTTCTTGAGTTTAATATCGAGGATCGCCAGCTCGAC
The DNA here is from genome assembly GCF_048612815.1 of Maridesulfovibrio pacificus (SeqCode). Lineage (NCBI taxonomy): Bacteria > Pseudomonadati > Thermodesulfobacteriota > Desulfovibrionia > Desulfovibrionales > Desulfovibrionaceae > Maridesulfovibrio > Maridesulfovibrio pacificus (SeqCode). The sequence continues at coordinate 3,246,202 of NZ_JBLZNE010000001.1, forward strand.
ATCGCTGTCGGAGATAAACGAAAGAGCCTCCTCTTCCTCAGAAAAAACACTTACTTTGTGCCCTTTACGTTCAAGAATTCGCTTGAGAAGTATTCCCGCGTCAACAACGTCATCAAGAACAAGAATATGCGCCATAACCAGACTCCTTAAATTTATCTGATCAACCATAATATCAAGATGATCATTAGTCGAGTACTCTATTTTATGTGCTCTTTTGCTCTGATGCAGCGCTAAGCAAATTTTCCTTCACCCCTCAGCAGAATCATTTTTTCTGTTCTTTTCTTCAATGTACCTTTATTTTTCGAAATACAAAAATATTTATAATAAAATTTCATTTTGCTTAATTTTGCATTCCAGATATCAATAATAACATCCAGACTGCACACTGATTGCAATCCATTTCGAAATCCAGACACTTAATTTGATGGACAATAATCGAAATGTATTCTATGCGGTATGCTCAATTGTGCGTTTAGCGCATTTTACATATAGTTTTTGCTGAATCAGCAAAATGGTTGCTGTTTCAGCTGGTTTTTTCTTAAGGAGTTCAAACAACATGCAAAAAAGAGAAACATGGGGTTCCCGTTCCGGCTTTATTCTTGCCGCCGTGGGCTCTGCAATTGGGTTGGGTAACATCTGGCGTTTTCCCTACATGGTTTATGAAAACGGTGGTGGTGCATTCCTCATCCCCTATTTCGTAGCAATGCTTGCTGCGGGTATCCCCTTCATGATCCTTGAATTCGGTCTCGGCCAGAAATTCAAGGGTTCCGCGCCAAAAATTTTCTCATCCATTTCCAAAAAATGGGAATGGCTCGGCTGGTGGCAGGTAGTGGTTTCTTTCATCATTGCCTCTTATTACGTTGTAGTTATCGCATGGGCGATGAACTACGTGGGCCTTGCCTTCACTCAAGGATGGGGAGACGCTCCCAAGGATTTCTTCTTCGGAAGCTTCCTCGGTCTGACCGATTCCCCCATGAACATGGGCAATGTGCAGGGTTCCATCTTCCTTGCAACCGCCGCAGCCTGGGCATTCACCTTTATTGCCCTGTTTACCGGAGTTAAAGCCGGTATTGAAAGGGTAAACAAAGTATTCATGCCCCTTCTCTTCCTGCTTGTGTTTATCTTCATCGGAAGAGGTCTGATGCTCCCCGGAGCAATGGACGGTATCAACTGGCTCTTCAAGCCGGACTTCTCCGCCATCATGGACGGTAAAGTCTGGGCTGATGCATTCGGCCAGATCTTCTTCAGTCTCTCCATCGGGTTTGGTATCATGCTTTCTTATTCCAGTTACCTGCCCAAGGAATCCGACATCAACAACAACGCCTGCATGACTGTTTTCATCAACTGCGGATTCAGCATAATCTCCGGTATCATGATCTTCAGCGTGCTCGGCTACATGGCCCAGCAGCAGGGTGTTCCCATCAGTGAAGTTGCCGGTGCAGGTGTAGGCCTTGCCTTCATCACCCTGCCCACCGCAATCAACCTGATGCCCGCGCCTGTATTCTTCGGCGTGCTCTTCTTCCTGGCACTAGTCGTTGCCGGTCTCTCTTCCATGATCTCCATCAACGAAGTTATTACTTCTTCAGTAATCGACAAATTCGGTGTTTCCCGTAAGAAAGCTGTAGCAATCTGCTGCTCCCTCGGCTTTCTGGTCAGCATCGTTTTCACTACCGGAGGCGGACTTCTTCTGCTTGATATCGTTGACCACTTCGTCAACAACTTCGGTATTCTCATTGGTGGTTTCATTGAAATCGTATTTGTAGCATGGTTCTGCAATCTCGATGAAATGCGCGTTCACGTTAACAAAACCTCTGAAATCAGGGTTGGTTCCCTGTGGCTGAACAGCCTGCGCTTCATTGTTCCGGCAATGCTCGGTTTCATGATTGTGACCAACTTCATCGGTGATCTCTCCAAAAACTACGGCGGATACTCCAACACAGCTATTGTTGCATTCGGCTGGGCAACTCTTGCCCTCTGCCTTGCAGTAGGCTTCGCACTGTCCTCACAGGACCGCGCATTTGCGAATGTATCTTCCACCAACAGCAGCTTCCTCAAAAGGAGATAAGCCATGACTACCAGCGCAATCATTATGATGCTCTTCGGCCTCGCTATTACCTGGGGTGGAGCAATCACCTGCTTCCGCATTGCTTTTAAAAACAAATAGCAATTCGGACAGATCATAAAATCAAAGAAAGGGTGCACTTCTCAGGAAGTGCACCCTTTCTTCTTTAAGGAAAGGATAGGCGGTGCCGAACGGTTAGCGAGGGAGGAGAACGGCACCGCCAAGGGGTTGGACTGCAAAATAACCAAAAGTATTTCAGACCAAATCAGGGGTGTGATTATGAGTAGAATACTACAGTGAGAGTTAAAATCAAGCACTATTTATAATTATCTCTGCCTCTAGATAAAAACAAATTCCGGCAATTCGCATCAGACAAATTGTCCAACCTTATAATCATACAAAAATATGATCTGCTTTTGTCCTGCGCTGTGTTATAGAAAAGACATTCATACAATAATTATTCAACGGAGATAGTAGACATGGATGTATTTGAAGCAATCCACTCCCGCAGAAGCATCAGAAAATTCGAAGATAAAGCTGTATCTGAAGAAAACATCAAGGATATCCTCAGCGCAGCCATGATGGCCCCCAGTGCGGGAAATGCCCAGCCCTGGCAATTTATAGTTGTGGATGACCGTGAAAAGCTTAATGCCGTTCCAGACATTAACGAATATGCCGCCATGGCCAAGAACGCCCCTATAGGAATTCTTGTCTGCGGCGATCTCAGTCTTGAAAAATACGCCGGATATTGGGTACAGGATTGCTCAGCAGCCATCCAAAACCTGCTGCTCGCTACACACGCTAAAGGACTTGGCGCGGTCTGGACCGGAATCCACCCCATTGAAGAAAGAGTTCAAGGCTTTAAAAAACTGTTCAATCTGCCCGAACAGGTAATTCCGCTGGGCTTTATGGTGATCGGCCACCCCAAACAGGAATCCAAACGGAAGGATCGCTACAAAGAAGAAAGGGTTCACCGCAACAGCTGGTAGAAAACAACTTACATTTTAAAATAAGAACCCCCGGTACATCTGTGCCGGGGGTTCTTATTTTAAAATGTTTTAATTTACTATTTATTATATTTTAACCAGCTAGACACCGTATTCCACATTTCTTCAGCAAGCACTGCATCAAACCCTGCATCTTTAGGATTGGCAAAACCGTGATGTGCATTATCCAACTGAATCAAATCATATATCACTTCAGCAGCATTCATCTCTTGCCTAAACATCAATAAATGCTCTTCGGGAACCACGGGATCGTTATTTACATGGACGGCAAGTAGAGGGCATTCAATATCTCCCGCTGCTACCGGATGGCTGGTATCGAGGTAACCGTAGACCGAAACAGCACCCCTCAATTTTTCTCCGGTACGGGCAAGCTCCAAAGCCGCACCTCCGCCGAAAGAGAACCCAAGTACAAAAATCAGCTCAGGATCAACATCCGCATGATCCTGCAAAACAGCAAGACATGCCCTGGCCCGTTCACGCATAAGCTGACGGTCATTACGATAGATACGGTGAGTACTGCGAGCTTCATCTATATTGGCAGGACGATTGCTGGCGCCATAAAAATCTGCGGCAAACACAGCATAGCCCGCTGCTGCAAGACGCTTTGCATGGCTGACTGTTACTTCATTCAGTCCGGTATACTCATGAAAAAGCAATACAGCCGGAAAAGGACCTTCGCCATCAGGCAGCAACAGAATACTTTCAAGTTCAGTATCGCAATGGACGTGATTGATTTTGCAGGACTGGGACATACGTAATCAATCCTTATCTCCGAACTTTTCTCTGATCCTGATCATGGATCCGCATAGGCCGCCTATCTCGTCACAATCATATGAAGCGACATCTTCTTTCGGCTCAACATGAATGGTCACATGACAATTTTTTAAATCCGACTTGATACAGTCTTCAATCTCCGTGCATAAATCATGAGACTCAGTGAGAGTTGAATCTCCCGAAAGGAGCAGGTGAAAATCTACAAAGCGTTGTGATCCGGCCTTACGTGTCCGCAAACCGTGATAAAGCGCATCTTCTCCGCTACAATTGCGAATAGCTGCATCAATAGTCATCAGCTCTTCATGGGGAAGAGCATTATCCATCAACCCGGAGTAAGACTTCTTGATCAGTGAAAATCCCGTAAAAACAATATTCCCGGCCATAACCATAGCGATTACCGGATCGATAAATGACCATGAAGGCGGAGTGAAAAGCATCACCCCCAACCCGGCAACCAGTCCTACGGAAGTCCATACATCAGTCAGCAAGTGTTTTGCATCAGCCTCAAGAGTAATGGAATCGTGAGCCTCGGCTCCCTTAAGCATAATCTTGGCAGTTACATAATTCACTACAGAAGAAACCAATGCTATGCCCAGACCTATGCCCAAATTCTGCGGAACAGCCGGACTCAAAAACCTTTCCACCGATGCATAAATAATCCCCACTGCAGCAATTAGAATAAGCATCCCTTCAGCACCACTGGAAAAATACTCTGCTTTTCCATGTCCATAAGCATGCCGCTCATCAGCTGGTTTCAAAGCCAGGGTCAGTGTGGCCAAAGCAAACAGCGCCGCCGAAAGGTTGACCAGAGTTTCCAATGCATCGGAAAGCAAACCTACAGAATCAGTAACGTACCAAGCCCACGTTTTAAGGAACATGGTAATAATTGAAGCTGCAATTGAATAGTAAATGTACTTTTGTGGAGATTCAGCCATGTTTTTGTCCTGTTTTCAATTTAGATCTTAAAAAAAGTTACATAGTGGTCATCAGTACAACAAGCAATCACCAATTTTACGTTTTTAGAAAAATTTTATCAAAATATCTTGCGATTAGAAAAATGACGGTCATATATTGACGCATTTTTTTATTATAAAACACATTATTGACTGAATATACATTCAGTACTTTATTCAAAATCGGACACTATACAATAGTAACCTAATGTTGTGCAACTATCTATGCTTGTGTTTTGCTTATTGTTTTTTTGCTCAATACGAAAAAAAACAGGGTTTAAATTAACTATTAATTTATTTGACACAAAAATGTTGACAAGAATCTCAACATCTACCTATGACCAAAGCCGTCTAGCATAATTTTTTTTCAAAACACGGGGGATAAAAATGACTCAATCAACTAACATCTTTAAACGCATTGCATCCGGCAGTCTGGTAGTACAGATCATGATCGGTATTGCAGCAGGTATCGCACTGGCAACCGTTGCTCCCGAAGCAGCAAAATCTATCAGCATTCTTGGTAGCCTTTTTGTTAAGGGCCTGAAAGCAGTTGCACCTATCCTGGTTTTCGTAATTGTTGCAGCATCCATCGCAAACCAGAAAAAAGGCGCGCACACCAACATGCGTTCCATTATTTCCCTGTACCTGATCGGAACATTCATGTCCGCACTGGTTGCTGTTACCATGAGCTTCCTGATGCCCACCACCCTTACCCTTGTTGCAACTGAAACCAGTGCAACCCCTCCCGGTGGTATTGCTGAAGTTCTGAACACCCTGCTTTTCAAGATCGTGGATAACCCGGTCAACGCTCTTTATACCGGTAACTTCATCGGTATCCTTGCTTGGGCCCTCGCTCTCGGTTTCTTTTTCCAGCATGCAAGCGATGCAACCAAACAGGTTCTGAATGACATCTCCGACGGCGTTTCCGGAATCGTTAAACTGGTTATCCGCTTTGCACCTCTGGGTATTTTCGGTCTGGTATCCAACACCATCGCCACTACCGGTTTTGCCGCATTGGCAGGATACAGCCACCTGATCATGGTTCTGCTCATCTCCATGGGTACCATCGCTCTGGTAATCAACCCGGCCATCGTATTCTTCAAGACCAAACGCAATCCTTACCCCCTCGTTTTCACCTGCCTGCGTGAAAGTGGTATTACCGCATTCTTTACCCGCAGCTCCGCAGCGAACATTCCGGTTAACATGGAACTGTGTGAGAAACTCGACCTGCACGAAGACACTTACTCCGTATCCATCCCCCTCGGCGCTACCATTAACATGGGTGGTGCAGCGATCACCATCACCGTTATGACCCTTGCTGCGGTACATACCCTCGGTATTCAGGTTGACATTGCAACAGCACTGTTGCTCAGCATCATCGCTTCCGTATCCGCTTGCGGTGCTTCCGGTGTTGCCGGCGGTTCCCTGCTGCTGATCCCCCTCGCATGCTCCCTCTTCGGTGTTCCCAACGAAATCTCCATGCAGGTTGTTGCTGCAGGTTTCATCGTTGGTGTAATTCAGGACTCCGCTGAAACCGCACTGAACAGCTCCACAGACGTTATCTTCACCGCTGCTTCTGACATTGCAGCCAAGAACGCTGAAACTGCTGCTGAAACTGTAAAAGCATAACTTACGCTTTACAGACCAAGCTAATTCAAGGGCCGTGTGTTTCGACACACGGCCCTTTTTTCTTGACGAATCTTAATTACGATATGACTCTATTTGCCTGATGCATGATCAAGACAGAATCCAAGAATATATCAACTCCCTGCTCGCTTCACCTACCATGGGCGATCAAGTTGTCCACCACAGGACCATGGACGGAACAGATCCCTCCTATGGCGCACCGCGCCGCCCTTTTTCACCCTCGGTAAATTCCGTACTCGGGTTCAGAAATATTGAGCAGCTGTATTCCCATCAGGCTGAGGCTACGGATTACGCCCGCGCCGGACGCAACGTGGTTGTTGCCACTCCTACAGCAAGCGGAAAGACCCTGACTTATAACCTGCCGGTGCTGGAACAATGTCTGCGTGATCCCGATTCCCACGCACTTTATCTTTTCCCGCTCAAGGCCCTTGCGCAGGACCAGCTCAAAACATTCAATGAGATGGCTGCGCTGCTCCCGGAACACGCCCGTCCAGAAGCAGCTATCTATGATGGCGACACCTCCCCCTACAGACGCAAGAAAATACGTGATACCCCGCCTGCAGTAATCCTGACCAACCCGGAAATGCTGCATCTTTCCATGTTGCCGTACCATGAGAAATGGGCGCCATTCCTAGCCGGATTGACCCACATTGTTGTTGATGAAGTCCACACCTACCGCGGAGTGATGGGATCGCACATGGCTATGGTTTTCCGCCGCCTGCTGCGCATCTGTAGATATTATGGAGCCAATCCTTCATTCATCTTTTCTTCAGCTACCGTGGGCAATCCTGCACAGCTCTGCCACGACCTGACCGGACTGGAAGTAAACCCAATCACCGAATCAGGAGCGGCTTCCGGCAAACGCAACTACATATTTTTCAATCCGGTTGTTTCACCTTACAGCGCCGCAATTCAGCTGCTCAAGGCCGGACTCGCACGCGGCCTGCGGACGATCGTCTACACCCAGTCGCGCAAGATGACCGAACTTATCGCCATGTGGGTCAACGAAAAAGCCGGAGAATACAAGGACCGCATCAGTGCCTACCGGGCCGGATTCCTGCCCGAAGAACGGCGAGAGATTGAGCAGAAGATGTCTTCCGGGGAATTGCTGGCGGTTATCTCCACCAGCGCCCTTGAACTGGGCATTGATATCGGGGGGCTCGATCTCTGCATTATGGTGGGCTATCCCGGTTCAGTAATGGCTACTCTTCAGCGAGGAGGCCGCGTTGGGCGCAGCCAACGCGAATCAGCTGTAATCCTCATCGGGCAGGAGGATGCTCTCGATCAATATTTCATGCGCAACCCCGAGGACTTCTTTTCCCGCCCAGCTGAAAACGCAGTACTCAATCCTTACAATCCGGTAATCATGCAACGACATTTAGTCTGCGCCGCAGCGGAACTAACCCTGCGCGATAACGACTATCTGCTTCGTGATGAAGAAATCAAAAAACGGGTAACTGAACTGGAAAAAGAAGGAATATTGCTACGCAACAAACGCGGCGATGAAATATATTCCACACGCAAACGTCCGCACCGTGAAGTCTCCCTGCGCGGAGCCGGATCAACCATGCACATTGAGGACTCCGCCAATGGAGCCACCATCGGCACCATTGATGAAGTTCGGGCCTATTCCGAAGCACACGAGGGTGCAGTATACATCCATCGCGGCTCCACTTACTGCATCAAAGAACTGGACCTCGGAGCCAAGAAGATCAAGGCCGCAAAGGAACGCGTAGGTTACTACACCCGGGCACGAAAAAATAAATCCACTGAAATCCTTGAGGTCTATTCCCAGAAAAAAGTCTTCGGCATTGTCATGCGCTTCGGAAGGCTGCGGGTAACTGAACAAGTCACCGGATATGAAAAGCGGGCTGTAAAAGGTGGAAAGCTGCTTGGAATAGTGCCGCTGGACATGCCCCCGGTAGTATTTGAAACCCAAGGTTTGTGGATGGAAATTTCACCTGAGATCAAACGCAGGGCCGAAGAGGATTTTATCCATTTCATGGGCGGTATCCATGCCGTGGAGCATGCTGCAATCGGCATAACTCCCCTGCTGGTACTTACCGACCGCAACGATCTTGGCGGTATTTCCACGCCCATGCACGAGCAGGTAGATGGTCCGGCGGTCTTTATCTATGACGGCATTCCCGGTGGCGCAGGACTGACCATGCAGGCTTTTGAACAGGCTGAAGAACTACTTGAACGCACCTTACAGGTCATCGTAGACTGTGAATGCGAGCTGGGCTGCCCCACGTGTGTACATTCCCCTAAATGCGGTTCCGGCAACCGGCCCATCGATAAGGCTGCGGCCGTTTACGTGCTGGAAAACATGGTTAACGGACAACCACCGGAAAAAATAGAGGATTTATCTATGGTACTGGTTCCCTTCGGCGAAGATGTAAAAAAGGAAGAAAGCTCCAAAGAACCCAAAAGCTTTGGCGTGCTTGATGTGGAAACCCGCCGCTCGGCGCAGGATGTAGGCGGCTGGCACAAGGCCGAACGCATGGGCATTTCCATTGCCGTGCTCTACGATTCCACTGAAGATAAATATTTCGAATATGAAGAAGATCAAATCCCGGAAATGATGGAACGCGTCCAAAAGCTGGACCTGATCATCGGCTTCAACATTGAACGATTCGATTACAAGGTCCTGTCCGGTATCCATCCCTTCAACTACAAAGGATTGCCCACGCTGGACCTGCTGCTCAAGGTCTATGAACGGCTGGGTTACCGCCTGAAGCTGGATAACATCGCCCAGGCGACTCTTGATGCCGCCAAAAGTGCGGACGGCCTACAGGCTCTTGAATGGTGGAAAGAAGGCCGTCTGGACCTAATTACCGAATACTGCAAGCAGGACGTGGCAGTTACCCGCGATGTCTACCTGTTTGGCAAAGAGAACGGATACGTGTTATTTACTAATAAGGAAAAGAAAAAAGTAAGATTGCCAGTTGACTGGTAATCAGATGGTTTAGAAAGCACCATCTGCGGAAAATGGAGATGAGTATGCCTAGAAAGTTGCTGTTTTGTTTGATGACCTTGTTTTTAATGCTGCTGACCGCATGCTCACAGCAGGAAGCTACTTTCTACGAGCTCAGCTTTGAGCAGGATAAGATTATTCTTATCGACACCAATAAGCCATTCAGCGGAATCTACACAGAATATTACGACGCAGGACAGCAATTCCCCAAGAGCCGGATTGTAATTAAGAATGGAGTAATGGAAGGCAGATTCTACCACTATTACCCGGATGGAAAACTGCGCGAAAGGGGTACGCACAGTGACGGCATAATTTACGGATACCACTCCCTCTACTGGCCCAACGGTAATATTAAGCAAAAGTTCTTCGTAGGCCGGGACAAGGCAGGATACAATTACGAATATTTTGATAACGGTAAGATAAGGGAAATGCGCCATTACAACGCGCAGGCCCAGCTGGATGGCAAGTCCTTCACCTTTCACCGCAACGGCAATGTTAAAGATGAGATGAATTACAAGAAGGGCAAGCGCGAAGGCTTATTCATCACCAAGGACAAAGCCGGATTTCTAGTCAATGTCTTTGAATACCGTGACGATGTCTTGCAGGAACATGCCCGAGATAATGATCTATCCGATCATTCCAAGTATTCGGCCAAGACGACTATGTACTATAATTTTCTGTAAAAAAAAGGGGTGGTGAACGTTGTTCACCACCCCTTTTTAAGTATCTTATTTCCCAGTGATTTTATACTTCTTCAGCTTATACTGCAAAAGACTCTTGGAGATTCCAAGCATATCAGCGGCATCAACCTTGACGAAGTTACTTGCGACCAACGCCCTTCGTACCAGTGTAGCTTCGATCTTATCCAACGTATCGGCAAGATTGAGCTTTGAAGGCAATAAGTCAACGGCGCTCTTGAACTGCGCTTCCTCATCTTTGATCTCAGCGGGCAGGTCTTCGGTCTCAATTACCTTGCCGGATGAAAGCACAACACAACGTTCCACGACGTTCTGCAACTGACGCACGTTTCCGGGCCATTCGTAGGCGGTCATGTAATCCATAGCAGCCGGGGCAAAACCGTCAAATTCCTTATTGTTGTCAGCGGAATAGGTGGCAAGGAAATGGTCGACCAGAAAAGGGATGTCCTCGCGACGCTCACGCAGGGGCGGCATTTCGATGCTGACTACATTGAGACGGTAATAAAGATCTTCACGGAACTCGCCCTTTTCCACAGCTTCCTTGAGATTCTTGTTAGTCGCGGCGACAATGCGAATATTAACCTTGATAGGTTCCCCACCACCCACGCGCTCAATGGTCTTTTCCTGCAACACGCGCAACAGCTTGACCTGCATATCATGAGAAATTTCGCCTATCTCATCGAGAAAGAGTGTACCTTGATCCGCAGCTTCAAAACGGCCACGCTTGCGGGCCACGGCTCCGGTAAAAGAACCTTTTTCATGTCCGAAAAGTTCGCTCTCAAGAACACCGGTGTTAAAAGCCATGCAGTTAACGGAAACAAAGGGCTTGTCACAACGCGGTGAAGCCTGATGAATAGCCTGCGCCACAAGCTCTTTACCGGTCCCGGATTCCCCGGTGATCAACACAGTGGAGCTACCCGGAGCGGCCTTGCTGATCATATCAAAGACCTGCAGCATGGGCTTGGAACGTCCGATTATATTGCTGGGTGAATAGCGGTCTTTAATCTGTTCGCGAAGTTGCCTGTTTTCCTGTTGTGCTTTGGCAAACTGAGCAGCCTTGGTAACGGAAAGAATCAGTTCCTCATTGGCAAAAGGCTTGGTTATGTAGTCAAAAGCACCTATTTTCATAGCCTCAACAGCTGATTCAATAGAACCGAAAGCGGTCATTATAATTACCGGAATGTGAGAAAAATTCTTTTTCACATGCTCCAGCACATCCTGCCCGGTCAGCTTGGGCATTTTCATATCGGTGATGACCAGATCAACTTCTGATTCATCAAGATAGGCCAGACCTGTTTCCGGGTCGGAAAGGGCGGTAATGGTATACCCCTCATCTGAAAGCAAGGCTTCCAGAATGAGTAGATAGTTCTGTTCGTCGTCCAGTATGAGAATATTTGCAGGCATTTTCTAACAGTCTTTCTTTTTAGGTAAAAATATTTCCAAACGCGCCCCGCCTTCAGGATTATTCCCGATGCGCAGCTTTCCGTTATGGCTTTCCACAATATTGGTCACAATTGCAAGCCCTAAGCCTGTTCCATTATCTTTTGTTGTAAAAAACGGATCTTTAACTTTCTCGATTATTTCAGGCGTGAACCCGGAACCGGAATCACTTACAACCACACTTATTCCACCCTCTGCTTCATTTATGGAAACAGCAATATACCCATCCTTTTCCACAGCCTGCATGGCGTTGCCGACAAGGTTATAAAAAGCGCGATAAAGCAGGTCTTCATCACCGCAAACCTGATGTCCCGGAAGATATTCCCTCTTAAGCTCAATATTGCTTTGACGGCATTTGGATTCCAGAAACATATAAATTTTATCCAGCAAATCTGCAGGATCAAGTGCGGTCATGGCAATCTTACGCGGCCTTGCGTAATCAAGAAAATCGCTCACTGTGCGGCTCAACCGTTTGGTTTCCTCATGGATAGCACCCAGAATCTTAACATTGACCGGATCGCTTTCCTTCATCCTCTTGAGCAAAAGCTCTGAACTGGAGCGGATAATTCCCAACGGATTACGAATCTCATGGGCCACACCGGAAACCATACGTCCGATACTGGCCAATTTTTCGCTCTGGTTAAGTTCTTTCTCAAAATCACGCCGTTCGCGCATACGTTGTTCATTGATAATATCAGCACGGCGGATAATGGCCATGATAGTGGCGAAAAGAATCAAAGCTGAAAAACTGGAAGTGAACAGGATCAAGCGCTCAAAATTAATAACCGACTGATAGTCCTCGGTAATATCCTGAGTAATCTCCATCACGCCCATGATCACATTCTCATCAATATTCAAACTCTTTTCAGAACGCAGCGGATAAACGATCTTAAGCTGCATTGTTCCGGGGCGCATATGAAAATCAAAAAGAAGGGCCAGCGTTGATTTCTTACTGATGAACTCATATCTAGGCTTACCGCTTTCAATGACCTCTTTGATGAACCCTCCGCCAAGATCATCCCTGCCGATTATTTCGGTATCAGTCGAATATGAAATCGTAAATTCCGGATCATAGATGCGCACTTCGTTTACTTTGAAACTGTGAACAGTAGAACGAACAACCTGATCAAGACGCTCCATCTGTTCCTTATTTTTCAACCCGATGCGCCCGTAACCGATAAGAGTAGGTAGAATAAAACGGCGATAAATCTGGTGGTTTAAGTTCTCAGCCTGCAACAAGGCGAATTGCTTCTGCTTTTCCAGAAGAGTTTCATCCGCATGTTTAGCCAGGAAAACAGAAAGTCCAAGGCTGCTGGCAATAATAACAATCAGCAAAGTCCATGAAAGAAGCTTAACAAGCTGAAATGATTTAACTTGTAAATCTTGATGTTGCGAATCTTGATGTTGCGAATCCAAAAGAATGCCTCCGCGGCCCTTCGGGGACCAGATAACCATTTTATAAAAGGGCTCTCTGGACTCTCCTAAAACTTTTAATAGATATAATTGAGTAATAGATTGCTTATTCGTGCCTCAAAGAAGGCAGGTAGTAAAGAGAAAGGGGCAACTTAGGGTCATTCCTAAATTGCCCCAATTAAATCAACCAGGGAGTGCAGAGATGATTATCAAAAAGCGCGACAGCGCATCAACTCCCTAAAATTCCTGTTCTTCCCGCTTAGTATTCAGAAAGGAATTAAGACTTTCCTTTTCCTTTTCCAAACCCTCAGCGCCAAGACGTGCCTTGGCGAGCAACTTACCCATTTCCACTGCAGGCTGGTCAATAGGATTAATCTCGATCAGCCAACCGGTGAAAATGGTTGCAGCCATAAGCAGACCCATGAGACGACCGGCGGATTCCTCGGAATCATCACCCATCTGCATTTCAACCAACGGGACTTTATTTGCGGCAAGAGCCATCTTGGTCCCGAGGCCTTCAGCATGGATCAATTCACCAAAACTCTTACCTTTAAGATAAGCGAAATTGTCCGGAATATCGTCCGAAAAGGGAGCTCCTTCAGGCAAAGAGGGACAGGTCAGGAACAGACAACCTTTGTTACGCGGTCCATCCAGAAACATCTGGTTTACGGAATGCTGGTCTGTGGCTCCGGTGGCCGGAAGCGGCTGACTGCCCTTGCCTTCCTTACCGAGACTTTCAGCCCAGAGCTGGGCAAACCACTGCCCGAAGCAGGCCCATTGCGGAATGTAGGAAAAGAAAATCAGCTCGTTGTACCCTTCACCCATCAAACCGGATGCCCAGCAGGCCATTTTAAAAGCCGGATGGCTACTCAGCAGATCACCGTTAAGAGCCGGCGATGCCAAGGGCGAGAGGACAGCAGAAGCACCTTCCACCAGCGAGCGGTAATCAATACCCATGAACATTGCCGGAAGCAACCCGACAGCAGAAAGAACGGAATATCTGCCTCCGAGATAGTCAGGAACTTCGAGGGTGCGTACGGAAAATTCATCGGCCTGCTCACGCAGGAATCCCTTTTCCTTATCGGTTACAAAAAGAAGGTTGCGGTTCCAGTTATCACCAAGGTCCTGCTTAAGTTTATCGCGGACAAGGAAATACTGGCTGATTGTTTCGATTGTGCCGCCGGATTTGGAGACAACCGCAACAAGTGTTTTATCAAGAGGAAGTTTTTGCAGATATGCGTCAAGGGTCTTGGCGCAGACATTGTCAGCAATCCAGAGCCACGGACCTTCATGTCCGGGCTGATCCTGCTGCGGAAAGAAAGCCTTCTGCAAAGCACGTGCTCCAAGTGCGGAACCACCTATACCCAGCAGAAGCATATGGTCGAAGCTTTTTACGTAATCTTCAAGGCCGTCCAGATCATGGAGCAGGGAAGCCATGAACGGCATGGAGCAGAAAGGCAGTTTACCTTCAGCCACTTCTCCGCTGAATCTTGCAGCAATGGAAGCTGCGGAATCACAATGGGATTCAGAATCAAGACGTTCGTACCAGCTGTCGGTCCAATCAAGAATATTAACAGCCATATTCGACCTCCCTTAGTATGGGTTGCAGCCTCTCCCGGTAATCATCAACCGGGAGAGGCTGATTTTTTCATCAATCAAATATGACTATGTTTACTTTTTTTTTATTTTCCCATCAACACTTTGCCGATTTTTTCCAGTGAATTTTTGAGAACTTCATCATCCACGGCATAAGAGAAGCGGATACAGCGGTCATCACCGAAAGCGGAACCGGGTACGAGAGCTACTCCGGCTTCCTCCAGAATCTTGGTGCACATGGAAGCGGAATCCGGGGTTTCTTCAGTGTAGAAGGTATCCAGAACCGGGAAGAGATAGAAGGCTCCGTCCGGTTTGGGGCAGATAACACCGGGCCATGATGTGATGATATCGTAAGCAAGGTCACGACGACGCTGAAACTTAACGCACATTTCATCAATAAGATCCCAAGGTCCTTCAAAAGCAGCCAGTGCAGCTTTCTGGGCCATGGTGTTTACGTTTGAAGTGGACTGGCCCTGAATCTTGATCATGGCTTTTACCAGATCGGCATGGGCAAGGGTGGTTCCAACACGCCACCCGGTCATGGCAAAACTCTTGGAGAGCGCACCTACAATGGCTACGTCTTCAGGGTTCTTTTCCCAGAAATTGGAAAGAGTTGAATACTCGGCCGGTTTATATACCAGACGATCGTAAACTTCATCAGAAACAATGAAGATGCCTTTGGACTTGGCCCAGTTGGCAATTTCATCAAGCTGTGCCTGAGGGTAATGTCCACCGGTAGGGTTGGAGGGAGTGTTCAGGATCAGCAGTCTTGTTTTTTCAGTACATGCTGCTTCAAGATCTTTGATCTCCGCCAGAAAGCCGGACTCGGCAGTTGTAGGCACGATGACCGGCTTACCTTCAGCCAACTCAACCATAGCAGGGTAACTTACCCAGTAGGGAGCAGGAATAAGCACTTCATCGCCTGGATCGATCAGGGCCATGAACAGATTATACAGAGAATGCTTACCACCATTACTGATAATGGTATTCTCAGCTTCAGCTTTTGCACCGTAAAATTTACCATAGTAATTTGCCACAGCTGTGCGCAGTTCCGGGAGTCCGGGCACTGCAGTATAACGGTGAAATCCATCATCAACAGCTTTCTTCATAGCTTCGCAGACATGCGCCGGAGTAGGACAATCAGGCTCGCCAACCGCGAGGCTTACGATTTCCTTACCCTGTGCGCGCAGTTCCTGTGCCTTGGCATTTACTGCCAGAGTTGCTGACGGTTTAGCCCTCATAAGTCTTTCAGAAATTTTCATATCTCTTTCCTGCTGCTTAAGTTATATGTTAATCCACGGCCATTGACGATATTTAAGCATGCCCCGTAACTAAGGAATTTCACCAGTTGCGACACTATCTAATGAAGCACTCGAAAGGTGCAGAATTGTCAGGATTGTCATTAAGGTCCATGCTCTATACGGGAACTTAATTGAAAACATCAAAAACGTAAATCTCTCTGTGGGGCATATCCCACTTTACAACTATATTTTTGACCGTTTACCGAAAGAAAGGTCCCACAATCCGCTTAATATAATGTTTTTTGCA
This sequence comes from Maridesulfovibrio pacificus (SeqCode), assembly GCF_048612815.1. Lineage (NCBI taxonomy): Bacteria > Pseudomonadati > Thermodesulfobacteriota > Desulfovibrionia > Desulfovibrionales > Desulfovibrionaceae > Maridesulfovibrio > Maridesulfovibrio pacificus (SeqCode). The sequence goes on from NZ_JBLZNE010000001.1 coordinate 3,262,317, forward strand.
AAACTGTCGCACCCCTGCTACAACCGCATTCGAGGAGTTTACGAATATGATTTACAGATTCTTAATTTTGACCGTACTGCTGATGAGTCTTGCTGCCTGCGCCCCTGTTATGATGACCGGTGAAGTCACATCTGAAAAAGGGATTTCTCTCGGGACGGTGGAAATGACCGCCAACAAAAGACCGGAACTTGAAGCATACACTATTAAAGCCCAACTGCCTGATGAAACAGTTTTTAACGGTGATATCAAGTACCATGAAAAATCCGTCACCCTGTACAGCCATGACGGGGTCAGCATGAAATGTAACTTTGACTTGAAAGACCAGCTCAAGAAATTCGAAGGCGGCGGAAAAGGTTCCTGTACCACTTCTGACGGCCAGAAGATGACTGTAAAATTCTAGCTATTTTCTACGGTGAATTAAATGATCCGGCTTAACCGGCTTTCATACAACTTCGGCTCCAACTGGGCTTTGAAAGATGTATCCCTGCATATCCAAAAAGGGGAATTTATCTTCCTGACCGGACATTCCGGAGCAGGCAAAACCACCCTTATGCGTCTGCTTTACGGTGCCCTGCCACTCACCCGTGGTCAGGCATCTGTTGCCGGATACGATCTGCATGATATTAAACGCGGTCAGATTCCCATGCTGCGCCGTGAGCTTGGTGTTGTCTTTCAGGATTTCAAGATCCTGCCAAACCGCTCAGTATACGAAAATGTTTCCCTCGCTCTTACAGTCCGCAGCATGCCCAAGTCAGTTGTGGATAAAAGGGTCAGGGCTATTATCCGCGCTCTCGGACTTGAAAAGAAAACCTACTCCAAATGCAGCAGTCTTTCCGGAGGTGAACAGCAGCGTGTAGCCATTGCCCGGGCAATGGTGGTCAATCCCAAACTGATCATTGCCGACGAACCTACCGGAAACCTCGACTTTGAACTTTCCCTGCATTTGATGGATGTTTTCAAACAATTTCACACTCATGGAACCACAGTAGTCATGGCAACCCACAGCCGTGAAATTCTGCGCTGTGTACCTGAAGCCAGAATCATCCACCTTGAAGACGGCCAGCTCTGCGAACCACCGGAATACCTTACCTCGGAGCTCTGCCCATGTTAGCACTTTTCTTCAGGCTCATCGGCCGTGGTATCCGCGATCTGGGATTGCACCCGTGGGCTAATATTTTCACCCTTGTGGCTGTGACCATGGTCTCCATCATGGCCGGATTGTTCATGCTCACCCTGCATAACGTCAATCAGGAACTCCTCAAGAGTAAAGGGCAGGTTGAAATCCAGATGTTCTGGGCTTCAAATACACCGGCTGAAGATTATGAAAAGCAATGGGCCGACCTACGCAATATTGAAGGTCTGAAAGACATCCGTACATTCACCCCGGAAAACGCCTTAAAGCAGCTTTCAGAAGCATTAAGCGACAGTGGAGATTTCTCATGGCTCGGTAAATCAAGGAACCCTCTGCCGCCCACCGCCCTGCTTTCTTTTTCCGTAGAACAGGGTGTTGAAAATGAACGTTGGGCCGCAGATTTGCTGCATGACCTTAAAGCACTTCCCTTTGTGGACAAGGTGCATTACAATCCTCTGCAGATTGACCTTGCAAGGGGCTGGATCAGCCTGACCCAATCCATAGTCTGGCCCATCATCGCTTTCCTCGGCCTGATAGTCGCACTGGTTGTCGGAAACACCATGCGCCTTTCACTCATGACCCGCAAAGATGAAATAGAAATCCTATATCTAGTGGGTGCCAAGCAATGGTTTATCCGCCTTCCGCTCCTAACCGGAGGGGCACTGCTCGGACTCGTCGGAAGTTCAACAGCCCTAGGTATCCTTTACGCTGCCCAGCAATTTTTCACAGATATCCTGAACTTTCCGCCGCTATTCATGAAATTGACCTTCCTGCCCCCAGAACAATGCCTTATACTGGCAGGAACCGTCACCCTGATCGGAATGCTGAGCAGCTTTGTGGCTGTTAAGAATTAAAAATTCACTCCTGAACAATCAGGATTTTTCCACTAAGGTTTCCATGACTATTGAATTATCTCACGATGATTTACTGAGCCTTCTTCAGGAGCTGCGTAAGCAACCGAATGAAACAGAATGGCTGGAATTCAAGCACAACTATGCTAACCAAAATAGTTTGGGTGAATATATTTCTGCCTTGGCTAATTCAGCAGCCCTTTCAGGTAAAGTGTGCGCATATCTTGTTTGGGGTATCGATGATAAATCGCACGATATTTTAGGTACTAATTTCAACCCCAATAAAACCAAAATTGGTAATGAAGAACTCGAAAGCTGGTTACTTCGATCTTTGGCACCAAAAATCAATTTTAAATTTTATTCCTTTGAGGTAGATAATCTTAAAGTTGTCTTGCTAGAAATTGGCGCGGCTTTTCGACACCCTCTTCAATTTAAAGGAACTGAATTCATCAGAGTCGGCTCATATAAAAAACGTTTAAAGGACTTTCCTGAAAAAGAACGTGAACTTTGGAGAATATTTGATAACACTCCTTTTGAAAAAGAAATAGCTGCTGAAAATATTACTGCTGACGACGTTATCAAACTACTAGACTATCCTGCATATTTCGACCTCCTTTCCGCCCCTCTTCCCGAAGGACGTAACGGCATACTTGAATCCCTAGCTGCGGACGAAATGATCGTAGCAACAGATTCTGGCAAATGGAGTATCACTAATTTAGGCGCCGTTCTTTTTGCAAAAAAACTTGCGAGCTTTAACACGCTGAGAAGAAAAGGTGTGCGAGTTATTCAATACGATGGAGACAGCCGCATTTCTACAATTAAAGAACAGGAAGGATCCAAGGGGTACGCGAGTGGTTTTGAAGGTTTAATTGAATTCATAACTAATATGCTGCCCAGCAATGAAATTATAGGTAAAGCTCTTCGCAAGAATGTCCCTGTTTTTCCTGAACTGGCAATACGCGAGTTAATAGCAAACGCAATCATCCATCAAGATTTCCATGCAACCGGGACCGGACCCATGGTTGAGATTTTTTCGGATCGCATGGAAATAACTAACCCCGGAATACCGCTAGTAAACACTCAGCGCTTTTTAGATAGCCCGCCAAAATCAAGAAATGAATCTTTAGCTTCATTTATGAGGCGTGTAGGTATTTGTGAAGAACGTGGCAGTGGTATTGATAAAGTCGTCTTTCAAACTGAAATTTATCAACTTCCGGCCCCTCTTTTTGAAATTACGGACGAACACTTAAGGGTAGTATTATTTTCATATAAGGAATTTAAAGACATGGATAAAGATGATCGTATTAGAGCATGCTATCTTCACGCATGTCTGCATTACGTAAATCGCAAACCAATGACTAACGCCTCTCTACGTGAACGCTTTGGGATTGAAAGTAAAAACAGTGCCATGGTCTCACGCTTAATTAAAGAAGCTCTAGAAACAGGATTAATCAAATACCATGAGTCAACAGCAGGAAATAGGGGAAGAAAATACATCCCATGCTGGGCTTAAGATTTCAATCCACAGACTTTCATAATTATTTGACTACCATTTGACTGAAGCAGGACTTGAAGTCCCACATAAGAAAAAAAAACAATAATAACAGTATGTAAGTAAAGTATATTTATTTGACTGTTGTTTGATAGAAATTTCCAAAAGCACAAATTTAAACCCTAAAACCCGAACCCCAACTAAAAGTTTTTGGGATTCTTAAACCCTTTTTACAAAAAGGGTTTAAGGCCCCCGGCAGGGCCGCCGGAGGCACCTAAGAGGAAACATCACTTATGAGAAGTAAAAAAATGACTGGAGGGCTGGAGAAAGCCCCGCACCGTTCCCTGCTTTACGCACTGGGCTTGTCCAAGGACGAAGTTAACCGTCCGCTGATCGGTATCTGTAACGCTGCCAACGAGATCATTCCCGGTCACGTACATCTGCACACCATCACCCGTGCGGTAAAAGACGGCGTGCGTCTAGCCGGCGGTGTTCCCATGGAATTTCCTGCCATCGGTGTCTGTGACGGTCTAGCCATGAACCACGCGGGCATGCGTTATTCCCTGCCCAGCCGTGAAATCATTGCCGACTCCATCGAGATCATGGCTACCGCGCATCCTTTTGACGCTCTGGTGCTCATCCCCAACTGCGATAAAATCGTACCCGGCATGCTCATGGCTGCCCTGCGCCTGAACATTCCGACCATCGTAATCAGCGGCGGTCCCATGCTCGCAGGTCGCAAAGACGGCAAAAAAGTAGACCTTATCACCGTATTCGAAGGCGTTGGTCAGGTTAAGACCGGAAACATGACCGAAGATGAACTTACTGTACTCGAACAGAGCGCCTGCCCCACTTGCGGTTCCTGTTCCGGTATGTTCACTGCCAACTCCATGAACTGCCTTTCCGAAACCATCGGTCTGGCCCTGCCAGGTAACGGCACCATTCCAGCAGTTATGGCCGAACGCACCCGCCTTGCAAAAGCAGCTGGTTCCCAGATCATGACCCTGCTCGAAAAGGACATCAAACCGCGCGACATCGTTACTGAGAAAAGCCTCAAGAACGCGGTAACCATGGATATGGCTTTGGGCTGCTCCACCAACACCGTGCTGCACCTGCCCGCCATCTTCAACGAAGCAGGCCTCAAGCTGGACCTGACCGTATTTGATGAAATCAGCCGCAACACCCCCAACCTCTGTAAGCTTTCCCCTGCCGGTCCCGACCACATCGAAGACCTTAACGCAGCGGGCGGCATTCAGGGCGTTATGGCTGAACTTTCCAAGACCGGACGCATCGAGCTCGACCCGATGACCGTTACCGGTAAAACTGTTGGTGAGAACCTCAAGGAACTCAACGCAGGAATCACAGACCACAAGATTGTACGTCCTGTTGATGATCCTTACTCCACTGAGGGTGGTATCGCGGTTCTGTTCGGTAACATTGCTGAAGACGGATGTGTAGTTAAGCAGTCCGCAGTGGCACCTGAAATGATGAAACGCACCTGCAACGCCAAGGTCTTTAATTCCGAAGAAGAAGCTGTTGAAGCTATCCTCGGCAACCAGATCGTCAAAGGCGACGCCGTGGTGATCCTTTATGAAGGACCCAAAGGCGGCCCCGGTATGCGTGAAATGCTGACCCCCACCTCCGCCATCGCAGGTATGGGACTCGGTGCAGACGTAGCCCTGATCACTGACGGACGTTTCTCCGGCGGTACCCGCGGTGCAGCCATCGGGCACGTTTCCCCGGAAGCGGCTTCCGGCGGTGCTATCGGACTGGTCCAGACCGGTGATGTAATTGAAATCGACATCCCCGGACGTTCCATCAACGTGAAGCTCGATGAAGCTGAGATGGAAAAACGCCGCGCTGAATTCAAGCCCATTGAAAAAGAAATGCCCTCCGCATTTCTCAAGCGCTACAGCCAGAATGTAACTTCAGCATCTACTGGTGCTATTTATAAAAAATAATTATTTGAAAATAATTAAATACAAAGGCCGCAATATCAACTTTGATATTGCGGCCTTTGTTTATTGTAAACAAATCGCGAAGTGCTTCTATTTAAATATAGCTTCCAGATCCAGAGTCTTAAAATATTCAATTGTACTGACCAAGCCTTTTTCCAACTGGATAGTTGGCTCCCAGCCCAATTCTTTGGCCAGTGAAATATCAGGCTTGCGCTGTTTTGGATCATCACCGGGCAGGGGTTCAAAAATCAATTCCGACTTTGATCCGGTCAAATCAATTACTTTTTCTGCCAGTTCGCGAATAGTAAATTCAACCGGATTACCAAGATTGACCGGACCGGTTACTTCATCAGGAGTTGCCATAAGAGTCAGGAAACCTTCGATCATGTCATCTACGTAACAGAATGAACGGGTCTGCGAGCCGTCACCATAGATAGTGATAGGCTTTCCGAGCAGGGCTTGGGTAATGAAATTTGAAACCACACGGCCGTCATTGGGATGCATCATGGGGCCGTAAGTGTTGAAAATACGGGCTACTTTGATGTTTACTTTGTGCTGACGGTAATAGTCGAAGAAAAGTGTTTCAGCACAACGCTTGCCTTCATCGTAGCAGGAGCGGGGGCCGATGGGATTTACACTGCCTACATAGCTTTCCGGCTGAGGATGCACTTCGGGATCGCCGTAGACTTCGGATGTGGAGGCCTGAAAAATTTTTGCTCTGGTGCGCTTGGCGAGACCGAGCATGTTGATGGCACCATGCACGGAGGTCTTGGTGGTCTGCACCGGATCATGCTGATAATGAATAGGTGAAGCCGGACAGGCCAGATTGTAAATTTCATCAATTTCAAGATAGAGCGGAAAAGTTACATCATGCCGGATTATTTCAAAATTAGGGTTTCTCAAAAGATGAGTCACATTGGACTTGGTCCCGGTAAAAAAATTATCAACACAGATAACATCACACCCATCAGCAAGCAGCCGCTCACAAAGATGCGTTCCCAGAAATCCCGCTCCGCCGGTCACCAGAACCCTTTTGAGTAAGTGCATTTTAAAACTCCTGAATAATCAATTTACCCGCATTCCCTATCTCATTCTCTTCGTTATATAAATCAACTGGGAGCTGAAAGCTACCCGATCATTTATGTACAAATTTATGCTTTAATTCTGCAGTTTTTAAAATAGACAATACCCAAAGCAAATTATAGGTTAAACCCGCAAAAACAGTCAGGGAAATGATTTACATATTTTCGTAAATACAGGGGGAAGTGTTATGTCCAAAGTATATTTCTGGAATTTGCGTACAACACGCAAATCTCCGCATGCTTTGAAGATGAAAAAACTGCTCAAGCAGTCCGGTCTGAATGCTATTATTGATCCGGGCAACCTTGTTGCTCTGAAAGTACATTTCGGCGAAAGCGGAAACACCGGGTACCTTAATGCCCTCAATCTGCGTCCTATCGTAGATTTCCTGAAAAAAGCCGGAGCCAAACCTTATTTCACAGACACCAGTACACTATATGTAGGTGAACGCGGAGAATCTGTTTCCCACGGCTTGCTGGCAGCGCGTCACGGTTACGATCCAAATGTCGTCGGTGCCCCGGTCATGTTTGCTGACGGCTTACGCGGTGAATATGAAACAACCATCCCCTATGACGGCAAGTATATATCTGAAGCCCATGTAGGCGGCATGTTCATGGAAACTGACATGATGGTAACCCTTAACCATGTCAAAGGTCACGGCTTGGCAGGATATGGCGGAGCCATAAAAAATATAGGCATGGGCTGCGCTTCAAAAAAAGGTAAAATGCACGTCCATGTTTCCACCGCGCCTCACCTTCATCCTGAAAAATGTACCGGATGCGGTGTCTGCATAACCGAATGTGCAGCTAAAGCACTCGATATTGATGATGATGGTAAGATCATAATGGGTGGAAAATGCACAGGCTGTGGTCGCTGTTTTCTGTCCTGTCGCTATGGTGCAATCTCCATCGACTGGAAAAGCGACGTGGAAATATTCACCAAGCGGTTGATTGAATACAACAAAGCCATTCTGGACCATCTCAAACGTCCAGCCATGCACATCAACTTTCTTATGAACATCACTCCGGACTGTGATTGCCACGGCTACAGTGATGCACCCATCTGTCCCGATCTCGGTGTCATGATCTCATCCGACCCTGTTGCTGTCGATCAGGCGGCTCTCGATATGATCAATGCAGCACCTCCGCTCTACCCCAGCAGATTGCCTGACGGCCTGAGTCAGGGTGACGACAAATTCAAAGCCCTTACACCTGACACACCGGATTCTTTCGGACTCAGATATGCTGAAGAAATCGGTTTGGGTTCACGTAACTACAAGCTGGTTACTATTTAGCTTAAATAATATGTTCAAAAACATAGGGCGCAGTATCTTCATTGATACTGCGCCCTTTTGTTTTGAACAATTTATGACTACTAATTGTTTATAATTAATCATTATATTTCAATAACTTATTTCAGTTGTGCACAAAAAGAAACATCATAATCAGTCATCATTATGCTATGTTCTTACAGCGACATCCAAACAACAACTTGGGTTAAGAACATAGTCCCGGTTCTTTCTGTGCTTTGAATGCTTCTTGTAAGGAGCAAAAATAATGTTTTGAACATTTTTAAACTACAAATTGTTTACAACTAATCCATCTTTTTCGAGCAGTTGAATAAGTTCTGCACAATTTGCAGCTACGAAATCAGGATCAGCTTTCTGAAGTTCTTCTACGGACATCCGTCCTGTTGCCACACCGGCAGTCATGGCACCAGCTCTCTTGCCGGTTTCAATATCCATAGGATGATCACCGACCATTAATGTATTTTCCGGCGATACCCCGATAACCTCAAGAGCCTTGAATAAATGTTCCGGGTGAGGTTTTACGTTTTGAACATCTTCGCGAGAGAGAAAGCATCCTGAAAGTTTGTTGATCTCAGGGACCAGTTCCCGCACCGCCGCAGCTGTGTTGCGAGTGATAATTCCAGTCTTAATTCCTGAATTACGCAAACCGTTCAACATATCACAGGTAAAGGGAAACAGCTTGCCGTTACGGGCGGCTTCAACTTCCATACTGATGATTAAAAAACGGCAGCGGGTATGAAACTCCTTACCAAGCTCAGGATCTTCCTCGGCCAGGCAATCAGCTATAATATCCACCCATTCAAGAGCAGGAACATCTTTTTCCGGTAAAGGATCAAGAAATGCACTGCCCAAAGCCTTGAGACGCTTCTTCATCTCATCAAAATCAATGGTTAATTCGGCCAGTGTTCCATCGAAATCAAATATTATTGCTTCTATTTTCTTCATATTCCGATAAGTTTTGTACGGTCTTGCTTGCCCAAGTGCTCTCTAGGCGATATAAAATCACAACTTAATCAAGCAGATAATCCCGGTTGTGAACATATTTTCAGGAGTCAAAGTGTCCGGTAAATTCGATGTCATAATTGCAGGGGCTGGTCCCACAGGCTCTACAGCCGCAACCATCCTTGCAGGTAAAGGTTTTAAAGTAGCACTGATTGATAAGGCCGAGTTCCCCAGAAAAAAACTCTGCGGCGGTCTTCTTACCTACAAGGCTACTGAAGTATTAAATAAAATTTTCGGCTGTAATGTGGATTGCCTTAAAGAGCAAGGGATCATCAATTTTGAATCGCCGGAATATTCCATCAATTACCGAGACTACAACATCCGTGACGCTGAATCATCAATACCCTTCCGCTTTGTGGATCGGGTAGATTTTGATTACTTCCTTCTACAAAAAGCCGCAAATGCCGGAGCACAAATATTCACCGGTGAGGAAATCAAAGAATGCAACTATCAGGTTGCTGAAATTAAAACCGCATCAAACCGGATTTTCAAAGGAAAATATCTACTTGGAGCAGACGGTGTACATTCAACCATCCGCCGATCAGTTCCTTACAATAAGAAAAAATGGCGCGATAACATGGCCGCTACCATCGAAATTATTTTCGATGAAAAAGATTTCCCGCGCAAAGTGACCAAGCCGGAACTCTATATCGGTCATCTTAGGGCCGGATATATCTGGGTTTTCCCGGCTAAAGGAAAGGTAGTCACCGGCATTGGTGCTCTAACCAGATGCACCACTGATTTTAAGAAAACCTACATGGATTTCCTGCGTTCGCAAGGCATTGATAATCCTGAATCACTTCACATGCAGGGCTACCCCCTGCCCTACGGAAACTTCATGGAAAATCCCTGCTTCGGCCGCACTCTCCTCGCCGGGGACGCAGCAGGTCTGGTCGAACCGCTATTTGGTGAAGGTATCTTTTACGCTCTTCAGACCGGACGTTACGCAGCAGAATCCATTGCCCGCGGAATCACCGAGAACAAAGCTCCGGACAAGTTTTATCTGGAACGTCTGGAAAAATATGTATTCCCCGAACTACGCTATTCCAACCGCTTACGCTGGACCCTGTTCTATTCCCAGCCGCTCCTAAAACACATGTCGTTTAAAATGATGTTCAAATCCATGCCCAGAATACTGGCAGATATGGTTCACGGAGTGAGGTCGTATAAATTTTTATTGAAGAAGAAATGGGATTAAAAAAAGGGGTGATGTTCATGAACATCACCCCTTTTTAATTCTAAGACTTAATCTGCGACAACAACATACCGCAAAGCATCAATCCACAACCTATCAATCCTTGTGTGGTCAATATTTCGCCGAGCAACAGCCATCCGGCAAGTGCTGCAAATACTGACTCAAGGCTGAGGATAATTGCCGCGTGTGCGGGCTTGGCTTCCTGCTGCGCCACAACCTGCAAAGTATAGGCTACACCTACAGACATCAGTCCACCGTAAAGAATGGGCACAATTCCGGCCCAGATTCCGGCAAAAGTCATTGTTTCCAGCGAAAATGCACCCATAAAACTGAACACTGAACAGACTACGAACTGCCCTGCGGCGAATTTTACCGGATCAATTTTACTGGACAGCAGGGAAATAACAACTACATGGCCTGCAAAAAACACCGCACAGATAAGAACAAGCAGATCGCCCATTTCAATATGAAAACTTTCATTAACGGAAAGCAGATACATACCTATCACAGCCAGTACTGCACCTATCCAAGTAGGCAAGCCTGTTTTCTGCTTGAAAAAAAGGCCCATTATGGGAACAAATACAACGTATAATCCGGTGATGAATCCTGCATTTCCGGCTGTTGTATAAACAAGTCCCCACTGCTGGAAAGTAGCTCCAAGAAAAAGGGCTCCCCCGGCAATTAAACTGCCCTTGATGAAGCTTCTCTTATCAACTTCCTGATAAGTACCGTCTTTCTTCTTTTCGCGATCAATACGCTGGATTAACGGCAGCAGGGCAGCAGCACCCAATGCAAAGCGAACCGCATTGAAAGTAAGCGGCCCCATATAATCCATTCCCACCCGCTGGGCCACAAATGCAGCACCCCAGATAACGGCTGTGATCAACAGTAAAATATCAGCTTTAAAACTTTTAGTGTTCATAAGTTCCTTTCCAAAAAAATCCGGCAGAAAAAAATTTCTGCCGGATTAAGAAGACACTGTTATTTTTATATTTATTTATTCGGACTCAATCTCTTCTACAGGCTCACTCAACAGGAATTCACCTTTCTGAATCCAGTCTTTAAGCTTGTTGGCAACCTCAAGGGAGATGGAGTGACTGGTCAACGGAACGGTGGGGATATCCTTACCGTTCAGGTTGATTGAGCCGGACTTGAGTTCCTGCATGGTTACGTGGGCAAGAATGTTACCTACACCGTTGGGGTAATCGTAACCATAATCTTTTACGGGCATCTGGATATCTTCATCGGATACACCGGTAAACCACGCAATTTCCTCGTTCAGAACAGGGATGGGAATACCTACGCCGATGGAAGCTGTGCAGCCGTAACCGGGGAAACTCAGACCGCGGAAATAGCGGGAATCCATTTCAGTTACATTGCTGGACTTGAGCATAAGTGTTCCGGAAGGGGTCAGCGGAATACCGCGCTCATTACGCTGCGGTGCTTTCACATGCTGGGTTCCGGCTCCGATAACGTAACCTTTAGCACCGGCAAGGAAAATACGTGTGCCCATACCGATGGTCTTCAGGTAAGGATCGTTAAAAAGCGGGGAAAGCTGCCCGGCAGTGGCAAAGTTAACATTGCGCTGGTTGGGCTTAAGCGGTCCCATGTAAGTGTAGACGGTCCTGCTGGTCATGTTTACCGCGGCATTGTAGTTCTGGTAGCAGTTGCGCGGGTTAAGGATGGATACATCCTTGAGGTCCTTCAGGGATACGTCTTTTTCAATCTCACGGCGAGGGTAGCAGTCAGTACCGTATGCCTTGGCTTTGAGACGAACGGTTTTACCGGCAATGAGATCTTCGATTACATGCCCTCCACCGTAAGCAAAGCGTCCGGGATGAACCTTGTTCAAGGGATCATCGTCAGAAGGCTCTGTGACGCCTATATAGGAGTCTACAGCGGCCAATCCTGCATAACAGGGGACATTGTTCAGCCAGACCTCGGAAGTCTTGATAAGCGGCGGAACCTGCCCGATGTTGAAAAACATGCCGGAAGAGCACATGGGAGAAAAAGTCCCGGTGGTAACTACATCTATCTCTTTGGCTGCTTCAACCTTGCCTTTAGAACGGACGATTTCGACCATTTCTTCAGCATTGACGACTACAGCCTTACCTTTCTTGATTCGTTCGTTGATTTCACTGATTGTCTTGTTGACTTCAAAGGTGGTGGCCATGGAAAGACTCCGTTTGGAATTTGGTTACTGGCTGGCCTGACAAATTTTTTCCACAATACGTTCAAAAATGATTCATCCGGGCAGGGACGCCCTGTGCATTTGAGTATAAAATCAGACCAGCAAATATTGTGGCTTAAATAGCCTCTGATTGCAATTTTATTTTTTTCAGGGGGTAGATATTATTTCGCTTGATAAAAACGTTTTAAGGGCGAATATGCCTTGGCTTAAGCTATATAATAATGTATAAGAACGTGTGGTTGCGGGGGTTGAGAAAATTCGGATTTTTTACATTTTTTTTTAATTTTATTTCAACAACTTAGAACACCCCTAAAAAATATAATATTCACGTGAAAGAAGCACTGAGAAATCATCTTTTAAATTCATGCTCTGATTCCGAGCTGGCACGCTGGTTTGACCCCATAAATATCGACATCTCCGAAAAATCCGGGGAAGTTGTTGTCACATTCCCACACGCTTTTTTCGGGCAATGGTTCAAATCAAGCATACAGGATCGTTTTGAGGAACAGCTGGGCCAGTTTCTGGGCAGCGGATTCTCTATATCCTACTCAAATAACGGATCAAAAAATGCCTCGGTTCAAGAGCAACCCGTCAGCGTCAAGAAAATAGACTTCCCATTCGGGCATAACTTCACTTTTGAAAACTTCCTTATCGGCAAAAAGAACTACTTTCCCCTTGCCTCAGCCAAGGAAGTTGCCCGTGTGGAGAATGTTTCATTCAACCCGTTTGTTATCTGCGGCAAGAGCGGATCAGGGAAATCACACCTTTTAAAAGCCATTGCCAATGAAGTCTGCAAAAAGGTGGACCGGGAAAAAGTATTCCTCGGCAACGTTGATGACGTGCAGAATATCTACTCTGTCCGTTTCGGCGGTGATGTTATGCGTGCGAGGAATTATTTCTTTGATTTCGAATACTTTTTCCTCGACGACCTTAGGCAGATTAAAAAATACGAACATCTGCAGCAGGAACTCATCTCCATTTTCAACAACTTTTATGAACATGGAAAACAGATGGTCTTCAGCTGTACAGATAAACTGGCTTCCTACGACTTCTTGAACAAGAACCTTAAATCAAGGCTTGAATGGGGACTTATTGTCACCCTGAAAAGGCCGGACCTTGAGATCAGGGCCAAGTATGTTCAGAAGCAGTGCAAACTGAAAAAACTGCCACTGAGCAAGGACCAGATCCTGACTCTTTCCCAAAGATTTCAGGACTTCAGATACCTGCAGGGTATCATCATCAAACTTTCTGCATTCCGTGAACTTGTACGTAAGAACATGGATGACAGAGATTTTGAACACATCCTCAGTAACACGGAAGAAAAGGCTGACGAGACCCTTACACCTGAATACGTGATTGAGTCCGTGGCCTCCCATTTCAACCTCAAACCAGCCGACCTTACGGGGAGCAAAAGGCACAAGATGACTGCCCACGCCAGACAGGTAGCTATGTACCTTTGCAGGGAGCTTTTAGGAATTTCATACCCGGCCCTGGGACGGACATTTGGAGGTAAAGACCACTCAACTGTGCTTTATTCTGTAAAAAAAATACAAGAATTACAAAGAGATGATAAAGTTTTGAAAAGACTGTTGATAGACTTGAAGAATAAGTGTCTTTTGCGTGTCTCAAACTGAACAAGTTCAAAATGAGTGTAGGTTTGTTACTTAAATACGACATGAAATGTGCAAAAAAAACTAAATAATTTTAAGCGCTTACTGCAAATAGAAACATAGGAACCGACCTTATTAAAAAAACAAGGAGAATATATATGTATTTAAAGGTGAATAGGGATGAAGTGATCGAAGGATTGCAGAAGTCTGCCAGCATCATTCCCGCCAAAACAGGAGCAGCGTATCTGCGCACCATCTGGCTGAAAAGTGATGGAGGTAACCTGCGCATCATGTCCACAGATTCCAATCTGGAATTCTGCGGGACATATCCAGCCGAGATTATGGAAGAGGGACTTGCAGGAGTACAGGGACGTGCTTTCTATAATCTGGTCCGCAAACTGCCTTCCGGAGAACTGACCATCAAGAATGATGCTGACGGTTCTTCCATTCTGGTTGAGCAGGGTTCCAGAAAATACAAGCTGCCTGTGAATGATCCCACCTGGTTTCAGAAATTCTCCTCTTTTCCTTCTGAGGGCGCAGTGTTCTGGTCCGGCGATTTTCTGCTTGAGCTCATTGAAAGAATCGCCTTCTGCATCAGTGATGAGGACAGCATGGAAGCCATTGCTTGCATGAACATTGTACCTGCTGCTGATGAGAATGGTAAGTATGTGGAAGTATGCGGCCTGAACGGACACCAGTTCGCACGCCTTAAATTCATCAATGATGATATCCATTCGATTCTTCCTGAAGAGGGAATCCTCATTCAGAAGAAATATCTGGTTGAACTGAAAAAATGGCTCACTGAAGATGAGATTGAACTCAGCCTCAGTGAAAAGCGTCTTTTCTTTAAGACCGCAGACGGCAAGGAAACTTTCAGCCTGCCGCTGAGCTACTACCAGTATCCGAACTACAAGAATTTCCTGGCCAAGCTCAATGATGATGATGTTTCGCGCATGAACGTGGAAAAATCCGAGCTGTCCATGGCTCTGGACCGTATCTCCATTTTCAACACCGATTCCAACCGTTGTGCATCCTTTCTATTCAACCCCGGCGAGCTGGTGCTCTTCTCACAGGGTCAGGAAGTGGGTACTGCGACCGAATCCATGGAAATTGAATTTTCCGGCGAAATGGAACGTATTGCTTTCCCCACCAAGAACCTCATTGAGATCCTTGGCCACTTCCAGTCCGATAAAATCAACTTCACCCTGACCGGAGCCGAAGCGCCCTGCGGCGTTACCGGTGGTGATGACAACGAATATCTCGTTATCGTCATGCCCATGAAGGTTCAGGAAGAGACTTACTACAGCGAGGAAGACGTTTAATGGCTCCTAACCAAGATTACAGCGCGGAATCGATTACCGTCCTTGAGGGACTTGCCGCGGTTAGAAAAAGACCTGCCATGTATATCGGTTCCACCGATATCAGGGGTTTGCACCACCTTGTTTACGAGGTGGTCGACAACTCCATCGATGAAGCCATGGGTGGGTATTGCGACAAGTTCAAAGTTACCCTGCATATGGATAACAGCGTAACCGTATCCGATAACGGCCGCGGTATTCCTGTTGATATCCATCCCAAAAAGAAAAAGCCGGCTCTTGAAATCGTTATGACCGTGCTTCACGCCGGTGGTAAATTTGATAACGATGCCTACAAAGTCTCCGGCGGATTGCACGGTGTTGGTGTTTCCTGCGTAAACGCCCTCTCTGAGCATCTTGAGGCTACAGTTCGACGCGGGGGTAAGATTTACCGTCAAAGTTACGAGAGAGGGGTGCCTACGGGTCCTCTGGAGTGCATCGGTGATGCAGTGACTACCGGTACAACCGTCCGTTTCCGTCCTGATGAGGAAATTTTTGAAACCAACCAGTTTGATTTCAACACCCTCAAAAAGCGTTTTCGCGAACTGGCCTACCTGAATAAGGGGCTTGAAATTGAATTTGTCGATGAAAGATCAAATGAGAGTGCCAGCTTCAAAGCCGATGGCGGGATTGTTTCTTTTGTCGAAGATTTGAACAAAGGGCAGACTGCTGTAAGTGAAATCATTTATGCGGAGTCGGAAACCGACAATGTAATTACTGAACTGGCGGTGCAGTATAATACCTCGTTCAAAGAGAACACCCATACCTTTGCCAACAACATCCGCACAGTTGAAGGTGGAACACACCTGGCAGGTTTCAAGGGTGCCCTGACACGTGCCATCAATACTTACATTCAGAACTCTGATCTGCCTAAAAAGCTTAAAATTAAGCTTTCCGGTGATGATGTCCGTGAAGGTCTTACCGCGATCATCAGCGTTAAGCTGCCTGATCCTCAGTTCGAAGGTCAGACCAAGACCAAGCTCGGTAACTCCGAAATGGTCGGTATTGTCTCCGGTATGGTTTACGACAAGCTTTCTTCTTATTTTCAGGAAAACCCCAAAGACGCCAAAGCTATTGTTGAAAAGGTTGTTGATGCAGCACGCGCAAGGGATGCGGCTCGCAAGGCTCGTGACCTTGTCCGCCGTAAGGGTGCTCTTTCCGACCATTCCCTGCCCGGTAAGCTTGCCGACTGCCAGTCCAAGGACCCGGCTGAAAGCGAACTCTTTATCGTTGAGGGTGACTCCGCGGGTGGTTCTGCAAAACAGGGCCGTAACCCCAAACATCAGGCTATCCTGCCCCTGCGCGGTAAGATCCTGAACGTTGAGAAAACCCGTTTTGACAAGATGCTCGGTAACAAGGAAATCCGGGCTCTGATCACAGCCATGGGTATCGGTATCGGTCAGGAAGAGGGCGAAAAGGATTTCGACAAGCTGCGTTACCACAAGGTCGTTATCATGACTGACGCGGATGTTGACGGCTCACACATTCGAACCCTGTTGCTGACTTTCTTCTTCCGCCAGTATGAAGAGCTTATCCAGCGCGGCCATCTCTATATTGCCCAGCCGCCGCTGTACCGCATTGCCAAGGGTAAATACGAGAAGTTCATCAAGGATGATTCCGAACTATACTCCCTGCTTATCGAGAGAGTTGCCAAGGATATCACCATCAAAACCGAGTGCGGTCAGGAATACCATCAGGAATCCCTGATCGAAATGCTTGATGACATCCGTTTTATCAAAGGCAAAATCGGTGAAGCTGCCAACATGGGTATTCCTGATGCCCTGTTCGCTAAACTTGTCAGCCTTGATGAAAAGATGACTCCGGAAATGTTTGCAGATAATGATCCGCAATCTTTTATCTCAAAAATGGAAAAGTCCGGTTACAAGGTCATCATTGAGCGCGAAGAGACTGAAACCGAAGGGGAAGCCCGAGTTTTTGTTGTTTTTGAAAATGAAAACGGGCACCGCACCAGACTGGCAGTTGAATTCTTCAACTCCAAGCTGTTCCGCAACACCTATGATCGTAACCGCAAGATCGTTGACGAGTGTGATGGTATCGACTTCAAAATCACCCGAGGTGAGAATGAAACTGAAATCAGAGGTATTTTCAGCCTGCTCGACGGTGTGATGGAAGAAGCCTACAAAGGTATCAACCTTCAGCGATATAAAGGTCTGGGTGAAATGAACCCCGAGCAGCTCTGGGAAACCACCATGGATCCCGAAAAGAGAACCATGCTGCAGGTGACCATTGAAGACGCAACCGCTGCCAACGACATCTTTGAAGATCTCATGGGTGATAACGTTGAGCCGCGCCGCGAATTTATTGAAAAGAACGCTCTCGCAGTTCAAGAGCTTGATATTTAATTCGGAGAAACAATGTCTCAAATCACAATTGAAGAAGAGCTTAAGAAATCGTACTTAGAGTACTCCTTGAGCGTAATCATCGGCCGTGCGATCCCCGATGTAAGGGACGGGCTGAAGCCTGTACACAGGCGTATTCTTTACGCCATGCACGAGCTTGGTAACACTTACAACAGGTCCTATAAGAAATCGGCCCGTGTTGTCGGTGACGTAATCGGTAAATATCACCCCCACGGTGACTCTGCTGTTTACGATGCTTTGGTACGTATGGCGCAGGAATTTTCCATGCGCGATCCGCTTGTTGACGGTCAGGGTAACTTCGGTTCCATTGACGGTGATGCTGCAGCGGCTATGCGTTATACCGAAGCAAGAATGTCCAAGCTCAGTTCCGAGTTCCTGGCCGACCTTGAGAAAAAGACTGTCGATTTCCGCGATAACTACGATAACTCACTGCAGGAACCTTCTGTTCTGCCTACCAAGGTTCCCAACCTGCTGCTGAACGGTACTTCCGGTATTGCGGTTGGTATGGCGACCAATATTCCGCCTCACAACCTCGGCGAGCTGATCAACGGTACCATGCATCTGCTCGATAACCCCGAGTGTGAAATCGAAGACCTCATGGATTATATTAAAGGTCCTGACTTTCCCACCGGAGCACTTTGTTTCGGAGGCAAGGGACTTCGTGAGGCTTACCTGACCGGGCGCGGTTCCATCAAAATCCGTGGTGTTGTCAACATCGAGGAAAAAAAGAACGGCCGCCAGTCCATCGTCATTACCGAGATTCCCTACGCACTGAACAAATCCAGCATGGTTGAGAAGATCGCCCAGCTGGTTGGTGAAGGTAAGATCGAAGGTGTTTCCGATCTGCGCGATGAATCTGACCGTAAAGGTATCCGCGTTGTTGTTGACCTGAAGAAGGGTGCAATCGCGGACATCATTATCAATTCTCTGTATAAATTCACTCAGTTGGAGCAGAGCTTCGGTATCAATATGATGGCCGTTAACGCCAACCGTCCGCAGCTCATGAACCTGAAGCAGATTCTGGTTGCATTTCTGGAACACCGTCGCGAAGTTATCATCCGCCGCACCCGCTTTGATCTGGATAAATGCGAAAAACGCGCTCACATTCTCGAAGGTCTGCGTATCGCGCTGGATAACATCGATGAAGTTGTTAAAATCATCCGCGGTTCCAGTAACGGAGATGAAGCACGTATCGGTTTGATGGATCGTTTCGAACTTTCCAAGGTTCAGGCTCAGGCTATTCTTGACATGCGTTTGCAGAGACTGACCAACCTTGAACACGAAAAACTTCTTGAAGAATACGCAGAGATTCTCAAGAAGATCGAATACTTCAAGTCCATCCTCGCTAACGATGGAGTTCTGAAAGGTGTTATCCGTGACGAGCTGGTTGAGATCAAGGACAACTACGCCACCGAGCGTAAGACTGTTCTCATGGATCACAACCCTGATGATATCGACATCGAAGATCTGATCCCCGATGACGATGCGGTTATCACTCTTTCCAGACGCGGCTACATTAAACGTACTCCGCTTTCCAACTACCAGAAGCAGAAACGCGGCGGTAAAGGTATTGCCGGTGTTCAGACCAAGGACGGAGACTTTATCCACACCTTCCTGACCACCTCCAACCACCAGTACCTGCTGCTGTTCACTTCCAAGGGTAAGATGTTCAAAATCAAGGTTCATCAGGTTCCCGAAGCAAGCCGCATTGCCCGTGGCGCGCATATCGCCAACCTGCTGCCTCTTGAAAAGGACGAGACCATTGCCACTGCAATGACAATGCGTGAGTTCGAAGAGGAGTGTTTCTTCCTGTTCGTAACCAAGAACGGTATGATTAAGCGTTCTTCCATTGCTCTGTACCGCAACTGCCGTCAGTCCGGTATTCGTGCTGTAGCCCTGAAAGACGGTGATGAACTGATCACAGTTAAAGAAGTCAGTGCTGATTCCGAAGCTGTACTAGTTACCAGAAACGGTACCTCCATCCGCTTCAGCTGTCAGGATGCAAGATCCATGGGCCGCGTAGCCAGCGGTGTTAAAGGTATTGCACTGCGTCCCGGTGACGAGGTTGTTTCCGGTGTTGTTACCGGTGATGAAGAGCGCGTCCAGCTGCTGACCATCTCCGAAGGCGGTTACGGTAAACGTACCGATATTGAGCAGCATCGTATCCAGACCCGTGGCGGTAAGGGTATCATCAGCATGAGGGTGACCACTAAGACCGGTAAGGTTCTTGGTTCAATTATGGTTTCACCTGAAGATGAAGTTGTACTGCTTACCTCCGGTAACAAAATCATCCGCATGGGTGTTAAAGATGTTTCCCTTGTTGGCCGAGCCACTCAGGGTGTTCGTCTTGTTCGCATGGATGACGGTGACCATGTTGTCGGTTTTGACCTTGTTCAGGAAGCTGCTGAAGATTCAATTCCCGAAATTGAAGGTGAAGAATCCGAATAATGAAGAGATTCTTGATTATATTAATCGCATCCCTGCTGCTTATGGCGCAGGGATGCGATAAACCAAATGATAATAGATCAGAAGTTATCGATAAGGCTAGGTCTAGTTTTATCAGTGGCTTCTACAGTGATTCTGAAAAAGGATTCGAAAGATACCTTCAGGATAATCCGCAGGGCAAACATCGTTTTGAAGCCTGGAATTATCTGGTAAAGATTGCCGCTGAAGTTCGTCATGATAGCGAGCGCGGTGCCGCAATTCTTGAAGCCATGTATCTTGAGTTCGGTCATAAGCCTGACCTTGCTTCCAAATTAAAGCTGCAACTGGCTGAAATGTACATTCGTACCGGTCAGTATAAAGCCGCTGTTGAGGCTTTAGAAAAAAGCCTTGAATATTCTGAGCAGACACAAGAGCAGCTTGATGCAAAACGGACTATACTTGCCGAAACTTTTCGCAAGCTCAGAAATTATGATCTGGCAATTTACACATACAACGACATAGCCAAAAGCACTGATAACCCGCGCACTAAAGCTCGGGCTATTTTTGAAATGGCCCACACACTGACTCTTATCCAAGCTTGGGAAAGGGCGGAATCAGAACTTGAAAAGCTCCTCAAAATGGATGGTATTTCAGATGATATTCATGCCGAAGCAGTTTTCATGCTCGCCGATATTTACGAAGACAGGCACGAGTACAGAAGGGCCGTAGAGCTGCTGGAAGGGATTGTTGATACTTATCCCAACCCTTACGCAGTGCGGTATAAGCTTGATTATTTGCAGAAGAAATTTTGATGAACGGAAGTTTTGAATAGATATGAGTGATATTTTAGCAGTCTCTAATTCGAGTATTGATATCTTTAATTCGGCTGATGGAAGTATCAAGGTTCAGGTACGCTTTGGTGAAGAAACTGTTTGGATGAGTCAGAGATCAATGGCTGATTTGTTTGGAGTTACAGTTTCAAGCATAAATCAGCATCTTAAGAATATTTTTGATGAAGAAGAATTGATTAAAGAATCAGTTATTAAGAAATTCTTAATAACTGCAAGTGATGGAAAAAACTACGAAACTAGTCATTTCAATTTGGATGTAGTCATTTCCGTCGGTTATAGAGTCAGGTCGAATATTGGTATTCAATTTCGTCGCTGGGCCACAGAAAGGCTTCGTGAATACATGATCAAAGGATTCACGATGGATGACGATCGGTTGAAAAATCCCGGCGGCTTTGATTACTTCGATGAACTGATTGAGCGTATTCGCGAGATCAGGGCATCGGAAAAGAGATTTTATCAGAAAGTCAAAGATATTTTTTCCCAAACCAGTTCTGACTATGATGGAAAATCAGAGACTGCTCGCATGTTTTTTAAGACTATCCAGAATAAAATGCTGTTTGCTACAACTGGAAAAACAGCAGCTGAGATTATTAAAGATAGGGCTGATTCAGCATTACCTAATATGGGGCTGACCAGTTTTCAGGGCAGTGTGGTCAGAATCAAAGATATTGTTACTTCAAAGAATTATCTTTCAAAGGATGAGCTGTCAGAACTTGATAGACTCGTAGTCATGTTTTTAGATTTTGCAGAAGATAGAGCTAGAAGAAGAAAAACAATTTCCATGCAGGACTGGATTAAACAGACGGACCTTTTTTTGGAATTTAATGAAAGGGAAGTGTTATCTGGCGCAGGAAGCGTTTCACATGAGCAAGCCAAGGTACATGCACGTTCTGAGTATGACTTATTTGACACGCAGCGTCGGGACAAAGAGTATGAAATTTCTGAAGATGAAGCTGAGAAAGATTTCGAAGAATTGCTTAAATCTATTGAAAAGTAGGCTATCTAAATCACAATCCCCAATCCCTTCGCAATAAAACCGCCGAAAACTGAAACCACGTCCGAGCGGTTTCCCGGTTGAAATCTCAAATCTATATAAACCGATTTTATGGACGGTAATCCGTCTGAAAGCATGGCGTGTCTGCATCCATTTGCTATTGTATCCTTGGTTACTACTGATATCGCCAAGCCTCCCTGAACAGCAGCCAGCAATCCTGCCAGGCTAGGACTTCCGTAGGCTATACGGTACTTACGACCAGCTTCGTCTAAAGCTTTCAAGCCATTTTCACGATAACAGCAGACCGGATGAAACAGGGCCAAAGGAAGTTCTTCCAATTCTGATGGGTCCATTCTTTCCGGCATAATCCAAGTCAACTCCAGTGGTGCAGAATACTTTGTTTTGGCCTTATCTGTTGCAATTACGAGATCTAATTGTCCGTTTTTAAGCATTTTGCTCAGGGTCGGAGTATCATCACAAAATACATCTATCTGAACCTGAGGATGGTTCACAGCGAATTCCCGGAGTATGCCGGGAAGATGTTTCATGGCGTAATCGTCCGGGGCTCCAAGGCGTATTTTTCCATGGAGGGTAGGAGCGGATACAGCTGTGAGGGCTTCATCGTGCAGCTTGAGTATTTTGGTTGAATACCGGTAAAGAATTTCTCCTTCCACGGTTAAAGTCACTCCTCTTCCATCACGTTTGAAAAGCAGGCATCTAAGGTCTTCTTCAAGCTTTTTCATCTGCATGCTTACTGCTGCCTGTGTCTTGTGAACAAGACCGGCTGTACGGGTAAAGCTGCCTGTATCAGCTGCAACAACAAATGAACGAAGCAGGTCTGGCGTTAATTGTGCTGTTCTTAAGATATCAAACATTTTTATGTCTTATATAAAAAACATTAGTTTGTCTAATATCTGTGAGTCAGTCATTCTCTCCAAATCAAGAAGCTAAACCAATGAACAAGGAGACTGGTAATGGCTGAAAAACAAATGGAAATTCATAAGCAGATTGGCGAAAACTGGGGAACTTACATGAAACTTATGCCCGAAGTAGGGGATCTTTATGACCAGTTTCATGGCGAGGTCTACAAAGACGGAACAGTTAAGGCCAAGGAAAAAAGGCTGATGGCAATAGTGGGGGCGCTGGTCAGTGGTTGCAGGGCATGCATGCTTTATCAGACTGAAGAAGCTCTGAATCTAGGTGCTACGGTTGACGAAATTCTTGAGACTTGTGCCGTGGCAATTTCGTTAGGAGGAACAATGGCTGCCGGGGAAGCAACGCACATCATGGGATTTCTCAAAGAGTCGGGAAAGATTGATTGATATAAAAAGCAAAAAACGTCGGACCAAATGGAACCGACGTTTTTGCTTTTACTCTTCAAAGTCATAAACCGTGTAACTGCTCATCAGTTCCAGCATGATGTATGTGCTTGTATTTTCCCTGATGCAGGTGGCGGCATCAATAATCATTTTTAACTTAATTCCAAATTCATTAAGGATTGATTTCTTACGCTCCTTAATAATTTTAGCAGCGTATTCCGGGTTCATTCTGGAAGAGCTTATCGATAATCCTTTTGTGAAGTAGTATATGTTTGAATTGCGTACTAGGTTTTCGATTCCATGCATTCCAAACTCATCATGAATCAGCTTAAGCTTGAAAAGACTCATAGCTATATCTTCAGCGGGAAGCTCATCTTTGACAGCGGGAATTAGTAAGAGCGGGCCGTTTTTAAGTAGCTTTTCCTGCATTGAATTATCTTCAGGAAAGTTATCAGCCAATCTTGCCGCGAAGTCGCGGTCGTTCTTTTTGTCCAGCAGTTCCAGCAGGAATTCTTCAATAAGGTTAAGGAGCTGTTCGTATTTGATAAATGTTGATTTGCGTAGCTTCGTGGCCTTCTCAATGAATTCATTTTTTCGAATATCATCAATAGCGTAGGCAAAAATTTTGGTGCTGAAATTATCCTCCAGCCTTTTCAGTACAATATTTTCAGCTTGTGCTTTTTGACCGAAAAGAGACTTTATATTCTTGGCAACAAGATTCCACCATGAAATTAAGTCATGAATATCATTATGATAAAAATTGAATCGTGGAAGATTATCAGAAAATTCGGCTAATTCGCCGGAAGTATTTAATATGGATTCATCAAGACTGATAGTGGGAACTTGAATTTTACCTTCTTCTTTCAACTCTTGAACCCTGTCCATAAGGTCTTCGCAAGTTTTTTCAAAACGAGAGAAAGGGATACTCAGTTCTCCGTTTTCATAGTTTTGAATTATCTTATCGATCCTTGCAGCACGGATCATGTTGAAGTTTTCAAGTACCTTTCGCCGAGTATCTTCTGAGAGGAGGATGATAATTTTGGCTGCTGTAGCGTTGTTGATTTCGCGGTTGAATATTTCCTGTAAGCAAAAGTCAGGAAGCAGACCAAGAGAATCCAATTTGTACTGCTCGTTAAGTGCTGAAATATCGGTCATAGTCATTTCTCTCTAACAAAGACGCGAAGTTAACTGTAAGTATTTTAGGTGGCCTCAGGCAAAAAAGTAATCCCCGTCCATGTTTGGACGGGGATTACTTTTTTAAAACTAAAGTACAGGTAAATAGGTCGATATTTCGTACTCGGTTACCTGAGTACGGTAGTGATCCCATTCCTTGATCTTATTCCTGTAAAGGTTGCTGTGGATATGTTCACCAAGGCATTCCTTGATAACTTCACTGTTCTTCATGGCCACTGCTGCTTCGTAAAGATTGCCGGGAAGTGCGGTAATACCGTGCTCAGCGAGGGTGGGGGCATCCATAGCGAAGATGTTTTCTTCGATAGGTGCCGGCAATTCGTAAGCCTCGTCGATTCCCTTGAGCCCGGCCTGCAGCATTACTGCGAAGCAGAGGTAGGGGTTGGCAGCCGGGTCCGGGCAGCGCAGTTCCATTCTGGTGGCGTTTTCTTTGCCCGGTTTATACATGGGCACTCTAACCAGCGTAGAGCGGTTCTTACGGGCCCATGATACGTAAACTGGTGCCTCATAGCCGGGAACCAGACGTTTATAGGAGTTTACCCACTGGTTGGTAACACAGGCCATTTCCGGTGCATGCTTGAGGATACCGGCAATGTAACTTTTGCCTTCCGGGCTGAGATGGTATTCATCGTTGGCATCAAAAAATACGTTGCGGCCGTTTTTGAAAAGGGACTGGTGCACGTGCATACCGGAACCGTTTTCACCGAAGATGGGTTTGGGCATGAAAGTGGCGTAAATACCATGCTTGCGGGCTACTTCCTTGACGATAACCCGGTAGGTCATGGCGGTGTCAGCCATACGCATGCCTTCTGCATAGCGCAGGTCGATTTCGTGCTGGCTTGGTGCAACCTCGTGATGGCTGTATTCTACATCATAACCCATCTGCTCAAGGGAGAAGATGATATCGCGGCGTACGTCATTGCCGAGATCGAGAGGGGGTGCGTCAAAGTAGCCGCCACGATCGATGATCTTAGTGCCTTTCTCGTCCTTGAAGAGGAAAAATTCCAGTTCGGGACCTACATAATAGGTGTAACCGCGCTCGGCAGCCTTATCGAGAGTCTTTTTAAGTACCCAGCGGCTGTCACCCTCGTAAGGAGTTCCGTCAGGGTTCTGGATGTCGCAGAACATGCGGGCTACGGGGCGTTCTGTGGGGCGCCATGAGCAAAGCTGAAAGGTGGTGGGGTCGGGGATTGCGATCATGTCTGATTCTTCAATACGGGTAAAACCGAGAATTGAAGAGCCGTCAAAACCCATACCTTCCTCAAAGGAAGCTTCAAGTTCCTTTGGGGTTATCTGAAAACTCTTGAGCGTTCCGAGAATGTCTACAAACCAGAACTGTACGAAACTGATATTGTAATCACGTACAGCTTTCAGAACATCATCGGCGTTTTTGCAATTAAAAATTGGCGCAGTCACAGTAGTTTCCTCCTTGAAAAAGAAGTTTTATAAACAACCCTGAGAAGCAGTGTAAAATTATTTACACAAATATTTAAGGGTAGTTTGTTGATATTGTTGATTATAATTGTGCAGAATTATTTGATATCAAGCTGATAATAGCTGATTATGGTTAATTTTTGCAAACGGTATCCGCACAATTTTTCAGAAATCAGATTGAATCAATCAGGTCCCGCACTTCCTTGAAGAAGGCAAGTATGTCAGCGTGGTTACGAGATTCTGAATTTATATCCAATCTGTTGAAGAAAGATACAATATTTCCCTTAGGTGTTTTGGTCATACTGAAATGAAGCTCGTAAAGCGGTCCATCTGGGGATTTGATAGCCAGTACCCAGTCCCGACCTTCTTTATGCCAGACTTTGGAAGCACCTTCGACTTTGCGGCTGCTGACCAGATATACCAGTTCCTGCAATGTGAAAGGATGTCCCGGTTTGCCGGGCAGACCGAGAAATTCGCCGCTGTCAGAGTGGATGACTACCGGGAGTTCAAGAAAGTCGGCGTCTGGCTCAATGGCCGAGTTGTCAGCATCGAAAGAATATGATTCTTCCTGACCGTTATCTTTCTTGATGGTCACAACTTTTTTTGCTGTGATTCTTTCGGGCTGTTGCAACCCTCCTGAGCTGGCCAGTATTTCCTTAATCTCCTGCAGCAGTTCATTTGTACCTGCCGGGGATTCAGACTGGGTCTGCACCAGTTCTTTCAAGGATTTTTCTATACGAGCAAGACGCTGTTCAGCCTTGGCCTGTGCAGTAACCAGCGCTGCCAGTCCGTTCATCATCTGGTTGGTTGTTTTTGCCAGTTTTTCAAATCCTTCGCTGTTTACTTGCGAATCCTGTTTTGTTTCCGATAACTGACGATTTTCTTTAACTGACTCAAATTCTGTTAAAAGTTTGTCACGAATCTGCTTTACCGATAGATTTTTGTTAAAGAGGTCGCGAATTCTCAGGCAGAGTTTGTCAGCTCCTTTTCTGAAGCGCAGCGGCTTGCCATGTCCGACAATGAAGAAGAATTCAGGAAATTTTTTGCGATAACTTTTGATAGTGGTGACTGAAACTCCTGTGATGGAGGAAAGTTCCCGGTGGGTGAATGTCTCGGCAGTCATTTTAAGTTGTCCTGTATAATTTTATTGATCTGTAAGTGCTTAGATCAAAGTTTATCTGCTGAATCGTCAGAAAATAATTTCAATATATCTAGTTAATAATAACCAGATCTAGTTATCGATAACTTTAATCGTCGGGGAGGTCAACAAGGTAAAAAAATAGAACGACTGCAGTCATGGTAAAAGCAGCCGTTCTAAGCAACAAAGGTCATGAGATAACCTGATTCAGGAATCGTTGGTGGAGTGATAATTCCTGACTGAGTTCAGAATAGTCATTCTTAGGATTTAATGACAATATTATAATTTAAATCAAAATAAGGACTGTTTTTAGATAACTTTTTAAGTGCTATTTTAAATGAAATTTACTGATTGTAGTTATCGATAGGTTTGCAAAAAATAGATCAGTTTTGAAATCTTGTCAGCAGGGAAATGATAAAAAGTACCACCAGCGCAGCCATGAGGATGGTATTGATATTGATGCCGCCTTTGACCTTTTGCTTTTTGCGGTACCCGAATATCAGGATCAGGATTGCTATGAAGAGAAGAAGTTTGAACATGAGAAGACTATTTAAATCGTCTTGCTGAAAAATGCAAAGTGAGGGGAGTGAGGGGTGCGGAATACTCCGCACCTCTCATTTTAATATTAAATAACTTTATTAAGCGGGTATTCGATGATTCCTTCCGCGCCCATATCGATGAGTTCGGGGATGAGTTCGCGCACAACCACTTCCTCAACCATAATTTCAACAGATACCCATTGGGGATCGGAAAGGTCGGATACAGTGGGGGAGTTCAGGCTAGGCATGACTTTCATGGCCTTTTCAAGGGAAGCCTTGGGCATGTTCATTTTCAGGCCGACCATCTTTTCAGCTCTCAGAGCACCTTGGAGCAGCAGGTTGATATTTTCGATCTTCTTGCGTTTCCAAGGATCATTCCATGCATCTTTGTTGACGATGAAGACGGTGTTGGTGGACATGACTTCGTCAATTACACGCAGACCGTGTGCCTTGATGGTAGTGCCTGTTTCAGTAACTTCGACAATAGCATCGCAGAGACCTTCAACTACTTTTGCTTCAGTTGCACCCCAGGAATAGAAAACGTCTACATCGATGTTTCTGGATTCGAAATATTCCTTGGTGGCTCCAAGAAGTTCGGTGGCGATTTTTTTCCCGGCAAGATCTTCGGGTTTTCTGTAGGGGGAGTCTCCGGCTACAGCCAGAATCCAACGGGCAGGGCGGTTGCTGACTTTTGAATAAACGAGGCTTGAAATTTCAAGTACATCGGATTTGTTTTCAAGAACCCAGTCTCTTCCGGCGAGTCCGCAGTCCAGAATTCCATCTTCAATGTAACGGGAAATTTCCTGTACACGGCACATGGAGATATTCAGCTCTTCATCGTTTACATCAGGGAAATAGTTTCTGTGGTGCAGGTTGATTTTCCAGCCGGACTTGGCAAAGAGTTTGATTGTTGAATCCTGCAGGGAACCTTTGGGCAGTCCTATTTTAAGTTGATTGGACATTATTTGTATACCTCCTTGGGGTCAAAAACCATGGGCGAACATTCTATTACTTCGCCATCCTTAATTTCACGATAAAAGCAGCTTCTGTATCCTTTATGACAGGCTGCGCCGCCGATCTGATCCACGAGCAGGACAAGGGTATCCTCATCACAATCAATCTTAATGGATTTGATTTTCTGCACATGCCCGGATGTTCCGCCTTTATGCCAGAGGGTGTTACGGCTTCTGCTCCAGTAATTGGCTTCACCGGTTTCAAGCGTCTTATTCCATGCTTCTTCATTCATGTAAGCCATCATCAGGATTTCGCCTGTTTCAGCGTCCTGTGCGATGGCCGGTACCAGACCGTTCATTTTTTCAAAGTCGGGCTTGATCATACAATCCTCTGTTTAGCGGGGCTTTGCTGCCTCATGTAATTAGATGAAAAAGGGATAATATATCCCGCCAATTGCCTTGTATTAAATATTCCTGTGAGCAAAAAAAAGCGCCGTCTGATATCAGGCGGCGCTTTTAAGTGTGTGTAAGGAAATATCTGCGTTATTTCTCGCTTTTTCCCTGGCACTCCTTGCAGACGCCGAAAAGATACATCTCATGATGGGTAAGTTCGAAGCCATATTTTCTGGCGAGTTCTTCCTGAAGATGTTCGATTTCGTTATCTACTGCTTCGATGGTCTTACCACAACGCTCGCACACAAGATGGTCATGATGCTCATGACCGTACTTATGCTCATAGCGGATCACTCCGTCGTTGAAGTCGACGGATTTGGCAATGCCGGAATCAGCAAGCAGTTTAAGGGTACGGTAAACAGTAGCCTGTCCGATGGATGAGTCTTCTGTACGGACAAGGTTGTACAGTTCTTCTGAAGATATATGACCTTCCTCAGCAAGGAACACATCAAGAATTGTCCTGCGCTGGGGGGTCATCTTAAGTCTCTGACGGGTCAGATATTCTGTAAATATATCCTGTGCTGATTTCATTAAACTGTATCCAAAAAATTTATGATTACCTTGAGAATACAGTTCACTTACATTGAATTGAAGAGCTATGTCAATTGATCATTGCCCATATTTATTCCTGAGAGTATGAATATCGCAAAAAAGTGACGAAATGATGTCTTGATTCTAAATTATTACAATTTTCAGGATGATTTCGTTTCACCCTTTGCGGGGATTGATAATATTCAACCAAGGAGTTTTGCAAAATGGAACTGGAAAAATTTATTTCTGAATGGACTGAAGATCCTGCCGGTGTGAAAGATGTTTTTGTTGAATTTAAGCAGATTCTGGAATCTCTCGATAATACTGAGATTGAATTCCATGCCCGTCCCGGAGTTACCTATTCCATGCGCGGAGTAAAGAAAGGTCAGGATAAATGGCCTCTTTTCGCAATGGTGGATGTTATTGACGATGACCCCGCAAACCGTTGGCTTTCCGTTTGCTTTTTCGGTGATTGTATAAATGACCCCGACGAGCTTGGTGATTTTGTTCCCGGCGGACTTCTCGGTCAGGATGGACATTGCTTTGATGCAGATGATGCTGAACCTAAAGAATATATCGCTGCCAGAATCAAGGAAGCCCATTCAAACCAGTAATACTTTTGATAATATAATTTAAAGCGGGTTTCAGTGTAACTGAAGCCCGCTTTTTCTCATTTATAATCTTCTTTTAAGTAATTTCCATACTCATACATTCTTGTTATGCTGTTGCTGGTTTCATTGCTACTATTTTCCAGTATAAATCACAGGGTAAAATATATAGGGAGTCTTCATGAGCAAAGCACAAGTTGTGAGCAGAGATAGTGAGCCACGAATTGATAAAATGCTTCAGCCTTTTTATGAGTTCGTTAAGATTGAATCTTCCGGCGGAATGGTACTGATTTTAGCAACAATCATTGCTTTGGTCTGGGCGAACTCTCCCTGGGGGCATTTGTATGAAGCTTTCAAAAATATGCAGCTTACTGTCGGGGCTGGAGATTTTGTTCTTTCAAAGCCGGCTATCCTCTGGATTAATGACGGCTTGATGGCTGTCTTTTTCTTTCTGGTTGGCCTTGAAATCAAGCGCGAAATTCTGGTTGGCGAACTCAATTCCTTCAGGCAGGCTTCATTGCCGATTTTTGCTGCCATTGGCGGGATGATTGTCCCTGCCCTTGTTTATGCTCTTTTCAATATCGGAACTCCCTCAGCAGATGGTTGGGGGATTCCCATGGCTACGGATATCGCCTTTTCTCTTGGAGTACTTTCCATGCTCGGGGATCGTGTTCCACTGAGCCTTAAAGTTTTTCTTACTGCAGTAGCCATTGTTGATGATATCGGCGCAATCCTCGTTATCGCAATTTTCTATTCTTCCGGCATATCACTTTGGATTATCGGTCTGGGCATGCTTTTTTTCATATGTATGCTTGTGCTGAACCGTATAGGTGTGCGCCATCCGCTTCCTTATCTTCTTTTTGGCTGTCTCATGTGGCTGGCTTTTCTCAAAAGCGGAGTGCATGCCACTGTGGCCGGAGTTTTAGCTGCTATGACCATTCCTGCTTCCACAAGGATTTGCTGTACTGATTTTCTGGTGCCCATGCGTAATCATCTTATGGAATATGAAATGGGTGGGGATAAGAATAGAGTAACTCTTTCCAATAAGCAGATGCTTTCCGCCCTCGGTGATATGAACAGAGATGTACTCATGGCAAGCCCTCCGCTCAAGAGGATCGAACATAACCTGCACTATTGGGTGGCTTTCGGTATTATGCCGATTTTTGCCCTTGCTAATGCCGGCATTAATTTCAGCGGAGAAGGTGGAGGTATTGACCTCTTTCATCCGGTAACTCTAGGTATCTTTTTCGGCTTGATTGTCGGGAAAGTCATAGGAATATGTCTTGCCAGCTGGATAGCCATAAAAATTGGAATTGCCGAAATGCCGAAGACTCTTGTTCCCGGACATTTTGTGGGGGCATCACTGCTGGCCGGGATAGGCTTTACCATGTCTATTTTTATTACCACCCTTGCTTGGGATGCGGCGTCTCCGTTTATTATTGATGCCAAGTTCAGCATTCTTGCGGCATCCGTGGTCGCCGGGATTTTGGGATATATAATCTTGAGAAATTGTCCCGTTATTCTTGGATGTAAAAAATAGGCTTATTGATTTTAGTCATGCGCGAAACAAAGATTGTTTTTTTCAAATACATCGCTGTTGTACTCGGCTTGTTTCTGGCACTTGATATATTTATTCAGTACCAGTTGTATCAACGGTACAGGAATGATCAGAAGCTGTCTGTTTACCACCAGACCGCAGCGATACGTGCCCAGCTTGAGAAAGAAGTAAACAGCAATCTTTTGTTGATTCAGGGCTTGGCTGATTATGTTTCTTACCATCCTGATTTTAGCATCAATGAAATAGAACGATATTGTCAGGGAATGCTTTTCCGCTCTGATTTGATAATGAACATCGGCGTAGCTCCTGATTATGTTATCAAATACGTGTATCCGCTCGATGGCAATGAATCTGTGCTCGGTCTGGATTACAGGTTTTCTCCTGAGCTATGGGACAAGGTAAAAGAGGTACACGATACAGGTAAAATTGTCGTTGCCGGACCACTGGATCTTGTTCAGGGAGGAAGAGGCCTGGTTGGCCGTGCTCCTGTATTTGTGCGCTCAAATGAATATTTCTGGGGAATTGTCTCAGCGGTCATAGATTTGAATAAGCTTCTAGTTAATGCGGGATTATCAGATCTTCCGAATCTTGATGTAGCTATTCGAAGTGTCGATGCTGAAGGTGTCGATGATGCTGTTTTTTACGGAGATCCGAAGCTGTTCGATTCTGATAACAGCCATGTTACCATGCAGGTAATTCTTTCATCAGGATCTTGGAGGATGGCCGCAATGCCCGCAGGAGGGTGGGGTATAATACCTCCCGGATCTATCATTCTGCATGCGATTTTATTTATGCTTGCCCTTACTGTTTGTTTTACCATCTACAAAATTATTACCAAAAACGCTGAGGTTGAAATGGTTAAAACCAATCTTAGCGAAGCCCAATCCATTGCCCATCTTGGCAATTGGTCTGTGGATCTATTAACTGGAAAAATCTGGTGGTCGAATGAGACGTACCGGATTTTTGGTCTGGTTAAGGGAGAATATGTTCCGTCAAAAAGAGGTTTTTTCGTTGGACTGGTTCACATAAAGGATCGGAAACTTGTCAACGATATTTATGTTGAATCCATGAATAGCGGTGAACCATATTCTTTTGACCATAGGATAGTACGTCCAGATGGAGAAGTTCGGTATGTTTCATCGCGCGGGACGTTCAGTTACGATGAAGATGGTAATCCGGTTCGGTCGTATGGAACAGTCCATGATATTACCGGGCGTAAGTTGGTTGAAGAAGAATTAAGAGAGAGTAAAACCCGCTTTGACCATGTTACTGAAAAATTAAGTAGTAAGTTTGTTTTCTTTTCTCACACTATTGATGGTGAATTTATTCGTTTGAGTAAGGGATTTACCCATCTTGGGTATGGTTCTCCTGAAAGAGGGATTGGGAGAAGTTGGACTGAACTTTTTGATTTTACTACGGAATCTCTTATAATAGCTGAAAATAATAATGCCCGGGTAATTTCCGGTGAGGTTGAATCAACAGAATATGAAGTGGAATTCACTACTCCTGATGGACAGGATCGATGTGTGTCAGTCTATGCTTATCTGGCTTATGATTTTGAACTTGAGAAAAATGTTGTAGAAGGAGTTGTCCTGGATATTACTGATAGGAAAGCTTGGGAAGAAAGGTTGAAAATTCTGACCCGGGCAATTGAAAATGCCCCTCTCTCAGTAGTTATCACCGACACCAAGGGATTAATTACTTATGTTAATCCATATTTCTGCAAGCAGACCGGGTATTCAAAAAAAGAAGTTCTGGGCGGTAATCCGAACATTTTAAGATCCGGTGAACATAGTGATTCATTTTATCGGGATATGTGGGAAACTTTAGTTAGTGGACGGACTTGGCGTGGAGAGATTGTTAACAAAAAGAAAGACGGTTCATTTTACTGGGAATTGGCTTCCATTTCACCTGTTTATAATGAAAAAGGTGAGGTTGTAAGTTACGTTGCGGTAAAGGATAATATCAACGATCAGAAGGAGCTTGAGCGTCTCAAGGCCGATGTTGATTTGATTATGCGTCATGATTTGAAAACACCGCTAAACGGTATCATCGGTCTCCCGGGATTGTTGCGTATGGATGATAACCTGACAGAGCAACAACATGAATTACTCAAGACTATAGAAAATTCCGGGAAGAAGATGCTCCATATGATTGAAATGTCATTGGACATGTTTAAAATGGAAACCGGAAAATATGAATATTATCCCCTGCAGATTGATATCATCAGTGTGGCAAAACAGGTGATTGATCATTGTCGTTCAAGTATTTCAGCTCAAAAAGTACAAGTGGAATTAGTTGCTTTCGGAAATGCAAATCTAGATGAAAATTTATTTGTCTGGGGTGAGGAAAGGTTGATTTATTCCTTAATTTCAGGGTTGTTAACAAATGCTATTGAAGCTTCTCCTTCTGGAGGAAAAATAATTGTTGAGTTTAAGCAGGATGGTAATACCCTGATCTCCATTAAGAATACCGGGGCGGTTCCTGAGTCGATCAGGGAGCTATTTTTCCATAAATATGTGACCAAAGGCAAAGCCAGCGGAACCGGACTTGGAACATATTCGGCAAAACTGATGGCTGATGCCATGCATTATGATATTAAAATGCAAACCAATGATGAGCGCAATGAAACAGTAGTAAGTTTCGAAATCCCACAAGAAAGACCTGAATAAACGGGATGGTTTTCATGGAGTGCAGACGAAAAATATTAGTAGTTGATGACGAGCCGCATAACATAATGTTGCTGGAAGGTATTTTGACCAAACTGGGGCATGACGTTGTGGGGGCTGAGAATGCTGTGGTTGCACTTGAAAAGTTGGACCGGACCTACGATCTTGTGCTCAGTGACGTAATGATGCCGGTAATGAACGGCTTCGAATTTGTTGAAAAGATCAGGGAAAATTCTGAAACTCAGGATATTCCGGTCATTATGGTCACAACCCTTTCACAGAAGGGTGACCGTCTAAAGGCTGTTGAGGTCGGGGCCAATGATTTTATCACCAAACCTATCGATATTTTGGAGCTTAAGGTCCGCACCGAATCCATGCTGCGTCAAAAAGCACAGCAGGATGAAATCAAATCTTTTGAGTCTGATCTTAACGAGTTGGTGGAAAGCCGTACCCTTGAATTGCGGGAAGCTTTATCAAAGCTTGATGAAGCGCATGTGGAGACCATTCACCATCTTTGTGCGGCCGCTGAATACAAGGATGAAGAGACAGCTGATCATCTGGTCAGAATGGCTGAATACAGCCGGATTTTAGCAGAAAAAATAGGGCTTGATGCAGAGACAGTGCAATTGATTCATACCAGCAGTCCCATGCATGATATAGGCAAGATCGGTATACCGGATAGTATTCTTCTTAAACCGGGTAAGCTTACTGCTGAAGAATGGGAAGTAATGAAGAGTCATGCCGTTATCGGTGGCAATATCCTTTCTATGGGTAGTTCAGATTATATTGGCATGGGGTCTGTCATTGCCCTTAGTCATCATGAAAAATGGGATGGTTCAGGTTACCCTTCAGGGCTTTCTGGTGAAGACATTCCGTTACCGGGAAGGATTTGCGCTGTTGCGGACGTCTTTGATGCTTTGACCAGTAAACGGCCTTATAAGGAACCTTTTTCTGTTGAGAAGTCGCTTGAAATTATGAAAGAAGGTCGCGGTACTCATTTTGATCCAAAGCTCATTGATTTGTTTTTCGAAAATATTGAAAAAATACTATATATTAAGGAAAGTTGTGCGGATTAAATTTCAATAGTATTCTTCAGGATCACAGCCTCACATAGCCGGCCATGCATTTGCTAGAAAATGCATGGCCGGCCTTTTATTTTGTATATAGTGATGGTTTTGAATTTATCAATGTGATGATTTGTGAACAGTGTTTACAGAGTGAACGCTGTTTGCTAAACGCAGTTTATGCTAAAAATAAGTAGAAGAGAAGAAGAGCATAAAAAGATGAAACAGAGAATCCTTGATGCAGCAAGAGAGCTGTTCGTTAAGGATGGTTTTGATAATGTTTCCATGCGCAAGATTGCGGCAAAAATAGATTACAGTCCGGCAGCTCTTTATCGATATTTTAAGAACAAGGAAGACCTTATCTTGTCCCTTAAGCAGGAAGGGATGGTAAAATTTGGGCGGATGCAAATGCATTTGCCGGAAATCGAAGACCCCTTTCAGCGTTTACGGGAGGGCGGGCGCATTTACTTGGATTTTGCCTGTGCCGAACCGGAGTATTATGAGTTGCTTTTCAATAGAAGACCGCCTTCTTTTGCTGATTCTGAGAAATGGATTGGAAAACCGCACCGTAATTTTATGAATTTTAAGGATACAGTCCGCCAATGCATTGAAACCGGTGTGCTGGGGGATGTTTCGGTTGATATTGCTGTGGCTTCATTATGGGCATCAGTCCATGGTTTAGCCTGCCTTGTTTCAACCGGAAGATTGCAGAACAGCATGCCGGAGATAGATATGGACACTGTTTTTGATCAGGTTCTCGATTTTATTACTATTCCGCAACAAGAGCGGGTCAGACAGGGGTTGAAAAATGAAGATTAAAACAAAGTTGATTAGTAAGGCAGCTGTTTATCTGCTGTTCATGCAGATTGCTTTGATAAGCCACATGTTGCCCGACGCTTTTGCTTCAAGTGCCGAAACATTTAAAGCAGGACAGGCTTCAAGGGTTGTAACTTTGATCGGATTTACCAGACCGAGAGTTGCAATGACGCTGGTCAGCGAAGAATCTGCTGTATGCACCAAGGTTTATTCTGATGTGGGTGATACCATCGGCGATAGCGGTCGTTTTGCAGAACTGGACCCAACCTTCATTAAGCTGGAAATTGCTCAGCTACAGGCTGATCTGAAGCGTTTGCGTTCCGATCTGACCTACTACGACAAAGAAGCCAAACGCTATATCAAGCTGGTTAAGAAAAACACAGCCGCACAATCCGAACTGGACTTGCATATCCGTAATTTTGAATCGGCGGAAGCTTTGCTGCGTTCTACCCAGCTCAAGCTGAATGTGGACCGTGAGCATCTGCGCCGCTACACCCTGCGGGGTCCTGCGGGATGGCGGGTTATCAAGCGTTATATCGAGCCGGGAGAATGGGTCAATAAAGGTGAGAAAGTTGCCGAACTAGGTAATTTCAGAACCCTTCTTGTGCCCTATGCCTTAACCATCCCCGAGCTCAAAAAAATACGTAAATCAGACAATATTACCCTCAAACTACCCGATCTTGGAATTGAAGTTCCTGCCAAACTCGAACGTATATCACCTGATTTTGATCCAGAAACCCGTAAGGTTGAAATTGATTTCGAGATCAG
Organism: Maridesulfovibrio pacificus (SeqCode); assembly: GCF_048612815.1. NCBI lineage: Bacteria > Pseudomonadati > Thermodesulfobacteriota > Desulfovibrionia > Desulfovibrionales > Desulfovibrionaceae > Maridesulfovibrio > Maridesulfovibrio pacificus (SeqCode). The sequence continues at coordinate 3,299,183 of NZ_JBLZNE010000001.1, forward strand.
CAAGGGCAGTTTTGAATTCCGGGGCGGTTTGAGGACCGAGCTGGGCATTAAAATGCCTGATCCCGGTGGGGCGGTCGTAGTTCCCAAGTCCGCACTGCTCAAAGCATACGATGATACTTTTATAGTTCGTCCTGACGGTGTGAGGGTAAAAGTACTCGTGCTCGGCGATACTGAAGACGGAAAAGCCCGCGTATCTTCAAGGGCAGTAAAAGCAGGCGAAGAGTTTTTAACTAAACCATAAAATATCCCTTCGGGGACCCTGCCGGGGGCCTTAAACCCTTCCCCTGCCGCCGGAGGCATCACATATTATGAAAAATTTAATGCGTTTTACTCTTAAGCAGACTGTTTTCATCAACATCATTTTCATCCTGTTGATGATTGTTGGAGTCTTCAGCATGACTGATCTGCCAGTTGAACGTTACCCCAATGTTCATATGGGTAAGGTCGTAATCTCCGGTTTTCTGCCCGGTGCCTCTCCTTCTGACGTGGAAGCACTGGTAACCAAGAAGATCGAGGATGCGCTGGATGATCTTGAAAACGTGGAATATATCCGCTCCCGTTCATTTCGGGAACGGAGCAGTATCATGGTCAAATTTCTTGATGATACCGACTATGCCAAGGGATACGATGAACTTCGTTTCCGGGTACTTTCTATCCAGAATGACCTTCCGCGAGAAATGGACCCGCCTACTTTCATGGAAATTAATGTCAGTGAATGGCTTCCGGTAATCAGGGTCTGCCTTGTGGGGGACCGCGCAAACCGCGCTCTGTCTATGATGGCTGATGAAATGAAGGTCCAGCTGCGTAAGATTCCGGGCGTTAATGAAGTGGAGGTTGAAGGGGAATATACCCGCGAATTCCATGTAAATCTTGATCCCCATAAACTGGTTCGTTTCAAGCTGACCTTTGATGATGTTGCCCGCGCTTTGGCTGATGCAAATATTTCCATCCCCGCCGGGGATTTTTCCGCTGCCGGGGGCGAGTACGTAATCGTTGTGGATGAGCGTTTTCGTACCCGCGAGGAAATTGCTGAAACCATCGTGCGTATGGACGGTGACGGATCGTTCGTTACTGTTGGCGATGTGCTCAGTGATGCACGTGTTTCCTATCGTGATCCACAGGTGATCACTTCCATTAACGGTCGGAACGCAGTTACTCTCAAGGTTGTGAAATCCTTGGATGGGAATGCGGTGACCATTGCTGAGGAAGTGGAGAAAATAGCTGATTCATTCAAGGGTGCTCTGGAGAAGGAAGGAGTAGAGCTTGTATTGACCAGTGACCAGCGGCTGCACATTGAGGATGCTATCAATACTCTGGGCATGAACCTGTTGGTGGGGATTGTACTTGTCTTTGTGGTCATCTATCTGGTCATGGGCTTCAGGAATGCCATGCTGACCACCATAGGTGTACCTTTTGCTTTTCTGGTGACCATGATCATTATGAAGCTGACCGGGAACTCCTTGAACCAGATTACGCTTTTTTCATTTGTACTGGTCAGCGGGATTATCGTGGATGACGCCATTGTGGTGGTGGAGAATATTTTCCGGCATGTGCAGGAAGGTAAGCCTCTTAAAGAAGCGGTTATTGACGGAACATCCGAAGTCTTCCTGCCTGTTGTTTCAGCAACCGCCACCACAGTCGCAGCCTTCCTGCCCATGCTGATTATGAGCGGATCCACCGGTGAATTTTTCGCGCAGGTACCAAAGGCAGTAACCTTTGCGCTTATTGCCTCTTTGATTGAGTGTCTGCTGATTCTTCCGCCACACTTTCTGGATTGGCCCGGTGCTAAAGGGCTGATGAAGAATAGGGAAAAGCACACCCGTGAACCAGCTTTCATGCGTCCTTTACGTAGATGGACAGATAAGTTCCTTTCTGTTGTTGCCCGGTTCAGATTTATTTCTCTGACCGTGGTTTTCGGAGCATTTATTTCGGCTTTGTTTATCCTTGGTGTTTCTGTATCTGGGAAAATCCCGCTGATAAAAATCAAGTTCTTCCCTGACGATTATTCCCTTTACTATATCGAGTTGGAAGGTCCGGTGGCTACGCCTATTGAAGTTACTTCCGATAAGCTGAAACGTATTTCAGTCTTTGTGGAAAAGATGGGGCCGGGTATGGCCAAGTCTGCCACCGCCTTTGCCGGATTTTACCAGAACGAGGATTATGAAATGGTCCACGGTTCCAACCTTGGTAATATTGTGGTGGAGCTTCCGGCCAAGGATAAGCAGGTTTTTTCTGATGCTCCGGAAAATGATCCCGGCGCGCATTTGGAATTCATGCGTAAGGAGCTTGATAAATTTGCTGAAACAGGTTGGACATTCCGGGTCCGTCCGGAAAAAGACGGTCCTCCCGCAGGTAAGGATATCAATATCAGGGTTCTCGGCGCTGATCATGCATCAGTTAAGGGACTGACTGCGGCGATCATGAAATTTATCAAGGATAATGATAAGCTCGGTCCGCATCTGGTTAACCTCGCAACTGATGACGGAACTCCTAACCGTATTTTCCGTTTTGAACCCATTAATGAAAGGGTTGCTGAATACGGGCTGACACCGAAACAGGTTGCCGGTCTTTCCGGATCGGTGCTTGATGGCCGTTTTGTGGGTGAATTCAGGCTTTCGGATGAGGATGTCGACCTGCGTTTGAAGATTGATCCCCAATACCTCAATACCCCGGAAGATGCTCTCTCCGTGCCGGTGCTGGAGCATAATGAAAGTCCGGTGCGGATCGGAGATATCTGCGATGTGTCCATTTATATGGAACCGGGGCAGTTCAACCGTTTTATGAGCCAGCGTGCAGTGACCATCACCGCCAATATCAAGTCCGGGTCGCGGCTTTCATCTCCTGCGGCAGTTAATATGGTCAGCAAGTTCTATGACTCTGTGCGTACCGAGTATCCCGGAGCTACAGTGAACTTTTCAGGTGAATATGAGTCTACCCGCAAGTCGTACACTTCGCTGGTTTACGCCTTCCTGACCGCCATCCTGATCATTTATCTGATTCTGGCTACCCAGTTTCAGTCTTATGCCCAGCCTGTGATCATCCTTTCGGCGGTGATATTCTCGCTCACCGGGGTAATTCTGGGGACGTTCTTTTCCCAGACCATTTTCACGGTGAACAGTTTTATCGCCACTGTCGGGGTAACCGGGGTCGTGGTTAACGATTCGCTTGTTCTGCTGGACTTTATGAATAAGCTCTACAAATCGGGCATGGACCGCAAAGCCGCCATGCGCGAGGGGGTACGCATCCGTTTGCGTCCTATCCTCTTAACAACCCTGACCACCACACTCGGCTTGCTGCCAATGGCGGTGGGTTTTCCTTCCTACTCCCTTGTCTGGGGTGCTATGGCTTCAACATTTGTTACTGGCCTTTGCACTGCAACTTTTCTGACCCTGTTTATTATTCCCATTGAATGGGATTTATTGATGGGTTTTATGGAATGGCGAGAGAAGCGGAAAATGCAGCATGCAAAATAGCGTTGATAATTGGCCCCGGACTGATTGTCGTCCGGGGCCTTTTTCATTTTAATAAAAAGTTATTAAGTAATCTCTGGGATGCCTTGAATGCAAAGTCGAGGTGTTATTATGAATTACCCACATCGCAGCGGATTAAATAGTGTAATTTTTAGATTTAAAGCATAAAAATTAATTTTTTTGCTAAAAAATACAAAAAAAATTCTGGACAGAACCGCATTATCCGCGCAAGTAAATCTGTTTGTGTCTTGTGATCAGTAATAGTTTGCGTTTTTTGATGTATCTCCAGCAGGGATTGTGTGCAGCTGTTGCTTATCGGTATTTAGTGTGCGGAAGGTTGCCTTCCTGATTTTTGTATTTCCAGATTGTAAGTTGCATTTTGGATCGGTGGAAGGACGTTTGGAAGAAGTATAAAGGGGTGATTGTTTAGTATGGATAATTTACAGAAGAAATACGGTTTCTGGACTGCAACCGCAATGGTTGTGGGCATTGTAATCGGCTCAGGAGTATTCTTTAAGGCCGATGACGTACTCAAGGCTGCCGGTGGAGATCTTCCCACCGCATTACTTGCATGGCTGATCGGTGGAGCCATTATGGTTGTTACCGCATATGTTTTTTCTAAGATTGCTACCCGCATTGAAAAAGTTAACGGTCTGGTTGACTATTTTGAAGAAGCATACGGCGAAAAGGCCGGGTACATGGTCGGTTGGTTCATGACCTTCATTTACTACCCGACTCTGGTAGCGGTTCTGGCCTGGGTATCCGCTAACTACACAGTGGGACTTGTGGGCATGAAAGATATGCTCTGGCCTCTTTCCTTCGTCTATCTGACTGTATTCTTCCTGCTCAACTACTATTCTCCTGTTCTGGCAGGTAAATGGCAGGTTTCTTCTACTATAATTAAGCTTATTCCGCTTGGTCTTGTTGCTGTTGTCGGTGGTCTTGCAGGTCTTTCCAGCGGACAGACCATGCAGAACTTTATGCAGACTGCCAGTGAAATTTCCGGCAGCGGCGGCGGCCTTGCTGTAGCAACTCTTTCCACCGCTTTTGCTTACGAGGGCTGGATCATCGCCACCGTAATCAACGCCGAACTCAAAGACGCCAAAAAGACCCTCCCCCGCGCACTGGTAGTCGGTACCATCGCGGTTATGACCATCTACATGCTCTATTATCTGGGTATTTCCGGCGTGCTGACTAACGATCAGGTTCTGGCTGAAGGCGACGCCGCACCTGTTCGCGTTATTGAAATGATCTTCGGCAACGTTGGCGGTACCCTGTTGACTGTGTTTGTTATCATTTCCTGTCTCGGTACCCTCAACGGATTGATCATGGGTTCCGCACGCGGCATGTTCTCCATTGCCTCCCGTAACCTCGGTCCCAAGGCATCTCTTTTCAAGCAGGTTAACCCCGTGACAAACAGCACCAGCTGGTCTGCAATTATCGGGTACTTCCTGTCCTGCTTCTGGCTGGTTGTATGGTACGGTAACTTCCACGGCTGGTGGGGCCAGTTCATGGATGTTTCCGAGCTTCCCATCGCATTCCTGTACGTAATCTACATCTCCATCTACATCTGGGTGATGAAGACTTTCACCGATCTCGGCCCGATAAGCCGTTACCTCTGTCCGCTGCTGGCAGGGTGTGGTTCAGTCTACATCATCTGGGGTGCCATCCAAAAAGATATGTTCATCCATTTCCTGATTCTCTTCCTGCTTATACAGGGAGCAGGGGCCATGTTGATGAACAGCTCCAGAAAATAATGACAAAAGCCCGCACTACGCGGGCTTTTTTATTGATGTCTCCGATGGCTGGGTAAGGGCAACTTTTTAATAAGCTTTGCTTTTTCAAATTAAGACTTGAATAAAATTTGAAATTAGACGTAAGTTTTTTAAATAACGGAGGCATAAACATGGCTACACTTGACGAAAAGATTGCTGAGCTTAATAAGAGGTATGCTGTAGCTTTGAGCGGACGTGTTGCTGAGCTGGAAGGGTATTTGAAAGGATATGAAAACAGCGGATCTTTCAGTGATCTGGAAAAGCTGTATAAGAATGCCCATGCCGTAGCAGGATCGGCTCGCACATTCGGGCTTCCTGAAGTGACGGTCAAGGCCAAGGAGCTTGAATTGGCCGCTCGTGATGGTGTTGAAACAGAAATTTTACAAAAAAAATTATCAGCGTTGAAAGATTGTATTTCTTCCTGATTATTTAAGGGTTTAAAAATAACATTTAACTGCTGTGCATACGGATTCCGAATGGTGAAATTCCTGTTTCGGTGATTTTTTATGGTTGCATAGTGTTCTCTTGGTGGTTATAGGCTGCAAACTATGAGCAAAGATTTGATTGTTGTTGAGTCCCCGGCAAAGGTGAAGACTATCAGTAAGTTTCTTGGCAGGAACTATCAGGTTGCTGCGTCCGTAGGTCACGTACGTGATCTGCCCAAGAACAAGCTTGGCGTCGAAGAAAATGGTGATTTCACCCCCCAGTATCAGGTCATTCCCGGTAAAGAGGATGTGGTCAATAAGCTAAAGAAGGCAGCGGCTAAAGCCGACCATGTCTTCCTCGCACCTGACCCCGACCGCGAAGGGGAGGCTATCGGCTGGCACGTGGCAGCCATTATCAAGGAAGTGAACGAGAACGTCAGTCGTATCCAGTTCAACGAAATTACTGCAAGGGCGGTTAAAGAAGCCCTGGAACATCCGCAGCCGCTCAATGAACAGCTTTTTGATTCCCAGCAGGCCCGTCGTATTCTGGACCGTCTGGTGGGTTATAAAATTTCTCCCATCCTTTGGAAAAAGGTAAAAAGGGGCATTTCCGCAGGGCGTGTACAGTCCGTTGCGCTCAAGCTTGTAGTAGAGCGTGAAAAAGCCCGCCGTGCTTTCATCCCTGAAGAATACTGGCTCTTCAAAGCCCATGTGGAAGGTAAGAATCCGCCGCCGTTTATAGCCGATCTTTGGAAGGTTGATGGCAAAAAAGCTGAAATCGGTTCTGCCGATGAAGCCGAAGCTTTGCAGAGCAATGTTAAAGGCGTGCCTTTCGAGATCACTGATCTCACCGAAAAGGAACGTAAGCGTAATCCTTTGCCGCCTTACATTACCTCTACCTTGCAGCAGGACGCCAACCGCAGGCTCGGTTATTCCGCTAAGCGGACCATGACTCTTGCCCAGCGTCTGTACGAAGGTGTTGAGCTTGGTGATAAAGGTACCACCGCACTGATCACTTATATGCGTACTGACTCCGTTCGTATCGCCAACGAAGCGCGTGATACCGCCAAGAAGGTAATTCTTGAAAAGTACGGTGATGAGTTCTATCCGGCCAAACCGCAGGTTTACAAATCCAAAGGCGGTGCTCAGGATGCTCACGAAGCGATCCGTCCTGTTGACGCAACCATTCTTCCCGAAGACGTAAAGCCTTACCTGCCTGCTGATCAGTTTAAGGTTTACAAGCTGATCTGGAACCGTTTCATTGCTTCTCAGATGGCTCCTGCACGCTTCTGGGATACTGTAGTGACCATTCAGGCAAAGAACACCATCTGGCGTTCAAAGGGTGAAAGGCTGCTTTTCCCCGGTTTTATGCGTGTTACCGGAAAGACCGGTGATGAAAAGCTCATCGAGCTGCCTAAGCTGGAAAAAGGTGAAGTGCTCAAGGTTGATAAGATCGAGAGCGAACAGAAGTTCACCCAGCCTCCGGCCCGCTATTCTGAAGCTTCCCTTGTTCGTGAGCTGGAAGAGAAGGGGATCGGTCGTCCGTCTACCTATGCATCAATCATTTCCACCATTCAGGATCGCGGTTACGTGAATCTGGAGGAAAAGAAATTCATTCCCACAGAGCTTGGTTTTGTCGTCAGCGATCAGCTTTCCGAACATTTCAAGGAGCTCATGGATGTAGGATTCACTGCTGCCATGGAAAAGCAGCTTGATGATGTTGCCGAAGGCAAAATTGAGTGGACCTCACTGATGAAAGATTTCGTGGACGGGTTTTATCCCACCCTTGAAACTGCTGCCAAAGAAATGAAGCGCGGTGGTGAGGATACCGGGATAACCTGTGATAAGTGCGAATCGCCCATGGTCATAAAGTTCGGACGTACCGGAGAATTTCTCGGTTGCTCCAACTACCCGGAATGCAAAAATATCGTCAACTTCACTCGCGACGAGAAAGGCAAGATTGTCGTTCTTGAAGAAGAGCCGCCGGAAGAAACCGGTGTTTCCTGCGAAAAGTGCGGCAGCGCTATGGCTATCAAGCGGTCCAATCGCGGTGAATTCCTCGGCTGTACGGGATATCCTGATTGCCGCAACATCAAGAATTTTGAGCGCGACGATGAAGGCAAGATCAAGGTCGTTGAAACTCCCACATCTCAGATTGTCGGCAAATGTCCCGATTGCGATGATGGCGACCTGATCATCAAGCATGCCCGCACCGGCAGCCGCTTCATTGCCTGCTCCAATTACCCGGACTGCAAACACGCTAAACCTTTCTCCACCGGTGTTAAATGTCCCCGTGAAGGATGTAAGGGAGAGCTGGTGGAAAAAAGCTCCCGTCGCGGAAAACTTTTTTATTCCTGCGACCAGTACCCGGATTGTGATTATGCGGTCTGGTATCCGCCCATCGACGGTCCCTGTCCCAAATGCGGACATCCTGTGCTGGTCAAAAAGACCACCCGCGCCAAAGGTGAGCATATCGCCTGTCCCGAAAAAGGTTGCGGCTACGTTCAGGGTGAGGAAGAAGGTTAAATTTGATAAGTATTTGGTTTCACGTGAAACTAGAATTTTTTATGAAAAAATCTAGTTAAGTGTTAGATCAATAAAGACCTTTCCAAAAATACTTTGGAAAGGTCTTTTAGCGTTTAATCAGCCCGTTTCAGGAACGTTGTTTTTTGAAATTGGCCTAGTATCCATTTTTCGTGTATTTTGCCTTTGGCGTTCAGCGGAGAATCCAAAAAGCCGATAGCGAAAGCTTGATTAAAGTTTTTGGGATTCTTAAACCCCCTTTTCAAGAAGGGTTTAAGTCCTCGGAGAGCCGCCGGAGGCATCTTCAAAATAAAAGCGCGATAGCGCATCAAAATAAGGAAATAATATGTCTGAAGAATATAAATTTGGCTGGGTTGCTTTGATCGGCCCGCCTAACGCAGGTAAATCCACTCTCATGAACCACTATCTGGGCCAGAAGGTGGCAATTGTTTCACCTAAACCCCAGACCACCCGTAACCGCATCAGCGGTATTCTGAGCAATGAAAATTCACAGGTAGTCTTTCTGGACACCCCCGGTATCCACCGCATGCGCGGCAAGATGAACCGCTTCCTGCTCGATTCCGCTTGGGAAGCTCTGGGCAACGCGGATGCTATTGTGGTTCTTTTTGATGCTGCTCTTTACGCAGCTAAACCGCACCTGATGGAACAGGAACTGGCTCCGGTTGTTAAACCCGTGAACCAGTCCCGCAAAAAGCTGTTTGTTGCTGTGAACAAAGTCGATAAGGTTAAAGACAAAGCCAAGCTTCTTCCGGTTATGGAAAAGGCTCAGGAACTTTGGCCCGAAGCTGAGTTCATTCCTGTTTCCGCTTTGAAAGGTGATGGCGCGGATGTGCTGTTGGAAAAGGTTGTTGAGACCCTGCCCGAAGGCCCGCCCATGTTTCCTGAAGATCAGGTTTCCACTGTACCCATGCGTTTCATGGCTGCAGAGACCGTGCGTGAAAAGCTTTTCATGAGCCTGCAGCAGGAGCTTCCTTACTCCACAGCGGTTGAGATTGAATTCTGGACCGAGGAGCCGGAGCGTAATCTGGTTAATATCGGGGCGATCATCTACACCACCAAGAAGAATCATAAAGGCATGATCATTGGTAAGGGTGGACAGAATCTTAAGAAAATCGGCACTCAGGCCAGACGCGAATTGGAAGAAATGCTTGAGATGAAAGTTATGCTCGAACTTTGGGTTAAGGTGCGTGAAGGCTGGACTGAAGATGTCGGTTTCCTGCGCTCTCTTGGACTCGGTGAGTAGTCGATTCTGTGAAATATTGTCCTTTTGTTTTCTTTTTATTAAAGAAATTTATATAATCAACCGAATTTTACTGTATGCCGTTGCATAAAATGGCAGTGTGACGATGAGTAACAGGGAAAAAGAACTTATTGAAAATATCTCAGAGGTTAAGGAAGAAGTAGCTCAGGCCTGCCTTAGGGCTGGTCGAAAACCGGAAGAAGTGACCGTCATGGCGGTCTCCAAGCTTCACGCCGCCTCTGATATTGAGATTTTGTATAATGCCGGGCACCGCTGTTTTGGGGAATCCTATGTGCAGGAGGCCCTTGCCAAGCAGGAAGAGCTGTCCGGTCTGGATATAGACTGGCATTTTATTGGCGGTCTGCAATCCAAGAAGGCCAAGCAGGTTGCCGGGAAGTTCAGCGCCGTACATAGTGTGGACAGCTCTAAACTTGCCAGCCTGCTGAATAAAAAAGCTGAGGCTTTGGATGTTGTTCAGAATATCCTCATTCAGGTGAATACCGCTTGTGAGGGTCAGAAGTGCGGAGTGACTGAAGAGACACTCCCTGCTTTGGTTGAAGAGATTCAGGGCTATAAAAACCTTAAGTTGATCGGACTGATGGCTCTGCCGCCTTTTTTCGGAGACCCGGAAGGGGCAAGGCCTTATTTCGCGAGGCTGCGTATGCTTTCCGAAGGCATGGAAAAGCTTTTCGGAATCAAGCTTCCGGAACTTTCAATGGGTATGACCGGAGATTTCCGGGTAGCCATTGAAGAAGGTTCAACAATGATCAGGGTCGGTACTAAGATTTTCGGCACCAGACCGGGCTATTAAACTTTAAAACACCCACAGGCGGATTGAATGGATCTGGGTACAGTTATAGGAATAGTTCTATCTTTCGGGCTTGTTCTTTCGGCTATTCTGGTCGGAAGTTCGCTGGCTATTTTTATTTCCGTGCCCTCAGTGCTGATTGTTATCGGCGGGACCATCGGTGCATCGCTGGTTAACTATCCCATGGGGCATGTGCTGGGGGTTGTAGGGGTAATTAAAAAGACCTTTTTTTCCAGTCTTGAATCCCCGGGTGAGATCATCGATAAGTTTATGGATTTCGCTAACCGCGCCCGCCGCGAAGGTATTCTTTCCCTTGAACCTGCCTTGAAATCCATTGAAGACGATTTCCTGCGCAAAGGGCTGCAACTTACAGTTGACGGCCTTGAGCCGCAGGTTATTCAGGAAATTCTGGAAACAGAAATCCAGTACCTTGAGAACAGGCATGAAACCGGGGCTGAAATTCTTAAAGTTTTTGCTGACTTTGCCCCGGCTATGGGGATGATCGGTACTGTTATCGGTCTGGTACAGATGCTTCAGACCATGAGCGACCCGAGTACCATTGGCCCCGCAATGGCGGTTGCGCTGCTGACGACACTTTACGGTGCGATTCTGGCCAACCTTGTTTTCACGCCTATGTCCGGTAAGCTCAAGACCCGCAGCAAAGAGGAAGTCCTGCTTCGGGAAATGGTTATGGAAGGCATTATCTCAATTTCCAAAGGTGAAAACCCCAAAATTATCGAGGAGAAGCTGAACAGCTTCCTGCCTCCTAAAATACGTAAGATTACGGATTAACTGGCGTAACGTACTGAAACGTTTACCGGGGGATAAATGGGTAGGAAGAAGAAGCCGCCTGAGCCGGAGGGCCAGCCTTTATGGCTGATTACCTTCAGTGATCTCATGACCCTGATGCTCACCTTTTTTGTGCTTCTGGTGAGTATGTCAGTTGTTGATGAACGCCGTAAGCTTGTGGTCCTTGGTTCTATCATCGGTACTTTCGGGTTTGGGAGCAAAGGGTATGATGTTCTTTCCGATACCCAGTCCCGCAAGACTGTTCAGGTTGGTCCTATGGAATTGCAGGAAGACCTCGAGCCAATCAAACCGTTGCTCTGGGAATTTGCGGAAGAAGATTTGCGCTTTGAATCAAATCGTTTTGTGCAGATTCTTTCCATTGGTGCTGATGTCCTTTTTACTCCTGACAGCACCAGCCTTTCAATTGAAGGTACACGAATTCTCGATACCGTTCTTCCTGTTTTGAAAAGAGTGAAGCATCCTGTTCTTGTTGCAGGTCATACTTCTATCCTGCGCGATGAGCTGGGTGAGGATTACCGGGTCGAAGACCGGGATCTCACTCCTGATATTTCATGGAAGATTTCCCTGAACAGGTCTCTTGCTGTTTATAATTACCTGATCCGCAATGGTATGGATTCAGAGATGCTCAAGATGGAGGCTTTTGGTAAATTCAGGCCCCGGCATCCCAACTCCACTCCTGAAGGGCGCAAGATGAACCGCAGGGTGGACCTTGTACTTGATACTCGCAGTGCGGCTGTTTCCAAGGAAATCAAAGAGTATCAGCCTCCGCGTAAGGAAGATGATAAATTCAAGTTTGATGATTTTGTCTTCCCCATCGGTGATGCCGAAAAACCGCCTAAAGGTCAGTGAGAATGACTCATGGGTCGTGATAAAGTAAAAAAGCCGCCGGATCCGGGCGGAGGATGGCTTGTAACATTCTCCGATTTGGTTACCCTGCTTTTGACTTTTTTTGTGCTCTTGCTAAGTATGGCTTCAATGGACCAGAGTTTTATTACTCGGGTTACCATTATGCCTGCGGAACTCGGCTTTCTGGATAAGCGAGGTTCCGGGCGGGTAACAGCCAAGGTAAGGCTGGTCAGTGAATTTCTGGAGCGGCCCTGGGAAGTTCTGGAAAAACAGAATCGCATTAAGGATTTGCTTTTCCCGGATGATGTTTTGCCGCCGGATATGGATCGAGCCACTCTCGATGAGAACCTGAAGGTTCTTGCAAAACCCGAGGGTGTCGCGCTGGTACTGACGGATAAGCTTATGTTTCCCCTTGGTAAGTCAGAACTTGACGAGAGGGCAAAAATACTGCTTTACCAATTGGTTCCAGTACTTGATTATCTTGGGTCCGCTGATGTGAATATTGCCGGATATACCGATAATGTGGGCGGCATGAGACCTGCTAATTTTCGGTTATCAGGTGAGCGGGCCATGGCCGTGCTTACATATTTTGTGGAGCAGGGTATAAAGAATGACAGATTGACTGTTTCCGCTTGCGGGCCGACTTTTCCGTTGTACAGCAATACTACTCCGGAAGGGCGAGCCCAGAACAGGCGGGTCGAAATTTTGATAAAGACGACTCCCCCTATGGGGGGCTATTAGTTCAGAAAAAATACATAAGAAGGTGAATCATGGCTGATGAAGGTCAGGAACCGAAAAAGAAAGGCGGAATGCTGAAGTGGATAATCCTTATCCTGCTTCTTGCTATACTTGGTGGCGGTGGTTTTTTCGCCTACAAGAAATTTTTTGCCGCCCAGCCTGAAGATGCTGTGGAAGAACCTAAGGATAATCAGGCCGCTGAGGGTGAAGATCCGGGAACCCTTCCCGGTGACGGTTTTACCGTTACCCTGCCTACTTTTGTCGTTAACCTTGCTGACCCTCTCGGGCGTAGGTACCTTAAGCTTGGGGTGGATGTTGAGGTTATAAGCGAAGAGGCCGTGGCGGAGCTTTCCAAAAAAGAACCGATGGTCAAGGATACGCTTATCCTGTTGCTTTCCAGCAAGACCTATCAGGACCTTTCGACAATGGAGAGCAAGATTCTGCTGAAAAAGGAAATTGTGGACCGGCTGAACCAGATTCTGGGCGGCTCTAAGGTTTTACAGGTATATTTTACGGATATGGTTATCCAGTAGCACGGTTTTTGCTTAACCCATTGATGGTGTGTCGATTTTATGTCGTCAGGACTGTTTTTACGGGATGGCCAATGAATAATCCGGAGGTAGGCTGCAATGATGTCAGATGATCTTGATCAGGATAAATTAGCGCAGGAGTGGGCGGACGCACTCACTGACGATTCCGCAGGTGGTGACCCTCTGGGCGGTGATCCCGGTGACGGTAATGACGAGGCTTTAGCCGACGAATGGGCTGCTGCTTTGTCGGAGCAGGATGATAGCGGTGCCACTGATGATGAAGCCCTTGCCAATGAATGGGCTGCCGCACTTGGCGAGCAGGGTGATGAAGGTGGCGGTGATTTGGATCTCGGCGGCGGTGGCGGCGGAGATGACGATGCCCTTGCTGATGAGTGGGCTGCTGCACTTGCGGAAGATACCGGCGATGACATCCGCAAAGAAAAGGAACAGGAATTTCTGCGTACCCAGACCCGGGATGCAGATTTCAAAGACCTGACCAATGAAGCTAAGAATCCGCGTCATGACGGATCAAGGCGTGACCTTGATTTTATCCTCGATATTCCGCTGGATGTTTCCGCAGAACTGGGCCGGGCCAAGATGCTCATCAACGAACTTTTGCAGTTGGGAACCGGATCGGTTGTTGAATTGACCAAGCTGGCCGGGGAACCTCTTGAAATTTATGTTAACGGCAAATTGGTCGCTCGCGGAGAAGCTGTTGTTATTAACGAAAAATTCGGTATCAGGCTGACTGATATCATCAGCCCCATTGAACGGGTGAAGCACCTTGCCTAACGCAACTGCCACCGCATTTATGGCACCTGAGTCCGGGCTTGGTTCTGTGCTCAAGATGTCGGCAGCGCTTTTTTTCATTCTGGCAATGCTGTTGCTGGCGTATTATTTCATGCGCCGCTTGAATATCGGGGGATCTTTTCCCGGTGCCAGAAAGGGTGTGCTGGAAATTGTGGATCGGCTTCCGCTGGGGCCACGCCAGAATATTACTGTGGTTAAGTATCGCGATCAGGAAATTGTGGTCGGTGTTACTCAGGATAACATTACTCTGCTCCAAGCAAGGGATGAAGGGCATGCAAAGATTGATTCCGACTTTGCCGGATACCTTGAAAAAGAACGTTCCGGCTCTTCTGACTCTTAGCGCAATTTTTCTGCTGCTGATTCCGGCAGCCGCTTTTGCACAGGAGACAATACCTACACTTACGCTCAATCTTGCTGCCGGACAGGAAGAACCGGAGCAGGTCGCCAAGCTGCTGGAAATCCTGTTCCTGCTTACTATTCTGGGTATGGCCCCGTCTATTCTGTTGACCATGACTTCCTTTACCCGGATCATTATTGTATTTCATTTTTTGCGTCAGGCCATGGGAACGCAGCAGATGCCTCCCAACCAGATTCTGGCCTCTCTTGCCATTTTCATGACTGTGGTCATCATGATGCCTACCGGAAAGGCTATCAATGATTCAGCCCTGCAGCCCTACCTGAATGAAGAGATCGGATTTAGTGAAGCCATTGATCGGGCGCAGGTTCCCATTCGCACATTTTTATTCAAACATACCAGAGAGAAAGACCTTTCTATCTTTTATTCCATAACCGGGGAAAATAGACCGGAAACCAAAGAGGACGTTAACACAATGCTCCTTGTTGCCGCCTATACCATCAGTGAGCTGAAAACCGGTTTTACCATTGGCTTTCTGATTTATGTACCGTTTTTGATCCTCGATATGGTTATCGCCAGTATCCTGCTGGCTATGGGTATGATGATGCTGCCCCCGGCAATGGTTTCGTTGCCGTTTAAAATTTTACTGTTTATCATGGTTGACGGCTGGTCGCTTTTGACGGGTTCTATCGTCAACACATTCCAGTGACCCGGGCAGTAGTGCGTCTTTTTTACGCGGAGGCATAAAAAAATGACCCCAGAATTTGTTATCGGATTTGCTAAGCAATCTATTGAACTGGCCCTGACGCTGGCTTTGCCCATGCTCATGGTCGGGTTGGTTGTGGGTATTTTTGTTTCCGTTATTCAGGCCGCAACCCAGATTCAGGAAATGACCCTGACCTTTGTGCCGAAGATTGTTTCCATGTTTCTGGCGTTGCTCTTTGCCTTCCCGTGGATCATGGATAAAATGATCGATTTTACACGCAATATCTTTCTGAATCTGCCTAATTATATTAAATAAATATTTTCAAGTTAATTTGAAAAAAATAGCCCCCTGAAGAAAAGCTTTTCTTCAGGGGGCTATTTTATGTTTATCCAGTCAGAAATTAATAATATTTAGCCTAAACGTCTGGCAAATTCGCTGATCAGCATAGCTCCTGCCTGCGCAACGTTCAGGGAATCGAAGTCCCTGCGGAAAGGAATGTGGATAAGTTTTTGACAACGTTTTTCCACATTGAAACGAATACCTTTTTCCTCGTTGCCGAGAACGAGGATAGCGGGAGTGTGGATTTCTGCTGTGTAGGCGGATGAAGAGTCTTCGTCCAGCCCTGCGCCGTAAACATTGATTCCCATGTCGATGGCTTTGTCGAGGGCTTGGGAAATATTGTTTACCCGTGCAGTTGGCAGTTTATTCAGTGCTCCGGCGCTTGCTTTTACTGCTGCCGGTCCGAGAAATGCTCCGCCATGCTTGGCAGTTACAATCCCGGCCCCGCCCAGTGCGTAGAGTGAGCGGGCCAAGACTCCGACGTTGCCGGGGTCCTGAACCTGATCAAGGACGATAAGCAGGGGAAGTGGGGAATCAGCAAGGTTTTCCAGCATATCGTCGTAATCGGCAAAGGGCATTGCAGCCACGCGGGCGATCACTCCCTGATGGTTACCGGAAAAAACACGGCCCAGTTCTGCTTTGTCGGCAATTTTATATTTGATGCCGTACTTTTTGCAGCGCTGGATGGTGCGTTCGAAATTTTTGTCCTGACGCCCTTTTTGCAAGTAAAGCAGGTCAATCCTTTCAGGAGAGTCTAAAAGTAGCTCCTGAACCGGTTTGCGGCCCGCTATGATGGTATTATCGTCTTCTCTGGTCTGTTTTTTCATGCAAGATCTACCTTTTTATTTAAAATATAAAAATCTGCTCAGGGTGCGGATTTTTTGTATTTGTCTTTTTTTTGAATGAGAGTTGAATTCGGCTTACATTCAGATCTCATAATTGGCTAATTAAAATGCTTTGTTACGGTGAATACGATTTTCATTATTTTAACACCGAACCCGCTCAATACATGGGTATAATTGGCTGAAACCCTTGCGCCCGAACGGTTTGGGCAATCTATACCTTTCGTTTTACTATTGCAAACCCTCGCGCTTTAGTATAGCTCTACATATGTTTGAACAACTCAATTTTTTGCACTGAAAAGCTTTTATTTTTAAGCTCTTGAGCTTCTTTTTATGTGCCTAACCGGGTAAAATTTATAGTTTTTCTAGATAAATTATGGATAAAATCAATACGTTTGACGTCCACAGTGACAAGGAGTCGAAGATGCTGAAATCTTTTCGGTTAATCGCACTTCTGGCTTTATTTGCTTTTTTTGCCGGGTGTACTGCCAAGACCGCTCCGGTTGAAGAAGTTGCAATTGATGCCCAGACAGCGGCTGCGCTGAAAAGCGAAGCTTCAGTTGAAACCGAAGTTACGGATTCCGGGATTGAGCCTCTTGATCCTGAACTTGAGGCAGCACCGCAGGAAGCTGAAGAGCTGACCCCTGAAGAAGAGAAAGTCCTTCAGTCCAGCAACGGTATTTACTTTAACCTTGATGAGCATGATACCAAGGAAGTGCAGCAGTACTTCGGTTTCTTTACTCATAAAGCGCGTAAGACCTTTGACCGCTGGCTGCAGCGCTCCGAGCCTTTCCTGCCTTATGTGCGTCAGGTACTTTCCGAAAATAACATGCCTCAGGATCTGGCCATGCTGCCATTTGCTGAGAGTGGCTACAATGCCTGGGCTTATTCCCGTGTTGGCGCAGCTGGTATGTGGCAGTTTATGCCTTATACAGGTCGATTATACGGTCTGCGTGTGGACTGGTGGGTTGATGAGCGTCGTGATCCATATCAATCCACTAAAGCAGCAGTAGAATACCTCAAAGTCTTGCACGAAATGTTCGGCGATTGGTATCTGGCTCTTGCAGCTTACAATGCAGGTGAAGGTAAAATCGGACGGGCCTTGAAAAAGACCGGTTCCAAAGATTTCTTTGACCTGACCAAGAATAACCACAAGCTCAGTAGAAGAGCGAGGCTGCGCGCTGAGACCAAGAACTACGTTCCTAAATTTATCGCAATCTCCAAAATTTTCAAAAACCTTGATGAACTCGGTTTTACCAACATCAATTGGGAAAACGGTATTCAGGTTGAGACTGTTAAAGTTCCCGGTGGAACCGACCTGCTGGCCCTCGCCAAAGCCTGTGGTATGAAATGGAGTGAGTTCCATAAACTCAACCCTCATTTCCGCAGACAGGTCAGCCCGCCTAATGCTGTAATTAATGCCTACCTGCCTGAAAGGGTGATGGCTGATGCTTCAGATTATCTCGAATCCCCCAGTTCCCGTCCTTTTGCCGGGTATAAGCGTTACAAAATCCGCAAGGGCGATTCCTGGTACCGCATTGCCAGCCGTTACGGTATTCCCGTGGCTGTGCTTAAGTCTGTCAACAACCGCAGGTCAAACCTGATCAAGCCCGGTCAGTACATTATGATCCCGGGTAGAGGCTCTTCCAAAGCTATGTACGCTTCGAAGTCCAGCAAGACCCGCCGTACTGCACAGAGCCGCGCCAACTATCGGGTTCGCAAGGGTGATACCCTTTGGGATATCGCCAGCCGCTACAACGTAAGCGTTACCACCCTTAAGCGCGCCAACGGTATCTATTCTTCCAAGTTAAAGATCGGTCAGAAGCTCTACATTCCCGACAACAATGCCCGCAGTTCTGCACGTTCTGTTGCCAAGGCTGAGAACGTGAAACAGCAGATGGTTAAATACCGTGTACGTCGCGGTGACAACCTCTGGAAAATCGCTCGCCGTTTTGGAGTGAAAGTTTCTTCGCTTATGGAATGGAACAGCCTGAATTCAAAATCAATTCTGCGCCCCGGCGACAGAATCAAGGTTTACGTTCAGTAAAATCAGTTTTGTTATATGTAAAATAAAGGCGGTTTCCCAATGGGTGCCGCCTTTTTCTTTTGCCCCTTTCTTGTTAAGTAGCCTTTCCACGCATTATTCATATTCAGATCTCATTTGAGAAAAATCATATAAAATAAGGTATTGCCCCGATGGCTATTCAGAGTACCAATCCTATGACCGGAAAGGTCGAAAAAAATTTTGATGAATATAGCTCAGCTGAAACTTCTTCTATTTTAACCTCAGTTGCGGATGCTTATTCGACTTGGAAATTAAGCTCCCTTGAGCAGCGCGCGGATTGCCTGCGCAATCTGGCTGCTCTTCTTCGTGAACGCGCGGATCATTTTGCAGCACTCATGGCGGCTGAAATGGGTAAACCGCTTAAGTCAGGCAGGGCAGAAGTGCTTAAGTCTGCTACTGTCTGCGATTTTTATGCTGATAACGGTGCTACCATGCTCGCAAGTGAGCCCAAGACTGTGGACGGGATGCAGTGCTATGTTGACTATGCACCCATGGGAACAGTGCTGGCTGTAATGCCTTGGAACTATCCCGTCTGGCAGGTTATGCGTATTGCGGTACCGACTCTTATGGCTGGTAACACCATGGTCTTGAAGCATGCTTCAAATGTCCCACAGTGCGCTTTGGCTCTTGAAGAACTTGTCCGCGAATCCATCTTCCCTGAAAATGTATTTCGGACCCTGCTCATCGGGGCTGGACAGGTTGAAGATGTTCTTAAACATAATTCAGTTGTAGGTGTCTGTCTGACCGGTAGTGAAGGAGCAGGTCGCAAGGTTGCAGCCGCTGCCGGAGCTCAGCTTAAGAAGAGTGTTATGGAGCTGGGCGGAAGTGATGCATTTGTAGTTCTTGATGATGCAGATCTGGACAAGGCCTCAGCTATTGGTGCTGAGTCCCGCTGTTCCAATGCCGGACAGGCCTGTATTGCCGCCAAGCGTTTCATTGTCCACAATGATGTTTATGATGTGTTCGTCGGAAAGCTGAAAGAACGTATGGAAGCTGTGCCCATGGGCGATCCTCTGGATGAAAATACCGTTATGGGCCCTATGGCATCACATCAGTTCCGCAATGATCTGCAAGCACAGGTTGATGCGTGTATTAAAGCTGGCGGAAAGCTCGTAACCGGAGGGAGCATTCCTGAAGGTGAAGGTGCATTTTATCCCACGACTATCATCACTGATGTTCCTTTTGACAGTGAAGCGGGGCGTGATGAATTTTTTGGACCTGTAGCCCTTGTTTTCCGGGCTGAAAGCGAAGAAAAGGCCATGGAAATGGCTAATGATAGCGCATTTGGACTCGGCGGTTCTGTATGGACTCGTGATGAGGAGAAAGGTCTTAAGCTCGCTCGTCAGATCGAAGCCGGGCTGGTTTATCTGAATGGACGGGTCAGCAGCCGTCCGCCGCTTCCGTTCGGAGGGGTTAAGAATTCAGGTTACGGTCGTGAACTTTCCACCTACGGAATTCGTGAGTTCGTGAACGTTAAGTCTGTTTGTATTGGATAGCCTTCGGATGCCCCGCCTGGGGCCTTAAACCCTTCTTGTAAAAAGGGTTTAAGAATCCCAAAAACAATTATTAGGCTTCGCCTCTTCGTATGGAGAGGCGAAGTTTTTTTATAACTTCTCCAACAAAAGCTCCCGCGCTTTCTTCTCATCAAGTTTAATTCCCGTCCATAATCTGAACTGCTCCAGTCCCTGATGAACGAACATTTCGATTCCGTGGATTACTGTGCATCCCTTGGCTTTAGCTTCTTTGATAAAAACAGTTTCCATGGGATTGTAGACAAGGTCAAAGACGATGGTGTTTGCATCCTGATTATCCATGATCATAGGGTTGATCTCTTTAAATTTTCCAGACATGCCCAGCGAGGTGGAATTTACGATAAGATCGAAGTGTTGATCTCCACGAGCGTCCCAATCAAGGGCTGATATTTTGAATTCAGCAGCGAGATCATCCGCTTTGGATTTAGTGCGGTTGGTAATGAAAATTTCCTTGATACCCAATGACTGAAGTCCTGTGATCGCAGCGCGAGCGGCACCGCCTGCCCCGATCAGCAGAGCTTTTTTTACCTGATCAGAATAAGGACGCAGCGGTTCTGATACGCCTGCGGCATCAGTATTGTCTCCCACTATTTTATCACCGTCCCAATACAGAGTATTCACTGCTCCAACGGACTTTGCCCGTTCGGTTAGCTGATCAATGTAGTTAATTACGGAAAGTTTGTGCGGAATGGTCACACTGGCACCTGAAATAGGCAGATTTCTAAAAGTCTGCATGAAGTTTTCAACTTTCTCAGGTTCAGTGGGCCAAGCCATGTAAACTGCCGGAATTTTGTGTTCTGCGAATCCCCAATTGTGAAGCAGAGGACTCATGGTGTGTCCCAGAGGGTGTCCAATTATTCCAAAAAGCTTTTCAGGCTTGAATACTTCCATATTTAGCTCCTGAAGACGTTTGTGGTCTTTCGTAAAGTCAGTGTCGTTTTTTTGAAATAAAACGCTCAAATCAAATGATAAAATTAAGGGAAATTTTTAAAGGCAGGGCATTGCGTTTCTTTGGTCCCGTTGAAAGCGCCACCGGAGGCAAAATCTGTTTTATCAAATAGCGTGAAGCGCATCAAAAAGAAATGCCCCCAGCGATAATTCGCTAGGGGCATTTAAATTGTGCGTACTTAGATAGCTTCAGCGCCTGCTTTGAGGGCTTCTGCGTTTTTGGGGATGAGATGGTGGTAGTGAGCTGAGATCACGTTTTCGAGGGAGTCAATGACTGCCTGCATATCCATGATTCCGGTTGCCTTGATGAAGGCACCGAGTGCTACCATGTTTGCCAAGCGTGTATTGCCGAGTTTGTCGGCGATATCGTTGCAGGGCACCATGTAGGATTTGATGCGCTCGTTATCTACCAGCTCTGCATCAATAAGAGATGAGTTGACTATCTGGATACCGTCATCCATGAGCATGGGCTGGAACTTATCCAGAGAAGGACGGTTCATGATGATCAGGCTGTGCGGGGTGCGGATGATGGGGGAACCGATTTCGTCGTCGGAAAGTACGACTGTGCAGTTCGCGGTACCGCCGCGCATTTCAGGGCCGTATACCGGAATGTAGGTTACGTTCAGTCCGGCATTCATGCCTGAGTAGGCCAGCAGGTTACCGATGAGCATAACGCCCTGTCCGCCGAATCCGGCAATGATGCTGTCGAGGTATTTGCTCATCTTAGTCCTCCGCGGTTACGTCTTTGTAAACACCCAGCGGGAAGTACGGGATCATTTCATTTTCGATCCTTTCATTCGCCTGAATGGGGGTCATTCTCCAGTTGGTGGGGCAGGTTGCGAGCAGTTCGATAAAACCGAAACCGAGTCCCTGCTGCTGCACTTCAAAAGCCTTTTTCATGGCTTTCTTGGCCTTGCGAATGTTCTTCACATTGTTCAGGGCCACACGGGCGGCATATGCAGTACCACCGAGGGAGGCGATGATCTCAGCCATCTTGATGGGCATACCTTCCTTATCCCGGTTACGGCCGAGAGGGGAGGTTGTGGTTTTCTGGCCTTCCATTGTGGTGGGAGCCATCTGTCCTCCGGTCATACCGTAAACAGTGTTGTTTACGAAGATGATGGACACTTTTTCACCACGGTTAGCGCAGTGCATAATTTCAGCCATACCAATGGATGCGAGGTCGCCGTCACCCTGATAGGAGAGGACGAACTTGTCACCGCGGGCGCGCTTTACACCTGTTGCAACTGCCGGTGCGCGGCCGTGCGGAGCTTCTACACTGTCTACGTTAAGGTAGTTGTAGAGGAATACGGAACAGCCGATGGAGGTGACCAGAAGGGTGTTCTCGGTCAGGCCCATTTCGCTGAGCAGTTCACCCGCAAGTCTGTGGGCGATACCGTGCTGGCAGCCGGGACAGTAGTGGGTGGGAACGTCAACAATAGCGTCAGCCTTGTCAAAGGCGAGAATTTCTTGTTCGCTCATATCTATTTCCCTCCAAGGCTTTTGAGGATGGGTTCCTCGAAGTCGTCGGGGGTAGGCAGGTTTCCGGGCATAAAGCCGAAGAAATCACTGTCGGTAACGGTGCGGATGGAAAGACGTACGTCTTCAACCATCTGACCGAGGTTATGTTCAATAGTCAGGAATTTCTTACCCTGTTTGGCGAGCTTGTTCAGCTCTTCGGAGGGGAAGGGGTAGAGGGTGATGGGACGGAACAGACCGACCTTATGACCCTGTGCGCGCAGCTTGCGGACTGTGCTTTTTACGATACGTCCGATCGAACCGTAGGCTACTACGATGAGTTCAGCATCTTCAGTTTCGAAGAGTTCCTGCTTGGTGGATTTAGCCATGTCGTCATATTTGGCCTGCAGTGCCATGTTGTGACCTGCAAGGGAACCTTCGGTGAGGAACAGGGACTTGATGATACGATGATCACGGCCCTTGGCACCTTCAATGCGCCATTCGGCTCCTTCTTCCGCGTTCCTTTCTTCGGGAGTCCAGGTAACAACCGGTTCTTTCATCTGACCGACAATGGCATCACCGAGGATCATGACCGGGTTGCGGTATTTGAAAGCAAGGTCGAAAGCTTCGATAACCAGATCATAGCATTCCTGACAGGTACCGGGAGCGAGGACGAGAGTACGGTAGTCACCGTGGCCGCCGCCTTTGGTTGCCTGAAAATAGTCACCCTGACTGGGGCCGATGTCGCCAAGACCCGGTCCGCCACGGTTCATGTTGACGATGACCGCGGGAAGCTGGCTGCCTGCGAGGTAGGAGATGGCTTCCTGTTTGAGGGATACACCCGGGCTGGAGGAAGAGGTCATGCAGCGTTCGCCTGCAGCAGCAGCGCCGATGAGCATGTTTGCTGCAGCTACTTCACTTTCAGCCTGAACGAATTCACCGCCGACTTTCGGCAGTTCTGCGGACATGTATTCCGGAATATCGTTCTGGGGGGTGATAGGGTAGCCGAAATAACATTTAAGTCCGGCTGCAATCGCGCCGCGGGAGATAGCCTCGTTGCCTTTGATGAAAAGCTTTTCGCCATTCTTAGTCATACTATTCTCCTTTGGCCTTCTTGGTTCTGTAAACCCGGATAGCAATATCCGGACAGATCAGCGCACAGGAAGTACATCCGGTACACTTTTCCATATCCTCAGCCGCGACTTCAGCAACTTTGTAACCGTGCTGGTTGAATCGGTCGGATTGCCTTATGATTTCCTTTGGACAAACGGTAGTACAGAGCAGACAGCCCTTGCACCGTTCATCCAAAAATTCTACTCGTGACATCCTAAACTCCTGTTACCGTGGACAGAAAAGCCCGTTATATCAACGGGCTGGGACCAATAGAGTCTTATTTACTTGTAGGCAGCACATGTGAGAAATGTAACTGTTGAGAAACAAGGTATAGTTATTTGCAGTCAGGTGCAAATTTTTCCGGAAAAAATACGTCAGACCGTTATTCCTAACTTATTTTATATACATTGAATCGCCATAAGAGAAGAATCTGAATTTATTATCGACTGCTTCTGTATAAGCATTCAGAACATTTTTTCTACCGGCAAGAGCGGAAATCATAATGACAAGGGATGACTCTGGCAAATGGAAATTGGTAATCATGCGGTCTACTACCTTGAATTCAAAGCCGGGGTAGATGAAAATATTCGTCTCCCCCTTGAATTCACATATTTCCCCGGTCTGCTGGAAAGCTCCTTCCAGAGTTCGCGCAGATGTAGTACCCACGGCAATCACCGGACGTCCTTCTTCTTTGGCTTTGATCACTGCAGCAGCAGTTTCTTCCGGGATTTCAATGTATTCGTGGTGCATTTCATGATCACGGATATCTTCTGCACGCACCGGACTGAATGTTCCGTATCCTACATATAAAGTAACCTCAGCCCGCTCAATATTTTTGGCCTTGAGTTTCTCGTTGATTTCTTCTGAGAAATGCAGGCCAGCAGTAGGAGCCGCCACAGATCCGGCCTTTTCATCGCAGGCGTATAAGGTTTGGTAGCGCTCATTGTCAGTTTCATCTGCTGCACGGCGAATATATGGTGGCAGGGGAATCTTGCCGCATTCTTCAAAAATCTTTTTCAGATCTCCGGACCATTCAAGTTCAACTTCAGAAAGACCAAACTTGCCTTTGCCCAGCACTGCCAGCTTCAGGCCGCCCTCAAAAGAAATTACATCACCGGTTTTAGGTCCCTTAGATGCTCGTAGAAGTCCACGGGCCTGCGCTTTGTAACCGTCTGAAGTAGGTTCGGCTTCGATGAGCGGCAGGGGGGTCAGCAGCAGGAATTCTACCCGTCCTCCGGTAGGCTTTTTACCGAATATACGAGCCGGGACAACTTTTGAGTTATTGGCTACCAGCAGAGCGCCTTCGGGAAGCAGATCCACAATGTCGGTAAAGTTTTTGATTTCGGTTTCACCGCTTTTTTGATCAAGGACCATGAGCTTGGAACCGTGGCGCATTACTGCGGGACATTGTGCTATCTGTTCTTCCGGTAATTCAAAGTCGTAGCTTTTAAGGAAAAAGTCTTCTGTATTTATGTTCATTTTTTCAGTTTTCATTATTGATGATAATCTGGTAAGAATCTTTACAACAAACACCTTCAAGGTTTATGAATACTGTGTTTGTTCTTTGATTGCCCAGTCAAACAAGACTGTTTGATTGTCACGTTGATCACCAAATCCGGATTAGTTTATGAAATGGTTGTCAGTAGCTGAAATATCCAAGATTACGATGATCCCCGCTCCTACAGCAAGGCGCTATGCTTCGCTGTTCAAGGATTTCCTTTCCAGTAAAAAAATGGGCCGGGTTACCAAGTACCCGGAATCCGCTGTGGAAATCTTCAAGCGCATCGTCACATTATATAATGATGGGATGGTTACCACGGAAATTGAGCAGCAGTTGCGTTCCGAATTTCCCCGCACTATTGAGATCAGCCCTTCCGAGCGAGGCGTGCCTGCACAGCCGGCCATGAATATTCAGGCGGAACTGAGCGGAGCCTTTGCCGAGATGATGGACAAGATGAGCAAGTCACTTGAAGTGATTGCCGATCAGAAGTCAATCATTGAAGAGCAGCGTGAAGATATTTACAAGCTCAAAAAAGCTTTTGTTCTTCTTGCCCGCAGCCAGAAAAAAATCAAGGCTTTGCCGCAGCTCGATATTAAATCCATCACGGAAGAATATGATGAGCGGACTATTGCTTTGGAGCAAAAGGACGTTGAGCTTGAATCTGCCACTAATGAATTAGCTCAGGAAAACACCACCTTAAAGCATAAGCTTGAAGTTATGGAAGCAGAGCTCATTCGTTTGCGCAAGGACCGCCGGGAAATGGAAAATTATTTTATGGATAAGATCAAGCGGTTGAACGGTTGATTTTCCTGACTGCGGAATTGATTTTTTGTTCTCATGGCTGTAGAAAAAGTCTAGATGATGCAGTGGCTGTTTTGAAATAATGCTGCATTATTTTCGGGTTATAAATTACTGCCCAGCTCAGCTGGTCTGAATTTCAATATGCGTCGGCATTAAAATCGGAGGATTAAATATGCGTACTTTTATTAAAATGCTTCTCATTTCCATGATCTTTGCGGGGCTGACCGGTTGTCTGGCCGGAACTAACAAAACTTCTGAAGAACCCATCGTTGCTACTGCCGGTGCAACAGAAAGCTTCGAAGAATTTGTACCTTATACTGAATTTGATGATATTGCAGTTCCCAACGAGCTGAGCAGGGTACCTGACCAGTCATATGTTGCAGAAGACCAGGCTTTTAAGTATGGAAAAATCGTTTTGAAGGGACGTGTTGAAAACCAGTCCCTTATTGATTTCTTCGTAAATCAGATGGCAAAAGATAACTGGACTAAAGAAAGATCCATTACTTCCACAGTTTCCACTCTTTCTTTTACCAAGCCTTACAAAAGCTGCACAGTGAGGATTTTTGACGGATCTTACAATACTGAAGTCGAAATCTACGCCGTTGAAATGAAGTCTGCCCCTATGTCTTCTTCCGGCGGTATGCAGGAACAGAATATACAATAATGAATGAACATCTCAATTTTGACTGCTTTTTAGGAAAACGCATCCACCTTGGTGTCAGCGGTTCCATCGCAGCTTATAAGTCTCTGGACTTACTGCGCATGTTACGTAAGGCCGGGATCGAAGTAAGTGTGACGCTCACTTCAGGTGCGCAGGAATTTATCAGGGGCCTCAGTTATGAGGCCCTTGGTGCTTTTAAGGTCTGGGAAAAAATGTACCCGACCATGGATGACACCTTCGGCCATCTTGAACCCGGACAGGCGGCCGATGCCATGCTGGTTGCTCCGGCAACAGCTTCGGTATTGGCGCGCATGGCCCACGGTCTGGCAGATGACATGCTTTCCTGTCAGGCTTTGGCTTTCAGCGGCCCTAAGTTGGTTGCTCCGGCTATGAACCCGGCCATGTGGGATGCTCCGGCGACTCAGGATAACTGCCGTGTTCTTGCTGAAAGAGGGGTCGAATTCATCGGTCCTGACTGCGGAGATGTTGCTTGCGGTGATCATGGGCGAGGTCGTCTTGCACCTCTTGAATCCATTTATGCCCATAGCTTACGCGCTGTCGCTCCTGATGATATGAGCGGTAAGCACGTGCTGATAACGCTTGGCCCCACCCGTGAGAAATGGGATGCTGTCCGTTTCTGGTCCAATCCTTCTTCCGGTCTGATGGGTGCTTGTATTGCTATGGCTGCATGGCTTCGCGGTGCCAAGGTTACTGTTGTTTCCGGTCCGGTGAACTGGTGGTTTCCTGAAGATGTCAACGTGATCAAGGTTGATTCTGCTCAGCAGATGTTTGATGCAGCCACTGAAGTCTGGCCCACTTGCACTACAGGGTGTTTTACCGCTGCAGTTGCCGACTTCAAGCCCATTCCCCATGGAGAGGGTAAATTTAAGAAAGAGGGCAGCAGTGCATTGCGGGTTGATTTTGACACCAATCCAGACATCCTGAAGACCATCGGCACTATGAAAAAGGATGATCAGCAATTGATCGGTTTTGCGGCCGAGACTTCCAATATTCAGGAAGCAGCAAAGGGCAAGCTTGAGCGCAAAAATCTTGATTTGATTGTTGCAAACCCCATTAACAAGCCCGGAGCCGGATTTGAGTCATCTACAAATTCAGTCTATGTTCTGGATAGGGCAGGGCGTTCCGAAGAATGGCCCGATCTCCCTAAAACCGAAATAGCGTGGCGTATATGGGATCACCTTCTGCTGAATTAAATGTACTTGAAAGTGTCAGGCCGTGGTATCAAAACGGCCTGCAATATGTTTTCAAGGATGCACTGCCCGGTATCGAGGAACTTGAGAAACCGAAGCGGCAGCGTCCTGTTGCGTCTCCGCAGCAGCGTCAGCAGGCGCAGAGCAGACCGAAGCAGTTCGGACAACAGCAATCCGCTCAGCAACAGAGAGCAGGGCAGCAAGCCCCGGCACAGCAATCTGTTCCTCCACAGCAACAGCAGCGGCCTTCCTTTGACCGGACTCCTCCGCCTAAGCCTTCGCGTATGCCTGCGCAGCGTAAAGCTCCGGCTCCGGCTCAGGTTAATTATCCCGATCCGCAGTCTTGGCCGGCTCCTTGGTCAAACCTCGCTGCACGCATTACACCGCGTTTGCAGATTTTCTGGACCTACTCCCAGATGGGCCAGGACCTATCCGGTCAGGCTGATGCTGCACGTCGTAAGTTGTTTCAGTCTTTGATCGGTTACATGGGGCTGCCTAAGGGTGCCATTTCCTTTTGGCCATGTACTGCATGGAACGGCAGCGAGTTTGAAAACAAGGCTGACATTTTCTGGAAAGGTGTTGAGTCTTACGGTGTGAAGTTTGTGGCTTGTTTTGGAGATCAGACCAGATTCATCATTGCCCCGGATGCTCCTTCATCATCAGCTTCTGTACACACCAATGGAGTGCAGATGCTCATGCTTCAGGATCCTGATTTCCTAAAAAATCTTGCTCCTGACGAGCAGCAACTACTCTGCATTTCTCTTTTGCGCCTGCCGCTATTTTAAAGTTCATTTCTGTTTTTAAATTTAGAACCCCGTCTTGATAAGGCGGGGTTTTCTTTTTCCGTAGTTTATTTATTTCCCGCGATTTGGCATTATGAACCATAAAAGACTATTTTTACGGGAGTCGTTATGCATGGTTCAAAGAAGTGCTCAGTTTTCATTTATTGCTCGATCATCATTGCGATGCTTTTCTTATGCTTACCCGCAGAGTTATTGTTCGCCAAGGATATCAGTGTGCTGTCCCTTGATATACAAGGCGGCATAAGTCCGGCTCAGGTTCATTTGCTTGAAGACGGACTTGAGCAAGCTGGTGATGACAATCATGATCTTATCTTGCTTAGGATAGATACTCCGGGAGGTCTGGGTACATCCATGCGTGAACTGGTTAAGATTATCATGAACAGCAAAATTCCCATTTGCGTATGGGTCGGACCTGAAGGAGCCCATGCTGCTTCGGCAGGAACTTTCATTACTGCTGCTGCTCAAGTAGCGGCGATGGCTCCCGGTACATCTATCGGTGCAGCCAGCCCAGTTTCCTCTTCGGGAGATGAGCTCCCTGAAACCATGAGTAAGAAAGTTACCGGTGATATGGTTAGTCTGATCAAAGGAATCGCACGTAAGCGAGGGCGCAACATTGAATGGTATGCGAAGTCTGTTCAAGAAGGGATCAGCGTGGATGCACAGGATGCAGTGACCCTGAATGTTGTCGATTTCATGGCTCTTTCTGTTGATGATTTTCTTGAGCAACTGGGGGCAAGGGGAGTGCTTATCGATGGAAAGAAGGTTAAATTTACGAAATCAGATGTCGCTGTCTTTAAATTTGAACCGGGGTTTCGCTATGCGGTGCTTTCATGGCTCCTAGATCCACAGATTGCATATTTCCTTATGCTTGGCGGAATTCTGGGGTTATTTTTTGAGCTTACCCATCCCGGAGTAATTCTGCCCGGTGTGATTGGTGCTTTCTGCTTAGTCACGGGACTTTACGCCATGTCTGTCTTGCCTACCAATGCCGCCGGTTTACTTTTGCTCTTGTTAGGTGCGGTGCTCTTTCTGCTTGAAGTATTTATTGTAAGTTATGGACTGCTCAGTCTCGGAGCTGTGATCAGTCTCTTTGTCGGATCTTTAGTATTGTTTAGGGAAGGTACTCCGGGAATACCTTTGGGAACTATTTTAGGAACCGTATTCACTTTTGCCGCATTTATCGGAGTCATTGTTTATCTGGTAGCCAAGGCTCAGATTTCCAAATCAGGCGTAGGTATGGATAGTATGATTGGTCTAGAGGGCGAAGTTCTTGAGCTCAAAGGTGAGATTATGAAAGTTCGTGTGCGTGGTGAAATTTGGAATGCTGAGACAATTGATAAAACTTTTTTTAATCCCGGAACAATGATCAAGGTTGTTGAGGCACGTGGTCTGACCTTGATTATTGTAAGAAACAGCTGATCAAATAAATTTTTAGGGAGGTTTTTATGACTTTTGCTATTCCCGTTGCTTTACTGGTCGTGTTTTTTCTGATCACTGCCCTGAAAGTGCTGAACGAGTATGAGCGAGGTGTGATTTTTAGATTGGGAAGGGTGATAAATGCTAAAGGTCCTGGGCTGATAATACTGATTCCTGTTGTTGACCGGATGACTCGTGTTTCGCTTCGAATCATGACTCTGGATGTGCCCAATCAGGATGTTATCACTCGTGATAACGTTAGTATCAAGGTCAATGCGGTTGTGTATTTCAGAGTGACTGACCCGATCAAGGCTATTTTAGAGGTAGAGGATTTTATGTTTGCCACTTCTCAGCTTGCACAAACCACCTTGCGTAGCGTATGTGGAGGCGTTGAACTTGACGAGATACTTTCCCAGCGCGAAAAAGTTAACAGCGAAATTCAGGAAATTCTGGATACCCACACTGATCCCTGGGGCATCAAAGTAAGCACTGTCGAGCTCAAATATATTGACCTGCCGCAGGAAATGCAAAGAGCTATGGCCAAGCAGGCTGAAGCTGAACGTGAGCGTCGGGCCAAGGTTATCAACGCACAGGGTGAGTTCCAGGCTGCAGACAAGCTTTCTAAGGCCGCTGAAATCATCTCTGTTCACCCCGAAGCGTTGCAATTGCGATATCTGCAGACCTTGAGAGAGATGTCTGCTGAAGGAAAATCTTCCACCATAATTCCTCTCCCTCTTGATTTATTGAAAATGTTGGCGCCGAACAACGGCAGGGGAGAGGCAATGGATAAAAAAGACCAAGAGAGCGATTCATAATGAAAGTCCTTGTAACAGGAGCAGCCGGTTTTATCGGCTTTCACCTTTCCAAACGTCTTCTTGCTGAAGGCCACGAAGTAGTAGGCCTCGACATTCTTAATGATTACTACGATGTAAATGTTAAGAAAAACCGCCTCAAACAGATTGAGGACAACGATAAGTTCACTTTTGCCTACATGGATATGGCTGATCGTGAAGCTATGGAAAAACTTTTTGCCAAAGAAAAGTTTACCCACGTGGTCAACCTCGCGGCTCAGGCAGGGGTACGTTACTCCCTGATCAACCCGCAGGCATATATCGATTCCAACGTTGTCGGCTTCATGAACATTCTTGAAGGCTGCCGTCATAACGGAGTGGAGCATCTCGTTTATGCTTCTTCCAGTTCTGTTTACGGTCTGAACACCAACATGCCTTTCAGTATCCATGACAACGTTGACCACCCCATCAGCATGTATGCTGCTACCAAGAAGTCTAACGAACTGATGGCTCATTCCTACAGCCATCTTTTCAACATCCCCACCACCGGACTCCGTTTCTTCACTGTATACGGTCCTTGGGGTAGACCTGATATGGCTCTTTTTCTTTTCACTAAGGCCATTTTTGAAGATAAACCCATTAATGTGTTCAACCACGGCAAAATGCTCCGCGACTTCACATTTATTGATGACATCGTAGAAGGTGTTGTTAGGGTTATGAAAAATACCGCTACTTCTAATGCAGATTGGTCCGGCGATGCTCCCGATCCGGGAACAAGTCCCGCTCCTTTCCGCATCTACAATATAGGCAATAACCAGCCCACTGAGCTGATGCGCTATATTGAAGTCCTTGAAGATTGCATCGGTAAGAAAGCTGAAAAGAACATGATGCCTTTGCAGGCAGGTGATGTTCCTTCCACTTATGCAAATGTGGATGACCTTGTTCGCGACGTTGATTTCAAACCTGAGACCACCGTTGAAGAAGGTATTGCGAAATTTGTTGAGTGGTACAGAGGTTACTACAACGTGTAATTTTTAGATTCATATAGATTTATTTTAGGCCGCTTTTTAGCGGCCTTTTTTTATGATGATCAAATAATTTAAACTTTTTTTAGTTTGCTGAAATAGTTTATCATTTTTATAATTGTCGGTAATAATCAGCTGATATTCTAATTTTAACGAATCATTTTTGTCGTCACTTTTCTTGATTTAAAGTTTTTTTCAGACTAGCTTTGGCTCTGTTGTTTTTGTGTCAACTTAGTTGAGATGTTTCACGTGAAACATAAAAAATTGAAATCTCATTAATAAGGTGGTTTCAAGTGGCAAAGAGAATTGTTGTAGCCAACCAGAAGGGTGGAGTAGGTAAGACTACTACATCCATCAATCTTTCCGCTTCCCTTGCTGTGATGGAAAAGAAGGTCCTGCTTGTTGATTGTGACCCACAGGGGAACGGTTCAAGTGGACTCGGATTTTACCCCGGTGACTCCAGAGAAAATGTTTACTCTGTCCTTTTTGAGCCGGAGAGAGCACGGGACGCTATATATCAAACTGATATCCCCTACCTTTCACTCATGCCTGCAAGTCAGGATTTGGTCGGTGCAGAGATTGAACTGATCGACAAGATGGGGCGTGAATATTATCTGAAAGACCTCGTAGAGACGGTTGATGATGAATATGACTATATCATCTTCGATTGTCCGCCTTCACTGGGACTGCTGACCGTAAACGCACTTTGCGCAGCGAAGGAACTTTTGGTCCCGCTTCAAACTGAGTATTATGCCCTTGAAGGGGTGGCTCAGCTCTTGATGACTTTTGAGCTGGTGAAGAAAAGGTTGAATCCGGATCTTTCTGTGCTGGGCGTAGTTCTGACTATGTACGACAAGCGCAACAGGCTTGCTCGTCAGGTAAAGAATGAAGTGCGAAAAGCTTTTCCGGATAGTCTTTTTGAAACTATTGTTCCTCGAAATGTGCGCCTTTCTGAAGCACCGAGTTTCGGAAAGCCTGCTATCTCCTACGATGCAAAATCAAATGGAGCCTTGGCCTACATAAGTCTGGCACAGGAAGTCGTTAAGCGTCATAGCCAAGGTTAGTTAATAAAAAAAGGCCGACATTCCTGTCGGCCTTTGATTGTGCTGGCTTAGTGAAGCGATTAATAGCGAGCTTCAAAGTTCGTATTCTTTTCTTCAATGTAGGCTGTACATTCGACGGTGATTTCATCTTTGAAGTGCTTTTTGACTATGCGGGCATTGCACTGGGTGCATTTAAATGAAACAAGTCCACCGAGGTTGCAGGACATAAGTCTGAACTTGCGGGGATCATCCTTTTCCCAGTCTTCAGTTTTGTTACCGCAAAGTTCACAGTGCACATCTGTATCCACGGGGTAGGGAAAATCCCAGTACTCTTTCAAAGTTTCCCACTCGCCGATGGGTTCCGGACGTTCCGGCGGAGCCTCCTGCGGGAGCAGATCTTTAACCATTGGTTTTACCTTGGCCCAGAGATCTGCAGTGAGCAGGGCGCCGATCAGGTTGCCGTTTTTATCGAAAAGTTCTGTAAGATTGTCATCGTGTTTAGACATGTAGCCTCCGACGTCATTGTTATAGATGAGTTCGGGATACAATAATCACGGTTTCAATCAAGTCAAAGGAAATATTATCAGGCCCGCTTAATGGAGCCGAAAACATAAGGAGAATATCCATGGCAGGTGTCACTGGTGGTTTAGGAAGGGGACTTGATGCCCTTCTAGGTGGCGGCAAGGGTGTTGCAGAAGCGTCTTCTTCTGATCTTTCAATCGATGCGCGGAAGATCAATATTGATATGATCGTTGCCAACCCCAACCAGCCGCGTAAGGAGTTTTCTCCTGAAGCTCTGAAGGATCTTTCAGAATCTATCCGCGCAAAGGGTGTCTTGCAGCCTATTCTGGTCCGTCCTGTTGCTGGTCGTAAAGATCGTTTCGAACTGGTTGCTGGCGAGCGCCGCCTGCGTGCATCCAAGCTTGCCGGTCTGGGCGAAATCCCGGCGTTGGTTAAGGAAATGACAGACCTTGAAAGTATGGCCATTGCCCTGATCGAAAACCTGCAGCGTGAGGACCTGAACCCCATTGAAGAAGCCAAAGGTTATCAGGAACTGATCACGAAGTTCGGTCTTAGTCAGGAACAATTGTCCGGGCAGGTAGGTAAAAGCCGTTCCGCGCTTTCGAACTCCATGAGGCTGTTGACCCTTTCAGAACCTGTGCAGAACGCGATTGGCGACGGCAAGATTTCTGCCGGTCATGGACGAGCCTTGATGGCAATTGGTGATGATGATGCTCGTGATGAACTCTTTGAAAGGCTCATGAGCAACGGTATGTCCGTGCGTCAATGTGAAGGTGCCGCTACATATTTTAAGGAACACGGTGAGCTTCCCGAAGGCGAGGTGGTTGCAAAACCAAAGTCCAAAAAAAGTAAGAATAAGGAACCCAAAAAAGTTGACGAAGGCCTTGAGCGAATCAAAGGTCGACTTGAATCCGCACTTGAAACCAAAGTCAGATTCAGCGGTTCCCCCAAAAAAGGTAAGATGACTATCAGCTACGCCAACGAAGAAGAGCTTGAGCGTCTGGTAGCTATCCTTGAACTTCGTTCTTAAAGGGAAAAATAAGAATGGATAATAAAATCTTAAGTGTCCTCCCGGAATTAAAAGACCGCAAGGTTCTCATCATCGGCGATGTGATGCTTGATCATTATGTGATTGGTTCGGTTGAACGCATTTCCCCGGAAGCACCTGTGCCTGTTGTTCAGGTTACCGAAGAAAAATATCTGCTTGGCGGAGCCGGAAACGTGGCCCGCAATATAGCTGCCCTAGGTGGGGAGCCTCATCTGACCGGATTTGTCGGTCACGATGGAGAAGGGGAGGTCTTTGAAAGGCTTTGTTCCGAGGCGGGAATTCCGTATTCCCTGTATGAAGCCGATGATCGCCCGACAACCAAGAAGACCCGCGTCATGGCTCATAACCAGCAAATGGTTCGCGTTGACCGGGAAAAGACTGTCGATTTTGCCGATTCTCTCATGGATCAGCTCTTCACATTTCTTGATCGGGAAATTTGTGATTACAAGGTGGTCATCCTGTCTGATTATGGAAAGGGGCTCTTGTCAGATTCCTTTTTTGAAAGGTTCTGGAAACTTCTGGAAGAGAAGAGTCACAAGCCGCACATTCTGGTTGATCCTAAGACTGTTAACTACGACCGCTACAAATCTGTCAGCATGCTTACTCCCAACTCCAAGGAAGCGGGAGAGGGTGCCAATATGCAGGTCAAAACCCGTGAAGATGTTCTTGAAGCCGGACGCAGGCTCTTTGACCGTATCGATCCCACTCACTTGCTGATCACCCTTGGCGGGGACGGCATGGCTCTCTTTGAATCAAGAGATGTAGTCAAGCATGTGCCCACCTTTGCCCGTAAGGTATTTGATGTTACCGGTGCAGGTGATACGGTTATCGCAACTCTGGGACTCGGGCTTGCCGCAGGGCTTGATCCGTTAACCTCGGCAGTGCTGGCTAACTATGCGGCCGGTATTGTTGTCGGGCAGGTTGGTGCTGCAACAGCTTCTGTTGATGAACTGGCTGAGGCTGTACGCAACTGGCCGAAGCCGGAAGTTAATACCTGGAACGGATAAGATCTGTATAATTTAACAATTGATTGAAATAGTGTATGCTGCTCAGTCTGGGTAAATAATAGTACAGCTGATTCGGGGGGAGTCTTGAACACACAGGTTAACAGGCTAAAGAAATTGATTCAGGCCAACGAGGTATTGGCTAGTATTGAGTCTTTGGTTGATCTGCTGCCTCAATTATTGAGGCTGGCTCAGGATGTGACCGGAGCGGAAGCCTCCTCGATCATGCTTTACAATGAAAAAAAGAATGTCCTCGAATTCGCTTGGGCCATGAACGATGTGCTCGGTGATCAGGCGATGAAAAATCTGAAAACCGGATTTGAATTACCGATGGGGCAGGGTATTGCCGGATGGGTTGCTGATCATCGGGAAGCCCTGAATGTTCTTGATGCCCAGAATGATGATCGCTTTTCAAAGGCGGCGGATAAAAAATCCGGGTTTGTAACCAAGTGCATTCTCTGCACCCCCATTATTCATCAGGGCAAGCTCTTGGGGGTCGTTCAGGTTCTTAATTCTGTAGATAAGGAATGTTTCGGCAAAGAAGACGAAGAGCTTCTTGAGAGCTTCGGACATTTAGCCGGGGTTGCCCTTGTCCGTTCGGAACTTATGCTGCAACGCCTGAACCAGCAAAAGTTTGAAACTCAGCTGGAAGCAGCAGCACGTATTCAGAAACAATTTAATCCCTGTCAGCCAGAACTGGAAGGTGATAACCTCATCTGGGGCAGTTCCGTTCCGGCTCAATTTGTTGGCGGGGATTTGTACGATTTTATACCCAATTCCGACGGAAGCTGGTATATTTATGTGGCTGACGTCTCCGGTAAGGGTTTGCCTGCGGCTTTGATCATGTCCGCTCTGTGGACTAGAATCAGAGCAGAAGCGCTGGGCGAAAGGACTCCCGGTGAAATGCTCAAGGCAGTCAATGCCGGTGCATATGAATTTATGAATGGTGAAGTGTTCGCTACCATGGTTCTCTTGCGTTACTTTCCGGAAAGTGGAAAGTGCGAATTTGCTTTGGCTGGGCATCCCTCTCCAGTGCTGGTGGCTGATGGCAAAGTGGAGTCCCTCGAAAGACCATTCGGTTTGCCTGTAGGAATTTTAGAGGAAGGAGATTTTGGTACCAGCGAATTTGTGCTCAATGAGGGGGAGTCGTTGATCATCGTTACTGATGGTGTTGATGAAGCCCGGGCCGCGAATGGAGACTTTTTCGGAGAAGAGCGCATGGAAGAAATGCTCAGGCTGGGCGGAACTCCCGGAGCCGGAGAAAAGCTTCTTAAGGCTGTAGCCGATTGGAGAGGGGAGACCCCTCCTAATGACGATACTACTGTGGTTGAAATATACAGGGCTTAATGCTGCCTGACTGGCAGTAAGGAGATATTTATGGGTGTAGGCTGGAAAATGGAATCTTCGTTTGAAGAGGTCCTCATTAAAATCAGCGGTGAGGTTGATTTTACAGGGACCCCTGACCTCCGGGAGAAGATGCATGCTTTTGTTAAGCAGACTTCAGGTGAAGTTCTGGTGGACCTTTCCGAGCTTGAGTACCTGGACAGTTCCGGTTTGGCTTCGTTGATTGAGCTGCGCAGGATACTGAACAAGGACAGCCGTAGTGTTAAGATTATTGCTGTTACGGATCAGGTGGACAGGCTCTTGAATCTTACGCAGGTAAAGTCGTTGTTCGGGATGGACTGATAGGCTGTTCCGGCTGGGCAGGAAAGGGAGTTATTCGGTATGAATGGTTTGCATGTTCTTGCTTGGATGGTTTCCAGACTCCTTGGCTGCCTGCGCCTTACGCCCGGAAATAAAAAATCATTTTACCGTAAAAGACTTCTCCGTGATCTCGCCTCGGTCGGGGCGGATTCTATTCCTATCGTCAGTGTCATATCCGCCTGTACAGGCATTATCCTCGCTTTACAATCCGCCCAGCAATTGGAAAAGGTCGGTGCCATCAGTTACGTGGCCAACCTTGTGGGCGTTACCATTATCCGTGAGCTTGGCCCCTTGCTCACCGCTATCATCGTTACCGGCCGTTCCGGAGCCGCTTTTACCGCGGAAATCGCGACCATGCAGATTTCCGAAGAAATCGATGCCCTCGAAGTTATGGGCATCGAACCTGTGCGCTTTCTTGTTGTCCCCAAGATGATCGCCATGGTTATCATGGTGCCCTGTTTAACTGTATGGGCAGATTTTGTGGGCATCTTTTCCGGCGGAGCCTTTTCCGCAATCGCCCTCGGGATAAATGAAGTTACCTATTTTAATAATTCTGTAGAATTTCTCAAATTACACGACGTGCTGGCCGGACTGGTTAAGGCCGGGGGCTTTGCCGTAGCCATTACTCTTATCGGTTGCTGGCAGGGCTTTCTCGCCCGCGAGGGAGCAGCTGATGTCGGGCGCAAGACAACCAATTCTGTTGTTATTTCTATATTTATGATAATATTGCTGGACCTGTTCTTTACGGCACTCAACTTTATTTTCCGGTAGTCGATCATGAAATTATCAAGGATTGCACAAGACATAACGCTGAAAAAGCTCAGTCTGGGGTATCCGGGCAAGGTGCTCATGGAGGATCTTAATGCTGTTCTGCCAGCCGGAAAGATCAGCGTTATTCTCGGGGGATCAGGGTGTGGAAAGTCCACTTTACTGCGCCATATTCTCGGTCTGAATACTCCCGTGTCCGGTGAGATTTTTTTGGGTGATACAAATTTGACCGCTTTGAAAGATGAGCGTGAGTACAAGAAAATCCGTACCCGTATGGGAGTTCTGTTTCAGGATGGTGCCATGCTTGGTTCTCTGACTCTTGGTGAGAATGTAGCGTTGCCGATGCAGGAACATACTGAACTTCCTGACTCGATCATCGAGGAAGTTGTGCAGATGAAGTTGCGGATGGTCGGCTTGGGTGATTTCATGCATTATTTCCCCAGCCAGCTTTCCGGGGGCATGCGAAAACGGGCAGGGCTGGCAAGGGCCATGGTAATGGACCCGACCACGTTGCTCTGTGACGAACCGTCTTCCGGGCTGGACCCGATCACTGCCGCAGACCTTGATCAGTTGATCCTCAAGCTTAAAGAAACTTTCCAAGTGACTACTGTGGTGGTGACCCACGATCTGGACAGTCTTTTTAACATTGCGGATCACGTTGTGGTTCTGCATATGGGACGTTGTCTGTATCAGGGAAATGTTGAAGGACTGCAGCAGTCCGATGATAAATATATAATCGACTTTCTGGAACGCAGGCCTACGGAACTTGACCCAAGTATGGAAAGGGCTGTTAAGTTCCGAAGCAGGTCCTGATTAGGAGATATGTGATGGTTCTCAATCCGCGAAGCTCGGCTTCCGATATGATCAAAGCTGCTTTGGCTGCTCTTGCAGGGCTGACAGTTCTCGGCATGTTTATCGTATTTTTGGGCGGACATGATTTTTTTTCCGACTACTCGCAATACAAGATTCTTTTCCGCAATGTGAAGGACCTTACCCCCGGCCGTCCGGTTAAGTATGCGGGCCTTAGCGTGGGTAAGGTGGATTCAATCAATGTTGATGCTGAAAATCCGGGACGCATTTCAGTGATCATCAATGTGGACCATGACTTTCCTCTCTACCGTGGGACAACTGCCATGGTAACCCAGAAAGGGTTGGTGGGGGATAACTACATCCTTTTGGAGCTGCGCGGAGATGCAGGGCCAAAATTGGCTGACGGGGATTCAATTCCATCCGCGGTCATCATGAGTATGAACGAAGTGGCCGCTCAAATGGGCCGTTCGGTTGCTGATTTGACTCCACAGCTGGAAAGGGCCGTAAATGCCTTTGAGATGCTTTTTTCTTCTGAGAACATGTCCAACATCGGAAAAAGTTTAAAAATGGCTCCTGAGGTTCTTGCTGAAACCAATGCAACATTGGTCACTTTCCGTAACGAGTGGAAGAAATTGGCTAGCTCCGGTGCCGGTGCCATGGATAACGGTTCCAAAAAGATCACCTTACTGACCAATGAGCTGATCGATACCCTGCAGCAGGTTGAACAAGCAATTGTTACCCTGCAGGGAGATATGAGTCATACTCTCGGCGGTGTCGGAAATGATGTGACTCGTGCGGTTGACGGTATTGAGGGTTTGACCGCGGACCTGCGACGTAATGTTGAGTACGATCAGGAAGAACTTGAAATCATACTTACGAACATAAACCGTCTTTCCAGAGAGATGAACAGGTTGGCCCGGTCATTGCGCGAACGTCCGTGGCAGGTTTTGAATCCTCCGCAGGGAGCTGAAAATGAGCAGTAGATATTTATTCATAGCAATTTTGATTCTCGTAATTTCCTGCGCCGGTTGTATCGGCGGAAAATCTGTTGAGTCATCCTTTCTCCGGGTGGATGGTTATAATTCTGCGAGCGAATGCGACAGGGTTAACCCGGATATGCCGCGTCTGGCCCTTAAAAGATTCAGCAGTCTTCCCGCATTGGACCGTGAGACTGTGATTGTCGCTAACGGAAAGGTTATGAAGCCAGATTACCGGTGGAGCTGGGAAGGGACCCCGGCGGAAATTTTTGATCTTGTTGCCGGACCTGCGCTGACCTGCATGAACAGCTATGAGATTATAAGTCCTTATCGGCCGGGAATTGAAAAGGATCTCGTCCTTTCAGGAGTGATTACTTCGTTCGAAATTCAGCGTAGCGGGGGGGATGCTTTTAAGGTCGCAGTACGTTATTCACTCTGGGACGGAAGCGGCAAAAATCTGCTGGCCAGAAAGCTGGTTGAAGCGGAAGCTCCGGTCAAGTCCATGCGCGGTGAGGCAATTGCCCATGCTGCGCAGGAGGCTGTTGACGGAATTATGAAGAACACCATTGCTTGGATCGATGGATTGGGAGGGGAAATGCTCTCCCGTAACGCGGGGCGTTAATGTATTTTATCGCGGCAATAGCCGAGTCTCGGATTAAGGAAGCTGAGCGTAAGGGGGAATTTGAGGATCTTCCGGGCAAGGGAAAACCCCTTGAGCTGGAAGACGATTCCATGATTCCCCCTGAGTTGCGCATGGCGTATAAAGCCTTGAAGAATAGCGGCTACCTTCCTCCTGAGATGCAGCTTAGAAAAGATATTCATTCTGCTCTTGATTTGCTTGAATATATGGAAGATGAAAAGGAACGCTATACCCAGATGCAAAAAGTTAATCTGCTTTTTGAACGCATTAAGAACATGCGCGGAAAGGAAATAGCCATCGATGAAGAAGACGAATATTACAAAAGCATAGTTGAGCGCATTACTTTACAGAGCAGGACAACCAAGGAAAACGAGGGATGATTTCTAAAAATTTCAAGGTCGGCCTTACCGGTCTGGCTTTATTATTTGTTACAGCCGGGATGCCTGCGCAGACAAATGCAGCATCCAAGGAACGCGTGGGGCAGTCATACATTGACGTGCCTTCCCAGTTGCGGAAGGGAACTACAAAATCCCTTAAAAGTTATGTTTCCCAATTGCTGAGTAAAAAATATGTAAGTGCTAAAAAGCTCTATGAACCGCCCTTTGAAGGTTTGGAAGACAAGCTTTATATTTCTGTAAAACGAGAAAACGCCATGCCGATCATTGCCGGTGGTGTTGCTTCGTATGCCGGGAATGAAGAAGGATTAGCCGCAGCTCTTTATGACGGCACTGTACGGATATGGAGTAAGCATAAATGCAGTAAAGTCCGTCTCCCCGGAGGGGGAGGAGCCTTGCATACCGGATACGGTCCCGGCAGTCCGACACTGGCTGCAACCGGGCGTGATGGCGGAAATATTTATGTCTTCAATCTTGATGAGTGTTCAAGGATACCGGGAGAGATTCCGGTTGAGCATGGTCCGGTCAGAATGATGGCACTTTCCCGCACAGGTGAATGGCTAGGTGTCATCGATAGTTTCAATGCCCTGCATTGCGGTCCTGTTTCCGGTCCGCTTCAGGAAATTTCAATTCTCGAAGGAACTCCTCTTTATCTTGGATACACCCCGGGGCAGGGCGTTCTGGTGGCTGTGGAAGCTTCCGGCAGAATCGTCAAGCAGGGTATGAAGACTCAAACCCGCCTGGAGTCCGATGAAGTGCCCGGAGGACCTTTTGTTGATGCCAGAATGGCCGGATACGTGGTGTGCCTGACCCGTGATAACGGGAGTGAGGTCTATTGGGACCTAAGTAAAAGGGCGACAGTAAAAAAATCTGAAGCCCTGCAACAGGAGCCGGCTTGGATTTATAAACGTGATGGCGGGCTGGTCTATTCGACCGGGGTGGACCGCTGGAAGATTACCGAACATCTGGGCATGCCCATGTTCATTGTTTCCTATTCTGCCACAGAAAAGATGCTAAGGGTTCGTGACCTTGATCGCGAAACCCGTTATTATAGTGTCTTGGACGGTAAAGAGATTTCCGGATCTGATGCTGAAGACTGGAAGTTAATTTCTCCAAGTAAAGGTGTATACAAGGTTGGAAAGAAACAATTTCGCCTCTATGATAACATCTGCCAAAGGGGGACAATGCGTCTTTACGGCAGGCATATAGAGGATAAGGGGTTTTATCTCTGGTGGGAAAATATTGGTTCCCCGGCGCATTTGAATCCACATCCCATGGAGTTGCCCATCCGTGAGTCCATAATGGATGATAGCCCTGTCATGTGGGTGCCCCTTGTTCAAGGTGAAGTAAGATAACTGCTATTCACGACTGGCGGATTTAATTCCGCAGGAGGTTTGAAATGGTTAAAAAAGCTAACAAAGCAGAGCAGATAAATACCGAGATTCCGGTGTTGGGCAAGGCTAAAATCCCTTCTCCGCTTAAACGGTGTGTCTTCATTGAAGATAAGGAACGGACCTTGGTCAACCTCGCTGAAGAGGAAATGGATTCATCTTCCGGCAATGATGTTTATCAGGAATTTGAAAAAGCCGGTCCTCGTGCATTTACCTATTTTGATCCTTCAAAAACCAAATGTGCGGTGGTTACCTGTGGTGGACTTTGTCCCGGTCTGAATGATGTGATCCGTTCAATCGTACTTGAAGCCCACTACCTGTATAAGGTTCCGTCCGTAATTGGTATCAAGTTCGGCTTGCAGGGATTTATCCCCAAGTACGGACATGATGTTGTGGAGCTTACAGCCGATACTGTAGCAAATATTCATCAGTTCGGCGGAACTGTTCTCGGTTCCTCCCGAGGTCCACAGGACCCTGAAGAGGTTGTCGATGCTTTGGAACGCATGAATATTTCAGTGCTGTTCATGATCGGCGGTGACGGAACCATGCGTGCTGCTCAGAAAATTGTGGAAGAGATTGAGAAAAGAAAAATCAGAATTTCCATTATCGGTGTCCCCAAAACCATTGATAATGACATCAGTTTTGTTACCAAGTCTTTCGGTTTTGATACCGCTGTAGACAAGGCAACAGAAGCCATCCAGTCCGCTCATGTTGAATCCGTGGGTGTTGTTAACGGCATCGGTCTGGTTAAGCTTATGGGCCGTGAATCAGGCTTTATCGCTGCGCAAGCTACTTTGGCGCTCAAAGACGTAAACTTTGTTCTCGTTCCTGAGCATCCTTTTGAATTTGACGGGGAATACGGTTTGCTTCGCTCTCTTGAGAAGCGTCTGGATGAACGTCAGCATGCAGTTATTGTCTGCGCAGAGGGAGCAGGGCAGGAACAATGCGAATACACCGGGGAAAAGGATGCATCCGGCAACCCCGTGCTTTGCGATGTCTGCACCCTGATCATTCGCCGCATTAAGGACTACTTCAAGGATGTGGGCAAAGACATCACCCTGAAATTCATTGACCCCAGTTACATTATCCGTTCAGTCCCGGCTAATGCCAATGACTGCGTTTATTGCGGTTTCTTGGGACAGCATGCAGTACATGCAGCTATGGCAGGAAAAACAGGAATGGTAGTCAGCCGTTTGCAGGCCCGCTACGTGCACCTGCCGCTCAATCTGGTAACCATCAAGCGCAAGAAGTTGAACATCAAGTCCGACTACTGGCGCGCGGTTCTCGAATCTACCGGTCAGGGCCATCTGCGTAATGACATGGAGAAGGATATTTGTGAACTGTAGTTCATTTTTTAGAGTGAATTAAAGAAGAACGCCCTGTCGAGTTGATCGGCAGGGCGTTTTGGTTCGGTAAGAAAAAGCCTCTGGAACATATCATTCCAGAGGCTTTAATTTTTGGTATGAAGCTAAGTTTTAAGCTTTCTTAGCCTGATCGATAACGTACTCAATGGCTTCGTCCATGGTTGTTACGTCACCGGCAATCTGTGCTTTAAGCAGGGATTCGCGGATGATACCGACACCGGGACCGGGTTTGAGGCCGGTGTGCTGCATGATCTC
The DNA here is from genome assembly GCF_048612815.1 of Maridesulfovibrio pacificus (SeqCode). NCBI lineage: Bacteria > Pseudomonadati > Thermodesulfobacteriota > Desulfovibrionia > Desulfovibrionales > Desulfovibrionaceae > Maridesulfovibrio > Maridesulfovibrio pacificus (SeqCode). Next base: position 3,342,667 of record NZ_JBLZNE010000001.1, read on the forward strand.
GTTACCGTTGAGGAAAGGATCAAGAGCTTCTTCGGGGATATCTGCGCGCTCAAGCATTTTGATGTTGTGGTTGAATTCCTTGTAGGTGGTGTCGCGGGCTTTAATGTCAGCGCGAACCATCTCGATGAGGCGGGGATATTCGTCCAGAGCTTTGAACTTACGGATACCCTTGTCGGTGAGCATGAAGTGGAAACGCATGTGGTTGCGTACCAGATCGCAGATCAGGTCCACATCTTCCTGAGGGAAGTTGAGGCGGGTCAGGATCTTTCTGGTCACTTTTGATCCAACGCGGTGATGCTGCAGGAACTGCCAGCGTCCTTCCACTTCTTCAGCGGTGTAGAGTTTGCCCACATCGTGGAACATGCATGCTACTACACCGAACCAGTCGTAAGGCAGTTCTTCGGGGTAGAGGCGCATGACATCGAGAGTGTGGGTGAAAACATCTTCGGTTTCACCTGTCTTGCTGTTCTTAACCTGAGTAAGACGGGAAAGAGCTGCAAGTTCGGGAATCAGGCCGTGCAGGAGCATGGTTTCGAAGAGCAGGGAAACGAAAACGTACATGTTTTCAGCTTCAACCTTGCGCCATTCGTCCATGATTTCAGGCACGGGAACGTAATCGAGAATACGCTTGCAGGAGCGGATAATCGCGATTTTGGTATTGGTCTCAATGGGCAGGTTGTAGTTGGCCGCGAAGCGCAACGCCCTGATACCCATGAGGTAATCTTTTTTAAGAGTCTGATCCGGGATACCCAGCAGACGGACTTCACCGCTGCTCAGTTCAGCGAATCCTTCATAGGGGTCCTGCGCCTTAGGGATGTAAGGGCAGGCTGCAGACATGGGGATCTGGTGCTGTTGCTCCAACGCCTTGAGCAGTCTGGGAGTCATGCGGGATACGCATTCTTCAGGATGTGAAGAGTTGCTGGTCTCGGAAGTATAGAAATAAAAAATATTTCCGCCTTCCCTCAGAATAGCGGTAACGTCCTGTTGCTCAGTGGGCTGGATGTTGGGGAACAGTTTAGCCAGCCTTTTGAAATCAAGATCGGTGGAAATATCCAGTTCGACTTCTTCGCCTTTATCTTCAATGGTCAGCTTTTGCAGCCTTTCATTAATGATATAGGCATCATAGCCATTGCGCATGATGGTTTTGCAAATTCCCACCGCGTCCTTGAAAGGTTCGCTCATTAAAATCTCCTTATCAAAAATAAACCGTCTGTTGCCTTGGCAGCAGATGCAGATCAACTATATAAAATTATTAGTTTTTACCTTTGCACAACAGACTTATTCACTGTCTGTTAAAGAGGTCATACTATTTTTTTGCCACTAAGGAAATGGCTTATAACCCGTCCTTTCAGGGTTTGTCCGCGGAATGGAGTGTTTTTACCTTTGGAGTGCATTGTAGTCGCATCCAGCACCCATTCCTCGCTGGGATCAAAGAGGAAAAAGTCAGCCGGATCACCTTTCTTAAAGCTGTTCAGCGGCAGGTTGAAAGTTTCGCATGGAGCAGTGGTCCACATGCGAATGAAATCATCAAAGGTAATCTTCCCGGAGGCTACCAGCGACCATGTCAACGATAGGGCAGAATCCAAGCCGGAGATACCGCATGGTGCGTGCATGAATTCCACTTCCTTTTCATGTGCTGCATGGGGGGCATGGTCGGTGGCGAACATGTCAATTGTGCCGTCTTTAATGCCTGCCAGCAGAGCATCAACATCGTCTGCGGTGCGCAGGGGAGGGTTGACCTTGGTATCGGAGCTGTAGCCGTTCAAGGCATCTTCGGTGAGCAGCAGGTAGTGGGGACAAGTTTCAGCGGTGACTTTAACTCCGCGCTTCTTGGCCCATGCGATCAGGTCCACTGATTTGCGGCAGGAGATGTGCGCAAGATGTATGTGCATGTCCAGATATTCAGCCATGAGCAGGTCGCGGGCGACCTGTGCTGCTTCTGCAACATCGGGTTGTCCGGCAAGGCCGAGCACAGAAGAGACTTCGCCTTCATTCACTCCGACAGCTGGTGCAAGGTAAGGATCTTCGCAATGGTCGATAATCGGCTTTCCGGTATCTGAACCGTATTCCATGGCTCTGCGGAATAGCTCACTGTTTTTGACCGGGATACCGTCGTTGGAAAAAGCTGCACATCCGGCTTCAGCCATTTCATGCATGGGGGCCAGTTCTTTGCCTTCCAGTTTCTTGGTCAACGCACCGATGGGGAAGAGGCGCGGACCGCCTTCCGGGAAGGCTGCTTTGGCCTTACGCAGCATTTCATCGGTAACAACAGCATTGTCGTTGACCGGATCGGTATTGGCCATACACATGATGTTGGAGAAGCCGCCGTGAACGGCAGCTTTCAGGCCGGAGGCAATGTCTTCCTTGTATTCAAATCCCGGTTCGCGCAGGTGTGTGTGCACGTCGGTCATGGAAGGCATGAGCAGCAGACCTTTTGCAGCTACTACCTCCGCTCCTTCATACATGGTGTCGGAAGAGGGGATTACATCTAAAATTTTACCGTCAGCAACAAGGAGATCGACTTCTTCGCCTTTCCATACTGCCTTGCGGATAACAAGTTCAGGATGAGTCATATTTTATTCTCCTTATTTTTTGCGGGTGAGGTAGAGGTAGAGTAAGGCCATGCGGGTTGCTACACCGGATGCGACCTGATCAAGTACGAGGCTGGCTTCGCAGTCGGCAAGCTCGGAGTTGATTTCAACTCCCCGGTTCATGGGGCCGGGATGCATGATCTTTACATCAGGGTTGGCAAGCTCAATCTGTTTGTGTCCCAGACCGAAGTAGTTGGAGTACTCACGCAGGTCAGGTAGAAGGCCGTCCTGCTGACGTTCCAGCTGAAGACGGAGACACATGATTGCATCGACACCTTTGCAGGCTTCGTTGATGTCGGTGTAAACTTCTGCGTCCCATTTTCTGATCTGCGGAGGCAGCAGTGTGCGAGGGCCGCAGAAACGAACCTTGGCACCCATCTTGTTCATCAGGATCAGGTTTGAACGCGCTACGCGGCTGTGTGCGATATCGCCGAGGATGAGTATTGTCTTGCCTTCCAGAGATCCCCATTCCTGATAGAGGGTGAAACCGTCAAGCAGGGCCTGTGTGGGGTGGGCGTGGCGGCCGTCACCTGCGTTGATGATACTGCAATCGAGGCGCTCTGCCAGAAATTGAGACGCGCCGCTGGCCCAGTGGCGCAGGACAATGCCGTCCGGATTCATGGCCTGCAATGTCAGGGCGGTATCCTTGAGAGTTTCGCCCTTGGTCAGGCTGCTGGAGCTTTTGGCAAGGGAGAATGTGTCACAGGAAAGACGTTTCCCGGCCATGTCAAAGGAGGTCTTGGTCCTTGTACTTGCTTCAGCAAAAAAAAGGACCACACTATGGCCTTTTAAAGTCGGTACCTTTTTTACCGGACGGGAGTTGATTTCCTGAAAGTAAGTGGCAGTTTCAAAAATGTGCTGCACTTCCTCTTTGTTGAGCTGGGTAACATCCAGCAAATCTTTATGTCGCCATTCCATAAGAGTTCCTCTCAGTTGTGGTGCGAAAAAATATTAAAACAAAAGATCTTCAAGATGGGCGGGGATTGTAGCGTAAACAGCGCGTTTCCCCTTATCCAAAGATCCGTATAAGTCATCTATCTTCAAAGCCTTGGCGCTGTTTGTGGTTACAAGTGCCAGCGCTTCAGCCGTGGACAAGGACATTTTGATGTTTTTAAGCAGGTATTCCAGCTCGTTCCACATGGATAAGTCATGATTGGAAGCAATGCTGTCCGTTCCAAGACAAGTGTTTATACCAGATTTCAGGATCTTTTCCCACGGAGCACGGCCTTCACCTATGTATGTATTGGAACGGGGGCAAATGCAGACATTTACCTTGCGCTCGGCAAGGGTCTTTATGTCGTTTTCCGCAACCCGAACACAATGAACCGCAAGGGTCGAACCATCCAGTAAACCGATGGAATCTGCATATTCAACAGGGCGTAACCCTTTGTTGCCGCAATCGGCCAGCAGTCCGGCTCCTTTGAGCATTCCTGCGAATTCTCCGGTGCCGTGTGCTACGATTTCATCCTCTTCCTCATTTTCAGCAAGATGGACGGGGTAGGGCAGTCCGGCTTTGTTGTTGGCTGTTTTCACAGCCTGCAAAAGCGTTGCTCCGGTTGAGTAGAGGGAATGACCGGACCCGGCGCCGCGGCCGTGGTTGAATTTTTTTTGCGGGAAGAACTTTGCTCCTTCTTTTGGTTCCTGCACTCCGATTGCTTCGCAGCAGGCATAGAATCCCATGGCAAGTTCATCCATAATTCCTGCAACCTGAGCGCAGTTGCGGGTGGATATATCTACGCAGAATGCAGTGCCGTCAGCACGCATTTGCTGTACCGCGTCTCGAACGGCCTCGGTATCAAGATCGTAAAGGGGATTGGAAAGCAAAGATTTGATCCAATTGGTGAATCCCTGCCCCTGCACGGTCTTGCCTTTCAGATGGGAAAGCTCAAGGTGCACGTGGGCGTTGATCAGGCCCGGAACGATTGTCACATCGCCTAGGTCTTCAACTTCACCTGAAAAACTATCTTTCAGCGCGGACCACGTCCCTGTTTCCAGAATCCGCTCCCCGTCATGGATGAGGGCGAAATCATCGATAACCGGATTTTTTCCGTGGGCCATTGTTACGGCTCGTGCCGCTCTTATGCATTTGTTCATGGGCAAAAAAATGCCGGACCAAATAGGTCCGGCAGGAATAGTTAATTTTTAGCTTTGGGGTCTTCAAAGAAAACGTAATTGGTAGCGTAGTCGCTGAATTCAAAGTAGACCTTGTTTTCACCGGGGTCTGCTTTGCCGTTCAGGTTGGCATCAAGAATACCGTAACCAAATCGGTATGGTCGCTGAACGCGTTCCTTGGTGCCTGCGGCAGTGGAAAGCTTATCGATTTTTACAAATCGTTTGACCAGCTTGCCGCCGGAATAGATTTCAAGAACACCGTTTACCCCGGTCCAGTTCTGAATGGAACGACCGATGCGGTTCTGGGTTTCCTGAGTGCATGCGCTGAAAACAGCGAGAGAAAAAAGCAGGATGAGTGTAAGTGTCAGGCTGTTCTTTTTCATTTGGTTCTCCGTTTAAGAGTTTGCTGTCATCAGGTCAAACGGGCAGTTCATACATGTTTTTTTCTGGAATGCAAAGCAGTGCGACTATAATCATTCCGCTGCCGGGAGCCAGAGGTAATGAAACCCGGCTTTGGGCGGCATGAGGTTGCCGGCATCAATATTAATCAGCGCCGGGGAGAATGCTTGTGATGAAGCAGAGTTATAGAGAGTGTCGTTGGGGTAACTCTTGCGTTTGTAGGTAATAACTTGTGAATCTTCAGAAATTCCGGCCAGCTTACAGGCTGTTTTTACCGCGTCAGGAAGATATCCGAGGCTGTCCACCAGTCCTGTTTTCTTTGCACCCTGTGCACTGAAAACCTGCGCGGTGAAGATGGTCTTCAGTTGATCATCAGAGATGGGACGGTGCTTTTTGACCAGTCCCTGAAAACGGTCAGCGTAATCTTTGATAATATCGTCGATGATTTTTTTCTGTTCAGGAGTGTCCGGCTTGAAAGGGAAGCCCATGTCTTTGTTACGTCCCGATTTGGAAACTTCCACGGATACACCGATTTTGTCCATGAGTCCTTCAACTTTTGGGCGGATGAAGATAACCCCGACTGAACCGGTCAACGTGGTGGGGTGGGCCATGATATGGTCAGCGGGCAGGCTGACATAATACCCGCCGGAAGCAGCCACATCCATCATATTAACTACAACTTTAGCTTTAGTTTTTTCTTTGAAGCGCACGATCTCATTATAAAGGATGTCGCTGCCGGTAACTGAGCCACCGGGAGAATTAACCTTGAGCACAAGGGCTTTAATCTTGTCATCTTTGGCAGCAAGTTTGAGGCGCGATGAAACCTCCTGAACGAGGCTGGGGGAAGTTCCCAGCAGTCCTCGCTTGCCCTCATCGGAAATTGTTCCATCAATGGATACGACAAGAACCTTGTATTCCCCTTCGCCTTGCAGCTGCTTTTCAAGCAGGGGATCAGTTCCGTCCGGAAAAATATTCATCTTGGGCTGGCAGCCGCAAAGTGCGATTGAAGTGAGAATGAATATGGTCAGTAATATTTTTTTCATGGGTAACTCCTTTGGTTACCCGGAAACTAGCAGATGGGGGTGGTTAAATAAAGGGTGCTTACGCACCCTTTGTTTTATCTCTCATACATCGCCAGTTTAACCCCAAAGGCGACAAAGACTGATCCCAGTGCTCTGTCCAGCCATCTTTGCAGTTTTTGGCTTTCACGCAATCTTCCGGTGATGCGGTCTCCGGCATAGATTAACGGAGGCTCGACAAATGCTGCGGTGACGATGATCAATGTGCCGTGCAGCATGAGCTGTGCCCAGACTGGGCCGGCACCTTCAACTACAAATTGGGGCAGGAAGGCTATGAAGAATGTTGCAACCTTCGGGTTCAGCAGGTGGATGAACATGCCCTGTTTGAATATTGCGGAAGGGTCTAGCTGTTTTGAATTCTTGCTTATATTCAGCGGGCTGCCCTTAGACCTGAAAGCGCCGATAGCCAGCCAGAAAAGGTAGGCTACCCCGACCCATTTTACGATGGAGAAAGCCGTGGCGGATGCTGCAATAATGGCGGCAAGTCCAAGCGCAGTCAGGATCACATAGAGGAAAGCTCCAGACCATATTCCGAACATTGCGGCAAATCCGGCTTTTCTGCCTCCGGTGACGGTATGGCTGAGTATGTAGGCCATGTCCGGTCCCGGTGCGATGTTGAGCAGCAGGGCGGCCAGCAGAAAGGTTGTCCAGTGGGCAAGATCGTATTCAAACATGATTGAACCTCGGTAAGTTGAAAATACAGATGACCACGGCACATAAGTTGTGTCGCGTAGCATGACAAGGTTCTGTTTTTGGCGCGGGAAACAGGACTGCCATTTCAGGCGAAATGGCGGAAAGGCAAGTTGATATTATTTCAACCGGCTCGAAAAGCAAACCCCGGAAAGGGATTCTCAATTGAATAAAACCCGGTCCACTTGTAATTGATCACAAGGGACCGGGTTTAAATATGGCACCGCTTTACTTAAAAGCGGTTAAAGATCTATTCTCCGAAGACCATTGGAACAAAATCAATCAGCATTAATCTTGTTCCCCAAATTCATAAGAGCATGAACTTGAGCTGCGCAGTCCTAGCGGGACATACGTGCAAGCTGTCTGCGGTATTCGGGGGAGATTTCAAGACGCTCGATGTGGCGCAGGTCCACGAGGGAGCTTCTCATTTTTGCACGGTTGGTTTCGCGGATTGCAGCCACGGTCCAGACTGGAAGCCAGAGACCGAGGGTGGCAATGGTCAGCACAGCGTGAATGCTGTGGTTTACTTCGCCGCCGTTGCGTGCTGCGCGGGTAGCTGCCCAAGCCTTGATGGTTCCGATTGCGTACATATTATATTCCTCCAAAAAAATTTGGTTCAATTGTGTTGTTCACAATTCCCACCTATGCCCGAGACCACTGCAAGTCAACAGTAGGCAATGCAAAACTTAAAAATACATGGCAAATAATGTTCACTATATTTTTAGCTAATATAGTTATGAAAAAACAGTAGGTTATGTTTGTTTAGATAAGCTCATGAAAGGGCTGTGTCGGGATTCAGACAGTGTTGATTTTGAAATCAATACGTAGGTGAAAAAATTCTCAAGCGTGTCTTGTGGGTACACGCTTTAACAATATTGGGATAAGATAGGTTTTTATATCATATTGAAATAATATAACTAATTTTCAAAATAAGCAAAAATATTTCAAAATTGTAAAATTGCGGACAAGCAAACAAATGGTCAGGAAAAAGTGAAATTGATTGTCCTGTACTGTTTGTTCTCAGGTGGAGATGTAAGAGTGAATGCAGTAGTGATGTGCATTATGTGTTGTATTGGTGCTTACAACATTGATTTATAAAAAATTGCATTGGATATACATGAAAGATACTTTCATTAGAATATAAATCAAAATTCAACGAACTAAATTCACGCTTTTAAATAAAAGATCGTTTTTTAGGCGGTAATTCTGTGATGTGTCTGAATAAAATTCAGATGTTTTGCGGGCTGTCCAGTCTAAGGCGATAAATTATTGGTAGCAGAGGTTTTGGTACTTGCTTTAAACATTGCCCCAACTCCGGCAACTCTGGGCAGCTCAGTAATCCTTCCGTCCACTTCAAAGCGTGGAGAGAAAGGAACATTACGCTTGAGGGCCGTTTTCCAGCTGTTATCTTTCTTTGCTAGGGCTATATTTTCTGCGCCTATGGGATCAAAATTCAAGGCCACAGCATTCTGGGGAGAGTTGAGCATGTCCACCACCAGTCGGTATGAATAGTCGATGATGGAACGCAGGTAGGCTTGGCGAAAGGCCGGGACTACTTTTTTAGAAATTTTCAGGGACTTGCTGACTGCCTTGTATTCCAGCAGTCCGATGGTCTGATGGAATACCTTTTTCTTGAACAGGAAGCTGTATTTCTTGGCATCCATGTGTTTGCGCAAATTAAAGTCTGCATCCTGATTGGCCTTGCGGAAAAGACGGGCTGCTTCTTGTGCTGACCAGTCGACCCGGTCATCAGCAAGCATTTCTATGTAGACATGGCTCAACCTACCGCCGGATGGAGCCTGCGGCATGAGGTTGGGTACATAATAGTTGTGAGCAATTATGTCTGCTGCCAGATGGGAAAGGTAACCCAGAGAATAAGCTTTCAGGTGATCATCATCGGATTCATCCAGCAGATTGAATCCGGTCTGCCAGTTGTGGCTGTGCAATCGTTTGGCTTTGCTGCCTTTACCGATGAAAATATCCGCACTCAAGCAACCGTAAAGGAAGAGCGTTGAGTTGGAAAGAAGCAGCTTTGCCACGGTATCGGAAAGCTGCATGGTATTGGAAAGCACAGCATTGCCGATGGCCATGTGCACACCCGGACCCCAGGCAAAGCAGCTAGCTGCGAAACCAAGGACCAGCAGAATAGTAAAGAATAAAATCAGAGTCAGTTTTCCCATATCTATATGGTAAGTTCCGCTCCGTGTGAGGTCAATGAATTCCGCTTAAAGTAGCGGGGCGACCAGTCTTGCCGCTCCTTCAATGGTGTCACGGACCATTCCTACAGGAACAGTTCCCTCGGTGCTTACGTCAATAAGCCCCTGAACCCAGTCGCTGACCGGCTTAACATCAGCTTCGGAATAGGTGAACATGACTATTTCATAGTTGAGAAACAAGCTGCGCATATCCATGTTTGCCGACCCGACAACTGCCAGTCGATCATCGACAACAAGAACCTTGGCGTGGACCATGTGGGGATATTTTACCACCCGTCCGCCGCATTCTTCCAGATCACGCAGGTGGGTACCACGGGCAAGGTCAGCCAATTTGTGGTTTGATTTTGCCGGAACTACCACCCGCAGGTCCACACCGCGTAGAGCGGCCAGTCTCAGGGCCTGTGCAAGAGCTTCGTCAGGAACGTAGTAGGGAGTAACTATCCAGAGCCGTTTTTCAGCAGTGAAAGCTGCGGTGAGCAGGGCATCGTGAACGGGGTCGCGCGGGACGTCAGGCCCGGAAGGAACAACCTGCATGACCCCTTCCCCGCTGATCGCAGATCCTTTAGTGCAGGGTGGGATGATGTTAACTTTTTCTCCATGTGCAAAGAGCCAGTCGGATTGGAAAACTTCTATGTAATGGCGTACCGCAGGACCTTGCAATACAAAGGAAAGGTCAGTCCAGCGGTCTTCGCATGGCTCTGGTCCAATGTATTCATTGGCGATATTTGTTCCCCCGGCCAGCACTATTTTCTGGTCGGCGATGGCTACTTTGCGATGGTTGCGCAAGTTGCTGTTACCATGAAACGGCGCGCGGAAAAGGGGCATGAAATAGGCAACCTTGCCGCCGTTATCGATAAGATTTTTCAGGAAGCGGCGGGAGGTGAACATGGAGCCTATATCATCCAGCAACAGCCGTACCGTAACTCCTGACTCGGCTTTACGGGCCAGCCTTTCCACAATGTCTTTACCTACATCGTCCCGGGAGAGGATAAAGGTGGTAATCAGGATTTGGTGTTCGGCGTTTTCAATGAGTTTTACCAGCTCATTATAGATGTCGATGCCAGTAGGGCAGAGTTGAACTTTATTGCCGCTGGTTGCTCCGGGGATTCCGTATTCACGCAGCATGACGTCAATGGGATCGGATTCTTTTGCGGGAATTGTTTCCTGTACTTCAAGATGGATGTCCTCTTTGGTGTGGGCATCCCGTTTGAGCTTCCGTCCTCCGAAGATGAGGTAAAAGGGAACTCCGACGTATGGTACAAAGAAAATTGCCAGCAACCATGCAAAAGCAGCTGATGATGTGCGTTGTTTACGCAGGATGGACATAACCAGAATTGCAGCCAGCAAAAAACCGCCTACTACCGCGAGGTGTCCAAATAAGAGATTCCATTCCATGTCAGTTCCTGAAGTAGGTTTAATCATTTATTACTGGGCCTTGCTCAAGCCTGAGGTCAGCTTAGCAGTATTTCAATTACAAGGTAAACAATTAAACTGAGATTAAAAAGGAGCCGGTTTCTTAATAGCAAATGCTTGTATCATTAATGCTTCATTCTGGTATCCTTGAAGATAAATCCTGAGCGTATTGTTCTTTATCCTGATCTAATATATGATAATATGTGTTGTTGCTGTTTTTATAACCACAGGGGAAGTTCAATTTCCGATGGTATCAGGCTTCAGGTTCTGAGCTGTTATTTGTGAGTTTTTATTTCTCGCCCGGAAAAGGGCAATATTGAGGGGAGTTTCTTAATGGGGTCCAGCAGTCCTAACATCAAGTCCTTTTACAAGGGGCAGGAAATTTTCAAGGAAGGACAGGAGAGTTCTGTCGCCTATATGATCAAAAAAGGCGCAGTGAACATCTATAAAGTCCAGAATAATGAAAAGATCATTCTTGCCCGTCTCGGGGAAGGCGAAATCTTCGGTGAAATGGGCATTATCTCCAAGGGAACCCGTTCCGCCAATGCCGAAGCTGCCGAGTACTGCGACCTTGTGATCCTTACCGATCAGATCATTCTCAAACTTTTGGATCAGTGCCCGCGTACTGTACAGTACATGACCCGGTTGTTGGTAAAACGGCTGCACCGTACCGGTGAAATGATTTCCGCCAAGGGGCATCGCAGCAATTTTACCAGTATCTGCAATATCCTTGATCTTGCCTACCGGACCCACATCAGCATGGACCGCGAGCAGGCACGCAAGGAACGAAATCATGATCTCGGTCTTGATTACAACAAGCTCTGTAAAACAATTCGCAGTATTATTCTCGTTTCTCAAAATGAGATAGACGCAGTAATCAGCAAGCTCAAAAGCTTGAAGATTATCGACGCCATTGATCTCCGTACCGGAAAAGCCTTTCCTGATCGTTTTATCCAGATTTCCGATCCTGACAATTTTCTTGAAGTTGCCAACAACCTGTTCAAGGAATTGCAGCAGACCGCTTATACTCCCACATCTGAGCTGCAGATTGTGGATATCTATGAAATTTCTGAAATGCTGGATAGTGATCCCAAGATCATCTACAAAAAAATTGCACAGGAAGACTTCCCGGAAACCATGTTCATGTTTGACCGGAACAAGGTAAGTGACTGGGCATCTGAAAAAGAACCTGATTACTTCAGCAAGGTTAAGAAAAAGAAGAAGTCCATTGAAGAGTTGGAGGACATCGAAGATATCGTCTACGTGGACAACGCCACTCTCAAGGAAGTGTTCAACCGTCTTGGTTACCACAAGCTCGGCGTGCTGATGAGTATTGCCGAGGATGACGCCCGTAAGAAGATTCTGGCAAACCTCGCCAAGAAAATCGCCAAGATTGTGCAGGATGAGGTCCGCGATAACGTGGATGAGACTGAGGCCGAAGATGTTCTCACCGAGCTGTTTGAAATGGTCCGGGAAATTAAAGGGGGAGATAAAAAGTGAATATAGCCACCATAATCGGTATCTTCTTCGGTATCGCCATCCTTATGGTTGCCACTTACACCTCCACTGATTCAGTGGGTGTGTTTATCAATATCCCCGGTATCGCCATCGTCGGCGGGGGAACTATTGCCTCCACTTTCATCTGTTACCCTCTGCGTGAAGTAATGCGTGTGCTTGGGGTTTTCATGATGGCTATGGGTGCAGATGAACTTCCTCTTGAAAACTACATCAACGTTATTGTCGGTCTTTCCAAGGATGTAGCCAGCAAAGGAGAGGAACATCTTGAGGGCAGTCTTAAAAATATCGAAAACGACTTCCTGCGTGAAGGGTTGCAGATGCTTGTGGACGGATACTCCAAGGAAGAGATTAAAGAGATTCTCGATAACCGTATCCAGCAGTATCATGAGCAGGAATACAGTGCTGCCGGGATTTACCGGACCATGTCCACACTGTCTCCGGCCTTCGGCATTATCGGGACCCTGATCGGTCTCATCGCCATGATGCAGGGCATGGGTGCTGACATTGCCGCCATCGGTCCGGCCATGGCAACAGCACTGACCACAACTCTCTACGGCGCTCTTTTCGCCAACATGCTTTTTATGCCCATCGCTATTAAGGTTGAGAAACGCATTGACGAGATTACCCTGCTCATGCGGGTTATCCGTGACGGTATTCTGTTCATTAAGGATAAAACCCCGTCAGCTATCGTCATGGATAAGCTTAAGGGTTACCTGCCCCCGCGTAAGTGGGCTACCGTTAAGGCTAAGAAGTAGGCGGAAAAATTTATGTCGGATGATTTCAGCCTGAAAAAGCCCGCACAGGGCGGAGAGGAGGGCGGCTGGGCCCTTACTTTGGCAGATATGATGACTCTGCTACTCTGTTTTTTTGTGCTTTTGCTGGCTATCGCCGATGTGGATCAGAAAAAGTATAAGGATGTTTCCGATTCGCTGGCTTCAGCCATGGGAGTACCAGTTCCTCCTAAAGGTGAGGCAGATACTTTTGAAGGTGCTCCGGTTGCCCGCAGGGTGATCAGTGATCAGCAGCGCAATATTTTTGAAATGCAACTGGAAATGGCTCGTCTTGTAGGACGGGAATCTGATGCCCTTAAGATTAAGATGCGTCCCGATTCTGTAGCTATCGTGCTTAAGGGCGGTTTCTTTTTCCCAAGCGGACAGGCGGACCTGACTCCCGGAGCTGAAAGGGTGCTGGCTAAGATTGCGCCGACCCTTGCGAAGTCTCCCTATCAAGTTGTTGTCGAAGGTCATTCAGACAACATCCCCATGCGTTCAAAGCAGTTCCCTTCAAACTGGGAGCTTTCCTCTGCCCGGGCTAGTGCCGTCGCTCGTTACCTTCTTGATCATGGCTTCAGTAAGTCCCGCATCAAGGTACTGGGCATGGCTGACACAGCGCCCGCCTATCCCAATGAAGATGATAATGGTAATGCCATTCCCGCCAACCAGAAGCGCAACCGCAGGGTTGTCTTGCTGGTTTATCCACCTAAGAAGAAATAACTATTAGCCTTTATCGTTAATTCTAGCAGGCCTGTTCACTAGTTAAAGATGGAAGATAGAGTAGTTCCTCATATAATCTTTGAATGTGTTTTTTCAGATTAACCGCCAAGGGGTCGAGTAGCGTTATTGCGTCAAAGTTGATCTGCTCCGACAAAAGCATGTATATAAGGTAAGGCTTTGAGCTTGACAGGAAGTGACAGCCGACAAAGACTCCATTGAGTTTCGCCATTTTTTCATCGAGGCAGGGAGGAAGTGTTTTCCATGCCGGGATTGATATGGATACAGTACGTATCTTTGTCCACGAGAAGAATTTTTTTCGTAACTGTGAGTCCCAGTCTTTTCCTGTCCTATCTAAAAGGAGCATGGCGAAGCCTTGCATGGGAGAAAATTGGAGTTCGGTAAAAGATGTATCTGACGATGCGAGAGATTCATATTCGCTCCTGAAGGTTGGCTCGCATCCAATTTGGGCGAGCAGCGGGCGCATAACCTGATGATGCTGTTCGGGAAGATACATTGTTTTGAATTTCGGTTCGGCCTTCAGCCATGAATACATGGCTACTGTCTCCCTTTCGGATATTTTGATGCCCATGCCTCGATAATCCGTTGTGGGGGTACAGGAGAGTATGAGTGCGGTGCACCCTCCTTCTGCCTTTTGGCTGGCCTTTTGCGATCCCGTATGCGTAGTGACATTGGTACAGTAATATATCTCGGCTCCAAGTCTATTCTCGCTTATCACCTTTCTACTCTCTCTGAAAAGTGTCATTGCAGAACGGGTGTGGATGAATGCTCTACTTCCCATGAATGCGCCCATAGAAACGCATTCGTTAGTTAAGCGGCTAAATGTTACAAGACCGGTAATAATATTAAGTGTTTCCACTATGACTGGAATTGCCTTTCCATTTTCAATGGCGGCTCGCAGCTTGTCTAGATGGTAGTATGTTTCATCCAAATACGAATAACGATAAGTTTCGTGAACCAAATTCATGAGCTGCGGTGCATCGTCAGGGACGGCTTTTCGGCATGAAAATGCTAATTTCCCTTCTGGAACATTGTCTTTTTGCTTCTTGCGTAGCTCAAAGACGGGGGCGGAGAGCTGGTGATTAATGTCAATTCTCCATCCCTCTTTTCCAAGAGATTGGAATTGGCAATTGTCCACTGCTTCGCGTACCAGCAAGTACCATAGTCCGTTCAAGTTGTTATCTGTAGGGTTAAGGGGATTGTATCCAGCAAGCTTATCCAAGTGTATCGGGGGGCCGCTGTTTGCGATAATAAAGTGCACGACCCCGTCAGTGGTAAATTGAAATCTTACTTTGATTAATTCCCATTCCTCGGCATCAGGATAGGCCTCAATCAAAAAGGCCAGTGTTTCCTCAAGGGCAAGGCGCAATTTATTCAATTCGTCTTTCTGGGCTCCAACCAAAGTGGCGGCGGCAGAGGCCCAGTCCAATGTCGGTGAAAGGAAATTTATATTGTAGGGAAATTCAATGTTGGTTGCGAAATGTAATTGTATCTTATCGTCAGGCACTTGCGGTAGTACTCCAGCTGAATTTTAGATGATAAATTTCAATGTGAAAATCAATTCTGTCATATTGCTGCCTACCTAGACAAGGGTAAGGATGGTGTATATGTGCAGTTTTCTGATAGTATTCTCATATTTATGAATAAAAAACGGGTCAGTTGAAAGTTTCAACTGACCCGTTTTTTATTCAATTTTTAAAAGAGCTTACTCTTTCTCAACAACTTCCCGTATCTGATACGTTTTCGTCCCCATGACAGCGTCATAGGTGTTGGCCAGCGATTCAAGGATGAATCCTGTGGACATGAAGCCCAGTGAGCTCAGGTAGAGCAGGATGCAGCCCATGAATGGGGGGCGGGTGCCCATGTGGACTCCGAAGAAAACTTTTTCATAGAGCAGCCAGACCATTACAAGCGAGGCAAGCATGAACATGAGCAGACTGATACGTCCGAAAAGGTAAATGGGGCGCTGCTTGAATGAGGACTGGAACCAGAGCATGACGATGTCGAAAAGGACATCGATTGAGCGTGACAGCCCGTAATGGCTTTCTCCGGCAAAGCGCGGGGGAGCGGAAATGGGTACCTCGGAAGTGGAACCGCCCATGCCGTAAACCAGAGCAGGGATGAGCCTGTGCTGGCCTTCACGCAGGGTCATGGAGCGGGCCAGTTTGCCCTTGAGTACAGAAAGGCCGCCCATATCCTTTACCTGACAGCCGCTGGTTGCGCGCATGAGGTAGTTGGCGATTTTGCTGGGCAGTTTGCGCTTGATCATGGACTCGCCACGGTTGGTGCGGCAGCCGGAAACAAGGTCGTAGCCCTTGCGGATCTCCTCAATTAGAGACGGTACTTCTTCGGGCTTGTGTTGCAGGTCGCCATCCATGATAACTACATAGCATCCTTTACTTTCCTGAATTCCGGCGTAGATTGCGGTACATTGCCCACGGTTGCGGGCGAGCATAACTCCCTTAAGGTTGGGGTCGTCTGCGGCAAGTTCGCGGATGATGGATTCAGTGCTGTCGGTGGAACCGTCGTTAACCAGCAGGATTTCATAAGTGGTATTCATCCCCTGCAGGGCGGCAGTTATGCGTTTGTGGAATTCACGAACACAACCTTCTTCATTGTGCATGGGAGTGACAATGCTGACTTCGATCTCTCTTTTACATTCTTCAGCTTTCATCATTATTTAATCTCTCCGCTACGGGGATTAATCTGCCCGTAGTTGACAGGGGTCGCCCCCAGTTCTTTAAATATTTCCAGCCATTCCTTATGAAGCAGGGATTCGGATTCTTCTTTCCACTGGGCTTCCACCCGCATGGGGCCGAATTCAGACGGCAGCGGGCCGTCGCCCTCTTGCGGTAGGCCGGGATGGCAGACAATTTCTACTATTTCAGGTCGATATGTTTCGACATATTTCTTAAAAAGATGCGGGTCCAGATTTTCTTTCTGGTCTCCGATTCCCCATACGCAATCGGCTGTGCACGGCTTCTTATCAGGGAAACTTGCCCCGAGGCAGAGCTGTAGAAAACGGGTACGCAGCATGCCTTTATCAAAGCGGTTCAGGGGAGTGTGCTCAAACGGGCGGCGCATCCACTTGATGCCGTACTTGTTGGCAATTTTACCTGCCAGATTGTAGAGTCCGGGCCAGGCATGGATGTGCTTTTCGCTATCAAAATGGGTCAAACGGATTTTATGGTCAAGCAGATATTCAACCTGTGCCGACCACTCCTTTTCCACTTCGGAAAGCTTGATGCGACCGCTTAGGTAGCGCATGAGCAGGGATTTGTAGTTACCGAAAAGCAGCCCGTCATCATCCACAAGGCTGGGGATATGGTCCGGGTTGGAGATGGGTTTGCCGCGCAGCAGGTTTAAGTGTGCACCAAGTCCCAATCCTTCATGCTTGTCCTGCAAAAGTACGGATTCGGATAAATCCGGACCATTGGCAAGAGTGGTGGACGAGGTAACAACCCCGGCCTCGGCAAGTTTGTCCACTGCACGGCGAACAGCCGGATGCAGTCCGAGATCATCCACATTTATTACAACTAGCATCATACCTCCGGTTTCAGACCCGGCAGTTTAAATGCATGTGGCGTGAAGGTAAAGTAAAATGGTGTGGTAATGCGCTAGATCAGCCAAAACCGCTGATTTTGGCTTCAGAACGGACCAGATTAATGGCGATTTCTCCAATGGCAGGGCGATAGGTCCCGGCCCGGATCTGGTCGCGGAGCTTGCTGAGTTTTTCGCGCCGTTCTGCAGAATCCTCTTCATTGAAAGAAGCGGCCTGCTCTTCGGGCGTAAGTAGACAGGACAGCATATGGCTGTCAGCGTCAGTCTTGTCGAAAGTCATCTCCCCTCCCGGAGTTGTTTTCCAACTATACTGGTTATGGTTTTTGTGTGTGGTTAATAATCCTATCGTCCATCCGCGTAAGAAATTTAGTGTTAAAGTTTAAATATATCCATTAAAGAGGCAATGTATAATAGATTGTAATGATTTGTTTTTTTGGTGAGCACAAAGTTGTTTTGCATGCGAAGTTGCTGTAACTTATGTTTTAATTTAGTTTAGGCCGACTTCAGAAAAATATCTTCGCTAAGCGGCATTTTCACTACTAATCATCTAAACAAATTTTCATGAAATGAATGCAGATATATTAGGATATTTTGCTGCCGGGGCTGCTTTGGGTCTCGGTGCAGGAATGACACCCGGTCCATTATTGACCTTGGTTTTAAGTCAGGCAATGGCTCATGGTCCCAAAGAAGGAATCAAGGTTGCTTTTGCTCCACTGCTTACGGATTTACCTATTCTTTGTATTTCCCTACTGGCAATGTCGTGGATAAAATCTCATCCGGCATTCATGGGCATTGTTTCATTTGCCGGGGCAATTGTTGTCACTATGTTCGGGATCGATTGTTTTAGGACGAAAGCTATTACCTTGCCGGGGATCGAGGTTAATCCCGGTTCCTTGAAAAAGGGCATGTTGACCAACTACATGAACCCCCATGTATATATTTTCTGGGCCACTGTAGGGGCACCGACTATCCTTGGGGCAGGGGAGAAAGGTTTGTCCGGGCCGATTTTATTCCTGACGGGATTTTTCGGCTGTATTGTTGGCGTGAAGATAGGAATTGCCTGCCTTGCCGGACGATTTAAAACTTTGCTTTCCAGTAGAGCCTACCTGCTGGTCATGAGGTTCTTAGGATTGGCACTATTTGTTTTCGCTGCATTTCTGATTCGGGATGGTTACTATTTTTTAACTTCCTGATTTTTTTGTGCTTGTTGAAATTAAAGCGGCGGAGTCGTATCAATACGATTCCGCCGCTTTTTATTTTTATATTCTCAGCTATTACAATACGTCTACGAGATCCAGTTCAAGGCCGGATTCTTCCATAGCTTTCTTGCTGCCGAGTACGACTACATCGCCATGTTCAGCCACTGACTTGGCTGCTGCTCCGAAGTTACGGAAGTCCTGTTCGCTGCAATTCAGCACCTGATCACGGATACTCTGCCTGAAGGCTGCATCTTCACCGCTCAGGTGGCGGACCATGGAGGTGTATCCCTTGGCATCGGGCAGCATGTAGTTGTCGATTTCCCCGATTCCGCCGAGTATGGCTTTTTCCAGCTCATCGCTGTTCACTGCAAGCGTGTTCAGGTAATCGGCAACACCGTCGTAGGTGTCGAGGGTTCGGGTCAGGTTGGGGTCGCGGTAGGATACGAAGCTTAAACTGCCGGAAGCACGGTCAAACATGGAGAATGAACCGTAAGCACCGCCCTGTACGCGGACTTTATCCCAGAGGTAGCCGGTGCGCAGATAACGGCTGATTACGTGCGCTGCGCCGGAATATTCATATCCGTGCTCATAAACATTGGCACCCTTGGCAACATAGTTGACCTGTGCGGGAATGCACAGACCTTCGGCCTTGGAGAAAGCCTGTCTGTTACGGGTGGCAATGGATTTATTGCCGGCAGGCAGAGCTGAAACCATACCAGTGATGGAACTTTCAAGCGAACCGAAAGTCTTTCCGTCCAAAGTCACGTTGGTCAGCAGGTTTGCCTGATTAAGGATGGCAGTACGGATAGCTTCAAGATCAGCTACCACGGAATCAAAATCATTATCTACACGGTCAGCCAGCTCACGCAGAAAATCAAGACCGGAAATACCGTTCATGAGCTCGTTGATGTATCCGGCTTCATTGAAACGGGCTTTCATGCGTGTTGCAGCCATGATGTGACCGGAGGGGACAAGAGCCTGTTCCTTGCGGGCCTTGGATTCCAGTACCAACTGGCGGATGCGTTCCTTGTTGTCCAGAGAGGCTTCGCGGAGCAGCTCGCCCATGATGGAAAGGAGATCCGAACTGCGTTCGGTAGTGGCCTTACCGCGCAGCACAAAGCGGGTGTAGCTTTCGTCCAATCCATGTTTGGAACTGACTATGGAAGTCGGGGATATGCCGCCTGTCTTTGCAGCCATGCGTCTGGTCATGGTTACGAAGTCAGTGGATTTTGTTCCGGTCTGGACCAATGCCCGCCCGAAAAGGGGCAGGTAGGGCAGCAGTTTGTCTTCCAGCCCTGCGAAATCAAAGGCAAGGTCAAGGTAGATGATGCCGTTGGTATCCAGATCATGGAAAAGCATTTCCCCTTTTTCCTCGCAGACGATTTCCTTGCCTTCCTTGTCGAGGTCGGAAACCTTGAGTCGGGGGATGGTTGCCAATGCTTCGGGATCATCGTGGGCTTCTTGCTCCTTCTGGAGTTCTTCAGCCTTGGCGACCACTGCTTTGTATTCGGTATCGTCCATATCCGCACGGGCGGCGGCGAGTTTGGCTTTTTCCCTTTCTTCCCGCTCAGGTCCGACTTTACTGTCAGGGGTGAGGAGTACGGAAGTACGGTAATTGTTGTTCAGGAAAATCTCTTCGATAAGAGGTTCGAAAATCTTTTCGCCCTTTTCAATACGTTCTTTGAGGTCTACCAGAGGCTGTTCATAACGCACGTATTCAAGCGGATGTTCATCGTAGAGCCATGAAGTCAGGGCAGTAATCATCACTGAAAGACCACGCGGGTATGATCCTGTGTTGTTCTCGCGCAGGGAGAACTCAATGGTGTTCAGTGCGGCGTCAATGTCTTCGCGGGCAATACCTGTGGCAGCAAGATCCTTAAGTGTTGAAAAGACCAGTTCTTCCACCTTGGGTGCGTCCTCGGCATTGATTCCTTTGAGTCCGGTGGAAAAGTAAAGCTGGCGCAGTTCATTTTCGAGTCCGACGCCGGCCATGTCTTCACCCAGCCCGGAATCATTAAGAGCCTTGCGCAGTGGGGAGGAGGGCAGGCCGATGAGGATCTGCTCCAGCACGCTCAGTTCAAGGTCTGACATGGAATCGCGGTCGCGTCCGATGCCTAAGTTGACGGTGAACATAGCTTTCTGATTACCGTCATCGGAAGCGGCATATTTCTTTTCAACTGCCACGGGCTTTTCAAAAGGAGCCTGTACCCCGATCTCGGATTTGGGGTCGATTTTTTCGAACTGAGAAAAGTATTCGTCGAGCATCGCCAGTCGGTGCTGCGGATCATCATCACCGTAGAAAAATGCGTAAGCATTGGACGGGTGATAGTATTTTCCATGAAAGTCCATGAACTCATCAAAAGTCAGCTCAGGGATTACTTCGGGGTTACCACCGGAATCAAGTCCGTAGGTAATATCCGGGAAGAGGGAATTCTGGGTGGCTTCATAAAGCAGGCTGTCCGGGGAGGAGTAGGCCCCCTTCATTTCATTGAAGACAACACCTTTATAGCTCAGTGTGCCGTCTTCTTCGGGAACGTAATGCCAGCCTTCCTGCATGAGGGTGTTGGGGGTCAGGTTGGGGAAGAAGACAGCATCAAGGTATACGCCAACGAGGTTACGGAAATCCTGTTCGTTAGGGCTGGCTACCGGATAGACGGTTTTATCCGGGTAAGTCATGGCATTAAGGAAAGTCTGTAGGGAGCACTTCAAAAGTTCAACAAAGGGTTCTTTGACCGGATATTTTTTTGATCCGCAAAGTACGGAATGTTCAAGGATGTGCGGCAGTCCGGTGCTGTTCTCCGGGGGAGTACGGAAGCTGATGCCGAAAGTCTTGTTTTCATCATTATTAATAACGGACAGAACCCGTCCGCCGGTTTTCTCGTGTTCATAGATGACGGCCTCGCCGTTCAGTTCACTTAAATATTCTCGTGATATTTCTTTGAAGCCATGTTCGTTGGTCATTTATATCTCCATATTTTTGATGATGACCGGAAATTACCTAAAATAAAATTTCTTGGCAATGAACTAAACATTAATATTAGCTTGTCCAGTCCTTATAAAATCAAGCTTTTAAAAACTTAATGATAAAGATTACGATTATTGTTGACATGTGAAAAAGATTTTCATACTCTGCGTTCAACAGATGAGAAAAAAATGTTATTAAAATATTGATTTTGAATTTAAACACACAGGAGATAGAATATGAGTTGCACAGAAGTTTACGAAGAAGTCCTGACCTCCGCATCAATCGGTGAAACAGTTCCTGACTTTGTGATGGAAGCATATGATCCCGAAGATTGCGGATTTACTGAAGTAAAATTTGAAGACGTACGCAAAGCAGGTAAGTGGCTGGTACTGTTCTTTTATCCGGCTGACTTCACCTTTGTCTGCCCCACCGAGCTTGCTGACCTCGCAGACAAGCATGCAGAGCTCGAAAAATTGGGTTGCGAAGTCGTTTCAGTTTCTACTGATACCAAGTTCACACATCTGGCTTGGAAAAATGACGAAAGACTGCTCCAGAATGTGAAATACAAAATGGCAGCAGACCCCACCGGCGAAGTTTCCGACTTCTTCGGTGTGTATGATCATAACACCGGCCTCGCGCTGCGCGGAACTTTTGTAATCAACCCCGACGGAGTGCTGGTTTCTTCTGAAGTCAACTTCTACAATGTCGGCCGTAATGCTGAAGAGCTGGTACGTAAGATTGAAGCAAACGTATACCTCAAGGATCACCCGGAAGAAGCCTGCCCCGCAAAGTGGACTCCCGGTGAAAAGACCCTGACTCCCAGTGAAAAGCTGGTAGGTAAGGTTTACGAAGAACTTAACGGTGAATAGACAGGGACTTTCCTAGTTGTCTCTTCTATAGAATAAGAAAAGTTGACCAAAATTACAGTCTACCCTCGGTTAACATGATATAAACACACACCTCTCTCCTCATACCACAGCTGTGCGCCCGGAATCCTCCATGTTCCGGGCGCACTTGTCTTTTGTTTAGGTGGAAAAGTTTGACCGCAACACTCATGGAGTTTATCGTGAGAGTCTGAGTAGAACTGTTTGAATAAATTTGAGGTAGATATGGTTTGGGACGGTTTTGATGCGGAAAAATATGAGACATGGTTCAAAACCCCTGCCGGGCAGTTTGCCCTTGAGCAGGAGTTCGGACTTATGGATCACCTTATTTCCGGATGGCCACGCCGTAAAAGAAAGCTTCTGGAAGTGGGCTGCGGCACAGGGCTTTTCCTTGATCATCTGTACCGCTGCGGTTTCGATGTCAGCGGAGTGGATCATTCTCCGGTGATGCTTGAGGCTGCACATAAGCGTTTAGGCAATCGGGCTTCCCTGTATCTTTGCAATGGGGAGCACCTGCCGTTTACAGATAATGAATTTGATTTCACTGTACTCTGGACCGTGCTTGAGTTCTGTTCTGAACCCGAGGAAATGTTGCGAGAGGCCGTAAGGGTTTCTGCCGGGGGGATTCTCATCGGATTTCTAAACCGTCATTCAATTTATTTTTTCACCCACGGCAGGATGTGGCCCTGGGCTTCCCCCTCAACTCTGCGTCAGGCTCATTGGTACTCGCCTTCTGAGATGCGCAGCGCGGTAAAGAAAACCAGCGGTTACAGTCCGGCTATGACCCGTTCAGTTTTACCCGGTCCTATGTGGAGCTGGAAAAACAGGACTCCGCTTAAACAGTTAAATGGAATTATCTACCCGCCTTACTTTGGCGCTTTTACTGGATGCAGGGTCGATTTCCATAGCCGTCGCCCCATGAACCCGCTACATGCATGGAAGAACATGCCTTCTGCTGCGACTTCCACCAAAAGGAAAACCCTGAAACCGGAATGCTTCCGTGATTCAAAGTAAATTTGCTAAGGAGATTTTCAGATGAAAAAAATGATTCCGCTGCTGATTGTTTGTATTCTATTTGTTGCTTCCGGTTGTGCCAATAAAGCCCAGTCCGGTGCCGGAATTGGAGCGCTGGCAGGGGCGACCATCGGTGCGCTTACCTTTAAGAATAAGGCTTCCGGTGCTGCCATTGGAGCGGGTATCGGTGCGCTCATGGGGTATGTGGTCGGTAATGAGTGGGATAAAAAAGATGAGCAGCAGGTCTCAAAGACTTTGGAAAACAACCATTCCGGTCAGACTTCCAGCTGGACCAACCCGGATACTGGGAAATCATATAGCGCAACACCTTCTCCTGCTTATATGAATCAGGACAAAATCTGCCGCGATGTTACTATTACCGAAGACGGCGGTGAGCAGATTCTGGCCAAGGCCTGCCGTGGCGATGATGGTGTCTGGCGTCTGAAACAGTAGTTAATCTTTTCTAGAAAAAACGGCCGCTATCCTAATTAGGATCGCGGCCGTTTTTTTAGGAGGGCTGATTATTAATCATGAAACCATCGCCTGAATCAATTTATCAAGTTCTTTGGTCATCTCTGCAATTTCGTCAACTGAATGTGCTGCTTGGCGCATAGAACTACTGGTTTCTTGTGATATGCGGTCGACTTCTTCACTGGCTCTGGTGATTTGTTCAGCTGCAGCGGATTGTTCTTCGGATGCTGAAGCGATGGATTGCACCCGCTGGGAAGAATCATCAGAGTAGTTTACTATTTCTTTAAGGACTTCTCCTGCCTTATCAGCTAGTTCCGTACTTGTGTTAACCGATTTTACCGCAGCTTCAGTAGATGAGATGTTTTTGCGGCTTGAAGTCTGAATTGCGGTGACTGCATTGTTCACTTCTGTGGTTGCTGTCATTGTCTTCTCTGCAAGTTTACGAACTTCATCTGCTACAACAGCAAATCCGCGCCCGGCTTCACCTGCACGGGCGGCTTCAATTGCGGCATTGAGTGCCAGCAGGTTGGTTTGGTCTGCAATATCACTGATGACTTCAATGATACTGCTGATTCCTTCAGCGTACTTGCCCATTTCAACGGTATCCGCCCGCAACCCGTCTGCCTGTTTTTGGATGTCTTCAATAGCAACCACAACATTACCAACAACTGTTGCGCCATCTTCGGCCTTTGTTCTGGCAAGGTTGGTGTTTTCTGCTGCTTCTGCCGCATTACGGGCAACTTCCACTACTGTGGCATTCATTTGTTCCATAGCAGTAGCTGTTTCAGCAGTTCGTTCACTTTGAATTGCTGCTCCCCGACTCGCTTCATCGACTTGTTGGTTTAGTAATTCCGATGAAGATGCCAGTCTTTCAGAAATAGTGGAGGCCTGTTCGGCCAGAGCCTCAACTTTGCGCTGCATACCGATAACTTCTGTCTGGTCGACAATGATTTCAAATACTCCGGTAAGTGATCCCTTGTTATCTGATATGGGAATACCGGTATATGATACTGTGGTGTCGGGATTGATGCTTGCTTTGTGGACAAGGTCGTCAGCGCTCAGGATTTTTTCGAAGTGGTTCCCATTAGTATTATTACTTAGCTGACCGATGCATTCCTTTCTATTATCTGCGGAAGGGATGAGTTCTGCAGATTGCGCAGCTTTGTTGCTGAACAAAACGGTTTGATCTTTGCCGATGCAGGTGATGGGATTGGCAATATCATCAAGATAATCAACAAGGGAGTCAGCAAGAGTATTGGCGTTGTTCATTATTCCGGCAAAGAAACCTGAAAGAGTGCTGCTATCGGCTCTGAAGCGCAGATCGCCGAGTTTGATTTTTTCTACTGTTTCTTCTAGTTCTCTGGAAATTGAAGTCAGGCTGTCGTTGATGCCCAGCATGGCAAGGCTGACTCCTTGAGCTTTCTCTCTGACAATTTCTTTGGCTGCATCAAGGTCTCCAGCTGCAATTCTGGTGGCGATATGCTGAATTGCCTGAGGTTCTCCTCCAAGCTGAGACATAATGGAACGACCAATCAGGATGGTAACCACGATAGAAATAAATATAGCGGCAACAATGATCGCAATCATCGTATTTTGTCCTGCTGCGTAATCAGATTCAGCCTGATGGTATACTTTTTCGGCAACAACGAGCTGTACATCAATGAGCTTTGCAATGACCTCGGTCACTGGATCGATGACCGGGTAAAGTTCTTGTTGGATGTAGCTTACAAGATCCTGTTCGTTCTTTTCTTGTATAATTGAACGCAGTTTTGCTATGGATTCATCGGCAAGCTCTAATTTAGGTTTAAGTTCGTTGACCAGTCTTTCTTCATCTGCAACCAACTCCGTGCCCAAGTAAGCCTCAAGCTCATTTTTTATATTTTTTTGAGCTGTATCAATATTTTCAATTCCCTGATTCCAGTTCAAAGCAGTGCTGCGAACCTTGTGCGATGTATCGACAATGTTGACAGCATATTCATCGGAAATGATTTTAAGCTGTTTCAGTGGAATAATTCGGTCAAGATAAACAGTTTTAAGCCCTTGGTTGGAATTTGATGTTAGTTTCAGTCCTAAGGCTGCAGAGAATACCATCATCAGAACTAAAGCGGTGGCAAGTATCCCTATACGAATACTGATGCGCATGTTGCCGAGAATATTCATAATACCCCTCCAATATTGTGAGACCTATCAATAATTACTATTGATATTAACACAAATATCCCTAGGCAGGGAGGAGTATTTGGAAAGATTTAGTGAGGGATGTAGCTGCTGAAACGTCAGTAAGAAATGTTAGGAAATAGGAGTGAGTACTGATTATAATAAATAGAATAGGTTGCACTCAGGTTAAATGGAAGCTAAAGGAAGTGCTTGCTCCTATGTTGGAAAGAAGACCACTCCCTGGGGAAGTGGAAGAATGGAAGTGGCCTTCTTTTCAGCGGAATCCCGCCAACTATTTAACGATTAGCAATTGGACGTCGCAAACGTTAGTGTTGGTGGGGCCTGTTTTAAACAAGGCTCCTACCATTTGAAGGAAGTGGTAGGAGTCGTTGTTTTTTAAATATTCGGCAATGGAAAGTCCCTTTTCTCGTGATTTTTCCAGAACCGCAGAGTCGGCAAAGCCTCCGGCTGCGTCAGTTGGGCCGTCGTTGCCGTCAGTTGATGCGGCGAGGAAGTGTATGGACTCGCCGTTAAGCTCATCCTGTCCCAGTCGCATAAGAAATTGCAGGGCCATTTCCTGATTGCGGCCGCCCTTGCCGTTGCCTTTCAGGGTAACCACTGTTTCACCGCCTACAATTATGCAGGCCGGTTTCTTTTCCAGAAGTTCCCACTCCCGCTCATCCTGAGCTACAGCCCAAAGCATGTCTGCTGCATCAGCAGCTTCTCCCTGCAGGCGAGAGGTCAGCATACGGACATTATATCCAAGCTCTTCGGCTTTATCGCGCGCACCGAGCAGGGCGATGCGGTTGGTGCCGATGAGGATGTTATCGGCCCGGATTTCACTGAACTCATCTTTCTTCAGGGTTTCAAGCAGCTTGCCTGTGTTGCCCAGCTCTAAGGCCCTGACAACGTTGGCTGGGATTTTATCGCGCAGTTCGTAATTATCAACGATGGACATGGCATCACAATAGGTGCTGCGGTCATAGCTGGTCAGTCCGGAAGCGATAGTGTCGAGGTTGTCACCTACAACATCAGAAAGAATGAAGTTCAAACTGCGGGCAGGGCGCAGGCAGCGCAAAAGCCGTCCGCCCTTTAGGGATGAAAGATGTTTGCGGATGCAGTTGATCGCGCTGATATCAGCACCACAGGCCAGCAGTGCCTTAGTGGTATTCTGCTTGTCCTCAAGGGTTACTTCGATTTTCTCCCCGTCCACCTCAGCATGCATAGGGCTGGAGAGCAGGGCGGAACCGCCACCGGAAACAAGGTTGATTACCAGAGTTTTGTCGGTGGTGGAGCAAGCCAGTTCTTCGATTTCACGGGCAGCACGAACGCTGTTGTCGTCCGGTACCGGATGGGCTGCTTCGATGGTTCGGATATATTTGAGCTCTTCGGTGTGTCCGTATTTTACCGAGATAAGACCTGATTCAATGCGCGATCCTAAAATTTTTTCAATGGCGAGGGCCATTTTGGCTGTAGCCTTACCTGTACCGATAACAACAATGCGCTCGAATTCCTGAAGATCGACAGTCACATCACCCTCGTCCATAGCGACAGTCAGGATTTCTCCTTTTAGGGAAACCCTGTTGGTGATGATTTTATATGGATCAACGCGGTCCAGAGCTTCGGCGAATATCAGCCGGAGATGTTCCTGTTCGTTGGTCATCATAATTTGATCCTCAAGTTTGTTTTTGCAAGGAAGGCAATGCGTGTCTCCGCCATATGCAACCTTGCCGCATGCAGGGTTACAACACCTTCCGGCAGAGAATGCCCGCTAGCCGCGCATTGCCTATTTATTCAAACCGGCATCGCCCAGAGCTTTCAAGGCTTCACGTAAATGGGAAGCCATCAGCTGTGCGGCCAGTTCGCCATCTCGGTTCTTGATTGCGGCCAAAATCTCTTCGTGTTCTTTCAAGCTTTTGTTGGGCTGCCCCGGAATTTTCAGAGGAGCTTTCCAGCCTTCAATCATTGATTTGTAAAGAGCATCCATAATGGATGAGAGAACCTTGTTGCCTGTGGCCTTACCGATTAAGCGGTGAAATTCCGCATCAACCATGATCGCGCGGGGCAGATCCTCTTCTTCGACGGTCTTCTTGAATTCTTCGTGGGTTTTCAAAAGTTCCTCAAAGTCTTCATCAGAAATCCGTTCCGAAGCCATGCGGGCCGTGCTGGGTTCCAGCAAGGAGCGCACTTCGAAAAAGTGGCGTAAAGCTTCGTAATTGTCAGTCAGCCATGTGGAGAGGGGGCTGAAAATATCCCCTTCGTAGCTTTTTACGAAAGCTCCGATTCCGGGCTGTGTTTCAATGAATCCCTTGATCTCCAGAATTCTAAGTGCTTCGCGGATAGAACCCCGGCCTACCTGCAGTTCCTTCATGAGTTGGCGCTCGGAAGGGAGCGGTTCGCCTTCGGCAAAAGTCTTGTTCTGAATCAGTTCTTCCAGCTGTTTGGCTGCTGTTTCAGAAACCCTGACTTTCTTGATGGGTTTAAACATTTTTGCGCACATATAATGATTCTGGTCTCTTGTGTGTTTGAAACGGGATTCCTTTTATTGTTGGTCTGACATCTTACTGTCTACTGGTCCTACCAGTATAACTGAGAAAGAAAATAGTCAAGTAAAGCCTTATTTCAAGAAGCCATAATGATAGAAAATATATTTTTGGGTATTCCTTTAGATAGTTCAATGTGTTAGATTCTGAGAATGTGAGGGGGTAAGTAATCACAGCGGGGAGTGTGATTTATGGTGCTTTAGAGGAGAGTGTACTATGAATTGGAAGAATTTAAGATTAGCCTATAAATTTGTAATAGGCTTTGGGGCTGTATTGTTGTTGCTGGTTCTACTTGGGGGGTGGTCCATATCCGGAATCGGCACAATAGTTGGAAATGCAGAAGAGGTTATTGCGGGGAATAAGCTCCGGGGAGATTTTGTACAGAAAATTGTCGATCATCTGAACTGGGCCAATGAAGTGAATAGACTACTGACAGATAAGGATGTTCACGAAATTGATGTTCAGGCAGATCCTCATAAATGCGGTTTCGGTAAATGGTACTACAGTGAAGATCGCAAGAAAGCGGAAGATTTGGTTCCTGAGATCAAACCGTTGCTGGCAAAGATCGAGTCACATCACAACAAGTTGCACAAATCAGCCATTGCGATTGAAGAGAAGTATGAAAATGTAGACCCGTCCATGGGCAGCTTTTTGAGAGAAAAGAAAGTGGACCACCTAAATTGGATGGTTGCTGTCTTGAAGCAGCTCATGAATACTGATTCCAAATCCATAACTGTTCAGGCAGATCCGCATAAGTGTGGATTGGGTAAATGGCTTTATTCGTCAAGGGTTAAGGAGATGGGAAGAGAGCACCCTGAATTCGGAGCTCTTTTGGAAAAGGTCTATGAACCGCATACTAAGCTGCACGATACTGTAAAAGCTCTTAATTCATATCTCGCCCGTGGAGATAGGGAAGGAGCACAGAAGTATTTCTCTGCAAATGTTGAAAAGTATGCCGCTGAAACTTTGGATAGGATTGAAGCCCTTATCCAGTGGCATGAAGGTGAAACAAAACTTCTTGCTGAGGCTACTGATATCTATGCAACAGTCACGGTCCCGGCACTTAAACAGATTCAGTCCATATTGACGGAAGTACGCAAGACGGTTGCCGATAATATTATGAGCGATCAGCAAATGCTTGATGCCGCAGCCGCAACGAGACAGATCATCGTTGTTGTCAGCCTTGTAGCGGTAGTTATCGGTATCCTTATGGCATGGATTATTGCGAAGGGAATTTTAGGTCCTCTGAATAAGGGCTTGGATTTTGTCGCTGATGTAAGCGAAGGCGACCTTTCCGCAGATGTGAACCTTGATCGCAAGGATGAACTCGGTAAGCTCGCAGATGGAATGCGTAATATGGTTCATAGGCTGCGGAGTGTTGTCGCTGAGGTAAATAGTGCTTCCGACAGTGTTGCCAGCGGTAGTGAGGAGCTTTCTGCTTCTGCTGAAAGTCTTTCGCAGGGAGCGACAGAACAGGCTGCCTCTATTGAAGAGGTCTCATCATCCATGGAAGAGATGGCTGCCAATATTAAGCAGAACGCTGATAATGCTGTCCAGACCGAAGGGGTTGCAGAGAAATCTCAGGTTCAGGCTTCCCAGAGTGCTGAAGCCGTAGGTGAAGCGGTGCAGGCGATGAAAAGCATCGCTGAGAAGATTATGATTATTGAAGAGATTGCCCGTCAAACCAATTTGCTGGCACTTAACGCTGCCATCGAAGCAGCCAGGGCAGGTGAGCACGGTAAAGGCTTTGCCGTAGTTGCCGCCGAAGTGCGCAAGCTTGCTGAACGCAGTGGTATCGCTGCTGCTGAAATCAGTGAACTCTCTTCATCTTCTGTCGTTGTGGCGGAAAAAGCAGGGGAGATGCTACAGGAATTGGTACCCAGTATCAGTCGTACAGCCGAATTGGTGCAGGAAATTGCTGCAGCCAGTAATGAGCAGAATACCGGCGTAGGTCAAATTAACAAGGCTATTCAGCAGCTCGATACTGTTATTCAGCAGAATGCTTCGGCCTCTGAAGAAATGGCTTCCACCGCAGAAGAATTGTCTCGTCAGGGGCAGCTTTTGCAGCAGGCTATGTCTTTCTTTAAGTTAAGCGGTGGTCCTGCTCCCATGCTTCCTGCGGGTAGTTCTTCTCTCGAAGATGATGGTTTTGACAGGTTTTAAGTAGATAAGAAACGTTCTGGAAAATTAAAAGGGTATCAATTTTTAAATTGATACCCTTCTTTATTAGAATGAAATTTATGTCTTATTATTTTGATAGCTTCACAACTACGTTTGCCATTCCTACTTTTTTCAGCATTTGATACCTTGTTTCAGGATTGCTGATTTTTTCAATGGCTTTTTCAATACTGAGGTATAATGGCATGGGAGCTGTGCAGCTTGTATGTCCAAAGAAAGGTTGGACTTTGAAGCCAGCCTTGGTTCCGAGTTCGGAAATGCTGCGGTATGTGGGCAGACCGATGTGTTCCGGGATATGTTGTCGGACGTTGTAAAGGTGCGGAGCGCGGATGTAGAAGATACCGCCTTCTTCCAGCATCTTATACATGGATTTGAGATGGTCTTCCTGCAACTCGTAGGGGAGATGTTCAAACATATCAAAGGAATATGCGATATCAAATTTTTCATCGAGAGGCTTGGTTGCATCAAGGGGCAGGCAGCGGACACAGACATTGTGTCTGTCGGAAAGGGTCTGGGTCTGGCTGACATTTGTTTCCGAAAGATCAGTGGCGGTGACTTCTTTCCCTTTCAGGGCAAAGAAAACAGCGGAAGAACCAAAGCCGCATCCTACTTCCAGAGTTTTTGTCTTTTCATTCTTAAGGATGGCAGTGAATAGGGATTTGACCTTGTTTGGATATTTGCCTTTAAGATAACGGGCAATGTGTTTTTCTTCATTGTTCATGTCCAGCATATGAGGCTCTCAGTATATTTAGTTGGCTGTTAATTAGAACAAAAAACACAATCATGATTTATACAATCCGAGTCAAGACTTTTTGAGTTTTCGCCAGATACAGAAAAAGGGCATTTCATCTTAGATGAAATGCCCTTTTCTTTCAAAATGGTGGGTCGTGCTGGGCTCGAACCAGCGACTCTCTGCTTAAAAGGCAGATACTCTACCAACTGAGTTAACGACCCGTATATTTTAAAGCGCGTCTATCAAGATTATCAAGTTG
This sequence comes from Maridesulfovibrio pacificus (SeqCode), assembly GCF_048612815.1. NCBI lineage: Bacteria > Pseudomonadati > Thermodesulfobacteriota > Desulfovibrionia > Desulfovibrionales > Desulfovibrionaceae > Maridesulfovibrio > Maridesulfovibrio pacificus (SeqCode). Next base: position 3,374,160 of record NZ_JBLZNE010000001.1, read on the forward strand.
CTCGAAGCTTGTCAAGAACTTTATTAAACGGGTTTTGATAGACCGCCGTTTTGAAAGATCATTTCCGCTCTCGCGGAATTTGTTCGGGTGGTGGGTCGTGCTGGGCTCGAACCAGCGACTCTCTGCTTAAAAGGCAGATACTCTACCAACTGAGTTAACGACCCTCTCCGTGCGAACGAAGAAGCTTTTATCCAGACAGCATCTTCCTGTCAACCAAAAAAATGAAAAAAGTTTATTTTTTCTGGTTTTAGTGTTAGAATCTTTGCTCTCTAATATACCTCTTGAATTCTTGTTGTTGTGTTTTTTAATTGCATCTACCTGAAATAAAAAGATAAGTTGTAAAAAAGTTGACAAATGTGTTTTGTTTTCCTATATTGGCTAAGCTGAATGGAGTGCCGACACCTATTTGGCAATAAATTATGGAGGAAACCTATAAATGACTCGTAAAGACCGTACCGAAGGCATCTATAGCCGTCGTGAAGTTCTTGATGAAGGTGAAAGACGCCAATATTGCGCCCTGCAGCTTAAAGAACTTTTGACCTATGCCTACCGTTATTCTGAAGACGTCAAAAAACGTTTCGACAGAGCTCAGTTTCAAGTCGATAAGTTCAAAGAACTTTCCGATCTTAAGCATATACCTATATTAAAGAAGAAAGAATTAATCTTCCTGCAGTCCATGGGACCACGTCTCGGCGGATTGCTGACCAAAGACCTCGGCGAACTGCGCCGCATCTTCCTTTCTCCCGGTCCTATCTTCGATCCCGAAGACCGTTCCGATGATTACTGGGGATGGACTGAAGGTTTCTACGCCGCCGGATTCCGTTCCGGTGATGTAGCTCAGGTTACTTTCAACTATCATCTGGCTCCCGCCGGACTTATGTTTGAAGAACCCCTGCGCAATCTTAACTGCGCAGTTGTTCCTGCTGGTCCCGGTTCTACCAACAGCCAGCTTGAAATCATGCAGAAGCTTCGTGTTACCGGTTATGTCGGTACTCCCAGTTATCTGATGCATCTGGCTCAGAAGGCTGAAGAAGCCGGCCTGAACCTGCGTAAAGATCTGTACCTTGAAGTCGCATTTGTTACCGGTGAGAAATTCTCCGAGAAAATGCGTTCCGATCTGGAGAAGAAATTCGACCTGATCATGCGCCAGGGTTACGGAACCGCTGATGTAGGTTGTATCGGTTACGAGTGCTACCACAAGAATGGTCTGCACATCACCAACCGTGCTTTTGTTGAGATCTGCCATCCCGATACCGGTATTCCGCTTAAGGACGGTGAAGTTGGTGAAATCGTAATCACCGCTTTCAACAAGACTTACCCCCTGATCAGACTCGCCACCGGCGACCTAAGCTACATTGACCGCACTCCTTGTCCCTGCGGACGTTCCACACCGCGCCTCGGAAACATCGTAGGCCGCGTGGATACCACTGCACGTATCAAGGGTATGTTCGTCTACCCCCATCAGGTGGAACAGGTCATGGCACACTTCGAAGAAGTCAAACGTTGGCAGATCGAAGTTACCAACCCCGGCGGCATTGATGAAATGATCCTCAACATCGAGGTTTCCAACTTTAAGCGTGAAGATGAGCTGCTGCACATGTTCCGCGAAAAGATCAAGCTGCGCCCAATCCTCAAGGTTCTGACTCCCGGCTCACTGCCTCCGCAGATCAGGCCCATTGAAGATAAGCGTAACTGGGATTAGCCCGGGTATGACTTTTAATACCATCAACAAGTGCGCAAGGGCCGTTCTGGTCCTTTGCGCACTTTTTTTTGTGCTTGGCGGTTGTGTGAAGAAAAACATTCCACCAGAAATGGCGGTTTCTTTCCTGCCTTGTTCCGGGGATTATATTGATCCGGTAGGAGATCCGCTTCCTTTCGATAAGCTCATGGTTGAAGCCTCGAAGGCCGACTACGTGCTCATCGGGGAAGGGCATACCTCCATCTGTGACCACAAGGCTCAGTTTGAGATTCTTGAAGGTTTGACCCGTGGGCACACTAAGGTCGCAATCGGTCTTGAGATGGTAACTGCTCAAAAGCAGGATATTCTGAATCGTTTCAATTTAGGTCAGATTCCGGTAGCGGAACTGCCCAAGGAACTTGATTGGGAGAACGGCTGGCGTTTTGACTTCAATATGTTCAAGCCGATTTTCGAACTGGCGGAAAAGCGCAGGCTGACCGTAGCCGGATTGAACTTCCCTTTTCGTGTGGTCAAAGAGGTTCGCGAGAAAGGTCTTGAAGGGCTTTCCCCGGAAGACAGGGCCATGCTGCCGGAAGAAGTAATCCCCCCCGCGCCTGAACAGGAAGAAGGTTTAAAAGAGATTCTCGCCATGCATCAGGGGCGCGATGCCACCGACTCCAAGCAAATTGAGCGTTTTATTCTTGTCCAATCCCTTTGGGATACGGGAATGGCGGAAAAGGCTGTGCAATTGCGCCGAAGTTCCGGTCATCCGGTAGTGATTCTAGCCGGGGGCGGACATGTTGAGCACGGTTGGGGCATACCCCGCAGGCTGAAAGTACTTGACCCGCAGGCTAAAGTTATGACCATCATGCCTTGGCGTGGTGATGAATTTTATCCCACAGCAGCGGATTCATTCTTTTATTGTCCGCCGGCTTATGAAAGTCGCATGGGCATGACTATTGAAATACGTCAGGGAAGGGCGGTGATCACCGCTGTTAAACGAGACCGTAAGGGCTACAAAAAAGGATTGCGCCCCGGCGACATTATTGCCAAAGCTCAGGGTATTCCCGTAACCAGCCTGACTGCCATGCACATGGCCGGGTCCAAGGCCCACAAGGAAGACAAGCCGTTGGTCTTCACCATTGACCGCCGCGGTGAGTTTTTCGATCTTGATATGGGCATGCTGAACCGCATGAAGAAAGATAAATAAGATATTTCAGGAAGTGTAAAATGCCAGAATTGCCGGAAGTAGAAGTAATATCCCGTGGGCTTGCCAAATCTCTTGAAGGCAAGACAATTGAATCTGTTAAAATTCTCAACCACAGTTCTGTAAAAATGCCGTGGTATCTGTTTTCCTCACGCGTAGCCGGGGAGAAGATTACCCGCATTCATCGTCGCGCCAAGCTGCTGATCATGGATCTTGGCGAAAATTTGCATGTAACTTTTCATCTTAAGATGACCGGACGGGTTCTGGCCCATGATGGCCCAACCACCCCCGAGCCGCACACCCGTATTGTTTTCGGTCTTACCGACGGCGGTTCTATTGAATTTCACGATACCCGCAAGTTCGGTGAAGTACGTGCATTGAACAATGAAGAGCTTCAGGAATGGGATTTCTACAAAAATCTCGGTCCCGAGCCGCTGGAAGTAACTGCCGAAGAGCTTGCGGAACGCATCACCGGACGCAAGGCCCAGATCAAAGGATTGCTGCTCAATCAGTCCATAGTGGCCGGGTGCGGAAATATTTATGCTGACGAATCCTTGTTTCGTTCCGGCATTCATCCCAAGGCAAAGGCATCAGATCTTTCCAATGAATCTCTGGTAAGACTTTTCACTGAATTGCAGGCTGTGCTTAAGCAGGCTATTCAGGAAAACGGCAGTTCTATCCGCGATTACGTGGATGCGGGCGGCGATGCCGGAGGCTTTCAGAACAGCTTTAAAGTTTATGGTAAGAAAGGCGAGCCCTGCCCTGATTGCGGAAAGATTTTTGAAGGAGCTACCGTCGCAGGACGTTCGTCTACTTTTTGCAGCAATTGCCAGAAAATGAAGGATTAGGGGGCGATGACCGCTGAATCCAGTAAAATAGTCCGCAACGCCTCGGTAGTAGCCGGGGCGACTTTGCTTTCAAGGGTCCTTGGCTTTGTCAGGGACCTTATTGTTGCGTTCGCGCTGGGCGCAGGCCTGCCTGCGGATGCTTTTTTTGTGGCTTTTCGTATTCCAAACCTGCTGCGCAGGCTGTTTGGAGAAGGCTCCTTGACCATGGCTTTTGTACCGGTTTTCAGCCGCGTGCGTAAGGAACAGGGGGATGCTGCGGCCTTTGAAATGGCAAGGTCTTCCATGCTTTGGCTGCTGCTCATTCTTGGAGCACTTACCGTGCTGGCAATTGTCGGTGCTAAATACATTGTGCTGCTCATTGCTCCCGGATTTATCGGAAACCCGGAGTTGATGTCTCTTACAGTTGATTTGGTAAGAGTTTGTTTCCCTTATGTAATTTTTATTTGCGGTGTTGCGCTTTGCATGGGCATCCTGAATAGCATGGGTCATTTTCTGGCTCCGGCACTGGCTCCGTGTATGCTCAATGTTGCTTTGATCGGATCGGCACTGATCGGCTATTTTACCGGAAATAGCGTGGCTCTGTTCATGGCTTGGGGTGTGCTCATCGGCGGAGTGCTGCAATGGATGCTGCAACAGCCTTATCTTAAGCGTATCGGGCTGTATTGGCGCGGCAAGGCGGAGCTTGATAATCCCGGTGTAAAACGCATGGGGAAACTCATGCTGCCTACCGTTCTGGGAGCGGCTGTCTATCAGATCAACGTTGTGTTGGGGACTTTGCTGGCTTCGTTTCTTCCTGTGGGATCGGTTTCATATCTATATTATGCAGATCGACTTGTGCAGTTTCCTCTGGGTGTTTTCGGTATAGCTGTAGGTACAGCGGCCCTGCCCAGTCTGGCAAAGCTGTATGTGGAAGGGCAGCATGATGATTTCGCCAAGACCCTCAAGCAGAGTGTCGGCTTGATCCTGTTTATTTCCCTGCCTGCAATGGCTGGTTTGGTCTCCCTTGCCGAGCCTCTTATCGGTTTACTTTTTCAGCGCGGGGCCTTTGATGCACAGGCGGTGACAGCGACTTCGCAGGCGCTTATGGCTTATGGAATCGGCCTTCCGTTTATTGCCATGTCCCGTCCGCTGGTTTCTGCATTTTACGCGCAGGAAGATACTCGTACTCCGGTTAAGGTCGCCATCTTGTGTTTGCTGGTTAACGTCGGCGCAGGTTATTTGCTCATGCAGCATATCGCCCATGTGGGGCTGGCTTTGGCGGTGTCGCTTTCCTCCATGCTTAACTGCCTGCTGCTTTCCATTATTATGGGCCGCAGGACCGGACTTTTCCCGATGCCGTTTGGGAGTGTGGCAAAGAGTGTGTTGCTCAGTGCATTGATAGGTGCAGGGGCATGGTACAGTGCCGGGTATGATATTATATGGTTCGCACTTATCCCGGTTTGGATGGTAGTTTATGGAATTGGTTCGCTGCTGCTCAAGTCAGATGATGCCCGCATGTTGGTTGGAACATTGCGAAGAAAGATTTGATGCGCCTCGCGTTTTTTGATGGATTGATTTTGCCTCCGGCGGCGCTTTCAGCGGGTCCAAAGAAACTTTTATTAGTTTTGGTTTGTTCTTATGCCTCAAATTTCCAGAGAATATTTTCCGCGCGGGTTAGTTCAGCCTGAAACAGGTTTCAGATTTTCCACTGATTCATTATTGATCAGCAGTTTCGTGTCTGTTCCTAGTCGGGCTCGTGTGCTTGATCTTGGAACTGGCAGCGGAGTTATTCCGCTGGGCATTATGCTGCGTCATCCGGATAAAGGGCTTACCATCACCGGGCTGGAAATTAATCCTGATATGGTTGCGGCTGCGGAAGAGAATGTGCAGCGTCTGGGCTTTGCCGAGGAAATCGGTATTGTGCAGGGCAATGTTTGTACACCGGATTTTGCGCCAGCCGGGAGTTATGATCTGGTGGTTTCCAATCCGCCGTACCGTAGCGAGGGCAGGGGGAAAGCCTGCCCCGACGATGATCGTAACAAGGCCCGCTTCGAGGTTGATTGCGATCTTGATGCATTTGTTGCTACGGCTTCACGCATGGTCCGTAACCGGGGGCGGGTCTGCTTTGTTTTTCTCGCAGAACGGCTGACCGAACTGATGGATTCCTTCACCCGTCACAAGCTGGAACCCAAGCGCATGAAATTTATTCACGGGCGTATAGATTCCCCATCAAAAGTAGTGATGCTGGAAGCTGTAAAGGGCGGCAAACCGGGATTGATCATGGAACCGCCGGTAATTTTATTTAAGAAGGATAATTCCTTAACCCCATCTTCAATTGAATACTGCCCATTTATTGCAAAGTAGATGATCGACAGGTAATGAATTACCAGAACAAATTTCAAAGGCTGCTCTTAGTTGACAGAGCGAAGCCTATTAAAAGTTTTCCCCCTCTGGTCGCCGAAGGCATAAATGATCAAAAAAATCTTATTAAAAAATTTCTTGGCCCATGCGGAAACCGAGATTGAACTCGGTCCGGGCATGACCGTGCTGACAGGTCCCAACAACAGCGGTAAATCTTCCATTGTTGAGGCTTTGCGCTGTATTGCTACTAATCCGCTGCCGAAACATTTTATTCGCCATGGTGCCAAGCAGGCCCGTGTTGAATTGGAAATGGATGACGGCGTTCGTGTTGCATGGATTCGTAAAAAGGCTACTGCGTGGTACGAAGTATTGCGCCCCGGTGAAGATGAATGGGAAGTTTACGCCAAGTTCGGGCGTAATACCCCGGAAGATATTTTGAATATTCTGCGTCTTAATCAGGTTCCGCTGGAAGGCGGCAAATCGCTGGATGTTCATATCGGCAACCAGCGTAATCCTATTTTTCTGCTTGATCAGCCTTCGTCTGTTGCTGCCCAGTTTTTTGCTTCGTCTTCGGAAGCCTCACATTTGCTTGCTATGCAGACCGAACTTAAAAACCGTGTCCGCGCTGCCAAGCGGGAGAAAAGTTTCCAGCAGCAGAAACTAGATGAAATACGCACTGAGCTTGATGAATTACAAACCCTTCCTGATGTAAATCTGGAACTTGAAACCGCCCGTGAACTGAAAGGGCGGATGGATGTTCTGGATAATGAAATCCCGGCGGTAGAAAAATATTTGCAGCGTAAGGGCGAGCTTGAAAATTATAAAGCCAGCCTCTGCGCGCGGGAAAAAGAATTGTCGGAATTGCAGGAAGCACCCGAACTTTTCCCTTCAGCACCTTTGGAGCGTGTTGTTTCAGGCATGGAACGTTTGCGTATTCATGGTCAGGCTCTCAAAGAAAGCTCCAAATCTCTTGCCGGATTACAAGTACCTCCCGAACTTTTCCCGGTACAGCGTCTGGAAGCGGAGCTTGTGCGGCAAAATCAACTTACTTCTGCAGAAGAAAAACAGAAGGCACTACGTAAGGTGCTGGAACCGCTAGCATCTCCTCCTCTGCTGGAAGATGTTACTGCTCTTTCCGCAACTATCCGCAATGTGGCCGGCATCTCTTCGGTAAAAGATGAGATTCTCCGCCGCACTGCCGTGTTGGCTCCGTTGAATGACCCGCCGGAACTTCATGACTTCTCGGGTGTTATGCAGGTTATGAACAATCTTTCCGCTTTACGTAAAGCACAGACAGACGCACAGGACCGTTTGACCGAACTTGAAAAGTCCGAAGCTGACCTTAAGCAGAAAATTGAAGCCCGTCTGGCTGAAATCGGGAATTGTCCACTCTGCGGCGGTGATCTTGATGCGCAAAAGTTGATCGGGGAGGAAAGTAATGAGTCTTGAGAAAGTAAAAGCTAACGGGCTTTTCCTTATCGGAGATCCTCATATTGCCTCCACCCCTCCGGGCCAGCGTCTGGGAGATTTTGCTGCGGATGTGTTGGATAAATTGGAAGCTTGTTTTGAGCGGGCTGCTGAATTGGACATGGTCCCGTTAATTTTAGGTGATCTTTTCCATTGGCCGCGCGATAACGGCAATTCATTGCTGGTGGATATGATTGGGCTGTTCGGTAAGTATAAGCCGTTTGTGCTGGTGGGTAACCATGACAAATATCAGGCCCGTTTCACTCCGGATGTTTCCATGGCTGTGCTTGATGCCGCCGGGGTAATTAACTTAATCAGCGAACAGGGTCCTGCCTTTGAGCTTGAGACACCGCAAGGGCTGGTGCTGATTGGTGCGTCCCCGGATTCTACACCCATTCCCAAGGAACTTGATCGTGAGGATGGGAAGTATATTAAAGTAGTATGGGTGACTCATCATAATATTTCTTTTCCCGAATGTGAGAAAAAACAGCACGCTATTAAAGAAAAAACGGGCATAGACTGGATAATCAACGGACATATTCATCGCCCGCGTGAATCCATCACCAAGGGAATGACCACTTGGGCCAATCCCGGCAATATTACCCGGTTGGTGTTTTCCCGGCTTGCCCTTGAGCGTAAACCGCAGGCTGGAATCTGGACCCCGGATTGTGATGATCTTGAGAAATGGGAGATTCCGCATCGTGATTTTTATGATGTTTTTCCTAATCAGGAATTTTTGCCCGAGGCCGAAGATGCGGCAGCAGCTGAATCAAAATTTTTACAGGGCCTTGAGCGTCTGGCATGGAAACGGACCCATGAAGGCGAGGGGCTTAAGCAGTTTTTAACAGATAATATCGACCCGGAAGAGCCGGAAAGTACTCTCATCTGGGAATTATATACGGAGGTTACCGATGGCAATGGGTAATGGAATGAATAACGGTGCAAATCAGCCTGTAAATGGACTTGAGCAGGAACTTAATCTGCTCAAAGATCAGCATAAATGGTTGCATGACAAGAAAATACGTACTGAGCAGGAGCTTGCAAGCACCACCACCCAGCTTGCCGCGCTGGAAGAAGAATCCAAGGCTCAATACGGTACCAGCGATCCGCAGGAGTTGAGCAAGCTTTTGGAAGAAAAAAAAGCGGAAAACGCACGATTGGTTAGCGAGTATCGTGCTCACATCATGTCGATTAAAGAAGGCTTGGATAATCTGGAAGGCAATAATTAATGCCGCCGGAGGCCTATATGGAACAGTCTGAAATTACGCTAGAATCCTTAGAACGCCGTGCCGATCGTTTGAGCGCGAAGGCTTTATCACGCATGGATGACTGGATGTCTTTGCGTGAAGAGGGGCGCAAGGTTGATGAATTTCTGGAACTTGCTCCGGGCGCGGCTGATCGGCTGGAAGAGCTTTCCACCGCTTTGTTCGGTGAACTTTTAAGCGAACTTGAGACCAACCTGACTCATGCCATCCGTGAAATTCTCGGGCAGGATCGTGAAGTTAAGGCTGTAGCTTCCATCCGTGATAAAAAGCTGCAGGTTGATTTCCAGATTTTAAATCAGGGCGGCGAAGAAGATATCATGGTCGGGCAGGGCGGCTCGGTTTGCAATATCTTATCTGTGGGATTGCGGCTTATTGCTTTGTCGCGACTAAATCCCGAAGCGCATAGGCCGTTTCTGGTGCTGGATGAGCAGGATTGCTGGCTGCGTCCTGACCTTGTGCCCGGATTCATGGAATTGATTAGAACCATTGCTGAGAGGCTGGGCTTTCAGGTGCTCGTTATCAGTCATCATCCTTTGGATTTATTTTCCGAAAGCGCGGATGCAATTCTGGCTTTGCAACCACAGAAAGAAGGTGGTCCGTCTGTGGAAAGGGTTAAGTAAGGGGCTGAAATTAAAGAACTGGTCTTTTGCTGGTTGTTTGCGGATTTTTGCTGTATCCTGCCTTCAGTTAATCAAGTTTTTTAGCGGAGTTTATATAAAATGGCTGAGCAAAGTCTGAAACGCATTCTGGATATCCCCCTTGAAGTTAAAGTTGAAATGGGACGGACCAAGCTTTTGGTCAACGAGATTATCCAGTTCGGTCAGGGTACGGTTATCGAGTTGCATAAACTGGCCGGAGAACCGCTGGATATGTACGTGGAAGGCCGTTTGGTTGCGCGTGGTGAGCTTGTTGTAATCAATGAGAATTTTGGATTCAGGGTTACCGAGATAATCAAGCCCGAGGACAGGATTAAGAAGCTGGGACTTTAACCGGAGCCAGACTCAGTCCGGGAAAAGTTTTTTGGAATGCTCCGCCCCCTGCTAACGGGGGCTTTGTTTTTGGTTTTATCTGCCGTAAAACGGGCTGTTGTTTTCTTATGCAGCCTCGGATAAGTAGTTTCCTCGCAAGGAGGTCACATTAAGTGTCATCATTAAATGATTCGTTTAAAAGTAAGCCCGTAATCTGGGCTGTTGCCATAATTTTTATCAGTACTTTTGCCCGCCTCTGGTTTCTAGGAACAGGGCAGCTCAACCTTGTGCAGGATGAATCTCAATATTGGGATTGGACCCGGCACATGCAGCTTACCTATTATTCCAAAGGGCCGCTCATTGCTTGGATTATCAAGCTTTGGACTTCTGTTTTCGGTAATACTGAATTCGGAGTCCGCTTTGGATCGGTGGTTGGATCGTTTTTAACTCAGATTGTGCTTTTCTGGGGCGTTGCCCGTATGTGGAAAAGACCTGTCGCTGCGGTCTGGACCCTGATTATCTATAATTCCATGCCTGTTTATCTGGCTCTTGGAATTCTGATGACCACGGACAATCCATTTATTCTATGCTGGAGTTGCGCTCTTTTCGCTTTGTACAAAGCATCCATCCCGCATCCTCCGGGGCTGGACCGTGATTCCAATGAATCGCAGACCAAACCCTTTTTTCTGATCAGTATTTTCTTTGGGATAGGAATTCTGGCTAAGTACACCATGCTTGGCTTTGCCGGGCTTTCGGTAATGTACGGACTTTTGCTCATGCGCAGGGAACGGTTGCCGCGGGGATTCTGGCGCAAGCTGTTCCTGTCGCTTACAGGCGGTGTTTTCCTTGGTTTTCTGCCGACCCTGATCTGGAACATGCAGAATAATTTTGTGGGTTATAAACACGTTCTGCATTTGGTTGGTGCTTCTGGGAACAAGGCTTCCCACCTGTTGCGTTTTGATCGCTTTCTGCCGTTTTTGGGTGAGCAGGTCGGTATGGCTACCCCATGGTGGCTGGTTTTCATGTTTATCGGTGGATTTGCAGCTTTAGCCTTTGTTCTTACAGGCAAAGGTCGTAACCTTATGAATTTGAATCACAGGCAAAGTGCACTGCTCTCTGTGTTTTTTCTACCTGTCTGGATTTTCTTTTTCCTCTGGAGTTTTCATGCCAAGGTGCTCGGCAACTGGGCAGTCATATCATATGTCAGCGGAGTGATGATTGCCGGTTTTGCTTTTGAAAGTTTCTGGGGCCGTAAAGGACGTTTTCGCTCTTTGTGGATGTCTTTGAGTCTCGTGATTTTTGTAGTTCTCCATTTCCAGAACCTTGTTCCCTTGCCGGATCATCTCAACCCCACGCATCGTCTCAAAGGCTGGACTGACCTCGGTCAGCAGGTGGTGGAGCTGGAAAGAACGCAGTTCAAGGACCCCTCTAAAGTTTTTGTCATGAGTGATGAGTATGATATGACTGCGGCTCTGGCTTTTTATGTGCCGGGGCAGCCTCGTACTTATTGCGCATGGATTGACCGGCGTATGAATCAGTATGACCTTTGGCCCGGTCCTGTGGATAAGATCGGCTGGGATTGCGTATATGTTATTAAAAAATTTAACAGCAATTCCAATGAAGAAATGAAGAAGATGTTTAAACGAGTCAGTTCACCCATCTTTATTCAGACCACTTTCCGCGGGAAACCGTCCAGAAAGTTTACCGTCTATCTCTGCTATGACTATAACGGATATTGGCCGCGTGATCCTCGTTTGAGATTCTAGGCTATCTCCAGCAAGATGTAATTAAGCCCTTTCGGTTCTGCCGAAAGGGCTTTTTTTTACTTTTTTTTAAAAAAATAAGAAATTTATTTTGAATGTTTGATTGCAGATGGTTTTCAGTGGAGAGTGCTTTTTGGGTTATTTCCTTTGTAATTTCGGTTGATTTAATGCTTGTTGGAGTATTGTCGCAGAAATAAAGAGACAGGAATGCATTTCTTTGACATTTTTTGACAAATAATGTCATAACGTCTACATCGTAGTGTAATTTTGAAAAATCAGGACAAGGCTTTGACTCCATCGCCTACGCTATACACGGTACGTGAGATTGCCGACACGCTGAGAATCCATCCTAGAACAGCCTACAGGTTGGTTCAGGAGGGGAAGATCCGCGGTATAAAGGTTGGCAGCCAGTGGCGTGTACCGGAAAGTTCCCTGCTGGAATATATTGAGTCCGGTTTGCAGGCGGCTCCCAAGAAAGGGAAGGATGACAAGAAAGGTTCTGAGCAACTGAAACTGCCCATTTGAGAAACATCGGTGGACAAGGATCATGAAAAAGTCAGCTGCCCTTAAAAGGGTGACTCTGGAAAATGATTTTGGTGGCCAGATTTCCTTCGTCGGAAAACTTGAAAATGAATCCCTCAACTACAACGAGGACAGCGGGGAGCTGGTATCTGAAAAGATTTACAGTACCGAGAAGGGGCGCACAGGCTATTCCATTGCAACCAGAAATGGTGAGGAGCGAGACAAAAGGGCTTATCTGATGGAAGATCAGGGTAAAACCTGTATTGTATCCAACGGTTCCATTCTGCTGGGACTTGATACAGATGTAATGCTTACCTTCTGCGCTCAGGCTCTGGCTGAGCAGGCTGCGACCAAATCTGAAGACGAACTGGAATTTGTAAAAAAACAGCTGCAGGTAGTTAACGGTTAAACCGTTTTCGCAGCATTCGATTAACAAGCGCGAAAAGAAATCCCCGGAGTAAGGTTACTCCGGGGATTTTTTGTTTTTAAGTTCAATGACAGTTTGTCATTCTTAATTCTTTTTCAATTCCTTGATAAAAGCGTCAGCTTCATCGATTGAACGCTGCATTTCCTTGATCAGCCTGCCGATGTCAGCTTCAAGGGTGTTCAGTTCAGATTTGAGTGAGGCAATGGCCTGAGCATTCAGGTTATGTTTCAGGTAGAGCACCTGATCCCGGAAAACATTGAGCACAGGGTCAATTTTCTTTTCAGCCTTGCGCATGGCGGAGAGCAACCGCTTGAATTTACTTTTGGTCTTGGAAAGTTTTACCCGGCTTTCGTTGCGGAGCTTTCTGCTGGTGTACTGGTCAAGCTCAGCATTCCATTCGTCAAAAAGATCGTTTCCAACTTCTTCAACCGCATCAATTCTTTTGCGTACTTCCAGTGCGGCTGCTTCGCTGTTCTCATATTCATCGTTGAGGCGTTCGTAGGTTTCCTGAAGATCGCCGCCGTGGAATCCGGTCAGGGCACTGAATTTTTCGAGCGCGCTTTTAAACTGTTCGCTGGCCTCTTCCTGTGATTCCCGAGCCTTTTCGACGTTGGAAACAAGGATGTCTCGTTTGTGGTAGCCGAAGCTTTCCATGGTTTTGTAGTAAGCGGACTGACATCCGGCCAGTCCGAGTGTCAGGGCAATTATGAGTGAAAGGGCGATTTTATTCTTCAGGTTCATGGAATTTCCTCCGGGAATATTTTTAGAAGCTTATAGTATTCACTTACATAAAAGTTCGAAGTTGGGTTGTCAAAAAAAATACCCTGCCACATGGTGACAGGGTATTATAAATGATTAAACTTAACATCTGATTATTGCTTAAGCTCTTCAGCCTTGATGATAGTGATTGGTTTCACCGGGACATCGCTGAAATGTCCCTTGCGGAAGGTTACGGTCTTGGCTATTTTGTCGACAACCTTCTTGCCGCCGATGACTTTACCGAAAACAGCGTAGCCCCAGCCGGAGCCTGATTCTGACTTGAAGTTGAGGAAACTGTTGTCCTTAACATTAATAAAGAACTGGTCTGTGGCTGAGTGGGGATCATTGGTGCGGGCCATGGCAATGGTATATTTGTCATTGTAAAGGCCGTTACGGGCTTCGTTTTCAATGGGAGCGTGGGTGGGCTTCTGTTTCATGTTTTTGTCGAAGTTGCCGCCCTGAATCATGAAGCCGTCAATTACGCGGTGAAAGATGGTTCCGCTGTAGTGTCCTTCATTTACGTAGCGCAGGAAGTTTTCCACAGTAATGGGAGCCTTGGCTTTGTCGAGTTCGAGCACTATGTTACCCATGCTGGTCTGCAGTTTAACGAAAACTTTAGAGCCTGCTGCGTTAGCGGTTCCTGCGAAAAGGGCCGCACAGAAAAGAGCACTGACCAACAATATCTTGAAAAATTTCATTTTTAATTTCCTCCTTAAATAGGGTTTATAGCGGTTTACCAGAAACGCTCTTTGCGGGCAAACTTGATATGGCAGTAATATATGTTTACTGGCCTCGTACATTTATGTTGAGAGAATGTCAGAAATCAATGTCTTTTAAAAATAATACGTGAATAGGAGTTAGGATGCCGATTTTAGAATGGAATGATGATTACTCGGTCGGGGTAAGCATCATAGATACAGAGCATAAACAGCTAGTAGGTATGATTAACAAAGCTTACGACTCGGTTAAAAATATGGAAGAGGAGAAGGTCCTCAAGATTTTAGTTAAAGATATGTGCGATTATGCGGTAAGCCATTTTTCCACTGAAGAAAGGTTTATGGAGAAATATGGTTATCCTGATTATGAAGAGCATGAAAAAATGCATCATGACTTTACTACGAAGGCTGAGGCTCTTGATCTGCTTGTAAAATCCGGAAACCCTGTCGAGCCGGTTAAGGTCTTTAAGTATCTTGCCGACTGGTTGCGGAACCATATTATGAAAACAGACAAGGACTTTGGCAGATTTTTGAACGAGAAAGGCGTGGAGTAAATTTAAATGGAAAAGGCTCCCCGTGGTAGAGGGAGCCTTTCTCGAGGGGGGTGAAGGAGTGAGGTCTTCTTTTATTCGTTGGTAATTTGTATCTTGCGGGGCTGAACTTCCGGCATCTTGGGCAGGAATAGTTCCAGCACACCGTTTTTCAGGTTGGCTTTAATGTTCTCTCGATCAACAACATCCGCGATGGTAAATCTTCGGGTGTATTCGCCTTCGCAGAATTCCTGATCAATGAATTTTTCATCTTCGCCCAGTGCAGTAGCAGCCTTACCGGAGACAATGAGTGTGTTTTCATCAAGGTCTATTTCAAGGGCTTCTTTACTTACGCCGGGCAGGTCAACATACATGTAAAAGCCCTGTTCACTTTCAACAATGTCTGTTGCGGGACTGAATTTTTCCATATTTTTTTCAGTAGTCATATTAATCCTCCCTTACTCAACAGTAATTCCGACTTTTCTGGGAACGGAAGCTTCAGTTTTTGGAAGAGTAATATTAAGTATTCCGTCTTTGGTTGATGCAGTGATTCTGTCTACATCTACAGTAGTGTTGATGGATACAATTCTTTGGAATACTCCAGACGGTCTTTCCTGACGAAAGTATCTTCCTTCAGGAAGTTTTCTCTCTCCCTTAAGGACAAGATTCTTATCTGTGACCGTAATCTCCATATCTTCAATGGAAATTCCAGGTACTTCCGCACGAATATATATGTTGTTTTCATCCTCTACGATATTCAACGGAGGATATGATACTTTTCTCCGTCTATGGTGATGAGGATTAAAGACGTCGTTGAATATTTTATCAAATTCATACGGAAAGTTATAGAATGAACCAAAGTCGATAACCATAAATAACCTCCTGTTTTCTTCGTCTGCATTACAAATATGCATTCGGTTTAGGTTGTCAACGTTGGAACAATAATATTTTACAGGATAAATGAAGATTTTATATGTAAGTTGTCGACATAAAAGAAAAATCCCCGCAGAAAGATTCCTACGGGGATTTAATTCTTCTCAATTGGGCTCTAAACCCATGAAAAATTAAGACATGATTTCAAGCAGTTCAATCTCGAAAACCATGGTCTGACCGGCGAGAGGGTGGTTGCCGTCGAGGACAACTTTCTCATCGGATACGGATTTAATTGTTACGTTGGTAACACCCTGGTCGGTGTTAACCTGGAGCATCATGCCCACTTCGGGGTTGATTTCAGGCGGAATCTGGTTGCGGTCTACTTCGAAGGTGTGTTCCTCGTGGTAGGGGCCGTAGCCTTCTTCGGGGCTGATGGTAGCTTTTACCTTTTCACCAACGGAAAGGCCTTTGACAGCGTCTTCAAAACCCTTGATCAGCATACCCTGACCGAGAACGATCTCAAGAGGTTCGTCTCTTTTGTAAGAGGAATCAAATTCGGTACCGTCTTCGAGGGAGCCGGCATAGTGGACGCGGATTTTGTCGCCGTCTTTGGCTTGGGACATGGAAACTCCTTGTGGTGTCGCGGTTAGCCAATAAGGCTGTTCCCGCATTGTTTAGAATTGTACTTATTTATTTTCCCACTGGTCAGCGGGAACGGCTTCATCAACGAGCATAATCGGGATTTCGTCTTTGACCGGATAGATAACATTACAGGCATCACATTTGAGCCCTGTTTCACCGGGAAGAAGCTCCAGCTCGCTTTTGCATTTAGGGCAGACGAGTATGTCGACCAGTTCTTTATTCAGAGTCATAAAGGTACTCCTTGCACATTGTTTGATCCCTACCCTATAACTATAGAAAAAGAATTCCTCAACCCCGCATTTTCTGCGCTACTACCGGAGATTATTATGTCTGCCATTGATCTGCATACCCACTCCACCGCTTCAGACGGAACATTTACTCCCAAAGAACTTGTTAAGGCTGCAAAAGAAGCCGGACTCACCGCTATTGCTCTTACCGACCATGATACTATGGAAGGATTGCCCGAAGCCCTTGAAACCGGGGTGAAAACCGGAGTTGAAGTTGTGCCCGGCTGTGAATTAAGTGTTGAGAGCAAAGTAGGAGTTTTGCATATTGTCGGACTTTGGGTGGACCCGTATTCTGAGCGTTTGAAGCGTGTTTTTGATGAAGTCCGCGCCAGGAGAATCGAGCGCAATGAAGCAGTAGTAGCTAAGTTGCAAAAACTCGGCTTTGACATCTCTATGGAAGAGGTGCAGGGTCAGGCCGCCGGAACCCTCGGCAGGCCGCATATGGCCCGGGTCATGCTCCAGAAGGGGTATGTGCATAATTTTGATGAAGCTTTTGATAGTTATCTGGGTAAAAAAGGTAAGGCCTATTATCCCAAGAACAATATTTCAGCTGAAGAAGCCTTCAACCTGCTGCGTTCAACTGACGCTACAGCTATTCTTGCCCATCCATTTCTGCTCAGTTCTGATGAGGAAGAATTGGATCGTGAAGTAGGGCGTTTAAAAGAAATGGGATTGCAGGGAATCGAAGTTTATTACAGTTCGCACTCCATTGAAATGACCGGGATAGTCAAAGGTCTGGCCCGCAAGTATGATTTGCTTCCCAGCGGAGGGTCTGATTTTCACGGTTCTGTAAAGCCGGATATCAAGCTCGGTAAAGGTACTGGAAATCTTTTTGTACATCACAGCGTACTTGACGGGATAAAGGCCTTCAGGCAGTCCAGAGGACTCAAAATTTAACACTATTAATCTTACTATGAATACATCTACAGAAAATAAAACAGACAATCCTGATATCGCCCGTCCGATCCTTGGTGAAATGCCGGAACTTCTTTGTCCTGCCGGTAATATGGAAAAACTCGAAACCGCTGTGACTTATGGTGCAGATGCGGTTTATCTTGGAGCAGGGGATTTGAACCTGCGTTCCGCCGGGGCGGGGTTTAAGTGGGAGGAGCTTCCCGCGGCCTTTGAGCTCTGCCGTAATAACAATGTGCAGGTTTATTTTTGCGTTAATGCCTATCCTAAAGAAAAAGACCTCGCCAAGGTCCGAGCTGATCTTGAAAAGCTGGCTGAATGCCCACCGGACGGACTTATTATTGCCGACCCCGGAGTGCTCATGCTGGCAGCAGAGGTCCTGCCTGACATTCCGGTGCATATCAGCACTCAGGCTAATACCGGAAACAGCGAAGCCGCAAAATTCTGGCAGAAGTTCGGAGCTTCAAGGGTTAACCTTGCGCGTGAGCTTTCCGCTGCTGATGTAACTGACATTGCCGGGAAATGTCCTGAAATGGAGTTGGAAATGTTTGTGCACGGGGCCATGTGCATGGCTATTTCAGGGCGTTGTTTTCTGAGTGCATGGCTTAATGACCGTTCTGCAAATATGGGCCGCTGCACCCATCCCTGCCGTTTTGAATACAAGGCTACAGGAATGCGGGTGGAGGAGAAGACCCGTCCCGGTCAGGATGTTTGGGAAGCGGTTGAACATGACGGTTATACAGAATTTTTTGCAGCGGAAGATCTCTGCCTTGTGCATTATGTGCGCATGCTGGCCAAGCTGGGGATCGCATCCTTGAAGATCGAAGGGAGGACCAAGAGTTCTTCCTATCTTGCGCAGGTAGTGGATGTATACCGCACGGTCATAGATAAGGCCAAGGCGGGCGGTTCACTGCCCGGAAATGCCTTGGACGAATTGACCAACGCCGCAACCCGTCCTTTGACAACTGCTTTTTTTAAGAAATCCGGTCCCAGCACCATTGCTCTGCCTCCCTCCCAGGAAGAGCGCAAGCCTGTTGTGGGGCGTGTGTTGGAGCAACGTGAAGATGGAAGCTGGCTCATCTCAGTAAAAGCCCGTTGGGAAAATGATTGTGATGTGAATATTCTTGTTCCCGGTTT
>NZ_JBLZNE010000001.1:3397500-3745535 GCF_048612815.1 Maridesulfovibrio pacificus (SeqCode)
AATGCCGTAAGATATATCCTGGGAGTCAGACTGCGGGTGCGAAGGTCCGTAGTCGAAAGGGAAACAGCCCAGACCGTCAGCTAAGGTCCCCAAATCCATACTCAGTGGAAAAGGTGGTGGAGTTGTATAGACAGCCAGGAGGTTGGCTTAGAAGCAGCCATCCTTTAAAGAAAGCGTAATAGCTCACTGGTCTAACGATTCTGCGCCGAAAATGTAACGGGGCTAAGTATGGTACCGAAGCTACGGGATGCGTCTTTGACGCATCGGTAGGAGAGCGTTCTCAGATGGGATGAAGGTGAATCGGAAGGTTCGCTGGACTAATGAGAAGTGATTATGCTGGCATGAGTAACGATAAAACAAGTGAGAAACTTGTTCGCCGTAAGACTAAGGTTTCCTGGGTAAAGCTAATCTTCCCAGGGTTAGTCGGTCCCTAAGGCGAGGCCGAAAGGCGTAGTCGATGGAAAACGGGTTAATATTCCCGTACCAGCAAATGTGTGCGATGGAGGGACGCAGTAGGATAGCTCAGCCGGCTGTTGGATATGCCGGTGTAAGTGCGTAGGCTTGAGAAATAGGCAAATCCGTTTCTCTTTAAGGCCGAGACACGATGCCGTAACTTTACGTTTGAAGTGAGTAATTCCAGACTGCCTAGAAAATCTTCTAAGTTTAGCATTTGTTGACCGTACCGCAAACCAACACAGGTAGTCGGGTCGAGTAGACCAAGGCGCTTGAGAGAACTCTGGTTAAGGAACTCGGCAAAATGATCCCGTAAGTTAGCGAGAAGGGATGCTCCAGATGGTGACTTGATTCACTTAATGAGCTGTTTGGAGCCGCAGAGAATCGGGGGGGGCGACTGTTTACTAAAAACATAGGTCTATGCTAAGTCGTAAGACGATGTATATGGACTGACGCCTGCCCGGTGCTGGAAGGTTAAAAGGAGGTGTTAGACTTCGGTCGAAGCTCCGAATTGAAGCCCCAGTAAACGGCGGCCGTAACTATAACGGTCCTAAGGTAGCGAAATTCCTTGTCGGGTAAGTTCCGACCTGCACGAATGGCGTAACGATCTCCCCACTGTCTCAACCAGAGACTCAGTGAAATTGAATTACCGGTGAAAATGCCGGTTACCCGCGGTAAGACGGAAAGACCCTGTGCACCTTTACTATAGCTTGACATTGGGTTTAGGGCTATCATGTGTAGGATAGGTGGGAGGCTTTGAAGCCGGCACGCCAGTGTCGGTGGAGCCAACCTTGAAATACCACCCTTGATAGTCTTGAATTCTAATCCAACGCCGTTATCCGGCTTGGAGACAGTGTCTGGTGGGTAGTTTGACTGGGGCGGTCGCCTCCCAAAAAGTAACGGAGGCTTGCAAAGGTTCCCTCAGGCTGATTGGAAACCAGCCGTCGAGTGCAAAGGCATAAGGGAGCTTGACTGTAAGACAGACATGTCGAGCAGGAACGAAAGTTGGTCTTAGTGATCCGGTGGTTCCGCATGGAAGGGCCATCGCTCATAGGATAAAAGGTACGCCGGGGATAACAGGCTGATCGCGCCCAAGAGTTCACATCGACGGCGCGGTTTGGCACCTCGATGTCGGCTCATCACATCCTGGGGCTGAAGCAGGTCCCAAGGGTTCGGCTGTTCGCCGATTAAAGTGGTACGCGAGCTGGGTTTAAAACGTCGTGAGACAGTTTGGTCCCTATCTACCGTGGGCGTAGGATAATTGAAGAGGGTCTGCCCCTAGTACGAGAGGACCGGGGTGGACGAACCTATGGTGTTCCTGTTGTCACGCCAGTGGCATTGCAGGGTAGCTAAGTTCGGAAGGGATAACCGCTGAAAGCATCTAAGCGGGAAGCCTGCCTCAAGATTAGTTATCCCTATGCTTTAGCATCTAAAGATTCCAGGTAGACCACCTGGTTGATAGGCTGGAGGTGTAAGTGCAGTGATGCATTCAGCTGACCAGTACTAATAAATCGTGCGACTTATTTTTCTTCTCTTCCCTTAACTTTAATCCTAAACGATTGAAGCTAATGGAACTCTAATTCTTCTCTATTAAACCATATATTTTTGCTCAAAAAGCAAGCTAAATTTGCTTGCGGCCATTGAGGAGAGGTCACACCCGACCCCATTCCGAACTCGGAAGTTAAGCTCTCCTTCGCCGATGATACTGCTAGGTAGCTAGTGGGAAAGTAGGTCGCCGCAAGCTTTTTTATTTTCAAAGCCCCCTTGTTAACTCAAGGGGGCTTTACTTGTTTGCAGCGGATTTGTTTTTGATGCTCAGGGACGTCATTCGTAAGGGGGGCTTGGGGAGTCGTTTTTGGGTCTTGAACTCTTGGTGAGTATAGGGTTCATTAGGGTGGTTATGTCCCAAGGGAATTTGCCTTGTAAAAGATTTTAAGTGGAATAATATGCAGCTATACAGTTTTTATAATAAATGAGCGTACAGGTAGAGTTCTGGCATCCTCAGAGCGTCATAAGGATAATCGTATAAGTCTAGTTTGTGGTTCTCTGTGTTTATCGACTATCAACTCCTTGAGTGTATTCCTCGAAACAGACTCAACATCCCAATACAAATAGAAAAACCCCCGCTCCAAGGAACGGGGGTTTTATCATTTTCAGACTTGTGGAAGGTTGCGGTTAGCCGCAGCACTTCTTGTATTTCTTGCCGCTGCCGCAGGGACAGGGCTCGTTGCGTCCTACTTTTTTATCTTTTTTGATTGGCATGGGAGGAACGATGTCACCATCAAGGTAAAGCCAGTTGCCTTCTCTTTTTTCAAAGTGGCTGGCTTCGTGATGGGTGTGGATCGCTCCTGACTGCCTGAATTTTGCGATGAATTCGACTTCGCCGGTTTCATCGTCAGAAAGGCCCTTGGAGGTAGAAACAATTTCAAGGCCGAGCCATGTGGATGTTTCCGCCCAGGTTTTAACCTGATTCTCATCGTAATCGTGCTTGCTTTCCGGGGCGAGGGTATCGCCGAGGTAGTCGACATTCTTTACAACGAATGCACTGTAGCGGGAACGCATCAGTGCTTCAGCAGTGGGTGCAGGCTCTTTTCCTGTGATGTAGGGTTCGCAGCAGCTTTCGTAAGCGTTACCGGAACCGCAGGGACATTCATTCATGTTCTATCTCCAATTATTTATTTGCGGGCTGCGGATTAATGTTTAATCCTAAATTCTAGTGGTTGCCGCAGGAACCGTGGTCGTCGCAGACGGTTGCGGAGTCAGTCAGACTTCCTGCTGCCCACTGAGCAACCGCTTCTTTGAGTTCGCCACCACATCCGCGGATAACCTGAATGCCGCTGTTCTGCAAGAGGTTGACCGCTCCCTGTCCCATGTTGCCCGCCAGCATTACGGTTACACCTTTTTCAGCGAGAGTGGGCACGATGTTGGATTTACATCCGCAACCGGGGGGAGGGGTGAGTTTTTCTTCTTCGATGATATTTTTGGACTCATCCAGAGTATAGATGGTGAAAGCTTCACAATGTCCGAAGTGACCGTCGACCATTCCATCTCTGGAGGGAAGTGCAATTTTCATAATAAATTCTCCTTGAAAAAAAGTAAGAACGATGCAAGACCCGAAGCACCGTACTTAATAGACTGCGTACGCCACATACGCATACAAAAGACAGAATATCCAGCCGATAGCTATGATAAGTATCACTCACACATTGTCCATACCTGAGAATGAAATTACTTTTTTAACCAGCCGCAGCTCCGGCCCCGGCGGACAGCATGTAAATAAAACCTCTTCCAAGGTTACGCTGGTTTTTAATGTACAGGATTCGCCCAGTCTTAGTGATTACCAGAAGACGGTACTCATGACTCGCCTTTCTGGACGTATCAACACTAAAGGGGAATTGCAGCTGTCCTGCGAGGAACACCGCAGCCAGTTTCGCAACAAGGAGGAGGCCGTTTCACGTTTTGCCAAGATGTTAGCAGATGCCTTAAAGCCGGTGCGCCAAAGACATAAAACAAAGGTTCCGCACTCTGCAAAACGCAAGCGGCTTGATAGCAAGAAGAAAAGGTCAGAAGTAAAAAAGGGCCGTTCAAAGCCGAGTTACTGATTCTCACCGAAATAGAAATCCTTGCCCCAGAGCTGTGGAGAGGGTATTTTATTGCTATCCCTTAAAGTTTGCCCGGAGGTACTTATGAAAAAAATTGCTTTCCTGATCATATTTATTTTTGCCTGTGTACCATTTGTTTCGGCCAGGCAAGATGGCTTTGCCGCAAATTCTGATGATATTCTGCGTATGATCACCGATCCGGGTGGGCGGGCATTTCTAAAAATCGAATTTAGAGTTAATTCAGCCAAAATCAGTGAGAAAGCTAATCCGGTTGTTGATTCTCTCGGCACAGCACTGACTTCCGGTCCTGGAAAGTCCATGCAGGTCAGGTTGGTAGGGCATACTGATTCTGCCGGAAAGAGCGAATACAATCGTTCTTTGAGCTTAAAACGTGCAGAATCGGTTAGAAATTATCTTGCAGTTCATTTTAATATAGATCCAGCTCGTATTGAAGTTCAAGGTATGGGCGAGGATCAGCCTATAGCATCCAATGAAAATGCGCAGGGCAGAGCTCAGAATCGCCGAGTGGAAGTTATCAATATCAGCAGAAAATCTGATGCACCCAAGGCTTTGGAAGAGTTAGATACTAAAAATCTTTGGTAGAAAACTATTTTTGAGAATAGTTAATCATACGATTGACAAAGATTAATCGAATGATTAATTGGGTCGCATGACTAAGCGCGAAAAAATATTCCATGCCGGGGCCAAGCTTTTTGCTGAACGCTCCTTTAACTCAGTTGGAATCAGGGATATAGCCCGTGAAGCTGACGTAAACAGTGCTATGATATCTTACTACTTTGGAGGTAAGACAGGTCTGTTGCGTGAAATCTTTACCTCTTTTAGTGATCGAATGGTTTCCGTGATCAAAAAATCAATGTCAGAGGCCAGAAATCACGGCGAGTTGGTTGAACTCAATGTGGCTGCCTTTCGTGATGATGCAAGGAACAACAGGAACGTCTACCTAGTTGGGTTGCGCGAGCTAAACCATGATAGTGAAGAATTACAGGATCTGCGATTAACTCTTTATAACATAGGTTGGGAGCACTTTACGCAATTCTTGGCCAAGACTGGTGCTAAGACAGATCATCGGGAAGAAGTTAAAGATATCTGTTTCACAGCTGTATTGGGTACTGTCTTCTCAGACTACTTACTTGGTGGTGGTCACTATATTGATGATGACCAGAAAGTTGACGAGTACCGCAAGACAGTCACTCTTCTGTTGAAGGCGGGAAGCCCTGCCCTTTGGGAATAATTTTTTTAACCGAGAGTTAATCAACTGATTGATTAGAAGATAAAAATATAAAGCAGTGGGGGGAGATCCATGCGCAATAAATTGTTATTTTTGATTATGGCAATGATGCTTTTACCTGGATGTAAGGAAGAAATTAAAGTAGAACAGCCAGTTAGACCGGTAAGGGTAATGAAAATCACTGACGACAGTGCACCGGAGCTTAGAAAATTCCCGGGTAAAGTCAAAGCGACCCGCGAAGCTACTTTAGCTTTCCGTGTTCCCGGCCAAATTGAAGAGTTCAGTGTTAAGGAAGGGGATTACGTGAAAAAAGGGCAGGTCATAGCCACTTTGGATCAGCGTGATTTTGAAGCTGCTGTTGCTGACCTTGAGGCTAAGCTCATCGGTGCTCGTTCGGTAATGAAAGAAGCAAAGCTGAACTACGAACGAAATGCAAAGCTACTGGAGTCTGACACCGTAGCTCAATCAGCTTTCGATTCAGCTCAGAGTTCATTTGAAAGCAGCCGAGCCACGGTAAATTCCCTGATTCAGGAATTGCGCAGGGCCAAGCTTAACTTTCAGTACACCCGCCTTGAAGCTCCGTTCAGCGGAACAATTGCTGTAAAGTCCGTGGAAAACCACGAATTTGTGCAGGCTAAGGAGTCCATTGTTCAATTAGAGGATACTTCGGCTCTTGATGTCGTTGTGGATGTTCCAGAAAATATATGGGTCCGTGGATTCATAAATAAAGAGAGCCCTAATTTTAAAGGCATAGCAAAATTTGAGTCATATCCAAATCATGATTTCAAACTTGAAATCAAGGAATTCCAGACCAAAGCCAATGCTGAGACTCAGACCTATGAAGTGACTCTTAAAATGGAAAATCCCAACGGTCTTTCCATCCATCCGGGTATGACTGCGGAAGTCGTTGCCAGTATGCCGGAAAATAAAGATGCTGGTTCTGTTTCCGTACCTATCTCAGCTGTAGTTGGTTATCCCGATCAGGATAAATTTGTCTGGGTATATGAAAAAGGGGCAGTGAAGAAGCGTACCGTTGAGGTCGGCCGGATAGTTAACGACAGTTTTGAGATTCACGAAGGAATCAACCCCGGTGAACAGGTGGTTGTGTCCGGTGCGCATTACCTGCGTGACGGACAGGAAGTAAAAATTCTCAAGGGTAGAATCGGGGGCCGCGGATGAGTTTTGCACGGCTGACCATTGAAAAGAAAACAGTTTCATTGGTCCTGACAATTGTGTTTTTCCTTGGCGGGATTAATGCTTTTCTGGATATGCCCCGCCTTGAGGATCCTGAATTTACTATTAAGGAAGCGTTGGTTGTCACTAACTACCCCGGTGCTGCGCCTGCGGAAGTGGCTGACGAAGTTACGGACGTTATTGAAGGGGCAGCCCAGCAGCTTAAACAGCTTGATAAGGTAACCTCCATTTCTAACCGTGGGCAATCCATTGTCACAGTTGAAGTGCAGGATAAATATGATAAGGACACCCTGCCCCAAGTCTGGGATGAACTCCGCCGTAAGGTAAGTGATGCCCAGTCCTTCCTCCCCCCCGGGGCAGGGCCTTCTCTTGTTATCGATGATTTCAGTGATGTTTACGGCATCCTTCTCTCGGTAACCGGGGACGGTTATTCGCAGTTGGATTTGCAGGATTACGTGACTTTTCTGCGCAAGCAATTGCTGCTGGTTGAAAACGTTGCCAAGATTACCGTCTGGGGTGAACAGCAGGAGACTGTCTTTGTGGAAATCTCGCGGGCAAGAATGTCCCAGCTGGGAGTATCACTCGATTCTGTCTACAAGACCCTCTCCAACCGCAACCTTGTAGTTGAGTCCGGCAATGTAAAAGTCGGGCGGGAATACATTGAGATAGCACCTTCCGGCGGTGTGGAGTCGGTTGAGGATCTTGGTGATCTTTTCATCCGTGACGGTTCCGGTAAACTTGTTCCGCTGCGGGATGTGGCGGAAATTCATCGCGGTTACCAGAGTCCGCCTTCACAGATAATGGGCTTTAACGGGCATAATGCCATAGCCATCGGCATATCTATGAATCCTTCAGCCAACGTGGTTGAGCTGGGGCAGGCCATCAATGCCAAGTTAGATCAGTTACAGGCCCAGACTCCGGTCGGCATTAACGTTGAGGAAGTATACTTCCAGCCCAGCAGGGTCGATAATGCGGTTAACTCTTTTGTTATCAACCTCGCCGAGGCTGTGGCAATTGTAATCATAGTGCTTCTGCTTTTCATGGGTATGCAGTCCGGCCTGCTTATCGGGGCTATACTGCTGATCACAATTTGCGGATCATTCATCTTTATCCAGATGGCCGGGGTCGCACTGGAACGTATCTCACTCGGGGCATTGATTATTGCCCTTGGCATGCTTGTGGATAACGCCATTGTGGTTATCGAAGGGGTGCTGATCCGTTACCAGAAGGGAATGGACCGTATTCAGGCTGCAGTAGATGTTGTGGAGCAGAGCAAATGGCCGCTTCTGGGTGGTACCATTATTGCCATCATGGCTTTTGCCGGGATCGGTTTAAGTCAGGACAGTGTTGGCGAATTCTGCCGTTCCCTGTTCATCGTTCTCTTTATCTCTTTGATGATGAGCTGGATTACTGCTGTGACTGTAACCCCGTTGCTATGTGAAATGTTTTTGCGTCCAAAAATCAGCGAAGATGGCGATCCATACGGAGGATTCATCTTTCGTGCTTACCGCAGCATTCTTGAATTCTGTCTGCGTAAAAGGGTTCTGACCATGGTAACTCTGGCTGTTATGCTGGCCGGATCGATCTATGGTTTCGGGTTTGTTAAGCAGAGCTTCTTTCCTGATTCAACCCAGCCCCGTTTCTATATCCATTACTGGTTGCCGCAGGGAACTGACATCCGGGCCACAGCTGAAGATGTACAGGGACTGGCCGAAGTGATCCTTAAGGATGAGCAGGTCAAGAATGTCTCTACATTTACCGGACAGGGTGCACCCCGTTTTATCCTTACCTATTCACCTGAAAAAACGGCTAAGTCTTATGGGCTTCTGCTGGTGGAGGTGAAGGATTATGAAACGACCGGCGAAGTCATGGCCCGCTATAAAAAATATCTGTATGAGAATTATCCGCAGGCTGAAGCCAAAGTTAAAAAATTCAAGCTCGGTCCCGGACGCGCGGCCTCTATTGAAGTCCGTTTCAGCGGTCCTGATACCAAGGTTCTGCGTGAACTGTCCCAAGAAGCGCAGGAGATAATGCTCGCTACCGGACGTGCTGAATCCGTTCGTGACGACTGGCGTCAGGATGTCAAAGTCTTGAGTCCGGTAATTATGGAGGCTCAGGCAAAGAGAGTTGGTATTACCCGTCCTGATCTTGCCAAGGCCATGCAGATGTTCTTCACCGGAACCAATATCGGTGTTTACCGCGAGGGGGATAAGCTCCTGCCCATCGTTGCCCGTCCCCCGGATAAAGAAAGGCTGGACGTAAACCAGATCGGTGACGTGCAGATTTTCAGTCCGGTCGCCGGACGCATGATTCCGGTGGAAGAGGTGGTCTCCGGTTTTAAAACCAACATCGAACCTGGCAAGTTGCTTACCCGTAACCGTATGTTGACCATCACCGCTTCCTGCGAACCTGTTGAAGGGCTTCCTTCCGTGCTCTTTAATGAGTTGCAGCCGCAGATTGAAGGCATGAAAATACCTGCAGGCTACACAATGGAGTGGGGTGGTGAATTTGAAGATGCTTCCGACGCGCAGGGCAGTCTTGCTGCCAGTTTAGGTGGACCGTTCCTTATTATGATCCTTGCGACTGTCATGCTCTTTAACAATCTGCGAATCCCGACCATCATCTGGTTGACCGTACCTTTGTCGATCATCGGGGTTACCTGCGGGTTGCTTCTGACCGGGGAGCCATTCGGTTTCATGGCCCTGCTGGGATTCCTCTCGCTTTCCGGTATGTTGATTAAGAATGCCATCGTCCTGCTGGATCAGATCAATCTGGAGCTTGCAGAAGGTAAGGAGCCGTATAGAGCAGTAATGGACTCGGCCCTTAGCCGTATCCGTCCGGTAGCCATGGCTGCCGGAACCACCATCCTCGGTATGCTGCCGCTGGTGACTGATGCCTTTTTCTCAGCCATGGCGGTAACCATCATGGCAGGGCTGGCTTTTGCCACCGTGCTTACCCTGTTGGTTGTCCCGGTCCTTTACGCCATGTTCTACAAGGTTAAGAATCCTGCTTAAGGTTTAGAATTGCACTTAAAGTAAAGGGGTCTCTGTCTGTGTGACAGAGGCCCCTTTTTTCACATCTTCTGCTCAACCTTATCAAAGCAGGTCAGGCATAACGTGCGTCCTGCGAATCGCCGCGAGCGTGATTCCATGTGCATTTCCCCGCAATCCTCACAGACAAGTGATTGCAGTATGGATGCCGGACGAGGCATTTTTATTTGCGGTTCCTGTTTAATGAACATGTCCGCAAGGTCAGCTGTATAATATTGTTTTTCGCATTCAGCGCGGACTTGTGTGCATCGTTCTTCCTCTTCGGGAGTTGGGGTGCCTTCGTACACAACTTCCATCAGACGGCCCATTTCAGAGCGTAATCCACCGATAAAGTCGGGATTGAGCATGGCCCGAAATCCTTTGCCGTCGTCCCGGCGAAAGAAAGTAAAGGCCATTTTGCCGTGATCTTTGAGGATCAGGTTGCCTTTGCCTACGGAGCATCCGGTCAGGAACTGGATTGCATCCACTCCGCACATGTCGGTTTCACATATGGCAACGATGGATGAGTCGTCATGGTGGCCCAGTTCGCGCAGGCAAAGTTCTGCCGCGCGGACGCCGATGGCGAGCCCGGGGCACTGGTGGCCGTGAAATTCGATTGTTTGTTTAATCCGGTCTTCTGAAAAGTATGTCATGTTTTATTGCCTCATTTCATGCAAATGTTTGTGAGAGTGCTCATGTTCATAATCAAGGGCTTTGAGGTCTTCCACGGGATGGATTACGGGGCACCCCTTGCGCATTTCAATCTCAACTTCCACCCCGTAAACCTGCTCGATTATATCTGCGCTGACAGAGTCCTTGCCTCCGCAGCCGCAGACCGTTCCGTTCTTGAGGAAAATGAATTTATCCGCATAACGCAGTGCCGTGTTCAGGTCATGCATGGTCATAATCGCCGAGACCTTGTGCCCTTTAACCACCGCACGCACGGTGCGCAGGATTTCAAGCTGGTTCTTGAGATCAAGGGAGCTGGTCGGTTCATCAAGCAGAAGCACTTCCGGTTCCTGTACAAGGGCACGGGCAATGCTGACCTTCTGGAGTTCGCCGCCACTGAGCAGGTCGATGTAACGCAGTGAAAGATGGTTGAGTGAAAGTCGCTTCAAAGCAGCATCTACAATACAGATATCGTGGTCCCGGACCCGCCATTTGATGTGCGGCTTGCGGCCCATGAGTACGGCATCAAATACGGTCAGGCGGGCAGGTTCTACTCGTTGCGGCACGTAGCCGATCAAGCGAGCGATGTCGTCTGAAGCGAGCTTGAATACATCCTTTTCCTTAACTAGAACCGATCCTTTTCCCGGCCTGTGGATGGCGTTCATGCATTTGAGCAGGGTGGTTTTACCCGCGCCATTGGGACCGAGAATAGCCAGCAGCTCACCTTGTTCAACGGTGAAATCTACATCCTTTAGAATCGGGGTTCCGCTGTAGCTGAAATTTATGTTGTTGACCTTGATGTTCATTTGTTCCCCCTGATGATCAGCCAGATAAAGACCGGAGCTCCGAGGAATGCAGTCAGCACTGAAACAGGCAGTACATTGGGAGCCAGCATGAGTCTTGCCGCAGTATCCGCAGCGAGTAGCAGCACCGCACCCACAATGCAGGATGCCGGAAGCAGGAAGCGGTAATCATCACCGATCAAGCGCCGGACCATGTGCGGACAGACCAGCCCCACAAAGCCGATTATACCCAGAAATGAAACAATGACCGCCGTAACCAGCGAGGACAGCAGCATCCCTGTTAAGCGCACCCTTTCAACTTTTACACCCAGCCCTTTGGCAGTCTCATCACCGGCTTCGATGGCATTGAAGTTCCAGCGGTTTGCCGTGAACCAGATATAGGCAATGACGGTTACCGTGCTGATTATTCCCAGTTCCGTCCATGTAGCCCTTGCTACATCTCCAAAGGTCCAGAAAACCATGGCTGCCAGCTGCACGTCATCCGCAAAATATTGCAGGAACATGGTTCCGGCAGTGAAGAGTGCTCCGAGGGCGACCCCGGTCAGGACCATTACTTCCGGAGTGGCTCTGCGGGTGCGTGAAATCGCTATGATGGCGAAGGTGGCGATGAGGCTGAACCCGAAAGCTACCATGGTGGTCAGGTAAGGTGAGTTGATATTCACTGCACCCACATTGGAGCTGGTCATGGTTCCGAGGTCCAGCAGCATGACCGAGACTGCAGCACCGAAGGCTGCTGCATGGGAGATACCCAAGGTGAAGGGTGATCCCAGTGGGTTGCGCAGTATGGCCTGCATAACCGCCCCGGCCACGGAGAGTCCTGCACCGGCAGCCAAGGCGGTCAGGGCCTGCGGAAGTCTGATATTCCAGATGATCAGGTCAAAACGTTTGGAAACAGTATCTCCAAGCAATGTCAGCAAGGCTTCCGGGGCTGAGATGGAGACCTGGTCCCATGCCTATGGAAGTGATCAGCATGGCTCCGGCCAGCAGCAGTCCCGCTGCTATGAAGAATGTTTTCTGCCTGATGTGCCGCGAGTACTCCGCGGGTATCTGTCCGTCATCAAAGTGCATAAGCTAATTCAGCTCCAGTTTTTCAAAACCTTTTACACTGAACGCTTTGGTCATGGTCTCAAGGACAGGCGCACCGACCATGAAGCTGTATATTTTGTCTGCTTCGGCAGATGGGTCGATGTCTTTAAATCTTTCAGGGTAGAGAACCTTACCTACGTAATAGGCATCGGCAATGATTGAGCCGTAGTTCATAGAATACCAGTTGTAGGGAAGAACTGTATAAACTTCACCGGAAGTAACCGCATCAAGTGACTGGTAAGCGGGATCGGTTTTGATTTCGTAGATTGCCCCGGCATTTTCACCCAGTTGGGAGGTTGAAATATCAACAAAAAGGATTTCCGGGTTCCATGCCACAATCTGTTCCTTGGAAACATTGGCATGCTGCAAGGGTTTGCCTTGTCCTTTGGGCGGGCAGGCTACGTTTAAAGCATTTACAAAGCGGAAAGGCGGATAGGCTGGTTCAGTGGACTGGAAACCGTGCGGACCTTTCTTGGCAATACCTCCAACGTAGCAGGATTTGCGTTTCTCTTTGGGGATATCTGCGGTTCTTTTGGTCAGGTCGGCAATATGAGCTTCCATGAAGTCACACACAGCCTTGGCTCGTTCCTGTTTGCCGATAACTTCACCCATGAGTTGCAGTGACTTGTAGATCACATCGCGTTTGGCGGCTAAGCTGGCGTAGGAAAGGCAGACTACAGGAATTCCGGTTTTGGTCTGAAGTTCATCCGGGTCGTAGCCCATGTCTTTGTATGTCTTAAAGATTACCTGCGGCTGCGGTTCAAGGCCGAGGATCAGTTCAGGGTTGTCATGCCCCCGGAATTCACCGATGAGAGGCATTTTCTTGAATTGCGGATTGGCAATGGCGTACGGGCGCGCATCGAATCTTGTTTTGCGGTGCTCAATGGAGTCCACACCTACGATCATATCCTGCCCTTGCAGATAAGTGAGATAGCGCAGGCAGCCGGGGCCGGAACAGATTACGCGTTCTATTTTTTCCGGTATTTCCACCGTACGTCCGGCCATATCGGTGATAGTTCTGGTTCCGCCGAAGGCCGGTAAGGCGACGCATAGGGTGATGAGCAGAGACAGGATAGCGGAGAAGGACTTATTCATGGTCACCTCAGATTTCTGATTTTGGAAGCAGTTGTTAGGATGTTATTAAAAATCAATATGCATTTGATGTATACGTATTGCAAAAACGTGTCAACGAGAGCTAAAGAAAAAGCCCGCCTTAAAAGGCGGGCTTTCAGAATGTCGCGACATCTGGATTACCAGTTAATTTTATTTACGGCTTCTATCGCTTTTTTTGTTACTTGCGTAATTTTATGGGTGTCTTGGCTTGCCTTCTGTTTACGATAATCTTGAGTTAAGTATATAACTTTGGACTCTTTTTTTGGTGAGTAGTTGCAAGATGTTGGTTCTGATTTGTTAGGTAATGGCATGTTTTTGATCTCCCATTTATAAAAGGGATTGCTAGTCTAATAGTTAGCAAATTTCAACTAAAATCTAACAGATTTTTATTATCAGTGGAAGTGTATATGCAATTAAAATTAACTGTTAGGATCGGGGATCAATTTCTTTGAAACCATGTCCTCAAGTACAACTTGTTCATAGAATTCAACATTGTCTTTTAGGTGTGT
This sequence comes from Maridesulfovibrio pacificus (SeqCode), assembly GCF_048612815.1. Lineage (NCBI taxonomy): Bacteria > Pseudomonadati > Thermodesulfobacteriota > Desulfovibrionia > Desulfovibrionales > Desulfovibrionaceae > Maridesulfovibrio > Maridesulfovibrio pacificus (SeqCode). Next base: position 3,411,208 of record NZ_JBLZNE010000001.1, read on the forward strand.
GATTGCAGGTAAGGCTTTTTCTTTTTTTTGATTTGTATGTTCTGGGTTGTCTTTTCTTCCATTAGCCTCAAATAGTTCAAGGTATCTATTTGGGGAAACGCCTTCAAAGGGTATTATTTTTAGTTTGTCGCCTTTATTTGAGTAATCTGAATCGAACTCAATTGAATCATCATGCAGTTTTAATGCGAGGCTTTTCTCGTATGGTTCAATGTAATGAACACTTTTAATGCCGCTCGCAACAATATGGCGTGCGCAGTTGTGGCAGGGATAAGTCGTGCAGAAAAGACGAGCGTTTTTCAGGCCTCTTTTTCCTTTTCGTGCCGCAGCGGTTATTGCATCCATTTCTGCATGTATAGAACGTGAAAATTCAGTCAGGTTTTTTATTTTATCAATTGATGAAATATTATCTATAATTGTTTTTGCTGTTTGCTCAATTTGTTTTTGTGTCAGTTCTGAAAGTCCACTATTTTTACATAATTTATTTGTTTCCGTCTTGACAGATAAAGAAATTTCATTTTTGATTTTTTCTTTGTATTCTGAATTTTTGCATTCAGAGCTGTAGCGATGAAGGCATCTGTTGTCATTCCCGTGGTCATCTTCTGAATATAGCCCACCACGGTACTTGGGGACATCATTTCTCCCTGTTGATATTATTTCACCTTCTTCATCTATTATTACTGCTCCAACTTGCCGCGATAGGCAGCCTGACCGGAGTGAAGATCCTTGAGCAAGAAACATGGCGTATTCATCTACAGTTGGAGTGTTTGTTTTGTTAGACATCACTAATTTAATGAATCTTTTAAGTTTTTTTCTCGTTGAAGTAAGGTTGTTTTTTTCATTGTAAATGAAAAAATCTGATTTATAGAGTGACTCGAGAGTTTTTTGTCCAAAGTCATCTATTTCGTTTTTATCTTTTTCTATTAAAGCAGTCGCTTCTTGTGGCGAAACTTCTGAATTGTTCATAAGCCTTTGCTTGCGGTCTCCTTCCGGACACAATACACCTATTTGGAAAAATGATTTTCCATAAACCAGCTTTAGTAGCTCATGTTCACTGGGATGCTTTATGCTGTCAATAATAATAACAAAACGGTCGTCTTCTTCATCTCTATTGGTGCCGATGCCTTCTCTATAGTAATGTGCTTTTACAACTGCAAATTCTGTCAAAATACTTTCGCTATGATCTTGGCGTAATTTATTTCCTGCTTCTTGGAGTTTGGAAATACGTTCAGCTTTATTTTTATAGTTTTCGTTTGTCGCAATATTTTCTTCTATAATCTTACTCAATTTAATTTGGTACGGTGTATAGCGGTAGTCTGTAAATATCCTTTCTACTTCTTTGGCTACAGTTGAGGTCCCACTGCCCAACTGTCCGCAAACAGAGATAACCAGATCCTTTCTTTTTCTTGATTCTATTTTATTGTTTATACTTGGGAATTGCTTGTTAGATGAAGTTGTGCCTTTGCCTAGTTGTTTTATCTTTTTAGCCGAACTGTCTTTATTCATTGCTGTCTCCTTGTAATTAAATTTAAACTCAATTATCATTTTGTTTCGAATAAGTATAGGTGTTTATATTATTTTAATTAAATGAATAATATTCAGACAGGATGTAAATACCATAGTCTATATAGGTTTAAGGCTGTGAAATAAAAAACCCGCCTCTTAAGGCGGGCTTTCAGAATGCTTTATATTATTATGGATCAGGTCGCTTTGTTCACCAGATAGGCGGTGCACACAACACGCAGCAAAGAGGCGAAGTTGGATATCTCACCGTTGAGGCTATATGCCTCGTTATGAAGGGTCGAGATAAACTTGCCTGTACTGGTTTGTTCTTCTTCGACCAGCTCATCAAGGATATTCCAGAATCTTCGTTCAATGCGGATGCTGGTCACAGCACCGTTTATCCTGATGGAGCGGGTAATTTGTTCATATTCCGCGGGCGGGGTGGAAGCATAAATTTCACACATGGGATTCCCTCGCGTGCTTTTCCCGCCTTTGGGCTGATTAACCGATGCGGTCAACCAGCAGGCGCAGCCATTTAGGATGGGCAGGCCATGCGGGAGCGGTTACGAGATTGCCATCACAAATGGCATCATCAAGGTCGATTTCAACGTATTCTCCGCCGGCAAGCTTTACTTCAGGGGCGCAGGCCGGATAGGCGGATACTTTTTTGCCTTCAAGTACACCGGCAGCTACAAGAAGCTGGGGGCCGTGGCAGATTGCTGCAACAGGGCGGTCGGAAAAATCGCGAACCATATCGAGTAATTTTTCATTCAAACGCAGATACTCGGGAGCCCTGCCGCCGGGAACTACAAGTGCAGCATAATCCGCGGTATTAACACTGTCAAAGTCTGCATTCAGAGTAAAGTTGTGACCGGGACGTTCGAGGTAGGTCTGCTGGGATTCAAAATCATGAACCGCAGTTGCCACCTGTTCTCCGGCTTTCTTGTCCGGGCATACTGCATCCACTTCAAAGCCCATTGCCTGCAAAGCCTGAAAGGGAACCATTACTTCATAGTCTTCCACAAAATCACCGACGATCATCAGAATCTTTTTAGCCATTGTCTGTCTCCTTTTGGATAGCTTAGTTAAAGGCAGATTAGCAAAATCTGAAGAGGTAATGGTAATAGCTCAGTACTACAGAATTCTAATTCATCGAGATGAATTTTCAGATGATCGAATATGATAAGCACTGTATTAATTTATCTTTATGTCACTGAGTGCTGGAATGATAATTGCTTTATAGTTCTTAATGCTTTTTATCGGGCAATTATTACCCTCCGTTCAGCGCGGATAACTCAGGAGTATTGAGATGAGTATTTCAGGAATTGACGGCCCTGAAAATTCGCAGGTGAGTGCGAATTCTGCTCCCGATGAATCAAGAATCATAGAGCAAACTCAGCAGGCTGATTTTATTGATTCATTAATGATATCGAAGGATAAGGATGGCGATGGTATCCTTGACCTTGATGAATCAGGGCTGCGTAAAAAAGAGTTTTCCAAGTATGATGTAGATGGCAACGGCAGAATTTCCGTTGCAGAAGTTCAGGCAAAACTTGAGCAGATGCAGCAGCAGAAAGGTGCTATTGGCAAGCTTGATGTGGAGATGCAACAGGCGGAAGATTCTGCCGGCAGGCGTCCGAATGCAGCTTCACAGAAGCTGGTCACTTTTGAAGATAGTGGACTGGATGAAAAAACATTCAACATGCTTGATTCAGACGGAGACGGCAAAGTCTCACAAGCTGAAATAGATTCGTTGAAAGATGCCGAGGAGCGGGTTCAAGAGGGAAGTTTATTCTATGAAGCACTGTCGGAGTTCCAGAAGAACTTTTTCCGTAAGGAAGAAGATGAAGAGGACAAAGATTTAAATAAAGACGGTGTCATCTCCGTAGAAGAAGAGGAGTTAGCCGAGCAGCAGGCAGCTAAGGTTACCGGCGTCAATGCTAAAGAAAGTGAAGAATCGACTACCGACATTGAACCTCAGGGTAAAAGATTTTCCGCAAGACAGATGGCCGGAGTTAGAGCCTATCAGGATCAGGCCGCAAATGTTTTTGTCTCAGCCGCGCAGTCTTCCGTTAAATTTGAGTATTAAGCTGAAATTTCATAAGACGTAAAGAACAAAGCCCCCTGAAGCATTGCTTCAGGGGGCTTATTTAGTCTGTTTTGCAGTCGGAACTATTCAGCGGGTGCGTTGAATACGCGGGTGGAAAGTTCCTTATCGAGAATGAACATGCCGTTGCCTTCACCGTTGAGGAGGCGGAGCTTGTTCAGTACTGCGTTCACGTTGTCTTCTTCTTCAACCTGCTCGGTTACGAACCACTGCAGGAAGATGTTGGTCGCGTGATCTCTTTCATCGATTGCGAGGTTTACGAGATCGTTGACAAGGGAAGTAACATGCTTCTCGTGCTCAAGAACAGCCTCAATGCAGGCCAGCGGGGATTCCCACTCGGTCTTCGGTGCTTCGATTGCAGTGAGGAGTACTCTTCCGCCGCGTTCGTTGATGTAATCATAGAACTTCATGGCGTGGAACTGCTCTTCTTTAGCCTGTACACGCATCCAGTTGGCAAAGCCGTCCAGTCCGAGGTCGCTGAAGTAAGCAGACATGGAAAGGTAAAGGTAAGCAGAGTACATTTCAGCGTTGAGCTGTTCGTTAAGAGCTTTTTCAAGAACCTTGTTAGACATTGTTGATGTTCTCCGTAATTGGAATCAGTTTGTTAATATCCCAGATCTTCATCAGTGATCTTGGTTGCAAATACTTTATGCATCCAGAACTGGTAACCGATGACGATGGGGACCATGATCAGTGCAACCGTCAACATGATCTTCAGGGTCAGCTGGCTTGATGCAGCATTGTGGATGGTGATGGAGTATGCCGGATTGATGCTGGAGGGCAGCAGGGCCGGGAACAGTCCGATCACGCCGAACATGGTGGTGGAAACGATGAGCACAGCAGAGCTGATCCATGCTTTCCACCATTTGCGTGCTGCAATGAGAGTGCGAACCTTGACGATTGCTAAGATCGGAACCAAAAGGATCAGTAACAATGCCGGGTAGGCAATGAAGTTACTGAGCAGCTTGGTGTATACCCCGGTAAGGGCCAGAAAGGCAATATAAACCGCAGCCAGAACCGGCCAGATTGTTGCAGCGAGGTTACCGGCGCGTTCGTTGAGTTCGCCGTCTGTGCGTGCTGCAAGCCAGAGGCAGCCGTGCTGGGCAAAAAGAAGAACAAAAAGGATACCGCCGCCGAGACCGTAGGGGTTGAGCAGGGTAAACAGGTTGCCCTGAAATACGCCGTTTTCGTCAATGGGAATACCCATGAAGATGTTGGCAAAGGCAACTCCGAGCAGCAGTCCGGGAAGGAAGCTGCCTAAAACCATTGCTTTATCCCAGAGTTTGCGGGCCCATTCGCTTTCCACCAATCCTCTGAATTCATAAGCAACACCGCGAATGATCAGAGCGATGAGCAGGAGCATGAGTGCGGTGTAAAGGCCACTGAACATTACAGCGTATGCCTTGGGGAATGCGGCAAATGTTACACCACCGGCGGTAATGAGCCATACTTCGTTACCATCCCAGAAGGGTCCGATGGATTTATAGATTTTTTTTCTGTCTTTTTCGTCTTTGGCCAAAAAGGGCATCATAGACCCCAGACCCAGATCATACCCGTCGAGCATGAAATAGATGGCCCAGAGTAAGCCCCATAACAAGAACCATATGGATTCCAACATAATTATCTCCTTGTTTTACAGCTTTCTTAAGCCTTCTCAGGTTCAGGGCCTTTGCGGGCGAATTTTGCCAGCAGGTATATTTCACACGCTCCCAGCAGAGTGTAGAGAGTGGTCAGAGCGATAAATGAGAATGCAACCTGACTTGTGGCAATAGGTGAAACCGCATCGCTGGTTTTCATAATACCGTATACGATCCACGGCTGACGTCCTACTTCTGCAACAGCCCAGCCCGCCCATGTGGCGATGTAAGGCAGGGGGATAGCGAAAAGCATGATGCGCAGATAGAGTTTGTTTTCAATAAGTGTCTTTCTGTTTTTCCAGCCCCAGATGCACAGCAGCGGGAAGAGGGTTCCCAGCCCGACCATGATGCGGAATGCAAGGAATGTGATTGTCACCGGAGGACGGTCTTCTTTCGGCCATTCCTTCAGACCTTTGACCGGAGCGTCAAAATCGTTGAAAGCAAGGAAACTGAGTGCGCCGGGAATACCGAGAAATTCAATGGCGTTCTTTTCATTCTTTTCGTCGGGCACTGCCAGCAGATACATAGGAGCACCGTCTTCAGCGGTATCCCAAAGAGCTTCCATTGCGGCCAGTTTTTCAGGCTGCATTTTAGCAACAGTCTGGGCATGGTGATGTCCTTGCGCTGCAACGAGAATGGAAAAGATGAAAGCAACGATCAAGCCCATTTTGAAAGACTTGCTGAAGAATTCAACTTCATTCTTGCGAAGCAGGTGATAAGCACTGATACCCATGACGAAGAAGCTGGCAACCATGAATGCCGCAAAACCGTTATGGAGGAACTGTCCCCATGCAAAGGGGTTGCTGATTACTTCACTGAAGCTTTCCAGTTCCGCACGGCCGTTGCGCATTACGTAGCCAACCGGGTTTTGCATCCAGCCGTTAGCTAGGATGATCCAGACTGCAGAAATATTGGATGCGATAGCTACAATCCAGATACAGGCTGCGTGCATTTTGGGGGAAAGTTTTTTCCAGCCGAAAATCCATGCGGCAAGAAAAGTTGATTCCATGAAAAAGGCAACTGTGGCTTCAATAGCCAGCAGAGAGCCGAAGATGTCACCAACGTATTCGGAATAACGGGACCAGTTGGTACCAAACTGGAATTCAAGAGTGATTCCGGTTACGATTCCGAGAACAAAGTTAATGACGAACAGCTTTCCCCAGAATTTGGTCATGCGCAGGTAAATATCTTTTTTAGTGCGCACGTACATGGTTTCCATGATGGCAACCATGATGGAAAGCCCCAGTGTGAGCGGTACGAAAATGAAGTGGAACATTGTTGCCATGGCAAATTGAAGCCTTGACAGCATCAGAACATCCATCATCCCTCTCCTTGTTCAAAGTTGTTAATTAAATTCCGGAAATTTTATCCAGAGCTTCCTGAGCCAGCCTTCCCACTGTTACAGACTGCAATGAAGAGTCTTTATAAATATCTATAACAGTATCATTATCCACCAAAGCTTCAAGCTTTTTAACGGATTCCGTTGATTTCAAACCTCCCAGAGCCCAGCATGCAGTCCCCTGAATAACCGGGTCGGGGTAGGATAGAAAACGGATAAGGTCGTCAGTCGCTTGAACCGCTATTTTTTGACGAGTCTGTGCCATACGGGCAACTCCCCATACCGCCCCGCGGAGCAGGGTGGGAAATTCAAGGTAGTTCTCCGGGCCTTCTTCGTCTTCGTGGCTGTAGCTCAAGAGGATTTTTCCGTATTCAGCGGCCATCTGATCGTTTACGGCAGCTATTTCTCCCATGGCTTCAGGAACTCCCCATGCACACCCTCCGGATTCTTCATTGAGCATCCACATGATTCTGCGCATGACAATGCGTGCCTTTGGAGCGTCCTCCTCCACCATGCGGGATATAACCTTGCCGAAGCAGGTAATCCCATGCCAGCGGACTATAACCGTGGTCGCACACAGGGAAGCGAAAAGCGGGGAGACAAGATTCTGCATGGAGTATTTCTCCATTAACTCTTCGAAATTGCTTTCCCATTTTTCGTTAGCCAGTGCGGCCATGACTTCTGTCTTTATCTTACGTCCGGTAGCCATATGCGATCCTCCTTAAAAGAGTGACGCTAAAAAAAACTATTATTGATAGAGGTGTAACAAGTTTCTATTTTTACATTTTCAATTTTTGAATAACATAAAAATTAAGGCTTTGTGAATTAGTTTTTAAAAAACATAATCCGGGCGGAGCTGGCTCCGCCCGGGAATATTATCGTTATTTAGCAGTCTTTTCTTTAATTGCTGCTGCAATGGTAACGCCGAGCTGGAAGCACTCTTTGAGAGTGTCGTGGTCAGGGCGGTTTTTGGCTTTAATCTGAGGCTCGATGATGTCGCAGCTCATTTTTTCAAGCCATTCGTTGAGGATATTTACGCACTCACCGGACCAACCGAAGGAGCCTACAGCTGCACCGATTTTGTTTTGGGGACGCAGGCCTTTTACGTAAGTCAGTGCGTCAGCCATACCGGGGAGGATGCCGTTGTTATGGGTCGGAGAACCGAGAACAATGGCAGCAGAGTCGAAAACTTCGCTCATGATGTCGCTGTGGTGATTGGCCTTAACGGACATAACTTTAACGGAAATGCCTTCGGAAGCGAGACCGGAAGCAACAGCCTTAATCATGCGCTCGGTGGAGCTCCACATGGTGTCGTAGAACAGGGTTGCTTTCTGCTTGGGTTCCTGTTTAGCAAATTCCATGTATTTTTCGAGTGCTAAGGCGCAGTCATCACCACGGAACATGAGTCCGTGGTCGGGGCAGATCATATCCACATCAAGGTTCAAGCCCGCGAAGGTTTCGAGGGTTTTGATAACCTTGGAGGAGTACGGGGTAATGATGTTTGCGTAGTACTGTTGCATATGGTCTATGACCATTTCTTTGCTCATTTCATCTATCCAGCGTTCGCTGGCGGCGATGTTCTGACCGAATGCGTCACTGGTGAAAAGCAGCTTGTCTTCGGGAACAAAGGTAAACATGTTGTCAGGCCAGTGCAGCATGCGGGTTTCATAGAAACGCAGAGTGCGCTTACCGATAGAAACTTCTTCGCCGGGCTTTACTACATGTACGGGCCAGTCTTTGCTGTCAAAGAAAGTAGCGATGTTTTTGCCGCCCATGACAGAAACAAAGATTTTTTCAGGCTTGCAGAGCTCGATCATTTTTTCGAGGCAGCCTGCGTGGTCGGGTTCAAGGTGGTTGACCACGATGTAATCAATTTCTTCAGGTTTGGTCAGGTGTGACAGGGAGCAGAGGAACTCGCCCTCGGATCCTTTGGAAACTGTATCCACCAGAACTTTCTTTTCATCTTCAATGTAGAAAGCGTTGTAGGTGGTTCCGTTAGCAGAGCGGGCATATCCATGAAAGTTGCGGCAATTCCAGTCCACAACTCCAATCCAATGTACGCCTTCTTTGATTTCAACAGGTCTCACTTGAATATTCCTACTATAATTTTATGGTTTTATTTATGCGCAGAAAGCCGGGAATATCCCGGCTTTCTGTTCGTTCTTATATAAGCATCCGCATTCAGTTAGATGCTGTATGCAGTGTCTTAATCTTCAGGCTCGAAATCATCTTTGCCTGCGCCGCATACGGGGCATTCCCAATCATCAGGGATATCTTCGAATTTGGTGCCGGGAGCGATGCCGCCATCCGGATCACCTTCTGCAGGATCGTAAACCCATCCACAAATTGTACATACGTATTTCATTTGCAACCTCCGTAATAATTGTAGTTAGCCCAGGGGCTTGAAAGCTTTTTTACTTGCGCCGCATACTGGGCATTTCCAGTCTTCAGGCAGATCTGCGAAGGCAGTTCCTTTGGCAATTTTACCTTTGCGATCGCCTTTGTCAGGGTTGTAGATACAGCCGCAATTGCTAACCTGACATTGATACATATCTTTAGGCTCAGCCATACTTTGTTCCTGCCTTATGCCTTCCAAAGACCGTGCAGGTTACAGTATGCACGGGCAACAACAGGCTCGTCGCCGAACTTGCAGCCGCAGAAATCAGCTTCAGGAGCTTCACCGGGCTTAAGCTGCTTGAAATAGCGGTTGTTGCCGGAAACCAGCTCGATCCATTCGATCCAGTGCTTTTCTTCCATAGGATGGGCAACTTCGCCGACTTTAACTTTGTAGCCGCCTTCGATCTTTTCAATAACCGGAACGTGCTTTTCTTTAGCAGCATCAACGGTGTTTTCAGTCATAAGAATCATATCTGATCCACAGCAGGCAAGGTTACCGGGGCCGGCATGAAGAACCATAGTGATGTTACCACAAGCTTCGCATTTATAAACTTCGTACAATTCAGCCATTTTTAATACTCCACAGGGTTAGGGTTATCGACTACCAGTTCTCACAGACTACTTGGAAATGTGCCTGAGGATGGTCACATGCAGGACATTTGTGTGGTGCGCAGTCACCTTCGTGGGTGTATCCACAGTTCTGACACTGCCAGATAATTGCGCTGTCTTTTTTGAAAACCTTGTCGTCTTCAATGTTCTTGGCCAGAGCAAGATATCTTTTCTCGTGAAATTCTTCAGCTACTGCGATCGCACGGAAAATTGCGGCAATTGAGTTGAAGCCTTCTTCTTCTGCAATCTTGGCGAATTCGGGATACATTTCTTCCCATTCATGTCTTTCGCCACCGGCTGCTTCTTTGAGGTTTTCAATGGTGGAACCGATTACTCCTGCAGGGAAGGCTGCAGTCACTTCCACTTCGCCGCCTTCAAGAAGTTTGAACAGTCGTTTTGCGTGTTCTTTTTCCTGATTGGCAGTCTCTTCGAAGACTTTGGAAATCTGCACATAACCTTCTTTTTTAGCCTTTGAGGCAAAGTAGGTGTAACGGTTACGGGCCTGAGATTCTCCTGCAAATGCGGTCAGGATATTCTTTTCTGTTTTCGAACCTTTTAATTGGGACATGAGCTTCTCCTTATCACGCTGCCTTGTGCAGCAGATTTTATCGTCGAAATAGCTAGTGCAATATTTAACAGTTAATAGCGCCGCTGTCAGGTTTTTAGACAAAAAAATAACATCTCCATTCATAAGCATGGGGAATAAATGAAGATGTTATTTAAAAAAGATTATTGTATTTTGGGCTGGCATTCCGGACAAAAGCCGAAATACTCGATTGAGCATCCCTTTACTTCATACCCTCTGGCCTCAACTTCATTGATTTCAGGGGCAATGACTTCGTTCATGACATCATCTACCTTACCGCACTGAAGACATCTGATATGCGGATGCGGCTCAGCATTTCCATCAAACCTATTTTTTCCACTTGTCTCAATCTTGAGGATGACACCGTTGTCCGCCATAAGTTCTAAGTTGCGATATACGGTTCCTAAGCTGATGTTGGGGAGTCTTTTACGTACTCGTTCATACAGTTCATCCGCAGTAGGATGACAGGTAAGCCCTTTGAGCTCCTCAAGTATGAGTTCTCGCTGTTTTGATCGTCTTTGTCCTATTTTCATGTGCACCTCTCGCACACAAAGTAGTAATAGTTCTCGTTTGTGTCAACCCTTTTTAGTTAGCTAATTAATTAGATATCACACTTGTATAGTATGATAAAGTTGGCTTTTCTTGAAAAGAATAGATACTTGCAGTCTATCTGAATTCAAGCTATCCCTTGAATAATTGGATTAATTGTAATCACGGGAGATTTCTTGCCCAGCCTCAAAGCCCTCATTCTCCACCCGGACGCAGAGGTCCGCACTGCAATTCGCGAAGCCCTTCGCGGGGTTAAGTTGGTGCGTGTACTGGGGGAAACTGTCAGCGCAGATGAGGCCTTGGAGCTTCATAAGGCAGTGGGGTATGGGATAATATTTCTTGGGTTTGATTATGAAGAGGGCATAAGCGGTGCTGAATTGGCACAGGCGTTAGGGGCCAGTAAACATAAACCCGGACTGATCTTCATTGCCGGTGACGAGACCAAGGCTTATGAGGCTTTTGAGCTTGGAGCTGTAGATTATCTCATCTGGCCTCCTGACGAAGAGCGTATGCAGAAGACATTGGAGCGTATTGCCCGTTTCAAGAGTCATTTCCGGGAAATCCCTGAGCCTTCGGACTGGAAAGAATCCGGTACCGGCGTAGAGACCGGGGAAGAGACTTTGCAGCTTTCACTTGGCGAGGATGAGCAGGACAAATTTCTTTCCGCACTCAAAAATGCCTGGGACTTTTCCCAGACCCGTCAGCCGGAGATAGAAAAACTTCCGGTAAACCAGGACGGGCGCATGATGCTCATCCCTTATACCCAGATAATCTTTGTGGAAGCTTACGAAGATTACTCCTACGTGCACACCGCCAATCAGAAATTTCTCACCTCTCACAGATTGAAGAATCTTGAGGAGCGTCTCGGCCCGCACCGTTTTTTCAGGGTGCATCGCAAGTATCTGGTAAATTTGGAAATGGTTACAGAAATAGCCTCTCTGCCGGGTAGTAACTTTATGCTCCGCACAGCCGGTCGTACAAGGATCGAGCTGCCTATCAGTCGCAGGCGGATCAGCAAACTCAAGCAGATTCTGGGGATGTGATCATGCCGCTTACCGATACACTTATGCCGTTTGCCGAATATGGACTGCATTGTCCTCACCGGGTATGTACAAATACAATTGGACAAACCGTTCTTGGGGTAAAGCAAGTTTTAAATTTTGAGGTGTCTTTGGCTGGATTAACGAATGGAGGGCGTAGTGGATCATAAAGAAACACTGGACAGCCTGTTGCACGAAGAGAGAGTCTTCCGTCCCCTGCCCCAGATGCTTATTGAGGCCGGGGTCAATCCGCAGGATCTGCGCGCGGCGCGGGAACTTGCAGAGGTGGATCTCTGTTCCTATTGGGAAGAAGCAGCCGAAGAACTGGACTGGTTTAAAAAATGGGAACAGGTTTGTGATATTTCCGATGCTCCCAATTACCGTTGGTTCAGTGGAGCGCGTTGCAACATTGTCTACAACGCCCTTGATCGTCATATCGAGACTGTGAACAAGAATCGTCTGGCCTTGATCTGGGAAGGTGAACCCGGAGATTCCCGCCAATACACATATTATGAACTTTATCGGGCCGTGAACCGTTTTGCCAACGGCCTGAAGGCACTTGGTGTTGGTAAAGGGGACCGTGTGGTTCTTTACATGCCTCAACTTCCAGAAACAGTGATTGCCATGCTGGCCTGTGCCCGTATCGGGGCCGTGCATTCCATGGTCTTTTCCGGATTCTCAGCACGACTGCTGCGTGAGCGTGTCCGTGAAGTTGATCCCCGTGTGGTTGTTACTGTGGACGGTTTTTACCGTAACGGTCAGGTCATCCGTCTTAAGGAAGAAGTTGACCGTGCACTGCTGGACGATCCTGCACAGAATCTGGAATCTGTGGTTGTGGTCCATCGGGCCAACGTGGACGTGAACATGGATTCCGCACGTGACTGCTGGTACGAAGATCTTGTCCGCCATGAACGTCCGCACGCTCCTGCCGAGATTATGGCAGCTGATGATCCCCTGTTTATCATGCATACTTCCGGAACCACAGGGAAACCCAAAGGTTTAATCCATTCTCACGGCGGATATATGGTCGGTGTACACCGCACCTTTAAATGGGTATTCGATCTTAAGCCTACAGATATCTTCTGGTGTTCTGCTGATCCGGGTTGGATCACCGGACACAGCTACCTTGTCTACGGCCCCCTGCTGGCCGGGACTACCACCGTTATGTATGAGGGGCACTCCCTTTATCCGCAGGCAGACCGACTCTGGAATATTGTTTCCAAGTACGGGGTCACAATTTTTTATACTTCTCCTACTCAGATCAGGACCCTCATGCGTTTCGGGCACCGCTATCCCGAGCAGCACGACCTTTCTTCCCTGCGCATTCTCGGTGCAGTTGGTGAGCCGTTCAATACTGAAGCATGGCTCTGGATGTACGAGAATATCGGTAAGGGCCAGTGCCCGGTACTGGATACATGGTGGCAGACCGAGACCGGAATGATTATGATCAGTCCGTTACCTGTGTCTGTGCTGAAACCCGGTTCTGTAACCAGACCTCTGCCCGGGATTGACGCTGATGTTGTGGATGCTGAAGGTAATTCCGTACCCGCCGGCAAGGGCGGTTTGCTGGTAATCAAGAAGCCTTGGCCGGCCATGTTCAGCGATGTAATCGGTGATCGTGAAGAGGTCATGGCTCATTATTGGAAGCGGCTTCCGGGTATGTTCTATGCCGGAGACGTTGCCCGCAAGGATGAAGACGGCTACTTCTGGATTCAGGGTCGTGCCGATGACGTGCTTAATATTTCCGGCCACCGCATTGGAACCGCTGAGGTGGAATGTGCGCTGACCAAGCATCCGCAGGTTGCGGAAGCTGCTGTGGTTGGTGTTGTGGATAAGATTAAGGGGCAGGTTGCCAAGGCTTATGTGACCCTGAACCACGGTTTTGTGGAGTCCGATGACCTGCACCGTGAGTTGAAAGAGCAGGTCCGCCGTGAGCTTGGACCCATCGTCATCGTGCGTTCTATTGAATTCAGGGATGAGCTGCCTAAGACTTCCAGCGGTAAGATCAAGCGCGTTGAGTTGGGTTAATTTACCTCTTCAATCCTATTTCAGACCTAACAGCAAAGCCCCTCATGCAAACATGGTTCGCAAGAGGGGCTTTGTCCATTTATCTATTAAAATTGATTCTTATCTGGCAATCATAGCCCGCAGCATGTCTGCGCAGGTTTCAGCCTGATGCGCCATTTCGTTAAGGCAATCTACGAAATGTGTGAGCTGATAGATGTCTTTAAAATCCATATCAGAATTATAGATTTTTTTGGTCAGTTCCTTGCGCATTTCCATTGAGCGGGCGTAGTGCTTGCGGACTTTGCGGAACTTGTTCTTGGTACCTTCGCGGTCAATAGACTTTCCGTCATTGAGGGCGATGGTAGCTTTCAGGGCGGGGCCCAGGCTGGTTGTAGTGTCGTTGACCTCGGAGAGCAGCAGGATCAGGTCTTTCTGGTAATCAGAGGGGATTGATACTTTGCGCATAGCCAGCCAGTGCAGTGCTTCCTGAGCGTTGTCCAGAATGTTGTCCTGACTGCGGGTATAGTTGAAGAACAGGACTTTATCCACAGACATGAACATGGAGTGAGGCAGATGGTTGCGGATGGAGCGTTTGATTTTATCTGCCTGACCTTCAACAGTATCGATCTGTTCGATCAGTTCGCTGAATTCGCGGCAGGTGTCGTTTCCGGCAACATAGCATTCAACGGAATCGTTGATAATGTGAATGCACTCAGCAATTTTATTGTAGTGCTTTACCAGCCCGTCCATGGGGTTCTTGTTAACGATAAGGCCTAAGAAAGGAAGACGAAAGTGCATAATGTTCTCCTTGTGTTATCTAAATGAAAGCCCATTTAAGCAGGCTGAAAATTGTTATACTTGTGATCGCGGCAATGGGTACGGTGAGCACCCAATAGAGCACGATCCTTCCGAGTATTTTAAAGTTTACGGCTGAGAATCCCCTTGCGAGACCTACACCGACAACTGCACCAACTGCTGCGTGGGTGGATGATACCGGCAACCCGAGGTTGGATGCTGTCAGTACGGTTGAAGCTGCACCGAAGTCAACAGCGAATCCGCGGGTATTGGTCAACACTGTGATTTTTTCACCCACAGTCCCCATAACTTTGTGACCCATGAGGGAGATACCGATGGCGATACCCAGTCCGCCCATAACCAGCAGGCTCATGGGGACATCGGCTTTAGCAGTCAGCACATGTTCCTTTGATATAAGGTAAATTGCTGCTACCGGTCCGATGGCGTTGGCAACATCGTTTGCACCCTGAGAAAGGGCAACGTAACAGGATGTTCCCACCTGCAGCTTACGAAATGTTGCTTCTACAGCTTCAGCACCGTCTTCAGGGTCGCCGACCAGTTTATTGATAGCCAGTCTTCCGGCAAACCAGACCAAGGCTGCAATACCGAAGCCAATAGCAAGTGATCCCATAAACGGAAGCTTCAGGTTTTTACCCATGGGGGTCTTATATAGGAATGAAAGGGAAATCAGCAGAACTGTCAAGCCCATCCAGATAGGAGCCCATTTTTTTGCCTGATGGATGAAGTCCTTCTTGAAGAGAATTGTCTTCCTGATATGTGTGAAAATGGCGAAGGCTATGGTTGCGGCAAAGAATGGCGAAATGATCCAAGACATTACAATTCCGACCATTTTCAGCCAGTTAACCACATCAGGACCGCCGGCAACAAGACCGAAACCGAGGATAGCACCAACAATTGAGTGTGTTGAGGATACCGGCAAGGCCGTGAATGTTGATATGAGTACCCAGAGTCCTGCTGCGAGCAGAGCCGAAAACATACCGATCATTATGATTTTCGGATCGGCTATTGCCGCCGGGTTAATGATCCCTTTACTGACCGTTGCGGTCACATGGGAGCCGAGGAAAACCGCTCCCGCAAAGTTAAGGGTCCCTGCGATCAGTACTGCCTGCCGGATAGTGATGGCTTTTGCACCAACAGCTGAAGCCATGGAGTTGGCTACGTCGTTGGCGCCTAGGTTAAAGGCCATCATGAACCCTGCAAACAGGGACATGTAAAAAAACAGATCGTAAATATCCATTAGAGATAATCCCCTTGTTGTGAGTCCTTCGTTGACTCAGAAGCTTGTTCAGCTGCTACCGGGAGTTTCACACAGAATGAAGACCCGGTACCTGTTGCTGCGTCAACCGGGCTTTCCACCCAGATGTCGCCGTTGAAGTTACGTGCAAGACTGCGGCACAATGCCAGTCCCAATCCGGAACTGCCGTGTCCCACAGCGTTTTCATCCAATTTGAAAAATCTTTCGAAAATACGTTCCTTGTCAGCGGGCGCAATTCCCGGACCTTCATCAACAACCCTGATTATTGCAAACTCGTGGTTTGCTTCAGCCCGAACTTTAACATTGGTGTTTTCAGGGGCATATTTGATGGCGTTTTCGATAAGGTTGTCGAAAATCTGAACCAACCCTTCGCTTGTCCCGGTGATTTTGATTTGCGGTATTTCGTTTTTGCTGAGACGGATATTTTTATTTTCCGCCAGAGATTGCAGGTTGGCCATGCTCAACGCAATACATTTTTGCAGATTGGTAGGTTTGGTGCGCAGTTTTTTGCCGGAATATTCGCTGCGGGTCAGGGCGAACATGCTGGTAATGACCTTGGACATATGGTTGGCGTTATCGAGGATGGTTCCAAGGAAGCTGGTCAGAATTTTCTGATCCTGCGGCGGGTTGTCGATCAGGGTTTCGGAATATCCCTTGATGCTGGTAAGCGGGGTGCGCAATTGGTGTGAGGCATTGGAAACAAAATCGCGGAGGATTTTTTCCATTCGCCTCATCTCGCTGATGTCATGGAAGACAAGAATCAGTTTGCGGCGGTTTTTGTAATCTTCATAGGAACAAATGGTTACATTCATGGATCTGCCGTCCGCAAGATCAACAATCAGGGAGTCGGAATTGTTTTCGCTGCCATGCTTGAGGATTTTATCCACTGCATCCTGAATTTCATGGCGGGTCAGCACTTCAAGAGGGACCCTGCCCACAAATTCCTGTGTGTCAGGGACAAGCTCAGTCATAGACTTGTTGACTGATTCAATTTTACCTTGAGGGTCGAGGACCATGATGCCTTCAGTCATGTTTTCGAACATGGCATCAAGCTGGTTGCGCTGATCCTCAATGATGCGGATGTGCCCTTGAATTTTCTTGGCCATGGTGTTGATGGATGCTGCCATCAACTGATATTCTCCGCCGGGGATTATTCTGATGCGTTTGCTGTAGTCACCTTCACCGATGGCCTGTGCCGTTGCGGAGACTTCCTTTACCGCCGATGTGGTGCGTTTGCCGATAAATATTAGCAGGATTGCGGAGCCGACAGCCAGCATGGCAAGGAGTATTGAAAAGTGGATCATAACCCGGTCCAGCCGTTCTCCGATTATGGAGTAGGGCAGTGCCAGTCTGATAAATTCACCGTTGTCGCCTATTAATTTGGCAACGTAGAGCATGCGCGTTTGCAGTGTTTTGCTGTAGCGTATGTTTTTTCCGGTTCCACTGGTTTCCGCGGCGATAACTTCAGGGCGGTTGGAATGGTCGTCCAGTTCAGGAAGCCTGCTTGCTTCAACACCGGAGTCGGCAAGGACCTTGCCTTTCTTTATATATGTAATGCGGACGTCGAGTTGGGAGCCAAGTTCGGTTATTTCATTCTGGAATGCGGGAGTGCCGGGGCTGACAGGGCTGTGACTGATTTTCCAGCGGACATAATTCAGGAGTCTGGAGGTGTTCTGTCTGCTGGAAGCTGTGAGTTCTTCTGACACCGTTCCATAATAGAACCAGAAGGTCAGCAACAGGGCGCATAGCAGCACTGCCCAGCCCCAAAGCAGAATCTTCATATGTAATGATGTCTTAGGCAAAATATTTCTCCCTGAGGATTATCCAAAAACAGAAATGTAACTTCGCTGATTGTCACAGGGGAGTAACAAGCATGATAACATGGTTAGGTCAAGTTTTGTTACAAAAGTGCATTGCTTATATATCTTGTTGGAATATTGGGGAAAGGTGCTAAGCCTTTGGTTCTGTTGGTCGAATATGATTGTTACAATACAGTTACAATTGCTTTTTGTCAGCAGAATGGGCATATGATGGGGCGAATCAATACGGCATATATGACATGCGTGATGCCAAGTTGAACGTAGTTGAGTTTTAGTTTATGAGAGCTTTTAAAGGTTGGCTAACTGATAATAAGGCAGAAAATAATGTCGGAAAAAGTTGAAAAAGCAATTCAAGATTTGGTTATGAATGGTCCGGTGCCTTTGGAGCAACTGGCTGAAAGGCTGGGGAAGACCCCTAGAACTCTGGCTCGCGAAGTTGATCCTGATGATAGGAAAGCTAAGCTGGGCGCTGAAACCCTTGTGGAAATCATGCGTATTACCGGCGGTGTTGAGCCCTTACGCCTTATGGCTGAAGAGCTGGATCTTACGATTGAGTCGGTTGATTAATACTGAATTGTAGTTATGGATGCAATGTCGGCAATAGCCATGCATTGCTGTTATACCTGAAATTTATGGATAAACCGGAATAGTTGTCATATCCGGTGGTAATATCCCTCTTTTCGTTAAGATAAATTCCTTCCATTCCCACGGAAGAAGTTTCTTCCGGTCCGGTTGTGCTGTTTGAGGTGCCGTTTAATTTACGGGCGGCATCCTTAAGACGTGATGGAATTTTAGCAGTGGCAAATTCTTGCAGCGCAAATTCTCTTTCTTTCCCGGCCATCGAAGTTATTATTTTCCCCAACTCGACAATTTTATCTACTTCAGGGCTGTTGTCTAAAGCTTCGTCATAAAGATCATCTGCTTCTTCGCGCAGGCCCAAGGCCAGATTTATTCGTGCCAGATTATTGAGCAGCCTTCCTTGATCTCCTTCATTCAAATCAACGGCAAGTGTATACAGGGATGCTGCCCGCTTCATAGTAGACGTAGAATTGGTATACAAGCCGACGATAGCAAGGGCGTCCGCTTTCAAAGCCACACCTTCTTCTCTGCTTGGGGTGTCGGAAAAGCTGGATCTTGCAGCTTGTTCGAGAGCTTTGGAAAGAGATTCAGAGGGGGCGAGTGTCATTTCCCGGATTAACAGATTAAGTTGCAAAAATCTCGGTTTCAATCCTGATTTGACGGACATGGGACGGGAAATGAGTTCTCTGGCTTCAGCTCTATTGGTTGCATCTCTAGAGAAGTAAAGACTTGCTGCAAGGATTTCGGGCTGTCCCTCCATCTCATCGTTAAGCTGCATGGTCTGCATAAACATATTTTCAAAGGCTTCCGCATCGCTCATGGCGGGGTAAGCCAGCCATTCTCCAAGCACGTTGACTCCAGCCTTGATCAGTTTTGCCTGTGGCATGTTGAATTGTTCATATCCGGCAGCATACTCGAGTGTTTTTGGCAAAATGAATCTTGTGGCTGAGGCTTCTTCAGAATTGCGCCCGTCAATCCGGATGGTCGGCAGGGCTTCTGCTGTTATGCGTTTCATCTTGTAGGCCAGAGCAAGTTCATAATAATAACGGTCTTTGTTTTTCATCTGTTCTGCACGTTCAAGGTACGGTCTGACAGAGAGCAGGTTGTCTGTCCGCTGGAAGGCAAGACGGGCAAGCCCGGTAAAAGGTCGGGCATCATCAGGGTTAATACCGTTAAGCCTGTGGAAGAGCGGTTCAGCAAGGTCTGGTCTGTCCAGCAGGATGAGCGCATTCCCTTTTTCCAATTGCAGGTCGAAATTGTCCTGATCGTTTATGGAGAGAGCTGTTTCACAAAGATTTGCCCTTTGGGGCAGGATGCTTATCTGACGGCGTAGCTCATCGTTGAGGTCCGGGTTGGCCAGCAGAGGTTTGAGTTGTGTGGCTGCTGCTCCTCCAGCTTCAATGTCAAGATTGCTGTATTGCGCTTTGGCTGTTGTCAGCAGCATTTCAGGGGCAACAGGGAGTGATGAAATTGCAATGGCACCGCTCAGCAGGGGAGCTGCGCGGGTAATGTCTTCTGCTTTCAGGGCCTGTTCACCGAGTGAATATAAAATCCACGGGACAACCGGGGAGTGAATGCGGTCATGGAAAATGCGGGAAGAAAGTATAAGTTGGGCTTCCTGAGTTGTTTCATATGCCTGAGTCAGAAATTCTATGCGCTCCAGATTTTTTTCCAATGAGTGCGGTCCGTTATCGTCCTGATCAACACTTTGCTGCAGATTTTCGGAGATAGTGCGGATTGTGTGTAAATCCAGCATGGAGCAGAGTTTCATCAGGATGATACACATATCAACGCATGAAGCATCATATGTAGATATGTTGTTTCTGATTGCTGAGGCCACAGCCACCAATTCCTCAACATCGTCCATATTGAATCTATATTCGCTGTGGCGTAATCGAGTCAGGACATTTTCAGCACGGTAAGCCAGATATCCACCGCAGGTTGCGTTGCATAGTGCGGGAAACTTGTCCTTTGAAATGACCGGAAATTCTGGAAGGTTTAAGTCGGCGGGGCCGAGGATATTGTCCAGTATAGATTTACCGGGACCGGGCATGTTTGCAGGAATGATGGAATCCCTTTCCTGAACAGAAATCTTTACCTTGCGCCCGTCCGGTCCGGGAGTCAGGTAGATGCGGACTTTTTCAAATAAGCCGCAGTTCTCAAGGATGATCCGGGCGGCGATAATTTTTTGCGGTGTAGCATCCTCTCCGGGTAGGATCTGGGCTAAAGCCATCACTGCGTTGGGAGTAAGTCGTGAATCTCCACTGACTTCGATTGAGGCAACAGATTGGTTTGATATTAACTGTACTGTCGAATCAGCCAGTTTGTTGGCTGCAGGCTCCGAACTGCTTCCGCCGATCTGTTTTCCTTTAATGAATACTTCCGGTTCAAGGTGAAAGTTATCGGTAAGCAAGGCGGAATAAGATGTGCCTTTGTCATCTTTGACCATGAGTCCGGAGAGTGTATATCGCGATTCGGGGGGCTCTGATGTGCAGTTTGCACAACTTAAGCCGGCAGCAGTTAACCGTTGCTTGATGATGGCTTTGAATTCCGGCGATGGTTGTCCTGAAGGAGTAAGGAAATCTCCTATGGATATGTGCGTGGAGGAGGCTACCGCTGCCGCGGGCAGCAGAAAAATAAGAAAAACTAAAAAAAGAAGTTTTACGGAAATTGGAAAACGCATCTCAGCCTCTTGGTAAATATAAGTAAGATATGGCTTAATAAGTAACCTATCACGGCCATTTAATCCAGCCCTGCATGTTTCGACTTGGAGGGAGAACTCTGGTACAGGTAGCCCACGTAGTGAATATGAACTTTTTTTTGAAAATATAGATTGGAATCGGGATCAGCAAATGGATAATACTGAGTCAGGTCTTAATGGATTTTGCAGGAAAAACTGGGCGTTGCTGCTTGGCATGCTGCTTCTTTTTTCTGCTGTGGTTTCCTTTTATGGAACATGGCTGAATTATTTCTACGATATTGATGAACCTAAATATGCCCGTGCTGTGTATGAAATGATCCACAGCGGCAACCTTTTGGCTCCCATGTTCGACGGCTTGCCGCGGATGGAGAAACCGCCCTTGGCCTACTGGGTTATGTATCCTTTTGCGTGGCTGGCTTCACTTGACGGTTTCAGTGGGAATGCTCTGACCTTCTTCCGTCTGCCCACGGTGATTTGTTCCGTTCTTATGGTCTTGGGAACAGCTTTAACCGGACGCAAGCTTTTCGGTCCGGCCACAGGGCTGCTTGCCGGGATGATCCTGCAAAGCTCCCTACTTTTCAAATTCATGGCCGTGATGATGAAGGTCGATGTGGTTTTCGCCTGCTGCGTTACTTGGGCCACGTACTTTTATTTACAACGTTACCTTGGAGACAAAAGTATCAAGGTTGCCGTTGGCGGTGCAGTACTGACCGCTTTGGGCGTGCTTGCTAAAGGTCCTTTCGCTTTTCTGCCGATGGCCGGATATGCTCTTGCAGTGGGGATTCGTCATAATGTGAATAAAAAGAATGAGTCCGGCGAACCTGCATCTTTCGTGTCCGCCATGAATCTCAAGGGGCTTGTCGCTGCCAAATGGGCTGACCGTAATATTCTGCTGCTCTGGTTTGTTGTCGGGTGTGCTCCGTTTTTCCTCTGGCTTTATGGGGCATGGCTTAGTTCCGGGTTCGATTACAGTCAGGGGCTGCTTGGGCAGTTTTTCCACAATACGGCTTCCACAAGTTCCAAGGTTACGGATAAACTAAGTCATCTTGATCCTTACTTCGATACCTTGACCGTAATATTCTTTCCGTGGGGCGGGTATGTGTTTGGGACCGTTTACGGAATCTGGCGCAGTATCAGGGAGAAGTTTAATGAAAAATATGTCTTCATGGCCTGCGTTTTTCTGGTCTACCTGATAATTTTTACCCTGCTTTTCAAGCTCAAGTCCAACCGCTACATGCTGCCGATACTGCCGCTGCTGTCCATTCTGGTTTGTGACTGGCTGGTTAATGCCAAGCGGGATAAAATCTACCGCACTCTTTTTGAGATGGGTTTTGTCTGGATTTTGTCCATGGCTGCCATGCTTGGCTACCGTTCATTCAAATCCATGAGTGTTTCGGTGAACCTTGCGGATCGGGTGCCTGTGGGCCCATATATGGATTTGATGCTCCCGTTCTTTGTCGCTCTGGGCGGTTTCTTTCTGGTGATGCTCATTGTGAGCATTAAGCAAGCCCAGCGACCGGCTTTGCATATTGTGGTCGGATCACTGGCAATCACGGTGGTCATGCCTTTTTATTACAAGGCACTGCCGTCTTATGCATCTTTAACTGAAAATCGGCCCATGCCTATTCTGGCGCAGGCGGTTACCGATAAAATAGCGGAGTTTTCCGATAGCGATACTCTGGTTCTTCACCGTCCGTTTTTTATCAAAACCTTTCCGGACGTAGTTTACTACCTTAAAAAGCTTGATAAGGATGGAAACTGCATGTACTCGCTCGGTTCCGGGGCGCGTCACGGTGATCTGATGCAGGTTCTGGCGACTCCGCAGATTGCGGCAGAGCTGTTCAAGAAAGAACACCCCGATGCAGAAAAGTACCCGGTCTACCAATATCTCAATAATAAGAAATTTAAGAATGCAGTTTTGCTGCTTTCCGCAAGTGACTTTTATCAGTTGAAACCTTTTATGGATTCCCTTCCAGATATGGTAAAACAATATATTGATGTTGCGGAAATGGAACTGCTGACCATAAAATGGATTAAAGAAAAGATTTTTATTGTCCGCTTTAATCCCGGTAAAATGAAATAATGTCTGATAAGAATAAAATGATAGATATACTTGATTTGGAATACAGCGAGCTTGAAAATTTTGTCTCGCAGGAGCTGAAGGCTCCCCGTTTCCGTACCGACCAGATCTGGCAATGGCTTTGGCAGAAAGGTGTCGAAGATTTCGACTCCATGACCAACCTTGCCAAGAATCTGCGCGATGAAATGAAGGCCAAAGCGGTTATCAACCATCCGCAGGTGGATGTGGTCCAGACCAGTAAGGACGGCACCATCAAGTTGCTCCTGCGCCTGAAAGACGGCGCACTGGTGGAGACTGTACTTATTCCCATGGAAGGGCGTTACACCCAGTGTCTGTCCACTCAGGTGGGCTGCGCAATGGCCTGCACTTTTTGTAATACCGGTTTGATGGGGTTTGAGCGTAACATGTCCATGTCCGAGATGCTCGGTCAGGTTCTTGCTGGCCGTAAATATCTGCGTGAAAACAATCTTAATCCACTCAAGAACCTTGTTTTCATGGGTATGGGCGAGCCGCTGCTCAACCTTGATAATTTGATTCCTACCCTGCGTAATCTTAATAATCAGGACGGGCTTTCCTTTGTGCCCCGGCGCATAACCGTTTCTTCCGTTGGTTTCGTGAAGCAGTTGGAAGAGCTGGGTAAGACCGGGCTGACCCTCCCTGCAATCTCCCTGCATGCTCCCACTCAGGAACTGCGTGAAAAGATTATGCCCAAGGCCGCCAAGACTCACATTGAAGACTTGTTGGCGGCAATGGACCGTTTCCCGCTTAAGCCTCGGGAGAAGGTTACTTATGAATATCTTCTGCTGGGCGGGGTCAACGATTCCATCGAGCACGCCAAGCAATTGGTTAAACTGCTCGGACATCGCCGTTGCAAGGTTAACCTTATTGCCTACAATCCCGGTGACGAGCCGCTTTACAAGGCCCCCACAAGAGAGAAGGTTCTGGCTTTTGAAAAATATCTCTGGGATAAAAAGATAACCGCAACTATCCGCAGGTCCATGGGGCAGGATATTAAAGCGGCATGCGGGCAGCTGAAAGCTGATCAGATGAAATAATAAAAGGGGGTAGTTTTTAACTACCCCCTTTTATTTTAAACTTCAGTAACCAGCATAGTTTCTGCTTGGTCCGGTCGCAGGTGAAGGCGTAAGCCTTCCTTGGTCATGATGATTATGCGGGCACCGGGAGTCATTCCGATGGCCCGGGCAGGCTCAACGGTTTCAAGAGTTACATTAGCACCGGGCTTGATGCCGATGGCTGAGATTGATTTTGCCGCTCTTTGTCCCCCCAGAATGTTTTTAACTGCGAAAGGGCGACCTTTGCCGCAGGTTGCCAACTGGCAGGCTATCCCATCGCATTCCCCCCAGACTTTGGCAGCCATCCCCTCGGTGAGTGAGGTTTGCTTACCATCTACTACCGCCCTGTAGGTCATGGGCGGCAGGCAGCGGACCAGCTTAATGTCATCTCCCTCGGATATTCCAAGAATCTTGAGGCTTTTTTCCAACTGTGATCCGGCGGTCAATCCTTCAATGTGCCCGTGTTCGCCGGGATTCATTTCAAAGACAGGAGTCTTATGCCCGTCATCGTGGTGGACAATAACCTTAGAGGCCATTCCCGCCGCTAGGAGCACTTCTCCATGCGGCCCCTTGATCCTTACCGGATGCTGGACCGAATCTTCGGACATAATCTCCAGTTCAGAGCCTATATGCAGTCCCATGCGCTCAAGGCGGTTCTTCAGACTGTCGCTGGTCACAGCCTTGAGCATCAGGTTTGTTTCAACTGGTGCATTATTTAATGTCAGGGACATTATTGGATCTCCTTTGCATACTCTTGCGGTTTCTTCGCAGATGACGTCTTCATGGCGGCGTATCCAAGTATGCCCACGGTACTTAGGTTGTGAGTCATGGCCGCGGCAAGAGTGGATATTTTTCCCATACCAGCCAGCAGCAGAGTGGCGGAGTTGATACCGACCGCAGACCAGAGGCAATTGCTCAGGGTTTCGCGGTTGGTCAGGGCAATGCGGTGGGCTTCCACAAGGGTAAGCATATCTTCATTGAGCATGACCACTTGTGCTGATTCACGGGCAAGGTCAGCCCCGGAAGGCATGCAGATGCCCACATCGGCGCAGACAAGGGCCGGGGTATCGTTGACCCCGTCTCCGGCAAATGCAACCTTGGCACCGCCTTCCTTGAGCTCCTTGACGATGTTGGCCTTGTCTTCAGGCTTGAGTTCCCAGTGGACAGCATCTACCGGAGGCAACTGGGCTGCGAGGGCCAGAGCTGTGGAGCGGTGATCCCCGGTGAGAATTTCAATGCGTTTGATTCCTGCATCCTTAAATGCTTCGAGTGCTTCAAGTGCTTCCGGACGCAGTTCATCGCGCATGGCAATGACACCTATAAGCTCTTCGTCCATTGCTACGAAGAGCAGGTTCTTACCTGCATTGCGTAGCTGACGGGCTTTCTTTTCCATATAAGAGCAGTCCACGTGCTCATCTTCTTCAACAAAATGCTGGCTGCCTACAAGGACGCGTTTACCGTCAACATAGGCGGAAACTCCGTGGGCCACGATAAAGTCGACCCCACTAACTTCAGGGAGTTGAATTCCCTGCTCTTTGGCCTCGTTCACCACCGCCCTTGCTACCGGATGGGCGTAGTGTTCCTCAGCTCCGGCGGCAATGGAAAGCAGTTCCTCCTCTTCATAAAGCGGCATGGGCACGATGTCGGTGACTTTCAGTTCCCCTTTGGTCAGGGTTCCGGTTTTATCAAAGACGATTGTGTCCACTGCGGCAAGATTGTCGAGGGCTTGCCCGCCCTTGAGCAGCACACCGGCTTTACTGGCGGTATACATGGAAGTACGGGTGGCAACAGGAGTGGAAAGTTTAATGGCGCAGGAGTAGTCAACGGTCAGCACTGATGCTGCGCGGGCGAGGTCTCCGGTGAGGGCATAAACACCCAGTCCGGCCCCGAAGGTCAGGGGAACCAGCTTGTCCGCCAGTTCTGCGGACTGAATCTGTGTTTTGGATTGCGAACGCAGGGAACTTTCCAGATAGCGGTTGATGCGGGCCATGCCTGTTTCAGCACCGACTTTGTCCGCCCTGATCTTGAGGGTGCCTTCTTCCACTACCGCGCCGGAAAGGGTTGCGTCTCCGGGCTGCAGGTGGACGGGGACGGATTCTCCGGTAATGGAACTCTGGTTTACAGAACCGTCGCCCTCAACGATTGTTCCTTCAATGGGGATAAGTTCACCGGGACCGCAGACGACAATGTCTCCAACCTGTAGGTCGTTGAAGTCTATTTCAAGCTCGCGTCCGTCTTTTTCGATCCATATTTTTTCGACCTGCGGTTTAAGCAGGGTCTTGAGCAGGTCAGTGGATTTCTGTTCAGACTGATCCTCTAAGTACTCACCAAGGCAGAGCAGGGCACCAACTGAGTTGGAGGTGAAGTAGTCTCCCCGCATCAGCGAGAGTGCTTTGACAGTGCCGTCCAGTACTTCAATTTTGACTCCGCGGGTGAAAAGTGTTTCCAGTCCTTTTATTATGCCGGGAATGCCCAGCATCCAGCTGGTTGCCGCCTGCACGGGCTGAGGAAGGAAAGGTGTTGCCGCTGCGGCTGCGGTCCGCGCGCCAACGTCGATCAGGTCCACGTTGTGTTCGCGGTCGTTGTCTTTAAGGAAAGCTTCCTGCGGAATATGATCCAGTGTTTCAATAATAGCTGAACGGACTTCTGAAGCACCGTTGTATTCCACTGCAATGGAGAAGGCAGGACCGTTGACCCTGACCGATTCAACTCCATTAAGTGATTCCACGCTGGCCTGCAGATAGTTGTGGTCCAGGTCAGGAGCAAGTAAAATCAATGATTTCAGCCTGATTCGCTTCGGAAGTTCGTGGACTATTTTAAAACGTCTTCTTGTATTCGGAATTCCGATCATCTGTTTATCCTCTGCGGTCTTTTGGAAACCGCCCAATGCAAAGCTGTAAAGCCGACAAAGGCAAAAGAAGCCCATAGATGCAACGGTTTTGCACCCTTGAATTTAAGTACGCCGGAAGCCGCCGAGGCCCCGAGTGTGGCAACCATCCCTATCTTGATAGCGGTTTTGGTTTTGCTCGGAGTAAGCGGACAGTCTTTGCACTGCCGGAATGGCTTTTTCTCTTTAGTTTTAATCAAGTCAATATCTTCTGGTAAAGCGTTCATTGAAGATCACTCCGAGGCGTATATGCGCTCTCGCAATCGTGCATAATTAGTGGCGAAGCCCTATTAAAAGTTTTGGGAGAGTCCAGAGAACCTTTTTACAAAAAGGTTCTCTGGTCCCCGAAGGGCCGGCGGAGGCTTCTTACTCAGACTGCGCTTCGGCTTTGATGTCGTGAATTTTTTCCTTGGCTTCTTCAATGCCGCCCTGAACAGCGGACCATGTTTTGACTGCACCGGAAACAACTGCTTTCTGGACTTTGGGGTTGGAGGCAATAAGTGCCACACCAGCCCCCACGAGGAAACCTTTCAAATAACGGGAATCAGTGAAATTTATCCAGCTTTTAACCGTGGAGGGTTCGTTCACAGGCTGAACCTGCTGCTGGGAATCAATACGCTGCTGTTCGGTGAGCTGCGGATCCTGATAATTGTATACGTAGTCGTTGTTGTAATCCTGACTCATTTTTTACTCCTTTTCTGCTGCTTCTTTGGCAGCCTGTGCGGCCATGTATTCCTGTTCGGCCTTGAGGTCTTCCATTCTTTCCATTTCTTCAGCGGACATTTCTTCCTTTCCGCCGCCGGAAGTGAAGATGGATCTTACGGTCTTGCTGGTGCAGACAAAGGTGATACCTGCGCCAACGAGAAGACCTTTCCAGAAACCGTCGTCAATGCCGTTGAAAAAACTGAGAAAACTTGTCGGATCTGCCTTGCCTTCAGCTGTGTCTTTGACCAGATCAACGAATTGTTTGACCTGATCTTCTGAGGGGTTGGGAGCGATGGTGGGAGCTTGCTGAACAGGCTGTTGATACACGGGTTGTTGCAAGGGCTGCTGTATAGGCTGCTGCATGGGCTGCTGCATGGGCTGCTGGTAAACCTGACCGTACACCGGCTGGCCGTATACCGGCTGACCATATACAGGCTGTCCGTAAACAGGCTGTGCAGGCTGCTGCATCGGTTGCTGATATACGGGCTGCTGCATGGGCTGCTGGGCAGTCATGTTCGGTTGCATATTCCCGGCAACAGGTGCTCCCTGATACGGATCGCCTGGTGTGGTGTAGGAAAAGTGCGGCTGGCCCTGATCCGGTCCCATAACGGGCTGAGAGGTGTTGGGCTGTTGTGGTGCGGTCTGCTGTGCTTCGGGGGTGGTATGTTCGGTGCTCATTTCGGTTAGCTCCTCTAAGTAATATCTATTTATCCGTTGTTCATCAGCCTGCCGTAGAGGTCACTGATGATTTGTGCTTTCTTGTCTTTGTCTGTTCCCTGAATAAGCTCTTCAACCAGTTCCGGCTGAATCTGTTCGGGATCGTATTCAATAACCACTGACCGTGCGGGCATATTGACCCGGGCATCCTTGATGGCTTTCGGCAGTTCGGAATGTTCTTTCATTGCCGCCAGCGCAACGGGCTTGGTTAAAATGAGCGGGCTGAATTTAATCCTGATCCTGCCCGGTATGTGATGGGCCACATCAAGATGCTTTTCCAGTTCAACTATTTTGCGGAAGTTCATAAATTTTGCCTTGTTTGGATTCGATTGCTTCAGGTGAATGCAGGAGCAGCCTTGAAGAGTTGGCGATTACTCCCATAGTATGCAGAATGTGCAGGAATCCGGCCATGACCGGAGAGAGAACCCCGGTGGCTCCCATGATGACTCCCGCTATATTCGAACCTGTTGCCAGCCAGAAGTTCTGGTAGGCTATTTTCACAGTGTCCTGACTTAATTGCTGGACGTACATGAGCCCCTTGAGGTCATCATCGACCAGCGCGATATCTGCTGCTTCAACAGCTACTTCAGCCCCGCCTGTTCCCATGGCAACGCCGACGTCAGCCTGCGCAAGTGCAAGGGCATCGTTGATGCCGTCACCGACCATCATGACTTTGCCCCCTTCACCTTGCAGGGTCAGTACAAGTTGTGCTTTTTCTTCGGGCATTGCTGAAGCATGGATTTCCGGGATGTTCAGAGTTCGGGCAAGATCATTTGCCGTTGCTGGTTCATCTCCGGTGACCAAAACAGTGCGGTCAACTCCACCTGCCCCGAGAGCGTTGAGGACCGTTGCGGACTCTTCGCGTATGGTGTTGGCAAAAGCCAGTAATCCGATGGGATCTTTGTCTTTTACTACGTAAAGCACGGTCAGTCCTTTACGCTTGAGAGTGGAAACCTGCCTGCTTAAGCTACCTATGCGCACATCAAATTGTTCTGTGAGTTTTTTGTTACCCACTAAAATCTCTGTAGAATGGTTTTCATTCTCAGGGAGTTCGGCGCGCATTCCCTTGCCTAAGAAATATTCACACACAGTGTGCGGCAGGGGCGAAATTTTTCTGAGTCCGGCTTCATGCTTGATTGCCTGAGCCAGCGGATGATGATTGTGTGTTTCCACTGAAAAAGCGTAGGTCAGCAGTTCGCTTTCGGTTACGCCTTCAGTTGTGTGGATATGTTCAAGGCTTGGTTCGCTTCCGGTCAGGGTTCCGGTTTTATCGAAGCAGGCGATATCGCATTTACCGACTTCTTCAAGGTATCTGCCGCCCTTGATAAGAATGTTGTTCTTGGCGGCTGTACTGATGGCTGCACTGATGGGCGTTGAAGCGGAAAGTACGGTTGCGCAGGGGCAAGCCATAACCAGCAGCACGGTGAAGGCACGCCACGGGTCAGTTGTGATCAGCAGGGTGCCCACAGTGCAGGCAAAGCCGATTTTGACCAGACGTACCGAAAGTTTGTCCGCTGTGGATTCAATGGCAGTCTTGTTCTCAAGGGAGTCTTCAACCTTATGGAGAATACGGGCCAGATAGGTCTTGTCACCGACCTCTTCGGCCCGGACATAGATGACTCCTTCGCGCACGAATGTTCCGGCAAAAACCTGATCATCCTGTTGTTTGTGAATGAAGTCGGCACGTCCGGTGATGGGTGCTTCATTAATCAATCCCTGACCGTCCACAATGGTTCCGTCTACGCAGATTTTTTCCCCGGTATGTAGGACTACAACATCGCCTTCTTTAAGGTTGTTGATCTCCACCTCAACTTCAACCCCGTCCCTAAGTACGAATGTATGGTGGGTGGTATTGTCCAGAATACCGGAAATTGCCCGGCGGGAACGTTCGGTAATCCATGCGGTGAGAAGTTCCGCCCCTGCATTGATCCAGAGGATTTCGAAGGCGGTCATGGCTTCCCCGGCAATTACCGCAGCGACAATCCCTCCGGCGAGAATACCTTCAAGTCCGAATTTTTTTTCGCGAAGCTTGGTTACAGCTTCCTTAACCAGCGGAACAGCCGCTAGTACAGTAAGGAAACCCAGCGGACTGAGTAGAGTTTGGGCTACTGTAATTCCCAACAGGGATTCACTGATCAGTACGGCACCACCAACAGCGGAAACAAATGAAAAGTAGCGCAGGGCACCTTTAACCTGTGGACATCCGCATTCCTTCTTGTCTTTAATGGGACAGATTTTGGTGGTATGAACAGCTACAATTTCCCGAAGAGCTTCGTAAACATGTTCGGGGCTTATGAAGTCAGGATTGTAGCGGATTACCAGTGCAGCACACTTGTCGTTTGTACGGGTGCGGATTATCCCGGCAACTTTTTCAAGGTTTCTTTCAACAGTGCCGCAAAGGATTTTGTCTTTCCTTAGATCCGGTACCTTAAACCTGATTCTGCCCGGAATTGAATGCTTTATGCTTGCGTATGTTTTATCTGCTCTCACGTGAAGATCCTGTGTTTACTGAATTTTCAGACGGACATTCTGTGAAATTGAAATTGAGTATCAACCCCACAAAAGAGGAAATACAAATGTGCAATCCCTTTGTCAACGAAAACTTATTATTTTGACGGATGGATCTAAAAGCGTAACAGCCCTGCATTCATGGCAGGGCTGTTAGCTGGAAATGTAAATGCAGATCTAACCTGCTTCTTCGATAGGGGTGGGCTGTTTTCTATCGAGGACATTTGGAACAGCCTTATCCCAGAGCATCTTGGCTCCGGTGGCAACTAGGGTGAATCCTACCAGTCCGGCCAAACCTCCTAAACCAAGCACTCCGGTGGCTGCTACTCCCGCAGCAGTAGCCAGTCCGGTTCCGGCTGATTCAGTTGCAACCGATTTTGCGGCTTCTCCTTTGCTTATTTTGCCTTCTTTAACGGCAATTGTGGAGCGAACAGCAGCAACTGTTCCGCCAACTAAAGCTCCTGTTGCAGCGGCAGAAGCAGTAATTACTGGAAGAATTCTTGTTGTTGTAGGTGTGGTCATTCATAACTCCTTTATTCTTTAGACGGCTGTCCGTCATAGTTGTTAATATTGGTAACGATAATTATCGCACTTAATATTTTTTTAAACCAGCACTAATGAGTTTCAATTGCAGAAATTCATTTGCGTGAGTGAGTGTTTACGCCTTGACAATGGTTATCACTTGAGAATAATCGTCAGTGTCATTTTCACAAAATCCACAATGGAGGAAAGGATGTCAAGTCCGCAAACTCAGTTCTTGGATTATCTCACCAAGAATAAAATGGCTGCTACTGAGCAGCGACGTATCGTATTGGAAGTATTTCTGGGTACTCAAGGCCATCATTCGTGCGAAGAACTTTATGAGCATGTCAGTAAGCGGGATTCGTCCATCAGCCCGGCAACGGTTTACCGGACGATTAAGCTTCTTGCTGAGAGTGGGATTGCTGAACCTTTGGATTTCGGGGATGGAATTACCCGCTTTGAATGCCGTCATGACAGGGAGCATCATGATCATCTGGTCTGTATCCGCTGTAACTGCAGGATAGAAGTGATGGAAGAGCGTATTGAAGAGCTGCAAGATAAGTTAGCCAGTAAACACGATTTTATCGTGAACAGGCATAAGATGATTCTATATGGAATTTGTCCTGATTGCAGAAAACAGTAGCAGACATCTGCAAGTAATTTTCATTTGCATGACTTTTTTCAATTTTGTGCTTAGTATAGTTATGATTCAAATCATTTTGACCCGGAGCGTTTGAAGGAGGAGGAAATGAGTTTTAATCTCGGTAGATTGTTACTGGTTTCAACAGCTGCTACTGCTGTTGGGGTTGCTGTTTACGCTGTATATAAGGCCGGTGGGGTAAAACCTGCAGCCTGTAAAGTCGTTAAGGGCGGAGTAAAGGCTGGAAACTGGGCTTCGCAGCAGTACAATTCTGCCAAAGACGAGGTCGCACGGCTGGTCGCTGAAGCAAAGGCTGATATGGCAGGGTAGAAAGTTCTCAGCAGAGGCTTACGTCTGCTGAGAACTAAAGGTTATGCTCTATCTCTTTGTATTGGGCGGGACTGATGACCTTGTCTCTTCCGGTATTTTTAGCAAAGTACAAGGCCTTATCGGCAGAAGCGATCAACTTTTCTGCTTCGGCTTCTGGATCAATGGCTTGATAGCAGAGTTTAGAAATACCTATGCTTAAGCTTGCCCGACCAACTTTGATTTGTGCAAAACGGTTTCGAATACGTTCGGCAATCTGTTCGCAGCGGGTTGAGTCCACGCCGACAAGGATCGCCCCGAACTCGTCGCCACCGAAACGGAAAGGAAAATCAGTGCCGTTTCTCACGGAGGAACTGATGATTTGGCCCAGTTCCGCAAGGAGTTTATCTCCTTCCTGATGCCCGTACACATCGTTGACTTCTTTAAAGTGGTCGCAGTCTATGAGCATGAGATGGAGTGGTGTTTTGCAGGAAATACATCTGGAGCAGGTCTCTACCAGCTTCAACTCAAAAAAGCGTTTATTGAACAATCCGGTAAGATGGTCGGTGTAGGAAAGCAGATTGAGCCTTTCCTTGTCCCGCTGGGTTTTGGCCAATGACTCTGTCAGTCTGGATTCACGTTTGGCAACGGAGTGGGCCAGCCAGTTCAGGTTGTGCTGCAACATGCAAAGCTCATCAGTGGCTGAACCTGTTTTGTTGGAATAGAGTTCCAAGCGCTGATCCAGTCTGCCTTGTTTGAGTTTGACGCAAAAGCTGTTCATCTTGCGGACTTCCCTGTTTACCATCCAGTCTTCGAGCCAGGTTGAAATAGGCATGCACAAGGCTATGCACAAGCTGAAGTGCAGGCAGATAAACATAGGCAGAGAGTTTTTATCAGCTAACTCGGTCAGAGCCAGCATGACCCCCGCAGGCAGGATAAGTATCAAGAGAATTGCCATGAGTGACTTTGCCCTTAACTTGTTTCTGCTGTTGGGTCTGCGATTCAATACGTAAGAGTTGTTGAATTTATTTTTTAAAATATTAAGCAATTGTTTTCCTCCCCGGCATGATGCTTCTGGCTTATCCTATGCATTTATTATAGGAAGAAAGAGCCTATTAAGCGATGAAGCATTGCCGTTTACCCCGTAGTCATCTGTTCGTTAATGAAAACGAATGTCAATATCAAGCAAAAAAGAAGGTAAATCAAATTAGTTTTGTTATCGGAGCAGCGGTTCTTTTTTCTTGTTGACAATTAAAATTTGCGTCTATACTAATTGATTTCGAAATTCATTCGCAAAATCGAGTGCAAACAAAGAGGCTATAGTTATGTTGAACAAGTTTGATTTCTTTAACCGTGAACCCGCTCCTGCCAGAAAGGGGTGTCATGGTGCTGGTGGAAGAAGACAGGGGAAGCCTTGCCACATGCGTGGCAAAAGCCTTCTGGACATCCCTATTGGAGGAAAAGCCATTATCCGTGGTCATTCTTCCGGTGGTGCGGTGAGGCAGAGGTTGCTTGATTTGGGTTTTGTCCCCGGCAGGGAGATCGAAGTAGTCCGTGTTGCAACATTGGGCTGCCCTCTTGAATTGCGTGTCGCAGGGTACTGCGTGACCTTGCGTCGCACCGAGGCTTACCAGATTGAGGTGGAAGATGAGCGCTGAAGGTAAACAGGCGATGAAAGACAATTTCCTCGTCGCTCTTGCCGGACAGCAGAACGCCGGTAAATCAACAACATATAATATGTTAACCGGGGCTAACCAACATGTAGCCAACTATCCCGGTGTAACTGTAGATAAAAAAGTGGGAAGCTACCGTGAAGGAAAGACCCGTTATGAAGTGGTCGATCTTCCCGGTACTTACAGCCTGACTTCGTTTTCTCTTGAGGAGCGGGTCTCCCGCGAATTCCTGCTGGAAGAAAAGCCTGATGTGGTAGTAAACGTTATGGATGCAACCTGTTTGCGTCGTAGCTTGTATTTTACCTTTCAGGTTCTGGAGATGAATTTTCCTGTAACCGTAGCCCTGAATATGATGGATGTTGCAGAAAGTCAGGGCCTTACAATTGATTTGAAAGAACTTACCAATCGTCTCGGTGTTGATGTTGTCGCCACTGTAGGGCGTAAGGGTAAAGGCAAGCAGGCCCTTAAAGCGGCAATTCGCAAGGCCGTTAATCAGGAAGCTTATTCGCGTCCGGTGGTTATCGACTACGGTGAGCTTGAGATTCATGCGAAAGCTCTTGAAGAACAGCTTGCCGCTGATACCAGTCTTGGCGTGCTTTATCCTTTGCGCTGGCTGGCGATCAAACTTTTGGAAAATGATTCCGAGGCCCGGAATATCGTTGAAACCAAGCATGCCAACGGCATCCCCATCATTGAAGACGCTCTTTCCCGCAGGATGGCTTTTGAAGATGAAACAGGGGTTGATACAAGTGATTACATTGTTGCCTGCCGTGACAGGGTCGCCGGGGAAATCGTAGATGCCTGCGTTACCAAGGAAGAAGATTCCGGTCAGCCTATTTCCGAAAGGATCGATCAATGGGTTCTGAACCGCGCTTTGGCTCCCTTTTTTCTGCTGGCTACTGTTTATCTTATTTACGAACTTTCCATTGTTCAGGGCTATGAGCTTACCAAGTATACCTGGCCCTTTTTAGCCAAGTTCAGGGATCTTGTTGCGTCGATTCTTCCGCCAGCCGGATTGATTGAGGATTCCCTGTTGCGTTCCATGATTCTCTGGATGGTGGACAGTGCGAATACATTGCTTAACTACGTCCCCATTTTTCTGATTCTGTTTGCGCTGATCGCAATTCTTGAGGACTCCGGTTACATGGCCCGGATAGCCTTTATTCTGGATCGTATTTTCCACAGTTTCGGCCTGCACGGGCAATCGACCCTGCCGTTTATTCTTGGCGGTGTCTTTGCCGGGGGCTGTGCTGTTCCGGGGATTATGTCCACAAAAGGTATTCCTGATGAACGCTCTAGGCTGGCAACGATCCTGACTGTGCCGTTCATGAACTGCCTTGCTAAAATTCCGCTCTACACATTGTTGGTGAACATTTATTTTGCGGACCATAAGTCATGGGCAATGTTCTTTATTTCGACGATTACGATCATCATGGCTCTGATTATTGCCAAGCTTCTGACCACAACAGTCCTTAAGGGGCGCGAGACCGCTCCCTTCATTATGGAGATGCCCAACTACCATGCTCCCACTTTCTTCGGAGTGGCCCGTAGGTCGCTGGAAAGGACTTGGGAATACATTAAAAAAGTAGGTTCTATTGTTGTTGCGGTTTCCTTGTGTGTTTTTTCTTTGCTGCAGTTTCCCGGGCTCACGGCGGAACGTATGGATCATTACGAAGCTGAGATGAGTAAGGCTGTAGCAATTTATGATTCCAAGGTTGCGAACAATGCCTATGCAGGGCTTGCTACCGGAGACAAAATGCTGCCGCTGCTCAATCTTTATGATGATTACAAGCGTGCCCGCATGAATGCTTCCGGCAGGGAAGGGGCAGCAAGGGTGGACAGCTCGTTTAAAAATGCCAATCCCGACACCTTTATCCTGATCAAGCCTCGTGGAGATAAGGCTGCCAAGGTCGTGAACCGTGCTCTGCGCAAGGTCTCAACTGCAAGGAAATCCCTGCGCCGCATGATTAAGGAAGAAAAAATCAAGACTTCCTTCTTCGGTATGATCGGACGTTCTCTTGAGCCCGTAACAAAGTATGCAGGTTTTGACTGGAAAATTAATATTGCCCTGATCAGTTCCTTTGCGGCTCGTGAATCCTCCGTGGCGACCATGGGTGTTCTTTACCAGCAGGGTGCTGATGACAACCAGACCCTTGAGCAGAGGATGGACAATGAAAGCCAGCACAGCGGTATGAATTCCCTGCATGCCCTTGCCGTTATTCTTTTCTTTGCTCTCTATCCTCCCTGCCTCGCGGCCACAATTATGGTCAAGGTGCAGACCGGGTCTTATAAATGGATGCTTTTTGCCATCTTCTTTCCCACAGCAGTCGGCTTTGGTGTGGCTTCTTCGGTCTTCACTCTGGGCACAGCCCTCGGGGCAAGCGGGATAACCATGATGAAGGGCTTCTATGTGCTGGCTTTGTCGGTGGCTCTGCTGATTGCGCTGGTGCATAAGATTGCATCGGATAAGGAGTCTGCATCCTATGAATATCAACCAAGTAACCAATAAAAATCTCTCAGGAGACAGCTATGAAAAACATAATTGCTAAACTCGTCGTGGCAGCCGGACTGATCGTTCTTTCCGCCACTGCCGCTCTGGCCCATTCCCCTCTTTGCAGTTGCTTTGACAACGGTGACGGTACCGTTCTCTGCGAAGGAGGCTTCTCTGACGGTTCTTCTGCTACCGGTGTTAAACTGTTTGTGCGTGATGATTCCGGCGCAGTTATCCTTAAGGGTGCGATGAATGAAAACAGCGAATTTGAATTCAAGAAGCCCGCAGGTCATTACACTGTTACTTTTGATGGCGGCGAAGGCCACTCCATTGAAATCGACAGTTCCGATATTGTTGAATAGTCAGCACTGCTGCACGCATTATGTGCGTTCCATCGTGCGTGCAGTTAATCCTTAAATTCTAAAAAATCTTCTTTATCCTTTGATAAAGAGGATCAAAGTCACAATCAGGAGAAATATGATGAAGATGAAGGTAGTTTTTCTCAACCTGTTGCTGGTGGTTGCCATGGCGGTTCCCGCTTCTGCACACTTTCAGATGATTTACACCCCGGAAATTGCAAAAAACAAGGGTGCTGAAACTGATGTAAAGCTCGTTTTCACCCACCCCTACGAAGCAGGTCACACCATGAAAATGGGTATGCCTGAAGAATTCTTTATGCTGCACCAGAAGGGTGAAGAGGGTAAAACCAAAAAATATGATCTCAAAAAGCTGCTCAAACCCATCACTTGGACCAGCCTGACCAACTCCGGTGAAGCTTACGAAGCAAAGCTGCCCAAAAAGATTGTTCGTTCTATGGGTGACTACACTCTGGTTCTGGTTCCCGCTCCTTACTACGAAGGTGAGGAAGATATCTACATCCAGCAGATCACCAAGACTTACATGAACGTTGGCGGCCTGCCCGGTAACTGGGCTGCTCCTGCGGGCCTGAAGACCGAGTGGATTCCGCTTGTTAAGCCTTATGCAATGTGGACCGGCATGACCTTCAAGGCTCAGCTCCTTTCCGGTGGCAAGCCCGTTCCCAATGCTGATGTTGAAGTTGAGTACTTGAACCATGAACCCGATATGAAAAATAATGCTTTCAAAAAAGAAGCAAAATCTGAAGCGCCTCACGATGCTTTCGTAACTATGGGTGTTAAGACCGATGCTCAGGGTTACGTAACCTTCACTGTTCCCAAAGCCGGATGGTGGGGATTCTGCGCACTGGGTTCCGGTCCTGACACTGAGTTCAAAGGCAAAGAACTCTCTCAGGATGCTGTAATTTGGATCAAAGCAGTAGACATGTAATCTGGATTATTGAATTGAGTATGGAAAAGCCCCGCAGGAGAAATCCTGCGGGGCTTATTTGTTTTTAATCCGTATCCCTGTCGCGTAATCCGATCAGGTACAGAATGGAATCCAGTCCGAAGTGGGAAATGGACTGGCGGGCATCCTGCTTGACCTTGGGCTTGGCGTGGAAGGCGATACCCAGTCCGGCAATGGAGAGCATGGGCAGGTCGTTTGCTCCGTCACCAACGGCAATGGATTGCTGCAGGCTGATCTTTTCCTTTTCTGCGATCTTGCGCAGCAGTTCAGCTTTTTTGGCTCCGTCTACGATGTCGCCGATAACTCCGCCGGTCAGCTTGCCGTCCTTGATTTCAAGGCGGTTGGCGTAGACGTAATCCACACCCAGCTTTTCCTGAAGTTTTTCTCCGAAATAAGTGAATCCACCGGAGATGATAGCGGTCTTGTAGCCGAACTTTTTCAGGTTGGAGATAAGACGCTCGGCCCCTTCGGTAATGGGCAGCTTGCGGGCGATATCTTCCATGACGCTCTCATCAAGTCCTTTTAGAGTCGCCAGACGCTGGCGCAGGCTTTCTTTGAAATCAATTTCGCCGCGCATGGCTGATTCGGTAATCCGGCTGACAATGTCGCCGGACCCGGCGGCTTTTGCCAATTCATCAATTACTTCAGCCTGAATAAGGGTGGAGTCCATGTCAAAGGCTACAAGGCGTCTGTTTCTGCGGAAAACATTGTCTTCCTGCAAGGCGATGTCTACCTGATCTTCGGCAGCCATTTCCAGAAAATTGGAGCGCATGCGGTCAAGATCCTGTGGAACTCCACGGATGGAGAATTCAACACAGGCATGGCGCGGTGCAGGTTCACCGTTCATGGGAATGCGGCCGGACAGACGGTGGATCATATCGATGTTCAATCCGTTGTCGGCTATAATTTCAGAAATTCTGGAAATGTGGGCCCCGGTCAGTTTGTGACCCACGAGTGTGGCTATGTGTCTGGGTTTGCCTTGGGCATCGACCCAGTCCATGTACTTATCTGATTCAATAGGTTTGAACTTGACGTTTACACCAAGTTCGTAGCCTTTGAACATGATGTCTTTAAGCACCGGGGCGGATTCCGCCTCAAGGGGGATGTGGATCAATATGCCGAGTACAAGCTGGCTGTGGATTACACTCTGGCCGATATCCAGAATATCAATACCGTAGCCCGCCAGAACCCCTGTAAGAGCAGAAGTCAGGCCGGGTTTGTCCTCGCCGGAGATTTGAATGAGAATTATTTCGGGCATGGTTGTTTTCCTGAATAGGTTAGATGGCGGACTTTCTCATAAAATGAAGTGACAGTAAACATTCAGACTTTGATGTGGTTGCCGGATTAATGGTAAGCACAAAAAAATATCTTCTAGCTTGCTCCTTTCTCTTTGGGACCGTATGATAGAGAGAAGCCCCTTTCTATATTGAACCCCGGATAGATAGTTATGAGCAATGAAAAGAAAAGTGCAGATGTGTCTTCTTATGAACCAGAAGGTCCGCTTGGAGAAGGATTTCACCTTTCTACAGGCCCGGGACCTGAGAAGATGTTGCAGATACAGCGGCGTATACATGAGAAAATGGATGACTATAAAGATTACAGCTTTTCCGCAACCGAAAAACGGGCTTTGATGATTTTTTTTGATCTTGCACAGGAGTTTGATTCCTTAGAAGATTTCTTTGCCGTTTGCACTGCCGTTCCGAGGTCGCTTTTCAATATAGATTGCAGGCTTTATATTGCAATGGGACCGGATGACTTTGTGCCTGTTGGGCGCACTGAGAACCGGGCGCCGGTTTGTAGCTCCGTTCCCCTTGAAAAGGAATTTAGGGGCGGTCATCTATTTATCCCCATTCGAGGTAATCTGGAGTTGGTTGACCAGCTGCCGTTCAAACCTGCCGGAGATGTTATCGGTTGCTTTGAGTTCTATAAGATGGAGTCTCTTTCAGACCACCAGTCATTGTTTTTTGAAAAGTATGTCAATCGGGTCGGTTTTCAGCTGCATAGCAAGATTTTACGGCGCAAGGGGCAAGAACATCTTGAATTCGTGCGCAATTTGGTCAAGGATGTCGGCCATAATGTAATTGTCCCTAATATGTATTTCAAACTGTTTTACAATAGATTGCGTGACCGTATTGAAAATATTCGCAAACTTGAATCCAATATTGAAGGGAAAAGCGTAACTGAAATACGCAGTGATCTTGAGTTGTTATATAATGGTTTGGTCAGCCAGTTCAACGAGATTCACAGCCATTACGAGCAGACCAGTCTTTTTCTGGAAACCCTGTTGCGCCGACAGCATTTTGAAGAAGGGCGCTATATTGTTGAAAAACGGCCTTGCAATCTGCTCAAGCAGATAATTGAACCGCAACTTGAACGTTACCGGTCCCGGTTTGAGGATCGCGGCATCAGATTGGATATCAGTATGGGCGGTGTGCCGGACCGTGAGGTACGCATTGTTGCCGATGTCGGGCTTATTTCACAAGTGTATGCCAACCTTTTTTCTAATGCAGTAAAATATACCCGTGATGAGACTATGTGTGACGGTCGCAGGGATAAGTTCGCCGCGTACGGTTGGGATATGGTCAAAGATTATTTTCGCAACGGCTGGGACGGATTGAAGCTAAATGTCTATACTACCGGTCCCCATATTCAGGAACAGGATCGGGAGATGCTTTTTCAGCCCGGTTTTCGTAGCGATAATGTTGGCAATGAGTATGGGTCCGGGCATGGCTTGTTCTTTGTACGTCAGGTAGTGGAATTGCACGGCGGAGAGGTTGGATACGAGCCTCAGGATGGCGGTAATAATTTTTATTTTGTCCTGCCCCTCAGAGAAAATTAATATTTGTTTATCTTCTTTTAATAGGTGGGGCTATTTTATTTCGGTGTTGCTATCGAAGAATAGACTGTTTGTTTTTCGTTTGAAGTGTTTTTGCTATGTTTCGAATATGTAAATCAATAAGAAGTGTAATTGTACGCATTTGTAGTGTGTGTTTAATTAATTTATCATAAGCGTTTTACATTCTTGTTATACTGTATTGAGATATGCAATTTTAATGTTTTGCCAGTTTATAAATTTCATGGTAGCCACGTAATATATTGTTCGTGTGAGGTGGATTGTGTGCTTGGTAACAATCTTCTTTATAGGGTTATATAATTCGAAGATGATTAATAGTATTTTTGACTTTGCTTTCACAGGAGGTAAGCGTGTCAAAGTGGTTTGATGAAAGCTTGGAAAGAATCAAGAAGGCTACCGGAACAAGAACCCAGGTTCAGCTTGCCGAAATTTTGAATATTCGACAGTCCAGCATCTCCGATGCCAAAAGAAGAAGCTCTATTCCTGCTGAATGGTTCATCAAGCTGTACAGGACCCACGGACTGAACCCTGAATGGCTCTCCGACGGGATTGAACCTGTCTACCTGAAGCCCGGTAAGGGTAAAATTGCCGCTGACCAGATTCTGAGCGAAACAACCGCACAGTATGGACAGGTACAGTCCAGAGGAAGGATTGTTCCGGTATCATCGATGGCCGGTGAAGATGCTGGAGCCGAAGTATGGAAACCGCAACAAGTTTCAGAGCTCAGTATTCCTGAAACTTACTACCGTTCCTCTCTGGTAGTCCTTAAGGCAGAAGGTTCCTCTATGGAACCCTCGGTGCGCAGGGATGCATTCGTAGGAATTGATGATTCCCAGAAGCGACTCATGGCTGGTGATATATACGCCATCCATGTGCCGTATCAGGGAGTGGTCATTCGCCGGGTCTTTTTTGATCCGGAAAATTCCCGCTTTATCCTTCGCCCTGATGATCCTCAGCACCCTGAACAGTACATCCCGGTTGAAAACCACGAAAAGCATGTGGTTGGACGGGTCGTCTGGGTCATGCAGGAATTATAGTTTTTTGTTTTTTTAAATTGTTAAAGAGGTTCGGCAACTGCCGGACCTCTTTTTTTATGCACAATGATACATTTTTCACTAGACTTGATTTAGTGTTATCCTATCCGTATCAAGGTTCTGCACTAAAATCCTTTCTTAGTCAGTCGGCTTTTAATATGTGAGGAAAAGAATGAAAAAAGTAACAGCTCCCGACATTACCGCCCTTAAGGGACAACGTAAGATTTCCATGGTAACTGCCTATGACTATCCTTCCGGGCAGATTGTAGATGCTGCAGAAGTGGATATGATCCTTGTTGGTGATTCATTGGGGATGGTTGTGCTTGGTTATGAAGACACTCTCTCTGTAACTATGGAAGATATGTTGCATCATGCGGCGGCAGTTTCCCGTGGCGCAAAAAGGGCACTAATTGTCGGCGACCTTCCATTTATGTCCTACCAGCCGTCAGTGCAGATGGCGGTGGAGAATGCCGGAAAATTTCTAAGCCGGACAGGAGCCCGTGCTGTGAAGCTGGAAGGGGGATTCCCTTTTCTGGAGCATGTGCGGGCAATCGTTGATTCAGGCATTCCTGTTCAGGGACATATCGGACTGACCCCGCAACACGTTGCCCGTTTCGGTGGATTTAAGGCGCAGGGCAAGAACGCCCGTTCAGCAGCAGCTCTCGTTGATGAAGCTTTGGCTCTTGAGGCCGCAGGCTGCTTTTCTATCGTTCTTGAGGCAGTTCCGCACGAGGTTGCCCAGGAGATAACCGCAAGGCTTTCCATTCCCACCATCGGTATCGGTGCCGGGCCGGATACGGACGGACAGGTGCTGGTCTACCATGATATCCTTGGCTTGTTTGATCGCTTTGTGCCTATGTTTGTTAAGAAATTCGCTCATCTGCGCGGGGAAAGTATTGATGCTGTGAAGCGTTACATCGCGGAAGTCGGTGAAGGTTCTTTTCCCGCAGAAGGCAACTTTAGCCGCATGGACCCAGAAGAACTTAAAAGGTTTAAAAGTTTATTACAGGATAAAGTTTAACCTTCCGTTCCGGAGTGCTTTTTTCACTGGCACTTGAAGCTGTTCAAGTATACTTTGATTGCATAACTAACCCATAATGGAGGAAGCGATGGCTGTATCTATTTTCGACCTCGGACTTTCCGTTGAAGCGAACTCTCTTTTTCTACTGATCGAAGGCATGTTGGGAAGTAAGATTGATCCTGACAGGAACTGTAAAGCTGTTGCCGGTAGCGTGACTATTGAAGGATGTCTTGCGAAATGGAATGGCGAGGAAAATGATTTTCTGGTTGCTATGAAAGAGTTGGTCGATGCCGGAATCCTCACCGAGAATGATTCTGAACTCAGGGTCAGTGCGCCTGAAAATTGGAAGAAAAAGTAGGTCTAATTGTCTCTCGAGCTTCTCTGGAACGGGTTGGGATGGCCCCTGATCCGGCTATTGTTATTTATCAGCCTCGGCCTTTTGGTTGGTAATATTGTTGAGGGCCTGCGTTGGACCCGGGCCATGGGTCGATTGGCAAATCCGCTTATCCGCGCCGGAAGACTTAAAGATATCAGCGGGGCCAGTTTTGCTCTGGCTTTTTTTTCCGGCGTAGCCGCAAACTCGATGCTCTCCGAGGCATATGAAAAGGGTGAGATAAATGATCGAGAGCTGGTCATTTCCAACCTTTTTAATAGCCTGCCCACCTATTTCCTGCACATGCCGACGGTATTCTTTATCGCCGCTCCGTTTATCGGTAATGTGGCTTTTACGTATGTGGGCTTGACCCTGCTTGCTGCCTTTGTGCGTACAGGAGCCATTGTGCTTTGGGGGCGATATTCGCTGCCTGCGGACGGTGAATGCGGAGATG
Organism: Maridesulfovibrio pacificus (SeqCode); assembly: GCF_048612815.1. Taxonomy (NCBI): domain Bacteria; kingdom Pseudomonadati; phylum Thermodesulfobacteriota; class Desulfovibrionia; order Desulfovibrionales; family Desulfovibrionaceae; genus Maridesulfovibrio; species Maridesulfovibrio pacificus (SeqCode). Next base: position 3,454,811 of record NZ_JBLZNE010000001.1, read on the forward strand.
TGACCGAGCGGCTTAAAGGTCAGGAGGCAAAGTCCTGCCGCGAAGTTTTGAATAAGGCACTTAAGCGGCTCAAGCGTAGATTGCCCAAGGTTGTTTACTTAACAATACCCATCTACACAGCCTTCTTTTTCCTGCGCCATTACGGGGTGTTCACAGCTTTTCAAACCTATCTTGGTGAGCATCTTTCCTTTCTTTCGTGGCTTGACCCACAGGTTTTCGGGATCATTGCTTTCAGTCTTGCTGCCGAGTTCACTGCCGGACTTGCTGCCGCAGGTTCATTGCTCGGAAGCGGGGCTATTGAGCCTCGGGGAATAGTGCTGGCTCTTATTGTAGGTAATCTGCTTTCCACTCCGGTGCGTGCCCTGCGTCATCAACTGCCGTACTATGCAGGAATTTTCCGTGGGAAAATGGCATTAAAGCTCATTGTCTATAATCAGGGTTTGCGTGCAGCAAGCCTTGTGCTGGTAGGTAGCGTTTATTTTGTGCTGACGATGTAAGTACTGTTTTATAGGTAATAAAAAAGGTGAGATTGCTTTTGCAACCTCACCTTTCTTTTTTGGATTGAATTAAAAACTACTGCTTGAAAGTGCAGCGGGAATTTGCGCAGGAGATGGTCCCCAAGGTTTTTCCCGCGGAGTCTTTGAGTACGCATTTCTTATATGCGTAACCGCTGGCGGCATAGTAATCCGTAATAAGCTTGAAAAGCTTGAGGTTGGCCGAAGCGGATTTACCGTCCAGTGCGTTACTGTTAATCGTTGCGTAGAGAGTTGCGCCACGGTTGCTGCTCTTGCTGATCAGCTTTTCACCTGAGCTGATGTACAGGTTCATGAACCTTTCCAGTCCTTGCTGCTTGGACTCATATGCAACCAGTTTTTTGGTATACAGTGTAGAGTGGGGAGCGAGTTCCTTCAATGCTTTGTAGCCGTTGATGTTCTGTTGGACTTTAAATCCGGGCAGGGACTGAACATGGCGCATGAGCAACTCTTCTTCATTTGTTTTCAGGATATCCTGATAGTCCGAAGGGCAGCTTGCCTGTCTGCGGCTGAGATCTTCGCTATAGGCGATGACGCACATTTTCTTCTCCGGTTTCGGAGTTTTCTGCGCGATTGCGCTCATGAAAGCTTTTGCTGTCTGGAGCGGTGTGTCACCGGCAACTACAAAGAGGTAGAAGTCTCTCTTGATCTTGAGGTCAACGATGTCTTCATTCTTAGGAAATTCTTTAAGACAGCGAGCAATATATTCAGCTCGTGTTTTTACCAGCTCAGCTCTTTTAGAGTAATGCTGTTTTCGCGTTTTATAGTAATTATTCTGCGGAGCAAGTTCGGATAGTTTTTCGTAGCCCTTCAGGTTTTCATCCACCTGAACAGGACTGAGCTTGTATACGTAGTCATAAAGCAGCTTGGTCAGCTCATTTTTCGACATGGAGGCCGAGGATGCTTTTTTGATTTGGTCAAAGTTGCTGTCCATTACGGCAACGGAAACTCCAGAAAAATCACATGCGCCGACATTTTTTTTGCGTAGTTTATTGATCTTGGAAGCAACGCTGACAGCTTGTTTCTTGCTGCCTTCCTTAAGGATGGCCAGAAAACCGCCATCATTTCGGACTACGGCATTCACACCGGAAATATTTTCAAGTTCGGCTTTAAAAATATCAGCACAGTCCTTCTGTGCAAAAGCCGGAAGAACAGTAACTATCAAAATGAAGATGGTGAATAGAATAGATCTGGCTTTCATAGTAATATCCTTTCCGGTAGCAAAAATTTTATTCGCGGAAAATTAAAGGACCCCGAGATCCTGAAATTTCAGGTAAATCTCACGGCTTACCCAAGCATCTGTAGCTGCATAGGTGATCTGTTGCGGGGTCAATTCTTTGCGGCCCCAGTTGGAGCATTGCACGCCCTTGGATATACGAAATCCCAGCAGGTTGGCGGCGAGATTGCGCAGACCGTTAGTCTGCATTTCCAGTGATCTGGCCAAGTCGCCGAGGTCTACGAAGCCTTTGCCCTCAAAGGGAGAAACATCGCGTAATTCTTTGACATCATTGATCACAGCCACCCCGGTTTTGATTATATCGGCAGAGGAGAGAAGTTCCTTAATATGATCTGAAAGGGGAATATGATTAAGGTGCAGCAGGTAAACGCAGTCTTCAGTTGCCAGCTGAATCAGGGAAGGAGGGTAGGAAACCCCTTTGCGGAAGACCGGACGGGTCTCGGTATCAAAACCGAGCAGTTCGCAGCGGCTTAGTTCTTCGATTGCAGCCGGAACATCCTCTTCACGGTCAATCAGTTTGATCGGCCCTTCGTACTGTCGAAGGGGCATTTCGTTAATTTCGTCTTTGGTAAATTTTCTTTTATATTGTTCAGGTACTTGCATATAAAAATAGCCCGGTAGTAATTACATTTCCTTACATGGAAACAAAGAATTCCTACCGGCCCGTGATGCTTCAGGAATGATCGTTCCTGAAAAACCACGGGCGAGCAGGATAAAAGTATCTCTTCTGAATATTAGCCAAACAAGGCTTCGTCAACCCCCAGACAGCGGATTAACTGTATAGAGGCAAGTTGCGGCAGGTTGGCAGGTCTTTCCTTCAAATCAGGCGAAAGCCTGAGAAGGGATTCCAAAGGGCCGCGGGCCCTTTGGCCGCCAGAAGCGAAATCCCATAAAAAAGCGCGAAGCGCATCAACTGTTTTTATTGATGTTCGCGGGTCTTGTTAAAATTGATTTTGGGCCATTCTTCTTCAGCCTGCTGCAGACGCCACTGGCTGGGAGCGAGGAAGGTCAGGTTATCGTCACCGTCAAGAGCTACAAAACGAGGGTAACGTTTCTTGATCCCGTCGATTTCTTTTTGGTCGTCACTGCCGATCCAGCGGGCGGTGTGGTATTCAACGGGTTCGTAGAGTGCGGATACTCCGTATTCGTCCTTAAGGCGGGACATGATTACATCGAACTGGAGCAGACCTACCGCACCGAGAATCTTGTCGTTGTTACCCAGAGGTTTGAAGAGCTGCACGGCACCTTCTTCGGCCAGCTGATGCAATCCCTTGTCAAGCTGCTTGCTCTTGAGCGGGTCTCTAAGGATAACGCGGCGGAAATGTTCAGGCGCAAAGTTGGGAATTCCGGTGAATTTAAGCTCTTCCTTGGTCCCGGTGAAAGTATCCCCGATCTTGATGGTTCCGTGGTTGTGAACCCCGATGATATCTCCGGGATAGGCTTCCTCTACACCTGTTCTGTCCTGAGCCATGAAGATGGTGGCGTTGGCGATCTGTATATCTTTGCCGATACGGTGGTGGCGGACCTTCATGCCGCGAGTGAATTTCCCGGAACAGATGCGCATGAAGGCGATGCGGTCACGGTGCGCGGGGTCCATATTGGCCTGAATTTTAAAGGCCACAGCAGAAAAGTCGGATTCAAAGGGCGAAACTTCACGGGTTGTGGTGGCTCGCGGTTTGGGGTGCGGGGCAAGTTCTACAAAGGAATCCAGCATTTCCTGAACCCCGAAGTTGTTGATGGCACTGCCGAAAAATACCGGAGTCTGTTTACCTGCCAGATAGCGTTCCTTGTCAAAGGGGTAGCCTGCGCCTTCAAGCAGTTCCAGCTCTTCACGGAGAGAGTCAGCCTGATCGCCGAGCAGTTCGTCAAGGCGGGGATCGGACAGGTCTTTGATTACCTCACCCTTCTGAATTCCGCCGCCGTGAATGGCGGAGAAAAGGTGCAGTTCACCTTTGTGGATGTTGTAGGTGCCTTTGAAGTCAGACCCCATACCGATGGGCCAGCTAAGGGGCGCGCATTCGATGTTCAGGGTATCTTCAATGTCTTGCAGAAGGTCGAAGGGGTCGATACCCTCGCGGTCCATCTTGTTGATGAAAGTGATGATGGGTGTGTCGCGCATGCGGCAGACGTCCATCAACTTCTTGGTCTGAACCTCAACACCCTTGGCGCAGTCGATGACCATGAGTGCGGAGTCCACGGCGGTGAGCACGCGGTAGGTATCTTCGGAAAAGTCCTGGTGACCGGGGGTGTCCAGCAGGTTTACCTCGTAGTCATTGTAGTTGAATTTCATGACCGAGGTGGTAACGGAAATACCACGCTCCTGCTCCATTGCCATCCAGTCGGATGTGGCATGGCGGGCGGCTTTACGGGATTTAACTGTCCCGGCCATCTGAATCGCTCCACCGTAGAGGAGCAGTTTTTCGGTCAGGGTGGTTTTACCGGCATCAGGGTGACTGATGATACCGAATGTACGGCGGCGTTCTACTTCTTTCTTGATATTGGGATCTATATTCTGGGACATGACAGTTCCTGTGTATTAATTATATTTTGATCGTGGCGGGGAACTCTGGTAAAGGCGTTTTGCCATTAGTTATAGATACGTTCACCGCAAGTGCTGGATTGTCCGTATCAGGATTAGCGCAAAGGTCAAGTCTTAGATTGCCCCAATTCAGTGGTAATAGATTGTAAAAAACGTTAGAATTGACTTTCACCAGCAGTATAAAATCAAGGCAGGTACAGATAATGATCAGAAAAGCCAGTTTACGTTTATTGCAGCGTCCGGCAATGGAAGAGACTGTTTTGCCGGGAGAAATTTACCGCCGTACTTCACTCAACGATGATCTTGCCGAGGCCGGTAATCCAGCGGTTGAACTGGATGGGCCGCTGTTGATGAATATCATGGTGAAATTTTTTCATGCCTACGTTTATCCCGGCTCTCACGAGCAGGTGCTGGAGCTTGAGGATATTTCGCTGCTTTTTGACCGTTTCGTACACCGCAGGCTGGGCAGTGATGTTCTGGAGAACTGTCTTGAATTACGCAAACAGCTTTTGTCCTACGGATTTGCCCTGTGCATGCTGGCTGATCTGCCCAAGAGCGTGCACATCTTCAAGGCCATAGCAGAAGCCAAAACGCGACTGGATGGCGAGCCGTTTACCGGGCTGGATATCGGCTCCGGCACAGGTATCCTCATGCTGGCTATGGATGTGCAGGCCAAGCGCAACGGCTTTGAAGGTAGCTCGCTGGTAGGGATAGAGCGTAATCAGATTGTTGCTGAGCGGACCAATGAAGTGCTCGGAAATATGGGGCTGGGCAATGTTCTTGTAGCCGATGCTAAAAAAAAGGACAGCTATGGTTTTCTGGAAGGCAGAAAACTCCACTATATTTGTAACGAGACCCTTCCCGGTGCCGGGCGTAGTTTGTGGAAGGAAGATTTTATCTTCATCAGCAAAACCCTTTTTGATGGCTTGGAAGAACATACTTCAGATGCAGGCTGTTTCCCGGAAGCTGTGCTGGTAGGGAGGTCTCCCGAAGAGATGCTGACCGTATTGGACAGTTCCACCGGATTTCAGCTCATAGATGAAAATTATCCCCTCAGGCTTATGAAGCCTTATGGCATCAGTTTGTCCGGTGAGATGACCGGCCTTGAGGACGTCGGGAAGGTTTATGAATCATTTATCCCGGCCAGTTGGAAGGCTGTTTTGACCCGTCGTTGGTAGGAGTCCTTACTCTTCTGAATTCAGATACTCCTCCAGAACCCGGAGCAGCTTTTTCTTTTTTACCGGCTTGGCCATGTGGGCTGTACAGCCTGAAGCAAGAGCTCGTTGCTCATCATCCTGAAAAGCGTTGGCTGTCAGGGCCATGATAGGTGTCGGGGGTAGGTCGTTTTCCTCTTCGTATTTCCTTATCTCCTTTGTTGCTTCGTAGCCGTCCATAACCGGCATCTGGATGTCCATTAAAACTATTCCGAATTCTCCCTGTTTGAATTGCTCCAGACCTTCCTGTCCATTTTCTGCATAAGTTATTATGTATGGAGTATCCTTGAGAAAAAGGTCAACTACCATACGGTTGTCTTCCGAATCCTCGACAAGTAGAATAGATAATTCTGAGCTTGTTCTTTCCTGTGGAGAATCTATTCCCTCGATCATTTTTACTTGCCTGAAGTCCAATTCATGTCCGTTTTCTTCATTATCTTCAGGAATAATGTTGCAGGTATGGGCGTATCGTAAGTCTTCCACTATGGCTTGTGGATGAACAGGGCGGTGAACATAACTTGCGCAGAGTTGTTTGGCTCTTGCGGTTGCTCTTGGCTGGGGTTTTGCCTCCATGATCATCATCAGTTTCCAGCCTTGGCAGGGACCATGCTTTAGTTTTTTCAGTATTTCAAAGCGGTCGTCCTGTCCTCCCGGATTGCCAACCAGCAGAACTTTGTTTTCGTAAGCCGAATATGAGATTTCCGTTGCAAATGACGATGATTCTCCCAGGCTTTCCGCTGAATAAACTTTCGCACCGAGATCACTCAGACTGAGGCTGAGGTAATCGCGGCATATACATTCCCGGTCCACAAGGAGAATTGCGCAGTTTTCAAGCGGAGGAGAGACTTCCGGTTGCATGGGGAATTTAGCATTGATAGTGAAGGAAAAAGCTGCTCCTTCACCCTCTGTGCTGGAAACGAAAATACCTCCTCCCATGCTGTCCACCATGCGGCTGCATATGGATAGCCCCAATCCGGTTCCCCCATAATTGCGGGTTGTAGATGAGTCTGCCTGCGAAAATGTGTCGAAAATAGAATTCATTTTTTCTACAGGAATACCTACCCCCGTATCCTTTACAAGAAAACGCAGATAACCGTATTCTGTAATACCTGCTTCAAATATGATAGTGCCTTTTTCCGTGAACTTAAGAGAGTTTCCGACCAGATTTACTATTATTTGGCGCAGGCGGGTCGGGTCCCCTGTGATTATTCGCGGTACTTCCGGGTCGATATACCAGCAGAAATCAACGCCTTTGATCTGACCCCTGAGAGCAAATATGGAACCTATTTCTTCAAATAATTCTTCGAGGTTGAAATCGATTTCTTCAAGGTCGATTTGTCCAGCTTCAATTTTTGAGAGGTCGAGAATATCGTTGATTAACAGAAGCAGGTTTTCACCTGCGTTCCTGAAAATTTTTACATAGTTTCGTTGAATCTTACTTAGCCTTGACTCCCAGAGCAGGTCAGCCATCCCCAAAATTGCATTCATGGGAGTCCTGATTTCATGTGACATGCTGGCAAGAAAATCGCTTTTGGCTTTGTTGGCTGCATTAGCGGCGACTTTTTCCTTTTCGAATTCCTGAGCTTTTCTTTTTTCCGTGATGTCTTCAAGAACGCCTTCAAGACAGTTTTCTTTGTTTCCATTTCTTTCCATTGATGCGGTCATATTTACCCAGATAGGAGTTCCGTCCTGTTTGCGCATGTTAATTTCACGGTCACGCACTATGCCGCCCTCAAGGAGTTCATCCAGAATCTTTTGATGCATTTCTGGTTCTATATACAGTGTTCTGACTTGGGTTTTGCGGAATTCGTTCCAATCGCGGTAGCCGAACATTTCGGCAAGAGCTCTGTTGGCTTTAAGTAGGACTCCTTCTGCGTCTGCTTCAGCCCTGAAAACACCTACGTTGATACTTTCAAGAAGGGTACGGTGCTGGGTTTCCGAATCACGGAGGTCGGAATAAAGGCGTGCATTCTGGATAGAAATAGCTGCCTGAGAACATAGCAGGTTCAGTACTTCCAATCGGTCATCAGTAAAGACCCCCGGACTGAGGTTGTTCTCAAGGTAAAGAACACCGCGCATAAGTTGCTGGTTGATGACCGGCATGGCCAGAATGGATTTCGGCTTGTTTCTGATAATGTAGCTGTCAATTGAGAACGGTCCTTGTGTCCCTGCATCGCGTAATACAATGTTGTCTTTAGAGCGCAACACATAGTTTACAATGCTCTTACAATATAATTCCTGATTCGGGTCCGGGTTGGACTTGGTAGTAATTCCGTGCTCTGAAACAAATGCATGGGAGGTAAGTTCAAGTCTGTTTTTATTGTTGAGGAGCAGGGTGGCTTTTTGCGCTCCGGCGTTTTCAATTACAATGCGCATTAATTTGTCCAGAAGACGGTTAAGGACAATTTCCCCTGAAATAGCTTGAGAGGCTTTAAGCACAGCCGAAATATCCAGGGAATGCGGAGCATTGTCACCTGTCGTGTTGCTGTGGGAAAATCCTGCTTCTGTAGCTTTGTGCAGTTGTGGATATTCGTTGAGCAATCGTTGGACCTTTGCTGATGCACCCCATTCTTCGTAATAGTGGCAGGCCTCGGCTAGTATCGCTATGGCAGACCTGCTTCCACCGATGCTAAAGTGAAATCTGCCGGTCAGTTCGCAGGCAAGTGCTGCAAAATTATTATAGCCGGCTTTGGCGCTGAAGCTTATCGCCTCTTCGTATAAAGCCAGCGCCTTGCTGTTGTATCCTTTAATTCTGGCTAATTCGGCGCTACCGAGCAGATATAGGTGCCGAAAATTATCCGGACAACTTTTTTCCCATTTCTCTAATCTGGATAAAGAATGATTAATACGTTTCAGGTATGTCCTGCATGTCTTTGAAGATTCTTCGTCGAAAAGAGCTGCCATATTTATGATGGCCAGCAGGTGGAAAATAGCAACTGAATACATACCGAAAAGAGCTTTTTCCACATTGTCGTATAGGTTGTTGACGTATTCAATTGCTTTTGTGTGGTAACCGAAAAAGGAGAGGGTTATCAGTTTGGATGTTGCAGTCCAGCTCTCAACCACTTCGGATCCGCTGCTCTTGGCTATGCTGTGGAGGCTTCCTTCACGAAAGTTATCATCATCGAGATATCCGGGAGTGTAGGTTTTACCTTCCATGCTTTTGCACATTTGAAGGGGAAGGTTTATCACTCCTGAACTCAATGAATTTTTGTTTTTTTGAATGAAGTTCAGATAGCGTTCTGCAAGATTGTAAACTTCCTCAATGGAATGTCCTTGCATGAATTTAAGTTGAACTGCGAAGTATCCGGCATATCGGGCATAAGTATTGTCGCCGTTCATGAGGCCGTTGCGAAAGGCTTTGTCCAGAGTGTTGATGTTCTCCTGCAGAGGGACATGCCAGTGGTCATGTGTTCCACCGCGGAGAGTATTTATTTTAGTTTCCAGCTCTGTGTTGCGGAATTTCTTGTTTAACTCCACGGCAAGTCTGGTGAATTCTTTTGATTTTTTAAATGAAAAATTTTTGGAAGCCAGAAACATGGCGTAAAACATGTAGCCGAATGAAGAGTATGGTCCGTTACCGTATTTAACGGAAAAACGGATCATCCGCAGGACAATAAAAAAAACGAGTTTTTTGTTGAACATGTATGCCGGGGCAATTGTATGCATCAGCAGCCGCATTATTTCGAGATTTTCAGGGGAATCCATTTCCGGAAGGTTATATAATTGCAGGGTCTTTCTCTTGCCCAGTACGGCCTTTGTTTTCAGCAGTTCTGCTGTGAAGGCGGTTTTTCCCGGAAGCTGGGGAATAATGACATCATAATGCTGAAGTGTATCCAGTCCTATTTTTACTGCATCATGATATCTTCCCTGATCTGAAAAAAGCTGCATTCTGGACAGTTGTGCTTTTGTGGTATCTTTGCGGTTCTGTGAGTGTCCGATCATGTTTTTGAATACATTTTCAGCCTGCTTTCCAGATCCATTAAGGAATTCGCACTCATACCAGTCCAGATGAAGATCAAAGTTTGTCCTGTAACTTGTTTCCCAGCCATCGCCTCCAGTAAGGAGTGCTGCCGTAGAAAGGTAACGGGCGGCAGTCTCAAATGCGGAACTCCGCTTTGCTTTGCGTCCTGCCTTTGTGAATACCATTGAAATTTCTTTTCTTTCTTGAGGATCCGTTATCGCACTGATGCAAAGGCTGTATTGGGCGGCAATTTCAAAACTGGCTTCATCTATTTCATCAGCGGAATAGATGGTAAGCATTGCCCTGCCGATATTATGGTGCAGTTTTGTTTTTTCTGAAGCATCAAGCATGGAATAAGCTGCCTGTTGAACACGATCATGCATGAAAGAAAGACAGTATGGGGCGGATTGCGCCTTTAAATCAGCCAGGGAAGTAAAACCGTCATCAGAAACGATCAGCCCTTCGTGCAAGGCCATGTTCAAGTAGTCCAGAGTTATCTGCTCCGGTAAATCTACGAGGCTCGTAAGAATACGCAGATCGAATTTGCAACCGATCCCTGAGGCGGCCTTTAGAATCTCTTGTCCTTCGGGCGGCTGGGTCATTATTTTTTCCGCCATTAATTCCACAAGGTTTCCATCCATGGAAATATTTCGAATGGCCTTGAGGTCCCATTCCCAGCGGGTTTTGTCGTTATCGAAAGTTATGAGCTCTGCACGGTGCATATTAAGCATATACTCGCGGACGAAGAGTGGGTTCCCGCCTGTTCTGCTGTATACCATGCGGGCAAGTTCTTCAGTTCTTTTTCGGTCAGTCTTTAAGGTCCTGCTGATAAAGCCGTGAACATGATGCAGTTTTAGCCTGTTAAGTTTTAAGCTGCTAACATTAGGACTGAGTTCTTCAATTTCTTCAATGCGGGATTTAATCCCTTCATTCATAGGCAGGCTTGTCCTATATGCGCATATAAGCATGAGATGTGATGTCTCTTGATCTTCAAGCAACCTCTTTATTAGTTGCAGGGTAGAAATATCCGCCCATTGCAGATCATCAAGAAAGAGAACCAGAGGCTTGTCTATGCTTGGGAAAACTTTGATAAAGTTTTTAAATGCAAGGTTGAATCTGTCCCTTGATTCCGTGGGACTCAATTCGGCTGGAGCAGGTTGTTTACCGATCAGGAGCTCAAGTTCGGGAAGGACTTCGTTTATGAGGCTGGCATTTTGCTCAAGGACGCTTATGATTCTGTGTTTCCAGGCATTGATCACCGGTGTCGGGCTGGAGAGCCTTTTGCGCAGCAGTTCCTTAAAAGCCTGAATCAGGGCGCTATATGGTCTGTTGCGCCGGAACTGGTCAAATTTTCCGGAGATGAATTCTCCGTTTTCTTTATAAACCTGCTTGCTGAAAGAATTGATCAGCGAACTTTTACCTGTTCCGGCTTCTCCACTGATAAAAATGGTTTCGCAGCTGCCGAGCATTACTTTGCTGAAGGATGCTTTCAGTTCAGTGAGTTCTTCTTTTCTGCCGAACAGTTTTCGCGAGAGGATGAAAGTTTCGGATATATCCTGATTTCCCGGAGTGAATTGTTCAATTTTTCCACCGCTTCCGATGAGATTCATGCATGCTTTCAGGTCTTGCTTAATGCCATGTGCAGACTGATAGCGGTCTCCGGGGTTCTTGGAGAGAAGTTTCATTATTATTGCTGACAGCGGGGAGGGGATTTCCGGGTTTATACTGTGTGGAGTTGGTGGTTCTTTGGCCAGATGGCAATGAATCAGTTCGAGATCATCCCTGCTTTCGAAGGGTTTCTGGCCGGTGAAAAGCTCGAACAGGGTGATGCCGAGTGAATAGAAGTCTGATCTCCTGTCCAACTCTGTGCTGACCCTGCCGCTTTGTTCTGGGGATATGTAGGCAATGTTATCCGGGGATATTCTTTCCGCTGAAGCTTGTGGAAATGAATCCGCAATACGGGTGCTGTTTTGCAGGTTGGTCAGCAAAGCTTCGCGGTAATCCGGTGCTATGGCTATACTGTCCGGCCTGATGCTGCGATGCAGGAAACCTTTTGTATGCACCAGGCTGATAGAGCTGGCAATGCGCAGCGCAATCTGCAGTTTCTGGGCGAGGTCTGCAGTAGACTGCGTGATCAGGGAGCTGAGCAGGTTGTATCCCTTATCTTCCAGAATAAGGGCCAGAGAGTTGTCGGTCCGGTGAAGGGTGACTGCCGGGACTATGCCTGTGTTTCCGATTTCCTGAGAAGTGGCATATTCATTTTTCAGTCCTGTTAAAAGCCGGGGGGAGGGTAGTTCTGAGTTAGGGTATTTGATGAGAACCGGAAGGTCGTCATATCCCCTGACAGCCCTGCAAAGAATCATGTCATTTCCTTCATACAAGGAGGTAACATTGTCATATCCGGCAAGATTGATCATCGTCAGAATTCTCCCATGACGTCAGTTGGATATCCCGGCAAGGGCTGAGAATATAAATATATTAGATTATAGCTGGTTTCTTTTTGATTTCCTGTCGGCAGCACCGTGATAGGGGGCTGGTTATATTGATAACATTATTGACGGAATATGTCATGGCTGGATTTTAAAAAGAGTACAGGTCCTGCTTTTTTAGCAACAATGGGCGCTGAGCATGAGCAGGCCGAAGCTTGCAATGACTATCGCGCCGAGCAGGGAAAGAATTGAATAGGCAATGCGCATCTTCCGCGCAAAAGGATTGCTGTCCATGGCGTTACGTGCTTTCGCTGCAACGAGGGCAAAGACAGAAGTGGTCACGGCCATGCCTGTGGCCAGAAAGACCATAGCGGCAAGCCCTGCTGCAAGAATTCCGGTGGAAAGGGTATAGACCAGAATAATGGCAGCTCCCGGACAAGGAACAATGCCGGTTACAAATGCAACGGTTGCAATTTCCTTAAGAGATCCACGGCTTTTCACTTCGCATTCTTCGCGATCATTTTTCTTGAAAGACCGCAGGGCTTCAATGATCAGCCAGAAACCTATCAGGGCCACCAGTCCGTAGCTGGCAGTCTGCAATTGGCGGTTGAAGTTTTCAAAACCGGACATGCCCTTATCAAGAAAAAGGTAGGCAAGACAGACCGCTGCTGTTGCTGACCCCACATGCACAAGGGTTATCACCCAGGACATGAAAGATGCTGCGAACATGGACCCACCACGCGAAATGAAATACGCACAGACCACGGATTTACCATGTCCCGGTCCAACAGCGTGAACTATTCCATATAAAAATGCAAAGGCGAGGAACATCCAGAGCGATTTGCCGAAGGGATCTTTTTTTATGTCCCGCGCAAAACCGGTCAATTGGGCTCTGATTTCTTTTTGCAGCATGGTTATTTTAAACATTACCTTGCTGTAAATCCCCCCGGTCCAGTCCTTTTGGACAGTCTGTGGAGCGGGAGTCGGGGATGCTTTACCGAACGGTGACGGGGCGGGAGTTGCTTTACCGAATGGGGATGATGCCGGCTGACGTGCGTTTTCCAGTTGTCCGGTATCCTGCTTTTTGGGCGCGAGAAAGGGATTGGTTGCCTGTGCTTCTGATTCAGTTGCTGAGAATGCGAAAGCGAGAGTAAAAGTCAATATCAGGGTAAGCAGGATGTTTGCGTTCTTCATAATTTCACTATTTGGGCTGCATGGTAAGTACTGCTGCTTCAGGAACAATCTGGTCGTAGAAATATGACATTTCGGAGACCGGCTTCAGATCGAGACCGGTATCAAATCTTCCGTCAGAACCGAGTACTTTGTTCTTGGGGTCCATCTGGACCGCAGTGTAAAAGCTTTCATCATAGATGGCGACCATAACCACATGCTTGGAGCCGTCAGTTATATTGAGGGGAACAAAGAATTCATAAACAAGAGTCCCTTCTTCAATGGATGGCTTGAACTGAACAGCTTCCACTGGCTTACTTTCATTGCCGTCCACAAGGATGCGGGTGAAGTAATTGAAGTTCTGGAGGTTAACAAAAGCTCCTTGCTCAATTGCCGTTGCTTCTTCCGGGGAAAGCTTATTGTCATGGTTCTTATCAAAGTCACCAAGGATCATGGCTGCGAACATTTCGTCGAACCACCATTTCTGGCGTACTCCGGTGAGGCCGGTGTCATTGAATTCAAAGGTCAGTGAACAATCCACAAATACGTGCGGATGGGCAGATGCTTTTGTGGGACTAAGCAGATGGATAGCTATAGCGCACAGCAGGATAAATATAACTGAAGCTTGTTTCATGCACGCAAGATGGAGGAACATAGCGGATGTGTCAAGCCGGGAACAGAAAAGCCGCGCACCACTAGTGGTGCGCGGCTTTTCTGTATGCAGAAATATGAAAACTAATCCCGGGCTCTGATGCTGCGGACCACGAAGTCTGTGGTTTCTTCGTAGAGGTTGGGCAGGTCGTAGGGAGAGAGGAATCTGGTCCTGACCGTACCGACAATATTGGAATAAACAATGGTGGTGGTGTCATCCACGGAAAGATTGCGGATGGAGCCGTCTTCAATGCCGCGTTCCACGGATTCGCGGATAACATTCAAGAGCTGCTGGAATTTTACGGCAATGCGGGTTCTGTCCAGTTCAATCTGGACATCGGAAAACGGAGAGCAGCGCAGCAGTACCGGAAAGGTGTTGCGGTGTTGCAGGGTATAGCCCAGATAGCTGCGCATAAAGGTTTGGATACCTTCCAGTCCGTTTTCAGCTTTGCGTGTTTCCGTGCTCAGATGCTCTGTAAGGTCTTCAACAATGGCCACCCCGGCGGTGATGAAGAGCTCCTCTTTTGATCCGAAATAGTGGGAGACAAGTCCGAATGCCACGCCCGCCCGTTCGGAGATCATCTTCACTGTGGTACCGGCATAGCCGTAGCGTCCGAAAATCTCCTGCGCTGCATATAGAATTGCGTCTTTTTTATTTTTACCTTTCATGGCCCCTCGCTGGCACGTTAAAGGTTCACGGTCAGGCTTTATCTTGGAATGGACCGGATGAAGTCTGCCGCTATATGTTTGCTCGCTAGCGGTTTTATAGGCCGGATTGATTGTCCGGTCAAATGGGGGAGGTACTTTCTTAACAGTCTGATATGGTGGACGCGAGTTACCTAACTCAGGTCCGCTCTGTTTTATATCCGTTGTTTTTGAAGCTGAGATGATGCCTGTGAATTATGGGTTTCAAGGCATTCTTGGGTAACTTAAACAATGGAGAATTTATGAGCTTTAGAAATGATTTCAGGTTGCGGCCCAAAAGCCGGAAAGAATTAGGCCTTGCCCTGCGCATGTATGGCGAGAACGAAGAACCGCATTTACAGATTGAAAATATGTGGGAAGTCTACTCACCGTCTACAGGTATGGCCTTACTGGAACCGAAACCTGATTTCTCGGAATTTTCGCGCGGTGACCGCATGTATCCGTCCATGATGAAGCCGGAGACCAAGATCCGTTGGGAACAGAAGAATAAGGAATGGGAGATCGAAAAGGAACGTTATGTATGGCGCAAGCGTCTGGCCCACCTGCGTTTCATGCGTGAAAATCAGGACCTGCCGCTGGTTCAGGCTTTGGCACAGACCGATTACGGAAAATCTCTCGTTGAAGAATTCAGCGCCAGGCAACCGCAACAACCGCAAACAGGTACAGGCGAAAACCTGCATGATGAATTTGAGCGCGATGGTGTGGAATTCGATCCCGAATCCTCGATCCGTGTAACTCCTTTTACAGTTCCCGGAATGGAAGAACCGTTTTCCGTGCTGGCAACTGCAAGGGATGAAGACGGGCGCATTGTGGAAAAGCTGTGTTCCCTTGAGCCAAAGGATCATCATGTTCATTACGATTATGATGCCGGAGGCAGGCTTTGTGCTGTCTGGAAAGATGAGCGGCTCATTGAGGAATATAAGTACGGCAAGCAGGGCGAACGCTATTTTGGTTCCACCCCGCAGACCGGACAGTGCCGTTTCACATACGGTCCGGGCCTGCGCCTGGAACGGGCCGGGGAAGTAAAATACTCTTACGATGGCGATGGCCGTCTGGTCATGAAACAGGACGGCTTGGATGTAACAAACTACGAATACCACCATTCCGGTCAGTTGCAGCAGGTTAATCTGCCGGATGGGCGCCGTATTTCATATGTTATCGATCCTCAGGGCAGGCGCATGGCCAAGTCGGTGAACGGCAAGGTTATGGAGAATTACAGCTGGCATGATTTCACAACCCTTGCCGTTGCCGCTTTTGAAGACGGTTCACGGATGGAATTTGCTTACGATGAAGAAGGCGATCCCGTTGTAATGCGCTATAACGAAAAAGTGTATTTTCTCGCTTCAGATCAGGTCGGCACCATTTACATGGTTGCGAATAAAGATGGTCATGAGGTAAAGCGGATTATTCGCGATTCGTTCGGAAATCTAATTGTCGATACCAATGAGCGCATGAATATCCCTGTTGGTTTTGCTGGCGGTCTCTATGACCGGGATACCGGACTGGTCCATTTCGGGCATCGTGAATACGACCCGTCCTGCGGTAGGTTCATCACTCCCGACCGCATCGGGATTGAAGGCGGCGATGTGGATGTTTACGGGTACTGCCATGATGATCCGGTTAACTTTGTGGATCGGGGTAGAAGTAAGAAGGATAGTGAGAAAAAAGAAGTAAATTTTATGGACGACTTGAAGTAAATATTGTAGCCCCGGTGCGTTTGCGCCGGGGTTGTTTTTTTATGTAAAGTTCTCCACTTGCCTGTAAAATCCCTACCTGCTAGCCTCCTCAACAATACCACTAAAAAGGAGCTACCCATATGGACGCATCCACTCTCAATATAATCCTCACCGCAATCATCATCCTCGGCGCGACAGTGCTTCCTTTCATACTAGGTACAAGGCTGCGCCGCTCCAAACCGAATGTGCTTTGGATCGGCTTGCTGCTCTGTTTTATCTTTGGGCCTGCCGGACAGGTTTATGTAGAAGGTTGGATCCCGTGGTTTTTGGTTGTTCTTGGAATCTGTGTCGGTACGCAGCAGTTTCTGTCTCCGGAGATAGCCTTGATTACGATGGTGGTTTCTTCGCCGCTGGTTATGTATTTCAGAATGCGCCGTTAAGAATAATGAGGCTTTAATGGATAGTTAATCCATAGTTTCCGGCTTCAGGCAAAGCAGTCCTTTGAGCATGCCCTGCATGGCCGCTTCCATGCGATCCCAACCGACCTCATCCTGCAGGCTGACCCCGCCGTAATGCTTGGTGTTTAGGGAGCGGATTGACAGGTAGGAAATGGCTCCGCCCAATATTGCTACTGCGGCGGCAAGATCTACATCATCAGGTACGTCCGGGGTCATGTGTTCGAAAAATTCCAGCGCGGTCCTCACACGTACATCTTCCAGTAATTCCGAGAGCGTGGTGCGCTCCAGCATCTCCCAAGCCAGCAGACGCAGGGTGTCCGGCCTTGTTTCCAAAGTCCGTCGCAGGGCGGTGAAAAAAGCAGCCACCTGCTTTTCCGGTTCGATTTCCGGGAATTCGGATGGGGCATTGGACAGCAACTCTTCAGTGGTCGGCCAGTAAATCCCGGATACCGCCAGTTCACTCAATAAATTTTCAAGTCCATTGAAGTAGCTGTAGAGGGTCTTACGGGTCACTCCTGCCTTGAGCGCAATTTCATCCACATCAAGATTATTGAATCCGGTTTTCGCGGCACACCTGTAGGCTGCATGCAGAATTTTTCTGCGTGTAGCGGTCAGGGTGTTGATGGGTACTACTTTTAAAGTCATAACGGCAGCCTTTTGAGTGAAAGGTGTTGTTTGTATTTGTAATTATACCATATTTTAAAAGGTAACTCCGACTTGATTTTAGTCAAGGACTCCGGGAATGTAGCGTATTACTTTTGTTTTTCTCCATTTTAGCACATAATGCATAAATTCAAACTTGCAGTAAACTTACGGAGAATATGAATGGGTTCGAGAATTCTTGTAATCAATCCCGGATCAACATCAACCAAAGTGGCGATCTTCAACGAAGGTAAAATATCTTTTGATGCTGAAGTGAGTCATCCCCGTGAAAGAATAGATAAATTTTCCACTGTAATGGAACAGAAAGAGTTTCGCAGTGTTGCTGTTATGGATCTTATTAAAAACGAGCTTTCAAAAGGAACACCGGATATGGTTGTCGGGCGCGGCGGCTTGCTTAAGCCTATCCCCGGTGGACCGTATTCAATCAATGATGCAATGATTTCCGATCTGGAAAGCGGTCGTTACGGTGTCCATCCTTGCAATCTCGGTGCAATACTTGCCCGTGAATTTGCCGAATTCTGGGAAGTGCCTTCCATGATAATGGACCCGGTGGTTACTGATGAAATGGACCCTGTTGCAAAGGTTACCGGGTTGCCGGAAATTAAGCGGCGCAGCGTATTCCATGCCTTGAGCCAGCGCGGAGTCGCCCGCAGCGTGGCCGCTGAAATGGGATTGGAATATGAGCAGGCAAAATTCATAGTCGGCCACATGGGCGGCGGTGTATCCATCGGAGCCCACAGGTACGGCAAGGTGGTTGATGTTATTAACGCCCTCGACGGAGAAGGTCCGTTCAGCCCTGAGCGTTCAGGAACGCTGCCAATTCTTCCCGTACTCAATCTGGTGGAGTCAGGTCAGTATACTTTCGATGAAATGCGTAAGGTTGTGACCTCCAGATCAGGAATTTTAGGATTGTTGGGAACAAATGATATGCGCGAAGTTCAGGCTCGCATGGAAGAAGGTGACGCGGAAGCCCGTTTAGTATTGGAAGCACTGGTTTACAATGCATCCAAGCATATCTGTTCCTTTATTCCGGCATTGATGAAGGACGACCCGCAAAAGCGTCCCATCGATGCAATTATCCTAACCGGCGGTGTTGCCCGCAGTGAGTTGCTGGTCAAGGCTGTGGAAGATATTGTCGGATTCATTGCTCCGGTGAAAGCTGTCACCGGTTTGGAAGAAATGGAAGTAATGGGTCGTGGTGGTTTGGCCGTGTTGCGTGGGGAAATGCAACCGCAGGAGTATCACTCTGATTGATTTAACTCATATTTTTTGATGAATTTTGGGGGGTGATCCAGTTCACCCCCTTGCTTTTTAGCTATCACAACCTAATATCTACTATGAAAGTATAAAAAACTTGCTAAGCAAAGGGCTTGAGCGTAAAATAAATCATACCAAAATGGTATGAAATTTTGTTGAATAATAGAAAGCAGACCGTTTTTCTTTCGAAAATATTCGGAAAAGGGTATGCTTAAGATATTTCTTATAAACCAGATTCACGCAACAGAGATGCGGAGGATAATATGTGGGAATATACTAGTAAGGTTCAAGAGCATTTTCTCAACCCCAAGAATGTCGGGGTAATTGAAGACGCGGATGCTATCGGCGAGGTCGGTTCTCTTTCCTGTGGTGATGCACTGAGGCTGTTTCTCAAAATTGATGAAGATGAGCGCATTGTTGACGCCAAGTTTCAGACTTTCGGCTGCGCAAGTGCTATTGCCTCCAGCTCCGTGCTTACCGAGCTGATTAAGGGTATGACCCTCGATGAAGCTGCAAAGGTCAGCAACAAGGATATCGCCGAGGCCCTTGGCGGACTGCCCAAGGAAAAGATGCACTGTTCCGTAATGGGACAGGAAGCACTTGAAGATGCTATCCGCAAGTATCGCGGCCTTGGAGCTGCTCCGGCACCCGAAGGTGAAATTGTCTGTAAGTGCTTCGGTGTGACCGATCTTCAGATCATCCGCGCGGTCAAGGAAAACAAGCTGACTACCCTTGAAGAAGTTACCAACTTCACCAAGGCCGGTGGCGGCTGTGAGGAATGTCACGGACGTATCGAAGAGATCATCACTGAAGTCCTGACTGGTGAAGCAGCCAAGCCTGCACCGGAACCGGAAAAGCCTGCCAAGCTGACCAACATTAAGCGTTTTCAACTGGTGACCAAGGTTATCGACGAAGAAATCCGTCCGGCCCTGAACAAGGATGGCGGTGATATTGAGCTCATCGATATTGACGGTCATGAAGTTATCGTTTCCCTGCGCGGTGCCTGTGTAGGATGCCCTTCCAGCGGCCGTACCCTTAAGGATTTTGTTGAGCGTCGCCTGAAGGAAACCGTGGAACCTGAAATCAGTGTGCAGGAGGCCTAGTCATGCCAGCATATCTTGATAACAACGCCACTACAATGGTCGCACCGGAAGTGCGTGAAGCAATCCTGCCCCTGCTTGACGATGAATACGGTAACCCTTCCTCCATGCATCGCCTCGGCGGTCAGTCCGGAATGCTTATGGAGCAGGCCCGTCAGAAAGTAGCTGCCGGTTTGAACTGCGACCCCGATGAGATCATCTTTACTTCCTGTGGAACCGAGGGAGATAATACTGCTATCTTTTCCGCCCTCGAAGCGCAGCCCGAAAAGCGTCACATCATTACCACCCGTGTGGAGCACCCGGCGGTACTCAACGTTGCCAAGCATTATGAGCGCAAGGGTTATGATGTGACTTACCTGTCTGTGGACTCCAAGGGTAAGTTCGATATGGATCAGTACCGCACTGCTTTCCGTCCCGACACCGCCCTTGTTTCAGTCATGTACGCCAACAACGAATCCGGCGTAATTTCTCCTATTCATGAAATGGCTGAAATCGCCAAGAAACACGGTGTGCTTTTTCATACTGACGCTGTACAGGCTGTGGGTAAAATCGCTATTGACCTCCAGACCCTGCCCGTGGATTACCTTGTTCTGTCCGGGCATAAAATTCACGCCCCCAAGGGGATCGGAGCTCTGTTTGTGCGTAAGAATGCTCCCTTCCGTCCTTTCATGCTCGGCGGGCATCAGGAGCACGGCAGACGCGGCGGAACCGAGAACCTTCCCGGTATTGTCGGTCTCGGCGTAGCCATGGATCTTGCCGTTAAGCATATCGATGACGAGAACACCCGTGTGCGGGCGATGCGTGATCGCCTTGAAAAGGGGCTCATGGCTGCTATCCCCGATTCCATCATCAATGGTGATCAGGAAATGAGGCTGCCTAATACCCTGTCCATTGCTTTCAAGTTCATTGAAGGCGAGGCCATGCTGCTCATGCTCGACCAGTTCGGTATTGCTGCCAGCTCCGGTTCGGCCTGTACTTCCGGTTCTCTCGAGCCGTCACACGTACTCCGTGCCATGGGTGTCCCATTTACTTTTGCCCACGGTTCACTCCGTTTCTCCCTGTCCACCTACAACACTGACGAGGATATTGATCTCGTGCTCAAGGAGCTGCCGCCCATTATCAGCAGGCTGCGCGAAATGTCTCCCTTCCGTCGCGGTGATGAAGGACTCGACTGGGTGGACGATCACGATCATTAAGAATTAAAGGGCGAAATTTTATTTATTGTAAGATTTCGCCCATATTTTGCTTTTTGCATTGAATTGAGGCAGGAGTTTAGAAAAACAATATCAAGTGGGTTTAATATGAACATACATGATTCCATGATTTCACTGGTTGGGAATACTCCGCTGGTGAAATTGAATAAAGTCACTGAAGGTTGTGCAGGCCAGGTTGTAGCCAAACTGGAATTTTTCAATCCCTGCTCATCGGTTAAAGACCGCATCGGCGTTTCCATGATTGAGGAGGCTGAAAAGCGGGGTGCACTCAAGCCGGGCGCAACTGTTGTTGAGCCGACAAGTGGTAATACCGGAATCGGGCTGGCTTTTGTCTGCGCCGTGAAAGGCTACAAGCTAATTTTGACCATGCCGGAATCCATGAGTCAGGAACGTAAGGACCTGCTCAAAGGGTTCGGTGCTGAGCTGGTTTTGACTCCGGCGGAAAAAGGCATGACCGGAGCAGTGAATAAGGCCAAGGAGATTGCAGCCGCAGACCCGAATGCTTTCCTGCCTTTGCAGTTCGATAATCCTGACAATCCGCTTGCCCACCGAAATAAAACCGTCAATGAAATATGGGATGATACCGACGGCAAGATTGATATTTTTGTGGTTGGGGTCGGTACCGGAGGTACTCTTACCGGAGTCGGTTCTGAGCTGAAAAAACGCAATCCGGCGATTAAAGTTGTTGCGGTTGAGCCGGAAAAATCTCCGGTCCTGTCCGGCGGTGGACCTTCCCCGCACGGTATTCAGGGCATAGGAGCCGGGTTTGTTCCTGAGGTCTTGCATACTGAACTTATTGACGAGATCGTCAAGGTTGCGGACGAGGATGCCATTGCCATGTCCCGCAGGCTCATTCAGGAAGAAGGAATTTTGTGCGGTATTTCAGCCGGGGCTGCGGCTCATGCGGCTGTGAAGATTGCAAAACGTGAAGAAAACAAGGACAAGCTGGTTGTCTTTATAGTTCCCGATACAGGGGAGCGTTACTTAAGCACCGCTTTGTTCAAGGACTGAGGTTTAGAAAATGGTTAGTAAGATCGGTGGCTCCGTGCTGACGAAGGTTGTGGACGCCTTGTGCGAGGAAGAGTCATATCAGACAGTTTATCACATGCCTGAACATGACCGTCCCATGCCTTCTATCATTGCACTGGGAGAGTTTGTGGAAAGGCTGCGGGCGGTACTGTTTCCCGGTTATTTCGGTGATTCCGAAATCCGTCCCGAAACTATGCGCTACCACATCGGGGGCAACCTCGATGCGGCTTACCGGATTCTGGAAGAACAGATCCTGCGCGGACATTGTTTTTTCTGCAAGACCGATGAATTTAACTGTACCAACTGTGAGGCTGATGCCCAGCGCATCGCTTCAGAGTTTATGATGAAACTGCCGGAAATACGCCGTCTGCTGGCGACTGATGTGCAGGCAGCTTATGTGGGGGACCCCGCGTCCAAGAGTCCGGGCGAGACCATCTTCTGCTACCCCAGCATCATCGCCATGACCCACCACCGTATTGCCCATGAGCTTTACAAACTGAATGTGGACCTCATCCCGCGCATCATCGGCGAGATGGCTCATTCCAAGACCGGGATTGATATTCACCCCGGTGCGCAGGTGGGCGAGCATTTCTTTATCGACCACGGAACAGGAACCGTTATCGGCGAAACCTGCATCATCGGTCGCAATGTCCGTCTCTATCAGGGCGTTACCCTCGGGGCGAAGAGCTTCCCGCAGGATGATTCAGGCAACCTGATCAAGGGAATTCCCCGTCACCCCATTGTGGAAGACGATGTTATCGTCTACTCCGGGGCCACCATCCTCGGCCGCGTGACCATCGGCAAAGGCTCGGTCATCGGCGGTAACGTCTGGGTGACCAGATCGGTGGATGCCGGTGAGAGGTTGCTGCAAAGATAATAAAGAAAAGGCCCGGTTAACCGGGCCTTTTTGCTTTTTAGCTAATTCAACAACATATCCATGACTTGCTCATCCTTGTTCTTCTTGGGCTTAGGTCTCGGCTTGGGAGCCGGAGGCGGAGTCTGTTGTTGCTGAGTTGTTGTAGCTTGGCTTGATGCTTGCGATGAAGACGAACCGGAAGAACCTTTGCCGGAGAAGTAAAAATCGCCGACCAGCGAGGAAGATTCCCACGGAACCTGCTTGCGGCTGGTGTCCTTGATCACTCCCTGGCGGACCTTCTTGAAGAACTGCTCAATGGTCAGACCCTTGCTGTTCATGTTGCTGAGCATGTGGGTTACGTAGGGACTGTTGTTGCCGCGACCGTCAAGGGCTGTCTTGCCCGGAGCGGTGGCAAAGGCAATGAATGATCCTGTCGGGGCATCCATCTGGGCCAGACCGTTACGCATAGAACGAAAGCTTCGCTTGAAAGGGTTGTTGCGGCAGGCATCAAGGATGACAATGTTCATGCTGTTTCCGGCATCTTCCATTTTCGCCAGCACCTTTCCGGCATCAATGGCTTCATACTGCACATCGGATTGCCCTTGAACAGACATTCCCAGCGGGCAGAGATAGTTGATTCCGTTGACCTGCAGCCCGTGTCCTGAAAAATAAAACAATCCCACATCATAGCTTTTGAGCTTGCGTCCGAAGTCATCAATGGCACGGCCCATGGTATTGCGGTCGGCATTTTTGACCACCATGACATCAAATCCGGCTTTCTTTAGCGAACGGTTCATGGCTACCACATCATTTACCGGGTTTTTGAGTGCCCCGATTTTAGAGTAGGCCGAGTTTCCGATAAGCAGTGCCAGCCGTTTCTGGGCAAGGCAGTCGCTGGCGGAAAGCAGCATGACCGATATTGCCCCCACAAATAAAGAGCTCAGCAGCCTGAATGAGAAAGTTTTCATTAAGGACCCCCTTCAAATATTAGTGTCTACCCTCCTTATACCATAACTTGATGGAAAGAAAAGAAGAAGGCACTTCCAAAGAAAAGGGACATGAAAAAAATCCAGAGCGGTTGCAGGAAAAAGCAAAGCAGGCCGACGATTTTCACCCAGCCGTGCACCCCTCCGGTATCACGCATGATGATTGAGGCTCCTCCGACCGGAGCTGTTGATTTAATAGCGCCGATCTTGGCAGTGGAGTCGCGGTAGTAGAAAAAATATGCGCTCATACCGTAACCGATCTGGGCAATGAAATTGCCGAAGGGCAGAAAACCGATCAGAAAGGTGATTGCTGCCCAGAAGTACATTTTACGATATAGAAACCACCAGAACCCGAATAAAAATGCAGGCCAGTGCCAAGTTACAGTGAAGCCGTCATGCAGCTGCTGGAATTTGGCGAAATTGAAAAGGTACTTACCCGCATTGGGGCCGATGTATTCTTGGTAATCCTGTGATGTTATCATTTCCATAATGTTTAATCTCCTGTGCCTTTAATGCCGCAGCTTAGACTAATTAGCAACCAGACAGCTGCTAAAGTGCATGTGGTTATACGTATTCTTACGATCTTTTTACTTGCGCATTGCCTCTGGTTCTTTCATAGCTTTTTGGTGATTTGAGCGAATGGCCGTGTTGCCGCAATGGTTTTTGACATTCATATGATAATAGACTAACGAAATTTGGTTCCACGCTCCGTGCCGGGGGCGGACTACAAATATCAGCATTCCCCGGAAATTCGCAAAGAGAAGAGAGATGGCAAAAATACAGAAAATCAAAGGTGTTGCAGACCTCTTTCCAGAGGATAGTGCAAGATATGCGTTCATGGAGAAGACTGCAAGGGATGTTTTCTCTTCATATGGTTATGGGGAACTGAGAGTACCTATTCTGGAAAAAACAGAACTTTTCTGTCGTTCCATCGGTGAGGAAACCGATGTGGTCCAGAAGGAAATGTATACTTTCCCTGACCGCAAGGGTCGCTCCCTGACCATGCGTCCCGAGGCTACTGCCGGTATTGTGCGGGCTTACGTGGAAAATAAAATCTACCAGCCGGGCAAGGTTAGCAAATTTTTTACTTTCGGCCCGATGTTCAGGTACGAAAGACCGCAGGCTGGACGCATGCGTCAGTTTCATCAGATTGATGCGGAAATTTTCGGGGCAGCTGAACCTCAGGCCGATGCTGAAGTTTTGCTTATGCTCTCTTCCTTTTTAAGCAATATCGGTCTGGAAAAACTTTCTTTCGAATTGAATTCCCTTGGTTGCCCTGAATGTCGTCCCAAGTACAATCAGGCTTTGAAGGATTTCTTGGCCTCTCTTGACCGGGAACAGCTTTGTGATGACTGTCAGCGTCGCATGGATACAAATCCTCTGCGAGTGCTCGATTGTAAAAGCAAAAATTGTAAAGCCCTTACCGAAAATGCACCGACTCTTCCGGATCACCTTTGCGGAGAGTGTCGTGAACATTTTGATACCGTCATCGCTCTGATTGACGAGGCTGGCCTCCAGTATACCCTCAATCCCCGTCTTGTACGTGGATTGGACTACTATCAGCGTACAGCCTTTGAAGTAACATCCGGTGATATCGGAGCCCAGACAGCAGTTGCCGGCGGCGGCCGCTATGATGGGCTGGTAGAATCTCTTGGCGGTCCCAAAAAGGTTCCGGCAATCGGTTTTGCCTGTGGCATGGAACGTCTTGCCATGTTGCTGGAAGGTGAGTTTGAGCCTGAAGCAGATTTTTACGTGGCTCTTGTAGATGAAAGAGCAGCCAGGGATTCCCTCATTTTCGGTGAGAAGCTGCGTCGCTCCGGCCTTAAGGGCGAAGTTGGTTTCACTGCAAAAAGCATGAAAGCCCAACTGCGCCATGCTAATAAAATTAACGCGCAGAAGTGTTTTATCTTCGGTGCGGATGAATTCGAAAACGGAACGGTCACCATTAAGGATATGGCCGAAGGCGGCGAGCAGGAAACTGTCAGTCGCGACGAATATTTTAAGTAGAAAATTTCAAATAATATCGGGAGAGACTAAAAATGTCTGAACAAATTGAAGAACGCGATTACGACGAATACCGAGTGATTGAACCTCTTGGAGATTGGACACGTACCCATAGCTGCAACGAGATCACCGCAGCAAACATGGGCGAAAAAGTCCTGATCATGGGCTGGGTCCAGTTTCGCCGCGACCACGGCGGCCTGATCTTCATCGACCTGCGCGACCGTGAAGGTCTTACTCAGGTTGTTTTCAGCCCCGAGCACAACGCTGATGCTCACGAGCGCGCACACGCTATCCGTTCCGAATACGTGGTCGCTATTAAAGGTGAAGTTCGCGAACGCCCCGACGGTATGCGCAACACCAACCTGACCACCGGTGAAATCGAGATCGTTGTTGATGAGTGGAAACTTCTCAACACTTCCGAAACTCCCCCGTTCGCCATTGAAGACCGTTCCGACGCTTCTGAAATGCTGCGTCTGAAATACCGTTTTCTGGATCTGCGCCGCCCTGTGCTTGCCAAGAACTTCATCCTGCGCAACAAGGCAGCACAGTCCGTTCGCCGTTACCTCGACAACCTCGGCTTTCTCGAAATCGAGACCCCGGTACTGACCAAGTCCACTCCTGAAGGAGCGCGTGACTTCCTCGTACCCAGCCGTATGAACAACGGTGATTTCTACGCTCTGCCGCAGTCTCCGCAGCTCTTCAAACAGATGCTCATGGTTTCCGGCATGGACCGTTACTTCCAGATCGTAAAATGTTTCCGTGACGAAGACCTTCGCGCCGACCGCCAGCCCGAGTTCACCCAGATCGATATCGAAATGAGCTTTGTGAACGAAGAGCAGGTTATGGGTATGGCTGAAGAAATGGTTCGCACCGTCTTCAAAGAGACCATCGAAACCGAACTCCCCGCATCCTTCCCCCGCATGACCTACGCTGATGCCATGCGCGATTACGGTTGTGACAAGCCTGACGTACGTTTCGACCTCAAGCTTCAGGAAGCTACCGATATCTTCAAGGGTTCCGACTTCAAGGTTTTCGCCAGCTCCGAGCTGATCAAAATCCTGCGTGTACCGGGCGGTGCCGAGCTTTCCCGTAAGGAGATCGACGAATACACCAAGTTCGTAGAAATTTACGGTTCCAAAGGCCTCGCATGGATCAAGGTTAAGGAAGACGGCGAATGGCAGTCTCCCATTGTAAAATTCTTCTCCGAAGAAGAGTGCGCAAAGCTGCGTGAACTCACCAACTGCCAGCCCGGCGACATCCTCTTCTTCCAGGCCGGAGCAGCCGACATTGTCAACGCCGCTCTTGCCGCTTTGCGTATCAAGCTCGGTGAGCGTTTTGAACTCATCGACGAGTCCAAATACGCCCCTCTCTGGGTTACCGACTTTCCGCTGCTTGAGTACAACGCCGACGAAAAACGCTACGTTGCCCGTCACCATCCCTTCACCTCTCCGCAGGAAGGGCAGATTGACGAACTGGGTGACAAGCCTGCCGAAGCGCTTGCCCGTGCATACGACCTCGTTATGAACGGTTATGAAGTAGGTGGTGGTTCCATCCGTATCCACACCCCCGAAATGCAGCAGAAAATGTTCGCTGCTCTGGGTATCGACGAAGAAGAAGCTCGCGCTAAGTTCGGCTTCCTCATGGATGCGCTTCAGTTCGGTGCGCCGCCGCACGGTGGTATTGCTTTTGGTCTGGACAGACTTATTATGATTCTGTGTGGCGCAAAATCCATCAGGGACGTTATCGCCTTCCCCAAAACACAGAAGGCTACCTGTCTGATGACCGAAGCACCCGCAGGCGTTTCCGCTACCCAGCTCCGTGAGCTCGGTATTCGTCTTAGAGAAAAGAAAGAAGCATAAGAATGCCTCCGGCGGTTTAAACCACTTTTAGTGGGACTTCGCCGTTGTGGATGCATAATCACGCTGATTTAAATAAATTCAACCCTCAGGGATTCCAAAGGGGATTATCCCCTTTGGTCCCGCTGAAGGCGTCTTCGAAGAGCCGCCGGAGGCCATAAATATGAAATTAGAAATTTTAGCTTATCCTGAAGAGTCTTTGAAAGAAGTCTGTTCCAGAGTTGAGGAAGTCACTCCTGAGCTGAAGGAAACCATCGATAACATGATCGAGACCATGTACGAAGACGACGGTGTGGGCCTTGCCGCCCCGCAGGTCGGAATTCAGAAACGTCTGATTGTTATTGACCCTTCCGGCCCCAAAGAGCGCACTGACCTACAGGTTATCATCAACCCTGAAATCGTTGAAAAAAGCAGCCAGAAGGTGGACTCCGAGGAAGCCTGCCTTTCCTGCCCCGGTTTCAAATGCGTGATCAAACGCCATGAGACAGTTACCGTAACCGGTACTGACCTTGAAGGTAATGACGTCCGCATTGAAGCAGACGATTTTCTGGCCATTGTGCTGCAGCATGAAATTGATCATCTGGATGGAACTCTCATTGTCGACCGTGTAGGCCGCCTGAAACGTGCAATGTACGATAAGAAGGTAAAAAAATGGCTGAAAAGCGCTGGAAAATAGTTTTCATGGGAACACCGGACTTCGCGTCCACCATTCTCGAGTATCTCGTGGAATGGGACGGATGTGAGGTCATTGCAGCCTACACCCAGCCGGACCGCAAATGCGGCCGTGGGCAGAAGGTGCGTTGTTCCGCTGTAAAGGATGTTGCTCTTAAGAATGACATCCCGGTTTACCAGCCCTTGAATTTCAAGGACGAAAAAGACGTTGAAGAGCTGCGTGCGCTGGAACCTGATTTTCTGGTTGTTGCAGCCTACGGGTTGATCCTGCCGCAGTCTGTGCTGAATGTTCCCGCAGTTATGCCCATTAACGTGCATGCTTCCCTGCTGCCCAAGTATCGCGGTGCCGCACCCATCCACAGGGCGGTTGCCAATGGTGACCATGCCACCGGGATTACCATCATGAAGATGGAAGCGGGACTGGATACCGGTCCTATTCTGGTTCAGCAGGCGCTTGGCATTGCCTGGGACGACTTTACAGGTAAGGTTCATGATGAACTTGCCGACATGGGCGGTCCATTGGTCATGGAAACCCTGCTGCGCTATCGGGATGGTCGTTTGACCGTTATGCCTCAGGATGACTCCATTGCTACCTATGCTGAAAAGCTGAGCAAGGAAGAAGGGCTGATCGATTGGGACCTTCCGGTTAAGGAAGTGCACAATAAGATCAGGGGCATGTATCCGTGGCCCGGTGCCTATTACTTCTGGACTCCGGAAGGTAAAGAACCCCTCCGCCTTGTGCTTTCTCCCGGTAAGCCCGGAGATGAAGAGGTTGAAGATCTCGCCCCCGGAACCATCGTTGGCGAGTATGACGGCATGCTCGGCATCGCCTGCCAAGATAAAATTTACCTCGCATCCAAGGTCAAGCCTGCCGGAAAGAAAGAGATGGACGGCAAAGCCTTTATGTGCGGTTACATGAATAAGTGTTAACTTCGGATTTAATAGATGAGTGTAGAAAAAGATAACAAAAAGCGCCTTTTCATTGGTCTGATCACAGGAACCTGCGTACTGCTTTGTGCGTTTCTGGCCTTGCTTTGGTATGTGCCTTATGCCGGACTGGATTCATTTGGCGCGTGGGCTTCATGGACTTGGGGCCTGTTCGTTTTTGCACTCATCGTGCTGGTCGGCTGGGGCTATGTCGGTCTGCTTACCAACGTTGTGTTCCAGCGAACCTTTCCTTTTTCGCAGAAGGCGCGTGGGCTTAGCGTTAAGCTTTTCCTGCCCCTGATGACCATTCTGGGACGTGTGTTCGGTCTTTCCAAACGCAAGATCCGTGGTTCTTTCATCAAGGTTAATAACGAGCTGGTTCTTTCCGAAGTCGGCCGTTTTGATCCCGAAAAGATCATGATCCTGACTCCGCATTGTCTGCAGGCCAGCCGTTGCGATATGCGTCTGACCTACGATATCAACAACTGCAAGCGTTGCGGCCTGTGTACAATTAAGGGACTGCTGGAGCTCCGCGATAAATACGGGGTTCATTTCCATGTAGCCACCGGTGGTACAATTGCCCGCCGTCTGGTTGTGCAGAACCGCCCGCGCATGATCATTGCCATTGCTTGTGAGCGTGACCTTGCCAGCGGTATTCAGGATACCTATCCGCTTCCGGTTTACGGAGTGCTCAATGATCGCCCCAACGGTCCTTGTCTTGATACTCAGGTTTCCCTTATCGATGTAGAGAATGCACTGCGCCGTTTTATCAAGGAAGAGAAGCTTCCCGCAGATGCGGAAAAAAATGTTGCGCTGACCCCTCTTACCGGGCTTTAAGCCGGGAACCAGTTTATGAAGAAAAATATTTTGCCCGGCCCCAGAGGGATTGCTTTTGATTGTGTAACTCGCGCTCTTGATGGTGGAGCTGATGCACAGGCTGTTCTGGATGACGCCCTCACTTCGTCAAAGCTGGATGCGCGTGATCGAGGGTTTGTTACGGAAATTCTTTACGGTTATCTGCGCATGCGCTTGCGGCTGCAGTCCGTACTTAATTGTTTTCTTTCCCGTCCTGACGGGTTACCCGCTCCGATATTGCGGGTGCTGGGCATGGCTGCATATGAAATCCTGCATATGGATGTTCCGGCTTATGCTTCCGTGGACTGGGGCGTTGATTCCGCAAAACGTCTTTCTCGAGGTAAACTCGGCGGTCTGGCAAATGCTGTATTGCGCAAGGTTGCCCGTTTAGCTGAAGATGGTGCAGATGAAGATTTTTTTCGCCGCAACTGTGATTCCGAAATAGAATTTCTTTCCGCATACTACTCCTGTCCGGAGTGGATTGTAGAGCTTTGGGTTAACAGCTATGGCCGCGATAAGGCCGAGCAGTATCTTGAAGCGCAGATTTGTCCCCCTGCCGCAGGCTTTGTTCTTGATATCAATAACAGCGAGGCCAAGGCTGCAGCCGAGCAGTTGCTGGATGAAAAAGATTACATTGCCTCTGACGGACAGGCTTTCGCCTTTTATTCCGGTTACTGGCCGCAGGCATTTAAGGGACTGAAAGAGTCGGTTATCCGCCAGAGCTACGCAGCCCGCGAGGCTCTTTCCGTGCTGGACCCTTCTGAATGGCCCACTCCGGTCTGGGACGGTTGTTCCGGTCGTGGCGGCAAATCAAGGTTTCTTCATTCCAAGAAAATTTCACCCATCATTGCCAGTGATCCTCATGCCAGAAGGCTGGCGGCATTGAGGCGGGAGGTCCCGTCGGTGGCTGCTTTCCGTGCTTCAGCCATTAATCCGCCGCTGGCAAAAGATTCTATCGGCACTGCTTTGCTTGATGTCCCCTGTTCCGGGCTGGGCGTGCTTTCACGCAGGCCGGATACCAAATTCAAGCGCACCCCGGAAGATGTGGAGTCTCTGGTTCTCCTGCAGTCCCGCATTCTGGATAATGCATGGGAAACCATACGCAGTGGCGGGCGGCTGGCTTATATCACCTGCACCCTTAATCCTGCTGAGAACGAAGGCCAGATCGGGGCCTTCCTCAAACGGCACAAGGATGCGGTCCCGCTCAAAGAGTGGACCACACCGCCGGATTCGGAACTGCATGAATTTTTCTACTCAGCTTTGCTTGAGAAAAAATAACTAAAAAATCCCCTTTCATCATTTGATGGAAGGGGATTTAAAATTTGTTGAGATCGGAGTGCTTAAGAGACCTGTTCAGGATGGTGCTTTTTGAGAAACTCCAGAAATTTGGATGCCTCGTCGTGGCTGGCATTCAGCTCAAGGGCTTTTTTCAGGTGCGCAGAGCATTTATCAAGTACCCCTTTTTCAAAATAGGCCCGGGCAATGTTGTAATGCAGGTTTTCATCGTTGCTGGTCATTTCTAGTGCACGTTCGTAGTAGTCAATAGCCTGATCCTGCATGCCCGTCTTGCGCAGGTTGATGCCGAATTCATTGAACAGATGTTTGTGTTCAGCCTGAAAAGCTGCATCAAGTTTAACCAGTCTGTTGAAAATATCGTTAGCCTTGTTGGATTCACCGCGTTCCATGTAGGTCAATCCGAGACCAAAGTTTGCTTTAACGTTATCTTCATCAACACCCAGTGCATTCTGAAATTCGAATTCTGCACTGTAAGTAGCTCCGGCCTGCCTTGCTTTTTCCCCACGGGTAATGGTGGAGTTCAGCTCCTGCATTTTAGGGTAGACAGTGGAGACGTAAAATTCAGGTTCCGGCGAGTATTTGGAAAGAAACTCTTCCATGGGGACAACTGATTTCGGTCCGGCAGGAATGTAACTTGTGTTCAGAGCCTGCACTTCTACATTTTCAGGATTAAGCTCTTCTGCCATCCAGTACATCTTGCTGATGGTCCGGCGCACAGTGGTACCTGTACCAATCTTTTGCACATTCTGACTGGAAAAGACGCCCTTGATTGTTTGTCTTCCTGAGTTTTGTTCTGCCGCGGCCATTTATTGTCCCTTTTGAATTCCTGTTATTTATGCGCACTATAGATAATATTTACATAAAATTCCACTAACAAAATTTAGTATTGACGCACAATTATAATTGATGAAAGCGATCGCAGGTAAAAATCTGTTAATGCCTAATTTTGTTCTTCATTTTTCTTGGTGGAAGATTTAGAGTGATTGCCGCTTTGATGATTGTTAAAAATCGGTGTTGCATTATGAGGTTGATGACAAGTGATCGACATTAATGTAAGTACTCATTTTTTAGCTTTTTTATGTAGTTTTATCAAAATGCCGTAAAAACGGGCTTAGACCAGTAGAGGGAGTTATGAGCAAAGCAAAAGTAGGACATCGTATTAAGACATTCAGGGAAAAGCAGGGCATCAGCCTTGAAGAGTTTTCCTCACGCACCGGCCTCGGAGTTGATTTCCTTGAAGCCGTAGAAGAAAAAGATAAATATCCCTCCCTAGGTCCCCTACTTAAGATTGCAAGAGCCCTTGGCGTTAGACTCGGCACTTTCCTTGATGATCAGGTCAGCAAAGATCCTCTTATCGTCAAGCTTGGCGAGCGCAAGGAAGAGTTTACCATGCATTCAGATCAGGAAAAGACTGCATCCATGAAGTATTTCTCCCTTGCCAAAGGTAAGAGCGATCGTCACATGGAGCCTTTTTTTATTGAAATTCAGCCTGAGGACGGCGAACCCAAGCTGACCTCTCATGAAGGCGAGGAGTTCATCATAGTTGTCTCCGGTAAACTCAAAGTAGTTTACGGCAAGGAAGAAAGTGTGCTGGAAGCAGGCGACAGCGTTTATTTCAATTCTGTAGTTCCGCATTATGTTGCTGCTGAAGGCAATGAAAAGTGTGATATCTACGCGGTCCTTTATTTCCCGGAATAAGAGAGGAGTTTCATGGAACAATCACATCTTAGGGAAATTACTCTCGGGGCATTGCTGGACGAAACTGTTGAAAAATATCCCGATCAGGAAGCCGTAGTTTACGTGGACCGCGATTTCCGCCTGACTTACCGTGAATTCGGTGAGCTGGTGGATGATCTGGCCATGGGCCTTATGGCTCTCGGAGTCAAGAAAGGCGAGAAAGTCGCTGTTTGGGCCACCAACGTGCCTTACTGGGTAGCATTGCAGTTCGCTACTGCGAAAATCGGGGCCATCCTGCTGACCGTTAATACTTTTTACCGCACCACCGAGCTGGAGTACCTGCTCAAGCAGTCAGAGTGCGAAAACCTCGTCATCATCGACGGTTTTAGGGAGATTGATTATCTCCAGACTGCATATGACCTGATTCCCGAACTTAAGACTCAGGAACGCGGTTACCTCAAAAGCGAAAAATTCCCCGATCTCAAAAGGGTTTTCTTTCTCGGTCAGGAAAAGCACCGCGGCATGTACTCCATGGCTGAGGTTATCAACCTTTCCGCAGTGACCACAGAAGAAGATTACGAAGCACGTCAGGCAACACTCGATCCGCATGACGTAGTCAACATGCAGTACACTTCCGGAACCACAGGGTTCCCTAAAGGTGTTCAGCTGACCCACTACAATATCGGTAACAACGGGTTCTGGATCGGTGAGAACCAGGGCTTCAAACCCGGTGACCGTCTTTGTCTGCCCGTACCTCTGTTTCACTGCTTCGGTTGTGTTCTCGGTGTTCTGGCTGCGGTGAACCACGGAACCACAATGGTCATCCTTGAAGGATTTGACCCGCTGCTGGTCATGGCTTCCGTTGATCAGGAAAAGTGTACCGCCCTTTACGGTGTACCGACCATGTTCATCGCCATCCTTGAGCACAAGCTGTTCACCAAGTTCGATTATTCTTCCCTGCGTACCGGTATCATGGCCGGATCGCCATGTCCTATTGAGGTCATGAAGAAGGTTATGGATAAGATGAACATGACTGATATTACTATCTGTTACGGTCTGACCGAGGCTTCCCCGGTTATGACCCAGACCCGCATGACCGACAGCATTCAGCGCCGTACCGAAACAGTCGGGCGGGCTATGCCTGAAATCGAAGTCGCCATCATCAACCCGGAAACAGGTGAGATGTGCGAACATGGTGAAACAGGTGAAATCTGCTGTCGCGGCTACAACGTTATGAAGGGTTACTACAACAACCCCGAAGCCACCAATTCCACTATTGATATGAATGGCTGGCTCCATTCCGGCGACCTCGGAACCATGGATGACGAAGGGTATGTTGATGTTACCGGACGTCTCAAAGATATGATCATCCGTGGCGGTGAGAATATCTATCCGCGTGAAATTGAAGAATTCCTCTACACCATGGACGGTATTCTTGATGTTCAGGTGGCTGGTGTTCCCAGCGAAAAGTACGGGGAGCAGGTCGGAGCGTTCATCATCCTCAAGGATGGTGTGGAAATGACCAAGCAGGATGTCATTGACTACTGCCGTGGTCAGATTTCCCGCTACAAGATTCCCAAGTTCATTACTTTCCTTGACGCTTATCCCATGACCGCAAGCGGCAAGATTCAGAAATACAAACTCCGGGATATGGCTGCAGAGCTTTACCCTGACGCATAAAAAGCAAAGGGGCTTTGCTCCGGCAAGGCCCTTTTTTTAATAAGGAAATTTATCGCCAAAAGCGGCGAAGCCGAAATAAAAGGTTTTGGGATTCTTAAACCCTTTTGCAAAAGGGTTTAAGCCGCCGGAGGCAAATGGAGGAACTATGAGTAACGAACAGGCTTATAAAGAAATTGCACCGAGGCTTGCGGGCCTGCGTGATGCAATGGACATGAGCGTTGAAGAGCTGGCCGAGAAGGTCGGGGTTACCCCTGAGCGTACTGCGCAGTACGAATCCGGTACTGTGGAGATTCCGGTCAGTTATCTGATGGATGTGGCCCACCTTTGCGGAGTCAGCCTGACAGTGTTGATTTCCGGCAGTGAGGCACATCTGACCAACTACGCACTGGTGCGCAACGGCAAAGGTCTTAATGTCGACCGTCGTAAAGACTACGACTACAAGAACCTTGCTTCTACTTTCGTAGGCCGCCGCATGGAACCTTTCATGGTCGAAGTTCCGTCCAAAGAGGTTACCGAGATGAATTTCACCACCCATCGCGGGCAGGAGTTCATTTACGTGCTTGAAGGACGTCTTGAGTTAAGGCTCGACGATTCCGTGCTTGAGCTTGAAGAAGGCGATTCCCTCTACTTTGATTCCAATACTCCCCACGCTCTGCGAGGTCTTGACGGCAAATCCGCTCGCATGCTGGACGTCATTCTCTAGCGTGGCACCCATAAAATTCATCTGGATGAATTTTAAAAAAAATAAATAAAAATTTATTTTTGGATGTCACGCTACAGGTCGCCAGTTGCTTTTCATCAGTACACACGCGGCCTGCGGTAAAAAACACGGTTTTTACATTTGAGGATTTAACGTCAACCAACAGCAAATATCAGGATAAAAAACTATCCTCCGTGGAGATATAATATAATGGAAAAGCAGAAATACGGCTCTTACGAAGAGTTCTGTGCCGAATATAAGACCGAAGTTCCCGAAAATTACAACTTTGCCTTTGACTGCGTGGACAAGATTGCCGCTGATGATCCCAGCCGCTTGGCAATGATCCATATCGGACCGGACGGCACCCGCACTGAAAAAGATTTCGACTTTTTTTCCAAAAAGTCCGCACGCCTCGCCAATGCGCTGAGCAAGGCCGGGGTTGAAAAGGGTGACCGCATCATGATCATCCTTTACCGCCGCATTGACTGGTGGGTATCCATGCTGGCCTGTCACAAGATAGGTGCTGTGCCCGTACCTTCACCGAACCTGCTCACTGTGAAGGATATTCAATTTCGGGTGAATTTCGCCAAGATCAAAGGCATCATCGCTGAAGATTCCGTGGCTGACCGTGCTGATGAAGCTCACAAAAGCTGCCCGTCGCTCAAGGTAATGGTTCAGGCTGGAGAAGGTGATCTGCATGACGGTTGGCTCGATTTCGAAACCATCTGTGATGAAGCTTCCGATTCTTTCCCCCGTCCGGCTGATTGCGCCGGCGGTGATGATTCCTTGCTCATCTTCTTCTCTTCCGGCACCACCGGACAGCCGAAGATGGTTGAGCATACCCACAACTACCCGCTTGGCCACTATGTGACCGGTGCCTACTGGCATGATCTTGAGCCCGGTGCCGTTCACCTGACCCTTGCTGATACCGGTTGGGGCAAGGCTGTCTGGGGTAAATATTACGGTCAGTGGATGTCTGGTGCTGTGGTCTTTGTATGGGATTTCCGTGGTAAGTTCGAGCCTGCGGAACTGTTGCGTGTTCTGGCTGACAACAAGGTCACCAGTTTCTGCGCTCCCCCCACAGTTTACCGTTTTATGATCCGCGAAGATCTTTCAAAGTACGACCTTTCCGCGCTCACGCACTGCACCACCGCAGGTGAACTGCTCAACGCATCAGTCTTCGAAGCTTGGAAAGAAGCTACCGGACTGCCTCTTTACGAAGGTTATGGCCAGACCGAGTCCGTGCTTCAGATCGCAACTTTCCCCAACATGACCCCCAAGCCGGGTTCCATCGGTAAGCCCTGCCCGGGCTGGGATCTTGCGCTTATCGATACCGAAGGCAACCTTTGTGCTCCGGGTGAAGAAGGGCAGATCTGCGTCAAGCTTGATCCCCGTCCCGTTGGTCTGTTCACCGGATATCTTGATGAGCCGCAGAAGACCGAAAATGTCATGGTCGACGGTTACTACCAGACCGGTGACAAGGCTTGGATGGACGAGGACGGCTATTACTGGTTCCTCGGCCGTACCGATGATCTGATCAAGAGTTCCGGTTACCGTATCGGACCCTTCGAAGTTGAGTCTGCGCTGATCACTCACGACGCTATCGTCGAAGCCGCTGTAACCGGCGTTCCTTGCGATGTACGCGGTCAGGCTGTAAAAGCTACCGTTGTTCTCGCTCCCGGCTACGAAGGCGGTGAGGAGTTGACCAAGGAATTGCAGAATCACGTTAAGAAGGTTACCGCGCCTTACAAATACCCGCGTATCATCGATTACGTGACAGAATTGCCCAAGACCATCAGCGGCAAGATCAAACGCGCTGAGATCCGCGCTAAGGACGAGGCTGACGCAAAGGCATAATGCCTCCGGCGGCTCTCCGAGGGCCAAAGAAACTTTTGGGAAAAGTTTCTCTGGACTCTTCAAAACTTTTTAGTTGAGCTTCGCTGTGTAGCTTGGCTAATCAGCAAAAATAAAGACCGCAATATCTTTCGAGATATTGCGGTCTTTTTTGATAAAGTGGAACTGATCGTTAATAATTACTTATAAACTGATGTACTTTTTATTAATTCGGCCATTCTTTCTTCAAGCATCTGTTCATATTTTAACGACATGATACTGCTGGCGATCTGGTTTGCCCGTTGCTCCCATTTGCTCAATATTACAGGCATTTTCTTAATCAGTCTTTTACCTGCTTTGGTTTTATAAAATGCTGATATTTCATGTAGTTCGGTTATGCTAAATTCTTGCGTATAAATTTCAGCGTATGTTTGTTTAAAGAGATCCTGATTTCTCTTCTCATAAAAAGCTTTTGTGATTACATCCTGAAATATTTCTATGAGTTGCTCTTTGTATTTAGCAAGTTCTGGATTTTTGTTGATTTGACCTCCAAATGCGATTGTAGCTGTGTAGAGAAATCCCTTGCAAAACATATCAGGATCATAGGTAAGTTCTGTTAACTCCATAGCCGCCTGATAATGAGCGTTGTCTTGAGCATATGATACGGTTGGTAATGAAAGCAGAATAAATGTGATTAAGATAACTGAATTATTTTTAAGTAACTTCATTGAGAATCCTCTTAATCTGGGCATGTTGTTAGTGATTTCCATATATATTGTTAAATAATAACAATTGAGTTGGTAAGTGACAATCCTTTTGAAAATTTTGACTTCAAAGCATCAAAAAAGTCTTTGACCTGTCTACAACTTCATAGTTCATGTTAGGTTCATCGCATAGCTATGCATGGAGTTAAATATGGTTAAAACATCGTCAGGTTTGACTGTGGGGCGGTTGGCTAAAAAGTACGGCCTCTCGCGCAGTACACTGCTTTACTATGATTCTATCGGGCTGCTTTCCCCTTCTGCTCATATGAAAGGTGAGTATCGCTCATATGGTGCGAAGGAGGAAAAGAGACTGGCTCATATCTGCCATTACCGCAAAGCTGGGATACCGCTTAAGGAGATCAAGGTGATCCTTGATTCGCCTGTCAGTGGTATAACCGGGGTACTGGAGTCGCGGCTCAAGGAATTGAATGAGGATATTTCCTCCCTGCATGAACAGCGGGAGTTTATTTCCGGTATTCTGAAAAGTGGGTCGGCGGGGAAGTCCGCAAAGCTCGACAAGGCAGCTTGGACCGAAGTGCTGCGTTCTTCCGGTTTCAGTGAAAAGGATATGGAAGACTGGCACATGGCTTTTGAGCGTACCCATCCTGATAAGCATCAGCAGTTTCTTGAATACCTGCAGATACCGGACGATGAAATCCGTCTGATCCGCAAGTGGTCTTCAGGACCGCAAAGGATCATCAAAGTACAACAAATCAGCGAGAAATATATGAAATTGTTTTTGAACTTTTTCGACACACTGGCAAAGCTTGGGCCCGGAAGTGTAGAGAGTACTAGGAAAGCCTTGAGCATGGTTCGCGGCCTGCCTGAAAATGCCAGAGTCCTCAACATCGGTTGTGGAACAGGAATTGAGACCATCGCTCTCTGCGAAAGCACGGATATGGAGTTTACAGCCCTCGACAATCGTCAGGCCGTCTTGGATGTGCTGGATAAGGAAGCTGCCAAGGCAGGCTTTACAGAACGCATTACAACCGTTCTCGGCGACATGAACGAGATGGATTATGACGCTGAGTCATATGACATGATCTGGTGCGAAGGTGCCATCTTCATTACAGGTTTTGAGAACGGTGTTTCCAAGTGGAAGAAGTTCATCAAGCCGGGCGGTTACATCTGCCTTAGTGAACTGGCATGGCTCGGCGACGAGCGTCCCGATGAAGCAGTGGAGTTCTTCCAGAATATCTATCCGGAAATGAAGTCCGTGCGTGGCAATATCGAAATCATGGAAAGGCATGGTTACGAGGTGACCGGTTATTTCATCGAGCCTGAATCTGACTGGTGGGATATCTATTACGCCGAAATGGAGCGTAATCTGCCGGGATATGCCGAAGACAACAAAGATAATTCCGAGATGGGAGTGCTGGAAGAAAACCTGCGCCGCGAAATGGAAATCATGCGTAAGTATGGGCATGCCGTGGGTTATGCCTTCTACATCGCGCGTAAGAAATAATAAGCAGCAATCTGCAGATTAATATAACCGCAGCCATGCGGCCACATGGTTGCAGACCAAGATCAGGAGAGCACAATGGATAAGGAAAAATGGACTGAAATCTTCCGCGAGGCCGGATTCAGTGACGAGAACATGCACAACTGGCATAAGGCTTTTGAAAAGCTTTACCCGGAAAAGCATCAGGCCTTCTTGGAACACATTCAGGTGGATCAGGAAGAAATCAAGAAGATCAGGGAATGGTCGAAATAATTTCGGCTGTTATTTGAATGTAAGTAAACCCCGGTGCGTCCTAGTATGGTCGTGCCGGGGTGTTTTTGTATGCGGGAAAGACTTGATGTTTTTTCGGGATAAGGGGAAAAGAGAATATACAGGCTTCTGCAATGCTGGTTATTGTGGACGGTTGTACTTTAAAATTTGGAGATTAAAATGAGAACACTCGGAAACATCTTATGGTATTTCCCCTTCTTCGGATTCATAAACGCGATCATGTTCTTCCTGCTCGGCTCACTGCTGGTGTTGACCGTAGTAGCCTCGCCGCTCGGTCTGGGTTTGATCCAGTACAGTAAGTTCCTGTTCGCCCCCTTCAGCTGGTCCATGGTTTCCAAAGAGGATCTCAATGTGGAAAGCAATCCCGCTTGGGAAGCATATTCCACAATCATCATGATCCTATGGATTCCCTTCGGGATCATCTTCGCGGTGATAACCATCTGTCAGATAGTAGGTCTGGCAATCTCAATTGTGGGTATCCCGGTGGCCTTGGTGTTAGCAAAATCCCTGCGGACCATCTTCAGTCCCGTAGATATGGTTTGCGTGCCTGCCGTGGTAGCGAACGAGGTGCAACGCCGTAAGGATGAGGATGCTATTAATAAGCATATCCGCTAGTTGTTGAAGTTTTGTTGGAGATTTGAAAAGCCCCGCGCTCGTTTGAGTGCGGGGCTTTATTGCAGTTGCCTTTTTAATTTGCAGGTATTATTATTTTTGCATGACTAAGACATCAAAATATACTTTCGCTACCGCTAAACGTCCCAAAGATAAAACGGATGTTTTGCGTCGTCGCTTTAAGCATGCAAAAGCTTCTTTAGCCATTGAAGGGCTTCATTTAACCACTGAAGAAATTAGTGTCTTTGAAGAGTGTATCCAAAAGGGATGTTCCTTTGAAGAACGTACTACACTTTTGAAAGAGCGGTTTCCGAATGCCCACGCGATACGCCCATAGAGACGCATACACATATGAAGAATCTTCCGTCCTGAAAAACAAGGGCGGACATGAAACCCAAGAGGCGCTTGATCAGTTTGAGCGCCTTTCTGTTGCCAGTCGCATGATGGAGGATCTGCCGCAAGGTCGTTTAGATTATCAGCACCTGAAAGATATTCATTCCCATTTATTTCAAGATGTCTACGATTGGGCCGGCCAGGAACGAAATGTCTCCATAAGTAAAGGGGCAACTCTTTTCGCCAATCCTCGACATATAGAAAGTGCAGTAATCGATCTTTTAGATGAGTTGAAAGGTGAGAATTATCTCACTGGGTACGATCCTGATGATTTTGTGGAGCGAGCAGCGTATTACATGATTGAGCTTAATCTTGCTCATCCATTTCGTGAGGGCAATGGCAGAGCCCTGCGTGAATTTTTATCGCTGCTGGCTGATAATGTTGGGTATGGAATAGATACAGAGAGGTTGCAGTCCGGATGGCTGGAAGCCTGTATTGAAGGTGTCAGCGGAAGTGAACTGCCCATGTGTGATGTTATTGCTGGAGCTCTGGTTCTTTATGAGGATTAGAGGGTGTTAGTCATTTTATTGAATGTGTTGCAAAGCCCCGTACTCGTTTGAGTGCGGGGGGTCATTCTCTGATAGCCGATTGACCTTCATAGGCTAAGCAAATACTTTGTGTTAAAGGAGTTTCTATGCCTACTGATTACCTTAAATCCGAATCCCTGACTGCGTTATTGAGGGAAATTGATGAGCGCAAAGCAGAGCTTGATGCATGCCGCGATTCCGTCAGTCCTCAGATCGTGGAAGCGCTGAATATTGAATATACCTATGATAGTAACCGCATTGAAGGTAACACCCTGACCCTGCGCGAGACCGACCTTGTTATCAACAAGGGTCTGACCATCGGTGGAAAGTCCATGCAGGAGCACCTCGAAGCGGTCAACCATTACGAAGCTATCCAGTACGTTCGCGAGTTGACCGCAGAATCCACAAATTTTTCAGAGAAGGTCATCAAAGATATTCACGGCATCATCCTGCAAGGCATAGACCGCGAAAACGCAGGACGCTATCGCAGTGTTCCCGTAGCTATTTCCGGTAGCCGACACATCCCTCCGCAGCCGTGGCAGGTTCCTATCCTTATGGAGCAGATGGTTTCGTGGTATGCTGAAAATGAGCCTGTACTGCATCCCGTTGTACTCGCTGCGGAAGTGCATGAGCGTATCGCTACCATTCATCGATTCATAGACGGCAACGGACGAACCGCACGTTTAGTAATGAATTTAATCTTGATGCAGCGTGGTTACTTGGTAGTTAATATCGCCGGGGATACCGAGAGTCGTCTGGCTTATTACAATGCTTTGGAGAAGCGTAATCTTGAGGATGACAAGATTGAATTTATTGAGTTGATTGCTGGGTATGTTTTGAAGAGTTTGAGTGGGGTTTTGGAGCGGGTGAGTTGAGTTTTTTAGCTTGAAATGGAGATTAAAAATGGACCCCATTACAGCGATTCAGTCGACAATAGGCGTTATTAAAGGTGCTATTGATATTACAAAGAATATCAAAGACGTTAGTGATGCGAATATGCAAGCAGATTTAAAATTGCAATTAGCTAATTTAACAGAAGCTTTGGCTAACGCAACCATTCAGCTTTCACAGGTTAAAATAGCGATAAATGAGAAAGATGAAGAAATTGAGAAATTGAAACTAGCTTTAGAGATGAAAGATAAATTAAAATTTAATAGTAAATATGGACTGTGGGAAGCTGAAGAAGACGGCAAGGTGATAAGATATTGTACTAAATGCCATGCTGAAGATAAATTTATTCGTGTACAAGAAATGGCGAACAAGTTTGAATGCAAGAGATGTAATCAGACCTATTTGCGACCTGAGTATCGTCCTTCATCAAGACAAAAGAAAACTCTTTACTAAATTTGTTTTTTTTACGAAAAAGCCGGGCCTCCTCACGGAGACCATCTATATGATACATATAGGCTGCTGGTTTGTAGCGATTCTCAGGCTTATGGGCAGCTCTCCTCTAATGAGATTGAAACTCCTCACGCTTTTAGCTATATTTAGCATCTAAGAAGGAGCCGTATAATGATTGATCTTACCACCATCACTGATCAAGCCCTGCAACTGGCACCGGTACAGAGAGCCGAACTGATTGAGTCTTTGCTGGCAAGCTTTGATTCAAGGCGGAAATCCATTGACAGCAAATGGGCCAATGAAGCCGAAAGCCGGATAGACGCTTATGAGCAAGGGAAAATAGATTCCGTTTCTGCTGATGAAGTTTTTGACCGTATAGGGCAGCAGGAATAATGATCAGATTTCTTTCCTGTGCGCAGCAGGAACTAAACGAAGCAGTCTCTTGGTATAATGAGCAGAGTGCCGGGTTGGGGTTTGATTTTGCGGCTGAAGTCAAGCGTGCACTTTCTCGCATGGAAGAACACCCTGAAGCTTGGTCTTTGATCTCCAGAAGAACACGGCGGATACGTATTTCACGATTTCCTTACGCTGTAATTTATCAAGTCCGTCAGGATTGTTTGCTGGTTGTAGCAATTATGCACATGAGTAGAAATCCTATGCACTGGAAAAATCGTATTTAACAAACTAAAAAAGCCGGGCCTCCTCACGAAGACCCGGCTTTCATCTTTAAAACCTTAACTATCCACAACCGAACTTACTCAGCCTTCTCCTCACTGGATTCAGCTTTCTTCTCTTCAGCAGCTTCGGTAGTTTCTGGCACGTCTTTCTTGGCGTGAATCATATCTTTTCTATCTACATGATACTTATCAGCAGCGGGCTTGCCGCGATTCTCACGCTTTTTCTTGGGCGGTTCTACGCTCATTTCGCAGCCTGCCATATTGCGGGCGAAGACGAGGTATCCGGTGTGGGCTACCATGCGGTCTTCGGGGCGCAGGCGTTCTGCGACGGGCTTGTAGTTACGCACTAAAATTTCGCAGACTTCCTGCTCTTCGAAAGGCATGTCTTCCATGGCCTTCAGGAGATCGCTGACTTGATTGGTGGTCGGCAGCAGGAAACCGCACATTGCGCCGGGGATTACTGCTTTTGGAATGTGGTGCAGGTAATCCCAGGGGTTGGGTACGTCGAGGAAGAGGGCGTCGCAATCGCTGGCGAGGAAGCCGTCTTCGATGTTCAGGTTGAACTGCTCAACTCGGTGCTCAAGTCCGGCCCATTCAAGGTTCTTGCGGACCAGCTTGTAAAATTCGGGGCGTTTTTCGTGGGTGTATACCTTACCTGTATCACCAACGTAGAAGGCCAGTGCGGTGGTCAGGCCGCCGGAACCGGAGCCGGATTCGACTACACGGGTGCCGGGACCGATGCCCAGTTTGAGCAGCAGGTAGCTGATCTCTTTGGGGTACATGATCTGGGTCTGGCGTTTGAGGCCCTTGATGATATCGTAAATGGTGGGTTTGAGGATCTGGTATTTGTGGCCCAGGTGGGTTTCCACAACCTTTCCGTACCCGGCGGCGAGGATGTTATCGGTGTACATCATGCCGTCATGTGTATGTATTTCTTCCCCTGCATTAAGAGTGCGCAGGTAGCGCTTGCCTTTGGGGTTAACGAGCAAAATTAGTTGTCCAGCTTCAAGCATTAGACTTCCTCCTGAATTGTTCTATGGCCCGATTACGGATGAAACCGCTCAAAGTCAATATTTAATGCATTCAGAGGGCGGATAAAGCACCATCTGTGTCACATATATATCTCTTGAGTTTTTTGACA
The DNA here is from genome assembly GCF_048612815.1 of Maridesulfovibrio pacificus (SeqCode). NCBI lineage: Bacteria > Pseudomonadati > Thermodesulfobacteriota > Desulfovibrionia > Desulfovibrionales > Desulfovibrionaceae > Maridesulfovibrio > Maridesulfovibrio pacificus (SeqCode). The sequence continues at coordinate 3,499,179 of NZ_JBLZNE010000001.1, forward strand.
TTTAAGAATAAATGCTTAACTACCGCATTGAATGAAATTTATCTTCGCGCAGCTATTTTTACACATCTCCCGCAAAAATCACAGTTGGAATTACGGCAGGACGTTTGAATCGTTTATTGCCAATTAAAACTATTAGGGAGCGCAGAGGGGATTATCCCTTTGCCCGCCGGAGACGAAATAGATTCGTCAAAAGCGCGAAGCGCATCAAAATTAAAAGTATTTTTTGCTTCTTGATGAGGCCGTTATGGGTTATAGATATGTCTTCGGGCCGGTTTTTTCCGGCAGGATAGGTCGTTCACTGGGGCTGGACCTGCTTGGACGCAGGGTCTGCTCTATGGATTGTGTGTATTGCGAAGTGGGCAAAACTGATCTGCTCACTGGTGAACGTGATGTTTATGTGCCCGCGGCTGAGATTCTTAGTGAATTAGAAAATTGGAAGCAGGAGGGGCATCAGCCGCCTGAGTTTATTACCCTTGGAGGACTCGGGGAACCGACTCTCAACTCTGAAATGCCCGAAGTAATTCGCGGCATAAAAAAACTTTTCCCGTCAATGCCTGTGGCCGTGCTGACAAACGCGACCGCCATGACGGACCCCGAAGTGCGCAGGGAATTATTGGAAGCCGATGTGGTGCTTCCGTCCATGGATTCCCTTGTTGCTTCGGAATTCAGGGCCATAAACAGGCCGTGCAAAGGGACCGACCCTACGGCAATTGCCAAAGCCCTGATCGAATTCCGCAAGGAGTTCAATGGTAAGATTTTTCTGGAAGTGCTCCTTTCACGGGGATACAATGATTCGGACGAAAATCTCTCTTTGATGAAAGATTTCTGTTCTGAACTTGCCCCGGACCGCATTGATGTGGTCACACTTTCGCGTCCAGGTACTCTGGAGAAGGCTGGTCCGGTTGATTCCGAGACCCTAGGCCGCTGGAAAAAGGTTCTTGATGCCGCGCCCTGTAAAGACAGGGATTGCGGGCCGGATACCGACGCAAAGAAAAGGAGCGGTGATGAGACCATTGCCCATGTGCAGGGCGAAGGCTCCCACGCATTTGACCGGATTCAGGCTTCTATCATGCGCAGGCCGCAGACAGCGCAACAGCTCGCCGGAGCACTTGATATCCCCTTGGAAAGGGTGGAACAGGTTCTGGCAGAACTGGAAAAAAGCGGTAAACTGCACGTCAGGCAGACTGGAAATGATATTTATTACGATTGCAGGCTTGACGGAGAATCATGAATTTAGCTGCTGAGTCCGGGGAAAATTTAAAAAACTTTTCTTTGGATTAAAAATGACAGGTAAAAAGCAGAAGAAAAAAGAAAAAATGTTTATCAGCGTTCTCCCCGGCGAACAGGTGGAAGTTGCGCTGACTCAGGAAGGTCAGGTTATTGAGTATTACGTAGAAATGCTCCATCAGGCCAAGACCAAAGGTAACATCTACAAAGGTTACATTCATAACATCGATGCCGCGTTGCAGGCGGCTTTCATCAACTACGGGGCCGAGCGTAATGGCTTCCTGCAGGTTGATGAGGTGCATCCTGAATATTATCAGGGTGCTTACAAGCTTAAGAAAGGGCATCGTTACCCACTGCTCCAGAAGGTTCTCAAGCCCGGGCAGGAAATTTTCGTACAGGTAGTGAAAGAGCCTACCGGCAAGAAGGGTGCATTCCTTTCTTCTTATCTTTCCATTCCGGGCCGTTACTTTGTACTTACTCCCGGACGTGAGCAGATCGGTATTTCCCGCAAGATTGAAGACGAGAAAGAGCGCGAAAGGCTTAAGGAACTTATTGACGAGGTCAACCCCGGAGACGGGGTGGGCGTTATCGTTCGTACCGCCAGCAAGGGACAGAGTAAATCCGCCCTGCGCCGCGATTTCAAGTTTCTGACCCGTCTTTGGAATGATATCCGTGAAAAAGGACAGGATGCCAAGCCGCCGTCCCTCGTATATGAGGAGATGGGACTGGCCGCCCGTGCCGTTCGCGACTATTTGTCTTCCGATGTTGTGGAAATCTGGGTTGATGATCAGGAAACCCTTGAGCAGGTTAAGAAACTGGCAACTCTTTCTTTCCCGCGTCGCGCCAATCTGGTTAAACTCCATTCCGATACTGATAAATCTCTCTGGGAACGGTTCAATCTGATTAAGCAGATTGAGCAGATTTACGGCCGCGAGGTTAACCTGCCTTCCGGTGGGCGCCTTGTCTTCGACCAGACCGAGGCTTTGACCGCTATCGACATCAACTCCGGCAAGATCGGCGGAGAGCGCAATTTCAAGGAAATGGCCCTCAAGACCAACAAGGAAAGTGCCGAGATGATCGCCCGCCAGCTCAAGCTGCGTGACCTCGGCGGTCAGGTTGTGATCGACTTCATTGAGATGAAGGATCCCAAACATTGCCGCGAGGTGGAAAAGACCATGCGCGCTGCTCTTAAAGGCGACCGTGCGCGGACCGATGTTGGCCGTATTTCCCGTTTCGGGCTTATGGAACTGGTTCGCCAGCGTTTGGGATCGTCTGCCATTGCGGTTTCTACCGAGGCTTGTCCCTGCTGTGACGGCACCGGTATTCGCCGAAACATGGAATGGCAGTCTATGCAGGCCATCAAAGATATTTATCGCATGCTTCGCAAACCCAATTGTGAATCCCCGCTGGTTTACGATGCCGAGGAAGAGCTGGCTCTCTACCTGCTCAACCACAAGCGGGATGCAATTCACCAATACGAAAAGATGTTCGATACCAAGATCAACATCGAAATTCAGTGGAATGAATAACTAATAAATTAGAGGGGGAGTGTTAAAACACTCCCCCTCTAATAATTTAATAATATGTCTTCTAAAAGAATACTTCTTCATGCCTGTTGCGGTCCGTGTTCCATCACAACAATTGATGCTTTGCGCGATCAGGGCTTTGAAGTCTCCGCATTTTTCTACAATCCCAATATTCACCCCCTGCAGGAGTTCCTGCGCCGCCGGGAAGGTTTTCTTGAAGTCTGTGAAAAGATGAATGTGAAGGTCATCGGCAGGCTGGATGAGTACGATTCCAAGAAATGGTTCCGCAATGCTGCCTTTCGTGAGGCCAATCGTTGCTTCCATTGCTATGCTGATCGTTTGGAGCGGACTCTTTCCCTTGCCAAGCGCGGCGGGTTTGATTTCTACACCACCACCTTGCTCTACAGCAAATTTCAGCAGCATGAACGTATTGCCGAACTCGGGAAAGATATGGCCGGGAATGGTAAATGTGAATTTTACTATTACGATTTCCGGGAAGGCTGGAGAGAGGGTATTGAGCGTTCTAAGGAAATGGGAATCTATCGCCAGCAGTATTGCGGGTGTTTGTTCAGTGAAAACGAGCGTTATGAGAATGATTTGAAAAAAAACTAGCTTGTTTTAATGCTTCTCTATGGTTATTCTAAAACTAGCTTCTGTATATAAAAGCAGTTTAACTGCTTTTCCCTATAGTTCGACAGCAACAGAATGAGGTAAACATGGAAAAGCATCTTCTGGTTTGTGTCCGTGGGGACTCAGCATCTTCATATGCGGTCAGATTTATAAAGAATTTTTTTCACTCTCCCTGCGATGTGCGCATTACTCTGTTTCATGTTGCTCCTCCTATGAATTCGTGGAGCAAGGGGGCGCTGGCAAAGGGACGCAATCTGTTGGATGAAATCAGGCAGTGGTTCATTGACAACAGTTTTTGTGACGAGAGCAAGATTGATGTGAAGAGTATCCATTCCCGTGGAAATACTGCACGCGAGATCGTTCAGGAAGGGCACAAGGGGATGTACGATGCGGTTATACTAAGTCGTCAGGCTCAGTCCGTGCTCGAAGAATTTTTCGATTACAGTGTCGGTTCCAAGGTAATATGGGAAGAGGTTGACTTTCCACTCTGGTTTTGCAAATGCCCGGAAGAGCTCGCACGAAAGGATGTGCTGCTTTGCGTGGATGAAGATGCTCCTTCGCAGAGAATTGCAGATCATGTAGGGTTCGTGCTTGGAGATAATCCCAATCATGACATCACCATGTTTCATGTCCATGACTCCCGGGAAAAGGGTGCGACAACATCAGAAGATATTTTTAATATTACCCGCGAACACCTTGAAGGCAACGGCGTAGCTCCGGAACGCATCAGGGAGCTTGTTGTTGACAATGACGATGTTACCAAGGCTATCCTTGCGGAAGTTGCCAGAAAACCGTACGCCGCTGTGGCTGCCGGACGTGGCAAGCATGATAAGACAGCCATTGAAAAGCTGTTTCCCCGTTCGTTAAGTGTAAAGCTCCTGCATCAAATGGAAGGGGCGACTTTGTGGATCAGCAGGTAAGGATAAGGAATTTCTATTAATGGGACTGACTCCCGCATTTTTTAATGCCCCGTTGTTGCGTGGAGACGGCAGTGAGGCCAGAAATCTTCTGGTCTACATCCACGTGCCTTTCTGCAAACGCAAATGTAACTATTGCGCATTCCATTCCCAGCCTTTTGAACAGGTCGGTTTTGCATGGTATATGAAAACCCTGCTTTCCGAGATAGAGCTCTGGGGTAAAAGACTTAAGAATCCATGTATCGGTACGGTCTATTTCGGTGGAGGCACTCCCAGCCTGATCCCGCCTTTCCAGCTAGAACTGATCATGGATGCCCTGCGCAAGCACTTCAGATTTACCAAAGGCATGGAAATTACCCTTGAGGCCAATCCCGATTCCGCCAATGACCTTTCATATTTCAAGGCCCTTTACGATATGGGCATCAATCGGCTCAGCCTAGGCTTTCAGTCCCTTGATGACCGCAACCTTGAGATGCTCGGCCGTCCGCATTCCGCAAGGCAGGCAGCTGATGCATACTACACGGCACGCAAGGCCGGGTTCGGCAATATCAGCATCGACCTGATCTGGGGGCTGCCGCGCCAGAAGGTCAAAGACTGGAATAACGAACTCAAGGCTGTGGTGCAGCTTAAGCCGGAGCATATGTCCTGTTACGGGCTGTCTATTGAACCGGGAACCGTTTTCGGGCAACGTGCTGAGGATTTGGATATGGAACTGCCTCCCGACGGGGAGCAGGCCCGTATGTTCATTTACGGTGCCGAATATCTGGAAGCCATGGGCTACATTCAGTACGAGATTTCAAATTTCGCGCGCATGGGTTTTATTTCCCGCCATAACCAAGGGTATTGGGATCGTCTTGATTACCTTGGTCTTGGGCCGTCCGCAGTCTCTACAATCGGTAACCGCAGATTCACCAACCCTCGCTATCTGGATGAGTATGACGCCGCAGTGCGCGGTGAATTTTTGGGAGAAGATTTCGAGGAACTGACTGACGAAATCAAGGCTCAGGAATTGATCATGCTTTGTCTGCGTACATCAAAAGGTCTTAAGCTTTCTGACTATACGGAACTTACCGGACGTGACTTGACCAAGGAAAAAGCTTCCATCATCAGCGCACTGCATAAGAACGGTCTGGTGCGTATTAGCGCAGGCTACCTGCGGCTGACCAAGAACGGCATGCTGGTTTCCAATTCTATCTTGGAGTCACTTGTATTTGATTAGAGAAAGATTATGATACGCTCTCGTGTTTTATTTGCGATCAGTGTTTACAGCTCTTGGGATACCATCCCTTGTATATTGTTCCCCCCATATAGTGGGACCATTTAACGCCTGTCTTGCTATATTCAAGATTGTAGACCCTCGCACATTCCCGGCATGCTTCCCTATACCTTTTGCCGCAGTCTTTATATTCCGGATCGTATTCGGCTTTCACAGAGTACATGCCCTTGTGTTCGCCCGTAGCGCATATTATGCAAGTAACATCGAGCAGGCCCATTTCCTCACAAGTCTCCACAGATGGCTTCTTTCCAGCCAAAACCGGCCCGGCGAACAGGATAATGCTGACGAACAGGACAACGGTCCCTTTGAAACAGTACAATGGTAACTTTTTGAAAAGCATTTGTTTCATGTCTCTATCCTTTAGGGAGTTCTGTGTATAAAAACAATAATGCGGAGTATAGTGTAGATAATACCAAGACGCAACACAATTAATCGGTGGAACGGGGGGCGAGCAACGCGCTCAGCAACGGACAGGCCGCAGCGACGGCTAACAGCCACAACCACGCGTCGCCCATATGCGCATAGAACGTCTTTGCCTGCGGGCAGAACAGCCGTGCCTGCCGGAATGTGCGCACATCCATGGGGGTCAAAGTTTCCGGGACAATTTCGCCGCTTGCGCGGACGTGCGCTCCGGCTCCGTTGTTGGAACACCGGACAAGAGGACGGCGTAGTTCTACTGAACGAAAGATGTCAACTGAGAGATGCTGGTGCGCTGCTGTCTCTGAAGCGAACCATGCGTCATCGGAAACACTGACAAAGGCATCCGCCCCCAGCTTTACACCATCCCGTGTGAAGAGGGGGAATCCACTCTCAAAACAGATCAGCGGCTGCACCTGCTTGCCGTTTTCCAGATTTATTGCCACGGGTCCGGCCCCCGGAGAATAATCGAGGCTCTCCTCTGTCGGGAGCCCCACCAAAGTCTTTACCTTACGTAAGGGATCCCGCTCGCTGAACGGCACCAGCTTCACTTTGCGGTAGACTGGACCGCAGTTGTCTTCCCCGATAAGCCAGAGGGCGTTGTACTTGGCCTTGAGACGTTGCGTACTTATACATCTTTCTGTCTCACCCGGGGCTTTTGAAACATTAAGCACGAGTTTGTTGTCGCCGTATTCGTGCTCTACAAATGCGGCAAGTATCGGCCCTCCGGACTCCTGTGCAGCATGATTAACACCCGAATAGAGCAAGGATTCGCAATCCCCGCTCTCATCGCCGGGCAGCTCAGGCCAAAGGACCAGATCGGCGGGGCCGAATCTGTCAGCCGCCCGCTCGGTTTCCCGGACCATGGTTTCGGTATTGCCTAAGAACGGTCCGGAATCGTCAAGCCCTTCCCGGCCTTTAAGGGGAATATTCGGTTGAATAGAGGTGATAGTGAGGAATTCGTTCGCTTGGGCATTTCCGGCAAGGTGTTTGATTTGTTCAAGCCGGAATGTTCCGTATCCGAACATTGCGCCCAGCAGGACTATGAGTAAGGCCGCGTTCGCAACGGCCTTGCGTGGAGTACGCAGAGAGGCCAGAATATCGGCCACCAGCCAGTTGGACAGGAAAACAAGGAAGCCGACAAAATACATCCCGCCCAGATCTGCTGTTTGAATAGCGACAGGAAAGCGATGTAAATTTACCACCGCAGGTGTACCGGGGCAGATGACCGGGCGCAAAGCCACAAGTAAACCCAGTAGGGCAGCGCAATACAACGGTCCGGGCCTGTGGCCGCGTCGCTCCATCCAACCGCAGGCAAGTCCAAGTAGAGCATAGGGCAGTCCCTGATATAAACAAAGGACGGCAGTCGAGGCCAAAGCTCCGGGTGCAGACATGCCGATCATGTTGACGGAGCCGTTAAACACCCACCAAATGGAAACACTCCAGATAAGCGTCCCGCCACCCCATCCCCAAATCAGTCCGCTCCATGGACTGCACCCGCGAAGCGCGAAGGCGAACGGAACAAGCGCGACAAACGGCAGTGCCAACAAAGGAGCCGATGGTAGACTAAGCCATATCAACCCGGCTGAAGCCGAGATAAGAAAGAGCCTTGACCATTGAGGCGGCCTCCACCCGGATTGTTTAGCAAAAACGTTTCCCATTTCGCTTGATTAACCAGCCGTTATTTAAGTTTATCGTCACAGAACTCCAGCGCCGCCAGCACAGCCTTGTCCATGTCGTAATATTTGTACTGCCCCAGTCTGCCGAGGAAGTGCACATTTTCCAGCTTGGCGGCTTCTCCTAAATACAACCCCAGACGTTTGCGGTCTTCATCAGTATTGACCGGGTAGTATGGCTCATCCCCCTGTTTCCATTTCACGGAGAATTCGCGTGCGGTGATGGTTTTCCCGCTTCCATTCTCTCTTTCCGGGTGCAGGTGCTGGTATTCGTGGATGCGGGTATAGGGAATGTCAATATCGGCGTAGTTCATGACCGAGGTTCCCTGATAATCCTGAACGTTTTCAACTCGGTATTCAAAGCGCAGGGATCTCCAGGTCAGTTCCCCGTGGCAGTAGTCAAAATATCTGTCCACCGGACCGGTGTAGTAGATAGTGCAGTCTTTGGGTATTATGCGTTTCAAATCGAAGAAGTCCGCATTCAGCTGAGTTTCAATAAGTTCATGGTCCAGCATGCGTTCGAACAGTTTTGTATAGCCGTCCCAAGGAATGCCCTGATAGCGGTCTGTGAAGTAGTCGCATTCATAGGTATGGCGGAAGGGCAGTCGGGTGATAATTGAGGCGTCCAGTTCTTTAGGGTCGCATTCCCATTGTTTTAGGGTGTATCCTTTTACGAAAGCCTCATACAGTTCGCGCCCAATCAGGCTGATCGCCTTCTCTTCAAGATTCTGCGGATCGGTGATGTTTTCTTCTGCGCTTTTGCTTTGGATAAAATCTTCCACTTCGTGCGGTTTCAAATTGATTCCGAAGAAAGAATTAATGGTTTGTAGATTGACCGGCATATGGAAAGTACGGCCTTGATAGGTGGTTACCACCTTATGTCTGTATCCGTTGAATTCAGTAAAACGGTTCAGGAAATTCCAGACGCGCCGTTCTTTGGTATGGAAAATATGAGTGCCGTAGCTGTGGAATTCAATGCCTGTTTCCTCGTTGATCCGGCTGTGGCAGTTGCCGCCGATGTGGTCGCGTTTGTCAATAACCAGCACCTGTTCGCCTAATTTATCGGCGATGTGTCTTGCTACAGTACAGCCGGTTATCCCGGCACCAACGATAAGATGTTTGCAATTTTCCATTATATGCCTCCGGCGGCTTAAACCTTTTATTATGCTTCGCGACAGTGTTTGAAAGATCGTCTTGAAAATAAGAAAGCCCGTAATATCTTTTAAGATACTACGGGCTTATTCTTCATGTGTCGAGCTTGCTAAGCAACTACTTCATATACTTCAAGAACGGGCTGTCCTGTGAGAGGATCAGTCTTGTATTCGTTTTGAGTCCTGTTTCATAAGCTTCGAGGGACTTTTTGAATTCGTAGAATCTCGGGTCCTTGCCGAAACTGTCAGCATAGATTTTGGTTGCTATACCTTCACCTTCACCTCGCAGAATTTCCGCTTTGAGGTTGGCATCAGCCAAGGTGATTGCTCTTTCTTTGTCTGCCTGTGCAGTAATGCGGGCTGCTGCTTCGCTACCCTGTGAGCGGTACTGCTTGGCCATACGCTCACGTTCTGCGCGCATACGTCCGTAAATAGCACGGGCGTTTTCAGGCGGCAGGTCGGTTCGTTTGATACGCACATCGAGAACTTCAATACCGTACGATTTGAGCAGGGTATTTGAAGTCTTGGTGACCTCTTCCATGATGGAAGTACGGTCACTGGAGATGATCTCGATCAGTGTGTAACGACCAAGGGCAACGCGGAGTTCCGCGTAGATAATATCATCCAGCCGTGCCTGAGCGCGGGGGATGGAACGCACGGTGCGGTAAAACAGCAAGGGGTCGGCAATGCGCCACTTGGAGTAGTTGTCCACAACCATGTTTTTCTTATCTTTGGTCAGAATTTCAGCCGGACGGGCATCATATTCCAGAAGACGCGAATCAAAGTAGATCACGTTCTGGACAAAGGGCAGCTTGAAATGCAGCCCCGGTCCTATTGGTCCGGATTTAGGTTTACCGAGCTGGAGCACAATGGCCTTCTCAGTTTGCTTTACTATGTATGCACTCTGCGCAATCCCCAGTACGGCAACAATAATCATAATTGCCAGGGGAGCGGAACTTTTCTTGAGTAAACTCATGTCTTATCCCCTATTTTTTACCGGTTTGGATGGGAAGGGTGCTGCCGTCCAGAGAAAGGAACGGAAGAGCCTTCTTAGCCGCGTCATCGGAAAGGATGACTTTCTTGACTTCAGGATTAGACAGGATGTTCTGCATTGTCTCCAGATACAGACGTTTAACCGTGATGTCCTTGGCCTTAAGGTATTCTTTGTAGACTGCCATGAAACGTTTAGCCTGACCTTCCGCTTCGCGTATCTTGGTTTCCTTGTACGCTTCTGCTTTGTTCAGGATAACCGCAGCCTGACCTCTTGCCTTGGGTAGGATGTCGTTGCGGTACGCTTCCGCTTCGTTAATGTAACGGCTCTTGTCCTCACGGGCGGATGCTACGTCCTTAAAGGCGTCTACAACCTCGTTCGGCGGATGCACGTTCTGCAACTGTACTGCCAATACATTCACTCCGAGTTTATAGCGGTCTACAATCTCCTGTAACAGATCGCGTGTCTCGGTCTGAATCTGGAGCTTACCGGTAGTAAGGGCCAGTTCGATCTTGGTTTTACCGATGATCTCACGCATGGCCGCTTCGGCAGCGTCCTGAATGGTTTTAGGTTGGTTGCTGACTTCAAAGAGGTAGTTTACCGGATCTTTGATCTGGTATTGTACGATGAATTGAACATCAACGATGTTTTCATCACCGGTCAGCATGAGGGATTCCTCAGGTACGTTGCGCGACTGGCCTTGGGTAAAGGAGCGCGAAGAGCCATAGGAACGGAAGCCCACTTCCACACGTCTGATCTGTGTGACCTTGGGTTTCATGACCGATTCAATGGGAATCGGAAGGTGGTAATGCGGACCCGGTGTAGTGGTTGTCACATACTTACCGAATCTGGTTACCACACCGACTTCATCCGGTTCTACGATGTATACTCCGGAAAGAAACCAGAGCAGGATGATGCCGATGATTATAAATTTGCCGCCCGGCAAGCCGGTTCCGCGGATTTTTCGGATTGTGGAGTTGATATCATCCACATTCGGCGGTTTAGGAGCACCTCCGCCGCCTTTGTTCCTCTGCCGTTGTTCGGATAATTTGTCCCAGTCCCAGTTCATGTAAATTTGATAGGTGAGATAGACCGACATATCAAGGAAAATCGGATATGCAGGTCAATGTGTTACTGAAATAATAACTCCAACGCGAACATTCAGTGTCAGAAAGTGAGCAGAGTTATCGGGTCTTCCTGTGACGCATTAATAAATATGCTTAGATTAAATCATTTTTTTCGAAAGATAAAACTTTTTCTGGTTCTTTGAGATGGATTGGTACAATTTGTTCCACTAACTTATCAGGTCGAGAAAATATTTGGCATCAGGATTCTTCGAATCCTTTTGCAGGGCAGAAGAAAAAGCTTTCAGGCTGCCAGCCATATCTCCGTGTTGCGAGGCAATGAGTCCGGTGATGACGTCTACCTGCGGTAGTTCCCCGTAGTTGCAGCGGATGAATTCAGCTCTGCTTTGGGCATCTTCAAGGTTCTCCTGAATGACCATGCTTTTGGCCAGATTATAGTGATAGGCCAGTTCATAATCCATATTGAAGGGCTTGTGTCCTTTTTCAACTTTCCAGCCAACCGAGGGGGTCCGGTCGGAAAAATTACAATAGGAGCATGCTTCGAGGGGGAAGCGGGAGCGCCAGAGCACGAAGTCGTGGTAATCAAAATTCTTTAGGTCATAGGACATGTGCGGACAGTTTCGGAACCCTTCGCTGAGTATACCTTCAGGGGCAAAGCGTTGGTAACCACCTGCACCGCAGCGGTGCACAGTCATATCGCGCAGCAGGGCCATGCAGTGGGAATTGCCGCAGAATCGTTTTACTTCCCGCGGCTGTTCGAAAGTTTCCAGTTTGTTGAAAATTGATTTTTGCGGGAATTGAATGCACACATGGGGGTTGTATTCTTTGATCAGCATAGCTATGCGGTATGCTTCCTCATAGCCGCCGAGTCGCTTCTCGATGGTCGGGTAACGGGAAATCTTGACCAGCGACATCAGTTGCCAAAGATCTTTATAGGCTCGTACAGCATCTTCGGAAAGCCAAAAGCCGTTGCTGGTAATGACCATCGGTCTTTTGTACCTTTCCCAGATATGGAAAGCGAAGCGGGTGATGTCCGAATGCAGAAAAGGCTCCCCTCCCATAAGAGAAATTGCCCCAAGGTTGAAGTTATCTCCATTTAGGATATCAAGGCCGGGAAAATAGTCTCCGGCTTCATATTCCTTTTCAGGGCAGAACGGGGAATAATTGTGGCACCAGCGGCAATTGTTGTTGCAGTGGTCGACTGTATGGATTTCAACGTATGGTATATCAAACATGGCTTGCTGTACGGTTGCCTTTTTTATAAATTATAGAGTGATACTTGCTTTAGATGCATACTCCCAATCCGGTTCTACCGCAAGAACGGGTTGATTTTTATGAAGCTGAAACGGATTTATGGTTAACGGAGATATACGATGAAGGAAATCAGGAAAGAAATTTTCAGAGCCTACGATATTCGAGGAGTTGTAGATCAGGATTTTGATGAGGAATGGGTTGAACGTCTCGGCCGTGCGTGCGGCACATGGTTCCGCTCCAAGGGCTGGGACCGTGCTGTACTGGGGCATGACTGCCGCCACAGTTCCCCTGTCTACCAGCAGGCCGTTGGTCGGGGGCTGAATGCTTCCGGTGTGGATGTGCTTTTCCTTAACCTTATTCCTACTCCGGCACTGTATTTTGCAGCAAAGAAACTGAATTACAAAGCCGGGGTGATGATCACCGCCAGTCATAATCCTCCTGAGTATAACGGCTTCAAGGTCTGGGGCGGAGAGACCACCATTCATACTGACGATATTCAGGAAATCTACAACATAATGGAGTCCGGCAATTTTGCTGAGGGCAGCGGCGTGGCTTCCTATCACGATATCGTGCCCTATTACATTGAAGATCTGCTTTCTGACATTAAACTGGAGCGTCCGGTTAAGGTTGTGCTTGATGGCGGAAACGGAGCCGGGGGGCATATTGCTCTGGAACTGCTTCGTCAGGCAGGAGCAGAAGTCATTCCGCAATACTGTGAGCCGGACGGAGATTTCCCCAACCATCACCCAGATCCGGTTGTTGCCGAGTATATGGGTGATCTGTTCAAGGCCGTTGTGGATCACGGTGCTGAAGTTGGTATCGGACTTGACGGCGATGCTGACCGCATCGGGGCTGTTGATGAACATGGCAACCTTATTCCCGGAGACAGGCTTGTGGCTCTTTATGCCCGGGAAATGCTTGAACGCAAGCCCGGTGAAATCGTAGTGGCTGACGTGAAATGCAGTCATCTGTTGTTTGATGATATTGCCGAGCATGGCGGCGAACCGCTCATGGCCCGCACCGGTCATTCGGTTATGAAGGCCAAGATGATTGAAACCGGAGCCGGATTGGGCGGAGAGATGAGCGGGCATATTTTCTTTTCCGACCGCTTTTACGGCTTTGATGACGGCTTGTACTCAGCTCTGCGTTTGCTGGAGATTCTTTCCCGTTCCAAGGAGCCTGTTTCTGGAATGTGGGACGGCTGGCCGCAGACATTCTTTACCCCGGAACTGCGCGTTGAATATCCTGAAGAAATCAAGTTCAGGCTGGTTGAAAGAGCGGCAGAGGAACTTTCCAGAGACTATGAGGTCATTGATATCGACGGTGTTCGAATTGTTTTCGATGGCGGCTGGGGCCTTGTGCGTGCTTCCAACACTCAGGCGGCTTTGACCCTGCGTTTCGAAGCTTCCTCACAGAAGCAGTTAAGGGAGATAAGGGATAAGGTTGAAAGTCTGCTTGATCGTCTGGCGGCAGAGCTTTGCGCTTAGTTCCTATTTTTACAGAAAAGCAAATACTTGCTACCATAAGGACTTGAAGGTAAGCCTTTTAATCTGATTTAAACACCAAGCAGAACAAGGTATAATCCATGGCATTGTTTATTAAGCCCCAAGGAAAAACCGGTACGGAAAAATTTCTCAGAATGATCGGGATGCTCATTATTCTCGGTCTTGTGGTTTACGCTTTTTGGATAAACAACCAGTCCACGCTGGAAAAGATACAGGCCCGTAATGCCCTCTGGGATCAGACCAAGATTTTAGATAAATCGGAACGGGATTTCATTCAGGGATTTATCAGGAGCATGCGTTCTGAGTTCGGAGTAAAAGCCCGTATCCAAATCATACTCGATCCGATTACCGCGCAAGAAGTTGATCCCAAGGAACTGTTGATCGTAATATCTCCGCCCACTCAGGATGTGGGTATGCATTTTCCCGGTCTCGTTCGTCATGCCTTGGGCAACGGATTTATTTCCGAGCTGGAAAATAAGCATTTTGAAAACCATTATTCTGATGATGAATGGCCCACATCGCTCATGACCTGCCTTTCCATGATCTGGGAGCGGCTGGCCAAGGTAGAGTCCAACCAGTCTGTTCCTAAGGTTTATACTGATGGAAACAACAGTATGCCTGATCCTGAATCATCAGCCCACAAGGAATAAAAGAATTAATGTCTAAGAAGAAACTTACCATTTATACAGACGGCTCCTGCCTCGGTAATCCCGGTAAAGGCGGCTACGGTGCCGTTCTCCTGTTCAATGAGCACCGCAAGGAGCTTTCACAGGGATACAAAAAGACCACCAATAATCGTATGGAGATGCGGGCGGTTATTGCAGCTCTGACTGAACTTAAGGAACCCTGCGAAGTCACTCTCTATACAGACTCCCAGTACGTTAAGAACGCTTTTACCAAGAAGTGGATAGACAACTGGCAGAAGAATGGCTGGAAAACCGCAGCAAAGAAACCGGTTAAAAACAAGGATCTCTGGTTGCAGTTTATTCCTCTGCTGGAGAAGCACGATGTGACTTTTCGTTGGGTTAAAGGGCATGCCGGTGATCCCGAAAACGAACGCTGCGATGATCTGGCCCGTACTGCCGCATCATCCGGTGATCTGATCGTAGACGAAGGTGCCTAGAATTTTGATGCGCTTCGCGTTTTTGATAATATGATTTCACCTCCGGTGGCCAAAGGGAATAATCCCCTTTGGAATCCCTAATAAATTAAAACGGGCTGGAAGATTAATCTTCCAACCCGTTTTTTGCGTTATTTTATAATATTAGCAAAATCGTTGTAGATTGAAGTCTGCTTAACAAAGCGGGGCTTGCCGTTCAGGCTGGTATCTATGGCTGAAGCATCCACGAAATCAATACCCGGCAGGTCTGCATTATTCACAACATCGCCAAGTCTGACTCCTGCCCGTTCCCTATGCGCTAAAGCCAGCTTGTCATCTCTGTTCGAGGTGTAGACCGTTATATGGGCACTGGTATTATGCAGTCTAGGAAGTATTGTATTGGCAAATTTATTGCGGTTGATGTCCGGCGCGATGAGGATGAGTTCTCGGATGCGGGCCATGTTTTCGGGGCTTAATTTCAGCTTGGCAAGGGCTTCGCAGAGCGGTTCACAACCCATGTTGTTGCCGATTAAGTATATGTTCTCCGCTGTGGATTCTTCCGCCACAACCTCCAGAAATTCAGTCAACTGCGCAACAGTATAGTCCGCGTTTTGTTCATCCTGCATATAGTCGAGCTTTTCGCCCTGAGCGGGCCAGCTGAAAAAGAGCGGTGCACCCTGATACTGCAGCTGATAACTCATGCGTGCGGTGCGTTTTGCGGCTTCTGCAAATGAGACATTGAAGCCGTGTACGAAGATGAGAGCGGAGTTAGCCGGATTAGTTTCCAAGCGTTTAGCGATAGTTGTTTCAAAGGAACGTTGGGGAAGCTGGCGGACGTCTGTGACTTCGTAGCTGCTTGCCGCACTCAGCCCGTAGGAAGTCATGGTAAAACGGGATTTCTTTAGCCCTTTGATTTCCTTGTCATAGGGGACGGCTATTGTGCATCCACCCCAACTGAGGCTACCTTTCGTATCACCGAAAGTTTTTGCGGGAACAGTACTTCCGCTGGGTTTGCGGTCAGTTCCGTAGAACAGTTCGATTTCTTGAAAAGGAAGTTCAGTGGTGAGGGCCCTTGTCAGGTCGGCACTCCACTTGTTGAAAGTGTCGGTGCTGCTTTTGGAGCAGCCGGAGATTAGAAGCAGTGAGTAAAGAGTCAGGGCAATAATTATTGCTCTGGAAAGGAATATTTTTTTCATGCCGGAGCGACCTCCTTTAAAGTGCGCAAAGGATCAGATTTTGATGTCTAACCCTTATAACACAACAAAGGAATGCCGCAACCGGACTGAAAAGGTGCTAATTGTAGTTTGCTATCCAGTTATGGGGAATAGACCAGCAACCATCTTTAGATGAATCAACAAGGGCATCCAGCAGACGGGCAACGCCGTATTCGTCGCAAGCGGGAATGTGCAGATCTGCTGCGGGCAGTGCTTCGGGGGCCGCGTTGGCAACCACAGCACTTAAGCCTACATGGCCGAACATGGTCAGGTCATTCTCGCTGTCACCGATAGCAATGGAGTTGAGGTCGGACCAGTCTGCTTCTTTCATGATCTGCATCATTGCGGAGTGTTTACCGTGTCCTGCGGGGCCGATTTCAAGGAAATCCTCAGCAGTGCGAACGCAGCTCATGCCGTATTTCTCCGCAAGGTTGCGGACCATCTCGCATTGTTCGGTCTGGTCGCGGTGAGAAAAGGTAAGAATCTTGATGGCGCTCTTGTCACCCGGAGTAGGGCCGGCTTGAGGCAGGGTTTCACCTACCATTACGAAGTCATTAAGCTCTTTGGGAGTAAGTTCCGCACGGGTCCAGATGCCGTCACTTACATAAGTGGCGTAGTTAACGTTTGCTTCAAGCAATGCGTCTTCAATGGCCTTGAACGGAGTGACAGTCTCTCCGAAAACCTCAAGCTTACCGTTGCGCACGATGACTGAACCGTTAACACCGGCATGGGGAGTCTGTTCACCGACGCTGCTGATCAGGTGCGGCACGCTGATCATATGCTTCCCGGTAATGAGCGAAAAACGTCCGCCCGCCGTGGTGTAGCGGTTGATTGCATTGAGTGTTCTGCGGTCAATAGTTTCACCCGGTTTGATTAGGGTGTTGTCGATGTCGCAGAAGATCCATGGAAGAGTCTTGCCCTGTGTGCAGGCAATAGTTCTGGTAAAGTCCTGCTGGTTCTGGCGGGAGTAGGGCAGGGTCTTGCGTGCGATGGACGGCGGTATGGAATCAAAGCCGAATCTGTTTTCAAGTTCAACAATCCGCTGTCCAAAAGAATATGATTCTCCCAAAGGTGAGGTTCTGAAATCACAGTAGGCCACAGCCTTGTAAATGGGGCAATCATAGTTCGGACCTGGAAACTGAGAGTATATTTCCTTCATTTCAGGCATGCTCTCAATTTCAATAGGGGTGCTGGAGTGCCACAGCACAGCCATAATCAGGTCTTCCGGCGCATTGCAATGGGCAAGGTAGGCCGCACCGTCAAGAGGATGAAAGCCGGTCTTTTTAAGCTTTTCGGAATAGCCCACATCATGGAAAAGGGCAGCGGTTACGACTTGCTCCGCAGTCTCGGCATCGTAATCCATCTGGGCAGCCAGCCTGCGGGCAGTTTTGCAGGCCTGACGCATGTGTGCCAGTCTGGTTGAATCTGGCGGGAAAAAGGAAGCAGCAAGTTCGTCAGTGAGGTTTTCAGATACTGGACCAAGCGGTTCAGGGAAAATATTTTTAAGAATAGAAGATATGTTCATAGATAGCTCCATTTGCCGTAGATAGCGGCGAAGCCTAATAAAAGGTTTTGGGATTCTTAAACCCTTTTGCAAAAGGGTTTAAGGCCCCCGGCAGGGTCGCCGAAGGCCTTTAGTTATTTCGTAATTATTGCGACTGTAAAGTCAAGCGACATTTGGGGCGCTAAAAGATGAAGGCCGCTGGGAAAAACTTCCAAGCGGCCTAAAATATTCGTATTTGCGTTTTCGCTTTTAATTAACTTTTTTTTCGGTTTCGAAAACAAGCTTGTCGAAAACACCGTTGATATCAAGATGCGTGGTGTCCACGATGATGGAATCTTCGGCAGGTTTAAGCGGAGCTACCTTGCGGTTGCGGTCCTGATCGTCGCGGGCGGCGATTTGTTCGATCAGTTCAGCCATTTCTGCGGGCTTTCCCATATCCTTGAGCTGTTCGAATCTCCTGCGGGCGCGTTCCTCAAGATCGGCATCAAGGAAGAACTTGCAGGGAGCCTGCGGGAAAATGACTGTTCCCATGTCTCTTCCTTCGGCAATGAGGGAGGTTGTTTCGCCGATGGCACGCTGGGCGATTTTCTGATAATCGCGCACAGCCGGGATCTTAGCCATATTGGATGCCCACATGCCTACGGTTTCGGTGCGGATTTCATCGGTCAGAGGAGTCCCGTTCAGGCTCAGAGTGGAATTGGAACCGCTGCCGGAGAGGGTGAATTCAAGCCCCTTAAGAGCTTCGTCAAGCTTGTCTGCATCCCAGTCCCAAGCTCCTTCCCCCAGTTTCCAGGCGGTTCCGCGGAACATGGCTCCGGTATCGAGATAGGCGATCTCAAAGCGGTCAGCCAGACGCTTGGCGAGGGTGGATTTCCCCACACCGGCGGGGCCGTCCAAAGTTATGATAAAAGGTGTGTCCATTAAAGGACCTCCTTAAGTGTTTCTAAGAATACTTTGTTTTCGTGGTCAGTTCCCATATTGACCCGGATGTACTCGCCAAGGCCGAAGCTCTTCAGCGGACGGACAATGATGCCCCGTTTGAGGAGTTCCTCAAACACTTCCATGGCATCGCGTGTGGGCTTGAACATAATGAAGTTGGCTTGGGAATCAAGCACTTCACAGCCCATTTTGCGGATTTCTGTAGTGAAAAGTTCACGACCGCGCAGGACCACATCCATGGTGGTGTTGAAAAAAGCTTCGTCTTCCAGCACGGCAATGGCTGCTTCTTCGGCCAACAGGTTAACGGTAAAGGGCGCACGGGCGCTATTGATGTATTCTGCAAGCTGCTTGCTCATGATGCCGTATCCGATGCGAAGACCTGCCAGACCGTATGCTTTGGAGAAAGTACGGGTCAACACGATGTTGGGGTATTCTTCCAGCAGGGGGCGCATGTCGTATTTATCCGCCGGACGGGCGAATTCGATGTATGCTTCATCAATAACCAGCAGTGTCTGTTCGGGGATGGACGCCGCCATTTCGCGTACTTCATCAACAGTAACAGCCAGTCCGGTAGGGTTGTCCGGTGAAGTCAGGAATACTAGAGCTGTTTTCTCAGAAACGGCTTCAGTCAGTGCCTTGAGAGGCTGCTTGTGACCTTCCTCGCGGGGAATCTGGCGGAAGTTTACAGCACATAGGTGTGACATGAGTCGATACATGCTGAAGCATGATTCGTAGGTAATTACTTCATCCTGTCCGGGATTGGCCTTGATGCGTACCAGCAGGTCGAGGACCTCATCGGAACCGTTGCCGCTGATAATTTGTTCTTCGGAAACACCTGTGCGTTTGGCAATGGCAGCATTCAGGCGCGGGTTGCCGTTATGAGGGTAGCGGAAAACAGAGGGTGCATGACGATTAATGGCTTTCTGGGCCATGGGAGAAGCACCCAAAGGGTTTTCGTTGCTTGCGAGTTTGATAACGGTGTCGAGACCGTATTTCTCTTTGATTTCCTCGATGGTCAGGCCCGGTGCGTAGGGCTTTGAATCCATCATATCAGAACGGACTTTGATGGCGGACATGCTGGAATCCTCGATAGATGTGATTGATTATGATGCGCTGTGCGCTTTTGAATAAAAGATGCCTTCGGCGTCCCTGCCGGGGGCTCTCTGAAAGCCAAAGGAACAAGACTCTTTGGAGTCACGATCAGACTTCGCTCTCAGCCCGATTAAAACAGGGGACAATTTAAAAGGAAAGTCCGGTTTTATTAGTTTGGAACGGAGAATTTGTCAAAAAATACTATTATTGACAGACTATCATCATGCAAGTACTGATTTTGCTAGTTCATGCATATTTTTCAAGGAGATTTTATGTTTATGAGATCATTAGAGAATGCACTGCAAGTTACCGACAAAAGGTAGCAAGCTGGTAGCAGAATGATCTGGTTCTGCCTTTGCAGAACATTCTTATTCTATTCAAGGGACATTTCTGTTTCCTTTCCGGCTTACGCCGCACCGGAACTCTAACCCGAGTTCCGCCTCTATTTCTGTTCCCAATTTTTGTCGGTGACATACCATAATCTGTGATTCATGACCCATATGTATCATTCGGGTTGTAGGACAAGTGCGTTTTGATTTGTCCGCCCAATAGATACATTCAAGTGAACATTTCTGAGTTATGGCGGTTTAGCAAATACATAACCGTTATGTCTCAGCTTATTAATAAATGGTAACACCAAATGATGAATATTTTAGAATTGGCAGAAAGCTTATCAAATCAAACAAAACTCAAAACAATGGGCTGGTCCGACTTCTTTCAGGAAAAAGTCTGTAACACGGATACCCCGGCAAGGGTCGTAAGTGTGAACAAAGATATATTTCTGGTGAGTCAGGGAGCTGAAGATTCACAGGTCACACTTTCAGGAAAAGTACGCCACAAGTCAGGCGCGGATTCTGAAAATATGTTTCCTGTTATCGGCGATTGGGTGCTCTTACGGGATGCTGTAATCGATAAGGTTCTGCCCAGACGCAACGCTCTTTCGCGTGGTGCAGCCGGAGGACGCGGTAAAAGTCATGGCGCTGCCATGAAAGAGCAGGTTATGGCTGCCAATCTGGATACGGTGTTGATTGTTTGCGGTTTGGACCGCGATTATAATGTTCGACGCATCGAGCGTTATCTGACTTTGGTCTATAATTGCAATTTGTCTCCAGTAGTAGTCCTGACAAAGGCGGATTTACATGATGCCCCCCTAGAGTGCGTGGACGAGGTCGAATCTGTTGCTTTCGGCGTTCCTGTCCATCTCGTGTCTGCTGATGACGAAAGCGGGGTTTTGGAGCTGGAACAATACTTGTCTACGGGCAGGACCGCTACCATGATAGGTTCCTCCGGAGCTGGTAAATCTACGCTTTTGAACAGGTTGTACGGTAACTCCGTGCAGCAGACAGGAGCCGTCAGCCAGAGTGTGGGGAAAGGCAGGCATACCACGACAGGACGTGATTTGATTGCCATGCCGCAAGGTGGTTCGTTGATCGACAATCCGGGGATTCGTGAAATTGCGTTCTATGCCGAAGATGGAGGTGTAGAAAGCTCTTTTGCCGACATAGAGGACTATGCCCGCTATTGCCGGTTTCCGGATTGCGATCACCTGAATGATCCCGGCTGTAACGTGTTGAAGGCCGTAGAGAATGGTGATCTTTCTACTGAAAGATTGGAAAGCTATCGCAAAATGAAACGTGAGCTCGATTATGTCTCACAGCGACAGCACAAAACTGCCGACCGAGTCGAAAAAGAGCGCTGGCGCGATGTAGCTATGAAAATCAAAGCGGTTAATAAAAGTTGGAAAAGGAGATAGAGAAACCAAGCCCCCCGCTCATGGCTAAACGGGGGGCTTTTTAAGGTTAGTGAGGTCGACCTTTAGATCGGGTGATGACCTTAAGGTCCGTTATAAGGTTATTCCTAGGAGGGTCTGACAGTCAAAACAGGGCTCTTGGCGGACTTAACCACCTTTTCAGCTACGGAACCGAACAGGATGCGGTCGATTCCGGCACGTCCATGGGTTCCCATGACGATCATGTCTGCATTTTCGCTTTCAGCAATAGCGAGAATTTCTTCAGCTGCATAACCGGTAACAACCTTACCGTTTGCAGTTACATCCTTGAAGTTCTCGGTGATGAAAGTTTCCATTGTCGAGTCAGCGCCTGTTACAATTTCACCTACGAAATTTTCAATGGAGCTGGGTGGTACATGGAAACCCACATATTGATCCAGTGACGGAGCCACGTAAAGGCAGATGATATCTGCTCCCAGGGTCTTTGCCAGGGTGCTAGCGTATTCTGCTACAACGGGGCTGTGATCCGAAAAGTCCACTGCACAGAGTATCTTCTTGATTTCAGCCATATGCTACCTCCATAATTCAAGGTTTGTGCATGGAAAGAAAGTGCATTTCTAAAATTTCTTACTTCTAATAATATCTGATTATTACCGACATGGACAAGCTTTTTCTTATACTTTATCCTGCAAGAGGAAAAAAAGTCTTACTGCGATTAAAAATGAGTAGAAAGGGGCAGTTTTTTCCGAGTCTATAAGAAATGTAAAGCCAGTAAAATCAGTCTTTTGAGTGTAAGTCTAGACTTTGGCAAGGTCATTGCATGTCAAAGGGTGAAACCAAAGGCTGAGGAGTATAATATGAAGATAAGTCCTGAACAGATTGAAGCCTTAAAGCTGCAACAGCAGCAGGAAAACAAGGCAAAGAAGGTTGACGGGGCAGCGTTCGGCGAATTCCTTAATAAGGAAGTTCAGCAGGGTGCAGCGCAGCAAAACAGCGCAGCATCAGCACCGCCGGTGCCGGGTCTTCAGGTCAATCCCCTGTTGCAGGTGCAGCAGGCCGCTCAAGTTCAGCAGACCGCTCAGGTAAGCGAAAGTGAGTTTGTCGGCAAGGTGGAAGACCTTTTCGGAAAGCTTGAAAGCTACGCCCAGCAGCTCGGTTCCTCTGGTGAAGCCGGGTTGAAGCAGGCCTATTCGACTCTTGAAGGTATTCAAGGTGGAGTTGAGTCCCTCAAGAAGGATTGGCCCGGTGTGCAGAGCGAGAATCCGGAACTGGGTTCCATAGTATCCGAACTGGAAACCGTAGCCGTGACCGAACAGATCAAATTTAACCGGGGAGATTACGTATAGTCGCTCATACGTAATCCCCCTTCGCAAGGTTTTTCTTACGCGAGAAAGCCGCTCATTCTTTTTAGGATGAGCGGCTTTTTAATGCTACTTAATCGATAACTGTCCAGTGCCTTGTGCGATAGCTGACGGTAGTATTTGAGTCGTCTTTACAGATTGATAGTATTTATTGGTAGAAATTTATCGGGATTTCCGAAGTTAATAAAAGAAGCCCCCTGCCTCGTCAGAAGCAGGGGGCTTTCAAGTTCGGTAATCCGTCAGTGACTAGTCTTCAGTAGTCAGCTGTCCGATTTCGCGCTTAACGTCTGTGGCAATCTTGTAAAGGAAAGTCAGAGTCAGTGCGCCGAGTGCGTAAACCATGAATGAAATCATGAGTTCTTTACCGGTGGGCCAGTAAACGGTGACTTCATTGAAGGGGTTCGGTGTGAAACCACCGATCAGCAGGCCGAGACCCTTATCAATCCAGGTTGCGATAACGAGGATAGCGAGGGACCAGGGCAGCAGCTTCTGGTTGTAACGCAGTTTGGGCGGAATGAGCAGCGCAAGGCTAAGAATAGCAAAGGTTGCTGCAGTCCACATCCAGGGCACGAGCTCAGTATGGCCGTGTTCACCTGCGAACAGGTAGACCAGAGAGTGCATGTGTCCGGGCATATTGGAGTAGAATGCGGTGAATACTTCAAGCAGGAAGAAGAAGACGTTCACGCACATTGCGTAAGTGATAATAGTTGTGAGAGTTCCGATTGCGCCTTTGCCGGGCTCGTACTTGGTGATCTTGCGCACGAGGAAAACCACGAGCAGCAGGATTGCAGGACCGGAGCAGAACGCAGATGCCAGGAAGCGGGCAGCCAGAATGGCGGTGAGCCAGTAGTGGCGGCCGGGCAGACCGGCATACAGGAACGCGGTAACGGTGTGGATGGAGAATGCCCATACGATGGAGGTGTATACCAGAGGCTTAACCCATTTAGGATGGGATACGCGCTGGCGGTCACACTCAAGGCAGGTCCAGCCGATTACAACGTTCAGGATCAGATATCCGTTCAGAACGATCATATCCCAGAAGAGGATAGAGTTCGGAGTCGGATGGAAGATGATGTTCAGCATACGCTGGGGCTGTCCAATGTCGACGATGATGAAACCGAGACACATGACAACGGCAGCGATAGCCATGAATTCACCCATAATTACCATGCCTTTGAACTTCTTGTAATGATGGAAGTAGTAAGGCAGTACGATCATAACACCGGATGCAGCGAGACCGACAAGGTAGGTGAACTGTGCAATATAGAAACCCCAGGAAACATCACGGTTAAGACCGGTGATGGTCATCCCTTCCTGAAGCTGAGTCAGATATGTGCAGAAACCGGCACCGATAATGAGCAGCAGGAAACCAATCCAAGCCCAGTATTTCGGTCCGCCTCTAAAAGCTTTTTCGAGCATATCAGGCTTCCCCCCTAAATGATGTAGTAAACGCCGGGCTCAGTGCCTGCGGTCGGTTTTCTACGGATGGTGAAGTTCTCACGCAGGGCCTTTCTCACATTGGAGTTGGGATCCTGCAGATCGCCGAAGATGATCGCGCCAGCGGATTTTTCCACACATGCAGGCATTTCTCCTACAGCGAGACGCTCAACACAGAAGTTGCATTTTTCAACTACGCCGCGCATGCGAGTGGGGAACTTCTTATTGATCTTGTCCATATCCATGTGGAGTCTGGGATCACTGAAGTTAAAGCTACGTGCGCCGTAGGGGCAGCCAGTCATACAATAACGGCAGCCGATGCAGCGGTGGTAGTCCATGGCAACGATGCCGTCAGGGCGCTTGAAAGTCGCCTTGGTGGGGCAAACGCGTACACATGAAGGAGACTCGCAATGGTTGCAGAGTAAGGGGAATCTGTGTGTTTCTTGAGCTTCAGAAGGAAAGTTATTCACCTGTTCAGGGAATACTTCACCGTAAGTACCGGACCACAACCATTTGATTTCCTCATCGGAGTCGATTTTGGGAACGTTGTGGAAGTGGTGGCATACTTCAGCCAGAGATTCAATTGCTTCTTCAGTATTAATTTTGCGGGAGTCAATGACCATTGCCCAGCGCTTTGCGTGGATAGCATTGTCGTTAACTGCTGCATGAGCTCCACCGCTGGGTCCACCGGATGCCATAACAGCGGTGGGTGCGATGCAGAGTCCGGCAGCGGAAAGGCCTGCAAACTTAAGGAAGTTTCTTCTACTCTGTTTCATTATTTAGCCTCCTTGGGAGGTACGTGGCAATCCCAGCAGTAGGGAGTTACACTCGCATCAACGTGGCACTTGTCGCAGAACTGTTCCTTGCTGGTGTGGCACTGCATACAGGTGTTCTGAAGGCTGATGGTGTATTTATCGCCTTTAGCACTGATGTAAGTTCTTTTGCCTTCGCGAAGAGCCATATCTCTCCACTCGTCAAGAAGCTTCATGTGGTTCTCACGCATGTTCTGGGTGGGAGCAACACAGATTTTAGCATTCTTGGGCAGTTCTACCTTCGGCTCTTCATAGCTTCCGCCGATGTTGAACCAGAAAGGCATGGACACCAGGCCGAGGAAGATAACCAGTCCGGTTATAATTTTTCCACCGTAGTGCATGATTTAACCCTCCTTCCCGGGCAGAGGATTGAAACGAAGGTCTGTTTCCCTTTCTTTTTCGCCGTCAAGGATGAGAGCGTTACCAACCAGTTCGTGAACACCGCAGACGTCTACGCCGGGTGCCCAGTAGTTGGCCAGGGGAAGCAGGGTTGCACGGTCGATAGCGCAGATGCAGGAAAGCATGTTTACATCGTGCTCTTCCTGAACGGCTTTCAGTGCGTTACCGCGAGGCAGACCGCCGCGCATACGGATTTCCATGATTTCGTCAGTGTTCAGGCCGGAACCGCCAGCGCAGCAGAATGTTTGCTCACGGATGGTCTGTTCGGGCATTTCAAAGAAGTTTTTAACAACGTTCTTAATGACGTAACGAGGCTCATCCATGAGGCCCATGGCGCGAGCGGGGTTACAGGAATCGTGGAAGGTTGCACGGATATGGTCGTTTCTGCTGGGATCAAGCTTCAGTTTGTTGTGCTTGAGCAGGTCAGCAGTAAACTCAGTGATGTGAACCATCTTGGTCTGGCGTGCGTTTTCGAACACGGTACCGGTGATGGGGTTCACGGGAACTTCAAGGTTGTTCGCCGGACCGTTCATGGTATCCATGTACTGGTTGATAACACGCCACATGTGGCCGCACTCACCGCCGAGAATCCATTTTGCTCCGAGGCGATCAGCTTCGGCGTACATCTTGGCGTTCAGTTTCTTCATCATATCAGCAGAGGTGAAGAGACCGAAGTTACCGCCTTCAGATGCGTAGGTGGACAGGGTGTAGTCAAGACCGATGTGATCGAACAGCATCAGGTAACCCATGAAGGTATAGATGCCGGGATCAGCGAAAACGTCACCGGAAGGAGTGATGAATATAACTTCATGACCCTTTTCGTTGATGGGTACGTTCAGGCGTTTACCGGTGATTTCTTCGATATCGTCAACCATGAAGTCAACGATGTCTTTGAATGCGTGGGGCTGGATACCGAGGTGGTTACCTGTACGGTTACAGTTGGAAACCGGCTCAAGAATCCAGTTGATGTTCACACCGCAGAGGTGCAGCAGTTCACGCGCCATCATGGTGATTTCCGCTGTGTCGATGCCGTAAGGGCAGAACAGGGAACAACGACGGCACTCCGTGCACTGGTAGAAGTAAATGAACCATTCTTTGAGAACATCTTCGGTCATAACCCTGGACCCGGTGAGGGTGCTGAGGATTTTACCGGCCATGGTGAAGTCCTTGCGGTAGATGGAACGCATAAGTTCCGCACGCAGGACGGGCATGTTCTTAGGATCACCGGAACCGATGAAGAAGTGGCATTTGTCTGCACAAGCACCACAGCGAACACAGATGTCCATGAATACTTTCAGTGAACGATACTTATCGAGTCTTTCCTTGAAACCTTCGTGGACGATGTCCTGCCAGTTCTCAGGAAGCTTCCAATCCACGTCAGCGGGGTTCCACTCACGAGGGTTGGGGAAGCCGAGGTACTCGAGTTTTTCCGCTTTTGCGGGATAACACCAGTTGCCCGGAGAGGTATCTACCGGGGTGTCCATCCACCCAGTGGACGGCGGTGTATAATTAATGCTTTTAAAAAGCTCATCAGCTTTTGGGAGGTCAGCCATGTCAACTCCTCATCAAAAGATATTTAAGGTCTGTCCGGCATAGGTCTTATAAGACGCTCTATGCCTTTTTTTCCACCGGGAGACCCGCTTCAATCATTGCTTCCCTGAACTCATCTTCATAAGCCTCATAGCTGTGGGGCTTGATGTTAGGATCGTTCCAGGGGTTCTCGTGATGGTTGATACGGGTATCGTTGGGCATGTTCCTTGTGGGAGACAGGAATACGCCGCCCGCGTGCATCAACTTACTGAAGGGGAAGTAAACCAGCAGCACACACACGAGGAAGAGGTGGATGTAGAACACCACGCTCACACCTGCGGGAATAACGGGGCTGAAGGTAACAAGACCCATGGTAAGCTTCTTGATGGCCATAATATCTACGTGCTCAAAGTAGCGCATGTAGATGCCGGAAAGGGCGATGCCGATGATGAGAAGCAGCGGGAAGTAGTCGGTTACCAGAGAGATGTAACGCAGTTTGGGATCCTGAAGTCTGCGGCTAAGCAGGAAGCCGAGGCCGGCAAGAATCAGGAGGTCTGACATGTACAGTCTGGGTACACCGAGCTGCATGATACCGTCAATCATTTCCACGAAGCCGATGCAAGCAGGCACGGGTTCGAAGAAGAGTCTCATGTGCCTGATCACGATGAGCAGGAATGAGTAGTGGAAGAGCAGGGAAAACAGCCACAAATATTTAGATGAGGCGTAAGTTACTCTTCCGTCCCTGAGTTCTACTTTGGTGTTCCTGAAGAGGGAACGAAAGCAACAGATCTCAAGGACCATACGGATAAAAGTTTGACCCGGGGTCACGGGGTTGTCAAAGCGGTCATGCTGGATAAAATCCAGAGACTTCTGCTGTCCGCCCGTGGTCGGGATACGAAAAGGAACCGGGCTTTTTGCCCAGCCGATAATCCGGTTGGCAAAGCCTACCAGAAATACGGCAACTGCTACATACGGTAACAGAGTGCCGAACAGTCCTGCCATATGTGCGGAACCCACTCCGAAGAGTGCGATGAGCACCAAGGCAAAAACTAAAACGAGTGAGTACAAAGCGTTCATCTACCTTCACCTCGCTTATACGTTTGGCTTCCTTGGGAAGCCGGCCACTACACCTGTCCGGCCCCTTTGGCCGAAACGTCCTCGATTTTGTTGACCCGCCGAAGGAGCATGTGATGTGATCTTTTGATTTCATCAATTCTCATTTGCGCAATCAAATCCCTATTCTTGGTATAGATGTCGAACGCGATAAGTCCCAGATTGTCTATCCGGGCCTCAAACGCGAGCAACTCATCAAGTTTGCCTTCTTTTTTCAGTTCCTCCATGAACTCGTCTCTCAGGAGTTTCTTGAAAAGGAAGACAAAGCTTAAAGCTTTGGATGGTGCAAAATCCTGTACGGTCCTGATTCTGATCAGTTCGTCAAGGGAGTTTGCTAGATCGTCGGCACTTTTCCATTCAAGGATAAGGTCAAAAAGTTCGCCGGTGACCTTCTTGATGGTGACCCCGACAGGGTTGGTAAACTGGTCGCTGTTTGATCTCCAAACTTCCTGTGTTTCCTTAGGATAGGAAGACAGAACCAAATCATACCACTTAGCTGTAAGGTCTTCTTTTCTTTCCGACAATTTTTGTACAAGACTCATGTTTATTACCTGTATTGTAAACAATAATAAATTTCAGGCCGCTGCACTGTTTTTTATGCAGGGTCCGGAAATAGAGTTTGGCTTGGGAAAAAGCCAAAAATGTGAATTCTGTCACACTGTGACTAACAGGACGATATTCCAGATACCCAGTGATTCGTCAAGGGGTTTTAGGCCTTAGTCCGGCTATCAGATGGTATGAAAATCATTGTCAAACTAGGCTTTTCAGCTTCATATTAGGGGCTTCTCCGTGGATTGTGAATGCTCAACCTTCCTCTATACGGGAAGCAAACCTCTTTGATATTTAGCTTTGTTGATGTTCGTAAAAAAGCCCCACCGTTTCGGTGTAGATATCATCACGTCCTCAAAGGAATGTAAAATGTCAGAACCGTTAATTTTTTATCCGCAAAATTGTCGTCGGGCAGTTTTTGTCCGGCGGTACAAACGTTTCACCGTAGAGGCGATGCTCGATGGTGAGGTTGTCGGTGTTCATACTAATAATACCGGATCTATGCTTGGGCTGTTGCGTGAGGGGCAGGAAATCTATATTTCTCCGGCCCAGAATCCTCTGCGCAAACTCAAGTGGACCCTTGAGGCAGTCATGCCGTTCGGGGAAATGATAGGTGTTAATACTGCTGTCCCTAACAAAATGCTGCAGCTGGCTTTTGAAGCCGGACAGCTTCCTGAGACCGGCGGCTATACAACTATCAAGCGTGAAGCGAAGGTCGGCAACAGTCGTCTTGATGGCCTGTTTACCGATGATTCCGGCAAGCTGCCCAAACTTTGGGTGGAGTGTAAGAACGTAACCCTCGTAGAGGATGACGTTGCCTGCTTCCCGGATGCCCAGACTGAGCGCGGTCGCAAGCATCTGGTCGAGCTTATGGATCTTGCTGCAAAAGGAGATCGTGTCGCCTTATTCTTTTTTGTGCAACGCACTGACGGTAGTTGTTTCGGTCCCGCAGATTTTATTGATCCTGAGTACGCGGAGTTGTTTTACAAAGCTCTAGATGAAGGTGTTGAATGCTGGGCTTACGAAGCTGTCTTAAGCGAGCGGGGGATAGGGATCGGGCGGAAATTGCCGTTGGTTGCTTGTCGATAAGTTCTGCTTTTTTTGTGAAGTCAAAAACGTGGAAAGCCCCTGCATACGAATGTTCGCATGCAGGGGCTTTCCGGCCTTGATGGTGTTGAAAAAGGGCGAGGCGTCCGCCCGGGACCGGGTTAATCCCGACCGGACGCCCTAGGAGCAGGATGCCGAAATTTTTAGCCGGGAGGGTGGAGCTCCCGGCCAGAAACCAGACTCGGAGTAGCTTGCGATCTGATGGTAGATGCAATCAGCACGGATTCGGCTGACTTCGGACGTAATCCGCGCTATTCGAGCTGTGAATGATGAGATTTATTCCTTGCTCCCGTTCTGTGCTGCTGATGCGGTTTCCCGTATCCTTTCTTCCTTGCGCACAGCCCGTCTTTCCATGGCCTCTCTGTTGCGCCTGTGGTCCACTCCGGTCTCTAGGAGCAGTGGTGGTACCGGGGATGGTTTACCGTTTTCCCCCATGGCGACAAATGTAAGATAGGCAGAGTTGGTATGCCTTATCTCACCGGTTAAAAGATTCTCAGCTTCGACCCGGACCCCGATTTCCATAGAGGTCCTACCCACCATATTAACATTTGCATGAAGGTTGATAAGTTCCCCTACGTAAGCAGGGCGAAGGAAATTCATGCGGTCGATGGATGCGGTGACCACCGGCTTGCGTGCGTGACGCATGGCGCAGGTGGCGGCTACCAGGTCCAGTTGTTTAAGCAGAACTCCGCCATGCAGGTTTCCCGCCGGGTTAGTGTCCTGCGGCAGGACCCTGTAGGTCATTAAGGTTCTGCTTTCGCTGATTCTTTTAGGTTTCATAATGGCAACCCTGATCTAATTTGTTTTGCTGACGTCATTCTGTAATACAAATGTATTTTATTTCGTATTACAAAGGTAAGATCTATTTGATTTTACCATACTCGACTCTGGCTTCCCATATCATTTTGGCAATTCTCTTCCCTAAATCCAATTGCCTTGTCTTGATCAGGGCTTCCGCTGCTTCGCGGTTGCCTTCTTGCTTAAGCAAAGTGGCAGACTCCAGATCTCTGAGATAGTTCTCAAATTCCCGGATAAGCTTGGAAAGATTAAGAGTTTCCAGCTCTAAGGGAACTCGTACCGATTTAACTTTTCTGCTCATTTTGCCTGTTTTTACCTGTTGTGTTTGAGTTGGATCTTACTGGTAAAATGACAAATGTCAATACATATGTAATACCAAATGAAATTAATTAGAACTGATGATTGACAGTGATTACATGTTAAAATGACTCTGAAATATAAACATAACAAATTACTTTTGAATTACATTTGTATTACGAAAGTAATCAAAAAACTACCTTAGAAGTAATAGTGCTGAAAAACAGGTGGTTGAAAGTTGTTTGAAGGCTGTTTTGAGGTAGTTGAAACTATTCAAACTTGAATGACTGGACTTCCGGGGTGGTGGCAGTGATGAAAGCAGGGAAAAGGATCAGGGCACATGCAGGGTGATAGAATAAAGGGGAGAAGAAACCGCAGACAATTACGGTCGTGATAAGGCTACCCAGCATTGTGGATGGAAAGCGTTTGTATAATACGGTTCCAGATGCTGCGATAAGGCAAAAGCCTCCCAGTCCCCATGAACTGAGTAAGTGCAGCCAGAAAGGCGGAATATGAAATAGGTAGATTCCGGAACCGGTCCATGTCTGTTGCTGGCCATGCCAGATTGTCCACAGCGAAGCCGGGATATTTAGGGGCAGAGGGACAGTCAGGGGAAATCCGGTCAGTAGAAGCTCCGGGTTGTTGGCAACAAGTTCTAAGATGGAGAACCACAGCCAATAAGAAGGGAGATCCTGTCTGTTCATGAAAGTCATTTCTTGTACTTGCAGGGAAAGGTAGTTGAATAGGAACATACAAAGTACAAGCATAAATTTTTTCAACCCCCCAGTAGGGCTGAAAATGAGCATGATCAGGATTGCTGCAAAAATTATGTCACGTCCTAGAGTGCAGAAGATCCCGGCAAGGATGAGCAGTCGGGGGAATGCGTTTTCTTCTGCGTTATGCAGGCTCGCGCAAAGTCCTACAAGAAGGATTGGGCCGCAGATGCTCGACATTCCGAAGAAAGAAGGGATGGCTGGATCGTGTAATATAAAAAAACGGAGAATGAATTCTGCGCATATGAGTAAAGCCAGCCAGCTTGACCAGAAAGAAATCTGTTTGGTTGTCGGAGGAGGGAATAGGCTTAGCCAAAGAATGGAGACAATTAAAAATAAAAGGGGCTTGGCTGCCATTAACAGGGGTAAATGATCAAGCAACGGCTGAGTTAATCCTGAAAAATATCTAAAAGAAATCCAGGTAATGAGCAGAGCAGGGATTCCGGCTTTAAACCAGAGTGGAGCGACAGTTTCTTTGTCTCCCCGGAGCATCTCCAGGGTGAGTCCTAATACAGCCAGTCCGGTAGCGAGTATCTCTGCCAGATTGGAGGGTGCAGCATATCCGCTCAGGCTGAAGGCTGCCATGGTTAAAGGCAGTCCCAAACTGAAAAGGGCTAAGGGAATCTCTGATACTGTAAGGGCTTTATTGTCTGAACTCATTGGTAATTGTGTTACATTGATCTGTTCAGGATTAGAAGGCCCAATAATGAAAAATGTACAAATTATTAATGTCTGCTGAATCTGAAGATCAGCCGGTTAAGATAGTTAAAGGGGAACGCAACGGGTTTGGGTATTCTTTTGCGTTTTACCAGCAGGATATCAAGTACGTGTGCAGTGGGGTATTTGCAGCCAAGGAAATTAACGCAGCCTGCGCAGTACGTGATCATGGGGACTCCGGTCCTTTGCGCTTCTGTAATGCGCTTGCGTGACCAGTATTCAGCATAGTCTTTTTGATGAAAATTAGTTGCCCCGCCTTCACCGCAGCAGAGTGTATTTGTGCGGCTGTGACGCATTTCCACCACCCTGATCCCCATTGCTTTGAGCAGTGCCCGCACGTTCTTGTGCATCTCTGTCTCATTGCGGATTACACAGGGGTCGTGGATGGTAACTTCTTGAATCGTGGGTCGGACAGGGATAAATTTAGAGACCTTGAGTCTTTTATATATAGAGACAATTTTCAGTTTAGAGTTAAATTCCTGAAAAGTTTTGTGGCAGTTCGGGCAGGCGGTAATGATCTTTTTGACCCCCTTGCGCTCAAGTCTGTGAATCAATCCGGAAAGCGCTTCTTCATGTCTGCTTTTAAGTCCCAGCATCTTGGAAGGCTTGGAGCAGCAGTTAAGGACCAACCCCATGGTCGGTTCTTCCCGTTTGATTATCTTGTATGCTATTTTCGTGGCATCGAGATGCATTGCCGGGAGAGTGCATCCCGGAAAGAATACGGTTCTGCAATTTTCAGGGATGAATTCACCTTTAAAAGGAAAGCGTTGCCCCAGTCGTTCGTAATTGAGGAGCGGATCGTATTTATCTAGACGGAAAATCGCATTGGCCTGCGCATGGTTGCGCAATTCCCTGAACATGCGTTCCGGCTCAGCCGCTACGGGGCAGACCGCGGAGCAGAGTCCGCATATTGAGCAGGCATAGGAACGTATTGAAACCTTGTCTGCGTCTTCCTCGGAAGAAAGAGCCCGCAAGGCGATTGATACAGGGGAGCCGCTTTCAGCCAGAAAGCGGCACTTGGTCATACATTTGCCGCAATCAATGCATTCGTCAGCAATGTGTTGCAATTCTTTTTTTAATTGATCTGATACAGGCATAGGCGCACTTATGAAGACTCCGGCCTACAGCAACTGGCACCCCCATATTTTCACCCTCTTGTTGACGTACTCAGTGCATTTCCCTTTGATACGCACTTTTAAGCCCGGCTTGAGGTTGCTGACTACCGGAATCTGGTCTTCGGTAAAATGACAGATAACTTCGGCGGTAAAATTTGAAATTCCTTTGAGTCCTACATGCAGATCGCCGAATCCTTTTGTTGAAACATCTACTATTTCGCCGGAAACTTCAATGACTTCATTCTGATATTTACCGCTGGCCATAGTGTTGTTTTCAACAAAATCTATATAAAGCTTGTATGATCCCACATGCAGCTTTGATTGACTCAGTTTAACCTCGTTAGCGATGCGTGCGTGCCATGCTCCGAGTGTTTCCTTTTTGTGCGGGGCCACATTCTGGTGTGCGGTAGGTCCTGATTTAATGTTTTTTTGCAAGTCGACCCGGTTGTTCAGTTGGCCTGTAGAATCATAGACATCAGCAACCACTTTACCTTCATTTGAAATGTATATTTTTGATCTTAATCTTCCCATGGGGTCAACAAGATGAAATTCTTCCGCCTTGACGATGTTGGGCATCGTTTGTCTCCTTGAGTTGCATGGATACGGTTATGTAATATTATGCAATTAAACGGTTCATTGTTTAAAAAAGCAAGAAATATTGTAAGCAAATTTTCAAGGTTGTACGATAAGTGTTTGTCATTTTCGAAAAAGTTGATATGAGTCTTCACTTGACTTGGGTAGATAAAAGCTTTAACAGACAACCCCTTTCTTTACGCAATCAGCATCAATCGAGAAAAGGTGGAGCTTTTGAGGTTTTTGCGCGTAAAAATGCTTAGCCGGCGGAGATAAGAGAATTGTTTGACAGCCTATCAGATAGACTTTCCGAAGCCTTTAAAAATTTCAAAGGGCAGGGACGCTTGGATGAAAAAAACATCCAGGCCGGATTGCGCGAAGTGCGCCTTGCCCTTCTCGAAGCGGACGTAAACTACAAGGTCGTTAAAGATTTTGTGGAAAAGGTAAAGGAGCGCGCTCTCGGGCAGGAGGTCCAAAAATCCCTTTCTCCCGGACAGCAGGTAATTAAAGTCGTTAACGACGAACTTACCGAGCTGCTCGGTGGCGAGCAGGAAGGACTGCAGCTCACAAAGGGCAAGCTTTCCAAAATCATGATGGTCGGCCTTCAGGGTTCCGGTAAGACCACTTCTTCTGCCAAGATTGCTTTGTATCTGCGGCGTAAGAAGTTCAAACCCTATCTTGTTCCTGCCGACGTCTACCGTCCCGCTGCGATTGACCAGCTTCATGTGCTGGCCAAACAGCTGGATATGCCGGCCTACCCGTCCACAACGGAAATGAACCCCGTGGACATCTGCCGTGACGCTATGGTCAAGGCTGAAGAGGCTGGTTGTGATGTTCTGCTTTTTGATACAGCCGGACGACTGCATATTGATGAACCCCTGATGGAAGAGCTTTGTTCCATCAAGGAAGAATGTTCTCCGGATGAAATCCTTTTCGTGGCGGACGCAATGACAGGGCAGGACGCTGTCAATGTTGCCTCCACATTTGATGACAAACTTGATGTTACCGGTGTCGTCCTTACCAAAATGGATGGTGATGCCCGAGGCGGTGCGGCGCTCTCCATCAAATCCGTTACCGGTAAGTCCGTTAAGTTTGTCGGTATGGGTGAAAAGCTTTCCGAGCTTGAACTCTTCTACCCGGACAGGGCCGCTTCAAGAATTCTCGGCATGGGGGATGTACTTTCCCTGATCGAGAAAGCCCAGTCTGTGATGGATGAGGGAGAGGCTGAAAAGCTTACCGAGAAATTCCGCAAGGCCGAATTCGACCTTGAGGACTTCCGCACCCAGATGCGCAGAATGAAGAAGATCGGTTCCATGGGTTCGATCATGAAAATGATCCCCGGCCTCGGCGGGCTGACTAAACAGCTCGGCGATATGGAGATTCCGGATAAGGAACTGAACAGGATAGAAGCCATCATCTCGTCCATGACCATGCAGGAGCGCAGGCAACCTAAACTTATCAATCCCAGCCGTAGGCAGAGAATTGCTAATGGTTCCGGTGTTAAGCTTGAAGAGGTCAATCAGATGCTCAAGAACTTTGAGCAGATGAGCAAGATGATGAAGAAAATGATGGGCGGCAAAGGCGGAAAGGGTAAAATGCCCAAGATGCCGAATCTGCCCGGAATGCCCGGACTTGGCGGCGGCGCAGGAATGCCGGGAATGCCCGGTATGGAAGGGTTGGAAGGTATGGAAGGAATGGGCGGAATGCCTCAGCCATCCAAGGCCAAGAGTAAGAAGACCCTTCAGGCCCGCAAAAAGAAAAAGCTTAAGAAGCAAACCCGCAAGAAAAAGAAGAAGTAGTTTTTTGTGGGCATTTGCTTGCAATTTATTAACGAACCACTTAATTTAAGATTATATGGGGGAAAGTAGACAATGGCTATTAAACTTAGACTGACCCGTATGGGCTCCAAAAAACGCCCTTTTTACAGAATCGTAGCAATCAACAGCGAAACCAGACGTGACGGTCGTCCTTTGGACTTCTGCGGTTACTACAACCCTATGGTTGAGCCTGTTGAAGTGAAAATTGACAAGGAAAAAGTAGAGAAGTGGCTTGAGAGAGGCGCTGAGCCTAGCGATACCGTTAAATCTCTCCTCAAAGCAAATTCTTAGGGTTCGTATCTCACCAGGTTCGAATTCTTCTTCACTACTCACGGTACACACTCGAAATCAGAAGCGGAGGTTGTTGGCATGTTGAAGGATTTAGTAGAATACATCGCGAAATCGCTTGTTGACAATCCGGATGAAGTAGTTGTCACCGAGATCGAAGGGGAGCAGACTTCCGTAATCGAACTCAAGGTCGCTAAAGAAGACCTGGGCAAGGTTATTGGTAAGCAGGGCCGCACCGCGCGTGCCATGAGAACCCTGCTCGGTGCTGCATCAACCAAGGTGAGAAAACGCTCTGTTCTGGAAATTCTGGAATAAGAGTCCTCGAACCTGACCATAACGGCAGGCTGCTATGGAAATGCTTGTAGTTGCCGAGGTGGTCAAACCACATGGTCTCAGGGGGGAAGTTTGCATCGAATCTCATGCGGACTCCCCTTTTCTCTTCGACGAGGTCCCCTGTCTGTATCTGGCTAAGAAAGGACAGAAGCCCCGTCGTTTTGTCGTGCGCTCTTCACGTAAACATAAAGGGCGCGTGCTTCTAACCTTCAAGGGTGTTGAAGACCGTGATCAGGCGGAAAACCTGCGCGGTATGGAAATCTTTGTGCGTGAGGCTGATCTTCCCGAATCCGGGGATGACGAAGTTTACATGTACGAGCTTGAAGGTATGAGCGTCGAACTTGAAGACGGGACTGTGGTTGGAACCATTTCGAACTTCATTCTTGCCCCCGGGCAGGAAACATGGGTGATCTCTTCAACAGAGGGCAAGGAAATCCTTTTCCCAGCTGTTGAAGAATTTGTCTTGTCTGTTGATCTGGACGCGGAAAAGGTTGTTGTTGAACCACCCGAAGGGCTGCTCGACATCTACCTGACCGAGGCCGATAAGAAAGATAACGGGAAGAAAAAGAAATAGGTCAGAGTGCCGCTTTTTTAAATTCCAAGGCTGGAACATTAGTGAAATTTAATCTGGTTACACTCTTTCCGGAATTTTTTGATTCCCCGCTGTCTCACGGACTCATGGGTAAAGGCGTTGAAAAGGGTATAGTCTCTTTTAATAAGGTCGACCCCCGTGAGTTTACTACAGACCGTCATAAATCTGTTGACGACCGCCCCTACGGAGGCGGGCCTGGCATGGTCATGTTTATTGATCCAATTGCCAAGGCCCTCGATTCCGTAGGTATAAAGCCTTCTGTGGAAGGAGGCTGCCCCAAGGGTAAAAGGCTGATTATGCTTTCGCCCAAAGGCAAGCCGCTGACCCAGAAGATGGCGGTGGAGCTTTCCAAGGAAGAGGAGCTGACCCTCGTCTGCGGAAGATATGAGGGCATTGATGCCCGCTTTGAAGATATTTTTCCCGTTGAAACAATCTCCGTAGGGGATTTC
This sequence comes from Maridesulfovibrio pacificus (SeqCode), assembly GCF_048612815.1. Taxonomy (NCBI): domain Bacteria; kingdom Pseudomonadati; phylum Thermodesulfobacteriota; class Desulfovibrionia; order Desulfovibrionales; family Desulfovibrionaceae; genus Maridesulfovibrio; species Maridesulfovibrio pacificus (SeqCode). Next base: position 3,536,471 of record NZ_JBLZNE010000001.1, read on the forward strand.
GTGCTCAACGGGGGCGAAGCCGGGGCCATGTGCCTCATTGAGGCTGTCGCCCGCCTACTGCCGGACTTTATGGGGCATTCCGAGTCCGGTACGGAGGAGAGTTTCTCTTCCGGTCTTCTGGAGTATCCGCACTATACCCGTCCCCCGGAATTTGACGGGCATTCTGTGCCGGATGTTCTCTCTTCAGGCAACCACGCCCTGATCGAAGAATGGAGGAGAAAAAAGTCTCTGGATGAGACCTTGGATGCCCGGCCGGAGCTTTTGGCCGAAGCAGAAGGGTTAAAAAAAGATGATGTGCGTTATTTGCGCACAATACCCCGAAAACGTTTGGGAAAAAATCTTTATATGGCTCTTGTGCACTATCCGGTGCTAAATAAATTTGGAGAAAAGGCCGCTGTTTCTTTGACAAACCTCGATATTCACGATATGTCCCGCGTTTCCCGCTCTTACTCAATTAGTGGATTTTTTGCGGTGACTCCAATCGAGGATCAGAAGAAATTGGCCGAGAGGATTATTTCTCACTGGACCTCGGGACCGGGAAGTAAGTTCAATCCGGACCGCGCTGCAGCTTTTTCCAAAGTAGGAGTTAAAGATTCCCTGCAAGATGTGGTGGAGCATATTGAGTCGGGAACGGGTAAGAAACCGATACTGGTGACCACCAGCGCACGGGGCGCAGGCAGCACGACCATGAATAAGGTTCGTGAAATGTTGCAGGATAATCCCGTTCTGTTGGTTTTCGGTACCGGACACGGGTTGGCCCCCGAAATTCTGGACATGGCAGAAGGCAGCTTACGGCCTATCAGGTTCATGGACGGATACAACCATCTATCAGTAAGAAGTGCGGTGGCGATCACGGTCGACAGGCTGCTTAAAGACGCCTGGTAGATCCGCCTTCGGGTGCCGCAAAAGAATTTATATAAGGAGTAGCGACATGAGCAACGTAATTGCAAAAATCGAACGCGAACAGATGCGTATTGATATGCCCGCTTTCAAAGCTGGCGACACTGTAAAGGTACACCTGCGTATTATCGAAGGTGAAAAGGAACGTATCCAGGTTTTCCAGGGTGCTGTCCTGCGTTTCCGTAACGGTACCACCAACTCCACCTTCACCGTCCGCAAAATTTCTGACGGTATCGGCGTTGAGCGTGTTTTCCCCGTACACTCCCCCTACATCGAGCGTGTAGAGGTAGTTGCTGAAGGTAAAGTACGCCGCAGCCGCATCTACTACCTGCGTGGCCTTAAAGGTAAGGCTGCACGTATCAAGTCCAAACAGGCTTGGTAGGCCACGAAGCATTATGCTTCGCGGTTATACCCGTAAGGACTTACAGTCCGCTACGGGTGCGCAAAATTGTGTTGAAAACCGTCATTCCCGGGCTGGATCAGTTCGGGTATGGCGGTTTTTTACTTTTTAAAGGGTCGGAGTCTGTTCGTGTCTGAAAATTTATTGCCGGGTTTTGAAACTGAAAAACTCATCACTGCTGGAATTGATGAAGCAGGGCGAGGCTGTCTCGCCGGTCCTGTTGTTGCCGGGGCAGTGATATTGCCTGAAGAGTACGATCTGCCGGGACTTACAGACTCCAAGAAGCTCGATGAAGCTGCGCGGGATCGTTTGGCTGTTGAGATCAAGAAGCAGGCTGTCTGCTGGGCGCTGGGTGTTAGCCGCGCGCAGGTTGTGGACCAGATTAATATCTTGCAGGCTACATTTCGGGCTATGGGGCGTTCTGTGCTTCATCTGAAGGTCAAGCCTCAGATGCTAATGGTAGACGGCAATAAGGCCATTCCTGTGCCGTATTTGAATAGTGTGGCAGGATTCAGGCAGGAAGCTGTGGTTAAGGGCGACTTGAAGATTCCGGCAATTTCAGCGGCATCTATTTTAGCTAAGGCTTTCCGGGATAAGCTGATGGTGCAACTGGCGAAGCGTTATGGCGCTTATGGATTTGAAATCCATAAGGGCTATGGAACGAAGGTGCATCTTGACGCACTTAAGGAGCATGGTCCTTGTGCTGTGCACCGATTGACCTTCAAGGGCGTGCTGCCTGAGAAGAAGAAAGCCAAGCAGGAGCGCATGTGTCTCCCCGGCATTTAGATTTCGGTAAGGCGGGCGAGGATTACGCGGCCCGTTTTCTGGAAAATCGCGGATATTATTTGCGCCAGCGTAATTGGCGCTGGAAGCAGTGGGAACTTGATATTATCTGCGAGAAAGACGATGAATTAATTTTTGTGGAAGTGAAGACCAGAGCCGGACGCAGTACGCAATCCGGCATTGAGGCAGTGACTCCGGCCAAGCGCAAGAAGCTGGTCAAGGCCGCGACCCGCTACCTTTCGGCATTTGATCTCTGGGAGAGGCCCTGCCGATTCGATCTGGTTATTGTGAATGATGACGGAACCGGCTTTAGAGCGGAACATATAGAAAATGCATTCGACCTCACCGACTTTATGGGTAGTGGCAACACCGCTTGGCAACCTTGGTGATATTACCGAGCGGGCTAGGAAGGTATTAGCCTCTGCCGATCTGATTTTTGCGGAAGATACCCGCCGCACTGGCAAACTGCTCCAGTCGCTGGACATTACCGGCAAGAGTTTTGTCAGCCTGCATGAGCACAACGAAGAGAAGCGAATCAAAAAAGTGCTGGCCCACTTTGATGAGGGTAATGATGCTGCACTTGTTTCTGATGCCGGAACCCCACTCATGAGCGATCCCGGTTATCGGGTGGTCCGGGCCTGCCGCGAACACGGCGTACGTGTTGTTCCGGTTCCCGGTCCCAGTGCCCCGGTGACAGCTCTTTCGGGCTGTGGCCTGCCACCGTACCCTTTTTCTTTTCTGGGATTTCTGCCGCGTAAGGAAGGGCAGATGCGTAAGCTTTTTGAAGTTTACGGTCAGACCGGGGCTACAATTGTATTTTTCGAGCGTAAATCCCGTTTGCGCGAAACCATGCATCTGGCTTATGAGAGTCTAGGTAACCGTGAATTTGCTATTTGCCGTGAACTTACCAAGGATTACGAAGAGTTCATCAATGGCAATCTGAAAGATTGGTCTGATGTCTCCGAAGAGTTGCGTGGGGAGATCACCGTGGTTATCGGCCCTCCGGTGAATGAAGGTCCGGCATCCGAAGAAGATATTTTCAGAATGATTGATACTGAGATGGAGTCAGGCGACAAGCCTAAAGCTATCGCAAGACGCATCGCCGAAAAGGTCGAAGGCTGGACAGCTAAAGCGGTCTATGAAAAGGTAACTGAAAGGAAAAAAGGCGTTTAGCAGTATTGCTATGAAAGGTGGCGAAGCCTGATTAAAAGGTATTGAGCCGCCGGAAGCGAAATCTTTAATTAAAAGCGCGTAGCGCATCAAAATATATGGATAAAGGGAAAAAGAAATTAGGTCCGGCTTTTGCCAGATGCTTTCTGCGCTCTTATTTTGCGGGAGCGGGATTCAATACCCGCGGCTTGCAGAATATAGGCTTTTCCTATGCCATGCAGCCCGGCCTTGAGGCTATCTATGATGATCATGCGGACCTTGTTAAGGCCCGCAAGCGTTACGTTAAGCATTACAATTCGCATCCGTTCTGGGCTCCGCTTTTGGTCGCGATTTTTCTGTCTGTTGAGGTACAGATCAGAGACGGACGGTTTCCGGTCCAATTGCTGGATAAATTAAAGAACACCACCAGCTATACTCTTTCAGCTATTGGTGATTCGGTTTTTTCCGGTAGCGGACTCATTTTCTGGGCCTTGGCAACCGTGAATATGTTACTGGCTGGTCTTCATTTGCAGGCTATGCTACTCGGTGTATTGATGTTTGCCGGTCTGCAAACGTTCAAGGTCTTCACTTTCTGGTCCGGGAGAAATAAGGGACTGGGATTTTTGGATGAATTGAAAAGATGGGACTTGATCAACTGGGGAGAGCGGCTTAAATACGCCAACGGTTTCCTTGTTTTGTTGATCTGGTTTCAACTATGGCCGCGACCGTTGTTTGCATACGACTGGTTCGGCGGCACCGCAGTGCTCGGAGTACTGGGCTGGCTGGTGGCAACCGGTAAAATTGCCCGGGAAGTAGTGGCAGTGCTGGTGGTTGTTATCGGACTTATGACATTACATATGCTGTGATTTTTTCTTTTGAAGAAATAAGATATAAGGATTAATAACAAATGACTGAAGAGAGTGTGCTTCGCGAAGAGACCCCGGCTGGAGGGGAGGCGATTGTCCGGACTGTGGTTGTTAGCAACCAGTTGGGACTGCATGCCCGTCCGGCAGCAAAACTTGCGCAGGAAGCCCAGAAATATGAAGCGGGCATAGTGGTTGTCTGCGAATCTCAGGAAGTCGATGCCAAGAGTATTCTTGATGTGCTTACTTTGGCAGCCGTTCAGGGCAGTGTCCTTGAATTGCGGGCTGACGGCACTGATGCCGAAGCCGCTCTTGATTGTCTTGAGAGCCTTTTTAAAAACAGATTCGGCGAGGAAAAGTAAGTGGCCAGAGCGGTCGTCAACGGAATATCCGTATCAACAGGTATAGCCATCGGTAAGGCTTTCTTTCTTAACCGCAGTATTTCCTCCAGACTGCCTAGGCAAACTGTGCCTATGCATATGGTTGAGGGTGAGACTGCGCGTATGAAGAAAGGGTTTAGCGATGCAGTGGAAGAGCTCGCAGCTGTGCGGGAAAAGGTCCCCGAAGAGCTGAAAGAACACCAGTTGATCATCGATTCCCACCTGATGATGCTCAAGGACCCCAAACTTCAATCCTCCGCCCTTAAATATATTGACGAACTCAAGATTAATGCCGAATGGGCTTTGGACAAGGCTATAAATGACCTTGAAAAAGCCTTTGGTGCGCTTGAGGATGTCTATATCCGTGAACGTATGCAGGATGTGCGTCAGGTGGCTTTGCGGGTACAGGCGAAACTTATCGGCGGTGAGGCCAATCTGCGTCCTGTTGAAGGGCGCGTGGTGCTCATGGCTCATGATCTGACCCCGGCGGATACCATCGAGCTTGAAGTCAACAAGCTCATGGCCTTTGTGACCACCCTTGGCGGTAAAACTTCCCATACCGGTATTTTAGCCCGGACCCTGAATATCCCGGCCCTTGTCGGTGCGGCGGAGTTGGAAAATTCCGTTGTTGATGGCGACCTGGTCATCATTGACGGGCTGGCCGGAAAGGTGCTGGTTGATCCTTCGGACGAGGAACTTGAGCATTACTATACTCTGGAAACCCAGTTTGATGATTACCAGCGGACGATCATTCGCGGTTGTCAGCTTCCGGCTGAAACAGAGGACGGCTACAGGGTCCACGTCAATGCGAACATAGAACTTTTCGAAGAAGTCGCGGCTGTAATAGATAACGGGGGTGAGGGGATCGGCCTTTTCAGGACCGAGTATGCCTACCTCAACCGAACTGATCTGCCCACTGAGGACGAACTCGCAGAGAAGTATTCCGAGCTTGCGGCTATCATGTCTCCGCGTCCGGTAACCCTGCGAACTCTTGATCTCGGTTCAGACAAATTCATGTCCCATTTCGGGTCGCTGGACGAGGCTAACCCGGCTCTCGGACTGCGGGCTATGCGCTTCTGCCTCAAGCATCAGGAGCTTTTCAGGATTCAGCTGCGGGCTATGCTCCGGGCCAGTGTGCACGGAAATGTTTCGATGATGTTTCCCATGATTTGCGGGCTGAAGGAAGTTTTGCAGGCAAAGTCTGCCCTTGCACGCGCACAGCAGGAATTGCTTGAAGAAGGCATTCCCTTTAATAAAGATATGCCCATCGGGGTTATGATCGAGCTTCCGGCAGCAGTTATGATTGCCGAGATTCTGGCTCAGGAAGTGGACTTTTTCAGTATCGGTACCAACGACCTGATCCAGTACAGTCTGGGTATTGACCGCACTAACCCACATGTTTCCTATCTTTATCAGCCGTTGCATCCGGCTGTTGTGCGTTCAATTAAATACGTGGTCGATGCCGGACACCGGGCTGGTATCGGGGTCAGCCTCTGCGGTGAGGTTGCTTCCGATCCTTACTGCGTCCCGATTCTCATGGGCATGCAGATCGACAGCCTGAGCCTTACCCCGCAGGCCATACCCGGCATCAAACGCATTCTTCGCCAGCTGAATATGCAGGAATGCAAGCAGCTGCTTAAAGATGTGCTTGGTTGCCGTACTGTTAGCAGAATCAACCGTCTTGTTACGGAAAATATTTATAAAAAGTATCCGGAAGAACTGACCTTTTTTGCGTCTCTTCTGGATAATGAAGAGATCACAGGTTAATCAGAAATCATGGCTAAGAAGAAAAAGAAGAGCCCATCTTCAATTGCGCTCAATAAACAGGCCCGCCGTAATTACGAATTCGTGGAAACCCTTGAGGCCGGATTGGTTCTCAAGGGAACCGAAGTGAAGTCTCTGCGTCAGGGCTTGGTCAGCTTCATGGATGGCTATATTAATTTCAAGGAAGGCGAAGCATGGCTGGTGGGCATTCATATCGCGCCTTACGACCATGCCGGATACACCCAGCATGAGCCGGACCGTCCGCGTAAGCTGCTGATGCATGCGCGTGAAATAGAGAGGCTGCAGAGCAAGGTTGAGCAGAAAGGCTTGACCGTTGTTCCGGTCAGACTGTACTTCTCAAGAGGTAAGATCAAGCTTGAGATTGCCCTTGCCAAGGGCCGCAATGTTCATAACCGTAAGGAAGAACTCAAGCGCAGGGATATAGCAAGAGATACGGCCCGTCAGCTGGCTAATTACTAGCCGGCCAACGAGCCGTAAAAAGTTCTCATCCACCCCTTGCCGGTGGGTGGAGAAAGCATGATAAGGGTATAGTAACCTGAGTCCGTCAAGGAGCGGACTCTGACAGTTTATAAAGCAGCATTTGCTTCGTTGCTGCGAAAAAATCAGAAACTCACGTATGATTTGATACGCATCGTTCCTGTTTTTTTTCTTGCGCCTTGCAGCTACTACTTTCTAATCAGTCAAATTCTTACTAGAGACCGGAAACGAGAATGGTGAAAGCCATTGCTGCGCCGACCCAGAAAATTGTTTTAACCATTCCGGTTACGGGGTCGAGTTTCTTTTCGCGGCCATATTCGCTGTCTTCTGGGGTGAAAACTTCAGTAACAAATGCGCTGATGGTGCTCATGGTCGTTCTCCTGTAAGCGTGATCAAGATTATAAAATCACGTAGTCATTGAATCCTTATTGCCTGTTTTCATGTTTTCAATCCAATGGAAATACTCGAACCCTGCCTTTAATATTTCTGATACCATTTTCGACTTTTTAAATGGCGCAGCTAAGTGGTTAAAATATGGAACTATACCAGATAAAGACATTTGTAGTGGTGGCCGAGGAAGGTAATATGACCCGTGCTGCCAAGCGGTTGCATGCCAGCCAGTCCACCATCAGCCTGCATATCAAGTCACTTGAAGAAGAATTCGACGTGCGCCTGTTTCTGCGCACTCCCAAAGGTATGCAGCCTACTCCGGAAGGAAAACAGCTTCTGGCAAAAGCCCGTGATATCCTTGATTCCGTGGAAAAGTTCGAATCGGAAGCCCAGACCTTTAAAGGTGAACTTTCCGGGGTTGCACGTTTAGGTTTGCAGACCTCGCCCGTATATCTAAGGACTCCGCAGCTGATTAAATTGATTAAGCAAGAGTTCCCGGGGCTATCCGTGCGTCTGGTGCAGATGCCCACTTGGACAATCCGCAGTGACATTGCCGCCCGTAAGCTTGATGGCGGCTTTTTTTATTCTAATTGCCCGCCTGATGAAGTGGATGGTATCCTGCTTGAGAATACTCTGTTGCATGTGGTCGGACCTGCTTCTTGGAAGGATCAGATGAAAGATGCCAGTTGGGAAGATCTTTCGAAGCTGGATTGGATCTGGACTCCGGAGGAATGTTCTTTCAACGTAAAGCTCGAAGAAACTTTCTCTTCCCGCGATCTTGAAGTATCCAAATCCATGATTGCCGATAGCGAGGATACCCACAACGCCTTAGTTAAATCCGGCAACGGTATTACCGTTATGCGTGCTGACGAAGCGGCTGAAGGAGTAGAAAAGGGAGAATTCTATATCTGGCCCGGAGGACATATCGAGGTCGGTCTCTATTTCGGATTCCCGTGTAAAAGGGAAAACGATCCCGTGGTTAGGGCACTTTTGGACTGTGTTGAAAAGGTCTGGGAAAAGGCGTAGTTTTTTGCCTCCGACGGCTCTCCGAGGGCCAAAGAAACTTTTTGAAAAAAGTTTCTCTGGACTCTTCAAAAACTTTTATTCGGGCTTCGCCTCTTCAACGCTAAAATTGTATGAAACAATATCCTGATCAATTATCACGAGCTCATAAGAATTTTTTGCGGAACCTTTTCCCCGACAGGGAATCGAGTTTTGACGACGGTACTTTGCTGGCCTGCGGCGTTGATGCCAGCCAGCGACACGCAAAGCCGTTGGCTTTGGTGCGTCCGCAGGAAACCGCGCAGGTTGCGGAGTTGTTAAAGTGGGCTCAGGCAGAGCGGGTGCCTATCTACCCCCGCGCTCGGGCGACTAATAAAGTAGGGAACTGTGTTCCGGTTCGCCACGGAGTTGTGGTCTCCCTGCTTGATATGAATGATATTCTGGATATTGACGGGCGCGATTTTGTGGCAGTCACCCAGCCGGGAGTTATTACAGCTGATTTGCAAAAGGCCGTGGAAGCGCAAGGGCTTTTCTATCCGCCCGATCCGGCCAGCATGAAAATTTCTACTATCGGCGGCAATATTTCCACCTGTGCGGGGGGCATGCGGGCCGTAAAATACGGAGTCACCCGCGATTATGTGCTGGGTCTAGAAGTTGTCCTGCCCGGTGGTGAAGTCATCCGCACCGGGGGACGAACCCAGAAAAATGTAGTCGGATTGGACCTGACACGGCTCATGGTCGGCTCTGCCGGAACATTGGGCTTGGTCACTGAAGCGACTGTAAAGTTGTTGCCCTTGCCGGAAACATCAGCATCTGTATTGGTGGGCTTCAAAGATTTAGACGGATGCCTGAATGGAGCTGAGGCTGTATTCGGTTGCGGAATCCTGCCTACGGCTATGGAACTCATGGATCACAATACAATCAAGGCCTTGGAGATGCATTCCGCTGTGCCTTGGCCCCAAGGGACAGACGGCTTACTCCTGCTTAAAATTGATGGCTCTGCGGAGTCGGTTAAGACTGACCTTGCGCGTATTGAGGATGCTTTGCGGACCGTTGCGGTTACATTTGCGGAGCAGGGCAGCGGTGCTGATCAGGAAAGCCTTTGGGAACTTCGCCGGGTGATAAGTCCTGCGGCATTCAATCTTGCACCGGATAAGCAGGGTGAGGACGTAGCTGTGCCGCGAGGCAAAGTTGCCGAGGCCATTAAGGGCTACCATGCCATTGGTGAACAGCTTGGAGTTACTGTGCTCTGCTTCGGGCATCTGGGTGACGGCAATATCCATGTCAGCACCATGTACGATAAGTCTGCCGGAGAGCAGGAAAAAGCACTGAAAGCCAAGCAACGGATTTTCAGCCTGACCCTTGATCTGGGCGGGACCCTTTCCGGGGAACACGGCATCGGATTGACCAAGGCCAAATATATCAACATGCAATTGGATAAAACCCAGCAGCGTTTGATGGCAGGCATCAAGAATACTTTTGATCCTCTGAATATCATGAATCCCGGGAAGGTGGTCTGATGGCTGCTCCAAAAAGTTGTGTGCAATGCGGCAAATGTCTTGAAGTTTGCCCGCTGTTCAAGGCTACCGGAAGGGAAGAACTGACCCCGCGGGCCAAGTTTTTTCTTGAATCCATCTGCTCGGGTAAGGATGCGGGTGAGGGGCTGAGTGAAAAGGATTTTAAATCATTGGCTTCACTCTGTCTTGCTTGTGGACGTTGCGAAAAGAATTGTCCGCAGCATATGTCAGGCCCGGCTTTGGTTTCCGATCTGCGCGCAAAATCAAAGGGATTTAAGCAGTCTTGTTGGGATTTGTGGTTACGAAATCCCGGTTTGCTCTGGCCTATGGCTGCGGCTCTATCCAAATTTTCCCCTGAAGTATTGCCGGAACCTTTCGGTTCGGCACGTAAACGGATGCAGGCTCTTTTTGCTAAAAGCCCTGAGCCTTGGGCAGAACTTGTGCCGCAGGCTAAATTTGAAGAGCGCAAGGTTGTGCTTTTCAGAGGCTGCGTGGGGCATTATGCCCGCAGGGATTGGGCGGCAAAGGCTGAGCGGTTGATGGATGGTATGGGCTTGATCAGGGCCGAATCCGGGGAATTCAGTTGTTGTGGTTCTTCTTATGGGAGTGCCGGATTGCTGGATCGGCAATCAGGGGCAAGGGCGAAGAATATCAAAGTATGGAAAGATGCGGGCTGTCCGTTACTGATTACTTTTTGCGCTACCTGCCTGAAAGGGTTGAAAGAGTATACTCTTGATGATTTTGCAGGTGATGATGAGTTGTACGCCAGCTGGCAGGAATGCTTGACCCCGTTATCTTCTTTGTTGTTGGATGCGGAAGTCAAGGCACTCGGCAACGCACCGGAGCAGGTTGCTTATCATAAGCCCTGCCATGCCCCGGAAGATGATACAGACCGGACATTGGTTGAACTTATCGCCGGGAAGCGTCTACGTCCGGTTCAGGACGGTCTTTGCTGCGGTTTCGGTGGAATTATGCAATTGGGAGCACCGGAACTTTCCAAAGAAGTGGGCGAATACTCTTTAGGCCGGTTAACAACGGGCATGAAACCGGGCGGGCATATTTTGAGCGGATGTTCCGCTTGTGTGATTCAGCTTGTCACTCTTGCAAAAGATGATTATTTTGCCTCCCATTGGCTTGATATTTTGAAATAAGTACTTATTAAATAACATCCGTTTATTTTTATTGACGATAATTAGCGGGCCATTCCGCGCTAGGAAAAAGGAATTTAGATGTTTAATTTGATTGTTTCCAAGTTATTCGGTTCACGAAATGAAAGATTCATTAAAAAGCTGAAGCCGCAGATTGATCAGATCGCAGCCCTTGAGCCGGAAATGGAAAAGCTCACAGATGAGCAGTTCCCGCAGAAAATTGCTGAATATAAAGAACAGGTCGCCGCAGGCGCCTCCCTTGACGATATCTTGGTTGAAGTGTTCGCCCTTGTCCGCGAAGCCGGTAAACGCTCCCTTGAAATGCGTCACTATGACGTACAGATGGTTGGTGGTATGGTCCTGCATAGCGGCCGTATCGCTGAGATGAAGACAGGTGAAGGTAAAACCCTTGTGGCGACCCTTCCTGCTGTTCTCAATGCCCTTTCCGGTAAAGGTGTGCACCTGATCACCGTCAACGACTATCTCGCCAAGCGTGATGCCGAATGGATGGGCAAACTCTACAATTTTCTCGGACTTACCGTTGGTGTTGTTGTGCACGGCTTGACTGATGAAGAACGTCAGGAAGCTTACGGCTGTGATATTACCTACGGTACCAACAACGAGTTCGGTTTTGACTACCTGCGCGACAACATGAAGTTCTACAAGGAACAGCTGGTTCAGCGCGAACTGAACTACTGCATTGTCGATGAAGTTGACTCCATCCTTATTGATGAAGCCCGTACCCCGCTCATTATTTCCGGTGCTTCCGAAGACGCTACTTCTATGTATGGTCGGGTCAATTCTATGATCCCCCTGCTCAAGAGGGATGAGGATTTCGAGGTTGATGAAAAAGGCCGTTCCATCACCATGACCGATGACGGTGTCATGAAATGCGAGCAGATTCTGGGTATCGACAACCTCTATGATTCCCAGCATATTTCTTTCCAGCACCATATCATGCAGGGCATCAAGGCCCACCACCTTTTCTCCCGCGATGTAGATTATATCGTAAAAGACGCTCAGGTGGTAATTGTTGATGAATTTACCGGACGTCTCATGCCCGGCCGCCGTTTTTCGGACGGTCTGCATCAGGCTCTTGAAGCAAAAGAGGGCGTAAAGGTCGAGTCAGAGAACCAGACCCTCGCTTCCATTACCTTCCAGAACTACTTCCGCATGTACAACAAGCTGGCAGGTATGACCGGTACTGCGGATACCGAGTCTGTTGAATTTGCTCAGATTTACGATCTGGAAGTAATCGTAATTCCCACTAACACCGCAATGATCCGTAAAGATTTCCCTGACTCCATCTACAAGACTCAGCGAGAAAAATACAACGCCATTGCCGATGATATTGCTACCAAGTACAAGAAAGGTCAGCCCGTGCTGGTGGGTACTGTTTCAATTGAGAAATCAGAACTCATTTCCAGCCTGCTCAAGCAACGCAAAATTCCCCATAATGTGCTCAACGCGAAGCACCATGAACAGGAAGCTGAAATTGTTGCCGAGGCCGGACACAAGGGCCATGTAACCATTGCTACCAACATGGCTGGTCGTGGTACTGATATTAAGCTCGGCGAAGGTGTTTTGGAAAGCGGCGGTCTGCACATTATCGGTACTGAGCGTCATGAATCACGCCGTATCGATAACCAGTTGCGTGGTCGTTCCGGTCGTCAGGGCGACCCCGGTTCCACCCGTTTCTACCTTGCTCTTGATGATGACCTGATGCGTCTGTTCGGTTCCGAACGCATAGCCGGGATCATGGACAAACTGGGTATGGAAGAAGGCGAGCCTATTGAGAACGGTATGGTTACTAAAGCCATTGAGAACTCTCAGAAGAAGGTTGAAGGTCACAACTTTGAAATTCGTAAACAGCTTCTGGATTATGACAACGTCATGAACCAGCAGCGTGAGGTTATCTATACTCTGCGCCGTGATGTTATGAATTCTGAAGACATGAGCGAAATGACCGCAGAGTTTGTGGAAGAACTTTTTGACGATGCTTTCTATGCAGTCGAAGAAGCCAAAGGCAAGCCTCTTGATGCAGAGACCGAGGAAATGGTTCGCGTTCGCCTTGATGAACTTTTCGGTGTAAACCGTAACGAGGAATTCAAGGAAGCACTGCCCACCCGTGAGCAGGCAGAAGAGTGGGTCAACGATATTCTGGACACCCTCAAAGAGAGTGCCGGTGAACATTACCATGAAATTCAGCGTTACTTCCTGCTTGAATCTCTTGACCGCAACTGGAAGGAACACCTGCTGAACATGGACCACCTGCGTGAAGGTATCGGCCTGCGCGGTTACGGCCAGAAAGATCCTAAACACGAGTACAAGCGTGAAGGCTTTGAACTCTTCCGCGATATGCTCGGCCGTATCAAGGAAAACACAATTCGTGCACTTTGCCACCTGCGCATCGAAACTGAGGTCCGCGAGGATGAGTTCCAGCACAAGGAAAGCAAGTCCGATCTCGAGTATTCCGATTCCGAAAATACTGAGACCAAGAAAAAGCCCAAACGCCGCAGCGAGCCCAAAGTGGGCCGCAATGATCCCTGCCCCTGCGGTAGTGGTAAGAAATACAAGAAGTGCTGCGGTAAATAGCAGCTGTTCTTAATCCGAATATGAAAGCCCCCCCGACACATAGTGACGGGGGGCTTATTTTTTAGAGTTGGTGCTGTTTAGAATTTCTCAAATTCATCTTCAGAATAATCGCTGACCATATCCAGTGCCAGCCCGGAAGAGGGCTCGCTCTCCGGTTGCGGGGCCTGTCTTTTTTCAGAAGCTGCAGGCAGGGCATGGGGAGTATTGTGTTTATGGTTGTTAACCCTGAAGAATCCCATAGTCTGTTGCAGTTCTTCAGCCTGACTGGACAGCTCTTCGGAAGTGGAGGCCATTTCTTCTGATGCCGAGGCATTCTGCTGGGTAACCTGATCAAGCTGCTGGACAGCCTTGTTGATTTGTTCTGCTCCACTAAGCTGCTCGCTGCTTCCGGCTGTGATTTCCTGCACCAGATCAGCGGTACGCTTGATATCCGGAACCAGTTGAGTCAACATTTCCCCTGCCTTTTCGGCCACGTCGACCGTGCTGGATGAAAGGTCACCGATTTCACGGGCTGCTTCACCGCTTCGTTCTGCAAGTTTCCTTACTTCTGCGGCAACTACAGCAAATCCTTTGCCGTGTTCTCCTGCCCGTGCAGCCTCAATCGCTGCGTTAAGGGCCAGCAGGTTGGTCTGGCGGGCAATCTCTTCAATAATGGATATTTTCTCCGCGATATTTTTCATGGCATCAACGGCTTGAGTAACTGCTTTACCGCTTTTCTCTGCCTGCTGTGCTGATTGCACGGCAATGCTTTCAGTCTGCTGAGCATTTTCAGCATTTTGCCTGATGTTGGCAGTCATCTCTTCCATGGACGAGGATACTTCTTCGACGTTGGCAGCCTGTTCTGTGGAGGCTTGAGACAGGGATTCCGCAGTGGCGGAGAGTTCTTCACTGCCTGAAGCTACATTCTCACTGGCACTGCCCACTTCTCCAACAACTATGGAAAGACGGTTGACCATGTTGTTCAAGGCGGATGCGAGGACACCTACTTCATCTTTCTGATTGATGTCTAAAGTGCGGGTGAAATCTCCTTGGGCCATGCGTTGTGCAAAACGGACACCCATCTGGATAGGTCCGGTAATGGCTTTGGTGAGGACAAAAGCTATCAGCATACCAATGAAAAGGGCGATCAGTGCGCCGCTGATAAGGATGGTGGTAGAGGTCTCTATCTGAGTCAGCATCTTGGATTTCTGGTCTGCCCTTGCAGCACGGCACTGTGCGTCAGCCGCTCTTGCAGCTTCAACCATAGCTTTTTCAGCATCAACCTGCTGTTCCATCAGTTGGGTGTAGCTTTGAAAGTTGCTATAGTAACTTGAAATGGATTTATGAACTGTAGCTATCTGAGCGATGTTGGCAGGATTCTTAAATCTTTGTTTCAGGTTATCGGTCAGATTTTCAATATTTATGATATCTGTTTTGACTAATTCCAGATATTTTGGGTCGGATGAAATTATATATTCTTTTTCATTCTTCCGGGCATTAATGAACCATTTGATAGCTCGGTTAGCATCGTCTGCTTTGGAAAGTTTATCAGTGATATTCTGTTGTCCGGAATTGTAGACAGAGCCAATACTCTGGAATTGAGATCTGAGTATGCCACTTTCAATTTTGCGCTTCGTTTCAATGAGTATGGATTCCAGCTGTTCTTTTTGTTCAGAGCGGACTTTTTCAAGTTCAGAGAGGGCCGTGCGTGCATATGCGCGCATCATTTTCATTGTTTCAACCCTGTTTTTTACCAATCCAACATAACGCGTAAAGGCGGCCTCATACTTATCAATGGCCTGTCCTAATTCACTCATTTGATCATGGTTTACTTTTTGAGAAAATTTTTGATTTGTGGCTTTTATTTGTTCTCGAAGAGTGCTTAAAAATTTCTTGTGTTTTTGCAGGTAGGTATCGTCTGAACGCAGTATGTAGTTTTTTTCACTCATGCGGGTTTCAAGGATGGTGCGGACCATACGGTTGACATCGTCAGCCTTGTCGACCCTGTCTTCAATTCCCTGCATGCCGTTATGGCCGACATAGACCATAGCAATAGTAAGTATGATCATGAGTCCAAAACTCAGGCCTAATTTCATGGCCAGTTTCATGTTTTTCAACATAAGAACCTCCCCTATGTGGAAATAGCGCTATTATGTGTAATATATGTATCTTGATTCTAGCTTATAACACACCTCAAAACTGGAAAGAAAGGAAAATGTTAAGAAACGATTATATAGCGGAGGCCTTACGGATCAAGAGTTCGGTTAATTTTGAGTAGAAAAGTATTGATTGTCTAATCAATGAGGTGTAGAGAGCTGCATCAATTTCGAACATATGGGTGTATATCCAATCCAAAAACAATAAAAATTTACAGTGAGTGCAAAAACATGCTCGCATTATTCTTTCAAACCTATTTAAAACTGTTTTTTGTTCTGACCCCGTTTTTCGCTATTTCTGCATTTTTATCTCTGACTCAGGAGATGTCTCCGGCAGAACGTAAAAAAACGGCTGTAAAAGTCACTGTGGCAGTTATTGTCAGCTCGGTGATTCTTTACCTGTATGGCAGATATATTTTCGATCTGTTCGGTATCACTCTTGATGCTTTCCGCATCGGTGCAGGGGCTGTCCTCTTCCTTTCTGCCTTGAATATGGTCAATGGAGGAGGCAAAAAATTCGATGCCGGTAATGAGGATGATGACATTGCGGTCGTGCCTCTGGCCATTCCCATCGTGGTCGGCCCAGGAACAATCGGGGCTTTGTTGGTCATGGGATCTGGCGTGCAGGGATATAAAGATATGTTCCTGGCCTGCTGTGCGCTTGTTGCGGCTGTATTAACGGTAGGAATTCTGTTATTTATCTCCTCAAGCCTCAAACGTCTCCTTGGAAGGAGAGGGCTGAACATCATGAGTCGTTTGACCGGGCTGGTTGTCGCATCCATCGCTGCCCAGATATTTTTTACAGGGCTACGCAATTTCATGTTGAATTAATTGTTACGGAAAAGGAGGATTCGCAATGGCAGGAGTAAAAAAACTAACTGACAGGTTTTTGATCGCACTTTTCAGACGAGGCAAGGCTGATTATTTGCCGCCGTCTTATTTAGAAACGGAAGGTGGAAAGGTGCTTGCTCCGGGCGAAACCGACAAGCTTCAGGGGGTGCTTGCCGAGATGACCGGTAAAGGAATCCTTGAGGAGAAGGGAGGCGAGTATAAGCTTCTTTCCGATCCGTATGCTTAGTTGATTAATATATTCTTTTAAAGAATAAGGCCGCAATATCTGGTTGGATGTTGCGGCCTTTTTTAATCTACCGGTACGAATGAGCATTCCATGTTCTGCTCTTCGTCTACTTCCACAATAGCCACACAGGGCGGGCGTTCATCTCGGGGTGAGGTCAGGCTGCCGGGATTAAGCATCTGTACTCCACTAACAATGGACCAGTCCTGTATATGGGTGTGTCCATAGCAGACCAAATCAAAATCAGGTCCGAAGGATTGGGCCACATTGAGTGAAACCTGCGAACGCGACCCCCAGCCGTGGGCGATGCCTATGCGCAGTCCGTGGAAGTTTACAGACTCAAGCGGCTGAAGGTAGTCGGAGAGAGTCCATTCATCACAATTTCCCAGCGCCGCGTGGAAATTTGGGTGCTGACAGAAGAACTGCCACATGGAAAAAGTCGTCAGATCACCGCAATGCAGGAGTAGATCCGCATTTGCAAGGTACTTATTAAAAACCTCCGTGAGCCTTTTATCGGGTTCACGAAGGTGAGTGTCAGATATAACAGCGATTTTCACGGTGCTTACTTTTCTGGTACCGCATCCGGGTTGGTGGTCATCTGCGGTTTAGGCTTGTTGGGGTCTATCTTAGCGTCATTGACCTGCTTGCCTCTGTAGCTCAGGTAAGCATCCCTAAGAGCGAGGTAGGGGTCAATAGAGCCTTCCTTGAGGGATTCGTATTCCCCGATGTGGAATGAAAGTTTGTTGATCTGGTCGTAAGCTCCGGCAGATGCAGAGTAGTACCAGGGAATGCCGAACCACCAGAAGGGGTTGAGCACAAACGTGTCAATTCCAAGTCCAACTGAATCACGAATTGTGGAAGGGCCGAAGAAAGGCAGTACAAAGTATGGTCCGTTGGGAATACCCCAGACACCGAAGGTCTGTCCCATATCTTCGTTACCAAGGTAGAGAGGCATGGTTGATTGTGCATCACCTACAACATTACCAAGTCCGCCAAGCCCGAAGATTGAGTTGGCTACAAATTTGGAGGTTTCAGCTCCGGCAGTATAAAATTTACCCTGTAACAGACAGCTTGTCAGGCGTACGGGGTAAAGCATGTTCTGGAAAAAGTTGTTGGTCCATGTTCTGGGCTTAAGCGGGACCAGCCAAATGTAGCCTTGAGTAACGGGTTTCATGATGTTGAAGTACAGGTAATCGTTGAACTTGAACATCGCACGGTTGTAACCCTGCCACGGGTCGGAAGCATATGCATCTTCGTGCTGCTCAGAATCCCCCCACATATCCTCGCTGAATTCATCTTCAGCGTATTCCTCAGGATTATTTTTCACGGCACCGATCACACCGGAGCCTACTTGAGCCACCACTATGGACTCTTGAGTGTCTTCAGACCTTACCTGTGAAGGAAAGGTTAAAAGAATCATAGTAAGAACCACAAAGGCGAGGATGGTTGTGGAATAGTTCCTGGTCATGGTTATTTCCCGTTATTTGATGCCGTTTTCAGCTGAGGCTTTAGGGTTCGCTTTAAGTTCAGCGCACTTATCTTCAAGTCGCTTGAAAAGTTCTTTCTTGCTGGCCTCGAAGGTTTTATCATTTGTTGTGTCAAGAATTCCGGTAAACTGTGTGCGGTAGTTCTTGACCAGGCTTACGCCTTCTATTTTTACATCATAAACATCCCACTCACCATTGGTGAGCTTCATGCGATAAAAAACAGGGATATCCTGTTTGCCGGTAAGCAAACGGGTGTCTACTTGTGCGTATTTTCCCTTAATAATAGTCTCTTTGTCAAATGCGACCTTTTCACCGGAATATTCTCCTACACGACCAAGGTAGGTCTGCTCTAGCACGTCAGTGAAAAGATCAACAAACCGTTCTCTTTCTTCGGGGCTGAACTTAAGCCAAGGGCGTCCTATTGAGCGCTTGGAGAGTTCTTCAAAATTAAAAAAATCCTTTATGGTTTCGCGGATTTTGAGAGTCATCTCTTCCTGTTTTGCAGGATTTCCCTTGAGTTCCGGGTCATTAAGAATAGCTATGACTCCCTGAATGCCGGAACGCAACCGGACCATGGGTGAGTTTTCTGCTGCAAAGGCCGCTCCCGCAGAAAGGCTGAGGAGTAAGACGATAATGAATATGGATAATGTTCTTTTCATTTTAGAGAACCGATTATTTATTAAATTGTTTTTTTTAGACTTTGCCAAAAACATAATTGCTGATCAAGTCTTCAATATCAATTGCAGACTCGGTTTCAATTATAACTCCGCCCGGTTCAATGGGGTCTCCAACGCCGCCGGGAGTTATTTTAATGTACTTATCCCCGATTAAACCGCTGGTTTTAACTGAGGCAATAGCATCGTCAGTCAGTTCGATGCGCTTTTCGAGGCTTAAAGTCAGCACAGCCTTCTGCTTTTCAATGTCGAGATTAATACTGCTTACGTAGCCGATAGGAACGCCCATCATTTCAACGGGGGAGTTAACCCGAAGCCCGGTCACATCGTTAAAGCTGGCGGTAACATGGTAATGGTCGTCTGAGAACATATGTACATCACCGAGCTTAATACTCATGTAAACAATGCAGAGTAGACCGATAAAAACAAATATGCCGACTGTTGTTTCTTTGGGATATTTTTTCATGCCGGAGTCCGTTCCAAATTAATTGCTGTTCAAATCGCCAATATATTTGGCGCAATCCATTTTCATAACAGAAGGATCAAGAGGAGCCATAGTCAGGCGCGGAGCTTCACGTTCCTCACTTTCACGATCCAGAAATTGACGCAGATAAGGTTCTTCCGTTGCCAGAAGTTCATCCTTCTGGCCTTTGAAAAGAGTTTTACCTTCACCGAGAACTACAACGTAATCGGCAATTGTCTGCATGCTGGCCAGATCATGGCTGACCACCACAATAGTCATATCAAACCTTTCTTTGAGTTCAATGAGCAAATCGTCAAGCTCGGCCGAGTTGATGGGGTCGAGTCCTGAAGTGGGTTCGTCACAGAACAGGATATCCGGGTCCATGACCATGGCGCGGGCAAGACCGGCCCTTTTGCGCATCCCCCCTGACAGTTCATTGGGGTAATATTCCATGAAATTTTCAAGGCCCACGAGACTTAGTTTGGCTTTGACCACGTCATGGATTTCGTCTTGTTTGAGTCTGGTATGCTCGCGTAGCGGTAAGGCTACGTTATCAAAAAGATTCAGTGCACCCAGAAGCGCTCCGTCCTGAAAGAGAACGCCGATACGTTGTTTCAGGCAACGGAAGGCCTTGCGTTTGAGTTTGTAAATATTATGCCTGCCGAGATATACGGCACCACTCATGGGAGTGTTAAGTTTGAGAATGTTCTTAAGCAGGGTTGATTTACCACAGCCTGAACGTCCGAGAATAACGGATATCCCGCCGCCGGGCAGGGTCGCATTGATATCGGAAACTACGGGATTACCGCCGTAGCCGATAGTCAGGTCCTCGATTCTGATATCCGGTGCTTTGGTGTTCATCATGTTCCTCTAGAGAAGCAAGGAAGTTATGATGTAGTCGGCCACAAGGACCAGTACACAGGACATAACTACTGCGGTTGTTGTTGCTTGGCTTACGCCCTCGGGACCTTTGCCGTCTTTGCGGTGGTGGGTGAAATAACCCTGAAAGCAGCAAACCGTGCAGACCAGAACTGCGAATACGAGCGATTTGTTGAATCCGGTGGAAATATCATCCCAGCCCAAAGCGGTATGAACACGGTGCCAGTATACGCCTGCGTTGCCACCCATCAGTATTACTCCGCTGATATAGCCGCCAATAATACCGATAAGGTCGAAGAAAGCTGTCAGGATCGGGAATGAAATCAAGGAAGCGACCAGCTTAGGGCTGACCAGATAGTTTATGGGGTTGATGTCCATGAGTTCTAGGGCATCAATCTGTTCTGAGATGCGCATGACCCCGATTTCAGCCGTCATGGACGATCCAGCCCTTCCGGTAAGCATTATGGCTGTGAGTACAGGTCCGAGTTCACGAACCAGTGAAAGAGCCACTGCCGCTCCGAGAAAACCTTCAGAACCGAACTTGGATAGGGCGTATTGGGTTTGGAGACCGACAACCATACCGGTGAAAAGCCCGATCAACGAAATAACAGTAATGGACTTGACTCCGATGAAGTAGAGTTCCTTTACTGATTTATTGAAAATTCCAAGTGAACTGAAAATATGCAGCAGGCCGTGCATGAGGAAAATGAACATTGCTCCCGCTTCATTAAGGAGATTAATGCTCCATTTGCCAACCATATTTATAGGCAGGAGTATTTTGTTTTCAGTTTCGACTTGAGACATGGTCAGTTAATTACCATAAAGAGTTTTAAAGTGTTAAATAAGTTTTCTAAATATAATTGGTATCGGTCGATTTTGGATAAAGCTAAACCGACCCCTTAGCATAATGATCTTGAAAATAAAAGGACGAAAAAGGTATAGGGGCAGTATTAACTCATGCCCGGTCCAAACTTGCTGTTCTTCAGATTACTCTTCGTCATCAAGTCCGTTTTTATTTTCCCACCAGCTTGGGGGCGGACCGAGATACCACCAGTCTTTATGGTCAGTCTCAGCTATCTTATCGGCTAATTGCTGACCTTCTTCAGTGCGCAATCTTTTCAGTGCCGATTCCATCCATTTTCCGGCGTATGGGTTGCCCATATCCATTTCTTCTTTGAGGTTGAGGATGAAATCAAGTTGGTCAGCATCCTGAGCCAGCTTTGATTCAAGAGTCTCACATTCCTCAAGTTCTTCCCAATGAGGGAAAATTTTATCTTCGAGCCCGGTCCCGGCAAGTGTGTGTCGTAAAGCCTTATCCCGGTAGCTGCGGTTATAGATACGGTTTACGTAGTTAAAATCCCCGGTGCGGGCTTCATGCAAATCATGGAAAAGGCACATGAAGACTGTGCGGGCCATGTCTGCACCAGCCATGTCTGCCAGAACGTATCCAAGAACCGCCACCCGGTAGGAGTGGTCGGCAACTGACTCCGATCCTGTGCCCAGAAACTGGTATCCTGTTCGCGGGGTTTTGCGCAGCATGCCGACTTCAAATAAAAAGTCGGCAAGCCTGGTCATCTTGTCGCGGTTTTCAAGGTTTTTCATCATAGGAAAGTCTGATTATATTTATCTAATGTGAAATTTTTAGGATCTGTAATCAGCATTAATGCTGATATATTCCTTTGTCAGATCAGAAGCCTGCAGTATGGAGGTCCCTTCGCCATCACCAAGAGTGATGTTTACTTCAACGTCCTGCTTACGCATGATCGGTTCAAGCAGAGCATCCATGTCGCCTTCAACCGGCTTGCCTTTCTCAAAGACCACGATTTTACCAAAGCTTAGGGTCAGTTGCTCAGGATCGAATTCTGCTCCGCTTCTGCCGGCAGCCGCTACGATGCGGCCCCAGTTGGGGTCTTCACCGAAAAGGGCGGTTTTAACCAGCGGAGAATTACCGACTGCACGAACCATAAGTTCAGCGTCTTCATCTGAAGCAGCACCGCTTACTTTAATATGCATGACTTTGGTTCCGCCCTCAGCGTCTTGTACTATCATATAAGATAGCTGCTGGCATATATCGAGAAGCAGGGATTCAATTGCATCCTGTGTCTCTGCGTTCTCAGCTTTGACTCCGGATGCTCCGTTGGCAAAGGCCATAACGGTGTCATTTGTGCTGGTGTCGCCGTCAACGGTGATGCAGTTGAAGCTTTTATCAATGCATCTGCGCAGAGCTTCCTGCCACCATTTGGGATCAACTTCCGCGTCACAGGTTACGTAACCGAGCATGGTCGCCATGTTCGGGGAGATCATGCCTGCGCCTTTGCACATGCCGAGCATGCGTACAGGCTTGCCGTTACATTCAATCTCGCCCCATGCAATTTTGGGGAATTTGTCAGTAGTCATGATGGCTTTAGCAGCCTTCACCGGGTCGCTGTCGGAAAGTGCGGGCTTGAGTTTAGGTGCAACCTCCCGCCATTTTTCCATATTGAAGCGCGGTCCGATAACCCCGGTTGAGGAAGGAAGCAGATCGCGTGAATTCAACCCAAGGTATTTTGCAGCCAGTATAAGGCTTTCCCGGCAATCTTCAATCCCTTCAGCTCCGGTACAGGCGTTGGCGAGTCCGGCATTGACGATGGCTCCGCGGACAATCTGTGATTCAGCCAGAATTTCCTTGCCCACGGTAACCGGTGCAGCCTGAAATTTGTTTTTAGTGAACACAGCAGCTGCAACAGCAGGAACATCACTGAGAATCAGGGCCAGATCGTTGCGGCCGCTGTATTTGAATCCAGCCTCGAGGGCTGCAAATTTGTATCCTTCGGGAATCTGAAGCATGGTCTTTTATCCTCTGAAATATCCTGCCAGCAATGGTGTTGACAGTAGTTTTTTGTTGTTACTCTCTCAGAAAAAACTGTGCAAGACAAAATAGCTGATTAAAACAAAAGTTGTCGCGATTCATACAAAAAAACGGGTCTGTCCAAGCAAGAACAGACCCGTTGATATAAGCTGATTGAATTCAGGCTAATTCAGGAGATCCTTGCGGACATACTCAACTTTAGCCTTGGATCGTAACTCGGTAAGAAATGCGCCAAATACTTCATTGGAGCGCTGCTGGAATATTGCATCCATGACCATATCTTTCTGGGCAGCCCATGCATCCTCTTTGGGAGGAATACGTTCATCGACACGGGCAACAATGAAACCGCCGGGAAGTTCAAAAACTTCGGATATCCACTGGTCTTTCTTAGCTGCCAAAGCTGCCTGAGCCAGCTTGGGGTTCATGCCCAGACCGGGGACAAAGCCGTCACGACCGAAGGGCTCGGAGGTCTTAAGCTCCTTTTTAATGACCTTGAAAGCTTCTGCTTCAGTGTTTTTGTTCGCCAGCTGGCTCATGATAGCAATAGCTTTAGCTTTAGCCAGATTCATTGCTTGCTGCTGGGAAAGGAAGCTTTCAATGTCCTTTTCCTGATCCTTAAGCGGGCTCAGGGACGGAGGAACATCAGTTTCCTTCTCTACGAGGATGTAACCGCCATCGATAGCAACAGGCATATCAGTCGCGTTGCCTTTAGGCAGGGCGATGATGGTCTGTGCTGCACTCTCGGTCATGCCGAAGGCGCGGGAAAGGTTTTCAACAGTTGCCTGTTCACTTTTCTTGAAAGCAATACCCAGTTCTTCGGAAACTTTGTCCAGCTTCATGCCGGAAGCAAGCAGATCAATTGCGTGGTCCAGTTTGTCGGTAATGGAGTCTGCTGCTTTTTCCTGAGCGATCAGGGAGTTGATTTCGTCTTTGACCTGATCCAGATCTTTCTGACCGGCTTCGCGGACGTCATCAATTTTGATCAGGTGCCAACCGAAACGGGTGCGCACAGGCTCACTGACCTCGCCTTTTTTGAGAGCGAATGCTGCTTCTTCAAAGGGCTTAACCATGGCGCCGCGGCCAAACCAGCCGAGTTCTCCACCTTTGGAGCTGCTGGGACCTTCAGAGTATTTTTCAGCCAGTTTGCCGAAATCCTGACCGGATTTGGCTTTGGCGAGTACTTTTTTAATTTTCTTTTCTGCCGCAGCAACTTCTTTGTCAGAAGCGTTCTCATCAACAGTGATCAGGATATGGCGTGCATTCAACTGAGCTTCCTGCTGGAAAGCTTCTTTGTTGGCTTCATAGTATGCCTTGATTTCTTCAGGGGTAACTGACTCGTTGATAGACAGTTCTTCCGGAGTGAAGGCAATGTACTTAACAACAGAGCGTGCCGGGATAGTGAATTTATCAGGGTTGGCTTTGTAGAAATCTTCAATCTGTTTGTCACCGATCTTGATATTTTTAACAAAGTCAGCACCGGAGACATAGTAGTAATCGATCTGAACTTTTTCAGCAGCAGAGTCGAAAAGTGCGCGGGCATCAGCTTCAGTGGGCTTGACCGGCATGGTTACGTATTCCTGCAGCTTGCGGATCAAAGCGCTGTTACGCATGTCATTTTCAAAGGTGGCTGCGGACATGGCTCTGCTTTGCAGGAAAGCCTGATAGAGGTTCATGTCGAATTTGCCGTCTTTGTCAGCAAAAGCAGGAATCTGACTGATGCTGTATGAAAGCTCGCTGTTAGATACAGAGATTCCGAGTTTTTCTGCTTCTGCTTCTAGAAGTTTCTGGCTGACCAGCTGTTCAAGAACAGCTTTCTTGAATTCAGGGGACTGCAGTTGATCGGAGTCTAAGTTAGGATTCTGGGCCCTTAATGCTTCAGCAGTTTCACGGTAGACCTGCATGAATTCCTGAGTAGGAACAGGCTGGTCGTTAACGTAAGCGATTACCGGATCGGTGTTGCCGTTGAATCCGCCGGCGCCGAAGGCAAAAATAAAAACTGCGATAATGATACCGAATGCGATTTTGATACCCCAGCTCTGGGCATTTTGGCGCAGAATGTCCATCATGGCTTCTTCAGTCTCCGTTTGCAGCAGGTGCTGCTTTCAAGTGTTTATTCTATTATAATCGGCAGGGTATCCACCATTGCGGATACCCTGCCTTACTCATTTACAGTTGTTTACCGACGTAGTTCAGCAGGCCGCCGGCTTTAATAATTTCAAGTTCTTTTGCGGAAAGGTCGTTTTTGACTTTAACTTCAACTCCATCAGCTTTGACAGAAGTCTCTCCGCCAGGAGTGATGGTTGTGGTATCAATGGTCAATTTACTACCTTCTGACAGTTTGTCGTAATCGCTCTTTTCAGAGAGTACAAGGGGTAGAATGCCAAAATTGATAAGATTTGCACGATGAATGCGTGCAAGAGACTTGGTAATTACAGCAACAACGCCCAAATGACGGGGGCCGAGAGCTGCATGTTCGCGGCTGGAACCCTGTCCGTAGTTTTCTCCGCCGAGAATGATTCCGCTTTCAGCAGCTTTCATGCGGCCAACGAATCCTTCATCAACACGACTGAAGATATATTCACTGATCGCGGGAATGTTGGAACGCAGTGCAGTAATCTGCGCGCCCGCGGGCAGAATGTGGTCAGTAGTAATGTCATCTTCGACCTTGAGGCGGATTTCAGAGGAAATCTGATCCGGCAGGGCGGAGAATGTCTCAAGAGGAACAATATTGGGACCGCGCACGATTTCAACTTCAGCTCTATTTTCGGGAGGGAAGATGAAAAGATGGCGGATTGAAGGAACTTCTTCAGGGAAGTCGATCTTGGCCGGAGGAGTACCCCAGGTTGCGGGATCGGTGAATTCACCTGCAAGGGCCAGCTTCGCGGCAGTCTGCGGGCTGGCCAGATAGACCTGCGCATCCTGAGTTCCGCTGCGTCCTTCAAAGTTACGGTTGAAGGTACGTACGCTCACCCCGGCAGAAGTGGGGGAGCCGCCCATACCGATACAGGGGCCGCAGGTACATTCGAGCAGTCTTGCACCGGAATCGATGAAGTTGGCGATAAGTCCATCGGAAGCAAGCATTTTGAGAACCTGCTTGGAACCGGGGGAGATCATCAGGTCCACACCTTCCGGCAACTGCTGGTCCTGCAGAATCAGGGCGGTTGTCTTCAGGTCGGAGTAAGAAGAGTTGGTACATGAACCGATGGCTGACTGGTTGACTTTGAGTCCGGCGAGGGACTTAACAGTTACAACTCGGTCCGGCATATGCGGCTGGGCTACCAGCGGCTCGAGTTCGGAAAGGTTGATTTCAACTACTTCAGCGTAAGTTGCATCCGCATCGGCGATAAGCTCGGACCAGTCGTCTTCGCGGCCCATGGCCTTGAGGAATGCTTTGGTGTTCTCATCGCTGGGGAAGATGGAAGTGGTCGCACCCAATTCCGCGCCCATGTTGGTGATGACTGCACGTTCGGGAACGGAAAGAGTCTTTACGCCTTCGCCTGCAAATTCGAATACCTTGCCCACACCGCCTTTAACGGTTTTGAGTTCAAGCAGCTTGAGGATAATATCTTTGGCAGAAGCCCATCCGGTCAGTTTGCCGGAAAGCTCAACCTTAACCACCTTGGGCATGGGAATGGAATAGGGCTGTCCGGCCATAGCCAGAGCAACGGAAAGTCCGCCCGCACCCATAGCCAGCATACCCAGTCCACCTGCAGTGGGGGTATGGCTGTCTGAGCCGATCAGGGTTTTGCCCGGTTTGGCAAAGTTCTCCAGATGCAGCTGGTGACAGATTCCTGTCCCGGCAGGGGAGAAAACAACGCCGTGTTTGGCAGCAACAGTGCGCAGGTACTGATGATCGTCAGGGTTGCGAAAACCCATTTGCAGGGTGTTGTGGTCAACGTAACTTACGGAAAGTTCAGTCTGGACCTTATCAATCCCCATCGCTTCAAATTGCAGATAAGCCATGGTGCCGGTGGCATCCTGAGTAAGAGTCTGATCAATTCGTAGTCCGACCTCTGTTCCCGGCTCCATTTCGCCATTCAAAAGATGTTCAGATATGATCTTTTCAGTAATATTTAAACCCATGATACCTCCGGTGAGATTATGCTTTTCTTAAGCAGATTTGAAACTAAGTGTCCTGTTGTACGTCGCATACCCGCGTACTTCATAAAGTGCCCGCTAAAGCTGTTATGAGAAGGCGGGATCTATTATCCTTCCATTCCGAGGCGCATTCGGTTTATCTTTCGTTGACGGATGTCAATCTCAGCTTCCAGACGCAGTTTATCTTGCTGCGATTCGAAGATTTCTTTGGCAAAAAAGATCCCTTCAGAAGGATTTTCACTTGCCAGCAGTGTTTTAGTTCGCTGCTGGCAGAGTGTAAGTTCCTTCTTGAAATTCTCGATTTCTACTTCGATCTCAGGGATGCTAATCGATTTTAATTCTTCTTCGGGTTGTTGATTCATCTTTTTTCTTAACCTCAGGGTCTTTGAGACCGTTGACTTCCGGCAGGCTGTTGTAAAGGGTCCAGTAACGAGGCCAGAGATCAGAGATGTCGCCGGGGTTTTCAAGAGAGATTCCGGGGCGCATCCAGGCCATGAGACCAAGAGCAATACCGAAGAAAGGAGTAGGAGCGGACCATGCTTCATCCCATTTGAGT
The DNA here is from genome assembly GCF_048612815.1 of Maridesulfovibrio pacificus (SeqCode). Lineage (NCBI taxonomy): Bacteria > Pseudomonadati > Thermodesulfobacteriota > Desulfovibrionia > Desulfovibrionales > Desulfovibrionaceae > Maridesulfovibrio > Maridesulfovibrio pacificus (SeqCode). The sequence goes on from NZ_JBLZNE010000001.1 coordinate 3,564,075, forward strand.
CTGCCGGGAAGAACGGTAAGTTCTTCTTCGCCGCGTTCATATTTGATTCCGAGGCGTTCAAGCAGTTCAATTCCCTGTTCAAACATCACTGCGTCAGCAATATTGCTGACTTTGCATTCTGAACGGGAGTTTACTGCAAGGGCGAGGCCGACGGGGAAGAGGTCGGTTGCATTTCCGAAGTTAAAGGAGGCTTCTGCTGCGGCTTCACCCTTGGTTGCAGAGATGCTTCCTTTAGAAATTTCAATATTAAGACCACCGGCCTTCAGGATCCGGATAGCGTCTTCAGCGGTTTCGTTTTTCGGCCAGTAACCGTTAAGGGTTACCTGTCCGTTGCTGAAAGCAGGCATTGCCAGCAGTGCGGCACAAAGTTCAGGCTCCAGAGCAATGGAAGGCTGTTCAGGAACAGATATTTCCTTTGTCGCGGGAATGGAGCATTCGGTTTCATTAAGCTCGGCTTTGACACCGCATTTTTTGAGGACAGCAACAACTTCTTTGAGCAGTCCGGCTCCATGCCAGCCTTCTGCAAATTTCATGGTCAATCCCTGCGGATAGGTCCATGCTGCCAGAGCAAGCGCGGCAATAAATTCAGCAGGAATGTCTTCAGAAATTTCAATGGATGAAGCCATGCGGCCACCGCATTCGAGACGGGCGGGTAAGCCGTGGCTCTGGAGGTCAAGAGTGTTAAGTCTTGCACCCAGCGGAGAAAGAATTGAAGCCAGCGGTCTGGAATCGAACTGCTTAAGGATGGGGCCGCCGGCGATTTTGAACTTGCCAACGGTTTTGAGGCCGAAGGCAATTGTCAGGAACATGTTCATGGCATTGTCCCCGGCAAAGATCAGCTTCTCTTCAAATTCGATTCCTTCACCTGCACGGGATTCGATGGTTTCACCATCCCATGAAAGGTGTGCTCCAGCCTGATTAAGCGATTTGATCAGTTCGGTGATCTCATCGTTAACACAAAGGGGACCCATCTTGGCCTCAGCTCCTGCTGCTGCGCAGAGTGCAATCCAGAGCTTGGACTGTAAAAGAGAACCGGGACCGTCAAAAGTCACGTTCACAGGTCTTTGAGGCGGAGACAATACATATGTAGAAAGCTTACGGTTCTCTGGCTTGGCAACACATGCATAAGCAAGGTTGTTAAGCTGTTCGAAAACACGGCGAGCTGTTTTGAGGTCGAATTTTTTATGACCGGCTTCTGCAGACCATGTTTCAAAGATACGTCTTTCCATATCCGGATCGCCGAGGGGCAGCCCCTTCAGTTTGCGTTTGCTTGCAGCTTTACCCATAAGGTAGTTTCTGCGGGAGACAAGGGAAAGAAGTCTTGCGTCCAGCTCTTTGATTTCGTCGAGCAGGGACTGTCTACGCGGTGCAGCACCGCCGGAACGTTCAAATTTTTTATATTCGGGCATTATTTTTGTTTCCTGAAATGTGATATAGAGAAGTCCACCTTAATAGCGCGATTTCTCCCGATGGGCAACCCCTCTGATTTGCGGTGTAAAAAAGAAGCCCTTTCGCCCGTAATGACAAAGAAAAAGGGGAGAGGCGAAAACCGCCTCCCCCCTGAATAAGCAAGTAGTAATACTACTTAAATTACATTGCGTCGCCGGAAGCTGCGCCCTGCATTTTGACTTCAACCTTTTCGGTGAGGCCTTCGTAGTATTCGCGGAGCTGTACGAGAACTTCGTCACGACCGAAGTGATCTACGATTTCAGCGCCTTCAGAGAGAGCTTTACGCAGTTTGGTACCGGAAAGGATTACGCGCTCTTCTTTGTTGTGAGGGCAGGTTCTCAGGGAAGCCATGCCGTCGCACTTGTAGCAGTAGAAAGTCCAGTCAATCTTCATGGGCTCACAAAGGAGAGCTTTACCGGGCTCGGGACAAGCTTCAGTTGCGTAAGGAATCTTGTCGAAGATTTCCTGAGCTTCGAACAGACCGTAGAAATCACCAACACCAGCGTGGTCACGACCGATCAGCATGCGGTTAACACCGTAGTTCTGACGGAAGGTAGCGTGGAGGAGGCCTTCACGGGGACCTGCGTAACGCATATCGAGGGGGTAACCAGCCTGGATAACGTTTTCTTTAACAAAGTAGTGCTCAACGAGAGTGTCGATTGCTTTAACACGAACTTCAGCAGGAATGTCACCGGGCTTGAGGTTACCGATCAGGGAGTGGATCAGACAACCGTCACAAACTTCGATGGAGATTTTTGCCAGGAACTCGTGAGAACGGTGCATGGGGTTACGGAGCTGGAGAGCAGAAACTGTGGACCAGCCTTTTTCGTCGAACATTGCACGGGTTTCTGCGGGACGCAGGTAAACACCTTTGTACTGTTCGGGGTACTCACCTTCGGAGAGAACTTTAACGGGACCAGCGAGGTTGTACTTCTTCTGAGCCATAACCATCTGAACACCGGGGTGATCTTCGAGAGCGGTTTTCCAGAAGATATCGTCTGCGGATTCTTCGCCTTCACCTTTGAAGACCTGGTAGCATTCCCATTTCTTGTCTTCTTCGGACATTTCGTATTTTTCGGTGATCTGCATGGTTGCATATACTTCACCGTTGTTTACGAGAGCGATTTCGTCACCGACTTTAACGTCTTCGTCGTCGGAATCGAGGGTAACCGGTACGGGCCAGAAGGTGCCGTCGGTCATCAGAAATTTTTCACAAACGCCTTTCCAGTCTTCTTTACCCATGAAGCCGTTCAGGGGAGAGAAACCACCACATCCCATCATGATGAGGTCACCCTTTGCGCGGGCGGAAATTTCGATCTGTTTCAGACCTTCTGCTTTTTTCTGTTCAGCAGCGAGTTCTGCTCCTTCGAGCAGGCAGCATACAAGACCTTTACCACCGTGAGGGGCTACGAGCTTAGACATGTTTACGTCTCCTTGTAGTAATTATTTTTTCAACACCTTGGCCCTTCCGCAAGACCTCCTGATAAGAAATCTTCGGCCTCCGAGTATTTCATGGAGGCAGCGCTTCTATAGTGAAGCGGGTCTGCGGAACGAAAATTCGTAAAAACCATTATCATGGAGTCCACTTTCAGGATAGTCCTAAAAGGCGTTTTCTCCATAAAGCTTAAGAGGGGTTATGAATGGTTTGTGAAAGAAATGTCAAGGGCAAAATTCAAATAGAGTGAAATTTTTCACTTAGTATAAGGTTCGGTTAGATGGGAATGTTGGAATATTTTAAAGTATGTGCAAATATTATAGCTAGTTACTGTTTTAGTTGGTTGCAGTCTAGTGGCAATGCTTACAGAATTGACTAAAAAGAGTAAGAGGATTTTGGATAGTGCTGTGTGTGGGTGCTTCTAGTGTCGATTTAACGTTAAGATGGAAAGATTAGTCATCATATTATATGTAGCTGTTATTTGGACTCTGTCTAGAGAAAATCAGGTAAAAGTCTATGCCGTTGGCATGTAAAATCGGTTTGTTATGACAGTTGTGAAGAAAATCCCACAATCTGAAAAAAAGGCTTGCAATTAAAGGCTAGATTGAACTAAATACCAATCCATGATGGAACACATTATTGTTTTGTCGCAAAAGACCAGAGCCGTTTTTTTATAGTTTTGGAACTATGGCGACAGTGTTTCTAAGCCGTTTATATAGCGGATTTGAAATTAGCTTGTTCTAAATTTCACTTTCGCCTTGACACCGAGTGAGGGGCTTGATAGTTACTAATTTCACGAGCCTTGAACTTTAGGCAAGATTATAAATGGTTATAGGATGTCGGTGATTGATAACATTAAACCCTTTTAGGAGGACTAGGTATGCCGACCTTTGTCAATCCGGAAAAGTGTGATGGCTGTAAAGGTGGAGAAAAGACCGCCTGCATGTACATCTGCCCTAACGATCTTATGATCCTGGATCCCGAAGAAATGCGGGCTTACAACCAGGAACCCGAAGGATGCTGGGAGTGTTACTCCTGCGTCAAAATTTGTCCCCAGGGCGCTATTGAAGCACGTCCCTACGGTGACTTCGCACCCATGGGTGGTACTTCCATTCCCATGCGTTCCGCTGAAGACATCATGTGGACCGTTAAATTCCGTAACGGTAACGTAAAGCGCTTCAAGTTCCCCATCCGCACTACCCCTGAAGGTTCTATCAAACCTTATGAAGGTAAACCCGAGCCGACTGACCTCGACAACGAACTGCTCTTCACCGAAACTGAACTGGTTACCCCCAAAGAAGTTCTCGGACAGAAGTTTGACGTTGCTGATGCAGACAAGACTACTGCTTGGAAGGATCTGGATTAATCACTGCTAAGAGTTTGTCTTGGGTGTATTAATTCACGCAATCTTAAAAACCTAATTAAGGAGGAAACATGCCTCTTCTCCCTAGTAAAGAAGCTTCTAAAGGTGTTGCTCTCGCAGAACCTGAGCTTATAGAAAAAGACGTGGACCTGCTCCTCGTCGGTGGTGGTATGGGTAACTGCGGTGTTGCTTATGAAGCAATGCGCTGGATCGAAAAAGTTGGTGGCGACATCTCCATCATGCTCCTCGATAAAGCTGCTATGGAACGTTCCGGTGCTGTTGCACAGGGTCTTTCCGCTATCAACACCTACCTTGGCGAAAATGACGCTGATGACTACGTACGCATGGTTCGTACTGACCTCATGGGCCTCGTTCGCGAAGACCTTATTTTTGACCTCGGCCGTCACGTTGATGACTCCGTTCACCTTTTTGAAGAGTGGGGCCTTCCCTGCTGGATCAAAAAAGACGGTAAGAACCTCGACGGTGCAGCTGCTAAAGCAGCTGGTCTCTCCCTGCGTAACGGCGACGCTTGCGTTCGTTCCGGTCGCTGGCAGATGATGATTAACGGTGAATCCTACAAGTGCATCGTTGCTGAAGCAGCTAAAATGGCTCTCGGCGAAGAAAACTACATGGAACGTATCTTCATCGTTAAAATGCTCCTCGACGCTAATGAGCCTAACCGCATCGCTGGTGCAGTTGGTTTCTCCACACGCGAAAACAAAGTATACGTTTTCAAATGTAACGCAGCTGTTGTAGCTTGCGGTGGTGCTGTTAACGTTTACCGTCCTCGCTCCACTGGTGAAGGTATGGGTCGTGCATGGTACCCCGTATGGAACGCTGGTTCCACCTACACCATGTGTGCTCAGGTTGGCGCTGAAATGACCATGATGGAAAACCGCTTCGTACCCGCTCGTTTCAAAGACGGTTACGGTCCGGTTGGTGCATGGTTCCTGCTCTTCAAAGCTAAAGCAACCAACTACAAAGGCGAAGACTACTGCGAAACTAACCGCGCAATGCTCAAGCCTTACGAAGATCGCGGCTACGCTAAAGGTCACGTTATCCCGACCTGTCTGCGTAACCACATGATGCTCCGTGAAATGCGTGAAGGCCGCGGCCCCATCTACATGGATACCGCTACCGCACTGCAGAACACCTTCAAAGAACTGACACCTGCTGAGCAGAAGCACCTCGAGTCCGAAGCTTGGGAAGACTTCCTTGACATGTGTGTTGGTCAGGCTAACCTCTGGGCTTGTCAGAACATCGAACCTGAAAACTCCGGTTCCGAAATCATGCCCACCGAGCCTTACCTCCTCGGTTCTCACTCCGGTTGCTGCGGTATCTGGACTTCCGGTCCGGACGAAGACTGGGTTCCCGAAGATTACAAAGTTAAAGCTGACAACGGTAAAGTCTACAACCGTATGACCACCGTTAACGGCCTCTGGACCTGTGCTGACGGTGTTGGTGCATCCGGTCACAAGTTCTCTTCCGGTTCTCACGCTGAAGGTCGTATCGTTGGTAAGCAGATGGTACGCTGGGTTGTTGACCACAAGGACTTCAAACCCTCTCTGAAAGAAAATGCTGCTGACCTCGCTAAAGAGATCTACCAGCCTTGGTACACCTACGAAGAAGGTAAAGGCATCTCTACCGACCCCGTAGTTAACCCCAACTACATCACTCCCAAAAACTTCATGATGCGCCTCGTTAAGGCAACTGATGAATACGGTGGTGGTGTTGGTACCATGTACGTGACTTCTAAGTCTCTCCTGCACACCGGTTTCCACCTTCTCGAAATGCTCGAAGAAGACTCTAGAAAACTGGCTGCTCGCGACCTCCACGAACTCATGCGCTGCTGGGAGCAGTTCCACAGACTGTGGACTGTACGCCTGCACATGCAGCACATTGAATTCCGTGAAGAGTCCCGTTACCCCGGTTTCTACTACCGCGGTGACTTCATGGGTCTCGATGATTCCAAGTGGAAATGCTTCGTCAACTCCAAGTATGACGTAGAAAAAGGCGAAACTACCGTCTTCAAGAAAGCATACCACCAGATCATCCCCACCTAAGCCGGGAATGATATATGCGGCTGCGGGCTTAGGCCCGCAGCCGTTCTTTTACGGCTTGCACTGAAATGGTCTGAATCCGTATTGCGACCCTTCGGTCGGTGTCCGGGTTTGGGCCATTTTAAGGCTCAGGGCTTCTAAGAGTTCAGGAGGATAGAGAATGTCAAATAGCATACTTGTCGTAGGCGGCGGGTTCAGTGGTATCACTGCTGCACTCGAAGCCGCTGAAGTAGGCCATGAAGTCTTCATCGTGGAGAAGGCGCCGTATCTGGGTGGCCGGGTGATGCAGCTGAATAAATATTTTCCGAAGCTGTGTCCTCCTTCCTGCGGACTGGAGATTCAGTTTCAGAGAATCAAAAACAATAAGAACGTAAAGTTCTTTACCTTGGCTGAAGTGGAATCCATCAGCGGTTCCAAAGGCGACTACGAAGTCAAGGTTCGCATCAAGCCCAGATATGTGGGTCCCGGCAGTGTTGAACTCACTGACGTCATCGCGAAACTGTCCAATGACATTACCGATGAATTTGAGTTTAAACTCTGCGACCGCAAAGCTCTTTACATGGATGTACCTTTTGCTTTCCCCGCAAGGTATGTTCTTGAAAAAGAAAATTGCACCGATGAAGACCTCAAACTTCTCGAAGGTGTCGAAGTTATCGACCTGAAAGAAGAGGAAAAGGTCATCACACTTAATGTAGGTTCCATCGTCTACGCTACCGGCTGGAAGCCTTACGATGTTACCAAACTTTCCAACCTCGGCGCAGGTACCGTACAGAACTGTATTTCCAACATGGCGATGGAAAGACTTGCAGCTCCCAGCGGACCTACCGACGGTAAGATTGTGCGCCCCTCTGACGGTGCACAGCCTAAAAACATCGCATTCGTACAGTGTGCGGGTTCTCGCGATGAAAACCACCTCAACTTTTGTTCCTACATCTGTTGCATGGCTTCCTTGAAGCAGGCTGCATATGTTCGTGAGCAGTACCCTGACGCAAAGGTCACCATTTACTACATCGACCTGCGTACTCCGGGACGTTACGACAAGTTCGCCAAGCGCATTCTTTCCGATGACAAGATCAATGCCGTTAAAGGTAAGGTCGCTGAAGTTATCGAAGAATCCGGTTCCGGCAATGTTCTCGTCACAGTTGAGGATGCTGAATCCGGTATCAAGTCCCAGAACGAACATGATCTCTTAGTTCTGGCAACCGGTATGCAGCCCAGTCTTGCTGGTACCCCGGTTCCTTCCGGTGTACAGGTTGACGATCAGGGCTTTATTGTCGGCGGTGAGGAACAAGGCATTTTCGCTGCCGGGTGTGCAAAGCAGCCTCTGGATGTCATGAAGACAGCCCAGTCCGGTACTGCTGCCGCTCTCAAAGCGATCCAAACGGTGATAGGGAGGTAAGTCGACATGCCCGAAAAAATCGGTGTTTATTTCGACCAAGCGAGCGTATCCCCTTACCTGAACGCTGAAGAAATGGCTGAACTGGTCGGTCGCGTTTACGCGAACGAGTGTCCGGTCGTAAAGGTGCACCCGCGTCTTAACAGCGAGGAAGGAAGAAAGCTCATTCAGGAAGATATCGACGCTGGCAACGTTGACGCAGTATGTATCTGCGGCACTAGCCCTCGCGTTGACTGGGACATTTTCGACTTTGACAATGTCGTTGTCGAACGAGTCAACCTGCGTGAACAGTGCATCAAGGTTTTCAGGAATCCCGACGGCACCATGCCTGATCCTAACGGAGAAGTTCCTGAGCTCCTCAAAATTATGGCAAACGAATACGTCAAAATGGGTGTTACCAAGCTGCTCAAGACTAATGAGCAGGAATCCCAGGCTTTTGATACCAACAAGGTTGTCATGGTCATGGGTGGTGGTTTCACCGGTCTTACTGCGGCTCTTTACGCTGCCAAGACCAACCACGACGTAATTTTGATAGAAAAGGAAGCCAATCTTGGTGGTAAGGCTGCCGGAATGTACAAGACATTCCCCCTTTCCTATCCCTATACTGAAGCACACGAAACCGGCATTGAAGCTCTGATCTCTGAAGTTCAGTCCAATTCCAGAATCAAAGTGCTGACCTCTGCACAGCTTACAGCTCTCGAAGGCGCTCCCGGCAAATACACTGCTAAAGTGAAAGTCGGCGGCAACGTTGAAGAAATGGCTGTAGGCGCATGTGTTCTGGCTACCGGTTGGGTTGCCCAGGACACTAAATACGTAGAGCCTATGGGTTACGGTTCTTCTAAGGTTGTGACTGCTGCGGAATTTGAAGCTATGGTCAAGGAAGGCAAGATGACTGCCAAGTCTGTTGCCTTTGTTCTTGATACCCGCCTCAGTGAAAAGCAGTTTGCCGCTGAAGAAGAAGCTTACGCGAATCGCTCTGAAGAGCAGATTGCAGCTGACGATGCTGCAGCAGCAGAAGCAGCAGAAGGTGAAGAAGAGGAAACCTTTGTCTATGAAGACATGGAATCTTATAAGCACCTGCCTTACACTTCTGAGCTGAGCAGCCTCGTTGCCCTCAAGCAGGCCAACTACGTACGCGAAAAAAATGACGACGCTGTAGCCTACATCATCTACGATCACATGATGGTGCCCGGCGTAAACGAGCGTTACTACCGTGCTGCACAGGATAACCCCGGTGTTATGCTGACTAAAGGTACCGTAACTTCCATCAAGGAAGAGGGTGCCGGAATGGTTGTTTGCGCAAGCAACACCCTGCTCGGTGAAAATATTGAAATCGAAGCTGAACTGGTCGTAGTTCCCACCGGTATGGTTCCCACCACCGCGCACGATCCGACCATCAACCTCGTATACAGACAGGGTCCTGCATTCCCCGATCTCCAGCAGTTCGACGGTTACGCAGACTCCAACTACATCTGCTTCCCCTACGAAACACGCCGTACCGGTATTTATGCCGCAGGTTGTGTCCGTCAGCCCATGTCCATGGGACTTGCCCGTGAGGATGCAGCAGGTGCTGTACTGAAAGCGATCCAGTGTATCAACTCCTCCAACCACGGCGTAGCTGTACACCCCCGCTCCGGTGACACCACCTATCCTGTTTTCAACTTCATGCGCTGCACCCAGTGTAAGCGTTGTACCGAGGAATGTCCCTTCGGCGCACTGGATGATGATGAAAAAGGAACACCAATGCCGAATCCGTCCCGTTGCCGCCGTTGCGGTACCTGTATGGGTGCCTGCCCTGAGCGCGTAATCGGATTCGACAACTACAACATTGACATGATCGGTTCCATGATCAAGCAGGTTAACGTACCTGATGATATGGAAGCTGACGGTCCCCGTTTTATCGTTCTGGCTTGCGAAAACGATGCCTACCCGGCACTCGATATGGCAGCTATGCGCGGTAAAGGCTGGTCTCCTTACGTTCGTGTTGTTCCCGTCCGCTGCCTCGGCTCTGTAAACACCATCTGGATTGCTGATGCAATGTCCAAGGGTATTGATGGAGTTCTTCTGCTCGGTTGTAAATACGGTGAAGATTACCAGTGCCACTTTATGAAAGGTTCTGAGCTTTGTAACCGCCGTATGGAAAACGTCGCTGATTCTCTGAACAGACTTGGCGTTGAACCCGAACGTGTTGTACAGGCTGAACTTGCCATCGACGAATATGACAAAGTGCCCGATATGATCGATAACTTTGTTAAAGAGATGATCAAGATCGGTCCTAACCCGTTCAAGGGCTACTAGGAGGTAGACGCGACATGGAAAAAGATATTCGCATTAAACCGGATCTGCAGTTCATCAAAGAACTGCAGGAAGTCGGTGGCGAAAGCCTCAAGAAGTGCTATCAGTGCGCAACTTGCTCTGTAGCCTGTCCCCTCTCGCCTGCCGACAACCCTTACCCGCGTAAGGAAATGGTCTGGGCTCAGTGGGGCCTTAAAGATAAACTCGTAAATGACATTGATATATGGCTGTGCCACAACTGCGGTACCTGTTCCGACCTGTGCCCCCGCGGCGCTCGTCCGGCAGACCTTCTCGCAGGACTGCGTAACATGGCCTATCAGAAGATGGTAACCCCTTCCATTATCGGTAAATGGATGGCTTCCCCCAAGCATCTGCCCAAGCTTATTGCTATTCCGGCAGCTATCTACCTGGTGATTTGGTTCATCATGGCGGGAGTTCGCGGTTCCTTCTTCCCTCTTAAAGATGGTGAAATCGTCTACGGACATCTGTTCCCCGGCGACTTTACTATTGACCCGATCTTCATGATTGCCTTCGGTTTCATGGTTTGGACTTTCTACAAGGGAGTAAAGAACCTGATCGAATCATTCAAAGATCAACCTAAGGTCTTTGCTGTAGGTGACAAATCTGAAAAGCCCAGCATGCTGGAGTGCTTCATCGACGTTTGCAAAAACGAACTGGTGACTCACTCCAAGTGGAAAGAATGCGGCGAAACCGACGAAGCTGACGAACAGAAGTTCAACGGCCACCGTTTCATAATGGTCGCATTTATCTGCCTGATGGTAGTAACCGGTGTGGTTGCAGTAACCCACTGGGGTGGAAAGATTATTCCTTTCCTCGGCCCCATCGGCCATACCCCCATGCCGCTGTGGCATCCGATCAAGATTCTGGCCAACGTCGGCGCAGTACTGCTGGTTTACTCCCTCGTGCTGCTCACCAAGCGTCGCCTGAATCAGGACCAGGGCGTACACGGTTCCAGCTACTATGACTGGTACCTGCTCGGCCTGATCTGGACTATCGCCGTAACCGGCATCATGTGCGAAATCCTGCGTCTCCTCGGCGTCGCAATTCTCGCATACCCCATGTACTACGTGCACTTGATCGCCGTATTCATGATGTTTGTCTATCTGCCGTGGTCTAAGCTTGGACACCTCGTCTACAGGACTGCAGCTTTAACTTATGCAAGATACATTGGCCGTCTGCCCATGCCGGTCCGTGAAGAAAAGACTTTTACTCTGTAATAGAGCAAGGAGGAACTAACCATGTCTGAAGCACGCAAAACTTTCCCCATGAGCACTTTTGTGTCCTACATCAAGGGTGGCGAAAGCAATAACTCTGTACAGGAACTTCTGGGCTACATGACTCAGAAAGACATTGATGCTGAATTCGAACCTTTTGCAGCAGCTCTTGCAAAAGCATGGATCTACGAACAGCATCCTGAACTGGCTAAAATGAAAACCGGTCAGGTTACCGGCCTTGGCGACAACGTTTCCGTTGGCGCACTTCCCGGCGACGTTATGATCCAGGTTGACGCTATCTTCGGAAAGCTCGCTGAATACCGTACCACCATCACTGAACAGGCTGCTAAAGTTCAGGATCTGGAAACCAAACTTGCTGCTGCTGAAGGCAAACTCGGTGAAACCGAAAAAGCCATGGCTGAGTACAAAGGCAAGTGTGAAGCTTTCGAAGCTGCTGGTAAAGACGAAGGCGACAAAGTCATCGTTACTTCCCAGGAAAAAGTTGAAGAGTACATCGGCAAGGTTGATGAACTCCTCAAGATGATCGAAGACGTTAAAAAGCACGGTGTTGTAACCGTAGCTGCTGGTGCTGTTGCTGAAGGCGCTGCTCCTGCTGCTGGTGGCGACTCCGCTGGCGCTCCCGAAACCGGTGGCGCACCTGCTGAAGACTTCGGCTTCGGTTCCGATCCCTTCGGTGATGACAGCTGGTAGGCCGATAAAAGCCTCTTAGCTTCATTCAATTGAAGTACGTAAGGCCCTGTCCGCAATGCGGACAGGGCCTTTTTTTTATTTGTTAAGGCTCAACAGAATAAAATTTTTTTTGAAAAATTTTACATAAGTGAGAACTCAATCGCAGAAGTCAAAATGCTATTGCAATGCAAAATAATTAAATACTCGAACTAAATTCATGAAAAAAGTGTTTTTAGAGACTAAATGTCAGCTAAAGCCAAGGCAGTAATGATTTAGAAGGAAATTAGCCAAATATGGAAAATAGTGCTAAATATATGGACAATTTTGTAAGCAAAAAAAGACTTTTATTACGCATTATAATCTGTATGATTAAATGTGAATCAGTAGATGTAGATACTAATATTAGATAAAACGACTAGAATGCAGAATATAGTTATATTTGCATTCTGCTGTTTCTTGATCAAGTAGTCAACTGTGTTGTTGTGTAATTCGTATTGTTGCTGATTCTGCAATCAGTATATTGTAATATTCTTGGTAAAGCATTGTTGTTGCGAATAATAATTCTTTAGATCGAGTTAGTAAGGAATAAAAAACGTCTTCTGCCTTGATCTTAAGAAGAATAATGTGTATAGGTATGTCCAATATGGCAGAACTTCATTTACACGACGTGAGCGTCCGCTTCGGTGGGCTGCAGGCTTTGGCAGAGGTTAACTTCTCTCTCATGCCGGGGGAGATTGTGGGGCTGATAGGTCCCAACGGCGCTGGCAAAACTACAGTCTTTAACGTGATCACCGGAGTTTATTCGGCTTCCGGGGGGCACGTGGAGTACAATGGTGAAAACCTGACCGGGCTGAAGCCATATCAGGTGCTTCATAAAGGCATTGCCAGAACCTTCCAGAATATCCGTCTTTTTCAGAACATGACCGCTCTTGAAAACGTAATGGTTGCTCAGCACTCCCGCTCTTCGTGTGGAGTCTTCGGAGCCATTTTCCGCACTCCGGCCCAGAAAATGGAGGAGGCGCGTATCAAGGAGAAGGCCATGGAGGAACTCCGTTTTGCGGAGTTGGACGAGTATGCTGACGAAGTGGCGTCCAGTCTTCCATACGGTCATCAGCGCAGACTTGAGATTGCGAGGGCGCTGGCTTCTGAGCCTAGTTCCATTTTGCTTGATGAGCCTGCGGCGGGGCTGAACCCGGCGGAGAGTGCGGAGTTAATGGAAACGATCCGTAAAATCTCTGAAAGAGGTATTAACGTGCTGATGGTGGAACATGACATGAAAGTTGTCATGGGAATTTGTCAGCGTCTTGTAGTTCTTGATCACGGAGTAATGATTGCAAAGGGGAACCCTGAAGAAATTCAGAAGAATCCTGCTGTAATTGAGGCATATCTGGGTAACTAATCTTATTTACTTTAGGGAGGCTCATTTTATGAAACGTTCTATGATGACAGCATTGCTCGTGGCAGCAATTCTGATGCTGAGCGCAGGTATGGTGTTCGCTAAGACACTTAAAGTCGGAACCATGGGACCGCTGACCGGACCATATGCTGCTGACGGTAATGACATTAAGAATGGTGTACTTACTGCAGTTGAAGTTGTGAAAGCAAATGGTGGTATTCCCGGTTTTGATGACATCGTGATTTTGCCGCAGGATACTGCTTGCGAACCCCGTCAGGCTGTTGCAACTGCCAACAAGCTGATCAACGAAGAAGTAAACGGTGTTGTCGGCGCATATTGTTCAAGTGCAACTCTGCCTGCTTCTGAAGTTCTTGATGAAGAATCAATCGTCATGATCACCCCGGCCTCCACTAATGAAAAAGTTACCTCCCGCGGTCTGCCTTACATGTTCCGCATGTGCGGTCGTGATGATGACCAGGGTGCTATTGCTCTCAAATTCATGCAGGAAAAAATCGGTGCTAAGACAGTTTACATCGTAGACGATAAGACAGCTTATTCTCAGGGACTTGCTGACGGCGTAGAGAAGATGTGTAACGCCGCTGGAATTAAAGTTCTTGGTCACGAGCACGTAAACCAGGGCGATAAAGATTTTTCCGCTATCCTTACTAAAGTTAAAAATACCAATCCTGATGTGTTCTACATGTCCATGCAGAACTCAGCGACCGGTGCTTTGATGCTCATTCAGGCTAAACGCATGGGTATCAAGGCTGTCCGTCTGGCTCAGGATGCTGTTTATCATCCGCAGCTTATTGAGATCGCAAAAGATGCTGCAGAAGGTGTTTACCTGACATTCGGTTATATCGATAGCGAAGCTCCTGCTTACAAAGAATTCTATGCCAAGTACCAGCCCAAGCACGGTGAGCCCGGTGCATACTCCGGTTATGCTTATGACTCCGCCATGGCTTATTTCAAGGCTGTAAATGCTGCCGGTTCTACCGATCCTGATAAGGTTAAAGCCGAACTCATGAAGCTTGATTACGATGGTGCAACCAAGCACATAAAGTTCAAGCCTAACGGAGACTCCGGCTCCAACTACATTATCCGTAAGGTTGATGGCGGAAAGTTCATTAACTACTGGAACCCTGCAACCGGTAAGCTCTACTAGAAGTACTGAAATCACGGTCCCCGTCTTGAATGACGGGGACCTTTACGCACAGCCCCCGGAACTCCATGGAATATTTTTTTCAGCAACTCATCAACGGTATTACCCTCGGTAGTGTCTACGCACTGATCGCGCTGGGTTATACCATGGTGTACGGCATTATCCAGCTCATTAACTTCGCCCATGGTGAATTTTTTGCGGCTGGCGGTTATGTCGGTGTTATCTTTATGAGCTACCTGCTCGCGCAGGGTGCTCCGGCATGGGTCTGCCTGTCCGGATCGCTTATTCTGGCTATGGCTTATTGCGCTATGCTGGCCATGGCTGTTGAGAAAGTGGCCTATAAACCGCTGCGAAGCTCTTCAAGGCTTTCGGTGCTCCTTTCTGCTCTCGGTATGTCCATTTTTCTGCAGAATGGCCTGATGCTTACTCAGGGTGTATATGACAGACCTTATCCCACTGAATTGACACAGGGAGGATTTGAGTTTGGGACAGTCATGCTGTCTTACATGCAGCTTTTCATTGTCAGCCTGACCGCATTTTTGCTGGTTGCGCTTAACTTTCTGGTCTTTAAGACCCGTATCGGTAAGGCCATGCGCTCCACAGCACAGGATAAAATTATGTCTGCGCTGGTGGGAATCAACTCGAACCGTATCATCAGCCTGACTTTTGCCATCGGTGCCGGACTGGCTGCTGCCGCCGGGATTATGGTCGGTCTTTATTATGGATCGGTACGTTATGACATGGGTTTTGTCCCGGGTATCAAAGCTTTTGCCGCTGCTGTTCTGGGCGGAATCGGTAACATTACCGGTGCAATGATCGGTGGCTTTATTATTGGTATGGTCGAAATTTTCGCTGCCGGCTATATCTCCGGCGAGTACAAGGATGTCTTTGCATTTCTGATCCTCATCGGAGTGCTTTATTTCAGACCTTCAGGAATCATGGGAGAGAACGTTGACGATACCAGAGTTTAAAAAGCACTGGACTTCTTTAGGCGTTGGGATGATCTGGCTTTTCGTCCTGCTCTGGCCCTTACTCGGAGTTAAGCCTGAAGGATTGGAAGTGGCAACCACCTTTTCAGTTTGGTGGAAGATTGCCGCCGGGTGCTCGTTTCTTCTTGTCTTACGGCAGCTGAAAAGTATCGGAGCCTTTAATTTTATTACCAAGCCTGCCGGGGCTGCAGTTGGGGGAGTGAAGAAGGCTACCTCGACACTGCCATTTGCAGTCTGGGCTTTTGCCATACTTGCTTTTGCTGTGGCTTATCCGCATCTTTTCGGGCGTTATGCGCAGGATGTAGCAATTAACTGCATGATTTATATCTGCCTCGGTCTCGGCTTGAACATTGTAGTTGGCCTCGCAGGTATGCTTGATCTTGGCTATATCGCTTTTTACGGCCTTGGTGCTTACACCTATGCCTTGCTCTCTATACATTTCAAGCTTGCATTTTGGCTTTGCCTGCCCATCAGTGCAGGTGTGGCCGGATTGGGGGCCTGCATCATCGGTTACTGTTCCATGCGTATGCGAGGTGACTATCTGGCTATTGTTACCCTCGGTTTTGCAGAAATCGTGCGCATGGTACTCAATAACTGGATGAGCCTGACCAACGGCCCCAACGGGATTACCGGGATTAAGGCTCCCGGCGTATATTGGCCTGATTTTGCCAATGGATTTACCCTTGAACATCTTTGGCTCAAAAAGCTGTCGCTTATCTATTATGTAATATTAGCCTTGGTTGTGTTCACCATCATCGCGGTCTACCGTTTGAACCATTCACGTATCGGACGTGCATGGGAAGCCATCCGCGAGGATGAGACTGCTGCCGAGGTCATGGGAATTCCCACTTTTTATATGAAATTGCTGGCGTATTGCTCTGGAGCATGCTTTGGCGGTATGGCCGGTGCTTTTTATGCCGCACGTATGCGTTTTGTCAGCCCGGAATCATTTACTTTCCTCGAATCTGCAATGGTTCTTTCCATGGTGGTTCTAGGTGGTATGGGCTCCATTCCCGGGGTTATCCTCGGCGCACTGGCCTTGATTGCCCTGCCGGAGATTTTCAGGGATTTCGAACTTTACCGCATGCTTGTTTTTGGTGGCGTCATGACATTAATGATGCTCTTCAGGCCGCAGGGACTGCTGCCTCCCAAACGTAGAATGAAGGCGGAAAAGGATTAAGCCATGTCAGAACCTATCTTAGAACTTCGTGATGTCCATGCGGGATATGGCAGTATCAAGGCCCTGAAAGGAATCAGTATCAAGGCTATGGAAGGGGAGATTGTTTCCATTATCGGTGCAAACGGTGCCGGGAAATCCACAACCCTGATGACTATCTGCAATATAGTCGAAGCCTCTGCCGGTGAGATTTACTACAAGGGCGAATGCATCAACAAGGTCGCATCAGATAACTTGCCTTCAATGGGGCTTTGTCAGGTTCCGGAGGGACGGCGTATCTTCCCTAGGCTGACTATTGAGGAAAACCTTGATATGGGTGCGTTCTTCCGCAACGATAATGAAATCGCCGACGATATGGAGCGTGTCTTTGCTATGTTCCCCATCCTGCGTGAAAGACGCAGGCAGGCAGGTGGAACTCTGTCCGGTGGTGAGCAGCAAATGCTGGCTATCGGACGCGCTCTGATGAGCCGTCCAAAAGTTCTGCTCTTGGATGAACCTTCACTTGGGCTGGCACCGCTTATCGTTAAGCAGATTTTTAATATCATCAATGAAATTAATAGACTTGGAACGACTATAATTCTTGTAGAGCAGAACGCAAAGGTTGCTCTCAGCATGGCTCATCGTGGCTATGTACTCGAAACCGGGAACGTGGTCATGGAAGATGAAGCTTCGAAGCTCCTTAATAATCCGGATATTCAGAAGGCATATCTCGGCGAATAGGGAATTCTTTTAAAGACTGTCTCAGGGCCCCCTGAATCAATGATTCCGGGGGCTTTTTGTTTTATGGGGCCGTAAATTAAAGACTTTAGACACGTTGTGATTGCTATGATATTATCCAATGCCGTCGTGTCTTAGCAACTGGTGAAGTCTTAGTCTTGTCAAGGTGGTGTAAATTGAACCAGATTCGAATGGTCAGTGTTGTTTTGATGGCGTTGATAATGTTCACTAATGGACGCGCTGTCGCGGCAGGGGAGGTTGTAACTGTCGCCACCGGAGAGTGGGCTCCGTATGTCTATGAAGAGGGTGGGGGTCGCGGGATCTGTGCCGATATTGTGAGGGCTTCTTTTGCAGCAGAAGGAATTAAAGCTGAATTTCGATTTTATCCCTGGAAAAGGGCTTTGCGGAGTCTAAAACAAGCAGGGGTGGATGGCTCTTTTCCATGGGTTAAACGTGATGAAAGAGAAGAATTATTTCTATACTCCGATCCTATTTACGAAATGAAAGCGTCTTTGTTTTACCTGAAAAAAAGATTTAAAGATCATTCCGACCTTTCTGGCGACGTTATAAAAAAATATTTGGTTGGAGTTCCTTTGGGTTACGAGTTGGGGCATGATTTAAAGCAAATGGGATATAGGTGTGAGCCGGTACCATGCCTCAGTAATGGGTTTGAAATGTTGCTTAAAGGGCGCATTGATTTCCTGCTGGAAAGTGATGATGTAGGTCGATATTTGATTAAAGAATCGTACTCCGGGCATATTTCGGATTTTGGTGAGATTGCAGCCCCATTACAACCAGAAAGTCTTCATCTGTTGCTTTGCAAGAAAAGTATGAATTCAAGATATCTACTGAATATGTTTAACGAGGGGCTGAAAAAGATAAAAGCGAGTGGAGAGTTCGCGAAGCTGATCGGAAAATATTAACTTGTTTTTACTATGAATCCGTAAGTAAAGCTTGCATTAAAGACAGTATTTGTGTTTAAATTGTTTTCAAAATAAAAGTATTTCTTATCCAAAGTCTTGGAGGCATGTCATGGCTAAAAAGGTAGTGATTGATCAGGATGAGTGCATTGGTTGCGAAACCTGTGTGGAGCTTTGCCCTGAAGTTTTTGCTCTGGATTCAGATGGAGAAAAGGCTGAAGTGATCAAAGAGGATGCTGTTGATCTTGAATGCGTACTTGAATCAATTGATACGTGTCCGGTCGAATGTATTTCTATTGAATAGGTTGAGTTCCAAAAAAAGTATTTCTGTTAAGGCGCCCTTGTGGGCGCCTTTTTTTTTGCAGTTGGGTGACTCTTTTTTGGATTAAATGGACAAGAAAGATATATTGTGGTTATTTTATAGTCTAATTGGGTTGTGCGGAATCTTTAAAGAAGGGTGCGTAAATGAAAATTAGAACTAGAATGATATTGGCCATTGTTTTGCCGATGATAATTTCGGTCGGAGTAGTGATGTTTACTGTTTCCATGCAGTTCGACAGTACCGCTGAAGATTCTTACAGGAAAACAGCCGGTCAGGAGTTGAAACTAATTAACAACTATATTGCCGAAATTTTAAAGAAGGCCGAAAACGTCAGCCGGTTTGTTGCCGGACTGGATGAGACGAAAAGCGCCATGGGCAGATGGACCAAATATTTTGAGCTTGATGGACCCAGCAAGCCTGCGCAGTATGCTACAGATCAAACCGAGATTATGGTTAATCGCCTTGCCAATGATCTGATGAAAGCTAACCCTGCTTTTGCATATGTGTACCTCGGTTTTGAAGATGGCGGTTATACTCAGGACGGCTCAGAGACACTGAAGAATAGTTATGACCCTCGTAAGCGTCCTTGGTACGAACAGGGCAAGAACTCTCCCAAAGAATCGACTCTTCTTTCTGCATATATGACTACCGAGGGCTTTCCGAATATCGGTATGGTTACCAAGATTAAAGATAAAAGCGGGAGCTTCATAGGTGTTTCCGCGGTAGATATTTCACTGGGCGACCTGACCAAGATTATCAATAATCTTAAAATCGGGGAAACGGGCTTTGTTGTGCTGGTTCAGGGTGATGGGACCATTTTGGCTGATCCCAAAACCCCGGATAATAATTTTAAAAAGATTGTTGAAGTTGATAATGCGGCTTTAAAGACAGCTTACCACTCTAAAACTAATTGGTTGGAATCTTTGGAATTCAATGGGGAAAAGTTCTCTGCCGAAGTTTTTCGTTCAAAAGAGACTGGCTGGAGCATGATCGCTTTTATTCCTCACGCAGAAATTTATGCTGCCTCCAAAGAGGCTAACCTGACCATGCTTACAATTGCTGCTGTGGCGGCGATTCTTTTCGGCTTGTTGGGAGCGTTTCTCGTCAATCATCAACTTGTCCGGCCTATCCACTCCATGGGTGAGTTTGCCAAGCAAATTGCCGGTGGTCACTATGAAGCCAAACCCGAGGACGTATCCTATAAGGCAGAACTTCGAGACCTGCTCAATAACCTGCAAGCTATGACCAGGGAATTGGTTAAAACAATTTCTCTTGCCGATGAAAAGACCCGGGAGGCTGAAGAGAAAACTCTGCAGGCCGAAGAGGCTTTAGCTGAAGCTGAAGAGGCTACCCACAGAGCTGAAACTGCAAAGCGTGATGGTATGTTGCAGGCTGCCGGGCAACTTGAGGAAATTGTAGAACGTATTTCGTCTTCTTCTACCCAGCTTTCAGCAAATATCGAAGAGTCGAGGGGTGGTTCGGCAATGCAGCGTGAACGTGCTGCGGAAAATGCCACGGCAATGGAGGAGATGAATGCCACTGTATTGGAAGTTGCAGCAAACGCCTCCAAAAGTTCCGAAGAAGCTGAGCGCGCTAGAAACGAAGCTGTCCATGGTTCCGAAATAGTAGATAAGGTTGTGAGTGCAGTCGGCAATCTCAAGACGGAATCAGAAAAGCTTGCTGCTGAAATGGGGCAACTGGGTGAGAAAGCAGAGTCCATCAGCAGTGTTATGAGTGTGATTACTGACATTGCGGACCAAACCAACCTGTTGGCCTTGAACGCAGCTATCGAGGCGGCGCGGGCAGGTGAAGCCGGGCGTGGTTTTGCCGTTGTTGCCGATGAAGTCCGTAAGCTGGCTGAAAAAACCGTGAGCGCCACTTCGGAAGTTGGTGGAGCTATCGGCTCCATTCAGCAGTCTTCAAGAAATTCGATCAATACCATGAACGAGACCAGTGAAATGGTCGATTCCACAACTACTCTGGTCAACGAAGCCGGGGATGCTTTGAAGTCTATTCTGGACATTATTGAATTGGTTGCGGAACAGGTAAGATCCATTGCTACTGCAGCGGAGCAGCAGAGTGCTGCATCTGAAGAGATTAATATGTCCACATCTGAAATCAACCGTATCGCGGATGAAAACTTTAATGCCATGGAGCAATCCGCAGATGCCATGAGTAATCTGGCCGAGCTCTCCAACATGCTCAATAATTTGATTGAGGAGCTGAAAAAGTCATAGCAATAGTAGATTCTTAATCAGAAACAAGGCCGGTGTGGTTTATTCTCCACACCGGCTTTTTTGTTGTTGACGAATTTTGGACAGTTGACCTTTTAAGGATGGGCTGGCAAATCCAGCTGAAACATGTATTCATCGTAAATTATATATAAACTTACAAAGGGTATTTATTTTGCTTATCGCAAATAAGGACCGTGACGGCTCTTAAAGGCGTAACGGTGCTGGCTCCCGTAAAAACGCTGAGCTTGCCAAGATGTGGATTAGTGCATAAATAGAGAGTACTGAAATCAGCTAAAAACCCATCGAATATAGATGGGAAGGTGAACAAAATATATGAAATTTATTATGAGTTCGAATTCTTTTCGGACATTATTCCGTGCGGTTGCCGTGGTTATGGTCGTCATGGTTCCTTTTCTTTTCATGGCAGCGGAAGGAGAGTGCTCTCTAGGTGACAAAGATAAAGACAAGAAAGTAACCCTTCCTAAGCAGGTTGATGCTGGCCTTGATTATCTTTTCGATTTTATGTCCGGCAGCGGAGCAGATCTCGATGCTTCCAAGATTGCTGGCCTGATCAAATATGTGGATGATACTCCCCCGACCGATAAAATAATCAAGTTGCCCAAACGTGACTCCGCAAATGGTGCGGCCATGCGTATGCAGGTTAACGCCGGGTTGAAGAGGATTCTCGAGTATACCTATAACCCCGAAATTCCTAACTACGCGATTTATCCTTCCGTTATTCGGGTTAGCGGATGGTCTCCTGACAGTCAGTTCTACACTGAAAAGGTTCAGCCTTGGAAATTTCTTGATGACTGCGCTACTCCTAAAGTCTGGCGCGGTAAGGAATTTGAAGTTAACACCCCGGATTCTTTTGGCGGTGCTTATTACCGCTATGATCTGAATCGGTTGTTAGTGCTTATGAAATATGAAGGCCGTGATGTATTTCTTTCCGTCTCCAAGCAGCTGGATAAGTCCAGCGTGGGTATGAAAGGGTTGGTTGTTGATGACAATCAGTGGAACTATTTCTACAGCGGTATTCCCGGCCTGACTTCAGGCGGCATGGGCTGGATGGATACTTTCATGTATGACTCCATGTCTGTGAATCTTTATATTCAGGACAAAAATAATCCTGAACAGACCGTAAGTTATCTGTTCAAGTGGCTGCGTGCCGGATGGGCAGGGCTGAATGTGGTTCGTCCCAAGCATATTTTTGAAGGCAGCCAGCGTTTCGGTCGTGCTTTTACCGCTTTGATGGAATCCGAGACTCTTCCCGAGCCGCAGGTATTCGCTGAAAAGGTCAGAGAAATCGAAGCCATGCCTGAGCAGGAAATGAATCATTATATTTCCGAGTATTCAAAGCAGGTTGAGGATTTTGCAGCCAAGCATCCGGTTTTGTCCGATAAATTCCCGGAAGTGTACGAGAACGGCAAGTACGCCGACAAGTTCACCCGCGAAGAGCGCATCGGCGTTCTTGTAAAGGAATACGTCAAGCAGGCCATGGGCAAGCAGTGTTTGATCTACGAAAAGGTCGTATCCAACTAGCAGAGAGGTGTTCATGCTCTATTCTGAAAATGAAGCTAAATTCAAATACTGTCCTTATCTTATGACCAGTGATGACAAAATGAAATTCTGTCAGGGAACCATGTGCATGATGTGGCGGTTTGCTGACGGAGATAAAGGGTATTGCGGACTGGCCGGGAAACCGGAAGAAAAGAAATAATCATCACAATGATCAATTCATAATATGCCCAAGCCTTTTGCATTCAAACTTGAAAAGGTTCTGGAGTTCAGGGAACAGGCGGAAGAGCAGGCTCGGCTTGCTCTTGCGGAAGCCCTGCGCCTGCATCAGGAGCAAAAGAAAAAACTTTGGGCTGTTGAAGAAACGATCGTTGCCCACCAGAAAAAGAAATACGACAGTCTTTCAGCCAATGACATGTGGCTCTGGCAGCAGTATGATTCGGCGCTCAAAGCGGATCTTCATGCCGCCCAGCTTCGCTTGAAACAGTTGGCCCTTAACTTGCAAAAATGTCGTGCAGAAGCTGTTAAAAAGTCAAAAGATCGTAAACTGCTCGAAAAGCTAAAAGAAAATCAGGCGAAGAAATATCATGAAGAAGAAAGTCTCAAAGAACAAAAAGAGTTCGACGAAATGGCAACAATTCGCTTCAAACCTGAAAATTTCTAAGATACTTGTCTGCCTGATTTTACTGGCATTTTTCAAACTTTCCTTGATCGGATCGTTGGGTTTTGATCTTACTGATCACCATAAGGATGTTAAGGAAGTTGTGGAAGCTGTGGTGGAAAGCAGCAATGTTGTACGTAGTGTTGTTACCCCCCCGCAGGCCATCGCCGCCGAAGCTAAGGAAAGTTCCAAGGCTGCACCGAAAGAAGCTGCCAAACCAGCCACTATGCCCGAGGCAGACTGGAAAGCTCTTAAGGCCAAGGAAGATGAATTAGCCCGCAAAGAACGCTCCCTGCGTACCCTCGAGCAGAATCTGGATAAAAAACTGGCCGAGCTGAACGACCTTGAAAAGCGGCTCAAGAAGATGATCGCTGATGCCGATGTTCTTAAGGATAAGAAGATCAAGCATCTGGTGGGCGTTTATACTGCCATGAAGGCTAAGCAGGCCGCACAGGTTATCGAATCGCTCGATACTGATCTCGCCGTCAAGATTTTGTCAGGCATGCGTGGCCGCAGTGCCGGGGCTATCCTTGGTTACGTGAGCCCCAAGAAAGCAGCCAAGCTTTCCGAAGAACTGACCAAGCTACAGACACCTCTGGAAGAATAAGTTTTTTAAAATTGCAAAGAATCAAACTCATCATAGCTTACGATGGCACCAATTTTTGCGGCTGGCAGTTGCAGCCCAGACTGCGCACTGTGCAGGGTGAGCTGGAAAAGTCTATAGCCCGTATTACCGATATCCCGGTACGGGTGCACGGTTCCGGGCGTACTGACAGCGGCGTGCATGCTTTGGGACAGGTTGCTCATTTTGATGTGGATAGCTGCTTTGCTTCAGTTAAGTGGCAACGGGCACTCAATTCCCTTCTTCCTGATGATGTGACCATTCTGGATGCACAGCCCGTCTCTTCCGAATTTCATTCCCGCTACAGCGCAATCCGTAAAACTTATACCTATACATTGTGGCTGGAAAATTCTTTTTTTCTACCGTGGCGCAGACATTATGTATGGAAATGCGGGCCTCTTGATTTTTCCGCCCTTGATCAGGGTATGGAATACTTTTTGGGCGAACATGATTTTTCCTCTTTCCAGAATACCGGGACTGAGATCAAGTCCACCATACGCACAATCCATGAATTTAAACGCTACCCCGGACAGACCGAACAGGAGATGATTCTGGAGGTCTGCGGTTCCGGCTTCCTGAAACAGATGGTTCGCAATATGGTTGGCTGCCTTGTTCGTATAGGGCGGGGTAAAGCCGAACCCGAAACTGTCCGATCATTATTACAGATAAAGGATAGAACTGCGGCCCCGGCTACAGCTCCTGCTCAGGGGTTATGTATGGCCGGTGTCTACTATGGAGAAACGGGTAGTGGCGGAACAGCTGACACTGGACGGAACCAAGCTCAGGATAGCGGAATCAACGGAGAAGTCTGATTCCCTGCAACAGGTATTCCCTGAATCGTACTGGGAAGACCGGTTCAACCGTGCCGCACTGAAAAATAAATATGAGCTCACAGCTCCTTCCGTGGCCATGGAGGTCCAATCCAAGGTCAAGTCCTTAAGTGAGACTCTTGCCGCCTTCCGTTGGCCGAATCAGGATTTTGCCTTTAGCAGTGCCCGTCTTGTGGTCAATGACCCATTTCTTGATAATAAAATTTCATCTTCCCTCACCCCTAAGAGCGATCTCCAACGCTACAACCGTTACTATTCCCGTGGTTTTACCGGGGAGGACCTGACAACTCTTGATCCCGGATATTACAAGTTTGACATGTCTCTGGGATACAACAAGAGCAGCATTAACCTGGATCTTTCCAGCAGTGTTTCTGAAGGGCAGGATTTACCTTGGGGACACATAAAGAATCAGCTTGTAGTCGAGATAACAAGTGACATGACTAATGATGAGGTCTTGGAAGCGGTTCGGGATGCGGTTAATGACAGTTCTCTTCCTGTTCAGGCCCGTATCATCAAGCAGAATGCTGTCGGTTCCAACCCGGATGATTTGTTGGGTACCGGGTCAGCATTGGCTTTCTCAGTGAATACGGCCTACGTGCTTACTGAAGGGAGTGAAGGTGTCGGTCCTGAAAACTTTGAAGCATTGAATAAGCTTTCTTTTGATGACACCAGCGGTCACCTGATCTCCCATTTAAAACTATATGCCACCGAGAAGCCTATCGGTCCGGCGCAAGAGGGGCTTTACAATCTTTCCAATGCCGTAGCCGGGGGGCCATCCCAGTTTTTAAGCAAGGCTTTTGATGTAAATGCCGGGACAACCCTGACAGCCGGGGACCATTCCATCGATTATACAATCGGCAGTGAGTCCGGGACGATCAATTTTCGTGTTGATTCAGGGGATGATTGGGATACTGTATTGACCCGCATTGCCAATGCAGCATCCTCGACTTCAGATAAGATCAATGCCGAAGTAGTGGACGCCAAGCTGGTTTCGCCTGTTTATACCGGGGACGATTATTATTTGATTGACGGTAAGGCCGTAAACATAACTGCAGTTAATCCCAAGATCGGTGAAAGGCTTGAGCTGGAACCCGGTTCCGGTCTTGGTGCGCTGGGTTTGAATGTTACTGCCCGGCCCGGGTCAGATGCTCAGATGACCATCAATGGTTTTACTGAAATCCGTGCCCCCGGTGAGTTTGCTTTGGATCGGGGCAGGGTAAAGGTGAACCTTGAGGGAGGCTTTGGTGGCAGCCTGCCGCTGCGGGTGATGGACGCAGTAACTGAGATGGAAAAGAATGTAGGGCTGATCACCGATGGCTATAATGATCTGCGTAAAGCCATTCTGCCTGCCGAGGACCTTTTTCGTGAGGGATTTGCCGATCTCTGGCGTAATCCGGTTACTGACAATAAGGTTGATCTGGAATGGATCGGACTAAAGGAGGCAGAAGAGGATAAACTGCTCTGGTTTGATTCCGATGCCTTTTACGATGCACTGCTGTCCGATCCTGATAAGGTCCGTGAGATGCTGGAAGACGAGGAGGACGGCCTGTTTACCCGCTGGCAGGATGTCAATGATGAGGTCATTGAAAACAAGGTCAGTTCATACTTAATCCCCGAAACATCCTTGCCCGGGCCGTGGTTGCCGGAACCTTCTCCGCGTACTGAACTGGAGCTGGAAGTTAAGCGTGAACTGGTAGATACTTTTGAAGACAGTTTTGATTTTGACCTTGATGATCCTGCTGATGACAGCGGAAGGCTAGTCTCCACCAAGGGCTGATTAAAATTTTGCAGCAATAATTGTCCGCTCGTCTGCATCAAAGCGGAATTTCATTCTTGGAGTTGGTTTCTTGATCTGCACGGTCTTACCGCCGATCTTGATCTCTACACCGGGATGAACTTTCCGGTGGACCCTGATGGAAAGCTTCTCAAGCGATTTGTAGTAGTTGTTAAGCTCTTGCGAGAGTTGTTTGCGAATGTCTTTAAGCTTGATCTTTATGCGTCCGCGCATCAACAGGATTTGTTTCATCTGTTCCCGCTTGGCAGCAGGGGTTGACCTGAGGATGGATTCATTATCCCCCTCACCGATAGCGGTATTAATCTTAAGCAACCGCTCTCGCAAATCATCTCGTTCCTTGACCAGCTTAGCGTTTACTTTTTGCTTGGCTGTTATATTAACAACAGTTTTGACCCCCATTTCAGAGCCTATCTCGTTGGCTTCAATGCCGATATGTGAAGCAATCACCCCTCCTTGGATGATCCCCTTTCCGCCCAGAGCGTTGATAGGTCCTTTGCAGCGGATGAGACAGTTGCTCATTTCATGCTTAATGATAATTTCATCGCCGCATTCGATGCGTGCATTGGAGGCAAACTGAGCTGTTATGACGCCTTCGGCTTTGATCAGTCCTTTACCGGACATAACCAGTCCGCCCTTGACTTCAATATCCCCGCCGGCTGTGACGTTGGCTCCTTCGATGGAGTCTGAGACAACCACATGGTCCGGGACTTCCACCGTGAAGCCTTCACGTATGGAGCCGTTTACATGGACCGATCCTTTTTCCAGCTTGATGTTTCCGGTTGAGTAATCAACATCTCCTTTGGTCTCCAGAACATCCTTTACAGCCAGTATGTTGTCCTGAAAATGGACGATTCCGGTGGAGGTGGCTTTATAGGTGATACCGTCGGGCAGGGGAGCTACATGTTCTCCGGTCTTTATTTCAAGGGTATTGCCGCCGGGAGGTGGAGTCAGTCGTCCAAAAACGTCTTCTCCCGCCTTGCCTTCAACGGGGGGATGGATTTTTCCGATAATGTCTCCGGGTGAGACCATGGGGTGGACTCCACGATCCTTGAAGTCTATACGGTCATCCTCTCCGGCTGTGCCGATGGAACTCGCAGAAATATCATCGCGGTCATATTCGAAATATCCGTCCCGGCCGGGAACCGGTTCAGTTCCGGTTACGATTACGGCTTTTTTAACAACTCCTGTCTCGCGGGCCTTCTTTATCGCCGTCTGGCCTGTGACATGTTGCAGCGGGCGGGAAACTCCCATTGACTGCAGAGTAGGTTCAAGTGCGCTTAGCTCGTACCTGAAACCGAAACAGTCGTGCGGATAGAGCTTGGTGGAAACCTTCATCAGGTCTTCTGAGACCTTGATAAGAGGTTCAACCCTTACCTGCTGCTCTTCGATTTTAACCAGCCCGTATGTCTCAGCAATGAGTCTTCCGTTTTCCGGGTTAAGAGTGCAGTTGCAAATCTCTGCGTCAGCGAGAGTAATCGGTGTGGGGGTATGGGTGTCGTCCGCCGGGATTGCTTCTCCGTCAAGGTTCTTACCGGGAGAAGCAGGGGTCGCTTTACTTAACTTTCCGAATTCCATCCCCGGTAGAACCGGGAAATCAAGGTCGGCGTCAGTTATGATCTGACCGTCTTCAGCATTTTGAGGATATTGGGCGCGCACAAGGGCAACGTTGAGGATGCTTTTGCCTTCTCCTGCACGTTTGAGGGCGAACATGGCTCCATCGTGGTCAAGCTCTCCGCCGATTCCTGAACGTTCCAGTTCGGCCTGCATCAATTCCAGAGAGAGCTGTTTCCCGTTGCCTTCTGCGGGAGTATAGGCAGAAATGAAAGCTGCCATTTTATCCGGGGTAACTTTGAATTCCAGCGCAGCATTACGGCTTTCAGCAATAGTCTCATCCCGTTTGTTGCGAAGGTCTGCTCCCCGTGCAGAAGTCGCTTGGTCAGTCATGAATCATATTACCCGTGTTTTTAGCGTATGCCGTTAAACCGGAATTGGAAAAATACTTATTTTCAAATTAACCTTATTATAGATTTAGTTAATGTTCAAATACTACTGATAGATACTTAATCGGCGTTTTTTTATATTGCTTTATGCATGGTCCAGACAAGTTCTTCCAGAATGGAAAGCAGCTTTGCGTAGATTCCACCAGCTCCGGGAGGAGGTCCGAACAGCCCGTTGCGTTGCTCTCGCAAAGCTTTTGGAAATATTGAATGAGGTTCTAAGGTGCGCATGGTCATGGCAAAACGTTCCGCAAGAAGATAGCCGGTAACGCCTTCTTCAAAGATGGACATGTACTTCATGAATTCATCTTTACATGATTTCCACATTTCAATGGAAGCATCATTTGGTTCCATTGAAGTTACTTTGCAGATAAGTGCATAAAGGCTGTTTAATGCTGCTCCGGGAATGCCTCTTCTCCAGCCGAGCAGCCAGGGATTGCGCCAGAAGAGCAGGAAGTGTCCCTGGCCGGTGGCGATGATTTGCTCCAGAGATTTACGCACGGAAACAAGGTCCGGGTCCTCCCAGTGGGTTGGCGTGTCAGCCAGTTCCCATGCCGGAAGGGTGGGGCGGTCTTGTGTCTCTTGCCCTAACATGCAGTCAAGGATGTGCGACAGCCAGATATTCGCCTGCGCGGAAGCAGGAGTCTCAAGGTGCGGGTAGCTTAATATGAATTTGCCTTTTCCAGTCTGTCCGCAAACAACGGCCGGACGGTCATGTAAAAATTCAGGAAGCAGGGAGATGCCGTACATATTATGCCAGTCGTTGAGAGTTCCTTCCGGCAGAGAGCTGATGCACAGGTCTGCCACCCAGAAATCATTTCCCGGTTCGCGATAGCGGCCAAGGGCGGTTGTGGAATCGCACTTGTTCGGGGAAAACTGTCCCGGCCACCAGACCGGAATCAGTGCGCTTTCACCGAGGCTGTCCGGAACCAGCGGGTTGGACTGGTCAAGCTTTACATTGATATGGCCACTTAAAAAATGATGCAGCCTGTTTTCAAAACCCTTGCGTTGCCAGCAGCTTAAGCACAGGCCTCCGGCCCCGGAAAGGCCCAGTCCGGCTCCGCCGCAAAAGCCGAGGTAGTTGCCGCCTTCACCGACATATTTCTGGATTTCAACTATGCCCGGCCCGCCGAGGTGCTTTGCCTTGCCCTTGGCCCAGCCGCCGGGGACGATAAGTGCTGCTGGAGGCTTGCCTGAAAGCAGTCCTTGCGCTATTTGATGCCCACGCACAAGTTCGTGGTCGATGTTCCATGCTTCAAGGGCTCTTTTGACCAGCAGCCCCCAGATGTGGGAGTCGTCCCATAATATATAGATACTTGACATGTTCGTGTCTCTTTATAAGTGTGTGTAGCGCAAGTTGACGAGGCGAGTGCTTTTGCTTTTAACCCCTGTCCCGTAAATACACGGAAATTCTGGGCAGGCAAAGTACATCTTTTTTAAAAAATATTATTATGAAACCAACTTAGCAAGCTGAAACGCAACGGGAAGCCGGGATACGGTGACCCGCTACGTATTTTTTTGCTTAAGAATTTATATTTGAACAGGAGTCCATACATGGCGGAATCAAACCTCCCCAAAGGTTACGAACCTTGGGATGTAGAAAAAAAGTGGCTTGACCACTGGGAAGAAAACAAGACCTTCACCCCCGATCCCGAAGCTGACGGCGATCCTTACTCCATCGTTATTCCGCCGCCAAACGTCACCGGTGTCCTGCACATGGGCCACGCTCTGAACATCACCCTTCAGGATATCCTCTGCCGTTACCAGCGTCAGCAGGGTAAGAACGTTCTCTGGGTTCCGGGCACTGACCACGCCGGTATCGCCACCCAGAACGTTGTTGAGCGTCAGCTCAAGACTGAAGGCAAGACCCGTGACGATCTCGGTCGTGAGAAATTCATCGAGCGCGTCTGGGAATGGAAGGAAGAAAAAGGCGGTCACATCCTTAAGCAGATTCGCCGTATGGGTGCATCCGTTGACTGGGACCGCGAATGCTTCACCTTTGACGAACAGCGTGCCAAGGCTGTTCGCAAGGTTTTCGTACAGCTTTACGAAGAAGGCCTCATTTACAAAGGCAATTACATCATCAACTGGTGTAACCGCTGCCACACCGCACTTGCGGACGACGAAGTAGAACATTCACCCAAACCGGGCCATTTCTACAACATCAAGTACAAGCTTTCCGACGGCTCCGGCGAACTGATCATTGCCACCACCCGTCCCGAAACCATGCTCGGCGATACCGCCATCTGCGTTAACCCCGAAGATGACCGCTTCAAGCACCTTATCGGCAAGACCGCTATCCTGCCCCTCGTAGGCCGCGAACTGCCCATCATCGGTGATTCCTACGTAGACATGGAATTCGGTACCGGTGCCCTGAAAGTTACTCCTGCTCATGACATGAATGACTGGGAACTCGGTCGCAAGCACAACCTCGAAGTTCTTGCTGTTTTCGACGAAGACGGCAACATCAATGAAAACGCTCCTGAAAAATATCAGGGCATGTTCAAGGACGACCTTCGTAAGGTAATCGTTGAGGACCTCAAAGCCGAAGGTTACCTCATCTCCATCGATGATCACGAACACTCTGTCGGTGAATGTTACCGCTGTAAGTCCGTCATCGAACCTCATGTTTCCGAACAGTGGTTTGTTGCTATGAAGCCTCTGGCTGAAAAAGCACGTGCCGCTGTTCCTTCCGAGACCAAGATTTTCCCCTCCAACTGGGAAAAGGTCTATTACGAATGGCTGGACAACATCCGCGACTGGTGCATCTCCCGTCAGATCTGGTGGGGACACCGTATCCCGGCATGGACCTGTGAAGAGTGCGGCGAACTCATTGTTGCCAATGAAGATCCCACCAAGTGCACCAAGTGCGGTTCTTCCAAGCTCATTCAGGAAGAAGACGTACTCGATACCTGGTTTTCTTCCGCTCTCTGGCCTTTCTCCACTCTGGGCTGGCCTGACGAGACACCGGAACTGGCCAAATACTACCCCACATCCGTGCTGATTACCGGATTTGACATCCTGTTCTTCTGGGTCGCACGTATGATGATGATGGGTATCCACTTTCAGGATCAGATTCCGTTCCACCATGTTTACATCCACGCTCTTGTTCGCGATGAACATGGTAAGAAGATGTCCAAGTCCACCGGTAACGTTATCGATCCGCTGGAAATGTCCGACAAGTACGGTACTGACGCCCTGCGTTTTACCCTGACTTCTTTTGCAGCCATGGGCCGCGATATCAAGCTTTCCGAGCAGCGCATTGAAGGCTACCGCCACTTTGTGAACAAGATCTGGAACTCCGCTCGTTTCGCGCTCATGAATCTCGACGGCAAGAAGCCCGAAGCAGCTCTCGAAGATGCATCCGGTCTCGCCAATGAGTGGATTCTGCACCGCCTCGAAGAAGTGAAGGATACCATGCGTGAAGCAGTGGAAGCCTATCGTTTCAACGAAGTTGCCCAGACCATGTACAAGTTCATCTGGAACGAGTTCTGCGACTGGTACCTTGAAATGATCAAGCCGGACCTTTACAGTGACGATGAATCCCGCAAGGGCGCAACCCTGAAGGTTCTCTGGACAGTTCTCTCCGAGACCATGGTCCTGCTGCATCCGGTAATGCCTTTCGTAACTCAGGAAGTCTGGTCCGTTCTGCCCGGTATTGAAAACGGCGACATTGCCACCGAAGCGTTCCCCGAAAAGCGTGACAACTGCCGCAACGCAGCAGCTGTTGAGCAGATGGAGCTTTTCCAAGGCATCGTTTCCGCAGTACGTAACATCCGTACCGAGCTGCTCATTGCTCCTTCCAAGAAGCTTGAGCTCATCGTGCGTACCGCAAATGACGAAACGACCGCACTGATCAACGACAACGCCGAGCTGATTAAGGCTCTTGCCCGTCTGGAATCCGTAACCGCAGGTCCTGACGCAGAAGGCCCCAGCGCTTCCGGTACCGCAGTTGTACAGGGTAACGAACTCTTCGTACCGCTGGCAGGCGCAGTTGACTTCGAGTCCGAGCTTGCCCGTCTTGATAAAGAGTTTGCCAAGCTGGACAAAGATCTCGTTGTGATAGAAAAGAAACTCTCCAACAAAGGTTTTGTCAGCAACGCTCCCGCAGAAGTTGTTGAAAAGGAAAAAGCCAAGCTGGAAGAGATCAACGATAAGAAAGCAAAGCTGACCGAGCTGAAAGACAGATTAGTCAGTGTAATGGAATAGATTATTAAAATGGGAGAGGCTTAAAAAAAGTCTCCCCCATTTAATAAAATTAAGTGGCGAAGCCCTATTAAAAAAGTTTGGGATTCTTAAACCCTTTTCAAAGGGTTTAAGGCCCCCGGCAGGGTCGCCGAAGGCATAAAAGAGAGGGTGGATATATGGGTTTGGTTTATCTTATTGGAGCTGGTCCCGGTGATCCCGGTCTGCTGACTGTTAAAGCTAAAGAAGTGCTGGAAACTGCAGATGTGCTTATCTACGATTATCTGGCAAACATCGAATTTCTGAACTACTGCAAAGCTGATTGCGAAATCCTTTACGTAGGTAAAAAAGGCGGCGACCACACCCTGCCGCAGGATAAGATCAACGAACTCATCGTTGAAAAAGCGCAGGAAGGCAAAGTTATCGCCCGTCTTAAAGGTGGCGACCCTTATGTTTTCGGTCGCGGCGGCGAAGAAGCTGAAGAGCTTGTTGAAGCCGGAATCGACTTTGAAGTCATCCCCGGTATCACCGCAGGAGTTGCCGCTCCCGCTTACGCAGGTATCCCGGTAACCCACCGTGATTTTACCACTTCCGTATGTTTCATCACCGGACACGAAGATCCTACCAAGGAAAAGACCGGTCATAACTGGGAAGTGTACGCCAAATCCACCAGTACCCTCGTTTTCTACATGGGCGTGAAAAATCTCCCCATGATCGCGGAGAACCTGATCAAGAACGGTCGTGATCCTGAGACCCCTGTTGCTCTCGTTCGCTGGGGAACCCGCTGTAACCAGCAGTCTTTCGTCTCCACCCTTGAAAACGTTGCCGAGGAAGCAAAAGAGCGCAAGTTCAAGGCTCCCTCCATCATCGTTGTCGGCGGTGTCTGCTCCCTGCATGACAAACTGGCATGGTTCGAGAAGAAGCCCCTGCTCGGCAAAGGCGTTGTGGTTACCCGTGCCCGTGAACAGGCCAGCGGCCTTGTTTCCACTCTCGGCAAGCTCGGTGCCTGTGTGTTCGAATTCCCGACCATCAACATTGAGCCTGTAGCTGATTACGCTGACGTTCAGGCTGAGATCAAAGCTCTTTCCAGCTGGGATTGGCTGATCTTCACTTCCGTGAACGGCGTTAAACATTTCTTCAACCAGATGGACGAAGCCGGTCTCGATGCCCGCGCATTTGCCGGACTCGAAATCGCTGCCATCGGCCCCGCAACTGCTGATGCACTGGTAGAAAGAGGCATCCGTCCTGATTTCATACCTGAGAAGTACGTTGCTGAAGGCGTTGTTGCCGGACTGCTCGAAAAGGGCATCAAAGGCAAGAAGGTTCTCATTCCCCGCGCCAAGATCGCTCGCGAAGTGCTGCCCGAAGAGCTGCGCAAGGCCGGAGCAGAAGTTAAAATCCTGCCCGTCTACGAGACCGGACTTTCCGAGAATGATCCCGGCCCCATCGCCGAGGCCCTCGAAGCAGGGAAGATCGATTACCTGACTTTCACCAGCTCCAGCACTGTTGAGAACTTCTTCAACCTCATTGAGCCGGAAGTTTTCCACAAGTACAAAGACAGCGTGAAAATCGCCTGTATCGGGCCCATTACCGCCAAGACCCTCGAAGGGTTCGGTTATGAGCCGGATATTCAGCCCGAAGATTACACCATACCCGCACTGGTAGATGTTCTGGTGCAGGAAGTTTCCGAGTAATTACCAAAAGGAGGACCTACGCGGTCCTCCTTTTTTTTAATGCCTCCGGCGGCTTAAACCCTTTTGGGAAAAGGGTTTAAGAATCCCAAAACTTATTAGTTGGCTTCGCCCCTTCGGGGTTACAACTTGCTAGCGCAGGAGTAATGCCTTGAGCCTACCAATTGCCGTACTTATTTCTGGTGGCGGATCAAATTTACAATCCATTATTGAAAAGATGGAAGACAACATCCTTGATGTGGACATCAGGATGGTTCTTTCCAATAAAGCGGATGCCTACGGCCTGAAACGTGCCGAAGCTTACGGTATCCCGACTGCTGCCTTGAGTCATAAGGATTTCGGTTCCCGCGAGGAATTCGATACTGAGATGGTGCGAATTCTCAAGGAAGCCGGAGTCGAAGCCGTGATCATGGCGGGCTTTATGCGCATTATTACTCTGGTATTTTTGAATGCATTCCCCGGTAAGATAATCAATATCCATCCGGCAATTCTGCCCAGCTTCCCCGGTGTGGACGGGCAGGGCGATGCCGCTAAATACGGCGTACGACTGGCGGGTTGCACCGTTCATTTTGTGGATGAAAAGATGGACCACGGTGCTGTTATCATTCAGGCTGCGGTCCCTGCTTATCCCGGCGAAGATGAAGACGATTTGCGCAAGCGTATTCTGAAGCAGGAACACCGTATCCTTCCGCAGGCCACTCAGTGGTTGGCACAAGGACGTCTTTCTATGGAGGACCGTTTTGTAAAGCTGGCAGAGGCTGATGTGGAGCTGGCGGAGCGGGATACAATGAGTCTTGTTAACCCGCCGTTGGAGAAAGGTTTTTAGTTTCTATTAGCATTTGCTTTGATATAACTTTCAAGCGGCCCATGGAAATTCTCATTTCCATGGGCCGTTTTGTTGTCTTCAGACTCTATTCTAGGGTATTTTGTTTGTGCAGTGTCTTTCTTGATCAGTAATCTGTCTGTAACCACGTAAGGAGAGGTTTATGAAAAAGTATACGCTGGCTTCATTGTTTTTCATCGCGTTTGTTTTGATTCTTGGCGGCAGTGCCTCGGCGAAAGAGGCGATTGATGCGATCAAGGCTAATGTAAAAAAACGCACAGAACAGGTGCAGAAAGAAGTCCCGTCAATTTCGGTTCAGGATTTCAAAAAAATGCTGGATGAAGGGCAGGTCTTTGCGGAAATTATCGATGTGCGCGGTGCGGATGAATATGCTGCCGGACATCTTGCTGATGCCATCAACATCCCGCGCGGAAAAGCTGAATGGGTTGTACCCAAGAAGATAACCGATCCCGGACAGAAAATTTATGTATACTGCAAGACAGGTGCTCGCGGGGCTCATGTTGTCAAGATGCTTAAGGAGATAGGCTATAAGGATGTGACCAATGTGAAAGGTGGGTTCAAGGCTTGGGCCAGTGCAGGCTATCCATTCTACAACATGCATGGAGAGAATGTGATTGTTAAGGATGGATTTGGTAAAACGCCAGAGTAGAGATATTTTCAGAAAAAGAAGAGGGGAGCGCAATGATTGCGTTCCCCTTTAATTTTTAACCCATAACCGCCAGTATAAGTTCCATAAATTCAAGTTCCATCTCAATCATCTCACTATCCTTCTTGCGCAGCCATTCGGAAAGCCATGCAAAGCGTAAGGAAGGGATGTAGGCGGGCAGTGATTCGTAACTGTCGTCGCTGATGTCGGTATTGTCGTAGAGTCCGTCCATGAAGGCAGGGATCAGACCTTCACCCAGTGCGCCTGGATTTTCAAAGGCCACGCAGCCGATCATGTTTGCAACGTCATAAATTTCAGGGCGCATACCGGAGAATTCCCAGTCAATCACCGCACCGATTGTTTTGCCTTTCCAAAGCACATTCAGGGGGTGGAAATCACCGTGACAGAATGCCTTGGGCAGTTTCGTGAACTTTTCCATCTTTGGGAACAATCGGGCGCAGATCGGCTCCAGCCGTTTGTAAATGGTCGGTTCCCGGTCTTTTACTGTTTCGGCAAGTTCCCGGGCATAATTGATCAGAGCAAAAGATTGGTCCTGACCTTTCATTTCTTTACCCTTGGTATGTTCACGCAGTTGGGTAATGAATTTCGCCAGCTCTGTGCCTCTCTCGGCATCGAAAACATATTCCGGGCGTGGCAGTTCGTCCGATTCATAAAATGGCGAGAGCTGCCAAGGGAAGCCCATTACTTCGGCAATGACCTGTCCGTCTTTGGTCTCCTGATAGGGAAGCAGCCAGTCCATACCTGATTTCTGCAAGGTCAGCAGGTTCTCGGCAATCGCGGTCCGTTTTTCAACCTGTGTTCCGGCAATACGCTCCATGAGCCAGAGTCGGTTATTACTATCTTCAATCACCGAGCGCGAAACAGCACGTTCAGGGCTGCCGGGAATATTCTTGTCGTTATGTCTTTCAAGGGTTTCAAGACCCCAAGGGGATAAAGCATCGATCACAGCACATCCTCATCTGCAAGGCGGCGAAGCCCTAATAAAAGTTTTGGAAGAGTCCAGAGAAACTTTTTCCAAAAAGTTTCTTTGGCCGCCGGAGGCAAAATCTTTTAACCAAAAGCGCGAAGCGCCTCAGAATACTTCAGCCTCGAACCAGAAAATATTGGTCTCCGGGTCTTTCCATGCATCCGCTTCCATGCCTGCTTTGTGGCAGGTCTGAGCTAGGAATTCTTCACGGTTCCATTTCCAGTCAACTGCGACTTGCGGGAGCAGCAGCCCGGACTGCATGCCGCGCTGCATGATCAGGCCATGCCTGCCGATAACGATCTGTTCGGGATCTTTGCAGACATCAATGGGGCTGAGGATTGAAATCTCGATTTCGATTTCTTTGAATTCAGATGCATTCAGAGGCGGAAAACGGGGATCTTCAAAGGCGGCAGCGCGGGCCATTTTCCAAATAGTTTTGTAGAGTGGTCCGGTTCCCTGTACGTTACCGATACAGCCGCGCAAATGGCCGTTCTTGTTCAGGGTCACGAAAGCACCGTAATTTTCACTCAGATGCTGGGTTACAGGCTCAGGTATCGGCTCTTCCTGCTTGCTTAGTCGGCAGAGAATGGATTTGCGGACCAGAGCTTTGAGGTACTTTTTTTCTTCCTGAGTAAGGGTGAAGCTGAAATTATCTGACATAATATCTCCCATATGCTTTTGGGGGCTTAGCGCTCATTCGCTTCTTTTAATTTTTTGATGATGTAATCGTAACCTTCGGGGCGATGCGGAATCTTGCAATCCGTACAATCCTTGATGCCTTTTGAGGTCATTTTAAAGCGTCCTCCGCAATCTTCTACCAGATATAGCGGACAGAAACAGAATAGACAGTTGAAAGATGTCTCATCGCTGACCTGATGGCAGGGGAAGTAGCGGCAATCTATATTTCTAAAAAAACGGTGGCTGTTTTCCATGATTATCCTTTAATTCGGCTTAATAAATTCATTAACTTTGATGATCACCAGCGTGATGTCGTCTTCCTGCTCCATGCCGTTTTGGAATTTATAGACCTCGGCAATGATCTCCTGCTGGATTTCTGCGGCACTGCGCTTGGCATTTTCGAAGATGATCCGGTCGAGGCGATCACGCCCGAACATTTCATCCTTTGTATTGCGCGCTTCCCAGATACCGTCGGTTCCGATGAAGATGATTTCCCCTTCGTTTAAATCTACATCAAATTCATTGTATTCGGCTTCGTCAAAGATGCCGAGAGCCAGCATCGGTGAACCCATCAGGTCACGCTTTTCGCCATTGGCAGGATTGTAGATGGTAGCAGGATCATGTCCGGCGCGAACGTATGTTGCTGCTGAATTGTCCGGGGAGATTTCGAGGCAGAACAAGGTCATGAAACGTCCGGTATCGCCGATGTCGGAGCAAAGCAGTTTGTTGACTTCCTCGATACGATTTTCCAGCGATTCCATGTGACTGGATGCGTGTTTCAGGTGTGCTCGTCCTGTGGTCATGAGCAGGGCCGCTGATACGCCGTGCCCTGTAACATCGCCGAGCAGGATTCCGGTCCCCCCGTTTGCGGGAGGGGTGTAGAAATCGAAATAATCCCCGCCGGTTTCATCGCATGAAATACTGGTCCCGGATATATCAAGACCACTGGCCTGCGGTGGCTCCTGCGGAAGCAGGCTGGTGTGTACTTCCTGCGCCAGTTCCATTGATTTGCTGATCCGCAGGTGGTCCTGCAACTTGGGGATCATGTGGTTGAATGCATTGGCGAGGGTTTCCCTTTCATCACCGGTTTTGACATCAACATGTACTGAGAAGTCACCTTCGGAGATTTTCTCAGCTGCATCGGTCATTACCAGCAGAGGCTTAATGACCTTGCGGCTACCTATAAAAGCAACCAGTCCTACGGTGACCAGAGTGAGGAATGCTGCAGCTCCAACAGCTACATACAGGTTTTTGCTTAAATTCAGGGCCTGATTTGCGGCTCTGTCCGGCACTCTGGTGATGATCCGTTCCGGCGTGATCAGTACGTAACTGCCCTCGCCGCGGAAGGGTGCGAAAGCCCATACCGATTCAATTCCGTTATAGGGCATGCGCATAACGCCTGATTCGCCTTTGGCAATGGAGTTGATCAGTCCGTTCAATGAGTCTTTTGCAGATGACTGCAGGTAGCGAACTTCATTCGGCAGTCCTGCCATCCATGCCATGTTGGTCTCTTTGTGTCCGGCTTCGGCCCAGATGCGCAGCCCAAATCCATCCTCAGTTTTAACCGGACCGACCACAAAAGCCTGAATGGCACTGGACCATTGGGATTTCAGGTCTTCCTTACGCAGAAGCTCCACCAGCTGGATGTCGATGGCTACAACTCCGATGGTTTTCCCTCTTCGGTTGCGGATAGGCTTGGATAACGTGTAGACCTGCTGTCCGGTGCTGGCATCAATAAATTTATCCCAGACAATTACTCCATGTTCCACAGCTTTGGTGAACCATGGCCTTTCACGCGGATCAAAGTTGGGGGGATAGTTGCCGTGCCCGGGATAGGCCATGTACAGGCCGGAGTTTAAAGTGATGTATACTCGGTGCAGAGCTGTTCCGGCCTGATTGAAAAATGTTTTTAAATCGGGCTTGAGCAGACACAGGCGGGCAAGGTCTTTTTTGCTTTTTAGCTTTTCCTTGCCTCCCGGATAGAAGAAGACAGGTTCTTCCAGACTGATTGAGGAGGGAGTCTTCTGGCCGACTTCACTAACTACAAAATATTGGGGCGATGGCCCGAAGTCGGCAGGTTGTTGTCCTTCGGTGTTGAAATCTTCGGAAAAATAAACTTTAGGAGGGTTTCCGACTGGGTCATTGAGCACATCTTCGGCTTCCGCACCAATGGCTTTCAGTGCGAATTCGAGAGATACGGCCTGTTGCTGAACCAGCTTGGCTGAGTCCTTTGCGGATTGGTGCATTTCATCTGTCAGGATTTTGATCATATCCGCACGCAGGTTGTCGGACTGGATCTGTCCGAGTTCCTGAATCCCCTGCCGGCTGATAGCGGAAAGCACCAACAGGGGGATAAGGCTGAAGGTAAGCAGCAGCGCAAATAGTTTAATTCGTATGCTCATATTGATTTATGAAAAGTCTATGTCTGAAGAAGACGGTGTTTTCTTGGATTCAGCAGGGAAATCAGAAAAAGGAAATGGCCTTACATTGCTGTTCAACGTGGCATATTTCAGTAGAGAAAATGCGTAGTTGCTCAGCCTGTCGGCGAATTCGCGTAGTGGAGTAAGATGGCTGCCTGTGATGAGCAGGAAGGCGTATTGTACGAAAATTATTGCATAAGCCAATATCCGGACCAGCTCAAAAGCGACGATGCAGACAATGGTTCTTAAAAATCTTTTTCCTATTGCTATGCGATCTTGCGCAGCGTTGTTCATGTAATTCTCCGTCATGAGTGTAGCGGCTATATAATTAAAAGTGAAAATATGTCGCTTCGGTTATTTTGTTCTGCTATAATAAAAGAGACTTCCGCAATTATTACCGCTTGTTTTGCTTTTCATTGTATATGCTTTATTGCCGGACGGCAACGAAGGATTGGAAATTGCATCAGAACTTGTAGCAGGAGTGGATGTGCCGGAAATCCGGCATTAACAGGAATGAATAGTTTTGATAAGACTTCGGAGGTGGCCCATGAACACCGCATTGCTGGAAGAACTGCTTAGGAAGAAGGCTCAGCGTCTGCAACGGCAGGGTTTAACTGTTTCTGAAGCTATTGACCGTGCCGGAGATGAAATTTTTGATTGCATGGCCGGAAGCGGCGGACATGGTTCCCGTTTCTGTTTGCGCATGGTTCTAAACGGAGCCAAAAGGCGGGTCAGTCCGGAAATATGCGCCTGCTCTGCTTCGGAGGGGGACAAAAGAGGGTCACTGATAAGATGTGCAGGGATGTAAATTTAATATATTCCGGTTCGCACATGCAATGAAGGCTGAATAAGAATTTAAAAGATAAACCGGGATATGAATGTTTACGCTACCTGATTTAGCGGCTAAGGAATGGGTCATGTTTAACGACATTGACCCATATATTTATATTGTCAGTATTACCGCAATTGCCACTATTATTTATATCTGGATCAGTTACCGGGTTACAAGTTTTAGAAAAAGCCGTGTAGAACGTATTGAAAATCTGATCAGGAAAGACCCTGAAACCACTGCGGCTATCCCCACTGATGTTTTAAGTGCCAAGGAAGAACGTCAGGAACGCAGGGATATGGTTAAGGGGGTTAAGACCCGCTTCACCGTCATCCGCCGTACACTTATCATCTTTCTCGGAGTGGTCTGGTCGCTGGCAATGATGCTGCCTTTTGTCGGCCAACTTCCCAGTACCATGATTTCAATCATTGTTGCTGTTTCCACAGCTGTGGTCGGTATTGCCGCCCGTCCTTTGGTAGAGAACATGATCTCCGGGATTGTTATCTCCTTTTCCAAGCAGTTACGGGTCGGTGATACTCTGATAATCGACGGTCAGTACGGGAATGTTGAGGATATTTCCATCACCCACACCAAGATTAAAATATGGGATTGGAAGCGTTACGTCATTCCCAACAGCAGGATGTTGAATAAAGAGTTCAGCAACCTGACCTTGAACGACAGTTTGCTCTGGGCTTACGTGGAATTTTCAGTATCGTACGACACAGACATTGATCTGGTCAGGGAAATTGCCGTTGATGTAGCCTCACGAAGTGAGCATCACAACGATCAGGAAGACCCGCAATTCTGGATACGGAGCATGGATAAGGAAAATGTTGTCTGCTGGATTGCTGCATGGGCGGATTCTCCGGCAGAGGCTTGGAACCTGAAAAGTGATATTTGTATGAGACTTATCCGGGCTTTTAAAGAGAGAGGAATTGCAACCCATATGTCGCAGATTAATCTTGCTAAGAAGAATGTTTGGGGCGATAACTCCAGCCATGAATAAAATTTCCCTGAAAAAATCAGACCTTGCAGTCTTAACCGTTGTCGCGGGAATTATTGTCTGGGTTGCATGTCAGTCGCACCCCATCGAGACTTTCAAGCTCTACACCAAAGAGCACGGCTATATTTTGAGCTTTTTTAAATTCGCAATCCTTGCCACTTTCGGGGAATGCGTGGCCCTGCGTATTGTGGATGGACGTTATTGGCGGCCCGGATTCGGTCTCATAGCCAAAGCGGTTATGTGGGGCTTTATAGGTTTGTTCTTAAAAGCAAGCTTTACGGTCTTCGCTGTCGGTTCCCCGGCAGTGGTGACTTCATTGGGTTTGAACATCAGCGTAGAAGACGGCTTCTTTGCCCGCTTGCTGATAGCTTTCACCACCAGTGTAATGCTCAACACCGTATTCGCTCCGGTGCTTATGATTCTGCACAAGATTTACGATGACCATATTCAGGTCCATCAGGGTAAAATACGCTCTTTGATTACACCTGTGGATGTTGCGGAGCGTTTTGCCGGTATCGACTGGAACAACATGTGGGGCTTTGTTCTCAAAAAGACCGTACCCATATTCTGGATTCCGGCCCACACCTTTACTTTTATGCTCCCGCCTGATGCGCGCATTATTTTTGCAGCCTTACTCGGCGGAGTACTGGGTGTGATTCTGGCTTTTGCGAGTCTTAAAAGCAGGACGGCTTATTAAGCCTGACATTCGTTTCGTTGCTGTTGATCATGAGTAGAGCTGCCGTATACGACCCGGTTGCGTCCTGCATCTTTTGCCATGTCCAAGGCGCGGTCTGCCCGTTCGGTCATGCTTTCTTTGCTGTCTTCATCATGGAAAGAGCTGATTCCTATGGAACAGGTGACTGTTCCCACTGATTCATAGTAGTTTCCGGCAATAATCTTCCTTATTTTGTCTGCCAGCAACATAGCATTTTGATGCCCGATTTCAGGGGCTATGATCAGGAATTCCTCCCCGCTCCAGCGACCGATAGTGTCTGTTTTACGCAGGTTGTTTTTCAGCAGTTTTGCTGTTTCCTGAAGAACCTTGTCTCCAACGTCATTTCCGAAGTTGTCATTGATATTCTTGAATCTATCCAGATCGAGCAGCAGAATGGAAAAGGAATTGCCATGACGCTGGGCTTTACCTATCTCGTAGTTAAAAATTTCATTAAGTCTCAGCCTGTTCGCCAGTCCGGTTAGTTTATCCACGCTGGATAGGTTTTCCAGTTCGTTTATGCGGGTTTCGTAGCCAGAGATAAGTTTTGAAATTTTTATTTCCAAAAAGACAACCAGCAGTGCGGACAGAAATACACCCAGCAGGGCAATGGAAGCAGTTGTCCAGACCTGAGACACGTCCGTATACAGACCTATAAGAACAACTGTCAGTATGCTGATTATTGACAGTGCAGTGAAACAGAAAAGTCTGCGGATGAAATGCTTTTG
Source organism: Maridesulfovibrio pacificus (SeqCode) (assembly GCF_048612815.1). Lineage (NCBI taxonomy): Bacteria > Pseudomonadati > Thermodesulfobacteriota > Desulfovibrionia > Desulfovibrionales > Desulfovibrionaceae > Maridesulfovibrio > Maridesulfovibrio pacificus (SeqCode). The sequence continues at coordinate 3,607,062 of NZ_JBLZNE010000001.1, forward strand.
GGGTTGTATGCTGCTTTTAGGGGCCTTTTTCTCAGAGCTCATCGGGAATCCTGCGCACGACTAGAGGGTTTGTTATTTTGAGTATACGTCTTCTAAGGGAATGTGGCGCAAGAAGAGAAAAAGAGCAACAAAATTATTAGCTTTTCGATCTAAATCTGATTAACTGCCCATAAATTGAGCCCAAAGCTTTCTGCTTCTGGGGCCGTCAAATTCACAGAAAAATATGCGCTGCCATGTACCGAGCATGACTTCTCCGTCTTCGATGATCAGCATCTGATCCGGGCCGAACATGCTGGTTTTGATGTGGGCATCTGAATTGCCTTCCATATGCTGGTAATCTCCGCGGTAGGGAACCAGTTTGCGCATGTTTACGGTTATGTCGCGGACCACGTCCGGGTCGGCTCCTTCGTTAACCGTAATCGCTCCGGTGGTGTGAGGGCAGTAGAGCAGCAGAGCGCCGGATTGCCAGCCTTTGTCTTTGACCATTTTGCGCACAGACTCGGTGATGTCGATCATCTCTTCACGGCTGTTTGTCCTGATTTGCAAAGTTTCCACTAATTATCTCCTTTTGCTGAATCTGTAAGGTTATTATGCGGCTCTGCTATGCATACCCTGTTGCGCCCGGTATCCTTGGCCTTGTAGAGGGCGTTGTCGGCGCGGGCGAGCATGTCTTCGTATGCATCGACCCCGAATTTGATATCAGTTGCGTAATGGGCCACTCCGATGGAAATTGTACAGGTCAGAGGTTGCGCGTCGTTATTGAATGTGCGGGCTTCTATGCCATATCGTAATCTTTCGGCGAGTATCCTGCCTGAATTAATGTCGGAGCCAGGTGCCACAACAACAAATTCTTCTCCGCCATAGCGGGCAATAATGTCTGACGAGCGTATGACTTCCTGAAAAGCCGAGCTCATTTGTTGGAGTACTACGTCTCCAACTGTATGTCCGTAAGTGTCGTTGATAACTTTAAAATGGTCAATATCCATAATCATAAGCGAGCAGGGCTGTCCGGCACGAATGGCAATATCCACCTGTCTTGCCCCTTCTTTCATCAGGTATCGCCGATTGTGCAGTCGGGTCAGCTGGTCGGTTACCGCTGATTTTTGCAGTTCCTGTACCGTGCTCTCAACTTTTCCCTGCATGGCACAGAAGCCATCTATAAGCTGAGTTATTTCTTCAGGCGGGTGAGAAACCCCGGTTCCTGTACATTTACAATCAAATTTTCCTTTGGTCATTTGTCGGGCGACCGCGCTTAAACGTTTGAGAGGAATGCTTATGGACTGAATCAGCTTAATGGAAAATGGTGTTATGATCAGCAGTGTCAGGAATGCCCCGCTAACGGCTGCCCACAGGAAGGAATATATGGATTCCATGACTTCCCTGTAGTCAATTTCTGAAACTATGAGCCAACGTCCGGCCTTGACCCATTGGCTTGCGCCAAGGACCTCCGTGCCTCTGTAGTCGAGATAAGCTCCTTCCGGTTGAGTTCCTACCAGTACCGATTCAAGGCTTTGGATATTGGATTTGATTACCATGATGGCAGTGTCTTTGACCCGTCCGGCAGACTTGAGTTGATCAAGGAAGCGTGACTCGGTGAGCATGTATCCTTCACGGTTGACAATATATGTTTCCCCTGTGTTTCCAAACCAGAGTTTTTTCATCAGCTTGTTAATAGCTGTCAGCCTTGCGGCAAGGAATACTACCCCGCCGAAAGAACCGTTCTGCAACGTAACAGGATGTGAAAAAAGGATTATCGGGTTATCGAAAGACTTGCCGATAATAACTTTTGGGACAAGTGTTGGGTCGGCCTGACATCTGGTGAAATATTCGTGGTCACGGATGCCGATGGTGATTGGGGAATGAATGGATTCGTGGCTTCTGGTCGTACCGTCAGGTCCTACCCAGATAACTTCGCTGATGTCATCATGTGTATCATCGTAAAGGTTAAGTAATGGGGTTATCTGATTTAGATCGCCGCTGCGCAGACTTTTGCTTTCAGCTAGAAATTTTACATCAGAGCTTCGTTCCTTGAACCATTCATCAATAACTATTTTATGCGAAGTGACCTGTTCTTCCAGCTCTTGTCTGGCAGCTTTAAATACGGCTGACTTAATGAAAAATATGAGCATGATGGTCATGAAGAGTAAAGGCACTCCCACCATGATAATTGAATACCATTTGATTCTGCTGCTGATAGTTGCGGGGAAGAAGCGTAAAGGCATTAATAGCACTCCTGCATTGGTTATTTTAGAAAGAAATATATTACCATCAACAATGCAGGAGTGCTATTTTTTTATTGTTATGAATTGCTTTCTTTGCGGAACATGTGACAGAAACCGGAATCGTAGAGCAGGGATTCGCTGTCACTGTCTTTTCCGGGCAGGATCAGAAAAATGGTCTGCCGGGTGAAATTGTTCTGTTCTGCTGTTTCGGCCAGCTTTTCAAGTGTGGTCGGCACTGATTTTTCTTCAGGCCAGCCGATACGGTAGCCGAGGATTACCGGAGTGGAAGGCTCCATGCCTCCGGCAAGAAGCTGTTCTTGAATACCCATGGGGTTTCCTGCTGAAAGATAGATAGCCATAGCGGAATTATGTTCAGCCAGTTTTTGCAGGGATTCAGATTCCGGAACAGGGGTTCGTCCGGCCATGCGGGTCAGGATCAGGGTCTGGGTTCCACCGGGAACTGTGAACGATGCGCTGGAGGCTGCTGCGGCTGCGCAGGCTGAAGTTACACCGGGAATGACTTCATATTCAATGCCTGCTTCCCGCAGTAAACGGGCCTGCTCCTGCACAGCTCCGTAAAGAGCGGGGTCTCCGGTATGGACACGGGCTACTATTTCACCTTTGGAGGCATGCTCCTGCATGATGCGGTCGGTTTCTTCCAAAGACATGGAAGCGGAATTTTCAATGCGTGCATCTTCTCGTGCTTCGGCTATTACAGCCTCGGGGACCAGTGATCCGGCATAGAGGACCAGTCCGGCCTCGCGGATAATGCGCTGTCCCTTTACGGTGATCAGTTCAGGGTCTCCCGGTCCGGCACCGATGAAATATACTTTACCCATTTATTGTCCTTCGGGCTTGTCGGCCCAGAGTATGGTTACCGGATTGTGCGCTTTGTAGCGGATATCCCCGGCGAGTTTGTCTGATGTTGAGGCTTGAATCTGCATGGAATGCCAGTCCCAGCCCAGTTTTTCAAAAAGGTCACGGGTGCGCTGGATGCTGCCCATGAGTATGGCGTGGACCACCAGCCTGCCGCCCGGTTTAAGGCGTTCGGCCGCTTCGCGGATAACCGAATCTCCGCGTCCGATGCCCCCGCCCATGAAAATCCGGTCCGGATCGGCAAGATCTGCTAGGGCCTGCGGCATTTCGCCGCAGACAGGTTCAACAGTCCAGGCCCGGAAATTTTTGATGTTCTCCTTGATCATTGCAATCCGCTCGGCCTTTTTTTCTACGGCGAAAAAACGGGAGTCAGCACCGATAAAGGAAGCTTCAATGGCAACAGAGCCACAGCCTGCGCCGAGGTCCCATACGGTCTGTCCCTCTCTGAGACCCAGCAGGGCTATACCTGTGGAACGGACGGGAAGTTTGGTGATTAAGCCTTTTTCCCGTGTGAATGAATCGTCATCACGCCCGAAGAGCGGGGTTCTGCGTTCTTTGTTTTTCGCAGTGAGGATGACAATATTCAGGTCCGGGCATGTGAAATTTAAAAAAGACTCCGGCTCGCCCTGAACCACCTGTTCGTCAGGTGTTTCCAACTGGGCCAGTACGGTCATGGAATAATTATCCACACCTTTTTCGACAAGTCGTTGGGCAATGGCTTGCGGAGTGTTTGTTGTGTCTGTGTAAACAGCGCAATCCCTGTTGCGTTGCATAGCTCCGAATAGCGGCGAGTAATCATCACGGCCGTGCAGGGAAATAATTTCAAAGTCTTTCCAGCTATGAGCCAGCCGCGCTGAACCGATTTGAATAGCTGAAACCGCAGGGCTGACGGCAACATTCTCCTTGCCCAGCAAGGGGATAAGGGAAGCGGCAATGCCGAAAAGCAAAGGGTCACCATCTGCCAGCAGAACCACCTTCTTACCTTCTTGCAGCAGTTGCTTAAGAGTTTCGGCATATTCTTTTACAGGAGAAGCAAAGGGAACTTTGGGGCCGTTGAATTCTGGAAAAGATTCCAGCAAGCGTTTTCCGCCACTGAGCACATCAGCTTCGGAAATGGTTGCCGCAGCATCTTTTGTCGGCTTCAGGCTGCCCGGATGCAGGCCGATTATCTGCAAGGGATGTTTCATGTCATGTTTCATACAATGTATTGGCTGGATATTAAAGGAAGATTTAAGAATTTAATTTTATTTCAATATTAGTTACCAAAAAAAAGAGAATCTGTTATTGTGGAATTGACCCCTTCCACTCTTTTTTGCGGAGGTGATGAGGTATGAAAAAGTTAATTGCCATAGCTCTTCTGGTCGGTTCAATTATTACTGCTTTCTACGGATTTTCCCTGACTGCTCCCATGCTGGCCGGGAAAACCATGTCCGATGTAAATGACATTATGGGCAACATGCACATCGAGTACGAGGTAAATAATTACACAGCCGGTACGGAGAATCGTTGCATTCCTTTTTATGTAGTGGCCCTATTGGCCGGTGCTGCCGGTGTTTACGTACTTTACTCTCTGGAAGATCACGATGAAGAAGATTTTTTCTAATGGCCGGGGTAGTAGACCATTTGGCCATCAAAATCAAAGAGGAAGTACTCCACTGCTACCTCCGAGTTCCCGCTGAAAGCGCGGGCATTCCCGTGTGCTTTACGGACCAGCATGCGGATGAAAGCCGTGCGTGAATCTTCGGGGACCATTTCATATACATGCCGGGCCGTTATCGCGGCCCGGATTCTTTTTGTCAGATATTCAGCCATACCCAGTTCAGCGCACCAGTCCGCCAGCAGGTTAAAGTCAATGGCCCAGTCCTTGGCGTGGGTGTAGGGAAAGCCCATGGCGTGTTTGACCAGCTTGCCGATGAAAATGGACCAGCGCACAGTTCGCATGCCTTTTAGTTTGGCCTGCTGCATTGAAAATTTAAAGAAATCCGCAGCCTGCACCATACTTATCTGCGGGGTTTCAGGAAATTGGGCCAGAAATAGTTGTTCACTGCGCCGTCCGGTGGTGAATACAATTTCATCCAGCCCCGCAGCTCGGGCCACATTCAGGGACTGGGCGATTGAGGCTTTCCATGAGGCGTGGCTGTATGGGCGGACAATTCCCTGGGTTCCCAGTATGGATATTCCGCCTAGAATTCCCAGCCGTGAGTTCATGGTTTCCTTGGCAATTTCCTCGCCCTGCGGAACTTCAATAATAATGGTGAGCCGTCCGTTGAAATCCGGTGCAATCTGACTGAGCTCTTGCAGTGCTCCGGCAATAATCTGCTTACGGGGCACTGGATTGATGGCTGCTTCTCCCACGGATAAGGGCAGTCCCGGTAGGGTCACCCTCCCAACGCCTTTTCCGCCATTCACTTCAACCCGCAGTGATTCAGCTTCGTCTATCTTTACCAGTGCATGGATTTCGTGCCCGTGGGTGGCATCTGGATCGTCCCCGCCATCCTTGATGACAACTCCGCGTACATGATTCCCTTCTTTTAGTGCCCGCTCCACCGGAACGTTTAAAGTGCCTTTAACCGGAAGGGGGATTTCTATTTTTGTTGGGATACTTCCATTAAATAAGACTCGAATGGCAGCCATTGCCGCTGCTGTGGCGGATGATCCGGTGGTGTATCCTTCTCGGAGCTGCTTACTCATCTTCAAGTAACCTTCCCCGGGTCAGGATATCCTTGCCGAATTTGAGGCGGACCTGATCTACAGCCTTGTCCAGCTGTTCGAGTTTTTTGTTCTCTTTCGGTTTTTCCGGATCATCAAGCAGGGAAAGCTGCCTGTTGCGTTCTTCGAAGTTTGAAATGCCGACGCCGATTAAACGGATCGGGCCGATGGGGAGTTCCGCATCGAGCAACGAACAAGCTGTTTTGTATATTATTCCGGCATGGGAGGTCCGGGAATCTAATGTACGGCTGCGGGTGATCTGGCGGAAGTCGGGAAATTTGATCTTAAGGGTTACGGTTCTTCCTTTGACTCCGTGTTTCCTGATGTCTGCGGCTATGCGTTCGGATTGCCTGAGCAGCAGGGTTTTCAAAGTGTGAATATCGGAAACATCTTCACCGAATGTGTTTTCCGCGCTGGAGGATTTCATCGCCCCCCCCTCGGTCACCGGAGTGGGATCGATGCCCGCACCTTTATCATAGAGGACTGGGCCCCGTTCCCCGAACCTTTCTTTCCAGAACTCAGGGGGATAGCGGCGCAGGTCTGCTGCGTAGGTGATGCCGTAGGAGCGTAGGCGGGGCAGGGCTTTTTTGCCCACTCCGGGGATTTTTTCCACCGGAAGGGTTTTTAGAAAATCCTGTACCTGTTCTGCTGTAATAATGGAAATCCCGTCCGGCTTATTGAGATCGGAAGCAATCTTAGCCAGAAATTTTACCGGGGCAATACCAACTGATGCGGTCAGTCCGGTGGCTTTGCGAATGTCCGCTTTGATGGACTGGGCAATTTGGAGCGGGGTGCCGAAGAGTTTTTCGGTTCCGGTTATGTCGATGTATGCTTCATCAATGGAGGCCTGCTCCACAACCGGGGAGTAGTTGGAGAGTACCTCCATAACCTTGTGTGAAATTTCTTTGTAGCGGTGTCTGCTGCCTGAGACTACCTGCAACTGCGGGCAGAGTTTTAAAGCCTGACGCACAGGCATTGCCGAGCGCACTCCGAATTTGCGGGCTTCGTAGGAAGCCGCACTGAGGACAGAGCGTTCATGCAGGGAGCCGACCCCAACGGGTTTTCCACGCAATTCAGGATTATCCAGCTGTTCAACGGACGCGAAAAAGGCGTCCATGTCTATGTGCATGATGTATTTCTGCATAGGTATACCCGTTCCAGAGTAAATGCAGGTTGCTTAAATATCTTCCGCGCTGGAATATGCAGCGCAGGATTCAACAAAGTTTACTGCTACCTGCGGATTGCTGGCAAAATGAAGGTGGATATAACTGCCAAGTGTATTGTCGTTGGCAATGAATCCTTCGCTGGTGGCAATGTTTTTCTTGCAGGTTACCTGATAGGCTTTTGGAGGATTTTCAGGCATTTCTTCCAAAGCGGAGTAGTGAAATTCGTGTCCCCTGACTTTTGTCCCGGCTGGGCCGAGGATTGTGTCTTGAGAGAGTTCTACTTCCCGGTATCCAAGGGATTGGATACGGGATTGCATTGCACTGCGGAAGGGGAATATGCCGCACATGGGGAATACCCGGTCATCGTGGCATATGGATTCCATGAGGTACATGAATCCACCACACTCAGCATAGACAGGGTGTCCTGCTGTTGAAAATTCAGCGATGCTCCTGCGTAATTTAGTGTTCTGGGCCAGATCAAAAGCCGCGAGTTCAGGATAGCCGCCACCGAAATAGATTCCCGAAATGCCTTCGGGCAGGGCTTTGTCTTCTATGGGAGAAAAGGGAACCAGTTCCGCCCCGGCCTCACGCATCAAGCGCAGGTTTTCCTCATAGTAAAATGAAAAGGCACTATCCTGTGCAATACCGATTCTTGTGCGCGGGATCATAGGCACTTCATCAAAGCGGGGTTGTACGGGAATATCAGGCAGGGCTTCTATAATCTGCTCAAGATCAAGATTCTCCTCCACCCAGTCGGCAAGCGCGTTGTACTTGAATTCCAGATCTTCAAGGTGTTCCGGGGTCACAAGTCCCAAATGGCGTGAAGGGGTGGATATTTCTGCCCGGCGGGGCAGGCAGCCTATAAGCGGAACATCAGTGAGGGAAATGGCTTCGCTCAGAATCTGGGCATGATTACTGCTGCCCACACGGTTGCAGATCACTCCGGCCACAGGGGTCTCCGGGTCGAAATTGCAGAATCCCTGCACCAGTGCAGCGGCGGAACGGGCCATGGAACCTGCATCCACAACGAGGATGACCGGCAGGTTCAGTTCTTTGGAAAGATGTGCGGTGGAGCCGGTTTCGTCCAGCGCGGAATAGCCGTCGTAAAGGCCCATGACTCCCTCAACGATGCAGGCATCGGCATCCTGTGAGTAGCGGGAGAATATGTCACGCAGGGTCTTGCCGGAAAGCATCCATCCGTCAAGGTTGTGGCAGGTTCTGCCTGCGGCACGGGTATGGTGTCCGGGATCAATAAAGTCCGGTCCGGTTTTGAAGGGCTGGACTTTGATGCCACGACGCGCGAAAGCAGCCATAAGCCCCAGTGTTACCGAGGTCTTACCGCAACCGCTGTGTGTTCCTGCTACAATGAAGCCTTTGATGGAGTTCATTGGAACTGTATAATGTTTTTTTTCTGATCAGCCCAGCTTATTTTTATCCAGATAAGCGACAAACTTTTTACCTTCAGCAAAATCAGGATTAAGCTCCAGACATTTGCTCAGTTCTTCACGTACTTTGTCGTATTGCTCATCTTCAAAGTAGGCCCGGGCAAGGTTGTAACGCAGGTGTTCGTCTTCCGGGCTGAGGGCGATAGCTTTTGAGTAGTACTCAATAGCCTGGGGGATCATTTTTGATTTGCGGAGGTTGATTCCGAAATCATTGAACATATGCTTGTGCTCGGGGGCAAAGGGCGCATCCATGGAAACAAGTCTGGCAAAAACATCGTTAGCCCGTTCGGTTTCCCCTCTCTGCATAAGACATAGTCCGACCCCGAAGTTACCGCGCACGTTCATTTCATCCACTTTAATGGCGTTGGTGTATTCCATTTCAGCGCTGAAGGAGTTGCCCTGCTGGCGGTATCTATCCGCACGGGCGAGGGTTTTCTGCAATTCCTTCATATTGGGCAGAACCTGCTTGTGATACATTTCAGGTTCAGGAGTATAGTCTTTCAGGAGAGCATCCCGGTCAATCCCTTCCGGGTCTCCGGTTGGGACAAAATTACTGTTCAAAGGGCGGACCTGAAACAGGTCTTCAGCCATCTGCTCAACAAAATAGTAACCGATCTGCGCTACGCGGCGAGTGGTGGTTCCGGTTCCGACCTTTGCGATTCTCTGGCGTGAGAAAACTCCGCTTAGATCTTGAATTTTATTATTTTCAGACATTTACAAGCTCCGCAAATCTTAATTCTTTTCTTTACTGTAACGTTCTTTACTAAAATTGAGAAGAGGCTTGGTTTATTTCCGTATTATTTTTTGCCTGCCTGTCCGGCTATCCATTTGATCTGGCGGCATATTCCCATGAGCAGGTTGAATTCGTTGCGTTTGATGTCGATTTTGGACATGAAGCGTCTTACCGGCATCATCCAGTAATCCGGGTTGTCCGCTTTCAGGAAGTCGATAGCAAGCAGGGTTTCCTGCAGATTGGAAGCCAGAATTTCCTGTTCCTCAAATGAGGTAGGACGTTCTTCCGGAGGCCCTGCCGGGGTGAAGGGCTTGTCCAGAGCATTTTTAAAGCATTCGTATAATATAATGAGTACAGCCTGCGAGAGGTTCAGAGAGCTGTTTTCATGGCTGGTGGGAATGTTAATCAGTCTTGAGCAGAGCTGGGTTTCATCATTGGTCAGCCCTCTGTCTTCCGGTCCAAAAACTACGGCGACTTTTTCTCCGGCTCTGAGCTGTTCCACGATTAACGGAGCTGCGGAGGATGGTGTCATAACGCCTTTGCGCCAGCCTCCGGTGCGGGCAGTTGTACCATAAACCCGGGTCTGGTCTTTCAGGGCTTCGGAAAGTTCATCAGCAATAAGTGCTTTTTCAACAATATCACGGCCTTTGACTGTTGCCAGAGGCATTGCTTTCTCCATATTCCACGATGCAGGGCGCACCAGGGTCAGGTTTTCACAGCCCATATTGGTCATTGCTCTGGCAGATGACCCGACGTTCTCAGGAAATTTAGTACCGAAAAGTACAATGCTTAAGTTGTCCAGCATGTTAGCTCCGGGAAAAGTTATTTAGCCTGCAAGAGCGGGTAATCCCTTTCATGAGGCAGGCAAACAGCTTTCATAGAGCCATCTTCTTATGATGTCCAGTTTCGGTTTTGAAGCAAAATCACTTTTTGCAAACTGCCCGCGGGGAGTGTAAAATAATATGTATGAGTAATACTGAACTATCGGAAAAAATACAGGCTATTGCTGATTCTGTGGGGCTTTCCCCTGATGAAGTACAGGAGCTTCTCAGCGGGGGGAAAGCTATTCCGGATGATTTGAGGGAAGTTTTTGAAAGGATAGGTGATACTCTTTCTGAAGAGTGTGCAGAAGATTAAGCTTAAAGATAGTCCCGGCTTCGTCGACGGGGAGAAGTACGAAGCCGGGAGGGTGAAGTAAGCTTAGAGCAAGGGTGTCACAACCTTGGGAGAGTACGCATGGTTGTCTATGCCTTGGAGGAGGGGATAATCGCTCCGTCGGCTCCTACTTCACCAAGCAATTCGAAATCTGGGAAAAGGCTGGGGTCAAAGGTGTAAGAATAGTAATCTTTGAATTTTATAAGGTATGTTTTCCAACCGTATTGCCGTCTCATACGAGCTGCTTCTTTTATAACGTCTGCCATTTCATACTCCGCTATTTAATTCGCTTTCAGGAAATTTGTTGAATACCCGAGCTCTGCATGGCCTTTGTCGGGTCGGATTAATCTCTGTCTTTGTCTGGTACCGGAAAGGGAGGATTCTCTGTCTCTTTCACCCTTTTTTCGTTGGGACCGCAAAAACCTTTAAATGCTTTTTTAAGAAACTTTTTTTTGTCCAATGAAGAAATGCTGGCTGTTTGGGTCATGGTATATCTCCTGTTTGCAGTGTCTGTCTGAAAACAGTCTTAATGAACTTGAAAATCAATATCAAGAAAAAAGTGAGTTTTGAATCAAAAAAAACTGGCGGAGAATCATTTCCACCAGTTTTTTGATTTGAAATAAAGACAATAATATTTTTTATTATAGTTAGTTACACGCCATTCTTCCGTCTTTAATCTGTTTAATCATGTCAGTAACAGGAAGATCTGATTTGCAAAATCTATTGGCAATAGCCGGACATGCGCCACAAGCTTTAGCACAAGCACGTTTTGCTGCTTCCACGCAGGGACCGCCTCCGATAGGCAAAAATTCACAAGCATGGGCTGTAACACGCAGCTCAAGTCCTGCTCCGCATTTTAATCTTTGCCCGGCCGAAAAGTTAGCTCCATCAAAGATGTGGCTGCTCATAGCGTCTGCGTAAATCTTCAAGCATGCAGCTTCATTTTGTGTTGCTTTAGTGCATTCATCAACAAAATCTTCCATCGGTCCTGCAAAACAAACAGCAGGAGCGAGAACAAGAAGCAGTGTAAAAATAATTTTTTTCATCATTCCTCCTCTATTAGATGGTTTGAGAAATATAAAATCATCTAGGCGAGAATATTTTTATCATCATTTCGCCTTTAGTGTAACTTTTTTTAGTGTAAAATATTATTCTGTATTGAGCGTGAAAAGTAAAAAAGCCTCTTCAATTGAAGAGGCTTTTTTAAAATTATTTTGATTTAGTTTTATAAATTAGATTTTAGACATCTTTTAAATCGTCAATGAGTTTTTGCAGGTCTCCAGAAAGTCTTGCAAGGTCAGATACTGCGGTCATGGATTGGTGCATAGCTTCTGCTGTATCCATGGCAATACGATTAACTTCATCAGTGCCGCGGTTGATCTGTTCACTTGCTGCAGACTGTTCTTCACTGGCAGTCGCAATGGCGCGAACCTGATCAGCTGTTGAATCTACATTCTCAACAATGGTTTCGAGGCTTTCGCCGGCTTGTCCTGCGTACTCTGTGCTCTTGGCAACCATGTTGGCTGCATTATTCATTTCCTCGATATTTCTGCGTGTTTCAGCCTGAATGGCATGAACAGCATGTTCAACTTCTTGCGTTGCCTGCATGGTTTTTTCTGCCAGCTTGCGGACTTCATCAGCAACAACTGCGAATCCGCGTCCGGCTTCACCTGCGCGGGCTGCCTCAATAGCAGCGTTCAGCGCCAGCAGGTTGGTCTGGTCGGCAATATCTGTGATCACAGTAATTACCTGCGAGATTCCCTCTGCCTGTGTGCCGAGCTCATTCAGGCCACTGACCATTTTTGAAGATGCCTTGCTGACTGAATCAATGGAGGAAACCACATCGGCTACAATCCTGCCGCCGTCTTCTGCGTTTTTCTTGGCATCAAGGGCGCTTTCGGCTGCCTGTGATGCATTCTGGGCCACTTCGAGTACCGAAGCATTCATTTGCTCCATTGCTGTGGCTGATTCAGAGGTTCGTTCGCGCTGAGTTTCAGAACCGCGTGCTGATTCTTCAATCTGGGAGGAAAGTTCCTCAGATGCGGAAATGATTTGTTCTACAATGCCTTCCAGTTCCCTTGCGGCCTGAAGCATACCTTCAGCCTTGGCTCGTTCTGCGGCTTCTTTAGCCAGTCTTGCTTCTTCAAGGGCTTCGTTGGCTGCTTCCGTCTGCTGCTCGGCTTCTTTTGATTTTTCTTCCGCAGTGGAAATGAATTTAACCAGATTCTCCACCATGGAGCGCAGAGCGTCATGCAGGGTCAGCAGTTCGCCGCCGAAAAGACTGCGGTCCATCTTAGTTTCGAAGTCGCCTTCTGCAATCCTTTGTGCATCTTCAACCATAACTCCGATAGGCTTGGATATTGAGCGGGCAATAAACAGGACCACGCCGATTACCAAGATGATAGCCAGAACGGAAATGCTAACGATCAGTTTGAAAAAGTTGTTGGCTTCTGCGTAAATTTTATCTGTGGGGATAGCCAGCCCGATGGACCACGGAGTGGTTGTGCCGCTGATTACAACGGGTTCGAAAACATAGTAGTATTCTTTACCGTCTTTAGGAGATACCAACGTATTGTGATAAGTCTTTCCGTTTTTGATATCATTCAGTATCTCGTTGCGGACTGCTTCCGGGAAAGCTTCAGCGATGTTCTTGGTAACAACATCTTTGTCCGGGTGGGCAACGCAGTAGCCTTCATTGGAGGTGATGAAAGCGTATCCGGTTTCCATAGGATGGATGTCCTTGACCATTTTTTCAAATGAACCGAGAACGAAGTCAATACCGACTACACCTATGAATTTTCCGTTTTTGAGAATGGGTACACTTACAGTAGACATGATCTCCGGTACAATTGTGGTCGTATATGGTTCGGTCAGAACGGCTTTTTTGGTGTCGCGGGGAATCATATACCATGCACGAGTGTTGTTGGGATCGTTTTTGTGCATTTCAGCAAGTTTCCAAGTGCCGCCGTCGTACCAGCCGTACTGTCCGTATTCACCGTTAGGACCGTATTTTTCATTACCGACAAATTCTGCATCACGTCCATCAAGTTCATTGGGCTGCAGGACTATCTGAGTCCCGAAAAACATGGGGTCAACTTCGGTAAGGCTTTTGATGAAATCATCCACCATATCACGGTGAATATTCTCCTTATATTCGGTCATGCTAAGAATGGCCGCAGCACCGGCCCATGAAGCATCAAGAGCTTTTTCAATGATACCTTTAACTTCATTGCCATATCTGCCGGCCATTTCGCCGGCAAGATTTTGGGCTTGTTGGATGGAGGATTCTCTGGCTTTACTGACAATAAGGCTTGTGAATGCCACAAAGATTACGATCATCAATGCGCTGATGCTGAGCGCAATCTTGGTACCTATCCGCATGTTTTTAAACATATAAACCTCCATCCTTTCAAAGCAATGAATAGTTGAGCATTTAGCAGCTTTTCACGTTGTAAGCGTGCATGACCACACACAGTGTCCATCCCCAATTGTCTCAACAATACAATATTTTAAAAAAGGAAGCTATGTTTAATACAAAGAACGGCTCAAAAAGATCTATTCTTAATAATAGATAATTGGGGCCATATGAGGCCCCAAATTAACTGCTTTACTTAAGGAAAGACCAGTTCTATGCCGATGGGGCAGTGATCGGAGCCCATGACATCTGATTCGATCCAAGCATTTTTTACGTTGTCTTTCAGTTCTTCAGATACAAAGAAATAATCAATGCGCCACCCGGCGTTGTTCTTGCGGGCGTTGAAGCGGTAGCTCCACCATGAATACTTGCCGGGGCTGTCATCAAACATGCGGAAGGTGTCCACATATCCATGCTCGATGAACTTATCCAGCCATGCGCGCTCAATAGGCAGAAAACCCGATCTCTCCGAGTTTGCCTTTGGGTTTTTCAGGTCAATTTCCTTGTGTGCTGTATTAAAATCTCCACCGACTACAATGGGCTTTTTCTTGCGCAGTTCTTCAGCATATTTGAGAAAGCTGTCATAAAAGCCCATTTTATACTCAAGACGTTCATCGCTCATCTGCCCATTGGGGTAGTAGATGTTGAAAAGATAAAACTGTTCGTATTCCATAAGTACGACCCGACCTTCGCCTTGGTATTTTTCATCAGTAAGGCCGAATGAGTGGGAAAGCACCGGCTGGCGAGTGAAGCAGGCTGTACCGGAATATCCTTTTTTTACTTTGGACCAGTTCCAGAATGACTCATACCCTTCAATCTCACGGTTTTTGTCCGGTATTTGATCCGGGTGGGCTTTGGTTTCCTGAACCATGACTACATCTGCGTTGCTCTGCTCAAACCATTCGTTAAAATTCTTTTTGATTACAGCTCGATATCCGTTAACGTTCCATGAATAAATTTTCATTTTCTATCCTTATTTTAAACATTCAAAGCAAACCTGCCCGAAGGTTATGTCGCTGATATGGACTTCCTTCCAGCCTGCTTTTTCAACCATTAGTTTTAATTCGTTTATATTGAAATCATTAAAGAAGCCGGCCAACCTGCGCTTACCGACTTCCCGGCCCGGAATAAGCGGGTGGTAAATTAAGATAAGTTTATCTGCGTGTTTGAAGGTCCAATCCAGAAACAGTTGCGGTTCGTGGATGAACTCAAGCAGGTACAGGGCGCAGATGATATTAAAGCTCAGTTCAGGGAATTGCTGCTGATTGAGGTCGGCAACAATAGTATTACGGTTGCGGGCCACAATATCCAGCGGGGTGTAGGTACAATTTTCCGGTATGTAATCCCGCAGGAGCATAATTCCGGCCCCGGCATCAAGTACGGAACTGTTTTCGGGGACCAGTTGGCCTGCCATACCTGCCCGCAAGTCAGCTTCAGTACCGAGCATATCCCAGCGTGACCAGCGGCCGCAGTCGGTTTTCTTGTCCTTGATAAGCTGTTCGGTGAAGCCGATCATAAAATTTTCAGAAACCGGAGGGCGCATGCTCGCAGACATTATCGCATGTGCAGTCCAGGGTTGATCGTAGACAGGTTGTGGAGTCAGTGAACTGTCGATGCTGATTACATTGCAGAGCTCATGGCTGGGGGAGTATGGGACCAGCGGTCCGCCCATGTCTTCGTGGGGGAAGCGGTATGATTCATAACCCATGTCGCGCAGCAAGCCCATGATGGCTGTGAATTCCTTGATGCCTTTTTCCGAGTTATGGAAGTGACCCTTTTCCCAGATTATAGCCGCTACCCGACCTGTCTTCAAAAGTTCCAGACCACCCATAAGGGTTGCCAGTTCATGTCCTTCGGTGTCTATTTTCAGGAAAATACGTTCTTTGGAATCCATGAATCCGGCCTGGCGTACAATATTATCAATTGTTTCCAGCCGGACGCTAATCGGCTTGCCCTGATTGCGATTGCCGGGCTGCGGAACAAGGCTGTGTCCCATGGAAGAATTCTGGATCAGTTCACTTTGTCCGCTTTTGGAAGAAGCCGCGCATTGGGCAATCTTCACATTCTGCACGCATTCATTAAATTCACACCACATAGCCAGACGTTTCAGGTTTTCCGGGTGCGGTTCAATGGCCAGAACGTTTATTCTGCCCGGGTATTTTTTTGCTGCAGTCAGGGTGTAGAGGCCGAAATGGGCTCCAACATCAATGAATAAATCTCCCGGCTTAAGGTGAGCGTGTAAAAAGGCCCGTGAAGCGTATTCAAATCCTCCGCAGCGGGTTTCCCTGAAATTGAGGGAAGCAGTGCCGGGGTCCTGCATTTCAGCATTTGCCAGCAGCATATCAAATTCAGGCTCACCTTGATCATTTTTAATGACACTTGGAATTATCCGCCATGCTGAGCTGTTTTTCTTCAGTTGTTCGAGGATTTTCTGTCTGCTCACGATTCGTCCGATGATATTTAGTGTTTTTACTATATGAATATTTACCTGAAAGCAGGACATAAAAAAAGCCCGCATAAAGCGGGCTTTAAAAAATGGTAACGGGCTTACCCGTTAGTCGCAGTGACTAGTCCTCCTTGCTGCCAGCCTTGATAAAGGCAATAGCGGCAATAGTCATTGCGAGACCGAAGAAAAACCAGAAAAAGCTCATATCCTTACTCCTCCGTTACGTGCTTATTAAACTGGATATCCCTTCGATAACAAAAAAAAGAACTCTTGAATAGTAAATAAGACCGATTGAATCCGGTTTTTCAATGGGATAAGGGGGAAGTTCGTTTGTCGGGCTTAGACGGAAATGTTCAGCAGATACTAAAATAAATCCAAGTTTATTTTTTAAAATTGTATCCCTTAAACAGAAAGGTTCAGTACGGAACCGGGAGCAGGTGCGGCAAAAGAACTGCCGGACTGCATCTTGTCCATGATTTCCCCGGCGGCGAGGGGGGCGGTAAGTTCAGTAATGCCGGGATTGTTTTTTTCTGCTTCGGATAAACCTTTGTCGAGTCCTTTCTTGATGGAATCAAGGCTCTTGCCTTCATCTTCAAGGACCTCTTCGATCAGGCTTTTGATACTTTCAGCGGTATCTTCACCGAATTGCTGGCTGACCTGTGCGAAAGTGTTCTGCAGGGTAAGCTGTGCTCCCGTGCCGGGGCTGGCGGCAAAGAAGTGTTCCTGCAGACCGTTTTCGAAGTAGTCATTCATGGCATTGTTTAGATTGGAGTTGAAATGGCCCATGACCTGATCCCCGGCGGCAAAACCGAAGTTGCGGTCAATAAATTGTATGGATTTCAACAAGCCGTTACTCAGGGAGTCCTCGGTAATCTGGTCTCCGGAGTTGGCAATGACTATACCTTTGAATGCGGTGGCGGCTTCGTGGCCGAATTTACCTTCGATGAAGTCGGCTGCATTTGCGAGCGCGCCGGCCAGGTCAGAAGGGTCCTTGGGATTTTGTGCATCTCCCTCGGAACCCTTCTGGATTTCGCCTGTTTTGTCTGGATTAACGGTCTTTTGAGCGATCAATTCTGCAAACTGGTCAGCAGTATTTACGGGCGAGGCCGGAGTATTCAGGCGCGTCGCTCTAACGCCGGAAGTCCGGCTCCCGCCCAAAAGCGGAGAACCGTTTTCCAGTAAAGCCGGAGCTCCGTAATTATTATTTAGTGCTGATCCATTTATTATCATGACCATTATCCTTCTATATGGTCATATCGGCCCACCTTAAGAATTGTTTAGAGAGAAATATAAAAAAACGGTCTTTTGGCGGATGTTTTGTTGACGGCTAAAAGCGCTGTCCGTATCTTTGCTGTCATGAATATTGAAACCATTAAAGAATTTATCAAGTCGCAGAAGGTTTTGCTGGGCTGTATTGCCGGGGGAGTACTCCTTATTGTTGCCGCATATGCTATTTTTACCGTGCAGCAGTCCATTGCCGAGGAAAAAGCGCGTATAGCCGAACAGAACAGGGTCGAGCAGGAACGCATCCTGAAAGAAAAACAGGATGGGCAGCGGGCAAAGGTCATTGATACTATGAAAAAGCTTATTGAGACCGGAAATTCAGAAACAGCACTGACCGTTGCCGAGCAGAATAAAGCGTTAATGAATGATGAATTGCGGGCTATGATTCATCTTGCCACTGAGAAGGATCTGCTGGAGCGTATTGAACGGACTTCCAAATGGAATTATGCAGATCTGGCTAAGTATTACGGCGAGCTTGCCGATCTTGACCCGGAAAACAGTAAGTACCGCAAGGAGCTGAAAGGTTATGACAAGAAATTGCGTAAAAAACTGGAGCGAAAGCTGTATGCTCAGGCGCAGGCTCTTCCGGTGCGAGATTTCAAAGCCAATATGGATATTTATGAAGAACTGATGCAGCTCAATCCCGGGGAGAAGCTTTATAAAAGTAAATATGAGCGCTATCGGCAACAGTACGAATCTTTTATGAAAGAGCTGTCCAAATTCGGACCTAAGCCGCAGCTTTCGGCAGATCGCAAATTTTATCCTGAAGTAAAAGAATACCTGAGTAAGAATTCCATGTATCCTGAGACATTAGAGATGGAGTCTGCTACCGATTGTTATTACACTGACGCTGGCTGGCTTGTGGGTTGTACGTACAGCGAAAAAAATGAGGTAGGCACAAAGTTCAGTGAATTTCTTTGGTTCACCATTTCCAATTCAACTGTCCAGAAAGTTGAATCAGGTGGGGCATATACCGTGAATTAGTCTGTTTTATCTCTTTTGTGATTTTTGGATAATAAAAAACTCCGTCCGGTGTCCGGGCGGAGCTTTTTATTACCTTGAGGGAATGCTTTTGATATATTTTAATCTTCCAGATCTTTGATCCAGCCTTCAAGGGCATCGATGATCTTGCGAGCCTGATCAGGGCTGGAGATATTGAATTTGGACTGCGGGCGGTATTCACCTTTCATCTTGCGGAAACGGCGGATGGTGTACATGTCCTTGCCGTATTCACCGCTTTTACGATCCAGCTGCTTGTAACGGAACATGATGGTAGTCCATGCGCCTTTGGTCAGTACTTCTTTATCCAGTTCCTTGACGATTACCTGACCGTCTTCTTCATAATGTATAGTCAAATCTTCGATTGTTTCGCTCATGGTATCTCCTTGAGGGGTTGATATCTAATATCCGAAACCTGCCGTAAATGTCTTTGGTTGTCAAAGGCGAATGTCTGCTTTGTTTCTGCGTACTTAAATATGTCAAAAAAAGCATAAAGTCTTACGCTGATTGTCCGATCAAACGTTAAGTTTTGTTTTTAGTTTAATTATCAAAGGAGAAGACAAATGGTGAAATTAATTCGTGCGGGCCTCATGTCCGCAGTAATGGTTGTTATGATGTGCGGTGGTGTATTTGCGCAAGAAACTTTTGTTCCGCAGGGAAGTACGCTGGTTCCATACATGACCTTCTGGCAAAGCTCAAAATATTATTATTGGACAATGGTCTCATTAAGTAATGTAACTGGAAGTGATGTTAAATGCAGAGTTACCCCTTATAATGATAATGGTGCGGAAGTTCCACAGTACATAGAAGTAGAAACCAGTACTGCCGTTATAGGTAATGGTATTAGCGAATTTGATATTCCGGCTCATAGCACACGATATGTCAGGGTTCGGGTTAAGAATACCAAGAAAAACGTTGGCGGTTATGCGTTAATCGAGTGGTCTTCAACCGATACTGTTGCAAGAAGGGCATTGCTCGGAGGAGTTAGAACAAATGGTTATTCTTGGGAAGGTCCTCTGGGAGGAGAATACCTTCTTAATAATGGTCAATTGTTCTAAATTAAACAGTTAAGCAACTATCCGCACAAGTCTGTTCTTGTGCGGATTTTTTAATAATCAAAGGAGAAACAGATGATAAAAATGATTCGTACGGGTCTCATTTCTACAGTAATGGTTGTTTTAATGTGCGGCGGTGTGTTTGCGCAGGGGACTTTTGTTCCGCAGGGGAGCGCGGTGGTTTCGGCTCTGCACATAAGATATAAGGATGCGTGTAGTCAGGCCCGCCCATCTATTACTTTAACTAATATAACAAATGAGACAATTCGGGTAAAAGTCACAATGTTTGATCACACAGGTGATGATATTTCGCATTTTGGGACTGTATATACAGGGTCAAGAACATCCGCGTCAGCACAAATGGTCACAACAGGTGAGAATGTTTTTGAGATTCCGCCACATTCAGCGAGGCGCTACTCAGGGTACAATAGGCATACCGCCCCAATATATGTGTTTGGGTACGCCAAGATTGAATGGTCTTCTAATGATCCGCAGTTAATGAAAGCTCTTGTCGCAACGTGCATTCACTATGAATCTTCGAATGTTAGCAGCTCTCATAGTTGGTCTGCAGAAAGATATCTTATCAACAACGGCCAGCCCTTCTAAATTAAATAAACCGGCCCGCACAAGCGGGCCGGTTTTCTTTTTTCTCTATTCCATATTCAAATACTGCGTAAAATCAGCATGCAGCATCTTCTGCAATTCATCCATATTATCCGCATCAACTTCTGCGAAGATAAAGGCGAAGACCGGATATTCGCGGTAATCAATCTCTCTTAATTCAAGCGGCTTGGAAAAGTTGGATTTGAATCTATCGTAATCAACAGATTTGATTTTCGAACGGTCTACAGCGGAATCAATCTCACCGATAACCATGGCGTAGACTTTGCCATCGCAGCAGCCGGATATTTTCTCCCAATCCGGTTTAAGTCCGCCCATGAAATATTCATAGGGATTGATGCCGTATGCAAAGTGGGCCAGATCGGTAACGCACCAGCCTGCGAAACGCATGGGGTTGACCTCAATGACACCTAGATTGCCGCGTCCATCGGTGCGTAATTCAATATGTATGGGGAAATTCTTCAGCTCTGCCCGTTTGCCGATCTCCTGAAGCAGGTTCAGGAATTCATCATGATGCTTGTTGATGATCTCGGTGGAGGTGATGTAGCAGCGGTCGCTGACATCATCACTGGAGGCAAAAAGGTGGCCGAGAATATTAATGATTACCGGATTGCCTTCTGCATCAAAGTAGGCATCAACAGCAAATTCTTCGCCTTCAATGCATTGCTCAATGATGAAGTTGTCCAGCTCCAGCACCTTCGCCGGATACATGGTTTTTATCTGCTCAACTTCGTTTTTAATTGCGTCTACTGCCTGATGCCATCCCTCAATTGATTCCACCATGTGCACGCCAAGGCTGAAAAAGCCAACAGATGGCTTTATTACACAAGGAATGGGCAGCTCTTCCGGCTTAACAGAATCCAATTCTTCAAACTTTACTGTACGGTAAAAGAAATCAGGATACATATCGCGGACCATATCGCGGAATGCACTTTTGTCCTTGAATGAGCGTATCTTTTGGGACAGGTCGCCGCTGGTCAGGTTGTTGTCGATCCAGTCGATGGCGTTTTCAGAATTTGAGTAAACAGGCTGGTTGCTGTTCTGAGTGTATGCTTCAACGAATTCCCGCTCTGTGCTTAGTGAAATTGAGCGGCCTTTAAATATTTCGTGGGCGACTTTATTTCCAAGTACGGGCTGTCCGATTTTAGCCAAGGTCTCTTTTAATAAATCTGATACATATGGTTTTTCCAGAATGAACATTGTGCTTTCCTCTTAGGGCTGGGTTTCAGCAGGATTAATAAAGATAATACCAGCCAAGCACAATAGTGAAAGGAAAAATACAATCAAAGATACAGAAAACTAAAAAGACAGGGTGTCAGAATGGAAGAAGGAAGGAAAGGAGCAGGCCCGATTGCATTTGTTTCCAAGGTGCCGGGGTAAACGGTTCGTTTGAACCGTACAAGATTGAAACAATTTCTGCATTGGTCCGTATGCTTCATTACGGGCTTTCACCGTAATCGGGCCTGCGCGGGGAAAATTCTGAGGGGGATCTTGTCCCCCTCGGTAAATACTTTGTCTGTTCGGCTTTGAGTTTGCAGCTCCACCTGCGTGCCTTTGGCCGAATGTCTACAGGATAAACGGTTCAAACCTTTGCCAATCCATGACCTCTGTTATGCAAAATGATCCGTATGCCTGTGACAAAACATTTGTACATTCGGCCTGCGGTTTGCAGACTCACAGGCCGAATGGAACTTTCTATTTACATAGCAGCCTTGTAGATTGCTGCAACAGCTTCGTCAGTCATGCATCTGGGGTTGGTGAGACCACATGCATCTTTCTGTGCGTTGGCAGTCATAGTCGGGATATCCTTTTCGGAAACCTTCTTGCCGTATTTTTCACCGAGAGCCTTCAGGCCTGCGGGGATACCAACGTCAGCGGAGAGCTGGCGGATAGCATCGAGTGCTGCATCAGCTGCGTCGCGTTCGTCCATGCCGCTGGTATCAACGCCGAGCCATTCAGCGAGGATAGCGAAACGTTCAACATTAGCGATCAGGTTGTGCTGTTCAACGTGGGGCAGCAGGATAGCGTTACATTCGCCATGAGGCAGGTCATAGAAACCACCGAGCTGGTGAGCCATGGCGTGTACGTGACCAAGGGATGCGTTGTTGAAGGCCATACCGCCGAGATACTGGGCGTAGCACATGCCTTCGCGGGCATCGATGTCCTGACCGTTAGCAACTGCGCGGCGCAGGAATTTGTTGATCAGGCGGATGGATTTTTCAGCACAAGCGTCAGTGATGGGAGTAGCGATGGTGGAAACCCAAGCTTCAACGGAGTGGGTCAGTGCATCCATACCGGTTGCTGCGGTCAGTGCCGGAGGCATGCCCATCATCAGCAACGGATCATCAAGAGCGATACCGGGGGTAACGCGCCAGTCAACGATAGCCATCTTAACTTTGCGGGAAGTATCAGTGATGATGCAGAAACGGGTCATTTCAGAAGCAGTACCTGCGGTGGTGTTAACTGCAACATAAGGAGGCATGGGGTTGGTGGATTTGTCAACGCCTTCGTAGTCGTGAATGGTTCCACCGTTAGCAACAACAAGGCCTACGCCCTTACCGCAGTCATGGGAGCTACCGCCACCGAGGGTGATCAGGGAGTCACATTTGTTGTCCTGATAAGCTTTTACACCGTCAGCAACGTTTTTGTCAGTGGGGTTGGGAATTGTGTCATCGTAGACAACGCAGTCCATGCCTTCAGCCTTAAGAATGTCAACGATCTGCTGGGTGATACCAACGCCGGTGATACCTTTGTCAGTTACGAGCAGAGGCTTTTTACCGCCGAGAGCCTTGATGCGAGCGGGGATTTCTTTGTGTGCACCAATACCGATAAGGGTTACACTGGGAATGAAAAAACCATTTACTTGTTCACGTACTGCCATTTTGAGACCATCCTTGTAGCTTTATAGGTTTTTGAAGGTTGGGCCTGTCGTGTACTTATTAACGCTTTCTATAAGGCAAGACGTGTGCCAAAATTGGTAGTCTTGCTATTACAGATGGTTACGTCGTTTCTGCGTTTTTTGTGCTGAATCATTTCTGATCTATTTTGGCTCCTAGTATTGCTAAAAGTAATGTGAAAAATGTAACAAGAATGACAAATGTGTTATACTACATGGGATAAAGTTAGTGTGTGTCAATATGAACCAGCAATGTATGGCTGTGTGTCAGATGGCACTTGTGCTTTTCTTAGCATGTATTTGCAGTTGCTAAAAGTCTCTTTTTAGTATTTCTGTATTAGAATTTATATTTTTAATTTTGTTGATCAGCTAATCAATAGTTTTTCTTTGTTTATTGCTTTCCTATTTGTTATGATTTTAGCTTTTTGCATTAACGCTAAAAGAAAAGCCGCCCTGCATTTGCAGGGCGGCTTTAAGTTTAAAATGACAGTAAGGACTAATTCAGCTTCTCAAGGGCTTTAATTATCTGGCCGAGGTCCGGTCTTTTATTAATGTCGTGTACATCGATGTAGCGAAGTGTTCCTTTTTTATCGATGATGAAGATGGCCCGTTCAGTAATGCCTTCCGGTCTGAGTATCCCATATTTTTTTGCTGCTTCTCCATGAGGGTAGAAGTCAGAAAGTACTGGAAACCACAGCCCGTCTTCACTCATTTGCGTTGTCCAGGCGTATAACGATGGAATGTTGTCGGCTGATATTCCGATGACTACGGCATCGTGCATTTCAAACAGTTCGCGGGCGAGATTGTATCCCGGCCATTGATCGGAGCAAATCGGAGTGAATGCGGCAGGGACAAATGAGATCACGACATTTTTTTTACCCCGGTAGTCCGATAGACTGACCTTGTTGCCGGAAATGGCTGGCAGGGTAAAGTCCGGGGCTTTCTCTCCGACTTTAACTTTTAGTACGCTGTCCACTGCTTTAAGTGGATGTTGTTTGTATATTTGTTCTTCAGCCACTTTGGCCTGAACAGGTGCCTGGGCCAGCAGCAGGAAGGCTAGGGTGCACAGAATGGTTTTGATCATATCCGGCTCCGTTAAAGTTTGTTGTTAATTGTTTGCATGAATCTTTCTGCGGATTCAAATGGTCCCTCATGGGAGAGCAGTACTTTAAATTTTCCGCCGTCATTTTGCAGCAGGAAGAAATGAGGAGTTCCGGGCTGGCCTACTTTATCATGAATCTCGAGTTCCGGATCAGCAAAGATTGGGAATTTCACGTTGAATTTCTCTTTGAAAAAGTCAATTTCGAACTCTGTGTTTCCAGCAGCAAGTCCGATTAGCTTAACCTGCTTTTCTGATGCTTTTTCAAGACGCTCAAACAAGGTATTTACGTTCGGTGCTTCTCTTTGGCAATGCGGGCAGTACATGCTGTATACTTCTACTAAAAGATATTTAGCATCAATGTCGCTGATTTTCCATGGACCGTTGCCTTTGAGGGCAAGATATTGTTTTTGAGTTTCAGTTATCTTTCCTTCAAGAGGTATTTCCGGGAAATCCATTCCGGACTGGATCGGAGTGGCGTAAGCCATTGAGGTTACAAACAATGTAACAATTATTAAAACAAAGCAGATTTTGCGCATTAGAGATCTCCTTGGGAGTTTATTGAAAGTATATCCTGCCTGAACCGGGGAGGAAGTCCAGCTTTGATACAGCTGGAGTTAGTTTGGCACTTGAGAGGTATGGAATTGAATATAAAAAGCCGCCCTGTTAAATACAGAACGGCTTGCATAATTAATTGTAAATCAGAATTTACAAATTATATTTATCAATCTTGCGGTACAGGGTCTTCCTGCCTATTCCCAAAGACTGAGCCGCCTTTTGGCGATTTCCATTGAAAAAATCGAGGGCCTTGATGATGTGCTCTCGCTCCATGCGCTCCAAAGAAAGGATTCCGGCTTCGCCTTCGCGTTCGGGCTGGTCGGCTATTTCCTTGGGCAGGCAGGAGCAGGTAATTGTGTTGTTATCGGCAAGGATGATGCTGCGTTCCAGAACGTTCCTGAGCTCGCGGACGTTCCCGGGCCAGTGGTAGGAAAGCATGCATTGCATGGCTCTTTCGCTGATTGTATATTCGCCTTGTCCCATCTGGAAGCCGAGTTTGTTGATGAAAAAGTCGATGAGCAGCGGAACATCTTCGCGCCGGTCTTTAAGTTCCGGCAGGCTGATGTTGAATACGTTGATGCGATGGAAGAGTGCTTCATGAAATCTACCTTCCTCAACTTCTTTGGCGAGGTTGCGGTTGGTGGCGAAAAGGAAGCGGATATCAACAGTGCGTTCGTCCTTTTCTCCGACCCTGCGGAAGGTATGGGATTCGAGCACACGCAACAGGGAAGCCTGCACTTCCATGGGCAGCTCCCCGATCTCATCGAGAAAGAGAGTCCCGGTATGGGCAAAGGTCATCAGCCCGTCGCAGTTTTCCGTAGCTCCGGTGAAGGAGCCTTTGGTGTGGCCGAAAAGTTCACTGCGCGAAAGTTCTTTTTGCAATGTGGCGCAGTTCTTAACGATCATGGGTTTAGCCGAGCGCTGGCTGGCGCAATGGATGGCATGGGCTACCACATCTTTACCTGCCCCGGATTCCCCGGTGATCAGTACCGGCACATTGGTGGGCGCTACCTTATTAATAAGATGGCGGATCTGTTTGATGGGACTGGAGCTGCCGATGAGCTGTGAACTGGCCGTCTCGCATTGCTGTGAGTGGCGGTAGCTGCGGTTTTCACGGGTCAGGCAAACCCGTTGCCATGCACGGTCAACAACCAATTCAACCCGGTCAAGGCGGAAGGGCTTGGTAATGTAATCGTAGGCACCGATGCGAATAGCTTCAACAGCGTTGTCGATATTACCATGTCCGGTGATCAGGATCACTTCCACATCCGGTTCCATATCTTTGAACTCGGTGAGCAGTTCAAGTCCGTCCCCATCCGGAAGGCGGATATCGGAGACAATTACTTCGTAACGTTCCTTGCGGACCATTTCCCGGGCCGTTTTAGCGCAGTTTGCAGTCTGGACAATGCGCTCCGGGCTGGACAGTTCCTTGCTTAGCAGTTTTAGTATTGATTCTTCGTCGTCTACCACAAGAACTTTATATGATTCAGCCATCTCTTAATCTCTCTGCAGTGGGAAAAGTACCGTAAAGCAGGACCCTTTGCCCTCTTCA
Organism: Maridesulfovibrio pacificus (SeqCode); assembly: GCF_048612815.1. Taxonomy (NCBI): domain Bacteria; kingdom Pseudomonadati; phylum Thermodesulfobacteriota; class Desulfovibrionia; order Desulfovibrionales; family Desulfovibrionaceae; genus Maridesulfovibrio; species Maridesulfovibrio pacificus (SeqCode). The sequence continues at coordinate 3,633,293 of NZ_JBLZNE010000001.1, forward strand.
CTGTCTACTATGATTTCGCCGTTGTGTTCGCGTACGATGTTGTAACAGGTGGATAGCCCGATTCCGATTCCCTTGCCAACCTGTTTGGTGGTGAAGAAAGGTTCAAAGAGCAGACCACGGCTTGCTTCGGGGATGCCGCAGCCGGAGTCGCTGACACGGACTCCTACGTGTTTGTTTTCAACGAATGTTTCAATGTTGATTTTACCGTTATGCTCAATGGCATCAACCGCATTGGTCAGCAGGTTGAGAAGAACCTGTTTGAGCTGTGCCTCATTGCCGAGTATGGATTGCATGGGAGAAGCCAGTTTAACATCAAGCTCCATCTTCTGGTAGCGCCGGAACTGGTGGTCCAGCAGGCGCAGGGTATCTTCTGCAACCTGATTAATATCCACAGGTATGAATTCCGAGGCTACCGGACGGCTGAAAGAAAGCAGGGTCTTGACGATGTCCTGACAACGCAGACACTCTTTGAGGATTGTGTTGGTGTAGTCGTAAAGATCTTCTGCAAGTTCATCGGGGATTTTGTCATCCAGCCGGGTCAGCCTGCGCTGGATGCCTTCGGCAAATCCGGCCACAGCAGCCATGGGGTTGTTTATTTCATGGGCTACCCCGGCTGCAAGAACACCGATAGTTGCCATTTTCTCAGCCTGATAAAATTTAGCCTGATATTCCTTTTCCATGGTTACATCGCGCTTGAAGATGAGGATGCGGTCTTCCTCGGTGCCGGGAGTTTTAAGCGGAGAGGCTACCATGTCGAATTGCAGGTTTTTGCCGTCAATGCGAAATATCGCCGTATCCTTGCAGACCGAGTTGGTGGATAAGGATTTGAAAGCCGGACATTCCGGGCAGGCTTGTCCGCTTTCCCTGAACAGGGTGTAGCATTTCTTGCCAATGGGATTGAGACCGGGAAAAAGCTGTTCAAAAACACGGTTTACAGAGATGATTTCCAAGTCTTCGGAAAGAACCATCATAACATCGGTTATGCCGTCGAGGATGGCCGCAATCTCACAGCGCTGATCTTCGGATTCGCGGTTGATTCCCTTCAGTTCTTGTATATTCTGCTGAAGTTCCTGAAAAAAATTAAGCTTGTGATGTTCGATGCCTATCAGGTCGTGCAGTGCTGTCTTGTTACTCATTACCAAGCCTCCGCACATATAGACATCAATTCTTGACAGTCAGCTTCCCGCGGGTTGGTTACTGTGCAGGCATCTCTAGCCGCAAGACGGCAGATTTCTTCCATCTGGTCATTGTCCGGTACAATGTCGCGTAAGCGCATGGGAATTCCCAATTCCTCGAACATGGATTGCAATATCGTACTCAGGTCCCGTTTCTTTTGCTTCATCGGGGCCGGACAACTATTGTTGATAGTCCGGGCAATGGTCTCCATTTTCCTTTCAGCGCAATGTTTATTGAAGCGTACTACAGAAGGGAGCAGGATTGGCAAGGTTAAGCCATGAGTAACATCGTAACGTCCTCCGAGTGAGTGGGCCAGAGAATGTCCGACCCCCAGTCCCGCATTACTGAAGGACATGCCTGCAGCGGTGCTGGCAATGGAGAGGTTCTTCAATGCTTCAGAATCTTTGGAGTTTGCAGCCGTCTTGATGTTTCCGGCAATGAGCCTGATAGCCGTCAGGGCCTGTGATTCAGTGAAAGGGGAAGCCAGCCGGGAAACATACGATTCAATGGCATGGGCCAAAGCATCCACTGCCGAGGCGAGGATGAGCTCGCGGGGTTTGGTCACCAGCAGGTCAGGGTCGATGATGGAAATATTGGGAACCAGTGAACGGCTGATGATGGCCATCTTCACCTTACGCTTCTTATCGGTGATGATGGCGTATTGCGAAACATCAGAACCGCTTCCTGCGGTTGTCGGTATAAGGATCATGGGTGGCAGGGGACGGCTGATGCGGTTGGCACCTTCGTAGTCGTGAATTTCTCCGCCGTTGCTGACGATAGTGGCAATGCCCTTGGACGCGTCGATGGGGCTGCCTCCGCCCAGTCCGATAATGACATCGGCCTTGTTGTCACGGTAAAGCTGTGCTCCCTGTTGAATCTGGCAGGCTCGCGGGTTGGCAGTCAGGCCGTCGAAATATATGCAGTCCAGATTGGCGGCTTTAAGAAGATTGATGATGATTCTTACCCAGCCGGATTCTTCCAATCCTTTATCACTGACCAGCAGGACCCGTTTGGCTCCCAGTCTTTGGGCGCATGAAGCCAGATAGGTGATGCTGCCGTTTCCGAAAATTACTTCCGGTATGGCGAATTTGGTTACCTGCATATATTTCCTCTTCTTAAATTATGTCTATCTCTATATAATTATTGCATTGTTTGATTGTCTGCCTGCATGGGAAATAAGTCAAGGTCAGGGTAATCGACCTTAATCCGGCATCAGTGTAAGTAGCTGGTCGCCCAGCCCCGAAGTGGGCGGCAGATTATAAGCCAGTAAGTTGAAACCTCCTTTATTTCGGGCGATAACTGTCGCATGGCAGTAGTCCGGTTTCATCCTGAAAATATTGTCCAGCGGGAAGCCCAGTACAATATGCATAATTGTTCTGATTACTCCGGCATGGGTGACCACAATTACCGGAGTTTTGTCATCAATGCTTTCCAGAAAAGAGCTGACCCGGTTCTTTAGATCATTGAAGTTTTCCCCGCCCGGAGCGCGGAAACCGGCTATGTCCTCTCCGCGCTTTTGGTAGTCCTGTGGATACCTTGCTTTCAGTTCAGTAAAGTCTACTCCATCCCATTCTCCAAGATTGATCTCTTTGATTTCAGGGACATGAATCGCCTTTTGCGAACATCGCTTTTCAATAAATGATACAGTCTGAACTGTTCTGCTCAGGGGACTGCAATAGATACGCCGGGGGTGGAAGGTGTCTAAGGAATCAGCCAGTTGCGCTGCCTGAGTAAATCCGTTTTCTGAAAGATGCAGGTCAATCTGACCCACAGCACGGCCCTTTCCGCCTTCAATCTCACCGTGGCGGATGAGAACAATCATACAAGTTCCTTGGTCATCAATCGGGGCAGGTGGCAGAGAATGTTGATGCCCGCTTCCTGTTCATATCTTTGGAGCAGGTCTTTGGCTCGCGAAAGTCTGCCGGTAATTGCGGTTACGGCTTCGTGGTCATCTTTCCATCTTTCGAGGGTTTTTCCATAACGTTGGTCCAGAGAGACAGGGGTGGTACCTTGGAAAAGCTTGTCGGCCAGAAATACTATCTCCTGTTCCGTAAGCGGTGATTCGGGTTTTATGTCCGTGTCCCTGTGGGCGGCGACAATATCAGCAATGCCGGAAAAACCGTACCCTGCGAGAATAGCCGCTCCTGCCGATTCGTGGTTGCGTTTGAGCTTGGCAATGTCGTGCATTAGTGCTGCACATTTGACTACATTCAGATCCAAAATTTTTTGGTGGCTGCGGGTTTTATTCAAGGCTTCAGCCATGAGGCAGGCTGCTTCGGCTACGGTTTTACAGTGTTCACGGGTCTGGTGCGGAGTGTCGGCCAGTTCCCAGAGAGCTTCGCACTCCTCCGGCAGGGGAATGCGGCGGCGTGAGATTGCCCGGGCCTTTTCATAATCTTCCGGTGTGTCCAGATCGCGTAGGATGCCGAGGTCCGGCATGCTGAGTTCCCGGGCATTTTGGTCATGCCGTTCGAGGACAGCACGCAATCCTCCTTTTCCGTCATGGGCAAGGATTTCCGGAATCAATTTCGCGCTGATCAGAGGGGGGTGTCCCCGTTCGCCACGGAAACAGGGATAAATGATGTCTGTCGGGGCAGATGTATAATCAAAGGTCAGGGCCCGGATTGTTGAGGAACGCACCAACGGGATATCTACAGGGAGGACTAGAAATGCAGCGGTGTCTCCCGGTAACCCTTGAACTCCGGCTCTGACCGACGAAAACATACCCTCCGCATAATCCGGGTTGAAGATTTCATGCATGCCCAGCACTCTTGCTTCAGCTCCGACCTTATCCGCCTTGTGTCCGGTGACAACAAAGACATCGGAAGCACCGCCGTTAACCAGCGAGCGGATGCAGCGTGAAAGAACAGTACAACCGTCCAACGGAAGCAGTGCTTTCAGCTTGCCCATGCGCGATGAAAAGCCAGCCGCCAGAATCAGTCCGTAAATTTTCATGTTCAACCCCCGGCACGTTTTTGGATTAATTCTCCTACAATTGATACTGCGATTTCTTCAGGTGTCTGTGCTCCTATTGAAAGGCCGATCGGGCAGTAGCAACGGTCGATTTCTTTCTGCGCAACTCCCTCATCGCGCAGGGCATCGTATATAGCGTTGCGTTTTTTGGAACTGCCGATCATTCCCACATAGCGGGCAGGGGTGGCTAACGCCTGCCCCAGCACAGTCTTATCGTGTAAATGACCTCTGGTTACGATGATTATGTATGAATTATCGTTAACTTCCAGCCCGGCAAAGCAATCTTTGAAATCGGGCAGGACATGGATTTCAGCAGCCTGCGGGAATCTTTCCCTGTTAGCGAAATCAGCCCGGTCATCAAGGACCACAGTGCGGAAATTAACTGCTGAAGCCAGCTCTGCCGTGGGTCGGGAAACATGTCCGGCACCGAAAATATAGAGGTCCGGCTGAGGAATAAATGCTTCAGTGGTAAGCAGTGATCCTGCAATCTTCTCCATTACCGGAGTGCCGGATTTAAGGGCAGCTTCAAGCAGTCTGGTTGCTTCTTTTTCCTCTGCAAATTGCAGCTCCGGCAACTGGCAACATGGACGTACGGCCTGTCTTTCCTTGATAGATCCATCTTCTGAAACAGTGAAAAGCACTGAGTGCTTGCCACTGCGCAAAGCCTCATTCACAGCGGAAAAAACAGCTATGGTTTCCTCTTCCGCAGGAAGGTGCTCCAGCATTACCTCAACATGACCGCCGCAGATCATATCCGCATTGGCGGCAAGTTCATTGGAGAGGTCGAATTCGCGGAAAGATACCGTATTTGCCGGTTCATTAAAAAGTTTTGCGGCCTCTTTCTGGACCAGCGCTTCGACCAGACCTCCTCCGATGGTTCCGTCAATGGAGCCGTCGCGCATGACTAGCATTTTGCTACCCGATGAACGGGGAGTGGAGCCGGAGCTTTTTACAATTGAAGCCAGAATGAGATCATTGCCGGACTCAAGCTGAGTACAGAGATTGGAAATAAGTTTTTTCATAGGTTACCGGCCTTTATCGGGTTTACTGTTATGGAGCGCTTGCCGAAACCGGAATGAATGGTTCCATCCTGATTAGCAAGTCTGGCTGAGATTTTCAAATTGTGGTTGGCACAAGCCTGCTGGATTTTCGGATAGTCCATAACCAGTTGTTTTATTTGCGGACCTGGTTTGGCTCCGGGCAGTACATCCAGTTTGAAAGACAGGGACAGTTCATCGGTATGATAATCAACTGTGAAATCGAGAATTTCTTTATGGGCAAGGATAATATTGTTCAGTTCTGCCAAGTCCAGTCGGCTTCCTCCGGGCAGGATTATGCCGTCATCGAGCCTGCCTTCCACTGCTCCCAGCCTGCGCAAAGGCAGGCCGCAGGAACATTCATCTGGCACTATGCAGCCGACATCCCCTGTGCGGTAACGAATAAGCGGCATAGCCCTGCGGGAAAGGGTGCTGATTACTATTTCGCCTTTGTGTCCGTCAGGAACCTGTTTTTCTGTAGCCGGGTTGATGATTTCCACAAAGAAATCGGGTTCGCGCAGGTGCATGCCTGAACCGGAGTGACACTCCACTCCGCCGCCAAGGCAGGTTTCAGTCATACCCCAGTGGGAAAATACTTCGCAACCGAAGACACGGGCAATCGTCTGCATACTTGTCTGAGGCAGCACATCCCAGCAGAGCAGCACCGAGCGGACATGGTTGATGGTGATTCCCTTGCTTTCCAGCATCCGGGCCAAAGCGTGAATCTGGATAGCCGGACCTAAGATGCAGCTGGCGTGGCTGTCGAGCAGCAGATTGAGCAGGGTACTGATATATGAAGGATTAACCGGGAGTACGGTTTCCCCGCCCAGTAAAGAAATTGATTCCGCAAAGAGTGAACCTACTCCTCCGGGCCGGGAGTCAGGCAGTATGGCCAGAATGGTTTCTCCTTCTTTAAGCATGGAGGACATTCCGTACTGGAAAAATTCGATAGTCCGCTCAAGGTCTCCTGCGGTGAAAAAAAGACGTTTGGGTGGCCCGCTGGAACCGGAACTGGCTAAGGTGACGGCTCGGGCGACTTCATCCTGTGAGACACAGAGAAAATTTTCAGGTCCGCTGCGCAGGTCGTCGGCAGTAGTGAAGGGTATTTTTTCAAGGTCCGCAGGAGAGTGTACGGCCCCGGTTTGAATTCCGGCCAGTCGCTCGTGGTAGAAGGGACAGTTCTTTACAGCTTGAAACAGTGTCTGGCGTAATGACGCAAACTGCCATTCCTGCAGTTCGCGCAACGAGACAGGTTGTATATCGGGATCACGGCCCATGCGCAGATTGAGCCATTTACCCAGTGGGCGTTCAGTCATCAATCATCCTCCTGTATAAGGTGGAGCCGTCCATGGCGGTAAGATTGTAGGCACAGAAAGGAATCAGTCTGCCGTTGGGATCGGCTACATGGATACAACACCCTTTTAAGCGGTCAAGGTCAAGTGTCCATGCATCCTGAAATGCCATTCCCGATATGGCTAGAATGTGTGTTTTGGCCCGGTTCAAAAAGCGGTCAAGGTCGTCTTGCGGTTTTTTACACTCGCAGGTTTCTTCCGGGGCAGCCCATTGACGGCGCACGAAAGCCTTGGATTTATCTGCCCCTTCGGAAGCCGGTTTCGGGGTGCAGCAGCCTTCCTTCTTAGCGGAAAGTTTTTTTAAGCTGCCGTCCTCCATTACCAGATAATTTGCGTGGAAGGAGCATAGAGAATGTTCACAGCCCGGGGGCATGAAATCATTCCTGTGGACCAGTTGACCGCTTTGTTCTTCAAGGGCGGTCATGATCTCGGGCAGGGTGATGCGCATATCGTCTGAAGGCGGGGCGGGATAGCGCCCGAAATAACTGACCGGCTGGAAATGTACTCCGCGTACACCCGGAGCATATGAAACAGCCAGCTTCAGGATTTCTCCGATGTCATCGTCGTTCACTCCGGGAACAACTGTTGGCACCAGTACTACCCCGATCCCCGCCGCAGTGAGGTTTTCAATTGCTTTTATCTTTTCTTCCAGAAGGTTGCGGCCCCTGATGGTCTTGTAAATATGGTCGTTTGTGCCGTCGAATTGCAAGAATGCGGAATCAACCCCACCTGCAGCCCAGCGTTTGGCCAGTCCGGGGTCCTGAGCTGCGCGCACTCCATTTGTATTGACCTGCACAAACGGAAACCCCTTTTTTTTGGCCAGTTCGGCAATGCGTGGGAGGTCGTCGCGAACAGCCGGTTCGCCGCCGGAAAGCTGTAAGTTGCATGCCCCGGCAGTGGCACGGACTTTTTGCAGCAGATTGTCCAGTTCAGGGATGGTCGGATCAGCCGGAACTTTTTGGCCTGCTGAGGCAAAGCATACCTTGCATTTCAAATCGCAACGCCATGTAATTTCCACCAATGTGGTGCAGGTATGCTGGTTGTGGTCCGGGCAAAGACCGCAATCAAAAGGACAGCCCTTACTTTCAGTTGTATCCATTACCGGAGGAGCCGAGGGAATTTTAGGGCGTGACCAGCCGGAAATTGCGGGCTCCCCACGCCAGAAGGGAGTGCTGAACTTACCGTGTTCCGGACATTCTTTTACAATGCGGCTTTCACCGTTTTCAGTAACCCTGCGGGCAGAAATTTTTTTAAGGCAAACCGGACAAAGGGATTCGGTCTCAGCAACATCAAAACTAATATCCATCAGAATCATCCCTTCCAACAGCTGGATCAAATCCGTTTTCCAGTAAAATGTTCACGAGTTGAGCGTAAGCTTCACCGAGCAGAACTCCACAGCGGTCCGCTCTCGGTGATCCGCATTCACCGCCCAGAATATCGTTGCATTTTATACCGCCGAATTCTGTGCTGACTCTTTCTTTGAACCATTCACGGAAAGTTTCCACCAGCAGGGGATAATTGTCTTCAGCCGCCTCAACATCGGTGCCTTTGCCAGCGTAAAGTCCCAGTGCGCAAAGACCGCCGTTTAATATGCCGCAGGTTCCGGCGCAGTCGCCCATGCCCATGCATAATCCCTGTGCAGCGCGAACAAGGTCAGGATTTTCCTGCTGTAAATTATCAAGGCAGAGAATTATCATTATCTGGGCGCAGCAATAACCAGCACCATTAAGTTGCATTATTCTAATATCTGTATCGGTCATGTATGACTCCGGAGAATCTTATTTGATTTATTCGTAAATACCAGCGGCGAGGCGCCTCAACATTCTGCAATCAACAACATATAGCCGGGGCGGTCGCAGCAATTCTGCCCTGCGGTAGGATTTTTTTCCCCGGCGAAGATCAGCTTTGCTGCCAGCTCAGCCAACAATCGGGAATAGTCTTCGATTGATGTTATCTGTATCCCGTTTTCTTTAAAAATCTGCTCTATGCGTTTCAAATAAAGAGGCGTACTTGCGCATGATCCGTCACTGCATTGATCCAGCCCATTTCCGCGTTGGTAAAGGTCGCTGATAATCAATTTGCCACCCTTTGTGAGTACTCGCTTGAACTCTAGAATAGCCTTTTCCTTATTAGGGATCAGAGAGAGTACACATTCGCAGAAAACGGCTTCAAAACTGGAGTCTGCATAAGGCAGATTTGAACCGTCCGCGCGGGTCAGTGGCAGTCCTGCCTGTGCTTCGGAAAGCTGGCGCGGTGAATAATCCATGCCGAAGGCGTTGAAACCGTATTTCTCGTGCAGATGCTCAACCGTTGCACCCAGCCCGCATCCTACATCAAGTACACGTGCAGCTGATTTGAGCCGAGCCAAATCAACGGCACGGTCAGTGATGGTGAATCCCCCCGGGCGCAGGGTGTCACCGGCGGCATCGCGAAGGATGGGGTTTTCCCAGAGCGGAGTCCCAGTCATTATTTATCCTCCAGCATCCGTTCCACTTCGGCCATTTTTCCCAGTGCCAATTCTTCGGGAATGAGCACGAATCCGCAATCAGGGCAGGCAGGTAATTCTACATTGAACCTGCTATCAAGATATTCCAACTCAACGGGCGAAGGATGCAAGTTATGTCCACATGTTGCACACTTCCAAGAAGAAAAATCTTCATCCAGAACTTTCATAGTACTCATTAGTTGCCTCCTTGAGTCGCATTCAACAATTGGTCTCTATATTTTCCCTATTCCCAGTACCCGCATACGGTGGGACCAGACTCGATGGACCAAATAAGTATTGTCTTTCATCTCGTATTCTACCCAGTAGGTTACTGTAACTGGCCTAAATTGTGCCAGTTTGTGTCCGCTTTCTGTATTTTCAAGCACTTGCTTTGAATCCTGCACAGAGTGCAGTGTTTTTTGTACGTCTGATAAAAGGATGCGACGTTCTTCCATCATCTTTGTGGCTTCTTCAGTGAAATCCACAGAAACGGATTCATAGTTGTTGCGCGGTTCGGGCTGTTCGTTCCATTTTTCGCGGAGCAGGGTTTCTTTCAAACGGACTCTGTTTTCACGACGTGCAGAGTAACCGGGGGCGATACGTCCGGCCGGATCATCCTTGCCCTCGGAAAAAAGGATGTCGAGAATGTGCTGGCAGCGTTTTCCTGCCTTGGAGAGCATGTCGCGACACATGGCGCAGTATGTAATGCCGTCATATTCCAGTTTTTCGGCCCTGCGTTCAGCAACTTTGCGGGAAAGCGGTTCATTGGCATTGGCCAGCAATCCGCCGAAGCCGCAGCATTCGGTATGAGTACCGGAAAGCTCCGGTTCATCAAAATTGACATCCATTTTACTGAGCAGCAAACGTACATCATTCATCAGTTCATGGTTTTCGCGCGCTGAACATGGGTCCTGTAATGATAAAAGCTCAGCTTCCGGGTGCTGATCAAGTTGCCCAGCTTCAGAGCTTAGGATTGACCAAAGGGAAATGACATCCGCTTCGGGCAATCCCTTATGCAGGCTTTCCATACAGGACGGGCAGGCAGCGATAATCTGCGGGCGACCAAGTGACTCCCAATCCCGTTTCAGTGATTCCATTTTGCGATCAAACATCTCCAGCTGTCCGGCCCAGTCTGCAGGCGCACCGCAGCAGCGAAGCATAAGCCCGGTTCCGCCATCGAAAGTAGAACAAAGGTGTTCGTATGTCCGCTCAATGGCTCCGGGGTCGGATGCACTAAGCTGGCAGCCGGGAAAGAAAAGTCGCTTGCTTGTTGATGTTCCCGGCTGGTGCCTTATCAGTGCACAGGCTGAGGAATCTGCAAAATCCATATCACGAAAGGCGAATTCATGAGCCGAAGGCGGCATGTGTCCTTTCTTTACAAGATCCTGCCGGGCTTCGAGGCAGAGGTCCTGCATGGCGAAATTTTCAGGACAGACCTTTTCGCACAGTCCACAGAGCATGCAGGAATTGATCAGGTTGTTGGCCATGCGGGTGCCCATAACAATGGAGGCGTTGTTATAAATCTGGCGGGCATAAGCCTTGGGGTAACTCTTGAATTCTTCCAGATAAGCACAGTTGTTAACGCACTCCATGCATTCGCAGAGCATACAGCGGGAAGCTTCTTCAAGGGCCTGTTCCGAAGAATAACCCTCAGCAGGAACGTTTACCGGGGGGACAGCTTCAACTTTGCTGATATTGGTGAAAAGCCTTGTTTCAAAAGGGTCTTCGCGGTCGCGTCCGGCAGTAAGAGATGCCTTTTGGAGTTTGCGTTCAATGGAAAGCGCGCCCTTGCGACCTATAGCGAGGAGTTCGATGGAAGATTTTCCGCTTGCATCCGGAGCGGCGAACAGAAAGTCAATGCTAGTCTGCAAAGTCCCGGGGTCCACTTCACTTATTCCCAGCTGTGTACTGTTGTATGCCAGTGGATCGACGAATACAGCATCAAAACTTTCGCAGGCAGCCATGATTGTTTGCGGATCGGGCTTGCCGTGTTCCGCAAAGGAAACATTCATTTTGCCGAGCTGAGCCAGTTCTTTGTCAATGACTTCATTGCTGACCCGTTCCGCCGGGAGACTCTCTAATCCCTGTAACTTGTCTTCGCAGAAGAGAATAACGGTGAATCCCTTTTTGCCGAGATCCCATGCCGCAGCCAGCCCCGGCAGAAAAGCACCGAACACGGCAATATTCTTACCTTTGGGAGGCAAAGCCCGGAGCATGGGTGAGCGTTTGGCGTTTTCCGCAACAAATCGTTCCATCGCGGCCAGCTCAATACCGCCGCCTTTTTGAGAACGCAGACAGTCGTTTTGACAGTCTCCGTCACAGATACGGGCAGTTATGGCAGGAAAGGGCATGGTCTTGCAGAGCACTGCCCAAGCCTTGTCTATCTGGCCTGCAGCCAATAAACGGCAAAATTCCCGTCCATCCACATGCAGCGGACAGCGGGCTTTACATTTAGGCGGCTCTTCTTGAGTACACCTAGCTTCCCAGTCGCGTAAATTTTTTTGATCCATAGCGGCGAAGCCTCGATAAAAAAGTTATGATGCGTCTCGGCCTGAGGCAAAATAAATCCGGATTCGGGCGCATGCACCCGAATCCGGATTACATTTAATTACTTAGCCTTTCATAGCAGCGAGAACCTTCTCGGGGCGAGCCGGGAGATGGGTTACGCGTGCGCCGCAGGCATTGTAGATAGCGTTGATAACGGAAGCGTGCGGGGTGGTCAGCGGAAGCTCACCAACACCGGAGGCACCGTGGGGGCCGTCGGGACGTTCGGTTTCAACGTATACCAGTTCGATATCATCGGGAATCTGCTTGATGTAGGGGAAGCCTGCACCGACCATGGTGGAGTGCTTCTTGATGTCTTCGTAGTCCTCAGTGAGGGCCAGACCGACACCCTGTGCCAAACCACCGTACATCTGACCGTCAACAGCAAGTTTGTTGTTGATCTTACCGATGTCGGCAACGAGTTTCATCTTTTCAACCTGAACTTTACCGGTTGCGATTTCAACTTCTACACCGGACATGAACAGACCGTACATGTAGCAGGCAAAGGGGCTACCCTGACCGTTTTCGTCACAATCGGTTGCCGGAGCGGACCATTTACCTTCGTAACGGAGCTCTTTACCGGCTGCGACCATTTCGTCATAGCTCATGTAGGAGTTGTCTGCTTTGCGCATTGCATCCATCAGGTTGCGGCATGCTGCGATAATTGCGTTACCGATAACAACCTGTGAGCGGCTACCACCTGCGGGGCCACCGTTGGGGCAGTTGCGGGTGTCGTTCATAACCAGATGAATCTGCTCAGGCTTGAGGCCGAGGGGACGCAGGGTTTCGTGAGCAGTACCCAGACAACCGATGTCCGCACCCTGACCGTGGTCATGCCAGCAGTTGAAGAGGGTTACAGAACCGTCTTTGTTCAGTTCGATTGCGGATTCTGCGGTGTCAGGTCCGTCAAGACCGGAACCGTAGATACCTACTGCGATACCAACGCCGCGTTTGAAGCCTTCAGCAGCATCTTCAGCAGCCCATTTCTTCATCTCTTCATACTTGGGACGACCGGCGGTGAAGATATCTTCCAGGCAGTATACTTCAGGCTTGCAGCCGGTGGGAGTGGTGTCGCCCTGACTTTCGCGGTAGACGTTCTTTTCACGCAGATCGAAGGGGTCCATTCCGATTTTTTCAGCCAGTTCGTCCATCATGACTTCGTAACCGAATTCACTTTCAGGAGCACCGTAACCACGGAAAGCTGAACCCCATGCATGGTTGGTGCATACGGTTTTACCGAGGCCGCGGATGTTATCCAGCTTGTAACCGGCACCGATGAACTGAGCACCGCGCAGGGTCAGCAGGTCACCGAATTCGGAGTAGGGACCGTGGTCGCAGATCCAGTCGGTTTCCATACCGAGCAGGTCACCGTCTTTGCTTGCAGCAAGGCGGATGTCGGTGAAGAAGGGAGAGCGTTTACCGGTGTATTGCTGCTGCTGTTCCCAGGTGTAGTTCAGGAATACAGGCTTTCCGGTTGCGAGGCAGGCTGCGCCGACCAGTGCTTCCATGGTGGGGGAGAACTTGTAACCGAAGGTACCGCCAGCGTAGTTCTGAACCATAATCAGGTTTTCCAGCTCGACACCGAGACCGGGAGCGATCATGGCTGCGTGCAGATGCAGGCCGATAGACTTGGAGTGGATGTTGAGCTTGCCGTCATCATCGATGAAAGCGAAACCTACGTCCGGCTCGATGGGCATATGCGGCTGGCGCTGAACATAGTAGGAACCTTCGAGCACAACGTCTGCTTTGTCAAAGATGGGAGCGGTTTCTTCGCCCTTAACGATCTTCTGTTCAAAGTAAACGTTGGGGGTGCCGGGGTGGATTTCCATGGCGTCTTCAGCCATAGCGGAAGGAGCGTCCATGTATTCGGGCAGCTGTTCCAGTTCAACTTTTACCTTCTTGGCTGCTGCTTTCGCGATTTTTTCGGAAGTAGCACAAACGATGGCAATAGCGTCACCGTACTGGAAGATTTTTTCATCTGCGAGGATGGGGCGGTCCCAACCGTCACCTTTGTTGGTGGGGAAGGTGATCAGACCGGTGATGCGGTTTTTACCCTTGATGTCTTTGTAGGTAACAACCTTTTCAACGCCTTCCATTGCTTCTGCTTCGGAAGTATCAATGGAGATTACATTGGCGTGGGAAACTTCCGCCTGTACCAAAGCGCACTTGAGGGAACCTTCGGGCATGTTCAGACCAAGGTCTGCACCGTATTCGAGAGTACCTGTAACTTTGGCAACTGCGGTGGGACGGGGATATTTGGAACCCCAGATGCGCTGATCTTCGGGCATTTTGAACATCAGATCTTCTTCGCTCATGTCGCCGCGCATAACTGCTGCTGCGTCCTGAACTGCGTCAACCAAGGGCTTGTAACCTGTACAGCGGCATGCGTTGCGGTGCTTCTGGAACCATTCGCGGATATCTTCGCGGGTAGGTTTGGGATTAGCAATAAGCAGAGCGTAGGTAGAAACAACAAAACCGGGAGTACAGAAACCGCACTGTGCGCCGCCGTGGGCAATCCATGCGAGCTGGATGGGGTGCAGCTTGGTGGGGGTACCTATACCTTCTGTAGTGAGTATCTCGGTGAAATCTTCAACCCGTTTCATTTTGAGGGCACAAGTGCGCTTGAGTTTTCCGTCGATGATGACGGAGCAGCTACCGCACTGTCCGGTTCCGCAACCGATCTTAACACTGAGCAGACCGAGTTTTTCACGCAGAACACTGGCGAGGGTATCATCATTGTCGCAAATGATGAACTTTTCTACGCCGTTAACTTTTAGAGTCCGTTTAAGCATGGGGAGAACCTCCTTGAATTACTGCTGTTTATTAGCAGGCGTCCGAAAAGGACGTCGAACTATCCTCTATTTACCGAAAGAACACAGCGGGTAGCGGCAGGTATCGCAACCGGCACAGAATCCGCCGTGGCCCAACTCGGCGATTTCCATGCGGGTGGGGCGTTCGCCAGCCACAATCCGCGGAACTATAAGGTCGAAAATACTGGCCCGGTAGTACATGACGCAGCCCGGCAGCCCAACAATGGGGACACCGTTCAAATAGCCGATCATGAACATTACTCCGGGGAAGGTGGGAGAGCCGTAGGTTACTATTTCAGCACCTGTGGCCCGGATGGATGCCGGGGTCTGGTCGTCGGGGTCGACGCTCATGCCGCCGGTGACCACCACCATTTGCGCTCCGTCATCAATTGCTTTGAGGATCGCGGTGCTGGTCATATCGGGATCATCGCTGACAAAGGTCTGGCCGATGACTTCCGAATTGAGCTTGGAAAATTTATTGCGGATAACCGGACCGAATTTGTCCTTGATCCGGCTGTGGTAGACTTCACTTCCGGTAGTGATCAGACCCACTTTGAGATTGCGGAAAGGTTTTACGCTGACAATAGGGCCGCATTCACGGCAGATTTCTTCAACCTGCTCGATCTTGCTTTCGTCGATAACCAGCGGAACAACTCTGGTTCCTGCAACTTCTCGTGATTCAGTGATCTGGATGCCGTTGTGCAGTGTGGCCAGCACAACTTCGTCGATACAGTTGATGCGGTTCAGGGCTTCCACATTGATACAAAGCAAGCCCGGTGAAGCGACCATGTTAATACGTCCCTCGCTGATATCAGTGAGAGTTATTCCCGGTCCGGCAGCAGCTTTGGCAATGCGTCTTGCGGCATCGTTCTCGTGCAGCTGTCCGTCTTCGAGGGTAAGGATGTAAACATGCTCCTTGCCGATTTCTAAGAGTACCGGAATATCTTCCGGGGTGATGATATGTCCTTTTTTAAAGGCTGGGCCCTTGTATTCTCCGGGGACGATTCGGGTCATGTCATGACAGAGGACATTACCGATGGAGTCCTGAACAGGAACAGTTTTCATCATGAGTTAAGGCTCCGGGTTGAATTTGTGAGTGGCGGCTGTATTGCAAACAGAAGCAGCCTGATCCGTTTTTCATGTCAGCTGAATCTCTTTCGATATATCAAAAAAGACATAATTTTAGATGCTGAGTCATCGAGAAACATTATGAATGTAACTCTATGAGCTTGGGATTTATATGTCCAACTGGATACAATAAGTCAAGGAACACCAAGATATTGGTGGTTTGGAATCGTTCCATTATGGACAAGCTTGCACAGCCTTTGATTCATAAGGGTTGTCTTGGACGCACCTCATTTGACTGGAATCTACAGCAAAATTAGGTCCAAAATGGTATAATTAATAAAAACAGAGACTTGATGAGATTGTGATTTTTGTGACTGGATCAATATTTTTAAAAATATTTTTACAGTCTTTTATTTGATTGCTATGATAGTGAGTTTAATGTGTGAAAGTTCGCATAAAAAGCTGATCTCATGAGGTGTGTGTCATTTTGGGACAGTTATCACAAGGCAATGTGTCAGAAGCAGACTGTGCAGAATTGAAACAGTTTCAGCTTAGGAGGCAGGAGGGTTTTGCAGGGTTGCAACCTGTTTGTGCAGAATGGCAACCTGCCGGAAAATTGAGATTAAATTCCGGCAGGTAATCGGTATTATTAAGAACTCTGACAGCAGAATCGTTGCCAGCCCATCATTTCCGCTGCCGCGGATACGGTGGTTCCGAAGAAAATTGTCGGTTTGTCATCACGAAGGAAGTTGCCGATGGTATCGTTAACTATGGTTGACCCGGTGACAACCAACAGGTTTACATCATCAAGAACTTCTGCAGTGTTATCCGGTCCTTCTACATTGATTCCACACTTTACCGTTCCGATATTGTCCGGATCTAGATCTACGATGCGCATTTCAAAACGACCGGAAAGGGCTTTGATCATAGCCGGCTGGTAACCAATGAGTCCCAGTTTGGGGTTGCCGTATTCTTTTGCAATATAATCACCAAATTGAGGAGCGCAGAGAGCCGGACCTTCGTCCTTACAATGAATAGTCTGTTCGGCCTTGCCGAGGCTGCATTGCACAGCATTAAGGGCGGAGACGAAGATGGCGCGGCGAAAGTTATTGGTCAGGTCCATTTCCGCTATTTCACGCAGGGTATTGCTGAAATCCCCGTAACGGTCGGTAAATGCCTGTCCTTTGTAACCACGGAAATCGGCTTCCATGAGTTTTTCCTTTCCTCTCAGAAGAGGGAAGTCATCACCTTCAGGATTGCCGATGGCTTCTTCGGTGCTTAATGTACGTGCTTTTACTTCAATGCTTTCGTCGAGGATGCCAGCTGATTTCCAAATCTCATAGGCCCGGGACTGGACCTCTTTTAAAATTGATTCACTCATGATGTTTCCTGTTTAGTCTGCGTCAGAAAATTTTTTCAGCGCGCTGAAAATGGTTATGGAAGCGATGCCGATAATGGACGAGAGGACTGCCGCCCGTTCAAATTCACCGTTGAAGACCGCGTTGTATATTTCAAGGGAAAGGGTGTTGGTGCGGCCTATGACGTTGCCGCCAAGCATGAGGCTCATGCCTACTTCACCTAGTGAACGGGCCAAGGCCAGCAGGGTCCCGGCTGCAATAGCCCTTTTTGTGCAGGGGAGCAGAACCTTTAGGAATATCTCAGTTTCAGATTTTCCTAAGACTGCCGCAACTTCATGCAATTTTGCAGCTTCGGCTGATTTCAAGGCTGCCTGCACCGGTTTGACCAAGAGGGGTAATCCGGCAATGAAAGCCGCCACCACCAAGCCGGGGAAACCGAAGATAATGCTGTCCCCGAAAATTTCAGCAGCAGGGCCGCGTCTGCCGAGCAGGAAGAGGAGCACGAATCCCGTTGCCACCGGAGGAAAAACCAGCGGCAGGGTCACGGCAGTGTCCACGAAATTCTGCAGCACCCCTTTACTACGCGAAAGCCAGAATGCCAGCGGAACTCCTGCAATCAGCTGCAACACACCCGCTACCCCCATAACCTTGGCGGAGAGGACCAGCGGGCTGAGTGTTGCGCTGTCGGAGATGATAGCCGCAATATCCATGCTCTTAGTCCTGCATACCGTGGGCTGCTACGATTTTGCGGGCTGTGTCAGATTTCAAAAAGTCCATGAATGCGGTGCATTCATCCTTGTTTCCGGAGCTGCTCATCTGCTCCACTATAATGGTGATGGGCGAGTAAGCTGTTTCATCAACGATAACGAATCCGCCTATGGAATCCTTGATTTTGCGGGCGTGAGTCAGATTGATAAAGGCATAATCAACTTCACCCGCTACTACGTATGATGCGGATTGCGGCACAGTGGCAACCATGAGCAGTTTTGGTTCAAGGCTGGCGAAAATGTTTTTATTTTTCATGTATTGTTGTGCTGCTTTTCCGTAAATGGCCCGCTTGGTATCGGGCAGAGCAATACGTGAAATGTCTTTTGCAAGAAGGTCGTCTGAACCGTTAAAGCTTTTGCCTTTGGGATAAGCGATAACCAGCCTCCCCCGGCCTACTTTTTGGGTCGCGCAGCAATCCAGCTTGGATTTCTCCAGAAAAGATTTGTCGCCGAGGACCAGATCAACAGAGCCGCTGTTGCGGGCCTGAGCAGTGACCCGGGCCATGTTTCCATAGACCCGTTCTACTTCGTTTCCTGTCTGGTCCGTATAGGTTGCAGTCAGTTTGTCCACAAGTGAACGGTATCCCGCACCTGAGGCAATGACAATTTTAGCTTGGGCGGCAGCGGGTACTGCGAGCAGTATGAGAAGCAGCAGGGCAGATATTTTTTTCATTATAGATTTCCTACAAGTTCAAGGTGTGGATGTGGTTTTGGCTCAGGGCAGAATCGATTGCGCTGGCGTTCCAGCCACTGCGGTGATTCCTGACCGTTCTCAAGCACGAAGATGGAGTCTGCTAAATAGTAGGCTTCCTCCAGATCATGGGTCACGTGGATGATGGGAATATTCAGCTCTCTTTTCAGTTCGCGTAATTCTTTTCGCAGTCCTTCGCGGGTGGCGATATCCAGAGCGGAGAACGGTTCATCAAGCAACAGCAGTACAGGTTCGCGGGCCAGAGCCTGACAAAATGCCGCTCTCTGGCGTTCACCGCCGGAGATATTGGAAGGTTTGCTTTCAGCTATGTGGGAGATTCCGAATTTCTTCAGCAGGCCGGGAACGCACCCCTTATCCTTTGCTGCAAAGGCAACGTTTTTGCGCACATTCAAATGCGGGAACAGGGTGTATTCCTGAAAAACAAGACCCAGTCCCCGCTGTTGGGGTTTGGCAAAGTTTTGAGTGGCAGTGTCCACCCAGATTTTACCGGCAAGTGATATGTTTCCGCTGTCCGGTCTTTCCAATCCGGCGATGATGCGTACCAATGTGCTTTTTCCGGCACCGGAAGGGCCTACGATAGCGGTCAGGGTGCCGGGCTTACAGTCCAAGGCAACGTCCAGCGCAAAATTAGGCAGCTGTTTGCGGATATTAATTTTCAGGGTCATGATCTGCTCCGGCTGACTTTATTGAGTCGGTTTATGGCTAAGAGGGCCAGAAAGCTGACCGGGATGATTGCCAGCGACATATACAAGGCATCGTCATAACGCATGGCTTCGACTGCTTCGTAGATGGCGATGGAAGCGACTTTCGTTGAGCCGGGAATGGACCCGCCGACCATGAGGATTACTCCGAATTCACCAAGGCTGTGGGCAAAGACCAGCATGGCTGATGCCGCCAGCCCGGGCAGGCTGTTGGGCAGCACTACCCGGAAAAAGGTGGCGGTAGAAGAAAGGCCCAGCACTGCCGCGTTCTCCAGCAGCCGTATATCCAGTTTTTCAAAAGCCGCACGCATGGGCTGCACCGCAAAAGGCAGGTTATACACCAGCGAGGCCAGCAATATACCGGAAAAGCTGAAGACCATGCGTTCTCCGGTAAGGTCCCTCCAGAATCCTCCCAGCGGCCCCTGTGGACCCATGACTATGAGCAGTCCGAAGCCAAGGACCGTGGGAGGAAGCACCATGGGGAGAGAAACAACAGCATCAATTAAGCTTTTGCCTTTGAAATCAACGAAAGCAAGGATGTAAGCAATAGGTGCGGCAACAATTGGAATAAACAGTGTCGTAGCCACAGCCAGTTTGGCAGAGATATAGAGCGGGTAGAAATCCATTAGTCGTACCCGTATTTTTTCTTGATGGCAGTAGCCTCAGGTCCGGATAGGAATTCAACGAATTTTATGGCCGCAATTTTGTGTTCTGATGATTTGAGAATACAGGCAGCTTGTATTACCGGAGGCGCTTCTTTTACGACTGCAAAGCCGCCTTTTTTGCCTGTGGGGGTAAACATGGATGAGTATGCGCAGAATCCGGCGTCGGCAGCTCCTGTGGAAGCAAACTGAAAAGCCTGAGCAATGGACTGGGCATAAACGAGTTCCGGTTTAACCTGCTCCCAGAGCTTTGCGTGCTGCAATGCCATCATTGCGGCGGTTCCGTAGGGGGCGGTTTCTGTGTTGGCGATGGCAATTTTACTGAGTTTGCCGTCCTTAATTGTTTCCTGCCAGCTCTTTCCGATATTTTTCTTGTCCTTAGACCAGAGAACCACTTTGCCCTTGGCATAGACGAAGGGGGTCTCAGCCAAGCCGTCAGTGAAAAGCTTCTGGGGACGGCGTTCATCCGCAGCCAGAAAGAGATCAAAGGGAGCACCGTTAACTATCTGAGCGTATAGCTTTCCGGTGGAAGTATATGTGGCTTGAACTTCAAGACCACTTACTTCTTTGAAAGCGGGAATAATTTCTTTCATGGCAGGCATGAAGTTGGCTGCCTGCGCGATCATAAGGTCGGCAGCGCTGGCTTTAAGGGGTAAAGCAAGCAATAGGATCAAAAGGGGGGTGAGGATGAGGGCACTGATTCGTTTCATTATCTGTTCTCCATTTTGAAATTGAGGTCTTCCTGAATTGGCTTTATCAGTGTCTTATGCTTATGCAGGGAGCGGTAAAAATTTCAAACCGGTCACGCATTCTAATAAAAACGTGACTGCTCGAAGGGTTATTCAAGTGCAGAACAAAGGGACTGGAAATAAGAAATCTCATGTCGGAGAAAGCAGGCTTGCTCCTGCGGAAGTATTTGATGTTCCTGAAAATATTCTTCATCTTGATAGTCGGGAACTATCCGCTCTCGAAAAAGAATTCCGTAGCTGGAAGGATAGGGGGGGGCGTGCGGATTACGTCCGGTCCCGCACAAGGGTATATTGCCTGTTTCTGGTTTTGCGGCATACCGGGGCCAAGCTTGGTGAGATTCTCGGACTCGATGAAAGCAGAAATATTGATCTTCCCAAGGCAGTAATCATGCTTGGCAAGGACGGACACGAGAGGGAAGTACCTTTGCCGCAATCAGTCTGCCGAGAGCTTAAGGGGTTGATTGACGGTCCTATGGGGAGCGGTCTTGAGGGGGAAATTTTCCATCTAGACCCCGGCTATGTGCGAAGAACTTTTTATGAGCGAGCCGATGCCTGCGGACTGGAACGCAAAAAAGGCGCGCCTTCGGTGCTGCGTCGCTCAAGGGCTGTGGAATTATTGCGTAACGGTGTTCCGCTGGGAGTGGTTCGCAAGGTTCTTGGGCAGTCTTCAGCTGATCTTGCTGCAGTTTATCAGGAATGGTCTTCCGGTGATGTAAAGAACATTGTCCGCCGCATGGCTCTTGAGGAGACCGCACTTAAGTCCAGTGCCCGTAATACTTTTATTGGTCAGGTAAGTTCAGTGCGCCGTGACGGTGTGTTGGCAGATGTAGAATTTGAGACCGCCGAAGGATTTACCATCAGCTCGGTTATCACCCTAGAAAGTTTATACAAGCTTGATCTTGAAGTGGGCGTATCAGTTTCCGCTACAGTCAAAGCTCCATTGGTGGCGGTTCGTCCTCTAAAGGGAAAGGGCACAAGCTCCCGTAATTGTGTTCCTGCGAAAGTAACATCAATCAAGCAGACAGAAATTCTGGCAGAAGTTTCCGGTGAATCTAAGGGCGGGGTCCAGATGTGCGCGCTGGTCACCTCATGGTCAATTGAAGAAGAAGGTTTGGCTGAGGGTGCTGATGTGGAATTTTGCTTTAAGGCTTTATCTGTTGTTCTGCATGCGGTCTAATTTTTATTTACCTGCTGCTTATGTTATAATGTCATATTGAGTTCCTTTTGGCATAGAATGACCGTTTATGGTGATGGTTATGCATTATGTCATGTGAGCAGCAGGTGGTGCGCGTGCGTTATTTTTTCTTTGTTTTTGTTACGCTTTGCATTTCTTTATTTACCCTCCCGACTTCATCTTTTTGCAAGGGTAGCAATGAGCTGACTGATAGGATGGAGGTCGTCTTTCTTAATCCCGGTAAGTCAGATCCAAGTGACCCCACAGGTGGATTCTGGCGTGAGGTTAGTTCTTTCATGCTGGCCGCCGCAGATGACTTGGGCATAGATTTAGAAGTCATGTATTCTGAACGTAATCATGTTCTAATGGTTAAAGAAGCAGCGGAAGTACTTAACCGGAAGCATCTTCCTGATTATCTTATTGTGGTTAACGAGAAGCTTGCTGCCGGGAAGATAATTGCTCAAGCTGATGCAAAAGGTGTTAAGGTTTTCAATCTTTTGTTGGATTTTTACGGAGATCAGGCCGAGACCTTGGGCGTCCCGAGGGGAAAATTTAAAAATTGGATTGGCGGTCTGGTTCCTGATAACCGTTGGGCCGGATATAATCTGGCGAAGAAGCTGATAGAAAAAGCAGTAGAGCAGGGGATTGCTCAAAAGGATGTAAAGCTTTTGCCCATTGCCGGAGACTATGTCACTCAGGCAACCCTGCTCAGGAATGCTGGATTGGGTTATGCGCGTGCTGATTTCTTTGAAGCAAAAATTCTTCCTGAGATTCATTGCTTGTGGCGTAAAGATAAGGCCTTTGATCTGGTTAGCAAATTTTTAGTCCGTGACCCAAAAGTAAATGTTATCTGGGCCGCTAACGATCCTATGGCGCTGGGTGCCATTGAGGGGATAAAAAAGAATGACCTGATTCCGGGTAAGGATGTTTTGGTCGGTGGAATAAATTGGGATAAGCCGGCTCTGGAGGCTGTAAGAAAAGGCTCGTTGGCTTTTTCCGTGGGCGGTCATTTTATGACTGGAGGCTGGGGGCTGGTCATGCTTTATGATTATCACCACGGCTACGACTTTATTGGAAAAGCAGGACCATCGATCAGGAAGAGGATTTTTTGCGTTGTGGACGAACATAATGTGGAGCGATTTTTAAAACGATTCGGTTCCCGCGACTGGTCTAATATTGATTTCAGGAAATTTTCAAAAGCCTACAATAAGACAAACGCTGATTACGATTTTTCGGTGAAGGCTTTATTGAAGAATTAGGGCTGTGATTATTTGTTTTGGATGTTTGTTGTCGGAATTTCCCGGTTGTGCTATCAGTTAACCAACTATAATTAAATCAATGGAGTTGAACCATGAATGAAAGAACAGGAATAATCACTTTTCAGGGCAATCCCCTGACACTTCTTGGCAATGAAATTAAAGTGGGTGACAAGGCCCCCGGATTCAACGTTACTGACAATGGACTTGCTCCCAAAGCTCTGTCTGATTTCGCAGGCAAAGTTTTGATTATTAGCGCAGTACCTTCTCTTGATACCCCGGTCTGCGATATGGAGACTCGCAGGTTCAACAATGAGGCCGCATCCCTTGGTGAAGACATCAAGATCCTGACTCTGTCCATGGACCTGCCGTTTGCTCAGGCCCGTTGGTGCGGTGCTGCCGGAGTTGAAGCAGTGCAGACCCTTTCCGATTACAAAGAATCCTCTTTTGGAGAAGCTTACGGCGTGCTGATCAAAGAACTGCGTCTCCTCAGCCGTGCTGTTTTTGTTGTGGATAAAGAAGGTGTCGTTCAGTACGTAGAGTACTTGAAAGAAATTACCGAAGAACCGAACTATGATGCAGCCCTCGCTGCCGCTAAGAAGTTGGTTTAGTATTAATCAGTATAAAATTTAAAAGCCTCTTTCCGATTATCGGTAGAGGCTTTTTCTTTTAGCTTTAGACTTGACCGCAAAATATGTACTGATATAAAGACAAGTTCAACCAAAAGCCAACGTAGCTCAGTCGGTAGAGCAGCTGATTCGTAACCAGCAGGCCGTCGGTTCAATTCCGATCGTTGGCTCCATGAATATCAAAGGCTTACGTCCGTATAGACGTAAGCCTTTTTTGCTGTTTGATGATTTGGTGACGGTATTGGTGACGGTATGGATTCGGTCTTGTGCGTGATGGTTTGTATCTGTCATTCCACTTCATGGGATGGGCTAGCTTTGTATTTGGGATTTCCATGCCCTCTTCCCCGTCGATATTTTGTGGGGAGGGCTCTAAATATTTTTTTGGCGATATCAATGCCTCGTTTTGGTAAATCAGGATTCCTCTTTACTCTGTCCAGAAATTCATTTTCAGTTATCTTTTCTTTTTTAGGTATATCGGTCTTATGGTCTTCAATGATTTTTGCGATTTCAGATACCGATGCTTCGATATATTTTTCTCTGTTTTCATCCGTTGCAGTTCGCTTGTCTTCTATTTCTTTCTTAAGGTCTTTTAATTCTTGTTTTGTTTTTTTGTATTTGTGAATCAAGGCTGGGATATTGTCGTGCATGATGGGGCTGAAATATCCATTTTCAACGACTTCTTGCGCAAGTTCAGCTAGGTGTTTGTTGGAATAGTCAAATATGCTCCTGAGTATATTCTCGGCGCGGCTTTTGTTCTCGTTCTCCTCAATGTATTTTATTAATTCATATATAGTTATGTATCTCTCAAGCGATTTTCCTATCAGAGGTTGGTTAGTGTGTGCCTGTGTTAATGTTCTTCTAGATGAAATTTTATTTTCTTGAATTAACTTCAATAGTCTTGCTCTTGAACAGTCTAAGAGCATAGACGCTTGTGTGAGGCTTATCTCTAGTGATAAATAAGGTTGTTCTACATAGTGTGTGCCTATAGTGTTATAGAAGTATTCGTCCCAGAAATGTTCTGCAGTCATTACACTGCTGTAAATTCCTAAAAGATAAATTTTAGAATCGGCTTCTGTTCCAAGAATGTAGTAGTTTTGAAATTTATATTTTATTAATTTGTATTTATCTTTGATCAAATTCTTTGAAAACTCTGTGCCTACTAGGTCCGAATATTTAGTGTCTCCTTGATGTATGCTTAGCAGTATTTTAAGCACCTCACTGTGTTTGTAATGTATTGCGCTAGAGAAACCTGCTGTGATGAATAAATTATCATTCTTAGTACTGTCGACAATTATTTCATTCTCGGCAAAAAGCTGGACTACTGGTTTAAAATAGTCGTCTTCAATTTCTTTAATACGCTCTTTGATTGACATTATATCTTCGTCAGAAACAACGCATTCTCCTGCCAGCCTCTGTGCCCACTCAATGAATTTTCTCATGTCTCCTGTGAATTGTCCGTTGGTCTGATCAGTACCGATAACAAATGGATAACTTTTTAAGTCTTTGGGGCGTTGCATGATTTCTCCTTATTTGAGCGGAACACTCATGGTCCTTTGATAAATGTGAAATAAAAAAATTTTACAGAAGAGTCTTTTTTTAGCTTTAAAAAGTTTTTATTTGATTTATGTGCTCGAAATTAATGATTTTATCTATTCGTGTCCACTCCTCCATTTTTCTATGTTTTTTAATGTCATTTTTAGATGGTTTTAATTTTTCAGAAATGAGTTGGAATTTTAACTGTTAGTGAAATCTCTTTTTTTTATGCCCTTTTTTTTAGTTCAAGCTCTTTCTCTTACGATTTCACAGTGTTCTGATCTCTGCAAGCCGAGGCCACGGCTAAACAGAATTAGAGCTCTATTTCCAAACTATAATGGAGGACAGATGAAAAAATCTGAACTCAAGCGAAAGATCATTAAATATTTAAGGGGAAATTTGCCCATTGTCGTTTCACGCAAGGTTTTGTCCGAAAATTTAGGAGGTCTTGTGTGTGAGCGAACGCTCGCCAACATGGACAGTACGGGTGAACGGTGCATTTCGGAAAAGGTGAAGTTTGGACGAAATGTCGGCTATCCGCGTGATGCGGTGCTGAAATGGGTGGATGAGCATTTAGTCATTTGTGAAGAAGAAACAGACGACGAGGTTCTGGAACAATTAAATGATGCCACTAACTAATGTAGCTACACGTATCAAGATTTACCTTCCCGTTGAAGGGCGGGCAAGGAAATAGTTGAGGTAACTTTCATGTTCAAAGATAAGAATTATCCTCCCGATGTCTGCCTAGATGGAGTGATCAATGAAGAGCTCCGTGACGGAATTGTCGGCAGTATTGTGGATTGTTTAGAGGAACTGGTTCTCCGTCTCCCGGGGAATCATTGGGATAACATTAGCCATGTTGAAATTTGCTGTGTTCCTAACACCAAAACTAAAGAGAAAAATTATGATTAAAAAAACTTTAGTTCCAGAAGTTGTTTCGAATATCGGTAATGGTGAGGTCAAGCAAGTTGTAAGTTCTTTTTATAAAGAGGCTGAAGATAATTTGCGTACCACTGTCCGAGTAGCAAGTGGGTTAATTCCCGAAGGTCAGCGTACTGGAGTAAATGTAAAAGTTGAGGGGCCATCTCTTATGATTTCAGTAAAAGATTCTGGAGAGTTGGTGCAGATAGAAATGACTCCGCATGTCCTGACCTTTACTATGCCTTAACAATATAGATAGCAGGTTCAGTGTCAGACACTGGGCCTGCTTGGAGCAATACAATGTCTACTAGAGAATTAGTTATAACTGATGAAACAGGTAATTGCGTTGATTTTGAAGTAGTAAAAGGAATGCCTGGAGTCAACACAGGAAAAACTAAAAGCGATATTTTAGAAGTGCATCAAAAATCAGGAGCTTACTCTCCTGTTTCTGGCATGAATAAAGTCGATAACCCCATGCTAACACAGACACAGGCCAACAACGCGTTTTCCGGTTATGTTAACTCTGAAGAGCGACGGCTTGAAGCCGAAGAGAAGGTGTATGATTATGAATATGAGAAAAGACTTTCTGATGAGTTGTTCCATTTAATTATCAAACCAGTACCCAAGAACCTTGAGCCGGAAGTAGAAACCCCAATTGACATTTTGCCTAATGACCTGAAGGAGCTGGTTCAGCTCTCTGCTATGAAATTAGGTGTTCCTATTGCAGCAGTGGTACATATTTTACTTGGGGCAATATTTATTGCTGCGCGTGGGTGTTACGAAGTTCGTATTGAGAAGAGATATAGGGAGATTGTTACAGGATATATGCTGGGCGTTCTGCCTAGTGGTGGCAGGAAAAGTGCCTTGGTTGAGATGTTCAGGCATGTTTTCGATCAAGAGCAGCGTGAGCGTAAGGTGAAACATAACCACAAGAAGCATGTTGCCGAGGAGGCGTTTTTTGTAGAAAAGAAGTTCAAGACCAAACTTTTGAATAGCAAGATAAATGCACTGTTCAGTGAAGATATGACCTCTGACGAAATATCAAAAGCAGCTTCTTCAATTAGGGCTGATATGTCTGGTGGTGTTAAGCTAGATGCTCTCAAAGCTTGGCAAGTAGATAGGCTTCTTGTCGATAGTCCAACGCTTAAAAAGATCGCTTTGATAATGGCAGAGCAGAATGAAGCGATCGGTATCTTTGAAGCAGAGCCAGGACTTTTGAAGTACAGAATAAGAGATGGGCAGGACAATATCCTTCTTAAGGCCTATTCCGCAGAGCCTTTTGGTGATGAGGTAACCATGGCAAAAACCTCTGTCGCCATGGATGCCCCTGTTCTAGCAATCAACATTTTTGCGCAGGATGGGGTGGCAGAAGACTTTTTCGGCCGCAAGAAGCTATACGAAGACGGTTTACTTCCCCGATTTCTGACACTTTCCTGTCCCGCTGCTAGTCTTTCACGAAACTTGGTCGATGAAGTTCGGCTTGAGGAGCTTTTAGAAAATTACGAGGGTGTGGTATTAAGGCTGCTTATGACTGAGTTTCAACCGCAGGGCTATGAACAAGGAAAAGTCAGGCATAGTTTAAAACTAAGTTCGGAAGCTGAGTTTTTGCGTTGGCAGTTTGTTGATGAAGTTAATCAGGACTTGGAGGCCGAAGTGTTTTCCGGTTTTGAAGCTTTCGGACGTAAGCTTGCTGGGCATGCAGTGCGAATCGCTGGAGCTATTCATCTTTGGGAACAAAGAGAACCGACTGCGGTTGAAATGAGTGAAGGAACAATGCGTGCAGGGATCGAACTTGCTAGGTTCTACAAGGTTCATGCCTCGTACATGTTTTGTTCCGAAACTTCCAAAGGACACAGGTTCGCAAAGATTGCGTTGAAATGGATTGATAAGCTGAAAAAGTATCAGTTCACAGAAAATGAAATTCGTCGTGGTTCTGGAGAGAGGATTGATGACATCAGGTCTGGGTTGGCCTTACTTGAACGGCATAACTATTTGCGCAGGCACACGCGGAGAAAGACCACCCACTGCGTCGTTCATCCAAAATATAATTTTACCGGCAGTACTACTTGTGCGTAAGTGTTACGAAGCCGTGTCAGTCCTTCTGGCACGGCTTTTTTAATAAATAAGGCTTTGCTAATGCTGATGATAGCGTAAACGCTGCATTAGCAAGAAGTTATTTGCAAAATTTTTGTGGATTTGCATGAAGGCCTAGTAGCGAAACTACCTCATCCCTCAATCCCGCAGACACCTCATACTCCACAGCCAGCTTTTCAAACTCTGATAAAGAATCCCGTACCTGCTCGATAATCCGTACAGCTTTTTTCACGTCAACATTCGCAACCGCAGCCAAAGCCAACAGATGCTCCTCTCCGGGACTCCTGCCTTCGCCCATGACCATGGTGGACTGCTCTCCGTTGGGTCCGTGTGAGTAGGTCAGGTCGTAGGCTGGAGAAAATGTCCATTCGCCTGTTTTGTCCATCAGAAAAGTAAAGTTCTTTCCGTGGTCATCGCGGTTGTGGGCGAGAACGTTGAAAACAGCCAGTCGGTACACCTTTTCTACCTCCTGCTGATTTCGGGTCAGGATATAGGTCAGTTTTACTAAGTCTTGGTAATCAAGTGCAGGGACGCGGTAATCCGCTTCAAGTATCCCGCAGGCCGTGTGCATATGAAAACGTTCAGTGCCGAAGACATCAAACCTTTTGATTCCGAAGTATCCCGGACCGCTGCTGGCAGGTAGGAGTGCCGTTTCTGGCATCTCAATGCCGGAATTACGAGCCATGATGGAATAGACATATTCGAGGGCTCCACTGTCTTTGCCGTCCTGAGTGTTCGGGAATTTTACCATCCATGGTTCTGAAATCTCATCCGGGCATACCCGTGCCCCACCGCTTGTCATAGGGAAGCACTTCATGGTTCCGTCACTGCATCTGTTGAGCAGCACCTTCGGCCTTGCCCCGGCAGAAGATCCATTCAGGTGCAGCAGAGCTTCAAGCACTTCTTTAGGTGTGCCAGCAAGTTCCTCATCCAGAATGTTGCGGGCATATCCGGCAATTTCATCAAGACTCAGTTCCCGTGTGTCTGGCTTAGACGTGGCTGGTTCGTATTCAAGTGCACCTAACCCGTTGAGGCCCACAAAGGCCAGTCTGTCCAGCGGAGTGATTCTGCTAGGGTGTATCCCTTTTGATCGAAGCAGCCTTTCCATAAGCAATCGTCCCCATCCGTCAGGCAGGGTGTCATAGAAAACTCCGGGCAGGTCTTCAAAAGGCGAATTGCATTTCTGAAATTTAGTTTTTGTCGGCAGCTTTAAAGGGGAAATCTCTATGCCTGTTTCAATAAAATTATCTGAATACTCGAAGTAGATGCTGCCTTCGCGTTGAGCCAGTACCCCGACATGAAGACGTTCTATGCCGAAGTTGCAATACACATCAAGGCGTTTCTGATCATTATCAGTGGTACTCATTTTTTGCCTCGTTTTCGTCTTTTGGGTGCAGTGTCATTGAGCACCTGATCCATGGAGGTGAACTCTTGCTCTTTTGGTGCAGTGGTATTTAGCAATTCATCGAGAATGTCTAGGCAAAAGCATATTTTGATGAAGGATTCCAACGAAATTTTACCTGTCTGTTCAAATTTCCGAAGGGTGGATATGGGCACTCCAGCTCTTTCAGCCAAAGTCATTTGGGTCCAGTTACGGCTTAATCTTTGGTCTCTGATGTTGCGCCCTATAATTTGTATGCTCTCGGACGGTGTGTTTGTGCTAATAAGTGACATCATAGTGGTAGTAAAACACTAAAATGCACCAAAGTAAATATAGTTGTGGTATTTTTGGTCATTAGTTAGATGGCTGGCTCGATTAAAAAGACAGGAGGTATAACCGTAGTCGCTACCTCCTGTTCTGCAATGATGTTCGTTAAAGGATCGCATTAAATTTTAGGCAATCTATTCCAGTGTGAGTTGTTTTGATGGTAACCTTGCTCGTCACGTCTTCAGGTTTCAGGTTGTTAGTTGCCGTGTATAAGACTTAGTTTGTGATTCTTGAAGAGAATACCTCTCTGGTACGGTGAGGGGTGTTTCCTTTTGTGTTTGTCTTGGCAAGGTAGCTGCATCGTTCAAAGCAGTCGTTCATCTCTTTTTCAAAGTTGTCATCGTTCCTGCGTAGTACGTAATGATTGGTCTGTTTCTCACCTGATCGTGATTTAGTGCAATAGTGGACCAGACTCTTATGGCTTTTGTCCTTACCCAGAGTCCTGTTCCAATGTTCCTCGGCAGTCTTGATGACAGTATGTGGACTTCTGATCTTGTTGCCATCAGTAAGGACTGCTACATGATAATGCTGATGTTTCTCTCTGGATTGTTCCCGTACTGCGATGTACTTCGGGTCCAGTCCTTTACGTTTCAGAGCTTTGTTAAACGTAGAAGCAAATCTGGAGAAGTCTTTGTTGTCTGTTGGTACATTCTCGTCTTTTGGATATTTTAGATCAAATCTTGTGACATTAGCTTTGTTATGCTTGCCTGTGTAGGTGGTCATGAGTCTATCTGTCTTCTGCAGAATATCCTTGTAACAACCATAGCCTTTATCCTTGTCAGTTAGTATCTTCTTTCCATTATACATCTTTTCGTAAGTGATACCATTCTCATTGTCTTTTCTGTTGCTCATAGATTTATCCTGTTGGTAATATGTTGATGTTTGTATTGAAAGTATTAAGTGCTTATTTAGATATTACAATATACCTAGTTTTATCTGTTCTATTATGCCCTGGATTTGCAAGGGTGCACTTATCTCTCTGTCGTGTCTTTCTTATAGTATATTGTGACTGAATTAATATTAAAACGGCTCAATATAATATGAGTAGATGTATGGATGAAAGAAAAGCCCCCTCCCGGATAGTTAATCTAGGAAGGGGCAAGCTTGTGGTTTGGCTATCTACTTAGTAAATAGCCTGCTATGCAGGCATATACATTCTGGAGGGTATTTTTTATTGAAATTCCATATTGATATAGGGGGTTCCTGGTCTGTCTTTTATATTAACCACTCCAATAAATTGGTATTCCCCTTCCATCGAGATTCCCATTCCGCAAAATCCACACTCTCCAATGTCACTAATTGCGATTGTCCTTGGAGACTCCGATGCCCTTTTCTCAATAACTTTAATAGAAGGGGAACAAGTTGCGTTAGTTAACACAAATTCTGTCTGTGCTTCATTGTACTTTCCATCTTCAAAAAAAGAGCAGGTTGCACCAGTCTCGCCATTCAATGCTGCCCCCGCAATTATTCCATATCGGAAACTTGCTGCCAAAACAGCTCCTGTACTTTGGTTTTCATACACATTGAGGATTAATTGGCGATACTTTTTGGGGTAATCAATTAATTTTAACGTACTTTCAACTTCATTTTTTCTTTTGTACATACGCCGTTGAATTTCGTCTTCATGTAGGCGGTTAAGTTCATGTAGTATGCCATATGGAACTAATGGCTTGTCTTGATAAATTAATTTCATAGCTGTTGCTATGCCAATATTTCCATCCTCCTCGTAATGTTTATTTAGCCGTTCTTTTTCGATGAAATCATCAAGAAGCAGGTTCTTTTCAAGCGTCATTCCTACATGGGTAACTTTGAACTGGTTATTGTTTAACATTTGAAATTGTATAGTGAATTTAAAAACAGGCAAGTAATTATCCGCAAAATTCCTTAGGCGATCAAGGTGGCTTCCATGGTAGCCGTATTGTTCTGTCAACATTTCGCCCCGTATCGGAATATCTGCAGTAAATTGAACAAATTTGCGTTTGAGCTTAGTCTCAAAGGTGGTCCATTGCCGATTTTTCATACCTTGGCAATTATCCAGTACATTACCGATTGTTACGGATTGATCAAATTCCATGTGCCCATTCTTGACCGTGGAAATATCACTGTTTTCCGTGCAACCGAATAGACTTATCAACAAGCATAAAAGGATTGTGAACGTTAAGTTGCGAAGCATTTAATGGCTCCATTTTTAAATAGTTAATCAAGTGCTTATGCGGTTTCTAGCACCTATCGGTGTCTTATTGCAAGAGTAAAAGACTTGTTTCATGGGTTTAAAATCAGAACAGAACTCCTCATGACTTAGATCATGAGGAGGACGAAGTGACTAAATCTGCCGAAATAGTTGGACAAAATATTCAAAAACTACGCAAGTCCCTGAAGTTAAGTCAGCAGGATATGGCTGAAAGGGCTGGCATAAGCTATAAATATCTTGGAGAAATTGAGCGCGGAAAGGTAAATCTGTCAGTTGATATTCTGATGAAGATTTCTAACTCGCTACAAATTCAACCTGAGAAATTACTTGCCTCTCAAAGCAAGACTAATGACAGCCAGCTCAAAGCACAGGCTATTTTAGCTGATTTGTCTCCTCAACAGTTGGAAATAATTATGGATATGGTTGATGTGCTTAAAAAGCATTCCACTCAGTAATCATATAGCTCACTAAATGATTTTCAAATAATTTCAGACATATATTATTCATGTAAGAGTATGGTCTTTTTGGCTTTTATTGTCCCTGCCCGGTCTGCCGAGCAGGGGCTTTCTTTTTCAGGAGGTAATATATGAACGGAACGAATCTTTGTTCCCCGGAGATCACGGAACTTGCCGGGGCAATGCTCAGGGTGCAGCAGGCTTTGAAGCCCGCTGCAAAGGATGGACAGAACAATTTTACAAACAGCCGTTACGCCAGTCTGCAATCGGTGATGGAAACATGCCGGGAAGCTCTGCTGGCGAACGGAATCTGGCTGACTCAGTTGCCGGTACAGGTGGAGAATGGAAACCTTGGGCTGGTCAGTAAGATCGTCCATGCTGAATCGGGACAGTGGCAGTCATCGTTGCTTGTCATGCCGCTGCCTAAAGGAGACCCGCAGGGCTACGGATCGGCCATGACTTATGCTCGCCGTTATGGACTTGCGGCTTTGGTCGGAATCGTTACTGAACACGATGATGACGGTGAAGGGTCATGCCGCCCGCAAAATCAAAACAATGAATATAACCCCGGCAGACACTTGGGTTCTGCAACTCACGCAGCACCCAAAAGTCAGTCTGAAGGTAACGGGTCAGGACCGTCTTTACCTCGCCTTGAAGGAGTCCAGTACCGAAAGGAAACGGCACGGGATGGCAAGCCCTGCATTCTGGCAACCGGTAACACCCTTCCGCAGAAGGATTCACTCCGCAAAGCCGGTTTCCGCTGGGATGGGAATCGTAAATTGTGGTGGAAGTATGAACAGGCCGCATAGCCGGTAACAAAATTTAACGCAGCACATGAAGCGCGTCTCTTCGGAGGCGCGCTTTTTTATTGCCTAAAGGAGTGCACATGGAACCCTTCAGTGACATTACGATTTTTCTTTCCAGTCTCGGACTTACAAAATTTAACAACAAGCTGGCTGAGGCCCAAAGGGAATTAACCAAACAGGAGTTGGTAGCCGTTCAGGAAATGCTGGAAGAAAACGTAAGTAATCAGACCGGCCAAGGATATGGCGGCCACCTCTTTTACTGGACTCGGACTGCATGGGATGTCCGTCATCCTTTGGTTTCTTTGATGGAATCGGTTCTCGCAGAGCTTGAAAGTACGGAGTTTAGCTTCATGCGTATCGGCGATGATGAAAATGACTTTGAAATCCGTGGCGACTATTACAACAACCCTTTTGATAAACCGGACGGCCTGCTCCAGCAAACCGTATCCGAGTATTGCGGAGGTTAGCATGACCAACACAATTGAAGAAATTGAAAAGCTGAATCCTACAGAACTGGATGCCGGGCTGATCTTCAGCGGCAAAGCTTCCGGGCGTATGGTTCAGGGATTTGAAGAAGCATCATCCTTCACGCCGAATCTGGATGCCGAATATCTTTTTCACGAATCCAGCCGGGATGTTGTGGTCTGGTTCATGGACAGCTCCGATCCGATCTACCTGTTTGGGCCCAGTGGTAGCGGCAAGACCAGCCTCATCAAGCAACTTGCAGCCAAGTTGAATTATCCGGTGTTTGAAATCACGGGGCATAGCCGGTTGGAATTCCCGGAAATGGTCGGACACCTGACCGTTGAGGAAGGCAGTATGGAATTCCAGTACGGGCCGCTGGCTCTGGCTATGAAGTACGGAGGCCTTCTGCTTCTCAATGAAATCGACATCATTGATCCGGCAACTGCGGCTGGATTGAACGGAATACTGGATGCTGAACCGCTCTGCATCCCTGAGAATTCCGGGGAGATCATCCATCCGCATCCCATGTTCAGATTTGCGGCTACCGCCAACTCCAACGGTGCGGCTGACGAAACTGGACTTTATCAAGGAGTCGTTCGTCAGAATTTGGCTTTCATGGACCGCTTTTGGCTTTGTGAAATTGGGTATCCCAGTCCTAAATCTGAAATAGAATTACTCGCCCGTAAGGCTAAAAGTCTACCGGAAAATATCCGTAAAAAGATGGTCGAGTATGCTAATTCCGTCCGTAAGCTGTTCATGGGCGATGCATCCGGAAATCTTACCGACACCATTGAGATTACCTTCTCGACCCGCACCTTGATTCGCTGGGCAGACCTCACTGTGCGGTTTCAGCCGCTGGCACGTCAGGGGATTCAGCCGGTAACATACGCACTTGATCGGGCTCTTGGTTATCGGGCTAGCCGGGAGACTCGCACTGTGCTGCATGAACTGGCCCAGCGTACTTTCCCTGTGGAAGACGGATCAGAATCAACATCATAAAGTATACACGCAAATTTCATAAGCGGGGCGGCTTCGGCTGCCTCGCTTTTATTTTGTGTAAAGGAATGGAGGAAATCATGGAAACCAAGACTAGAATCACGGTCCTCAATCATATTTTGGCCTTGAACTTGGACGTAAACATCTGGTCGGCCAGAAAGAAACTCACACCCTACGACTTTGGAGCGACTCAGCTTCCGCCGGAAGAACTGGCATCACTTGGAAGCAAAAGAGTTTGCAATCCTGAAGACCTGCGCATCTTCGGCACTCTCAAATCTCGTGCTGTAAACATGCTTGATCGGCACGGTGTACGCTTCCTCGGCGGCTGGGCCATCCCTGAAAAGGTCGCGGATGAAATCGTGAAAGAGCTAACGGCCATTGAAAAGGAATTCTTTGCAGCAAAAGAGGACTTCCTCAGTCGCTACGATGAAGCAGTGCAGGACTGGATCAAGCAACATCCCGGTTGGGAAAAGCTCATTGGAAGCTCGACTGTCAGTGCCGAGTATGTACGCTCCCGCATCGGCTTCAAGTGGCAGTTCTACAAGCTGGCGGCTCCGGAAAAGAGTTCTGTGAAGAAAGGATTCAAGGATGAAGTTAACAAGCTTGGCTACACGCTATTTGATGAAATCTCCAAAGCTGCCACCGATACATGGAATCACTGCTATGCCGGAAAGGTCAAGGTGACGCATAAGGCCCTTTCGCCGTTACGGTCAATTCAGAGTAAGTTGAACGGGCTGTCCTTCGTAGATCCTCGTGTCCTGCCCATCACCGACCTGCTTCAAACTGCTTTCGACAAGGTCCCGTCCCGAGGGTTTATCCGCGATGAGAACTTGCTCATGTTGCAGGGAGTCGTATCTGTGCTTCGTGAACCAGCGTTGCTCGTGGAAAATGCGCAGAAAATTCTTGATGGAAGCACAGCCGAGGATTTGCTTGCTGGTCTGACAGCAATTCCGAAATCTTCCGTTGCCGAAGATGCTCCTGAAAATCACGAACAGGACCACACCCCGCAAGTTGCTTCCCAGCAGCAGATCGACAGCCATGGGCTGTGGTGATCGGAGGCGTCATGAATAACAAATTGCTCATGAAGTCTTTGCCGTTTGTGGCGAGCGTACTTGGTCGGAAATATGGGGTGCGAGTACAGATAGGTGGGGACAAGGCTTTTACTGATGGAAAGGTAATTCAATTGCCTGCTTTGCCGTTGGGCAATGATGAGCTGGTGCTGAAACTTGCCAGAGGATACGCAGACCATGAAGCCGCTCATATTCGCGAGACAAACTTCAAATGGCTGAAGCTGGCAAAGCTGACTCCATTTGAAATGCACATCTGGAATTCGCTTGAAGACTGGCGGGTGGAAAACAAGTTGGCCGAGATCTTCCCCGGTTGCCGACAGAACTTCCATTGGTTGATCCGGCATCTATTCATTAATGATAGAGGCAGTGTTCAGGCGGCTAAAACCGATCCGGCAACTTCCATCCTGAATTGGGTGCTGCTGACAGTTCGCTCCTGGGATGTGGAAGAATTCACCGAAGAATGTGCTCAAATAGCCTCAATTCTTGATACGCAATACCCCGGCCTTACGGACCGTTTAAACGGTATTCTACAAAAGGTCAGGGCCAAGTGCGAATCCACTCAGGATTGCATTCTCTACACAAAAGAAATTGTCGATTTGCTGAAGGGCTATCTCAAGCAGCTTGAATCCAATGGACAATCTACACCGGCTAAGAAACTTAAAAAGTTGCTGGATTCAAATTCCGGCAATCTTCCCAAAGCGTTCGGAGAAGTTCTAGAAGAGCAACTAGCAAGTCACGCTCCGGATGATGCAGAAGATGGGCTTCGGGTTGCCAAGGATGGGTATAAAAGACTCACCGTGCTGGACGAAGCTGAACTTGAACAGACACGCAGGACTTCCACGGCCCTCAAATCCCGACTGCATGGAATTCTTCAGGCCAAAACCATCAAACACGATCGTATCGGCAGACATGGTCGGTTAAGCACAGCCCATCTGCACCGCATAGCTGTTGGTAATCCACGGATGTTTCGCAGCAGGCAGGAAAGCCGGGGAATCAGCACGGCAGTTCATCTCCTCATTGATTGCTCCGGTTCCATGCGCAGACGTATCGGGCTGGCTTCACAAATCAGTCATACCGTGGTCAGTGCGCTTAATTCCATCAACGGCGTGAGTGTGGGCGTGAGTGCCTTTCCCGCAATCAGAACTCAAGGAGGAGAAAATTATGATGATCCTACTGTGGCTCCTATTCTAAATCACGGTCAAAAATTACACACCCGTTTCGGTGTAGCCGCTTCCGGCTCAACCCCGCTGGGCGAAGTACTCTGGTGGACATTCCAGCAAATGCTGCCGTTGCCAGAAAACCGGAAAATCATCCTCTGCATAACGGACGGTGTCCCGGCCAACCCGGCCAACGCACAACAAGCGATCAAAGACGGGAGCGCATACGGCTTCGAAATATACGGTCTCGGAATAAAATCCGAGGCCGTTTTTCATTTGTTCCCCGGAAAAAGCAGAGTCATCACCGAGCTTACGGACCTAGGTCCAGCCATGTTTGACCTGCTTCAGGAATCATTAACCAAATAAAAAAGGAGAAACCGCAATGTCTGAAGATAATCCCTTATGCCCCAACTGCTGCACCGGAACTTTTGTCGTGCTCGTTAACAATACCCAGAAAATCGGAACCGCAGTAGGCGGAGTTGCCGGAGGCGCAGCCGGATACGCTGGCGCAACTTCCGGAGCTGCAACAGGTGCGGCTATCGGATCAGTTGTCCCAGTCATCGGAACAGGACTCGGTGCCATCGCCGGTGGTCTTGCCGGAGCAATGGCTGGATTCTTCGCCGGTTCCAAAATCGGCAATGAAGTTGGCGCACATGTGGACC
Organism: Maridesulfovibrio pacificus (SeqCode); assembly: GCF_048612815.1. Lineage (NCBI taxonomy): Bacteria > Pseudomonadati > Thermodesulfobacteriota > Desulfovibrionia > Desulfovibrionales > Desulfovibrionaceae > Maridesulfovibrio > Maridesulfovibrio pacificus (SeqCode). Next base: position 3,670,804 of record NZ_JBLZNE010000001.1, read on the forward strand.
GGCATGTCATCGGCCTGTATCGCTGCAACCGTTGCGGCACTCAATTTGAATCTTAAACTAGGAGGATAAGATGAAGAATTTGCTTACCTTTATCGGCGGAGTCGCTGTCGGTGTTCTGGCCGTTACCGGGATTTATGCTCTGGATGATGAGTTGCCTGCAACTGGGTGTGAAGCTGATACTGAAACAGGAGAAGTGGATGATCCGGGTGAGGAGTCTGTTGATGACAGACTTGAGGAATTGTTGGAGCCTGATGGGAGTTAGGTTTGAAGAGAGGGCCGCCGGGGGAACCCGGCGGCATTTAAATGTTTTAATCTTATGGCTGAAGGAATGGGTTACTGAAGTAATTTCAATACAATTTTTGCAATTTGATTGGCAAGATATGGAGGAACAGCATTACCTACTTGTATATATTGATTGGTTCGTGGACCGCAAAAGAAATAATCATCTGGGAACGTCTGTATTCTTGCTGCCTCTCGTACAGAAAAACTTCTACATTGCGCAGGGTCTGGATGGATAAAATAATGTCCATCCTTGGAAATATGACTGGTTATCGTTGTTGCAGGGCGATTTGCCTGCTGAACTCTAAATCTGTCTGAAAAAGCCCCGCTATTCCAGTTTTGATGAGCTGGAGCAAGTCCGGGTAAAGAGAAATCCTCGGCCCCCTTGGGGGACTTCTCGTATACCTCGGTGAAGGCAGACGCGAATGCGTATCGGCGTAAATCTGATTCCATATGCCCTCTTGTTTCGTGATTAAAGTACACGTTTGTCCATTCACCAGTTATCCAGTTCTTAAGTTCTTCCGGGATTTGAGTTGAAACCTTGGTCTGTCTGCTTTGGGAAAAGGCTTTCCGGCTCAATTGGGTTGCAACGACAGTTTTAGCATGTTTTTGTAAACTACGTGCCAATTTTTTTTGACCATCAGTTTGAGCGCATTTGGCAAGATCTTCCATCTGTTGTGAGACATATTCATGCCATCGTCTACAGGAGTCTCCTCCTCTACTAAATCCACTTCTAAGCTTAGGGAGGTCCATGATCATATTGCTGACATTGGGGCCCATTCTTTTTGGTAGCAATTCAGGTTTTGCTGAAATGTCATTGCGTATGCCTAAAAGAATGACTCTATGCCTTGCTTGTGGGATGCCATACTCTTCAGTTTTTACTACGAAATTGGATGTATTGATTTCCTTCAAGTTCATGCCCGCTTCGTAACATTCAGGCGCAACTAGTGAATAAATCCTGTAGCCTTCGCTTGGAGTAGTTGAAGCGTTTGTACCGCCACTGGCAAGGTCTTGCAATATTTGGTGGGCAATGAGTTTCCCATCTATTTTGCAGGAGAGCATACCTCGGACATTCTCCATTACGAAGACTGCAGGACGGTATCTGTTTATTATCTTGAGATATTCTTGGTAAAGAAAATGCCTTTTGTCCTCCAAGGGATTGTATTTATCTTTACCCTTGTTACGAACTCGTCCTGCGACTGAATATGCTTGGCATGGTGGCCCACCTATCAGTACCCATCGATCTTTATCGGCAAGCTCTGCATCCAATCTTCGATATAAAAGAGAATCTCCTTCATGAGTGCCTAATTCTATGTTTAAAGCTTCTTCATTTGCTTTTTCCCATAAATGTTTGGTTTCATCAGTATAAGGTTTTTTCCCTACTCCAAGGCAGTATTGTTTGAAGTGGTCCGTAGATTTTTCAAGCTGAAGTATCTTCCTTTGGTAAGCTCTCAATCTCAGAGTGGAATGAGCATACGTGTCCATCTCAGCAGACAGGAGTATGCTAAATGGATTCTTTTCTTTTTTGGTAACAAGGCTGCTGAAGCCTTCGCCTAGTCCTCCCGGACCGGCAAAAACATCAATTATAGGTATTGCGCTCATTGCGTGAAACAACTCTTTCAGGTTAATTTTTTCGGGACCACGAATAGTGCCAGGTCGATCTTGAAAAAGCAACCACGAGAGGAATAGTGTGGCTGATATTGTAGATTCTCAAACAAGAAGTCGGATGATGGCTGGGGTAAAAGGCAAGAATACCAAGCCAGAAATATTGGTTCGTAAATTTTTGCATAGGAAGGGACTCAGATTTCGCCTTCACAAGAAAGGATTACCGGGCAAGCCGGATTTGGTCTTTCCCAGTAGAAAAATAGCCTTGTTTGTTCATGGATGTTTTTGGCACAGGCATGAAGGGTGTGCCAAGGCGACAACTCCTTCAACAAATGTTCCTTTTTGGGAGAAAAAGTTTTCCGACAATGTCACTAGAGATCGTCGAGTTGTTACGGAATTGGAGCAGCTTGGTTGGAAAGTGATTGTCATCTGGGAGTGTCAATTGAATGATAACGAATTAAACAAGTTGGCTGAGTCGATAAAAGGAGTCTCATTGTAGATATAAAAAATAAGTTTGTTTGTTTTTAAGGCTATATTTCCTTGGACTTGGCACTGGTATTTTGTTTATTGTACGAGCGTGTTTATCTGAATAACCGCTTACTTGCGATTGAGTTCATAATGTCTACGAGTTCAGAATGCCCACCACATCCCGGAAGTCTCTTGGAGTCTCTCAGAAATCTGGGATACTCTCTCGGAGCAGCTATTGCCGACTTGATTGACAATAGTATTACCGCATCAGCTTCAAGAATTGATATTTTTCATGATTTGGATCAGCCACAGTTTCGTCTTGCCATATTGGACAATGGCTTGGGGATGGAGCGAGAGGAATTATTGGGAGCCATGCGAATGGGCTCTTCTAGTCCGCTTGATCCTCGTTGTACAAATGACATGGGACGTTTCGGTCTGGGAATGAAGACCGCGTCTTTTTCGCAGGCCCGACGTTTTACAGTTATTACACGTAAAAATGATGTGTGCACCGGAGCCAGATGGGATTTGGATAATCTGGATAAGCGATGGAAACTTGAGGTTCTTGATGACGAGGAGATCGAGGGAACAACGTGGTCAGATTCTATTTGTGATACCGGCACGATGATTTTGCTGGAAAAGCTGGATAGATTGGGTGGAAAGCATTTGAAAAAGCTTACTCCCAAGATTTTTCTCAGGGAACTGGATTTAGCTAGGGATCATTTGTCTCTAGTGTTTCACAGGTATCTTGCTGGTCAGTCTGCTTCTCGCATATCAATAAATATCAATAATTATCCTATTCAGCCTTACGATCCATTCTTCAAATATCATCAGGCAACTCAACCGCTTAATGGTATGTCGGTCAAAGTCGGTTCAGGGCTGGCAGAAATCAAACCATATATTATTCCCCACTTCTCTAAATTGAAAGGAAGTGAGCGAGACGTAATCAAGAAGTACGGAGGGCAATCCAAGACCCAAGGTTTTTATGTGTATCGAAACCGAAGACTTCTGGCGTGGGGCAGTTGGTTTGGATTGAAGCGTCAGAAGCGGGAGTCCAGTGCTTTGGCGAGAATTCAAATTGATATCTCGAATGCCATGGATCATCAGTGGGGAATTAACATAATGAAGTCAAAGGTATTTTTCCCCGAAGCTGTCAAAAGTGAAATGCGGGTCGTATTGGATCGTATTGAAGGGGCCTCTGTGAGGACGTACACTAGTCGGGGACAAAAAATTTCGGGAGCTATACCATATCCATTTTGGCAACGTGAAGTGAGTAATTCAGGCGTAAAATATCTTATAGATCATGAACACCCTCTCCTGAAGGCTTTTGCAAAAAAACTGCCCCCTGAAGTAAAGAGAGAATTGAGTTCCATTTTTTCTCTGATCGGCGAAAAAATGCCTCTTGAAGCAATCTACAATGACAGATTGGGAGACAACATAGATCGTTCGACTTCAGCTGCGAACAATATTGGGGAAGAAAAGTATCAGCAGATGCTCAAATTGCTACTCGAATCAGGATATGAACGGGAACAGGCTGAGAATATTTTAAAACACAGCTTCAAGGAAATTGGAGGATAGTGATGGATAGCCCCTTGGTTCCATTTGTAAAAACGTTGGTCGAAGGTGAAAAACATAAGGCGGCCAACGGCGGGAAGTCTTTTTCAGAAGATGATTTGGTTGAGATTGTAAAGGAGAAAGCTCCAGATACAGCTAAATTACTTGGGATTGTTTTGGAAGAAGATCTCTTGGAACAGCTGATTGAACGTATCAAGACTCTGGTCTCTGTCGATATGATTACCGGGACTTTGCTTAAGGACAAATCGCCCCATAAGGAGTGGGCTCGTAATAGTGATATTTCTTGGGATTGCTGGGAAAATTATAAAGGTATGCTTGGAGTTGAGCAGGGTTTTCCGGATATCGTGCTCAGAACTATTGGTGACGACACTTTGAAGGTTCTTGATCAACTTGGTGATCCTAAAAATGGAGAAGATTGGTATAGAAAGGGCTTGGTCCTCGGCCATGTCCAATCTGGAAAAACATCCAACTATGGTGGACTGATTAACAGAGCGGCAGATGCTGGGTATAAGATATTCATAATCATCGCTGGCATTCATTCCAACTTGAGAAATCAGACTCAGAGCAGGATTAATGATGCTTTTGTAGATAGGGCGCCCGCAAACAAGAAGCCTATTTCGCTTACAACGGAAGAATACGATTTCAAAGCTTCAGTTGCGTCCAGCCGGATTCCCTCGTCTGCGGTGGGGACATCACTGGTATTTGTAATCAAGAAAAATGTAACCATTCTGAGGAATCTCAGGGATTGGCTGAAGGGGAACAACAAGAAAGGGGAAGGTTGGCAGGACATGCCTCTTCTTATGATTGATGATGAAGCTGACCATGCCTCTATCAATACAAATAAGGAAGAGACGGATCCAACCTCAACCAATAAAATGATCAGGGAAATTCTGACTCTTTTCAATCGTAAATCATACGTTGCATACACAGCGACTCCTTTTGCCAATATTTTTATTCACCCTGATGCCGCAGATGAAAGATGGGGTGAGGATTTGTTTCCTGAAGATTTTCTTTATGCCTTGGAGGCTCCCTCCAATTACTTTGGGCCAGGAAAGATTTTTCTTGCCGAGGATGAAGGAGATCAAATCTTGCGGGATCTGACAGACGTATATGACTTAATTCCCCCAAAACATAGGTCGGATGACATTCCTTCCGCAATTCCCGAATCTCTCAAGCTGACCATAAGAACATTTGTGCTTGCTCGGGCCATAAGAATGTTGCGTGGTGATCTCAAGGTTCACATGTCCATGCTAATTAATGTGTCTCCATTCGCAGATATTCAACGTCAGGTGAAACTATTGACGGAAGATTATGTGGATGAATTGCGAGGGCGTGTGTTCGCAGGTGCACGTATGCTTGGTGCTGATCGTAAGTTCTGGAATGAAATGCAGGAACTTTATGAACATGAATATGGCAATTCCGGAAAAGCTTGGGAAGAAATACGCTATATTCTTCCTGATGCAATGGATAGAATGCGGGTTATTGTTGACAACAGCAAATCGCAAGAACGACTGAATTATGATGAGTATGAGCATGACGGCCTTCCTGTAATTGTAGTGGGCGGATATACTTTGTCGCGAGGTCTGACTCTTGAAGGACTGATGACCAGTTACTGGAGTAGAAATTCCAAGACATATGATGCCTTGATGCAGATGGGAAGATGGTTTGGTTACCGAACCGGCTATGAGGATCTATGCCGGTTGTGGATGTCTCCCGAAGCTCGAGGTTGGTATACGCACATAGCTGAATCGGTAAACGAACTTCGTTACGATGTTTACGAGATGGCCAAACGTGGAATGACACCAAGGACATTCGGGCTCAAAGTACGAGATCACCCAGATACTCTTCAGGTTACAGCTTCAAACAAGATGCGTGCAGCTGAAAAGCGAATGGTACGAGCTGACCTTTCAGGGCGTTTGATAGAAACTCATGTTGTCCGGACCGAAGAGGAAGCGATCAAGGATAATTTTCTTTTATTGCAGGCAACGGTTGAAAAGTTGAATTCATTGCCTGACCCTGTATGTATGACCCAAAGGAACCGGGGCTACATGTGGCATGCTGTGTCTATGCAGGTTGTCAGGGATTTTATTGATGATTTTGAAGGTCACCCACGGCCAATAGATCCCGGATTGTTGACATCTTATCTTGATGCCCTTGAAAAGGTTCCTTATGGGCCTCCGTTGTGGAATGTTGTTCTTGTTAGCCTCAAAAAAGAAAGTCGTCTTGTTCAGGGGTTAGGTGAGCTTGATATCAAAGTACAAAGGCGAACCATTGGTGAGCCTTGTTATCAGCCCGTTCCTGGAGTGGCGGTAGGCAGAAAGCAACGTGTCGCCTCGCGTGGCATTGAGAGTGTGTGCTTTGAAGATGTTGAACTTAAAACCTTGGAAGACGAATATCGAATTGAAAATCCTGGAAAAAATGTTCCGGATAAATATTTCAGAGATAAGATGGATTGTCCGCTGCTCATGATTCATGTTTTGGATTTGTATGCAGATCCTGACTTTAAAACTCCTGTCGAGTATGAAAATGTTGTTGGATGGGGAGCAAGTTTTCCATCGAGGGATGATGTGCCAGCTGAAATATATCAGGTTAACCAAGTTTGGCTCGAGCAGGTATCCAAATTTTTTGAAAGCGAATATGAGGATGAATAATGGTACAACAAGACTACCCATGGAAATCATTGTCCCCATCAAAGAGTCCTGACTCAAGCGCGGTGATTGCAGTAGACGGTGCTGCCCATGCCTTTTATTGGGGGAAAGACCATAACGGCCTTCCTCAGTTGGTTTGCAAATTGCCAGAGCTGGTTTCAGTTAGGGATAAGTTGCCAGCTTTTAAAGGAGTGGATGCTCATCTTCTTGATGTTGAAGGAAGAAGTTTGTTGATAATGCAATTGCTCGACATGGCTTTCGAGCAGTTGTTCTATCATCTGTGCCTGAATCTTGTTGAAAGTACGAAGTGTGCCCGTTCAGCAGACAGTATCGTTTCTGTCGTTACTGGGAGGTTGAAAAGATGGCAAAAACTCATGGGCAAAAAGACTATCCCCGGCATTCTGACTAAGCAGGAGCAGCAGGGGTTAATCGGGGAATTGTTTTTCTTGCGAGATAATCTTTTTGATTGGACGGATCCATTTTCAGCTGTGGAGTGTTGGGTCGCTCCGAATGAACATCCCCAAGATTTTGCTTTGCCAGGACCGGTATCCGTTGAGCTCAAGTGCAGGCAGGTGACGTCTCCAGAGATGGTTAGAATCTCTTCTGCATGGCAATTATTACAAGAAGATGGCGATCTTGTTTTGGCAATACTTACCTTGGCAAAAGGGGAAAGAGAGGGGAAGGGAGATTTTTCATTGGCTTCATTGGTGGCCGCTATAAGAATGTCCTTGGACTGTTCGCCAGATGCGCTGGAGAAATTCGAAGATGCTCTTTTTTCTTGGGGGTACATGGATTTGCCTGAATACAATGAAGCTTGGTGGCATCCTTCGAGCTGGAGAGCTTATAGTGTTGATGAGAGTTTCCCCAAGTTGACAGTGCCAGAGTTGAAAAAAGGTATCGCGGATGTGTCTTACAGGTTGTCATTGCCAGATTGTAAAAAGTGGGAAGTTGATATTCTGGATTTGAAAGCAGGATTTTGATGAAGGGGAGTGAACATGGAGTTGGATGAGTTTTATCATGAGCTGCAGCACAAAATTAGGCTCAAGAGCCAAGAGCTTGAAGATTTTCCAGAACCTTCTTTTCTTGAGATGGTGACTGAAGAGTTATGTGAATCCGGTGTCATCGAAGATTTCAGTCATGCTCATCTCTTTGGGATCAAGTCAGGACCGTACAGAAACAGTCGGGTGGATGGTTATTGTTTTTCAGAGGAAAACGATTCCATAGATCTTTTTGTTGTGGACTACAAACAGAATGACAAGCTTTCAACCCTGACTTTTACTGAGATGGAAGCTATCTTTTCAAGATTGGAAAGGTTTTTTGTAGCTTCTACATCAAGCAGCGCGTTTGAAGGTATGGAAGAGAGTTCTCCGGTTTACGGTTTATCTTACCAACTGAATAGAGAGGCTTGCAAGTATTGCAATCTGAGGTTTTTTCTCGTTTCTTCCAGAGTATTGAGTGGCCGGGTCAAAGCTTTGGAAAATAAACAGATTGAAAATTGGAATGTATCGTTTCAAGTATGGGATGCTGCGCGGCAACATCGAATGCATGATTCTCGCGGGCAACGGGAGGATGTGATTGTTGATTTCATTGAGGAATTTGGTGAGCCTTTGGCATGTCTTCCTGCGCATATAGGGGCAGAGGACTATCAGTCGTACTTGGCTGTTGTTCCCGGAGAACAGCTAGCCAACCTTTACGGTACATATGGAGGCAGACTCCTCGAATTGAATGTGCGCACATTTCTTCAAGCTCGTAACAAGGTAAACAAGGGTATACGGAATACGATCGTTAACAATCCTGATCGCTTTTTTGCATACAACAATGGGATAACTGCAACAGCAGAAGAAGTCGTTGTTGAAAATGGAGGTATTTCACGGGCAAAGAATCTGCAGATTGTAAATGGAGGACAAACTACAGCGTCTCTTTACCATGCCTCCAGAAAACAAAAAGCCGACTTGAGTCGTATTTTTGTCCAGATGAAACTGTCGATCGTTGATGCGGATATTTCCAACGAAGTTGTTCCAAAAATTTCTGAATATGCCAATACCCAAAACAAGGTAAATGCTTCCGACTTTTTTTCCAATCATCCTTTTCATGTGAGAATTGAAGAGTTTTCACGAAGGCTTTTGGCTCCAGCAACAGAAGGGTCCCAAAGAGAGACCAAATGGTTTTATGAGAGAGCCAGAGGTCAATACGCTGAAGCGCAATCCGACATGAGCACTTCACGCCGAAAGGCATACAAACTTGAGTTTCCGAAATCACAAATGTTCACGAAAACGGATTTAGCCAAGTACGACAATTGTTGGGATGGTTTTGCTCGTGAAGTCAACTTGGGAGCACAGAAGAATTTTGCCCACTATGCCAAACGAATTGCCGAAAGTTGGGATGAAGATAACACGATTTTTAATGAAGATTATTTCCGACAGTCTGTAGGCCGTGCAATTGTTTTTCGGACTACTGAAAAGATGGTTTCCAAACAGGAGTGGTATCAAGGCGGATATCGCGCAAATATTGTTGCATATACTCAAGGCCTTTTGGCAAAGGCCATCACTGATATGAAAATGTCACTTGATTACCAAATGCTTTGGCAAAAACAGTCAATTTCGTCTTCATTACTTTTGGTGCTTCAAAACATAGCACGGGACGTTAACCAGTTCGTAACGGCTACCCCGGATGGAATACGAAATGTTACCGAGTGGTGTAAAAGAGTGGGGTGTTGGGAAGGACTCAAGGAACTAAAGATCGAACTTAATGATGATTTTGTAAAAGAATTGATCCCTCTTTCAGAGGTCAGGCGTCGAAGCAAGGATGCCAAGGCTACGCAAAAGATCGATGACGGGATATCTGCGCAGGCAAAGGTGCTTGAACTCAAACCTGAATTTTGGAAACAGGCTTTGGAATACGGCATGAAAAGCCGTTCTTTGTCGCCTACAGATTCAGGAATTATTCAAATTGCTTGTATGATTCCTCTAAAGATACCTTCTGAAAAGCAATCCGTGAGATTACTTCAAATTCTGAATAAGTTGAAGGAAGAGGGAATGAAAGTTGGTTAATTCGAGGAGGCCGTAATGTTTCACTCTGATCCTTATCATACCGCGCAACAAGGCATGGCTATGTTGAAATCTTCTGTGGTTCAGCTGCTGAAAATGCATCATCCAGAAGGACTCAAGAATTCTGAGCTAGGGCGAGCTTTAGGGATTTATATGGGACACAAAGGGCACGAAGGACATATTTCCAGGACTATTTTGTCCCTACTTGAAGCAGAGGGAACAGTTCTTCAGTCCGATGACAAAAAATGGCATTTGTCTCCTGCATTGATATATGGGTTGAAGGTTGCAGAATGATTATGGATATTTTTATTTTAAGTTTTTAAGGCTTCGAATCCATTCAATAAAGTTGTCTCCATCTTTTAAAGAAATTTGGTATCCTTTTTCACGAGCAGTTTGATGTGCAATAGGTTGAAAATCACTTGTGGTTACGACCATGGCCATATTGGCGTTATCGTTGAACATTCTGAACCAAAGGCGTGTTATCGGCTCAGGCCCCACAAGTCTGTGCGGAGCATATCGTTTACACTCAACAAGCATTAGTATGGGAGCCGCAGGTGTTGCGAGGTTGGCAATAATATCAACTCCGTTATCGCCAGATTGGGGCGTAAGCTGTATATCATATCCCATCTTGATTAGGATTTCTGCGACAGCCTCTTCAAAAACACGCGGATTAAGTCTAAATCTCTCCTCTGGATATTCAGCCAGTTTTCTCCATAGTTCTTCGTTTACACTGGTAATTAACCCCACATCATTATTTGATGAACCTGTCGCCTCATAAATCAACTCAATATTTTCATCACTAAGCGCATCTGCAATCCCATTTGCAAATTCAGTCGGCCTAGGTACAGACCATTGGGCCACAACCACCTGAGCAGGCCATCCTGGGGGAAAATAATCAAATCCACCATAGTTTGCCAACGACAATGGAAGGTGTGGGAACTTCTCAGTAATGATTTCAACGTCATCTATATCTACACCGAGTAAAACCATAACTTCCGCCGGGGAAGAGGATTGTTCGTACAAAGCACTTTTGACAGAGTCTACTACACGAATATTCCACCACCCTGTCATAAAGCCCCATTCTATGATTTCATCAAGGTCTATGGGGGATTCCGCAACATAAATAATTTCAACTGCTTCACGGGTTCCGGATTCAATGTCGTCCCACATGCTTTCATCCTCAGTCTATTTATGGCGATTGTACAAGTAATCTCTTTGAATCAAGTTTGTTTCTATGTTTGCGGAGCTGATATTAACCGAAACTCAAAAAGATATAAATAACATTGTTAATTACTTGGAAGTGTAAACCTCCCCAAGTTAGTGCCATCCGAAAGTAGAGTTTTCTTGGGGTGAATGAGTTTGGACATATTCGACTGGAGTCATGTCTCCGAGCGATTCATGTGGCCGCTCTTCGTTGTATTGCCGAATCCAGTCTTCGGTTATGCCCTTGACCTCAGATAACGTTGAAAACAGGTAAAAATCTAAAACCTCGTTTCGAAACGTTTTGTTGAAACGTTCAATGTATGAATTCTGAGTCGGCTTGCCTGGCTGGATGAATTCCAGCACAACACCATTTCTTTCGGCCCAATCTGCCAATGTCACCGAAATAAGTTCAGGACCATTATCCATTCTCATTTTTTCAGGAAAACCGCGCCATGTTGAAACTCTGTCCAGCACACGGGTGATCCTTCCTGCGGGCAGGCTTGTGTCTACTTCAATGGCCAGACATTCACGGCTGAAATCATCAAGCACATTAAAAGTTCTAAACCTTTGTCCACTCATCAGTGAGTCATGCATAAAGTCGATCGACCAGCAGATGTTGACTTTCGGCGGAACTGATAAAGTCTGAGGATTCCGGGAAGGTAAACGTTTCTTCCCCTTTCGCCGGAAATTCATTTTTAGCATGCAGTAAACTCGATAAACCCTTTTATGGTTCCAGCGGTGTCCTCGTTTGCGCAGCAGGACGAACAATTTTCTGAAACCGTAACGGGGATACCGATCAGCCAGCTTAAGAAGCATTTCAATAATTAACGAATCATCTCGCGAATTCGGCTTATAGCAATACACTGAGCGACTTAAGCGTAGTGCGCTGCATGCTTGCCGAATGCTGAGAAAAAATTCGTTACGAAGGTAGTCAACAAGCTCACGTTTCTCAGCTGGCTTTAAAACTTTTTTGCTATGACATCCTTTAGAGCTTCGTTTTCAAGGCTCAAGTTGGCAAACATGTTTTTAAGCTTACGATTCTCTTCTTCAAGATCCTTCAGACGACGAATATCGGAAGCTTCCATGCCGCCGTATTTGGATTTCCACTTGTAGTACGTGGCCTGACTAACCTTGTAATCTCGGCACACGTCTGCGACTTTGCGACCGCCTTCGGCTTCTTTCAGGATCTTGATAATCTGACTTTCACTGAATCTGGATTTCCGCATCGAAACAACCTCCTTCATGGCTGTCTTTATCAGAAATCTCTACTTTTCGCTGGGACTAATATACGGGAGGGCTACAGAAGCAGGGCGCTTATCTTTTGCAGGGGATACACTAACCACGGAGTGCTTTTTTTTAGATCTGTTCATGAAGTCGGGACTAGTCTTCATTCATAATGAAAATGTATTCAAATATTGTTGGTGCTTGGAATATTGTGTTGGGGAAGCTCTTAAGGGGTAATATGATTTACATTAGGTTCGAAGGGTGAAAGGGATATCTTTGCAGGGCACATCCTGAGGATCTCTTGAATGCCAATCTAGGATATCAATTTTGTACCCTAAGTTATTCTCTCCAAGTGTGATCTCAACAAATTTATCCGATAAATTGGTAGTGTCACTTAGATCTTTTGTTCCCCATTTTTTGAAAACAATTCTTAGTTCTTTTTCTCTAGAGTAGTCTTCGCCCTTTAGATAGAATGCACACATTCTAGAATTACGGCTTAGGGAAAACTTTAAGTTATATTTTTCTTTAAAAGTGTTTAAAAAATCCATAATTATTGGGATAGGCTCATTATCATTTTCATAATAAATTTTTCGAAAATCTGAATTTGAGCTAGTTGCGGTTATTTCAAATGTTAACCTAACTCCATTGTATGGTGCAAATGAGCTCCATAGATAATCTTCATCACTAGTTGACATACATATGCCTGCGTCAGTAAAAGAGGCATAATATAAATTTGGAATTATTTCTAAGTATTTCTTTTTATCTTCAATGTGATCACTAAGTCCATGGGTGTTATAAAATTGAACAATTTCATTGTCTGAGAATCTTTTTGCTATATTGTAAAATCTAAACTTCTTTGTTTTGATGATTTTCTGAGCTGTATCTAATGTAGTATAGTGGTATACTTTAGCTTTATTTATGGATGGCCATATGTTTTCTATGATTAATTTTGATACTCTCTCTCCTTTATGAGCGTCTATAATAACGTCTTGGATGATATCTATGTCTTCAGGTTTTATTTCTTCATTGATTTCATGTTTGACAAAAATTTCATTAATATCGGATGCAACCGCTTTTTTTAGTTCATAATTAGTCATACTGTTCTGCTTTTAGTGTTTCGCATTATAAGAAAAATATACTGATTCTCTTCAGGGAAATTGCTTCATATTTTCCCAATGTTTCTGTGTGCCTCACAAGGGGAAGCTCGGTGTTAAAAGATTTAATAGTAAGTATTAATATTTACCAGTCCCATCCCGACGCAAAGGAATAACCCTAGTATCACTGTCCCCAAGAATACGGCTCAGTACCTTATCCAGCACAAGCATGGTCTTGGTCTTCGATTTTAGATGCAGGCTCCGGTCATAGTGCTTCTGTCCGACTCCGCTACGGCCATGGTTCAGGAAAAGATCGAGGCGGTGGTCCGGTTCACCGGCATCGGCCAGCTTGGTCCTGATGGTTCTTCTGATGTCTCGTGGAGACCAGTGTTCCCGGTCATGCTTTTTATGGAAGCGGGTAATGGCCTGCCGCAGTGAGGTATACATGATCGGTTTAGCCGGATTTGTTCCCGGAAAGAGGAACTCGCTGTTATTATTTTCAAGCTGAGCTTCAATGATTCGGATTGCCCGATCCGAGAGGGGGAGGGCATGGAATTTATCGTTTTTTGTGCGATTCGGAGTAAGATTCCATCTTTTCTGCTCAAGATCGAATTCGTCTTTACGGGCCTCTACGCATTCCTTGACCCTTGCACCTCCAACACTGACCATCAACTGTAGTACTCGCGCTACCGGCAGTGATACATGATTTCCGGGAACAGTCATTTCATTAAATATGGCGCGGATCTCATCTTCGCTAAGGACTCTGTTTCCGACTTTCTTGGCCTGACGGTCGACAGCAACAGCGGCAACCGGGTTTGAATTAAGACTAAAGCAAACATCACTTTTCTGAGTGTAGTCATTCTCAATTCTCATTCCGTACTGAAATGCGCTATGCAGGTAGCTACGGGTATGGTCAGCAGAGCTGGCAGCTCCCCGGTTGTAAATTTTTTTCAGAACCTTGGTTATATCGGACGGGTTTATTTCGTTGGCCCTGTTCTTTCTGCCCAACCCTTTAGCAGCATTGTATTTGCCGGTTAAAAGCGATCTTTCCACTTGTCTCCATGTGTTCTTGCCCCGGCGTTTAAGGTCTTCAACGTAGTTGCGGAAAAGCTGTTCAACAGTGCCTTGGGACTCCAGTTCTTTGCGTTTTTTCTCAGCTTCTTTCTTTTGTCTTTGCAACTCGTCTTTAGGGTCGAGGCCCTCGACAAGCATTTTCCGCAGGTCTTCGATTTTCAGGCGTGCTTCAGCAAGGGATAATTTCCCCGCTCCACTGGCATTGGCGACTTTGATCATTCTACGCTTGTCACCGACATAATATTTAAACATCCACTCAGCTGAGTTAGGTCTTGTTCTCAGAGCAAGGCGACCGGCTCCTTTGGGAGCGTCTTCGGCAATTAGTCTTTCTTTGCCCGAGCGAATCTCTTTTTCGATCTGTTTGGCTGTAAAAATCATCTTAAACCCCCTCAAAATTTGGTGACGGTTTTGGTGACGGTATGGCAGCGAATTTACCCTGAATGACCTCTACGTCACTGGAGTATTATTTTACGGATTTGAAAGAGATAAATCAAGTATTCAAAAGGTTTTAAGTGTGCGTGTAGGTACACTCTGTGATGGGGTGTGAAAGTATGGAGTTCTTCATTCGTAACCAGCAGGTCGTCGGTTCAATTCCGATCGTTGGCTCCAGTTAAATCAATGGTTTACGTCTTATGGATGTAGGCCCTTTTTTCATTTCTGCTACCCTATTGCCCAAAAGGTAGCCGGGTGTAATTTTATTTTTGTGCGGGTAGCTTTTATTGCGTTTGAAGTGCCCTTATAGATGCCCGGCGTGGCTTGCGGGAGGGCTACAGTGCGTCCGAGACTTAAAATAATTGCAGATGGAAAAAGATTCAGCCTGTGCGCTCGTACCCTGCACAGCCAATAGAAACAATACTTCGTAAATGGTTACAGCAAATCAAATCATGAAGCTGAAATAGCGTATTTGCGTAATTCCTTTCTTCCATTCAAATCAAATTTCCTAGCCATTCGATTGCAGTATGTCTCTATAGTTCGGCGGCTCAGTCCCAGTTCGTCCGCAATCTCAGTATTTCCGAATCCCTGTCCCATCAAGGTGAAAATCTGTCTTTCCCGATCACTCAAGGACTCTTCTAATTTTTCCTCTTTCTCGCTTTGGTCCAAGCAGTGCACAACACAGGGACTGAGGTATCTTTTTCCTGCGGCTACAGTACTTATAGCTTCAAATAGTACATCCGCGTCTTCCTGTTTGGATACGTAGCCAAGAGCCCCGCAGCGAAATGCGCGATCGATCAGTCCGGCCTCTTCGTGCATTGAATAGACCAGTGCTGCGATATCAAGCCGCTCAAGATCAGGAAGCAATTCCAGTCCGCTTCCATCCTTAAGAGAGAGGTCGAGCAGGGCGATATCAAAATTCTGATTATTTAATACCTTCCGGGCCTCGGCGAGACTATTAACTTCTGCTGCTATCCGATGCTGACGTGTGCCCAGAAGAATTCCCAGCCCTTTTCGGATAGCAGGATGATCGTCAATGAGAATAAATTTTAGGGCGGAAGGATTATCTTTCATTGTCCACTTCTTTGTTTTTGTTTGATTTAATGCAGGGGGCTGTGCATCTGACAACGGTACCGCCTAAGGGGCCTTTTCCTATTGTCAGTTGTGCACCTATGACCTTTGCTCTGTGGTGCATGATACTTGTCCCAAGTCCACCGTCTTCATTTTTCGAAGCTCTTCGTCCTACCCCATCGTCAGTTACTGTCAGGGTAATGCTGTCGGCTTTGCAACAATTTAACTGAACGTGAATATTTTTGGCCTCTGCGTGTTTCGCTGCATTGGTCAGAGCCTCCTGAGCGACACGATACAAGGCAGTGATGTTTTCATTCATACATTCGTCGCATGGGCAATTCTGGTTGAAAGTGACCCGTATGCCTGTAGCCTTGGCTATGCTGCGGACCAAAGCCTCAAGCGAAGGTCCGGAATTCCCATGTTCAACAGGCCATAGTCCCCGGGCTATTTTATAGGCCTCCCGAGTTGAGGTCTTTAGTATTTCCGCCAATTCCGCTAATTCTGGGCCATCTTTATCTTCTACATGCCCATGTGACATAGCTGTTGCACGTAATCGGGCTCCAGTTAATTGTTGGCAAAGGCTGTCATGCAACTCGTGGCTGAGTTGACGGCGTTCTTCTTCGCTGATGCTGACAATTTTTTTCTCCAGCCTGTTTCTTTCTTCCATTTCTGCATTCAGTGACTGGTTTTTCTGCTCTAATTCAATGGAAAGGCGCTCAACAGAACTAAACGCATTGGAGAAGAGTTTGGATAATACCAGCGATTGAGAAAGTATAAATAAGCAAACAGCAGGCTCGACCAAATATACGGATTTTATGATTCCCATATGGACCAAAGGATCGTTAATACCTGCGATAAATTGGATAATTAATCCGGTTAACAGGATTCTTGCGCCGGTCCGCTTCCGTTTCACACACAGGAAAACCCGGTGCAGGTAATATGCAGCATAGAGAAAAGTCTGCAGCAGACAGACTGCAATAAACCAGTACAGTGGTAGGCCGGGAGCAAAGATAAGCAATACCGAGAAAATAACGATTCTGGCATCCAGTAAGTAGACGGGGAAAGAATGAAATTCATTCGGGTATATAGTCTTCAGAAAACGGTATAGTAGTGATGCCCAGCATACAAAGCAGGTTAGCGAGAAAATTTCCATGGACACCGAATTCCATCCGGGGAGCAGAAGGGAAATAACCCAGCGGGATGAGTTTGAGGTTACGCTGTAGCCGACTACCAACAAGCAGTATATACCGAAGTATAAGGGTGCTACGTCGCGTTTACGCCAGAAGTAAAGTACAAGATGATACACCCCCATAACCAGCATGCATCCGGCGAAAAACAATGAAATGGCCCAATCCCGTGTCTGCATCGCTTCTAACGGTCCGGGACTGGCAATGAGGATCGGTTCTCCAATCCCCCCTCTGCGAAAATGATAATTGGAGACCTGAAGAATCAGGTCGACAGGCTGTCCCCGCAGATGTACTTCCGCCAGTTTTAGTGAACGGGCAGGAGTTTCAGTTTCAGCCGATTTTCCCGGCAGTCCACTTTGTGCTATCAGCTTGCCATTGGCCCATAATTTATAAGCCTCGTGGATGTCGAAAATACGAAGAGTCAATCGCTCAACAGATTGATCCGTCAACAATCTCAGCCGGTATGTGGCCTGCCCGGTACTGCCAAGACGTTCTCCATCAATACTATGTCCACGCCATGTTCCGGGTAGAGTAAATAGTCCGGACAGTTCGGGTGATTTACTTCCTGAACTGAATTTCTCCGGCGTAAGTAGCCTGTCCCAATAAAATTCCCATTCTCCGTTAAGGGCGAATATCCGGCCTTTTGAAAAATCCTGCCCACGCAGGTCGATTACGCCACGCTTCGCGTAAGGTTTGTTTTCAGGTCTATCGACAGCGCAGCCTGTTAAACTCAGCACTAGCGCGACTATTAAAAAATATACGATCTTATGGTGTTTCAATTTTAGAATAGGAAACAAACTTTTTTTCACAACATGATACCCTGAATGGATTGCTAATGACTGAGTCTTGGAACAGCATTTCTTGTAAAGGTGACCATACAAAAGCAGAGCTTAACAGACAACTTCTATATAAAAGCAGGACAACGTCCGTACTTTGACGGACAGACACGTGCACAGTTCTATGTTATTTATTTATTCTGTTTTGATAAACTGAAAATCCTTAATTTCTGTTTGGAGATTTTATAATGAAGCTCCCATTAGTGTTTATGCTTCTGCTGTTCGTAGTAAGTGGTTGTGCCACTACGTCTGATCCATCGCCCAAACGTCAGGCATATGAATCAGCAAAAATCGTTTCAGCAACCAAGATAGGGCGGGCAAGCAAAGTCACTAGGACGTCAAAAGGCTCCAGCATCGTCAGCACAGCCAGATCCCTTCTCGGTATACCCTATCAATGGGGAGGCCGTTCTCCTGAAACCGGCTTCGATTGTTCGGGTTTCGTCTGGTACGTGTTCAATCAGTACGGGATCAACTTACCTCGTTCCTCATCGCAATTATTGTCTGTAGGTAGACCGGTTAATAAATCTTCTGTTCGTCCCGGTGATATTCTTATTTACAAGGTAAGCAAGAAAGGTAAATCTCTTCACGCTGCGATTGCTACAGGAAGCGGTACCTTTGTTCATTCACCCAGTTCTGGTAAGACAGTAAGCGAGGTGTCGATGTCGGGACCGTATTGGCGTGGACGTCTTATCGGAGTTAGACGCGTTCTTTAGACAACCTGACACGAGATGATTCCTCAATTTCCTAGGGCGTTAATCCTTTTCGTGATTTCAGAAACATCCTGCTGTAATTGGGACTCTTCGGGAGTGTTTTCTATCATTTCCTTTGCGAGCGACAAGGCGGATTTATATTCCTGCAAAGCTGCTCCGGTTCTGCCACTGGCTTCATGAATTTTTCCTATTTTGTAGTGTGTAACGATAGGATCACGTCGAAAATTATAATTATCAGGAACGGATTCCACCAACTGCTTTTCGATACCCAGAGCCCGCTCGTAAGCGGCTATTGCGTCATCGAATTGCCCTAACTGCGCATGCGCTTTGCCGAGATTTCGAAGCACAGACGACAATTCCCATTGATACTTGATGCTTGTGGGGTCGTCATGCAGCAAAGAATTGAGCAGATCAAGACTTGTGTGAAAAGTTGTAATGGAGTCAGCCCACTGACCTACCAGATCATATTGCTCTCCAAGAAGCTTGTAGCTGAGAAAAACAGCTTCCTTTCCTTTATTTGCGTCCAGTGAGAGAACAGCCTCTCGTGCCGCCATTTCATAACTGCGGGCTGTTTCAGCCTTATCAGCCAACCCAAGTTTATTAAGCAGACATCCATGTCTGTACCAAAGAAGGCATAGATTCCGGCGGACATCAATGTTTTCAGGGAAAACAGAGAATGACTTTTCACAATACTCAACACCCTGTTCATACGCTGTAGCAGCTTTCTCTGCCTTGCCCAACCAGACATACAGGTCCCCAAGCTTCAAATTTCCCACTACAATGCTCTGCAGCAACCACACATCGGCAGGATTATTGTTATGAAGTTTCTCTAATATACTGGTGCTTCTTACGTATGCGAAATGAGCCTTAACGCCTTTCTCCATGCGAACATAAAGGTCTCCGAGCCGCTCATTGATTACTGCCAGATCTTTTTGTGCCTGAAGATCTGAAGGATTATCATCTGCACGGGCTTGGAATATTTTTTCCGCAGTAGAGTAATTCACATAGGCCGTATCTACATCACCATTCAGGAAAGCTTCGTTAGCATTACGGCTTAATTCAACAGCCTGATCTCTGGAATTTGGTGTAGAATCGGCCAAGGATGTTCCCATCATGCCAAATGATAAAATCAACAGAAGAACCATAAATTTCAATGCGGCTTGCCACATACTCACCTGAACCACACTTACAATGATAGCCGGCTTGCTATCGTGCATCGCAACGGGCTTCAAAATAGTCACTCCTGATAATTGTTGATTCAATTAATTGTAGAGATTGCGAAGCGGCAATATTCCGGCTTCACGGGCTCCATTTATACTGATGTAGGTGACAGCCGAGGGTTCGTCTTTATATTCATTGATCGTTTTGAGGCCGGACCCCTGAGCCTGATCAAGGTCAGCACATGCAAGCAGAGTGGTTTCGATGGGGATAATCGGAGCGTCTTTTTCCGCGTTGCTGGAAACTCCAACCATCATATGACTTGGTAGGAGAATCAGATAGGCATTCAAGCCGATTTTTCTAAAAATAGAGGCAAGCAGCACAGCCCCGTCTGCACAATTTGCCTGTGCTCCACGAGTAGAATCTCCCACAAGGCGTACATGTTGCGCAGCTACCACAGCAGATTCCACAGACGTCGTCGAGATGGAGCTATACCTGAACCCTTTGTCTTTCAGAACTTTCCAGATCGCTTCCATTTGGAGAGCCACGTCCATTTCGTCTCCCTGGTAGCCTATAAATGCGTCTACATATCCTTTGCGCAGAGCCTCACTGAGTATTTCGTCTATGATGGGATCTCCCTCGTTAACGTAGGCAGCAAACATCTCTGACCAATCCTCAAAGTTTTTGCCTTCGTTAGTGTATAGTCCAAAAAAACAGTCATTTACTGAACGAACAATAACGGTTTGTGTATGCTCGCCGACTTCCTGGCCATTGACGAACACTCTTGCGGTAACGTCCTCAGGGTAGGGCTGGCGAATGGAGAGTAATTTTTCATATTCGTAGCGTAGATGCGGGCTTATTTCATATACCTTGTCTGCATCGGGAAGAGTCACTGTCATCTTCGAGGGGCGAATGAGTTTGGTGCTCGTAATTTCCACAGTTACCCTGTCTCCGGGATTCACTGCACGGATGAAAACAGAGGCCATAGCTAATGGTGAGCCGAATGTATTTTCTTTACGATTGACCCCGATATTTTCCGGATCAAGGGTGGATAGGGCGATAATAGCTGCAGGAAAGATCTGATCATCTAGCCCGAAAGCAAGAAGCCAGTCCCCCGGTGCAAAGCCTTCATCTTCATTGCCGGTTTCCGGCTGAGGTTCAGGCGTGGTTGCAGCATCTACCTCTTTATCATCAGTTTGAGCTGTTGGAGTTTCAGTCTGTCTGGATGATCTGGTTAAGTCAGTATCGGTGAACAATTCACCTGCAACGGTTTTATGTCCATCGGTTTCCCTTTGGTTGCTGACATCCCAGCCTGCCATCGCCTCACTGGAAATGAAGAGCAGCAACCCGATCAGCATGGCACACATTGCCGCACTGATTTGGCTATTATGATTTACGACTTTGTTCGATTGCCGAAGGTTGTTGAAGAGAAACCCCATTTTACACTCCATCAATTAAAATCATATCAATGCGCGATCTAATCATCTGCCAGCGTAACGACCGTCTCTACCTTGTCTCTCTGCGCTTGACGGGCGACCATCACAGCCATCCCAGCCATGAGCGGCAGGTATTCTGGAGCTCTGGACGATATAATAAAGTTATCGAAAATTACGTTGCCTAAATCAATATTCAGCTTTCTGGCAACGGTCCCAATTTGCTTACCATCAAGCTTTACCTGATAGTTGGAACCAAGGGTTGCGTTCATGCTGCGCAACTCCAACAGGCCGAGGGCAGTGTCGCCGACAAAATGGACATGATGAAAGATGAATCGTTTCTTGAGCCGACCTATTATATGGCCTTTTTCAAATAGATCGTACGTAGGCATGAAATGGAAAATTCGCTTGGTCAAACCGAAAAGTTCTTCTTCGCTGCCGGGCTTTGTGATGGAAAAGGTTTTACAGGGGACCAGTGCTTTTACTTCCAGCATTTCATTTTCATCTACATCGAACAGGGTAAACTCCTGTCCTTTCCAGCTGAAATCTTCATCAAAAATATAAATTTTTTCATCCTGATCGATACCGAGCGGGGTTATATCCACCTCTCCCGTATTGACAAACTCCTGAACTCGTTTTGCCAATTCGGGAAGAATACAGGCACTGACAAATGAATAGCGGATGACGTCTTCTAAGGTTTCAGGTTCCGGCTGGGAATCCAATCGCCATTTATCTTCTTCGCCAAACCTTATAAATGATGGCCTGTCGCTGAAGGCTACGTTGATGCTTCCTTTTCCGAACGTGTCGATATAAATGTATTCTCCATACACGTTTGGACCAAAGATAATTACCTTATTTCTAATACTTTTTATTTTACCGATCCAAGGCTTGCCGAGAATCGTCTCCAGCCCTTCAAAGGCGTTAAAAACGGCATCCAGCCCGACTTCTTTCGGGTTGGTAACCATTTTAACAGTATCATTCATGGAGTTATAAATGCTTGCGCAAGCAAATTGCAGACAGGTGAAAGATGTAATGAGTAGAAGTGTTGCATATGTGGTGTACAGAGTCATCTCTGAGTCTGTATCGACAATAAATGCAAGATAGAAATAGTAACAACAGAAGATAAAAGATCCAAAGGTAGCGGCCCACAACAATATTTTAATTAGAATTGATTTTAATAAATGCATGGCTTGTTAGCTGTCTGCAGCAGGTTTAATTGTTTTTTTTAATTTTTAATGTTTTCCAGGGACCACATGCTATAATCAAAACAAATCTCCAAATAAATCATCACCTTCGTCGTCATAATCATCTGAATCATCAGATCCGGCTTCGTCTGCGTATGACTCATCTTCGTCCATATCCCCCAACAGCGAATCGGCAAGTGTATCCAGTCCGACACTGATACCGGCAGTCACCAGCAACTGGGCCATTGCATCCTCGTCCAGACCGATGGAAGGATCATTTAGTTTTCCCTTCACATGCAAGGGGAGAGGGATGTCCTTGACGGTTTCCAGAATTTCGCCCTCGAGTCCGTCAAGAGAGCCCACTACGGTGACCATTGCCTTATAATCAATTCTGTCATCAGGAAGATCAGCCCAGCCGGCTCCAGTGGATTCCACCAGTGGGGAATCAAACAACAGATCATTATTAATGATATGCCCGTTCTTCAGTGTCGCTGAAGCTTCAAGGCTTGAAAAATTGAAGTTGCCTGTTTCGTTTCCTTCTTCATCTGCCCCCATAATTTTGTTCCAGCTATCACGGATCATCTTGGCAACATCTACGCCTAGAACCGCTCCTTCTGTAACAGCAAAGGCAGCAGTTCCACTCACGGTTTTCTTAATTCCATCAGGTGTTAATCCTGATCCTGTAAGGTTATATTTAATAGAGGCGGTGCCGCTTATCACATCCTTACTGAGCAGGTCATGCAGCAAAGATCGGGTATCAAGTTTCTGCAATGTGCCGCTTCCGCTCCAAAGGGGAGTTTCGCTATTTGCGTCAAGCCGGGTTTGGGCTTCAAATTTTCCGTTATAGAGATTTAAAAATGGAGCCACGGACAGAACTCCGTCATGAGCATCGACCTTGATGAAAATGTCTGTGGTTCGAATATTCTTTACTTTAAAACGACCTATTTTAAACTGAGCATCCAGAATCAGATTACGAAGTGCATCCAGATTCGGTTCCGTCACAGGTTGGGCAGAATCAGGGGATTCAGTTTCCTGTTCAGGCTTGTTCCCTGATTCCGGTTTTGTTTGCGAAGGCAGGTAACGGTCGGCATCAAAGGCATCAACCATAGCGTTTATGGAAATCTGAGGTGTGGCGAAATCAACAATTTTCCCATTAGCTGTAAGCGTGCTGTCGTCGAGTCTGAGTGTTAGGGCTTTCAATTCAGCAGAATTGTCCGTTCCACCAAATTCTATTTCAGCTGAAAACCGTTTCAACGCGTCGGAATCCGACATGTCGGAAATGTTTGCTCCAAATTTTGTTATTAATTCGCGTAGAGATGTTTCCGCCAATTGTACGCTTCCGGAGAAAGAAGGGGGCCCGTTCTGAGCTACGGCATGAACCTGCCCTGTAATACTCAGGGCAAGAACTGACAAAGCAAGGTTATCAACGGCCACTGTTTTTGCTGCAGGGTTTAATTGGATATTGCCTGAAAGCTGTGGCTGGAGAGTAATATTCGGCTGATCCAATTTGAATTCAAATCCGAGTTCGAATGGAAAGCTGGAAGTTCCCTGAATAGCGCCTAATTTTAGGTTGAGATTGCCGATGGATGTCTTGGAATCTTTCTGTAAATCCGTGTAAAGCAGGTTGGCGTTGGTAATCTCGACGCCTTGAACAGAAATATCTTCAAAGTTCAAAACGCTGCCACCGTTTTCAGGATCTGCGGGAAGATCAGCAGAAGCAATATCTGCTTCTTTACTGTTACCAGCCAGATCATCCCAATTGGAGATTCCCTGCGAATTTTTCACAAGGTGCAAAGAAAGGCCATCCAATATGACTTTGCCGACAGACACCTTACCGGACAGGAGCGGTATCAAACGCAGAGAAATTTCCGCATTCTCTATGCGGGCCATATCATGGTCAGGAAATCCCGGAGCATTACCCAAAGCTACGGCTCCGACTTTAAAACCGATATACGGATAAAAACTCAGTCCGATGTCGCCATTAAAAGTTAACTCACGTTCGGTTTTTTGCCGGATCAGTTGGACTATTTCATCCTTGTATTCATTGGGATCAACTATGAGCGTGACCAGTAAGATACCAGCTAGGCAAAGGGTCACAACAGCGGCGCAAGCAGCCAGTATGATTTTGACGATTTTCTTCATAGCCCGGAATTCCTTCTTGCATTGAAATGAAGGGAACCCTAATCGAAACGACCGGTTCCATCAGTAAAGAGCGTGAGTGAATCAAATTCTCTAAAATCAAGTTCCATGAGAGCCAATTCCTGACCTTCGTCATCAATGAGAGCTAAATCCAAATCTTTGGGGGCGCCGGATACGGATATTTTCAACCCCTCACCGGGGCGCAACACATCATCGTCCAGCAGATTGTCACCCCACCATTTCTCTTCAGCGGAAGACATGTAAACCGCGCGTATTTCGAAATTAGTTTCATTAAAAATAACGATATCCTTTGCTAGAGCTGCCCCCGTCAACAGTACGGAAAAAGCCAATGTCGCGGTCAGGGTAATCCACTGCCTGTTCTTCACGATCTTTTCCTCAATATCTGTTTTGTGTGCTGGTTTTAAAAGATTGGCTGTTACTGATGATTGTCATGGCACTATTGGGTGCTTTTAAACAGAATCAACAAGCCGATTGTTCTTGCTTGGGCGGACATACCAGTAGAGCAGCAACAATGCTCCAATTACGGTAAATGTAAGCAGGAACCACCAGCCGGAACGCCCGACATCATGCAGGCGCCGAACGCTGACAGCCATGGTAGGAATAACGGTGATAAAAATGACTATATTTGAGGCAAGCAATGACCGGGTCAGGGGATCGGTACTGCCGGAAATAGCTGTGTCGATTGTGTAGGCGATCATGGAAAGAATCCATGTAAAGAGCACCCAGTACCAAAACTCCGGCCTAGCTGCACGACCCTTAAATGTCGCATATTTCCGTATGCATATCTTAACAGCTTCCATGAATTCCATTCTATAAATCTCCTTGGATTTGCATCTCTACTTATTAAAAATCAAAAACAGTGTCTGTCCGCCAAACTGCGTACAGGGTAGGCTTACTTTCTGCTTTTTCATGATCTTTGGATTTCCGAGGGGGAGAGCTAATCAAGAACAACAACGGTAACAGAAAGGATTCCTGCAGCCGTGTTGCCAATCGAACTGAAAGCAGCGCGCGAGAGGTCAATGATGCGTCCTTTCGTGAAAGGACCGCGATCATTTATCCGTACGATGACGCTTTTCCCATTTGCCACATTTGTTACCCGTACCCGTGTTCCGAAAGGCAATTTTCGGTGTGCGCCAGTCATCGCTTTTTTATCGTACAGTTCTCCGCTGGCCGTCGATCGTCCTTGAAATTTATCAGCGTAGTATGAAGCTTTCCCTGACTGAGTATAGCTTGATGATTTTTTTGCCTGTACCGGAGCTGAAGCGCAGCCGAAACAGATCAAGCTCAACACGACAAGAATTGCTGGGAGTATTCGCATTAGATAATCCTTATTGAGATTATTGCTTGTAGGAAGAATAGTAGGGGCTCCCTACTATCCCTCCGTAGCGAGTAATTGTTATTCGTTGAGTGAGTCTTTAAGGATTTCGTTGACTTCCGGAAGGTTTGCTTCAAATTCCTGTTTTTCGCCGGTCTTTGTGTCAACAAATACCCATTGAATTCTGTCCTGGCCGTCACCGATTTCTTGGCAGGTAAATGTAAGTCCTACCATGTCTTCACCTTGGGCATCGTTGGAAATAGTGATGTGGTAGCATGAGTTATTGTCGCACATGCCCCCTAAGTAATAGTTGCCGAAATTAGGATCTTGAGCGGGGGGACTGATCCAGAGTCCTTCCTTTCCCTGACACAGACTGTTGGCTTGGGCGACAGAAACAAAGAGTATGCATACCAGTATTGCCGAAAATATTGTTGTAAAAAATTTCATCATATCTCCTTACTGCAATTCAAGGTTATGGACCCGCCACTCCAAGTCCAAATAAAGGTTATGAATCTTTTCCAAAAAACAACCTAATCTTCCAGTGGCCTTATAGAGGACTAATAGATTACAATTCTGCTTCTGTCTGTCCGTCAAAAGACGTACATTTGACTATGGTCCTGCTACAAGATCGTGAACACACGGTTATGCCGTGGTCCTTACTTTCACAGGAGAACCGAATGACCAAATCAAAACGTCATCTAAACGTTAAAGGCTGATGGTCAGTTTGATGTTGCTCAAGCAACATCAAAACCTGAGTGATGAGTGGGGTGTAGAGGTCTGGACGCAGAACACTTCACAAGGAGGAAAGGAGGCTTCGTTTTTTCTGTCCGCAAAGTGTACGCAAATCTGCGTACAAAACTCGGTAGTTTTAGGTAGTTTTCGGCAGGTTTGAAATTGATCTGAAACAGCGGTAGCAAGATAAATAAAGGGTTTAAGGACGTTATCGGCTGTGAATTTTCGGAAAAGTTGTGCAATGAAAACGTAGATAGACGCGCGAAGGATTGGTGACGGGCAAAAGTGGGAAATAGCCGGAATTCAGCATAGTTGTATATATGACTGAACTCCGGCCACTTTCTTTTTTAATATTTCCTTTCATGTCTTGAGGAAATTTATCCGTAGACTGTCTTTGAAAGATAATAAAGAAGCACAGAAATCTGTTTTCAACCAAATAAATGTAATCCGATGTTTGGTAACATTTTGTTACTCGAATAACGTCGGTATTCTTTTAGCTGATTCCATCTGACTTTTGGGTATTATGAATCCTTGCCAGTTTAAGGCACAGGTATATATTTATCGTATTTTAAATGGTTTATGCCAACCTCCAATTGTCACATGGTTGTTTGAAAAACATCCCCACGATGTTTTCAATAAAAAACCACCCAATACAGGATACGTGTTTAATAGCAAATAATAAGCCAAAGAGTAATAATCTTTTATGTCGGCAGTTTGCCTATTTGAGAAAAAGTTTCTAGTGGTTCATGATTGAACCACTAACATTAAGTTGTTTGTGATTTATTGGACAATTAAGCCTGATTTTGATCCATCACCCCTTTATTTCAGCATGTTGTGAAAGTAGAAGGACCTTCTGACACACTGTAAATGTTAAATAGTCATAATGACACTCATGTTCATGGTGATTTGAATTGAAGAGGGTTGCTTAAGCATGTTACTACGGGTGGAATAATTATAAAATTCATGTTTTACAGTTAATTATGATTATTTATTTACGGTGCTCAAGGGTAAATGTTTAGGTTGAGTCTCATTCCTTAGGTGTGTTGCATTCAATCGAACCACTGGTGCGAAAAGGAACCAGCTTGCATTAATGTTGGCCCGGTAGTTTATTGTTATGTGAGAATCTTATGGCAGATGCTGTATGGTGAGGAAGACCATTATGAATTTGAGGCTTAAGGTATTGAGTGAATCCATTGATACAAAGCAGGGGACCGTTATGGCGGTTCTTGCTACTGCTTTTTTTTCAACTTTCGGGGTTGGAGCATATACTTTTTCTTTGTCTTTGAGCACAGAGTCTATTGGATTATCCGCATCCTGGCTTGGTCTTGCCTTCTCCGGATATTTTTTGGCCCGTCTTGTTCTTGCGCCACTGGCAGGGTGTAGTGCGGATTATTTTGGCCCAATCCCTCTGCTGCGATGGGCTTGCGGGGTCGGAACTGCTGTTCCGTGTCTTTATCATTTTTTCCCAATGGTGGAATCACTTGGCATAATTCAGATTTGTCTTGGATTCTGCGCGGGTATAGTTAAGCCGGTGAGTATGTCCCTACTTGGTCAGTGCGCTGGGCAAAAGGAGAGAGGACGCTTTTTTGCCCTATATAATACATGTTTATACTCTGCATTCATCATTGGTCCAATTGCCGGAGGAGCCGGGATCGGGCTTCAAGGGAAGCTGGGATTTCTATCCTTGATGTGGCCCGCGCTGGGGATGGGATTATCATTTGTAGCGCTTTTAATGAGCAAGGCCGAAAACACTCCAGTTTCGACTGAAAAACAAAAAGAAAACGAAGGATTGCCGTGGCGTAAAGCCGGTTTTATTTCTCTTCTTCTGGCCGTGTTGGGTAGAACGGCAGGAGCTTCCGTTGTAATTACTTTTCTGCCCCGGTTGATCAATGAACATTTTGGCTTAAGCGGATATTTTGCCGGGTTTCTCTTCGCTCTTCCTAATCTGGCTATCATTTTGGCAATGCCCGTAACAGGACGCTGGGCTGATTCGCGTGACCGTGCCGGGTTGACTTTTTTGGGCATGGGATTTTGTGCCGCCTGCCTTTTTGGTCTGGGACAGCCTGTTTCGTTGTGGATTTTTTGTCTGCTTGTTGCGGGTATGGGATTCGGGTCAGCATTGTCGCTTCCGGCTTCCATGTCTTTGGCTGCTGACATGGGAGGAGCGAAAGGGCGCGTTATGGGTGTTTTTTTGGGAGTATCTAATCTCGGTTTTGTTCTTGGGCCGGGGATAGCCGGATTTGCTGCCGAGGCTGGCGGCATGGCCGATGCTTTTGAGCTAACAGCCCTGTTTGGTGGATTATGTCTGCTGCCCACGTTTATTTCCATGAGTAAAAGGCTATATGCTGTTTGATTTTAACGTATTGATGCTATTTTAAAGAGGTATGCAGTAAATTTTACTAACTGGTTGACCTTGTTTATTTCTTTAGATATGGAATAAGTCCAATACAAAAACTTCGTGCGTAATTCCCCACACTTTCCGAGAAATCTACTCGGAACGCATTGAAGCTTAATTTAGTCCCCACACCACCCATCAAGGAGACGTCTTGGCGCATGCGCTGAGACGGGTTGTACTGTTGCACCCGTTTTTAAGTCCGTTAACCCTTTAGGGACAAGGTGTATTCTCCATGATAAAACTCAAAAAAGGACTCGATATTCCTATCTCGGGCGAGCCCGCACTGGATATTTTCGAAGAAAAATCTCCCAGTACCGTGGCTGTCCTCGGTGGCGACTATGTCGGAATGAAACCGAGCATGGCCGTTGCGGAGGGAGATACGGTCAAGCTGGGACAGCCCATCTTTGCGGATAAAAAGATTGACGGCGTCGTCTTTACCGCACCGGGAGCCGGAAAGGTCCTTGCTGTTAACAGAGGTGAGCGCAGAATTTTACAGTCTGTGGTCATCGAGCTTGATGACGCTGCCGGCGAAGTGGAGTTCCCGGCATATGATTCAGACAAGCTGCTCGGTCTGGACCGGGAAAAGGTTGTCGATAATCTAGTGAAATCCGGTCTTTGGACCGCGTTTCGTACGCGTCCGTTCAGCAAGACTCCGGCCCCGGAATCCGAACCGCGTTCAATCTTTGTCACAGCTATGGATACCAATCCTCTGGCTATGGACCCCGCTCCCGTTATTTGGAAAGAATCCGACGCCTGGTTGGATGGTTTGCGTGTACTTACCTGCCTTAACGATACAATTAATGTCTGCGTTACCGGCGGAACTGCGCTGCCCCTGATTCAGGAAGTGAAGATGCATATGTTCTCGGGGCCGCATCCTGCCGGTCTTCCCGGAACCCATATTCATTTCGTTGATCCCGTAGGCCCTTCCAAGACGGTTTGGCACATCGGCTATCAGGATGTCATTGCCATAGGTAAGCTCTTTACCTCAGGCAGGCTTTCCACCGAACGTTATGTCGCTCTCTCCGGGCCGATGGTTAACCGCCCGCGAATCATCAAGACCCGTTTAGGCGCGAATCTTGATGAAATGCTGGCCGGTGAACTTAAGGGCGGGGCTGTCCGGGCCATTTCCGGTTCAATTCTGACCGGGACAAAAGCAGAGGGCCCGCTGGCCTTTTTAGGCCGTTTCCACAATCAGGTCTCAGCCCTTACCGAAGGCGGGGAAAGTGAACTCTTGGGCTGGTTGGCTCCGGGATGCGATAAATTCTCCGTCAAATCCGTATTTGCCTCGGCTTTCAGTAAAAAGAAAAAGCGTTTTGATATGAATACGCTTTTGGGAGGCAGCCACCGCGCCATCTTCCCCACCGGCGCTTATGAGCAGGTAATGCCGCTGGACATCCTGCCGACTTATCTGGTCCGGGCTATGGCAGTCATGGATACGGATGAAGCACAGGCTCTCGGGTGTCTGGAGCTGGATGAGGAAGACCTCGCCCTGTTGTCCTTCGTGGATTGCGGCAAGAATGATTTCGGGCTCATGCTGCGCGAAGTCCTCACTCAAATTGAGAAGGAAGGGTAAGGCATATGAGAAAACTGCTTGATAAAATGCATGGTGCCGTCACCGGGGATGGGAAATACAAGAAGTATTATCCGGTCTACGAGATGGTGGACACCTTTTTATATTCGCCGACCGAAACCAGTTCCGGATCGCCCCACGTGCGCGATGCCATTGATCTGAAAAGGGTCATGATTACCGTGGTTTTTGCTCTGATTCCCTGTTTTTACATGGCAATGTGGAACACCGGGTATCAGGCTAACGCCGCTCTGGCTTCCATGGGACTAGAAGCGGGTACCGGCTGGCGCTGGAGCGTCATGAGCGGACTCGGATTGAGTGCCAATCCTGAAAGTTTCGGGGCCAACATCATGTTGGGTGCTCTTTACTTCTTCCCCATTTATATTGTCTGCAATATCGCAGGTGGATTCTGGGAAACCCTGTTTGCGGTTATTCGTAAACATGAAATCAACGAAGGCTTTCTGGTCACCGGTTCGCTTATTCCGTTGATTGTTCCTCCGCATATTCCGCTCTGGCAGGTCGCTCTGGCAACCAGTTTCGGTGTGGTTATCGGTAAGGAAATCTTTGGTGGAACAGGCAAGAACATCCTCAACCCGGCTCTTCTGGCCCGCGCCTTTCTCTTCTTCGCTTATCCGGCGCATATCTCAGGTAACAGTGTCTGGGTTCCGGTCGACGGATTTTCCGGTGCCACTCCGTTGGCTCTGGCTGCCGAAGGTGGAATAAATGCGGTAGTTGCCAAATATTCATGGTGGGACTGCTTCATCGGAACCATTCCGGGATCTTTGGGCGAAACTTCAACCCTTGCCTGTCTGATCGGCGGGGCCGTGTTGGTCTTCACCGGAATTGCTTCATGGCGGATTATGGTTTCACTGCTGGGCGGGGCCTTTGCAGTTGCGATCATTTTCAATGCCGTAAGCAGCGGTTCCAATCCCATGATGACTATCAGCCCGCTCTGGCATCTGGTCATGGGTGGATTGGCTTTCGGAATGGTCTATATGGCCACTGACCCGGTTTCATCGTCAATGACTCATAAAGGGCAATTCTATTACGGTGCCCTTATTGGAATCATGATTGTCCTGATCCGTACGGTCAACCCGGCCTATCCAGAAGGAGTCATGCTGGCGATTCTGTTCGGTAACGTGTGTGCCCCATTCATAGACAACCTCGTGATGCGGGCCAACATCAAGCGAAGGACGGTGCGCAGTGTCTAACGATTCCACAAAGAAAGTATTTACTGTGGCGTTTTCCCTGTGCCTGGTCTGCTCGCTGCTTGTCTCGACTGCAGCGGTTGGGCTGAAATCAATTCAGGAAGATAATAAGGTCAAGGAACGCAAGGAAAATATTCTCAAGGCTGCGGGCATCTACAATGAAGATGTATCCGTGGATGAACTTTATAAACAGATTGTGCCCAAGGTTGTTGATCTTGCCACAGGCGAATACGTGGAGACTGATGCCGCGGCCTATGATCAGCGTAAAGCGGCCAAGGACCCGGCTTCAAGTGTAGCCATTCCTTCTGAAAAGGATCTGGCCGGTATCGGACATCGGGCAAAGTACGCAAGTGTCTACCTGCTTATGGACGGGAACAAACTTAAGCGCGTTGTCCTGCCTTTGCACGGCAAGGGATTATGGTCGACCATGTACGGTTTCATCGCGCTTGCTCCGGACTTTAACACAGTCAAGAACTTCGGTTTTTATGAGCATGCTGAAACTCCCGGTCTGGGCGGGGAAGTCGACAACCCCAACTGGAAGATTCTCTGGGTGGACAAAAAGGTCTACAGCGAGAGCGGCGATCCGGTTCTTGACGTTATCAAGGGGGCAGTAAGCGCGGAAGATCCTAAGGCTCAATATAAAGTTGACGGTCTTGCCGGAGCCACCCTGACAGCTAACGGTGTTGAGAATCTGGTGCGCTACTGGCTGGGTGAGGGCGGTTTTGCCCCGTACCTGAAGCGGCTAGCTGCCGAGGGAGGAGAACAGAATGGCTAAGTTCAAAGAAGTATTGCTCAAGCCGCTTCTGGAGGACAACCCCATCGCGGTCCAGATCCTCGGTATCTGCTCAGCGCTTGCGGTAACCACCAAGCTGGAAACGGCCTTTGTTATGAGTCTTGCGGTTATCTTTGTTACTGCGGCTTCTAACGTTTCGGTCAGTTCCATCAGGAAACATATCCCTTCGAGTATTCGTATTATTGTCATGATGACCATTATCGCCACGCTGGTAATCATCGTGGACCAGTTCCTCAAGGCCTTTGCTTACGGAATAAGCAAGCAGCTTTCGGTCTTTGTCGGACTTATCATCACCAACTGCATTGTCATGGGGCGTGCAGAGGCTTTTGCCATGCAAAATACCCCCAAGATGAGTCTTGCCGATGGTATCGGTAACGGATTGGGATATGGTTTGATTCTGATCATCGTGGCTTTTCTGCGCGAGTTCTTCGGTTCGGGCAAGATTTTCGGTCTCAGCGTTTTTAAGCTGACATCGGAAGGAGGCTGGTATGAAGCTAATGGCCTCATGCTCTTGCCGCCCAGCGCGTTCTTCATCATCGGGCTGCTTATCTGGTCAGTGAATGTCTATGAAAAGCGGAAGAACAAACGCTAAGCAAGGAGTGAATCGTGGAACATTTAATCAATATATTCGTTAAATCGATCTTCATCGAGAACCTTGCACTGGCCTTCTTTTTGGGTATGTGCACCTATCTCGCAGTATCCAAGAAAGTTCAGACTTCTATGGGGCTGGGTGTGGCCGTTATCGTTGTTATGACGATCACTGTCCCGGTTAACAACCTGCTCTACAACTACTTCCTGCGTGAAGGAGCTCTGGCATGGGCCGGATTTGGCGATACTGACCTTACTTTTGTCGGTCTCATTTCCTACATCGGTGTCATCGCGGCGATTGTCCAGATTCTGGAGATGACCCTCGATAAGTACGTGCCGTCCCTGTACAATGCGTTGGGGATTTTCCTGCCGCTGATCACGGTTAACTGCGCCATTCTCGGTGCCTCCCTCTTTATGGTGGAGCGTGATTACAACTTCGTGGAATCCGTTACTTTCGGTTTCGGTTCCGGTGTCGGCTGGGCTCTGGCTATCGTTCTTCTGGCCGGTATCCGTGAGAAGATGAAGTACTCGGATGTACCGGAAGGACTGGATGGACTGGGGATCACCTTTATTGTGGTCGGACTGATGTCCTTCGGATTCCTGTCCTTTTCCGGAATCCAGATGTAGGCGGGCCGGACGTTTCAAGCGTCCGCTGATATACGAACCGTTAAACTGTGGGGTAAAACCATGGTTGAAATAATACTCGGTGTTGTGATGTTTACCGGCGTGGTTCTTGCGCTGTGCGTGTTCATCCTTCTAGCCCGGGCCAAGCTTGTCCCGAGCGGAGAGGTGAACATCGAAATTAACGATGATCCGGAAAAAACAATTGAAGTTCGTCCCGGAACCAAACTGCTTAGTGCGCTGGCGGAAAAGGAAATATATGTTCCTTCGGCCTGCGGTGGCGGTGGTTCCTGCGGCCAGTGCAAATGTAAGGTTTTTGAAGGCGGCGGAGATATTCTGCCCACTGAAACCTCCCATGTCAGCAAGCGCGAAGCCCGCGAAGGCGTCCGTCTTGCCTGTCAGGTCAATGTTAAACAGGACATGAAGATTGAGGTTCCGGCTGAAATCTTTGATATCAAGAAGTGGGAATGCACAGTTAAATCCAATATCCCGCGTGCAACCTTCATTAAGGAACTCACCCTTGAGCTGCCTGCAGGTGAAAATGTGGATTTCCGTGCCGGTGGTTACATTCAGATCGAAGCCCCGGCCCACACCGTTCACTATAAGGACTTTGAAGTCGGCGATAAATTCAGGGAAGACTGGGATAAATTCGACCTCTGGAGATACACTTCGGTGGTTAAAGAACCCATTGTCCGGGCCTATTCCATGGCCAACTACCCTGAGGAAGAAGGCATAATCATGCTTAACGTGCGTGTCTGCCCACCGCCTCCGTTCGCTCCTGATTCCCCCCCCGGACAGATGTCCTCATTCATCTACAGCCTTAAGCCCGGAGACAAGGTCACTATTTCCGGACCTTATGGTGAGTTCTTTGCCCGTGATACCGATGCCGAAATGATTTTCATCGGTGGTGGTGCGGGTATGGCTCCTATGCGTTCACATATCTTCGACCAGCTCAAGCGCCTTAGCACAACGCGTAAAGTCAGTTACTGGTACGGAGCGCGCAGCTTGCGGGAGATGTTCTATGTAGAGGAATTCGACAAGCTGGCCGAGGAATGCCCGAACTTCAATTGGTATGTGGCATTGTCCGATCCTTTGCCTGAGGACAATTGGACAGGTTATACCGGATTTATTCATCAGGTCCTGTATGAAAACTATATCAAGGATCATCCAGCCCCTGAAGATTGCGAATTCTATATGTGTGGACCGCCGATGATGGCTTCCGCAGTAGAGAAGATGCTTATGGATCAGGGCGTTGAGAAAGAAAATATAATGTATGATGACTTCGGCGGATAAACCTGCTGCATCAGGTTATCTATAGGGAGTCCTTTGCCGGGGACTGTTTCCCCGGCAAAGGTTCTCCAGAAAAAGAAAGTAAGGATGAAGGTATGAAGTGGTTTTCAGGGACATTGGTTAAAGTGATCGGATTAGTTGTCCTGTTGCTTCTTTCGGCCCTTATGCTGGTCGGATGCGAGAATTCGTCTGAACCCGTCAGAATTCAGGGTAGGGCCATTGGCACTACGTATTCAATTACCGCTTACGGTCTGCCGGAGAATCTTTCCCCTGAAGATTTGCGTAACGGAGTAGAACAGGTTGTGGCTGGAGTAAATTCGGCTATGTCCTTATTCAAACCTGATTCCGAACTGTCTCGTTTTAATGCCTACCGCAAAGAGGACTGGTTTCC
The DNA here is from genome assembly GCF_048612815.1 of Maridesulfovibrio pacificus (SeqCode). NCBI lineage: Bacteria > Pseudomonadati > Thermodesulfobacteriota > Desulfovibrionia > Desulfovibrionales > Desulfovibrionaceae > Maridesulfovibrio > Maridesulfovibrio pacificus (SeqCode). The sequence continues at coordinate 3,706,089 of NZ_JBLZNE010000001.1, forward strand.
AGTATCCAAAGAACTGGCTGGTGTGGTGCATACGGCTAAAGCCGTTAACCGTATAACCGGCGGTGCTTTTGATATTACCATCGCACCATTGGTCAACCTTTGGGGATTCGGACCTGATAAAAGACCCGAGATCATCCCGACTGAGGACGAGATTAAAGAGGCTAAGGCAAATGTCGGATCAGATTTGATAGAGGTCCGTTTTGATCCTCCTGCCCTTAAAAAACTCACCCCGGCTATAACCCTTGATCTGGCAGCCATTGCCAAGGGCTATTGCGTGGATGCTGTCAGCTCCTGGCTTAAAGCCAGCGGTATATCCAGTTATATGGTTGAGATCGGTGGAGAGATAAGGACCGGCGGAGTTAAGCCGGACAATGCCCCATGGCGTATTGCGGTTGAAAAACCGGTAAGCATGGAGCGTTCAGTGCAAGCCCTGATCAGTCTTTCCGGTGAGGCCATGGCAACATCAGGTGACTACCGCAACTATTATGAGATAGAAGGTAAGAGATATTCACATATAATTGATCCCGGTACCGGACGGCCCATTACGCACACACTCGTCTCGGTAAGTGTCGTGGATGAAACCTGCTCCCGTGCCGATGCTTTTGCAACAGGTCTGACAGTGCTTGGACCGGAAAAAGGCATTGCGTTGGCTAAGGAATGCAACCTGTCCGCTTTTTTCATTGTGAAAACCCCGGATGGATTATCAGAAATTGCCACTGGCGATTTCCCTCAACACGAAAAATTGAATTGAGGAGATATTTCATGGAAACTGTTTTGATGGCAGCAGCTGTTTTCGGTCTTGTGTTTTTAGCATTGGCTATCGGAGTTATTTTTAAGCGAAACTGCATCCGCGGTTCCTGCCAAGGGTCCATTCAGGCCGGAGACGGTTCCGGTTGCAGGTGCGGAAAATATGATTTTGATAAGAAGCTTATAGATAAAAAACATTCATCACTTAAGCCGCTGTAACAGCGTTCAGGAGTATTGATATGATGGCAAATGTCCAGACCGCAAAAGATGTGATTGAGCAGACCATGGCCTTTCACAAGAGGCTCGGTTCTTTCTATAAGGAACTTTCAGATACTGCTGAAAAGGAACGGGTTAAGCTCCTGTTGGACTACATGAGTCGTCACCATGACCGGCTTGCTGCTATAATGGATGAATATGGAGACGGGTTGTCCGAACGCGTTTTGAAAACATGGTTCATGTACGTGCATAAGGAGTGTGATCTTTCTCCGTTTTTCAGTGCAAAATTAGGCCCTGACATGACTACTCAAGAGGTAATGAAGGTCGCTATTGATTTGGATAAGTGTCTGCTGGAAACCTATGAAGCTATGATTCAGAATGATGTCCCTGACGATGTCAGTGAAGTCTTTCAGGGCCTTCTCGATATGGAGAAGCGTGAAAACATAAGATTGGCTAAGAGTGCTTTGAGAATCGAAACGCTGTAAGGGTTTGTAAACAGTAAGCTTCCGGCTCAAAGAGTCTCGTTGGCTCCTGTTAAATAAAGGGTTTACACCTTGCGGTGTAAACCCTTTTTTCGGTACTAAGAATTGGAGCCTGTGCTATAATCAGTCAAATTTTGATTAGGAGAGATCAGATGAAGACAAAGAACACTAACTTCAAGGTAGTCTGGAAGGTAATTCTTATAATCATACTTACCAGTACTTGGATTGCGGTTACTGTTTGTGCCGGCTTTTCTGGAAACAAACATATTGATTGGTATCATGCTGATTTTCCACCTGGATTCATTTCTACTGGTGAAAGCACTAATGACGGATATGAGAATTATCTTGAAAAGATATTGCGTGAAGGGCTTCCCGAGTTTTCGCATTCATATCACTCAGCAAATTATTCAAGAATTCTCCAGCAAATTAAAACAAGCAATGCCTGCTGTGTAGCCTTGGTACGTACTCCTGATCGGGAAAAGTATATCGAATACAGCCGTCCTACGATGATTGCTCTTCCAAATGGTGTTATTGTTCGCAGTGATCGGATTGATGATTTTAAGCCATTTATTGATAGCAACGGCTACATATCTATTGAAGATGTTTTCAATAATTCTACATTTATAATGGGCGTTTCAAAGGGGAGAAAGTATAAAGGAGATATAGACAAGTTGCTGGTAGAGAATAAAGGGTCTCCTAAAATTGTTGTCCGTGAGGGCAAAGACGTTCTTAGAGGCATGCTGGCGATGATGGCTAGGAACAGGCACATAGACTATACAATCGGATATGCACATGAATTGAAGTGGCTAAACTATGTAAAAAAGATTAGTGCGGATTTTGTGTTTATTCCCATTAAAGAAGTTCCTAAATATGTAGTTTCTCAGATCGGATGTACTAAAAATTATTGGGGTAAGAAAGTAATCAAAAGGATTAATGCTGTTTTAGATGAAAACTATAATCCTGAATACAAAAAAAGATATCAAAAATTTCTCACTCCTGAGGCAGTTATATTACATGAAAAGTATATTAAAGAAGTATTCCCTACTAAATAGTAAAGCTGCAACTGTTGCTAAAATTAAAAGGGTTAACTCGTTTTTGAGTTAACCCTTTCTTATGCGTGTTTTTGGGCTGCCATTGAGGACATCTCAATGGAGCAATCCCTATTTTTGTCCCAGTTTTTCCATGTCTGCAAGGTATTGCGGCGACTGATCCAGATAGAAGGAAAGGGCTTTGGAAAAATCCTTACCTACTAATCCGTCCACAAAGACCTGACTGATTTCCTTGTGCCGCTTCAGGATCAGCTGTGAGCGGTAGAAAATCAACCATTCCTCGCGGGACATGCTTTGCAGGACTGCGGATAATGCTTTGCGTGATCGCGGTTGGTAAAGCCAGAAATACATAAGATCAAGAGCGTTTACGATGATCAGCTTTTCCAAGTCTCTTGCTTCTTTGCTCAGGGTTCGCATCATGATTTTCGGACTTTGCAGCATCTCAAGTACATCCTCTTCCGGGAACATGAGATCCAACTTCGAGAAGACCGAGAATAACTGCGTAATTTTCATTTTATAGCCGGCAATTCTGGCTTTGATGTTGGCCTGCCTGTCGGCAATCCCTTCGATAAAGGCTGCAACACCGTCCGATGCGAATTTGGAAATGATCGCCGCCCATTTCTGGAGTATTCCGGTAGCGTCCGGTATACCGGCCATACCCAGCAGGGCTCCGATCAGTCCGCTTAAGGCTACCGCGACGGGAATGGCAAGAATGGACCTGAAAAAGTTGCCGACAGTTGCCCCTTTGGGCAGTCCACGGATGGCGTTATGGCTGGAGAGGTATATGCCGTTGGCCAGTCCCATTACTGAGTAGAGAAGTATGGGGTTGGTTGAAGTGGTCACCCCGAAGGTGTTATCCAGCAGCAGGGTTTTGACCAGATAGTCCAGCAGCGGAACGCTGAATCCGGTATAAAGCAGGGAGTCTGAAATACGGCTCCAGCTGACTAGTGAGTTCCACGGTAAAAGAGGAGAACGACGCAATCCCCCGCCGCCGAGCACCGACTGGATTATGTTGCGTGATCCGGTGATGGCAAACCAGATTACCGCACCGAAATATGACAGCAGCCACCAGTCCTTGGTCAGGAAGAAGGTCAGGAAAGCGGGTATAAACCCCAGCAGGACCTTGGCGGTATTCTTGATGTTCGTATTCAGGTAATTCCATGAATTGCCCAGTGAATCTGCATCCTGTCTGCCGTCAGCACTGTTGTCGGGCTGGATATTCAGTCCGCCCAATGTACCAATATTACCCGGTTTGCCTGCGTGTATCTTGAGGGAATCGAGGGTCCATTTTACCTGACGTCCGGCTTTGTCTTCAGGAAGTCGCGATAATTCCCGGCGGCTGAGGCCCACCTTGCTATTGACGCTCTTGGTCATCAGGGCACTCACCGGAATACGGTTGCACCCTTCACCGCAACTGTTGCGATAAAAGGGTTTGCGTGCCCGGACCGGGAGAGTGTCTAAAACCACAAAGCCCATGCCGTGTCTGTGCTCTGCCTGTCCTGTAGATCCTGATCCTATGTGGGATCTCAGGCTGCGCTTGCGGTAGATAGTATGAAATTTTTCAAGGTCTGACAGGATGGCAACAAGCTCCGGCTTGCGCTTTTGCATGGCTTTGAAAGCTTCTGCTTCAGAGTCAGCTTGTATTTTTTCAAGCTGGTCATCGTAGTCATAAATAATCTCACGGATGGCGCTTTTAAGTGTGATAACGCTATCTTCATTGAGAGCTTTTTGTAATCTGCCGATGAGTTTGTAATGTTTTTCCTGTCCGGTGAGTTGGGTTCTTTGTTCCTCTACGCAGACATCCTTAAGGTTATAGGCTTCAATATGGGTGATCATGCCGCCACCGTCGTAGAGCAGTTCCAGAGTATCCTGAGCGGTGAGGTTGGCAAGATTGAGGGTGAATTTTGAACTGGAGTGAAGACGCAGCAAACGGGTCATCAACTCATTGATATTACAGCGCAGCAGTTCCGGAAGTTCGGTATCTTTATGCGGTTCAGCAGGGTCATGCAGCTGCGGATTCTTTGCCGGGGCCAGATATTCATCAATGATGATTCGTACGGTCAGAGTACGGAGCAATTCTTTTTGCTCAGGAGTGAGTTTGGTCTCCTCCTTATCCTCGGCATATATTGCGAGTTTATTGTGGATGAATCGCCCAAGATGCAGGATTGAAGGCTGACCCGTTCCTACGAAACCGAGGAATTCATCCTGATCCAGCACGGGAAGTTTTAAATCCAGCTGGTTACCAATGTCATTACGGTGTCTGCTGTTAAACTCATTTAGTACGTCAAAAACGTACTTTTGCTGGTAACGTGAAACCTCTCTTCCTTCTTCAAAGAGTTCAATAACACGCTCCTTTTCCATAAATTTTTGGAAAGAGGTCGTGTCGGAAAGGACATTGGGTTCCCATGTGAAGCGGATGAATTTATTACGGAAGCGTGCAGAGAGTTCAATGCCTACATGGACTTTAATATCAAGTATGTTGCCTGCTTCAAGCAGTTCTTCAATAACCTGCGGCCGCACGTAGTTGTAGTAAACAACAGTAATTTCGCGGATGCCTTTAATCCATGCATCCATGATTAGGTGGGTAGGGGATTTGCGGCCTTTGGTGTTGGCATCGTGAACATGATCGTCAAAAGCGTACTGATTCCACTCCTCGGGCATTTCAACCAGATGATATTTAGCCAGCTCTTTTCTGATCTTGCGTGGATTTCCCGCTGAAACCATTCGGAAATCATGGGCCAGCTTAAGCCTGCTAAGTTCACTGTTACCGGGGCGGACCAGTTTTTTCATGATCTGCAGCAGCACCCGGGCGGTATTTTTACGGTAAAATCCGGAAGAAGAGAGAAATACTTCATCGCGCAGGGAACGCAAGGCTTTCAGGCGGTCATGAGCCATGCCGTTTTCAAAGCTGCCCAGCAGGCTGATTACGGCATAAGCAATACGCAACCCTTGCGGGGCGGCCATTTCCTTAATCCCGTGAGGATGCATGTATTCAACAAAAAGGGAGCGGAAAGCGCGGGATCTATTACCGCGCTTGAGGACGTCATCAACAATCTGCAGCAGCTGATAGTCGAGTTTATCGAAGAAAAGAGAAGATATTCTGGTCATAGCATGGAGTTGGTTCGGGGTCGGCGGAAGCCGAAAGCCCCGTGCCTGACCCCATATCGGTTAAATTTTATAATCAGTCAGCGTGCGTGCGGCCTCCGCATAAAAATCAGTGAAGATTCCGTCAACTCCTGCTTTTGCAAGAGCTTTCCATTCTTCAGGCTGGTTGGCGGTATAAACAAAGACAGCAAGATTGCGTGCATGTGCTTTTTCAATGAATTCCGGCACAATGGTCCGGTACCAGAGGTTCACTGAAGTGGCATTCATTGCTGTGGCATTATCCAGCAATTCGTCAGTGTAGTAGCGACCGTCGAGGCAATCCTTCAGCTCCTGCTTAAGAAGGCTGTGGATCTCTAGATCTTCACAGATTTTATCAAGAAGTACCAGATTTTCCGTCAAGGCAGGAAAACGCGGGAGCATGTAGTCTTCATTGCCATATGCGAAAAGCTCGGCAAAGTATTTCTCTGCTTCCGGCCCGGTCTTTTTCAGCAGCAGATTGCGGCGGATTGCTCCATCAAGCAGGGCAATCTTGGCTTCGGGGCATACTTCGCGCAGAGCTTTCAGTTCCTCCCAGTTGAAGGAGCTGACCAGCAGATCGGACATGTTGAGTTTGCCGGCAGCAACATACTCATTAAAGAGTTCTCCGGCCTGTCTTCCGGTATTGTTGCCCTTCAGTTCCATATGGATGGAAGGACGGCTATCCTCAGCACATGAGGCAAAGAAGTCGAATACTTCCGCAAGAAATGGAATACGGTCTTCGCCTTGTGTTGGGTCACCGGCAAAGAGGGATTTCAGGGTAGCGGAATCTGTGCTGGATACCTCACCCCTGCCAGTGGAAACCTCTTCAAGGTCAAGGTTGTGGACGACTACCAGCTCTTTGTCGGAACTGAGCTGCACATCAAATTCAATGGCCGGAACACCTTCGGAAGTTACTTTTTCAAAAGCACGAATGGTGTTCTGGTTGTATCCTGGGTACTTGCAACCCCGGTGTCCTATCAACATCATGTCTGTAAATCTCCGTATTAATCTAATAGGGATTCCAAAGGGGATTATCCCCTTTGGCCACCGGAGGCGAAATCACCTATCAAAAGCGCGAGAGCGCATCATATCTATTCTATATCAAATTGGGCAGGAACATAACTACCGCAGGCATGTAGGTAACAATTACCAGCACCGCCAGCAGAGCCAGAATAAAGGGCCATATTTCACGACAGAATTCGCCCACCGTCGATCCGGTAATGGCACATGTCGTGAACATCATCGATCCGAAGGGCGGTGTGATGCCTCCGATCATGATGTTTACGATCATAATCAGGCCGAAGTGAATCAGGTCGATCCCCATTCCTTTAACCAGCGGAACCAGAAGCGGAGCAACAATAATCAGCAGTGCGCCGCCCTCAAGGAACATACCGAGCACGAGGAGCAGGAAGTTGATGACTACCAGAATTAACCAAGGGGAATCGGATATAGCCAGAATCGCCTTGGTCAGCTGATGGGGGATTCGTTCCCAGCTCATGTACTGCCCGAAAACTGATGCAGCGATAATAATCAGCATGACCGAACTGGTGCCCAGAATGGTGTTTTTCATGATGATGGGAAAATGTTCCCATCTGAGCTTTTTGTAGAGGAAAGCTCCGATGATGATGCAGAAAAGTACAGCCATAGCTCCGGCTTCGGTGGGAGTGAATACACCGAAACGGATACCGGCAATGATGCCCAAAGGCAGGAGCAGGCCCCATATGGATTCACGGAACTGGGCTAAGATTTCCTTGCCGGTGGCCATTTTTTCACGGGAAGGCTTGTAGTCTCTTTTGCGGGCGATGAAATGTACGGTGAGCATCAGGCCGAGGCACATGAGTATGCCCGGAGTGTAGCCGCCGATAAACATCTTGGCCACGGATACCTGTGCAATGAGAGCGTAGATGATCAGGTTGATGCCCGGAGGGATTACCGGCGCAATTGCGGATGATGCGGCGGTGATGGCTGTGGCAAAAGGCGCACTGTAGCCGCGCTTGGTCATCTGCGGGACGATGATCTTGGACTGCATTGCTGCGTCCGCATTGGCAGAACCGGAGATGCCGCCCATGAGTGTGGAGAGCAGAACGTTAACCTGAGCCAGCCCGCCGCGCAGGTGTCCGGTCAGTACTTCCGCCATTTTCATGAGGCTGGCACTGATTCCTGAGAAGTTCATGATCTCACCGGCCATGATGAAAAACGGAATGGCCAGTAAAGGAAAGGAAGCGGTGGATGTGATGAACTTCTGCAGGATCAGGTCCGGCGGTGTGCCAACATCACCGAAAGTGAAATATGCGAGACCTGCGGCCAAAAGGGCAAAGGCAATGGGAATGCTGGTAAAATACAGCGCCATTACAATGGTTACGGGAAATGTAAGCATGGTTTATTCTCCTTCTTCTGCCTGTTTGCCGAAAAGTTTTCCTAGATCCTGATACAGGAAAGCCAGTGCGTAGACAGCCATCAGGGAGAAACCGACCGTAAGTGCCAGGTTCACGTAAATGGCGGGAATGTCGAGAACAGGTGTGCGTTTCAGCTTGTTTGCCTGAATGTAAAGAATGCTGAGATAGACAATGTAGCCGTTGATGATGAGCATCAGCAGGTCGATGACCACAGCAATGAATTTGCGCCAGATGTGGGGACCGACCTTGCTGATCATGTCAATGCCGATGTGCATTTTGTAGCGGTATGCAGCAGCGGAACCAACGAAAACGGACCAGATGAATGCGGTTGTAGCCACTTCTTCGGCCCAGAAAAGCCCGCCCTGAAAAAGATAGCGCAGCCCGACATTGATGATGACCACCCCAACGGTAATGCAAAGGAAAAAACCGCTGATGATAAGGTCGAAATTTTTAAATAGAAATTTGGATGCTGTAGTAGACATTATTCACCACCAAAAAGCAGGGCACGGGAGCACAGGCTCCCATGCCCTGAATTAATTGTTTATCTCATTGCGTCGAGTTCTTTGAAGATAGACTGGTAGATACCGGGAGTCATACCTTTCTGTTCTTTGTAGAGAGGCTTGAGAGCAGCGCGGAAAGCGTCGCCGTCAACTTCGTTGAACTTTACACCGTAGGATTCCAGCTCCTTAACAACACCACCGTGCTGGGATTTGAGCAGGTTAACCATGTGGTTTGCACCGTTGGTGAATTCATCCTGAATGATTTTCTGGTACTTGGCAGGAATTTCACTCCAAACCTTGGTGGAGATGTACACACCGCAAGTTCCGAGGATGTGGCGGGTGTTGGCTACGTTCTTGGTCGGGCCTTCGTAGACTTTGGTGCCGATGTTGGTGAATTCGGAACCTTCGAGGCCGTCAACAACGCCCTGCTGTACTGCGGAGAGGGTTTCGCCCCAAGGCAGGGGAGTAGCAACAGCGCCCATGGCGGTGAGGGTGTCGATGTAGGATTTGGAACCGGGAGTACGGATTTTCATACCTTTGAGATCAGCAGGAGTCTTGATGACTTTCTGGGTGATCAGGTTACGGAAACCGTAGATGTAGTCGAGAGCAAGAATTTTGATGCCCTGTTTTTCAGCTTCAGCCTGCATTTTTTTAACGAGGTCGGACTGGGTCAGGTTAACGTACTCGTCAAAGCTGCGGTAAAGCATGGGAGCGTAAAGAGCCTTGAAATCGGGAACATAGTCACCGATGAAAGAGGGGTCTTCAACGGAGATGAATTTAGCTCCGCGAACAACCTGCTCCACGCCTTCCTTGTATGCGGGCAGCTGTGCCTGCGGAAAAGTCTGGATGTTGATTGCACCGTCGGTTTTTTCGTAGATGGACTCGGCCACAGCATCCATGGATTTGGAAAGCTGCTCAGCGGGGCTGAAAACGTGGCTCAGTTTCAGGGTCAGTTTGTAGTCGTCCGCCATACAAATTGTGCTCATGGACAGGATCAGAACAGCTCCTGCACAAAGCACGGAAAAGGTTTTCTTGAAGCTCATTTTACTCTTCCTCCTAAAGGTTCCTTACTTATCAGAATTACAGCAACAATTGCAGTAATCCTTTTGCTACTGTCTGTCCCCGCCATCCTCTGCTTCCGTGTCATATTGGACGGCGGCAGTAGATTCGCGGACAATCAGTTTGGTCTCCATCATATGTTGTTCCGGTTTTTCCGGATTATCCATCTTTTGCAGCAGAAGTTCACAGGCGCGTCTGCCCATCTCATAAGCGGGCTGACGGATAGTCGTCAGGGCCGGTACCATGTATGATGCCGTCGGCATGTCATCAAAGCCCACTATGGACAGGTCTTCGGGTAGGGACAGTCCGGCTTCACGCGCACCTTTGATTGCTCCCAGGGCAATGTAGTCATTAGAACAGAAAACCGCGCTGGGCGGAGAGTCATGTTTAAGGAGCTGTTTGATCGAGTCCCGTCCCCCTGAAAGGGAGTACTCGGTCTGGACCAGCAGGTCTTTGTCGTAGGGAAGACCGTGATCCTTGAGGCATTGGCGATATCCGTGCCAGCGGTGGTAAGATCTGTCTGTCACGGTAAAGCTACCCGCGATCATACCTATTCTGCGGTGCCCGAGGGAAATAAGGTGTTCAGTGGCAACGTATCCGCCGCGATAGTTATCAACTCCGACAGCAGAAACAGGGCCGTTTTTGACCGTGCTGAAGAGCAGCACAAATGGAATCCCCTCATCTGTAAGAGATTTGATTATTTCGCCTTTGGGATTGGTCGTGGTGATGATCAGTCCGTCCACCTGACTTTCGCGCAGAGCTTTGATCAGGCTTTCTTCCTGTGATATTTTGTAGGATGTGTTGCCGAGGATTACTTTGATTTGTTTTTCTTCGGCATATTCCTGAACCCCAAGAGTGGATTCGGCAAAGACGGGGTTGTTGATGTTGGGAATTATCAGTCCGATGGTGTTGGACTTTTTGGTGGCAAAGCCGCGTGCGAGGGCATTGTATTTGTAGTTGCACATCTTCATGGCCCGCAGAACTTTCTCACGGGTTTTCTCTCGCACGGAATCCGGGGAATTGATAACCCGGGACACCGTGGCGGTGGAAACTTGCGCTAAGCGGGCAACATCACGAATAGTACTCACAGACAACCTCACCATGTAAACGTTTACATTTTTCTATCAGCTTGATAACAATTATGTCAACAGATTGCTGAATAATGAAATTTTAGCTTGTTTTTATTAAGTTTTTAGTTTTGAAGATATGGAAAGTTAACAGTTTGAAGTGACATAATGATCTCGCTTGTGTCATTTAAATGTAAACATATACATTGTGAGTGAAGGGAATATCGGATGACTACCAGTACCTTACGAAAGCTGACAGAACAGGTTCAGCGTATTGAATACTGCGGGATGTATGTTGATCTTGTGAGCACTTCAGCAGGAACAGTGCGGGTCGGCAGTATGCCTGATGTAGCAAAATTCGTTACCGAGCACGGTTTTCGTGAGGAAATCGTTGTAGTGACCCCGTGGGAAGTTTCTCTTGCAGGTGACAGCCGCACCGGAGAGGAATTCGTACTATGGCAGGCTCAAATCAGAGGTGGGATTCTCAAGGAATACGTGGGTCTTAAGCGGGATGTTGAGCTGCTGCACGGTAATCTTGAGTCTATTTTTCCGTACTTTTTTGATGATGAAAACATCAAGGTAGTTCGCAAGGATTGGCTCTGCAAATGGTTTAATCACGATATTGCCGATCCCTTTTACCGCAAGGGCTCTCTGGAAATCTGCTTCGAAGGCGGCAATGTAGTTGTTTCTGATGATGGAACTGTTTTATATGATCGCAACTCGCTTGCTTCCGGTGTCCATCCCGATAAGGAAATAGAGGCTTTGCTGGAAGATATCCCCAGAGACGGCAAAGTCCGGGAAAATTTAGAAGTTATTCCTATCGGCTGCGGAAACGGGGTTTACGGAACGGTCGCCAATACCATTGTGCGCTACGGTGAATATGTAATCTGGATAGATCCCTGCGGATATCCGGCCCAGACTCTCGCCCGTTACGGTATACATTGGGATGATGTTACTCACTGTCTATTTACCCATAATCATGAAGATCATGTACAGGGTTTCACTGCCTGCATGTATCGTGCACGTAAGTATAACCGGAAGTTGAAGCTGATTCTTGCCGACAACGTCTTTCGGGTGCTGGCAGATCTTTACTCCCCGCTTTTTCCAGATATGAAAGGTCAGGTGGAGGTCTTCTCATTAAAACCCGGAACTTCTTTGCAATTAGGTCCAATTCAAATAGACAGCCGCTGGAATCATCATATTCTGCCTTATGGGACTATCGGTCTTAAAATCTCTGCCGGAGGCAGCAGTTTCGGCTATTCCGGGGACACGAAGTACGACGAGGAGATCAACCAAATCCTGAACCGTCCTGAGCTTGAAGCCGGATGGTTTGCATCCTGTGATCTGGTTTTTCATGAAATAGAATTTGATAATCCGGACAGTGTGCATACCCACTGGAAACAGGTCGAGTCTTTGCAAAGTAAAATAGAAGGCAAAGTGCTCGGATATCATTGCCCTTTTCTGGCGAACAGTCCTTTCCCTCTGGCTGAAGAGGGGAGATGTTATGTACTTGATTAATCGTGGATGGTGTCTGCTCATTTGCTTATAAATATTCACATATTGCGTTGATATTTAACGGTAATGCGTATGTTAAAGGACTGTCCGCGGAGTATGCCGGGTCTTTTGACTACCCCGCTTGCTGCGGCAACGGCTCTGCCTGCGGCTGTGTCCAGAAGGGGATTACCTGAGGAACGAATCAACCTGATGTAGGTAAAGGAGTCGTCTTTGCGGATGTGAAAGGAATATTGAACATTGCCGATAAGCCCGGAAAGGTCCCCATTGCCCGGAAGAAATTTACGTTGTTCCACTGCTTCACGGACCTTCACCAGATAACATTTTCTGGCCAGACGTTCTAATTTTCTAGCCTGCTCTTCGGCCTGTTTTTCATTACTGCTGTCCGCAACTTGTTGTCCGAGCGCAGTTTTGTCGGCTGATCGGATAGGGGGAACATCGAAATTTACAGGTATTGCGATCTGAGTGTCGCCCGCTTCCGGCTCGGAAATCCATTCAAAATTTACCAGCCAGAGATGAACGATGATAGAGACTGCAATGCAGGAACATGTAAGCTGCTGTGAAGTCATCTGGACTTCCTGCCGCTGTCTTCCTTTTTGTTCGCTGTGACGATTACCAGATTGCTGAATCCTTCGCTTCGAACAATGTCGACAATACGGATAAAGTTTTCCACCCGAGCCTGCGGAACGGATTTGAGCAGGATGTTTTCGGGCTGCATGGCAGATGGTTTCCTTGCCACGGTGCGCAATTCATGAGCCAGTTCATGAAGGGTTACCGACTGCATATTGCAAAGGATTTCCCCGTCTTCTTTGAGTTCTATCTCCAATGATTTCCCGGAAACCGGTTTCGATGTTTCGGCCGGGGGCAGGTCCATGTTCATGCCTTTGGCGGTATAAACAGTTGAGACCACGAAGAAGATCAAGAGGATGAAAACAACATCCAGCAGGGGAGTAAGGTCCGGACTGGCCGGTTTGAGGGTGGATTTGGTGAAAGAAATCATAGCTGCAAGGCTCTAATCTTTTTGAATTTCCAGCAGCATGTTTGCGGTATGCTGCATGGCATAGGCAGCCTTTTCGTGCTGACGACAGAACCAGCGGTGGGCGATGAGAGCCGGAATGGCAACACTCAACCCTGCGGCGGTGGTCAGCAGGGCCTGCCATATTCCTCCGGCAAGCATGGTAATGTCGACGTTTCCAGAGGCTGAAAGCCGTGAAAAAGCTTTGATCATACCGAGGACGGTACCTAAGAGCCCGATAAGCGGTGCGGCGGTGGCTACTGTTGCCAGAAAATCCAGACGGCGGTTGAGTGAAAAGAGGATTTCCTCCCCGGCCAACTGGACTTCATGTTTTTTCTCCCTGTCCGGGAGCGGGCTGAAAAGAGCATTGAAAATCTTAAGGTAGAGGGGCGAAGTCTCTTCTACCAAATTTAGGATTTTTTCGTTTTTATGCTGACGGGCCAGATTCACTAGCTCGTCAAGCCGTTCAGCTTTGGGGAACCGGTTGGTGCTGAAAACAAAAAATCGTTCCCCCATGACCGCTAAGGAAGCAATCGAAAGAATAAAGAGCGGCCACATAATGAGGCCGCCCTGTTGTAGAATATTCATGAGTAATTCCGTTCAAGTTTTTCAAGAATTTCCAGCCCCATGTCTCTGCCGATGGCAACGAGGAATCCGTCATCATCAAATTCCCCGCTGAAGCTTGATAATTCATATCTTCCTGACACGTATTGAACTACTTCAGGGGCGTTGTTACCGGATACTTTCACAATTCCCTTGAGCCTGAAGACCTCTTTCGGGAGTGAGGTCATAAGGTAATTAAGATCTTCACGACTCAAGGGTTTGTTGAAGGCAAAACGTCGGGAGGTGAACCCTTCCATAGCGTGCGTATGCTGGGGTGGTGTAAGGGGACAAAGCGAAATCCCTCCGATGTGGTGTGTTCGGGGGTCGGAATCATATATGGTTCCGGGATTAATCGCACTGTTAATTGTGTTGACCAGCAAGGCACGTTTATTCAGTGTGGTGAGGAGTTTTGCCAGAGATTCCTGTTCTTCCTGTGAGACGAGGTCGCATTTATTGAGAATGATGACATCTGCCGCCTTGACCTGATTACGGGCGATATCACTGTCGGCAAGCAATTGTGGGCCGTTTTCAGTATCCACCAGTGTTGTCACAGAATCCAGCCGGACCAGCGGACGCAGGGTTTCTATTTCATTGAGAATATTAAAGGGGTTGGCCAGTCCGGTTGTCTCAAGGACAATTACTTTGGGATTGAAGCGGGTCTTAAGCTGCTCAATGCCTTTGGACAGGTTTCCGGCCAGTGTACAGCAGACGCAGCCTTCATCCAATTCCACAATGGAATCATCACCTTCAAGAAGTTTTCCGTCTACGCCGGTCTGGCCTATTTCATTCTGGATAATGGCAACCAGTTCATCCCGTGAAGCATGGTATTCCAGCAGTTGATTCAAAAAGGTCGTCTTTCCTGCTCCGAGGAAGCCGCTGAGCACGATAAGGCTCGGGCGTTTGTCAAAGGCATAATTGTGGTTTCCTTCAACTTCAACGGCAGCGAGGTCATGGGTTTCCCAGAAAAGAGCATCAGCAAGAGGGGCAGGCAGCTCTTTTCTTGTTTCCGCATGACCTTGGGCGCAGAAGTCGGGAATTTGCGGGAACGCGAGACTAGTGGCTGCCTCGCGTTCCCCCCAATTCAGGGCATCAGTGATGTGGGTGATTTCATGGCTGCTCGGAAATTTATTGCCCATGGAATCGTAGATAGTGGCATGGCCCTGAGCTTCGGTCCTGTAAAATCCGCAGGGCGGGACTTCAAGGCTGTTGGATACCGCTGCTGCAAGCACAAGCAGGAAATCTATAGCTATGGAGTGCGCAGGGATGTTCTCCTCAATCTCGCCGGGATTGATGATCCATTGGCCGTCTTGAGTCGCAATTCCGTCCTGAGAAATGCTGACTTTTGTTTGGTCGGCGGAAAGTTTAAGAGTGAAACAGTTTTCCTCTTTATTCAGCCCGTTAATTACGGTTGCAATGCGAAAAGGAGCCGCCCAGTTTTCGTCTGATGAAAATCGGCGGATGGATTGAATGTAGTCTTCCTGCACTGCTGAAATATTGGCTGCCAGTGACATGGATTCCAACAGTTCTTCATTTTCTTCAGGGAAGTAATACAGGCCCAATGATGCAAAGAATCCTGTGTCATTTGCATATTCATCTTCAGTGCAAATTCCGAATACCCCCGGATGGGTGCGCAGTTTCATGGTCCATGCTTTTTTGCCCTTTGGGCACACAGCCATGCCTTTCCAGCCCAGCAGTCGTTTGAATTCATCATGTTGGCAGGCTACCAGCAGGCAGTTGACCAAGACATCCGGCATGTTGATCTGGTGGTTGCTGCCCCGGCGGGGAGGGAGAATTGCGGAAAGGTTCATGATAGACACCCTTTATGAACTGCCCGGCCCGGAGGTCAGGGCCGGACAGTTTGGATATGGTTGTTCAGGCCTTAACAGCCGAAGTTAATCTTATCGCCGTTGCCGAGATAGTCCTTGGATGCGGAGCGGAAGCGCGCTGTTCCGCGTACCACCGGATAACCGGCTTCAATGAATTTCTTGGCAGTGAGATGTCCGGTGCAGTGGTTGCAGCCGATACGCTCGAAGCCCCATTCGCCGAGGGAGATTACGAGGTCATCGTATTTGGGGTCCCAGTCCTCAAAGGGTGAGATGTGCAGGCCGCCGTAAATTCCGTAGAATTTGTCGTTGTCATATTTCAGGTTGGCATAGGCAAAGTCTGCAAACTTGAGGATTCCCTGATGGCAGCAGCCGGAGATCAGTACCAGACCGTGGCCCTTTACGTTGAAGGCGAGGGAAGTCTCACCGAAGACACGGTTGATGATGGGCACATCAAACTTGAGCAGGGCCATTCCCGGAATAATGGGGGTGATGGGCTTGTCTGCGATTTTTAAATCGCCTTTGTAGCCGCAGTCTTTCACATATTGCAGACCTTCTTCGTAGAAGCCGTCATGCAGGTAGAGGGGAATGCGGTTGTCATATTTAAGGGTTACAGGCAGGCCCCAGAAGTGGTCCCAGTGCTCATGGGAGATGAACAGGGCTTCGATCTGCTGTTCTTTCAGCATCTTATCGATGCCTTCCCGCTTGAAGCTGTCATTCATCCATTCGTAGGACCATCCGGTATCCAGCAGGTATTTGTGCATGGTCCCATCCAGTTCCTCCACCTCGATAAGGCAGGAGTATCCGCCGGGGTTATCCGGGTGCAGGGACAGTTTTTTCTGGATTTCCCATGCCTTTTCCAGATCGTGGGGCAGCAGGTCCTTGATGGAGTTGATACCATCTTTGTAAGAACCTTGAGCGGAACCCTTACCGTTTCCGAAAGGGGCCCAGTTCAGGGTGTACTGGTTAACCAGCAATCCGCCCGCTTCGTGGATATCCCCGATGAGGTGGGAGTTGTTGAACCAGCTTGTTTCAGAGATATTGGTTACGCGAACACTGCGGCAGGCACCGAAATCGTTCAGTTTGCGCTGTGTTTTTGGAAGACGGTCATAAGCCATCGGGGTGTATGAATACATACCCATTCCGGCGATGGCACCGGCCACAAGCCCTGTTGCCGCGCCTTTGACGAAATCACGTCTGCTTATATTCTTTTTCTCATTGCTCATAATTTAGCTCCTTGTTCCGTACGCTTACTTGATGATGGTGAAGTTTGCGCTTACCCAGGGCAGGATGTTGATGATTGCGAAGTAGAACAGCACCCCGGCAGCAAGACCGATGAAGAGCCCTTTAGCTACACCCGGAGTCCATTTAACATCACTCGCGACCATTTCTTCCTTGACCTCTTCAAGCTCTGCCTCAGTTTTGGGCACAGCTTTCCAGCCCGGCCAGCCGTCCATGAACCATACGTTGATCAGGAAGATGTTGATCAGCCAGATCATGGGGATCATGGGGAACTGCTGGGGATGGGAGAAGCCTTTCTGGGTTCCGAGGAAAAGGTGGGAGGTCTTGTAGTAGACCACGTAGACCACAACAGCCATAACAGCGGTCAACAGGGTGCGGATGCACACGTTGACAGGACGGCTGAATTTAGTGGGCCAGTTTCCGCAGTAGAAGGTCAGGTACAAGCTGGGAACGAGCCAGAAAATAGCCATTTCACCAACGTGCAGCCAGCGCCAGTCAGGAGCCATGAGACGGCGGGTTCCGCGGATGGTTTCACCCCAGACAAGGTCCTGCGCGTAGTACAGGAAGAAACACAGGGCAAATGCGATACCGATGATACCGAAGAATGATGCGGTGCGGCGCAGTACGTCGTTTTTGATCAGGTTGAAGGGATAGCGTTCCCAGATACCTTCGTAGAGCCAGACAACAACGGTTCCGCACATGATCCATGCGATATGGAAGTTACCGGAAACTGTGTTGGCAAACTCTTCCCAATAGGGCGGGCAGATGGCGGTAAATTTCTGCCAGGGGTAGAAGAGGATCGCCATGTGGGAATGCATGGTCAGGAAATAGACAATCATACTGAAGAAGAAGGTTACGAGCACGATGGTGATGCCTCGCGCCGGCTGCTTCAGTTTCTGCCACGGTGCATTTTCGCAGGCTACAACCCAGCTGGGGGAAAGCCATGATGCGATTGCCGCGAACATCATGATTGCTTCTGCTGCATATTCGATTGCGTAGAAATCGGTTAAGCCCATTGACTCAAGGCGTGCAGGGTTAAAGTATGCAATCCCGAAGTTTCCGAGGATTTCAATGAAGAAGCCCTTGATGAGCAGGATCATGGCCGCAACACTGACCAGAGTCAGGACGGAGCCTTTAACCAGCGGGTGCGTTTTCTGAAGCCATGAGCGTTTGAACGGCCAGAAATCAAAAATGTAAGCAAGCCAGATAAAGAGGATCAGCAACCAGCGGCAGACCATGTACCCGACATAAGGGGTGTACATGCGCATGATTCCGCGGGGGTCCTGAAAAATCCACCATGTTAAATAAAAGAAAGCAAAAATGATAATCGTGTTGACTAAGGCCGGAATCGGTCCATTCCAGCGTTTCACCAACTTCCGACTCTCAAGGTAGCTGACACTACTGTTGTCCATGTGACTACTCCTTTGTGAGTACGCCGGGGGGATGATCAGTCCCCGTATCCCAACTGTGCTCGTATAACGTCTGTTTACAGGTTTCCGTCAGGAAACCAGTTCCTCCAATTGCCCGGGCGTAACAGTAGCCGGATCGATTCCCTTCGCCATTGCGAGCAGGAACAGTTCTTTTTCTGTCAGGGGAGTCTTTTCAGACTTCTCATGTTCTTGAACTGGTCCCTTTTGTCTGTCGCGCTGACGCTTTGGTGAGACGAAACGGCTGAAAAATTCTCTGCGGTTCATAATTATTCCCTGCCTGTTTTTAGCTGTCCGGCAGAACCATCTGGCTGAAAGTCTGAAGGCAGTATTTTGCCAGTTTTTCAGCTTGTTCCGGTTGGCCGGTTTTCAGGGCATTGAATAATTCAACGTGGTAAGCGAATAGTGAATCAATCTGCACCTCAGATAATCCTGTTCCGGCATGCTCCAGATTCTTGGCCGCAAGTTCCAGTTCCTTCAGCAGGAGGATCAGGTAGCCGTTGTTGGAGACTTCCGCCAGAGACCGGAAGAATGAGATGTATACCCGGCTGATCATCGACAGGTCGAAGTTCACAATGGCTTCGCCCAGTCTTGATGTTGCGGTTTCCAGCTCGGTGATGTCGGCCGGGGAAAGGCGCAGTGTTTCAGTGCGCACAAGACCGGGAACGACCAGATAAAGGGTCTCGACCAGTTGGCGGCTTGCCTCGATGCTTTTGCGCTTGCGCAGCATTTCCCAGCTGATGCAGCCTTCCTTGTTTTTCAGGTAGCAGCCGCTTTTTTCACGGATTTCGAGATAGCCCATGCTTTCAAGGTTGCAGAGGGCTTCCCTTACCGTGTTGCGGCTGGTTTTAAACATTTCTGCAAGCCGTCTTTCTCCGGGAAGTCGGTCCCCGATGGAGAAGGATTTGCCTTGCAGCATTGCAGTAATTTTCTGACAAAGGATTGGTCGTTGTGTTGATGCCATATCTGGTCCAACCAGTTTGAGGGTTAATTGATCCGCTCTTCACTTGAAGAGGTTTTATGGTCCGTTTTTTTTGAGCACAAGGTGCTTTGTGAAAATAAGCACTTAAACTGGTCCAACCAGATGTGAAAGCCAAATATGCTAGGCTCGATCTTTTGCTGTATAAGTACTTAAAATATTGTGTTTTTGTTGTGGGTGCAGTGGTTTTGTTTTAGAAATAAAAAAAGCGCGATGAGAAACAATCTCATCGCGCTGTGTGGTAGATTTTGGCTGTCTGGTTGGACCAGATATGCAGCTATTTATTGATGCAGTGGCCTAAGGTTTCAATGAACTTATCGTGAAGTTCGTGAAGCGGGGGAGCTGCATCAGGGTCATAGCTGTGCGTTTTTGTTGAGCAGAATATCAGCACATTGGTCAGGGTCTCGTTTTCGTAGAAAGGCTGGGCATAATATGAACGTATTCCGTGGGGAATGAATAAGGCCCAGTCGATAGGTTTGATGCTTTTGGATGTTTCCATCACCACATGATTCTTAAGGTTGAAGCGGACGATGTTTTCGGCAATTGAACCTTCGTAGGGATGGGTGCGGTTTTCATCCAATCCGGCAAAAGGCTCTCCTGCAGCAGTAACTTCGACCTTGTTTTGGTCAATGAATATACGGGAAAGCATGATCGCATCCGTCGGGGATCCGAAGGGCAGCGCTTGCAGTATGGTTTCCAGCAAACATTCAATGCTGCTGCATTTATTCATTTCCTTGACTGCTGCCCCTGAAGGAACGGTTTCGTTGCCCCGGACCGGGATGCCTTTGCATGCCTGACAGTCATTACGGTGATCCATAGTGATCCAGAGAAGGTTCTCGCCGTTACGCGAAATACTCTGGATGCGGATTGAGCATTCGTGATTTTTACCCATGCTGTCCGTAACAGATAGTTTGCCATTCCAGCGGTCTGAAAAGATAAGACCTTCATATAATTTATGCAGGTCTGTATCTGTGTTGTGGCGGAAGAGATCCTGAAAGTTCATGGAGAGCAGTTCCTGCCGTTCATATTTCAGCAGAGCTCCGGCGGCATTGTTTGCAGCACATACGGATCGATCGGAAAAACGAACGAACAAGACCGGATCATCAATAAGATCAATTTTGGTAGCGAGATTCGGCCTGCCTTCCGTGGTCAGGATTTCATCAACCTGCCCGGAAATATCCATCAGCATACCGACGGAGCAAGTCTGATGCAGGGGATCGGGAATGGCCCCGAGCCTGAACCATCTGGTCGAGTTTTTGTTCAGGCGCATACGGAAAACGCAACTGGTCGGTATGCGGTTCCTTACCTGCTGCAGGCTGTTCTGGAATTTTTCCCAGTCTTCGCTCAGGATCATATCGCGGGCGAGTTGCGGGTTTTGGAGGACGGATCTTACTTTTTGATTGTCGGTTGGTATTATGTAGGAATTAAGAAAAGAGATTTCATTTTCTACAATATCAATTCGCCAAATGATGGCGGGAAGTTGGTTTAAGTAGCTCGAGAAATGTTTTTCAAAGTCAGTGAATATTTTCTCGCATCCATTGGTATGAGTAGGCATTCTGATCCTTATTAATATTGGCTTCTATAGATAAAAAGATAGCCCGTTTATACCTTCAATTACTGTCTTGGCAAACATGTTTCTATTGGTCCAGCCAGATTAACCGGGGATTCCCAAAGTATGAATTGCATGCAATTTTTGCATGATTGCATGCAATTTAAGTGTGCAAAAATAGCATTTTTCGCGAGAGTTTCTTTGTTTTAGCATGTAAAAGCTATTTTTTCAGTATGTTATGGTTTATTGTCCTGTGATTGGTTTATGGCATGTCTTATGCTAAATGGGCCGCATGCAACGTACAACTACAACATGTCCTTACTGCGGTGCCGGCTGCTCTCTTTCTTTGGAAGTAGAGGAGGGGCGCATTGTCAGTGTTTCTCCCGGACCGGAACCATCAGTCAATCAGGGCGCATTGTGCTCGAAGGGACGCTTCGGATTCGATTTTGTTCATCATAGCGACCGGCTGACTACTCCGCTGATACGCAAGAACGGCGAGCTGGTTCCTGCTTCATGGGATGAGGCGTTGGGTCTTGTGGCAAGCCGCTTAAGCTCCATTGTTTCTGAGCATGGTCCGCAGGCTGTGGGCGGTTTCAGCAGTGCCCGCTGTACCAATGAAGAGAACTACCTTTTCCAGAAAATTTTTCGCACAGGGTTCGGCAGCAACAATGTCGACCATTGCGCACGGCTCTGACACGCTCCCACTGTAGCCGGTCTGGCTACATCATTAGGAAGCGGTTCCATGACCAACTCCATCCGCGAGCTCTGGGACATGGGAAGGGGAGATTGTGTTTGCGCCATCGGGACCAATACTACCGAATGCCATCCCATCATCGGTATCGGCATGATGGAGGCCAAACGCAACGGCGCCGGATTGATTGTCATTGATCCCCGCGAGATCGACCTTGCACGTCAGGCCGATGTCTGGCTCAGATTGCGTCCGGGCACAGATACTGCGCTGCTTTCTTCCATTGCCAAGGTCATTCTGGATGAAGGGCTCGCTGACGTTGAAGCCGTTGCTGCAGCTACCGAAGATTTTGCAGCTTTCCGGGAAGGATTGCAGGCTTTCGATCCTGAAAGTGTTGCTGCCATCGCTGAAGTTCCTGCGTCTGATATACGCAAAGCCGCGCGGCTTATCGGAAAGTCAGCCAATGCTGCCTTCTACTACACAATGGGCGTGACCCAGCACACTACCGGAACCAATAATGTTCTTGCTGTTTCCAACCTTGCACTGGTCAGCGGAAATATCGGGCGGCCTAAGACTGGTGTGAACCCGTTGCGTGGTCAGAACAACGTACAGGGTTCATGTGATATGGGAGCCCTGCCTAACGTACTGACCGGATATCGTCCGGTTACTGATGATGCGGTGCGGGGGACATTTGAATCCGGCTGGGGAGTAAAGCTTCCTGCTGAACCGGGGCTGACCATTCCCAAGATGTTGCATGCTGTTGAAGAAGATCGCCTTAAGGGACTCTTTGTCTTCGGCGAAAACCCTATGCGCAGCGACCCGGATATCAATCATGTGGAACATTGCCTGCGTCACGTTGATTTTCTTGTTGTTCAGGACCTTTTCCTTACCGAAACAGCCGCGCTGGCTGATGTTGTCCTGCCCGGAGCCAGTTTTGCCGAGAAGGACGGAACTTTCACCAGTACAGAGCGGCGCGTGCAGCGTGTCCGCAAGGCCGTAGACCCCATCGGGCAGAGCCGTCCGGATTGGGAAATTCTGGCTGAGTTGCTGCGGTTGCTGGGACGTACTGAAGAGTATGCAAATGCCAGCGAGGTTTTTGATGAAATGCGGGCGTTGACCCCGACCCATGCAGGCATAAGTTATGAACGTCTGGAGGCTGGCGGTATTCAATGGCCCTGTCCTGATGAAAAACATCCGGGAACTCCAATTCTGCACGTGGGGGGCTGCATGCGCGGTCCCGGTAAATTCGTGCCGCTTGAACATCGCGAGCCTGCGGAATTGCCTGATGCGCAGTATCCGTTGACCCTGACCACTGGAAGGGTAGTTGCTCATTATCACACTGCCACTATGACCCGCCGTTGTTTCGGTTTGCAAGGTACGTGGCCGGAAGAGCTGGTGGAGATTCATCCTGCTGATGCCGCAGCATACGGTGTAGAGGATGGTGAACTGTTGGAAATCAGCTCCCGCCGGGGAACAGTCAAGGCGCGGGCATGGGTTACCAAACGGGTCCGGCGTGGGCTGGTCTTTATGACTTTTCACTTTTCTGAAAGTCCGGCCAACCTGCTGACTACTTCGGCAGCTGACCCGGTTACCGGAACTCCGCAGCTGAAAGTCTGCGCTGTTTCCATCCGCAAATTTAAGGAGCCTGAGCAGTCAGTAGACGCACAGGTTTCCGCATTCATAAAGGAAGAAATTTCATGTCATCACGTTTAAGCCCTTTTGTCCTTGCCAATGCTGCAAAGTGCATCGGTTGCCGGGCCTGTGAACTGGCCTGCGCTGCTGCTCACTTGCAGGGCGGTGTTTCTGTGGGAAGCTTGCAGGGCTCGCTTTCTCCCCGTCTTTACCTGATCCGCGCAGAAGAAGTCTGTGTCCCGGTAGGCTGTCGTCATTGCGAGGATGCACCCTGCGCCGCAGTCTGTCCCAATGGTGCTATCCAGCGCACTGATTCCGGTGTGCAGGTGGATGAAGCTCATTGCGTTGGTTGTAAGACCTGCCTTGCTGCCTGTCCTTTTGGCGCTATGGAAATGGCCCAGATCTGGAAAGATGGCCGTCCTGCCCTACGTAGGGTCGTTGATCCGCAGAATCCTGATTCCTACATTATTGAACCCGCACTTTTAGCCAGCAAGTGCGACCTCTGCCACGAACGTGAAGAAGGTCCGGCCTGCGTGGAAGCCTGTTCCAAGGATGCTTTGACTTTGATTGATCCCATGAAAATTAAGAAACGCCGCAATATAGAAGCTGCATTGGCCCTTGCCGGAGTCGGAGCCAGATCTGAAGTAAGACCCGGGGAGGAAATGTAATGATGAATTTTTCTCAAGTAGTGGCAATTGATCCCGCTATCTGTACCGGTTGCCGCCGTTGCGCCGAAGTCTGCCCTGTAAATGCTATTGTCGGTGCTGAAGGTGAAGCCCAGACCATCGATATCTCTAAATGTGTTATCTGCGGTCAGTGCGTATTGACCTGTTCCGCATTTGTTTCTCCTTTTGACGATGCGGCGGATGAAATTCCGGCCATGCGCAGAGAGCGCGGTCTTGATGGCGATGATACAGCACCTCTTTTCGCCGCTCATTTTCGCAATGATACCAAAAGAGTTGCGGAACTGCTTGCTGATCCGGCTAAGAAATCAATGGTTCAGTGTGCTCCGGCAGTACGTACTTCCATTGCTGAAGAATACGGTCTTGCTCCGGGAACCCTGACTCCGGGACAGCTTGCGGCTTCCCTGCGCCGTCTTGGTTTCGATGCTGTCTACGATACAATTTTCGCAGCGGATGTAACCATCATGGAAGAGTCTTCGGAGCTGCTGGACCGGATTAAGTCCGGCGGTCCGCTGCCCATGTTCACTTCCTGCTGTCCCGGTTGGGTACGCTACATGGAGACCGCATGGCCTGACCTGACCGATCATCTTTCCAGCTGTAAATCACCGCAGCAGATGGCTGGCGCGCTCTTCAAAACTTACGGGGCAGAAATCGCCGGAGTCGGTGCGGAGTCAATCGCCAGTGTTGCGGTTATGCCCTGCACAGCTAAAAAGCACGAGGCCGCCCGTCCTGAAATGCAGTCAAGCGGACAGCCGGACGTGGATGCAGTGCTTACCGTTACCGAACTTGCCGCCATGTTGAAGGCGAAAGGCATCAATCTTGCCGAAATTCCTGAAGAGGATTTTGACGTACCT
Organism: Maridesulfovibrio pacificus (SeqCode); assembly: GCF_048612815.1. Taxonomy (NCBI): domain Bacteria; kingdom Pseudomonadati; phylum Thermodesulfobacteriota; class Desulfovibrionia; order Desulfovibrionales; family Desulfovibrionaceae; genus Maridesulfovibrio; species Maridesulfovibrio pacificus (SeqCode). Next base: position 3,730,735 of record NZ_JBLZNE010000001.1, read on the forward strand.
ATGGGCCTCTATTCCGGGGCCGGGGTTATCTTCGGAGCCACCGGGGGAGTCATGGAGGCTGCTTTGCGCACAGCAATTGCCGTTACCAGCGGTAAGGATGTCTGTGAGAGCGGGGTCGTATTTTCTCCGGCAGGAGAGGGCATCCGCAGGGCATCCATAGATGTTGCCGGGAAGACTGTCCGCGCAGTGATTGTTTCCGGTCTGGCTAATGCCGCACCTCTTCTTGAAGATGTCCGTGCCGGAAAGGCAGATTTTGATTTCATGGAAGTCATGTGCTGCCCCGGAGGTTGTGTTGCCGGAGGGGGCCAGCCGAAACTTCTGCCCGGAATTGACCGTGACGAGGTGATTGCCAAGCGTCGTGGCGGTTTGCATCGTCATGATAAGGAACTTCCGGTCCGTGCTTCACACAAAAATGAGGCAGTTACGGTTTTGTATGATAAATATTTGGGTGAACCTCTCGGACACAGGTCACATGAGCTTTTGCACACCCACTACGGAACCGAGAGCGGGGGACATTAGTCATGAATGCTTTTGTTCTGGCTGTGCCTTCACGTTGCATAGGTTGCCGTGCTTGCGAGATCGCCTGCGTTGACGCCCATATGAAAGCTGATATGGGGCAGGCCATGGAAAACGGCCTTCCTTTCAGCCCGCGTATTTCTGTTGTGCGCGAGTCCGGTGTTACCGCACCGATCCAGTGCCGGCAGTGTGAAGATGCACCCTGTGCCGCTGCCTGTCCGGTGGGAGCCATCGGTTACAGCGGAAAGTCGGTGGTAATAGATGCCGAACGTTGTTTCGGCTGCAAGGCTTGTCTGGCGGCTTGTCCTTTCGGAGCCATGCAGGTCGGCATAATCAATGCTGAATGTGAAGCTCCGGTAGCTCATAAGTGTGATCTTTGCGAGGGGCATCGCGATAATCCTGCCTGTGTGTCCGTGTGTCCGGCCGGGGCACTGAGTGTTTTTTCCAGCGAGTCTTTGAAAAAATTTTCAGCGAATAAGCGGCGGGAAAATGCGCGGCTCATGGCTTTGGGCTAATTAAAATCTCAGTTACCTCAAGGTAATTACAGTCAGGGATTCTAAAGGGGGGCTTCCCCTTTGGTCCCGCTGAAGGTGAAATAAATTCGGCAAAAGCGTGGGGCACATTACTATGACAGATTCCATATATCGAAGCGTGGTCGAGGACCAGACGGAGCTTATCCGGCGTTTCCGTCCAGACGGGAAGCTGACCTTCGTAAACAGTGCTTTTTGCCGATTCTACGGCATGAGTGCCGACGAGTTGCTTTCGTCTCATTTTCAGGAACTTTTGCATCCTGATGAACGCGAGAGAATTGTCCGTATGCTTTATTCACTGACACCTGAGAATCCTGAAATCGTCACTGAACCAAGTTTTACTGACGCTGCCGGAGAGGTTCATTATGTGCAGTATGTGACTCGGGCAATTTTTGATGATGATGGGAATGTTGTTGAATATCAGTCGGTAGGCCGCGACGTTACGGCTCAGCGGCAGGCAGAGGCTACTTTGGAAGAAGCACGCTCCGCCATGGCACGGGCCAGCAGGGTTACTACTTTCGCCGTTGTCGGGGGAGGCATAGCCCATGAAATCAATCAGCCGCTGAATGCAATACGTTTGCTTGCCGCATCTGCTTTGCTGCTGGCGGACCGTTCCGAGAATCCGGATAAGAAAATTGTCCGTATTTTGCAGAATATTGCCGGACAGGTGGACCGCATTGATTCCATCGTCAACCATCTGCGCGAGCACTTGCGGAATAACCAGACGGTGGCAGGTGAACTCTGCAATCTCGGAAAGGCGGTGGAGTCTGCGCTATCCCTGATGAGAGCCCAGATGGTTGCCAGAGGTATTGGATTGGAGCTTACCGTAGATCCTGAAATCAAGCTTGTGGTCGGGACCTCAATCAGGTTTGAAGAGCTGGTCATGAACCTTGTTGCCAATGCGATGCAGGCTCTGGAAACCTGCGACTACTGCCCGAAAACAATTTCCATCCGTGTTGTATCTCAAGGTTCTGACTCCGTGGAGCTGAGTGTGGCTGATAACGGTCCGGGATTTGATCCGAAATTGGCGGATGAGCTTTTTGAACCGTTTTTCTCAACGAAATCTCCGGGCTCTTCCATGGGACTGGGGTTGTCTATCGTACGCACAATTGTGCAATCCGCAGGCGGGTCGGTCATTGCGGAGAACCGTCCCGAAGGCGGGGCATTACTGCGGGTAATACTGCCCGCCGCAGATCGGGAGGAGCCTAAAGATAATGCGTATTTTACTCGTAGACGATGATGCTCCTACCCGTGATTCTCTTGCCGAATACCTGACCCTTCTTGGGCATGCCGTCACACCTAGCGCAGAGGCTGTTTCCGCTCTCAATATATGTCGCAACCATGATTTTGAAATGGTCCTTTCAGATATCCAGATGCCGGGAAGAACCGGAATGAGCTGGTGCGTGATATCAAGGGGCTTTCATTTACCACTGCGCCGGAGTGGTTCTTTACACGGGGCACGCTGACCTTGAACTTGCCATAGGTGCTTTGCGGGCCGGGGCCTACGATTACCTCACCAAGCCCATTAATCTGGAAGAACTTGCCGCGGTGCTGGATCGAGTGGCTGAACATCAGTCCCTTCTGCGGGAGAATGAAAAGCTGACGGATCATTTTGAAGAGTTGTTGCCGAAGTTACCAGTGGTGTGCGTGCTGAATTATCGCAGTTGCGCCAGCAGTTTGCTCAGCAGGCCGGACTGGATAATATCGGTTTCTTTTCCGAGGCCATGTGGGAGGTGGTCAGTCAGGCCCGTCTTTACCATGAAGATCGTGATCTGCCCGTGCTTATTCAGGGAGAGACCGGAGTCGGCAAGGCTATCGTAGCCAAGCTGATCCATTACGGTGAGGATAGTTCCCGTTCGCCGCGACCTTTTGTGGACATCAACTGTGCCGCCCTTCCGGCGAATCTTTTTGAAAGCGAGTTGTTCGGTTATGAGGCCGGGGCTTTTACCGGAAGTGCCACCCGCGGCGCACGGGGCAAGATTGATCTTGCTAAGGGCGGGACTCTTTTTCTGGACGAGATCGGCGAAATCCCGGTTGAATTGCAGGCTAAGCTTCTGCGGGTCATTGAGAATAAAAGTTTTTACCGTGTCGGCGGGCTGACCAAGGTCGAGACCGATATACGCATCATTGCCGCTACCAACCTCGACCTGACTGAACGAATTGAAAAAGGGCTCTTCCGTAGTGATCTTTATTACCGCTTACGGGTCGGCAGTATAATCGTTCCTCCACTTCGTGAACGTACTGATGATATTGTTCCTCTGGCTCTTTCGTTTTTGAGAGCTTTTGCCGCAAAACGGGGCAAGGCATTTGCTGATATCAGCCCCGAGGCAGCCGCTCTCCTGTTGGAAAAACCGTGGTCGGGAAATGTGCGCGAGCTCAAGAATGCCATGGAATGGATTTCGGTCATGCATGATGCGCAAGTGTTGCAACCACAACATTTAGCCGGTTTTTTCGGGGGCATGCAAAAGAGTCCTTCCGTAAAGGAAAGAACTTCACCATGCGGAAAACAAACCCGTCTAAAAAATCAAGACCTACTGAACAAGATATAGATGCTGCGCTGGTTGCAACCGGCGGCAATAAAACCAAGGCCGCCGCGCGATTGGGGATTTCCATTCGTATGCTTTATTACCGGCTTGCGGCCAGAGAGCAAAACGAAAGTTAAAAAGCTTTCGTAATGATTAGATAACGGAGATTTTTATGAAGCCGGATAGTACAGGATTAATAGATTTTATTGACGGTGAAAAAATGTCGGGAGATAGTGAATTCAACTACCGGACCGATGCCGCTCAAGTTTACGATATTTTGGATAAAGCCGCTCAGGCCAAGGGTCTGTCCCTTGAAGAGACCGCAAGACTTTTGCAGGTTGAGGACCCGGAGCTGAACGAGGCAATTTTTGAGACCGCACGCAAAGTAAAACAGGGCATTTACGGCAACCGTCTGGTGCTGTTTGCTCCGCTCTATGTGACCAACGAGTGCGGTAACCGCTGTGCTTACTGTGGATTTAAAGACACGAATAAGGAACTTCTGCGCCGTACACTAAGTGCTGATGAAATCCGGCAGGAAGTGACCGTGCTGGAAAATCAGGGGCATAAACGGCTGCTTTTGGTTTACGGTGAACATCCCAAATTCGGAGCTGAGTGGATAGCTGAAACCGTCCGCAATGTTTATGACACTGTTTCGGAAAAGAGCGGAGAAATCAGGCGGGTGAACATTAACTGCGCCCCGCTGGATGTTGAAGGATTCCATAAATTGCACGAGGTGGGCATCGGTACCTACCAGTGTTTTCAGGAAACCTATCACCGCGGAACTTACGCCGAACTTCATCCTACCGGATACAAGAAAGATTATCTCTGGCGTTTGCATGCCATGCATCGGGCTATGAAAGCCGGCATTGATGATGTCGGTATGGGGACGCTGCTGGGTCTTTATGACTACCGGTTTGATACCATTGCTTTGTTGGCCCATGCCGCCGAACTGGAGGCAAAATACGGAGTGGGGCCGCACACCCTCTCTTTTTCCCGGCTGGAACCGGCCCTTAATGCCGAGATAGCCTTTAATCCGCCTTATCCAATTTCCGATGCGCAGTTCAAACGGCTGGTCGCTGTACTGCGTCTTGCTGTTCCTTACACCGGACTCATTCTCAGTACCCGCGAGAACCGTGAAATGCGCCGTGAGCTGCTCGACCTCGGGATTTCGCAGATTAGCGCCGGGTCTAGAACTTATCCCGGTGCGTATAGCGACCCTGATTATGATCGCCCGGATGTGCAGCAGTTCTGCATAGGTGATAACCGCAGTCTTGAAGAGGTAATCGGAGAGATTGTGGAACATGGCTACGTACCTTCATGGTGCACAGCCTGTTACCGTGCGGGCAGGACCGGAGAACATTTCATGGAACTGGCAAAGAAAGGGTTCATTCAGGAATTCTGTCATCCCAATGCCTTGCTGACTTTTAAAGAATACCTGCTGGATTACGCCCAAACGGGAACGCAGGAGCAGGGCAATTCACTGATCAGCCATGAGCTGGAAGGACTTGCCGAGAAACGCAGGGCTGCTGTTGCAGACAGGCTTAACCGTATCGAACACGGCGAGCGGGATTTGTATCTTTGATTCACTCTCAGGCCGATTACCTCGACGATATCACTTATGACCGTAAAAGAAATATTACAAGTCCTTAAGGCGGATAATTCCGAAGCCTTATTTGCACAGGCCCGTGAAATCCGCAATTCCGTGTTCGGAAATGAGGTCTTTCAGCGCGGGGTGGTTGAATTTTCCAACAGGTGTCGAAAGAACTGCCATTATTGTGGTCTTCGTTGCTGCAACGGGCAGGTGGAACGTTATTCCCTTGATGCGGATTCAATCCTTTCAGCAGCCCGCTGCGCCATTGATGCGGGCTTGGGAACTGTGGTCCTGCAGTCGGGTGATGACAAGAGTATGGACCCGCGTTTCATCGGAGAGATCGTTCAATCCACCAAGGCTTATGCCGATGTATCGGTAACCCTGTGCCTTGGTGATCATGACCGGGATACATATAAATACTGGCGTGATTGCGGAGCAGACCGCTATCTCCCTTAAAATGGAGACCTTCAACAGTGAACTGCACGCCAGACTTCGTCCCGGACAGAGTGTTTCTGAACGTCTAGCCCGTTTGGAAACATTATGCAGCCTTGGCTATGAGGCGGGGTCCGGTCTGATTACAGGCTTACCCGGCATGACCCCGGAAATTCTGGCTGAGGACTTATGGCGGCTGAGTTTATTGCCGCTGGATATGATAGCGGTGGGGCCGTTTATTCCACATCCTGATACGCCCCTTGGACGTTTCTGGGCCGGGCAGCCTCGATGAAACTTTGCGGGCGACTGCGCTGGTGCGGATCATGAATCCGAAGGTCAATATCCCGGCAACCAGTGCTTTGGATGCTTTGGTTGCAAACGGCCGGGAGCAGGGGCTTGAGGCAGGAGCCAACGTAGTAATGCCTTCGGTTACACCTGAGTCCGTTCGTTCAGAATACAGTATTTATCCCGGGAAGAACTCATCAGCCGATTCTGTTTTGAAAAATGTTGTCCAGATGCAGCGGAGATTGAAAATAGCGGGTTTCCATCCCTCCTCCACTCGCGGCCAGTCTCCGCTGCGGACAATAAAGGACAAGGAATGTACCCATGCGTGACAAAGCCTCAAGAGGCGAGCATGGATACTCAATTAAAGATTGTACAAACTCATGTTCGGAGTCGGGCTTAACTGCATGTCCGGCTTGATGTGTTTCATTGCTAAGCGGCGGACATCGTCCATAGTCTTTGCCGTGGCGAATTTGGCTTGCAGGCTGTGTCCAAATCGGAAATTGGCTGCAAAATAGGCCATGAAAGCTTGAATCGTTTTATGCCTCTGATGGGATCGAATTCCTGCTCCAAGGCTGTAGCCAGACGCAGAACGTAGTCCTGAAAAATATTGTCGTCCGGTGTGAATCCGGTTGTCCATTGGGCAAAAATCCACGGGCGGGCCACAGCCATGCGGCCTATGGATATCCCATCACAGCCCGTTTTATCCAGCATATCCTGACAGTGCTGCGGGGTTGTTATATCTCCATTGCCAAAAACAGGGATGGAGACCGCTTCCTTGATATAGCGGATGTGGTCAATGTAGGGCGGACGGGTTCGTTTGTCCGGGGCGACTCGCGGGTGGAATACAAGACAGTCGGCTCCAGCGGCTTCAAGGTCTTTAGCCAGAGCCACTGCCGGTCCGATTCCCTGGACCAGCCGGTGCGAAATTTTACAAACACCGGAATAGACACGGCTTTACGCACTGCTTCCACTATGGCAACCGCCTTGTCCGGTGTCTTAAGCAGAGCTGCTCCTGCCTCGCGTTTGATCATTCCCCGTGCCGAGCATCCCATGTTGATATCCACGCCAAAGAATCCTTCGCGTTCCACTCGTTCTGCTGCAATCACCATTTCTTCCGGTTCTGCTCCAACTATCTGACATACAAGACTGGGAAGTTCCCATTCGTGCCAGCTGAAAACAGGCGAAATTCTGGGGTTTTCTGTCGGTACAGCCCGGGCGCTGCACATTTCAGTAAAGGCCAGTCCGCAGGAACCATAGTGTGCCAGCACCTGACGAAAGGCAGTGTGAGTCAGGCCGGCCATGGGAGCCAACCACAACCTGTTGGGGATGGATTTCCCGCCAATGGTAATGGGGGTGCCGAGCTGGTCCGCCAGTTTGGGTAAGTGGGTAGGAATTGATTCGGTCATGTAATCTGTAAGGCTGTTTTTATAGGTGTCACGGAATGCTGACTTCCGTATCCTGTTGTTGCATATCGGGCAAGTCTTGCGGTATCTGAAAAATTAACTATCACCGGTCAATTTATACTCAGTAAAAAGTTGGTAAGTTTCGTTCGTGAGTAGAGAAGAAAAGAGTCCTCACAATGTGTTAAGCCATTGTGAGGACTCTTTTTGTCAGGAAATTTTGTGTTTGTGACCGTATAATGAGTTTTTATTGACACCTATACCCCGTATGGGTATATTGACATAGAAGAGTTGGATAAAAATGTCTCTTTGCTTTCACAAAAGGTGAGGGGATGTTATGGGTTAAGAAAATAATTTTTTTGGAGGTTTGTAATGAATCGCAAGGTAATAGGAACTCTGATCTGTGTTCTTATGGTTCTGTCCATGGCCAGTATGGCTGCTGCTTTCGGTGACGGTAATGCTCGCAAGGGTAAATTCCTTTATCGTAAACACTGCCGTTCATGCCACGGCGCAACTGCATCCGACTTAAGTCCCAGCACTAAGACACAGGCTGAATGGACTGCCATGTTTTCTGACACTTCCAAGATCCCTTGTTCCTCTGATTGGAACAAAGTCAAAGAAAAAGACATCAACGATATTTTCACCTACCTGCATGATTATGCCAAGGATTCCCCGTCCCCGGCAAAGTGCAGCTAGTGTCTAGTTAACAGTAATATTTATGTGCGGCGGAAGACCTGATTCCGTCGCACTAATCTAAACTCCTTTCCACTTGATCAACATGGAGGTGGAAGTGGCTAAAGACAAGACCAGGCTTTCCCGCCGCGACTTTTTCAAGGCCTCCGGGATGCTGGCCGCTGCCGCAGCCGGGAGTGTCCCCGCACTGGGCGGACTCGAAGCGGCGTCCGCACAGACAACTAATTCATCGGGTAAATGGGAATCGGCTTTTTCGGCCTGTGATATGTGCTTCAACAAGTGCGGCTGCATCGTCCGTGTTCAGGACGGTGTGGTCAAGAACTTGATCCCAACCCTAAATTTTTGAAATCCAGAGGCATGCTCTGCGCTCGCGGCAATGCCGGTGTCGCACAAATGTACGCCCCTGACCGTCTAAAGTATCCCCTTCTGAGAAAGGGCGAGCGCGGTGATGGCAAATGGCAACGCATTCCGTGGGATGAAGCCATCGATATGATGGCGGAAAAGATGCAGGATATCCGTCAGAAGTATACCCCCTGTGGGCATCTCTTTACTGCCGGAGCCGACCTGCAATCTCAATTTGTAGGCCGTTTTGCCGAAGTCTACGGATCATACAATGTGACTTCCCACGAATCCCTCTGCCTGCTCAGCGGGAGCCGTGCCTTTCTTGATACCTTTGGCGAAGTTCCTTTCGCTGATGTTCTCAACAGCAAATATATCATCATGGCCGGAGCCAACCGTTTTGAAGCATTGGTAACTCCGGATTCCATCGATCTGATGACCGCCATGCAGAAGGGTTCCAAGCTTGTGGTGCTTGACCCGCGCTATACCAAGACCGCAGCACTGGCGGACGAATGGTATCCCATCCAGCCCGGTACGGATATGGCCTTCATGCTCGCGCTGGCGCATGTCATCATTAATGAAGATCTTTATGACAAGAAATGGATCGCCGATAAGACCTACGGCATTGAGCAGCTCCGCGAACATGTGCAGAAATATGATCCCCGTTTTGCAGCTGAAGAGTGTGGTATTCCCGCACAGGACATCGCCCGCATAGCCCGCGAGCTGGCTGCTGCCGCCCCGGCGTCCATGATCTATCCCGGCCGCCGTACTTCCGACTACAAGAATTCCACGCAGGTCCGCCGCAGCTTTGCCATTGTGAACGGGCTGCTCGGAAACTGGGACCAGCCCGGAGGTCTGCTTGCTGCACGTGAAGTGGGACTCAAGGGCGTTCCTTACGATGCTCCTTGGTACGATGATAACCCCGATGACCGCATCGATGCCCACAAGGTGCCCATGCTGTTCGAGCATGACGGCTCGTTCGTCATTACGCGCGACGCAATACTTGAAGGTAAGCCGTATCCCATCAAAGGCTGGTTCGTATACAAGACTAATCCCATGGGAACAGCACCCAACCGTGCCAAGACTATCGAGATGTGCAAGTCTATGGAATTCATGACAGTTGTGGATATTGCCATGAGCGATACCGCATGGATGGCCGATCTCGTGCTGCCTGCACCAAGTTATCTTGAGCGTCAGGACCCGGCTTCCGGTCTTCAGGGGTCGGTAGCCTGTGCTTGTGTGGTGCAGCGCGATCCTGTGGTTCCGGCACTCTATGAGTCCCGTCCGGTTTTCGATGTGCTCAAGGATGTGGCAGGCAAGCTGGAACTTGGCGAATACTTTGATTTTACCATTGAGGAATATCGTAAGCAGCAGTTGCGTGAGCTGCCCGGAGCAGCTGAAGCCTTCAAGAAAGACGGGGTCTATTACAACCCCAGTAAGGTTTACGGCATTTATGAGGACCGAGTTTACAAAACGCTGAGTAAAAAGGTTGAACTTTACAACCAGCGCTACGAAAAAATGGGCGTGGACCCCACATCCCGGTTTACACTCCGCCTGCCAAGCCGCCTAAGAACAGGTTCCGCATGGTTGTGGGTCGCAGTGCATCGGTTACCCAGACCTCATCCCAGAACAACACGGTTCTGCACCAGCTTACCGGACCGAACACCCTTTGGCTGAATACCAAGGCTGCTGACAAGCTGGGCATCATGCCCGGAGATCTGGTCGAAGTAGCCAGTTCCGTCGGTAAGGGTGAACTCAAGGTGGAAATCACTGACGGCATTCTTGAGGATACCGTGTATATGCTTTCCGGTTTTGGAACTTTGTCTCCGCAACTGAGCCTCATCTTCGGTGAAGGAGCCAGCATGGCTGCCGTATTGCAGGAAGGATATGATGAAATCTGCGGTAACGCGGCCCTGCACGAAACATTTGTTTCCGTAACAAGGAAGGTGGCCTCATGAGTAAGACAGTACAACTCGCAATGGTCATCGATTCGTCAAAGTGCATAGATTGCAAGGGCTGTATGGCTTCCTGCAAGGTCGCCAACGATGTGCCGGACGGTCAGTGGCGTAACTGGATCAAGGCTTCTGTGCCGGACTTTGCTTCCGGTAAACCGAAGACCCATTTCCAGCCCGGCGGCTGCATGCATTGCGACAATCCAACCTGTCTCAGGCCTGCCCAACCGGGGCGACATTCAAAGACAAGACAGACGGTACCGTGCGTATCGACACATCTCTGTGCATCGGTTGCGGCAACTGTATGCCCGCTTGTCCCTATGATGCGCGTTTCCGTAATGAAATTACCCGCAAAGCCGATAAGTGCGACTTCTGTGCTGATCGCCGTGCGCAGGGATTGCTCCCCGCATGTGTGGACACTTGTCCCACCAAGGCCCGGGTTTTCGGTGACATAAACGATCCCGACTCTGAAGCTTACAGACTGCTTCAGGAAAACAAGAAGGGCAAGCTGGTCCGTGTGATCAATGCCAAGTCGGATACCAAGCCGAACATGATCTATCTCGGCGAAACCGCTCCGCTGGAATGGCCAGTGGAAGCGAGAATGCCTACTGCAATGGATGTACTGACCACCATGGGCAACCCTGTGGTTAAGACCGTGGTCGGCCTTTCAGGACTCGGAGTGGCGGTTATGCTGGGCCGTCAGCTTCTGGTCGGGTCCGATGAACATGACGACTCCCGGAGCAAGGGAGGTGATGCCTAATGAGTCAGAGACAATACAAGCGGCATGACCGCTCGGACATCTTTATCCATTGGTTTAACGCAGTCTGCTGGTTCCTTTTGCTGGTAACCGGACTGGGACTTTTCGGTAACCCGGAAATTGATCCGCTTGGCTCAGGTTATCCGGCCTTTATGCGTTCATTGGTTGGCGGAGGCGGAAATCTGTTGATCATCCATGTCACCCTGGCCTCATCTGGGCTGGTGGTTTGCTTTTGTACATGCTGGTTAATTTCAAGGGAGCCATCTTCTTTTTGAAGGAAATCTTCATGGTTGATCCGGACCGTGACATAACCTGGATGATCCGCAAGATGATCCTTATGACCGCTGGGCCTAAATTGCTGGGCAAGAATTCCGAACTGCCCGATCAGGGGTACTACAACATGGGCCAGAAGGCTTTTGCACAGGCTTCAGTTGTGGGTGGTGTCGTGATCGTGGTGACCGGAATCCTCATGTTCCTGTCCGACCGAACCCTTGGTGCGGAACATATGGCTTTGGTCAGTTGGTCCATCACTCTGCATTATCTTGCCGTTGGTCTGGTCTTCGCAGGTCTGCTGGTCCACATTTACATGGCAGCCATATCACCGGAAGAAAAGCCCGGATTCCGTTCCATGTTTACCGGACATGTTCCCGAGGATTACGCCAAGCATCACCATAAACTCTGGTACGAGCGGGTAAAAGATAATCCTTCGTCTGAAGTGTAGAATTAGACAGAAGTATTCGAAGCGGCGAAGCCTGATGAAAAGTTTTCAATTCTGAAACCCTTTTTTAAAAAGATTTTTTTAGCCGCCGGAGGCAAATATTTAGAAGAAAGCGCGCAGCGCATCACAATAAAAAGAGCAAAGGGAGAATTACATGAGGAAAATGCAGTTTTTCAAGGTAGTGGTACTGGCACTGTGTCTGGCGATCATCGCCGCACCGGCCATGGCTAAAGACGTTGTCCCCAAGAGCAAAATGCAGGACTGGATGTACAAGGATATGGTCGATACCGACTTTATTGCCAAGTACGCTAAAATGCCCAAACCTGAAGGCGTGATGATCATTGACTCCCGTCCTTACAAGGGCAAATACATTCTCGGATACATTCCTACTGCTGTTTCCATCCCGGATTCAAAATTTGACGAGATGACCGATAAGCTGCCCAAGGATAAGAATACCCTGCTCATTTTTTATTGTCAGGGCCTTAAATGCAAATTGAGCCACAAATCCGCCAAGAAAGTTGTAAAGCTGGGCTATAAAAATGTAAAAGTATACCCCTATGGGTATCCCGGCTGGATGAAATCCGGTCGCTACGGCGGTATCGGCCTTGAAACTGTTGCCGAGATGATGGCTAACGGCGACCCTTACATGCTGATCGATGCCCGTCCAACCAATAAGTTTCTGGCAGGTTCCATTCCGTCAGCTATTTCCATTCCCGATTCCAAGTGGGCTAAGCGCACTGGCCTGTTGCCCGCAGATAAGAAAAATACCAAGCTTATCTACTTCTGCGGCGGCTACAAGTGTAAGCTGAGCCACAAGTCTGCCATCCGTGCAATGGGTATCGGCTATAAAAACGTGCATGTTGCCGAAGCAGGATATCCCGGTTGGAAGAAAATGTTCGGTGCATCCGGTGCTGTTGAAGTTAAGTCCGGCGGCGAAGAAGGCAGTATCGATATTGAGCAGTTCAAGAAGATTGTTGCTGAAAATCCGAACTCCATCATGTTGATCGATGTTCGTGATGCGGATGAATACGCACAGGGTCATATCCCCAGTGCTGTGAATATGTCAGTGGACATGCTTGAGAAGAAGATAAAGACACTCTCCGCTGATAAGCCCATCGTGTTTCTCTGCACAACCGGAGCACGCAGCGGTGAAGCTTCTGCACTGACCTTGGACATGCGTCCTGATATTAAGAAAGTATCCTTGAAGCTGAAACCGATTTCCATAAGGACGGTTCCTTCACCATTCATACCCCTAAGAAATAATCAGTAATCAGGGCCGGGACTTAGGTCTCGGCCCTTTTAACTCCGGGAGTAACAATGATCCGGATGCGGATTTCCATCACAACGTTCTTTGTGATCCTGATTATGCTCTCGACCGTGCAGGTTCGGGCGGAACAAGAACGTCCAGTCTGGTGGAACGATGTGCAGAAGGAAGCTGACCGTTATGGCTATAAGCTGTTGGACGGACCGGGAGTTGAAAAGAAATTAAAAGAAGTTCCCGGTATTATGCTGCTGGATGTGCGGGCAGAATACGAATTTGAAGGCGGGCATATTCCCGGTGCCCTGAACATGGAATTTGAACTTGGCGAAGACCAGTATTTTTCCAAGGGAAAAAAAGCCACCCCGGTGCAGTTACTCAGCGATTTAACCGTCGGTGATTATCTACTGCCGCAGCTTCAGGTGACTGCGCGGTTCATTGCGGCTCGCCGTGCTGCGCGCCTTGGCTATACAAATATTTACCGTTATGCTGCGGGATGGTTCGGCTGGCTTGAGGATCATCCACCGGAAAAACAGACGGTAGAACTGAAGATTATTCCAGATATGAATTTTGCATTCTCCGGCAACGCTGAAGAGCGCTCTTATCTTGGGTTAGACAAAGGGAAGAGCGACCTTGATCTGGCATCACTTGATGCGAAATACTTCCTGCTACTGCTGGTGGAAGAAGGACACGCTGAAAACGCACAGGCGGTACTTAGTGTTGATGCTGCGCGCAGGGAATTGGAATGCTGTACCCCGGACATGCTGTTCATAACTGTCGGGTTCGGCATGAACCGTCGCGAAGCAATACGTTTCCACAAGATCAACAATGCCGGAATTCCCATGCTTGCTGATCCCGTGGAACACAGTGGGGCTTTAGAAGGGGAGCAACTTCCTGTCGTATTCATGTTGAAAAAGGAAGATGATGCTTTTGCGGTAATGTTTGTCTGTAATGATCTGGTTTCCGGACCGGCACCGCTGGTTAAAAGAATCAACGATGCCCTTAGCGGAAAACCCGGACGAAAATGTATTAGGAGGAAGTAACTTCTTCCAGCATGGAAACCAGCAGTTCAGATGCTGTAATGTAAAATTTAATGGCATCGCTGCCAGTCAGCTTTTCATTTAATTTGCGGACCCAGACCAGCTTTTGTGCTGCAAATTCTCTGGCCTGCTTGAGGGAGTCCTCATCGTTTCCGCCCCAGCCGTTGGCCAGCAGTACGTATAGGTATTCCAGCTCAATGCAGAGATGGTCCATGGGTTCGGAAGCCTGTTCCCCGGTGGGGGCAAGCCCTGCTGCTTCGAGAAGTTTGCTCATGGCAACATGGGATTCGCCCATAACTCTGCCGGAGCCCTTTTCGTAGCATGATTCATAAAGCGGAGCGACAATCCCGTCCCGACTATTGATGAACAACCTTACGTATTCGGATTCAAGCTCGGCACAAAAAGTGTCGGTGACATCCGGGTAGGATGTTTCGAGATTTTTCAGTGGTCCTGAAAGGGATTGCAGCGATTCCGTTGAAAGTGTAGCCAATGCGGGCAGACCTTCGTCCAGAAGTGCGGCACATTCTTCAGGGTTTATCCCCCGAAAGATAATGGCACACAGCTCAATACAGTTGAGCAGGCAGACCTGATCAAGGTTTTCTTCTTCGGACGTTGGTGTGTTGGTGTTTTTATCAGTCATCCGGGGACTCTACTTAATCTCTCATGCACATACAAGATCAAGGAGCACGTTATGCCCGAATCCGCAGCAGAACAGGAAAAAATTAAAATTGATGTCCTCAAGCGCATGAAGCGTATCGAAGGACA
>NZ_JBLZNE010000002.1:0-414291 GCF_048612815.1 Maridesulfovibrio pacificus (SeqCode)
CATTCCAGTAAAAGCGTGAAGATCATGGCTTCAGATCTTGATGCTGACGAGCTTAATGATTGCTTTACCTGTCATGCTACCGGGTATGGGAAACCCGGCGGGTTCGTTTCTTTTGAGCAAACTCCCCATCTTGCAGATGCAGGATGCGAGGTTTGTCACGGTCCTGGGTCTCTTCATGTTGAAGACGGCGATCCTGATCTTATCAAGAGGAAGATGACCATCGAGGAGTGTGAAGTCTGCCACAATGCAGAACGGGTTAACAACTTCAATTACAAGCCGCTGATTTTCGGCGGAGCTCATTAGGGAGGTCGTTATGAAATTTATTAAGACTTCCCTGGGTAACAAGGTCATGGTGCTGACCTCATTGCTCACTGCTACGACTTTTATTGTTCTGTTTCTGGCAAACTCTTTCTGGCAGCGCACTACCATGATGGAAGAGATTGAAAGGAATGCATACAAAACTGCGGATATGCTGCAGCTGGCCATCCGCGAGCCCATGGCCAAGGGTGATAACAGGGGTACAACTGAAAAGTTTGCTACCGTTTCAAAGAAATATTCCGATGTTGCCATTTACCTGACCAACTTCAAGGGAAATGTCACCTATTCTACTAGCACAGGGGACATACGTTCCGACATTAAAGATGTAATTCGCGACAAGGATATTAATAATCTTGTCGGGCAAAGCCTTAAGAAAACCCTCAAGAGCGGCCTCCTTTCAGAAATAGGCGGTAAAGAGGTTTTTGTTGAGGTTGAAACCATCGAGAATGAGAAGGCCTGCTATCACTGTCACGGCAGGAAACAGCCTGTACTCGGAACCTTGGTGATGGTGCAGGATGTTTCACCTCAATTTGCAACATTTCATGAGTCCCAATTCAAAGGGGCCGCGCTTTCATTCGGAGGCTTTGTCGCTCTGCTTGCCGCTCTTCTGTTCTTCATGCGTAGATCAATTGTGAATCGTATTCAGATTATCTCCGGTGCTACAAGTGATTTTGCCAAGGGTAATCTTGACGCACAGTTTGCAGTGAACAGCAGTGACGAACTTGGCTCGCTTGGAGATCATCTTGGTGAAATGGCCCGTCAGATTAAAGACCAGCTGGTTTACAACCGCGGTGTACTTAACGGTATAACCGTGCCCATGATCGTAACTGACGGTGACAGCAAAATTGATTTCGTTAACGGACCGATGCGCGACATCCTCAACAAACCTGAAGATGCCCTTATAGGAATGGATGTCGGTGATTTTTTCAGGGTTGATGGAAAATCTCTGACTCAAGAGGCTATCTCTTCCAGTGATTGCCCTGAAGGCCTGCTGAGATTCAACCGTGAAGACGGTGTTGAATTCCCGTTGCGCTATCAGGTCTGCCCGCTTCTTAATGCTGAAGAAGAGACAGTTGGTGCAATCGCGGTAATGGTCGACCTTACCGAAGAGGAAGCCAGTCGTAAGCATATTGAGCAGCAGCAGGAATCTTTGCTTGAAGTAGCCAATGAGGTTACCGAAGTCTCCAAGGCTTTGCTTTCCTACACCACTGAGCTTTCTCATCAGATGAATGAACTGACTGCAGGTGTCGATACTACTGCGATGCAGACCGGACAGGTTGCAACCGCAATGGAAGAAATGAACGCTACAGTTCTTGAAGTTGCACAGAATACCGGGGAAACCGCTGAAGCCTCCGACAGGGCCAACTCAGTTGCCCGCGACGGTGGAAAGGTTGTCAGCAACACAGTGTCCGAGATTCATATTGTAACAGAAACCACGGATAAACTCTCCGACATGCTCGCCGACCTTTCGGAGCGGGCCATCAATATCGGCGAAGTAATGTCTGTTATTAATGATATTGCCGACCAGACCAACCTGTTGGCTCTGAACGCAGCCATTGAGGCGGCTCGAGCCGGTGAAGCCGGACGTGGATTCGCTGTTGTAGCTGACGAAGTCCGTAAGCTCGCAGAGAAAACCATGGGCGCAACCAATGAGGTTGAGAGCGCAATCACACTCATTCAGCAGTCTACCGACAAGGTAGTCTCCGAGATGAGCGGAGTGCGCGGCAGGGTTGAGAATACCGTGCAGATGGCGGAAGGAGCTGGAGGCGTACTCAGCCAGATCGTCAACGAGAGTGAGACCATTGCCGACATGGTCCGGGCTATTGCCACCGCAGCAGAGCAGCAGACTGCGACCAGTGATGAAATTAACAACAGCGTTACTGAGATCAACGGCCTTTCACAGTCTCTGTCCGACGGTATCCAGAATGCAAACTCCAACATTCAGGAAGTAGCGGAAATGGCTCAGAAGCTGAGTCAGTTGGTGGAAAGATTCAAGTAGCATTAACCGTTAAAGTAATTAAAAGTCCCCTCCCGCAGGTAGCGAGAGGGGACTTCTTTTATGATGGGCACATAAGGAAAATGAACCCCCTGAAAGGATGACTTTCAGGGATATGCTGGACTATACAAGTTCGCAACTCATTGACAGTCTTGCGCTGCACTACAGAATAAAGACATTCGTATCGTTTGTTATGAGGCTATTTTCAGTGTGAAAATGATGCTTAATACTTAACGCCAGCCCTTACCTGAGTTGCTGAAAATCTCTGTTATGCGAATATTTTTTACGGGTTTGAATTTGCTTGCGCGTGCTTCCTGCGGGGTCTTGCCGGTGCTTTCGTAGATTGTCTCCATGTACTTGAGCAGTCCGACCATTCCTTTACTTTTTTTGCTGGTCTTTTTTACTTTGCAGGTAATGGTATCGGGTGAAATCGCGTGGTATCTGGCGAGGTAGGTCCCGTCTTTTTGGAGTAGAACTTCCATACGACTGAAGCCTTTGATGTGGCTTTTGTTCAGCTTGACAACCCAGCCTATGGCGAAATTTGTAAAGGTATCCAGTTCTTCCTTGGTTCCGGAGTGGGAGCCATATGCAGCTGAGCAAAGCAGCATGACGATAAAAACAGATGTTAAAATTTTACTGGCAAGTCTCATGGGGTTCTCCAAATTGCGAAAAGGGCGGAAAGATAAATCTTTCCACCCTTTTTAATGCTTATGTGGCTTTTAGTCTTCTACGTCGATTTCAACGCGGCGGTTAAGCTTGCGTCCTTCTTTGGTCTTATTGTCGTATTTAGGATTCATTTCGCCATATCCCTTAACTTCCAGACGTTCAGGAGCAATGCCGTTGGCTGCAAGCCAGTCTGCCACAGACTTGGCTCTGCGCTCGGAGAGACCCTGGTTGTAAGCTTCGGAACCTGAGGAGTCAGTATGACCGCCGACCATAACCTTAAGGTTCGGGAATTCTTCAAGCATGGTTGCAGCTTCAGTCAGTGCCGGAACCATTTCATCAGTGATCTGGTACTTGTCGAAACCAAAGTTGAAATTACGGAAAACGATTTTTTCCTGAACCGGAACAACCGGAACTACAACTTCTTCAACAACTTCAACGATCAGTTCTTCTTCCTGAGTGTAGAAGACATCCTGAGCGAATTTATCCAGAACTGCTTTGTCAGCGAGTGCACTGGCATCAACATAAACGCCGCAAGGAGTGAGGCTTGCGAGACGCTTCAGGTTGGCCTTACCGCGTGCGGTGTCGGCTACGCTGATGATGTGCAGGCAGAAACGGTCACCGTATGTCTTTGCCATATCGGAAACGATACGGACAGGATTGCGTCCGGAGTTTGTCAGACCGTCGGAAACAAAAATCACCGCGAATTTACCGCCCCAGTTTTTGACAACGCCGTTAAGGTCGGAAAAACCTGTTCCAATCGGGGTGGACTGGAAGAAAGGCAGGTCGCTGGGAACGGATGCGATTCCTTTAGCCATGGCTGCTCTGGTGAACATGGACTTAGGGGAATACGTTGCAAAGTCGGGCATCGCGTAAAGAGCAGAGTCGTATCCCAGTTCGGGAACAACATTGTTGAGTCTCTTCAGAGCGTTGATTCCGGCGATAATTTTAGGAGTGCCGGTGGCATCATATGTCTGGGACATGGATGGTGAAGTATCAACAAAGTATGCGAAAGCATCAACTTTGGGTTTAAGAACGATTCTGGATTCAGCTGAGGCCATGGAGCCGAAGGCCAGAAGAGCGGCTAAGGCAACAGTCAGGATTAATGAAACTTTTCTTTTGAACATTATGAAAGTCCTCCGGTATGTTGGTTAACGGTTTTAATTAGTTTTATTACTCTACCAAAATTAAGGTATTGGCAGGGCTTAATCAATAGTTTTGTGTTATTTTTATGGTCTTTTTAATTTTCTGTGCCTAGGAAGTGCTTTTCAAGCATGATTTTAAGAATGGTCCTGTCGGTATCGATCATACCCTGTGTGCTCAGGGTGCCTATGTTTTGCATGGTCTGTTCAGGGGAGCTGCCGATAATGCCGTCCGTTGAATGTACGTTTACTCCATGAATGGCAAAGAGGGCGGCTTGGACAGCTGTGCCTGCCGCAGTTGCAAGTTTTAATGCACATCCGCATTTAGCCCCGTCACAGATGATTCCGGCAAGATCTTCGGTAAGGTTTGTGATGGCTCCAGCCATTTGAGGCGGGGTTCCACCCATAAGATAGGTGATCCCGGCTGTGGCCCCGGCTCCGGCTGCGACAGAGCATCCGCATACAGCGGATAACCTTCCTGTCTGGGCTTTCACGTACGCGGTTACAAGGTGGCTGAGGGCGATGGCCTCCAGCATGGTTTTTTCGGAGCAGTCCACGAATTCACTCACTGCATAAATGGGCAGGATTGCTGTCAGGCCGTGGTTTCCGGATCCGCCTGAACTCATTGCCGGAAGCTTGATACCGCCCATGCGGGCATCAGATGCGGCTGAGGTTATGGTGCGGGCGGCCAGAATCATGTCTCTGTTGAGGATTTTCATGCGGGCCAGCTTTTCAAAGGTAGCCCCTACGCCCAGACCCGAACCGTGTTTAAGCCCGTAATCAGCAAGGCGCATGTTGTAAGTGATCCCTTCTTTAAGAAACGTAAAATCCTGCTCGTCAAGATCGTTAATCATATCTACCAGATCATCGAGGGACAGAGTCTTAATGAACTCTTCGAGCTTGGAGACATCAGCCTTTTGTGCCAGTTGTTCTTTGACCAGAGTAGAGTTCTTAACCGGTTCTCCGTTAAGGGTCAGAGAAATAATATTGTCGTGTACGCCTTCAATTATTGTTTCAACGTGATCGGGACCGAAGGTAAGCAGAGCGCGGACATAAATTCCATGCCTGTTTTCAAGCAAGTTTACTGTAACAGGTTTTTTGTCTTTGTATTTGCAGGCGTCTTTAGCACTTTCCTCATCAAGAGGCTCAAGAACTTCAAGTCCAAGTGCCGGTTCTCCGTAAAGTGCTCCCAAAGCTGCTGCGGTGTCCAGTCCGTTCAGTCCTCCAGTGCCGGGGATAATTACGGCCAGCCCGTTCTTATAAATATTCGGGTCAACCCAGACTTCGATTTTATCCGGCCTTTTATCGGGCATCACTGAAGCTGCGGCAGCAGTGGCAAGTGCAATTGCGACAGGTTCGGTACAGCCAAGAGCTGGGGAAACTTCGAGATGGAGGATTTCTTTTACAGAGTATTTCATGACAATCCTTTGAATTCTTCTGTTGATTTACTGTTGAGGTCTAAGTCTGTTTGGATAAGTAAGGTTCGTATATAAATAAAGTCTAGAAAAAATCATAATAATGTTTGTGCTTAAATAAGGATAACATTAAAATACAATTAAGCAAGATTAAAAACAAGAAGTATAAAGTTGAATTATGGTAATGATGGGATGGTGAATGCTTAAATATGATTTAAATTGTTGTGTACAACATAACTTTATCTATATCGGCGTTGTCTTTTATTTAAAAACTGAGCTTTTTGTGCATCAACGGATGTTGAGAGAAAATTATTGCGTTTGTTTTTGTGTAAATAGGGTCTTTTAACTTAAATGTAGTTGAAAAGTGTCAGAAAAATAAGTAACATCCGGCAACTTGTATTGTGTGATAGTACTAATAGACGTTTATATCTGCTTAAGATAGCTGGAGAAATTATATATGTATATTGTAACTGGCGGAGCCGGTTTTATCGGTAGTGCCATGGTCTGGAAATTAAACCAGATGGGAATCGACGACATTCTGATCGTCGATAACCTTGCTAAGACTGATAAATGGAAAAACTTAGTCAATCTTCGCTACGAGGATTACATCCACAGGGATCAGTTTTTCAAATTCATTCTCGAAGGTGACGATCCCTTTAAAACTGATGCTGTAATCCACATGGGTGCCTGTTCCTCCACCACAGAACAGGATGCGGATTTTCTTATGGAGAACAACTACCGCTATACCCAGATGCTTTGCCGTTTCTGCCTCCAGCATGATGTGCGTTTCATCAATGCTTCCAGTGCTGCAACCTATGGTGACGGACAGTTCGGCTTTGATGACGATCATGCAGGCATTGACCGCCTCAAACCCATGAACATGTACGGTTACTCCAAGCAGCTTTTTGATCTTTGGGCCAAGCGCGGCGGAGTGCTGGATAAGCTGGTGAGCCTTAAATTTTTCAATGTATTCGGACCTAACGAATACCATAAAGACGACATGAAGAGTGTTATCTGCAAGGCTTTTAACCAGATCGGTGAAACCGGTGAGATGAAACTGTTTAAATCCTACAAGCCTGAATATCCCCACGGCGGCCAGAAGCGCGACTTTGTTTATATCAAGGACTGCGTGGACGTTATGTGGTGGTTCCTGCAGAATCCGCAGGCTAATGGTATCTTCAATATCGGTACCGGACAGGCCCGTGAATGGAATGAACTTGCACGGTCTGTTTTCGCAGCGATGGATGTTGAGCCGAACATCAGCTACATCGAGATGCCGGAGACTATCCGCGACAAGTACCAGTATTTCACTCAGGCCAATATGAGCAAGCTGGTGGAAGCCGGCTATGATAAGCCGTTCACTTCGTTGGAAGATGCGGCTAAAGATTATGTGCAGAATTATCTGGCTCAGGAAGATCCTTATCTCAAGAGTTAATTGTTAATCCGGTTAGCCGGGACATTTTGAATATTAAAGGGCAGGTTGTTTTGAAATCCAGGTTCGTCATCTTTGTAGTTTTACTTCTTCTTTGTCTGCCGTGTGCTTCAATGGCACAGCAACAGATGACCGTGCCCATGACCGATAATAATGGCGTGGAGCAGAAAGGTGAGCAGTGGAAGTTTTCCGCAGATAAACTTATTGTGGAAAGCGACAGCGAATACCTTCAGGCCTACGGGGATGTAACCCTTCGCAGTGGCGATAACTACATTAAGGCTGATTTTGCCCGTTTTTATCAGGCTACCAAATGGATTTATCTGCGCGGTAATGTGAAAGCGCAGATAAAGGGCGACTTTTACGATGCGGCTGAAGCTGAATTCGACCTTAATAATATGGTCGGCTGGCTTAAAAAGGGCCGCGTTTTTGTTGCTAAGCCCCATGTCTATTTTGAAAGTGAATTCATTGAAAAGCATAACGGAGCCACTTATAGCTTCAAGGATGTAAAAGTGACTGCCTGTGAGGGCGAGAATCCTCTTTGGTCCTTTGAGTCCGGTGAAGGTGATATCACCATCAACGGTTATGCCCGCCTCTGGCACTCCAAGTTCAAAGTTAAGGGTGTCCCGGTTATGTACACTCCTTACATGGAACTTCCGGTACAGCGTGAACGCCAGTCCGGTATCCTTGATCCTGAAATCGGTAACTCAAACCGTCTCGGAAACAGGTTCAACCTGCCGTTCTACTGGGCTATCAATGATGAAATGGACATGACCTTCTACCCGGAATACCTGAGCAAACGCGGATTCAGGCCCGGTGTTGAATTCCGTCATTCCGAAGATGTGAATACAAAAGGATCATGGCGTGCTGATTGGTTGTACGACAGCAAAAGTTACAACAACGCCAACGATGCAAGTTATTCCTTTAGTGACAGCATGATCAGGCCCAACCAGAACCGCTGGTGGATCAGGTCTAAATACAACGGATATCTCGGTAATCCAGACTGGCAGACCATCTTTGATATGGACCTCGTATCCGACCAGGATTATCTGCGTGAATTTCGTTCCGGCTCCAATGGTTACGAAGCCACCCGTGACTCCTTTCTTGATGAATTCGGGCGTGACATAGCCACTGCAGATGCCAACGAAAGAACCAGTACCGCCCTCATAGCCAGAAGTTGGGATAATTACTCTGTTTCGGCCATGGCACAGTACACGGAAAACCTGCTTTACCGTAATGACAACGCTCCTTCCACACAGGACCCGACTCTTCAGACAATGCCGCAGCTTTCCGCTTACGCATTTAAGAATAATTTCTTCGGGACTCCCATTGAGTGGGAAGGTGAATTTCAATCAAGCTATTTCTGGCGTGAATACGGCACCACCGGTGGACGTATTGACATCAAGCCTTCATTCAGCATGCCTGTGCGAGCCGGTGGAATTACCTTTATTCCTTATGCAGGTGTAAGGGCCACCAATTATCTGGGAACATCTTTCCAGAACTCTACTTCTGATGGTAGTCACGATTCTACTCAGTTCCGTTTTCTGGCCGATGCCGGAATCAGCGCGGCTACTGATTTTTACCGCGTCTTTGATCTGGAATCCGCTCCTGTAGTTACCAAGGAAAATGTAGGGCAGTCCGGCTGGACCCGCATGAAGCATAATGTGATTCCTCGTTTGGAATATTCATGGGTTCAGGATGACTCTGCGTCTCAGACCAAGTTGCCTTACTTTGATTCTCGTGACCGTATTTCTGAGCAGAACGATCTTGTCTTCTCTCTTACCAACGTTTTCGACCGTAACCGTGTAACAGTGGTTATGGATGCTGATGGTAATCCGGTTCTTGAAAATGACTATCTTGAATTCCTGCGGGTACGTTTGGAACAGGGGTATGACATTGACGAAGAAAACCGTTCCATAGAACTCAGTGAGTATGAACGCCGTCCCTTCTCTGACTTCATGGCCGAGATTATTGTTACTCCCTATAATTTCGTAAACCTCACCTCCAGAACATGGATTTCCCCATATCTGGGTGAAGTCACTGAGCATGAAAATATTCTTAAGCTCTTTTACGATGAGTATGCGGAGTTCTCTCTCGGGTACGATTACCTGCGCAAGATTGATGAATATAAACGTCAGCAGGACACAGACATGCAGATCATCAGTTATGGCATGAAAGCCAAGCTGCCTTGGAATCTGCGGATTGGCGGTAAATTCAGAACCGATCTTAATTCTGACCGCGACCTTGAGAAAACAGCGTCAGTGGGTTGGAGTCATCAGTGCTTTTCCTTGGATTTCATTGCCTCCAAGACCACTGTTGATGAACGTTACGGTGTTAACTTCAATCTTATCGATATGAGCGGATTTTAGACCTTATCTTCGACAGAACTTACCGGGCCCCCCGACTACTGATGTGTAGACGGGGGGCCTTGCTTATTGTAATCTCGGGATTATAAATTTTGACTTACACAGATAAATAAAAATACCAGATAGATATATCATTATGAGCACTCCTGAAATTCATGTCCTTCCAGCTTCACTGCGTAACCAGATTGCCGCCGGTGAAGTAGTGGAGCGGCCTTCAAGCGTAGTTAAGGAACTGGTGGAAAACTCCATTGATGCAGGCAGCACACAGGTAGATGTTGCTGTTGAGCGCGGTGGACAAGGCTTTATTTCCGTGAAGGACAACGGGTTCGGTGTCGCAGCTGATGAGTTAAAGCTGGCTGTTACCCGCCATGCCACCAGTAAAATTTCCAATGTTGAAGATCTGAGCGCTATCACCAGTTTCGGCTTCCGCGGTGAAGCTTTGCCCAGTATTGCCTCGGTTTCGCGCTTTAAGATGAGCTCCTGCCGTAAAGGAGCCGATGAAGGATGGTTTATTAATGTTGAGGGCGGGGATGTGGTTGATGAAGGTCCGGCTGCTATCCCGGGAGGTACTTCGGTTGAAGTTCGTGACCTGTTTTTCAATGTTCCGGCCCGCTTGAAATTTTTGAAAACAGAGAGCACCGAAGCGCGTCGTTGCAACCAGGTAATGTTTAAGATTGCCCTTGCCAATGTTGATGCCGGATTCTCTTTTACCTCCAATGGTCGGGAGCAGTTTCGGCTTCCGGCCGGACAATCTCTGCCGGAGCGTTTGTCCGTATTCTGGCCGCGTAATATCTGTGAATCCCTGCTTGAATTTTCACATGAAGCCGGGGAGATGAAAGTGCATGGCTGTGCCGGTATTCCCGGACTGGCGCAAGGCCGAGGTGACCGCATTGTTATGTTTGTCAATGGTCGTCCCGTTCAGGATAAGCTGCTGCTTAGCGCCATTCGTGGAGCCTACAAAGGGCGATTGATTTCTCGTGAATATCCGCAGGCGGTGCTCTTTTTGGAGTTGCCTCCGGAATTGGTTGATGTGAACGTGCATCCGGCAAAGATGGAAGTCCGGTTTCAGGAAGAAAGTGCGGTTTTCAGCATTATTCGCAATGGCATCGGGCAGGCTCTTTCTCGCTATGAGCTTGGCATTATGGATGAAGGCAGCCCTATACAAAGTCAGCCTGAAATGCCGGTCCGTCCAGCTGTTCGTGAAAAGAAGTTATCGGAAAGTGTCTCCTTGCCCATCGAGCCTGCAGCAAAATTTTCCAGCTGGAACGAATTTAAGAATACAGATTTTACAGCCTTGGATGATGAACCGGAAGTGGGCTCAGGTCTGCCTAAGTCTGATTTTACGTCTGCATCTGTTGCTGAATCCCGCCCTGAACCGGGTATGTTTCATGAACAGGCCATGGATTATGCAGCGCAGGAAAATCCGCTTTCTGTGCCTGAACCGCAAGAGTATGGATCATGCGCCGCTGGTCCCATTTATGTTCCCGGTTCGCGTATCGAGTATCTGGGGCAGGTTGCTGATACCTATCTGGTTCTGAAACTCCCGAACGGTTCTCTCGGTCTGCTGGATCAGCACGCAGCCCATGAACGGGTGATCTACGAGAATATGAAATCCCTGCGTACTCGCGGTGAATCGCGTCCGCTGGCATTACCCATCGATATTGTTCTGCATCCCACTGAAGTTCAGCGGGTACAGGAAATGTGGGAAGACTTGCAGGCTGCGGGCTTCATGCTGGAGCTTGAGTCCGGGCAGACACTTTCCATGCGCGGTATTCCTCCGGCACTTGAAACCGGAGAAGCAAGGGAGTACTTAAAAGCAGCGGTGGACGGACAGGCCAAGACTTTGGATGACCTCTGGATCATGCTTTCCTGCAAATCAGCCATCAAGGCAAGCCTGCCGCTGGCAGTCAATGAAGCTCTTTCTTTGCTGGAAGCTTGGGTAAAATGCCCGCAACGGGAATATTGCCCTCATGGGCGTCCTGTCCTGATCAGTTGGTCCGCGCTGGAAATGGAGAAACTTTTCAAACGCAAATAGCCAGTCTCAATCTCAACCGGAGATCTCCAATGACTATCGGATATAATACACTTGAAGTTGAAGTTGATTTAAATGCCATTCGCCATAATTACCGGCTGCTTAAAGAGAAAGGAAGCAGGGTGTACGGCGTGGTAAAGGCTGATGCCTATGGTCACGGACTGATAGAAGTTGCCCGTGCCCTTGAAGAAGAAGGGGCAGATACTTTCGCTGTCGGCACAGTTGGTGAAGGCATGCAACTGCGTAAAAGCGGTTGCAGCAAGCGAATCATTTCATTGCTCGGTCCGCTCAACGAGGAAGATTGTTTCAATGCGGCGCAGAACAAGATCATTCCGTTTATCGGTGAATTTGAACAGCTGGAAATGCTTTCCGCTGTTGTTTCTGCTCAGGGTCGTAAAGTCGAAATCAGTTTGAAATTTGATACTGGGATGTCCCGGCTCGGTTTCAGTGTCAATGAGCTGGATAAGCTGATTGAGTGGCTGAAAATCAATCCTCAAATCTGTCCGGTACTGGCCAGTTCGCACCTTGCCACTTCTGATGATCCGGCATACGAGGGGTATATGTCTGCGCAGGCGGAGACATTTTCCGGTATTTTGAAGCGTCTTGCAGATGCCGGATATGAGCTGGAAGCATCACTTGCCAACTCTGCCGGAATTCTGGTTCATGATCAGGTTCATTATTCCGCCCAGCGCGGGGGAATTGCCCTTTACGGCTCCAACCCGTTGCTCGGAACCGGTTGGAGCGAGTGCGGCCGCGACCTGAAACCTGCCATGCAGGTGCGGACCAAGATTGCTGCTGTACGGGAGCTCAAAAAGGGGCAGGCAATCAGTTACGGTTGTACCTATACCGCAGAGCAGGACATGACAGTTGCCATTGTCTGTGCCGGATACGCCGATGGATACAGCCGAGGACTTTCGAGTGTCGGAGAGGTCTGCATTCACGGGAAGCGGGCCAGGATTCTGGGCCGGGTGTGCATGCAGCTTTGTATTGTGGACGTCAGCCATATTGAAGATGTTAAATTCGGTGATACCGCCTACCTGCTGGGCGGAAAAGGTGAAGGGCGCATCAGTGCCGAAGATTTAGCCGGATGGTGGCAGACCATTACTTATGAAATTTTTTGTCTTCTGGGGATGAATCCGAGGACATATAAAAAATAAAAAACGGGAGATATAACATGTCTTGGAAAGTAGCAGAAAGTCATCCGCTTAAGGATGTTGATCCGGCGGAACTCAGGGATAAATGGGTGAACGTAGCCATGGATATGGCTTTGATTCCTGAAAACAACATCCGCGTTTATATCGAAGACGGCATTGTGCGTATCGAGGTGAGCGAAGAACTTTACAACTGCATGGCTGGTATCTAGCCCTGAGGTGAAGGGCGGTCTGTAGAGGCCGCCTTTTGTCTTTTCCCGCTGTAACTGCAAATCGGAGTTTTTCATGAAAAAAAACAGATTTATTCCGGTCCTCCTTTTCGCTCTGGTCTTTTGTCTTTTCTCAGGGTGTTCAGATAAAAAAACATCCGGTGAATTCAAGGTCGGAGTTGTTGCGGTTACCAGCGGTGAACTGTTCAGGAAAGGAAACTACATTGTTACTGCCGCGCGTTATGCTGCAGAGAAGGTCAATAAGTCCGGTGGGCTGGAATTAGACGGAGAGCCGCATAATGTTAAGCTGTTTCCGGCGGACAGTAACGGCGATCCTGAAATGGCCGCTAAGGTCACACTCAGGTTGATTCAAAAAGAAAAAGTCTCTGCCATTGTCGGGGCTGCAAAGAGTAATGTGGCGCTGGCTGTTGCCAAAGTATGTGAGGAGCACAAGGTACCTTTTATTACACCGGTAGCGGGTACCAATAAGCTGACTTCTTTTAAATATTCTTTTCGTGTTTCTTACACAAACACCGTGCAGGGTGAAGCTTTGGCCCAGTTTGCCAAAAACGACCTTGGCCACAAGGATGTGGGAATTTTGTTCGATTCTTCCAGTCCTTACAGTGCCGAACTGGCCCGCTTTTTTAAAGAAGATTATTTGAATTGCGGAGGAAAGGTTGTTTCTTTTCAAGGGTATGTCGCACGGGATCGAGAGTATTCCTCCCAGTTGAAGAAGATAATTGAGGCTGGCGCAGAAATACTCTTTCTGCCTAATAACACCAAAAAAGTTCAATTACAGGTAGCTCAGGCCCGCAAACTTGGTTTCAAAGGCATTCTTATGGGTAGTGATTCATGGGATTCCATTGAACTGGAACGCAATCCCTTATTCAAAAACAGCTATTATACTGATCATTGGGTTCCAAGCCTGCCAATTAAAGGGGCTGCGGAGTTTGAAAGGGACTACAAGAAAGCAAACGGTGTGGATCCCAGTGAACTTGAAGCCTTGACTTATGACGCTGTTAATTCACTTTTCAATGCTGCAAAAATAGCCGGAACCGATAATCCGGTAGCTATCCATGATGCTCTGGTGGACATGCCCCCCTTCCACGGGGTGACCGGGACTTTTGACTATAACAATAACGGCGACCCGGATAAGGATGTCATCATTTCAACTTTCCGCGACGGTCATATCACAGTGCAGGATATTATTGATCTGAAATAAATTTTCCTTTTAAAGCAAAACAGCCTGCGGGATTTCCCACAGGCTGTTTCGGTCGAGATATGTACGGTAGATGTACTTATGGCTTATATTATGCCTAGTCTTGCGACTAGTGGTCGCAGGTGTTGGAGCCTGTCTGGAGGCTTCCTGCAAGGTAGCTGGAAACCACGTTTTCAGGTGCTTCAGCAGGGGAACCGACAATGACTTTTACGCCTGCATCGGTGAACAGGGACTGTGCCCTTGAACCCATGCCGCCGGCGAGTACCAGCTGTACGCCCTGATCTGCGATCCATTTGGGAAGCACACCCGGTTCGTGGGGCGGGGGAGTTTCCATGTTGGTGGCAACAATTCCCTTGGTGGCGACATCAACGTCCATCAGTGCGAACTGTTCACAATGCCCGAAGTGCATGCAGAGTTTGCCTGCTGCAACGGGTACTGCGATTCTGATCATGCCGTTTTTAGCTTGAAGCTCTTCAGGCTTAGGCATTTCATTGTTCTCCTGCAAAGTGTCGGTGAGATCCAGCATGGGCTTGATGATGGTGTTCAGAGCCTTGCCGGTGGGGCTTTCGTGGTCAGTGCGGATGATGGGGTAACCTTCATCACCGGAACGGCCCACTTCGGGGTCAAGAGGTACGCGACCAAGGAACTTGACTCCGGTTTCCTTGGCAAGTTCTTCACCGCCGCCTGAATTGAAAATATCGTGTACATTTCCGCAATCGGGGCAGACGAATCCGCTCATGTTCTCTACAATACCGAGAACGGGGTTGCCGACCTGTTTGCAGAAGTTAACGGAACGGCGCACATCGTCAATAGCAACGCCCTGCGGGGTTGTTACGATAACTGCGTGAGCGTCCTGACCGAGGGTCTGCAATGCGGAAAGAGGTTCGTCACCGGTTCCGGGAGGGCAGTCAACGACGAGGAAGTCGAGGTCGTTCCATGCAACATCCTGTACGAATTGTTTGATCATGCCGATTTTTACGGGACCACGCCAGATTACCGGATCGTCTTTGCTGGGCAGCATGAAGCCGAGGGACATAACCCAGAGATTGCTGGACCAGGAGATGGGTTCGATCACTTCATGCCCGATGTGAGGTTTCTCATCCTGCAGGCTGAGCAGGCGGGGAACACTGGGACCGTGTACGTCAACGTCAAGCAGTCCGACCTGTTTACCGGCAAGAGAGAGAGCAACGGCAATATTGGTTGCTACAGTACTTTTACCGACGCCGCCTTTACCGGAAATAACCACGATTTTGTGTTTGATTCTGGAAAGGGTTTTTTTCAGTTTCATATCTTCGGGGCTGCAACCTTCAGAACAACCGGAAGAAGAACAGCCGGAACCTGATGAAGAGCAGCTTCCGCATGCGTGATCGCTCATATATCAATCTCCTGACCCTCATTGGCAGAGGGGGTAGTCATTATTAAAAACAGATTGTCCAATCTGTCACAATAGGCATTACAAGGTAAACTAAGACGTGAACCTGACTTGTCAATGGTTGAAAGGTTCAGTCATGCCCGCAGAGCAAGGGAGAGGAGAAAAGGCATGACTGAACGCGATAAAGGAAATTTTACCAGTGGCCCGGTTTGTCCGCATCCGCAGCAGCTTCGAGCTTGCCGTCTTTAAAGGAAGACAGGGCTTCTGCAACAGTCCCTCCGCCTACGAGGTAGACTTCGATGGAGCCTTTATCTAGTGCGGTAAAGGCCTTAGGGCCTACGTGTCCGGTGATTACCGCAGTTGCGCCGGTGGCGGCTACGTTCTGGGCAGACTGGATTCCTGCACCCTGAGCCGCATTCAGGTTCTGGGTGTTGTCGATGTATTCCTGAGTATCGGTATCGGTATCGCAGACCAGAAAGCCTTTTGCGCGACCGAAACGAGGGTCGATATCTCCGTTGAGATCATTGCCCTGACAGCTGATGGCGATTTTCATATTATTTACTCCTGTGCACTGAGTCCAGGGTCGGTTCGCAGGGGTGCATTGTATCCTGCACACCCTTTCTGGCCCTGAAGCCCCTGTTTCCCTGTCCGCACCTGCCTCTGCCCCTGCATCCGGGCATGACATGGTCTTCCAGACAGTCCTTTTGATAGGCGGAGAGCACTTGCTCGGTCATTCCCGTAATCCACGGTACAACTCTAACTCCGGCCTGTTCCAGTTCATTCATAGTGCAACCGCAGATTGCACCGCATATTAAAAACGTTGCCCCGCAGGCTGTAATGGCGGATGTCCTGTCCTTTGGGTCTTTTGAGGGAAGGGATAGGTAGCCTGCGGGACAAATTTTATTGTCATCCACCCGGAACAATTTCAGGTCCGGGGCATTGTCAAATACGGAGGCCAGCCTGTCTTCGTAGCAGGCTAAACAAAGCAGCGTTGAGTTGGTATTGCGTCCTTCGTTTCCTCTCATGGAAGGCTATAAGGCATAGTTTGTGCCATGAGGATAAAAAAGAATTAAATCGGATATTTATTAGAATTTGGAAGAGATGGAGAGAGGGGGTTTTAGATCAAAATTAGCCGAAAAGGTAGATATGCGGGCTAATTATGCGTCCATGTCATCGCAGCGCGCGATGGTGCGGCGAAGGGTGTCTTTGGAAATACCCAGTTCGCGGCAGGTGGCCATTTTCTTGCCGTTGTTGCGCTCAAGAGCACGACGCACAGCCATGCATTTGATTTCATCCATGGTCAGCGGCATGTCTTCGTGTGAGGCTGTTTCTTTTGATTTCGGCTGGAGATATTCCGGCAGGTGTTCGACCTGAATAAAGCCCGAAGGGCAGAGAATAAAAGCGAACTCGAGGATGTTTTCCAGTTCCCGCACATTGCCGGGGAAGGGATGGCGCATGAGGATGTGCAGTGTGTCTTCGGAAATACCGTCGATATCTTTGCCTTGCAGGGCATTGAGCCTGTTTACAAAGTGGTTGATCAGGAGAGGGATGTCCTCGACCCGCGCCTTGAGCGGAGGAAGGTTGAGGGTCACTACATTCAGGCGGTAGTAGAGGTCCTGTCGGAATGCACCCTGTTCCACCAGTTCTGACAGATTTTTATTGGTGGCGGCTACAACCCGGACGTTGGTTTTCACGCTCTGCACCGCCCCAAGCGGCTCAAAAGTTTTTTCCTGTAATACGCGAAGCAGTTTGACCTGTAATTTGGCAGGCATGTCCCCGATTTCATCAAGGAAAATTGTGCCACCTGCAGCCAGTTCGAAGCGTCCGGCCTTGTCTTTGCGGGCATCGGTAAAGGCTCCGGCCTTGTAACCGAAAAGTTCTGATTCCAGCAGATTATCAGGCAGGGCGCCGCAGTTTACAGCTACAAAAGGGCCATCTTTACGTTCACTGAGGTTATGAATGGCCCGGGCGAAAAGTTCTTTACCCGTGCCGGATTCTCCAAGCAGGAGAACAGTGGCTTCACTTTTACTGACTTGGGGCAGGATGGAAAATACTTTTCCAAGCTGTGCGCTTTTACCGATGATGTCTTCAAAGCGCCATGAATCTTCCACCTCACGGCGGATCATCTGAATATCAGTCAGGTCACGGAAGCTTTCCACGCCGCCTATGAGTTTTCCATCGCCGTCAACAAGTGGTGCGGCGCTGATGGAAACCGGAACCTTGCGTCCGTCAGCGTGGATGAAAAATATGGATTTGTTGGAGATGCGTCCGCAATCGTTCATGCAGGTGCGCAGGGCGCAGTCACCGTCGCAAAGGCTGGAGTGGAAAACGTCCCAGCATTTTGAGCCAACCGCTTCTTCGGGATGGACTCCGGTGATTCGGCTGGCAGCTTCGTTAAAGAATGTTATGTTCCAGTCCCGGTCTACCGTAAACACCCCGTCTGCTAAAGAGTCAAGAACTGCGGAGCACGGCAGGTTGCTAGGGAATTTCATGAAACATCCATCAAAAGGGCGAAGCCTTATAAAAGGTTTTGAAGGGATGGGGTCTGTGGAAGCAAAACTTCTTTAAAAGTTTCGCTTCCACAGCCGTCGGAGACAAAAATTATGCTTTTTCAGCGCGGGCTTTGCGGAGCCATTCGTACCATGCTTCCAGTCCTTCCCGTGTGCGGCAGGACAGAGGGAAAAGGGCGATGTCTGCGTTCAGTTTACGTGCATGCTGTTTGGCCTTTTCAAGATCGAAATCCACGTAGGGCAGGAGGTCGATTTTGTTAAGGATCATGACAGAAGAAATATGGAACATAAGGGGATACTTTTCAGGTTTGTCATCGCCCTCAGTTACGGTCAGCAGGGTGATCTTGTGATCTTCACCAACATTGAATTCAGCGGGGCATACGAGGTTGCCCACGTTTTCCACGAAAAGAATATCGAGTCCTTCAAGGTCGATCAGGGAAAGTGCTTCCTTTACCTGGCTGGAGTTAAGGTGGCATCCGCCTTCAGTATTGATCTGAACGGCCTGTGCTCCGGTTGCGGCAACACGGCGTGCGTCGTTGTCTGTCTGGAGGTCACCTTCGATGACGGCCATCTTGAATTCACCTTTGAGGTCAGCGAGGGTCTTTTCCAGCAGACTGGTTTTACCGGACCCGGGTGAGCTCATCAGGTTGAGGCAGAGAATATTTTTTTCTTTGAAAAATTTGTTCAGTTCATCGGCAATTCTGTCATTTGCTTCCAGAATATTGCGTACCACAGGGATTTCACCCATTTCTAACTCCTTAAGTTAATCATCAATCTCGATGCTTTCGATCTGCAATTCCTTGCCCTGAAGTACTTCATGACCTATTTCCAGACCG
This sequence comes from Maridesulfovibrio pacificus (SeqCode), assembly GCF_048612815.1. Classification (NCBI taxonomy): domain Bacteria; kingdom Pseudomonadati; phylum Thermodesulfobacteriota; class Desulfovibrionia; order Desulfovibrionales; family Desulfovibrionaceae; genus Maridesulfovibrio; species Maridesulfovibrio pacificus (SeqCode). The sequence continues at coordinate 18,659 of NZ_JBLZNE010000002.1, forward strand.
CATTCCGGACATGCCATATAAAGTTTGTCTTCGGGTAAAAATTCGTTCTTGCACCCGCCGCAGCGTACTTTGATGGGGATTTCGTTAACTTCAAGAACCGACCCTTGAAGGGAGGTTCCAACAGTAACTGCTTCCCAACCGAAAGTGAGAGCATCGGAGACTACTCCCGCAAGCGCACCGTTACCTACCACAACTTTTTTGAGGCTGGCACCGGGTTGCTTTTCCATTTCCTCTTCAATGATTGCAAGTATACTTTGCGCTATTGACATTTCGTGCATGGAATCTGGACTAACTCAAAAAATTATCAGGGGCAAGGTGCTTTAACGCATAAATCGCTAACTATCGTAGCACGATTAATAATAAGTGTAGTTCATAGTAATGATGGAGCTCTCTTTATGGTTGGTATGATAAAATAAAAAATGAATGCAAGTACGGGCATGTCTTGCAAGTGGATGAAAGCTTGGGTATGGAGGGGGTGTTTCATCTTGCCGTCATGTCCGGCGGCATTTCACGGGGATATATCAGCGGGGGATTCGGCTGCATGTTTGCGGTCGGATTTTGCGCGCCTGATCCTTTGAATATTTAAACTTTTTTACGCACCGGGCTCTTTCCGGATTTTGGAGGACATGCAGATGTATGTGGGACTGAAAATGCTCAAGGACTTTGTGACCGTAACTCCTGATACCTTGGTCAAGGAAGCGGACAAAATTCTGGAAGACAATCAGTTGTGGATGCTTCTTGTTAAAGACGGGGAAAACCTCGTAGGGTATGTCACCAAAGAAGATGTCCGTGCGGCCTTGCCTTCAGTAATAAGCTCTCTGGATAAACATGAACTCAGCTACCTGCTGAGTAAAATTACCGTTCGGGAAGTTGTGCGTGAGAACATCACCACCATTCCGCCGGAAACCGAAATTGAAGCAGCGGCAGACCTTATGTTCGAAATGAATCTTTCCGGTCTTGCTGTTGTCGATGAAAATAAGAAACTCATCGGTTATATCAACCGTAACAAGATGCTTGAGCTGCTGGTTGAAGAGATGGGGCTTAAGCAGGGCGGTTCCCGAATTGTTGTAGATGTTGAAGAGCGGACCGGTGTCCTTTACGAGGTGGCCGGGATTATTTCCAATATGAAGTACAATATTATCAGTACCGGCCTTTTTCACCACAATAACCGCAGAATGGTGGTTATACGTGTCGACACCGAAGACCCTTCTCCCGTTGTTGCGGCACTCCAAGAACGTAAATATCTGGTGGTTGGTCCTGAAGATTTCATGGCTGAATGGTCCACCAAATAAATTCATATTTTCCCCGGCGTAATGCCTGAGAGAATGAAGCCGGATACAGACCCTCTGTTTCCGGCTTTTTTTTGAGCTTTTGTTGTTTTTAAGGTTCAATAAGAGTATAAATAGAGGGAGTGTTTACATTTACCAATAGAGCAATAAGTGAGCCCGATTTTATGGTGTACCGTATAGTTGTTTCGTTGTTGGCTGTTGTGTCGATTTTGTCCTTTACGCCCTCTGTGGGGGTGGCAGATGATTGTGGGCTCAGAATTATTACTGAACTCAGTTATCCTTCAACTATTCAGGAGAACGGGCGGCTGTCCGGATTCGGAGTTGAAGTTGTTGAGGCTTTGAAAGAGGAAATTGGTTGCACTGCGACTATAGAAGTAATGCCTTGGGCGCGTGGCTACAGGCATCTTCTTAATCATTCGGACGTAATGCTTTTTTCCACAGCCAGGACTAAAGAGCGGGAAGATCAGTTCCATTGGATCGGACCTATTGCTTGTTATAAATGGGTTTTTTATGGTTTGAAAGGTGTCAGAGATAAGGTGAAGACATTTGAAGATGCGAAAAATGTTTCCGGCATCGGGGTCTATCGCAATGATGCCCGGGCTCAGTTTTTAAAAAGCAAAGGGTTTACTAATCTTGAGGTAATGGATTCTCAGGAGGCCAATTTTAAAAAACTTCTTCGTGGTAGGGTTGAGCTGGTGGCAACATCCAATATAGGCGTGTCGGGGTTCCTCAGTAATGATTTAGAACTTCGCAAAAGGGCCGTTCCTATTCTCACTTTCCATAATGTTAAGCTTTATCTTACCATTTCAAAGTCTACAGATCAGGAAAAGGTCCTTCGCTGGCAGAAGGCGTTTAATACTCTGGTGGACCGGGGCACTATCCGGAAGATTCAGGAAAAATGGATTGAAAAGTGCCCGGATTAGTTGCTTTTGATTACAGAAAATTAAGTTCATCGGTTAAGGAGTCATTTTTGCGGGCCTGTGTACTTGTGGTATGTATAACCGGTGTTGGATTACTTTTCAGCAGTGACTCCAGAGCTTTGTTATCATCAGCAGTTTTTTCAATGACCTGATCCAGAGTGCATTCTTCGATGAATCCTTTTCCTTTGAGAAAGTTTAGGAAGATGCAAGCCTCTTCAAGACTTTTGTTTAAACGCAAAGCCTTTCTGAGGTGTTCAAGGCATGACTTGAGGTCTCCCTGTTCAAAGTGGACCCGGGCAATATTCATATGAAGGTTTTCATCTTCTTCAACCAGCTTTTCTGCTCTCAGGTAGTATTCAAGAGCCTGCTTTAACATACCGTTTTTGCGCAAGGATATCCCGAACTCATTGAACAGGTGTTTGTGCTGCGGTTCATAGCAGCTCTCAAGCCCAATCAGCCTTTTGAAAATATCATCTGCCCGTTCCATTTCCCCACGATCAAGATAAGTCAGCCCCAGTCCGAAATTAACGCGCACATTTAATTCATCAAGACTCATGGCTTTGTTGAATTCATATTCGGCACTGTAGCTTTCGCCTTTTGCTCTGTGACTTTCGCCCAGCGAAATAGTTTTTTCCAGCTTATCAACATTAGGGATGACTTTTTTCAGATAAATTTCAGGCTCGGGATGGTAATCTTTCAAAAACATCTCCATTTCTACCGCAGCCTGCGGTCCGGTGGGGATGTAATTGGTATTCAGGGCCTGAACATTCAGGACTCCGTTCTCCTGCTCTTCTGCGTACCAGTATGTGGTTTGTTCAGTCCTTTTTTTTGTCGTACCTGTTCCGATTACAGATTTTTTTTTAGCTGAAAAAACACCTTGAATCTTTTCCCGTTTCCTCACGTTAAACTCCATTATTTAGTCAAGTGGGATTCATTTTACACAGGCTTTGCTCGTCTGGAAAGTACGTATTCTTATGATTAAGAAATAAAAAAAAGGCCGCCTCAAAAGAGACGGCCTTAAAAGCCCGAAAAGGCTTGAACTGTCAGGTTAACGCGTTCAGGAAAAGAGTAAAACTTTTCCTGTGCTGCGACTTAACCGCAGCTACCAGAGCAGGAACCGCATTCGCCGCCGCCGAGCTCAAGCTTGGAATCAATTACGAAACCAGTATAGCTGAGGTCAACGCGGAAGGGGCTGCCCTGTTCGTTAAGGTCTTTATCAAGCAGGAAGGTAAAACCTTCTACTTCAAAACTTTCATCGTTATCTTTTGACTCATCCAGAGCCAATGCCAGCCTGGGGCCAGCTCAGCCACCAGTGGCAAGGTAGATGCGGATGGGGGTCCTATCTTTATCTGCAAAATAGTTTTCAAGCTGTTTTTGCGCAGCTTCGGTAATTTCAACCATTGTTTCCTCCTCATAGGATTTATCTATACAAATTAAGTTCTCTATCAGTTTTTGTCAATCTACTCAGGTTGACCTTGCTTCTTGCATGGGGTAAATAATACAGTTCAGAAAGAGTGTTAGTAATCCGACATAATTCTAATTAAATATTTTTTAACTTGATCAAGGGCGTTCGGACGCTCAAGGGAGACCGTAGAATGAAAACCAAGGATATCATCCTCGCAACAGCCAAGGAAATGATTTCAGAGGTGGGTTTCCACAAAGCCACTACCGCCAATCTGGCAAAAATGGCCAATATTTCTGAAGGTACCATCTATAGACATTTTGAAAGCAAAGAAGACATCCTGCTTCATATTCTGGATGCTCTTGAGGAAAGTTTCTCTTATTATATCGAAGCCATCCGCCAGAAGTTAGACCGTGACGACTGCTCTATTGAAGAGATTATGAATGAGTATTTTTCTTTTGTAGAAGAGAATGAAATCGATATGAAAATTATGCTTTCCACTTACGGACTGCTTGATTCTTCTAAACGTCTGATGGCTGTTTTTCTGAAGAACCTTGAATTGATTCTTGAGGATTGCATCAAGCTCGGTATCAAAAAGGGCACTGTTCGTGATGTGGCTGTGGAAGAAAATGCAACTGTGGTTATGACCATTATCTTCGGTCTGACCCGAATGCAGCTTTACTGGCCTGATCGCAGGGATGTCCGCGCTGAGGCTGTTGAATTCTGTCGTCGCAGTATTCTGAATTAGATTTTGCTGAAATGATTACTTAAAGGCTGTCCTTAGCGGGGCAGCCTTTTTTTATTGCTCAGTGTCAGTGAATAAAAGAAATCCCCCGTCCGTATTCCGGGCGGGGGATTCTATGTGCATTTATCCGTAGCAGACTATTTGTTTTCAGTCTGTGTGGCTGCTTTTGTGTCCTGCTTGGCGAAGTAGGCCTTGGTTTCTTTTACAACAACCGGGGTCAGCATGATCAGACCGATGAGGTTGGGGATAGCCATAAGACCGTTAAATGTGTCGGAGAGGTTCCATACGAAGCTGAGCTTGGCGATGGCACCAACACCTACGAAGCAGATGAATACGAGGCGGAAGGGCAGTACTGCCTTTACACCGAACAGGTATTCCATGGATTTTTCACCATAGTAGCACCAGCCGAGGATGGTGGAGTAGGCGAAAAGAATCAGGCCGATGGTAACGATATGCGCACCGCCTGACATGCCCGCAGAAAAGGCTATTGTGGTCAGCTCTGCACCGGTGGTACCGTTGGACCATGCTCCGGTGAGGATGAGAACAAGACCTGTCATGGTACAAACGACAAGAGTATCGATGAAAGTCTGGGTCATGGAGACCAGGGCCTGGGTTACAGGCTCTTTGGTCTGCGCCGCAGCAGCTGCGATAGGAGCACTACCGAGACCGGATTCGTTGGAGAATACACCGCGGGCAACACCCATGCGGATAGCCAGCATTACGGTTGCGCCTGCAAAACCGCCAACTGCGGAAGTGGGGTTGAAAGCCTGCTCGAAAATAAGAGCAAAAGCGGCGGGAACACCGGAGAGGTTGGTAAGGATGATATATGATGCGCCTGCCATGTAGAACACGATCATAATAGGTACAAGCATTCCGGTAACTTTACCGATTTTCTTGATACCACCGAGGATAACGGCAGCAGTCAGGATCATCAGCAGGCCGCCGGTGATGTAGGGAGAAACACCGTAAGTTGCTTCAACCGCATCAGCAACGGAGTTAGACTGTACCATGTTACCGATACCAAAGGCAGCGATGGATGCGAAAATCGCGAAGAGTGTACCAAGCCAAGGCATGTTGAGACCCTTGGAAATATAGTACATCGGGCCACCGCTCATTTCACCGTTTTCATCAACTTCTCTGTATTTAACAGCCAGAACAGCTTCAGCGTATTTGGTGGCCATGCCTACGAGGCCGGTGATCCACATCCAGAAAAGAGCACCCGGTCCACCGACTGCAACCGCGGTAGCAACACCTGCAATGTTACCGGTACCTACTGTCGCGGAAAGAGCGGTCATCAAGGCCTGAAAGTGGGTGATGTCGCCGGGTTCATCTGTTTCTTCCTTGCGTTTGATAAGTGCAAGGTACAATGCGTAGAACAATTTGCTGAACTGAACGCCGCGCAGTGCGAGGGTCAGCCAGAAACCCGTACCAACCAGGAGAATCAGCATAGGTGGTCCCCATGCAAATGCGCCGATCTTACCTACAATAGCGTCCAGTGAAGTCATGAAATCCATAAATAATCCCTTGTTTTTTTTAGCACCAAAATCCTGCGAATTCATAGCACAGGTTCGCAGAATTGCCCCTTTGCAAAATAATATTCTGAACTACGTACATAAAGCAGAAGAAATGAGCAAGAAATTTATTGTGAATTTTTATTTGGCTCAAAATAGTAACTGTTTTTAATGCAAAACGTTAAAGTGTTTATCTTCTATTGCTTGTTGTTTTCGGTGTTTTGTATTTAGAAACTACATTTCTGTAGTTTGTTGTTTTAACTTTGTATAAGTTAAAAAACTTTCAAATAGATAAAATAAAAACTGCATATTTCGTTTTGCTAAAAATTAAGGTCGAATTTTGAGAAATATTTAAATTTATGAAATTTGATAATTTTTGAATATTCATTTTTGTCATAAAAGTGTTGCGAATCATTACGGGTGAAGACTGGTATGGCTATTGCTGATTAATGTAGGAAATAATGACTGGCGGTTGTTTTCAATGTGTTTTGTGCTTAAATGTACGCAATTTTGCACAAAGCGGTAATTTGTTGCACTTTGCATGTGCAATTTACATGAAAAGCACTTCGGAATTTGAGGCCGGAAGTGACAGGGAGAAAGGTTTGGGAAAGAAAAAAAAGGGGAGAAAATCCTCAACAAAAGGAAGACAGTCTTCGGGCAATAGCAAAAAAAATAGCAACATGATCATTATCGTGGTCGCAGCATTGGCTGTGGGGCTATTCTTTGGCGGGGTATTCATGCCTGCGTTGAAGGATTCGTCTACACCGCATGTAGCAGGTGGATCCGGGAACGCAGGTGGATTCGCGCAGCAGATTGAAGAGACAAAAAAACTTTTGGAATCCCAGCCGGATTCCGTAAACCTGTGGACGAAGCTCGGTAACCTGTATTTTGATACAGATCAGTATGACAAAGCTATAGATGCCTACAGTAAATCACTTGCGATAGAGCCTGATAATGCGCATGTACTTACCGATCTAGGAGTCATGTACCGCCGTAGCGGCAATCCGCAAAAGGCGGTCGAGAGTTTTGATAAGGCTATTCTTGCCTCTCCGAAACATGAAACTGCGCGCTTAAATAAAGGGATTGTTCTTTATTACGACCTTAAAGATAAAGCCGGTGCTATTCAGGCATGGAATGGGTTGGTGCAGATGAATCCGGGGGCACGAACTCCCAACGGGAAGCTGGTCAAGGATATGATTAGGGATTTGTCTTGATGTTTTGATATAATACTTCGTGTTTCCAATGTATAAAAGCCGTACTGCATTAATAGTTGCCGTACGGCTTTGTTCTTTTGATGATTTTACTTAGAGATAAATCCGTGAAGTGTCTTTTCAATCAATAAAGCAGCTTTTTCTATCCCTCTTTCATTTCCGGGGTGAAATTCTGTTATACCAATTCCGCATATGTCCAGCCTGCTGTTTACTTCTTCGATGATTCTAAGGACGTTTCCGAACTTGAGTCCTGCCGGCGGAGTCGGTTTACCATGCCCGAAACCGAGAGGGTCGACTGCGTCCACATCAAGATGGATGTAAACTTTGCTGAATCCTGCTTTTTTGATTTGTTTTCCCAACCATGCCGGGTCCCGTTCAAGTTCTCCGGGTCCGAAAAATGTTATCTTGTTGCGTACAATGAATTCCAGTTCCGGGGGATCAAAAGATCTGGTTCCGGCAAGGAACACCTGTCCGGAGTTAAGCGGATCGAACATTGCCGTATTGATTTCCGGTCCTGCGTTTCCAAGAATGGCAGAAAGAGCCATCCCTTGGAAACGGCCTGACTTAGAGGTTGTCGGGGTGTTCAGATCAGGGTGGGCGTCAAACCAGATCAGGGCCATTTTATCACCGTGTTTGCGTGACATCCATGAAACAGGAGCGAGTTCGGTTCCGCAGTCCCCGCCCAGCAGTAGGACGCGTTCCGGTTTAGCCTGTTCAATTATGGAAAGGGCATTCTTCAACTGCTGAACAATCTCGTCCTGTCCGGCAATGGAGCCCCCGGCTTTAAGTTTCCTGAAAGGTTCTATTTTCACAGTAGTGACAGCAGGAAGATTTCTTATACCTTCTGCCAGTGCATAAGCTCCCTTATGTAGAGCTTCGTTATCGATTGATCCCTGCCATTGCGGGAAAACAAGAGTGAGGTCTTTCAAGTTAATCTTCCGGTTTAAAGAATTTGAGCCTCAGGGCATTGCTGACCACCGTAACCGAGCTTAAGGACATGGCCGCTGCAGCAAACATGGGGGAAAGGGTCGGCCCCCCGAATATGTGGAGCAGTCCGGCTGCAACAGGAATACCAAGTATGTTGAAGGCAAAGGCCCAGAATAGGTTTTGCTTGATGTTGCGAACTGTTGCTCTGCTCAGTGAAAGAGCTGTGAGTACTCCGCTCAGATCGCCTTTCATCAGTACTACGTCACCTGATTCGATTGCAACATCAATCCCGGTGCCCATGGCGATGCCAAGGTCGGCGGACGCAAGGGCCGGAGCATCGTTGATGCCGTCCCCGATCATGGCCACTTTATGACCAGCTTCTTTTTCATTGTTGACCACTTCGGCTTTGCGGTCAGGCATGACCTGAGCGATGACTTTATCTATTCCAGCTTTGTCGGCAATGGCACGGGCTACTTTTTCATTATCCCCGGTAAGCATAACCGTCTGTACTCCCAGTGCGTGGAGTTTGCTTATGGTCTGGGGAGTTTCATCCTTGATGCGATCTGCAATAGCCAGAATCCCGGCAAGGTTACCGTTTTTAGCAATGTAAAGGGGGCTTTGACCGGAAGCAGCAAAGCGCAGAGCTGCTTCATTCGCAGCATTATTGTCCAGACCACCGACAAGGCTTTGTTCAAGGAATTTACGGTTGCCCAGCAGCATGGGATGTCCTGCGGTTTCGGTATTGATCCCAAGCCCTGATACAGCCTGAAAAGCGGTAGTTTCAGGAAGAGGGGGGCCGATTTCCTCTGCAGCGCGGACAACTGCTTTTGCAAGTGGGTGTTCGGATTGCTTTTCCGCAGATCCGGCAAGCAGGAGCAGTTCCTGCGGATCTTCCCCGTCCATTGTGAAAGCTTCAGCAACCTCGGGCTTACCGTAGGTCAGGGTTCCGGTCTTATCGAAGATCATAGTTTCGATCTTCCCGGCAGTTTCAAGTGCCGCACCTGATTTAACCAGTACTCCCAATTGCGCACCGCGACCGGTACCGACCATGATGGCGGTGGGCGTTGCAAGGCCCATGGCGCAGGGGCAGGCGATGACCATTACGCTGATAAAGATGCGCAAAGCAAAGGTGAATGGTTCATCGCTGAAGAAGAACCAGCCAAGAGCGGCGGCAATGCCGATAGCCATGACAGTGGGTACAAAATAAAAGCTGACCGTATCCGCAAGGCTGGAGATGGGAGCCTTGGACCCCTGCGCTTCCTGTACCAGACGGATTATGCGCGCAAGCACGGTGTTTTCGCCTACATTGGTGACCTGCACTTTCAGTGCTCCGCCTCCGGTGTTTACCGTTCCTCCGGCTACATCGTCACCTGCACTTTTGGGTACAGGCATGGATTCTCCGGTAAGCATTGATTCATCAACATCGGAATGTCCGTCAGCAACCTTGCCATCTGCAGCCACCCGGTCTCCGGGGCGGATGAGAATCAGGTCTCCGGGACCAATTTCTTCTACCGGAGTGGGAATCTGTTCACCGTTTTGCAGCAGGATAGCCTGCGCTGGGGTCAGGTCCATCAGTTTTTCAATCGCATCTGAAGTGCGCGAGCGGGCACGGGTTTCCTGAAATTTACCCAGCAGGATCAAGGTAATAATTGTTGCAGCTGATTCATAATAAAGGTCCATGGCGCGAGCGTGAGCATCAATGCCCATTGCTATCTCGATGGTATTCCACAGGGAATATATAACTGCCGCTGATGTTCCCACAGCAATCAGAGAGTCCATATTGGGAGCACGCCGAATCAGGTTAGGAAAGCCGTGCTGGTAAAAGTTGCGTCCGAACCAGAGTACCGGTGCGGTCAGAATCAGCTGGATCAGGGCGAAGCCCAGCGGTGAGCTGTGTGGTTCGATGAAAGAAGGTAAAGGCATGCCTACCATGTGTCCCATGGTGATAGTCAAAAGAGGGATGGTGAAGGCAAGGGCAGCGATGAGCCTGTTTTTCATCTCACCGAGTTTGGCCTCGTTTTCAGCCTTTCTCTTTTCAAAATTATCTTTTGCGTTGTGGGCGGACTGAATTTGTCCTGACTCAAATCCCGCATCGGCAATGAGTTGCCTGATCTGGCGCAGTGAAATTGCGGCGGGGTTAAAGTTTAAGGTTGCGCTTTCTGATGCAAGGCTTACCTGCGCGTTGATTACCCCGTCGTTCGCGTTGAGCACACGTTCCAATCTTGATGAGCAGGCGGAGCAGGTCATTCCAGAAATAGGCAGAGTCAGTTCGGTTCCTTCGATTTTTTCCGTTGCTTCGAATCCGGCCATTGTTACGGAAGCAATAATATCTGCTGCGGAAATCCGGTCCGGATCATAATCTACGGCCAATGACTCTGCTGCCAGATTAACTGTTGCACTATTAACACCGTCCAAATTGCCGATGACTCTTTTCAGCCGTGCAGAACAGGCGGAACAGGTCATTCCCTTGATTTCAAATGTGCTGTGCATAATTATATCCTTGTTAGCCGGAAAGCGGGGGATTGCATTGACTGCATACATTACTTATAGCTAGTTCCGGCAGGTTATTTTTAAAAGTGATCTGAACAGATTTGATATTAGGAATCAACCTCTTTTAAGATGGGATAACATGAAGGAACAGAAAATAATACTCTCGGAAAAGGACATGGCCCGCACTCTGGATCGTCTTGCTTCAGAAATTACTGAACGGCGTGGCGACAGTGATAATCTTGCTATTATCGGTATTCAACGCCGTGGTGCTGATCTTGCGGAGCGTTTGAAGCTTATTCTTGATGAAAAGCTGGGACGTAAGATTCCACTCGGAAAGCTGGATATCAACCTTTACCGCGATGACTGGACTAACTTGACCCGTCAGCCGAGTATCAACTGCACTGAGATTCCTTTTGCTATTGAATCCGCATCTATCATTCTGGTGGATGACGTGCTTTTTTCCGGGCGAACCGTCCGCGCCGCTCTTGAGGCCGTGCTTGATTTCGGACGTCCGCGTCGGGTGGAGCTGCTCGTACTCGTAGACCGTGGACACCGTGAACTTCCTATCCGGGCTGATTATGTCGGTAAGGAAGTAGTTACTTTTGAAGATCAGCACGTGAATGTACTGGTTAGGGAACGCGATGAAGAGGATAAGGTTGTCATCATTCGTTCCTAGTTTTATCTGTCTCAGCACGGAGCGTTTTGCGCCCGGAAGGTTTGATATTTTCTATGCAAGAATGGAGTAATGAATTTTCAGAGGATTGCTCTGTTATCCTGATCGGTATGGCCGGAGCGGGTAAATCCACGCTTTCACCGCTTCTGGCTGAAAAGCTCGGTTGGGAGCATATGGATACCGATGCTGTGATCGAGAGCTATTACGGCCGCCCGCTACAGGATATAGTGGATCATCTCGGCGTGCCTGAATTCCGCAAAACCGAGGAATACATTGTTTCCGGTCTCGGCGTGATTCGCACGGTTGTTTCCACCGGGGGGAGTGTTATTTACGGCCCCAAGGCAATGGAAAGGCTGAAAGATCTTGGTCCGGTCATTTATCTTCGTATTTCAAATGAAACTTGCCTTCAACGGGTGGGTTGCGGAACTAATCGCGGACTTGCCATTGTTCCGGGACAGTCTCTGGAGAATCTTTATGCGGAAAGAATTCCTCTTTACGAGGAATACGCCGATTTCGTAGTTGATACTGATCAGTGCTCTCCAGATGAGTGTGTCGAACAGATCTGTAAGTGGCTCAAGTCAAAAGAAGCAAATAAAGTTAAGGATATATAATGAAAAAAATGACCAGACAGGCCGTGTTCCGCAAACTGGATGCTCTTTATGAGCGTATGGCCTCTGTGTATGCTGATACTTCCGCAAAAATCGGACTTTCCTGCGAAGGGTGTGAAGAAAACTGCTGTACCAGTTATTTTCAGCACCACACCTACGTGGAATGGACCTACCTCTGGCAGGGACTGAACAAGCTTCCTGAAGACAAACGCAATGAGTACATTAGGCGCTCAGAAGATTACGTGCGCAATGCCAGTGCCATGCTGGAAAACGGCATGCGTCCCAAGATTATGTGTCCGCTCAATGATGACGGCCTCTGCGGTGTTTACAAGCACAGACTTATGATCTGTCGTATGCACGGTGTAGTGAATACCCTGCGTCAGCCCAATGGACGCCAGCTTTCATTTCCCGGATGTTTCAAGTGTCAGGATCTGACCAAGGATATGGAAAACGTCCCTGTTGTGGATCGTACCCCGCTCTATAAGGAACTCGTGGGACTTGAAATGGGGTTGCTCGGCAACAAGATCAGAACCATGCCTAAAGTGGACCTGACTCTCGCTGAAATGATCGTAATGGGACCGCCTAACCTGAATGGTTAATTCTTCTCCATCCTTGCGGCGGTCATGAGGAATCCTATGAAGTCGTCAATGTTGTTTTTGCGGCATTTGATGTAACGCATGGCGTATTCCTCAAAAGTCAGCTCCGCTCCGTAGACATGGTAGCGGTGCTGAGGTTCGCCGAATTCGAGGTTTAAGAATTCTACCACCTGTGGATGAATGGGCTGCTCAAAGTCTGCAAAGGGCGGCGGGAAATTCTGCAAAGCCTGCTCACTTAGCCGACCCATCCCCAACTCTTCCAGAATGGTATTTGCGATCATGCATAACAGTTCTGTCCGTGGATGGTTGATGGTATTGAAAAGGGGCCTGTGCCTGTAATTTTCAAGAATCCAGTCCACATATTTTACCGGGGTCCGGCTTTCCTTGATTCTTTCGGTACTTATTGATTTATCCATGATTTCTTTTAAATCATAGATGTTGGTCAGCCGGGTTTTCATGAAAAGGTGCAGAATCTGAGATTCACTGAGTTCTTTTTCAAGCAGGGAATCCAAGAAAGTGTCACGGTAATCAAAGCCTGGTGCGCTGGACCACAAGGGCCAGTAGTTCAGGAAAAGCATGCTTGGAAAAGCAATTGATCGGGCTTCTTTTTTGAGTTGGGAGATTATTTTTTCCGAAGCCAGATCCCCCCATGTTGTTCCAAGAAGAGGCTGGTAGAGGAGCAGGTCGCATTCGGCAATGAGTTTCGCTGGTATGGATTCTCGGGTATAGTTGGTAAAGCGGTGGATTTCGTACTCAGTGCTGAATTCTTCATTCAGCAATAGCAGCTCTTCCATTGGTTCGCCTTGGCAATTGGCATGTAAGATACAGATTTTCTTCATTTCGAAAGAACTTTAGCACACCCGTTTATGGTTTCTCAATACGGCAGGGCCGTTAATATGAGGTTAAGGCAGTGAATAAATTTTCCGCAGAAGAATTGCAGCATATCGTTGATAGTGTTCAGCCTGTCGATTTATCTTTGGAAGGACAGGCTCGAGCCCATCTGGATAGGCTGACTAAACCGTTAGGAAGTCTGGGACGGCTCGAAGACCTTGCGGTAAAGATGTTCGTAGCTTCAGGCGGAAAGCCTCCACAGGCAGACCCGGCCCGCATATACACCATTGCCGGTGACCACGGCGTTAATGAAGAAGATGTCAGTTACTTTCCGCAGGAAGTTACCCGCCAGATGGTAGAGAATTTTTTAGCCGGAGGAGCGGGCATAAATGTTTTGGCACGAACTTCCGGGGTGGAGCTTATAGTTGTTGATGCCGGATGCAAGGGTGGAGAGTTTCCGGACCATCCCGGTTTGATTCAGCGTAAGATAGCCTGCGGTACGAATAATATTTCCAAAGGACCGGCCATGGATAAGGGGTGCTGCCTGCGGGCCGTAAAACTGGGTGTTGAGCTTGCCGAGGAGGCATATGCTCAGGGTATTAAAGTTCTTGGTACCGGGGAAATGGGAGTTTCCAACACAACTCCTTCAACAGCCCTTTATTGTGCATATTTTGATTTGAATCCGGCAGATATAACCGGTCCGGGTGGCGGAATTGACGCTGCCGGAGTGGTCCGTAAAACCAGAGTCGTCCGCCGTGCTTTGGAAGCCAATGCTGAAGTAGTGCGTTCGGCTGATCCTTTTGCTATCCTTACAGCTCTTGGCGGATACGAAATTGCGGCTTTGGCGGGTCTGATTATCGGTGGAGCCAAGAACAGGCAGATTGTCTGCATTGACGGATTTATTTCCACTGCCGCTTATGCTGCGGCTGCGAAAATCTGTCCGGCTGTTGGCGATTATTGCGTCCTCAGCCATGCTTCCGCAGAACCGGGGTATGCAAAAGTTATCAAGGCCCTCGGACGCAGGCCGCTGTTGCATCTGGATATGCGTCTTGGTGAGGGATCAGGTGCGGCCCTGTCCATGTTCATGCTGCGCGCTGCCGCAAATATTTATAATGAAATGGCAACGTATGACGATGCCGGAGTTCATGCAGGAGGTTAGGTCATGCCAAAAGAATTGGTAAAGACTGTTAAAGCTGCCGGTTGAGCAGCCAAGATTGCTCCGGGGGACCTGGAGCAGGTTTTGTGCGGCTTAGCCGTGGAGGATGAGCGCCTTCTTACCGGACTGGGCGGGAACGAGGATTCCGCCATTGTCTCTTTTCCTGCGGGCAAAGCTCTGGTTCAGACCGTGGATTTTTTCACTCCGGTGGTCAATGATCCTTATTGGTTCGGACAGATTGCAGCAGCCAACTCCCTCTCGGATGTTTACGCCATGGGCGGTGAACCTTGGACCGCCATGAATATCGTCTGCTATCCCATGAAAGAAATGGGGCCTGAAATTCTGCGTGAGATTTTAAAGGGCGGCATGGATAAAATCCGTGAAGCCGGGGCTGTTCTGGCTGGCGGTCACAGTGTTGAGGACGATGAGATCAAGTATGGCCTCTCGGTGACCGGAATGGTTGATCCTGACGGTTTTGCTTCCAACAAGGGGCTGCGTGAAGGGGATCAGCTGCTGTTGACCAAGCCTCTCGGCACTGGTGTGCTGGCAACAGCGCTCAAGGCGGACTGGGACGGTGCAGAGCGGTTTGAAAAGGATGTTTACAAGTGGGCATCCAGGCTGAACAGCGCGGGCGGAAAAGTTATCCGCGAGCTGGGCTTGATCGGTGCTACTGATATCACCGGATTCGGGCTTGGCGGGCACGTGCTGGAAATGGCTGATGCTTCCGGTGTAGCCGTTGAGCTGTGGCTTGATAAGGTGCCGTTCATGGATGATGTGGTCGAGCTGGCCTCCATGGGCATGATTCCGGCTGGCAGTTTCGCCAACCGCAACTATTGCAGCTCGCAAGTGCAAACCGCAGCAGATGCCGACAGCATCAAGACGGACCTTATTTTTGATGCCCAGACTTCGGGAGGCCTGATATTGGCTGTGCCTGAAGATAAGTTGCAGCAGGCCAAGGATCTACTGCTGGAAGCTGGCGACCTTGCCGACCATGTGGGGCAGGTCACTGCCCATGAAGAGGGCGTGGCTAGACTGCGGATTGTATAGTTCTCATACGGCGTTCTACTTATCTGTAGTGAAAAATAAACAGGAGAAAGGAATGGAACGGCGTGAGCTTGCGGGAAATTACCTGCAAACCCTGAATTTGCATACCCGTGAATTGGATTTTGATTTTTTAAGTGATCTTGTAAGGCGTCACGTTGCCACGTTTGCTTTCAGCAGTGTAGGGTGCCAGCTTGGTGATGATTTGCCGCTGGATCTCGAGTCGTTGTATCGGCGCATTGTAGTGAAAAAACGGGGTGGATACTGCTTTGAACAGAATGGACTGTTGTTTGGGATTCTGGAGGAGCTGGGCTTTTTCCCGCAGCTTTATCTGGCACGGGTAATTTATAATCAGGATATACATCCCGGGTTAACCCACCGCATTACAATGGTAGATTATGAAGGCGAACGATATGTTCTGGACGTAGGCTTTGGTCCTCACGGCCCAAGTATTCCGGTTCCCATGTCAGGCGTTGAGTCTACTGATGGTGAAAAAATATTCCGCATTGCCGAGGTCCGTCCCGGCGAGTTTCATATGCAGGTCTTGAAGAAAGGTGAGTTTTTCTCTTTATACAGATTTGAGCTTGCGCGTTATGGACAGTCTGATTGTGAGTTGGGCCATTTCTATTCACATCGGCACCCTGACGCTGTTTTTGTCAATAATTTAGTCGCTTCACTTATCTTAAAGAGCGAAATAAGATCTCTGCGCAATCTGGAGTATTGGGTAATCCGGCAATCCGGCACAGAGGTTCAAGAGATAAGTAATTCAGATCAACTTAGGAGTACCCTTGTTGATGAATTTGGTCTTCAGATAACTCAAAAGGAAAGTTATCAATTATTTGAAAAAATAAGCTCTATATAATCTCAGTTAAAGAGAGCCATTCGTTTAGGTGTAGCCCTCTTTCTCTTAGTCATATGAGCCTAGAAAATATTTAAAAGACAAAAGGCGCAGGTTGTCGCAAACCTGCGCCTTTTCTTTTTATGAGGAGGAATTGGCGATTCCTTTATATGAAATTTTTTTAAGCAGAACCCCGGCTGCTTGTAACTGCTTGAATCAGCTCTGCATTGGCATTGTAGACAGGGGAAGAAATAATCTTCACCAGCTCGCGGTGCATATCCGGGTCCGCGTATGCCTTTCGCTGCAGTCTCTTCTTCTGCAGGTTCTTCATAGAGTTCGCAAGATCTTCGTCCCTTACGGGCGGTACCTGTGAAACCTTGTTGAGTTCGGTTCCGTTTGACATTGTATACCTCCATCCTTGGAAGTTATAAATGATGGTTTTTAAAAGAACATGAATCCTGTTTATATCTCTTATCGGTCAGTAGAATCTTATCTTTAGGGTCTTAATGAAAAAATAATAAATTTATTAAAAAAGCCCGGAGCATGTTGCATGCTCCGGGCTTAGATCTATTCGTTTAACAGCTGATTAACACTTGTCGTAAACGCGATCGAGAATTTCTTTGGCTCCTGCTGCCAGAACTTCTTCAGCAAGGGCAAGGCCGATATTCCATGCGTCATCGGCAGGTCCTGTCTTTTCCATGCGGATGGGGCTGGAACCGTCGATATCAGCAACAAATCCGGTCAGCTTGACCTGATCTCCATCCAATTGGGACCACGCTGCGATGGGAACCTGACAGCCGCCATCGAGACCGGTCAGGAAACCGCGTTCTGCTTTGACCTGACGTGCAGTCATTTCGTCATGCAGGAATGCAAGAATGTCCTGAATTTCGGTGTCCTCAATGCGGTATTCGATGCCCAGCGCACCCTGCGCCACTGCGGGCAGGAAGGTCGGAGGTCCGAGGATTTCGCTTTTGGGAGCGGAAAGTTTGAGTCTGTTCAATCCGGCAGTTGCAACCACGATAGCATCGAATTCCCCGTTAAGGAGCTTTCCTACGCGGGTATCAAGGTTGCCGCGCAGGGATTCGATTTTCAGGTCATCACGCAGGGACAGAACCTGAGACTGGCGGCGCAGGCTGCTGGTACCGACTACAGCACCGGCAGGCAGGTCCTTGAGGGAATCGTATTTAACGGAAAGCAGGGTGTCGGTTTCTGCTTCACGCGGGGGAATGATGCCCACTTCAAGACCTTCAGGGAGTTCGGTGGGAACGTCTTTCATGCTGTGAACAGCGAGGTCGGCACGGCCGTCAAGCAGTGCTTCTTCGATTTCTTTAACGAAAAGGCCCTTGCCGCCCACTTTTGCCAGCGGAACGTCCAGAATCTTATCGCCCTTGGTTTTGATCTTGAGCAGTTGAACTTCGATTCCGGGGTACTCTTCACGCAGAAGGTCGGAAATATGGTTGGCCTGCCAGAGGGCAAGTTTGCTGCCGCGTGTTGCGATGGTAATTTTTCTCATTGTTCCGCCGTATTGTTTGAAATTTTATGTTGATCTAACTGCCGCAGGAAGAACAGTCGCCGCCGGAGCATCCGGCACAACCGCTGCTGGAAGATGCTGCCGGAGCGGGAGCAGCACCGTAATCACCCATGTCAGGTGCTCCGCCTCCGGTCTTGAACTTACAGGCAGACATGAGTTTTTCGGTTTTCTCGGATTTACATTCCGGGCAAGGCGGGCACTCGTCCCGGTTGAAAACCAGTTCCTCGAATTCCTTGCCGCAGTCAGCGCATTTATATTCGAAAATAGGCATTTATTCTTTACTCCGTGCTTTGAAATATCATGTGCGAAAAATTGCATAGCCCAAATTGTCAGGCGGGGCAATGTCTGGCCTACATATAAGTTCGCTTGAGAATATTGCAAGGCTGCTTTATCAGCTAGGAGGATTATTTAGTCAGAAGACTTCTGATGCTTTCCATAATCTCCTTTCGGGCGTGGGAAGCGATAATTACCACGTCCGGTTTATCCTGTACGCAATATTGCGGTGCCATAACAGGATATCCGTCCAGTTCTGTCCCCTGCGTTTCGGGATTGCTGTCCAGAAAACCGATGAAATTCCTTGGTCTGGTTCGTTGCACAAGGGGTTGGTAATGCAGTTCGTATTGCCCGCCGGTCCCCCATATATAGAAGCGATCATCCTGCAGTGCCCAGAGATTTACCATTTCCAGATTTTTCAGCTCATGGAGCGTTCCGCTGCCGTCAATCCTGATCGCGAACATGTCGTAGTAGACTTGATTCTCGTAATTGTCGGGAATGAATTCGTTGCGCAATTTTTCTAGGTCCGGCTTTTCAAAAGTATAATTTTCCATATCCGGCGGCTGGTGAGCTTCACTCTTGCGGGCGATTAGAAAACTATCCCGTGTTTCATACCAGACATCAGGTGCGTTTTCCGGAGCAGCGGCAGATGAAGCATGGACTACCTCCAGTCCTGCATAACGGGCCATAGCGACCATGCCGTCGGCAAAGAAACGGTAACAGTCCACAGGACAGGCATGGTAGGCGACTCCGAAAGGGCCAGGAACAACGATTGAAAGCAGGCCTCCGGGCTTTAGTACACGGGTGATTTCTTTCATTGTTTCCCAGAAAAATTCAATATGCTCAAAGACCTGCCCGGAGATAACCACATCAAATGAATTGTCTTCAAGTTCCCGCCAGCAATAAGGATTCTTCACTGCAATGTCCACGTTGGGACCTGTAACCATATCCAGTCCAGTGTAGCTGAACTTATCTCCGGCGAACAAAGGGCGGTAGGTTTGTAACGGGTCGTCTTTGTTTACTGCGCAGCTGCCGATATCCAGAACTGATAAATTAAGTTCTGTGGAGTTGCAGTAGTTTTCAACAAACCATTGCATGCGGGCATAGGAACTTTTGTGCATGGCTTCTCCATTTTAAAATTATTCAACTTAGCATTTATATTGCACCCGTCTGATGATGTCGATGGCTAAAAGAAAGGCCCGCAAGCTAGGTGCTTGCGGGCCTCTGATATCTATTTCGATGATTGATTACTTGGTCTTGGCAATGGGCCAGACTTCATCAATGCGTTCGATAGGTGTGATCTCGATATTTTTCAACAATTCTTCGGGAATGTCTTCAAGATCTTTTTGGTTCTGGGAGGGGATGAGTACCCGTTTCATACCCAGAGATACGGCTGCGAGGATTTTTTCCTTGATGCCGCCAACCGGAAGAACTCGTCCGCGCAGGGAGATTTCCCCGGTCATGGCCAGTTCCGGGTTGGTCGGGATTCCGGTCAGCGCAGAAACAAGAGCGGTAACCAGAGTTACACCTGCGGATGGGCCGTCCTTGGGAGTGGCTCCATCGGGCACGTGGATGTGCAGGTCCTGCTCTTCGTGGAATTTGGGGCTGATGCCGTATTCATCTGCATGGCGGCGGGCAAAGGATACCGCAGCCTGTGCGGATTCCTTCATTACATCACCGAGCTGTCCGGTAAGCAGCTGCTTGCCTTTACCGGGCATGGCAGAAACTTCCACATGCAGCACAGAGCCGCCGACAGGAGTCCATGCGAGTCCAAGTGCTACACCTGCGGGAAGTTCGGTTTCCTTTTCATCTTCAAGATGTTTGGGAATTCCGAGATACTTGTGCAAGTTGTCAGCGGTAACTTCGAAAGGACCTTTTTCACCTTCGGCTTTCTTGCGGGCCAGCTTACGGCACACGGAACCTACTTCGCGTTCAAGGTTACGCAGTCCGGCTTCACGGGTGTATTCCTTGATGATCTTGGCGATGATGTCATCTTCCATGATCATTTCACTTTCTTTGAGCCCGTTTTCCTTGCACTGGCGTCCAAGGATGTAACGTTTGGCAATGTTGACCTTGTCATGTTCGGTGTAGCCGGGGATGCGGATAACTTCCATGCGGTCCAGCAGGGGACGGGGAATGGAATCCAGCACGTTGGCGGTGCAGATGAACATAACCTTGGAAAGGTCGTAAGGCACGTTCAGGTAGTGGTCGGTGAAGGAATTGTTCTGTTCCGGGTCCAGTACTTCCAGCAGGGCTGAGGATGGATCGCCCCTGAAATCAGAACCGAGCTTGTCGATTTCATCAAGCATGATCACCGGGTTGCGGGTGCCGCACTGCTTGATACC
The DNA here is from genome assembly GCF_048612815.1 of Maridesulfovibrio pacificus (SeqCode). Lineage (NCBI taxonomy): Bacteria > Pseudomonadati > Thermodesulfobacteriota > Desulfovibrionia > Desulfovibrionales > Desulfovibrionaceae > Maridesulfovibrio > Maridesulfovibrio pacificus (SeqCode). Next base: position 39,046 of record NZ_JBLZNE010000002.1, read on the forward strand.
CTGAATGATGCGTCCGGGCATGGAGCCGATGTAGGTCCGGCGGTGACCGCGGATTTCGGCTTCATCGCGCATACCGCCGAGGGACATGCGGTGGAACTTGCGTTTCAGGCTGCGTGCAATGGAGCGGCCCAGCGAAGTCTTACCGACACCCGGAGGGCCCACAAAGCAAAGGATGGGACCTTTCATGGACGGGTTCAGCTTACGTACACTCAGGTATTCGAGGATACGTTCCTTGACCTTTTCAAGATCATAATGGTCTTCATCAAGAATTTTTTTGGCTTCAATAATATCAAGACGGTCGCGGGACTGCTTGGTCCACGGAATCTCGATCATCCAATCCAGATAGGTGCGGATGACAGTGGCTTCGGAAGCTTCAGGGTGCATTGCTTCAAGGCGGCGGAGCTGTTTTTCCGCTTCCTTGCGTACTTCCTTGGGCATCTTGGCCTTGGCAATGGCTGCACGAATTTCCTCGGCTTCCTCGGCTTCATCGGTGGATTCGCCAAGTTCTTTTTTAATGGCTTTGAGCTGTTCGCGCAGATAGAAATCTTTTTGAGCCTTATCCATACCTTCTTTGGCCATGGACTGGATTTTGTTCTGCATGGAAGCCACTTCCACTTCCTGTGTGAGCTGGGTGTTGACCAGAGTCAACCTCTTAACAGGTTCTCCGCACTCAAGAATGGACTGGGCCACATCAACTTTCATACGCAGGTTGGAAGCGATCAGGTCGGCAAGGCGGCCCGGTTCGTTCACGCTGTTAAGTACGCTCATGATGTCAGCTGAGGAAATACCGCGCAGGGTCAGAATTTTCTCACTCTGCTCGCGGGAGGAGCGGACCAGTGCTTCCTGAGTAGCATCCAGCTCACCGGATTCAGCTTCAGGTATGGCTTCAATCTCGGCAATATGAAAAGGTTCTGAGCCTATGAACCTCTTTACTCTGGCCCGGGAAACACCCTGTACCAGCACCTTCAGGCGACCGTCGGGCATCTTGAGCATGCGCATGATCATGCACACTGTTCCTGTTAAGTAGAGGTCTTCGTGCTCGGGGTTCTCAACGCTTTCATCCTTCTGGGTCAGGATCATGACATAGCGGTTGCTGGTCATGGCTGCTTCTACAGCGTTGACGGATTTTTCACGGCCTACGAACAGCGGAAGGATCATGTAGTTGAAGACAACGATGTCCCGGACAGCCAGTACCGGAAGAGTGGTGGGGATATCCACATGCGCATCTTCGGGTATGGAGCCCGCATCTTCCAGCAGTTCTGCTGCATCATGCAGGACATTCAGCGGAGAGACCGGAGGCTTGTTGAGCCCCTGATCATTACCGGCGTCAGGAGAGGACTCCTTTCGCGTCTTCTTTTGAGCTTCCGCTTTGTCTTTCTTGTTCAGCTTCAAAGGTTTGATTGGTGATTTCTTTTTCTTCAACGCAAAATCCTTTCGTTCAGAAGTGGTTCGTTCACTATTTAAAAAAGCATCATAGCTCCGGCCCCGAACCGGAAAGGCCGGGGCCGGAGAGCTTTACAATCTGTTTTATCAGGGCCGGACAGAATTTAGTCCGTGAGCCCGATGTTTTTTTCCAAAATAAAGAAGATTTTATTTTGGGTGCACTAGCGGATTTCAAATCCTTTGTGCTCGGTATCGTAATCCATCCATTCACACTTTACGTCAGCAACCTGTGAAACAGGAGGACCGACCAGCAGTCGGGTTCTCATCTCAGCGACTTTCGCCTCGTCACCTTGTAGCAGTACTTCAATCTTACCGTCATTCAGATTACGTACCCAGCCGTTGAGGTTCAGCGCCACAGCCTGGTCATTTACCCAGGCCCGGAAGAATACTCCTTGCACCTTGCCGGTAACAACACAATGATAGCTTCTGGTCATAGGCCCCTCCTTTTGAGTTGAGGTGAACTACAAATATCCTGCTTCCTTGAAGCTGTGGAACCTGTCTGCAGTCACGATGACGTGGTCCAGCAGACGTATTTCCATGTCCTGACAGAGGGCGGCTATTTCCATGGTTCTCTCTGTGTCTTCAGGAGATGGAGACGGGTCCCCGCCGGGATGGTTATGGGTCAGAATCACTCCGCTGGCATTATGGCGCAGGGCTAGTGCCACAACTTCCCGCGGATAGACTGCGGTCTTGTCCACAGTACCTTCCGATAGCCTCTCCCAGCATATCACTTTGTTGCGGTTATTGACCAGTGCAATCCAGAACTCTTCTTTGGACAAATTTCCGATTCGGGCCATGGCTGCCTTGTAGACAACATCCGGTGAGGAAATAGCTTCCTTGCCGTTCATGGGTTCCTCGGCAATTCTTGTCCAGAATTCACGCATAAGCGTGAAAAATATCAAAACACCCGGACCGATCCCTTTGAACTTTTTAAGTTGTTCTTCAGGTGCCCTGAAAACCCCGCCCAGACCACCGAACTCTGCAAGGAGTTCCTTGGCAAGGGGTTTGGTGTCCCGCCTGGGCAGAACCTGTCCGAGGAGAAGTTCCAGAATTTCATAATCTGCAAGACTCGTTGAATCTTTGCCCAGCTTTTCTTTCAGTCTTTGGCGGTGACCGTAGTAATGGGGTTTGTCTTTCATAATAAATAGTAAGTATGCTTTGGCAAGTAGTACAGTTCCGACAGGAGCCTGATTCAGACAAATTGATGAGAAATCGGCGGACGGAATTTCTTCTTTAAGAGATAAACCGGATGCAGGTGCAAAGCAACCTGTTTAACCCATTAAATGGTGTAAAACAGGCTTAAAAGCACAAAAACCGTGTAAAAAAGGTCTTTTTACACGGTTCAAAAAAGGTTTTGAATCTGATCAGCGTCTGCGCTGCGGGGGGGCAAACAAGGAAGTCAGCGAGGCAACCAGCAGCTCAAGTGCCTGTTCCGGTTTACGTTGTCCGGTCTTGATGCCTATTTCCGCTTCCATGACGATATCAAACAGTCTGGCTATACGGGCCGGACCCAGTCGCTGAGCAAGTGCCTGTTTCTGTTTTTTCACAAAAGGAGGCAGGCGTACTTCCGAGTCCTCACCGTGGATCATCATCCATAGAGCGCGTGCTTCACGGGTCAGGGATGCGGTGAGCATGAAGATCATCGAATCTTTTTCGCTGTGGTTGGTCAGCACTCTGCGCCAGATTTCTACCGGATCGCCGCCTTCGGACATGGAACGCATGAAGGCAAAGAAGTCCATCTCTTCGGAATGAGCGATCAGTCCTACATGTTCCATTAGAATCTTGCGTTCAGGTCCGGCTGCCAAGTCAAGTTTGTCCAGTTCCAGCCGAGCAGCGCGTGCGTCTTTGGGGAGTGCTTGTGAAAGCGCATTTAAAACCGGGCTGTCGATGTGCAGGCCGTTGGCTCTGGCCCATTTCCCCACAAAACCTGAAATTGATTTTTGATCCAATCCTGCTGATTTCCAGACCCACTTTTGCTTGTCTGCGAATTTCCAGCATTTGCGTTTTTTCAGTACAGCAGGGATGGGAGCGGCTTTGCTCTTCCACTGGCTTTCAAGGCAGATAAAAAGAAAAGAGGAGCTGGCAAGGGATGCGACTGTCTTATCTATATTATCCCAAACCGCAGCTTTGAGTTTGTGTGCGCGGCGCAGGATAACAACCTTACTGGAGCCGAAAAGCGTCTGCAGGGTCAGGTCGTCCCAGAATTGCTGAGGCAGGTCTTCGTCTGCCCAGTATACTTTTTTCTCGTAATCTGTAGCCCCGTGCTTTTCCTGAAGCTCGGCAATGTTGGCGTGCAGCAGCTCTGCATCAGGGCAGATGAGAAACATGTATCCGGGTCTGGGCATGGAATTCCTTAATAGAAAAAAATTAATAAGCCTGATTCATGCGGTCTACGAGACGGCGGACCATGAGTTTGGTTATCAACTGCTGGGTCTCATCTTCCTGACCGATATAGTATGATTCAGTCACTGCCATGGGACCGGAGTTCCAGATCAGTGATCCGTCAGAAGCGCTGGTTACCTGCATCTGGACCTTGAGGGTCATGTCGTATTTCAGGGTTACATCCTGATCGCCAAGGATGCGGCTACCATCGGAAAGCTCCAGAATCCTGATGTTGATGAGTGCTTCCGCCTTGGACTTATCTGTCCAGACCAACTGACCGCGGCGGGTTATTTCATCACGGAGCATGGAGCGTATTTTAGGCTCAAGCCAGCGTTCGAGGGTGGGGTTTTCCACTTTTGCGATAGCAACTTCATGGAATTGTTTACTGACCCTGTTCGGTTCAGTAGCAGAGTTATGGTAGCCGCAAGCAGATACAGCAAAAACAACACACAGCAGCAGGACCAGCTTTTTCACAGAATTCATAATAACCACAGCTTTAACTCCTTGTCTTTGCATAGGTGAGTCGCACACCTGAACTTACGAAGCGGCGAAGCCATAAAAAGTTTATGAAGGGGATGGGGTCTGGGGAAGGGGAAAATCTTGCAAGAGTTTCCCCTTCCCCAGCCGCCGGAGGCAAACCTAGTTCGCCACAATATTAATCAACTTGCCGGGAACAACGATAACCTTGCGGATGGTTTTGCCATCGGTGTGCTTGGTCACGTTTTCGTGGGCAAGTGCTGTTTCTTCAATTTCTTCCTTGGAAGCCGCAGCGGGCACGGAGAGTTTACCGCGCATTTTACCGTTAACCTGAATGATGATCAGGATTTCATCGGTAACAAGTGCGTCTTCGTCATGCTCGGGCCATTCTACTTCGGCGATGTAGCCTTCGTAACCCATGGCAGCCCAGAGCTCTTCGCAGATATGCGGAGCAATGGGGGAAAGCACGGTCAGCACGGTGCTGTATGCGGAAGAGAGTGCGAAGCGGCCGTCTTCAGTTTCCATGAGCTTGTCTTTAAGAGAGTAAATCTCGTTAACCAGCTCCATGCTTGCAGCGATGACGGTGTTGAACTGGAATTTGTTCTCCATGTCACGGCTGGCACGCTTTACGGTCTCGTGTTCCTTGAGGCGCAGCTTCTTGGCGTCGGAAGAAAGTTCCATAGAAGGCTTGGCACAAGCGCCGGTTGCGCTGAGCTTGCCTTCGAATTCTTCTGCCAGTCTCCAGATTCTGTTCAGGAAGCGATGCGCTCCTTCCAGACCCTGATCAGACCATTCGAGGTCTTTTTCAGGCGGGGAGGCAAAGAGGATGAACAGTCTGGTGGCGTCCGCACCGTACTTGTTGATCATGGCATTGGGGTCAACAACGTTGCCTTTCGATTTTGACATCTTGGCACCGTCTTTGAGAACCATGCCCTGAGTGAGCAGATTCTTGAACGGCTCGCTGAGCTCGGTGTAACCTTCATCGCGCAGGATTTTAGTGAAGAATCTTGCGTAGAGCAGGTGCAAGATAGCGTGCTCGATACCGCCGATGTACTGGTCTACCGGAGTCCAGTATTCAAGAGACTTGCTGTCGAAAGGAGCATCTGCCTTGCGGGAATCGGTGTAACGCATGAAGTACCATGAGGATTCCACGAAGGTATCCATGGTATCGGTTTCACGCTTTGCAGCCTTGCCGCATTTGGGGCAGGTAACGTTGTGGAAGCTTTCCATGTCCGGCAGCGGGGAACGTCCGTCCTCGTTCATTACTGCATCTTCGGGCAGTACAACGGGCAGGTCCTGTTCGGGTACGGGGACAATGCCGCACTCGTCGCAGTATATTACCGGAATGGGGGAGCCCCAGAAACGCTGGCGGGAAATGTTCCAGTCACGCAGGCGGTAGTTGATTGACTTTTTGCCTTTGCCGGACTTGCCGAGGAAATCAACAATTGCGCCCTTGGCATCTTCGTTGGGCATGCCATCGAATTCACCGGAATTAGTCAGTACGCCGGGAGCAGTGTAGGCTTCTTCCATTTCAGCCAGATTAAGGGTTTCACCTTCAGGCTGGATGACTACCTGTTTGGGCAGGTCGTATTTGCTGGCGAATTCAAAGTCGCGCTGGTCGTGTGCGGGAACGGCCATTACTGCGCCGGTACCGTAGCCCATAAGTACGAAGTTTGCCACGTAGATGGGCATCTTCTGACCGTTGAGCGGGTTGATGCAGTATGCGCCGGTGAAGACGCCTTCTTTTTCGAGGTCGTCAGCACCGCGTACAATGCGGTCCATGTTGGAGACCTTGTGTACGAATTCGCGGACCTTGTCTGCTTCAGGCTTGCCTTCGATGAGCTTTTCCACCATCGGATGCTCGGCTGCCAGAGACATGAAAGTTGCGCCGAAAAGGGTGTCCGGGCGGGTGGTGAAAACACTGATGGTTTCATCGGAGTTCTCAACTTCGAAGTCGAGCTCCGCACCGATGGATTTACCGATCCAGTTGCGCTGCATGGTGATAACGCGCTCAGGCCAGCCGCCTTCAAGCTCACTAAGGCTCTCAAGCAGTTCTTCGGCGTAATCAGTGATGCGCATGAACCACTGGGAAAGTTCCTTCTGGATAACTTCGGTGTCACAGCGCCAGCAAAGGCCTTCTTCAACCTGTTCGTTAGCCAGAACGGTATGACAGGTTTCGCACCAGTTAACCGGGGACTTTTTGCGGTAAACCAGACCCTTTTCCAGAAATTTGAGGAAAAACTGCTGTTCCCATTTGTAGTAGCCGGGGTGGCAGGTAGCCAGTTCGCGGCGCCAATCGTAGGAGTAGCCCAGACGTTTAAGCTGGGTACGCATGTCATCGATGTTGGCGTAGGTCCACTCGGCAGGGTGGGTGTTGTGCTTGATAGCCGCGTTTTCAGCAGGAAGGCCGAATGCGTCCCAGCCCATGGGATGGAGCACGTTGAAACCTTTCATGCGTTTGTAACGGGCTACAACATCACCGATGGAGTAGTTGCGTACGTGGCCCATGTGGATTTTCCCGGAAGGGTAGGGAAACATTTCCAGTACATAGTACTTAGGGCGGGACTCGTCGGCTTCCACATTGAAAGCACCCTTCTCGGTCCATTCCTTCTGCCACTTGTTTTCAATCAATTCCGGTTCGTATTTCCCAAAACCCATTTGAAAATCCTTTTTGTGTGGGATTTTTAGCCTCCGGCGGCCTTGCCGGGAGCTGGACCAGAGGCGCTATCGCGCTTTTGACGAACTGATTTCGCCTCCGGCGGCCAAAGGAGCTAAGCCCCTTTGGAATCCCTAGTTGTTTACAACGATTTATTCATACAAAGCGGCGAAGCCCTGATAAGAGTTTTTGGGATTCTTAAACCCTTTTTACTAAAAGGGTTTAAGGCCTCCCCGGCAGGGGTCGCCGAAAGCAATTAGAAATTTTTCTCAACTTTGAATTTGCCGGTGTCGATGTCACGGGCTACTGCGTCGAGAATTCCGTTGATGAAGTTACGGGAGTTGCCATCGCCGAACTTCTTGGCCAGTTCAATACCCTCGTTGATACCCACTTTGAGGGGGATATCGGGCTTGTGGACCAGTTCGTATACAGCGAGTCGGAGGATCGCCAGTTCGACCTTTGCGATTCTTTCGATCTTCCAATGCTTGGAGTAGCGACCGATAACTTCGTCAAGTTCTTCCTGCGCATTCCAGATTCCTATCAGCAGTTCTCGTGCAAACAGGATCAGGTCTTCTTCTGTTTCCCTGATTACTGCGGGGCTCTGGTTGTAAATACGTTCAGTAGTCCATCCGCCATGCGGAGGGACAAAACTTAAGCCGTACAATACCTGAAAAGCAAGTACGCGGCCTTTTCTGCGTAAACCTTTAGTCTGGGACATCTGCATCACTATCCTGCGGTTGCTGGTCATAAGTGGTGTGCAACGCAAGATACAATTAAATTGTTATTTAAACAACACAACAGGCATACGGTCTCCGAACAGCGGGACGGAGACCGTATGCCTTCAAATTATGTTCAGTAATCAAGCCTGTTTCCGGAGAAACTGGCCGGAAATTACAAGCTCTAGTTAAATCTGCTGTAGAACGCGGACAGTTTCCAGCATTGCGGAAGCTGCTTCAACGCCCTTGTTGCCTGCTTTGGAGCCGGCACGTTCAACTGCCTGATCAATGGTGTCGCAGGTCAGCAGACCGAAACCGATAGGCAGGTCGTTGTCCAAGCTTACCTGAGCAACGCCTTTTGCGCACTCGTTGCAGACATAGTCGAAGTGGGGAGTAGCGCCGCGGATAACCGCACCGAGAACCACGATCCCGTCATATTTGCCGGATTCAGCGAGTTTCTTGGTTACCACGGGGATTTCAAATGCACCGGGAACCTTGATCAGGGTCATGTTTTCCTTTTCGCAGCCGTGGCGTGCAAGGTAGTCAACAGCGCCGCCGACCAGTCTGTCAACGATGATGTCGTTGAAACGACCGGCTACGAATGCGATTTTCAGACCTTTGGAGTCAAGCTGACCTTCAACGGTTTTAATATGATACATGGTGCTTCTCCCTTTTATTTTTTATCTTCAAGATGATCCAGCATGTGGCCCATCTTATCTTTCTTGGTTTTCAGGTAATCGAGGTTTGCAGCGCAGGCATCCATTTCAATGGCTACGCGTTCGGTAACCTCAAGACCGTAACCCTCAAGACCGACAATCTTTTTAGGGTTGTTGGTCATAAGTTTCATTTTGGTGATTCCGAGCTGGACCAGAATCTGCGCTCCAGTGCCGTACTCGCGCAGGTCGGGTGCGAAGCCGAGTTTTTCGTTGGCTTCAACGGTGTCGCAGCCGAGATCCTGCAGGTGGTAAGCCTTGATCTTGTTGCCGAGGCCGATACCGCGGCCTTCCTGACGCATGTAGAGCAGTACGCCCTTGCCTTCGTTGCGGATCATGCACATTGCGGATGCAAGCTGGTCGCCGCAGTCACAACGCTGGGAACCGAAAACATCACCGGTCAGGCATTCGGAGTGAACGCGGACCAGAACGGGTTCGCCGGGCTTAACATCACCCATGATCAGGGCAATGTGGGTGCGGTTGTCTTCGCTGGAATGGAAAGCGGAAGCCTTGAAATCACCCCAACGGGTGGGCAGTTCAGCGTCAGCCTCGCGGGTAACGGTGTGGCTGCCGAATTTCATGCGGTACTTGATCAGGTCTTCGGTGGAGCAGATCTTGAGATCGTGCTGCTTTGCGTATTCTTTGAGATCGGGAAGGCGGGCCATTGTGCCGTCGTCTTTCATGATTTCGCAGATTACGCCTGCGGGCTTCAGACCTGCAAGGCGGGCGAGGTCAACGCTGCCTTCAGTCTGTCCTGCACGAACCAGAACTCCGCCGTCTTTAGCGCGGAGCGGAAAAATGTGGCCGGGGGTGACGATATCTTCGGGCTGTACGCCGTCTTTAACAGCAGCCAGAATGGTGGTGGCGCGGTCTGCAGCGGAAATACCTGTGGTTACACCTTCACGCGCTTCAATGGAAACAGTGAAGTTGGTACCGAACTGGGAGCCGTTGGACTGGGCCATAAGCGGCAGCTGCAACTGGTCGATCATTTCGCCGGACATGGCGAGGCAGATAAGCCCTCTGCCGTGAGTAGCCATGAAGTTGATAATTTCAGGAGTCACTTTCTCTGCAGCGCAGACAAGATCACCTTCGTTTTCACGGTCTTCATCATCAACCATGATGACCATTTTACCTTCGCGGAGGTCCTCAATTGCTTCTTCAATAGTGCAGAAAGGCATAATCGTTATCCTCATTCTCCGGCGAGCGGAGTTCTTTTAAAAAATCACTGTCCGTTTAAACAAACAGGTCTGTCTTCATACATCAAAAAACAGAAAGGGTGAAATATGTTTTTTTGTCTTTTTATTTCAGTGTCTTGCGCAACTAAAACCCGTTCTCGCGCAGAAAATCCATTGTAAGTTTACTCTGCGGTTTGTCTTCAGACTTTTTTCCGGTCCATGGGGCGACCATGCGTTCCACGTACTTACCGATAACGTCTGTTTCGATGTTTACCGCATATCCCGGTGTCCAGAGAGATATGGTGGTCTCTTCCTGAGTCTCGGGGATGATGTTCACTTCAAGATAATCCGGCCCGCAATCGTTGACTGTCAGGCTGATGCCGTCAAGGGCGACAGAGCCTTTGGGGACCACATACTTACCGTGTTCAATGGGAAATTTGATACGGTAAATTTTAGATTCACCTTCAGGTCTGACAGATTCCACAGAACCGAGACAATCAACATGACCTGAAACAATGTGCCCGCCTAGGCGGTCACCCATGGCCAGGGCGCGTTCATAGTTGACCATGGAGCCACGCTTAAGGTTGCCGAGGTTGGTCACCGACATGGATTCCTTACTGGCGTAACAGGTGAACCAGCTGTCGCTGTATGTTTCAACTGTGAGGCAGACTCCGTTAATAGCAATGGATTCGCCTTTCTCGTAATCATTGATCTTTGGCGCACTTACTTTGAATCGGGTTTCGTTGCCCCGGTTCTCTGCATTTTCAATGCGTCCTTTTCCCTGAATCAGTCCGGTGAACATCGGCTATTGTCCTTCGGGTTTGAAAACTATTTTTAAATCACGGCCGCTTTGTTCCACGCGGCTGATGCGCAGGTCCATAGCTTCACTGATGAGTGCATTATCAGAGCCTGCAAAATTAGGCCTGCCATCTATGTTCCCCAGAATACGCGGAGCCTGATACATGACGAATTCATCAACAAGCCCCTGTTCTGCCAGAGAGCAGGCAAGCCTGCCGCCGCCTTCACAGAGAGAGCGCAAAATATTGTGCTTTTCGCGCAACATTGTGAAACCTTTCTCAAGTATAAGACCTTTTTCGTTACTGGGAAGAGGCAAAACCTCAATTCCTTTATTTTTTAGTTCCGAAGCGGTCTTCGTTGCGGCCTGCCCGGCATTGGTCCAGAAAATTGTGTCAGCTGCGCGGGTGGTGGTCAGGGTGTATTCTTCGTGGTTTTGCGGCAGATGATTGGTCACAACCACGGCCTTGGGCTGGCTGAATCCTTCAGGCAGGGGATCAAGCCTGCAATTGAGGCTGGGGTTGTCTTCACGCAGGGTGTTTCCGCCCACAATCACGGCTCCGACCATAGATCGCAAGCGCTGCACATCCTGAAAAGATTCCGGGCAGGAAACTGCTTCCTGAGCTCCTGTAGCTCCGGCTATTTTTCCGTCAATGGTGCAGGCCAGCTTGAGGATGGAGTAAGCACGGTCTTCTAACTGCCAGCACAGGAAATCTGAAATCAGGTCTTTGCACTGTTCTTCAAGCACGCCCTGATCAACACGCACTCCCTTGGATTCAAGATATTCGATTCCCCCGGCAGCTTTGGGGTTGGGGTCGCGGGTACCGACCACAATGTGCGGGATGGACGCTTCAAGGATGCCTTCGGTGCAGGGCGGGGTCTTGCCGTGATGGTTGCACGGCTCCAAGGTTACGTACATGGTGCACTGGCTCATATCCACACCCTTGGCCCTGGCATCGGCAATGCATTCCCGTTCGGCATGCAGCCCGCCGCAGAACATGTGGTAACCTTCGGCTACAATCTGTCCGTCACGAACCATTACCGCTCCGACTGTGGGGTTGGGAGCGGTGCGGTTGCGGCCGCGCATGGCGAGTTCAACTGCGCGGGCCATGAACCTCTCATCCGGGCTAAGCGTCGAGTTCAAGAAAAGCAAATTTTACTCCGGCTTCTTTGAGCATCTGCTCGGAAAGTTCGTCAGGGTAGCTTTCAGAATAGTAAATGGCACTTACGCCCGCATTGATCAGCATTTTGGTGCAGATCAAACATGGCTGGGTTGTGCAGTAAATTTCTGCGCCTTTCATGGATACGCCGTGAGTTGCGCACTGGATGATTACGTTTTGCTCGGCGTGCAGGCCGCGACAGAGTTCATGACGTTCGCCGGAGGGTACCCCCAGCTTCTCACGGATGCAGCCCACATCAGCGCAGTGTGCAGTGCCGGAGGGCGGCCCGTTGTAGCCGCTGGCGAGGATGCGTTTGTCGAGCACAGCCACAGCGCCTACTTTGCGGCGAGTGCAGGTTGCGCGTTCTGCAACAAGGTGCGCGATGCGCATGAAATAGTCCGGCCAAGGCATTCTGTTATCCATGAAAATGCTCCCTTCTTTGAAGCTGAGAAAACGGGCCCGAATATTCGGGCCCGTTTTTATTGGTTATGTTGCGCTTCGCGCTTTTGATGGAAGAGTTTTGCCTCCGGCGGCTTAAACCCTTTGAAAAGGGTTTAAGAGTCCCAAACTTTTTTAGTCTGGCTTCGCCGCTTTGTTAGGCAAATTGTGCGGGTAATTGTCCCTGCAGAACTTCCTAGTATGCGAAGAGCGGGTAGTCTTTTGCGAATTCAGCAACTTCTTTGCTGATCTGGTTCAGCTTGGTGTCGTTGCCGACGGAGTCGATGGCAGCGGTGATCCAGCCTGCGACTTTCATCATTTCTTCTTCTTTCATTCCGCGGGTGGTCAGAGCCGGGGTACCGATACGTACGCCGGAGGTCACGAACGGGGAACGGGTTTCGAAGGGGATGGTGTTCTTGTTGACGGTGATACCTGCTTCATCAAGGGCGTGTTCGGCATCTTTACCGGTGATGTCCTTGTTGGTCAGGTCCAGCATCATCAGGTGGTTGTCGGTACCGCCGGATACGAGGTCGAAACCTGCATCCATGAGGTTCTTGGCCAGAGCCTGTGCGTTGGCAACAACCTGTTTCTGGTATTCAACATAGGAAGGCTTGAGTGCTTCACCGAAAGCAACTGCTTTAGCAGCGATAACGTGCATGAGCGGGCCGCCCTGAATACCTGGGAAAATGTTGGAGTTCAGTGCTTTTCCGTTTTCCTCGGTGGAGAGGATCATACCGCCGCGGGGACCGCGCAGGGTCTTGTGGGTGGTAGTAGTGGTGTAGTGTGCGTGCTCGATGCAGGAAGGGTGTACGCCTGCTGCGATGAGACCCGCGATGTGAGCCATGTCTACCATGAGAACTGCACCTACTTCGTCAGCTATCTGGCGAAAACGTGCGAAGTCGATGATACGGGGGTATGCGGATGCACCGGCAATGATCATCTTGGGTTTGCACTCTTTGGCAATCTCAAGGACATTGTCGTAGTTGATGGTCTTTGTTTCGGGATCAACACCGTAGAATTTGATGTCGAAGAGCTTGCCGGAAAAGTTAACCGGGGAGCCGTGGGTCAGGTGACCACCATGGGAAAGGTCCATACCGAGAACGGTGTCGCCGGGCTGAAGAGCTGCAAAGTAAACAGCCATGTTTGCCTGAGAACCGGAGTGGGGCTGTACGTTTACGTATTCGCAGCCGAAAATTTCTTTTGCACGGTCACGGGCGAGGTCTTCTGCGAGGTCAACAAATTCACAACCGCCGTAGTAACGTTTTCCGGGGTAACCTTCTGCGTACTTGTGGGTCATCACACTGCCCATGGCCTGACGGACCGCTGTGGAGGTAAAGTTCTCCGAAGCGATGAGTTCAAGCTTGGTCATCTGGCGGGTTACTTCCTGTCCGATTGCAGCCGCTACTGCCGGGTCTTTCATCATCAGTTCTTCCATGACAAGCTCCTGATTTTAAAATTATTTGCCTCCGGCGGCTCAAACCCTTTCCCAAAAGGGCTTAAGAATCCCAAATTGTTTTATTAGGCTTCGCCAGAGCGAGTGAAATATTTCTTCTGCGTAAATTTAAAAAAAAGATTACCTTTCAAACAAATTTAATCGGTAAGTTGGTTTTTCTTATTTGTATACGGGAAAGATTGCAAGGGAAGTATTATTGGACTTTGCGGGCAGGTGGCCTGAGCCACTCAGGGCGAAAGCCATATTAAAAAGTTTTTTGAAGGGGATGGAGTCTGGGGAAGGGGAAATTCTTGCAAGAGTTTCCCTTCCCCCAGCCGCCGTAGGTATCTTATTCTTCGAATTTTTTAAACAGCATGCAGCCGTTGGTTCCGCCGAAGCCGAATGAGTTGCTCAGTGCGTAGTTGACCTGCTGTTCGCGTTTACCGTCTTTAACGTAATCGAGATCGCAGTCAGGATCAGCTTCAATCTGGTTTGCAGTGCCGGGGATGATGCCGGTTGCGATAGTCTTAACAGCAAAAGCTGCCTCAACACCGCCTGCACCACCGAGAAGGTGGCCGATCTGGGACTTGTTTGCGCTGATAGCAATATTTTTAGCGTGGTCACCGAAGACTTTGTGGATAGCCTTGGTTTCGCAGAAGTCGTTAAGCTTGGTGGAAGTACCGTGTGCGTTGATGTGATCAATTTCAGAAGGATCAATTTTCGCTTCACGGATAGCCGCATTCATGGCCCGAGCCATGCCTGCTCCGTCTTCCGGAGGTGCGGTCATGTGGTAGGCATCGGAAGATGCACCGAAGCCCACAACTTCAGCAAGAATCTCAGCACCGCGTTTCTGTGCGTGCTCAAGGGATTCCAGCAGAAGCAGACCTGCGCCTTCACCCATAACAAAACCGTCACGACCCGCATCAAAGGGGCGGGAAGCGGTTTCGGGATCGTCATTGCGGGTGGAGAGAGCCTTCATGGCGGTGAATCCGGCAAAACCCAGAGGGGTGATGGTGGATTCAGCTCCGCCGCAGATCATTACATCGGCACGACCGAGCATGATGTCGGTATACGCAGCTCCGATGGCGTGGGTACCCGATGCACATGCAGTACACATGCAAAGGTTCGGGCCCTGCGCTTCGGCAAAGATGGAAACCTGTCCGGCTGCCATGTTGCCGATAATGATCGGGATGAAGAATGGGGTTATTTTCTTGGGACCGGATTTTACCAGTTTGGCATGCTGTTTCTCGATAGTGTCGAGACCACCGAGGCCAACACCGATAACAACTCCGGCACGTTCACGCTCTTCCCCTTCAAGCTTAAGTCCGGTGGACTCCATGAGCATCTGGTTGGCTGCTACAGCGAACTGTGTGAACCTTTCCATACGCTTGGCCTGTTTAACGGGGATGAATTCTTTAGCGTCAAAGCCTTTGACTTCACCTGCGATGCGGGCGGTAAATTCACTGGCATCAAAGGCGGTAATTTCAGCAATACCGGATTTCCCTGCGAGCAGGTTTTCCCAGCTGGTATCGATGTCATTACCGATAGGGGTGATGGCGGAAACGCCCGTTACTACTACCCTGTTCATATATTTAAACCTGTAAAATATGTTGGGGTTAATTTTTTTGGAGGGTAATACAAAAGGAGCGCCTTACGCCCGTGCGGAGCAATAAGGCGCTCTTTTTAAAAAACCCTTGTAAGCAATCAGTCTACTGCTTGCTTTCAACGAATGCGATAGCATCCTTGACTTTGAGGATCTTCTGAGCTTCTTCGTCTTCGATTTCAACGTCGAACTCTTCTTCCATAGCCATGATGAGTTCGGTCAGGTCGAGAGAGTCAGCACCGAGGTCTTCAACAAAGGAAGCTTCGGGTTTAATTTCGTCTTCGGATACGCCAAGCTGGTCTACGATAATTGCTTTTACTTTTTCAGCTGCGGACATAGTCCCCTCCAAATCATTATTTTAGTGTTTCTTGATTACATGTACATCCCGCCGTTAACAGCGAGAGTCTGGCCTGTGATATAACCGGATTCGTCCTTGGCAAGGAAAGAAACCGCGTTTGCTATATCATCGGATGTGCCGAGTTTTTTCAGCGGTATGTTATCCATCATCTGCGCCATGACTTTTTCAGGCAGTTCTGCGGTCATGTCAGTCTGAATGAATCCCGGGGTAACGGCATTCACTGTGACACCGCGCGGAGCAAGTTCAATGGCGCTGGCCTTGGTCAGCCCGATGAGGCCGGCTTTGGCCGAAACGTAGTTGGCCTGTCCGGCATTGCCGGCCTGTCCAACTACAGAGGAAATGTTGATGATCCTTCCGTAACGCTGCTTCATCATGATCTTTGCGGATTCGCGCAGGCAGGTGAAGGCTCCGGTCAGGTTGATGTCCAGGACTTTGTCCCAGTCTTCATCCTTCATGCGGACCAGAAGGCCGTCACGGGTGATTCCGGCGTTGTTCACCAGAACATCCAGCTTTACCTTACCTTTGATCTCTTCCTTGAAAAAGGCAGTTACAGCTTCACGGTCAGAAGAATCAAGCTTGAATGAGCGGGCCTTGCCGCCTGCAGCTTCAATTTCAGCGCAGACTTTTTCAGCTCCGTCGGGGCGGCTTACGTATGTGATGATCACTTCAAAGCCGTCTTTGGCGAGCCTCTTGGCGCAGGCTTCTCCGATTCCTCTGGAACCGCCCGTTACAAGGGCGGTGCTTGGCAGTTCACTCATTTACTTCCCTCTATGTTGAATTAATCTAGTCCTGCGTCTCATAGCCTAAAGCGGCTTTGACTGCAAATTTAATCTAAATTAATTTGTTTAAACATACATGTGCGTTTGCACAATGTTGTTTTTCCCTTTTATACAGAGGTGTTGTTAAAATTCAGTGCAAAACAGCAGAATTTTAGAAAACACCGCATTAGAATTGGACCAAAGAAGATCCCCAGGTCAGGCCGCCGCCAAAAGTGGCCAGAAGGACCAGATCCCCATCTTTGATAAAGCCGGATTCCTTTGCGTCGGCGAGTGCGATGGGGATTGATGCGGCAGAGGTGTTGCCGAATTTGTCCACATTTGCAAAAACCTTTTCGCGTTCAATACCCAGCTTTTTGCCCACGGCCTCGATGATGCGCATGTTGGCCTGATGGGGGAGCAGTACGTCAACATCCTTAATGGTTAACCCCTGTCTCTCAAGTATTTCATTGGAGATGGAGGTCATGGACCGGACTGCATGTTTGTAAATTTCACGTCCCTGCATTTCAACGAAGTTCTCAACGCCTACGGTATCACCCATTTTATAGGGGTAAGCTGAGCCTGCGCCTTTAATGGTCAGGTTCATGCCCGGACCGCCGTCGGCGCGAACGAGGGTGTCGAGTACTCTCCCGGGTTCACCTTCAGTGCCGGCAGTCATTACCGCAGCGCCTGCACCGTCTCCAAAGAGAACGCAGGTGGAACGGTCTTCCCAGTTGACCCGGCTGGTGACGACTTCGGAACCGCAAACCAGAATTTTTGAAGAGGGATCGAGATTGATGAGTGCCCGGGCCACCTCAACAGCGTATACAAAGCCGGAGCAGGCCGCAGAAAGGTCCATGGCTGCCCTGTTTTTGATACCCAGCCGCTCCATGAGCAGGCATGATGTGGTGGGAACAGGCATATCGCCGGTGAAGGTGGCGATGATTATGTGGGTGAGTTCTTCCGCTTCCATGTCTGCGGCTTTGAGAGCTTTTACAGATGCCTCATAAGCCAGATCCAGACATGTTTCGTCTTCAACAACATGGCGCTGTTTGATTCCGGTGCGGGTGGTTATCCATTCATCGTTGGTATCAACGAATTTTTCAAGATCACTGTTAGTGTATAGCCGCTCAGGGACATGGAAACCAAGGCCCCTGATATGTGAGAAAGTACTCATTACGCCATTCCTGTTTTAGGATGGAAAGGGATCGATTTTCCGGGTGATGCGCCTACTGTCCGAAACAGGACCGCAGGAAGTCCGCTCTGGTGATGTGCCCCGCAAAGAGTTCGAGGGCATTACACTAGAATTTAGGTGCGGTGATTTCCTTATGCGCGGCCAACCCTTCTTTCAGGTGGGCGACAGCATCGTTTTTGACAAAGGTAGCAGCCATTTCAATGGCTTTCTCCACTGCCCGGGAATCGGCTTTACCGTGGCAGACAAGGACAATTCCTTTCAGTCCGAGGACCGGAGCTCCGCCGTACTCAGACTTGTCTAACAGTCTACTGAATCTTTTAAAAGCCTTCATTGCGAGCATGGCTCCCAGCTTGGAAACTATGTCGCGCTTGAGTTCGCCTTTCAGCAGGCTGCCGAAACTGTGGGCCAGCCCTTCGGCCAGTTTGAGTGCCACGTTGCCCACGAATCCGTCACAAACGGCAATATCGACATCCCCGGTAAAGATATCGCGTCCTTCAATATTACCCATGAAATTCAAGGATGAATTTTTGAGCATATCGTAGGTGGTCTTTACCAGTGTATTGCCTTTGCCTTCCTCTTCACCGATGGTCAAAAGACCGATGCGCGGATTTTCGTAACCCAACACATCACGGGCCAGTACATCGGCCATGATGCCGAACTGGAAAAGGTGCTCCGGTTTGGAATCCACATTGGCCCCCACATCAAGGAGGACCATGGGTTTCTTTTCGGTGGGCAGAATTCCGGCCATACCCGGACGCAGGACACCCTTGATGCGGCCGATAGTGAACATGCCGCATGCTACAGTAGCCCCGGAGTTACCGGCACTGACGACACCGTCGGCCTTGCCTTCCTTGACCAGTCTGCAAGCGACCTGAATTGACGAGTCCTTCTTCTTGCGCATAGCATCGGCAGGTTTGTCTTCCATTGTGACAACCTGAGAAGCGTGGACAATATCAATAACACATGATCCGGTATCAAGCTTTTCAAGCTCGGACCGGATCATGTGCTCATCACCTACCAGCGTAATCGGAAGTCCCGTTTTAGCGGCATTCACCGCGGCGGGAACTATAACCGAAAGACCGTAGTCGCCACCCATGGCGTCTACGGCAATGCGGGGTATTATGCTAGGCATCTTCGGAATTGATTACCTGACGACCTTTGTAGGAACCGCAAGAAGAGCAAGCTCTGTGAGGGATGATGGGTTCACCGCACTCGCAGTATACTACGTTGGGGGTTGCTACGTGGTCGTGGGAACGACGCATGTTTCTGCGGGATTTGGAAGTTTTCTTTTTCGGCTGTGCCATGACTAAGTCTCCTAAAGAGTTTTTTTTAAACCGATCCGTGCGGACCGGAATTTAGTTCTTTATCTTAAGATTGCGGAAAACCGCAAGCCTTGGATCGCCCTCTTCCTGTTCGCATTCGCAGCCGCCTTCATTCAGGTCGGCTCCGCACTTGCCGCAAAGTCCTTTGCATTCTTCTTTGCAAAGGGGCTTAATCGGAAGTGCCATTACAAAATGCTCCCAGAGGAGGGCACCGATATCGATTTTGAGCCCTTCTTTGGTCTTCACAACGGGTGATGGTTCATCATCTCCGTCTTCAGCGACCTGCTCATATTCCTCGAATTCGGTGGAAATATTGTGCTTGTAGTCTGCCGTGCACCTGTCGCATGCAATTGTCACGGAACCTTCGGTTCCACCTCTGACAAGGCATCCTTTATCCTGAGGAAGGACATAGACTTCAGACACCAGCGCATCGCCGGGTCTGACGTCAACTTTGTACTGTTTCCATGCAGCAGACCAGAAATTCTGGTCCTCGAAAACAAAATTTTGTCCCTCTTCGGGGATGTCGTTTAATGTAATCCAGAGTTCAGACATATTTTTCCTCGCGGAAGGGTTTCCTATATGAGTTTTTTTTCTTCTGTCAAGGAAAAAGAGCTTGCATTTTCCAGAGCGAGCGTTTAAATGATACCTCTTTTGTTCGGGAAGAGCAATTTTCCTTGCGCGAATCTGCGCTTTCCGGCAATCTAAAAAAGTGACTACCATCAAGGAGGTTCAACATGTCCCAGGTATGCGATATATGCGGTAAAGGTCCTCAGACTGGCAACAACGTTTCCCACGCTCACAACAAGACTAAGAGACGTTTCATGCCTAACCTGCAGAAAGTCCGCACTCAGCTTCCCAGCGGTGAAGTAAAAAGCATCAAAGCTTGCACTCGCTGCATCCGCTCCGGCGCTGTTGTTAAGCCCGTAGCTAAGAAAGCAGTAAGCTAAGCTTCTGTTTCACTTTTCGCACGATTCGTCGTGTAAAAAGCCCCGGTCATAATTATTTATGGCTGGGGCTTTTTTTGGATTAATCTCTATTCTGCTGTCCACTTCAGAGCGGCTTCCAGTTCCTCGGCAGGGTAAGTTTTAACTTCTCCGCTAACCATTGCTCCGGCAACTTTGGTTCCCCATTCAACCCATGTTGGACCGCCTACAATTGCCAGCCTTTCAAAGTCATTGCGGTGAGCAAACCCGAACTTGGTATCTTCCCACATGGCCTTCAAATCCCAGCCTTTGAAATTCTCATCCATGTAAAGCAGGGCCCTGCATTTGCCATGGTCCATAATTGTTTTCTGCAAGGCAGGAATCCAGACCTCAGTATAATCTTCGCCGGAAACTTTGCCGGTGGCTGTTACGGCCAGCATGGGGCCGCTGCTTTCTTTCATGATAGTGATCATAGTTCAGCTCCTATGGTTTGTTCATTAAGAAAACTTACTGCCAATCTACCACATCCGCTCAGGAATTAAAGGGGGGAAGTTGGAAATTGACTCAGGTCAAGGAAACTGAGTTAAGTAGGAGTATTGGTAACGCTTCCAAGACAAAACATATGTAAAATTATTCGAATTCAATCTGAACAGGAGCGTGCGGATGAACTATCTCGATAAAATGAAGGGTGGCGGAGAGTGTCCTCCGCGGACTTGTCTTAACGAAATTCTCTGGTCATGGATCGGAGCATTTTGCGGAATTCTTCCCGTGGCTTTGCTTAACTACAGTATTTTTGCCGGGACAGATCTGGTTTTCATTATCGGCTCTTTCGGTGCTTCGGCAGTGCTGATCTACGGAGCCATAACCAGTCCTCTGGCCCAGCCGCGAAATTTGATTGGCGGACATGTGCTTTCCGCACTGATCGGAGTGTTTTGTTATAAAATGTTTCCGGGGCAGCTATGGCTTGCGGCTCCTCTTGCCGTAGCCACTGCCATCGCAGTTATGCATGCTACTAATACTCTGCATCCTCCGGGAGGGGCTTCAGCTCTTATTGCGGTTATCGGAAGTCCCAAGCTGCATACGCTTGGGTACTGGTATGCCGTGGTTCCTGTAGGTGCCAGCGCATTTATTATGTTGATTGTAGCTGTGTTGGTTAATAATATGGCTAAGAACAGGCGATATCCTGTGTTCTGGTATTAAAAAAGGGAGTGTTCGGCTGAACACTCCCTTTTTTTTATGCAGCTTCAAATGCCTGTTTCCTGAATACCGATCGTTCCCGTAGTATCATCACTGCCAATAATACAGCACCTGCTGCGTGCAGCCGCATGTCCGGCCAGAGCAGCAGTGTTGCGGCGCCCATGTATAAAGTTCGCTGGACGATATTAAGGGCGTAGGTGTTGAACCCTTCAAAGAATACCGCGAAGCAGAACAACCCTGCCGTGGCGGTGATTACGGTCTCGGCAACCTGCCAGAGCGGTCCTTCGAAGAGGATCGGGGTGTAGCAGAAGAGTAAGGGGATAATGTAAAGCCCCTTGGCAATTTTCCACGATTCAAATCCCGTTTCCAGCGGCTTGGAGCCGGATATGCCTGAGGCGCTGTATGCGGCAAGGCAGACGGGCGGGGTCACGTTGGCATCCTGAGAATACCAGAAGATAAGCATATGGGCCGCGATAAGGCTTGTGCCGAGCATTTGCATGGCCGGGGCAGCAAGGACCGCCAGAACGATGTAGGAGGCGGTTACGGGTAGGCCCATGCCTAATACGAGCGATGCCACAGCAACCATCACGATTGTCAGCAGCAGGCTGTTGCCAGCGATCATGGTGATGAGCATGGAGAATTTGATGCCCATGCCGACCATGAGTACTACGCCGATCACGATGCCGGAGCAGAGCAGGATAACACCAGTGGTGACCATGTTCTGTCCGCCGGTGGCAAGTGCGTCCATGATGTCCTGTCCGGACATACGGGTCTTGGGATTAAGCCAGCTGGAAACAACAATGGCAGCAATACCGCCGCAGGCAGCAAAGGTCGGGGTGAATCCGTACATGAGCAGGCCCATGAGTGCGCCGATGGGAATGAAAAAGTTCCAGCCTTCTTTTATGACATCGCCGATGCGCGGGATATCTTCTTCGGGAATGGGTTTGATGCCTAGTTTTTTTGCTCGTAAATGGACAAAGAAAGCCACGCTGATGAAATACATAATCGCCGGAATGAAGGCCACGCCGACAATGGTCAGGTAGGGAATCTGAGTCCACTGGCTCATAATGAACGCTCCCGCACCCATGATGGGCGGCATGAGCTGGCCGCCTGTTGAGGCTGCGGCTTCAACTCCTCCGGCAAACTTGCTGGGGAATCCGGTTTTCTTCATCATGGGGATGGTTATGGAGCCTGTGCCCACGGTATTGGCAACCGCGCTACCGGAAACGGATCCCATAAAGCCGGAAGCAAAAACAGCCATTTTAGCCGGACCGCCGATGGTGCGGCCCATGGTAGCCATTGCCAGTTTGATAATGAATTCCCCGGCTCCAGATTTGATCAGGAACGAAGCAAAAAGCACGAATAGAAATACAAAGGTACTTGAGATCGTGGCAATGGTTCCGAAAATCCCGTCCGGTGCAAAGTACATGCGGTAAAGCATGCGCTGGATGGTCACGCCCGGAAAGTGCCACAGCCCGTCCAGATACTGTCCTCCGCCAAGTCCGTAGGCCAGAAATATAGCAGCCAGACAGGGAATAAGCAGTCCGGTGGTCCTGCGGGTGATTTCCATCAAAAGTACAATTGCTAGGCCCGCTGCAATGAGGTCTGCCATAATAGGAACTTCATTACGCATGTGCAGGGCATCTTCGAAAAATACAAGATAAAGGCCCGTTGTAAAAGATAGAACTGCCAGAAAATAGTCAATAGGCAGGGTTTCGCGGGCATGCTTTTTAAGCATCGGATATTGAAGAAATCCGATAAAGAGCATGAAAGAATAATGAACAGCGTTGCGTTGAATTTCCGGCATGATGCCGATGGTATTTACCCAGAGATGGAAGAGAGAACATATAATGCCCGTGGCGTAGAGTAATTTGGCAGTGTTGCCCTCGATTACACGCTTAATCGCGAGGGTTTCACCGCCAGAATCTTTCTTAACTGCCGGCTTTGAGGGATTAGTGTCGGCCATAAGATATCCTTGGGAATAGAGTATGGGGCGGTGGATTTATCCACCGCCCTTAATCGTAATTACTTAATCACACCTACTTCGCGGTAGAATTTTTCAGCACCGGGATGCAGGGGTGCAGGCAGCCCTGCGGTTGCGCGTTCCAGTGACATTGCTTTGGTTGCCTTGTGGATGTTGTTCAGGAAAGGCAGGTTTTCGTAAATGGTCTTGGTTATTTTGTAGACCACTTCCTCAGGAAGATCGGCGCGACAGGCCAGAAAGTTGGGCTGTGCGATGGTTTTGATATCTTCTTTCTGGGAAGGATAAGTCCCTGCGGGAATTACGTAGCGGTTCCAGATGGGGTAGGCTTTCTGGATTTCGGCCAGCTGTTTATCAGTGAATCCAAGCACGGTTACATCGTCAGAGCCGAGTTGGGCGTAAAGCTGGGTGATGGCTGCTGCGGGAGGTCCTGCGGGGATGTTGGCACCGGCAATGCGACCGTCCATCATGGCCTGTGCGGAGGGAGTGTAGCCGAGGAACTCAAGAACGAGGTCCTTATTTACATCTACGCCCATGAGCTTGAGCAAGGTGCGGCCGGAACCTTCGGTGCCGCTGCCTCGTTTGCCGATGGAAAATTTCTTGTCCAGACTTTTTAGATCGGAAATATCACCTTTTTTAACGTATTTATTGAGCAGAGGGAAATGTTCAACGTTTTCCCAGAGCATGGTGATGGAGCGGAAATCCTTGAAGGCTTTGCCTTTGTAAGGTCCTTCCCCTTTGTATGCATTGAGGCCGAAAAGAGCTTGCAGGATAGCGAGGTCAGCTTCTTTGTTCTTGAGCATCTGCACGTTTTCACCGGAGCCGGCGGAGTTAATTGCTGTTGCAGTGATTTTATCCGCCTTGGCAAGCTTGATGCTGACCAGTGTTCCAATGGCAACACCGACAGGATAGTATGTTCCCCCTGTAGTGGCAGTAGCGATGATCAGGTTCTTGTCACTTGCCTGTGAAGGTGCGGCTGTGAAGCTAAGACAAAGCATACAGGTTAAAACGAGGCATGAGAATTTCTTGAACATTCTTCCTCCGACGTTGGATGTTAATCTAGCGGATGTGTAAAGTGTAGATCAATGGATTATGAAAGGGGTATAGTATATAATTAATAAAAAATCCAGAATGTATAATTTTTACGATTTACAATGGTTTAGTACTTTCGATTTTAGGAAACAATATTATTGACTGTGTTAAATAATGTATTGTGTAAATTGATTGTATGATCAAATGTAGAGTGGTATAGTATGTTTTGGCTTGTTTTTATGTCGCTAACACAGTCCGCTGGCGTGTCCGTCAGAACGGGGGTCACATCCTCCGCAAAGTGTGCCTTTTTCCGGATCACGCACGATTATCTGTCCCCGGCCAAAAAGAGTGCGGTCATATCCGCCACGCATTTCAAGCTCATGTCCCATGGCGGAGAGTTTTTCAATTGTCTCACCGGGCAGCCCTTCTTCCAGACAGACCTTGCCTCCTGCTTCCCCCGGTTCGATGCAGAAACGTAGCCTGTTTAATGCTTCCTGCGGATTTGCGCCGTCATCAAGCATGGCTGAGATTACCTGCATATGTCCCTGCGGCTGCATGAATCCACCCATTACGCCAAAGGTTGAGTGCAGAGATTTATCTCCGCGCAGGCATATGCCGGGAATGATAGTGTGGTAGCTGCGTTTGCCTCCGGCAAGCACGTTGGGGTGGGTTGGATCGAGAGAAAAGTTGTGTCCCCTGTTTTGCAGGGAAAATCCCAGTCCGTCAGGAACTATTCCAGTCCCGAAACCGAGGTAGTTGGAGTTGACCATAGAACAGCCGTTGCCATCTTTATCCACTACGCAGAAATATACAGTATCAGAAGAATTGACTGGAACTCCGCTGGTGTTATCCAGCTTGGTCTGTTCCGGGAGTATCTGGGCTGCCCGTTTTGCGCCGTAAGAAGGGGAGAGCAGCTTTTCCAAAGGAGTTGAGTACTGCTGCGGGTCGGCAACGTGCAGGCGGGCGTCAGCAAACGCAAGCCGCATGGCTTCAATAAGATGATGCAATCGTTCCGGAGAGTCCGGCGAACCCAGTCCCGCTACATCAATATCATTAAGTGTGTTTAAAGCCAGCAGGGCAGCTAATCCCTGACCATTGGGCGGACATTCATGTATTTCATATCCACGGTAATTTATACTGATGGATTCTTGAAAAAGGCTTGAGTGCGAAGCCATGTCTTCTTTGGAAAGGAAACCACCGTGATCGCGAACTATTTTGATTATCTTTTCCGCAATATCGCCAGTGTAGAAAAGTTGTTTTGCGTCGGAAGGGGATTGGTTCGCCAGACGCGCAAGCAGCAGCCCCAGATTGCGATTGAGCATGATTTCACCGCAGCGAGGTGCTTTGCCATTCAAAAGCAATTGTTCGCCGCCGGGACTGCTTTTCAGGATTTCAGCGCCTTCATTCCAGAGCTGGGCAGTTACCGGGCTGACCGGGAAGCCTTGCATGGCGTATCGAATCGCCGGAGCGAGGATTTCAGAAAGTTCCAGAGTCCCGTGCCGCTCTACCAGATCAGCCCAGAGCCCCAGTGCACCGGGAACATTGACCGTCATTGCATGGCGCATGGGGAGTTCTTCGGAAATTCCCATGGCGGTTATTTTTCCAAGGGAAATTTCTTGAGCTGATTTACCGGAACCGTTCAAGGCGAACACATTTTGCGCTGCAGCAGAATAAAAAAGCGCAAACGCATCACCGCCCAATCCGGTGCTGCATGGCTCCACAACAGCAAGAGCTGCTGCGACTGCAATAGCAGCATCAGCTGCATTGCCGCCTTTACGAAGTATTTCCAGTCCGGCTTCAGTTGCAAGTGGCTGGCTGGATGCAACCATTCCTTTTGTTGCGTAAGCAGGAGAACGGCGGGAATTGAAGGTGAATGCCGGGAGATGATGGGATGAAATTTCAAAAGTGGACATATGTTAGCTCCGGTTGCGTTGTTATAATCACCTGCAATGGTAGAAGCAATCGTAGGTAAATAGCAATAGTATGTATTGAAGTGTGCGTTTACTTACAGGTTGCTGTTATGAATAATTGCATTGTTCCTGTTATATACTTCTGATTGATTTTGTTTTGTGTTTGTGGCTATGTAGCAAGATGATTACTGCTTTTCGAATATTCGTTTTGGCCCTCTTCCTATCTCTTGTTTCGGTTAAAGCTGATGCTTCTAAATTGAAGTTGATGGCCGAGGAATATCCTCCATTCAGTTACAAGCAGGAAGGTAAGCCTAAGGGGCTCTTTATCGATCTGGTTAATAAAATTCAGGAAAAACTGGATGCTGAATCCAGCGAAGTCACTTTTTATCCGTGGGCTCGTGGGTATAAGATGCTACAGGTAGGTGAAGGGGATGCCCTTTTTCCCATGTGCATGACTGCTGAGCGTTCAGGGATGTTTAAATTTGTAGGACCTATTTTTTGGGATGATGTATATTTTTATACTACGAAAGAAAGTGGTGTTGACCTGAAAGAGCTTGGAGATGCTAAAAAAGTCGGAAAGATAGCAGTAACAAGGGACGATGTTTTCCATCAGAATTTAGTCAGTATGGGGTATACCAATCTTGATGTCAGTTCATCCCAGAAGTGCGATTTCCTGAAGTTGCTTAAAGGAAGGGCTGATCTAGTTCCTATGGGCCGCAAGGCTATTTCATATTTTTTTGATCGTAATCCTGAATTGGATTTAAGTTTGCTTGAGCGGGTCGGGCCGCCTATTTTTTTTACTTCAAGTTACATAGCATTTAAAAATGATACTTCTGATGAGGTTGTTAGTAAGTGGCAGGCCGCTTTTGATGAACTGAAAATGGAAGGAGAGTGGCTGAAGATTCTAGATAAATATTTCCCTCCAGATCTGGTTAATTAATTTTACCCAAGGTAATAAAAAAAATCCGTACATCGCAAGATGTACGGATTTTTTATTATCTGATCTGTCAGCTAAAGCTATTCTAAACTAGAGTGACAGCGCGGTTCATGCGGGCTATGGTTTCGTCTTTACCAAGTACGAGCATGAGGTCGTAAAGACCGCCGGGGGACTGGGTGCGGCCGCAGAGAGCGAGACGTACGGGTTGTCCGATAACCTTGAACTTGAGTTCTTTCTCTTCAAGGAAGCCTTTACAGACAGCTTCGAGAGAATCGTGGCTGAATTCCGCGTCAGCTTCAATGCGTGCGGTCAGCTCTTTGAGGATTTCAACCGCTTCGGGCTTGAAAACTTTCTCCACTGCTGCTGTGTCATATTCCAGTGCTGCGCTGTCCACGAGGAAGAAGTCGCACATGTCGGCCATTTCCTTGTAGTTGGTGGAGCGGGGCTGGAGCAGGGGGATGATCTTTTCAAGGTATGCATCTTCAGCTTCCACACCTTCGGGCAGGAAGGTGCGCATGCCGGGGATGAGATCAGCCGGAGCCTTAGCTTTAATGTATTCGCTGTTTACCCAGTCCAGTTTCTTGGTATCGAAAACGGAGGGGGAATTACCGAGGTTGTCGGTGTTGAAAAGTTCGATCAGCTCTTCGCGGGAGAAGATTTCCTGATCGCCGTGGGACCAGCCGAGACGAACGAGGTAGTTGACTACCGCTTCGGGCAGGTAACCCATCTTTTCGTATTCCATTACGGAAAGTGCACCGTGACGCTTTGAAAGCTTTTTCTTGTCCGGGCCGAGGATCATGGGCACGTGGCCGAACTTGGGGACATCCCAGCCCAGAGCTTGGTAAAGCAGGATCTGGCGCGGGGTGTTGTTTACGTGGTCATCGCCGCGCAGGACGCTGGTAACACCCATGGTGTGGTCATCCACTACAACAGCGAGGTTGTAGGTGGGGGAGCCGTCACTGCGGCGCAGGATCATATCGTCCATTTCAGCATTTTCAACGCTGATAGGTCCTTTGATCATGTCAGTGAAATTTGTGCGGCCTTCAAGGGGAGCCTTGAAACGTACAACCCTGTTTTCGCCGGGGCCGAGATTTTTCTCGCGGCAGGAACCGTCGTATTTGGGCTTACGTTTTTCCTTCATGGCTTTTTCACGCATGGCGTCAACCTGCTCGGTAGTACATTCGCACCAGTAGGCCTTGCCTTCGTCCAGCAGCTGATCGATGTAGCCGTTGTAGAGATCGAAACGGTCGCTCTGGTATACTGGCTCGTCGTTCCAGTCCATACCCAGCCATTTCATGGAATCAAGAATGGCTTCGGTATATTCCTGCTTGGAACGTTCGCGGTCAGTGTCTTCAATGCGCAGGACAAAGTCCCCGCCGTCGTGTTTGGCAAGTAGCCATGCAAAAAGTGCGGTGCGTGCGCCGCCGATGTGCAGATGTCCGGTAGGACTGGGTGCAAATCTGGTTACGGTCTTAGCCATGATGGTTGTCTCCTGAAAACTAAAAAATCCGCCATCGGGGGCGGTATTTTGATTGAACCTGTGTGGTTCAAAAAATAGATTTGCCAACCGGCCGGAGTAAGCCCCGGCCGGCAAAAAAATTATTCAGCCGGCTCAACGCCTTTGAGTTCGGGGATCTCCTTGAGCAGGGTACGCTCGATGGCGTTCCGCAAGGTGATCTGAGACATGGGGCAGCCCTTACAGGCACCCTGCAAGCGAACTTTGGCTATGCCTTTATCTGTTACCTCTACGAGTTCTACGTTACCGCCGTCAGCCTGAAGAAGGGGTCTGACCTTGTCAAGAGCGGCTTCGACTTTATCGTGCATGGTAAATCCTCCGTTTGGTATGCCCGCTCAAGTACTTTCTTTAAACAGCCTTGTCAAACCTGTGAGCACTTGTTTTTATTGTCTTGATATGGACCATGCACTGTTGTTTGTAAGTATAAGTGTCTTGGCTTTTGGACTATTTGTTTATACTGCCATATTTTTGAGAATGGAAAAAGCCTCATCGAGAATAGGTCCCAGTTCGGCGTCAAGTTGGCGTAGTTTTTCAGGGGTCAGGCCGTGCTTTTCCCATCTTTCGTTGTTTACATTGCGGATGAAGAAGTCTCCGCTTCCCCCTATTCCCATGGTTTTGGCAATGATGTTGGCGAAATATACGTAGAGGGATTCCGGTGATTTAGCTGCTTTGGCAGGACTATGGTGATTAAGTACAGCGGTAACCAGTGAAAATGGCAGATTCCACTTGCGCAGGAGCATGCCGCCCAGTTCGGCGTGGTTAAATCCGGTAACAACTTGTTCAGCCTTGAACATGAGAGCTTTTTTGTTGCGGGAGATGGCTGTGGCAGCAATAGCGCGGTCCGGCAGGGTCATCATCAACACCGGGCGTCCTACATCATGCAGCAGTCCGGCAACAAAGCACTTTTCCGGAGTGCCTTGCTTGAAGGTCTTTGAAAGCTGGCTGGCGATTATTCCGCAGGCAAAGCTGTGGCGCCAGAAAAGCCCCAGATCAATGATATCGGCAGGCAGTCCTTTGAACATATCCATGACAGAGGTGCCCAATGCGAGGGTCGAAAGCTGCTGGGTACCGATAACCGCAACTGCGCGGGAGATTGTATCGATCTGGGCAGGGAAACTGTAAAAGGCACTGTTGACCATGCGCAGGAGGAAAGCTGAAAGAGCCGTATCTCGCGAAATAACCTTGGCAAGATCGGATGCCGAGCTTGAGGGATTATTGATGACTTGTCGCATTTCAATGAAGACCTGCGGCAGGGACGGCAGTTTTACCTCACTTCGAAGGATCGAAAGCGGGTCTACCGGGGCAAACCTCTCTTTGGGCATGGGGAGTTGAGTCTTTTCTTTGTAAAGCTCGGGGTGCTCCAGAAGATCCTGAGCAACGTGGGCGACCCCTAGTTCGAAAAGCGTTGAAAGCACCGGTTGTTCCCGGTCTGTGTTGGTAAAGCGGTCTTCCATCAATGCAGTTGCCTTATGCATGATCTCTTCAGGAATGGGAGTATGTTCAGTCATGGTCTGCCGCCTTGGATTTCTTTAAATTTCTTAACTTTATAATATATTAAAAGAGGTTTGAAAGAAAGCTTTCTACAAAAAAAATAATAAGCCCCGGCAGATAAGAATCTGCCGGGGCCTAAATGGATGTGGTCAGCTATGTAGCTTATTTCAGCCAGGAATCAACCTGTTCTTTGTTTTCCTTGATGAAACGCTTGGCGCTTTCGTAAGGATCTGCACCTTTTTCCTGGTTCCATGCCATTACCATCTGGAGCTGGTTTGCGTCTTTCCATGCGAATTTGTCGAGGAAAGCGTAAATTTCAGGCATGTCTTTATCGAGTCCTTTGCGGACTATAGTGTTAATGGATTCGGATTCACCGAGAACTTTTTTGGGATCATCAAGGTATTTGAGGTCCCAACGGCCGAACATCCAGTGCGGGGACCATGCAGTTACAACGACCCATTTGTTGTTTTTGACGGCATCGCTCAGAGCAGCGGTCATGGTTGCGCCGGAACCTTCCATGAGTTCAAATTTGTCGAGGCCGTATTTATCCATTGCTTCTTCGGAAAGACGCATCAGGCCAGCACCGGGATCAATGCCGATGATTTTGTCGTCAAATTTGTCAGCGTATTTGTTGAGGTCGGCAATGGAGTCAACTGTTACGTAGGAAGGAACAGCCCAACCCAGCTTGGCGCCGGAAACGATAGGTCCGAGGTCAACAACTTTATTTTTAACACGCTTCAGGTAGTCAGCATGGGTAATGGGAAGCCATGCAGTGGCGAGTCCGTCCACGTCACCTGTTCCAACTGCCTGCCACATGGCTGCAGCTGCAACGGGGATGATTTCGCACTCATAACCCATGCGTTCTTCGATAACGGCTTTGAGTACGTTGGTGGTTGCTGTTGCGCAATCCCACTCAACATAGGCCAGTTTAACTTTCTTTTTGTCGCCTGCAAAAGAGGGTACGGCAAAAGCCGCAACAAGCAGGGCCGTAAGAATTAAAGTAAGTACCTTTTTCACTGTAGTCTCCCGATTCAGTTTCGGCTCCGGCTATTTCTTTTTGCCGGACCCAATGTTTTGAAGTACGCGGTCCATGATCATGGCCACGATAACAATCCCGATTCCTGCCTCAAAACCGTTACCCATCTGCAATCTCTGGATTGCTTTCCAGACTTCACCACCCAGTCCTTTTGCTCCGATCATAGCTGCGATAACAACCATGGAGAGAGCCAGCATGACTGTCTGGTTGACCCCGGCCATAATGGTCGGAGTGGCAATGGGAAGTTCGAGTTTAAAAAGTCTCTGCCAGCGGTTGGAGCCGAAAGCTTCGGCACACTCCACCAGATCTTCCGGGACCTGCTTGATTCCGAGGCAGGTCAGCCTGATGGATGGTGGCATGGCAAAGATGATTGTTGAGAATATAGCAGCGACCTTGCCAAGACCGAAAAAGGGGATGGCCGGTATCAGGTATACGAAAGCGGGCATGGTCTGCATGACATCAAGAACAGGCATAACGACTTTGTTCACATGCTTGTTCATGGCGGCGAAGATTCCTATAGGGATACCTATCATCAGCGCCAGCAGGGTTGAAACAATAACCAGTGCGATTGTGCTGACTGTGGCTTTCCATAAGCCCATATTCCAGATCAGCAGCAAGCCGGCTATGGAAAATATTGTGGTTCTTTTGCTTTTGGTCAGCCGCAGAGTGATAGCTGCCACAATAATAATGAACAGCCACGGCGGGCAGGCTTTCATGGTCCCTTCGACCACATCCAGTCCGGCTTCAAGCACTGCGGAAAAAGCTTTGGTGGCAAATGAAAAATGTTCCACCAGAAAATCAATTGACGATTCGATTACTTCCCCGACGGGAATGCGTGGGATATTCATTCTAATTGCCTCCTCTTTCAGCAAGGGCACCGATCAGTGTACCGCGGACGATGACACCTTTCAGCTTGTTTTCTGAATTGATGACCGGCAGGGGAAGTGTTCTGTCCTGCATGATGTTGAATAGCTCCTGAGCGGGGCATTCCAGGTCAACAGCCTGCAGATCGGTGTGCATGATAGTCCTGATGTCCTTTCCGCCTTCTTCAACAAGTTTGGCGCAGTCTCCTGCATTGAGCATGCCGATCAACTTGTGCTTTTCGTCGAGGACAAAGAGATTGGAGATATTGTTTTTACGCATTTTACGCAGGGAGGCGCGCGGGCCATCTGTTCTCAGGTAGGCTACGGCATCAATTTTTTTCATAACTGATTCAGCGGTGAGGACTTTGGTAATATCAACGTCCTCCACAAAGCGGCGTACGTATTCTGTTGCAGGTTCGGTGAGGATTTCCTCGGGGGTGCCGACCTGCACGATTTCACCGTCTTTCATGAGCACAATGCGGTCGCCGAGCTTGAGGGCTTCGTCAAGATCATGGCTGATGAAGACAATTGTTTTGTGCATGCGCTCTTGCAGATTGATCAGTTCGTCCTGCATGTCGCGGCGAATGAGCGGATCAAGGGCACTGAAAGCTTCATCCATGAGCAGGATGTCGGGGTCGAGGGCCAGAGCACGGGCTAAGCCGACTCTCTGGCGCATACCGCCGGAAAGCTGGTCGGGGTAAGAATCTTCCCAGCCGCTAAGCCCTACCAGTTCGAGGGCTTCCATGGCCTTCTGTTTACGGGTTTCCGCGTCGGTGTCGGCTATTTCCAATCCGTATTCTGTATTTTTCAGAACAGTGCGGTGGGGGAAAAGGGCGAAGTTCTGGAAAACCATCCCGAGTTTTTCCAGACGCACTTTGCGCAGTTTGTTTTTGTTCAAGGTGGTGATGTCTTCACCATCAATGAATATTTTCCCCCCCGTGGGGTCAATTAGCCTGTTGATGCAGCGGACAAGGGTGGACTTTCCGCTACCGGAAAGGCCCATGACCACAACGATCTCACCTTCTTCGACACTGAATGAAGCGTTGTTGACGCCTACACCGTGCTTTGTTTTTTCCATAATCTCATCTTTGGTGGCACCCTGTTCAAGCATAGGGATGATTTTCTTCGGGGTGTTGCCAAAGATTTTATAGAGGTTTTCGACTCTGATTTTTTCCATATCTTCTCCGTTAAATAAAACTAAACACTATTCCCCAAGTCAATTGAGGGCAGTAAAAATTAATTGGAAGCGGTTTTGGTGAGAGAAGAGGAGAGGAGGGGGATTTTTTCCGGTGCGGAATTGGGGTTGATTTCCTGAACGGGCGTGCCGGTAGGTTTTATGTAGTGATCTTGTTTGGAATGCATTTTTCTATGCAGTGTGCGTTTGTTATAGTTGTGTTTGATGTTGTTTTTAGAAAGTATTGTTTTTACTTTGCAAAAGTACAGTTTGTATAATCTGGTTTTAGGCGAAGTAAAAGCTCACATCTGTCGATTTTTGCGGCTGGATTAAAATAGGGTAAGCCGTCTTTGTCTCGAGTTCAAAAATTATGAAGCTCGAATTTTAAGAGTAGATAAAATATGAGACTATGTCAAATAAGATTGATTTTAACCTGTAAGCTATGGTTATTGAGCTCATTAGCAATGAACGAAAGCTGGACTGAGCTAAGAATGTATTGTCGGGGCTAAGGACATGAGAATGCGGATAATCATGGCTAATTGCCATAATTGATAAAAAAAGCCCGGAAATCAAAATTTCCGGGCTTAAAGAAGCTGTTATTAATCTTTATTTTACCTGCGGGTCAGGCCATATTTTTTCAGTTTGTACTGAAGAGTCCTGCGGCTGATACCAAGAGCTTCAGCGGTTCTTTCGCGGTGATGCTGGTTGGCTTCAAGGGCAGCTATCAGGGCTTGGCGTTCCGCATCGTCAAGGGTGGGAGTGCCGGTTGACGGAGTCGGGGCTGCTTGATGAGTTTGTTGAGCCGGTTGTGCCGAGGGCGCAGGTTCCGGTGATGTCTGTCTTGGAGCTGGGCTAATCACCTGCGGAGGCAGCAGTTCCGGCCCCAGCACTTCGCTGCGGCTCAAAATGATGGCCCGCTCAAGTACGTTTTCCAGTTCACGGACGTTTCCGGGCCAGTCGTAACGGCTGAGCGAATCCAGAAATGAGGGGCTGACAGAACGTACTTTTTTATTATTCTTGCGGCCCAGTTTTTCCAGCAGATAAGCTACCAGCGAAGGCAGGTCGCCTACACGTTCCCTCAGCGGCGGAATGCGGATTTCAAGGACGCTCAAACGGTAGTAAAGGTCCTCGCGGAAGTTGCCATTTTCCACTTCCTTTTTCAGGTCGCGGTTGGTCGCTGCAATGATGCGTACATCAGTCTCCACCGGAGAAACGCTACCTAGTGGCTCAACTACTTTTTCCTGCAAAGCCCGCAAAATTTTCGCTTGCAGCACCGGGTCCATTTCCCCGATTTCATCGAGGAAGAGGGTCCCGCCGGAAGCTAGCTGAAAACGTCCGGGTTTATTGGCATTGGCTCCGGTGAAGGCTCCTTTCATATAGCCGAAAAGTTCACTTTCCAGCAGGTCCGCAGGCAGAGCTGCGCAGTTGACTTTGATCAGAGGTTTGTCTGCCCGCTGGCTGGCTCTGTGCAATCCTTCGGCTACCAGTTCCTTACCTGTACCGGATTCCCCCAGTACGAGGATGGTAGCTTCAGAAGGTCCGGCCTGTTCAATGAGATCCTTTACATTGAGCATTCCCTGCGAGCTGCCGATCATTTGCTCTGTGGCTCCGGCTGCGGATTTGAGTTTTTCGTTCTCATCCACCAGCCTGGAGTAATCAAGGGCTTTGGCCAGAACTGCCTTGAGCTCTTCATTATCAGCGGGTTTGGTCAGGTAGTCGAAAGCGCCATGCTTCATGGCAACAACTGCTGAGTTCACGTTG
Source organism: Maridesulfovibrio pacificus (SeqCode) (assembly GCF_048612815.1). Classification (NCBI taxonomy): domain Bacteria; kingdom Pseudomonadati; phylum Thermodesulfobacteriota; class Desulfovibrionia; order Desulfovibrionales; family Desulfovibrionaceae; genus Maridesulfovibrio; species Maridesulfovibrio pacificus (SeqCode). The sequence goes on from NZ_JBLZNE010000002.1 coordinate 73,487, forward strand.
CCGTAGGCGGTGAGCATGATAACCGGCAGGCCGGGCATGATGGTGTTCAGCTCCTTAAGCAGGGCCATTCCGTCCATCCCTTCCATGCGCATGTCGATCAGGGCTGCATTTAATGTCAGGCCGGGTAGCATTTCAAGGGCCTGTTCGCCGGACTGGGCTTCATGAACATTCCAGCCGTCACTTTCCAATACTGCCCGGATGAGCAGTCGCAGTGACGGTTCATCATCGACTATGAGTACATTTTTTCCTATGGCATTCATTATTCTGATCCTTCATCACGCGGTGCCGGGAAAAAGAGCATTACGCAAGTACCATCCAGAGGACCGGGAAGGTCCGGTGCGGAAATGGTTACCCGGCCATTGTGGCCGCGCATGATTGTGTTGACTATAGCAAGCCCTAAACCAGTTCCTTTGGGCTTGTCGGTGAAAAACGGTTCAAGGGCGTGTTTACGGATATCTTCAGGCATACCCGGTCCGTTGTCGCAGACGCTTATCCAAACTCCGTGTTCGGTTCCTTCGGCAACGATGGATATTGTGCCGGTTGCATCCGGAACAGCATCGAGGCTGTTGACCAGCAGGTTGAGCAGAACCTGTTTGATTCCGTCAGGGTCGGCATAAACCTGTTCAATGTTAAGTTCGGTTTGTAGCCGGGTGCCCTTGTGTTCAAGATCAAATCCCATGAGTGTTTGCATGGAATCGCAGATTTCACGCAGATCCATTATTTCCGGATTTAATTCATGGGGTTTGGACAGGTAGAGCAGGTCGGTTACCACCCTGTTTAAACGGTCTGCTTCGGTGAGCATCGTGGTCGCATATGTTCCGTAGGGCTGCTCTTCTTTGAACTTGTCAGCAAAGAGTTGGGCGAAACCACGTAGGGAGCTCAATGGATTCCGGATTTCATGAGCTACGCCTGCAGCAAGAGAGCCAATGGAAGCCAGTCTGCGCGCTTCGTAAAGATCCTCTTCCAGTCCTGCAATATCGGTGCGGTCCCGGATGATGATCATCGTCCGTTGATCTTTCCTGCTTTCAAAGTAGGGAAAGAAAATAAGCTCCAGGTTTTTACCGCCCAGCCGGACATGTTCCCATATCACGTTGTTTCGTTTGAAATCCTGTAGAGATTCGTAATTAAAATCATTCCAGTTTTTGCCCACAAGAACTTCATCATGCTGGCATTGCAGCAGCTTATGAGCGGAACCATTAGCTGAAAGGATGCTGCCCTGAGGCGAAATGGTCATCAAACCGTCCGGCATGTTGTCCAGCAGGTTTGCCTGAAACCGCTCCATGCGGGTCAGTTTTTTACCTTGTTCTCTGCGTTGAAAATAGGCCACGGCAAGTAGCCAGAGGACCAGTCCTGCAAGGAATATGTAGCCGGTTTGCAATAGCGCTGCACGGCGGTATTGATTGAACTGACGCAGGTGTTTCTCGGCACTCAAGCCCAGTAGGAGAAAGGTTTCTTTATCCTGCGGAGGCATGAAACCACGTCTTTTATGACCGTAGAGGCGTTGCAGGATTGGCTGGCCCATAGTGCCGTAGAGGAGTGCCGCTTTTCCTTTAATCATCACCGGAGTGCTGGATTCACGCGTTTGGGTGATCATATCAAAAAGGCCTGCCGGTGGCGTATAGATCGGGCTTCCTTCATCGTTCTGTTCAACCACCAGTATCGGCTTGCGGTCCGGTCCGTAGAGCGCGATGTAGAGCAGGTCGCCCTCGGCAACCATCTCTTTGAATAATTCCCGCGCATCCGGGATCAATTGTTGGGGCATGCGTCGATTATGCATACCCGGAGAGCGCATGCGCCGAGCTCCTTCGACCAGCTGGATATCCAGACCACGGGCAATAGAACGTGCGGAAAGCAGCATGTGTTCAAACACGGTCTGATGCATCTGGCGCAAGTTGTGCCATGTAAGGTACAAGCTTCCGGCCCCGAGCAGGATCAGGGCCAGCAGGGCCAGAGCAAGTGGCAGTTTATGTGATTTCTGTGAGCTTAATTCCATTGAATCCGATTTTGTTTAAGGATTGAGCAGTTCACCGATGGCCCGAGGAGAGTCGAGTCCCAGTGCGCCTGCAATTTCCTTGATGGGGGTATCTTTGTCAACAACCACGCCTTTTTCGCGTAAAATGCCCAGTGCTGTATTCAGATCGAGATTAAACTTTGCGCAATAGCTTTCGAGGCTCATGCGACCGATTCCACCTCCCGGAGAGTGGGATATATCTTGTTTATTGGGAGCGGCAGTAGTTATTGGTTTCACTGAGCCTGTTTTGCCTGGTTGACCCTTGAGGATAATCTCATGCAGTTCCTTAGGGGTCAGACCCGCTTTATCGGCAATGGATTTGATGCTTTCTTTCGTAGACTCAAGCTCTATCCCAGCCTCTTTGATAGAGGCAGCGGCTTTATCAAGATCAAGACCCATGCGTTTGCAGAAAATATTGAGCGGACTGAGTTCCGCGTGACCATAGGGTGGTATACCGTATTTGGCTTCACCCATGGCTTTAAAATCCTGACTGAATTCTAGCACCTGTTTCATGGGCGGCAAGCCGGCCAGAGTTCCGAAGACGACGAAAAGCGTGATAATCAGGCTGATAAAAAATGCTGGGGAGGTGAAATTTGATTCACCGGCTTTCTTTTTAAGGTAAGCGAGTATGGGCTTCCAGTTCAGCCAGATGTGCAGGATTGAGACAACAAGAAAAAGTACTCCGGTGCAGATGTGGATATCTCCCCATTGCTCTTTACTCAGGCCGAACAGGGTCCAATCCGCCCAATAGGCCACACGGCCCTGCGGTACGATGTACAGGATGGCGCTGGTAATGATCAGGACAATGAAAGAAAAGAAACTGGTAAGGGAAGTTATTTTTCTAAACATGAGATTCTCCTATGATTTGTACTGATATTACTAACTTAAACTGTCCTGAATATGGAAGTGAATTTAATAAAAAAAGGAGGACCGTATAGCCCTCCTTTTTACCCGTTTTCCTGTAATTAGTGTAGATGAACGTTATTTAAAGGATTTAGTAGCAATTGCCGCCGGGGCAATTCATCTGCTTGAAGTTTCCGCAGTTAGCGCTACCGCCGGGACATCCCTGCTGATAATTACCACAACCTCTGCCGCCTTTACCGTATCCTTGCCCCATAGGAGAGAATGACAGACCGGTTTCTTTTTCTATTTCAGCGGCCATTTTATTGTGCTCGGTGTAAAGCTTGTCACGTACATCGGAAAGTTCTTTTACCAGAGCATGGATGGTATCTTTATCGGCTTTTCCGGAATCCACCAGCGCTCTTAGTTCAGTGTGTTTTGCCCACTGTTCGCTTTTCAGGGTTTGAAATGTGGATTCGTATTTTTTGATGATGTCCTGTACCTGCTGTTGCTTTTCAGGTGTCAGCTGCTCATATGCAGCCCAGTTACCGTTGTGGTAACCAGCGTTCCGGTAACCGTTTCGTGCCATGGCGACAGATGCTACTGCCAGAACCAGCACAACGATCAGCGGAATCAGAGTTTTTCTCTTCATATGATCTCCTGATGCGGTTAAAAGTTGTTGCCCTCTCAATTTACCATAAAGCATGTGCTGTGCCAAAAATGAAAGTTGTTTTAAATTAGTGAGTTAGTGTCTTTGTGCAAATATGTAGTATTGTTTTAGTGCAAAGTCTTTGTGCATTATGTTGCACAAAAGGTGCAGGTTTACCTGCAAGGCTGAATGTGGAGATTCTGAATGTAAGTCGCCAAAGGTTGGTGGAATCTGAGAGTATAAAAAAAGAGGCCCGGGGAGGGGGCCTCTTTTCGTCAAAGGGGATGGATGGAGTGTTCTGTTATGCGTAGGATCTAGTTTGGGGATATTTATCTAGCTTATGAGTTCCAACACCCTCTGTAATCGTTGTTGTTTCTATGGCCTCTGCGGGGACTGTCGCTATCAAAGTAGCGACCGCCGCCAAAGCCCCGCATGGGCATTTCAATTCCGGTAGCTGTTTCAACTTCGTTGTTGACCTGCTTGCGGAGGTTGTAGGCCTTGGTTCTCAAATCTGTCATTTCCTTAACCAGCCTGGTGATGGTTTTCTGATCGGATTTACCGGAATCTACCAGTGCGTTAAGTTCGGTGCGTTTTGCCCACATCTGACTTTTAATGGTCTGGAATTCGTCCTGATGTTTTTGGAAGATGGCTTCCACTTCTTTCTGTTTTTCCGGGGTCAGTTGCTCAAATATCTGGCGGGGGCCGTTATTGTATCCGTTATGCTCGCCGCCGTGGTATCCACCACGGGCCATTGCTGTGCCGGCCATGGCCATAACCATAATTGCTACTACGGGAATCACGATTTTCTTTTTCATTGTTATCTCCTTATTTGAATGAATTATTGCTGTCTCGTAATTCTCCTGAAGCATGGCCCGTGCCAAAGTTGCTAACCACTTAAGCTGGTTGAATTAAAGTCCTATTTCCTTCCGGAACAGTCTGAAAACACTGATGCAATGAATTGCGCATACGTGCACAAATTGTGCAGATAGAATGTTAAGTTGCACTTAGAAAACTTAATGTTTCTATATGGTTTTCCCATCTTCCAGTGCTATTGTGTCTTTAGCCATGCTGGCATGAACCCGATCATGGGTGACCATAGCTATGGTCAGTCCTTCCTGATTGAGGTTCTGAAGGATTTCTATGATTCCATTGCCTGTTGATTTGTCCAGACTGCCGCATGGTTCATCTGCAAAGAGTATTGAAGGTGACTTTATCAGAGCCCTCGCAATGGCAACCCGCTGTTGTTCCCCTCCTGACAGCTGTCCGGGAAGGCGATCTTCCTTGCCCGCAAGTCCCACGCGTTCAAGGCACTCCCGCCCGCGTTCCAATAGTTCTTTATTAGCCGGTGCCAGTCTGTCCAGAAAGGGCAGGAGTACATTCTCATGTGCCGTGAGATAAGGCAGCAGGTGGTGCGACTGGAAGATAATAGAGAATTCTTCCTTTCTGAGTCTGTCAATTTCAGAGCCGGGTAGATTCGTGATTTCGTTTTCCTTGAAATAAACCTGACCCTGCTCAGGTTTAAGCAGGCTTGATATAACGCTGAGCAAGGTTGATTTGCCGGAACCTGAACGCCCAATAATTGAGGTGAATCCACCTTCGGGTATATTGATTGATACATTGTCCAGAACTGTTACAGCTGCGGACCCTTCACCATAACTATGGCTGATTGATTCTGTTTTAAGCATTTTAAATCCTTACAGTGAAACAAGGGTTCTAGAGGGATCAACGCGGGTGGCTCGTAGTGAAGGGATGGTAGCGGAAAGCACTGCCAGCCCGGACACAGCAAGGAAGGTGATCCCGAAGGCCAGCGGATCAAAGGCTATGTCAGCTTCGCCCATGTTCAGGTTCTTGAGGATTTCTCCACTGGCGAAATAACCTCCAAGATAACCAAGAATTCCCGAAATACAGCCCATTAGCAGTGCCTCAAGGCAGAATATGGAAAACACCGATCCTGTTGAAAAGCCCAGCGAGCGCATAAGTCCGATTTCTGTTTTACGTTCATTCACTGCCGAGAATATGGACAGACCGATCATAAAGCAGGCGGTGAGAAGAATAACGCCACTTACGGTCCAAGCCATCTGGTTCACAAAGCTGATGGCCGACATGCGCTGTTTAACAACATGCTGAAGAGCTTTAACCTCTGCTCCAGGAACTGCCTTGACGATTTGCTGTACGATTTCATCAATGGGGCATCCTGCGCAAAGGGCGGCAACTTCGATGAAATGAACTGCTCCGGGACGGCCCACGCTGTTACGCAGCAGGTCAATATCCATAAAGATTACATTGTCGTCTTCGGTTCCTGTGGGGTCGAGAATTCCTGCTGTAAGAAGCTTGTTTCCTTCTATTTCGAGAGTGTCACCGGGGTTGATGTCCAGCTTGCTGGCGGCATTGACACCGATAACAATTTCATTTTGTTTTTCAGGAAAACGGCCCTCCGGATACCAGTGGGTTTTGATATTCAACTCATCGGACATACTGACCCCGACAACCGCCACCTGCTGTCCTTTAACTTTAGAAATGGCGGCGAATTTGGGGGCTACAGCGCTAAGCCGTTCCTTCAGGTCAATATCACGAACGGCCTTAAGGACTGGCGTTCCCTGTAACTCATGGGAGCCGTAGGCAACATTACCGAGATCCAACCCTCCATAGCTTACGGACAGGGATTCGGTTTTCGGGGTAATCAGGATGTTGGCCCCGAATTTACTCATTTTTTCTTCAAGACTGTTGCCCACAACTGTAGAGAGCAGCTGGATGGAAACCACAGACATGACTCCCACTGTGAACACTGCACATAGAAGAATGGTACGTAAAGGGCGGCGGCCAAGGTTACGCAGGGGAATAGTAAAAAGATTCATGCGCGCTCCTTAGAAGTACATGGCCCCGGATCTGACCGCATCCAGAGAAATTACCAGCTTATCATCTTTGGTTTCTCTTGCCAGCGGAGAAGGGTTGCAACCACCATTGACCACATTGATTCGTGTGGAATGAAAGCGCATTCCGCAATTGTTGCAAACCATGAAGTCACCTTGCTGTGAGTATCCTTTTTTTGAGCGATAGCAGACATCACAGGCATCAAAGGCTGCTCTGATAATTCCATCTTTGCTGCGGACTACAAAATAACGAATCTCTTTTCCGTCAAGATTTACTGAGTAATAATGGGCCTGACCGTCATTTACTTCACTGATCGGGATGCTCAGTTCCTTATCCCCAATTTCCATTCCTGCAAATCCGTTTGCAGGCAGAAGCAGAAAAGCCAAAAGTAAAATCATTTTTTTCATGAAAAACACTCCTTTAAAATTCTATACCGTAACAGTATGCAATTGTTGTACAAGGAGAGTTATTTCAATAGGTAGCAGTTTTGAGCAGTTGTTTATGAGTGGAAGATAGAGTGATTTGTGCAACCTGATTGCACAAAAGTGCAATCAGGGATTAAAGCTCTTCAAGCCATTGATGCATGCCGCAGCTTTTGCATTCTGCGCATCCGTCAGGTGGACAGACCGGGGTCTTTTCTGCTTTCTGGAATCGTTGCCATTCGCGCCAGAGGTAAGTTTTTTTCACTCCGGTATCGATGAAGTCCCAAGGCAGGGGGGAGTCTTTATCAAGCTCTTGGTCGATAAAACGATTAACATCGCCTTTGAAAAATTTAGAGGCTTTTTTCCAGCCTCCATTTTCCGCAGCATAGCTGATGAATTCAGCAAGAGACTCGTCGCCACGGGAAAGTATGCCCTGCAATCGGGCCTGAAATGGATTGTCACCTGAAAAGGCAATGCCCTTATATTTTTTGGTCAGTCCATTGACTTTGGAAAGAACGTCTTTGAGCTCTTTCTCAGATGGCATTGCAGCCCACTGCAGCGGGGTCCACGGTTTGGGCACAAGGCAGCTGGCACCGAAGGTGATGCGCATGAATTGCTTTTTCTTTTTACCCTGACCACGCTTGCGGGCCTCATCTATCTTTTCAAGCATGAGAGCCAGTTCTTCGTAATCTTCAGCAGTCTCGCCGGGCCAGCCCACAATGACGTAAACCCGCAAGTGGTTGACTCCTTTGGCAGCGCAGAGTTCCACGGCGCGAAGGAAGTCTTCTTCCTCAAGGTTTTTGCTGGCCGCATCACGAAGACGTCTGCTGGCACCTTCCAGTGCAAGAGTCACGGTGCGCACTCCTGCTGCGCGCAGGATATCCAGCAATTCTTCAGTAAGTCCGTCAGCGCGAACGGATGAGAGGGAAAATTTGGTTTTCCGTTTTTTGAGCCACTCAATGTATGGGAGCAGGTCCGGCCAGTCGGTAAGGGCTGTGCCTACCAAGCCGACCTTGGGCGGATCGGCTAGCTCCACAATCTTCTTGAGCTGGTCAATGGAAGCGTGGCGCGGCGGACGGTAGATGTATCCTGCTGCGCAGAATCTGCATCCGTACGGACAGCCACGGTTGACCTCTACAAGGAACATGTCCTTGAAGACCGCCTCCGGGCTGATAAAACAGGAATATGCAGGATCACTCAGGAGGGGGACTCCGTGTCCTTCAGATACCGGCCCCGGTGGTAGCACTGCCCTGCGGACCTGACCTTTGGTCATGCCGGGAACGTAGACGCCGTCCCGATCTTTGATCAGATCCAGAAATTCTTTTTTGCTTCCCCCGTCGTAAATATGCTGCTTCAGTTCGAGGCATAGGTCCTTCAATCCCGCTTCAGCTTCTCCTACCCAGAAGAAGTCGAAAAAGGGCGCGATGGGTGCGGGATTGAGGAAGGCCACCGGACCTCCGCCCATGACCAGCGGGAAGTCCGGGCGTTCCGCCGCCAGTGGCGGAACGCCCGAATCTTTCAGCATCCTGACCAGATGGAGGTATTCCTCCTCAAAGTTGATGCTGAAGCCGATCAGGGGAAACTCGGACAGTTCTTTGTCACTGTCCATGGAAACAGACGGTTTTCCCGGCTCGCCAAGGAAGAATCGCTCTACCGCAAGCTCCGCGTCCGGAGCCAGCAGACGATAGACAGCCTGCCAACCTAAGGTTGAGAGTGCAGACCCCTTCCGTCCGGGGAACACAAGAGCCGTGGGCAGACGGCCTCCAGTTTCCTCGGGCGAGGGTTCTTCCTTTCCGTAGTAGAAGAATTCTTCATTTACGGACATGGGTTATCCCAGGTGCGGACCGTTTGGCCCGTACTGTTTCCGGTTTATAATCATCGCAAGTATGTCAGGCGTTATAATTTATTAATCAGCCTGCTTGCGAATGAAGGTCGGAACTTCGAAGTCATCGTCATCATGGAAGATGAATTCTTCTCCACCGGAGTTGGCAGCCTGTTTGGGCTTGAGCTGTACAGGCTCACGGGCACCTGCCGCTTCAGCTGGCTTACTTGTGGTGTGGCGCAGGTAAGCGGGGATGGAGCGGTCTTCTTCAGCGTGGGCGCTGCCCACCTGATGAACGTTGGTGGTTTCTTTATTCTTGGGGGCCATGCCTCTGGGAGTGAGGTTGGGGCGCTGGGGCTGTCCGAAAGACTGCTGTTCAACAGGCGGAGTAACTGTCTGCTCAACTGCACTGTCAATTCCGGTAGCAATAACGGTAATGCGCATTTCATCGCCGACTTCAGCATCGAAAACAGTACCGAAGAAGATCTGTGCTTCCTCGTGTGCTTCTTCGTAGATGATGTTGGCTGCTTCGCTGACTTCATCAATGGTCATGTCAGGGGAGCAGGTGATGTTGATGAGCACGCCTTTTGCGCCTTCGATTGAAACATCTTCAAGCAGCGGGCTGGTGATAGCTTTCATGGCTGCTTCACGTGCCCTGTTTTCTCCGCGTGCGATACCGGTACCCATGAGGGCGAGACCGGAGCTGGACATAACAGCCTGTACGTCGGCGAAGTCAAGGTTGATCAGACCGTGAACGGTGATCAGGTCGGCGATACCCTTGACGCCGTAGTAAAGGACTTCGTCAGCTTTTTTCAGCATTTCAGAGAAAGCTGCTTTTTTAGCGGCAAGCTGGAGCAGACGGTCGTTAGGAATGGTAATGATAGAGTCAACTACATTCTTGAGTTCCTCAATACCTTTTTCTGCCTGCAGCAGTCTGCGCTTGCCTTCGAAATAGAAAGGTTTGGTTACAACGGCAACGGTCAGAGCACCGGCTTCCTTGGCAACTTCAGCGATAACGGGAGCAGCACCGGTACCGGTTCCGCCGCCCATACCGGCGGTTACGAAGACCATATCGCAATCGCTGACCAGTTCGCGGATCTGGTCAATGGATTCGAGAGCTGCGTTTTTACCCACATCGGGGTTTGCGCCAGCGCCGAGGCCTTTGGTCAGTTTGTCGCCGAGCTGAATTTTGTATTCAGCCAGAGATTTGTTGATGTCCTGAGCATCGGTGTTAGCTACGATGAAGCGCACACCGGAGAGTGCGGACTGGATCATGTTGTTGATAGCGTTACCGCCACCACCACCACAACCGATAACCTTGATTCTGGCCTGACCGTCGTTTTCAATTTCCATGTAATCCATCATCATTTTTGATTTCCCCTGTTAAACTTTTGCTGCTTACTTTTCCGTGATCGGGGTCGGAAAAGAACTTCATGCCTTAACTTCACTGAATCCCGCCAACCTTCAATGGCGATACATCTTTTTATGCGATGTCAGTGAACCATTTGCGCATCCTGCCCAGAATGCGGTTGAAAACATTTTCGTCACGGATTCTGAAGACTTGCTCAGAGCTGCCTTCTTTTTCCGCGCCGTACATGAGCAGCCCTACTGCAGTGGCGTATTTGGGACTGCTGACAACATCCTTAAGGCCTCCCACGCCAGCGGGATAGCCAATGCGGACCGGCAGATCAAAAATCTGCTCCGCCAGTTCCTGCATTCCGTCCACGAGAGATGTGCCGCCGGTGAGAACTACTCCGGCTGCAATCATATTTTTGTACCCGCTGCGGACCAGCTCCTGATCAACCAGTGACAGGATTTCCTCACAACGAGGTTCGCAGATCTCAGCCAGTACTCTCTTGGACATTTTGCGGTGATCGCGGCCGCCAACGGAAGGTACGTCAATGGTCTCGTCAGTAGTAACAAGATCGGTGAGCGCTGTTCCGTATTTGACTTTAATCTGTTCCGCAGACCCCATGGGCGTTCTCAGCCCGAATGCAATGTCGTTAGTCAGGTTGTTACCGCCGAGGGCAATAACAGAAGTATGTTTAATTGAATCATTGGCGAAGATTGCCAGATCAGTGGTACCACCTCCGATATCCACTATGGCAACGCCTATTTCCCTTTCTTCTTCGGAAAGAACGGCCTTGCTGGAAGCCAATGATTCAAGAACGATGTCGGAAACGTCCAGCCCTGAACGATGGCAGGAACGGATGATGTTCTGTGCGGAGGTTACCGCGCCGGTAACGATGTGGACCTTTACTTCAAGGCGCACACCGGCCATGCCCAGCGGATCGGCAATGCCGCGCTGATCGTCAACAATGTATTCCTGCGGCAGGGTGTGAATCACTTCCCTGTCCAGAGGAATGGCTACAGCTTTGGCTGCATCGATAACCCGGTCTACATCTTTCTGGGTTACCTCGCCGCCTTTAACTGCGATAACGCCGTGGCTGTTGAAACCTTTTATGTGGCTGCCTGCGATGCCCGCGTATACGGAGCGGATTTCGCAGCCGGCCATGAGTTCAGCCTCTTCAAGAGCCTTCTTGATAGACTGTACTGTCTGCTCAATGTTGACCACCACGCCTTTGCGCAGTCCGGTGGACGGGGCAGTGCCGATGCCGACAATGTCGACGCCGTCCGCAGTGGGTTCTCCCACAACTGCGCAGATCTTTGTGGTGCCGACATCGAGGCCGACGATCAGATCAGACTTGGACATAATTTTTTCTCCTCATCATCCTTATAAATTCGGGGTATTGCCGTTTGCGGCAATCATTTCCCGGAACTGCGTTTTTCAACCCAGACCCTGTTTTTCCCGGTTGAAATGACTGCCACGTCCCTGAACTCCCCCCTATTCTTGAGGTCTTTCCAAACTGTGTTCAGGTGTGAAAGCTGTTCTTGCCAGTTGTCCAGGCCCAGCAGCACCGTAAGGCCGAGCCTGTCCATAAAAATTTCCATGCGGTTGCCGCCTTTGATATCAATCCAGGCAATCTGGCCCGGATCAAATGGCAGCTCACGTTTGCTGAGCATGTTCATGAACTCCGGCAGAATGTCCGCCTTGTCCATGGCTTCAGACTCAATATTCAGAAACGGCAGGGAGCTGAACTTGCCTGGAGCTACCGGAGCAATAAGTTCGCCGTTGCTGTCGCAGTAATAAAGAGCGTCATTGTGGCGGACCATAAAGCGGGGTTTCTTCTCGCGAATATGAATCTGCATCTTTGCGGGAAGCTGCCTTCTGACCGCTGCGGATTTGATCCAGAGATTGTCGCTGAGCCTGCTTTCCACTTCGCTGATGTTAACGGCAAGACTGTTCTTGTTCAGGTTCACATCTGCAATGTTCAGGATTTCACCGTAACTCAAGCGATGATTCCCGCTGACCTTGATGTCCTGCAATGCAAAGTAGGGCAGGGCGGTGACCCAGCGGTAACCGGCCAGGCAGCCTATGCCGACAATAGCCAGTACCAGCAGGCAGGCTCCGGAAATGCAAAGCTTACGCACCAGAGCGGCTAACATTCCACCAATTGGCTGCGAAGTATTCTTGCGTTTCTTGGTCTTGTTGCGGCTGGCCGTTTTTTTGCCTGATTTACTCAGGTTCAGCCTGCTTTTGTTCAGTCCTGCTACGCTCATAACAGTATTATGACCTCCGGCTTTAAAGTGACGCCGAATTTTTCAGCCACGACTTCGGTTGCCTGCGACATGAGTTCCAGTGCCTGAACTGCGGTACCGCCACCCTTGTTTTCAAGGAAGTTGGCGTGCATTTCAGAAAAGCCCATACCGCCGAGGTTTCTGCCTCTGAATCCGGCATCGTCGAGCAGCTTGCCCGCGCTGTGTCCTTCCGGATTCTTGAAAACGCACCCGGCTGTCTTGGCAGTGACAGGCTGGGTGGCTTTTTTCTTTTCAAAAGTTTCTTTGATCCGTACCCGGACTTCTTCTTCTGTGGACTGCGAAAGTTCGAATTCGACTTCCCAGACCAGAAAGAATTTGTCTTCGTTCTGATTCTTGGGATCAATGGAAAAGTGGCGGTAGCCCCATTCCAATTCTGTTGCTTCCTTCCAGAAGAGTCCTTTGGAAGGAGTCCAGATTCGAACCCGCTTAACGGAAGCCTGCATATCGGTACCGTATGATCCGGCATTCATGGCAATGGAACCGCCGACTGAACCGGGAATTCCTGCCAGACCTTCCATGCCGGAAAGACCGTTTTTAATGAGCACTGAAAGCAGCCCCGGCAAACGCATGTCTGCAGGAGCCAGCACGCTGGTACCGGTCATCTGCGCTTCGGCCTTTCGTTCGCAGGCCACCTGCACAAGGGCGAGGTTCAGTTCCCCGTCCCCGGCGAGCATGTTGCTACCTTCACCGATGGCAAGCAGGTCGGAACCTTCGCGCTCAACAAAGCGGGAAAGTTCATCCAGACCGGCTTCATCGCGCACCTTTGCCAGAACACGGGCGTTTCCGCCAATGCCAAGTGAGGTGAGCTGTGCCATGCTCGGTTTATGAAGCAATTCCAGTGTCATATATACGTTTCCGTTATAAAGCTGTTATTTCTTCCGGCTTGAGAACTTTTTCGCCGTCCTCTTCCAGATATTTCAAAAACTTTTCGCCCACGGTGTAGATCGATCCAGCACCCTGAGTGATGAAAAGGTCACCGGGTTTGAGGATATTGGGCAGTTCGTTCTGCATCATTTCAAAGTCCGGGTAAAAGCGGACCTTGGTGTCACTGACCTGTCTGATACCCTGCGCCAGAGACATTCCGTTTACACCCGGAATAGGATCTTCTGATGCGGGGTAGATTTCAGTCAGCAGCAGTTCATCGGCTTTTTCAAAGGTCTTGCAGAATTCGCCGAACAGGGCCTGTGTGCGGGTAAACCTGTGCGGCTGGAAAGCCACTACCAGCCTGCGCTGAGGGAAGCAGGACTTGGCGGTTTCAATGGTCGCCTGAATTTCTGCCGGATGGTGACCGTAATCGTCCACCACGAGGATGCCTTTGGATTCGCCTTTCTTCTCAAATCTTCGGCCCACGCCCATGAAGTTGGAGAGACCGGCTAGGATTACTTTAGGGTCAAGTCCTGCTTCAAGGGAAACTCCGATGGCTCCCAGAGCGTTAAGCACATTGTGCTTGCCCGGCTGAGCCAGAGAAACTTCACCCAGAAGTTCTTCATCAAGATAGACTTTGAACAGGGAGCGAACTTCGCAGGACAGGATTTCACCGCGTAGTCTGTTGCCCTTGTTCAAGCCGTAGGTCATGCAGGGACGTTTGATGGAGGGCAGCAGCCTTTGCACGCCCGGATCATCACCGCAAACAACGTTCATTCCATAGAAAGGAATGGAGTTCATGAATTTGCGGAATGATTCATCAATTGCATCCTGACCGCCGTAGAAATCAAGATGGTCCTTATCCACGTTGGTCACCACAGTGATGATCGGCGCGAGGCAGAGGAATGATCCGTCGGATTCATCCGCTTCGGCGATGAGAAACTGTCCGTCGCCAAGGCGGGCGTTACTGCCGAAGGTGTTCAGCCTGCCGCCGATGATAACTGTGGGGTCCAGTTCGGCTTCAGTGAAAATTGTTGCCAGCAGAGAGGTGGTAGTTGTCTTGCCGTGGGTTCCTGCAACTGCGATACCTGTACGCAGACGCATGAGTTCGGCCAGCATCTCCGCTCTGGGGATGATGGGAATCCCAAGTTCGCGGGCTTTTACCAACTCCGGGTTGTCATCAGAAATTGCTGTGGACTTGACCACTACGTCGGCGTCATTAACATTGTCCGCGCCATGCCCGATGAAGACCTGCGCTCCCATTTTGAGCAGACGTTTCACGGGTGCTCCGGCAGCCAGATCGGAACCGGTCACGGTAAAGCCCATGTTGATCAATACTTCGGCAATGCCGCTCATGCCAGAGCCGCCGATACCGATCATGTGGATGTTGCCAACTCTGCTGCGCATGATGGGACATGCGGTGTCCGTTACTAAAGGTACACTCGGTCCTTCTGCTGCGATCATGCTGCACCTCTCACTGTTTTCATTCTAATAATATCTCCAACGCCTTCCACGATAGCGGAGGCCGCATCAGTACGGGCAAATGAAAGAGCCTTACTTCCCATGCCTTTCAGCCTGTCCTGATCCGCAATCAGTTTAATAATTTCATCGGCCAGCCTGTTTCCGCCAAGTTCTGCTTGCGGAATGAGTTCTGCCGCTCCCAGATCAGCCAGAGAACGGGCGTTCCCGGTCTGGTGGTCGTGGGTGGCGTACGGAAACGGGATAAAGATGGCTGGCTTGCCCGCTGCCGCTACTTCGAAAACAGTGGATGCTCCGGCTCTGCATACAACGAGTGAAGCTTCGGCATATGCTTCGCCCATGTTGTGTATAAACGGGGAAACCTTTTCGGTATCCATGCCGTTCTGCTCGTAACCCTTGCGGACTTTTTCAAAATCAGCTTTCCCGGTCTGGTGGCGCAGACTGATGCCTGCTTCTTTGAGTTTGGCAAGTCCATCGATGATGGCATCGTTAATGGCCGCCGCGCCCTGACTTCCACCGAAGACCAGAACTGTCTTTTTATCCGCACAGTTGCCGGAGTCGATTATCTCTTTACGGACCGGATTACCCACCACAACGGTTTTTGCTGCGGGGAAAGATCCGTTCCTATCCTTAAAGGAGGCGAAAACTCTTTTTACAACCTTGCCCAGAATACGGTTGGTCACTCCGGGAACGCTGTTCTGTTCGTGGATTGCTGTGGGTACACCAAGCAGCCATGCTGCCAGTACCGGACAGAATCCGGCGTATCCGCCGAATCCGATAACTGCATCAGGCTTGAAAGAAGCAATTTCCTTCAGTGCCATGATCATTGCAGATACAATCCAGAGCGAACTGAAAACTTTTTTGATGCCGCCGCCCAGAACTCCTTTTGCCGGAAGCCCTTTAAAGGGGATTCCAGCCCTCTCGACCATTTCCCGTTCCGGTCCTTTGCCGCCGAGAAAGAGAATCTCGCATTGCGGGAAACGGTTTTTGATCTCATGGGCAACGGCCAGTGCGGGGAAAACGTGTCCCCCGGTGCCGCCGGTGGTCAGGACAATGCGTTTCATCAGACTTTCCCCCTTGAAAGATTGAGGAGGATGCCTATGCAGATGCAGGAGATCATCAAGCTTGATCCACCGTAGCTGACGAAAGGCATGGGTACGCCCTTGGGCGGTACGGTTCCCATTACCACCGCGAGGTTGAGGCAGAAGCCCAGAGCCAGCATGATGGTAAGTCCGTATGCGGTGAAACGGTCCTGCAGATCATCCTGTGCCAGCGCGATTTTGAATCCGCGCCAGACAAGGAAACCGATTACGGCAAAAACGGCCAGTACGCCGAGAAAGCCCAGTTCCTCACCCACAACAGCCATGATGAAGTCGTTGTGTGCTTCGGGGAGGAAGAAAAGTTTCTGCTTACCTGCACCCAGTCCCTGACCGAAGATATTCCCCGAACCGAAAGCATACAGGGACTGCACCAGCTGGTAGCCTTCCTCGTGTGCGGACTTGAAGGGGTCAATGAACGCGGTCATGCGTTTAAGTCTGTATGGGGAACTGGTAATAAGCATATAGCCCGCTCCACCTGCGAAAATCAGTGAAGTCAGCAGATAGCTGATTCTGGTTCCGCCCACGAGACTCATAAAAAATAAGATCATGCACAAAAAGACCGAGCCGCCGAAGTCCGGCTGCATCATGAGCAGCAGGCAGAGCGCGCCGGTAATAGCAAATGGCGGCAGAAAGCCTACGCTGAAGGTTTTAATCAGTTCCTGCTTACGTGAGAAAAAGTAAGCCAGATAAAGCACCAGCGCAGGTTTGCAGAATTCCAGCGGCTGAATACGCAGGGGTCCCAAGGCGATCCAGCGCTTTGCTCCACCGGCCGCTACCGATAGCGGTGAGAAATCGCAAAGCAGCAGGAGCACGAAGGCAGCCATTAGCCAGACATAGACCATGTTGTAGAAAAAGCCTTTGGGCAAACGGGAGCAGATGTACATCATGCAGGTTCCGATCACGAGAAATATCGCCTGCTTCTTGAAGAAGAGGTATTTATCGTCAAAGAAACGCTCGGCCATGATTCCACTGGCGGAAAGGACCATCATCAGTCCGAAGCAGGCCAGCAGCAATGCCGCGGCCAGCAGCCAGTAATCTAAGCGCTCAGGTTTACCGGAGAGGTTCTTTTTCTTATTCAAGACAGTTCCTCCATGATCCGTTTAAAATCATCGCCTCTGGCAGGGTACCCGGTGTAAGCGTCAAAGCTTGCAGTTGCCGGGGAAAGCAGGATTGTGTCGCCTGCTTTGGAATTTGCAAAAAGAGCACGCACAGCCTTTTCAAGGTTCTCGTGCCATGAAATTTTGAATTCATCCTTGAGCGCAGGTTCGAAGTGCTCGCGTCCAGCTCCGAAAAGCCCGACTTCGGCAACCTTGCCGCGCATGGCAGGAATGATTTCCTTTACGTCGCCACCCTTGAAAACACCGCCCAGCAGCAAACGGACCGGGCCGTCAAAGCTGTTCAGTGCTGCGCGGACCGCGTCAAGGTTGGTGCCCTTGGAATCATTAATGAAGCGAACGCCGTCCACCGATCCGATATCTTGAATACGGTGCGGTTTTCCGACAAAAGTTTTCAGTCCTGCTTCAAATTCTTCGCGGGTCAGTCCAATCTTATCCAGTGCAAGCCAGGCAGCTTCAATATTGAGGCAGTTGTGCTTGCCGGGAAGGTTGGGCTGTTCTTCAAAAGTCGAACCGTCAAACCATTTTACCTCGGCTTTGGTAAAGCTTGCCGGATCAAGTTCTCCCTTCATATCTGCGGGCAGGATCGCCAGTTCGTCTTCACTCTGACGTTCGAAAATTTTCAGCTTGGCCTGCAGATACTCGTCCATGTCCTCATGGTAGTTGAGGTGGTTGGGCGAGATGTTGAGCAGGATGGCTGCCAGCGGTCTGAATAAGCGGCAGTTCTGGAGCTGGAAGCTGGATACTTCGAGAACCAGTACGTCAGCTTTTCCGTCTTCGTAGATGAATTCGGAAAGGGGAGTTCCGTAGTTGGCTCCGGCGAATACAGTTCTGCCGGAATCTTCCAGAATGTGCTTAATAAGCGCGGTGGTAGTTGTCTTGCCGTTGGTTCCGGTGATGGCGATCTTGGGCTCATTGGCAAACCATGAGGCCAGTTCCAGCTCGGAAATGATGGCCCGTTCCGGAAGGTTGCCGATAAACGGAGCGATATTGCGAGCCGGGATTCCGGGGCTGGCGACTATCACATCTGCTCCGGCAAACTGTTCTTCGCAGAACGGTCCGGTCATTAGCTGGGCGTCCGGGCCGAGACCTTCAAGGATGTCTTTGGTCAGGTCTTCATTACTGTCCACAATGCGCACGGTGGCCTTGAGCTTGTGCAACAGTTTTGCTGCGGCAAGACCTGATCTTCCGGCTCCGGCGACAACTGCCAGCCTTCCGGTGAACATGCGGGTCGAGGTGACCTGTTCTACAAATGCGCTGTCCATAACATCCTTTACCTGATCTTCAAGGTACTTAAGGCCATAAGAGCCATTAAAATGGAGATGATCCAGAACCTGATTACGATCTTTGATTCCGGTACTCCCTTGTGTTCAAAATGGTGGTGCAACGGTGCCATGCGGAAAATTCGCTTGCCGCCGCTGACCTTGAAATAACTGACCTGCATGATCACCGAGATGGTCTCGAATACGAAGACTCCGCCAACGATGATCAGCAGTAATTCCTGCTTGCAGAGTACGGCGATGAAACCGAGCACGCCGCCGATGCTAAGGGAACCTACATCGCCCATGAAAAGCTGGGCCGGATAGGCGTTGTACCAGAGGAATCCAAGCCCTGCGCCGACCAGTGCACCGCAGAAGACTGTAACCTCTCCAACGCCCGGAACATGCGGAACGTTGAGGTAGTTTGCCATGCCGATATGACCGGCAATGTAGATAAAAAATGCATAACAGGTGGCACTGGTGATGGAAGGCCCGATAGCCAGTCCGTCCAGTCCGTCTGTTAAGTTAACCCCGTTGGATGCTCCGATCATGACCAGCAGTGCAAACGGCAGATACATCCAGCCAAGGTTCGGGGTAAAATTCTTGAAGAACGGCACTGCCAGTTCAGTTGAGTAAGCAGGCTGCATAATCAGCAGCCCGACAGCTGTTCCGGCTACCAGTAACTGTCCGAGAAGCTTGGCTTTGGGGGATATCCCCTTGTTCTGTTTGCCACGGATCTTTGTGTAGTCATCCACAAAACCGACCAGACCGAATCCGGCAAAGACCAGCATGGTCAGCCAGACATAGATGTTGGTCAGGTCAGCCCAGAGCAGGGTGGAAACCAGCACGCCGAATCCGAGCAGCAGTCCGCCCATTGTAGGGGTTCCGGCCTTGCATTTGTGCAGTTCGCCGACTTCATCCTGAATGTACTGTCCGCATTTGATCTTCTGCAGCCAGCGCATCATCATGGGGCCGAGCACAATGGTGATAACCAGTGCGGTCAGCAGCGCATAGATGGAGCGGAAAGTGATATAACGGAATACATTCAGTGCTCCGATTTGCGCGCTCAGGGGAACTAGAAAATGATAGATCATGCTTTGTCTCCTTCGTTCTCCCCGTTGATGTCATTGTTCAGTGCATAGAAGTAATCTTCCATGTGGCAGGACCTCGACCCTTTAAAGAGGACCACCGCGTCACTGAGACCCAGTTCATGTATTCCATTCAGAAATTCGATAGGCTGTTTCACCGGAACCAAGGTGGACCCGTTAGTCTGGGAGGCCACCTCTGAGTAGTGCTTTCCGTGATAGAATGTTGCGTCCGGCCTGGTTTCGGCAATCTTGCTGCCGAGGTCGCAATGTGCACATCCAGCTTCTTCGCCAAGTTCCAGCATATCTCCGAGTACCAGAACCAGCGGCCTGTCATCGGCAATGCGTTTGGCAGTCTCGATGGCCCGGCTCATGGACAGCGGGTTGGCATTGTATGAATCATCGATAAGTGTCCATTTGCCGTGGGTGTGGCAGTGGAAGCGCTGCTTGGGCAGCTCTACTGTTGCCAGACGTTCCGCAATCTCGGTCAAATCCATTCCCAACTGGTGGGCGGCGCAAGTTACCGCTGCCGCATTTTCCGCAAAATGGGAACCGCAGGTGGGCAGAATAACTTCCGCTGTTTCTTCGCCTGCCTTGATCAGGAATCTTCCGGAACCGTCAGGCAGGGTGTGTAGCAGGGTGCTGTAGTACTCTGCATTCTCATCCTGCGAAGAAAACGGAACAGGCTTGGATATTTTATTCGCTGCATTCCAGAGCAGTCCGTGATCTTTGCAGCACAGGGCCTTACCTTCGGGGCGGATGTATTTGAAAAGTGACGATTTTTGGTCTGCCACATTTTCCAGTGATCCGAGTCCTTCAAGGTGTGCGGGCCCGATGTTGTGAACAATTGCCATGTCGGGCTGGGCAATGGGGCCAAGTTCGCCCATATCATGGGGCAGACTGATGCCCAGTTCCATGACCCAGTATGTCTCTTCGCCTGTTGCTTCGAGCATGGACAGGGGCAGTCCGAGCTGGTTGTTCAGATTCATGAAATTTTTATGTACGGAGCCGGAACCTGAAAGCACATGGGCAAGCATTTCCTTGACCGTGGTCTTTCCGGCTGAACCGGTAACGGCAATCATGCGGGCATTGGATTTCATACGCCAATATGCGGCAACACGGCCAAGAGCCTGTACGGTGTCTTTGACCATGATAGTCGGTTTGCCCTCAAATTCGGGCATGAACTGGGAAACAACAACCGCAACTGCCCCAGCATCAAAAGCCTGCTGGACAAAGTTGTGGCCGTCGAAATTATCCCCTTCAATGCAGAAGAAGACATCACCTTTTTTCACAAGCCTGCTGTCAATGCGCACGGCTGCGATTTCGATGTCTGCCGCAGAGGGTAGATCGCTGCTCCCCATGAGCTGTTCTTCGAGTTCACATAAGGTCAGCTTCAACCGTATATCTCCTTAATTGCCTTTAGGACTTCTTCGCTGTCGCTGAAGTCCCGCTTTTCCGTACCGATAATCTGGTAAGTTTCGTGTCCTTTGCCTGCGATGAGCAGCACGTCATCCTTGGTCATTTCCGCAACCGCTTTGCGAATCGCCTCGGCACGATCAACCTCTTCGATGACGTGGTCACAGCCTTTTAGTCCGGTCCGAGCATCATCGATGATCTGCATGGGATCTTCGGTGCGCGGGTTGTCCGAGGTCAGCACAGCCACATCGGAATAGCGGCAGGCTGCTTCAGCCATCAGCGGACGTTTGGCCCGGTCGCGGTCTCCGCCGCAGCCGAACACAGTGATAACCCTGTTGAAATCAAGGTCTTTCAGGGTACGCAGGACGTTATCCAGCGCATCCGGGGTGTGGGCATAGTCCACGAAAATATTGAGTCCCTGATCATTGCGGACCCGTTCGAGCCTGCCGGGAACACCGTCAAACTCTTTGAAAACATCCATCTGCTTGGGAGTTAGGCCCATGTGCAGACCGATGGCCTGTGCTGCGAGCAGGTTGGAACCGTTGAACTTACCGATAAGGTCTGTTTCGATTTCCCACTGTTCACCGTCGCAGGTCATTTTTAAGCGCATGCCGTCACCGGTGCAGGAAACCATTTCTCCGCACAGGGATTTGCAGCCAGTGGCGCAGGAAGCGTCCATGCCGTAACCGATTGCCGGGGAGTAGCATTCCAGCAGACGTCTGCCGAAAGGATCATCAAAGTTGATGATGCCTCGTTTGAGTGCGCTGGGATAATGCTGGAAGAGCATGCATTTTGCCTTGAAGTATTCTTCCATATCCCCGTGGTAATCGAGGTGGTCCTGAGTGACGTTGGTGATTACAGCAGCATCGAATTTAAGACCGCAAACACGGTTCTGATGCAGGGCATGGGATGAAACTTCCATGACCGCTACTTGAACACCTGCATCATCCATTTTGGCGAGCATTTCGTGCAGTTGCCAGCAACCGGGGGTTGTCAGCGGTGCTTCCTGTTCGTATCCGGGCCAGCGATAGCTGACTGTACCGAGCACGCCTACTTTGATCCCTGCGGAAGAAAGCAGTTGTTCGATCAGGTAAGTGGTGGTGGTCTTGCCGTTTGTTCCGGTTATGCCCACCAGCTTGATCTTGCTGTCTGCGGTCTTGAAATAGGTCATTGCCAGTTCTCCCAGAGCTTCACGGGGGGATGGGTGGGGTATGAGCTCAGCAGAACCGGTTTCAATTTCTTTTTCGCAAACAATGTAAGCGGCACCTTTCTCAAGTGCCTGAGGCACGAAATCAGCACCGTCACTAAGAGGACCGGAAATGGCGACAAAAACATCACCTTCGCGGACTTCCCGTGAATCTGACTGGACCATCAACCCCTCGCTAACCTTGGCGAGAAGTGCGTCCCATTTTGCTTTATTCAGTACTGTTTTCGACATAAAATTTCCTTTAACTAAGAAACCCAGAGTACCATTTCAGCCTTTTTGTCCTCGGGCCATTTGGCTCCGGCGGCGGGCAGTTGTTTGGTTACTTTCATCCCCTGTCCTTTCAGTTTGGGGACAAATCCTTTCTGGACCAATATTTCAATTGCCCTGCGAATGGGCATTCCTTTCAAATCAGGTACCATATTCCCGGAAGCTGCTATCTTTGCCGGGGTGGCACGCAACGCCTTTTTAGGCATCGCAGTGAATGTCTGTCCGGCGGCCATAACAGGAGTTGGCTTCCGGTGCTCAGGCAGTTTGCCGTAGTAGGCAAGGGTCTGAGTCATGATCTTTTTAACAGCCGGGGCAGCAACTGTGCTTCCATAGTGGTTCGGTTTCGGATCATCTACCATCATGTAGACGATGTAGTCCGGGTTGTATCCCGGAACCAGAGCCACAAAGGAGGCTATATATTCTTTGCCGTACCCGCCTTTACTGTGTGCCTTCTGGGCGGTTCCGGTTTTTCCTGCAACGGTAGTCCCGCTGATTCTGGCTTTACGTCCGGTTCCGTCGTCCTGCACAACCTCACGCATCATAGAGAGCACTTTCTCAGCTACGTTCGCACTGAAGATGCGTTTAGGCTGATCTTGCTCGTCGGAGCGGGGGTATTGCACCAATCTGAGCGGTTTTTCAACACCTTTGTTGGCAATGGTCAAAAAGCCTTTTGCCATCTGCACAGTGGTCACACCGATCCCCTGTCCGAATGATCCGGCAGCCAGGTCGATTTCGTTCCATTTGGCAGCCGGGCGGATCATCCCTTTGCGGTCACCGGGAATCGGCAGCCCGGTCCTGTGTCCGAACCCGAGGTCGCTGATGAACTTATGGTAGTTCTGTACTCCCAGTTCCAGTCCGATCTTGGCGCAGCCGATATTGCTGGAATATCTAAGTATTTTGTGCACCGGGAGCCACCCTTCCTTATGGGTGTCCTTGATGTACTTACCATTGATTTTCCAGCGGCCGTTTTCGCAGTCAAAGAGCTTTTCCGGAGTTACAACCTTGTGTTCAAGTGCCGCAGCCATGAGGAAGGGCTTGAAGGTTGAACCCGGTTCGTGAACGTCAAGAGCCGCACGGTTCCTCCAGATATTGGGGGAACTGGTGCGGAAAATATTGGGGTTGAAGAGCGGGAAGTTGGCCATAGCCAGAACATCACCGGATGCTACTTCAACAACGATGGCTGACCCCCACTTGCCGTTGTATTTCTTAACCGCGTCAGCCAGTGCATTTTCAGTGACTGACTGCAGGTGAGAATCAATGGTCAGGTGAATGTCTTTGCCGCGTACATCCATTTCACGGCCCATGGCATCAAGATAGAGCCTGCGGCCGGATGCATCACGCTGCACAACAAACTGCGCCTTGCGGCCTGCAAGGCGGTCATTAAATTCTTTTTCCAGTCCTTCAAGCCCGTTACCGTCAATCCCGGAAAAACCCAGCAGTTGCCCTGCAAGGTAGTTGTTGGGATAGAGCCTGATGTACTCCGTGGTCAGGTATACACCGGGTAATTTGGCCTGTTCGATCTTCTGGGCAATGCGGTCATTAATCTGCCGTTTGATCCAGATGAAGTTCGACTTACGGGACAGTTTTTTTCTCAGCTTCGCTTGTGAGATGCCGAGTATTTTTGAAAGCTTGTAGGCCGTGCCGTCCACATCGGTAACTTTGATCGGGCGGATGTACACGGATGAAGCTTCAACGCTGGTTGCCAGCAGGTTGCCGTTGCGGTCATAAATGGAACCGCGTTCTCCGCGTTCCAGTTCCGCGGCAAGATGCTGACGGGAGACCATGCGTGACAGATCAGCCCCCTTGAACAGCTGCAGCCATGCCGCCCTGCCCAAGAGACCCGTCCATACAAGGGCGAAAAGGACCATGACGAAGAGCAGCTTATTTCTGCTCGCCTTCAGGCTTTCTTTTTTCCTTTTAGCCATTGTTTAGGGCTCCCTGTTTTTCAGCTATGGTTTCGCCTTGTTCGCGGGTCTTCTTATCTGCCCTTGCGAGGCCGGTCCGAAACCGTATTCTTTTGCCAGCTCCCTCAACCTTATGGGAGAGAGCAGATTGTTTTTTTCTACTTCCAGCTTTGCAGCCAGAGCTTCCTGTTCATCGAGCCGTTTTTCCATTCGCCGCAGCTCATAGGCCCTGTCGACCCGCTCGATGTTCAGCCAGACCGAAACCAGCCCCAATATGAGTGCCGATCCCATGGTCAGGGCCATGGCCATGGCTATTCCCTTGGAATCACTCATGGCTGTTACCCGTCTTCTCCGGTCCTTTCGGCTACGCGGAGTTTTGCGCTGCGGCTGCGGGTGTTGACCTTCATCTCTTCTTCGGTGGGAAGAACAGGTTTTCTGGTCAGCACGTTCATCAGCTTGACCTTCCCGCAGGTGCAGATGGGCTGCATGGGCGGGCAGTCACAGCTTTGCGACTGGGCTTTGAAGGTCTTTTTCACGATCCGGTCTTCCAATGAATGGAAGGATATGATCGCTACCCTTGCGCCGGGGCTGAGCCTGTCCGGAATCCGGTCCAGAAAAGTTTTCAGCTCTTCCAGTTCGGAGTTCACGGCAATGCGCAAGCCCTGAAAAGTTTTTGTCGCCGGGTGGGTCCGTGACAATGCCCTGCGTTTGGCCGGGTATGCTTTTTCCACAATCGAGGCCAGCTGCAGGGTGGTGGTAATTTTCTCTTCTTCCCGGGCCGCAATGATCGCCTTAGTGATCTTGGAGGCCAGAGGTTCTTCGCCGTACAGTTTTAAAATTCTGTTCAGGTCGGAATATGAACCTTTGTTTACAATGGAAGATGCCGGGGGCATTCCGCCTGCCGGGTCCATGCGCATATCCAGCGGTCCGTCCTTGATGAAGCTGAATCCGCGCTCGGCGTGGTCCAGATGCAGGGAGGAAACACCGAGATCGAGTACTACCCCGTCAACAGTGTCCCAGCCCAGTTCATCGAGGGCTGCTTCAAACTTACTGAAAGCAAGATGGAATCTGTGCGCACGGTCGCCGAAGGGGGCTAAACGTTCGCCTGCCAGTTCAAGGGCCTGCTCATCGCGGTCCAATCCGGCCAGTTCTGCACCTTCGCCAGCGATTTTTAAAATTGCGCTGGAATGCCCGGCCATGCCGAGGGTACCGTCAAGGTAGCGGCCTCCGGGTTTGGGAGCCAGCCATTCAATGACCTCATTCAGCAGGACGGAAGTGTGGACCTCTTCAGGTATTAATTTCTTGCTTTCCATAATTTCCTGATCCAAAAACGTTTCACGGTTCAGGCCTTAACTCTGGGGGGAGCGGGGCAAACCAATGGCGGTTTTGAAAATCAAGTTTAATAAATCAGTGACTGTGTCAGTGGGACGGAATAGCGAAAACAGGCTAGAACGGGAGTTCAACTCCGCATTCAGCCAGCTCATCGGATACATCATCAAAATCCTGTTCAAGCAGGGCTTCGTATTCCCGCTTATCCCAGATTTCAAATCTGTCGCCGACTCCGGCAAGGACCACATCCTTGTCGAGTTTACCGCTTTTCCGCAAATAGGAAGGGATGGTGATTCGGCCTTGTTTATCAAGGCTTACTTCTTCGGAACCTGATATGATTATTCGGATGAAATTTCTGAGCTTCCGGCTGGGGCTCTTGATACTTGTGAGTTTTTCTTCAAGTACCGCCCAGTCCGGTGGTGTGAAGCCGACTATATTTCCTTCGAAAATAGTCAAGGTCACGCAGCCTTCCGGGGAGTCAGAATAAACCTGATCCCGGTACTCCGGCGTAAGCATCAGTCTGCCTTTGGCATCCATGCTTCTATGTGCATGACCTCTGAACTTCATTTTTCTACCACTCAATCACACAGATTTACCACCAATTCCCCCCGTCTCACCACCTGTGTGTGAAAATGGCGAAAAAGTCAAGACCCCCTTCTAAAATAAAAGGGTTGCAAACAGGCTGTTTTCAATGCTTGAAGCGGATTTTACTACTTCTAAAAGCTTATATATACGGACCTTAGAAAGAATTAATAAATGGCGAAAAAAAGTTTACTTTTTTTTTTAAAATAATAGATAAAAATTGGAACATGTCGGACACAGACTTCACGAATACGGATATGAGTGCTATAGGGCAGTTGAAAACTAAGATTTAAACGTTTTTTTACAGCTTGAGTCCGTTTGGGCTTGGGCGTGAGTGGGAATCTTGGATTTTGTTCTGACCGCATGATGCTAAATATAATTATTTCAGGTGTTTATAAGTGATGAGGGTAAGGTTCAAATATGAGTGCAAGTAGAATGGATGTTCCCGAGGGGTTAAACGAGGAATATTACCAGATCAGCCCCGATATTCTTCAGAGCTTCAACAAATTCAGGCCGCCTTTAGATATATTTATGTTCATGGAAGATGTGGGGCGTATTGCACCTTACTATAAGGTGGGGGGACGGCTCAGCAAAGAACAGATTGAGCAGCTGGCCGGATTGGTAAAAGATGGATTTATCTTTGTTTCCCGTAAAGACCATCCTGTATATGTAAAGCACATTGCTTATCAGCTGGACCTTGTGCTTATCGACCGTAACCTCAAGGAAAGTGAGATTGCGGACATTTTCATCGAAGCTCTGACTATGCGTATGAATGAGTTTCTGGACCAGCCGGTCGCGGCTGTTACCGATAAGCTCTGGGCAGACCTGATGGTCCTCACTGAATATCTATGGAATGACCCATACAGGATCAAGGCTCTTGCCAAAAGACTGCACAAAGAACATACCCTCGCGCAGCATAGCGTGAACTGTGGCGTATTGGCGCTTGCTATTTTTATCCGCATGAAGGGTAAGAATTTTTCCAGCGGTGATATCAGCCGGAACCATTTTGACAGACTCACTGCCGGTTTTTTTCTGCATGATCTGGGTATGAGTAAGATCCCTTTGTTTATCCGTGAAAAGCCCAAGCCGTTGACCACCGACGAACGCCAGAAAGTGGATAAGCACCCCATGCTCGGCTACGAAATGCTTACCAAGCTCGATCTTAAGTATAAGGAAATAGAGGCTTGCGTCATTGAGCATCACGAAAAGCTTAATGGTAAAGGATACCCTCAGAAGAAATCAGGGCGTGATATCAGCCAGCTGGGCCGCATTATCGCTGCAGTTGACTCATATTGCGCCATGATTACCAAGCGTCCTTTTGCTGAAGCCATTGATACGCAGAAAGCTGCGGCGATGATTTCACAGGATAAGGCTTACGATCCGGAAGTGACTAAGAATATTCAAGCTTGGGCCATGACTTTGAAGAAGTAGTTTTGGCTCCTGAAATAAGTTAACGGCCCTGTTTTCGCCATGAAAACAGGGCCGTTTTGTTTTTTAATAAAACTGAATTAATAGGGAGTCCAAAGGGGCTTAGTCCCTTATTAATTAAAATTGCTGGACCAGATCGCGGGTAACTTCGCGATAAGCATCACTGAGCAGCACCACGCCGATGATGTTTCCGCCTTCCTGCACAAGCGCCCATGTTCTTTTCTTTTTACGGAAGATTTCAAGCACCACCAGCATGGGGTCGGTAGGTTTAAGGATGACCACGTCTTCTTCGATATGATCATCAAGCGATGCTGAGCAGCAGGCTGTTCCGGCGCGTTTGAATGCCCGGTCCCAATCCGCTTCTTCGGTCAGGGTCAGGTCTTCATCTTTAAGTACCATGTCTTCCACAGCCTTGAGCAAGGTCCAGATGGAAACGACACCGCGCAGTGAACCGTTTTTCTTTTTTACCACCACAATATGATTGTCCGGGGTCTCTTTCATACTGTCCCGGAGAGTACGTACTGCCTCGGCAAGGCTTGCAGAGTCTTCAATAGTGGAAAATTCTTCATTCATTATGTCCCAAGCTCTTTTTCTCAGCAGCATCTATTTCTCCTTTTGCACAATCATGTAAGTTAGCGGTCAGAAGTCTGATTCTTTTGGATTTGCCAGCAAACTCTAATCCTTCACAGTAGTTAAACCATATTTCGTCCATTCATGCAAAACAGGATTATTCAAAGTCAGCCAGCAGCGGTCCCACATGAATTCCGGCAACTACCGGATTTTCCATATAGCTCTGGCTGATGCGCCAGTATGCCTGATGCAGTTGCGGGGAAGTGATCCCGTTTTGCAGTGCATTGTATGCTTCCATGAAAGCAGCCAGATGATCGCAGAGTTTAAGAAGTTCTCCGTCCTTGGGGTCGTAGGAATCATCGTTATAGCGGGCATCCAGTTCTTCTGTGCTGATTTTTTTTGCGAACCCGCCAATGAGTGCTGCCGCATCGAATTCCGACCCTGTTTCCACTCCGAGGAAATAGCCCAGTCTGTCAGCGATCTGATCGTAGCCGTTTTCTTTCAGCGGAGCCATGATCCGTCGCTCCATCTCTTGCTCTTCATATTCTCGGATCAGCTCACCGATAGTGGGGTCTGATTTTTTTACCGGGGAGATAATATCCCTGGTCAGCAATTCCGGCATATCGTGGAAAAGACCGGTAAAGAAATTGTTTTGCCGTCTGGCGGGACAGGCTCCTTTTTCCAGACTGAAGAACCATGCGAACGTAGCGACGATGAATACATGTCCAAGAACTGAGGTTTCCGGGACTCGCGGGGTCTGGGACCAGCGTGTCTGGAAGCGTAACCGTCCGCAAAGGTCGGCAAGTCTGCCCAGCGGGGTTGTTTCGGAATGAAGAAGCTCGTTTACTCCATCAAGGCCGGAATATGCTTTCAAGCGGTCAATGAAACTCTGTTCGATTCCAACAAGCTCATCATCCATCTGGTTGAGGTGCTTGAGCAGCTTGAACTCGGAGTAACTGGCGTACATGTGCGAGGCATCAAGAATCTGGCGGGAAAGCGAATTGTCGTCAGGATTGAGGTGGTAGTCGGTGAGTCTTTCCAGGAAATCCTTACCCAAGGGCATGAGCCTGGGCCTAAGCTGCTTAAGAACCCATTTGGAAAGCTTGCTGTAGTGTTCGGGATTCTCTTTGATCCGGTAGAAGACCGGAGGTTTGATGTCGGTAATGACCATACGAAAGAGGTATTCAAATATGCCCCCCTCTACGATTTCATTTCCCAGCCGAATCTTTTCCCGTGTTTCAAGTTTCTCGCTGTTAAGGACAAAGAGAATCCAGGCGGCGATCATTTTATGAGCCTGCTTGTCCACTTCCACCATTTCCATGGGGCGGAGCTTGTCGTTCCACCTTTTCATGAAAGAACCGGA
Organism: Maridesulfovibrio pacificus (SeqCode); assembly: GCF_048612815.1. Lineage (NCBI taxonomy): Bacteria > Pseudomonadati > Thermodesulfobacteriota > Desulfovibrionia > Desulfovibrionales > Desulfovibrionaceae > Maridesulfovibrio > Maridesulfovibrio pacificus (SeqCode). Next base: position 102,730 of record NZ_JBLZNE010000002.1, read on the forward strand.
AAAAATCAGTTGGAGCAGGCTTTTGCGGATTATTGGCATTGGAGCTTTTCCTTTATCTGTAATTATATCCGGCGTGATGGCTGTCGTTATATGTCTCTAATTTACCGGAATTTTTAGATACGGGCATTCTGCATTTTGCGGAACAAACTGGTTCAGCTGAATATTTCCATGGCATAGAGCCCCCAATTCTTCCTTGAGGTATTGCTCCGGGCTTTCAACCAGCTTCATGGTTACTTTTAGCGGTTTGCAAAAGACCTCGCCCCAGTTGGTGCTGTAGACAAAATGCACCTCCTGCACTTTTTTACTTTCAGGAGGAACGCACAGGTTAACGATAAAGAAGCCTTTTGTCAGGCGTTCCACATTGAGTGTTTCTTCAATGGGCACGCTGAAAGTCTTCTTGGGAGGAAAAAAGCGCATCAGCTCGCTGAATAATTTTTTGATTTCACGCTCCCGCAACGGCCCGGAACTGATATCTGTCTTGATTTGCATATCCTGATTATACAGACCGTTCAGGGCCAGCCAGACCAGCATAAAGTTGAGGTCCGGCCCTGATTCAATGCGGGTCAGGATATTTCTGGCACCGGATTCGTCAGGATATTCCCCGTGAATGTTCCAGATTTTTCCGTCTTCGGTGCGGGAAATAATGATGGAATTGAAAAAATGGGTTCTGGGCCCGGGCAGAGACAGGCGCAGGATTTTGTTTGTGCGCTTGGCAAAGGCTGAAAAAATGATCCTGCCCAAGCGGGTCAGGTCTTCGGGGGTGATAGAGACTCCGGGGAACTTGTCCTGCTCGCCGCGGACCTTCATATAGGTGTTGACCATAAACTGGTTCACCCGTCTGCCCAATTCAACCACGGAACCGAAATCAGAGAGATCCTTGAAATTTTCAAAAGATCCGGTCTCTTCTCCTGACAGGTTCATGGTAAAATCGATTAATTCAATTTCTTCGGCTCTGCTCGGAGTGGAGAGAATCTCTTTTTCACTGACAAGACCGCATTTCAGGCGCAGGGCCATAGCAGTGAGCCAGATGTATTCATTGTTTTCGTTGGTGCGGTAAAAGTTTGCGAGATCCTGATAGAGCCGCATATAAGGATCAACCCGCCTGATTCTGCGTTTACCGCTGATAATGTTTTTCTTAAGTTTTTCGCAAAGCAGGGAATATTTGCTGTCCGAAGTATATAGTTCAAGCAGGCCGAATTTCATGATTGATTTGAAAGGACTTTTAATTCCTTTAACAATCTGCCAAAGCGAGGCGCCGAAGAATTCCTCAACAGGAATGTTGGGGATATTTCCGAGGTCTACGCAAAAGTTTTTGCCTTTGAGTAAAGCGACTTTCTTTTTTGTGCCAGTATATGCTTTTTCTCCGGCTTCGGGCGGGGTGAACCACCATAGAGGAGGCTTGCCTGCCAGCAGCACTGCTGTGCGGTAGAATTCTTCTTTGAGTATGGCGCTTTGTGCAGAGCCGGAGCTCTCTTCATCGCTTAGTCCAAAAAGATTATCACGGATTTCGCGGGTATCCATGATGAAAAAATGAATTTCAAGGCCAAATTCGTTCAAGGCCCATTTTTCAATGGCTTGTAATTTAACGCCCAAATTCTCCCTGCTTTCGGCGGAGCGTCCTGTAAAGTTACAGCATACCCAGCAATCAAGGTCGGAGTCCGGGGTTTGAGCTATGGTTCCGGTACTGCCGATAGACATGAAAGCTTCTATGGGAGTGGATGATTCCTTACCTGTTTCATATCTTATGTCCGGGAAAAACTCATCCAGCAGTTTGATGACCTGTGGAGAGAGCGCATAGTTACAAACCCTTGAACTCATGGTCAGAGGGTCCATCCCTGATTTGATTTCAAACACATTTGTGTGCAGCAGGGCGGGAATTATTTTCAGGAGCTTTTTGCCCTTGCTGTCCAGTTTAGATTGAGCCCAGTCCAGCCTCCTGCTGTTGTTTTCGGCAAAGCAGACGTGGCAGTGCTCAATATCCTTGAGCGCATACCAGCGTTTGATGGCTTTATGCAGAACACCCCGGCCATATTCACTGATTTCTCCAAAACCGGCAGACCTTTTTTTATGCCTTTCCCTGTTGCTGAGCTTTGCTGCAAATGTGCGCTGCATTGCTTTGAGCATTTCCGGTAAATCGGATTTCACGTTGCTTGCGCGGCAACGTCCGGTATTGCACTGCGCAAAATGTGAACAGCTGATGTTTGAATCTTTGAAGAGGGTTGTTTCAAAGTTCGAGAAAGCGAAGTCACATCCTTTGACATCTACTTTGTAAAAGAAAGCTTCGCGCAGATCGCAGGTTTGAAAGATTATTTCGCTAAATCGTGTCCGGCAGAAATAAGCTCCCGGCGCAGCAACAGCATTGAACGTACAGTTTTTGAAATTACTGAGAAAAGTAACTGCTGAATCTAAGTGTGAGGTGCTGAAATTGCAGTCTTTCAATTGGCAGTCATAAAATGTTGCCTCATCGAGGGAACAGCTGTTGAAATCGCAATTCTCGAATTCCGATTCCAGGAAAGTTGTATTGCTGAAAGTACAGCCTTCAAAAGTACAGTTTTTAAAGATGCATTCTTCCAGAAAAGATTCTTTGAATTCGCAGGCGGAAAATATTGAATTCTGAATGGTCAGTCCACGGGAGAGACTTTTCCATTTATTGAGTTTGTGCAGCCGTTGGTTGGTTATCTGTCCGTCGGTATGTATGTCGGGCATGCCGTCGGATTGTGTAACTGCTTTGCCGAAAATGCGTTTGAATCCAGTCTTCTCCTGCTCTTTGTTCTCAATGTTCAGTACAATGGGACCGCCCTGTTTGATGAAATCCACGCCGGGGACTTTCTTACCTTTCGGCATTTCAGGACGAGCAGGCTCGCTAAGGCTGTCGATTTCCATAATGCCGGCCAGCACCGGCTTGAGGCTGTTTTTCTTTTTGCTGCGCGATATTTTCAGGACATTGTTTAAAATGTTGCCGAAGCACTGCGGGTCTTCTTCACTGATTGTCGAAAAAAGCACAGCCAGTACCGGAGTATGGTAACCCACTGAAATTTCGTTCATGAAGCGGGCCAAGTTTTCGCTGTTGAGCAGAGGAACCCTGTTGATCAGTTCCGCACGGAGCTTGGGAGCTTCATTGAAAATCTGGGCGAAAATCCTTCCCCGGCGGCTGCCGCCGAATTTGGTGATAATATCCATTGCCGCCTTGGCCAGAGGCAGAGAAGGGGATTGTGCCAGTGGGATGATTTCCTTTAAGAGTTCGTCATCAATCTCGTCGGCCAGCCTTTCCACCGCACGGAGCACCTTTTCCATGATGATAGGGTCCATGGTTTTCAGGTGGAATGAAATATCCGTAACCATTTCCCCGTCTGGGTAGGGGGGCATGCTTTCCGCACAGAGAGAGATTTCATCAAGGCTTTCCGGTTCACGCAGGTGTCGGCGGCATTCCTTGCCGTAGTTCCCGGAAATGAATTTTGACAATGATTTGAATGTCAGCTGACCTTTACGGGTTCCGTTTTTGTTGAAGAAATCAACACTATTATGCAGGTCTATCTTTTGGGCATGTTCAATGATGGATTCAGCAAATTTAATCCTTTCCGGAACATCGTCATCGTGAATGACCAGCATGCGGTCGGCAACTCCAATGGCGGTGCTGATCGGCTGTCGGGAGAACCAGCTTTTTACCCGGGAAAATGGAAGCAGTCGATTGCAGATGAGAGAAGCGGCGAGATTTCTACCGCACGGTCCCATCTGGGCCAGATAATCGAGGCAGATATCCTCGGTGGTATCCTCTGGGACCGGAGCATATGAAATCTTACCGCTTTGTTCTGCTTCCAGCTCAATGGCTTTCAGTCCGAGACCGTAAAACAACATGGCGTATTTTGCAGACTCCACAGCATCCGGCGAAGTCTGCTCTCTGTTGAATTTGCCTTCTATTTTATAGCGCAAATCCGCAAGCTGACGCTCTTCCGGGGGATAGAGATTCAGCCTGCGCAATTCTCCGAGCAGGGTATCATGTGTTTCTGTCTCAGCCATAAAATATCCTGACCTGTTTATCCCGTTTTCGTCAACAGCGCGATGGATTCAACATGGGCTGTATGCGGAAACATATCCACCGCTGCAAAGCGTTCGAGCTTGTACCTGCCTTCCATTTTTGCAGCATCGCGGGCCAATGTGGAGGGGTTGCAGGAAATGTATAAAATTTTCTCCGGTCCCAGTTCTATCAGCTTCTGCAAAGAGGGATCGGGAACACCGGAACGTGGCGGGTCCACAATGACCATATCCGGGTGGGGCAGGTCTTCAGGCAGTCCTTTTTCGGATGCGAGGTTGCCCACAATGTATTGCGTATTTTCCAGCCCGTTAAGTGAGGCGTTGTCTTTCGCAGATTGAACCGATTCCTCGGAGACTTCAATGCCGATCATTTTACCCACATCCTTGGCCATGAACATGCCTATGCCCCCGGAGCCGCAGAAAAGGTCCCATACAACGTCATCAGCTTTAGGTTCAGCCAGTTCTGCACTTTTTCGGTAAAGAACTTCCGCTCCTTTAGAGTTGGTCTGGAAAAAGGCATTGGGTGTGATGCGGTAGCTGACTTCGCTGCCGTCTGCGCGGGTCAGTGTTTCAGTGATATGTTCCTGCCCGGTCACAGATATGAGCCTTTCTCCGGTGGCGAGGTCGGCGCGTCCTTTGCGGGTTGAGTGCACAAAGCTTTTCAACTGCGGAATGTTATCAAAGAGAAGTTTCCCCAGTCCCTTAATGGTGTGGTGGGATCTGGCCGGTCCGGTAAGCATGTGGATCATCATTTCTCCGCTGTGATGGGAAAAACGAACTACCAGTTTGCGCCAGTATCCGCCGCGATTATGGAGATAGGCTCCGATATTTGTGCGTGCACAATAGTCGCGGACCAGTGCCGGGATATCGGCACATTGTTTGGGGAGCAGCGGACAGCTGGAGATATTCAGCACATCTGTTTCCGATCCACGCCGTTTGAATCCCAGCTTCAGGTAATCTCCGATGCCGTGGAAGGAAAATTCCATTTTGTTGCGGTAGCCGTATTCAAGCGGCGAAGGCAAAGCTTCTTTACCCATGCCCGGAGTGTCCGGTCCGATCTTGCCGATGCGTTCCAGAGTTTCACATACCTGCTTTCCTTTCCAGAAAGTCTGGGCAGGATATTTAATGTCTTGATGCAGGCAGCCTCCGCAGGAACCAAAATACTCACAGGACGGGGTTTGCTCATCGTCCACGTGGTTTACAACTTCAGTGCGGCGTGCTTCAGCGAATCTTTTTTTCAGCTTTGTGATCTCGCAGCGAACTGTCTGTCCCGGTACAATTCCTTCAACAAAAAGGGTCAGCCCATCATAGCGGCCGATGCCCTTGCCTCCAAAGGCCAGTGATTCGATTTTGGTTTCAATTATATCGCCCTTACGGATGGGCTTGTTATCATTACTCATGTTTGACAGTTCTCCTTTGACCGCTGTACGCTTCGGTCCATGATTGATAAAGCAACAGCACTTGAATCGGTTTTGCGGAAGCTCAAAAAACTTCCCGTGAGGCATTGCATAGACCTGCGCACCTATAAACGCAACCGTTCACTCTTAATTTTACATGTTCGGGAGCAGGAGTATATTATTTACGAAGACGGTTATGAAACAATCGAGCATCAATGCGCATTAAAGGGCATGAAAAAGCTGTTGAAGACCTTGTTCAAAAGAGAGTTCCCACGAAGCAATAAAATTCGCATGTATGAGCTTGGTGAATATAACAAGGAGAAGCATCGCCGCGAAATGAAAAAGTTGTAGGTATCTCGCATTCCGCACTTTCTTCGCTGTTTGTCTGTACTGATGCTTGCCACCGAGCCGAAATCTGCATAAAGGTAACATGCATTGTACTAAATTCGGCAGGAGAGATAAATGATCAGATGTATTTTCTTTGTGCAGCTTTTGCTGCTGATGGTTGCGGTACCTTCTTTTGCTCAGGATAAAGCTCAAAACGGGACGGAAGGTGCTTCCGTATCCGAAACAATTGTGATTCCTGCTGACTATAAAGAAGAAGGCATGGCTTCATGGTATGGGGAAAAGTTTCAGGGTAAGCTCACTGCCAGCGGTGAACCCTATGACATGGAAAGAATGACCGCCGCTCACAATTATCTGCCTCTGGGCGTAAAGGTGAATGTCACAAACCTCAGCAACAAAAAGAAAGTAGCCGTAATCATCAACGATCGCGGCCCATTTGTACCTGACCGTATTATCGATCTCTCCCGTGCTGCAGCTCAAGAACTCGGTTTTATTGATGTCGGTAAAGCCAAGGTCCTCATCGAGCCCTACCGCCCGGAACCTGAACCTCAGCCTGTTGCCGCAACAACTCCTCAGCCTGTGTACAAGAAACTCTATGGCGCATTCTACATCCAAGCCGGGGCTTACAAGGTTAAGGCTAATGCCGACCGTCTGATCGAAAGACTTAACAAAGCCGGATTCCACAACACCCGCATCGTACGCGTGGTTACCGACAGTGCCCAGATTTTTAAGGTGCAGCTTGGCATGTATAAGACTTTAGCCAATGCACGCAAAGCGCACATCTCTCTTGGTAAGGGGTTTCCGGGGACGTTTATTTTGGCGGATGTGATTCAGGATTAGTCGTTTTTGAATAATGAAATGAAAAGTCCCGCAACACTTTAGGTGTTGCGGGACTTTTTTTATAGAATTTGCGGATGCAGACTTTACTGCAACGGCTTATCATTTTTCTTATCTTCAACCTCAACGTCAATGACGTCGTGGTCATCAATACGCCTTTTGGGCTGATCTTGATTGGTCCATGCGGTGAACTCGGAATTGTGATGTACCACGTGGATATTGGGGTTGTTCTTCATATTTTCAAACTGGGCTCGCAGCATGCGTTTGAAATAGCCTCTGGTGACAGGGAAGAGGATGAGCAGGCCGAATATGTCTGTCATGAATCCCGGTGTCAGCAGTACCAGACCTGCCAGAAAGATCAATACTGCATCGAGGATATCCTCGGCAGGCATAATCCCTCTGTTGAGGTTTTCCTGAACCTTCTGCATGGTGGCAACGCCTTGTGATTTGGCAAGAGCCGCACCCACAAAGGCGGTCAGCAGACAAAGGGCAATGGCATTGAGCGTCCCGATTTTTGAGCCGATCTGAACTAGAATATAGAGATCGATCAAGGGGATGAGGACAAAACCCAGAAAAATCTTAGCGAACATTTAGTCTCCCGTGCTTAATTTCCTTATTAGACGTTCTGGAATATAAGCATCAATCCCATGATGACAAGCAGGGTCATGACGATTCTGCGGTAAAACTCTTCGGAAATGCAGCAGGAAAGCTTGTTGCCGAGGTACGTTCCCAGAACAATAGGAAGTGCGGAGGCCAGAAACATTTTGAAAGCATAAAAGGTGGTAAGTCCGCTGAGTAGATGACCGGTTGCAGCCAATGTCCCGGAAAAAAGGAAAAAGCAGACCAGCGTGGCCTTTATGGTTTCTTTTTTCCAGCCCTGAATGGAAGTGTAAATGATGCTTGGCGGTCCTCCTGCACTGACTGCTGCGGCAATGGATCCGGTCAGAAAACCTGCAAGGTATCCCCATTTATTACTGATGTGCAGCCTGATGGGTTTTGAAATCAGTGAGTAGCCCGCAAAAGCAGTGATTAACAACCCGAGGAAGAGCCTGATGTAATCACCGTTAACTTCTTTTAGAACCAGTGTTCCGAATATTGAACCCGGTATGCTGCCAATGATCAGGGGGAGTATTTTTGATCGGTCAAAATTGTTGCGCAGCTTATGGGTCATATTGATATTAATGAACAGACCACAGAGAGTGCAGATGGGTACGGCAAGTTTGATATCAATGATGAAGGCCAGCAGAGGCATTGCGACCAGTGCTGCCCCGAATCCGGTCAGGCCTTGCACGAATCCGGCACTGAGAAAAATAGCTGGGATAATGAGGAAGGGGGACATATCGTTAATTTTTACGCAGGGTCAGTTGAATGATGCTATCAGGGAGGGTTTTCTCAGTGATGATTTCAGCTTTCCTGAGCCGGCAGAGAATAGTAATGTTGGAGCGCTGGTCGTCACGAATTTCGACTTTTACGGTGTTGCCTGACTCGATGTCTTGAAGGTGCAAACTCACCTCCTTAAATCCGGATCAGCAATCCTTCCAGCATGCGATAGTCTTGCTATTATTCATGGTAAAATAAAAAAAGACCGAACATCCCAAAAGAATGTCCGGTCTTTGGAACGACTATTGTTTGTTTTTCATGGCTTCTTGAAGTTTGTCACCGAGCAGGCCGCCGAAACCGCCGGTACCACCGGAGGTGGAGGAGGTTTTGGGAGCGGATTTGCGGGGTGCAGACTTCTTGGGAGCAGACTTGGTGTATTCTTTCCAGTCGTTGTCCCCGTCAGCTTTCTGGGCTTCACCAGCGGTGAGGGTAACCTTGCGGTCTGTGGTGTTGATCTCTTCGATAGAGATTTTAACCTTGTCACCGGGCTTAAGGGCTTCAAGTTCAGCCTGTTTGCCGGAGCGGGTGATGCGTGACATGGGCAGCAGGCCGGTGATGCCGGGTGCGAGGTTGATGAAGATACCGAACTCAGCGCGGTTTTCCACGGTTCCTTCGACTTCCTGACCAACCTTGAAGGTGTCTTCCATGTCCATCCAGGGATCACCAGCAGCGTCTTTCATGGACAGGCCGATACGGCGTTTGACCGGATCGATGTCTTTTACCATGACTGCCACTTCCTGACCGGGGGATACTTCATCTTCCGGTTTGTGGACGCGTTTGGTGTAGCTCATCTCGGATACATGAACGAGACCTTCAATGCCGGGAGCGATTTCAACGAAAGCACCGAAGTCGGCACAACGGACAACAGTACCGGTGATCTTGTCTCCAGCCTTGAATTTATCGCCGATTTCATCCCAGGGATCAGCCTGCAGCTGTTTGAGGGAAAGACCGATTTTGAGGCCTTTACCGTCTTTGCGCGGCTCCATGGAAAGGATGCGAACGGATACTTCATCTCCGGGCTGAACAACGTCTTCAGGCTTGGCGGAGCGGGACCAGCTCAGTTCGGAAATGTGAACCATGCCTTCTACGCCGGGAGTAAGTTCAACAAACGCGCCGAAAGGCATCAGTTTGGTGACTTTACCTTCCATAACAGCGTCGGGCTGGACATCCTGCATGAATGCTTCACGGGCTTTTTCCTGTTCCTGTTCGAGAAGAACTCTTCTGGAAACAACAATGTTGCGACCGTTTTCTTCGAACTTGATGACCTGAAAATTGTGGGTGCTGCCAACAAAAGCTTCAGCATCTTCGACAAAAGAAGTGTCGATCTGGCTTACAGGGCAGAATACTTTGCGGTGCATCATTTTTACTCTGAAGCCGCCTTTGCAGGTTTCTGCAACCTTGCCTTCAACGGGGACCTTGTTCTCGTATGCTTCACGCAGCATATTGAGACCGCCCGCGCCGGACATGGCTTTAGAAAGGACGATTTCATTGTTGTTCATGGAAATAACGTAGAGTTCCACGGTATCTCCGTCCTTAACGGTCAGTTCGCCTTCTTCATCGGTCAGCTCATCACGGTCGACAACTCCATCCACTTTGGACCCGGTGTCAACAAACACGGAATCTTTGGTAATGGAAATGACGGTTCCTTTGATTTGGTCTCCGACCTGAAGATTGTCGTTGGATTCAGACTGGAAGGCTTCAAACAGTTCGGCAAAGTTCTCTTCGCCATTGGTTTCCAAGTTTTTCTCGGACATGCTCTTGTTTCTCCTGAAAGGGCAAATTGGTCCCGGCAAGGTAGGTTTTTTATAGCGCCATGGACAATGGGAACCTAACGGGAAAAGGCGCAATTTTCAAACGATTTATTCATATAATTTTTATTGCACCTTTCCGTGCAGGGCTGCGCCCAGTGCTCCGGCAAAATCAGGCTCTTCAGGAATGAGCGGATCAATATCCAAAGAGTCTTTCAACATACTGACAACACAGGGGTTATTGGCAACTCCGCCCGCGAAGACCAGCGGTCCCTTCAAACCTACACGGCCCAGCATGTTGGTGGTGCGCCGTACAATGGAACCATGCAGGCCCAGTGCTATATCCCGTGGATTTTTACCTTGGGCCATGAGTGATGTGGCCTCGGTTTCCGCAAAAACAGTACACATACTGTTGATCATGAGCGGTTCGGTCCCTTCTAAGGCGTAGTTTCCGAAATCTTCGATGGGAATCTGAAAAACTGTTGCCAGATGCTCCAGAAATTTTCCGGTCCCGGCAGCACAGCGGTCATTCATTTCGAATTTCGCTACCTTACCTTTACCCAGCAGTGAAATTGCTTTTGTGTCCTGCCCGCCGATATCAAGAATAGTCCGTGCTTCGGGGTAGAGATGTGAGACTCCCAGAGCGTATGCTTTAATCTCGGTCAGCGAAAAACACTCACATCCGGTAAGTTTTTCAGTAACCAGCTTACGCCCGTATCCGGTCGCTGCAATGCGATCCAGTTTGACGTCTTCCAGTATTGTTTGGATTTGAGCTGAGGGATCAAAGGTGGTCGGAAGTTTGCGTTTAAAAGCGATTTCATCACCATCCAGAACTACCAGTTCCATGGAACGTGATCCGATATCAATTCCAGCAATCATGAATACTCCAATGTAAGGGGTGGATGCAGAACATCCACCCCTTTACAGAATCTATGATATAATTTCTACAAATGCTTCAACGCGAGTTTTCAACTGTTCGACATCTTCCATGCTGTAATCGGTTTCAATCGCCAGCATGGGCACTTCTGCGTCAGCCAGTGCCTTTTCAACCTTGAAGGTCTCATGAGTGTACGGCTGGCAGAACATGAGCGAGTAGTGGATAACGCCGTCAACTTTGGTCTCTTCAGCAAGTTTTTTGATGTTTTCAAGACGCTCGTCGTTGGGAGTGAAACAGGCACAGTCGATTTTCATGTAGCGTTCACAGATGGCGTCGATCATTTCTTCTACTGTTTCAGCAGATTCATCCACCAGGTCGCGGGTGTTGCGGGTACCGATGCAGGATTCTTCGGAAACAACTACCGCGCCGGAACTTTCTATAATGTAGGGCAGTTTCCAGTTAGGCACGGCCATGGGACATCCGGCGAGCATGAGTCGGGGAGTCTTTTCAGGAACGATGCCTTCGTTTTTGGTAATGCGTTCTTCAATCTGGTCGCAGAGAGTATTAATGGAATTGGTGAAGCGGATCGGATCATCATAAAAGCTGACCTGATTGATGAGCAGTACATCACGTCCTGAAATGGGGGTGGGCACTGCAGCGCGCAGGGTGTTCAAACGTTGCAGGGCGCGGCGTTTGTCGTTGACGATCTTGATGGATTTCTTGAGTGCTTCAGCGGTGATTGTTTTTCCGGTCAGTTTTTCAAGCTCTTCCTTGTAGCGCATAACTTCGGCTTTCCAAAGAGCGCGGTCGGAAGCCTCCTTGCGCTGGGGAATTTCCATGACGTACATGGGTGCCATTTCGCCGAATGCTTCGTAGGCTTTCTTTTTTCCGTCACAGGTTGTTTCACCGATGATCAGGTCGCAGGATTCGGTGTAAGGACAGATTTTAGCCATTTTGAAGCCGATAAAAGATTTGATCAGGGCACAGGTGTTTCGGGGAACAACTGTTTCGGCTGCTTCGGTCCCGGCATCAGCTCCGGCACAGAGACCGACCTGGATTGCATCCACGGCAAGGGTAAGTTCTTCAGGTACGAAAACGCAGAAGGTTCCGATAATCTTACGACCCTGTTCCTTGGCTTCCACCAACTCCTGAATGCGCAGTCCGTGAACCTCGGAGAGTACGAAATCAAGGTACTCCATACCTTGCAGACGTCCCTGCTGGCTCATGTAGATATCACCGTAAAATTTGCCCAGAACTTCAAGCAACCCTTCATGGGCTTCAATGTCGAGGTTCAGGTTTTCCCACATGTCGGTGTACGAAGCTTTTTCCATGGTCAAATCTCCCAAATTAATTGTTGAAGAACATTGAGGCTAAACTTCTTTTGAATAAATGAGTTACGGGTTTGCTACAAATAGAATTAAACTATCTGTCTGGGATTGATGGATTTGTCTGGTCGATAAGTACTCAATGCCTGTGCTGGCTTTAATGCAGGCTTTCGTATAACTCTTTGCAGCACAAAAGTTGTGAGGGGACAAATTGAGAAAAAACGAAGCTACTGCTTACGCGCGGGGATTAACCCCGGAACGGGAATTCAGCGCGGCTTATATGGATGTGCGCAACCTGCGTTCATTGATCCAGAAAGAACCTGAATGTGCGGATAATGAAATTGTCCACGCTGTATGGGATATGCTTATTGAACAGCGTTACAGCTCTCAGCGTATGTCTCAGCTCCTCTACCGGGAATGCGCCAAGACTCTTGCAGCTATTGGGCACGGCTGCCCGGATTGTGCGGTATCGCATTCCGCCTTGCATTTACAGATTCAGGCAGCTTCCAGTTGTAAAAAATATGCTGCAGTAGAGGCTTCTGCCGGTCTGGGCGTTTTGCCTTTTGATATTTCCTTGCCAGACCCTCCAGAACAGTTTCTAGGTTTTGCTCCCAGTGTTAAATGGGAAACCCTGCTCAAAAATGCCGAAGTTGTGGGCGAACCTGTCTTTTCCGGACGCAGTGCGGTTATGGATGCCAAGGGTGATAATCGTATTTTCGCCATTAAAATTTTACGTAAGGGCGAGAATCCCGAAGGTTTACATTTAGAGGGGCGTTGGATGGAACGGCTGTGTCATGAGAGTGCTACAGACGGTGTCCGTTTTGATTGTCCTCAGCCTTACACCATTGGCGGGCACGTGGTTTTCAAGCTGGAAGGTCTTCCCGCAGATGCGCCGGAAAACCTGCACGAAGAGCTTTACGCCATGGCCTACCATGCTCATAGCGATTATTTTGTTTACCCCAATGATGACCGCGAAGATAAACGCAGTTCAGCAGAAGAGATGCTGGAAATAATGGGTCGCAACTCTTTCTTGCTTGGTCAACTGGCCGGACGGGGCATAGTTCATGATGCACCCATTCCTCTTTTCCATAATAGGGTGCAGGCCACCAGACGCACGGATGAAGGCGTTTATGAATGGCGCAGGTTCGGACGCTTGGACCGCTGGCTGGATTCCTGCCGCTACCCCAATTTCGGGCGTTCCGGTCTGCGGGACTTTGAGCATTTGCAGGTGATGAAGCCGGGTCGTGATTCCTTTTACTGGGCCATCGGTTCACATTTTATGTCGATCCTGCTGGTGCTGGGAAGTTGGTTCCGGGCACAGGCACCTGATCTTTGCGGCCTTGATGCCAATGATGAACCAATTGATGCCCGCCATTTATTTGATGCAGATTTTTTTGGACAAGCGGTTAAGTATTGTTTCGACAAGTATTACCATGGGTTTACCGGAAAGGACTTCCAAAATGAAATCGACCTGCACATCCCGGAACTGGTGCAGGATATGATTAATGAAATGGGTGTTGATCGTCACATGTTCGAATTTATGCGTGTGGTGGATCAGGAAATCTTAGAAGATAATGAGTTTCGCAAATATCTCATCAAATGCGGCATGGAACCGGATAAGGCATATTCCATAGAAAAGAATAAGGAAGACATCCCTTTGACCACCGGGCCGCACCTTGGAGATTTTAACAGTACTATATCATTGCCGGAAATTATCGAATGGTCAGCCATGGCTGCCGGGTGTTGTATTGCTTCGCGGGCTTTGGGTGATAGGTGGGGCTAGCGCACCTCAAATTCCACAGCATCCATACGCCCGATCTCATCGCTAACTGAAACCCTGTGTTCCCCGACACTAACTTCCGTGAACAGCTTCTCATCGAACTTGCCCATACTGATCAAGCGCCCGTCAAGGAACCAATATAATGTTCCGCTATCCGGTCCGGCTTCGGCTTTGAGGGCGATCTGCTGGAATTTCAGCGGGGTGTCCTTGCGCAGCAGGTAGGGTGTGTTTGCTGCCGGAGAGATTATCTTCGGGGCGATGCCGGAAGGAATCAGCCCGCAGTCCGGTGCCAGCGGTGGCAGGTGCGGTACTTCGAAATTGTTTTCCGCCCGCCATCTGGCAAGTTTGGCTGGGATAGTACGGATGACTTTTGCTTTGATGCCTTTGCGCCCGAGGCATTCACCGGAAATTCGGTAACCGCTTTTGGAATCCACAAAAATCTGGCGGCATTCTTCGCATGGATGCAGGCGTGTTTTTCCGGCAAGGGTGCGAATGGTTGTGCGCTTGGTGCAGAATGGTCCGGGAAGTTGGCGGCTGTGGGCACATACCTCCACTTCGCTGAGACCTGAACCATCCGGCGGTGCGGGGAGTTTCCCGCCCGGAGCAGCCATGCGAAGTAGATCAAAAAGCAACGGTCCGCCGTGAACAGCCCCGGAGATCCCTTTGCGCGGCCTGCCGTCCGGGTTTCCAACCCATACGCCGATGGCGTAATCACCAGAAAGACCCACAGCCCAAGCGTCACGGTGTCCGAAAGAAGTTCCTGTCTTCCAAGCTGTCTCAGGCATGTCGCGGGTCAGCATCCATGTTTCATTCATTTCCGGTCTGGTTACCGATGAAAGCATTTCAAGAACAAGCCATGCTGCCTGCGGAGAAAGAATCTGTGTTTCTACCGTATGTTCACTGAAGGAAACGGTGAAGGGTTTGAATTTTCCCCCGTCAGCAAGTGAAGCATAAAGGTTGGTCAGCTCAGTCAGCTTGATCTCACAGCCACCCAAGGCGAGAGGCAGTCCGTACTCCATTGGCGATTTATCAAGTGTGCTGATCCCGCCTTTTTTGAGTAGCTCGATAAATTCCGCTACCCCGGTGTCGGCGAGAGTATTTACTGCCGGGATATTGAGCGATTTTGCAAGAGCCTGCCTTACCGTGACCTGTCCATGATAAATGCGGTCATAGTTCTGCGGGGAATATCCGGCGTAATCCACGGGAATGTCATAAACGAAAGAATCCGGTACCAGCTTGCCTTGATCGAAGGCCAGCCCGTAGATGAAAGGCTTGAGGGTTGAACCGGGAGAGCGTTTTTTGTCAGTCAGATTGATGGCCCCGCCGTACCCTTTTTCAAAAAAATCCGCCGAACCGACCAGCGCACGTATCTCGCGGCTTGGAATATGGATAATTACGCAGGCAGCATTGTCGATGTCATCACTACGCAGACGGGCTACGTGGGTTTTGAGCATTTCCTGTGCGGCCTGCTGCAAAGTGGAATCAAGGGTTGTTTTTACTTCATTGGCTTGTCCATTTTGCTCCAAGGCCATGCGGGAAAAGTGAGGTGCTTCAAGTGGGACCGGCTTAATGGAATCAGGCAACGGTAATTTCAAGTTGCGCGCGATTTCTTCTGCCGGGAAAACTCCTTTTGCAGCCAGTTGATGCATGACGCGGTTGCGTCCTTCTCGTGCCTGCTGTGGATTGCGCAGGGGATCATAATAAACAGGGCCACGGGGAATGGTGGTCAGCAGAGCAGCTTCCCCCAGCGAAAGAGTATCCGGTCCATGTCCGAAATAGAAATGGGAAGCCGCCCCCACGCCGACAATATTCCCACCGTAGGGCAGCATGTTCAGGTAGATTTCCAGCAATTCTTCATTTGAGTGATGTAATTTGAGTTGCAGGGCTCTGAAAGATTCAATGGATTTAGCCCATAAAGTCCGTTTCTTCGGCTCAGCCATACGTGCGATCTGCATGGGAATGGTCGAGGCTCCGGATACAACTCGTCCTGCGGCAATATTCATGATTGCAGCACGGACAACGGAAATGGGATTAATTCCCGGATGATATTCGAACCATTGATCTTCTGAAGCAAGCAAGGTCTTTTTCAATACCGGAGAAATCTTATCAAAATCCGCATGCATGCGCCGCGCCCCGTCAGGGGGAAGGAAAATTCGCAGAACGTCGCCGTCACGGTCTTTCACAACCGAGGCAACAGGCTGATGCAGTTTGTGTTCGGGAAAGGGAAAAATAAGATCCAGCGCAAAAAAACATATGATGAGAAAAAGAACTGACCCACCAAGTATTAGAAGATTTCTGTTTCTCATCACGAAATAAACTTTACTGACAGTACAACTAAAAGTTTCTGAAGGGGATGGGGTCTGGGGAAGGGGAAACTCTTGCAAGAGTTTCCCCTTCCCCAGCTGAAGACTGGTGATATAAATTAAGGGGAATGATGAGATAATTCGGGATTAACCGGGAAGACACGGGAAGACCTGGGAAAGTTTTTTGAAATAGTGTTTCACTATATGAAACAGTTCAAAGACTCTTTTCCAGGTCTTTTTTGTGCTCTCCGGGGCTTGCCTGAATCACCATGACGGCCCCTAAAAAAAATACCAGCTTTCCTTCTTCCAGAATCGCCGGTTACTATTTTTTGTTAGATGGAAGATCTGCCAGTGTTTTGTGCGTCAACCCTTCGCGTGCTGCGCCAACACCAACAATACTTCCAGACTTTACTTTCTTATCTGTGTATCTGACATCGAGCTGTATTGTGAGATTCAACGGAACCTGCTTGCTCTCAATCCTTTCTTCAATAGATTTCAAAAATGCCTGCCTGGCTTCATCGCTCAGGTGCTCCAAGAATGCCTTGATATGAAAATCGCCCTGAGAAAGCTCAAGAACAGGGGTGGGCTTGGTAAGGTCTATCTTTGTCAGTTGATAGACACCATCGCAGGGAGATGTGATTTCCAAAGTCTTTACAGGCTTGAGTCTTACAAATTTCTTGGCCTCAGTAGCTGGCAATTCAACCCCACCGGCTACCGAAATTTTATCTCCTTCCTTCAAGGAAGAAGCCAATTTTCTGAACGGTGCTTCATATTTTACAGGGTCAAATCCCTGCTTCATGGCCACTTCCTTCATGGACTGAATCGCAACAACCGAGACTTCATTAGCGCGTGCGTTATCCTGCGAGGTTTGGTATCTGTCCCACGCTTGGTACCCTCCCATAGTAATAATGAGGGTGATAAGAACGGCTGCCGTCTTGGCGTTCATGTTTGGAAGGGCCTCCTTGATCACTGATAGAAAGTCAGGATCTAATATACCACTACCTTGACGAATGGCAACCTTGATCAATGGAGCCTCTGAACCCAGAATGTGCGGATATTGCTTACAAAAGTCTCTTAGCTCCCGTTGCATGTCCAAAACAAATTGAGCACTTCTGATGTCAATCCGTTTGTCCCACGTCACACCCTGCATACGGATCGGGATAGTGGCACACCCCTGCATTAGTTCCACATCGTCAACTGTTGCGCGGCCTTCGGACACTTCCCACATGAATGTAAGCAACTGGTCTAAATTCTGAATCTGGGCCATTCTAGCTCCTTTTTAGAAATCTCATATACAAATCAATACAACTCTAACCCAATTCTCTTACCTAAAAATTCCCCAATCTATATTCCCAACCGCAGCTACCCGGCTCCAGTTCACCGCTCTATGCCTGACCCCTGCTATACTCTTCAGCCATGTCTTCCCACCAGTCTCTGGGTTCAGCATATTTATCCCTGTACACATCGCTATACATGGCACCCTGATCCTGCACATACTCTGTATCAGGGAGAGGGCCATTCTCTAATAGTCACTCTTGGCGTTCCTCATACTTATCTTTATTCCGGGCATCTTCGGGCAAGAGACAGCATGCGCCACTCAAATCAACCCTTTTAGGCTGTCTGGTGGGTTCGGGCACGGAGTTATGAATGATTCGATCATCATGATCCATGTACCCGTCTTCAAGCATATTTATCTGGATTATATAGTCTTCGTTCTCTTCACGCAGCTTTCGGTTCTCTGCTGACAACGTCCGGTTTTCTTTTCCCTGCGCTATGATTTCTTTGGTCTGCTCTCGTAATTCTTTTACCAGTTGATGATTTTCGGCCCTTTCTTCTGAGAGCTGTTTTTCCATCTTCTCACAATTGGCGCAAATACCCATTTCTGAACTGCCGATGTTCAATTCTGATGCAGACTCGCCAAACAACAGCCAATTAACATCTGTTCCATAATTGGTTGCTATGCTTATTATGAACCCTGCTGTCGGTTCAGTTTCATTTTTTTCGTAACGAATTAGGGTGTTTCTGCTAACGCCCAATGCTTTGGCAAATTCTGCCTGACTTATATTGCCACGAACAAATGAAATCCTTTCACCTAATCTTTCAAACTCCATAACTATCCCACTGCACCAAATTTGGGTTGACGTTGCTCCAAATATGGTGCATAACTAGTTCACACAAACACACAACACATTCAAACCAGTTCACACAAACACGGCTAAAAAAAAGGAGTTACCGAATGGTTAGAACCTCCAAAGAAGTAAAGGACGAATTCCGCAAAAAAGGCATCTCCATTTCCGGGTGGGCCGTAGCCAACGGCTATCCCCCGAATCTTGTTTATGAGGTGATCAACGAAAGGCGGAACCCCACAAGGGGAATGACCCACCAGATCGCAGTCAGGCTTGGCCTTAAAGATGGTGAGATCGTCCAAGACCTCGCAACCGCCATCAATGCCTAATCTATAGCAGCCAGCAGCAACCACCGCAATGTCTAAAAGAAATCGCAAATCAGACAACCGCATGGTGCAATTAACCCTGCCTTTGTCCAGCCTCCCATCGCAAAGCCTTGAAAGTGGCTCACTGCGCAGGTTTGAGGCTGTCAAAGAGGCTTTGGGCCATGCGCTGAAAGAGTGTGGGCTTTCGCGTGACGTGGTTGCGGAAGAGCTTTCAAGGCTCACAGGGCATCAGGTTTCCATCCACCAGCTCAACAACTGGGCTGCGCCGGGGAAAGAGGACCGTCCGATTCCGCTGCACTTCGTGGCTGCGCTCACAGAGATAACGGAAGACTACAGCCTGATCAAGGCTGCGCTGGAAGGAACAGGTTGCAAGCTGCTTGGCCCAGAAGAAGTTGCCTACTTCGAGCTTGGGATCATGGCGGCTGAAGATAAACGGCGAACTAAGAGGAAGAAGGAATTATGGGACAAGATCGGAAAATGATTTTGAGGTTGGGTGGCCGTCAGAGCGGCAGGAACCACGAATTCGAGTGCAGAATCAGGGGCGATCTTTTTGAAATGGTGGCCGACATTCAGAAGGAATTTGAATGGCTTTTTCGGTCCATTCAGAAAGAACAGGACGATTGTTCCCAAGCTGTACTTGGAACTGCAAACGCGAATCCCGTAAGCGTTCATGATTGCGTGTCATTTCTCAAAGCAGTGAAAGTTTCCGCAGGCAAGCTCGCATATATCCATAGGGTTTTTGAGCACCATTTAGATAGACGTTTGGATGCGTTCTGCAAGGAATTAGATCGGGTCGAAGAGATCGAAAAGATGATCGCCAAGAAACCGAACTGGCCTGACCACTCAGACAGGGAAATCGAACTGGTACGCCGCGATGAAGCCTCTTTTAATGAAATGTTCAATGGGAGTTGGAAATGTCTAAAGTAACCGCCGCCCACCGCACACTGAATGTCCTTGTAGCTCTCAAGGGGCATTCCCTGAATGGGCTGTCTAATTCAGAGCTGGCCCAGGGGCTGAACGAAACACCCGTCAACATCACCCGCGCCCTGGCTGTTTTGCAGGATGTAGGGCTGGTCACCAAACTGGAAACCGGGCGCTTTGTCCTTTCCATCACCATGCTCCAGATCGCACAGGCACACGCCAACGAAGTGGACCGGGCGCAGAACCGGATCATGGAGCTTAACCAGAGAGTTGCTGCCGGAGCAGCAGCATACAACTAACGAGGTGAATCATGAGTGATCTCAAATTGGTAATCGCCCTTAAGGACGGAACTGAAATTTACAACTCCGACTTCGTTATGGAGCTGAATAAAGAGCATACACCTGCGGTCGCATTAGATCTTTTTGCGTCCATGCAGCTCCTTCTGCTGGAAGCTTCCGGCGAAGTAACCCAGATCATGCAGGATGTAGTTGATGAAGTTTTGGAGAACAGCGAAGAGGTCGAAGCTTTTATTGGATGGATTAAGGAAGGCAAGCCTTCCGCTTCCGGTCTTATTCAGTGCGGCAGCAATCTAGGTGAAGCAGCCATCACAACAGTAAATATTCAGGAGTAACCCATGAAATACCCATGCACATCATGTGAATACCACAAGGGCAAAAACAATCCTACCAAGGGAATCACCATCCCTGGCGTAACCGGCAAATGCACCAGAACTGACGGTCTGTGCGAGAAGTATGCGAAGGCCAATAAAGTCATCAACGCCCCTGCTGATCCTGACATTGTTGATCTGGCAGACACTACCGAAGCCATGGAAGCACCTCTGGTGCCGGAGATCAGTGAAGAGCGCGGAATGGAACTTAAGCAGACTCAGAATACAGATGCACTGGTTGCGCAGGCCATTGACAATGTTGAAGAGGTTTTCAAGGACCTCGGACGACTTGAAGCAACAACATTTTTTGCGACCGTCGCAGATTCTATGACTATCCAAATTTTTCAAAAAGTAAAAAAATCAAAGGCTTATAAAAATCTACATTTCTGCGACGAAAACGGAAACCTGCGACCGTTTCAGAATATCGAAGAATTTTGCAAAGAAAAATTGGGCAAGTCCTATCGCCGTATGCAGGAACTTTCAAAGAACTTCAATAGCCTCGGTCCTGAACTCTATGAAAGTGCTGAAAGAATCGGCTTCCGTAACAAAGACTACCGCGCTTTAAATGCTCTGCCTGAAGGAGAACAGGCAGTAGTCAAAGAAGCCATTGCTGCTGAGAACAAAGAAGAAGTCTTGGACATCCTTCAAGACATGACTGAACGGCATGTGCAGGAGCGTGAAGAAGCCAAGAAGGAATCAAACGAACTCAAAGCCGATCTTGAAGCCCGTGACAAGCTGCTCAAGGACAAATCCACCCGCCTTGAAAAGGCAGAAACTGAGCTGTTCAAGCTCAAGAGCCTGCCCCCGGATGCTGATCTGGAACTCAAACTGGCCCGTGAAGAAAAGGCTGTGGAACGGCTGCACAAAGAACACGTTGCCATTCTGGCTGCAATCAAGCCCTTCATGCAGGTTGTCTCCGAAGTTCTTGGTGACGGCGATATTTCCGCGCACACCAAAGAACACGCTGTTTTTGAGACCCGGCAGGTCTGCGGAGCCATTAACCAGTTCCTGATGGACTGCTCCATACCTGTTGACTTTGCAGAAATGGTCTACCCGGAATGGATGCGCGGAAATGCGCAGGCCGATCTGGAAGCCGGAAACACCGAAGAACCAAACGACGCACACGGGAGCTGGTAGGCCATGACTGTGACTCTGGGCGAAATAGACGCATTGCGCACCCTTGCAAACAGGCTGGACGAGGTCGGGCATGGTAAGCGCAAGCCGCTGGTACAAGAGGCGGCCAAGTTGCTTAACTGCTCGGAACAGACAGTCTACCGCAGACTTAAGTCCAAGATAGGCTGGGAGTCTGGGCGCAAGAGGCGCAACGACCGTGGCAAATGTTTTTTGGATGAGGAAACGGCCATGAAAGCTTCATATATGATTACCAAGGGAGCTAGCGCAGTCGGTAAGAAACGTCTGCAAATCAGCACCGTGCGCGACATATTGGCAGAATCCGGCCAAGGTTTTGTAAATCCTGAAACAGGCGAAGTTATCATGCCATCAGCTTCCACCCTCAGCCGGACCATGAGGGCTTACAGCTGCCATCCTGATCAGCTTAAAAACGGAAACCCGCATATTCATATGAGAAGCTTGCACCCGAACCATTGTTGGCAGGTTGACCCCTCCTTGTGTGTCCTTTTTTACCTGCCCAAGGGCAAAGTGAAGGTCATGGAAGAGAAGGATTACTACAAAAACAAACCCGGCAATCTCAAGAAAGCAGAACGGGAGCGGGTTTGGCGGTACGTAATTACAGATCATTACTCCGGCACCATCTATGTGCGTTACGTGCAGGCCGCAGGTGAATCTGCACAGGGGCTGGTGGATGTGTTTCTGGATGCAGTTATCAAGCGCGGTCCGCATGATCCCATGCATGGGCTGCCGTTCTTCCTCTATATGGATAAGGGCAGCGCGAACATGGCACACTTGTTCATCAACCTGCTGGACCGTCTCCAGATCAGGTGGGAAACACATCAGGCAGGAAGTCCCCGTTCCAAGGGGCAGGTTGAGTGCGCCAACAGCATCGTGGAAACGCAATTTGAAGCCCGGCTACGCTTCATGGAAATCAATTCCATTGCAGAGCTGCAAGCCGAGGCGGACAAATGGCGGCAGCATTACAATGCCAACGCCATCCACAGCCGCACCGGGAAAAGCCGAAATGCCATGTGGCTGACCATTACAGAAAAACAATTGCGCCTTGCTCCTTCATTGGAGCTGTGCCGGGAGCTGGTCACCACCAAGCCCAAAAAAGCCAAAGTTGCCGCTGATCTTTCCATTTCCCACACCATCAAGGGATATGGCCGCAATGATTACGACCTGCGCATGGTAGGTGGGATCATGCCGCAGATGCAGGTCATGGTTGTGGTCAATCCATACCGCGCCCCGGCAGTGGATGTGACCGTTGCCGATCCCCTCACAGGTGACGAAACGGTCTGGACTGTTGAGCCGGTGAAGAAGGACGAGGCCGGATTCTGGGAGAACGGGGCCATTATCGGTGAGGAATACAAATCCCACGCTGAAACCAAGGCTGAGAAGATTCTCAATGAATTTGATGAAATGTCCGGCACCAACGTTAAGCCGGGTGCCAACCATTGCGTCCCGCCGGAAAACGTCAATCCCATGGCCGATGTCAAACCCGCTCCCGAATACATGCCCCGCCGAGGTCGTGATCTGTGGCTTGATGCCAGCAGGCGCGAGGTTGCCCCTTACAAGCTGGTAGAGGCCGCCATGATCCTGAAGAACAAGCTGGGCGATCAGTGGACTGGCGAAGCATATGCATGGCTCGAACAGCGTTACGGCAATGCCGTTCCCCATGACGAGCTGGACAGCATTGTGGAACGTTTTTCCAGACAGGCCGAGGTTATTGCCCCGCTGCGCGTAGTGAACGGACAGGAGTAGCAAATGTACGAATATCAACAGTTAATGGAGCTGATGAAGGCCAAAAAGATTTCCCAGAGTGGCATGGGCCGCAAGCTGGGCTACTCCTCAACCACCATGTGCCACCTGATCAAGGGGGGTAAATGGCCCAAAGG
Source organism: Maridesulfovibrio pacificus (SeqCode) (assembly GCF_048612815.1). NCBI lineage: Bacteria > Pseudomonadati > Thermodesulfobacteriota > Desulfovibrionia > Desulfovibrionales > Desulfovibrionaceae > Maridesulfovibrio > Maridesulfovibrio pacificus (SeqCode). The sequence continues at coordinate 125,823 of NZ_JBLZNE010000002.1, forward strand.
GAGGGATAAAAACGAGATTAAAGAGGCCATTCTGGACGAGCTGCGCAAGGCTGGCGCGGAAGAATTTGAACTTATGAACCTCTTCGGTCCTGAAGACGGGACCGGGGAAGAACCCACGGAGGAAAAGGTTATGCTTCTTAGAAAGCAGGGATTATTCCCGGAGGCCAAGCGGCATTTCGGTCTGGTCAGAAACCCGTTTGACGAGGTCAACAGCCCGGAAGACGTGTTTCTGTCCAACGACATCCGCTATGTACGCGAGGCTATGTACCACACTGCCCGTCAGGGCGGATTGATCGCAGTGGTCGGGGAATCCGGGTCCGGCAAATCCACGCTGCGCAAAGATCTGCATGAACGAGTCAGGAATGAAAGCAAGCACATCCACATCATTGAGCCTTACGTACTGGCCATGGAAGACAACGACAAGAAAGGCAAGAGCCTTAAGTCCCTGCACATTGCCGAAGCCATCATGGAAGTCATTGATCCCACCGCGCCGCTGAAATCCAGCCCTGAAGCAAGGTTTCGTCAGTTGCACACTGCGCTCAGGGAAAGCAGCCGCGCCGGTTACGCGCATTGTCTGATCATTGAGGAAGCCCACGCGCTGCCTATCCCGACAATTAAGCACCTGAAGCGGTTCTTGGAGCTGGAAGACGGCTTCCGCAAGCTCATGTCCATCATTCTGCTGGGCCAGTCCGAGCTGCGCTACAAGCTGAGTGAAACCAATCCGCAGGTGCGTGAAGTGGTCCAGCGTTGCGAAATGATTGAACTGCCCGACATGAGCGGCAGCCTGCCCGAATACGTGAAGTTCCGTTTTGACCGCATCGGCAAGGATGCCACCAGTATCATCACGGCCGAGGCCATGGAAGCTTTGCGGGATCGGCTGACCGGACCTGCCCCCAGATCCGGGTCAAAGGAATCTGTCTCTCTGGTCTATCCGCTGGCAGTGGGCAACCTGCTTACCGCAGCCATAAACTTGGCCGCGAACATCGGCGCACCCAGCATCACCCCCGAAATCATTAAACAGGTCTAAGGAGTCATTATGAACGACACAGGAAGATCAACTGGCAACGGAGCTTTCAGACCCTCACCCATGGGACCAGTTGGGCAGAGATCCACAGAAAGTTTGATTGATGCTCTCGCCTTTCTTGAAAACGGCGATGAAGAGTCAATCCGCAAGGCCAAGGTCTGCATCCGCTCCGCAGTAAACAACGTGCAGATTCTGGGCAAGTACGAAGAGCGGCCCCCGGTGTTTTTAAACTTTGTCCAGCGCCGTGAAGTCGGCCCGGTTAAGCTGCCCATGGACTCAAAACAGATTGCCAATGACCTTGGCAGAAGGATGGAAAACTAAATGACCACGAACAGAAAGAAGCCGGAAATCATGGTGATCGAGGACCTGCCCGGAGTAGATTCGGCTATGGCGGAACTTGCCGAACTGGAGCGCGGGATCGGCAAACTTGAATCCGACATGAATGAAACAATCGACGCCGCTAAAACTGTTTGCAAGCTCAAGGTTGAGCCGAAAAAGGCCCGCATCAAGGTCCTTGAAGCTGCTCTTGGAACTTATGCCAGCCTGAACAAGGATGAACTGTTCCCGAAAAACAAGAGCAAAAAAATGACCTTCGGCATCATCGGCTTCCGCAAATCCACCAAGCTGCTGACTATTGGTAAAACCACCATAGCAGAAGTTCTTGAACTCCTCAAAGTTCATAAGCTGACCAAGGGTATCAAATTGACTGAGGGCGTTGATAAGGAAGCCATGAAGGGCTGGACAGATGAAAAATTGAAGACTGTCAGAATGCGCCGCAAGGAAGAAGATACGTTCTTCTATGAGATCGCGCAGGAAGACTCGGGGGAGTAAGTCATGTGCTTTGAACAGTATGCATCTGGCCCGGAAAAGATGGTCCCGCTTTCGAGGCTGATGGCTTGTGAAGCTCAGGCCATGAAGAATGCGAAGGTGGCCCAGTCAATGGCAAAGCAGCTTAAGATTGCCGTCCATAGCGAAGCAATGCCGAAAGACTGGACCGAGAGAACAACCAACCTGCTGGAACAGGCTGAAGGAGTCAAGGGGAAGCCATGGGTGAAATAAGACATAAAGTCGAAGAACAACCCGGTGTTTCCATTCACAGGGAAATCCCGGCAGCCCGTGCAGCGGAGAACTTTGACACTAGCCAGATGAGTCAGCGCACTAAAGATGCTTGGAAGAAAGTCTGCGTTGAAGGCGATGCCAGACCGGAAGATTACCGCCATGTTCTGGAATCCATCATGACCAGCGGTGTGGTGAAAGCGATTGTAGATTAACAGCAAGGCCGTCCGTCAGACGATGGGCGGCCATGATATAGGAGTCTGAAATATGACCAATCATAAAAAAGCACTAATCCAAAAAGCAGCCATAGGCCGCCGCCAGATCCCCATTGATGATGAAGCCTATTACACGCTGCTCAGAACCCGCTACGGCGTGGAAAGTTCCAAAGACCTCAGCGTCAAGCAGCTTGGTGACCTTCTCGGCTTGTACTCCAGACAGTTTGGCTGGGAACCCAAGCCGAAGACGAAGAAAGGCAAGGCTCCCAAGGCCAAGGCCGCACAGGCACAGGTTCGCTTAATCTTCGTTCTCTGGAGACAGTTGGCCGAGCTGGGCGAGATCAGGGACGGATCGCGCGAGGCCACGGTGAGCTGGGTGCAGAAACAGACAGTATGCGACGAGCAGCCGGAAGGCTGCGCTGATCCTAACTGGCTGACTCCCAAACAGGCATCAGGGCTGGTTGAAAGGTTGAAGAAGTGGCAGGAACGGGTTGAAAGAAGACTAAAAACAGGAAGCTAAAATGACAACGCGCAACCTCAAGGACTTTGCAGATTTATACGGCAAGGGTTTCCGTGTGTACCATGGGATCATTGATCCTTCTGTTTATGTGCGCCTTGAGTGCAAGAACCCGGAAAAGGCTTTCTGGGTTTGCTACTGGCCGCTCCTGCACTGCTTCGGTTGCAGCAAGCGTTGTGTACCCAAAAAGACAGAAGGCTTTCAGGTAATGCTGAACCTTCCCGATAATCATGCAGAGAAATCCATCCACCAGTTCGACATCACTCCTGAAGAGCTGCTTGCGAATAAAGCGTTCCTGCGAGTTGATGAGGTGATGTACTGCCTGCGGGTCAGCCGCAGCACGGCATACAGACTGGCTGAAGAAGGCAAGCTGATCCGCCACAATGACCCGCCATGGCGCGTGACAACTACCAGCGTACAGGCTGAAATGAACAACGTGGACGAATAGTCCCAAAACCATAACTACCTCCTTTCTACCTCCCCCGGTTTCGTGCCGGGGGAGGTTTTTATTTAGTTTCCCAGCATTCCTACCTTTCTTGGTCCTCTCTAACTACACTTGCTAGATTTAAGCCTGAAAATGCGCTGTCTCGTCTTTTCTTGCTCATATGGGATCGTTGCACGTTTTTACGATTAAAACCCGACAAATCCCTTTTGCAAAAGCCGAGAGAGCCACACGAACAACAATATGGAGGCTGAAAGAATGAAGAAGGTTGAATTGAGGCGTGTCGAACAATCCGAAACTGAAACTATAGGGGTCCTTGTCGTTGACGGCAAAGCGGTCTGCTGGTGCCTGGAAGAACCATGGCGGGACAACGAACCTGATATTTCCTGCATCCCTGCGGGAGTCTATGTTTTTGCACTGGAATATTCCCCCAGCAAAGGGCGTGAATTGTGGACCATCAAGGAAGTTCCGAAGCGTGACTATGTCCGTGTTCACATAGGCAACACAGTTGATGACACCGAGGGTTGCCCGCTGACCGGAAAGGAACCCGGTGAAATGAACGGAAAAAGGGCTGTGCTCCGAAGTGCCAAGGCTTTCGGTGAATTCATGACCGCCATGGGTGACGGAGAAGCTGTCGCACAGATCACCGTCATCGATGTTGATGGCAGCAAGGGCAAAAAGGCCGAGGACGAACCCAAGCCCAAGATGCCCACCAAGGCCGAGGCCAAGAAAGCAAAAGAAGCAGCCCAGGAACAGGAAGGAGGCGAATAGCATGTCTCTCTGGATCAACTGGATAATCGTAATTCTGGCAACAGTACTGGTCGTATGGCCCTGCGTTGATCCCCGATTTGCGGGAAAAGATAAGTCTCTCATCCCTCTGGGGCTGGGCTGTGCTTTTTACATTTTGGCCCTCTATCTCTGGATTGCCAGCGATATGTGGTTGTGGATCAACTGGGTGCTTCTGGGCGTAGCACTGGGGCTTGCCGCTTGGGCACGTTTCTCTCCCCGATTCAAAGGGACTCACAAGTATGGCGGAGTTGTACCGCTGATCATCGCAATTCTTGTCTTCGTGTTGGATGCCGGTTCTTGGATTGCCTACGGAATTTGGGGTGTGTCGTGATCGGTTCAATTCTGGATCTCGGCAGCACCATCATTGACAAGATCTGGCCTGATGCCGGTGAGCGTGAAAAGGCCAAGCTTAAGCTGATGGAATTACAACAGTCCGGTCAGCTTGCCGAACTGGAAGGTCGCTTGAAAATCATGCTGGCTGAGATGTCCGGCAACTGGTTGCAGCGTTCTTGGCGGCCCATCCTGATGCTGGTCATTGTTGCCATCGTTGCCAATAACTACCTGCTTTACCCGTATCTGGCCCTGTTCTGGGACAACGCTCCGAAGCTTGAGCTGCCCACGCAGCTCTGGAGTCTGATGGAGCTGGGGTTGGGCGGTTACGTGGTCGGACGCAGTGCGGAGAAAGTGGCTAAGACCTGGAGGGAGAAAAATGGCTGATCCAATCAGAGAAGCACAAAAAAGCCTGAATGATGCATCAGCGCGGTGTCAGAAAATACAGGCGATTCTTGAAAACCGTAGTTTCAAGAATCGTTTTCTGAACCGTGTAAAGCGGAGTGGATGGCTGTTTGTCTGCTTTTTGTCCGGGGTAATTGCCAGAGTCATCTGGGAGGCGTTTTAGATGAATTTTGACTTTTTCAACCTGTCCGGCGTGGTGGCTTTGACCCAAATCCTTCTCACTTGGTTTTGCTGGAGCATGCGGAAATCGTTTGCCAGCAAAGACAGTGTGCAGAAACTGGAGCAACGAGTTGCCATAAACGAAGTTGCTTTGGGCAACCTGCCGGACGAAAAAACCGTGAATGATTTGGCTCTTGCTATTGCAGATCTTCGAGGAGACATCAAAGGGCTAAACGCTGAAATGAAAGGAGTGACGGATTCTGTGGAACGTGTGGCGCGAGTTCTCACCCGTCATGAAGATCATCTGCTGAATGGAGGAAAATAGTGGAATATTCGGAAACTCTACTAGCACACCTGCGCATTACCATCCTGCAATATTTGCAGGAAGAAGCGAACTACGCGCTCAATGAAGACATCCTGCTGGATTTGACCGTTGAATATGCCTTTGACCGTGACAGCTCAAGGCTGCGCAAGGAACTGCGCTGGCTTGAAGATCAGGGCTTGGTGGAACTCAAGGACGTAAACGGTCTTTACATTGCCACCCTGACCAAGCGCGGTTCGGACGTTGCCAACGGCAAGAAGCATGACGGCGTTAAGAAGCCGGAGCCGAGGCTGTAGTGGCTGACAATAAAGTTGGCCGTGGTCGGCTCTCATCCATCCACACTCTGCCTGAAGAGGTTCGGGTCTTTGTTGTGGACGCGCTGCGGGACAATCGTTTGTCCCAGAAAGACATTCTGAAGGAAGCCAACGCGCTGCTTGAAGAGCTGGAAATGGAAGAGAGGATCAGCAGGTCAGCTCTTAACCGTTTTGCCATGGCCACGGAACGAGCTGCGCGTGAAGTGCGTGTTGCCCGTGAAGTTGCGGAACAGATTGTGGGCGATCTCGGTGATGTTCGCCACTCAGATCTGGGCCGCGCAACTGTTGAGATGGTTCGCACTCTGACTTTTAAAACAGCGAACAAAATGCTGGCCGGTGAAGAGCTGGATGCGGAATCCCTTAAGGATTTGTCGCTGTCTGTTCAGCGTGTCCAGAAGGCCGCCATGGACTGCGCCAAGTTTGAGCTGCTGGCCCGTGATGCCAAGAAGGCAGACGAGGACGATGAACCTAGAGACATTGTTGTCTCCTGGGCTGATGAGGAAGAAGACGATGAGTAAGATGCCTCAGAAAGTCGTCATCCCTTATTCCCCGCGCATTCTTCAGCGTCAGGTTTACAGGGATCAACGCCCTTACCGCTTTTCTGTCGAGATCTGCCATAGGCGTTTCGGCAAGACGGTCATGTCCGTCAACAAGTTGATCCGGCGCAGTATTCAGTCCGAACTGCCGGACTGTTTCAGCTCATACATTGCACCGCTCTACCGTCAGGCTAAAGCGGTGGCATGGCCGTACCTGAAATATTACCTGTGGAACTATCCGGGGATCAGCTTCAATGAAGCAGAGCTGAAAGCATGTTTTCCCAGAGATTCCAAGGGACGACAAAAGGTCATTCAGCTTCTTGGAGCCAACAACCCAGACAGCCTGCGCGGTTTGTATTTTGACGGCGTGATCTTTGACGAGATCGAACAGATGCCATGGAACACATGGACTGAAATCGTCCGTCCTGCATTAGCTGACCGTAAGGGCTGGGCTGATTTCATCGGTACACCCAAGGGCAAGAACGTCCTTTGGAAATTGTACCAGCGGGCGAAGAACGATCCGAACTGGTTTGCTGCTCTTTATCGTGCCTCCGAGACTGGGATTCTTGATCCTGAAGAACTGGAAGCCATGAAGGCGGACATGTCTCCTGAAGAATACGAACAGGAGATGGAATGCAGCTTCATGGCGGCAATCAAGGGCGCGTTCTTCGGCAGGCTGATGGCAGATGCCGAGCGGGACAAACGTATCGCCAATGTCTCTTACGATTCCAGCTTACCTGTGCATACTTCATGGGATCTTGGCATGAGCGATTCCACATCCATCTGGTTCGTACAGGCGTACCCCGGCGGCAAGTACGCTGTGATCGACTACTACGAGGCCAGCGGCGAAGGCTTGGACCACTACGCCAACGTGCTCAGTGAGAAACCGTACAGCTACGGACGGCACATTGCGCCTCACGATATCCGGGTGCGCGAACTGGGTACGGGAAAAAGCCGGCTTGAGGTTGCCCGGTCTTTAGGAATCCGGTTTGACGTGGCTCCTAACATTCCGGTGCAGGACGGCATCAACGCTGTGCGAACCATGATTCCCAACTGCCACTTTGATCAGGGCCGTTGTGATCTGGGCATTGAAGCCCTGCTTCATTACCGCCGCCAGTTCAAGGAGAAGGCTGGAGACTTTGCAGCCAAGCCGCTGCACGACTGGTCATCTCATGCGGTGGATGCGTTCAGATACTTTGCCGTTGGTTTTCGCGAGGATCGCAGGCGCGGCCCCCGGCAGACTCACACTATCAACTCTCACAGCTCTATCGGCCTCGCAGGGGGTGGACACCGCCAGCAGGCAAGAGCTGAAAGCAACCTATGGAGCATGTAATGGGCGGAGTAGTTAAAGTAATCTCCAAAATCGCCAACCCGGTCTACGGGCTGACAGGAAAATATGACCCCGTATTAGCCGAGCTAAACGGCGATAACAAAGTTGAAACTCAGGCCGGACCTACCACAGCGGAGCTTCAGGCGCAGCGTGAAGCTGATGAAGCCGCAGCCGCAGCGGAAGAAAAGAAGCTGGCGGACGATGCAGCGGCCAAGGCCAACAACACCCTGCGTAAGCGGCAGAGTTCGTCCACTCTGGCAACCGGCGCACTGGGGCTGGAGTCTGTGGCCAGTGTCGCTTCCAAGGGCCTTAAAACCACTCTGGGGTAATTCATGGATCTAGCTGAAAACATACTCAGCCAGTACACGGACGCCAAAAAGGACCGTGATAAGTGGACCGGGCTTTGGGATGAGCTGCACAGCTATTACCAGCCCATGAAGCGCAGCACCATCCAGCAGGGCCAGATCGGTGATGAAAAGATTTTTGAGTCCACACCTGAATACGCGCTGAACCTGCTGGCTTCCGGCCTTGGCGGTTTGCTCACTGACGGTTCCGACTCTTGGTACAAGGCCCGTCACCGTGACCAGAGCAAGGCTGATGACACGCAGGTAAAGGAATTTTTGGAAAGGGTTGAAGAAAAGCTGAAGCACGTTTTCACCGGTGATGATACCGGCTTTGCCCAGCATGACCACGAGCTGCTTTTTGAAGTCTGCCTCGTCGGTACCGGGGCTATGTACGTGGAAGCTGACCCGGAAACCCTTGTGAGGTTTTCCACACTGCCGCTGCCTCAGTGCGTGGTCAGCGAGTCTTCCAAGGGCCGGGTGGATACCCTGTTCCGGGAATACGAGATGAGTGCGCGGGCCATTATGCAGGAATGGGAAGACGAGGCTTCGGACAAGGTCAAGGAACTGGCCCAAAAAAAGCCGGAAACAAAAGTGGCCATCCTGCATGCCGTATTCCCACGGGAAGGAATCAATAAGGGAATAGGCGTTGAAAACATGCCCTTTGCCTCGGTCTACATGGAAAAGGATTCCAAAACCGTGCTGGAGCAATCCGGCTATCAGGAATTTCCATTCATGGTTCCGCGCTGGTCAAAGGCGGCGGGTGAAGTTTTCGGACGCAGCCCCGGCATGACCGCGCTTTCGGACACACGGGTGCTTAACGCCATCAGCAAAACCGGACTCATGGGTGCGGAAAAGATGGCCGACCCGCCCATGCTGGTGCCTGATGATAGTTTTCTGGGGCCGATTCGTTCCGGGCCGGGTGGGCTTTCCTACTACCGCACCGGAACCGGCGATGATGTGAAGCAGCTTCCAATACGCGTGGATCTCGCCGCAACCGAGCGCATGCTGGAACGCAGAGAAAAAAGCATTCTGCGCATCTTCATGTACGAAATCATGTCATCGCCTGAAACATCAGGGACGGCTTATGAATGGTGGGTTCGTCAGGGTGAGAAGCTTCGGCTGGTTAAGCCGGTGCTGACCCGTTTAACTTCTGAATATTTGGTCATGCTGCTGAAGCGTGTGCTGGGAATCCTGCACCGATCCGGGGAGCTGGGGCCGTTTCCATCAGGAATGACCATTGATGACATTGTGCTGAGTGTTGAAAACGCAATCACCAGACTGCGCAGAGCACAGGAAAGCAGCGGATTGCCGCAGGTAATCAACTCATTGGCACCATTTGCCCAGACTCCGCAGGAGCGGGCTGAAATGATGGATAACTTTGATGTGGACAAGATTGTCCGCCACCAGTGCGACAGTAACGCGCTGCCGCCTTCCTACCTGCGTGATCCTGACGAAGTGGAAGCACGACGCAAGAAAAGAGAGGAAGACATGCAGGCCCAGCAGGCCGTGGCTGGAGCGGGTCAATTAATGAATTTTGCCCAACAGGCACAACAACTGGAGGACCCTAATGGCGGAAACGCAAAGTGATGCAAAAAAAGAATTAATGGAACAGCACCGGCGTTACCTGCGGGTGTTTGAAACTGATGACGGACAGAAAGTGCTGGATGATCTTAAGACCAGAGGCTTCCATTACAGAAGCTCTTTTTCGCCGGAGCCAGGACGCACAAATTTTAACGAGGGCCGCAGGTCATTGGTAAACCATATCCTGCATATGACGAACATTAACAATTTTACCCCTACCAAAACGGAGGAATCCCATGAGTAAATCCCTGCTGGAACAGGGCTTGGGAGACGCGGACGATTCCGAGGACACCAAGTCCCAGGACGGAGCTGATGATTCCGGTTCTGATACTTCCGAAGAGTTGGATCTGAACGGTGATGGCGAAGAAGATGGTAATGAAGACGGCAATGAATCCGGTGAAGACGGCGGAGATCCTGAAGCAGCACCTGAAGGTGATGCACCCAAGTTCATGATCCCCGGCGAAGATGCCACCCCGGAAGAAATGGCTGAGTTCTTCAAGGCCATGGGCGTGCCGGAAGACGGTGCTGAATACGAATACCCGGAAAGCATGGCTGAGATGCAGGACGAAATCAGCGATGAATTCAGGGGTGTAGCCAAGGAACTGAACCTGAACAAAGAACAGTTCAATGGCGTTTGCGACTGGGTAGCCAAGAAGGCCGAAGAATTGGGTGATCTTGCGGAAGACAGCGAAGTCGAAATTGACCGCAAGGAACAGGTGGAACTGTTCAAGAAACAGCACGGCAAGAATGCCGCTAAAATGGCAGATGCCGCCTTGAGCGCGGCTAAGGCTATCGGCGGTGATGAACTTCTTAAGGCCCTTGGTTCTGCCGGAAACAAGGTGGAAGTATTGAACGCTTTCGCCGAGATTGCTCCGCTGGTGACTGAAAGTAAGTTCAAAGGGCCGAAGAAAGGTAAGCCAGGGGTTTATACCCGTGAGGAACTGAGGACTATGCAACAGGACCCGCGCTTTGGCTCCAATGATCCCACTAAACGGGATGAAGCCTTCGTAAAAAAAGTGCGGGAAGGATACAAAAATTTAACCAGCCAGGAAGGATAATATGGGCAAGAACGATGTCAGTGCAGCCTTTACTTCTGAATTTGAAGACGGTGTACACATTGTCTATTCGGGTCAGGGCGGCTCAAAACTGCGTAATACAGTGCGTATCAAGACTAACGTAACCGGCAAGGACGTTACTTTTCAGAAAAAAGGGAAAGGCTCGGCGGGCAAAAAGACCCGCAACGGCGATGTTCCGCTGATGAACCCGGATCACACTCCGGCAACAGCCACTTTGGGGGACTGGTATGCTGCAGAACTGGTGGACAAACTGGATGAATTTAAAATTCAGCACGATGAACGCAAGACCTCTCAGGTCATTGCCGCTTCAGCTCTCGGTGGGGTTATTGACGGGCGTATCATCGGTCAGGCAGCCCTAACAACCAACGTCATCGGTGACGGTGCCACTGGTTTCAGTAAGCTCAAGCTTCAGCAGGGAAACAAAATTCTTAACGGAAACAGCGTTCCGCAGGACGGCAACAGATATGCCATTGTCGGACCGAACCAGTGGGAAGAACTGATGAACATTAATGAGTTCGCATCCAGCGATTACTCCAAAGAGCTTTTCCCCTGGCTTCAGTATGCAGAAGGTAAAAGTTGGAACGGCTATACTTGGGTGATGCTGCCGGATCTCCCTCTGGTTGACGGTGTGCGTAGCTGCTTCCTGTACCACAAGACCGCTATCGGATTGGCTGAAGCCTGTGATGTCCAGTGCGATATTGACTGGGTTCCTCTTAAGGCGGCCCATCTGGTGAACAGTTACATTTCCGCCGGTGCGGTTCTGATCGACGGTGAAGGCGTGGTTGAAATCAAATGCGATGACGATGCACCGCTCGCATAAAGGGAGGACTTAATATGGCTTACGAATGGAAAATGATGAGACGCATTGACGGCGTACCGGGCCAGCAGCAGTTTCATTACAAAACCACTGACACGGCGACTACCGTCAAGGCCAGCGGTTACTTCAACGATGCGGTCAATGACTTCAACCTTGATACCGGCGATGTCATCATCGCCACATCCGGCGCAGAAGGAGCTGCGGCAGTCGATTTGCTTGTGGCCAAGAACACAAACGGCACTGTGACCGTGGTGGCCAGCGCGTAACAGGCGGGCCTTAATCATATACAACTTACAAACGGGGAGGCCGCATGGCTTCCCCGTTTTTTTTTTAGGAGAATCGAATGTCCAGCTTACTTGATATTTGCAATTCGGCTTTGACCCTGCTGGCTGCCAGCCGCATCAATTCAATTAACGAAGAAAGCCAGGGGGCGCGTCTTTGCCTTCAACACTGGGACAATGTCCGTGACGAGGTGCTGCGTTCCCATGACTGGGTCTGTTGTCAGGATATGAGAACAATAGGCGCATTGGCTGAAAAGCCTGCATGGGGCTGGGATTATGCTTACCTGATTCCGGGGGATGTGCTCAGGATTTCACAGGTGGCCGACAGGTCCGGGAACATCATTGATAATTGGCAGCGCGTGGGGCCGAATATCCTCTGCAATGAACCGTCTCCCTTGTGTCTGCTCTACGTACGCCGGGACGAGAACACGTTAAATTATGATTCATTGCTCAGGGCTGCGTTGGCCGAGTGTCTGGCCAGCAAACTTGCTTATCCGCTTACCGGCTCAACAACCATGGCTGAATCGATGCTGGCCAAATATGAGCGGACCCTGACCCAGGCGCGGGGAGTCAACGCACGGGAAACTGGAAACAACCATAAGATAGTCCAGCACTCAAGCTGGCTGACAGCAAAATACGGAGGATAGTTTGTCCATATCAACCCCAGTCATCGCCAGCTTTACTTCCGGGGAGATCTCTCCCCGGTTGGCTGGACGTGTGGATGTAGCCAAGTATTACAGCGGCTGCAAAACCCTTGAGAACTTCCATGTTCACCCTCATGGCGGGATCACCCGGCGCAGCGGCTTCCGATTCGTGGTTGAAGCTGTCAGCAACTCTGAAAAATCACGTCTGATCCCCTTTGAATTCTCGGAAACCCAGACCTATGTCTTGGAATTTTCGCCGTTGAAAATGCGGGTTTTCACTGGTCAGGGTGTGGTCAAGACCAGTGAAGGTGAGATTTATGAACGGGCAACCCCGTTTACTGCTGAAGACATTGCGCAACTTAACTTCTGCCAGTCTTTGGATACTCTGATCCTGACCTGCCCCGGTCATCAGCCCCAGAAATTAACCCGCACCGCGCACGACAATTGGACGCTGTCCGGTTTCTCCGCTCCACAGGGAGCCGGACTACATCCCACCTGTTGCTGTTTTTACCAGGACCGTTTGTTTCTGGCCACTGCGGATGGGATGATCCACTTCTCTAAAATCAGTGACTATTGGAATTTCACCATGCCAGCAGCGGATGCGGAAGTGCTGGCTGATGCTCCGGGACAGAGAAAAATCAGCTCCGGCAAGGGCAACCGCATTGAATTCCTTTTACCCAAAGACGTGATCTACGTTGGCACTCAGGGCGGAACCTGGACTGTGTTCGGCAAGAACGGAACATTCAGCACTCCTGACGTTGGAACCAAGCAGGCATCAACAGTGGGAGCAGCTTCAGTTGTTCCTGTGCTGGCTGCCAATTCGGCCCTTTATATTCAAAGAGCTGGACGGAGGCTTATGGAGATGGCCTATAATTTTCAGGTCGACTCATACCCGTCCAACGATATGACCATCTTTGCGGAACACATTACCCGTAATGGAATCAAGGAGCTGGCTTATCTGGAGGCACCAGATTCCATTATTTACGGGCTGCGTAATGACGGGACCTTGCTGGCTTGCACTTACTACCGTGAGCAGAACGTGGTTGCCTGGAGCCGCATCATAACCAAGGGCAAGGTTGAATCCATTGCTTCCATTCACAATGACGCTGCCGGACGTGACGAGCTTTGGGCAGTTGTTTTGCGGAACATCAACGGAACTGAAAAGCGGTTTGTGGAATTCATTGAGGCCGAGTTTGACAGCGTCAATGACGACACTGCTGTGGAAGCTTTTTTCCTTGATGCCGGGGTTACTTTTGATCTGGAAGAAAAGACCAAATCACTTTCCGGCCTAGAGCATTTGGCTGGGGCCGAGGTTGAGATCCTTGTGGACGGCGCAGTGATTCCTAACGAAACAGTTGCCGAAGACGGCAAGCTGGAACTCACTTCCGCAGGACAGAAAATCCATGTGGGACTTGGCTATAGCTCCGTTGTTGAACCTATGCCTCTTGAATTCGGCAGCCACCGGGGAACGTCCCAGACTAAGCCTAAATTACTCTTCAAAATTGCGGCCCGATTTTACAACACTCTGGGCGGAAAAATGGGCATGAATCCAGGCGAGCTGGACGTTATCTATTCCCGCGCTCCCAATATGCCTATGGGGCAGGCCGTTCCTCTTTTTACCGGAGACAAAGAACTCGTTTCCCCCACCGGTTGGACCCGAGGCAGTGTAATTCATATTCGTCAGGATCAGCCGTTGCCCATGACCGTACTTATGGTTGTCCCGACACAAGTAATTAATACTTAGGAAAACTATGAAGACTTATAAACGTGAATTTAAGGCAACAGATGCCGTTGATATCCAGCTTCGGGCCATGGACCGCAAAGACCTTGAAGGGGTAAATCTATATGAGTTGGGACTAGGTCTTGAGAAGTCCGCTTATGCCATGACTGTTGTCCGGGAAGACGGTGTCATCATTGGCTGTGGCGGGATTATGTATCAGGGATACCGGTGCGCTGAGGCATGGGCACTGACCAGCGACCTTGTACCGGAATATCCCATGCAATGTTTGCATTTGACCCGTGTGATAATGCGCAAGGCCCTGAAGGAACTGAAACTGGTACGGCTGGAGGCGCGGGTGCTGACTGAAAACAAAGTCAGCGTCAAGATGCTGGAGACCATGGGCTTTCTTTGCGAAGGGTTCAGCCGCAAGACCCCGCCCAATTTTAAGGACCGCTATACATTCGCAAAGGTGGTGTAATATGGCAGCAATTATCGGAGTTGTAGGTGCAGCTGTATCTGCCGTGGGTCAAATTTCCGCACAACAATCCAAAAATTCCGGCTTGGAATACAACGCGCAGCTTCAGGAGCAAAATGCAATCCTCACTCAGGATGCTGCCCTGCGCAATATTGACGCTGAAGAGCGGGAACATAAGAAAGAATTGGAATTGCTGGACGAAAAACAGAAACGGGAACGGTCGCAGTATATAGCGGAGAACGCCGCTTCAGGTTTTGAAATGGTCGGCACTCCGCTTTCCATTCTGGCTTCAACTGATTGGATGGATGAACGGGACAAGAATTCCCTGATCATCAGCCATAACCAGCGCAAGAAAAACATCATCTACGAAGCCGACAACAAAATGGCCGGTTATTATAATTCCGCCGCAGCCTCCAGAATGCAGAAAAGCAATGCCGGATTCCTCGGCGCTGGTGGCTCGCTGCTGTCCATGGGGAGCCAGATGTATGGATAGAACTCTTATCGGATATAACCTTGGCCGGGTTCAACCGGGTAATGCCGGTTACGGTGTTAACCCCAATGCGTTGGCTGCAGATGGTGAAGCTCTGGCACGGCTGGGCAATACTATCTTCAATATCGGTGAAGATCGCAAAGCAGATCAGGCCCGAACCCAGTTGCGGGATTATTTCACAGGCATGGAAGCTGAAGAAATGGAGTTCCAGAATTCCTGGCAGGAACGCACCGACTCCAGCCGCTTCAAAGTTGGCGATGAATCTAAGGCTTATTACCAGCGGAAACGTAAAGACATAGAAAAGCAATTTGGCTGGAACTCTGACGCTAAAGAAGTTGCTCTGAGCAAGCTGGCCAACATGGAAGCGCGTGGCAATGGTCTGGCCATGAACTTTGTTTCCAAGAGAAGAAACGAAGAAAAGGCCCTTTCATTCCAGAACTCCGGGGCTGCGCTGCTCAACTTTGCGGCCGCTAATCATGAAGATCCTACTCTGGTTTTCGACAAGCTGGGCCAGTTTAATGAAGATATTCAGGCTTCCTATCCTGAAGAAAAAGCGATCCAGCTCATGCGTACTACTCAGGATCAGACTTTGATTTCCATGCTCTCGGCTCAATCCTCGAAGGACCCACGCAAAGCCAGGCAGACTTTGGAATCTCTAGTAGATGAGGAAGGTAATTCCCTGCTTTCCGCTGCTCAACAGCTGAAGATTGCGGATAAGATTGAATCTGATATCCGCATGGTTGAGAGGCAGGAACGGGCCGAGCTGCTTGTCCAGGAAAGAGAGGCAGCCAAGGCTCTGGAAGAACGGGCCATACTCCTTCAGGAGAAACTGGCTGATGCGAATGCTTATGCTGTAGCAACCGGCTCAGAACCGGAGGGCTATGCCGATCTTCTGGCAACCTACGTGAACCTTGGCGGTAAGTATGCCCGACAGGGCCAGAAGCTCGTTGCAGAGATGGAGAGTCGCAGGGAAATGGCATTCTTCCTTAAGGAAGGACAGGTGGACGAATCCGGTAATCTGGTGCCTATCAGCCAGCAGTGGGCGCGGGTTGAAAGCCTGCGTCCTGATGAAATTGAAGGCGCATCTGAACAGCTTCAGAAGTACAACATTGCCCGTGATGCCCTGACCAAGCGGTTAAAGACATTTGAAAAAGACCCCGCCGGGAACGTTTGGGATCGCGCTGGACGGAACGTTGAAGCTGCGACAACCGGCTTGGACATTACCGAAGAAGAGCGGCTGCGTATGACTATTGAAAAGTCCTTGCAGATGCAAGAGCAACTTACAGGCCGCCCAGGCGTAGTTCTGCCGGAACAGGTCAAGCGTAACCTGAAGTCTGAATTCAGCAGCGCGGACACTGAAGGTAAGCTTGATTTCCTGCGTCAGCTTCAGGGGAGCTGGGGCAACTATTCCGGCAGAGTCATCAACGAAATGGAACTGCCCGAAGGTGTTGACCTTATTCAGGAGCTGTTACCCACAGCCATGGATGAGGACCTGCGCACACTGGTTGCAGCTTCTACAACTCGCACAGCTGATATTCCCGGCAGTCTAAAGGGTAAAGATCTCACAAATGCAGTCAGTTCATCTGATTTTCTGGGGTTGATGCAACGGGTTGGAACGCTGATTCCAGCCAATGAAGCCATGCAGCGCAGGGTTTCCGGTCTGGAAGATGTAACCAAGAACGGGGCTAAACTGACCGGATCATCAACCGGCGCAACCATTCTGGATAAGTACTACCAAACACTGAACGAAGATCAAATAGCCGTGTACTTTCCCAAGAATATGGTCAGTGATGCTGTGGAAGATCAGCTTCAGGATCGGCTGAACAACCTTGACCAGGAGCTGGCTTTCAAATCTGCCACTCTCGGCAAGGCAGGAGCTGCGGAATACATTGAGCACATAGAGAATAACGGGGTCTGGATTACCATGGATGGCCGTTTTGTTCTGCTTGATCCGGCCAGTCAGAAGTTGGTTACAGATGCTGAAGGAAATGCTTTAAGCATTGAGTTCTCACAGGTTAAGCCCTCATCCCTGCTGGAGGATATTGACTTATGGTAGAAATTCCTCTTTCCACTCCGCAGGATGAACGCAACCGGGTAATGGAAAACCGCCCGGAGCTGGGCCGTTATCTCGGTGCTTCCATGACTGAAGCATTTGAAGACACCACCCTTGCTGTGGCCATGGACGAAACCCGCATAGCCAACGCCGAACGTGACGCATACGGGGCCAGCTCCAGTTCCTTCTGGGGTCCAAACCCTTATGATCCGGTAACCCAGCACAGTGAATGGATGCAGCACCGCAGTACCCAGAAGCAGCTCCCGTATATGTCGGAAGCAGACTGGCAGAAATCCGAGCATTACCGGGAAGGCATCAAATGGGAAGAAACTATGACTCCGGTCCGGGCCGGAATCTATGCCGAGGAATACGACAAGCGCAAGGAGCGTACTTCCATCATGGAACGAGGGGGCGGCGGTGCGCGGTCCGTCCTCGGCTTCGGTGCCGGGATTGTTGGTTCATTGCCTGACCCGGTGAACTTTATTCCCTTTGGCGGAGCTGTGCGCGGAGGCTCTACCATGGCCCGTGTGGGTGCGGCAGTGTTTGAAGGCGCGGCCAGTACCGCGCTGGCCGATGCCGTGGTCATGCCCAACCGGGCCAAGATGGGCAAGGACGTAGGGCTGGCCGACTATATGTCTGATGTGTTCTTCGGTGCTGCCGTTGGTGGGCTGTTCGGCTTCGGCGGTGCCAAGCTGCACGACATGCGAGTGGCCAAGCTGCGCCGTCAGTCCGATGCGCTGACCCGGCAGAAGGTTGCCGAGGCTGCTGATAAAGCCATTGATGACCTAATTAATGACCGCCCTGTGGATGTCTCAAACATCCTGAAGGAAGTGGAAGAGCTGGGCCGCGGCTATGACCGTGTACTCGCAGATCCCGTTGGTGATCCGGGTGAGGTGCTGGCCACTTTAGAGCCTGAAGACTTGGAAAAAATTCTGGTTGAGCGTGGGCCGTCAATGTTCAACGAGGACGGCAACCTTGTGGTTAAGCACAAGAAATTTGCCCGTGAATATAAGTCCCGTGGCTGGGGCCTGGTCAAAATCATCTGGAGGCATGGGGAGGAAAGCGGGAAGCAAGCCGACCTGAAGGTTAGAAAGGAAGACATACTTAGTCTTCCGCATGTGGTGCGCGAGTATGACCCGGCAGTGCAGCACAAAAACAATATAACTTGGACTGTTGCCCGTGAAGACGGGGCGCATGTCGTTTATGTAGCCAAGAAACGGAAAGGCAATCCTGATCAGACTTTAGTTTCTACCTTCGTAGACAAGACAGGTTCCTATTCCCTTTCAAAAAGAAAAACTTCCCGCGTCTCCCAGTCGATGGCTACCGAAGGCAGTCTTTCACCTGCTGGGGATACACCTGCCAAGACTTCGCATTCATCTAAGCAGGGGCGAGAAGTTTCTGAAGGTCAGAGTCTCCCGAAGGGGGATGACCTTAACGGGGATACAAATGCCGGGATACCTGATCGTCCGACACAGCCTGACCTTAATAAAGAAATAACTACCGACACACATAAAGTCAATCTGAAAACAGAAACCATTGAACCCATCAAGCCGCTGGAAGTCCCGGACTACAAAGCTGATGCCTTTGAAACCATGGGTATTGATGCCAAGAGCGGCAAGTCCCAGGAAGAAATTGAACTGGATAGACTTATAGCTGAAGGCAGGGTCAGTGAAGAAGATCTGCTTGAACTGGACTCTGCCAAGGATCTCGAAGCCAAAGTGGCCGACATGGAAGAAGCCGGACTTGGCGTAGTTGAATGTGTATTGGGGGTGCCGGATGCCGAGTAAAGCGGATTGTGTACAGGCTGTAATTGATGGCGGGCTGGAACGGACAGATGCCGTGGCCGTGGTTGAAAAGATGCTCAAGAAAAAAAGGGAGCTGAAAGCGGAAGGTGGGCTGAATAGGGCCACTGACGAGCTGGTTGACCTGCTTGCCAAGGAGTCTGAGGAAGCAGCCATTGCGGCAGCGCTTAACCGTAAGCAGGTTGCTCTGACCATCCTGAAGCGCAAGAACGTGGATAGTTTTATCTCTCAGGTTGAAAGCGAAGGCTTTCATTTCCTTGATGCCATGGAAGCCATGATGGTCGGCAGCTCCAAGAAATTCAGTGGTGCAAGGAATAGCGTAAGCCGCAAGATGCGCGGCATTC
The DNA here is from genome assembly GCF_048612815.1 of Maridesulfovibrio pacificus (SeqCode). Lineage (NCBI taxonomy): Bacteria > Pseudomonadati > Thermodesulfobacteriota > Desulfovibrionia > Desulfovibrionales > Desulfovibrionaceae > Maridesulfovibrio > Maridesulfovibrio pacificus (SeqCode). The sequence continues at coordinate 144,889 of NZ_JBLZNE010000002.1, forward strand.
AACGCCGTTGGCAAGGTGGAATTCTTTCCGAGCTGGAAGCATTGGACGGACCGGTGCAGAAGCTTCTGCTGAAGGATAAGGACTTCCAGAACGATGTGGCCAAGGCCATGATGGAACCGGAGAACTTCAAGGGTAAGCTGGCCGGACAGGTGGCGGAAGTGCTGGGCAAGTATTGCGAGGATGCACGGCTGCGCATGAACCGCGCCGGGGCCAACATCGGCAAGCTTGAAGGCTGGATTCCGCAGTCACATGACCAATCCAAGCTGCTCTCCAAGACACTTGGGGGCCGTAGCGGCTGGGTTGATTTCGTCATGGAACACCTGGACGCAGAAAGATCCTTCCCTGATATGGAAGAAGACGATGTCCGCACAGCCCTTGAATCTGTATTCGATACCATCTCCAGCGGCAAAGACCTTAAGACCAACGCGAAAGCCAAGGGTGAACACGTTGGGCCTGCAAACTTGGCCCGCTCCATGACCAAACACCGTGTGCTGCACTTCAAAAGTGCTGACGATTTCCTGCAATACCATGAGATTTATGGGCGCGGGAATGTTCTGGATAACGTTCTGGGGCATCTCGACATATCTTCCCGTAAGCTGGCTTTGATGGATACATTCGGCCCTAATCCGGAAGTAATGCTGGAATCACTCATTGAGGCTGAAAAGCTGCGGGTGCGCAATGATGTTGATGCCGCGCGGGGCTACCTTACTTTCGAGAAGCTGCGCAACATGCGCCAGGAGATGACCGAGCCGCAGATCAAGGCGCACGCCGAGCAGCGTTTGAACAATGCTTGGAGCCAGGGACGGGTTGTTTCCGGCAAGCTGGCCCACTGGTACGCCGAACTGAACGGGGAAACCTTCGGAGCTGTGCGGCCCACGGCTGCGAAGATCGCATCTGTTACCCGTGCGGTGATGAGCATGGGCAAGCTGGGCGGGGCTACTCTTTCCGCTGTGGCTGACGTTTTCGTCAAGGCCATCAATGCCCGGCACCACGGCAACAGCCTGCTGAATTCATGGAAAACCGCTTTTGATATGCGCTTTGAGGGACTGAGTTCTGAAGAGCAGCGCAGGATCTACCGCTCACTGGGAACCATGATTGACGGCACACTCGGTGATCTGGCCGCAAGGTTTGAGGCTCAGGACTCGCACCTCGGCAGCACCAGCTCACATCTGAACCGCTTCTTTAAATGGTCAGGCCTGACCGCATGGACCGAGGCCAACAAGTCCGGTTACGTGCATATGCTTTCCACAGAGTTGGGCCACGTTAGCGGCCTGATTTGGGAAGATCTGCCCGAAGCCACCCGGCGCATACTGGATTGGCAGGGCATCAGCATGGAAAAGTGGGAAGTGCTGCGCTACGCCGCATCCAAGGAAGCAGACGGCAACACCCATCTTCTGCCAGAAAAGGTCTGGGATCTGGACGATGCGGACATTGATCTGCTTATTGAACATAGACTTGAGAACTTCCGTGGTGATGACGAGCAGCGCGAAGCGTTTCAGCAACGTCTGCGCACCGACATGCGCCGGGAGCTGGAAACAGACCTGATGGGCTACTACGCTGATGAAACCATGTACGCCATTATTGAACCTGATGAGAAGACACGCGCTGCCATGGTGCGCGGCACGCGACCCGGTTCAGGTTGGGGTGAGGCTGCGCGGTTCGTTACCCAGTTCAAGAGTTTTCCCATTGCCTACATTCAGCGTACCATGTCCGGTAAACGCTGGAAGCGTGCCGATGTAGACGGGCTGGACCTCATGGGGATCAGTCACTACGTGGCCACTTCATTTATAATGGGCTATCTGGCCATGACCGCCAAGGACCTTTCCAAGGGACGCACTCCCCGTGAGCTGGTGGATAAGGACGGCAAGATCAACATGGGAACCGCAAGCGCGGCCCTGCTTCAGTCCGGCGGGGCCGGAATCTACGGTGATTTCCTGCTGGGCAAGGTCAACCGCTTTGGCGGCGGGTTTCTCGGCACTATCGCAGGTCCCGCAGTATCCACGGCGAGCAGTATCGGCGTATCCATTAACCAGCTCTACACAGGCGAACCGACCAAAGGCCGGGACGGCCTGATCCGGGAAGCCCTGAACAACACCCCGTATCTTAACCTTTGGTACACAAGGGCGGCCTTTGACTACATGGTCGGCTACCATATCCGGGAAATGATCTCCCCCGGCACCATCAAGCGCACCCAGCGCAGACTCAAGAAGGAATATGGGCAGGAAATGTTGCTGCCTGTTGAGAATATCAAGCGGGGTGGGGGTTGGAGGTAGGCCGTGAGAGTAGGTTTTGAAAATGCTTTGCTGGATGCTCTTAATTCCGTCAAACATGGGCGCAAAACCCCTGAAGAATCTGTTTACCAGCTCTATGAGGCTTATCCGAATCTGGCCGATATACCGCACGAAACAAGACAGGCCAGACGGGATAGGAAGATGGCCATGGTTGTGAAGTTTAAAAAACAGGGACTTGAAAACGCTACAATCGCTAAGAGATTGGGAATTACTACAAGCTATGTGCGTAGGCTGTATAAACGGGCCATGGAACTGGAAGCGCGAGGTGACTATATATTATGAAGGGAATGGGAAAATCAGAAAACGCTGTATCAGCATTTAAAAAATAAAATTCGACCTAAACCTTGGGATGAAATCAAGGAGCCTTAAACGGCAAATTTGATCTTTGAAAATGAAATATGTGATAAAAGACCAGCGGCCCGAATAAATCGGACCGCTGGATATTTTCTTCTAGAAATGAAAAGGTGTTTCATATAGTGAAACTGGAAACTAAGGTAATTTATGTCGCTCGCGAGGGCGAATTATCGCGCGCGGCTACACTTATTACCATATTTAAACTAAGCCCCTGCTCCCCCCCCCGGTGAGCAGGTTCATAGCCGATGAAAAACAACGTTTGCGGACTAACAACAAAACGATAATTGAAGAAAGGGCTGTTGATGCGACCAGCATAAACATGACTACAATCTGATAACGGACAGCCACTTCAGGATCAGCACCGGCCAGAATCTGACCTGTCATCATACCGGGCAGAAAGACCAAGCCCACCCCCATAAGTGAGTTGATGGCCGGGATCATGCCCGCTCGCAAAGCATCACGAAAGATATCCGCTGTAGCCTCCTTGTAGTCCGCACCGTGGCAGAGCAGCATTTCAACCTGATCACGCCGATTCCTGAGTTCAGAAAAAAATCTTTCCAGAGATATGGCCAGAGAGTTCATGGAATTCCCCGCGATCATACCACCGATAGGGATAAAATACTGCGGGTTCCACCACGGCTCAGCACCGATAACAACCTTGGTGACCAGAATAGTCACCAGCGAATAACTGAACATTACAGCCAGTCCGGTAGGCAGGAGATACGAAACATTCTTCTCTTTTACCCGACCATGAATAATATGAACTGAGAAGAAGGTCATAACCAGATAGAGGGCCAAAACAAGCAGCGCACTATTCAAGCCAAACAGAATCTTGAGCAGATAGCCCATGGTCAAAAGCTGAACAAAAGAGCGCAATACGCCGACAGCCAGATCCTTCTCCAATTTAAGTTTGTAATAAATGGAAAGAGCCCCGGAAATGGAAACAAGCCCCAAAGCTATCAATAACTGCACCCATGTTATGGAGATTAAGCCACTGTTCATGCTACAACCTCCACTTTCCCGTCTGAAACGGTCAGATGCATGTGAGGACAGCTGGGGTGATAACTGGTATGATTGACCATGAGCACAGAAATTCCTTCTGCTGCTAGTTCTTCCGCTATCTTCTCAACACGTTCCCGGCTTTCCCGGTCAAGAGCACTGGTTGGTTCATCAAAACAGATTGCCATAGGCTTGGGCAGTACTGAACGTATCAGGCAAAGACGCTGACGCTGGCCCACGGAAAGGTCTGAAGCTTCGCTATCTAATGAGATTTCACCAAGGCCGACTCGTTCCAGCCATTCGCGCAGGTCATGATCTAATGGGGCATCAAAACCCTTTCTGACATTGAGAGTAAAAGGTAGCAGCAGGTTATCGCGAACTGTCCCCGGCAGCACAACAGGAGTCTGCTGTACAAAGCCGATCTTGGACCGCAGTTCCGGAGGATAGATGGATTGTATGGATTCACCTTTTAAAAGAATGTCCCCCTGACCGACTTCTTCCAGACGGACAATTAACCGCAGCAAGGTTGATTTTCCAGAACCTGAAGGTCCGGAAATATGAACAAACTGCCCAGAAGGTACGGCAAAGGAAACATTGTGCAAACCTTTGCCTTTCGGCCAGTTGAATGAAACATTCTTAAATTCAAGAACAGGAGTCTCACCGGCGGACTCCCCTTTCAGGGGTATATTCACTTTGCAGCTCCCTAATGCATTAGCAGTTGCGGCCAAAATCCGGTACAGATCTTTGGCCAATTACAGGGCTAACGGCAATCTTCAAGTCAACGTCTCAGCTACAATTTCAATCAGTGTTTTTTGCCCGCATGTTTTTACCTGAACATTCTACCTATGATATTTGAAACATAAATTTACTTACATTGATATTATATTCCATACCTCCGCGGCAATGTTTTCATTATTCAGGCAAAACAGAAACTATTGCCAAAGCCCTCACGCAGATATATCTTTATAGATAACGAAGAGTTCGGAGGAAACATGGACAAAAAGATCAAATCAGCAGCAATTTCCAGAAGACAAGCCTTAAAACTGGCCGCTGGCGGAACTCTCGGCATCCTGAGCGGATGTGCCGTAAACCCTGTGACAGGACAACAGCAGTTGATGCTGGTTTCGGAGCAGCAGGAAATCCAGATGGACCGCCAAAACTCCCCGCACCAATTCTCCGCGGACTATGGCGCGGTTCAGGACAGCCGGGTCAGCAACTACATAACCGAAGTCGGGATTTCCCTTTCCTCCAGCAGCCATAGACCGAACATGCCCTATTCTTTCCGGTGTGTTAATGCCAACTACGTTAACGCTTACGCCTTTCCCGGAGGCAGTATAGCCTGTACCCGAGGTATTCTGGTCACACTTGAAAACGAAGCAGAACTTGCCGCGCTTATGGGACATGAGATCGGACATGTGAATGCCCGACACACGGCATCTCGCATGAGCTCTACCATGGCCGTACAGGGCATCGTTGCAGTCGGAGTGGGCGTTGCCGCCACTCAGGACAGCCACCTTGTGCCGCTGGCAGCAGGCTTGGGCGGAATCGGTGCCGGAATGCTCCTTGCGAGCTACTCACGTTCAGATGAAAGACAGGCCGACAGCCTAGGCATGGAATACATGGACAACGCAGGTTACAACCCGGAAGGAATGGTCGGCCTCATGGAAGAACTGGAAAAGCTGCACAAGAGCAAACCTTCATTTGTGCAGCAGATGTTTGCTTCCCACCCCATGAGTTCTGAACGCTATGCAACCGCTGTTAAGAAACGGGATACCGTGTATGCCAACAGTCACGGCAAGCTTCTGCGCGAACGTTACATGGACAACATCGCATCCATACGCAAAATCAAGCCTGCTATTGAGGAAATGCAAAAAGGCGAAGGAGCCATGCGCAAAAAGAGCTACAATGAAGCTGAAGAGCACTTTTCAAAAGCCTTGCGCATAGCTCCAAATGACTATGCAGGCTTACTGCTCATGTCCAAATGCCAACTGGCACAGGGCAAAGCCAGGGAAGGACTGCACTACGCCCAGCAGGCAAAGAATAGATATCCGCAGGAAGCACAGGCCCTGCATATGACCGGTATGCTCAGCCTTGAGAACCGCAAATTCAAACAGGCTCTTTCCAACTTCGATGCATACGAAAAGAGACTCCCCGGAAACCCCATGACTACATTTTATAAAGGCGTTTCCTACGAAGCCCTCGGAAACCGGGATATGGCGGCGAATGAGTACTATCGTTTCCTCAAGGTCAATAATCAGGGGGATTACGCCAAGCACGCATATGACCGACTTGTAGGATGGGGCTATCTGCAATAGCACATAACAAATCTGCAAAAAAATACCCGGACAATGCTCCGGGTATTTTTTAAACTTTCTTGATAATAATACTACACTTTTACAGCAACAAAAGATATACTGAAAAGTTAAACTCAATTGACATTCAGACACCTTTACCCTAGTTATTACCATCAATTCAAATAGATAAATCACAAAACAGTCAAAGGGGAGAGGGGCTAATGCTCAAAAATCTGAAAGTAACTACTAAAATTGCTACAGGATTCGGGCTTATCCTTGTTCTGCTGGCAATTACTGCAGGACAAGGTGTTCTTAAGCTGACTGAAAGCTCAGACGGCTTTTCCGAATACCGGGCATTGGCTCGTCAAACAAACCTGACCGGCAGAATACAGGCCAACATGCTGCTGACCGATATGAATGCAATCACTTATATGCATTCAGGCACCGATAACTCACTGAAACAATACTACGAAAAAATATCCATACTCCAAAAATTCATCCAAGAAGCTGAAAACGAGATGAATTCCCCTGAGCGGATAAAACTGGTTAAAGAAATAGAGCATGAAGTCGCTACGTATGAGAAGACATTCAACCAGTTTCTTTCGGCAAAAAAGAAAGAAAAAGCATCTATCAATCAGGCAAATGAAAACGGGGAAGTACTGGTAAAAGGGCTTGAGACACTGCTTCAAAATGCCAACGAGCGCCAGGACAGCTTCCTGATTGCCATGGTACAGAAAAGCAGGGCGGCCCTGTTCGAAGCAAGGCTTGCAAATTTTAAGAGCCAGCATAAAGACGATGCAGACAAAGCAATCTATCTTCTCGGCGAGTTTGCAAAAAGCATCGGAGAAATTCAGAACGTACTCTACTCCCCTGCCGATCTGGGCCTTATTAATGAATTGACCGACAACAATAAACAATACGTCCTGCACACCAAAAAAATCATCGAAGCTAATATAGAACAAATTGCTGCAAAACAGAAACTCGACACCCTTGGACCAATCACAGCAGAACACATCGAAGATCTTAAGCTGTCCATAATGGAAACACAGGATGATCTCGGTCCGAAAATGCAGACTGCAATAGCTTTTGCAGTAGATAACATGACACTCATGTCCGGCCTGACTTTACTGGTTGGTGCAATATTGGCATTTTTCATTGCCCGCAGCATCACTCGACCGCTGTCAAAAGCTCGTATTTATGTACAGGAACTGGCTCAAGGAAACCTTGACGCCGAAATAGCTGTAAATCAGAAAGATGAAGTAGGCATGATCTGTAAAGACATGGCGCAGGTCGGCAGCACCCTGAATAATGTAATGACTGAAATAGACACGGCTATCACCGGAATCGAAGAGGGTCGAATTGACAGTCAGGCCGACAGCAGCGAATTCAAAGGCAGTTTTGCAGAGCTCATTAACCGCACAAATCTGGCTATGAATGTCATGCGCTCTTTCATTGATTCAGTACCGATGCCGGTAATGACCATAGACCGTGAAATGAACATTTTATTCATGAACAAACCCGGCACAAAGCTGCTGGGTAGATCTCTTGAAGATCTTAAAAAAGATAAATGTTCCAAAGCACTAAATACAACAGACTGCGGCACGGACAAATGCGGCTGCGCAAAAGCATTCATTTCCCGTAAACCTGAAAACGGTTCAACCTCAATAACCACCCCCGATGGCAAACTGGATATGGACTACTTCGGCGTACCTATTGAAAAGGACGGCGAAGTTGTCGGAGCCATTGAAGTAATACTCGACCAGACAGCTATCCGCGAAGCCCAGCGCAAAATGCAGGATGTTGCCGAACGCACTCAGGCTATTTCTGAACAGCTGTCATCCGCCAGTGAAGAACTGGCAGCGCAGGTAGAACAGATTAGTAACGGTTCCGAAATACAACACGAACGGATCACCGAAACTGCTACCGCTATGGAGCAGATGAACAGTACCATCATGGAAGTTGCACGCAATGCTTCCAGTGCATCCGGGAAAAGTATGGAAGCCAAGCAACAGGCAGAGGAAGGAGCAGAGATTGTCTCCCAGTCTGTTCGTTCAATAACCGAAGTAAGCACTATTGCCGGCGACCTGCGCACCAACATGGAAAATCTCGTCAAACAGACCGAGTCAATCGGCACGGTCATGGATGTTATTTCCGACATTGCCGACCAGACCAACCTGCTGGCATTGAACGCAGCTATTGAAGCGGCCCGCGCAGGCGAAGCCGGACGAGGCTTCGCGGTAGTTGCTGACGAAGTTCGCAAACTTGCTGAAAAAACCATGACTGCAACCCATGAAGTAGGCAGCAACGTTGAAAGCATCCAGCTGGCCATGCGGACCAACATGCAAGCGGTGGAAAATGCGGTAAGCGCTGTAGAGCAAACCACTGAACTGGCGGCAAAATCCGGCTCTTCCCTTGAAGCCATTGTGAGCACAGTTGAATACAGTGCTAGTCAGGTGGAAGGAATCGCAACTGCATCCGAAGAACAGTCCAGCGCATCCGAGCAAATCAACAGTGCCATCAGCGAAATCAACAACATTACCCGCGAAACAACTGAAGGCATCCAGCAATCGGCAAAAGCAGTTCAGGAACTGGCTGTCATGTCCAGTGAACTGACCGATCTGATCAGTGAACTTCGTTCCGCCTAATTCAGCCTTAATTCAGCAATATAATCCCGGCAGCCCGTATCGGTCTGCCGGGATTTTTTTTGGTCTTATTGACCCAATGCCTAAAATTATGCCATTAATAAGCACAACTACCCACTCTTTTAACGTGGGCTGCATTTTTTGCTCGGTACAGGCTTCTGAAAACATATTCCTGCGAACCCTAGATTACTGTGAGGTCACATGGATAAACTCAAAAAGTTTTCCCCTGTCATTGTTGCAATTGTCATGGCTCTATTTCCTACACCGGAAGGGCTGCAACCCGAAGCATGGTACTTTCTTAGTATTTTCGTCGGTGTTGTAGTAGGTCTGATTGTGGAACCTGTTCCCGCCGCCTTGGTCGGCCTTGTGGGAGTAACTGTGGTGGCTATGCTGGGACTGGTTGATCCCAGTGCCAAAGCCAGCCGCAACTGGGCCTTGTCCGGCTTTTCCAACGGTGTAATCTGGCTTATCTTTTCAGCCTTTATGTTTGCCATGGGCTACAAGAAAACCGGGCTGGGAAAACGAATCAGCCTTATTCTGATCAAATATCTGGGCAAAAACACCCTCGGTCTTGGCTACGCCATTGCTTTTTCTGATCTGGTCCTATCCCCGTTCATGCCGTCCAACACAGCACGAAGTGCCGGTACCATCTACCCTATCGCCAGCAACATCCCCCCCATGTTTAACTCCACCCCTGACAATGAACCGCGTAAAATCGGTTCCTATCTGACATGGGTGGCCTTTGCGGCAACATGCGTGACCAGTTCCATGTTCCTGACTGCTCTTGCACCCAACCTTCTGGCCGTAGACTTGATAAGCCAAGGAACCGGGATCACCATCCAATGGGGACAGTGGGCTAAAACAATGATTCCGGTCATGCTCCCCCTGTTCCTGCTGACTCCCTGGCTGGCCTACGTTATATACCCGCCAACCCAAAAGCACTCCCCGGAAGCCCCGGCGTGGGCCGCTGAAGAACTTATCAAGATGGGTAAGATCAGCACCAAAGAACTCATGATGCTCGGCTATGCCATAACAGCCCTCATCTTCTGGATTTTCGGAAAGGAACTCGGTGTAAACGGCACAGTCGCGGCCATGTTTGTACTTTCGCTTATGGTATTAACAGACGTCATTAACTGGCAGGATGTTATCACCAACAAAGGCGCATGGAATGTGCTGGTCTGGTTCGCCACCCTTGTAGCTATGGCCAGTGGATTAAAAAAGGCCGGAGTGCTCAAATGGATCGGCGACCTTGTTTCTGCCAATCTTCAGGGAATGCCGCCGGAAACAGTAGCAATCATGCTGGTTATCCTATTCTTCGTACTACACTATTTCTTTGCCAGCACAACTGCACACACCACAGCTTTAATGCCTCTGTTTCTGGCCATTGCCCAACCTCTGCTTCCGCCGGAAATGATGCCGACAGTAGTGCTCATGCTGGCAGGGAGTCTCGGTGTAATGGGTATCATCACCCCCTATGCCACCGGCCCAGCACCAATCTGGTATGGATCCGGTTTCATCAGTCAGGCCCGCTGGTGGGCACTTGGAGCCATCTTCGGCGGCCTCTACCTGCTGTGCATGGTCGCCGCGACAATCATTTACGCTTAGCAACGAAGAGTCCGTTTAATACTATTAACGGGCCCTTATTCCATCACTTTAAAAATATAAACAAAAAAGTCCCTGCCAAACGGCAGGGACTACATCTTCAACCTGAAAGCCACCTAAAACGGGCTCTCTTCAGATCTTAATAACATTCATAAATTACCCTGACACTCTGACCGTACATGATTGCATCACCGTCAACCGTCCACCGGTTATTTGCATAGCCATATTTAAAAGTAACCGTACCTTGCTTAGCGCCAGCATCGTCCAGCAGATCCTGCACCTCACGGCCTCCACTTTGATATTTGGCTGCTTCTTCTGCCGTCATTGTATCCTGAAAAGATGTGGGGAAAAATTTCGCAACTTGAACAGGACCGATAGTCATCGGTGCGAGGCTTGTTCGATGGCAGGTGAGCAACCCTGTTTTAGCATTGCTCTCCGCCAGCGCAGTGCCTGCAAAACCGATGATCAACATGAGACTAAATAAAGCAAAAATAATTTTCCTAGACATGTTTTCTCCTGCAATTAGTTTTGATGAACTTTTTTTAATGCCGAAACTACACTTTTCCCTGTTTATTACCCTGCTGAAACAGAATAATTGCTTAAATTAGTGCATATAAACTTGTAGCACTCGCAACTCTTGCAGACAAGTTTTTATATAACTTTAGAAACACAAACCTAATCTGCGTATATATTTTTTTTAAGATCTGTAAATGAAACCTTCTTTTCCCCTAGCTGAAAAAATTAGTTCATGTTTTACTGAAAAATAAAAACAACAGGAGCGCTTATGAAAAGGTATTCCCTGCTAGTCATAACTTCATTCTTATTTATCTGCGCAACATCCGTTTGGGCTGAAAACTACCCAATAGTAGATAGCGGACAGCAAGCCTGCTTCAACAACTCCCAACAAATCCGATGCCCAAGTAAAGGTTATCATTTCTCCGGACAGGATGCGCAATACAAAGGCAACCAGCCTCGGTACAAAGATAATGGGGATGGTACAATCTCCGATCTCGTAACCGGGCTGATGTGGGTCAAAGAACGCGGTCCCGCTGTATCATGGCAACAGGCCATGGACGGAGCGAATGACTGCCGGGTTGGTGGCTATACGGACTGGCGTGCCCCGAACATTAAGGAACTGTATTCACTCATCAACTTCAACGGCTGGGTGCAGGGATCGGAAAAAACATCTGTTCCCTTCATCAATACCGACTATTTTGATTTCAAATACGGTGACACCTCAAAAGGGGAACGCATCATAGACTGTCAGGACTGGTCCTCGACTACTTACGTGAGCAAGACCATGGACGGCAACCCCACTGCATTCGGTGTCAATTTCGCTGATGGGCGCATCAAAGGATACGGCAAAAGAAACCCTCGAGGTAACTGCAGCAAATATATCCGCTACGTCCGCGGCAATCCGGAGTACGGAAAAAATATTTTTATAGACCGCAAAGACAGCACCATTGAAGACAAAGCTACCGGACTGATCTGGCAGCAGACCGACAGCAGCAAGAAGCTGAACTGGGAGGAAGCTCTAAGCTATTGCGAAAACCTGACTCATGCCGGACGCAGCGACTGGCGGTTGCCGAACGTGAAAGAACTGCAATCCATAGTGGATTACTCACGCAGCCCCAAGACCAGCAATTCAGCTGCCATCAATTCCATCTTCAAGGTAACGGACAATGAATCCTACTATTGGTCCTCAACCACCCATATGGACGGACCTAAACCTTCCCACGCATCCTACGTTGCCTTTGGACGGGCCTTGGGCTATTTCGCGCCCCCGCGCAATAACAATAAAAAATGGATGGATGTCCACGGAGCAGGAGCACAGCGAAGTGATCCGAAATCAGGCACCCCGAATGCATTTCCAACCGGACGCGGTCCGCAAGGGGACGACATTCGCATCTATAATTTCGCACGTTGTGTGGCTGGCGGCGGGGTCCAACCATACGAGCCGCCCTACACCAAAATTCCAACTTGGAAAGGCGGTTCCCCCAATTCATTCTCTGATGGAATGAGCTCCATGGGTGGAAACAGACAGGGAATGGGAAGAAATCAAGGACGTAACTCCGGCATGGGTCAAGGCATGAGGCAAGGTGGGATGAGACAAGGAATGATGCAAAATGAAATGGGGCAAGGCATGATGCAAGGTGGGATGGGACAGGGACGTGGTCCCGGTAACCGCCAAGGTCCTCCCGAAGAAGCTTTCACTGCCTGCGAAGGTAAATCTCATGGAGATGAATGCTCAGTAGAGACTCCGCGCGGCAAGCTTTCCGGCTTATGCATGAGCCGGGGAAATCAAATATTCTGCGTTCCCGAAGGGCACGGTCCCGGAGGAATGCGTGGCAGCCAGATGCAGTAAATAAAAAACATCCCGGAATTAAGCACAATTCCGGGATATTTTTATTTTAACTAATAGGGATTCCAAACTGTCTACAAACCTTCCACGTAATCCATAATCGCCTGCGCGGAATTCTTGGAACACCGTACGGCTTCGGCTACAGTTCTGGCTCCGGTGACAACATCCCCGGAAGCGAAGACTCCGTCACGAGTGGTACGGCCTTCTTCATCGGTGATGACCAGTCCGGTCTTGCCGATTTCTATTCCGGTCAGGTTATTACGCGGAGCCTGACTTACTGCGATAAAAATGGAATCAGCCTGTTCCATCTTTTCAGAACCCTCAATGGTAACCAGCTTGGCATTACCGTCTTCATCGGTTTTCTTTTCGGTACGCACACAAAGCACGCCTTCCTCGGAAAGTTCCAGCGGAGAGTGGAAGAACTTGAAGTGCACGCCGTCCAGCTTGGCGTAATCGTACTCATACTTGGTGGCGGACATATCTTCCTGACCACGGCGGTAAAGCACGGTCACTTCTTCTGCACCCTTACGCAAGGCGGTACGGGCCACATCCATAGCCACGTTACCGGCACCGACCACCGCAACTTTCTTACCCAGTTCGTAGACATCAGGATTCTTAAGATAGTTGATGGCGTAATGCACATGTCCGAGAGTTTCGCCCTTGAGCCGCAGCGGACGCGGGTTCCAGACCCCGGTTCCGATGAAAATAGCCTTGTAGCCATCGCGCAGCAAGTCCTCGATACTGATGACCGGACCAATGAGCATGTTAGGACGGATTTTCACACCGAGCTGCACCAGAACTTCGCGCAGCTTTTCAAGAATATCCTTAGGCAGACGGAATTCAGGGATACCGTATTGCAGAACCCCGCCGATCTTTTCCTCGGATTCAAAAATTGTCACCTCATAGCCTTTCAGGGCAAGGATGAAAGCCACAGTAATCCCGGCCGGACCGGAGCCGACAACGGCAATGCGAGACTTACGTTTTTCCTTTTTCTGCGGCTGGAACTGGGCGAGGTAATAGCGTGAAATATAGTTTTCAATGTCACTGCACTGCACCGGTGAACTCTTACGCCCCAGAATGCAATGCCCTTCACAAAAATTTTCGTGGGGGCAGATAAGTGAACAGACCACGGAAAGCGGATTGTTTTCAAAAAGCATAGCCCCGGCCTCCTGCATTTTACCGTCCAGCAGGAGTTCGATCATTTTATTGATAGGTGTTCCAAGGGGACAGCCCTTACTGCAAAGCGGTTTCTTGCACTGCAGGCAACGGGTTGCCTCTTCAATGATATGTTTTCCCATATGAATGATGTGTGGTTTGGCCCTTGGATGATGGGGCCTGATTATCTTGAAAAGGATAAGAAAGTAGTGCGTGGAAAGCGGGTAATAACAGGGGTAGACGGGGAGGTCCAGTGTATATTTACATTCAACTTAGGAGGTAAAAAAGGCGGACTCCCCAAGGGAGACCGCCTTTCTAATAATCAAACTAAATAAAACTATTTCATGGCTTCAAGCAGAGCTTCTTCACCGAGACGGTCAACAAGACCGCTGATGCGTTCGCGCTTGCGGCCGTTTTCTTTGTAGAAATCAAGAGCCTTTTCGATAAGTGCGAGAGCTTCATCGTCACCGAGCTTGGTGCCGATTTTTACGCCTGCGCGGACATTACGTGCTGCGCCGCCGCCGAAGAGAACATCCCACCCTTTGGGGGTTCCCACGAGGCCGATGTCACGCACATTGCTAAATGCACAAACCATTTTACAGCCGGACACACCGCTTTTAATCTTGAAGGGGTAAGGACCGTTTGCCTTGATGACTTCAAGCAGTTTTTTACCCATGCCGCGGCTATCCTGAACACCGTACTTACATACGCCCGCACCGGTGCAAACACCCACAGTCGGAGGAACTTTATCAACCTTGGTTCCAAGGCTGGCGATAACCTCGTCCACTTTATCCTTGGGAATACCTTCAAGATTCAAGCGCTGGCCGGTAGTCACACGAACAGAAGTAAGACCGAACTTAGCCATGGTTTCCAGGACAGTTTTCATCATTCCGGGGGTACACTGCCCCTGAGCCAGAGGAATACGCAGAGCGTAGGTTCCGTCTTTGCGTTCAACAGGCATAGCTGTAAGAGCTTCAGCAACAATATTATCCATAAAAAGACTCCTTGCTTATTTTGATGGGTATCCATTTACATCAGAGCGTCCGGCAGTGCAAACGCTGGGTGCTAAGAATAATTAACCCATGGGAGCCAACTTATTTTACGAGCGATTGATGTAAATATAGAAGATTTTACCATTTTACAGCTCCCTCTTTTTTGAAGGGCCTGCTGGATTTTCTAAAACAAATTATGTATCAGTTAATAATGAAGCAACTTCTTACTCTCATACTGACTATATTACTCTTAATCGCAACTGCAGCTTCAAGCCTAGCGCAAAAAGTAATTGTTCCTGTGTCAGATTATCCTCCATGGAGAATAGTAAACAACAGCAATGATATCAGTGGGGTCAATGTCGATATAACAAATGCCCTGCTGCAAAAAATGGGTCTGGAGGCCACCTATGTCATTCGCCCATGGAAACGGGCACAAAGGATGATGATGAAAGGCACAGCCGACCTTATGAGCGGACTGCTTAAACATGAGGATCGTGAACAATACATGGTCTTTCTTGATCCCCCATATAAGACATACAGCTCCAAGGCTTTTTATGTCTTGAAAGACAGATCTACTATAATTACATCCTACGAAGACCTATACAAATATAGAATCGGGGTAACCCTCGGCACAAAATTCTTTCCCAAATTTGACCACGACAATAACCTGAAAAAAGATATGGGAAAAGATGCGACAAACAATTTTAAAAAGCTGGAAGTTGGACGCATAGACACACTGATACTTACTGAAACGGTAGGTGATTACCTACGCTACAAACTTGGCTATCAGGATAAGGTGGAAAAAGCGGACTACGTATACAATAAGCCCCTTGCCGTCTACTTCGCTGTCTCAAAAAGATCTCCCTTGGCGCAAAGGGTTCCGGAACTCAATGCGGTCCTGAAAAAGATGCTGAAAACGGGAGAAATCCAAGATATTATCGACCGTTTTCTGGCTAAATATCAGACAGTTCAACGATAAACATTTAGCCCGATATACAAATACGTACTTGGACCAAACAGCAACTTTGTGCCGTTTCAACAGCACAGTAAACCATATTGACTTACGCAGACATGGGTGCGAAGTGTGGCTTCTATTCAAAGGAGAACGGAATGCGCATTTATATGGGATTTGATGATACTGATGACAAAGATGCCACCATCGGAACCGGACGCCTGGTGCGTGAATTTGTTTACAGGCTGGACAACGATTGTCATGTAATCGGCGTAGTCCGCCACCAGCTGCCCCGGCTGGATAACATTCCGTACACCTCCAACAACAGCTCGGCCTGTGCAATTATTGAAATTTCACCTGACAGCAATCTTGATTACCTGCGCGAGCAGGCCACAGAGCACCTGAACAAATATTGTGCTCCCGGCAGTGATCCGGGGCTGTGCATTGCCCGCGAAGATGAAGTAAACAGCGAAATTATCGACTTTTCCAAACAAGTTACCGGACGCAGACAAACTCAGCAGGACGCCATGCATGCCGCCCGCTCTATTGAGCTCTACGGACTGGGCGGAACTAATGACGGTATCATCGGAGCCACCGCCGCCGTAGGACTCACAGTTTACGGATGGTGCGGTCGATTCATCGAATACGGACGGCTGCGTGAGCTGGGCACGGACCTGCATGTTCAGGATCTGCTTGAAGCCGGAATCGATGTCATCTCCACGGACCGCGACCCGCTGGTGCCATTGCCCGGAGATGAAGTCCGCAATGGTTCATGGATCAGGCCCTCTCTCTGGGGAGGACGCCCGGTATTACAGGTTAAACGCATAGACTACGGCATCTGGGAACCGGCGCACGGCAAGCGCAAGAAAGGGCACAGCATGCAGACAGGTTCTAAAAACCGAACTACAGTCGTACCCCCCAATACTCCAATGTAATTTACGGCTACTGACCTTCCCGATAACGGGTAATGAAACTGTCCAGAGCGTCGCGCTGGCGTTCCATATGTATTATCCACGCTTCAAGAATCTCAAGGCCTTCCGGGGTGATGGCATACACGCGCTTAGCCGGACCGTCACCCTCAGCATCCCACTTTGATTCCACCAGACCTTCTTCATCCATCTGCCGCAGATGACGATAGATCATTCCGGGGGGCGCTTCTGCGCGCAAAAAACCATACCCGCTGATGGTTTGAATCAGTTCATAACCATATGAAGATCCTGACTTTAAAGCCAGCAACAACGATGGTTGCACATACCTTTGGGGCTTACCCCCACCTGCTTTTTTCGACATTTTTAACCTGTTCTTCTTGACTATATGTTCTTAGAGGATATATATCTAGTATAGACGAATATCCATAAAGACACAATAAACCGAGAGGAGGGCTTTATGAAAATTTTCGTAAGGGAAAGAGTTAAGGCCACAGATGGCGACAAGAGACCCCGTTACCGCGTAGTAGGTGTACAGGGTGAAGGTCTGACCTTAAAGGTCAAGCGCATCCGTAAGTGCGAGCTTAAAGAAATTGCCAAGCACACCGGAGCTGAGATCGTTTATCTGGAACGTGACGGCAAGGGCACCGAAGGCAAGAGAGACTAAAAAAACGGGGAACAGCTATGAAACTGTTCCCCGTTTTTAATTTGTTCAGAATTTAATCTTTATAGACAATCGTTCCGACGTGCTCTCCGCGCAATGCGGCATGTACGCATTCCGGATCACGCAGCACATCAATAATCTGGAACTGCTTAAGTGTCTTGGCGTTCTTGAGGAAGGTCAGGACAGCACGCTCGACAATCAGATCATCAAGGTCCATTTCAATCAACTCATCAACATGGATGCGATCGTAGAACTTGAGGGTTTCACGATCCTTGGCCTTTTTGGGATCGTCCTCGTAGAGGCCTTTTTCGTCCTTCAGATAAATAACAGACTTAGCACCTATATTTTCCGCCAGCAGGAAGGCACCGGAGTCAGTACGGTGCGGCGGGATTGAGCCTACTTCTGCCGGATGCTCGAAGAATCCGTAAGGCGGAATACCTGTAGTGATGGGCAGGTACCCCAGTTGGCAATACATGTTCAGCTGCTCAAGGTGCTCACCATGACCGATTTTTACACCGCCGCGTTTAGCCAGCAGTACAGAGAGCATTTCCGCGTTCTGCCATGAAACCTTATCGCCCAGCTTGGAAAGAACACCGGTAGGCATACCCAGGTCTACGCCGATATTGTACACGTGACGGGCACGGGTACCGCCTCCAGTCATGAGCAGTATTTTGTGCTCTTCCTTGGCCTTCACCAATTCATCAAGGATAGGCAGCAGAGCTTTCGCTCCGCGGTCCATGATGGACTGCCCACCAATCTTGAGAACATTAACCTCAGGCTGCATGTGGAAATAATTATCCGCTTCGGTATTACGCAAGCACTCCTTACCGACAAGAGATTCACCCAGCAGCTTGGTTTCTATATGCAGACGGCCTTTTTCGCCTTCTTCCTTAATCAATTTACCCATAAGAACCTCCGTTTTAGCAGTATTGTCATCCCTGAGGACTGCGGGATGATTAAGTGTAAACCAATCACAGCTATTGTGACACCTTAAACCTTGAAAAAATAATACTCAGCAGAATCCCGGCGCCAAAGGCCCATGCAAGATTCGAAAGAAGGGTGATACCAAGCATGACTGCAATTACGACCTGAGCTGATCTTGCAGTCATATCACGCATAGCAAGCACCAGCTGAACCCCGGCGAAAACCAGCAATACCCCAAGCACACCCATGGGGATAAGTTGCAGAACCTTTACTGCCCCCGATCCGAACCCTATTGCCAGCAGTACAAATAAAGCACCGATAATAAGGTTGGAACCGCATGTCCTCGCACCGAAGCGATAATGGGCAGCAAGACCACCTGCTCCGTGGCAAAGCGGCATGCCGCCAACCAGCGCGGCAAACCCGTTGGCAATACCCATGCTTATACACAAGGCCCGGTCAGTTACCCGCCGGCCTTCCGTACCGAAATATTCATGACTCAAATCACGGTTGGCGATAACCGCATTCCCCAGAGTCATGGGAATCTGGGGTAAGACCAGCGCCAGCAAGGCAAAAGAAAAATCATCCGCTGTGGGAAAACCGAAAGGCATGAATTGCGGCAGATGAAAACCTAAACTAAGGTCAGCCAACCCCTGCCATGCCCCCAACAATCCACCCAGAATCGCACCGCAGCCCACAACGACAAGTCCGGCGGGAAATCTCTTGCTGTTGATTAAGAGCAGAGTGATGATCCCGAAAAGAATTCCGAAGGCCACGCTAAGCGGCACAGGTCCGAAAGATTGAATAGCAAGAAACGGCTCAACTTTACCCTGTGCAGCCTGTAATGCACTGGTCCCGGCCGCGAGAGAAACACCTTTCAACAGCAGCAATATCCCGGTTGAAACCTGAACCCCGCGGATAACAGGCAGCGGAATCATCTTTGCCGCTTTTTTGACCAAACCGCTGGCACCGAGGAACAACATTAAAGCTGCAATTATAAACCCTGCCCCGGTAATCACCGTAGGACTAAGTGACTGGGCAATTGCATAAGCCGAAACCACCTTCATCGGCTGCACCGCAATGGGAACCCGATAGTATATTCCGCCGATGATGTAGAACAGGCCAACCGATAACAACACCCCGGTAGCCGAAAGCCCGTTAACCATAATCATGGCAAAGGCTAATGGCAGTAAGGCACCGAGATCACCAACGGCTCCGGCCCACTCCATCCTGTTGAAACTTATACGCACGGCAACTCCTATTTATGTCAGCTGTTTAACTACTACTGTATTATGTAATAAATTCACAACGATTTTAAAAGCTGACAGCCCAGACATAATTACATTTTTACACAAAAAAAACTCCCGATCAGCAATAACCGACCGGGAGCAGTATAGATGGGTGCTATTCGCTGCCTAATCTTCAAAGGCCATTGAGACTTTCCAAGCCTCCCAAACCTTACCTACGAGTTCCGGGCCGGGGCTGAGAACTGTCTTACCCGGTTTCCAACCTGAGGGGCAAACCTCAGCTGCACCTGTTGCCCGTACATGCTGATAAGCCTGAATCTGACGCAGGGTTTCAGATACATTACGACCGACAGGCGGAGTCAGTACTTCATACCCGACAATTACACCGTCAGGATCGATAAGGAAACGACCACGAATATCAACACCGGAATGTTCATCATAAACACCATACATTTCACCGACCTTACCACCGCCATCTGAAAGCATAGGAAAAGGAACCTTGCCCGCTGTGATCATTTTGGAAAGTTCATCATATTCCCACATCTTATGAACGAAGACGCTGTCTGTGCTCATGGAAAGGACCTGAACTCCGAGAGCTTCAAATTCAGCATGCTTTTCGGCGACCGCCGAAACTTCAGTTGCTCAGACAAAGGTAAAATCACCGGGGTAGAAACAAAGCACAACCCACTTGCCGGCATAATCGGAAAGTTTGACTTCTTTGAACCCGCCATCCTGATAAGCCATTGCGCTAAAATCAGGGGCTTTCTGTCCAGCTTTAATCATTTTTCCTGCTCCTTTAGATGTTTCGGAGGCAACATTTTCAACTTCAGGCTGTGCTTCCTCGGCGTTACTGCCGACAGGCTTTGAACAACCCACTTGAACTTTACTCATATTCTGATTCCTCCAATTTGGTTTTAAGGCCTTTATATCAGCAATACTTATTAGTAGAAACTACTTTTATCAAAAAAGTCGATACTTGTTTCAAGCACAAAAAAAGGGATGTCCTATTCAGGACATCCCTTGATATAAAGTATACTTATTACCTTTCTACCACGGCATGGGATCAGGCAGGATCACATCATCTGAGTAATCATACTGATCGAACTGCTCTGAAAACCAATCAAAAAATTCGAAGTAAGGAAAAATCTTACGACCGGCCTCAACCTTATCCAAGGCTTTTTCACCGCTCACATCAATCTTCTTGGAATCAAGAGCCATGATGGGAACCAGATCGTCAGGACAGACATAAGCAACATTGCCGACCACATAGTAGCGGATATCATATTCTTTGAAGGTAACCTTCTTCACTTCAGTCTTATTCATAAACACCTCACGCTTGATCTCATTAAATTCAGGTGGTCATAAATCAAATGAGAACAGCGCACAACTGTTTACAATTTTCGTTGGGTGTAAGCACTAAAATCCGTTTCCTTACGCTGAAACTCCCCTTCGAAAAAAGGAGATGATATCAAAAACTCAGCAGATGAACGGTTGCTTGCGGTGGGGATATTATAAAGAACAGCCAAACGCAGCAGCGCCTTAACATCAACATCGTGTGGTTGCGGCTGCATGGGGTCCCAGAAAAAGATCAGCACATCAATCTTACCTTCGGAAATCATGGCTCCAAGCTGTTGGTCGCCGCCCAGAGGACCGGATTTCATCCTGTGAACAGGCTTGAAATCGTACCCTTCTTCTGCCTTCTGCTCTCCCCTTTCCCTGATCATTTTCTCGACCAGCCCCCCGGTGGTACCGGTAGCAACAAGATTGTGCCGGGAAAGGATATTGTGATTACAGTCAACAAAATCAAGCAACTCTTTCTTGCAGTTGTCATGGGCAACCACAGCTATATTCTTTACCTTACTCATGGAAGTCATCCTATTAAATTTAAAGGTATTTATTTACTGCCACTATGACATGGCAAACAAGAAAAGTCACTGGGACAATATTAAGAATGGGAAAAGAAAGGTGTCATAAAAAAGGCTGCTGAAATTTCAGCAGCCAATTCAGCATATTTATGGAACTTATTAAAACCGTTCTTCCCATTCCTTAATCTTGAAACCGATGAGAACAAAATCATCATCCACAAGAATGGGACGTTTGACCAACATGCCGTCAGCGGCAATCAGCTCAAAAAGCTCAGCATCGCTCATGGCATCAATGGTCTCTTTCAACCCCATTTCCTTATATTTCTTGCCGTTGGTATTTACGAACTTTTTCTTATCCACCCCGGCAATCTTCTGCCATGCAAGAAATTCATCTTTGGTCGGGGTCTCTTTAACTATATGGCGGATGGTGAAATCAATACCTTTTTCCTCAAGCCAAGCCTTGGCTTTGCGGGAAGTGGTTCAACTTGGGTAATGTACTAAAATCATAATATATCATCTCCGTCTGATGGTTGCAGGCAATTCTTATTACCAGTCCCATTAATAACACAGATGAATAACGGCTACAATTATAGAGAAAACTTAAAAAGACCAAAAGTCACGGCAGGAAGCCAGTTCCTGCTTGAGCACCTCTTCATAATTATCCCCAAGCCGAACAGCCATATACCTATGCTGGGCCTCGGCTGCTGCGGCTAAAAAGCCTTCCACTTTCTTGGCAGTGCTATGGTAAATATGGCGAATTGTAACCTGATGATCGACCACTACCGGAAAACCAGCTCGGTGGAGATCCAGAGAATTCCAGACATCCACCCCGTAGCCGAAGATATTGCCTTCGTAATCAAGCCCGCCGATTTTGTTCAGACATTTAATGTTGAATAGCGGAGAAATTCCATCAATATAAGGCACAGTAGAATATTGCATCCCCGGTTTTTCTATCATCTGAGGATGATACGGGCTGCGGTGGGTGGCCGGAGAATACACTCCCACAGGTCCTATCTTGGCATCCAGCTGTTCCAGACGTTTCCATGCCTTAAGGATGTGCGGAGGCTTTGATCCGAACCAGATATCATTATTCAAAAACCAGAGATGGGTGTAGCCCCTGCTTTGAAATTCTTTAAGGCAGTAGTCCAGTGCTCCCGCCCAATATAAATTTTCGTCCAACCTGCGCCATGCCCCGATAAAAGGTTCCGGCGCATGGTTATCAAGCACGTAAATATGTTCCGCCCACTTGGGATCGGACTCCTCGAGCTGCTCTTTGACCCTTGAAGTAAGGGCCGGATCACCATAATGCAGGATAACAAGCGCCAACCGTCTGTCTGCCACAGCAAACTCCTTGCAATGAATAAGGATTAACTAGTAAAGAAATACTCTAGAAGTTATTAACAATTCCATCAAGGGCAGTATCATGGACACATTCTGGAACAGGCTCCCACGAGAACTTGCAGAAAAATTTCTGGCCGGGGGCGTCGGGCGCACTCATTTAACATCCATCGGCTACAAATGCATAGAACTCAGTAAAAACGATCCCGCCAACAGTGAATTATTCATCAAGCTGGCCTTTGAAACCCTGATTTCTGCATGGTGCCATGATCCCCTGAATCTGCAAAGCGCACAGCTGCAGCAAAACCTTATGGGGCAGGAAGGACCGAACTCACCAATGGGCAAAATGCTGACCCGCATTGTGGAAGAGTCCCACAAAGACGACTTCAGTGCGCAGGAAAAACGTTTGCGCAACCTGATCAGCAGGGAAAGATATGAGCAGGCAGCAGAAGTGCTGACCCAATTGCTCGATGAATTTCCCGCTTCACTTGCCCTGTTGAAAATTTCAAAGGAACTCTACGAAGCCACAGATGAGGAGCCGTTCCTCAATGCATCCTTACAATTGTTAGAAAATATCGATTTCAGCTCAATGGAACCGCTGCACGATTTTCTTTCCGCTAATCTGGCTTTCGCACAGTGTGAATACTCGCAGGCTGCCATTAATTATGAAAATGCCTACAACACAGGCTCATTCCCGGAAGCACTGCCCCGTCTGGGAGAATGTCTGCTGCGCATGGGCAACCGAGCTGATGCAATCAGACTTTATAAGCAGGATACAGAAGCACGCCCTTGGCGGATCAATACCCTGCTGCGCACTGCGGACCTGATAAGCGAAACCGATCTCTTAAGCTCTCCCCCTCCGGGTAAAGTAGCGATTCTGATTTACAGCTACAACAAGGCCGAAGAACTGGACGCCACCCTTGAAGCCGTATTCGCTGCAAAATATGAAAACACTTTTCTAGCCGTGCTGGATAACGGCAGCATTGACGGTACCCCAGCAGTCATAGACAAATGGGAAGCTGAATCCAAGACAAGGGATGATCTGCCCTTAATCCGTTTTGACTTGCATGTGAACATCGGTGCCCCTGCTGCCCGTAACTGGCTGCTCTTTCATCCTCAAATTGCAGAGGCTGACTTTGCTGCTTTTCTTGATGATGACGCCCTGCCACCACAGGACTGGTTGCTCAAGCTTGGGGCTGCAATAAAGAATTATCCTGATGCCGGTGTCTGGGGCTGCAAAGTTGTGGATGCTCCAAATCCGCGTAAGCTTCAAAGCGTAGACCTCCACATCAAGAATGAAAGAGGAGCAGACGGTCCGCAACTGCGAACTACCGACATCCAACTCCAAACAATGGATTATGGGCAGTTTGATTATATGCGGCCCTGCGGTTCAGTCACCGGATGCTGCCACATCATACGCATGGATGACCTTGGTACGACAGGCGGATTCGACATCCGTTTTTCGCCTTCACAATTTGACGATCTCGACCGGGACTTACGACTCTGCCTGAAAAATAAGGTCCCGGTATACCAAGGTCACCTACGGGTCAGACATTTGAAAAGAACCGGGGTTGCCGGAGCAACCAGCAAAAAAGCTGCTGCCATCCAGATAGGTAACCAATCCCGCCTGGATATGAAATATTCATCAGTAGAAACCCGCGACATAAGCGAAGCAGACTTCAAAGCGACCCTTGCAGATGTTCTGCGAAAAGAAAAGATAGTGAAAAATTAAAAAGGTCTCCGGATAAAACTCCGGAGACCTTTATTCATGATTGATTGGACCCTGCCTTAGAACTTCTCAAAATCACTATCATCAGCTTCCATATCCAGACTTAGTCCTCCCATATCAGAAGACGAGGCCGCTGCTACAGGCTTAGGAGCCGGACGGGAGGGGACGACCGAAGCCTCTTTTACCGGTTTATCAACAGGGTTGTGGCTAACCGGCAATGCTCTAGGCTGTGAATATCTAGAACTGCCATAACCGCTGACCTTGAAGAAAGACATGGTGTTTTCCAGCAAAGCACTCTGAGATGAGAGTTCCTCACTGGTGGATGCCATTTCTTCAGAGGCCGAAGCATTCTGCTGGATAACGGAATCAAGCTGGGTAATAGCTTTGCTGATCTGCTCTGCACCGGAATTCTGTTCAGTACTGGCGGATGCTATTTCCTGTACCAATTCTGCTGTTTTCTGAATATTTGGGACAAGATTATCGAGCATATCTCCGGCTTTTTCAGCCACGGTCACTGTAGTAGTCGAAAGTTCGCTGATTTCTCCGGCGGCGTTACCGCTTCTCTCAGCCAGCTTACGCACTTCAGCAGCAACAACGGCAAACCCTTTACCATGCTCCCCGGCACGCGCAGCTTCAATGGCGGCATTAAGTGCAAGCAGGTTGGTCTGTCGGGCAATTTCTTCAATAATGGAAATCTTCTCAGCAATATTCTTCATTGCTGAAACAGCCTCGGAAACAGCCCCACCGCTTTCCTGAGCATCCGAAGCAGACTTGAGGGCAATCTCTTCGGTTGTCTGAGCGTTCAGGGTGTTCTGTTTGATATTGCTGGCCATTTCCTCAATAGAGGCGGAGACTTCCTCAATTGATGCAGCCTGTTCCGTGGCCCCCTGTGAAAGTCCTTCAGCGGAGGCTGAGAGTTCTGTACTGCCGGAAGCTACATTACTTGCACCGGCCCTGACATCAGAAACAACCTGCGTGAGTTGTGCTGCCATGTTGCGCATATTTCCATAAACACCGATTGCAGGCTCTACAAATTTGAGATCCAGATCCCCCCCGGCAATGCTCTGGGCAATATTTGCAATCTCAGCCGGATCACTGCCAAGCTGGCGATTAACAGTTCTAATGATAAAACCAGCAGTGACAATACCAATGGCAAGGGCAATAAGGCTGATGCCGACCGCCATCATAATAGCCTGATTATTCGCAGCTTGGAGTTTGGGGCCCAGCACTTCCTGATCAGCCATGACAGAAAGTTTCACGTCTTCAATATTATTGGCAATAGAAGGTCCAAGTTTATCAAGATGGCCTTCTACTATATCATTGCGAGTGAAAATAACCTTAGTCAAACTGGCAAAAGCACCCATATATTTTTCTTTCAAATTAATGACTTCACTCAGGAGACGGCGACGTTCAGGATTTTGCAGGCTACGATCCAGATCATCCAACAACTTACTAAGATCTTTCGCCTCACTTTTTACCCTATCAACTGAAGCCTTAGAGTTGTCGTCCAAAAATTTAAGCACAGATAATCTGGCAAGCAGCAGGTTACGCATGGCATGACCGCTTAAGACTGCTGCGCTCATATCATTATCCCGCTCTGCTGTTTGTAAAATACGAGTTAACTTCTGCTCCATCAGAGGACCATTCACGTTCAGTACGTCATTTACATAATGATTGCTCTCCACCCTGAATTCTTTGATTTTTTCAAAGTATTCTCCATACTCCCGTACTTCCGCATCAGCCTTAGTAATAAGAGAAGCTCTTTCCGGCTTCTGGATTTCACTGACGGCCTCATCCATGAACCCGCGCATCTTTGCATAGTAATCGTCATATTCCTTGAGGTCCTCTTCACTACCTGTAAGGATAAAATCCTTAACATTCATACGGACCATAAGCATATTGGCTTGCAAGCGCCCACTTAGATTGGTGTCCGTTGCCAATCCCCGATATTGGGTAAAACCTTCACTGGAATTTTCAAGTGCCCAGAATGAGATGACAGCCAAAATAAGGAGCAAGCCAAGAACAGAACCAAAACCTAGCATTAGTTTTGCCGACAATTTCATTTTATCCCCCAAAAAGGCTACTGAGTGAATCTGCTAAACAAGGCATAAAACAATAACTATGAAAAATCATAATAACTCAAATTTTAGTTTATTTAAAAGGGAAATGAATTTTTTTTTAACTAACTCTGATGGCAAACAACAAATCTTTATACAACAAGTACTTACTCTCAATAAACAATGAAAAAAGGCCGGCTGATGAAAAATGCAGCCGACCTTAAAGACGTTATCCTATTATAAATTTGGAAAATTAACCCTCTCCGTACTCATCTCCAGCTTTAGGGAAAGATCCTAGATGCGGTACAATAGCTTTGCCCAGCCAATCAATTGTACGTCCGAGATGAACCATATTTGCAATACCTTCATCATCGTTTAGTACTTCACCCTTATTCAATCCGTACCCCATGTTCCAGTAGGTGGAACCCGGCATGACCATACCGTTAATCTGGTAGAGATGGTTGATACTGTCAAAGACATGGGTCGCACCGCCACGTCGTACAGCAACTGCAGCCCCGCCGATTTTTCCTTCGAACTGTCGGTCGTTTGCAAGGGCAACCATGCCGGCACGGTCAATCAGTGCCTTAATTTCGGCTGACACGTCAGCAAAATATGTGGGAGAACCAATGACAACAGCATCAGCGCGGACCATTTTCTCATAGACTTCATTAAGCTTGTCGTTATCAACAACACACTTGCTGTCCTTATTTTCCCAGCATTTCATACAGGCCATGCAACCACGTATCTTTTTGCCACCAAGTTGATACAACTCAGTTTCCCACCCTGCACTTTCAAGTGGTTCCAAAACTTTTTGCAGCATGCTTTCAGTATTACCGCCCTTACGGGGACTACCATTAATTGCAAGTACGTACATAACTCTCTCCCTGTATATGTTCTTCGTAAATAAACCGTCCAAAGTACGGCCCCATCTTCATGTAACATAAAGCTTTAAAAACAAGATTGCCTATTCATACTCATATGGCAGGGTTAGACATCATACTTTTAGCTGAAAGTTTATTTCATCAGAGAAAAGAAAAAAATTACGGGGTAGGGCTAAGCATTCGCTGCATCAAACATCTGACAGAAACCAATCCGGCAAATTCCCCCCTGTTAGTCACGGCAATTGGATCAAATGTATAACTGCCTTCACGGGAAAGGGCGCTGCGGGCAACTTCTTCCAGCCCTGACTCAGAAGGAAGCACCAATAGTTCCTTATCCATAACCACGGATACCGGACGGTCCAGAAAAAGGGCCTTATCTGTTTCCTTGCGCACTATTTCATCCATACGCCCTTTAGTGATCATGCCCACCGGAGAGAGCCCATCAAGAACAATCAAACAGGACCATTCACCGCTGTCACGCAGCTTTAAAAGGGCATCGGAAACTTTGCTGTCAATTGCAATAGTATCTGCAGGCCAAACCATTTCTCCCAGCGAGCCTTCCAAATCCTGATCCATAGCATCGGCTTTACCTATAACCTGATAGGTACGGATGGAATGCTGAATACCTTTGACAGAAATAGCCTCTCGTCCCAAACAACGGAAATCTTCTTTCACTAAT
Organism: Maridesulfovibrio pacificus (SeqCode); assembly: GCF_048612815.1. Lineage (NCBI taxonomy): Bacteria > Pseudomonadati > Thermodesulfobacteriota > Desulfovibrionia > Desulfovibrionales > Desulfovibrionaceae > Maridesulfovibrio > Maridesulfovibrio pacificus (SeqCode). Next base: position 172,839 of record NZ_JBLZNE010000002.1, read on the forward strand.
GCCCATGTTTCATGGGAAATCAAAATCTGATCCGGCGGAGCATTCTGCTCTAAGCGGGCAGCGACATTAACCTGACCGCCTATAATGGTGTAATCCATAAGCTGCTTGGAGCCGAAGTTTCCCACAGTACAAAAACCCGTGTTGATTCCCATTCGGATTTTAAACGGACTGGAAATACCAAGCTCAAACCACTCCTGCTGCATTTCCTTGATGGCATCGCGCATCTCAATAGCCATATTCAAACATGCTACCGCATCCTCTTTGTAGCCTTGGGACACAGGATCGCCGAAAAAGATAAGCACCGCGTCACCTATATATTTATCGATAGTCCCCCCATGTTTCAGTGCGATGGATGCCATCCGGTCAAGATAATTATTCAGCAGAGCGGTCATATCCTCAGGTTCCATACGCTCAGTGGTGGAAGTGAAACCTACGATATCGGAGAAAAAGATAGTCAGTTTTTTGCGCTTGGCACCGATGAGAGTATCCTGAGTGCCTTCAAAGATGGATTCGTAAACCTGAGGGGAAAGATACCTTCCCAGTTTATCTGACAACTCTGCCAGCCTGTCTCCCTGCTCTTTCTGGATCAATGCGGAAGCAACACGCCGTAAAACCATCGGCGGACTTAAAGGGCGGTATATAAAATCAAAAACACCGGCCTCAAAATAGCTGTATTCTTCCTCAGGACGAGTTTCTCCTGTGATCAAAAGAAGAGGAATATTGCGAGTCGGTTCGCTCAGCTTGAGCCTTCTGCCCAGTTCCCGACAATCGACTTCAGGTAAATCTGCGTCCAAAAGGATTAGATCCGGCTGTTCTTTTGCCGCTATTTCAAACAGATGCGCCCCATTCATTGCCATGAGCAAGGCATAATCATTACGCAGAATTTCCGCGAAGACATCCATTTCAGGTTTATTTCTATCTACAATAAATATTGTCGGGCGGTTCCTTTTCGGCACAATAATTCTCCTTTTTCAACCTGCCTTTCAAACCATCTTTACCCAACTGCAAAGGATATTAAAACATAAATATGACAAACCATATAAGCAAAAGATTTTTCTAGAATCGCTTAGTCCTAACAAAAAAGACCCTCAACAAACGAGGGTCTTTAGATTTTATTCACTGTTGCGGCGTAGGCGTAAGGACACGGAAATAAAGGCAATCAACACTAAGAAAAGCAAACTATATTCATCGTTAACCCCAACGGTACATCCGGTTCCGCTGCCACCAGCGCTGTTTATACCAAGAATCTGGGGATCATCTATCACCCCGGGGTCCGGGTTTTCATCATAAGGCCCGCCATCCTTTACCACTGAGACAATATAATATGGAGCCGTGGCGTTTAATGCCCGGACGGGATCAACATATTTACCGGACACGTCTGTCAGCCACCAATTCCCATCTGTATAATCCTCAAAATTGGCATAGTTGAAATATGTATTAGTGCCGTTACTAAAAAGCTTTGCGAGAGTTAATTCGTTTGCCTTAACTTCAGGCAGCCCGGTTGCAGCATATCGAACGCTGAGAACCCCGCCTGCTTGAGTCTGGACACAAAACGCAGACTGATCACTGTAAACATTATCAAATGCTGTTCCATATACGGTATTTACATTTTGAGCTGTACGTGTCTCACGGGTCTTACTTAAAAATGTAGAAGTGGGCGCATCGGGCTGATCTGTATTAAGTTCAATCTCTCCTGATGTCGGAGTATCACCGACCATTGCGCTCATCGCCAAGGCATAGGGCTGAGGCCCGACAGGAATATTATAAGCCGAGATTTCCGCCGTATATGTGCCTTTCTGCGGCTTATTGATTGTCACCGAAACGGTATTATTCAAACGGTCAAAGCTGGTTGCAGCAACCTTTGTCCTGAAGGTAACCCCCATACCGGGCGTGATAGATGCCTGCTGCCAAAGACCGCCGACCTTAACCAAACCGCGTGTAGTAGGATTTCCAATCTGACAATAAACGCCTGATGAACTTCCGCTCTTTTCTACAGCTACCACCACGCTACCGTCAGCAATGGTAAGTCCAACCGGTAAGGCATATTCTCCTGACGGAATGTATGCGAAGGTCTTTCTGAAAATTTCATCTCCCACTCCACCGTCATACCGGTAAACAACGATGGAAACCTCTTCAGCTATGCTGCCACTATTAGAATATGCAAGAATAACCGACTCAAGAGTAGATGGATAAGAAGGAGGAGTAACCCGTACACCAATTGCGCTGCCTTTATACATACCGCTAACACTGGTAACATACAGGTACTTAGTCAAAGGACTGAGACCTACCGCGTTATCAGGGTAAACCCATGTACCATCAGGCTGCCTGACCCTTAAGTCCAGATCATTAACCAGCCCACCGCCAACCGCAGACGATCCGGGATAGTCAGTCCACCCAAGTGTCGCCTTAAACGGTTTTACGTCATTCTCAACTTCAAAGGTAAAATTGCGCAGGTAGGTATTATCTGCAGGAGCGGAATCTTTTACGTCATGATACTCAACCTTGTATCGGGCATCAGAGTTGACAGAAGCCTCAAGATTAACCCGTCCCCAGCCCTGAACATCATCGGGAGCCGCATGAACTTCCTGCGTAGTCCCTGTCCCATACTGACCGGGGACAAGAGAAACCGCCCCGTGAATAAGGCCGGTCTTGACCAGAGCGGCACTTGGTTCGGCTATACTTTCTTCCTTAATCAGATACTCGCGGAAGACGGCCGCTGTACCAGAGACCAGAGGGGTAGCCATGCTGGTCCCGCCTGACCAATAATAGTCATCGTTAAAAGCACCCCACCCGTTACCGTACTGTGCTGAAGAACGGGTGGAAAGGAGATTAGTGCCCGGCGCAATAACCTCCGGCTTGTAGCGGCCGTCAATGGTTGGACCTCGACTGGAAAAAGCAGCCACACCATACGGCTTGTCAGAAGTAGGATCAGAACCGATAGGATCGGCGTAAGTCCTGAATTCCCCCCAGCTTCTGGCTGCAAATCCCTCCGTGCTTCCAGTGCGGTACGACTCTGAAGCCCCTACTGACAGGCAGTTCTTTGCTGTCGCCGGAGTATCGATACAATACAGATCAACGATACCGTCCTGGTCTTTGTCATAGCCAGCATTACCCGCGGCAAAAAGAATCAAAAAATCTTTATTAGTCCACATGAACTCATCGACACTGACAGACTCACTGCTATAATCCCCGACACCGGAAGTACCCCAGCTGTTGCTATGGATACGGGCTCCTGCATCAAAAGCCGGCTGGAAAAGATTTGTGAGATCCGATGGTATGCCCGGTAAACGGGAGCTGCCATCATCAGCCCCAACGCTTTGAACATAAAGCCGGGCCTTGGGCGCTATACCAGCATAACAGCTGGAAGGGAATTTATTCTCAGCAGGAGAAGATCCTGACTCCACTCCGTTTCCAGCAATAATCCCGGCAACATGAGTTCCGTGTCCGCTATAGTCCTTGATACTTGCCCCTGAAAACACGTTATTGCTGACAACTCTGCTTCCACCCTGACCGTCACTGAAATCCTCATGAAGAGTATCAACATCTCCGGTATCAATTCCGCTGTCACAAACAGCGACAATCTGCCCATCACCAAAAAACTTGCTGCCTGAAACAGGCCAGACTTTATCCTGCACTGAACGGGCTTCGATTATACCCACTGCAATATTATTATCGGTGCGATGTTCCGGTGCTTTCTCAATCCATTTAACTCCCTTGATGTCTTTAAGACCGCCCACTTCCTGAATTGAAATCCTGACTTCGAGCTGAACTTTCCACTCAGATGACGAGCTTGAAAGGACAGAGCCGCCTGCCGAACGGATTTCCTGTTCCAGTGAACGCACATCTTCGCCGGGGAAAGCAACCACCCTAACATCCAGCAGACTGCCCTGCTCTTTAAGCTTACCGGGAGTAATATCGTAGATATCGCTCGACAGCTTCAAATCAGCCTCATATTCGCCGAGCCAACGAACAAAACTAAGCCCCTCTACGGCAGCAGCCTTTGCAGTCACAAGCTTAATGATAAATGCGTACTGAGGAATATAGTCGTAAAACACCGCCCCCAGATCGGCTAGCGATTCTTTCCACGCAGATTGCACAGGCCCTGAGAACTGCACGACATAATAATCATATTGTTCAACTATCGGGGGGGCGGAAAAGAATAAACGTCTTGAGAAAGTTTCTTTTGATACAGTGCTGGTATCACTAGATTTTACAGAGGAGGATGAAGTCGTATCCGGTAGAAAAAGGGAGGCGCCCGGAGAACTTTCCAAAGGATCAACCTGTTGATTCTGGAAAAACAGTTTAGGCGTTGATAACGCACCATCTTCTGACGATGCAGATTTAGACGACACCAAGACAAAAACAGTACAAAACAAAAACAATTGTATAACTACAGCAAAATGAGATCGGCGCACTATATATTCCCTTAGTATTCGTTGTTATGCTGCAATATTAAACAACGTACTATCATGTCAAGAAATATGAGATTGAGTTTTCGCCCAGACAAAACATCCGAGAAATAAAACACTCTCGACTAGTGAATCGGGACTCTGTAATAAACATTACCGTTATCTATTTTAAAACCAAGCTTGGAATACAACTTCTGTGCATTGAGATTCTTTGTGCCAGTTTTAAGTTCGATTCTTATAGCATTTGTTGAGCGGGCAAACTTGATCGCTTCATCAATAAGGACATTAGCCACTCCTAATCTTCTGAATTTACTGGATACGCCCAAATCATTCAGAATCCATATCCTTTCCAGTGCCAGAGTTGAATAAGAAGGATATAAATTTACAAAACCCATAACTTCATCATTATCATTAATAGCTATAAATGTTGCTGCATCGTTGTTTTCCAAAATTCTTTTAAAAAACGCCTTCGTTGCTTCATCTCTTTTTCCAAAACCACAGAATTCGCGGTACTCATCAACGACATCTACTAAATCCTCAAGATACTTTTCACTAAGTGGTTTTACTAACATTTTTTGCCTCATTTATTATTTATAAACAATAGAATACGAGTAAAAATTACCCTTCTATCACTCCGATATCATTTTGAATCCATTATATACTCAACAAAAAAAGGACTTACAATATCAATTGTAAGTCCTTGAAATATCTATATAGCTATGGAGGACTAAAGTCTCCGCGACACCAAATTCTCAAACAAGGCAATCAATCATATTCAATCTGACACCATTAGTAATTATGTTGTTTTTTCAATACCTTAAATTAAAGATACTGCCAAACTTTGCCAATGTTTTTTTCCATAACGGCAACGGCGCAAAGATCTGTAAAAGCAATTCCCACGACCTCGGCCTTCAGATGGTCATCCGCCTGCTTTTTATTGAAGGCATCCATGATCTCGACAGACTCGCTTCGATTGCGTGATTTAGGAGAACTGCCGTCATGGGTACGAGGGTGGTAGCCGATATAAATGCTTTTGACTTTCTTATATTCTGCGTTCATTTCCTGTCCTCATTGTTTTTGATTGTTCTGCATTTGTTCAGAGATCACTATATGTCTTAAAAGACATACTAGCAAAGTGGAAGCAGAAAATGAATTTATATAATTTTATTCACTTTCTTACACTAAATTCATCTTCCGTGTTGCGAAGAACAATCCAAACGAAAAAAGGACTCACGATGAAAATCGTGAGTCCTTAAAAAAATTCTGGTGGAAACGACTAATCAATATTCAGCTTTTTGATACGGCTGGCAAGAGTTGTAGGCTTTAAACCCAACAATTTTGCGGCACCATCAGTTCCATATATTTTACCCCGACACAGTTTGAGGGCTCTTTCTATGTTTTCTTTCTGTAGCTGACCCATTTCCTGCTCAGTTAGTATCTGCTTATTGAAATCGCTGGCTAGGGGTTGTTCAGCTGACGGTAACTCTGACTTTAAACTGTTAAAGAAATCTAGATTCCTTGGGTCAGAGCTGGAAGTGATCGCAAAACGTTCAACTATATTTTGAAGCTCTCTAACATTACCGGGCCATGAATATTGAGCCAGCTTTTGTAGCTGTGCAGCCGTAAATTGAAATACAGGGCGTTTAATTTCTAAAAGAAATTGCTTTAAGAAATGATTTGCCAAGAGCACAATATCTTCTTTTCGCTCTCGTAGCGGAGGGACATCAATGGGAAAGACATTAAGCCGAAAATAGAGATCTTCCCTGAACCTTCCATTTTCAACCTCGGTTTTAAGATCCTTGTTGGTTGCGGCAATAATCCTTACGTCAACCTTACGAGTCTTTTCCTCCCCGACACGTTCATACTCTCCTTCCTGCAGAATCCTAAGCAGGTGAGCCTGCTGTTCAAGGGGGATCTCCCCTATTTCATCAAGAAACAGCGTTCCCTTGTGCGCAGCACCGAATTTACCGACCCTGTTCTCAACAGCACCGGAAAATGCCCCTTTAACATGACCAAAAAATTCACTGGAAAACAAATCCTTGGGAATGGAAGCGCAATTAACTTTAATCATGGGCCTGCTTCGGCGTGCGCTTCGCTGATGAAGTTCGCGGGCAACCAGTTCTTTTCCTGTTCCTGATTCTCCCAGTATCAACACGCTGGCATCTGTGGATGCTACGAGGTCTATCTGCTGGATAATTCTCTGTAATGGAGCACTTTGACCAATAAACCCGCCGAAAGATGTCGAACTCAACAGCTCTTCACGTAAATAGCTGTTTTCGGACTCAAGACGACGGCTCAGTTCTTCTATTTTCTCAAAAGCGCGCGCATTAACAAGTGCTGCCGCAGCATGGTTTGAGATAATATTCAATATATCAAGAGCGGGTTGAGCGATTTCACTCTTGGTAAAAACAGCCAGAACGCCCATGGTTTCACCATGGTAAACCATCGGTTGACCGGCAAATCCATTTATTCCTTCTCGCTTTGCCCAGTCCTGATGGAGTATCCACTTTGAGTCTTTGGATATTGATTTCACTATGACGGGAGTACCTGTGGCAGCGATGTGTCCTACCTTTCTGGCTCCTAAAGGAAAACGTCGATGATCACCGTCAATACGAGCCCAATCTACAGCAGAATCAAAAACGGACTGTCCTGCGCTGGCAACTAAGTGCAGACATTCTTTTTGATTCAGACACTCATCATGTAAAGGGCATGAGGGACAGATATCACCATTTTTGATCAGCCAGATTCGCGCGAGGGAAATATTCGGGAATTGGGCCAGCCGATTTACGATAAGAGTGAAAAGAGATCCGGTAGACCTTTGTTGCCCCATCTCCAGTAAAAGAGATTGCACTTTCTCATTCCTGAAGTGAAAAGTTTTTTCGTCTGCCATACCTGAAGTTCTAAACATAATTATTCCGGCTGACAATAGAAATGGCTGCGCACATAGTCTTATGGGGCAGGACATGGGGATATTATTTTGAGGTTGGTAGGTATATCTCAGGTTATCAACATCCGGTAATCCATGCCCTGCCCTTTATTAATTTCTAATGAAAATCCCTCCTGTTAATTGGCTTGGGGTAATATTTGGAAATGATGTGTCCCGAGAATTATATTTCCTGCAGCCATACCGCTGAGACCTAACATCCTGACGGCGGGAGATATGGATTGAAAACACATGATCATACAACTGACTATACATATTGCTAACCCTGCAATTTGAATCTTTTCCATGTATAGCCCTGCGTTTTTGACGCAGTTATCACTATCCCGGGCAGGAAATTCAAACCAGATTCTATTCCAGATAAACGCGAAAATAACGGTTATTGTGGCCCCCCATGCCATGTGCAGAGGGAACGAGTACCACGGCATGGGGAGCGGGAGTATTGCCGGTATGGCTGCAGTAGCGGCTGCAGGTGGGTGGTCGGCATCAAATATCTGCATGAATACAGCCGCCAGCATGACGGAAAGTCCAAGTTTCAAGGGAATTATGAATTCAGAACCCGGGGCAATATAATTTCCTATCCAGACCCCGGCCAATCCGCAGATTGAGGCTACCGTATGTCCTACAATTACGGACTTTGGACGTGCAACACGCAAAAAGACACAGGTAGTATTTATAAAACATGTTGCGGCAAGAGGAGGATAAAGGACATTGATTCCTGTTTTACGGGTGAGAACAGCTATAAGCCACAACAGTAATCCCCCACCAAGAGATCCCCAGACAATACGGGTCAGCGAGACAACTCCCGGACGGTATAATTCTTTTGAAAATTCTTCACGGCATGGTTTGGATAATCTGAACTGAACCGAAGTTGATCTGAAATGCATCTGTTACCCCAGGGATATCATTACGAATTAGTCATGACAGGAAGCCGGATGGTTGCACAGCCGCCCCCGGCTATAAATAGTCGGAAAGACCGGGGGCGGCTGTGTAGGCCATCGAGGCTACAGGCAAACGTTATTGCAAATTGGACTATGACCGCCAGCAGACATTAGATCTGGCTTCATCAAAATCCCTGAGGATCATTGCGGCTACTTTTGCAGGATCGGGATCAACGTTCATGCAGGAGCCGAGCAATTCCTTTGTGCCGCTATAAAGGAATTCTTCAACTTTTCGAGAGCCGTGCACAGGGGCATGAACGCAGTGGTAGGAGTCGAAACCGAGCATGCGATAGGCGAGGGCTGCCCCAACACCTTTTTCATTGGACCATTCCGGGGTCACTTCAGCAAAGGGCAGATCTTTCAAATGGCGTCCGGTATATTTTGCGATTTCCCTGAACACTGCCACCGAATGGGCGTTGTCTATACATTCGCCAAAATGCCATACCGGAGGCATCTTGGGGCCAAGGAATTTAAGCAACTTGTCGCCACACTTCTCCTGTCCTTTACTGGAGCAATATCCCAGTTTAGCCATGGGGAAAGAAGCACATCCGTTGGTGAAAACCAGTACGTTGTTTTTCAACAGGATATCGACGATATCCACAATGGCCTTCTCAAATACGATTCTGGTGTTTGTGCATCCGGCGAGGTTGATGATTCCCTTAATCTTTCCTTCAATCAGGGCTGAGGCAATTGTTGAAAGTGAACCATAACGGGCCTTGAGTGTTTCAAGGTTAAATCCTACTTCTGCCTCAATAGCGTGTCCGGGAATATGCCTCTTTACATCGCGACGATTCTTGAAGCTTTCAATTGCACGGGTAACAATGCGCTCAGCCAGTTCAGGAAGTTTATCCAGATCTGAAAGGTCCCGCTTATAACCAATATGCTCTGCTCCGGGCAAACGGTTCGATTCGTTAGTGGTTACAACTACAGTCTTGTAGCAGTTAGCCACATCCATAATACCCGGAAAGACTTCCTGAATATCAGCCAGCCAAAGATCAAGAGCTCCTGTTGCGAGAACAAGCTCCGATCCGTTAGCATTGGAAAGGGGGATTACTCCTCCAAGCCTGTACAGGGACGACAACCCTGAACAACAGATACCGTAAAATTGTATACCGGTTGCTCCCGCTTCTTTTGCCATTTGAATAAACTTTTCACTACGGGCGGTCTTTATCACTTCCATTGCCATCTGAGGAGCATGGCCATGAACAGCAATATTTACAGAATGGGTCTGCAATGCTCCAAGATTAGCTTTAACTGTTGTACGTTGCGGAACGCCGTATAGACAATCACTTGCAATAGAACCACCGACAACACTGTTCATTGAGAATGCTACGCCGAGACGCATGAATTGGTCCATGGCTTTACGCCAGTCTCCCTGAGTACCCACTGTGGTCTGGTGCAATGCTTCAAAGACTTCATGGTATGAACCTATAGGAAGTAAATCGAGATCTTCCCAGACTCGTTTTCGTTCGTACGTGGCTACAGCATCAAGTGTCTTATGGGTTCCGGGGACTGCTCGACTTAAATCTTCCAGAAGAATATCTGCGATTTGTCCGGCCAGTTCTTCGATCGAACTGTTCTTAACATCAAGATCGAACATATCAGCAACAGCTTTAACTTTATTCACACCTTCAATAGGAAGGTTCACATCACCCTCTGCGGCTTTTTTCAGAGTAAGAATAATTTCCCGAGCACGAGCACCATGTGCGGCAACGCCACCCGCAGCAGACCTGACCAGATTACGGGCAACAATAAGATCAGCATCAGCCCCGCAGGTTCCTCGCGGAGATCGTTCGGTAATTTTACAGGGCCCCAGAGAGCATATTTTGCAACACACACCTGCCAGCCCGAAGGTACAGTGAGGCTTCTGTTTATCAAAACGATCAAAACAATTTTCGACCCCCTGTTCATCCATATATTTAACCATGTCCCGTACAGCCGGATCAGGAGCCTGCTCCATTACATCCTGTTTGCTGGCAAAGGACTGACGGTATTCTTTGACTGCATTTTTGTAGTCCGTAAAATCGTTATGGTTATGATGATGGTGCCCGTGACTATGATCATGCTTATGTGCGTGGTCTTCTTTTCCCATTTTGCATTCCTCAATGGCTATTTCACCTCTAGGAGGCACTTTGAGTAACACAAACCAATTATTGCTATTACTAGAAGATTCCCCGAAGGCGTTGAATAGAATTATTTTATTCAGCCATTAGGCAAGAGCTGTGCCTACGAGGCAAAGGGACATAACTCACTGAAATTATATCTTATTTATTTTTGCAACCTATACTTCAGCAACTATTTTTCGTTTATAAAACGTAATTTCGTGTGATGACAATAAAATTTCGTTGTAATTGAGACTTAAAGCAACTGCTGGAAATTTGATTAATCGGGCCTGTGACCCTTTGATTCAGAGTGGCCTTCAAAAAGTGTTTTACTCACGATTTCCCCAAACGAAAAAAGGACTCACGATTTTCAGCGTGAGTCCTTAAAAAAATATCGAGAGGAACTGCGGAGAAGTGACTTCCCTCCCCCTTGGACTTCGTCCAAGTGACAAGTATTGTACCCTAGAAAAATTAATTAAACCTATAAATAAAATACACTTTGTTCTTTAATCACTCATTATCCTCTGCAGGAAGCTTGTCAAAAACGGTGATAGTCTCTAATCCTGCATCCCAATTGGCCTTGTTTGCGTAAAAGATGTGTCCATCGGGTCTAATCGGAACATCACTATCAAGGCTTCCCGCTGGAACGACGAGCAGAGTTCCAGCCATCTGAATATTTGGCAGAGCTGAACCGCAATTAGTGCAAAAACTTTTGATGTGTCCTTCCAGATCAAACACCCGGACATATTCTTCTCCTGACAGCCACCTCAACTCGGCCGTAGAAGAAAATAAATTGGCAGCATGAGCCGACCCTGAATCCTTCCTGCACCGCTCGCAATGGCAAAGATAAAAATTCTCAAAGTCGCCTTCAACTTCAAAAGACACTTTGCCGCAAAGACATGTTCCCTTATGTTCCATCGAGCACTCTCACTATTAAGCTTTTGCCATTTTTAGTTGCTTTTCATTTACCAAAAGACAATAATTACTATTACATTTAAGAATATCAGCTGTACACCCAAAAAATCCACCCCCCAAAAACAATTACTATTTACAACAAAGAATCATGAAAAAAACAATCTTACTGTTAGCAATATTCATTATTCATACAGCGTTTGCTTGGGCGGAAGTTGGTATAGTGAAAGAATCTTTCACTGATTCCAATAGAGACCGCTCAATTAACACCTATATCTGGTACCCCTGTGAAAGAGGAAAGACCGAAAAATTCGCGGACAATCCTGTATTTGAAGGTTTCAACGCCGTAAGAAACGGCACGATCAAAGAGGGAAACTATCCGCTTTATATCATTTTACATGGTACAACGGGTAACTGGCGTAACCTTTCGTGGCTTGCGGCACGCCTTGCGGAGGACGGTGCCATTGCTGTAGCTGCTAATCATCCAGGCTACACCTCGGGCAATGCAACTGCTGCCTCAGTAATAAGGGTCTGGGATCAACCCAAAGATGCTACCTTTATGCTAGGGGAAATACTTAAGTCACGATTCAAGAGCCATATTGACCAATCCAGAATAGTTGCTGTTGGTTATTCTCTTGGCGGATACAGCGCACTTGCTTTGGCTGGAGCACGACTGGATATGCATCGTTATCTTGAATTTTGCGCTTCACATGACGATAAAGCATGTCGCTACTTCAAGCCGACTTTTTCCAAACTGGACCAGGCCTTTTACAAAAACTCTGCAATGGATTTACAGGATACACGCTTTACTGCCGCCGTTGCAATAGCCCCAGGTTTCATGGAATCCTTCACCCAAAAATCATTGAAAGCAATCGCAATACCAACATTGATCATTGGTGCCAGCTTAGATAAAAACGTTCCTCCCAAAACCCACTTGCTGCCACAGCAAGTAAATTTCTCAAAAACGACTCACTATAAAGAGATCGCAGACGCAACTCACTTCAGTTTTATGCAGGTGTGTAAAGCAGGCGGAATAGATATACTGAAAGAAGAAGATGTTGCATTTGTATGTATGGACGGGGAGAAGACTCTACGACGTGATCTCCATCAAAAACTGTACAACCTTATCATTACAATGCCTTTGCTGAAAAAAGAGTAAACATGATGAAATCAATACGACTTGTTGTAACAATTCTGCTGGCAGCTTCAGTAGCCAACTTATCACTCATGATTCCCGGAGGGAACATTGAAACACGTGAGTTTACGGAATACTCTCCCATCGTGCTCGCCTGCTTCAACATCTTTCTGACTTCCCTAGGTTTCGGAAGCCTTGCAGTATGCTATTTTGTGTACAAACAGGATAAATGGTATGTCATTTCGGCAATACTTGGCGCCGCGTATATGGCTGTATACTTGCTTGACCTTGGGCATATCTTTCCGGTTTCTCTCAATCCGATGCCACCTACACTTGCCAAGCTGGAATGGATTGGTCTCGTATTAGGTGGAACTCTGACCGCAGCAGCAATTTTAGCCCTTCACGGCAGGAAACAAGAATCGGTCAGCTTTCAAAAACCAAAACTGCCATTAATGGTTAAAATCATCCTGACAATCCTTGCTGCCCTTATTGTTATATATGCAACAATATCTGCAATGGGCCACCACCCACTTTAGAAATAGTAATTTAAACAGTACCATCTAAAAAAGGGCTTACGATGAAGATCGTAAGCCCTAGAAATTTCTGGTGGAGCTGGAGGTATTGAACCCTAGGTCTCTTGAATGCCATTTGAACGGCAGCAGGTTGGTCATGAAATCAAATTTGGTGCCAGAGGATTGCGGGCCTATCTATAGGTCAATACTCCCATTCTTGATATTCCTTGTTCTCTGTTTTCATTACTTCATACAACCAGACCATGCGATCCAAATACCAACTCTTACCAAGATATGTCAGTGCGCCTCCAAGAACTACACCCCAAATTGAATAACAGATAATTGCCCATATTGATAACACAATACCAGTAAAAGAAATCAATTTCAGAATACTATACAATGGTGTTTTATGGCTATCAGGGATCTCAACATTATCTCGGTTAAGATAAACTCTTTCCCCAAGTACTGCTTTGGATGCCCAATTTTTGGTTGATCTTGGTTTACTAAAAAAAACTGGATTAAAAAACATCCATAGCAAGGACACTATTCCAGGGAGCAAACACCACCATCCAATCCATACTCGACTCCAAAACGCCATCACAATCAATGGAAGAACTGAATATCTTGTCCATACACTCCATGGATTGGAATGTTTCATCCAATTTGCATCCGTCAATCGAAATACTTTTGCTATCCTTCTTTCCAGAGTCATTGGCCCTTCTCATAATAAGTGAACAACTAAATCGCCTTTCATGAGCGCAATGAACGACCAGCCAGCGCACCGTCATGTTGGGAACGATCTCTCAAGAAAACCACCCTCCAACAACCCAATATCATTTGTATATTATAATGTATATCTCCAAAAAAATCAGAAGTAAAATCTTATAATCCTTTAAAATTTTTTAGTGAAGCTGGACGATTGAACCCACGATCCTTTTGAATGCTGTTCTTGAAGGCACCATTCTTCACGACATGACGTTCTCCCGTAATCTGGGTCCAAACACAGGATAAATTTTCCGGCAAATGGAAAAACAAAACCAGCCCTTCTTCCCGGACTTTTTCTGGCAAGAAGCTCTGGACCGAAGTGCAGCCTCCAATGTCTAGAGCTAGTACCTTCACGACTGAACCTTCCATATACGAGGAAAGCCTCAGCGCAAAAAGCTCGGGGCTTTGTTTGTTGCCATGACGAAGACATTGCATTGGATGTTATGGCAAAGAACCAAGGTCAGGACAGCACGTCACCATTAGCAAGTCAGGATCTGGACACAGAATAAACCGATCAGACAACAATTTCTGACAGGCCTTAAAGTTACTATTCCGAGAACTAAGGCTATCAACTGCGACATGTCTTATCCGCAAGAATTCTAAATAGCGGCCATGACGTTTACCGACTTCCTTGGCGGAGTAAAGACAAAAGCCGGACTACAGACTAGGCACATGGCCTACACGATGACACAAGGCGTATTCCAAGTGTTCAGAAGAAGGCTCACTCTTCACGATGCAATCCGCTTTTCGAACATGCCTCCCTCTGAGGGACGCCTTCATCAAGTCCATCCTAGAATGACCTTCCTTCAATTTCATTTGCATATTCCACGAAAAAAGGCTTAGAAGCATAACCTTCTAAACCTTTGAAATATATAATGTAGCTGGAGAAAATTGAACCCTAGACCTCTTGAATACATGTAGGGGGATCTAATCAGTATAGCGCAGTTAGCACGCTAAATTTATTACCGTACATCACGAAGAGACTGCTGCTCATAATCATTTTCCAGCACAACATCTTCTTCAATTCGTTCCTGATCATCTTGCTTTTTCGCCAACTTGCGCTGCCTCTTTTCTTCCTTTTTTTTCTTCTTAGCCAACTCTTTCTGGCGTTTTGCAAATGAATAATTCGGCTTTGCCATGGCGATCTCCTGTTTTGTTGTGAGAGAAATGAATACTTGGTAACCACCCCTCAGTACGAGGGGCAGTTTATATATCCTGCTACGATGCAGAAAAAACTACCAACGCGGACGTTCCGCCCGTGGCTTGGCTTCGTTGACTGTGAGAGGGAGTGACATAGCCACAGAGTTTGACACCGGCGTTGATGCGACGGCCAAACGAAAATATGTAAGGGCTATAAAAGCCTTGGGAAAAAGTAAGACAAACGACAACGCGTGACAGCGGGCGAGCCCGGATATTCCGGGTGATATTTGGAAGGATCTGGTACGGGGGGAGTAAATCTAAAGCATACGTGGAACGTATGTTGCCCAAGTGGGGGCCAAGAAGTAATCGTGCGTCCAGTCACGCTGAGTTGGTTAGACTCAGCCATTCGCAGCAAGAAGTAAAGCTTTTTATTTTTTAACTATATAGTCAATAAAAACAAAAAAAGAGATTATCCAAAACTGGATAACCTCTTGAAATATCTGGTGGAGCTGGAGGGAATTGAACCCACGGCCTCTTGAATGCCATTCAAGCGCTCTCCCAACTGAGCTACAGCCCCACTTGCGTTGGGTGAAGAAGTGTTTATAGAATCCGGCACCGACTGTCAACACTATTTATCAAATTTAACATAAAAATATCAGGACATACCAGCCCCGCTTACACTTTCAGGACCTTTAACGGGAATACTGATCACAAATCGAGTCCACTCCCCCGGCTCCGAGAAGACTTCCATCGAACCTCCATGCTGCTTGACGACAATAAAATAT
The DNA here is from genome assembly GCF_048612815.1 of Maridesulfovibrio pacificus (SeqCode). Lineage (NCBI taxonomy): Bacteria > Pseudomonadati > Thermodesulfobacteriota > Desulfovibrionia > Desulfovibrionales > Desulfovibrionaceae > Maridesulfovibrio > Maridesulfovibrio pacificus (SeqCode). The sequence continues at coordinate 188,481 of NZ_JBLZNE010000002.1, forward strand.
GACACTGACAATCCAAGTCCTGTTCCTTTTCCGGGCCCTTTAGTGGAGAAAAACGGCTCAAATACTCTCTTGCGAGCTTCCTCAGACAGCCCCGGCCCATTGTCTTCCACCTCAGTAACACTCATATTGTCTCTAATGTAGCTCCTAATAATCAACCGGGGGGCATCATCAATATATTCCTTATCAGCCATAGCGTGGGCAGAATTCTTGAGTAGATTGAAAAACACCTGCTGAATCTGATTGCTGTAACAGACCACGTTACCGTTGGAATCTGAATACTCTCTGATTATATCGATCTTTTTGAAATCATAATTCTTTTTTAGATCATAATCATTGCTGACCAGCTTGATTGTCCTGTCCATTAAATCCGTAACTTTGTTGCTGACGAGCGCCTTCTCACTTTGACGGCTAAAACTGAGCATATCCTTAACAATATCAGCAGCCCGTTTCCCTGATTCGTAAATAGATTCAACCATCTTGTCACAATCACGAGCCTGTGCGTAGCTGACAATTTTCTCAAATGAAGTGCCGCACTCTTCAGCAATTTTAATATTCATTGGATTTTCCTTGAGCAACCTGTTCCGCAGATTCTGGCACGACCCTACAATAGCGGCCAACGGGTTGTTGATCTCATGGGCCATACCTGCTGCGAGCCCTCCCAGAGACATCATCTTTTCATTTTGGATAATAAATTCTTCAGCTCTTTTCTGGCTGGTCATATCCCTGAATTCAAGAACCTGAACCACACGGCCCTTGTAAGGTATATTTCTGGACTCAAGCCGGACCGGATACTCAACCCCACATTTACGCATGGCTTTGGCCTCATAGGAAGCCTCGACTTCATTGCGAATATTATCCTGAACAAAATGGCGTGAAGTCTCAGATATCAATTGCAAAATATCCATCCCCACAAGCTTATCAACATCAAAACCGGAGATTTCAGCCAAGCCCTGATTACAATCCAAAATCATACCCTGCTCATGGATGGCTATCCCACCGAAAGAAGCATTATGCAGGGCCCGGAAACGTTCTTCACTACATAAAAGAGCTTCTTCTGACTCTTTCCTGATCTGCACTTCGTGCTCCAGCTCTTCAAGCATGCGTTGCAGATTGCGGGTCATTGAATCAAAAGCCAACGACAACTCTTTGATCTCCTTGAAACCACTGACCGAAATTCCGGGATAAAAACCATCATCCTTGATATTAAGTGCGGCCTCAGTCAAGAGCTTAACCGGGTGAGTAACCCTTCGAACATTTCGAACGGTAGCAACGAAGACCAAAGCTGCGGTAAGTAAAGTCGCGAGCAGAGCTACGCCAGCAGAGCGGATTGCAGGAACCAATGCAGTTTTAACCTCCCGCTCAGCCACAACCCTGTATGTAAGGCCTCCAAGTTTTAAGTCTGCACTTGCTCCAATCACCCACTTCCCGTCAAAATCTTTCCTTATCCTACCCCCGTCCTTTAGAGACAGGCTTCTTTTGGCAAGAACAACCGAAGGGTTGGGGTGGGCCAAAACATTTCCATCCTCAGCTACGAGAAAAACATTTTCTCCATCCCGATAATTCTGGTCCACAGCATTCTTCCAGACGATATCCAGCCTGAATTGAGCCAAAAGAACAATCTCCAACCGACCTGTCATCCTGTCCCTTAGCGGTACACCCACCAACATCAATGACTCTCTAAAATTAGGATCATCGTGCACAGGTCCGTAATGGACCTGTCCGGTCCCGATTACCTTCTTATAAATTTGAAAATCAACAGGATCCAACGGCTCCGATCCGTCATAAACCATATTTGAGGAAACTCTTGCCTTAATCCCACCTGTCTCATCAAGTATCATTATGGAATATATGAAGGGCCTTCGAGAGATCATCTCCTGCGCGACATCACGCATTCCCTGATCCGAAAGGGTTCCGAAATCCCTGTACTGATTCAAACTGAAGAGTTTATCTTCCAACATGGAAAAATACTGTCGCAAATCATTAGCAACATATCGGGCCATAACCTTCTCCTGCCGCAAGGAAGCATCAATCTGACCGCTGGCAATCCAGACAGTCAGCATTATGCCCAGCAGGATAAGCGGGACAAGCGCAAGCACCATATATGAACGGAAGAGAATAGAATAAAGAGATCTCATTATATCCCTGATTATCTGACGATATTCTTAGCCTGACGCAAAATGGAATCACTGATTTTTACGCCGATGGCTTTAGCGGTTTTGAGGTTAATAAACAGGTAATCTTCAGATGTTTCTACCGGAAGAGAAGAAACCGGAGCACCTGAAAAAATCATGTGAGCCATTCGTGCACTCTGTTTGCCTATCTCATATCCATTGAAGCCATACCCGGTAAGTGCACCGTCTTCCACCTGCTTGAAACGCGAGGTTGAAAGAGGCAATTTGCGTTCAAGGCAAACGGTAACAAAATCATTAATCCGCGACATGACCAGCCCTTCTCTGGGCAAAAGGACAGCATCCACATCCGCAGGTACATATTCTATATCACTAAGGAGGTCAGTTTCCCGATAAAAAGGCTTCTTAACCAAAGTAACACCTACCTTGGGAGCAGCCTCTTCAAGCATCTTCACGCTTGCAGCCGCACTCTTGTCCCCAAGGCTATAAGGTATAAAGACTTTGGTTACAGCAGGAACAACATCCTTCAAATACTGCAACCTGCGTCCATCACTGCCAGAGAGTCGAACTCCGGTAATATTGCCTTCCGGTGCACGTATATTCTTCACTATGCCAGCGGCAACAGGATCATTAACGGGCGCAAAAAGAACCGGAAGTCTTGTTCCCTGTGTAATTTGTTTTGCCACTATGGCCGCCGGGGTAGGAGAAGCAAAAATTAAATCAGGCTCATTTTCAAGCAGCGTGTGCATGTAACTGCCAAGGTCCTTTTTAGAAGAGACAGGACCTGCGAAATCAAATTCTATATTTTCACCTTCAATATAACCGAGTTCTCTCAAGCCGTCCTTAAAGCCCTGCAATGTGGATAGATTGTTTCTGGTAAACTGCAGGACGCCGACCCTATATAATTTTTCATCTGCCCTGAACGGCAACAATAGATAGATTGCTATGGTAAATAAAAGCAGTAACCCTACTGCGCCCAAAACACTTTTCCTCATATGAACCTCCAGTCCAAAGGGGATTTGAGGTTATATTAAAATAGTATATTGGCTCAATCAGGTAAACCCTAATATAAAAGAACTTCAAAACACGGATTAAATCCGGACCTCGACGGTATTATCGTTCAAAGTTGTAGCTTCACCTATGTCGGAAAGTCTTTCGTGATGCAGGGTATTTACCAAATTCCCGTTCCCGGATTGCCTGCGCATAAAGATTCCAGCCGCAGCCACCGCTCCCTTGGCAATCAAAGGAGTAACCCGGGCAGTAAAAGTAACCTCTCCCAGATCATTATAGGCCACAATACTGTCACCGTTCGCAATGTTACGGTCCGCGGCATCATCTGGATGGATTTCAAGGAACATAGATCCGCGACTTTGCACCAACTCGTCCCGCTCAAGGAATATGGAATTAAGTGTTTCGGAACTGGGCACCGCAATCAGTCGCAAGGGATATGGTCCACCATGGCATTCCTGATAGTGAGGAACAGGATCTTTCAAGGCGTTATTAATGATTTCGATTTTTCCAGAAGGAGTCTGCCAGTTTGTATGGTCGGCAAAAGGCAGGGAAATCATACCCCCGGTTTTCAAAACCTCACGCTGCTCAGTAGTTATATCCTGCAATCCAGCCATGGGGTTACCAAAAAGTTCTGCCAGCAAATCATCTTCAGAGCGCTGAAAATGGCTGTCGGTATAACCCATGCCTTTCGCGAGAAGACAAAATATATCCCAGTTGCTCTTACTCTCCCCGGCGGCAGGGATAATTTTATACGCCGCTCCAAAGGAACAATAGCCGTAAGCACTGTAGCAGTCAGACTGTTCCACAGAGAATGTGGCAGGGAGGATAATATCCGCATAGCGGGCAGTATCGGTCATAAACCGTTCGTGGACCACAGTAAAAAGCTTAGGATCAGTAAGTCCCTGTTCTATGCCGAGCTGGTTGGAAACCGAACCGACCGGATTACTGCCGTAAATATGCAGACAGCGAATCGGAGTCTGTCCTTCTTCGCCTTTCAAGGCCATGGCAAGCTGGTTGATGTTGACCTTTCGCCCTGCTCGTTCACGCAGATCAGGCCGCGTGATACGGGTAGCGTCAATACACTCCCTCATTCCGGGGTTACAGCCGCAAAGACCTCCGCCCGAATGCTGCCATGCTCCGGTAAAAACGGAAAGAATGGTTATCAACCGTACAGTCATGCCGCCATTTCCGTACCGGGAGTTCCCGCTTCCAAGAATGATTGCCGGAGCTGTGGCAGCGGCGTATTCACGGGCCAGTTCAACAATCACCTGCGCCGAAACACCGCATACTGACTCAGCCCACTCCGGAGTATACTCATCAAGAGTCTTCGTGAATTCAGCATAACCAACTGATTCATTTTGCAGAAAGTCAGCATCTTCCAGACCTTCCTTGACCAGCACGTGCATCATACCGAGAGCCAAAGCCCCATCAGTACCGGGTTTTACCAGCACTACCTGATCGGCATACTGGGCCATTTCCCCGGCAAAAGATTCGATTAGAACGACACGCTTACCCTGCTTACGACCTTTGACCAGATCAGGCATGCTCTGCAAACGGGTGGCCTTCATGTTACTACCCCAGACAATATACATATCGCTGTCGACCAGCTCGCGAGGATCAAGTCCCCCGGTACCGCCCAGTACTGATTGATATCCAGCCCCCTTGGCCGAAGAGCAAAGAGTCTTGATCAATTGGCAGCTTCCCATCTTATTGAATAAAGCATCGCCGCAGTTTCGCTGGATAAGGCTCATGACCCCGGAATAGTAAAAAGGAAGGATCGAGTCCGGGCCGTACTTATCCAAGGACTGCTTCCATTTTCCGGTAATGGTTTCCACAGCCTCATCCCAGGAGATGCGTTCAAATCTACCCTCACCTTTCTTTCCGGTTCGCTTCAGAGGTGTTAAAATTCTGTCTGGCGAATGGATGGATTTTTCATAACGCTGCATCTTGCGGCAGATCAGTCCTCCGCAGATGGGATCATCAGGATCACCCTTCACTTTGGTAATCCGGGTACCGTCGCTCTCAACGAGAAGGCCGCAGGTGGTAGGACAGTCGTAAGGACAGATGGATTTATATATCGGCATAGCTTTAACCTTGGGATAATATGAAAATATTGGAGGGAAATTTTTAAAACGTAGTCAGTAAAATTCATACTATCTTAGAAGGCGTGCTTAATCCAGTGCTGAACGCAAGACAGGCGTGCCCCCCAAGGAGAATCACGCCTGTCACTTTCTGTGTATAACCTTCATATATTTACAAATAAAACTCCGGCTTCTTAGGGTCAGAAAAAAGCTTATTCAACCTAATCCGGGCATCTTTTACCGGACCGTCTTTCATTGCCCGTGCCTGATTCGGACACTTTTTGAGGCAGGCACAGCAGGTGATACATTTAACTGTATCTATGACCGAACTGTCCTCAGCATCGATAGCACCTGTGGGACAGATTTCAGCACACAATCCGCACTGAACGCAGGCTTCATCGACTACGATGAAGTCCTCATTCCACAACTCTGTGCTGCCACGGTAAGGAAATTCTCCGGGAAGATCATTCACGCAGGATTCTGCAAAGTCAGTAATTGCATCCAGTTTTTCCCGAACCATAGAACCGAACATTTCGGCATGGCTCAAGTCGTTGTTATCAGGGCGGCCATGTGCTGTAGGAATTTCAGAGTTTGAGAAAGAATGCTCACCGATATATGCCGCACAAGCTATAGGCACAGCCCCCTGCCCTTGCAGAAGATCCTTTAACTCAAGCATGGCATCGTCATAAACACGGTTTCCATACACAACCACACTGACCGCAGGACTGCCGTCAGCCTTAATTTTGCCGAACCATTCCTGCAACAACCCCGGAACCCTGCCCATATACACTGGCACTCCGACCACTATCAATTCATCTTCTGAAAATTCCAGCGGACGCAGCCTTGCTTCCGGTTTGGTTACATCGATCAACTCAACATCGTTAATACCAATCCCCCGCGCAACAGCCCGCACCACTTGCTCCGTTGTCCCTGTAGGGGAAAAGCATATTAACTTTAGAGATTTAATATCCATTCAATTGCTCCGTTATTCATCTACTTATTAAATTTTAAGCACCACTTATTTTCGTTACGTTACGTAACGAAAATAAACTTGTCAATGCACTCCAAGCATGGCACAAGACAGCATCAGCTAAAACAAGGCGGAAAACATGACCAAGAGCAAAGCCGGACGCCCCAGAAGTGAAAAGGCCCAACAGGCCGTATTGAACGCAACCTACGAGTTGCTGAATGAGAATGGTGGGAAAAAACTTACCATTGAAGCAATTGCCAAAAAAGCCGGGGTAGGAAAACCGACAATCTACCGCTGGTGGCCTTCACTGGCAGATATTGTGCTTGAAGCGGTTCTCAGTCAGGCAAACGTAAAAATATATGTTCCACCCTATGAATCTTTAAATATTACCCTGCGACAATTTCTCCGAAACTCCATGAAATCGATTAATGAAGGGGACGGAAGTAACCTTCGTTACCTAATGTCCTTGGCACAGCAGGACGAGTCATTCAGAGACAGATTTAGGGAAAATTTCGTAGCAAAACGTCAGGAAATACTTAAATCCATCCTCCGGCAGGCTGTTGATGCAAATGAAATTTGTTCCACTCAAGATTTGGATATACTTGTGGACCTGATATTCGGGTCTATGTGGTATAGACTGCTGATCGGTCATGGAACGATGGATGAAACTTTTGCAGACGAACTAACTGAGATAATCATTAGACTCGGAAAACATGATGGTTTTTTTTGATTTCGGCAAATTTATTGAAGAAGCCAACGCTATAACCTAACAACCTTGACATCCCAATATCTATGAAAACAATCATTCTAATCCCACCATCCGAAGGCAAAGCTGAAGGCGGACACAATGCCCCCTTAAAGGCTGTATCAGGTATTACCGCTGACTTAATTGAAGCGATCAAAAAAGCTGACCCTAAAAAGTTATATGGACTTAAGGAGAAGGCACTTGAAAAAGCAATTACTGCCAATAGAGAAGTCTTAAGCTCAAAAACAATGCCTGCAATTGAGCGCTATACTGGTGTTGTTTATGATGCCATTGATTATCAAACTTTGAAAAATAAATCTGACTTTGATGAGAAAGTTCTAATTGTTTCTGGGTTGTTTGGCCTTGTCAGACCTACTGATTTGATTCCCAATTATCGTTTGAAGATTGATAAATTGAAATCTGCCAAGTTGTGGGTGGACTCCAATTCAGAACAGTTAAAAAATAAATTTGTGATTGATTTACTGCCGCAAGCACACAAGAAAGCTGTGAAATATGAGAATGGAATTGAGGTGGAATTTGTCCTGAAAAAAGCAGGAAAGAAGATGCCGGCAGGTCACCAAGGAAAGCACATTAAAGGTCGATTTGTCAGATGGCTTATCGAAAATAATATCACTGACCCAAAGCAGCTTAAGGACTTTGAAGAAGATGGCTATAAGTGGACTGGCGATATTTTCTTAAAAGAATACCCATAGGGTGTGGTTTATGTTAGCTTAATAAAAACAAACCCTCTAAAGCTATCTAACCTACTACAACAGGAGGAAACTATGGCTGATCCCAAAGATATGTACCAATGTCAGGTAAGCAACTGCGGTTACATTTACGACCCCGACAAAGGTGAACCGAAAACCAACACCGCTCCCGGAACAGCTTTCGCAGATCTTCCTAACGACTGGAAATGTCCGCATTGTGGGTCTTCTAAAAAAACTTTTCGGCCATTGGCTGGTCCGGGTTCAACTCTTGCTGAAGGCACTTAAGTCGCCATCGCAACAACTTTCCAACATCGATCACAAAAAGGACTTACGATTCTCATCATAAGTCCTTATATTCAGTCCGTAAAAACGGTGTAAAACAAAAAAGGACTTACAATTGTAATTGTAAGTCCTTGAAATATCTGGTGGAGCTGGAGGGAATTGAACCCACGGCCTCTTGAATGCCATTCAAGCGCTCTCCCAACTGAGCTACAGCCCCACTCGTGTTGGGTGATGTAGGATTTATAAAAACCTGCCTCCGCTGTCAACTCTCTTTTTCAATTATTTTAGCATAAATGGATTTCCCTGCCCGCCCGCTTGGGGTAAGCTTGCCTTCACATCGACCTTTGTAAACAAAACACAACATAAGTTTACTTTTTATAAACACAGACTATTGCCTCCAGCGTCGACTTGAAGTATCTTGCCTCCAGATTGACGCTGTCTAACCTGCTATTTTTAAATGAGGTACCATGCTGGACATTGCCTTAAAAATTCTTTCAAAATTCGCCTGGGTTTCCGTTGTCTTCATCGGCATTACGGTAATCAGCTTCTGGGTTATCCACCTTGCTCCCGGTTCGCCCACTGATATGGAAACCACCCTCAACCCCACAGCCACGGTTGAAACACGCCAGAAACTGGAAAAGCTGTACGGTCTGGATAAACCTATCCACGAACAATACATAAACTGGGTGACCCGTCTTGCAAAATTCGATTTCGGTCTGTCCATGTCCGGTGACCGGCGTCCGGTATGGGACCGCATCAAGGAACGGTTGCCGCTAACCTTCGGCATGAACATGGCTTCGCTCTTCCTTACGCTTATGATTGCCGTCCCCATAGGGATGTATTCGGCATGGCGGCAGGACGGCTGGTTTGATAGGGGGATGACCGTACTGGTCTTTATCGGCTTTGCCGTGCCGGGCTTCTGGCTGGCACTCCTGCTTATGCTTTGGCTGGGTATCTACCATCCCATCTTTCCTATCTCCGGTCTGACTTCCCTTGATTACGAGTTGCTTTCACCGTGGGGAAAAATGGTCGATCTGGCCCGCCATCTGGCTCTGCCTATTTTTATTTATACCTTCGGCAGTCTCGCCGGGATGTCTAGATTCATGAGGTCTTCCATGCTGGAAGTGCTGCGTCAGGATTACATCACAACCGCCAAGGCTAAAGGGTTGCCCATGCGCAAAGTCCTTTTCAAGCATGCTCTGCGCAACGGATTGCTGCCGGTGATTACCATCCTCGGCCTGTCCATTCCGGGACTGATCGGCGGCAGCGTAATCATTGAATCAATCTTCGCCCTGCCCGGACTGGGACAGCTTTTCTACGGAGCGGTAATGGCCCGCGACTATTCGTTGATCATGGGCTCACTGGTACTCGGCGCCATGCTGACCTTAGCCGGGAACCTGCTGGCAGATATGGCCTACGGACTTGCCGACCCGCGTATCCGTGCAGGGGGGCAGGACTGATGGCTAACAAAAAACCGCTTACACCACCCTCAAAACTGCAAAGATACGGCTTGCTGTATCTCGGGCTTTTCCTTGTGGGAACAGTATCGCTGGCGGCAATTTTCGCTCCCCTGCTGACCCCATATGATCCAAATGCCCTGAATGTTGATCATCTGCTGCAAGGGCCGAGTACAACACACCTATTCGGTACCGACGCACTGGGCCGCGATGTTTTTGCCCGCATGCTCTACGGCGGACGGGTTTCACTTTGGGTAGGTTTTGTTGCGGTGGGAATTTCCACAGCCATCGGGCTGGCACTGGGCCTTGCTGCCGGATATTTCGGTGGACTCGTTGATGAAATCATTATGCGCGGGGTGGATGTAATGCTCTGTTTCCCGTCATTTTTCCTGATTCTCGCGGTCATCGCCTTCCTCGAACCGGGACTGACCAATATCATGATCGTAATCGGATTCACCTCGTGGATGGGGGTGGCAAGATTGGTGCGTGCGGAGACTCTCTCCCTGCGTAAACGCGATTTCGTGCAAGCCTCACGCTTGGCAGGAGCCGGACCGATCCGCATCATGCTGACCCACATTCTGCCCAACGCCATTACCCCGGTACTGGTATCTGCGACCCTTGGTGTGGCCGGGGCAATCCTTGTAGAGTCATCGCTCAGCTTCCTCGGTCTCGGTGTGCAGCCTCCTGATCCTTCATGGGGTAACCTGCTCATGGACGGCAAGGAAGTGCTGGAAATAGCTCCGTGGCTTTCAATTTTTCCCGGCATGGCTATCCTGCTGACCGTACTCGGCTACAACCTGCTAGGCGAAGCCCTGCGCGATATCCTTGACCCCAGACTTAAACAATAGACGGTAAAAACAATGCTGGAACTGCTCAGAATACGCGACCTCGCACTCATCGAAGATGCTGAAATTGAGTTCTCTGCGGGCATGAACGTGCTCACCGGGGAAACCGGAGCCGGTAAATCCTTCATCCTGCGGGCCATCGACTTCCTGACCGGACAAAAAATGCGTCCTGATATGGTCCGCCCCGGTAAGGAACAAGCATTCGTGGAAGCGCTGTTCATACACCCGGACGGATCGGAATCCATTGTCCGTCGGGTACTTTCCGCAGAGACAGGACGAAGCAGGGTCTACGTAAACGACAAACTCAGCTCCCAGAACACCATTCGTGAAATGGGATCGTCCATGATTCTGCATACGAGCCAGCATGCCCAGCAGAAGCTGCTCCAGCCTGCTTACCAATGCCGCATGCTGGATACTTTCCTTGCTGACACCACGCTCCCGGAAAAGAAGGATGAAATTCTGACTTCTCTGCGAGCCTTGCTGACAAAAAAGGAAGAATTGAAAGCACGTTCCGCGTCCCTTCTTGAAAAAAAAGATTTTCTCGAATTCCAACGCACTGAAATTGAAAAGGTATCTCCCTATCCCGGCGAGGAAGATGAGCTGCTAGAAAAGAAAAACGCTTTGCGGGCGCAGGAAGATGCTGGGAAATGCATCGACAACGCCATGGACATCATGCGCGGACAGCTTGATGTTTCCGGCGGTGTTTCCGCTCTCGGCTCTGAAATGGAGCGCATTTGCGACCTTTTCCCGGACTATGATCAGGACCGCGAGACAGTCATTGAATTTAAGCATTTCTTGGATGAGTTGGCAGGAAAACTGCGTGCACAACCCCTTGATTTTGATTCCGAAGACAACATCGACGACATTGAATCCCGGCTTTATGAGCTCTCCAAGCTCAAGCGAAAACTAGGCCGCACTCTTGATGAAATTGTGGACCTGAAAAATGAAATTCAGGAAAACCTCGACTTCTTGGATTCCTGTTCCCTTGAACTGGCCCAGATTGAAAAGCATGAAAAGGAACTGGTTGAAAAACTTTCCACTGCCTTGGACAAACTGTCTGCAGCTCGCAAAATTGCCGCGAAGAAACTTACCGACCGCGTAGTTACAGAGCTTAAAGGACTGGGTTTTTCAGAGCATGTTCAGGTCAAATTTGAATTCCAGCCCCATGAACTTTATCCGGGGCTCAATGAAATGCGCGGACGCTTGATGTGGATTCCCAACCCCGGTCAGGCGCCCCAGCCTCTGGATAAAATCGCATCCGGCGGTGAGCTTTCCCGTTTTCTGCTGGCAATTACCGGATTACAAGGCGAATCTGAAAAGCCGACCCTGATCTTCGATGAAGTAGATTCCGGCATCGGCGGGCATACCCTGAACCGCGTAGGCGAAAAAATGCAGGAACTTGCTGACCGCCAGCAGCTCATAGTCATCACTCACTGGCCTCAGCTCGCCGCATTAGCTGAACGTCACTTCCTGATTCACAAGGGCGTAGTTAACAAGGAAACTTTCACCACCTGCCGTCAATTGAATACAATTGAAGTTGAGGCTGAGTTGGCTAGGATGGCTGGGAAGGAGTAACCCAGAACTCTGAGTCAGTCTTTGACACTTTTTTCAGGTGGCTTTAAATCAACAAAACATAAAACTGACTGGTCAGTTCTGAAGAGGAGAACACTAATCTTCAGGAAGCAGTTGTGAGCTCGAAAACATGAAAGAATATTCCGAAAAAGAAACACGTATTTTAGACACTGCCGCGGAGATGTTCGCTAATCAGGCTTTCCATAAGGTTCTGTTGAGTGATGTCGCTCATGCCGCACGGGTAGGAAAAGGCACCCTTTATCTTTACTTCAAAAATAAAGACGACCTCTACTTTGCAGTTCTTTTCAGGGGATTTTCAATTCTGGTAGATACGCTGAGAAAGCATACTAATCAGGAAACTCTCTCTCCTACGGAAAAAATGGAAGCCATCATTCGCGAGATGTCCACTTTCATGTTTATGAAAGCTACCAATGCACATTTGCTGAGCAGAGTTATGCATTTTCCTGAAGGCGGAGAATGGCAGGATAAAAGAACCGAATTATGGGGAATGATCCAAGAAGTCATAGAAGAAGGGGTTGAAACAGGAGAATTTGAAGATTCTTGCCCCAGATTTACTTCTCAATACATCCCGAGTTTTATTCGTTCCATCTCCATATTCCCACCTGAAGGTCTAAACCACGAAGAATTCTGCGCACATGCATGCAATTTCGTATTTAAAGCCCTCAAACCAGACCGTTAAGGCTATTTCATCAGGTTAAAATTATGAGCAAAGAGTCCAGCCCAAAACAAGACACTCAGACTAAAAACAAAATCCCGGCCAAAAAATTTAAAATAACCATCATCTCCAGCGTATTAGTACTGATTCTTGGTGTTGCGGTAGCATACCCTTTTTATGAACACGCAATAAATCACGAATCAACAGATGACGCCTTCATAGAAGCCCACGTTGTCTCTATCAGCCCAAGAGTTCCCGGACATGTTTCAAAAGTCTTTATTTCAGACAACCAAAAAGTCGAAGAGGGACAACTTCTCGCTGAAATAGATCTCAGGAATTATCAGGTAGCACTGGAGATCGCCGAAGCACGTAAAGATTCTGCAAATGCAGCTGTAAAGGAAGCAGAAGCTCTGGTAGTGGCTGCCGAAAAGGAACTGTCACAAAAGCAGGCTGAGTTCTCATCTCAGACAGCTGTGCTTTCAAGATATAGGGCACAAGTTAGTGAAGCCGAAGCGGGGCATTTCCGCGATGCAAATGACCTGAGCCGTATTAGCCGTATTGCCAAAGCCGGAGCAGTAAGCATTCAGGAATTTGACCATGCGAAAGCGCAGGAAAAAATGGCCCGGGCAAACTTAAGATCCGCTAAATCAAACATCTATACTCAAAACGCCAAAATACTGGAAGCTCAAGCCGGAATAGAAGCCGCAGCGGGGAAACTCCAGCAGGCTTTCGCTCAAACAGAAATCCGCAGGGCTAAACTTGAAGAAGCTGAAGCACAGGTTAGACAGGCTCAGTTGAATTTATCCTACACCCGCATCACCGCCCCCTGCTCCGGTTACATCACTAAGAAAACAGTCGAATCCGGTAACTATGTGATGGCCGGACAAAAACTGCTTAATATTGTCAGCCCTGAAGTCTGGATTGTTGCAAATTTCAAAGAAACTCAAATCAAAAATATGCGTGAAGGGCAACATGTCGATATTGATATTGATTCATTCCCCGGAATTGAATTCAACGGACATGTGGACTCAATTCAGCGCGGAACAGGATCAAGATTTACCTTGCTGCCTCCTGAAAATGCTGCCGGAAACTTCATTAAGGTAGTCCAACGCGTTCCGGTAAAAATCGTTTTCGATGATCCCGCCTTAGCCTATACACTCGCCCCCGGCATGTCGGTAATTCCCAGTGTTGATATATCTTCCAAGACGGACGAACCGCAGCAAGTTGCCTCTTCCGAAGGACGGAAATAAAATTGTCCAGTTTCAAATCTCCGGAGGAGACCTCTCCTGCCGAACGCTGGACTATCGCTATTACTGTAATGCTCGGCGCTTTTATTGCGGTAATGGATACCAGTGTGGTCAATGTTTCCATGTCCCATATGATGGGCAGTTTCGGAACCAGTGTTTCATCAATAACTTGGGTCGCAACCAGTTACAGCATCGCGGAAATCATCATGGTCACTATGGCCGGATGGTGGAGTTCGCTGCTGGGACGCAGAAATTTCTACCTGCTTTCTATGCTTCTTTTTACCCTTGGCTCTATTTTCTGCGGCATAGCCACTAGCTTCGAAGAAATGATCATTTACCGCATTATCCAAGGAATCGGCGGAGGAGCATTAATTCCCATCTCGCAAGCCATATTGCGTGAGACTTTTCCCCTTGAAGAACAGGGAATGGCAATGTCCATTTATGGAATGGGGGTCGTTCTGGCCCCGGCAATGGGGCCGATTTTAGGGGGCATACTTACAGACCAGTGGGGCTGGCCATGGATTTTTTATATCAATATTCCCGTATGCATCGGTACACTCTTCCTGACGGCTAAATTTGTGCATGACCCTCCCTATCTGCGTAGAGGCATCCAATCCATCGACTGGCTCGGCATAGGGTTGCTGACGGTGTTTTTAACCGGAATGCAGATTGTGCTGGAACGGGGACAGGAAGAGCAATGGTTTGAATCCGAGTTCATAACCATCATGAGTATTGCTACGATCCTTTCTTTTCTGATCATGATATTCTGGGAATTGCGCTGTAAAGACCCTGTGGTCAACCTGCGCATCCTTAAAGACAAGAACCTTACACTAGGTTCACTCATGGGGATGATCTTCGGCATATCTCTTTTCGGAACAACATTTGTGTTGCCGCAGTTTACCCAGCAACTGCTTGGCTACCCTGCATTTGAATCCGGACTGGCTCTCGCCCCCCGGGCCATCACTTTGATGCTGTTTATGCCGGTTGCGGGGATGCTTTACCAAAAGGTCGGCCCCAAAGCTCTCGTTTTCTCGGGCATAATCATTATCCTCTACTCATATTATGACCTCATGCAGCTTAACACCCAAGCTGGAATGGGCGATATGGTCTGGCCTCTGCTTATCATGGGCATAGGCATGCCTTTCATGTTCATCCCGCTCAGTGCTGTTTCGCTGTGCACAATGGAAAAATCACATATTACTGATGCATCGAGCATATACACCCTTGGCAGGCGCATCGGAGGAAACATCGGCTATGCTCTGGTAGCAGTTCTTCTGGATAGAAAAATTCAGATTCATACCTCATTTTTAATGGAAAACGTCAGTGACGGGAGGCATGTATCGCAAGACTTCCTTACCGAAACTACACGGCTCATACATGAACTCGGGGTAAACTCCGTAGCAGCATCACAATATACTCTCGGTTTGTTAAACCAGATTGTGGTTAAACAGGCAAAAATGCTCGCTTACAATGATATTTCATTTATTTTCGGCGGCCTATTCCTGCTACTGATTCCTCTTATTTTCATTATGCCCAGTAAATCAGCCATTCTGGCTTTGAATAAAAAAGGTAAATAAATCCGAGAGCAAACAACATTATTGTCCCTTCCAGCAAAAAAGTTATTGACGGACTACCATCCCGTGAATATCTTGTGGCTACGTTCTTTGAATCGAAAAATATTTACTCATGTAGAGGATGCGAGGGAAATCGGCCCGTCGACCATCCGGCAACCTGCTTTCGCAGCAAGGTGCCAACGCCTTCCCGTTACGGGACCCATGAGAGGGATTAAGACATTGAATTTCTTAAAGGCATTTCCGATTGGAGATGCCTTTTTTCGTTTCTGGATGCCCTGAAGTCAGCTTTGATCAGACGGGAAATCCGGTGGGATGATTTATGGATACTTGCGCTCCCACCTAAAAAACAGATGCCGCTAAAATGCCCGGATGAGGAAAGTTTTGCACGGCATATTTACTGCTAGCAGAACATCAGGCGTCAAATGCTTCAGGGCATTCTTATGGAAGCAGGACGCAAACATGGAGACAAACCAATGACCGACATCGTAAAAAAAGCTACCGGCAATTTTCACTCCGGAACAATCTGCTTCTTCTGCAGGGACAATGAAAGTGAGCCTTTTCCGGCTGACTATACCGATCCCCTCGCACTGCTTGGCGACATCAGCGAACTTCACCTGGGCAATATCCAGAAAGAAGAACTGCGCAAGATTATTGCCCGTGAGATTGAAGAAGACGGAGCCGAATCCGTTTGGAAAAACCGTACTTACCGTAAGAACATCATCTTGTCCTTCGGCAAGCTGGTCTAAACACCAAGGTTTGCTGCAACGCCGCAGATGGTGCTTTATCAGAAGTATGAAAGCCCTCCCGGATTGATCCTGGAGGGCTTTTTCTATCCTTGCAATTCGCCCCGTGTACGATTAAATAAAGGCAACATCACAATCCGGGAGAAAACCATGAACATCAAAGGCTTCTTGAAAACCGCAGTCCTGCCCGCCGCCCTGTTGGCAATGACAGTCACATCCGCTGCAGCTGATGAAACAATTTTTACTGTCATCAACCATACAGATTCCATTATCAGAGTCTGGGGCAAGTCCAATGACTACAAATTCGGACGTATCAACCCCAAGACCATTGCCGACTGCACTTGCAACTCACTCTACAACAAAGACTGCTTTGACAAGAAAGGCGGCAAAGCCAAAATCAAGCTGGCCCTTGAAGGCAAAAACGGCAAGGATCTCTACTCCGGCGACACCTGCACTAAACTTTATGTTGATCCCGGCACTTTTATTGATGTTACTTACGATACAGATGGCAGACACATTCGCTGCGCCATCATCGAGAAATATGAAATAAGACAGCCTATCCCTTCATTTGACGAAGCTGACGTCAACAAGGATGGAAAAATCGATGGACAGGAGGCTGAAGCCATCCAGTTGAAAGCCAATTTTAAAGATTTCGATGATGACCTCAACCGGGAGCTCAACCCCAAAGAATTCGACCGGGCCATCGACAAAATCAATATCTTCCGAGGCGCACCCTTCTAAAGAAAGGAGTAATCATGACCAAGACCAATCCTGTACTTGAAGCTATTTTTGAACGCCGTTCCATCAGAAAATTTACAGCTGAGCCAGTCTCAAAAGAAGACCTGACCGCTATTCTGGAAGCCGGCCGCTGGACACCCAGTGGGCTGAACAACCAGCCGTACCGTTTTCTGGTCATCCATGACGATGACTCACGTGTCGAACCGCTTGCGGAATGCACCAAGTACGGTCACATCGTCAAAGCCGCGAAAGTCCTGCTCTGCTTATTTCTCGATAAACAGGCCATGTACAGTGAAATGAAAGATCATCAGGGTGCCGGAGCATGCACTCAAAACATGATGCTGGCCGCCCATTCACTTGGGCTGGGAACTGTCTGGCTCGGCGAAATTATCAATCAGCAGGGTCAGGTGCTGGAAGTGCTAAAGCTACCTGCTGAACGCTATGAACTGCAGGTTGTTATCGCCCTCGGTCACCCGGACCAGCAGGGCAGCTCAAAACGAAACGAACTCTCAGAATATATGTTGGAGGATTTTTAATGGAAATCAAGATTTTTCCCCTCGGTCCCCTTGAGACCAACTGTTTTGTAATCGTTAATGAAAACAAGGCGCTGGTAATTGATCCGGGCGGAGACCCGACCCCGGTACTTTCCTATCTGAAAAAGACCGGAGTAGAACTGGACCGCATCCTCAATACCCATCTCCACTTTGACCATATCCTCGGCAACCGCGCATTGGCCGATGCGACCGGAAAGACCATCTACGCTTCCAATGATGACCTCGTGCTCATGGATACACAGGTTGGACGCGGCGGCCTGATGGGATTCCCGGAAGTTCCGCACTTTGAAAGTGAACACATCGGCGAAGGAGAAACCGAGCTTATCGGACTGGAGTGTAACATTTACTCCACTCCCGGACACACTCCGGGCAGCCTGACCTTCCATTTCCCGGCCCTGAAATCGGCAATCGTAGGTGACCTCATTTTCCGCCGTTCCATCGGCAGAACTGATTTTCCATACGGCGACACTGAACAGCTGCTGAATTCAGTTAAAGAGAAGATCTTTACTCTTCCGGCTGAAACTGAACTCTTTGCAGGACACGGACCGTCTACCAGCGTTGGCGACGAAATGAATCACAACCCCTATTTCAGCGGGGTCCATATCTAAGCGGAGGACAAGATGAACGAGAAAAAGATCGTTGATGTCCGCAACAAGTGCTGAGGCGTAGGACTGGAGGTAGGTTGGTACCTCCGTTTTGCGCGGACCGATGAAATAACCGCCCTTGTGGATAAAGGAACTGTCGAGCAGCTTTACCATCAACTGGAAATCCTGCCCGAATGGACCCTTGAAACATATCAAGAAGAAGATCACGTTCGCGCGGTCTTCCACAGCAAAATACCACGGGCCAAAAATAACGATTAAAGATGAAACAACTACCGGTATTATTCAAATGCAGCCATCACAGAAAAGGGAACAGCGACCTTGCCGCAGACCTTTTCCTTAAAGGAATCCGCTCAGCCGGCGGCGATGCGGAAATTATTACCCTCGGCGATATGGATTTCGAACATTGCATCGGCTGCCTGAAATGCCGCACCGCAGCGGAAAACCGCTGTATTTTCGCAGACAAAGACGGGGCGCAGGAATTGTACGAGAAAATAATTTCCGCCCCTTTCACTTTCTTTGCCTCTCCTATATACTTTTACCATTTGCCTTCACGGTTGAAGACCTTCATCGACCGTGGACAATGGGCCTTTGAAGCCGCAACCGGGAACTCCCCGGTAATGAACGGCCTGCATAAACGTCCAGCGTATACATGTCTTCTGGCCGGAAGACCCAAGGGCGAAAAACTGTTTGAGGGTGCGGCACTTACGCTTAAATTCTTCCTCAGATTCTTCAAGGTTGAACTCCAACCCGCTGTTGTATTCAAAGGAATAGACGAACCGCAGGATCTAAGCATTGACGCTGAAAAGTGCGCACTCATCACTCAGCATGGGAAAGAAGCATGGCAGAGGATTATGAATCATGACTGATTATTTCTTTCCTGATTTACGGGTACTGGTAGCTGAAGATTCAGCTCCGGTCCGGCTGGTGCTCAAGACATATCTTGGCAAGCTCGGCATTAGACCCAGCTTTGCTACCGATGGGCTTGAAGCTTTGTCATTGCTGACTGAACACAACTTTGACTTGGCCTTCATGGACGTTCATATGCCAGAGATGGACGGTCCCGAAGTCGTTACCGAAATACGTAAAAAAGGGATTACAATTCCGGTCATCGCCATGACCACCGGAGATAATCCTAACCTACTCACCCACTGCTTAGAATGCGGCTATAACAGCATCCTGCTCAAGCCGATCATAAAAGAAGACGTCTTCCTCAAAGTTAAAGAATTCCTCCCGACAAACTAAGCAATGTTCGCACAGCTTCTACGATACCTGTCACCCTTTAGCGTGCTGAAAAGCTTTAAAAAGGCATTTACGGAAAGACGGTGTCCGGCCTGTCTGCTGATCCATGTTGATAGAGGATTATGCAGATCATGTCTCGTCTCAATGGAAGCAAGACCGGAAAACATCTGCATGGTCTGCGGCAATGAACACAATTCCCCTGATGCAGACAAACTGCCCTGCATAAGCTGCCAAACTGTCCCCCGCAATTTCAGCAGACTTTATTTTTACGGCATGCACCAAGGATTGCTGCGGGAAATGCTTCTGGATTGGAAATTCAACAATCAATACGGCTACAACGAAATCTTCGGACAGTTCATTTCTTCTTTATGTACAAATTTACCTAAAGCCAGCCACCCGGACCTGATAATTCCTGTTCCCCTGCACTCTTCAAGACTGCGAGAACGCGGTTTCAACCAATCCATGATTCTTGCCCGGTATGCCGCCTCCACCCTCAAAGCAGACCTTCCCGACCAAGCCCTGCTCAGGGAACGGAAAACAGTTCCGCAAACCAGACTCAGCGGCGCTGAACGACGTACAAATCTACACACAGCATTTACTGCTTCCTCTTCCATCGTAGCTGACAAACGAATTTTACTCATAGACGATGTATACACCACAGGTTCCACCGTGGATGAATGTGCCCGCACCCTGCTTGAAGCCGGAGCCGCCCGTGTAGAAGTAATGACCCTTTCCCGGGCCTTGATCTAAGTCTCAGATATAGGTAAAATTTATTTTTTACCCAAAGTTTTCCAAATACATATTTTCAAGGAGATAGGAATTGTCCTTTAATATAGCTGAATGGACCCGTATTATTCACAACGAAACTCCTATATATATCAGGCCCGAATCACCGGACTGGTTTGTTCCCACTCCAAAAGGTGACGCGCTGCTCTGCAGTATGCTGAAAAATAAAGGACCCGAACTTTCTCCGCCGGAACTTTTACAAGACCTCTCAATTGACGACAAACGTTTCCTCATGCGTCTGCCCGACAACAATGACACTGTGTACCCCGGAAGATATGAACTGCTGAAAACAGACACCCTGCGTGAACTCTGGTTCCATATCACCGACAACTGCAACATGTCCTGCTCCCACTGCCTGTTCTCCTCTTCCCCGCAGGCCAAACGAGAGCTTGCTACAGAGCGGGTACTGAAACTGACTGCTCAGGCAGAGGCATTGGGTTGTAAAATGTTCGCTCTCACCGGAGGCGAACCGTTGGTTCATAAAAGACTTGATGAAATCCTGACCCGCATGCTGGAAATCGAATCCAGCCACGTAGCCGTACTCACCAACGGATTGGCAGTAAAAAATTTCTTCTCCAGACACAGATATGATTTCAGCCGCCTGCACTTGCAAATCAGTGTAGACGGCATTGGTAAAACCCACGACACATTGCGTGGCGATGGAATGTTCGCCGCACTTGAAAAATCACTGAAATGGCTTTCAGCTGAAGTAATTCCTTTTACCCTGTCCATGTGCGTGACCAAAGACAATGTGCAGGAAATGAAGGATGTTGTAGATTTCGCCGCTAAAACCGGAGCCTCCAACGTTCACTTCATGTGGTATTTTGTGCGTGGCCGTGGTGAATCCGAACAATTTGTCGAGCCGGATGTGATTTACACTCACCTGCTGAAAGCGTGGGAAGCAGGAGAAAGAACCGGTGTAACCATAGATAATATAGAAGCAGTCAAAAGCATGATTTTTGCTCCCTGCGGAACCATACATGACGGTTCCACAGCCGGGTGGGAATCTCTCGCTATTGGACCGGACGAGAAGATTTACCCGTCAGCAGCTACTGTTGATATTGAAAAGCTATCAACCTGTATTAATGGTAATTTAGAGCAAGCATGGAAACAAAGCAGCATTCTTGAAGAACTTCGTCAAAGCAGTGGTAAAAATCTAGAAACACCCTTCAAATTGATCCTTGGGGGCGGGGATACCGACCACAGCTACATGCACAAAGAAAGTTTCATCGGTGATGATCCTTATAGTGTCCTTTACGAAAAGCTGGCTCTTGAACTGATATCCCGAAAAGCGGCTGAATCGCAACAACATGACAGCCCGCATCTGCTGCTCAAAATGGGTGACAAGCTGGACCGTTGCTCCGGGCACGGCGCAGTTGCCCTCACCCATACGAACTGTCTGCTGGCAGTAGCCGGAAACAACAGCCTTGCGGTAGTGAAAGATTTCTACACTGAAGCGGCTGAGACTGCCAAGGAGGACATCCTCAATCCGGCCTGCTACGACCCTGATCTAATGGCTCATATCCCCGAACAGTATCGCTTCCGTGGTTACGGCTGCGGTTCTCCGGTCATGGATGCTGGAATTTCGGAAGGTGAACATGTGGTAGACCTCGGCAGCGGACGAGGAATTGAATGCTTCATCGCTGCCAAGCAGGTGGGACCGAACGGCAAGGTCACCGGAGTCGATATGCTTGAACCTATGCTGGCTCATGCCCGCAAAGGACAGGCAGCAGTGGCGAAATCACTGGGCTACGACAATATGGATTTCCGCAAGGGCTACCTTGAAACTCTTCCCATCGAAGAGAACAGTGCCGACCTGCTGCTTTCAAACTGTGTGCTCAATCTTTCCACCGACAAACGGCGTACTTTTTCAGAGATGTTCAGGGTGCTCAAACCCGGAGGCAGGCTGACCATATCAGACGTGGTTTGTGAAACTGAACCGGGACCGGAAATCCGCAATGATGACACCTTGCACGGTGAATGCATTGCCGGGGCCCAGACCCAGAAAAACCTCTGCGGACTGCTGGAAGAAGCGGGATTTGAATCACTGCTGATGATCAAACGTTTTCCCTACCGCACAGTGGGCGGACACCAATTCTTTTCCCTGACATTCTCGGCCCGCAAGCCGCTTAAGGACGAAATGGTCAAGACCGTCTACCGTGGACCGCTGAAAACCGCCATCACAGCCAGCGGAGCCATCCTGACTCCCGGCAGCGTGATGAAAATACCTGAGCAGGAAGCCAACCTGCTAGGTGAACAATTATTCATAATAAATAATGAAGGCGCGGTAGATAATATTTTTATCGGTGGATCATGCTGCTGCCCGACCCCGGAATCCTTTGACAAACCAGAAGCGGAATCCCAAAAAGACACCAACCACTCAAAGTTTTCTTTGAAAAGCATGGAAGGATGCATGGTTTGCGGAGCGGAGTTGGAATACCTGACATCATACCGTGAAATGATCTGCGCTTTCTGCGGGGAAACGCATGAGGCAAACGGACATTGCGTGAGCGGACACTTTGTCTGTGACAAATGCCACAGCGAAGACGGAATGGAAGTTCTGCCTCATCTGCTAAAATCCAGCACGGAGACGGATATGATTGAATTGCTCAAGAAAACACGCAGTCATCCGGCCGTCCCCATGCACGGACCTGAGCATCATGCCCTTGTTCCCGGTGTAATTACAACCGCTTACAGAAATTGCGGCGGGGGTATTGACGACATGGTCATAGATACGGCAATATCACGCGGCGCAAAAGTTGCTGGAGGCTTCTGCGGATTCATGGGAATCTGCGGAGCAGCCATCGGCGTAGGCGCGGCCATGAGTGCAATACTGGAAGCAACCCCGTTAACAGCGTCTGAACGCTCCATTGCCCAGAAAGGGACCCTCGCAGCCCTTAAATTAATTGCAGATATTGAAGCCGCCCGTTGTTGCCAGCGTGACTGCTGGTTGGCCCTGAAAGCCGCCGCACAGGTCTCCGAAGAGGTTCTGGGCTTGCGGTTACGGGCTGATGCGCATATACTGTGTGATCAAATGAAAAATAATAAAGAGTGCATGGGACGCAATTGCCCGGTAATACGAAATAGTAAGGGCAACCATCCTCCCGTGATACAACTTCTGGGGTCGATAGCGGATTCTGAAAAAAAAGTATAAAAGCTACTTGACTTTTCAACCGAGATACGAATATCTTCCCCTCTCTTACGTGACGGAGGTAAGTTAAAAATGTATGCAATAATTGAGACTGGCGGCAAGCAGTTCCGCGTTGAAGAAGGTCTGGAACTCAATGTCCAGAAAATGGACGCTGAAGCAGGCACAAAAGTCGATCTGGATAAAATTCTTCTTATCGGTCAGGGCGAAGACGTTAAAATCGGCGCTCCTTATGTTGAAGGTGCGAAGGTTTCCTGCACTGTTGTAGAACACGGTCGTGACAAAAAGATCGTTGTTTTCAAGAAAAGACGCAGGAAAGACTCTCAGACCAAACAGGGTCATCGTCAGGACTACACAAGAATCAAAGTGGAAGCCATTCAGGCTTAAGCTTGACGACAGAACCTACTAAGGAGGCTAATAATGGCTCATAAGAAAGCGGGCGGTAGCTCGAAGAACGGTCGCGATAGTAATGCCCAAAGACGTGGTGTAAAACGTTTTGGTGGTCAGGAAGTACTGGCTGGCAACATTCTTGTTCGCCAGGTTGGTAGCAAAGTCCACGCTGGTAAAAACGTTGGCACCGGCAAAGACTGGACCTTGTTTGCACTGGTTGACGGTGTTGTGAAGTACGAAAAGTACATTCGCAAAAACCGCGTAAAAACCAGAGTACACATCGTACCTGCAGAAGCCTAGACATCAGGCGAAAGCTTTTTTCAGGCAGGGGTCGCATTACTAAATGCGTCCCCTGCCTTTTCGTGTTTGAGTCTTTTGCATTATTTAAGAAACAAATAAGTTAAGGCTTTTTTAAACACATAACGGGAGATATACTTCTCCTCCCACGCTAATTTAGCGATCACACCCAATGACCTACCCTCAGGGATTCCAAGGGAAATGATTTCCTTTGGCCGCCGGAGGCGAAATCACCTATAAAAGCGCACAGCGCATCAATTACTCCTATGAAATTTATAGATGAAGCAACAATTACGGTTCGTTCCGGCAAAGGCGGCAACGGATGCGTGGCATTCCGCAGGGAAAGATTTATACCCAAGGGCGGTCCCAGTGGCGGTGACGGCGGCAAAGGCGGGGATCTAATTCTGCGCGGAAGCTCCAAGCTGCTGACCCTTTATGACTTCAGGCTCAAACGAGTTTACGAAGCCAGAAATGGTGAACAAGGCCAGGGTCGAGACAAATACGGCAAAGGTGCTGATGACCTGATCGTCGATCTTCCGCTCGGTACACTTGTATATGAAGTGAACACCGAAGACGGCAGCGAAAAGCTGATCGCCGACCTTACCAAGGAAGGCAGCGAAATGATTATCTGCAAAGGCGGTGACGGTGGACGCGGAAATATCCACTTCAAGTCCTCCACCAACCAGGCCCCGCGTCAGGCTGAAGAAGGATTCCCCGGCGAAGAAAAGCGCATCCGCCTGCAGCTCAAGATCATTGCGGACGTAGGTTTGCTCGGTCTGCCGAACGCAGGTAAATCCACCTTTATTTCAAAAATTTCCGCTGCGAAGCCCAAAATCGCAGCCTACCCATTCACTACCCTCGTCCCCAACCTCGGTGTAGTGGATGATGACATGGGCAATAAGCTGGTCATCGCCGATATTCCCGGCCTGATTGAAGGTGCCAGCGAAGGACTTGGACTCGGTCACCGCTTTCTCAAACACGTGGAACGTACCAGATTCCTTGTCCATATCCTCAGTGCAGAAGACTTGAGCCTTGAAGATCCCTTTGAAGGGTTCAACATGCTCGATGAAGAACTGCGCATCTTTGATGAAGAAATGGCCGAGAAAACCCAGCTGCGAGTCATCAACAAGATCGACCTTCTTTCCGAAGAAGACCTTGAAGCAATCAAAGCCAAGGCCGAAGAAGCAGGGGAAAAAATTTACTTCATATCCGCCCTTCACAGTGACGGGGTTCAAGAACTCCTCAGTGATATGTGGGATAGATTCAAGGCAATGAATCAAGAGGAAGAAAATGACCAGGATGAGCAACAGGATTCAGACTCTTAAGGAAGCTAAACGCATTGTTGTAAAGATTGGCAGCGCGGTGCTGACCACGGCTGAAGGAATCAACCTCGGCCTGATCTGCCGCCTTGCCGACCAGCTGGCGACCCTGCACGAACGCGGGGTCGACATAGTCCTCGTCTCGTCCGGTGCGGTTGCTGCCGGACGAAACTCCATTCCGTCCGGCGCAAAGCTGGATGACCTGCCTGCACGCCAGGCTGCCTCGGCCATTGGTCAGTCCCGTCTCATGCATGAGTATGACGAGACTTTCCGCCGTTTCGGTCTGGTGACCTCACAGGTCCTGCTTACCCGTGACGACCTCAAGCACCGCGACCGTTTCCTGAATGCCCGCAACACCCTTTCAAGGCTCCTTGAATGGCGGGTGATCCCCATCATCAACGAAAACGACACTGTTGCAGTTCAGGAACTGGAATTCGGGGATAACGACACCCTCGCCAGCCTGATCTTAAACGTTGTTGAAGCTGATCTTTTCATCAACCTCACTTCCGCTGACGGTGTGTTCGACAAAAATCCGGACAAAAATCCTGATGCCAAGCCGCTGGCCTGCATCGAAAACATCCACGATCTCGACCTTGATGCCATGTGCGACGGCAAGACCGCCGTTGGGTCCGGGGGAATGTTCTCCAAGATGCGCGCTGCCAACCGTGCCGCCCAGCTCGGTGTGCCTACCCTGATCCTTGCGGGCAAAGACCGCATGATCATTGAACGCATCTTTAGTGGCGAAGAGCGCGGCACATGGATTGTTCCTGATGAAAAATCTGTCTCCCGCCGCAAGTACTGGCTGGCTTACCATTGCGACCCTGCAGGCGATCTGGTCATTGACGACGGAGCGCAAAAGGCACTGCTTTCCGGTGGAAAGAGCCTGCTGCCCGCAGGTATTGTCGAAGTGGACGGTAAATTCAAGGCCGGGGAACTTGTTCGCGTGGTTAACAAGGAAGGCAAATCGCTTGCTGTTGGATTATCCTGCTATAATTCTACAGACATCATCAAAATTATGGGCTGCAAGTCCTGTGATATTGAATCGATTCTCGGCAAATGCCCCTACCCTGAAGCAATTCACCGCGATAATCTTCTCTTAGACGCTGCTCTTTAAGAAAGCCTCCGGCGGCTTCCCCCCTTTAATTAAGGCTTCGCTGCCAGTGCATTTAATTACTATATTCATCCATTAGGACAGGCTTAACCGCCTGTCCTATTTTTTTGTTCGATAATTGTGCCATGAATGTATTAATTATTTTTATCTACATTTTTATCATACCAATATAAAGTTTTCTCAAGAACAACCGATTATTCATTTTATACAAGACCCACTTTTAAATATTTCAAGAGGCTTGGAAATGCGTATCGGCTCAACACTTGGCAGCAATGCTTACAACACCGACCCCAATTCATATCTTGGGGGATTCAGTAACGCTATGCGTGCGCGCCAAGCTAAGAGAGACGCATTAAACAACTTCAACCAAGCCATTGATGATAAGAAGAACTTCAGCACCTCTGCGACCAACCGTACCCCGGAACAAGCCCAACCTAACCAGTCAACGCCTTTTGATCCTGAAGCTGCAATCCAGAAAGTTGTACAAGACACGGCTGCATATCTAGATTTTAAGATCGGTCGTATTTTTGAAGAAGATAAATCCAAACTGCTCTCCGGCAAATCTGACGTTGAATACAACAAAAGCCTTGATGAACTGACCCGCGCCGTTGAAGGTCAGAATTTCGATAATGCCAAAAAAATTCTTAAAGAATTCTACAACGGCGATTCTGAACTGGTCATCAACAAGATAGAAGAGACTCTGACTCAGGTTGAGGACAAATTCTGGGGCGACATGCGAAAGGTCCTCGGTCAGATGGGACAGGCTCAAGGACTGACCCTTTCTGGTGGAATACAGGAAGAAACGGGGATTTCAGGCTATGATCTGGTGGAACGGGCAATTGAAAATGCCAGACAGAAAACCGGTTCCCTTAAGGACATGGATTTCTCTGATCTGATTGACGAAGTCCGCGAAGACGCAGTGGATTATGCTGCCCGCACAATCCGTGAAGCCAGCAATGAAGCATCAGAAGACTCGGCAGAAACGCAAGCTAAAAATGCGGTGCAAGCCGTCTCTCTATACACCAAGCATACTCTCTACGGCGTAGATGGAGCTGCCGACAAGCTGGCTGATCAGGAACTTAATATGACCTCGCGCATTGAAGAGCAGAAGAACAACACCGGTTCAATGCGCATCCTACGTTACATGACTTTTGCCGATATACAGGAGTCTACTGCCGGCCAGACAATTTCTAATG
Organism: Maridesulfovibrio pacificus (SeqCode); assembly: GCF_048612815.1. NCBI lineage: Bacteria > Pseudomonadati > Thermodesulfobacteriota > Desulfovibrionia > Desulfovibrionales > Desulfovibrionaceae > Maridesulfovibrio > Maridesulfovibrio pacificus (SeqCode). The sequence goes on from NZ_JBLZNE010000002.1 coordinate 215,906, forward strand.
AACAGCTGAGCAGAAGTGCCGGATTAGGCATTTCATCTAACAGCAAATTCTCACAGCAACTGAGCAAGATGGGTGCAACTGTCGTCGATGAACTCAAAGAACTGACATCCAAGACAAGGCGTGACGGACCATCCATTCACGTTGAAGAACTCTCCGGCAAAGATAAACAAGCCTATGAAATGAACAAGCCTGCTGACTTTGTGGGTAATGAAGACTGGCGTTCATTCCGTGAGGATGTCTCTACATTGTTTACCGGAGCCATAGAGGGCTATGTCGGGCGCAGCATGAACGTTTACAAATCAATCCAAAATAACGCGAATTCTTCCAACTATTCATCCTTCAGCCGTAAGATTTAAGGCAAAGGAGCACTCATTATGCGCATATCAGCATTCGGACAAGCACCTTCCGCTTTCGACCTCAAAGCAATTGCCGACGATTTCAAAAGGAAAAATGCGGATAAAATTGCTGACGAAAAAAAGAAACTCGAAGAGAGCATAAAAAACGATAAGAATATTCCGCAAACAGACCTTGGTTTTACAATCGAAATGGCCATAAACGAATCCTGCAAATTTCTGCATGAAGGATTATCCAAAATATTCATAGGTGGAGAGTCCACACTGGCTGGCAGGACGAGTAAAGAATACGACAAACACATTGAAAAACTATCCGAAGCAATTCAGCTACAGGACTACAAAAAAGCGGAAAAACTTATAGACAAGTTCTTCGGTGGAAGCACCGATAAGATTGTCGGCAAAATAAAAATGCTGGCCGAAGAAACTGAAGAAAAATTTTGGAATGCATTGGAAGATGGGATCAGCTCTTTACCGGATGGAGGTGCTCAATATAATTTCAGATACGATGGTAAGGCATATGAAAAAATTACCATGAAAGAAATGACCATGTTGGCTTTGAGGCTGTCAAGAGAAGAGGTTGACCCTTTTTCTGATCAGGATTTTTCAGGCATTACCGATTCCATCCGCAAAGCAGCAGTTGATAATGCCAAAGTAAAACTGGAGCATGCAGGACGTAACAAATACTCTGAAGACGCAGTAAGTGTCACAGCTTCAGCTGCGGAATTTTCCCGCAACAAAATTTTTAATACTAACGATATCGTCATCAAAGAAGACGAAGAACAATTAGCCGACATTTATGCGCTTGAACCCGGCGAGAACCTAAGTCAGGAACAACTAGACAGACTTGAACACCGTAATACGCGTAAGACAGACACGTTTCACGATTACGCAAAGGAACGGGTTAAACGTTTCCAGTCAATATACGTGAGCCTGAAAAGAACTGCTATGCTGGTTAAAAAAGGTGAAGAAGAGCAGGAAACACCGGATAAAACATCTGGACTGATAACAGAAGACGGCGCCTTAGGACAGCAGACAGCTGAGTCAGCGCAAACATCACTTACGGCTCCAACGCAACCGTTGGTCAAAGCGCAACAAGACCAAATACAGTTACAAAATGATATCAGCAATGAGCTCCTGCATGAGCAGTCAAAAAAGAACAATGCATATAAAACCGATGCGATAGAAAAATATAAGACCCAGCAGACCAAATGGGAAGAATATTTATCCGGTTCAGCTCAGGAGGGTAAATAATCATGCGCATTCAGGGATTCAACCAATCCAGCCAGATGCAGGCAGGGTCTTTTAAGCTCGGTAAGAGAGATCGTGAGCAATTAAACACTCCAGAGGAGATTACCGCTGACCTCGAAAAAAACGGCCTGAGGATGTCGCAAAATAACGTCAAATTCCAGCTTGAAAAAGCAATGAATCAATCCTCAAAATTTCTCCATAACGAATTAGGCAAAATTTTTGATAATGGAGAACAATTGCTGGCCGGCAGAAATACCGCTGAATACCAGAAACATATTGAAGAGCTGAGCAAGGCCATTCAGGGACAGGATTTTAAAACCGCTGAAAAGTTGATCGACAAATTTTATAATGGAGACACCGAAACTATTCTCAACCGCGTACAGAACCTTGCCAAGGCTGCAGAGGACAACTTCTGGCAGACTATGGAAGATTCGTTTGGATATCTGAAAAATGACGGCATTAAATGGACTATGTTCGTAGATGGTGAACTGCGCGATGACTTGGGGACTTTCGACCTAGCCATGATGGCAGTTGAGGAAGCACGCAACGAAGTCGAAAAATTCTCGTCCGAGGAACTTGGCGATATAGTTAAAGCCACCCGTAATGGCGCTGTTGCCCACGCAAAAGGCAAACTGAAAAATGCAGGACAGAACCAGTATTCTGAAAGTGCATACAGTGTCACCCACGCAGCAACTACGTACGCAAAAGATAAGATATTCAACACCGATGACTCTAATTATGACGAAGATAAAATCAAACTCAAAGATATTAACGAGCTTCGCAGCGACGAAAATATTACGGAAGAACAACTTGATAGACTAACCCATCAAAACACCCGTAAAGGCGACAGATTCACAGAATATATGCGAGGTCGCGCCGACTCTTTCGAAGAAAAATTCTATGAACTGCAACTTTCCGGCACTCCAAGAACAGTAAAGCAGGCAACGAATCAGGTTCAAACTGACCTAGCATCCACCAATCCCAATTATCACTTCTTAGCCATAGCGGATAAGCCGCTGCTGCGCCCAATTGAGGATAGTGTATCCGAAGCTTCCCAGCTCCAGCAGCATAACGATCTCGCTAACATAGCAAAATATGCAGCATCCACCACTGAGGATCTCCTTTCTTCAATCGACAAAGAGATCTAACCGAGGGACACCATGCAGATCAATTCCACCGCTCAAAGCTCAGTTGGTTCTTTTAACTTCCGCACCCAGCAGGAAGAAGCCACTTCACGCAAAGTGGAAAACGAATCCGCCAAAACCTCAACCACCAAGTCGGTTAACGGCAAGGAAGAACTGACTGTAATCAACCCGGTTGCATGGGAAAATATCGAATTTGAAATTGCCATGCTCGTTGATCACAAATCCAATGAACTTCAAGAGGGGCTGGAAAAAATATTCGAGGAGGGTAACGAGAACTTCCTTTCCGGCAAATCAGGCCTTGAGTACGACAAACACATCAAGGAACTGGCAGCGGCAATCGATGGACAGGATTCAGCAGGGGCCAGAAAGATAATTGACAAGTTTTTCACGGGTGACAAAAGCGAAGTTATCGAAAGGGTTCAAAGTCTTGCTAATTCAGTCAAAGACAGCTTCTGGAATAAGGTCCGTGATAGATTCAAAAACATGTATGTTGCCGAGCACCGCACCACCTACAAAAAAGGAGAAGAGCCTGAAAGTGCCCTGCCATACGTGCAACGAGCCATTGAGCGAGCCAAGGCCGCATCTGCAGAATTCGACATCAGCGACAAAGATATTGCGGAGAGGGTTAGCTCTACCATCGACACAGGGACAGAGCAGGCAAAGGGCAAACTCAAAAACGCTGGGCGTAACCGCTATTCCGAAAGTTCGGAAAGTGTTACCCACAAAACTGCCCAGTATGCCCGGAACAATATTTTCGGAGGAGATGAAAATTCAAGAGCAGAGGATATAATTAAGAAAAGTATGGCCTACGAAAGAATAAACTCTGAATTTAGCTCTCTCTCACAAGAAGCTGTGAACAAACTGAATGACGCCAACAAAAGTAAAAGAGACGATTTTTCCAAATATCTGTTTAAAGGTGGTGAAGCCTATTTTGAAGCATTAAAGTCAGAACTAGGACCATTGAAACTTTGCGGTAAATCATACACCACAGTTGAAGAGGAACAGGCTTACCAGGAACACCTCAAATCAAGACAAAATAAGCCTGTAAAGCCGCCCAAAATAGAGCAAGCCCTCTTCGAGATTCCAATTATTATGGGCCTCCAAGACAGTGTAACAAAACAGGCCCTCTACTCTCCGGTAAAGGTAACCGAGCTTTACGGCAACGAACAAAAGGAACAATTCGGCAACATAAAGAAAGGACAGTTAAGCGATTTCAGCGGCTGGACCTAAGGCCGATCTATTTCGTCAGGCCCTTGCTGTTCTCTCCCGGCAGAACCCAAGTTTTGCTGGGAAAGGAAAGCCCCGAGAATTCCGGCAATAAATACAGCCAAGTACATTTGTCCGAAGAGTCCCTGCAAAATAGACAGGGAGCGGGCCATATATGAAACTGGCAGGATATCACCATATCCCACGGTAAGCATGGTTACGTAGCTGAAATATGTTAAGGCCCCGCGGATGGCGAATACATTCTCCCCAAGATCAATTCCGGAAAAAGAACCGTTGCGGAAGATCTCACACAGGCTGTAAGCATCTGACCAGACCAATCCAGCCAGCATGTAAATGCAGATTGCGCCGGAAATTAAGTCACGGGTTACCCTTTTCTGCCGCCACATGAAATTTTGGATACCCCAGATGGCAATCATCAGCATGAGCATATCAGCAGCTTCACTTCCCGCCAGCCATACTGTTGAACGGGTCTTAAAAAACAGGATGGAACTGACCAGCGAAACACCGTAGAGCCCAAAATAACAAAGTAGTCGAGTTCTATTAATAACAATTGCCGATACAGCAGATATCAACACCAGATAAGTATAAAAATAAAGAACCTGCTGCAGGAACAAAGAATTACCGGCAATGGGACTGATAAATATCTGGCCTACCAAAAAGCCAAGAAGAACCGTAAATTTAGAAGGGCTATTTTTAAAAAAATGGTAAAGCCTGAACATAAACGGGCTGTATTTGAATTCATGATTTGATACGGGCATACGGCATTATTACCCCACAACAACACGTAATTCCATATTTTTATAGCGAATAAAAAGCTTTGAGCATTCCCCGGCGGTTGCTAAGTGCCCCGATTGAGAGTAGCTTTCTTTGTTCACATCACTCCAAAGGATTATTCGCTGATGGAAGATTTATATAAAAATAAGAACTTACAGATAGTTTTCGCTGTAACCCTCATGGCTATCATGGGTGTTTCCAGCATTATCCCGGCTCTGCCTGAAATGATCCGGGAATTCGGCATCTCTGCATCAACAATCGGGCTGATCTTTACCATCTTCACCCTTCCCGGCATTATATTCGCACCCTTGGCCGGAATCTTTGCCGACCGACTGGGCCGCAAGAAAATACTCGTCCCTTCACTGATATTATTCGGACTTGCGGGCACAGCCTGCTTTTTCACTAAAGACTTCCATTCTCTGCTCCTGATCCGGTTCATTCAAGGGATTGGTGCGTCTGCCATCGGAGTCATCAACCTGACCATCATCGGTGATCTTTTCAGCGGTAAGGATAGGATTAAAGCTATGGGGCTCAATGCCGGAGTCCTGAGTATGGGCACTGCGATCTTCCCGGCCATTGGCGGGATACTTGCCCAAATCAGCTGGGAAGCTCCTTTCCTGCTTTCACTCGTAGCACTGCCTTTGGCATGGGTGGTTGCTTTCAAGCTGGACAACCCGGAGCCCTCATCAAGTGATAACTTTAAACGATACATGAAAGCTGCATTTGCCGGTATGCGCAGCAAAGAGGTTTTGAGCCTTTTCGCCATTTCCCTGCTTACTTTCATCATTCTCTACGGACCGATTGTCACTTATCTGCCCCTGCTGCTAAATTCACGCTTCCATGCTTCACCACTCATGATCGGGCTGGTAATTTCCAGTGCATCATTCATAACCGCACTGGCTGCGTCGCAAATGGGCAGGCTGGCATATTTCATGTCCCAACCGCTGATGATATCCCTTTCCGCATTTGCATACGGAGCGGCAATGATCATGCTTCCTGCTGCGGAATCGGCTTTGTGGTGTATTTTGCCGGTCTGTATGTTCGGGCTGGGGCAAGGGCTGAATATGCCTAACTCTATGTCCATGCTCACGGCAATCGCTCCCATGGAACAACGAGCAGTATTTATGTCCGTAAACGGAATGCTGCTGCGAGCGGGCCAGACAATAGCCCCGATCCTGATGGGTCTGGTATATTCGGGGTTCAGCTTGCAGGCAGTCTTCTATGCCGGAGCAGTGGTGGCAGCAGCAATACTTGTTATTTCAACTGTTTTTTTACGGGGATTCGAAGCGGAAACAGTGCAATAGCGTTATGACAAACGCAATAGTTGACTGGGAAAAAATTTTTTGTTCATTTTCGGCTTTCTCAAATAATGATTAATTTAAACCGGGACTGTTCGAAAAATGAAAGTTGGATTTATAGCCTTCATGGAGCATATCTTCAATCCGCTCCACATATACTGCAGACTTGTAGACTGCGGCCTTTCTTCTGCAAAAGCTAAAAAGGTGGCCCGGGCCTATGAAATGTGTCTATTCAAGCCTGCCACCCTGTGCATCCCCGCGATCAAACATCAAAAGCGGGCGAAGTAAGCTCGCTATCAATAGCATCTGCGTCTTCTGCATTGAATTGAATCAAACGGCGCAAGTGCGTAAAACTGACTTCATCCATGTGATGAAAATCAGCGGCCAAACCGTCTTCGTCTGAACGGACCACTTTAGCACATACTCTTATTATCGCTTCTTCAGAGAGCGGAATGGAAATTTCGCATTCATCGCCAACAGAAAAGCCCTTTACAGGGTCACAAAGAATTCCCTTCAAGCTTAAATTATGCGACTCCACAAAAGCGTCAATGTCTTCTTTGTGCAATACGACCCTGAATCCGGCATTTACGCGGGTCCTGCGTCTCTTGTTCTGATCCATGAATACTCCAAGCTCTTTTAATAAACTGTAAAACCCTGTTTTCTTCTATTTACTCAATATTGCTTTCTTCTTCAATAACAACATAAGAGTTTAAAGTTTAAAAAGAAAACTTACTGCGATCCATCTTCAGCTTTTCGCCGGTGCACCCTCCTTAACTCTATTCAAGGCAAAACGGGTACAAATCGGTCCTGCTATTTCAAAAAAGACTGTTGCCATTGCTATCACCGAAACAACAGACCTAAACTCCTCAAACCTGTTTGCAGCAGTAAGCGCCATCCCAAGGGCAATACCTGCCTGCGGCATCAATGACATCCCCATCCACCCGCTGAACGATAGAGACTTCCCAGCAAGCAATCCTCCAAGATAGGCACCTGTAAAACGGCCTGCAATTCGCAACAAGATATAAATTACGATCAACAACAAATGTTGTCGAAAATATTCCAACTGGACACTTACGCCTGCAAAAATAAAAAAAACGACCAGCAGGGGCCACTCCACACCCTCGACAGCGCAAAACGGCCGTTCATGATGCCGGGCAACATTTGCCACAACAGCTCCCATCACCATAGCAGACAGAAGATACGAAGCATCCAGCCACAGAGCGAAGCCGCTACAGATAAAGACCATACCCAACCCCTCGACAAGACTGGGTTCACCGGATTGAATCCGGCCAGTAAGATAACTCATTGGGATACCGAGTATTACACCGATAAAAACAGAAACAAATATTTCCGAAATTCCACCCAGCAAGGTATGCAGTCCGCCTCCGTCAAGCATCTCAATCTGAGCAGCAGCGAACATCAGGCTAAAAACTATAAGCCCCCAAGCATCATCAATAGCTGTGATTTTAAGCAGAGTATCAGGGAATTCTCCTTCAACCTTTGATTCTTTGATCACGTCCACAGTTGAGGCCGGGTCAGTTGCCGGAGCTATTCCGCCATAGATGAGGGCAACAGGAAGAGAACAACCGAACAGCCATAATCCACCGGCTACGCCTGTAGCTGTGGCCATTGCGACAAACAGCGAAATGGATAATACGGCTTTGCCTGATTTACGTATTTCGCTGATATTAAAAGAATTACCAAGCAGGAAACCAATAGAGGCCAGAGCGATATCAGAGACAATGGGCATCCAATGCTTGATGGATACAGGAAGAAGATCAAATCCTGCCGGTCCTATAAGAATCCCGAAAACAATCAATGCAGAGACACGGGGAACCGGGGTGTTTCTGCCTATCACATCGGCAATCAATCCCAGAATGAACAAAAATCCTAAGGTCATCAAAGTTAGAGCTGAAACAGACACAGGCCCTCCCCTCTGAAAGGATTAAAAAGAGCATCCCTCCCGGTTTATCTTCCGTTTTTCGCCCGGAGTGATGTCACCGACCTTCTTCAAAGCCAAACGAGTACAAATCGGCCCGGCGATCTCGAAAAAAATTGTGGTTGCTGCAATAACCGAAACCACGGCTTCGAATTCTTCAAACCTATGTGCAGCTGTCAGAGCCATCCCAAGGGCAATACCGGCCTGAGGCATCAAGGCCATACTCATCCACTTACCGAAAAACAGATTTTCGCCACCCTTTTTCGCTCCCAGAATCCCCCCGACAAACCTACTACTGATCCGCAGCAGAATATAAAATATTATCAGATTCTGGTTGACGTAGATATGCTCAATCTCGATATTTATTCCGGCAAACAAGAAAAAAAGGACGACAATAGGCCACTCAATGGAGCGTATTGAATAAAAGGAGCAATCCATACGCTTAGCAAGGTTAACCACTACCATTCCCATGGTCATGGCCGCCAGCAGAAAAGAAACATCCAGCCACATCGCAAGCCCGCCGCAAATACAAACCATGCCCAACGCTTCAAGCAATGTATGCTCACCGGACTTCAGGTATCCGGTAAGGTAACTCATAGGTGCCCCTAAAACGGCCCCGATAAAAATTGCAAAGGCAATATCCTTACCCCCGTGAGCTAAAGTCTCAAGGCTCCCACCTCCACCGCTGGACAACATTTGCGCCGCTGCCAGCATCAGGCTGAAAACAATCAGACCGAGAGCATCATCAAGGGCAATAATCTTAAGCAAAACTTCGGTAAAACGTCCCTTGGCATTAACTTCATGAACTACATCCACAGTAGCGGCAGGAGCGGTCGCCGGGGCTATTCCTCCGTAAATCAATGCCAGCGGTAGTGGTATACCTGCCAGCCAAAGCCCTCCCCCGACAATCACTGCTGTAGCAAACACTACTCCAAGGGTAATCCAGAGCACGAGCATACCCGAACGCCGTAAAGACGCATATTGCAGTGAACTGCCTAATAAAAATCCGATCATAACCAACGCCATATCCGAAACAACTGGCATCCAGCTCTGAGTGGATTCGGGGAGCAGATCGAACCCGGAAGGGCCGATCATAAATCCGGCAACCATGAGTATCGAAACCCGCGGGACGGGGGTATTCCTGCCTATGGTGTCAGCGATAAAACCGACCATAAACAGCAATCCGAGAGTGATAAGAGTCAGAGCAGATACAGTCATCCGGATTCCCTCTTCCCTTTTAGGCCCAATCTGGTATAATATTTATTCCATGCTCTAACACGATAAACTATTTTCGCTAAACAACAAAGGAATTCAATCGGGAGCGCCTTCAAACAAATTGATTAAACATTCACTTTTGCATGCACGTCTACTGGAAAAGCACCCTAAGACCATTGCATGCAATTTATTGCTTGCAATTAAACACGTTTTAATCTAGCTGAATGAGCGTTCACTACTCACAAAGCACACCCACACTCCACCAAACACCCACCACTCACATTTTCCACTGCCCCACCGACAGCGGAAAGCCGGATTAAGTGTGTTTTGAAAGACTTATTTTTAGGAGAGACAAATGGAATCGAAACTCGCTAACCCTGCCCCGTTGGGCCTGATGGGATTCGGCATGACCACCATCCTGCTGAACATCCACAACGCAGGATTTTTCCCCATCAGCTCTATGATCCTTGCCATGGGATTTTTCTACGGCGGCATCGCGCAGGTAATCGCCGGAGTGATGGAATTCAAGAAGGGTAACACCTTCGGAACCACTGCCTTCACTTCCTACGGCCTGTTCTGGCTGACCCTCGTAGCATTGATAGTAATGCCCAAGATGGGACTTGCAGAACCCACACCGCATGCATTCATGGGCTGGTACCTGCTCCTTTGGGGTATCTTCACCCTGTTCATGTTCATCGGCACCTTGAAAGGCAACAAAGTGCTGCAGTTCATCTTCTTCTCCCTGACCGTGCTTTTCTTCCTGTTGGCTGTGCGCGATTTCACCGGCAGCCACTTCATCGGCACCATTGCCGGCTGGGAAGGCATCGTCTGCGGAGCATCCGCATTCTATCTCGCCATGGCTGAAGTCATCAACGAACAGTATGGCCGTACTATCCTGCCCATCGGCGAATAGCACACCCCATTTCTCATGAAAGTATGAAGGCCGCGCAGCTTGAAAGCTGTGCGGCCTTTTTTGATGCCATCACGCAGCTAATAATCCCGCCCTTCCCCTCACCCGAGTTTTAAATTATAGATAGCGGACGCCACGCGGAGCCTATGTCCGCTTAAGCACAGAATAAGCTTCAGGAGAAAACCGAACATGAATATGGAACATGATATTACAAGGGCCAAATTTCTGATTGAATCGCTGCCGTACATTAAAGAATTCTACGGTGAAACAATAGTCATCAAATACGGCGGCAACGCCATGATCGACGAAAGCCTGAAGCGAGCATTCGCCCTGAACATCATCCTGCTGAAATACATCGGGATCAACCCGGTTGTAGTGCATGGTGGCGGGCCGCAGATTCAAAAAATGCTCAGCGCGCTGAACATCGACAGCCATTTCAAGAGCGGATACCGGGTTACAGATGAAGCAACCATGGATGTTGTCGAGATGGTCCTCGTAGGTCAGGTCAACAAACAGATCGTCAACCTCATCAACCTGAACGGCGGCAAAGCTGTTGGGCTTTCCGGTAAAGACGGCATGCTTATCAAGGCCGAACAAAAGGAACTGGTCATCGAATCCGAGACTAAAGCACCTGAAATCATCGACCTCGGCAAGGTCGGCGAAGTGACAGAGGTCAACACCACTCTCATCGAATCACTGCAAAGCGAAGGCTTCATCCCGGTTATCGCCCCCGTAGGCGTTGACGACGAAGGTTCCACTTACAACATCAACGCCGACTCTGTTGCCGGAGCTGTTGCCGCAGCCATGAATGCCAAACGTCTGCACCTGCTGACTGATGTACAGGGGCTGCTCGATGCGGATAAGAATCTCATTTCGTCACTGACTTGCCGAGAAGCTGCCGAGGCCATTGATTCCGGTGTTGCCAAAGGCGGCATGATCCCGAAACTGAGCTGCTGCCTTGAAGCCGTTCACAGCGGAGTTGAGAAAGCCCACATCATAGACGGACGGGTTGAAAACTGCGTTTTGCTCGAACTTTTCACCAAAAACGGTATCGGCACTGAAATTGTCGGGTAGTACGGAGAATAATATAATGAAAGCGATAGCCATAGTCGGTAAAAAGAAGACCGGCAAAACAACCATGGGCCTTGCGCTGGTCAAGAAGCTCACAGAGAAAGGTTACAAAGTCGGGGTTCTCAAGCATTCCCACCACGGCTTTGACGGAGCCGAAGGCGCGGACACCGAAGAATACAAGAAAATCGCATCCTGTGTGGCTGCATACTCTCCCAGCGAGTCCTTTGTATCCTGGAAACAGGAACGCACAGTTCAGGATCTGATTCCCCTTATGGACGCAGACGTAATCGTTATGGAAGGCGGCAACAAGGTCGGCTGGCTGCCCCGGGTAATCATGGTCCGCGAAGACAACGACGACAAAGAATTTTATCCCGAACTGGCCCTGAAACAAATTCCGGCCTGTTCTCCGGAAAATCCGCCTTCCGATGAACTTCTGGAAGAATTGGCTGATTTGGTCATGGATAAAGGATTTATCCTGCCGGGACTCAACTGCGGGGCCTGCGGACGCGAATTCTGCATGGATTTCGTGGCTGACATCGTTGCCGGAAAAGCTCGAGTTTCAGGGTGTCAGGCCATGAAGACCCAGATGTCCGTAACCTGCAACGGTGCCGAGCTTGGTTTCAACCCCTTTGTGGCCGACATGCTTTCCGCCGGGATTACCGCCATGCTCAAGCAGCTCAAAGGATACGTTCCCGGAGACATTGAAATTACAATTAAGAATTAAAGCGAACCTGCCGGAGACATTCATTGATGAATCACGAATTTTTTAAAATTATCAGCAGGGTTGAATTTGAAACCCTGCTGAATTCTTTTGCAGCGGTGGGCACAGAAACGGTCTCCATTTCCGATGCCTGCGGTCTGGTGCTTGGCGAAGATATCATCTCACCGGAAGACCTGCCCCCGGCCAACCGCTCCTGCATGGACGGTTATGCGGTAAACGCCCGTGATGCTTTCGGCGCAACCGAAGGAAATCCGGCTTATCTGGAATGCTCCGCCACCCTTAAGGTGGACGAGAATCCCGGTTTTGAACTCCAGCCCGGAGAATGTGCGGCCATCCCCACCGGAGGCACCCTGCCTGACGGAGCCGATGCCGTTGTCATGGTTGAACATACTCAGGAACTGGGAGCCGGAACCATTGAAATCCGCAAATCTTCCGCTCCGGGTGAACACACCATGCTCAAGGGCGAAGATGTTGCCAAAGGCGATCTGATATTTCAAGCCGGGCACAAAGTCCGCTTTCAAGATGTAGGATTGCTGGCGGCGCTGGGAATCAAGGAAGTTGCCATCCATCGCAAACCGCGCGTGGGTATCATCTCCACCGGAGATGAGCTGGTTGAAATTGACTCCCCGCAGAAGGTCGGAACCATCCGCGATGTAAACTCGCACACATTGCGCTGTCTGGTGAATGATGCCGGAGCGAAAGCTGTTAATTACGGCATTGTGCGCGATGAGCTGGAAAAACTTGAAAATACGCTTGAGAAAGCAATCGCCGAAAACGATCTGGTACTTCTTTCCGGTGGAAGTTCTGTGGGCATGCGTGATCTAACAGTACAAGCGATTGAATCCATGCAGAATTCTGAAATACTTGCGCACGGTGTGGCAATCAGCCCCGGGAAACCGACCATCCTCGGGCGGGCTGGAAACAAGCCAGTGCTGGGATTACCCGGACAGGTCACCTCCGTTCAAGTGGTTATGCTTGCTCTGGTGGTCCCTTTTATCCGCCAGCTTATGGGCCAGACAAATGCATTCTCCAGTACTGATCGAGTTATGGTGCAGGCCGAACTGGGCCGCAACACCGTGTCCAAACCGGGACGCGAAGATTACGTCCGCATGAAGCTGACCTACCGCGAAGGTAAGTTGCCTCTGGCTGAACCGATTTACGGTAAATCCGGCCTGCTCAAAACCATGATCCAAGCTGACGGTTTAATGATCATCCCCGCTGACACCGAAGGATTCTACGCCGGAAACACAGTAAATATCTGGAAAATTTAAAAAGGAAACCTCATGAGTGACCGCAATATCTACCTGAAGACCATTCCTGTCCCTGAAGCTGTAAAAACTGCCATGGACAATCTTGACCGCGATTCACTGGTACAGACCGAAACCATTCCGGTTCACGAAGCCCTTGGCCGAGTCACTGCTGAAGCGGTAATTGCCCGCTGCTCCTCTCCTACCTACCATTCGGCAGCAATGGACGGTTATGCTGTTAAAAGCGAGACCACCTTCACCGCCCGTGAAGGACAGCCCCTGCTGCTGAAAAAGGATAAGGGATGCATTGCGGTCAACACCGGAAATCCACTTCCGGACGGACTGGATGCCATCATCATGATTGAACATGTTGTGGATGAAGGTGAGAATATTTCAATCGAAGCACCGGCATTTCCATGGCAACATGTACGGCGCATAGGCGAAGATATTGTGGCTACTGAGATGCTGCTCCCGCGCAAGCACACCATTTCCGCTTTCGATATGGGCGCGCTGCTTTCCGCCGGGATATACGAGATCAAGGTTTATGAAAGAATCCGCATGACCTTTATCCCAACCGGAGATGAAGTCCTGCCCTTTGCAGACCGCCCCACCCCCGAACCGGGTGAAGTAATCGAGTCCAACTCACAGGTATTCAAATCACTGGCCGCCGGACTTGATATAGAATTCAGCTTTACCGCTCCGGTCAAAGACCGCGAGGAAAAGCTCACTGCGGCAGTGGAAGAAGCTCTCAAAACCTCACACATTGTGGTGGTCGGTGCAGGTTCCTCAGCCGGCAGCAAGGATTTTACCCGCATAGTTTTTGAAAAACTTGGAGAACTGCTGGTTCACGGTATTGCGGTCATGCCCGGAAAACCTACTGTTCTGGGAACCGCACAAGGCAAATTGCTGGTTGGGGCACCGGGATACCCGGTCAGCGCAGTGGTCTGCTTCGAAGACGTGCTCACCCCGATAATTTCATGGCTGGCAGGCAAACATGAACCGCAGCGGGACAAAGTACAGGTCCGGCTGGCAAGACGTACCCCGTCCAAAATGGGACAGGAAGAAATTGTGAGGCTGGCAGTGGGACAGGTTGGCGATGAATACATCGGTGTCCCCCTATCCCGCGGAGCAGGTATGATTACGACCCTGACCAAAGCGCAGGGCTTCACCCGTGTCCCTGCGGACAGTGAAGGAGTCGAGCTGAATGACACCGTGGATGTTGAGCTGTTCTCCAGCCGTACCGAGCTGGACAAGGTGCTCATGCATGTAGGCAGCCACGACAATACCATCGACTTGATTGCTGACATGCTCATGGGCGAAAATAATCCGCTACGTCTGGTGTCAACTCATGCGGGTTCCATGGGCGGACTTACCGCGCTAAAAAATGACATGGCTCTTTTTGCCGGGGCACATTTGTTCGACCCCGAAACTAATGATTTCAACTTCCCATTCATCGAAAGATACCTGCCCGGAATGGATGTAACTGTTGTTAACCTCGCCATCCGCCATCAGGGATTCATCGTACCCAAAGGCAACCCTAAAAACATCGAAGGCATTGAATCTCTGGACGGTCTTGATATTAATTTCATCAACCGCCAACGCGGAGCCGGAACCAGAATACTCTTTGATTACCACATGAAAAAAGCAGGTCTGAAACCTATTAACATTCTCGGTTATGACCGCGAAGAATTCACCCACATGGCCGTGGCTGCCAACGTACTTACCGGAGCCGCTGATTGCGGGCTGGGTATTTTTGCGGCAGCCAAGGCACTGGATTTAGATTTCGTGCCGCTGGCCCATGAAAGATACGATCTGATCATCCCGCAAAAACACATGGAAGACCGTAGGATAAAAACACTGCTCACATTAATAAAATCTGATAAGCTCAAACAGGCTATCAGCAAACTGGGTGGTTATGACACAGATCTTACCGGGCAGAGAATGAAACCGGGAGTAAGTCTGGGATACTAATACAACATCTTGCCGGAGGGGGTATGAACAAGGACAAAGAGCACATCATCAGGCAGAAATGCCATGAAAACGTGATCGGCTTTGCCCCGTTCCGCTACCGCTTCGGCAAAGGCAGCTTCATCCGCGAAGGCCTGCTCAACATCGGTGTATTTGATGACAAAGAAGGCGGACATCTGGTGCTGACCTTCATCTTCGATTCCGATACTATTGAGACCGACAACGATATCCTCGACCGCATGGGACGGCTCGACTTCAGCCCCATAGCCCGCAAAGGATTACTGACCGCATTACGCAATTCAGCTGAATTCGAGCAGAACGAAAATTTCGCCATGCACGAATTCAGCTTTTATTTTGACAAAATGCCTGCTGACATACCCAAGTTGATTAATCACTGTTTTATACCCTTCTTTCTTGAACACCTCTACATGCGTATCGGGGAAGTTGAATGGATGGATGACGAAAAGATTAAGGGACTGTTTTGCAGGGTGAAAGATCATTTTAAATGGTAAAAATATCAGGAGAAAGATAATGCCCGTAATTAAAGTAGAAATGTTCGAAGGCAGAACCATCGAACAGAAGCGAGAACTTGTTGAAGTGCTCTCCAAAGAAACCGCCCGCATCACCGGATGCAGCGTGGAATCAATCTATGTTGTCATTGATGAAGTGAAAAAGGAAAACTGGGGAGCAGGTGGAGAGCTTTGCTCGGATAAGTATCCGGATTAATTTTTCCTCATAATTGCAGCAATAACGCCCCGGCAGGATAATCCTGCCGGGGCTTATTTATGTCAGTTCTCCTAACCACACCCTACTTCTCATGCACCTCCCATTCCTCAGCCTTGTAATCCTCGGGAACTTCTTCCCAGCCGGAGAACATGGCGGCGATGTGGGCGGTTATGTTATGTCCGGTGGTGGTCATGTAGATGTGAACGATAAGGAAAGCCAGCAATGCGTAGGCGCAGGCCATGTGCACATTGGCTACCACATTAAGACTCAGGAAATCCAAGCCGTAGGCAGCCCAATCGTTGTAGGTCCAGTAAAGCAACCCCGTGATCATCTGCAAAGGCAGCAGGATCGCCGAGAGGCCTAAGTAGACCAGACGCTGCAAGGGGTTGTGCTTGGCATCCTTGCTCTTCTGCACCGGATGAGACTCACCCTTGAAGATACCGGAAGCGTAATACATGGCTACATCGAAAAGCTTTTTGGATGTGGGTATGTACTGCTTCCACTCCCCGGTGGTCAGCAGCCAGAAGATGATGAATACAAACAGAACCAGCCAGCTGATGCCCAGAGTGTTATGCAGTTCCACGGCCTTTTCAAAGCCGAAAAGGGTGAATACACCATGCACCTCCAGCCCGGTAAGCATGAGAAGCATGATCAGGATGGCTTGGGTCCAGTGCCAGAAACGCTCAAACTTCGAATAGAGGTAAATCTTCTTCATGTTATGTCCGCTCATGGCTAGTCCTCCTTACGTCCTGACATGAAAATGCGACCAAGGGCGTGCAGGATAACACCTACTGCCGAGGCAAGCACTATGAACCAGCCCCCTGCATCAACAATGGCGGAAGCATCACGTCCGGGCATGTAAAAACAGGTCATCTTATCAAGACGGCCCTGCTTGCTGTGGCATTCCTCACAGGCTACCGCATTCTCCTTGGGCGCAACCATATGGGTAGTCGGATAAACAAATTCAGTTTCCACAAAGCCCACTTCACCGCTGAACGGCAATCCGGCATACTTCATACCCGCTGTTACGGCCTTTTCCCAATTAAAGCCCTTCCAATAGGCATCGTTATCCTTACCGAACAGATGCGGGATAACCATGTTCTTGTTGACCTTATCGTAGGGAGTCATACCGCGATGCACCTTGAAAGGCATAATCCGGGAGTTCCTGTCCTCAATTGAACCGACAGGCTTTGAAACCTGCACAGGCTTGGTCGGATCGATGGTGGTCTGAGCGGTAATGGTGTCGATAGTACCGTTGAACCAGTAGTATTCAGGTACAACATCCTTTTCCCAACGCATATCGCCCTTCTTGGACATGTATACAGGCTTACCCCATTCGCCCTTTTCAACATAGGGCTTGCCGTCCTTGAGCTTACCTGCGGAAGACCAATCCCACCACATCTTGGTAGGCAGTTCGCGTGCAAAGGTCGGAATATGGCAACTCTGGCAAGCCAGCTTATCAGTATGATCGTTGAGCTTCATGCCCAGCTCGGACTTATGAGGACGGTCACTGTGGCAGGATTCACACATGATCTTGGAACCGAGGTCATCTTCCAGCAGTGACTTACGCTCGGTGGCAGCAGGAGTTGAATAGATACGTCCTGCGATGTCGTGCTTCACAGTGGTATGGCAACGGACACAAGTAAAATTCTGCCCGTCCATGCCCATATGCACGTCCAGAGCCTTTGAAGGCTTAAGCATGGATGAATCGAGGTCACCGTGCTTTACGCCGTCACCGCCACCGCCGTAGAAATGACAGGTTCCGCAATTCTTGCGGGTCGGGCGACCTACGGACTGGGCCACCTTGTTCCATTGGGGGGAGGCGTAGAACTTACCGTTACCCTTGAACTTCTTACCCGGAGGCGGAGCAGGATTCCCGGCCCCGGCGGGGAACTTCTTATAAGTTCCGGTCTGCTCATGACAGACCAGACAGTCGATCTTTTCCTGAGAGGTAAAATCAAAATCCTTATCCTTCCAGCCGTACCCTGCGTGGCAGGATGTACAGCGGGGTTCGTTGGACTGGATATTGATACAGAAATTGTTGACCACCAGACCGCCCTTACCGACCTTCAACTCCTTATCCGCCTTGGGATCAAGCCATGTCCAGTGAATGGTCTTGTGGAACTGATGTCCGGCCTCGGTATGACAGGTCAGGCAGGCCTTGGTTACTTCCGGGCCGCTCTTGAATGGTTGCTTCAGCGCATCGAACTTGGAATGGTCAGCCGTAATCCACAACTCCTTGCCCTTGGTGGCCTGACGGGCCATTTCCCTGCCGGGAGCAGTATCCCCGGCGGCAAATGCACTCGCGCCCAGAAAGACCACCGCCAACAACAGCAGTACTGAGTTCCGCATGAATCTCATGTCCACCCTCCGTTAGTTTATGAACTACCGGAACAAACGCCCCGGTTTATTTACTTCATAAATCCAAGCCCTGACACCTTTTCCAGATACGGTTTTCGCCCTCTGAAAAAGGCATACATGGCTACCATACCCAGCAGCATTGCAAATCCCAGATGAGTCCAGTCAATAAGCATGACCGTGAACGGATCGAGAGTCACCGAGTGCAGGTTCTTGATCACCCGCATAACTCCGGTACCGATGACAGCCCCGTATAGGGAAATTCGCAGCATGCCCGAAGAAGACAGCTTGAAATACTGCTTTCCAGCCATAATGAACATGGTCAGCAGGTACATGGCCATGAAAAGGAGTACGGCCCCGAATATGTAGTGAAGCTTGTTAGTCAGGTAAAAATCAGCAAGCCAGCCCAAGCCCGGAATATCCGATATATAGTAACGCTTGAATATAGGCATCTGGCCTGCTCCGGTCAGGGCCATAACGAGAATGGTCAACTTGAAAATACGCTTAAAGAAAGGGCTAGTCATTGTCCTTCCCTCCTGCTGCGGAAGCAAGAAATCTTCCGGCCTTTATTACACCGGCTGCTATCCCTGCAAAGGGAGCGATCCCCACTGCATAAGCCAGCTTCTCCTCATCAGCCATGGAGTCTTCCACTTGAGCAAGCCCGGGCTTCCCGGGCCCCTTATCCACAGCTTTGTTGAGCAACTCAAAAGGTACAGGAGAAAGATAAATAGTATTGGTACCGCCGTTCTCATCCTCGCCGTAGATGAACCAATTGTTCTGCTCAGCCAGTTCATGGGCCTTCTGGAGGATTTCACTGCGCGGGCCGATAGTCTGCACATTCTCCGGGCATGCTTCGATACAGGCAGGGAGCTTGCCTTGATCTATGCGATTGTAACAGCGGTCACACTTGTACATGACACCGTTCCCGGCCAGATTCGGCAGAAGCCTCAGATACAGGCCCACCCCGGTCTGACGCTGGGGAATGTGCCACGGACAAACCTTGCGACACTTGGCACCGCCAAGACATACATCCTCATTGATGCGTACAATACCGTTCTTCTGCTTCCCAGCTGCACCCCAAGGACAGAGATTTGCGCAGGGAGCATTGCGACAGTGCAGACAACGGCGGGGGATATTGATTTCATGTACCTCACCTTCGAACTCCACTTCGGTACTCTGAATGTAGAGCCAGTTATAGGGAGTCAGGCGGTCATCAACATCTCTGCGATCCGACCAATCCTCGACCTTCACCCGGGAGGTGGGATACATTTCCGGATAAGGCTTCTTGGGTTCGGGAAACTTAGGAGCATTTACTTCACGGCATGCAGAAACACATTCACCGCATGCAATACACTTGGAAAGATCCAGCAGGGTACAGAGTTCTTCTTCGCTGCTGCCTGCTGCCACAACCTCACGCGCAGGCAGGAGCATGGCAGCACTTCCGGCTCCCAGCCCCTTCAGGAAATTTCTGCGGGAAATTCCATTCTTCTTGTCTGTCATATATTATCCTTTATTAACTGCGATATTTTCAACTTCATCATGAAACGATTTGATCAGAGCAAAGCAGAATCCGTACCTATTTTTAATATTATGAGAATAACTACCATATTTACACTGTTAATGGCTAGTTTACCGGTACGATGAGCCTATTTTTATTTTTCTGAAGACATCATAATATTGCACACATGATTAAACATATGTACAATCAAACACATATTTTTGAACAATTGAACACTTTTTAAACACCGGAACTATCGAATGACCGAACAGGATATCGATCTTTATCTGCGGGAAGTAATCGACACCATGAATGATGGGCTGATCATTGTAAGCCCTGACGGGATCATCATGAAGGTTAATGACGCCCTGCTGCGCATGACCGGATTTTCAAAAGATGAACTGCTGAACAAGCCCTGCTCAGTGCTTGGTTGCGATGCCTGCCGGATTGTGCGCGAACAAGCTGACGGACACTGGTGCGGATTGTTTGAAAGGAAGAAGGAAAGCCGCAAGAACTGCCATATCATTGATAAAAACGGAAACTACCTGCATGTACTGAAAAACGCATCACTGCTCCGGGATGACGAAGATAATATCCTCGGCGCGGTGGAAACAGTCACGGACATCAGTGAACTGGACCGCAAGGAACTGAAAATCCGGGAACTCTCCCAGAAACTCCAACATGAAGAAAACGGATTCTGCGGATTCGTGGGGCACTCCCCGGCAATGCAAAAAGTTTACACCCTGCTGAGCAAAGCAGCCCGTTCTGATGCTCCGGTCATAATTTACGGAGAATCTGGCACAGGCAAGGAACTGGCTGCACAGGCCATCCATGAAATGAGCCCTAGCGCAGACAAGCCTTTTGTTCAGCTCAACTGCGCCGCGCTGAATGAGTCCCTGCTGGAAAGTGAATTGTTCGGGCATGTAAAAGGAGCCTTCACCGGAGCATACCGCCATAGGCAGGGCCGTTTTGAGGAAGCTGCTGATGGTTCCATATTTCTTGATGAGATAGGAGATGTTCCGTTACCCATTCAAGTAAAGCTGCTGCGGGTTCTGGAAACCCGTTCCTTTGAACGGGTCGGGGAGAACATCAACCTGTCCATGGAAGCCAGACTGATCACAGCCACCAATCAGGATCTCAACCAGTTGGTGCAGGACAAACAATTCCGGGAAGATTTCTTTTTCCGCATCAATGTAATCCCGGTACACCTGCCCCCCCTGCGCGAACGAAAGGAAGACCTGCCCCTGCTGGTGGATCATTTCATCAATATAATCGACCACCTCGACCACAACGAAGGTCCGGCCCTGGAAACCATGCGCAAGCTGATGGAATACCAATGGCCCGGAAATGTGCGTGAACTGAAAAGTGCTCTGGAATATGCCGCAGTGGTCAAGGACAGCGGCCCGATCCAACCGGAACATCTGCCGCCCCAGATAAACTCTGTTGCAGCTGATTTCTGCCCATGTCTCGAACCCGCTCCAGCCACAGAACCGGACGAGAAACAGAAACTCATCACTGCCCTGAAGCAGGCCGGAGGCAACAAAAGCAAAGCCGCAAAGCTCCTCGGGGTCAGCCGGGGAACAGTTCACAACCGCATGCGCAAATATTCGGTTCAATATCGGCTGGAGGAGTAATTACACACCTGAATATCCGCAAGAATGCTGAATTTTATACGGACCATTTCATCGTTATAGAAAGATTATACTGTTGGCAGCACTGGACTTTTAGGCTGTTTTTGATTAAATACTTTTTCAACATCGGGAAAAAGCATCCGCTGATTCCCCACAAAGCGCCGTACAACCATTTACACTGGTAGGCAGTGAATCCCATCCTGCCCCAGTCCGAAAGAAATCACATTTCTGCCCGCTTACATATCCGGACCAGCAAGGCTTCAGCCCCTGCCCCCGGACCGCAAGACCCGGCATCATGCAGGTTTGCAATTAACTGGCTCACAGTATGCAGATCCTGCACTTGAGTGGTGCTTGATTTTGCCAAGAAACAGAACTTCATAATAGCGGCATAGACACTTAACCGGAGGACACGAAATGAGCGATAAAGACATTGCGATCCTTAAGTATGACGGCAAAGAATACAAACTGCCCGTAATCCATGGAACAGAGGGCGAAACCGGTATCGACATCACTCAACTCCGATCGCAAAGCGGCCTGATCACTTATGATCCGGGCTACGGCAATACCGGTTCCTGCACCAGTAACATCACTTTTGTTGACGGTGAAAAAGGGATTCTGCGTTACCGAGGGTATCCCATCGAAGATCTTGCCGAGCATGGTAAGTTCATTGAAACCGCATGGCTGCTCATCTTCGGCGAACTTCCGCTCAAGGAAGATCTTGCCCGTTTTTCAGCTCTGCTTACTGCTGAAGAACTTATCCACGAAGACCTGCGGCACCACTTTGAGGGATTCCCGTCCCATAAAAACCAGCCCATGGCGATCCTGTCCGCAGTTATCAACGCTCTGGGCAGCCACCACCCTGACCTCTACGACATTAACGACAAGTCCGAATTTTTCCTCGCAGTTGGTAAGATCATCTCTAAGGTAAGAACCATCGCGGCCTTTTCATACCGTAAATCAATCGGACGGCCCTTTGTTTACCCGGACCCTGATCTGAGCTACTGCCACAACTTTCTGCATATGATGTTCTCCATCCCCTACAAGCAGTACGATCCGCCGGAGGAAGCTGTTAAAGCTCTTTCGCTGATTTTCCAGCTGCATGCGGACCACGAACAGAACTGCTCCACATCCACTGTAAGAATGGTCGGTTCCACTCAGGCAAACATCTTTGCCTCTGTATCATCCGGTATCTGCGCCCTCTGGGGTCGTCTGCATGGTGGCGCGAACGCTGCGGTTATCGACATGCTCGAAACCATCAACAACGGCGATTACACCATCGATGAATACATCGAGAAAGTGAAAAAGAGGGAATGCCGCCTCATGGGTTTCGGTCATCGCATTTACAAGAGCTTTGACCCCCGCGCGAAAATCCTCAAAAAAGCGACCCATGACCTGCTTCAGCACGGTTTCAGCGATGAACTGCTGGACATCGCCATGCAGCTTGAAGAACGTGCCCTTTCCGATGATTTCTTCATCGAACGCAAGCTCTACCCCAACGTGGACTTCTATTCCGGCATCATCCTGCGCGCGCTGGGAATCCCGGTTGCCATGTTCCCGGTAATGTTCGCAATCGGCCGTATGCCCGGTTGGATCGCACACTGGTACGAGGATTACACTAACCCGACTTCAAGAATTAACCGCCCGAGACAGATTTACACTGGCGAAACTCCGAGAAATTACGTACCTATAGATTTTAGGAAGTAAATCTAGTCAATATCGGTTCGAGGCTTATCCGGCCCCGGAACGATGGATATACCTACCCGGATATGCCCGTAATCCCGCTCCACACAAGGGGTGAGATTACGGGCAATACTTTTTTTAACAGCTTGTAATTTCGATTATTTTCATTAAAATTAACTTTTTTTGAAGAAAAAGCTTGCAATTCACAAGCGATATTTATAAACAGTTCTTCGCCGTGCCGAAGTGGTGGAATTGGTAGACACGCTAGGTTCAGGGTCTAGTGGAGGTTTCTCCGTGGAAGTTCGAGTCTTCTCTTCGGCACCATATTTCTGAAAAAGCCGCAACAAATGTTGCGGCTTTTTTGTTTTCGAGATTTAGAAAACCCATCAACCCAATGGGGAGTAGGGCTGAGGAGATTTCTAAACAAAAACCAGAAAAAATTATTGACCGCAGAGCACGGTTTGTTAAGCTTCTGTTCGTTGTGTTTTTCACTTCAGGACCATTTCAATTAATCAGGGAACCCGTTTAAAATCCGGGGCGGTTCTGCCGCTGTGATTCCTCCATTTCATGGATCAGGAAAAGCCAGCACCCCTGCCTGAAGCATCTCTGCGCTAAGCAGATCAGTAACGTCATCTCTTCGAAAAAGCAGATTACGCCTTCTGGGCTTCCTGCAACACAAATCAAGAATTATGACTCCGCTATGGGAGTATTATTGCCGACAAATGTATTTAAGTGAGATACTATTTGTTCAATGGCTATGTTTTGCTCTGTGTAAGTCAAAACAATTTAACGAGACACATGCGCCCTGCTTTGAAAGCAGCTAATTATCGACTCTAGGGTAAAAAAAGCCCTCTAAAGGAACTTCATCATAATGACTGAACATTCTGTTATCACCCGCGAATCAGCTAAAATGGCCCTGGAAGAACACACCCGTTTTCAGGAAACCGTCAGTTCCAAAAAATATCAGATCCGTGACCGCAAAGGACGTCTTCAGGAACACTCATTTAACGACGTAAAGAACAGACTCTGCCGTGAATTCTTAAAGAATTCCCAATTTCAAAAGAACGAGAACGAACAGGTCTGCGAAATGCTCCAGTCCGGACGTTTTATCCCCGCCGGTTCCATTCTTTCCGGCCTTGGCAATGAGCACGCAAAATGCTCGCTCAGCAACTGCTACCTTGCCAAAATCGAATCAGACTCCCTTGAAGGAATATTCGAAGCCCAGAAAAAACTTGCCCGCACTTACTCCTATCGCGGCGGAAGCGGCATTGATATCACCATTCTGCGTCCTTCCGGGGACCCGGTAAACAATGCTGCGGTCACCTCGTCCGGTGCCGTAAGCTTCATGCCTCTTTTCAGTGAACTGACCAATACTATAGGTCAGAACGGCAGGCGCGGTGCACTGATGATCTCCTTAGACATCAGACACCCTGAGACCCGCCGTTTCATCTGGTGCAAGAGCAAACCTGAAGAAATTTTCGGAGTCGATTCCCTGACAGGAAAAATTCAGGATGTTTTCGGGGCCAATATCAGCCTTAAAGTCACTGATGAATTCATGCAGGCAGTGGAAGAGGATAAAGACTGGACCTTTATTTTTCCCGACAGATTCAAAATCAGCGGTAAAATCATTAACGAGTCCACCCTGCAACTGCTGCCCGAAGTATACGAAGCCCTGAATCCTCAGGTAGGAGACCGCATAGAAGCGGAGATCACCTACAAGGTTATCGGGATTGATTCCAAAAAACACCAGCTCAAGGTGCAGCCGGACCTGCCGGTCAATGAAGACAATGCATCCCTCTCCAAGGAAAACCTGACCTTCATTCTCTCCAGAAAGCGCAACGAGACATCCGACATCTTTGATCCGGTAAAGTCCGTTTACAACACCCTCTGGGACGGTGATTACAGCCGCTGGCAGGAGCTTGGACTCCCCCTCAGAAAGTACGATACAGTTAAAGCACGGGACCTGCTCGAAGAAATCAGCGAATCCGCATGGAAATCCGGCGATCCGGGTATTCTTTATCAGGACACCACCCAGCGCAATACCCCCGGCACATACATCGATCCCCTGCGCTTGAAGCCCATGTCCACCAACCCCTGCGGCGAACAGGCCCTCGGTTACTGGAGCAACTGCCTGCTCGGAGCGATGGTTCTGTACCGTTACGTGGTCAACCCCTTCACCAAGGAAGCACGTTTCGACAGCGATCTCTTCCACGATGACCTGACCCGGACCATGGCCTTTATGGATACCATGTCCGACCTTAACCAGAACAAGCATCCCCTGCAGAAACACAGGGACGCAGACAAGTACGGCAAAAGGATCGGAATTGAGTTCACCGGACTGGGCGACATGCTTGCAATGCTCGGCATGCGCTACGGCAGCAAGGAATCCATTGAATTCATCAAAGAAATCATGCGCGACAAGGCCATCACTGAAATTTCAGTAAGTGCTGATATTGCCGAACGTTTCGGTGAAGTCGAAGCGCTGAAAAATAAGGATGCACGCCAACGTTTTCTGGACTGCCCCTACATCAGCAAGCTTGGACTTCCCAATAAGCTGCAAAAGAAAATCCTGAGAACAGGACTGCGCCACACAGCATTCAACACCGTCGGGCCTTCCGGTTCCATCTCCATTATGTCCGACAACTGCACTTCCGGCATCGAGCCCGTTTTCATGTTCAGCTATGCCCGTGAGACAAGACTTGAGGCCGGAAAGGTCTTTGAGTTCATCCACATGCCGCCGCTGAAATGGATGCTGGAAACAAATCAGGAACACCTGTTTGGCAAATACACTGCCCTGCAGCTCAAGGAAAAGCTGAATTACGTGCAGGCTGACGAACTGGATTACATGGACCGCATCCGCATGCAGGCCGCTATCCAGCAGTATACTGACAGTTCCATTTCCTCGACCATCAACCTTGCCGAAGAAACACCCAAGGAAACCATATTCGAAATCTATCTCGAATCATGGAAACATGGACTCAAGGGTGTGACTGTCTTCCGCAACGGCTGCAAAAAAGGTGTGCTGAGCAAGAAAGAGGACTCCAAGGAAGCCGATCCGACCATGAAGGGCCAGAACCCGACTTTAATTGAAAGGGAACTTGGCGACATTGAACGCGCCGAGCGGCACCGGGTCATGTGGAAAGGCTCCAAGATGTACATCATCGTATCATTGGATGAAACAGGCAATCCCATTGAAATATTCGTTAAGCTACCCAAAGAAGCAGGAGTAACCGGAGACGGTTTTTACAATGAACAGGTATTTCAGGAGAAATACTCCCTCTGGGAAACCATCACCCGCTTGACCAGCATGCTCCTGCGCGTAGGCATGCCCATTGACCGCATCCTGACCCAGCTGGACCGCTCCAGCTACAACATCATCGATGCGGCGGCGATAATCTCCCGTATCCTGCGCCAGTACATCTCACTGGACATGGATGATCAGACCATCGTCTCCAAAGGTCTCGGCGATCCCTGCCCCGAATGCAGCAAGAAAGCATACGTTCCCGAGGGCGGATGCAAGATCTGCAAGGCTTGCGGGTACACCACCTGCGGGTAGATTGAATCAGGCCGGAATTATCCGGTAATGTTGACTATTTTAAAAGCCGCAACATTTGTTGCGGCTTTTTTGCGTTTGAACCACTTACTTCCAAGCCCCTCTTTACATCCATGCTCTTTCGTGCAACACATCCACAAGCTTATCACAAATATAACTAAAACCACTCATATATGAAAAGAACACTCTTTTTACTATTTATAATCATCCTTGCTTTTCCGTCTCCAAGCCAAGGAAAAATGATAATACCTGTAACTATCCTGCAAGATACGCTTGAGAACTACAATGAATTGCTCTCCCTTTCCAAAAAACAACCGTACCTATTGGACGAATTCCCAAAATCAAAGATCAGCAGATCTCTCGCAGATGTTATCATTGCCCAGAAAGCCATTAGACTTGGCGGAATAGAACCGAAATTTGTTTTTAAAGCTATCCCCAACAGCAGACGAGCCACCGAAGATGCGGCAAATGGTCTGGTGGCCTTCTACCCCCATCAGCTAAACTTAAATACTTTGGATGTTCCAAGATATAAAAAAAGTTTTCTGGTTAGCGATCCGATCACAAGATTTGGAGAATTTCAAAAAGCCTTTTACTGCCTTCCATCTAACACTGCGCTACTTTCTGCCACCAATGCAGATGAAATAAACTTAAACGGCAAAGGAATTGTCGGACAGCATTGGTACAACGATAAAAAGGTTCTCAAGGATATGGGCATCACAAACTTAATAGATGCCCCAACCTTCGAATGCATGATCAAAATGATTAAGGCAGGACGGGCTGACTGGATTCCGTTAGAAATATCCAACTCCCAGGATTCCAGCATGACCCTCTACGGAGTTCATCTTGTCCCTATTCCGGGGGTCAAGTTCTCACTCCTCGAGAGCAGACATTTCTTTATTTCCAAAACCCATCCCGAAGGTGAAAAAATTTATGGGGCTTTACAAAAAGGACTTAAGGAACTGCGCAAACAAGGTTTCATCCACAAGATTCTCACTCAAGCAGGAATGTTTAATCCGAACGCTGATTCATGGACAATTTTAAATGGCGAAAAGATGAAGGCAGGATTGAACTGATTTAACAGTTGCAATAAGAATAAAAGCCGCAACAAATGTTGCGGCTTTTTTGCATTCAACGGTTTTAACTTAAAATCAGGAAACCATCTTTTTCCAGTCAGCCATAAACTGCTTGAACACCGGAAATGTATCCTTGATATAAAAAACACCTTCACCACCGACAAATGTGCTTCGGTACTTATCTGAACTGATCAGTTCCTTGAAAGCGCGAATGACATTGGGAGTAAGTTCAAACGGCGGCTTAACCGGTTCCTTGTCCGAGCGCATTACAGCGACAGTGGTATAGTCGTACTTTTCATCTTTGAGATATGCGGCATTTTCAAAAAGCTCATCAATAAACAACCAGTGTGGCTTAACCTGCATATTCGGCTGATTATTTTCGTTGATATTCCAACACAGAACCCACTTTCCTTTTCTGATCTTATCGCCTGCAGCCAAGTGCATTTCATCATCGATAAAACTTTCGTAGTTTTCTATGTCGCCGCTGTATTCAACGTTGTCGCTGTCACCGTACCATGCAATATAAAAGTCGGTTTCACTAAGCACGGCGTAATCGAGGAGTTCCTCGCCGTCCTCCTCTATTTCCTCAGCACCTCTGCTTCTCTCGCGCTCACGCCAGATATTATACAGATCAGAAAGAGCCTGCTTTTTCATTTCCTCCGCTGGATATTTCTCCATGGCGCTCTGTTTGATTTCAGAAAAATAGGAGCTGAGATTTTCAATTTCCCGCAGATCAGTAATTTCCACAGCAGCTTCTTCCAACCCCGTTTCAGCGATTCCATTTCTACTTAAGTTGGGGCTTCCAAGTACGGCGGACTGTTCGCCAATGTAAAATTTGCAATGCAGGTTATCCAGAAAGTGTACATTGTCCCATGAAAGGCAATCAACAAGGGACTGAATTCCCTTTGGATTCGACCCCTCAGTGGGAGAAACCACGACTTCTTTGACTTTCTCTTTGTCGATAAATTTCTCCCAGTCCAACCCGACATACGCAACAGCGATCCTCTCAGGCTCGCAACGCCCAACCGCTCCGCGTATTTCACCAGTTTTCAACAGTTTCATAATGCCTCCGAACTGTTAAGAGTCCTGACGGGAATCTAAGTGAGGGGGAATTTAATTTCAATACAATTTTGTGGGAAGTGAGTTGGTAGGTAATTGGGGAAGACATTATCCACATACAGTATTGACAGAGTATAATTTCACAACTAACACATTTCATAAACCTAAATTACTAAACAAATACAATACTCATGAATAAAAAAACAAAAGAGAATACTTCTGAAGCTGAAGCCTGCACTCAAAATGAAAAGATGTGTGGCCTCGTAATGCCAATCTCAGGCATGCCAGACTGCCCGCAGGAACACTGGTCAGATGTTCGTGCGATTCTTGAAAGCGCCATAAAAAATGCCGGTTTTGAGTCTAGAATGGTCAGCGATGCTGATGAAGTAGGGATAATCCACCAACGTATTGTTACCAATCTATATAATGACCCTATTATCGTATGCGACGTCAGTAGCAAGAATCCAAATGTAATGTTTGAACTTGGGATGCGCCTTGCCTTTGATAAACCAGTAGTAATCGTCAAAGACGACCAAACTGAGTATTCATTCGATACGGGAATAATCGAACATATTCAGTATCCAAGAGATCTGAGACACGGGAAGATCGAAGAATTTAAATCAAAACTAGCAAGAGCAATCACTAAGACGTTCGAAGTAGCGCAGAGTGACGACTTTTCGCCTTTTCTAACAAACTTTAAAAATGTAACTGTTTCTGCGATTGAAACGGAAGAAGTTAGTGCAATGGATCTTATCATAAGAAACCAAGAGCACATGTTAAATCAGATCAATTCCATAAAATCAAACATGTTACCACCTCATAAACCTTTTGTTTCCAGCCGTCATCGGTCCTTCTTTGATAAAAAACTACTACAGAAAGAACTAACAAATTACGCGTCACGATACGGCATAGAATTAGAAAACATTGACGTAGAACACTTCATCGATTGTTTACCATATAAACTAAGAGAGAATGCTAACTTCCTAGAAATTTTAGAAACAATTAGAACCCTACAAAAGCAAATTGAAACAATTCCCCCTAAAGAAAATCCTTGACCCAACATCAATTCGGTGCTTAAAGCTCCTCGCGTCCGTCCATATCCGGTTGTTTTGGGTCCAGAGAGACCCGAGTTTTAAGACAAGGGCAGTGTACTTGCTTCGTACATCGTCCTTATGTGACGATTTTCCTGAAACCTAATTAAGAGATTGGGACCAGTTATGCAGGCAGTTCGCCTTGCTGTTTCAGGAAAAAGTACGATCTGCCTTTGTG
Source organism: Maridesulfovibrio pacificus (SeqCode) (assembly GCF_048612815.1). Taxonomy (NCBI): domain Bacteria; kingdom Pseudomonadati; phylum Thermodesulfobacteriota; class Desulfovibrionia; order Desulfovibrionales; family Desulfovibrionaceae; genus Maridesulfovibrio; species Maridesulfovibrio pacificus (SeqCode). The sequence goes on from NZ_JBLZNE010000002.1 coordinate 245,869, forward strand.
AGTTTTTTACCCACCTTTTGTAGATCGAGATAACCGGACGGTCCCTCCAAAAATACCGGACATTAATTACGGTAGCTAGAAGCCTCCCCTGCATTTAAGGGGCGGGCCTTGCTTTGTTTTTCACCCCCATTTCCGCAATACCGGAGCATCCCCGGATCAGACCGCCAGTGCGGTTTGCTGATTCGTGTTGCTGTACTTTTTGCCAGTGATAACAAACGACCCGATTTAATAAATCCGGCCCAGCTGAAACGGGAATTAACACGCGCCCAGTTGAGAACTGAGACGCGCTCATGTTTTATTGCCCTTTTAAATATAACTTTTATTTTCACTACATTTTAGAGAGATACATACATTATGGAAAAATTTAGAAATCTCGGCCTTTCCGATGCCATTATTGAAGCACTTGAGAAAAAAGGCTTCACCGCGCCCACCCCTATTCAGGAAAAAACCATTCCCATGCTCCTTTCCGGTGAAAAGGACATCGTAGGTCAGGCTCAGACCGGTACCGGTAAGACTGCAGCTTTCGGCCTGCCTATCATTGAAAATGTACGCGAAGGCGCAGGACACGTTCAGGCTATCATCCTGACCCCTACCCGCGAACTGGCTATGCAGGTTGCGGATGAAATCATTTCTTTCCGCGGTACACGCAAAGTTTTCGTAGCAACCGTCTACGGCGGACAGCCCATGCTTCCGCAGTTGAAAGCACTCAAACGCGGTGCGGATATCGTTGTCGGTACCCCCGGCCGTGTTCTGGACCACATCCGCAGAAAGACCCTCGACCTTTCCAAAATCAACAACTTCGTACTCGATGAAGCTGACGAAATGTGCAACATGGGCTTTCTTGAAGAAGTATCCGAGATTATGGAAAATGCTGGCGAAGATCGCCGCACCCTGCTTTTCTCCGCTACCATGCCTCGCGAAGTAATGAACATCGCCAAGAAATTCATGGGCGATTACGACGTGGTTACTGTAAAGCGCGAAAAAGACGAAGCACAGCTGACCGAGCTCATCTTCCACGAAGTAAACGAGCGTGACCGCTTTGAAGCACTCTGCCGTGTTGTTGATGCCCAGCCCGAATTCTACGGCCTGGTATTCTGCCGCACCCGCGCTGATGCTGATCGCGTAGCCGGAACTCTCGCAGAGCGCGGCTACCCTGCCGAGCCCATCCACGGTGACCTTTCTCAGGCCCGCCGCGAAGATATCCTCATGCGTTTCCGTAAACGCCGCTGTAAAATCCTCGTGGCTACCGATGTTGCCGCCCGTGGTATCGACGTTCCCGATCTTTCACATGTTGTTAACTTCGCCCTGCCGCAGGACCCGCAGAGCTTTGTACACCGCGTAGGCCGTACCGGTCGTGCTGGTAAAAAAGGTGTTGCTGTAACCCTTATTACCCCCCGCGAATTCGGTAAACTGCGTTACATCACTAAGATTACCAAGCTCCGTGTTGACAAAAAGCCCCTGCCGACCATCGATCAGGTTATCGATGTGAAAAAATCCCGCATGGGTGCAGAGCTTAGCGAAATTGTCGAAGCAGGCAAGCATCTTTCCTACCTTGATCTCGCCCACGAACTGCTCGAAGGAGTTGATCCCATCGAAGCAGTTGCAGCACTGCTCAAACACTCTCAGGGCAGCGTTCTCGACAAACGCAGCTACCGTAAGATCGAAGAATGCGGTGGCCCTGCTGCAAACCGTGGTCGCGTCCGCTTCACCGCAGGCGTAGGTCGTTCCCACGGCATGACCCCGCGTAAACTGGTAGATATGATCTGCCGCCGCGCACGCATCAACCCCGTGCGCATCCAGCACGTGAAGATTCAGGGACGCCAGTCCACCTTCACCGTGCCCGCAGGTGATTCCGATAACGTAATGCGCGCTGTGAACAGGGCTTCCCAAAACGAAAGACCTTTGCTCAAACGCGGCTAGTTTATAAAAATGAAAAATCCCGGTTCGAATTATGTTCGAACCGGGATTTTTTTATTTACTCTTCCAGTCCCATTCCGGGATGGTGGGCCGGGTAGCCCATGTCATCCTCATGGCAGACCGTGCATGTTCCGGCTGCTCCTATGGGCTGTGCCTCGCCCATGTATTGCAGCGGGCGCAGATTATCGCGCTCATTTGCTGCCGGGAAGATTGCATGCGGTGCATTGTGGCAGGCTGCACACATTACAGCATCCATTTCATCCTTGCGATTACGAAACAGCCCGGAGCTATCCTCAGTCCATTCATTGAAAGCCGAATCCGAATCAGGAGCAGCGAACTCAACGTGGCAGGTCAGACAATCAGGCTGCTGCTCATTGGGCTGACGTGCGTTGATCTCTTCGAACTCATAATCAACCGGAGTAATCAGCTTAATAAGCTGTTTGGCTACAGGCTTCTGCTCTTCAGCTTTAAGAAGCGCAAGAGCGTGATTTTCCATAGAGCCGTGACAGTTCACGCATTCCATTCCGGCATCAACATGCACCCCGCGCAGACTTTCCTGCGGATGGCACATCATGCAGGCGTCGTTTTCCCTTCCGGAGAGATAAACCGCATGAAAACCGTGCAGGGCGGTGGACAGGTTAAGCTGCAATTCACCGTCATGACATCCCATGCAATCAATTATCTCGTTATCCTTGAGACGCTGCTTGAAGTTGGTTTTATTATCGCGGTCATGCACCCCGGCGATATCCACAGCTGTGCGGGCTGAGAATCCACCCTGTTCCGGTATATCCCAACCGCCGCCGTGACAATTATTGCAACCCGGACGAGTGGAAACCGGAAGCACGATGGTTGTGCTTGCGAGAACGTTACCTTCCGCATCAAGAGCCTGAACGTCCACCGGAGGCAAGGGCTGGTAAGCTTCCTTGGTGTAAGGTAGAATTTCTATTGGACCGGACTGAAAATAACCGTCTTTGACCGCAAGTTCAAAACTCTTATCCATACCCTGAGGCTTGCAGACTATCTTAACATCATCAGTGATAACTTCGGGTGGATCGCCACGCAGTAAAAGCTGAGCACGTACAGTGCTGCCCTTGTCTGTAATGGACATGGCCCGGTCTTTATCGATGACCAAACGCAGTCCTTCCAGCGGCCAAGCCATGAGTACATACTCCTGATCAGCTTTGAAGGGGCCGGGACTCAGTTCTGCTTCTTCGGTTTCCGGCAGGACAGGATCATAACCAGAACCTACAGAATGCATATATTCCGCAAGAACTCTGCGTTCATCTGCATTGCCGATAAATTCCGGCATATACTTATTAACCTTGCCCATGCCGGATATAAAGGCATCCAGCCCGGCAGTGGTATATTTCGATATTCGGGGTACAATGTCATTCATGGGACCGTTCACAGCATGGCACGGGCCGCACTCCATCTGATAAAGCCATAATCCGGCTTTCAGGCGGTTCTGGTCTGTTATCTCGCGCAGGTCCTGCGGAATCCATTTAGCATTTTGCAGAATGGACTCACCGTGCATCTTCTTTGCCTGCTCCACAGTGACGTTGGTGGAATAAACCTCACCCCAGACAACATACGGCTTACGTCCCGCCTCGCGCATGAACTCGAAGGAACCGTAAAACATCAATGCCACCACCAGCATTATCATTGCCGAGCTGAAATTGACCCGGCGCGGGGCACAGATAGCCATAAACAGGCCACCGAAAAGAAGAACAGGAGCGGTATACTTAAATACTTCCATGAAATAAGCCACGCGGTGTGACTTGTTAATCACCTGCATGACCTGTTCAGCGGGGATGCTGCCCATATACCAGTAACCGGAAAATACGGTCAGAACCAATCCGGTCAGGGTCCAGATGCCGCAGAAACGGACCAGCATGCAACGCAGGTCTTTATCCTTGATACGTGCCGCGGTCACAAATCCGAACAGTCCGGCAAGCATGCCGCAAAGTGCGGTACGGAAAAAGAGTGAGGGCCAGAAGGTTGGGTTGAAGATGCCATCCCAGAAGCTTCTGGTTTCCTGCCAGACTCCGGGGGTGAGCATGAAGGAAACCACACCGTTAATGGTAAAAAGGGACAGGAAAGCAAAAATAAAATAAAACCAGCCGATAATCAGGTGATCACGGCGGTTCATCTTGTCCCAATAGTAATAATAGATGAGCAGAGCTACAATCTCACCCACGAACCAGACCCATTCCGTAGCCCATGCAAAGAGGAATTCACGGACCAGTACAAGGGTTCCCTGCGGACTGAGAAGGGCCATGGTAAACCAGAGGGCTACCCCGGTCCCGCCACCGAAAACCATGGTCAGCAGCAGAAAAAACTTGGAATACTTTTTAACGTAATCAAGCAACTCGCCTGATTCCGTCTTGTAAGCCAGCTTTTCAGTTACTACTAAAAACAGCCCGCCACCAACGGCAAACTGAGCCACGAAAACATGGATAGTAGCAATGACCGCGATCCAGAATCCACCTCCGAAAGTCGTTAAATGCCAGATTGGATATTCCATCATTAACTCCTTTCAGCCTTGCGCATGAGTTTCAACATGTAGACGATGCAAAATCCACCTGCGATAAGTGAGACAACAAAAAGTAAGAAGGGAGACCACTGCCCTGACACGGGAGCGGTATCAAGTGTAAAATACGGTTCCAAATATTTCTGACGGACAAGATGTCGCATGACCGCCATAACCGGGACAATAAAAACAGTTGCAGCTACGCCCCAGTAGACATTCTTGGTGAATCCGGCATGGAGCATGGCGAAAGTTGCAAGCAATCCCACACCGAGCAGAACCGTGGCTAGCATGTCACCGCCCATAAAGATGAGCATGACTTCTTTGGGAAGAGCCACCAAAAACCAGAAGCCCATGAGAACATTTACCATTGTGGAACGGGAAAACCATTTCATGCCCGTGTCAACAAAGTCAGAATACCCTTTACGCTTGCCCACCAGAGCAACAAAAAGCCCGCCCACAGCCAGCGCGGATATGGCAAAATGCATAAACCGCGGATAAAGAACAGGATCGCTCAGGTTTAGGTTGAATCCGTGCGGATTATTAAAATATTCAGGCCAGACCTCCGGGCGCAGCATCAGGGTCATTTTATTAGAGAGCATGAAGCCGATGTATACAATTGCAGCCAGAACCGCTGCCATGGTCAGCCTGCGGCCTGATATGCCCAGCTTTTCATAACGATAATTATGAAAATACAAACCATAATAGCCGCCGATCAAGGCAGCAATCACTGCTAACCAGAATACAGCCATGAGAATTGAGGACACATAGCTGAACTGGCCGTAAACTGCTTGTAGAAACAAGAGCGGCGGAACCCCGGCATTAATCGCCAAAGCCAGCAGTGTAGGCAATTTCTTGGAAATATTTCTGGAAATAGCTGTACCTCCGGAAACGGAGTGGACAAATACGATAGCCGCTCCCCCGAAAACTGCATTCATGAGCAACAGATGAACGGAAAAAGTGATGATTGAAAGAGTTACCGGCCAGATAGGATGAACTGAAATACCAATAGCAGCCGGAACCAGCGTAGACGGGTCCATGAAATTCCCCCTTATTAATTTTCTTACTAGGCTTTCTATAACAAGAGAAAACGGGCTCCACAATTAGAAAACTATTACTTTTTGAGTGACACTTTTTTTCGCACTAACGGCTTTTTTACAATTTATTTACGATTTAACAAAAAAAGTTCTTGCCAAAGCAGGTCGAAATCAATAAACCCTTTTTTACCGAGTGCCGAAGTGGTGGAATTGGTAGACACGCTAGGTTCAGGGTCTAGTGGAGGTTTCTCCGTGGAAGTTCGAGTCTTCTCTTCGGCACCACTCGTAAACAAAGAAAGCCGCAACGAAAGTTGCGGCTTTTTTCGTTGTTGTTCAATATGCCAAACCCTTCCTATAAAATGCCCTTCTCATCAAATCATGATTATAGCTTGAACAGAAATCAGCATTACGAATCTGCTTAACTATCTTCTTTTCCGACAATATCTTTGACGCTACATCAATATTCGATATATTTCATATAAAAACAACCAGAGTCCGTTCCTTTAAAACCAAGGAAACCTATGCCTATTGCAAATACACTCCAAAATTTCTTAGTCGACCAGAACGGGAAAATTTTATGCATCACTGAAGACCTTGCTCTAGTCCGGGCTATTCGGTTCGCATTGACACCACATATTAAGATAGACAGCGAATTAATCCATTTTCAACAAGACTTCAAAATAGCGACAAATCTATTAGAAACCTTCAAGCAAAAAAATATTCCCCACATAGTTTTTATAGACCATGTAATCCAACAACAAAAAACAACTGACGCCATACAGCGCATAGCCCGCCTGTACCCGAAAGCATGTCTATTTGTGATAGACTCAGAAATCACTGATGAATTGACCAAATATTTCTATGAAATTGGTGTCAAGGCCGTAATTATCAAACCTTTTTCAGCTGACTCAATCTTAAATAAAATAATATCCTGTATCTCGTCATCAAAAGAGCAGGCCCTGATTTCTTATGTCCAAGAATTAATCACATCAGCCGCCCCCAATGAAGCAATTGAGGCTATAGACAAATATCTAAGCCAGAATCCAAACAGCAGTCTCGCCTACTACCTGAAAGGAAATGCGTTTCTTTCTGAAGGAAACAAACAAGAAGCCGAGTCAGCATACCAAAAAGCCATGGAAATCAACCCAGAATACATTGCTCCCCTTAATCTCATCGCTGCATTGTACAAACATGTTGATGACGACAAGGCCCTTAGCGCATTACAAAAAATAGATTCAATAAGCCCGTTCAACCCGAACAGAAAACTTGAAATGGCTGAAATCCACCTGCGTACTGGAGATAAAGAGAAAGCCGGACAACTTCTGGAAACCGGATATGCACAGGCTCATCAGGACCATCCCGAAATGTTGGCAGAGATATTTGAGAAAATTGCCGACATTGCATCTGAGCAACTTCCAGAACTGTCTGAAAAATATCTGATCAGAGCAATAGAAGACAGAAAGATCTTCACCGAGCTTGACCTGCCCATATTCAACAAGCTTGGTATGACATACAAAAATAAAGGCGAATGGGATAAGGCTATAGAAATTTATAAAAAGGCTCTAGATATTGCACCTAACGACCCAGTGCTCTGTTACAACGCTGCCTTGGCTTTTCACAATGGGGGAAACCGGGAAAAAACTTTAGAAAACATAGATAAAGCCCTCTCCTTAGACGACTCTTTCTACAAGAACAATGAGGCAGTATCATACAACCTGGGCTCAATTTATTTTGAATACGGAAATAAAGATTCCGCACGGCATTTCTTTACACATGCTTTGGAAATCAATCCCCAAAACAAGAAAGCAAAGAAAAAACTCAAGTATTGTTGAAACGTTGAATTAATAAACACCAGATCGACAGTTTGATTCAACAGCTATTTCTATTAATCAAAGATTGCCTCAATTGCACATCAGTTAAGATTCTTTCTAATGGAAAAATCCCCTCAATAGAGTATACTGCAGACCTAAACCAAATGAACATGGAGAAAGAAAAATGAAAAATTACTGTTCCCGCATGATAACTGTTTCCCTGTTGACCGTTGCATGTATGCTTTTTCAGGCCTCTGCTGTGTTGGCATTCAGCCTGAACGATCTGTCATCTTCCGCTGAAACAGCAAAAAGCGCAGCAGAAGGTGCAAGCCTGCTTGACCGGGCCAAAAGCGTCTATACCGGGTTTTACGATTCAACAGAAAACCTTGTGGATGCCCAGACCGTGACCATGAGCCTGCTCAACCCCGAAGAAGGCGCGGCCCTGACTTCGCAGCTCGGTGACATCAATTCCGGCTCCACCTTCACCAGGCTTGCCAAGCTTGTAGGATTTTCCGAAAGCATGGATGCCGGGACAACCGACTCTTCCCTGACATCTAAACTGACCAAAATCATCACTACTCCCGGCAACTTTGATAAGGCTAAGCAAGTATACGATCACGCCTCCACCGCTTACACATCCGGCAACAGTTCCGTAAGTGAAGCCAAAACCCTGTACACGGAAATCAAAGACTTCATCGCCTCCCCCTCCTCCAAGGGAATCAGCGAAACCCTGCTTTCCGGATTGGGTGAATATTCCGATAAAATTCTGCCTTTCATAATTGAGAACGGTCCGGAGCGAGTGAAGACAGCCGCCCAGATCGCCGATGCATTTAAAGGCTTTTTGTAGGAAAAAAGAGCCCTTGGAATCCTGAATAAAACAAATCCCGTCAACCTCTCAGGCTGACGGGATTTTTATGGGGCAGAAGATAAGACTAATTAAAATATCCGTCATTCTTCAGATCAGTGATCAATCTTTCGCACATTGCTGCACGGTTCAGGCTGTAGATATGAACTCCCGGAGCCCCTTTATCCAGCAGGTCTGCAATCTGTTTACGGGCGAAGTCAAAACCGAATTCCATGACAGCTTCATCACCGCCCTTTTCAAAAGCCTTTTCCACACCGCAATAAAGATCACCGGGAATGCCTGCACCGCAAAGAGACATGATCCGGCGCAAAGAACTTAAAGACTGGATGGGCAGAACACCGGGAATTACCGGAGCAGTACTGCCAAGTTCGGCCAGCCTCTCCACGTAATCAAAGTAGAGCCTGTTATCGAAGAAAAGCTGGGTCATTGTGAAATCCGCCCCCTTGGATAACTTGGAGTTATGGATTTCTATATCCTTGGCAATGGAAGGTGAGTCCGGATGACCTCCGGGATATCCGGCCACTGCAATCCCTACTTCAGAAAATTTATCATCAACATATTCCACAAGGTCGGACGCGTGAAAAAAACGGCTTTGTCCTTCTCCATTTACATCTTTAACCCCGTCACCGCCAAGAGCCAGAATATCCGAGACCCCGGTTTCACAAAGGCGGGAAACAAACTCGTCAATGGACTGCTCACTGGCACCGACACAGGTCAAATGGGCGATAATATCAATACCCATATCTTTTTTAAGCAGGGAGCAAATCTCAAGAGAGTTATCATGGCTGGTGCCCCCTGCTCCGTATGTGACTGAAGCAAAAAGAGGTTTGAGTGCGGCCAGTCTTGCGGCCCTTTCCATAAATACAGGCCATGTGGATTTATCCTTGGGAGGAAAAAATTCAAAAGAAAAAAACTGTCCAGCTTCATTGATATTCTGGGCCACCTGCATTTTAATTCTCCATTTATTATCTTCTTGATTCCCGGACCGCAGACACGGCCCGGGAAATTTATTGTTGTTTACTGAATCTTGCGGCGAACAATTTCCGCCGCCTGAACCATATTTTTAAGCGCCGGGACAACCTCATCCCATTTGCGGGTCTTGAGTCCGCAATCCGGGTTTACCCAGAGCCGCTCTGCGGGGATGACTTCCAATGCTTTTTCAAGCAACTGAGCCATATCATCGGCCGCTGGAATGGCAGGACTATGAATGTCATAAACACCGGGACCAACTTCATTGGGATAGCTGAACCGTTTAAAGCTTCCTAAAAGTTCCATGCGGCTGCGGCTGGCCTCAATGCTGATAACGTCAGCATCAAGGGCTGCAATAGAATCGATGATTTCATCGAATTCGCAGTAGCACATGTGGGTGTGAATCTGGGTTGAATCCTCCACGCAGGATGCGGAAAGACGAAAGCACTCTTCGGCCCATCTCAGATATTCCGGCTGCTCCCCCTTACGCAGGGGCAGACCTTCTCGCAGGGCAGGTTCATCAATCTGAATGACTTTGACCCCGCTCTTTTCAAGGTCTGCGACTTCGTCACGTACTGCCAGTGCTATCTGACGGCAGGTTTCACTGCGCGGCTGGTCATCACGAACGAAACTCCAGCAAAGGATGGTGACCGGACCGGTAAGCATACCCTTGACCTCACGATCAGAAAGAGAACGGGCATAGTTGATCCATTCCACGGTAATGGGCGAGGGACGGGAAACATCCCCGAAAATAACCGGAGGCTTTACGCAACGGGAACCGTAACTCTGAACCCAACCGTTCGAAGTGAAGCAGTATCCGTCAAAATTTTCCCCGAAATACTCAACCATGTCGTTACGTTCCGGTTCACCATGAACCAGCACATCAAGACCGACTTCCTCCTGACGGCGGATGCAATCCTCAATGTATTCGCGCATGAATCTTTCATATTCAGCACGTTCAATACGCCCGTTCTTGAAACCGCTTCTGGTGGACCGCACTTCCGGGGTCTGAGGAAATGAACCGATGGTGGTAGTCGGCAGAACAGGAAAACCAAGATCTCGCTGAATTTCAGCACGTTTTTCATAAACCGAATTACGGCGGTAATCTTCAGGCTGAAGCGCTGCCAGCCGCAGGGCAACCTCTGGATTGTGCACTCTAGGGCTAATCTTGCGGGATTCTAGAACCCTGCGATTCTCAGCAAGGACAGCTTCTACATCCTTCCCTTCTACAGCATCTGCAATAATCCTGATTTCAGCACATTTCTGACGGGAAAAAGCCATCCATGATTTGATATCGGGGTCCAGCTTTGTTTCCAGATCAAGATCAAAGGGAACATGCAGAAGTGAGCAGGATGGAGCCACCAGCACACGTTCCTTGCCAAGTATGACATGTGCGGACTTAACCGCAGCCACAGCCCGCTCAAGATCAGCGCGCCAGATATTTCTGCCGTCTACTACGCCGAGGGAAAGGCTCAAGTTATCTGATATATTAGCTAACAGTGGCTCAAGATCCTGCGCTCCACGCACAAGGTCCACATGCAAACCATCAACAGGCAGAGATGCTGCCGTTTCAAGGTTGATTCCAAGACCGCCGAAATAAGCAGCGACCAAAATTTTTGTATCTGATGCAGCTTCTTTGAGGGTGCGATAAACAGGATTGAAAAGTTTGCGTGTAGACTCTTCAAGATCAAGAGCCAAAACAGGCTCATCAAACTGAATCCATTCGCATTTAGCGGAAAGCTTCTCAATGAGTTCCGCATAGGCAGGCAAAAGCTTTTCCAGCAGGTCCAGGCGATCGAATTCCTGATCTGAGCATTTGCCCAGCAGCAGAAAAGTCAGCGGTCCGGGCAGAACAGCCTTTACTCTATGTCCCAGCTTAGATGCTTCTTCCACCTGTCCAAGAAGGGTTTCGTCCGCAAGAAAAAAATCCTGATCCTTACTGAATTCCGGCACTATGTAATGGTAGTTGGTATCAAACCATTTAGTCATTTCCATGGCGGCCACGCCGTTTTCTCCAGCTTCGCCACGGGCCATCCTGAAATAATCATCAAGGGAAGCCTTAGCGCCTTCCGCATTGTATCTGGCAGGAATAACGCCGAATCTCACAGCATTATCAAGCATATGGTCGTAGTAAGAGAAATCACCCACCGGCAGCAAATCAACTCCGGCCTGCTTCTGGTTTTCCCAGTGCTCTTCACGGAGTTTTCTAGCGGTCAAAGCTAGGTCATCCGCCCCGGCTTCACCTCTCCAGTAGGATTCAAGCTTTCGTTTAAGCTCGCGATTGCTGCCCATTCTTGGGTAGCCTAGTGTGTGCGTCAGCATTGCAGTTCTCCATATTAAAAGTGTCCGCTTAGCGGCGGGACTACTGTCCCTGTTCTCAGACCTGTTCGCGAGGTCCGACACTTGCTCCTGCAGGACGTCTTCTGGCTTCCGGGCCTGTTCGACGCACAGTGCCGCTCCTTCCCGTTTTCCAACAGTGGGCCGACACCATATCCTTCTTGATTTACCCGGTTACAGCAGCGCGCCTGCGACGGATTCTCACCGTCTTCCGTTTCCTGCGGGCGCATACAAATCAAATTCAATATATAAAAATATTGTTATATAGTGATGAAGAAATGACATTCTTCACCCCCAAAGTCAAGGGTTGCTGCAAGATTTTGTTGAGCCAAACAAAAAGGCCCCCGAAAAAACTCCGGGGGCCTTGGATAAAATCTGTGCTATTGATTTATACTATTCGCAATCTCTAACATTTAATTTTTCGCGGAACTTTCCATTAGCAGCAGGGAACTGAGAAAATGCCCCCTTAACCAGACATCTACCTACAATATCGAGACCTTCGCGGTCCTGACTTGTAGCCATACCGCGCCAGAGGTAGGTCTTCATCCCTTCATTTTCGGGAGTCATCAGATAGATACGCACAGTGTTGTCCACACGAGGAGCATCAGCTGTCTTAACCACCCCGATATCGGTATTGGTCTTACTGATGTAATCGTATTCGTAGGCTTCACGTTTGTAAGTTACTCCCCGCTCCATAAAAGCCTTGGAACCAAAATTCACCACAACCATAAAATCCGGTGAATTGGGATCATAGCTGAACCCTTTTGCTTCAAGCTCCAGTTTCGCAGTGTTAAGCAGAATAGCCTCCAGATCTTTCTTGGATTCACTTTTCTGCTTAAAAGCAAAAGTCTTCAAACCATTGAAATCAGCACCCGGAACAGGTTTATTCTCAACATCCATATTTACGTATACGCACCCGGAAAGCATCATTCCGATCAATGCAAAAACAACGAGTAACTTCCTCACCTTATTCTCCTGACTTTATTAGTTACGACCTCCCCTGAAATTCAGGCCGCATTAAAAGCATTATTACACTTTCCTATAGCATAACCATTTAACTTTTTTAACGGCTTTAGCCAAGAGTAAAAACAATTTCAATGGGGGAAATAGTTCTGGATTGTAAATATTAATCGCAAAAGCAAACCCGATTGCTGATTAAAAGGCCTAATATATCTCAAAACCACCACACAAAAAAAATAATTCACTTGCAGTTATTAAAAATTTAGTCTGTTCCGCAGGAGAGGTGAATATGAACACGTTATCAGATAGACGAAAGCACGCAAGGATTGAGCTGAACTCCATCAACAGCTTTTTCCGGCAATGTGATGTTGCTGCAACTTCCGGTGGAGATATAGATATCACTATCCTCAATATTTCCAAAAGGGGAATGAAGTTCAAAATTAATTCAGAGAATGATTCCGAGAGAATAAAGCTGGACGATGAACTCTTTATCCGCGGCTGTATTTTCAATGACAGAATCGGATTTCTCAGCAGCCAAAAAGCCGTTACCGTTTGGCAGGACGAGACAGTCTTTGGAGTAAAATTCACCCCTTCCCTCGACCTTGATGAACCTTCATTGTTCAACATGCTCAAATAAACCGCCTGTTGCTGATTTACCCCTCTTTCAAAGAACAGAATAAATTGCTACTTTCCGCTTGTGAGTAAGCAAGAACCCAAAATAATTGCATGGATCGGTAATACCTTTTTCCGGACTGGAATGGATGAACTGGGCTACAAGACAGTCCATATTCCAATCCGGGGACAACAGGTATTCACATGGCAGGACATCATTGAAAAAACCGGAACAGAACCCTTTGCCGTGGTTTATGCCGACCGGTCCATTGCCCCGCCGCTGGCCGGGGTGGAAAACTATCCCTGCCTGACCATTTTTCACTGCATCGATACCCACATCCACAGTTGGTATCCTTTTTACGCTCAAGGGTTCGACATATGTCTGGTCAGCCTGAAAGACCATTTGGACCGTTTCAACCCAAGGTTGAAAGACTCCCGCCTGCTCTGGTTCCCGCCTATTGTTATGGACTACCATGTTCCATCCGAAACACAAAAAGAATGGGACCTGCTCTTTGTAGGTAATGTAAGTGCGGAATTGACCCCGGAAAGAAAAATTTTTCTCGATAAAGTAGCTGAGCATGTCCCCGGTCTGCACATTACCAAAGGCGATTTCAGCAAACTTTTCCCCAAAGCAAAAGTAGTGCTCAACATTGCCGAACGCGGCGACCTCAACTTCCGGGTATTTGAGGCCCTCGCCTGCGGCGCATGTCTGTTGACTCCCAAAATCGAAAACGGATTCTTTGATATTTTTGAGGATGGAGTTCATCTGCTGACCTATGAACCCAACAACGTTGAAGACCTTCTGAAAAAATATGCTCTTCTAATGGCTGACGAAGAATTACGTGAACGTCTTGCTCGTCAGGGCAATGAATTGATCGAAAGCTCGCACCGTATCATCCACAGGGCACTGACTTTGCACAATGTAATTGAAGAAATGGACGTAGAAGCGGCCATTAATAACCGTATCGCCGCAGCACCTCAGTTGCGCCGCAATTTCCTCAAATCGCTCTACCTGCACTGGGCCGAGGAAGTAGGAATACCCGAATTTCAGAAAATTTATCTGGAAGCAGCAAAGAATTAACTAATGGATTCAAATTCTACATATCAGCGACCGCTTGCTTTCACATGTCTGATCCTTTTCGCCTTCTGCTTTGCCTGCATGGGAGAGTGGCGCCCTTTTTTCTTTGACATTGATGAACCCAAATATATCACTGCCGCCATGGAAATGGCCCGCAGCGGAGATTGGCTGCACCCAATGTTCGGCGGTCTGCCCCGGATGCAAAAGCCTCCTCTGCCTTACTGGTTGACCGCCGCAGTGATTGATTTCTTCGGCACCGGATTCAGCACGGGAACACAGCTATTTATCGCCCGAATTCCGGCAATACTGGGTTCTGCTATGACTGTAGCCGCCACATACCTGATAGGCAGGAGACTTGGCGGTGAAAAATGCGGATTGTTTGCTGGATTACTGCTGGCAGTTGCCCCGCCGTTTAAAATCGAAGGGATGCTGCTGAAGGCAGATATCATCTATACGGCGGCTGTTACGTGGAGCAGTTTTTTCTATTTACGCCGATTGCAGGGTCAACGAGGGCTATTGAATCTTTCAGGGGCAAGCATAGCCTTGGGCCTTGGAGTCCTGAGCAAAGGACCTTTTGCCCTGCCGCCACTGGCCGGATATTTATTGGCGGAAATATTCAGGAATAAATCACGTAGAACGATACCATTCTACCGTGCTATACCGGAGACCCTGAAAAAAGAAGCCGCGCCAGTTCTGCTGGCACTAATGGCCTGCCTGCCGTTCATATTATGGCTTGCCGCAGCAAGTTCATCCGGCATGGATTATCTGTCCGGCATGCTCAATGATGTTTCGCAGAACACGACATACAAAACCCCGGTTCTGCTCCATCACCTGCAGAGTATCGGCTTTTATCTTTATGAGACAGGTATCGTCTTCTTCCCACTGGGAATTTTCGGCCTTTGCGCAATATACTTCCTTTTACGCTACAAGGAAGACCGGACCGGAGATACAATTTATCTGCTCTGGAGCGGCCTATTCTACCTGCTGCTGAATATGTTTGTCTTCAGGCTCAGGGCGCACCGCTATTTTCTACCACTAATGCCAATTCTATCAATAATAGCAGTAAACTGGATACTTACTGCCAAGCGGGAAGGACTATTCAAAAAAATATTTTACGCTTGCACCGTGCTGGTGGCCCTTATCCCAACTGTGATAGGAGTCATAGTCCTCTACAGCGGTCAAATATCCGTAAACCTGTGGCGCAATGCACAGATCAGCGATTTCCAAACTCAGGCTATTCCTTTTGCTATTGCGACTTTTGCCTTATCGATAACCATAGGCCTGGCGGGGCTGAAGCTATATAAAAAACCGGCTAAATTCCTCGCAATAGCATTTGGGGGCATGCTGCTGTTTTATCCATTCTATTTCAATGCCACACCGGACGTTGATACGAATGGACAACTAAAGCCTGACACCCTGTTGGCTAAAAATATGGCCAATACGATAGATAGATCCATAGCTGCACAGGATAATTATATATTCATAGCTTCCAGAAGATCCTTGCGGATTCACCCTGAGCTGCACTTTTTCCTGCACAATACAATTAATCGCAAAGGCAAAAGATATCTGACGACCCTGCCCTTCCAGACACATAATTTCACTAGAATATTAATTGATCCGGCGTCTGCATCCAGCATTCTGAGAACAGAAAAAAATGGGAATATACAGACCCCGCTTTATGATTTTCTCAACACAAATAAATTTGAAAAAACTGCCCTGATCCTGAACAACATTGAAGTCAGTCTGCTATATAGATCATTACCGTCACTCAATACATTCAAATCTAAAACAGAATTTGTTGCTGTAAAAGGCCTTGGTCATGAATGGAAAAATGAAATCCTCTACCTAGTTACTCTGAAAGACAACTAAGTAGAGGAACTCTGTTCTTTATTTCAAACGATCCAGCCCCTGCGCCAGATCAGCCTTGAGATCTTCCACATCTTCCAGCCCGATATTCAAGCGGAATATTGTTTTGCCCTCGTAACCGAAATGGTTAGTGCGCCGGAATTTACCTCCGGTGATCAGACTCTTGTAGCCTCCCCAGCTGTAACCGAGGCCGAAAAGCTCAAGGTTATCCACAAACGGGGAATGATCGATATCTTCATATTCATCCTTGAGCGTAAAAGCGAACAGTCCGCTTGAACCCTTGAAATTGCGTTTCCAAAGATCATGCTGGGGGTGGCTTTCAAGAGCCGGATGGATGACGGACTCCACCATTTCATGACCTTCCAGCCATTTTGCTATCTCAAGGGCAGCTTCTTCGTGCGCTTTGAGACGAACTTTCAGGGTCCGCAACCCGCGCAATGCCTGATAACAATCTTCCTGAGCAGCAAAGACTTCAAAAAGACCGCAACATTTTTCAAAAGCAGCCCAGCTCTGCTCATTAGTGGAAACCGAGCCAAGCAGGATATCGGAGTGTCCGGTGATATATTTGGTGCAGGACTGGATGGAAACATCCACGCCATGCTCAAAGGGATTAAAATATAAAGGAGTGGCCCAAGTATTATCGATAACCGAAACGACACCCATTTCACGGCAGATTTCGGTGATAGCAGGTACATCCTGAATCTCAAGGGTATTGGAACCGGGAGATTCCATGAAAAGCAAAGTAGTATTCTCGCGGATATATTCGGCTACCCCGGCTCCGGAATCGGAAGGAAGATATTCAGCTTCAACGCCGTACTTGGAGAGGAAACCATCACAAAAATGGCGGGTAGGACCGTAGACGTTATCACAAATCAGGATATGGTCACCCTGCTTTGTGTAGGCCATGAGCACCATAGCAATAGCGGCGATGCCGGACTGAAAAGTTTTGCAGCCGTACGCACCTTCAAGTTCAACCATGGCAGCTTCGAAGGCTTTCTGCGCAGCCATGCCGCTGGTGCCATACTCAACGCCCTCGAATTCACCCTTATTCGCCTTGAGCATATCGGCGTAAGAATCAAAAAGCACGGTAGAAGCACGATGCAGGGGCGGATTAATGGTATTTATAGTTCTCAGGGCCTCATCTTTGCCCGCATTGATCAGCTTGGTGGAAATATCTTTCATGGGAACTCCTTGTTGTTTCTGGCTCAAAATATAAAGCGGGAAACTGGAAAAACAACCAGTTCCCCGCAAATATATTATTCTTTGACAGCCTATTAAGCTAAAGAGCAAAGCTTAATAAAACGTTTTGGGATTCTTAAACCCTTTTGGAAAAGGGTTTAAGCCGCCGGAGGTATTCATTAGTTCATATATTCTTCAATTCAGCTTCAATCAACTCAAGCGGAAAGTCCTCGCGAACAACTGCATTGCCCAATCTATCAAGACCGACAATCACAACCTGCCCCTTCTTGACCTTCTTATCCTTCTTCATGAGCTCCATGATCTTGGCTGGCTCAATATCGAGCTTTCCGGTGGCAAGGCCGAGCTTGTCCATGAGTTCCTCATGCAACGCTAGGTCCTCAGCGCTGAGCATCCCGGCCTTATGACAGGCCCGGGCAACAATGCGCATGCCCCATGCAACACACTCTCCGTGTGAAATCTTATATCCGGCGAATGTTTCAATGGCATGGCCCACGGTATGACCGTAGTTAAGAATGCGGCGCACACCTCCCTCTTTCTCATCACGGATAACAACATCAGCCTTGATCTCGCAGCAACGAGACACGACCTTGGCCATAACCTCGCGGTCAAGAGAACGGACCTTATCCGCATTGGCGGAGAGGTAATCAACCAACTTGCGGTCAGCAATAAAAGCAGTCTTGACCACTTCGCCCAGCCCACTGAGAATTTCCCTTTCAGGCAGGGATTCAAGAGCTGAGATATTGGTGTATACCCGCTTGGGCTGATAGAACATGCCGCAATAATTCTTCCAATGCTTGATGTTCACCGCAACTTTGCCGCCCACAGAGGAATCCACCTGTGAAAGCAGAGTTGTGGGCACCTGCACGAAATTAATGCCGCGCATGTAACTCCCGGCAACATAGCCGGACAAATCACCGACCACTCCGCCGCCAAGGGCTACCACAACATCCTGACGGGTGATCCCGGCTTCGAGCATGGCTTCCAGCAGAGAACCGAAAACATCAAGGGACTTGCTGGTTTCCCCGGCGGGAACAGTGAGCAGCAACGGATCAACATCTGCAAGAGCAAGCTTTTCGACCAGTGAATGGCCGAAAAGCTCACGGGTATTTTCATCGCAGATAACTACCGGAGTATGTCCGTACTTCCTAGCTTTAAGGTCTGCGACAACTTCATCCATGACAGAGTAGTCCACGCTGATCTCATAGGAATTATCGAACTCACCGCGCAGTTCAACATTGACCGTGGGCATTACTCTTCCCCGGCCAGCACGCATTCCTGCTGGCGCAGGGATTCTTCGTGGATGTACTGGAAAATGCGGAGCATGAAATGTTCATCCATTCCGCGAGCAACACCTTCGCGAGTGCGCTTTTCAACAGTTTTCTTCCACTGGTCAGGCTGCAGGAGAGCAATACCGCGCTCACATTTCATTTTACCGATCTTGCGGCCCAGAGCCATACGCTCGGCAAGAAGTTCAACAATAGAATCGTCAATTTCTTCAAGACGGGCACGTTTGCTTTCCATCTGCAGAGCAAATTCTTTGTCTTCGGCTACGGAATACTTCACTTCAAGGGCGTCCAGCACTTTGCCGAGATCTTCAGGAGTAAACTGCTGCTTGCTGTCGCTGAGAGCCACATCAGGATTGATATGAGATTCGATCATAAGACCGTCGAAAAGGAGATCAAGGGACTTCTGAGCCACTGCGGGAATCAGTTCACGCTTACCGCAAAGATGACTGGGGTCACAGATGATAGGCATGCCGTCAGTACGACGGCGCAGTTCAATGAAAATTCTCCAGTTGGGAGCATTGCGGTATTCGCTGGGACGGGCGGAGGAAAAACCGCGATGGATAGCACCGAGCTTGGTAACACCGGCCTTGTTGATGCGTTCGAGTGCGCCGAGCCAGAGTTCCACATCGGGGTTGATGGGGTTTTTGACCAGCACAGGAATGTCGGTTCCTTTAAGGGAATCAGCCAAAGCCTGCACCGCAAAAGGGTTAACAGTGGTTCTGGCACCGACCCAGATCATGTCTACACCATACTTAAGACAAAGCTCCACGTGCTCAGGAGTGGCAGTTTCGCAGGAAATGGGCAGCCCGGTTTCCTCTTTGGCTTCAACCAGCCACTTGAGGCCCTCCTCGCCCATACCTTCAAAACATCCGGGACGGGTACGGGGCTTCCAGATACCTGCGCGCAGGATATGCACGCCTTTGTCTTTAATACCACGGGCAGTTTCAAGAAGCTGTTCGCGGGATTCCGCGCTGCATGGTCCTGCAATAATTAACGGACCATCATTGTTGAAACCCCAGGAATCCAAACCGGTTACATCAAGTTGTACACTCATGGTAGTGACCTCCATAGTATTTGAAGTTGAAAAGAAGTCCGGGCCGGTTTGATGGCGCTAAATGGAAAGATACTGCAAAGATGAAATCTGAATATAACAGACTATGCAGAAAACAGCAGGAAAAATCGGCCGGGATAAAAAGGAATGCACCGAACGCGGAAGATTATGTCAATCTCACGCAATCAATATCAATTTATAATGAAGTTGGACCTTGCACCCTGCCGGGGAGGCAGGATCCGATATAGCACGGTTCAGAGCGAGTTAAATTCATATACAAGAATTTAACGATAACAATAAAATTATATTTTTCTCAAAATAAACATTTTGAGAACGCTACGCTGGCCAGACCATTTAATGGCGCGGGTCGAACCGAGATATACCGGTCAGTCTTAAGGAGTGCATAACACCACTCAGGCGCGGCGTAAACACTCAATTACCTATTGGCTGACATTTTCATGTTTTCTTAACATTTTTATAAATTGACATTGACTTTGAATTTCACTCTCACTACAAAATAACACAACGTTATCAAACCGATTACAGACTTATAAGGAGGACACCATGTCCAAATCACTGATCGTTTACGGCTCAACTACCGGAAATACCGAAACAGCCGCTGAATACGTGGCTGAAGCGTTTGAGAACAAAGAAATTGATGTGGAACTTAAAAATGTTACCGAGGTCAGCGTTGCCGATCTCGGTAATGGATACGACATCGTACTCTTCGGTTGCTCAACCTGGGGCGAAGAAGAAATTGAATTGCAGGACGACTTCATCCCCCTCTACGACTCCCTTGAAAACGCTGACTTGAAAGGCAAGAAAGTATCAGTTTTCGGGTGCGGTGATTCCGATTACACTTATTTTTGCGGGGCAGTAGATGCCATCGAAGAAAAGCTCGAAAAGATGGGGGCTGTTGTTGTCGGTGACAGCCTTAAGATTGACGGCGATCCGGACCGCGACGAGATTGTCGGCTGGGGTTCAGAAATAGCAGACAAAATTTAAGCTTCATTCCCATTAATCCAAAGAAAGCCCCCGCACTGATTTTTCAGTACGGGGGCTAAAATTTTTCTACATAGCTTTGGAGCTAATTCTCACCGGCCAGTGCACGTTGCACAGAAACCTCAAGCATGGTTTTCTGCAAGCGAATACTTTTTGTATTGCTGTTGAGCACATCTTCGGTCAGGGAGCGCAATTTATCAACTGACTCCAATGAAGCTGTAATGATCAGTTCTGTGGGAATCAATCCCTCGGAACGAATCATTTCCAGAACATTTTCCAGTTTGTGGGAAAGTTCCTCAATGACAGACAGCTTAAGCAGGTTTGAACCGGCCTTAATAGAGTGCGCGTCCCGAAAAATTGAGTTGATCAATTCCGGGGTAAGGTCAGAAGGGCTGTTTTCCAACTGCAAAAGGCCGGTCTCGATATTATCAAGCCGTTCCAATGTTTCATCCTGAAAGATGTCCAGTAATCTATCGCCGGTACTCATATTATATATCCCGCCCGCTCTTACAGCGGGGGTTGAAAATCAAAATGAAAAGACTCCGCAGGAGATACGTTATGGGTTATCTGCCCTAAGCTTAAGCTTTCGTCAACAGCTTGTAACCCAAAGCACTACTTTTAAGGCTCTCGGAACAGACTTCCCTTTTTGGCGGCAAAATTCTACACTGCCGCCCTCAAGTTTGGAATACTAATGAAATTAATAATACTTATCTTTAATTATATTATATTTTTAATCAAGTATAGTGCGGAGTTAAACTAATGGCTTTGATGAGTGTAAATGATGTTTCCATGACCTTCGGCGGCCCCCAGCTGCTGGATAAAGTTTCTTTTCAGGTGGAAGAGGGTCAACGTATCTGTATTGTAGGGCGTAACGGGGAAGGTAAATCCACCCTGCTCCGCCTCATGAGTGGAGACCTTGTGCCTGACGGCGGAAACATCTCTTATCAGAAAGGGGTCAGCATAGCCCGCCTTTCCCAAAAGGTTCCAGAGGCACTGGAAGGCTCTATCTTCGAAGTTGTTGCCGGGGGCCTTGGCGAGCTGGGTGATGCCCTGACCCGCTACCATACAGTCAGTCTTGATGTTGCCAATGGCGGAGATGTTTCCAAGCTTTCCGAAGTGGAAGAAATCATGGAGAAACACGGCGGATGGGAAGCTCTGACCACAATCGAAATGGTCATATCCCGCCTGTCGCTCAGTGCAGAAATGCGTTTTGAGACACTTTCCGGCGGTTTGAAAAGGCGAGCACTGTTGGCCCGGGCATTGGCTTCCAAACCGGATGTCCTGCTTCTGGACGAGCCTACCAACCATCTTGATATTGACTCAATCGCATGGCTTGAAGAATTTCTGGTCAAAAACATCCGCACCCTGATCTTCATCACTCACGACCGCATGTTTCTGCGCAAGATAGCGACCCGGATCATTGAACTGGACCGCGGCAACCTTGCAGACTGGTCCTGTGATTACGACACCTTTCTCAAGCGCAAGGAAGAACTCCTTGATGCCGAAGAGAAAAACTGGTCCGAATTCGACAAAAAACTTGCTCGTGAAGAAGTATGGATCAGACAGGGTATCAAAGCCCGCCGCACCCGTAACGAAGGCCGCGTGCGTGCGCTGAAAAAACTGCGAGATGAACGCAAGCAGCGCCGTGAACGAACAGGTAGAGCGACCATCGAAATTCAGGAAGCAGCGCGTTCCGGTAAGGTTGTGGCTGAGACCGTAAACGCTTCCTACGCATGGGACGACAATCCGATCTTCAAGAATCTTTCCACCACCATCATGCGTGGAGACAGGGTCGGGATTATCGGTCCCAACGGGGCAGGTAAAACAACCCTGATCCAAGTACTGCTGGGCAATCTCAAGCCTGATTCCGGTTCTGTTAAGCTTGGCACCAAACTCGAAATTTCCTACTTTGACCAGCACCGCGAGCAGCTCGACCCGAATAAATCCGTGCGCGACTCTGTTGCTGACGGCAACGATACCGTGACCATCAATGGCCGCAACAAGCATGTCATGGGTTATCTCAAAGATTTCCTTTTCTCCCCGGACCGTGCCAACTCCCCGGTAAGCGTACTTTCCGGCGGGGAACGCAACCGCCTGCTTTTAGCCCGTTTGTTCACCCGCCCTTCCAACCTGCTGGTAATGGATGAACCTACAAACGACCTTGATGCCGAGACCCTTGAACTCCTCGAAGACCGGATCATGGAATATCCCGGCACAGTGATTATCGTCAGCCATGACCGAGCATTCCTGAACAACGTTGTTACCGGAACTCTGGCCTTTGAAGGCAATGCGCAGGTCAACGATTACGTTGGCGGCTACGATGACTGGGTACGCCAGCGTCAGCAGCCTGAAGAAGAGGTAAAACCCAAGGCGACCAAGCCCAAGCCGAAAAAGGCACAGGACGCGCGCCCGGAAAAACTCAGCTACAAGGAACAGCGTGAATTCGAAGCACTTGAAGTTGAAATCACCGAGCTTCCCGGCAAAATCGAAGAACTGGAAGGGTCAATCGAAGAAATGCAGAATCTCATGGCCGACCCGGAATTCTATAAGAAGTCCGGCGAAGAAATGGCCGCCGCCCAAGCCAAGCTCGAAAACCTCGAAGCTGAGCACGAAACCACATTTATGCGCTGGGAAGAAGTGGAAGAAAAGTTAGAAGAATACAGAATAAGAACAGGGAAAGCATAGCCTCCGGCGGCTTAAACCCTTTTGCAAAAAGGGTTTAAGAATCCCAAAAACTTTTATTAAGCTTCGCATATGGCGCGATGGAACGTCTTGTGAATGGCTTTTCTTGCCATCTTTTAAACTCAAGCGTAAATACAACTATATGAATTCCAAAGCGACTTCTCCTTTCTGGGTGCCCATTTACGCATTTCTAGCTACTATTTTGATTGGCGGAATGCTGCTGAAATTGGACATTTGCCATCCGGGAAAGGAGCTTTCATTTCTTGATGCTGTTTTTACGGCAACCTCGGCGGTCTGCGTAACCGGACTTGCTGTAGTGGACACCGGGACCTTTTTCAGCCGGACCGGACAGAGCGTGATTCTCTTCCTGATCCAGCTGGGAGGACTGGGTATTATGACCTATGCCAGTCTGGTAATTTACCTGCTGGGTAAAAAAGTCAGTGCCTCGGACCGGATAGCTGTCAGTCAGACCTTGATCCATGACCCTTCATTTAATATCGGCAAATTTATTGTCGGCGTGGTCACGGCGGTGCTGTCCATTGAAGCTCTGGGAGCTTTGCTGCTTAACCGCATGGATCCGACCGGATTCTATCCGTTCTCGGCGGTCTTTCATTCCATTTCAGCTTTCTGCAATGCGGGGTTCTCGCTTTACTCAGACAGCCTGACAACATGGAAAGATCATCTGGGAATCAACTCCGTTTTCATGGCCCTGATCATCATGGGCGGCTTAGGTTTCTATGTCATGAGCGAGCTATGGCAAAAGTTCATGAACTTTGTGCGTAGACGCAGAGGTGAAATTAAAGCCCATACTTTAAGCTGGCATACCCGCATTGTTCTGGAGACAAGCCTTTTCCTGATCGTAGTCGGCGGGCTGGCTATCTTTTTTGCCGAAAGCTTTAAAGTTCATGTGGTAAAAGGTGCTGTGGTCAATGAAATTGCAGCGTTGTTCCAGTCCGTAACCTGCCGCACAGCAGGCTTCAATACCGTGGACATTTCCGGGCTGACCAATATTTCCCTGCTGACCATGATCGGCCTGATGCTTATCGGCGGTTCACCTGGATCATGTGCTGGTGGCTTGAAAACGACCACCTTCCGCACATGGGTTGGCTTCATTATTTCCAAGGTCAAAGGCCATTCACAGGTCAAAGTGGGCTGGTACGCCCTTACTGAAGAAAGCGTTAACCGCGCCCTGACCCTGCTGACCATTGCCAGCGTGATCCTCGGCTCGGCAATCATTCTGCTGAGCATAACAGAAGGAAGCCACCTGCCGCACAGCGAAGTGCGCGGACACTTCATCGAAATAACCTTCGAAGCAATCTCAGCCTTTGCCACAGTGGGGCTCTCCACCGGAGTCACGCCGGACTTGAGCGGACCGGGCAAATCAATCATAATAGCCCTGATGTTCGTAGGAAGATTGGGACCTGTATGGCTGCTGACAGCTATCAACAGCTGGCAGAAAGAGCCGTGCTATAGATTGCCGGAAGATGATTTACCGTTGGGCTAAAACAAATTTCACATACAACTCGGCGAAGACCTGATAAAAGTTTTTGGGATTCTTAACCCCTTTTGCAAAAGGGGTTAAGCCGCCGGAGGCAATAAAAATATGGCAAAAGAAAAAATAGAAGTAGGCGTTATCGGCCTCGGTAAATTCGGTCTGGAGCTGGCCTTGAACCTGCGCAAGCTCGGCCATAATGTTGTGGGCATTGATACCAGTGAAGAACGGGTCAAGGCAGCCAAGCCTTACCTTGCACAGGTATTTCAGGCTGACGGCACCGACCCCAAGACGCTGGAGCAACTCAGCTTTCAGGATTTCAACTACGTGGTGGTTTCCACCGGAGATTCGCTGGAAGCCAGTGTACTGGTGGTTCTTAACCTGCAGGAAATCGGGGTCAACAAGATCTGGGTCAAAGCCATCAGCGTGGCACATAAGAAAGTGCTTAGCAGAATGGGCGTGGATTATGTTGTTTTCCCTGAACATTTCGCAGCTAAACAGCTGGCCTATAAGCTGTCCACTCCGGGCATGATCGAATACCTGTCCATGGGTGAAGACATTCTGATCAAAGAACGTCAGGCCGCGGACTGGGCAGGCAAAACTCTCATCGACCTCGACCTGACCAATAATTATCAGGTACAGGTCATCGCTATCCGCAAAAATGGATCGGAAGAACTTAACTTCGTACCCAAAGCAAATAAGCCTCTGGGTGAAAATGATGTGCTGATCATGATCGGGGCGCGGGAAAACCTGCTTAAACTACCGGACAATTAAAGATCATCTACATTATAGAGATCTTTTTCGATTTCCTTCATCTGCATATCCTCTTCTTCAAGGGCTATCATGCGGTCCCGGATTTCGTGGGTCTTTTCAATGGCATCATCCAGCTCCACCCCGGCGGCAACCTGCATCTTGCGTAGCAGATTCAGGATGTCGCTACGCAGGGTCTTGCCATTCTCCCCTTTTCCCATTTCGCGAAGCATGGATTCATCTTCTTCGGTTTTCTTTATCAGATAATGGCAGAATTTCTGAGCTTCCTGAACACCGCGGTTCTTTTCAAGACACATGGTCAGGTAACGGAAGCAATTCTCCCAGTCTCCTGCTTCGTAATGGGTGCGGGCGATATTGAAGAAAAGATTTTCATCGTCACTATCCAGATCGATTCCCCGGTTGTAGTACTGTAAGGCCTCACGGTACATGCCGTTCTTACGCATGGATATGCCGAAATCATTAAACATATGTTTATGCTCAGTCTGAAAAGCAGACTTGAGCTGCAAAACTTTCGCAAACACCTCCTGTGCCCGTTCCACATCTCCTTTCTCAAGATAGGTCAGGCCGAGGCCGAAAGTTGCGCGAACATTCTTTTCATCCACATCCAGAGCTTCGACGTACTCCATCTCCGCGCTGTAGAACTCGCCCTGCTCACGATGGGCCTCCCCCCTGCTCAATCTATTGTCCTGCTGCTCCATGGCTGGACGGACATGCTGCTGATAGTAATCCAGTTCAAGAGTATAATGGGCGGCAAACTCCCCGTTGCTGATCACCTTTGGGTCGCCCGAAGGAACCCTGTTTTCATTCAAAAGCAACAGCTCAAAACTTTCGTCATCCAGCTTGCTGGCCAACCAGTACTGCTTGCCTTTTATCTTATGCGAGTCAGAACGCAGGGAAACCACCGTAACGAATTCGGTTTCCTCTTTATTTTCCTGCTCGACAGGAGGAGTATAATTAAATAATGAGGATTCACCACTCATGAAGTAAGCCTCCGGAGATCCAAAGAAAACAGGATCGGGCTTGATATTGTTGCAGACCCCTCATCTACACCAGCTTGATCGGCATTTAATCCATTTCCATTTAGAGTTCCAGTGCCTAAAGAAAAATGAAGCTTTCTGTATCTGGAACTTAACAGGGAAATTAGCTAGGCTTCACATCAATGAACAAATACCGCCCAATATTAATTCTAATTACCGCCATCTTTATATTGCACTTTTTCGGGCTAAAAAGCTACGCCCGAGAAAGAATAGGCGCACCTATCATCGAATGCAAACTGCTCAACCAGTACCCGCATGATGATACGGCTTTCACACAGGGATTATTATACC
This sequence comes from Maridesulfovibrio pacificus (SeqCode), assembly GCF_048612815.1. Taxonomy (NCBI): domain Bacteria; kingdom Pseudomonadati; phylum Thermodesulfobacteriota; class Desulfovibrionia; order Desulfovibrionales; family Desulfovibrionaceae; genus Maridesulfovibrio; species Maridesulfovibrio pacificus (SeqCode). The sequence goes on from NZ_JBLZNE010000002.1 coordinate 272,660, forward strand.
ACGACGGTTACTTATACGAAAGCACAGGCAAGCGCGGACGTTCCTCGCTGCGCAAGGTGGAGCTGGAAAGCGGCATAGTGCGCATAATGATCAAGAACGACCAAAAAGTTTTCAGCGAAGGTATATGCTTCTGGAACAACAGAATTTACCAACTCACATGGCATTCCGGTAAATGTTTCATATATGACGCAGCTTCCCTTGCTCCCAAGGGCTTCTTCAAATACAAAGGGCAGGGATGGGGACTGACCACTGACGGACAGTTCTTATACCAGAGCGACGGCTCGTCAGTGATTACCTTCAGGGATCCCTATGATTTCGCACGCATCAAAAGGCAGCGGATAACCGACGGCATTGCCAACATCCATCGCCTTAACGAACTTGAATACATAAACGGCCTTATTTTCAGTAATATCTGGAAACAGGACCGCATTGCAATCATTGATCCTGAGAAAGGAAAAGTCATATTCTGGCTTGATATATCATCATTGCGTCCCCTTGCCGGAAAAAATGCCGAAGCCGCTAACGGTATCGCATGGGATGCTGCTGAAAAAAGACTCTTCGTGACCGGAAAATTCTGGAATAAGGTTTTTGAAATTGAACTACCCGCACTTGAAAATAAGCCCGCTTCAAACTGATCAGATGACAATTTCGCTGGGCATTTGCGCCGGAGCTTCCTCAGTCAGCATGGTTCTGACCGGAAACGATAACGGCAGGATTGAAATACTCAAATCAATTTCACTGAACCACGAAGGTAATCCCGCGCAAACCGTTATCACAGCTTTGCAGGAACTGGATCTGCCTGAGAATATCCACGCGGCAGTAACCGGACGCAAATTCCGTCATCTGCTGGACCTGCCGACTATTTCAGAACCGCAGGCCCTGGAAACAGCCCTAGCACATCAAAATTTCGTAAACGACGGCTACCGTACGGTCCTCAGCGCCGGAGGGGAAACCTTCATGGCCTACCTGCTCGATAATGACGGCAAGGTGGAAACCGTACACACCGGCAATAAATGCGCCTCCGGTACCGGGGAATTTCTGGTTCAACAATTGGGCCGCATGGGTCTAAGCCTGAATGATATGTCAGGCATGGAGATGAGCGAACCGCACAAAGTCTCCGGTCGCTGTTCTGTTTTCTGTAAAAGCGACTGTACCCACGCCCTGAATAAGGGAGTGGAAAAAGAAGCGGTTGTTGCCGGACTCGCCCGCATGATGGCCGGGAAATGCATTGAGCTTCTGCGCAAGCTGCCTTCTGAGAAAGTTGCCCTGATCGGTAATTGCTCTCAAAACAAATTCATGGTCAATGAACTGCGCCGCGAAATACCGTCACTGCTTCTGCCCGAGAACGGACATTGCTTCGAAGCCCTAGGCGCGGCAATCTGGGCGGCTGAAAACGGTGCGAACCTTCCCGAAGACTGCCGCACAATTATCCGCAAAGGTGACACAGCGTTCACTTTCTTGCAGCCGCTTAAAGACTATACCGATTCCGTAAAATTTCATGAAAGCTCCAAAGCGGAATTCATCTCCGGTAACAGACTGGCCTTGGGTCTTGATGTAGGTTCAACCACGACTAAAGGCGTCCTTCTTGATCTGGAACAATCAGAGATTGTTGCTTCCTGCTATTTGCGCACGGACGGCGACCCCATCGGAGCATCACGAAGGGTTTACGCTGAACTGGCAAGTCAGGTCCCAGCCGGAACCACCGCCGAAATTATGGGAGTAACCGGATCGGGCCGCAACATAGCCGGACTGCATGCGGGAACGGACGGAATCATCAATGAAATTACCGCCCACGCCACTGCCGCCGTACATTACGACCCTGATGTCGATACAATTTTCGAAATCGGCGGACAGGACGCAAAATACACATGGCTGAAAAACTCGGTACCATGTGACTATGCCATGAACGAAGCCTGCAGCGCCGGAACAGGATCATTTCTCGAAGAAAGTGCCAAGGAAACACTCGGCATTGCTGTTACCGACATTGCTGAAATTGCCTTCAAGGGGACTAATCCGCCCAACTTCAACGACCAGTGCGCTGCATTTATCGGTTCAGACCTTAAGCTTGCGGCGCAGGAAGGTGTTGCGCTGGAAGATATGGTTGCCGGACTGGTCTACTCCATCTGCATCAACTACTCCAACCGCGTTAAAGGCAACCGCACCGTAGGACAGAAAATTTTCATGCAAGGCGGGGTTTGCTACAATAAAGCCGTCCCCACTGCAATGGCTACACTGACCGGACAGGAAATCATCGTCCCGCCCCATCCGGGATTGACCGGAGCCTTCGGAGTCGCCCTTGAAGCTGCAAAACGAGCGGAACAAGGAAGCATTGCTACCGGAAAATTCGACCCCGCAGAACTCGCCGAGCGCGAAGTCAGCTATAAATCACCCTTCATCTGCAAAGGAGCCGGACGGGATTGTGATCTCGGCTGCACCATTGCCCGTATTGAAGTCGAAGGTAAAACCTTTCCTTTTGGAGGCATCTGCAACCGCTTTGATAATTCAAAGGTAGCCAAGGACACCAAGCCCGCAGAAGACCTTGTGCTCTGGCGGGAGAAACGGGTTTTCCGTGACTTGAGCGAACCGCAGGAAGGTCAGCCGGTCATCGGCATGAACCGCTCCCTGCTCATGAATACGTGGTTCCCGCTCTTCAACACATTTTTCAAAGAGATGGGCTTCGGAGTTCGCCTGCCTGAAAAGTTCGATCCCGATGCCATAGAACAAAAAGGCGCACCTTTCTGCCATCCAGTGGAACTTGCTCACGGCGGTCTTGGTGAGCTGCTTAAGCTTAAGACTGATCATATTTTCCTGCCCCACCTGCGCTCCATGCCGCTTAAAAGCGGTGACCGTTCCTGCACCTGCGTGTTGGTTCAGGGCGAACCGTATTATTTAAAATCAGCCTTCCCTGAGTTGGAAAAGCGTTCTCTGCTTATCCCGGTCATCCATATGCAGAACGGGGAAGAGCAATTGCGCAAGGCCCTGCTCCAAACCGCTGCCAAACTGAAAGTAAATGTTCAGCAAGCCTTGGATGCTCTTGAAGCGGCAATTGCCGAGCAAGAACAATTCTTCAGCGACCTGCGCATCAAGGGTGAAGAATTTATGGCCGGACTGAATAGTAGAAGCCAACAGGCCATGGTCCTTTTCGGCAGGCCATACAATGCTTTCAGTTCTTGGGCCAACAAATCAATCCCTGCTAAATTTGCCACCCGTGGTGTTGAAATCATTCCCTGTGATATGCTCCCGCGCAGCGAAAAATGCGGCAATGAGCTGAACATGTACTGGGCCACCGGAGAACTGATCATGGATGCAGCCAAACTGGTGGCAGAACATCCCAGACTTTTCGGCACATACATTACCAATTTCTCCTGCGGCCCTGATTCATTCCTGCTCGGTCATTTCCGCAAGGTCATGGGCCGCAAGCCATCGCTGACCCTTGAGTTGGACAGCCATACCGCTGATGCGGGAATCGAAACCCGCATCGAAGCCTTTCTCGATATTGTGGATGGTTTCAGACGTATGAAAGAACCGCAGGATTCCGTAGCCCGGCCTTTCCGTGCCGCTAGCTGTGAAGTGCGTGACGGAATTACCGGAATCACTGACTCCAGCGGCAAATGGCATGCGGTGAATGATCCGACTGTAACCTTGATTATTCCCAGCCTTGGCGAAATCAGCACAGATTTTCTGGCCGCTTCCATGCAGCGCGATAACATCCGCTACAAGGTGCTATCTCATGCCAGTGAAGCCGCTCTGAAAATGGGCCGCAACAATTCATCCTGCAAAGAATGCCTGCCCTTGCAGCTGACAGCCGGAGCTTTGCTGGAACATCTGGAAAACCGTGATAAAAACGAAATAGCACTTTTCCTGATGCCTAAGGCTAAAGGGCCTTGCCGTTTCGGGCAGTATTCCGTTTTCATGAACGATCTTATCGAGCGCTTGGAAATCCCGAATCTGGCAATTTTCGCACCCAGTTCCACTGACGGATATGGTGGATTAAGTACCGGTGTCACCCTAGGCATGTGGCAGGGCATCGTCGCCGGTTCCATTCTTGAGGACATCCACGCCACCATTTGTGCAGCAGCAAAGGACAAAGACGCGGCCCTGAAACTTTTCTGGCAGGTACGTCAGGAATTGCTGGACAGCATGGCCAGCTGGAAACAATTTTCCAAAGCCCTGCGCAAAGCGGCTATCGATCTGTCCACTATCAAGCTGGCTAAGCCTGTGCAGGAATATCCGGTCATCTCACTGCTGGGTGAAATATACGTCCGCCATGATCCCTTAGCTAGGCGCAACCTGCCGGAAATCCTTACTGAGCAGGGTTTTATTGTCCGCGTGGCTCCGGTGCTGGAGTGGATGAAATACACAGACTGGCTGAACCGCAATAGTATTGAAGGCAAGGCCGGGGTCAAGACCCTGATCACCCAAGGAGTGAAATCGTATTTTGAACGTCGCATCCGCCACATCCTTGCTGACAGCGGGCTGCTCTTCTATCCGGGACCGAATGTGCGCCAAGTGGTCAGCCACGGCAAGCCGCACATTTCCGAACAGCTGACCGGAGAGGCAATCCTGACTGTGGGGGCATCACTGCATGAAATCATGTCTCCATCCTGCGGAGTGATCTCCATAGGACCATTCGGATGCATGCCCTCGCGTGTTGCTGAAGCCGTACTCAGCGAGAAATTCCGGGCCGGATCAGCAGGCAAAAAGGCAACGTCCGTACTTGAGGAAGACTCGCGGCTGCCCTTCCTGGCCATTGAAACTGACGGTAATCCATTTCCGCAACTGATCGAAGCACGGCTGGAAGCATTCTGCCTACAGGCAAAACGGCTCCATAAACGTATGTCACAAACTGGAAGATCTTAAAATAACACCAGATCAGTTCTTCTTGATATAGCACAAGCTGTCATGTTACCACCCCTCAGGGTAAATTTAAGCGGAAACGCTTGTCTGGGGGGAGAAGAGCTTTGGATAGAAGAATTGTCGGTTTAGGTCTGTTGATACTGCTGATTACAATCTGTGGATGCAGGACAGTCAGATCAATAAAAACCAATATCAAAGAAACAGTAATCACTTCCCAACCGGAAGATAAGTTTTCCCGGGCTCTGGACCGCAATAAGTTTTCAGAGGCGGAACAAATATGGCTTGATAATCAGGAGTATTTTCTTGAGAAACCGAAAGCCATGGACGAGATAACCAAAGCTGCCTCTGATCTCAAAAAACGTTACCGTCCGAAAATTTCCGCGGCCACTATCAATCTTCTTTCCATCCACTGGCCTGAAAAATCCGCCAAGTGGACTTTAATCCGACTTAAGCTGGATAATGCCCGTAATTTAATCGACGAAATCGAATCCAGTAGTATCCTCAGTGATCTGGGACAAATTCCCCGCGGCCTTGATAAGCTGAAAAAGAAATTTAGCGAGAAAGAATCAAAGATCAAAGCTGACGCGCAGGCGCAATTTAAGAATTACCCGATTCAGACCGGACCTAACTTTTTTTCCATCTACCCCGTAAAACTGGACGAAGAAAAATTTCTCAAATCTCAAGCTGCTTTGTTGGAACAGGCAGTAGCATCAGCTAACGGAAAAGGCGTGCCGCATATGATTAAGGAGTACGGTAACGTCATCCCTGCCGAAACCATGCGCAACTTGGAAGGACAGTACTTCCGGGACCTGCTCAAAAAAGAAGCTAAAGGTAAGAAGCCTTCCTTCCGCACTGTTCTTAAAGCCATGAATGAAGCCAATAGATTAGGCTTCCCTATAACCGAAGTTCCAGACTGCAAGATCGCCTTTGTGCGCGTGACCAGTAAAAGCTTGATGAAAGAGCGTGGTATCGAATTCGGGCTGGGTTTTGATGTTGACCTGCCCATGCAAACCGAGACATTGGCCAAAGCGCACATGTTCAATTCCAAAACCGCCAAGGATGCTGACATCGTCATCCTCATCAACGAGGTGGTCTCCAGAATTGACCGCAAGACTTTCCGTCCCAAGGCATACAGCAGCAAAAATATTGTCGGATATCAGGAAGGATACAACCATGCATATGATCAGGCCCAGCTACGCCTTGAACAATTAAAACTGAAACGGCAAGAGCTGAACGAACGCAACAACGTTCACATTCTGGGCTGGTTCGGGGCGAATGACATCACCTCCGCTGCCCATATGGCAGCTCAGGAAGAAAGAAAATACAACGAAGCAGTGGCGAATGCCACGAGCATTCCGCGTATGATCGACAAGCCCATTTATCAAAAATACCACTTCAGTGTTGTCCCGCTACGCACAACAAAAGTGGCCTCGGTGCAATATATAATTATCGACCGTAAATCGCGCACCTACTTCACAGACTTCTTTGATATTGTTCAGGAAAAGAATTTCAAAATAGCTTATGGCATACAGATTGACGATCCTGACCGGAACAATCTTGAAATACGCTTCAATACTGAAAAGCAATTGCGTAACTGGGAAAAACAACCTGTTGCAGTTCGCCTATCTGACATGCTCAACTACTATCTGGATCATAAGGAAAAAGACAAAAAGTATCGCAGCATGGCCCGCATTCAAAAAACAATTATGAATAACCGCAACAAGGCATTGGCGACATTTTACAGCGATAAATATCAATCCGATACCGGGAATGATCCACGTTTTGATTCCACAGTCATGGTCCTGAGCCCGGATCGCAGAGGGACAGGCAGCGGTTTCTTTGTGACCGACAATATTATCCTTACCAACTATCATGTTGTGGAGAAAAATGAATTTGTGGAAATTCAACTACACAACAAAATTGAAGCATTCGGTAAAGTTATGGCCTATGATCTGTACAAAGACCTCGCTTTGGTCAAGGTAAATACCCACGGCAAACCTGTACGAATCTATACCCAGAAAAGCCTCCCTGCCGGGGTTACTCTTGAGGCCATTGGACACCCGAAAAGATATCCTTTTACCATAACCCGTGGAGTATTCAGCGCATATAGAAAGAGAAAATCCCATATGCTCCCATCTAGAAAAATGGTGCGCTACATCCAGACTGACGCAGCCATAAACGCCGGCAATTCCGGCGGACCTTTGTTTTATAAAAATAAAGTTGTCGGAGTTAACTCATGGAAAAGGGTTGGAGATGACATAGACAACCTAGCCTTTGCTGTCCATTACGCTGAAGTAATCAAATTTCTTGAACAATACGGCATAAAATACCGCAAATAAGGAGCCTTAAATTGAAAAAAAGCATTCTCATATTAATAGCAGTGGCAATGCTCGCAGCGCTGGTAATCATGAGCGGATGCCGCAGCAAGCAGCGTATGGGTATGGTCCGCGAGCAGAGTACCGGCCTACTCTACGGCTCCATGACCAGCGGTAACTTTATGGTCGATCCCTCCCAGTTCGATACTCCGATACTGAAGCTGACTATCCGCAACACCTCCGGTGACCCGGCGATAAACCTCAAGGCCCTGCGCAAAAGCATTGAAAAATCATATATCGATAAGGGCTACAAAGTAGTAAAAACTGGCAAATATTCCGCACATCTGGATATCAACCTGCGCTATTCAGGTCAGATTTCGCAAAACATGGTTGATGAAATCAGTCTATGGGGTGGAACGGGCGGTGCCTATTTAGGAGCAACCTTGGGACAGACCCTAGATTCAATGATACTCGGTTCCGCCTCCGGTGCGGCTATCGGGGCCATTATCGGACAGTACACAACGCAGGACACCTACGTCATGGTCGCTGACGTGATTCTTGGAGTCGTGGATAAATACGCCAAAAAGCGTAAAGCTATCGTCCAGTTCGATGATACCCGGATAAAATGGGAAGACGAGGACGACGGTTTCACTTCCTACCGTTCTCGCGAACGCATCAAAGCGGCGGTTTATGCAGGCGGGGATAACACCGCGCAAAGCAAAATCGTGCGCGGAGTTACTTTAAGATTTAAGAGAATTCTGCAGGATATTATTTAAAGCATGCCTCCGGCGGCCTTCGGGGACCAAAGAACCCTTTTGCAAAAGGGTTCTCTGGACTCTCCCAAAAACTTTCAATAGGGCTTCGCCGTTTTTTTAACTACACATCGTCAAAACGGGTACGAACTTCATTCAGCCCTTCACGATACCCTTTTGCATCACCGTAGGGGAAGAAATGACGGTAACGGCTGTGTACAGACTTTACCGGACGTGCATGCCGGATCGGGCACCAGTACTGCTCTGTACGGGCTGCCACCTCACGCACAAACCCGATCAAGCCGTTAAAGTAACCGCAATAGTAGCAGTTTACCTTTTCAATAAGGTTCAAATATTTAAGGCTATGGCGGTCTATGACTACATAATCGCGTCTCCTTACCCGGGGTATGCCGTAAACAGGAAAGCACATCAGCTGATAGAGCCAGACAGCAACATCAATCATCAGGGCTGGGATAAGCGGCATAAAAATAAAAGGCAGCGTAAGCATAACCCAGACGCCGGAATCATAAACATAGTCGCTCCACTTAGCAGCCAGCTCACGGTGCGCCACACGCACCTCTGCACTGAAGCGCACTTTCTTTTTTTGTATGGTGTAGAGGAACTCGTTTTTCCTATCGCTTAATTCAACGCGCAGTTCCTTTTCCAAGGCATCCATTCTACCAAGAATTTCATCAATTCTGCTCACGTGGCACCTTCCTTTTTCAGTCACAGGTTCAGATACAGTATTCGGGGCGAGCCCCGGTTTCAGGTGTCATTCATCGTAGTTGATAAAAAATTGGTATAATTGGCAAGAAAATTTGGCAAAAGGTAAAAAGAAAAGCCGCCTGAAACATACTGCTTCAGGCGGCTTCCTCATGGCAAATTTAAACGTAAACAGCGATATCACCACCAGCAGTAGAACTATCAACAGCTGATATTGGGTCGCTGTCTGCATCAAGGGTTGCGATCAGTACTCCGGCCCCGGAACCACTGCCGTCTGCATCATAGTAAAGCTCTTTATCTGAAGTATCGTATATAAACTCCGCCCCAGCACCAATTCCGCTTGATCCGTTATAACTGCTTACAGTGCCAAAAGTCCAAGTTGAGTTAAATCCTCCGTTACCGGAAAAATAAAACTTATCTACGCCGCTTTCAAAACCGTAAACAGTATCTCCACCTTCGCCGGAAACCGATGTCGTATAATTGAAAACATCATTGCCGGCACCGCCATACAAATGATCTGAACCAAATCCGCCAGTCAAGGTATCATTGCCAGACAAACCCATAAGTGTGTTGCTACCAGTACATCCGGTAATGGTATCGTTGTTGGACGATCCTATTGCATGATTAATCTCATGGATAATATCTGTATCAGATGTTCCAATCTTTGTTACACTGTTGGAAGCGAGATTAATATCAACGCCATTGCTGGCTTCAAAATACGAAACCCAGTTTTCCTGACCGGAAAAGCCACTCATTTCATCACTCCCACTGCTGCCGTAAAAAGTAGTCGGAGCTGTCATACTACCGGAAAGGGTATCGTCATAGCTAGATCCTTTCAGAGCTTCTATTCCTGTGAAATAATCAACCTCACCGTCACTAATTGCTGTTCCACCGCTTATATATGCATCAACTCCGGCAAGACTATCTTCAAATGAAAGTATGTCGATTCCGTCTCCACCAGCGATGGTATCTGAACCGGCACCACCGGAAATAGTATCGTTTCCGGCACCACCATAAATCATATCGTTATCACAATTACCATAGATAGTATCATTACCGGTATCGCCGTAGAGAACATCATTGCCTTCCATACCACTAATGGTATCATTCCCGCCCAGCCCGTCGTAATAGTCAACTCCGCTGGTGCCTTCCCATGTATCATCACCGCTGGTCCCATAAATATAATTAGTCCCATCGCTGTCGGTATAGGTCTGACCTTCGTCGCCTTCAGGAAGATCCTCGAGCAATTCATCTATAATATCATCGGTCAGAGCTTCGAGATTATTTAACAATTGCTGTGCATTACTTAGATCACCAACACCTAAGGCATCAAATATATCTGTAGCAACTCCCTGCAATAAACCTTCAATTTCATTTACACTAGCCTCGAGTCCCAAGATTGAACTAATTGCTACAGCCACCTGCAAATCAGGGTAGCTCACAGCAAGACCGCCAGCAGGATCAACTACACCCAGCCCCGGATCAAGCACACCCTGACCGGGAATTGCAGGACCTCCGGTTTCCCCTCCTTCGGCTTCACCTTGCTGATCCCCTTCGCCCTGAGCATCCTGACCTTGTTCGTCCTGTCCCTGATCCTGAGGATCGTCCTGCTGTTCCTCTTCCTGACGCTGTTGCTGGATTTCCTGCTCCTGACGGATAGCCGAGGGAGCAATTTCACGAAATGAATCAAATTCACGGGCAGTCATAGGACGCACAGAACCGAGCTGACCGGACATGGCGATATCAACCAGTTCACGGGCGTTGGCAATCATCCTGATTTCGCCGCTTATGGATTGGACAAGCAGGGCTTTACCGGCATGAATTTCTTCAACACCAATCTTCTGCCCACCGCCGGGACTGATTTCACTGACAATGGTGGTACCGCGGATACCGATGGTAGCAAGAGGAGTACCGACTTGGAAGCGGTCAGGATTCTGCTCGGCAATTTTACCTGTCACCAAACGGAAGGTACCCTGACTCATTTTGAAAAGTAGTTCGGCATCAGATGCAGAGTCGTCAAATACATAATCATCAAGGGATATTGCCGAATCAGCACCCTGAGAAAGCAGGGTATCGTCCATAAAACGAACTTCTGCAGTACTGCCTGATCCGGTCACCAGCTCTTCGCCCCGAAAGACTTCAGCCCCCGCCTCTACCTGCCGGATTCCGGCTTCGGAACGTAAGAAGACATCACCGCTTGTTGCAAGGACAACACCGATAGAATTTTGATTTCCTTCAGGAGGCATAAATCCCCTCTACTTTTTATAAGTACTCCACCATTAACAAACAATAATAGATTTTAAGCCTACAAGTCAACAATTACAAGCAGCGAGACACAAATCACAAGAACAATAGCAACACTCACACTGCGCACATCACTACCATCAACAAGACAAAACACCTCAATTACATCACCATCGTCACCTAATAAACTCAACTTACTCCATAAACAACAATCAAAACATTCCGCTATCCACTGAGATATCGCTTTCCACAACAGAATCACCAAAAACAGTAGCTATAAGTGCATGATCGGAGCTAACGGTACTTCCATCAGGATCATACCAAAGCTGACCATTGTCCGAGTCAAAAACAAAATAAGCGGAACCGTCGGCCGGACCGGTCTGACCATCATAGGACACACCTTCTCCGGGAGTCACATTAATGAAAGTGTAATTTGAATTGAATTCCGAGGAGAAATAGAAATTGTCATCCGCGCTCACAAAATCGGCAATAGTATCGTGACCTTCAGCTGAAGAAGTATAGGAGAAAACATCATTTCCAGTTCCACCAGACAGATAGTCTGCACCACTTGAACCGTACAGCGTATCGTCCCCGGCTCCCCCGGTAAGTGAGTTGGGAGCATCACAACCATTAAGAACATCGTTGTTATCAGTACCAATGACGTTTTCTATGCTTACCAGCGTATCTGTATTGGAACCGCCGGAAACAGTTCCTGCCGCAAGGTCGACTTGCACAGCAGATCCGCCTTCGTATGAGACAGTGTCATTACCGTCGCCACCATCCATGGTATCCCCATTCTGACCACCGAAAATAAGGTCGTCATCGGCTCCACCATCAATATAGTCCGCATTCTGACCACCATAAATGGTATCGTTGCCACCACCGCCATCAATGCTGTCCGCGCCGTTTCCACCATCAATATAATCGTCACCGAGACCACCGAGCAAAGTATCAACACCCTGCTTGCCGCTGATTGAGTCATCGCCGCCTGCACCATTATAATAGTCGGTCTTGGAAGTTCCGACCCACGTTTCGCCAGACTCTGCACCAGTTTCCCACTGCACAGCTTCTTCGATAGCTACACCGTCAACTGTGAGATCTGAAGCTACAACAGCGTCACCGCTAACCTTGGTTATCAAGGTATGGCCCCCTGCATCCTCGCCGTTGGAATCATACCAGAGCTTGCCGCCTGCATCGAAAACAAAGACAGGGGTGGTGCCTATAGTCGCATTAGTACCAGTATAGTCGTTCAACTCAATAGTAGCGAACGCAGCAGTTTCGCTGAAATTTTCGCCGTTGAAGTCAAGGGTATCATCAGCACTTGAAAAATACCGCAGTTCTTCACCAGGCAAACCATCCGCTTCAGTGTAGCGGAAGATGTCCTGTCCGGCTCCGCCATCAAGCGTATCAGCACCAGCTCCACCTTCGATCAGGTCATCTCCAGCGCCACCGGAAATGGAATCATTACCGGCCAAACCACTGAGAGTGTTACCAGCACTATCGCCGACGATGACATCAGCATAGCCAGACCCGACGAGATTCTCTATTCCACTTAATGAATCATCGTAAATACCGCCTGAAACAACTCCGGTTGCAAGATTGGCGTTAACTCCACGTTCAGCGACTGACATATAGGAGACTGTGTCTATTCCGGTTGAACCTATGATGATATCTCCGTCCTGAAGGGCAAGGATGTAATCATCATCTGAACCGCCATCAATAACATCACGCCCTGCGTCTCCGTAAATCAGGTCGTTACCGGAACCACCTTCGATGCTGTCATCACCCATACATCCATAGATAGTATCATTGCCATCACCACCCTTGAGGGTGTCGCTATTCTCCATTCCATCTATGTAATCATCGCCGCCGCGGCCATCATAGTAATCCGTGTTTTCAGTTCCAATCCAACGATCAGCACTTTCAGTGGCATCGCCCCAATCAATGCCGTCTCCGGAAGTATCGTTGGTAGTTTCATTGGTAGTTTGATCAGTAGTTTCGCTAGAGGTTTCACTGGTCGTTTCTTCCTGATCAGGCTCGGTCCCTTCAACCAAATCATCAATTACATCTTCACCGGCATTGTCAGCGGTTGAATCCCCAGTAGCATCACCTGCGAAATCTTCGAGCAATTCAGTGGCAGTATTAACATCGTCTTCGGCCAAAGCTCCAAAAATATCTTCTGCGGCAGCCAACATGGCGACATCTACAGGTTCCTGTTCGCCAAACACACCTTCACCACCAGACAAGACACCGTTTCCTCCAAATCCCAGTGCTTCGCCTCCTACTTCCCCCGGTAGTTCTCCCTCTACCTGCTGTTCACTCTGTTCTTCATCCCCTTGTTGTTCAGAGGTTTCACCTTCTTCGTTCTGCTGTTCTTCGCCTCCTTGCAAATCCTGCTGCTCTTGCTGTTCTTCCCTCTGTTGCTCCTCGATTATCTGCTCCTCTTGTATTGCGGCAGGAGCGATGGACTGAAATTGGTTGAATTCAGAAACAGTCATAACACGAACACTGCTCATCAACCCTGAACTTGCAATATCAACCAATGCACGAGGAGAAGCAATCTGACGGATGGAACCATCAATACTTTGTACCAGTAGCGCTTTACCACTGTGGATTTCTTCAACACCGTGCTTTTCGCCATCAGGACTTATCTCATGAACGGTGATGGTCCCGCGGATACCGATAGTGGCAAGAGGAGAACCGATCTTGAACCGCTCAGGGTTCTGCTCGGCAATTTTACCGGTGACCATACGAAAAGTCCCGGTACCCATCTTAAAGAAGAGGTCCGAAGAACCTTCGTCCACCTCATCGTAGACATAATCATCAAGGGATATGGAGGACTGTGCGCCCTGAGAAAGGAGAGTGTCGTCAGCAAAACGGACTTCGACCTGCCCGTCTGCTCCGGTAATAAGCTCATCGCCACGAAAAACCGACGAGCCGGACTCAGCCAATCTCAAACCTTCATAAGACTTGAGCGACACCTCACCACTGGCAGTGAGGATAACGCCGATAGCGTTTTGAGTGACCGTTTCAGGGGACATGGCTCACCCCGCAGGTAAAATTTAGACCCTAATGGTAGGGTAAGTCTTAATTCTACCTTTGCAAGGTAAGTACACACTCTTTTATTGCTCGTAACCTATCGCTATTCTAGAACAATAATCATTATCAACTCAACCCCTCAAACTAACGAATAATATATTATATGGTAATGGCAATTAATTTTAAAAAAAATACCTCCTGCACTTTCGAGCAGGAGGCACATGTTCATCATGATTATTAAAGGTCAATTATACTGGATCGACAGCAGGAGGAATAGGTCCTTTCTTCAGCCCCCAGAGAAACAAAGCCAACCCGGCTAGAATCATGGGGACACAAAGCAACTGCCCCATTGTCAGCCAGCCGAAGGCGATAAAGCCAAGCTGGGGGTCAGGCTGACGGAAAAACTCCACAAAGGCTCTGAAGAAGCCATAGCCCATGAGGAATATTCCTGTAGTGGTCCCCCTTTGACGGGGTTTTGCTGACCAGACCCAGAGAATCAAGAAAAGCAACAGCCCTTCAAGTGCTCCTTCATAGAGTTGCGAAGGGTGCCTGGGCAGATTCCCTGCACGCTGACTTGGGAAAACCATACCCCAAGGCATATCAGTCACCCGGCCCCAGAGCTCTCCATTAATAAAGTTCCCCAAACGACCGCAGAGTAACCCTAGCGGTGCCAAAGGAACAAGAAAATCACCTACATCAAGAGTTGTCCTGTTGGTGGATTTTGCAAATCTCCATGCGACAATTGCTACACCGGCAGCACCGCCGTGAAAAGACATTCCGCCCTTCCAGACCGCCAAAATATCCATGGGATTGGCTATAAAATATTCAGGTTCGTAAATCAGACAGTAACCGATACGCGCACCTACCACCAGACCGACCACCAGCCATGTGATCAAGTCATCGACCTGTTGTGCAGTCCAATTATTTGTCTTTCTAGACGCCCTGTAGCGCCCCAAGGTCCACGCTATGGCAAAACCGATCATATACATCAGGCCATACCAATTGGCCTTGAGAGGTCCTAATCTAAAAGCAACGGTATCAAACTCCGGCAATACAATCATATTCTTTACCTACTTATAAAAATCCTTAAACAAAAAACTGCCCCGGACGGACTATGTTTCCCGGACAAATTCAGTTACAATCTGTACACAGGAAATACAAGGAAATCCCATGGAAGAACAAAAAGATTTTGATATTCTGGAAATGCCCGCCGAGGGGCTTGCCGCATACTGGCTATCAATCAAAAAACTTATTGATGTTAAGCGTAGCAGAAAAGTCCTTGAGGAAGAGATACGCTATACGCGCGAACCTTACATCAAATTTTTGTTGGAAACTGCTTTTTCCGAGCTGGACGAAACAACAGTGCGCCGCCTTGCTGAAGCCAAGAGAACCACACTGGCTGAAGAATACTCACGCAAGCTGGAGACCATGCAGATAGCACTGCTGGCTATGTCATCGCAAGAAAATCCTCGCATCAGCTTTGTGCGCATGGCTTCGCACTATCCTGTATCTGTAATTTCTGAAAAAAAAGCATTCACCCTAGCCCACGGACTGTTGGACGGTTTGCTGGATACACAATCTGATCCGGCCCTGCTTCTTGAATTCGATCATAAATTACAGCCGGACCGCTTACTGGTAAAAATGCTCTTCCACATCATACTCAGCCGCAAAGAAGGCAAACAGCAGCTCGAGCAGTTAGTTCCACACATCAAAACGCCTTATTACGCCAACGGCATAACTCAGGTTATTGACGGGTTTGACCACAGAATACTCAAGTCCAATCTCAAAGTTCAGGCCGAACAAATTTTAGCTTATTCCAAAACAAAAATGGATATGGCTTCTGAAATGAGCCTCGGCATCCGGGCTAAACTCAGCTATGACGATATCTTCCGCATCGCCAGAGCATTTATGCCATAAATCTATTTATTTTTATATTTTTCAGCAGCCTTAACGAAATTATTGGCCCAGCATGGCATGCTCAGGGCGTGGATATGGTTGTAACCTGCATAGATATTGTCGCGGACCAGCCCGTCGTGTCCGTCGGCCATACCTTTACCGCGTGACATATCAAGTGCGTATTTCGGCGCGGTTTCGTTATTATCAACACAGAGTGAATAGTGGAATTCATGACCGATGACTTCGGTCCCTACTGGCAGGAAGGGATTTTCGTGGACGATTTTACCGGAAGTGTACCCTAAACCCTGCGGACGTGGACAAAGACGGGTAGAAAGGTCGAGCACGCCGGACATAGCGTATTTCTGCCCTTCATACTCAACGTCACGTCCGAGATACATAAAACCGCCGCATTCGGCAAAAATGGGCAGGCCGGATTCAGCAAGGCTCCGCACATGTTCACGTATAACGTTGTTCAAGGAAATTTCAGGAGCAAGGGTCTCCGGGAATCCACCACCCAAGTATAGCCCGTGGATTTCAGGCCAAGGTGCTGCTGAAAAAATGGAAACCTCTTTTACTTCAGCTCCGGCCCGGCGCAAGGCTTCGAGGTTTTCCTCATAATAAAACCAGAGCGCTTCATCGCGCACAACACCGATAACGGGCCTAGAATCGCTGGAAAGCTCTATACCAGACCATGCCGACTCTTCTGCTTTAAGTTCTGAAGAGGCATTCTCAGCAATTTTGCGGATTGCCTCCAGATCAAGACAATCCTCAGCCATCTGACCAAGTGTATCCAGAGCCTTATCCACCGCATCATATTCGGTATTGGAAACAAGTCCCATGTGCCGCTCAGGGATGGGATTTTCCTTCAATTTAGGCAGCATGCCCAGTACCGGGATATCGGTATATGCTTCGATGGAATTTTTAAGAATATTGCGATGGCGTTCCCCGGCTGTGCGGTTGAGAATTACGCCGGCAAGGTTGAAACCGTCTTCGAAAGCTTTACACCCGGCTACAATGGCAGCCACAGTACGGGTCATCTTTGTGCAGTCTATAGTCAGGATAACCGGAGCTTTGATAATCCTGGCAAGTTCCGCTGTGGAGCACGAGCCGTCCACATCTTTACCATCGAAAAGGCCACGGTTACCTTCTACTATGGAAATATCAGCCCCCTGACCTTTTTCCAGAAAAAGGGAGATGAGCTTATCGTTGGGCATGAGGAAAGGATCAAGATTGGTGGCGTACTGACCTGAAGCCAACCCAAGCCAGCGGGCATCAATATAATCGGGCCCTTTTTTGAACGGCTTAACCGCCCTGCCCTGATTGCGGAAGGCCCGGCAAAGCCCGAGAGTGACAATAGTCTTACCTGTGCCGCCGCTGAGTCCGGCCAAAACAATACGTGGAAAATTCATTTCGCTGCTCACGCCCTTAAAAATTCTAAATAATGCTCGTATGCACAATGGATTCAGTAGTGTTTCAACGTAAAAAAGACAAGGAAAATCCCCCTTCCCTCCAGTGCAAATAAGGGCTGAAGCATAAAAAAATGCCTTGTCCCAAGGGACAAGGCATTTAAGAGTCGAACTAAACGAAAAATTAATCTTCGTGTTCAGCACCACTCTGCTTACCAGCACCGGTCAGACCGTACATGGTGGTAGAACCGGAGGACCAGTATTCAACCTTCTCTTCTTTAACGAGAGCGGTCAGAACTTTCTTAACTTCGCGACCCTTTGCATCAGGAAAGAGCTTGGTGAAGTCATTGAAGTAAAATTTGCTTTTAGCACCTGTTTTCTTCTCAAGGAAGTCCAGGATTTCTACTTTAGCGGAATCCATATCGATCGGCATAATAAGCCCCTTTCTTTTTAAAGGGGTACGGCAAAATGCCGCACCCCGTATTTCTCAATTCGAATTAGAACTTGAACTGAGTGGACTGACGCCAGGTGTAGTAAGCGGGATCACGGAAATCATCGATCAGGTGAGGAGTGAACTCCAGACCGGTTTTCTCGAAGAAACGTTCCCAACCAATACGCTCTGCCCAGTCACCCAGACGCTCGTACTTGTTAGCTTCAGCTTTGTAGACGTCCACGATTGTGCGGATGGTCTTGGTAAGTGTGGGCCAACGAGGAGGTTCGTTAGGAATAAATGCAACAACAACCTTGGAGAACTTAGGCATGGAGATACGGTTAGAAACCTTACCACCAACCATCAGTGCGATACCGTCACCTTCCTTATCGGAGAGGGGCAGGGAGGGGCACATGGTGTAGCAGTTACCGCAGTACATGCAGCGTTCTTCTTTAATAGCAACAGTCTTGTACTGCTTACCATCGAGTTCGATCTTGGAAGGACGAACTGCACCGGTGGGGCAGGAAGCTACTGCAAGAGGAATTTCGCAGAGGTTGTCAAGGTACTCGTGGTCAATGATGGGGGGCTTACGGTGAATACCGACAACAGCGATGTCGGAGCAGTGGCAAGCACCACACATGTTCAGGCAGCACGCAACAGCGATACGCACGGGTGCGGGCATGTTGTGGCCGGTGAACTCTTCAAAGAGGTCATCCATGATGACTTTAACAGTACCGGAAGCATCGGTAGCGGGGGTGTGGCAGTGAACCCAACCCTGAGTGTGAACGATGTTGGATACACCAGCACCGGTACCACCGACGGGGAACTTGTAGGAACCACCTTCGAACTTACGGCTAAGCAGATCTTCTTTAAGGGCAATCATTTTGTCCTTAGAGTCGGTCATGAACTCAACGTTGTTACGAGTGGTGAAACGGAGGTATCCGTCGCAGTGCTTGTCAGCAACTTCGCACATTTCACGAATCAGGGTAATACTCATGAGGCGAGCAGTACCGCAGCGGACGGTGTATACTTCGTCGCCGGATTCGGCAACGTGTACCAGTACGCCGGGTTCAATGATTTCGTGGTAGAGCCACTTGCCGTAGTTGTTTTTAATAACCGGAGGCAGGAACTCTCTGAAGTCGCGAGGTCCAATGTCGGAAATCCGGTTTTCCATCGGTTTGTCTGGATTGTAGCCAGAAGAAACGAACGCCATGTCTGTCCTCCCGTATTATCTCTGGTGTCTTTTTCTGTATTCGGTAACGTCACGTTCCCAAGGACCATCAACATCTTCAGCTTTCCAGAAGATGTAGGGGTTATGTCTGGGTTCCTGAACGTGTCTGGGATCAGCCTTGATTCCGGTAACTTCGAGAAGCTTCTGGAAGCCCATGCGACGCATGGTCTCACCGAGACGCTCACGGTTTTTACCTTCTTCCATCCACCAGTCCCAAATGTTTTCAACAACTTCCTTAACTTCGTCGAAAGGCTCTTCAACCTTGATGAAGGGTACGAGGAGGGAGCTGAGCTGAGGACCGTCGAGGATCGGAGCTTTAGCACCACAAAGGATGGATGCGCCGCGATCGTTACCGATCATCAGTGCGCGAGGCATGGTGTTGATGCAGTGCATGCAGTGCATACATTCTTTATCGTTGATTTCGAGTTTGCCGTCAGCGTACTTGATGCACTTACCGGGGCAGAGATCAACAACTTCTTTCTGAATGTCGAATGCACCCCAGTCACGGCCGGAGTGAGCGCCAGCGTTAGGTCTGAACTCACCACCAACGTAAGCTGCAACAGCTTCCTGGTCGATGCGGATTTCGTCTTTCCAGATACCTACAACAGAGAAGTCGGAACGTGCGAGAGCACATACGCAGCTGTTGGGGCAAGCATCAAATTTGAATTTGAACTTGTAAGGGAAAGCGGGACGGTGAAGTTCGTCCTGGAATTCCATGGTCATATCGTAGCAGAGTGCCTGTGCGTCGTAACAAGCGTACTCACAACGGGACATACCGAGACAAGCTGCAGGGGTACGCAGGTTGGAGCCGGAGCCACCAAGGTCAACGTCTGCATTGTGGGTCAGTTCGAAGAAGATTTCTTCGAGCTGAGGAGTGGTGGTACCGAGGAAGACGATGTCACCGGTAGAACCGTGCATGTTGGTCAGACCGGAACCGCGCATATCCCAAATGTCGATGATCTTGTTCAGGAACTCGGTGGTGTAGTACTTAGCGGTGGGCTGTGCAACACGAACGGTGTGAAAGTGTGCAACGCCGGGGAACATTTCGGGCTGGTCACAGTAACGACCGATAACGCCGCCGCCGTAACCGAAAACGCCAACGATACCGCCGTGTTTCCAGTGAGTTTCACCATCAGAATAAGACAGCTCGAGAACACCGAGAAGGTCATCACAAACTTCGACGGGAATCTGATATTCCACGCCCTTCTCGTTTTTTGCTCTAACTTCGGCTTCTTGTTTAACGTCGGACACGAAGCTAGGCCATGGCCCGCTTTCAAGTTCGTCCAACAAGGGAGTTTTGTGTTTCGCCATTCCCTTAAACCTCCATAAAGTTTAATAAGATATACCTACCAATACAAATTAGGCATCCGGTACGTCAGCCGGTAAACCGACCTTAGCCCGGTTGCTTTCCTCTCTTAGTGCGAGACCCCCTCATCGTTACGATGCAAGGGGAGGGAAAGATACCCTTAAGTGAAAAAAAACACAACCTATAGTGCTGGATAATTAACTAACACGCCGGATACGCCCGTTGTCAATACATGATTCAAATTATCAGAATTGAGAAAACTCGGACTTGCCAAGCTAGCCGGATTCAGCGTATTTACTCATCCCGAACACAAGGTGCGTCAGTAGCAATATTTCCTACAAAAATTTTTGATAACCAGCAACATAAACTTGAAAAAGTGATTCCTAAAATATGAACGAATGCAAACAATGCGGTACCTGCTGCCGTAAAGGCGGCCCGGCACTACACACTCAGGACCTGCCCCTGCTGAAAGAAGCAGACGGCATTGACCTTACTGATATTGTTACCCTTCGCAAGGGTGAGCTTGCTTACGACCAGCCAGTTGGAGCAGTAGTTCCCCTTGATGAAGAAATTCTCAAAATTAAAGGATCCGGCGGCGAATGGATCTGTAAATTTCTTGCCCAGGCTTCAAATGTCTGCCGTATTTACAAGAGCCGCCCCCTTGAATGTCAAAAACTTTTCTGCGAAGCCCCGGAACCTCTGATGGAAGTCTACAGCAAGGACCGTCTATCCAGAAAAGACGTTCTTCCTGAAGGGCATCCTGTTCTTGAGCTCATCGAAGAGCATGACAAGAAATGTGATCCCGCCAAGATGTCAGAGCTTGCTGCTGCAGCTGTTAATAACTGGGATGAAAGCGGAAAAATTCAGGCAGACCTGCGCGAAATGCTGATTTTCGACGGTTCTATTCGTGAACTTGTCATGGAAAAAGCAGGACTCCCGGAAGAATCCATGGATTTCTTCTTCGGCAGACCAATGACCGTCCTCATAAAAGGATACGGCATCATTGCTACTCCCAACGGAAAATCTTTTTCACTGCGCAAACTCTAAGGATTATATAATGAAAGACCAACGTGGACTTTATTACTACCCGTCCCTGCAGACCCGTGACACCAAGATGTACGTGCGGGAAAATGAAGGATCAATCGAGTTCAGACTCTGGTCCAACGACAATCCCACTATCTGGGACCAGCACGAATGGCTGCCCTTTGACGTGATCATGGAAGCTGCTGAAGAATATAAAAAACGCGGTTCAGACCGTAACCCTCTGGCACTCTACGATCTCAGCGTTGCCCAGCAACTTATTAAAGAAGACAAGATTACTCACTAGGAGTTTAATGTTGCGCTACGCGCTTTAATACGAATTTGCCTCCGGCGGCTTAAACCCTCTGAAAAGGGATTAATAATCCCAAACTTTTTTAGTATGGCTTCGCCGTTTCATAGGGCTAATCTTGCTTTAGCAAAAAAACATCCCGGAAATCTTTTTTAGATTTCCGGGATGTTTTTTATTCTGTTTCCAGCTCAAAGCCTTCTTTTCTGAGCATGTCGGCAAATAGTCCGTCACCATCGATCAAGTTTCCACCGAAAGTACCGTCATAAATCTTGCCGATACCACATGAAGGAGAACGAGCCTTCAGGATAGCTTTCCTGCTGTCCGCAAGCTTTGCGAGCTTTAGAGCTTCCTCTGCACCGCGCCTGAACTGTTCCGTTACATCCTCACCCTGATTGCTGAGTACTCTTCCTTCCACTATTTCACATGGAGGACGAGGAGTTGTCAGTCCACCCAATTGCTCAGGACAGACCGGGATAGCCTTACCTTCAGAGACCAGCTTCATTACCCTTTCGTCCGCATTGTCACCGCCGTCATAACGGCAACAAAGTCCCGCCAGACAGCCGCTTACTATATACATATACTTAACCTCCGAAAAAGGATCTGCATTGTTAGGTTCTGCGCAATGTGCTAATGATAATTTTCATAAACAATTACCTCGGTCAAGGAGGAGTTATGACCGCCATTACCACATCTGTTTTTGAACTTTTCAAAATTGGCCCCGGTCCTTCCAGCTCCCATACGATCGGTCCCATGAAAGCCGGATACAATTTTCATCAAGCCGTGGCAGACCTTTCATTTGATGAACACCCCGACAACATTGAAGTCAGGTTGTACGGCAGTCTCAGCGCCACCGGAAAAGGCCACGGAACCGACCGGGCCGTTATTGCCGGATTGCTCGGGTTCAAGCCGGATAATGTTGAATGTGAATTTCTTGATTCTTTGGCCGATGGTGCTTCCCGCCAGTTTGAAAGCGGCCAGATATCTTTGGGCTTGAGCGTTAAAGACGTTGTCTTTGCAGAAGTTGAGAATGATTTCCCCTATGCGAACACCCTGCTCCTGCGACTTCGCAAAGGTGAAGCAATTCTTTTTGAACAGGAATACTACTCCATCGGCGGCGGCTTTATTAAATGGAAAGGACAACAATCCGAGATCCCGCGTGTTCCCCCTCATCAATATTCAAATATGGATGAACTTAAAGCCATTCTATCAGATGAAGGCTTGCGCATGCATCAGGCTATTCTAGCTAACGAGACAGCTATCAGCGGAATTTCCGAAGAGGAAATATATGAGAAACTGGATGATATTCTTGATGCCATGAAACAGGCTGTGCGCAACGGCCTTGCTGCGGAAGGGATACTACCCGGCCCTATCGGGTTACACCGCAAGGCCAAACGTCTTTTTGATAACAGCACTCAACCCAACTGTGCCGATAGTTTTTTGCTACGCCTTAACGCCTACGGTTTTGCCGCATCTGAAGAGAATGCTGCCGGACATATAGTCGTCACAGCTCCGACTTCCGGGTCCGCCGGGGTTATTCCTGCTGCTGTCTATGCCCTTGAAGAGGAGCTGGGTATAGAACGCGAGCGAGTTCGCGAAGGGATGCTTATTGCCGCTGCACTGGGTTTCATTGCCAAACATAATGCCAGTATTGCCGGAGCCGAAGTGGGCTGTCAGGGCGAAGTCGGAGTAGCATCGGCTATGGCGGCCGGTTTGATTACTTATGCCAACGGGCACCGTTTCTGGCGCACTGAGAATGCCGCAGAAACAGCTCTTGAACACCATCTTGGTCTCACCTGCGACCCTGTAGGCGGATACGTGCAAATCCCTTGCATAGAGCGCAATGCTATGGGAGTTGTCCGGGCATACAATTCTTACCTCATTGCCTCCGTGGAAAATGAAGAATTCCACAAAGTCCGTTTTGATGAAGTTGTCAAGGCTATGGCCGAAACAGGTAAGGATATGAATTCAAAATACAAAGAAACTTCGCTGGGCGGACTGGCTGTGTCAGTGCCTAACTGTTAATATTAATTTCAAATGCATAACAAAAAAGGTCGCAATATCCTGAAGGATATTGCGACCTTTTTAACTTAACACATACAAGTGTTGCAGAATTTATTTAAACCAGCCTTTAATGTGCAAAGCATTGGTCAGCTTTGCGAGCAGTTCAGGCTTGCAGTTTAGATCATCGGTCTGCTCAAGGAAGTGCCTGCGCTGTGCAAAGCGGTCCTTGAGAGTCTGGAAATACTCTGCTCTGTGTTCCACGTTAGCCGGATTGTAGGTGTCGTAAAAACCGGGCAGCACTTTTTCCATACAATTCCGCTTGGGAATCTGCGCCCCGGGCAGCAGGTCCCAATCTTCCCATTCCAACTGGTCAGTCAGAATCATAGTCTGCAGGGTCAGTGAAGTCTGCAGGGGAATGGGATTAAGATCAGTATCTGAAGAGCGCCAGAAGCCGACAGAGTTGAAGCTGTAGCCGTGTGCACCGCAATCAAATACATGCGCAAATGATTCAACATCCTTCCAGAGTTCGTAAACACGGAAGGGGTTGGCGTAAGGGATGAAAACCAGCTTCTTAAGTTCTTCCTCAGAAACGTTTTCTGCAAGGTTACGCTTGGTCATCAGCGCAGCACCCATTGCAACAGCAAGATAGGTGTCGGTGAAGCGGATAATCGGAGGCAGACAGGTATCTTTCATCAGCCAGCACAGAGAATCCGGGAATGTGCAACGGTTGACGTGGTCACCGATAACATCGCGGTCGATAAGTGCACGTCCGTTGGGGTTACGGATATCCTGCCCAAGAGGCATCACCTTTCCGTCGATTTCCAGCATAGCGTGGTTCATCACGGAAATCATATATTTCCAGTCCGGGTTACCTAAGGGACGGGAGTCAGTCTTATCAAAAAGGGTCGGTTCCCAGGCGCGGCAGACGCGGTTTTCAGTATCGATCTGGAAAGCGTCATCGTGCAGTACTTTTTTGGCAAATCCTTCGGGAAGGGTTCCGCCATTGTCGTGGGAGTTGGTATGGGAGGATTTCCCTGTACCGGACAGTCCGAAGAAGGCGATAGACTTTTTGCCCAGCTTCTTAATTGCAGCATCCTTGCAATCGGCAAAATCGATCTCTTTGATACCGCCGTGACAGGCAGCCATACCTACACGAATACCGGAAGTCCAAGCGAGGGTAAGTGTTCCCTTCTTGCGCTCACCAAAGTAGCGCATACCGAAATTGTAGATAACGTTGCACTCTTCATCAACAAGGGCCAACTGCGGGTTGCCCTGATTGTGATAGAAAGGGTCATCGTTGCGCCAGAGGTTGTCACCGATAATGATGATATCCTGAATGGGCAGATTTGCGCTTTTGGCGTATTCTTCCGCCAGTTCGTCAAAGGGAGTGAAATTGACCAGCCAGTTGAAAATATTAGCAGCATCATCTTCGCCACCGAGGATGGTAGCCTTGATCATCAGGTCCTGATCCAGACCGACAATAGCCTCGGCCTTGATGAGCGGACGTTCCTGCATATCAGAGATTGCTTCCCGTAAATCTCCGAGAACCTTGCGCTGATCAGGTCCGTTCAGACGGTTGTAAAAACGTCGGGCCATAGCGGTACGGCCTACAATTTTTCCGTGGCAATGATTGAGCAGTTTTGCTCCCTCGGGCAGGCCGAGTCTTTTTGCTGCTTCAGGATAAATAGGATGATCTGTTTCCATTACATCCCACTGCTTGCGGGCAAGCTCATAGGCTTCTGCCGCATTAACTTTTCTTACCCGTTTATCTGCAAGCAGAGTTTCCGCAATCGCCCGGAGAGGCGGAATCTTGGAAAGGTCATCTTTGTAAAACTCATAGGTTGACTGACTAGCCACTGTTTTTTCCTCCAAAGAAAATGTAAGTCGTCACGACTTCTGGAAGTCGCCATTAACGCCATTTGCGATAAAATGCCACTGTTCATTTACTTAAAATTAATAAGTTTTCCCTAATGAACAGCTTCCCTGTTCGGCTTCGCAAATTTTTACACAATTAGACCAATAATGTTCACACTTCCCCCTGCCGGGGTATCACAAATGAAAAGGCGCATTCCCCGCTAGGGAATGCGCCTTGTATTCGGTCAGTTGCGACCTGCTGTCTCCAGCTTGCTTTCCGGTTTTTCGTTAGTCGCCATCGCGAGCTTACGCTTGCGTTTGGTCATTACGGTTTGTTTGGAAAGCTTATTCATCTTAACTTCTCCTAAAGTGCCAGAACGGACCAGAGAACACCTGCTGCAACGGCAGAACCGAGTACACCGGCTACGTTGGGAGCCATGGCGTGCATGAGCAGGAAGTTATGAGGATCTTCGTCGCGGGCTACCATCTGAACAACTCGTGCGGAGTCAGGAACAGCGGATACACCTGCAGCACCGACCAGCGGATTGATCTTGTCCTTAAGGAACAGGTTCATAAACTTGGCAAAAGCCAGACCGCAGGCAGTAGCAACACAGAAGGAGGCAGCACCCAGCCCGAAGATGAGCAGGCTGTCAGGAGTCAGGAAGGTCTGAGCCTGAGTGGATGCGCCAACAGAGAAACCGAGCAGAATGGTAACCGAGTCAATAAGCGCAGTACGTGCGGTCTCGGCCAGACGCTCGGTAACGCCGGATTCTTTAAGCAGGTTACCGAAGAAGAGCATACCCACCAGGGCAAGAGAGCCCGGAGCAATAAGCGCGGTAATGATGAAGCCGCCCACCGGGAAAAGGATCTTTTCACGGGTGGAAACTTCACGAGGCGCGCTCATACGGATAAGACGCTCTTTCTTTGTGGTCATCAGCTTCATAATAGGAGGCTGGATAACCGGAACCAGTGCCATGTATGAGTACGCGGCAATAGCGATAGCCCCTAGGAGATGCGGTGCCAGCTTAGAGGAGAGGAAGATGGCCGTAGGCCCGTCCGCCCCGCCGATAATGCCGATAGCACCGGCTTCACTGGGGGTGAAGCCCATATACATGGCTCCAATAAGAGTTGCGAAAATACCCATCTGGGCTGCTGCACCGAGCAGTACCAGTTTCGGGTTTGAGAGCATGCACGAAAAGTCGGTCATGGCTCCGATGCCTAGGAAAATCAGCGGAGGGAATATCCCTTTACTGACCCCGAAGTAGATATAGTAAAGCACACTGCCTTCGTCGTAAACGCTCAGCGGCATCCCGGCAATAGACGGGATGTTACCGACGATTGCACCAAACCCGATGGGCAGGAGCAGCAGCGGCTCGTAGTCCTTAATAATAGCAAGGGCAATGAATATGGCTCCGATGACAATCATAATGAAGTTGCCGGGAGTCATCTCTGCAAAGCCCGTAGTGCTCATGAAGTGCAGAAGTATATCCATAACGTCCGTCTAGCCCTTGTTTTTATGCAGATACGCCACTGCAGCAGCCACAACTTCCGCTTCCGAAGGCCCTGTTTTGACCTGAGGAGTGGGTGCACTGGCCACCGGCCCGCTGTGATGGGCTGAAGGCGGAATAATCTTATTGCAGAACGCAGCAATCTTGGGAAGCAGCGCAATGTAAACACTAACCAGCAGCAGAGCTACGAAAACGATACTCATACCTGTTACAGAAAGTGCTACGCCGTCACCCGCCACCACGTTGTTCCAACTGAACAACATCTGTTGCATTTGAATCTCCTTTTTAGCTTATCTGTCAGGAGACTAGACTGTCATTTGAGCGAGAGGCTGTCCCTGCTGCACCTGATCACCCGCGGTAACGGAGAAGGAGTTCACAGTTCCGGCCTTATGCGCCTTAACTTCCATTTCCATCTTCATGGCTTCCATGACTACGATGGTCTGCCCTTCCTGAACCTGTGTTCCGGGCTCAACAGCCAGCCTGATAATCAAACCGGGCATGGGAGCGGCTACAGGCTCAGTTGTGCCTGCGGAGGCAGCAGGTGCTGCGCCGCCGGCTGCGGGAGCATCGCCGGCACCGATGTTGAAGGACTTGCCGTTAACAGTCGCGGTGGAGCCGTCGACATTAACTGTGTAGGACTGACCGTCCACAGTAACGTTGACTGTTCCGGAACCGGAACCGCCGCCGACAGATGCGCCAAGTTTCTTGAGCTGCTCGGCTTCAACATCCTTCTTGTAACGGACACCGACACGGGCTTCGCCTTTAAGGTAGCTGACGCCCTTGTCTTTACAGGTAGCCACGATGAAGATGTTTTCATCGGTGAGCTCGAAACCTTCTTTTTCACAGACTTCGCGTGCAGGTGCGAGACCTTTGGAAGGATCTGCATCGTTGATTTCAAGCGGAGTTTTCTTGGTCTGTTCAAGTCCCATCTGTTCAGATGCAAGCTTGACGATTTCCGGATCAGGCTCGACAGGAGTCTTACCAAAGTAACCCAGAACCATCTTGCCGTAACCGTCAGCAAACTTCTCCCAAGGCCCGAACATAACGTTATTGAAAGCCTGCTGGAAGTAGAACTGGGAAACCGGAGTAACGGAAGTACCGAATCCACCCTTGCGTACAACTTCACTCATTGCACGGATGATTTCGGGATATTTATCCATGAGACCGTTATCCCTGAGCATCTGGGTGTTCGCAGTCAATGCGCCACCGGGCATGGGGCTGAAAGGAATCATGGGATCGACCTGAGTCGCTTCGGGCGGCAGGAAGTAGTCCTTCATGCAGTCACGGAAAACGTCTTCGGCCTTGATAATCTTATCGATATCGACATCAATGGTATAATCAGTACCACGCAGAATATGCCACATGGTGATGATGTCAGTCTGGCAGGTTCCGCCGGAAGCGGGAGCCATGGACAGGTCAATAGCATCAGCACCTGCTGCAATGGCAGAGTGATAGCAAAGTCCGCCGATTCCTGCTGTTTCATGGGTATGGAAGTGGAGCATGACGTCTTCGGGCAGCATCTTCTTGGCGGCCTTGATGGTCTCGTAAACCTTGGCCGGGGTGGATGTACCGGAAGCGTCCTTAAAACAGACGGAATCATAAGGAATCTCCGCATCAAGAATCTGACGCAGAGTCTTCTCGTAAAATGCGGCATCGTGTGCGCCGGAACATCCCGGAGGAAGTTCCATCATGGAAACTACAACCTGATGTTTAAGTCCGGCATCAGCAATACACTGGCCGCTATAGATCAGGTTATTGACGTCGTTAAGAGCGTCAAAGTTACGGATGGTGGTGATGCCGTGCTTGGCAAAGAGATCGGCATGGGCTTTGATGACGTCACTGGGCTGAGATTCGAGTCCGACAACGTTGACACCACGAGCGAGTGTCTGAAGGTCGGCATCGGGACCTGCGGTCTCCCTGAACCTGTCCATCATATCAAAGGCACATTCATTGGAATAAAAGTAGAGGGCCTGGAACCGTGCGCCTCCGCCAGCTTCAAACCAATCAATACCTGCTTCCTTGGCCGCTTCTACGGCTGGCAGGAAATCATCGGTCTTAACTCTGGCCCCGTAAACGGACTGAAATCCGTCACGAAAGGCTGTACACATGAACCTAATCTTCTTCTTGGCCACTTCCCCTCCCTATGGTTTGAGAATGGAACACATCGCCGCAAGCGGGGGAGCATGCGGATACACATTCTTGTTAAACCCAAATTTTTTAAAGGAAACCAGTAATTTACGAGAACGAATTCGTCTAGCCTGAAATAAAGCGTGGCAATGAGACGAGCTGAAAGTAACAAGTACTTAACACAATCCTCTGACAATTTCAGCAAAAAAGAGTAGCTAAAAAAAATTTTAGTAAGTACTATTTAAAATTGCCTTTCCCTGAGACCGTATTTTGACCCTACAAACAGGCAAAAAGACCTTCCTTTCAAACACAAAACACTAATTTAATTGATTTATTTTTCTACAGACATTTCCTTCCCCTTTACGGTACCCTTTAGCAAATCTGCAATCTCATTTTCGTTCACACATATTATTTATAGTGTAAAAGTTCATTATCGAACCCTTTTTGGGCCGAAAAACAACACATTTGAACATTTTTTCACAATTCGATTTACATTTTTGTTTTTAACGAGTGAAACAACTTCTTTTAACGGAAAAACCCACTGCCTATGTAGCTAATTATGAAAACTGCACCAGTTTATACATGTATACATGTCAAAACAAAAAAAAGCCGTCCGCAAATAACGGACGGCTGAAAATACCATTTGTTTCAACTTAGTTCCAAGTTGATCAAAAAAACAAAAGGTAAATACACAAAAATATTTGTTTTTATTAGCTATTACTACTTTTGTCGAAGATCATCGATACAATTTCCATCTCCACCGCAGCAATCTTCTCCATCTTTCGAAGCTGAGCAGTTACAACCGCAGCCGCAACCACCCCCTCCTTTACTAAACCATTTTCTGGCCAGATAAATTGCAGCTATTCCAATTGCACCGAAAACTATTAAATTTTCCATCAAAAGCTCCATTGATAGGGGATTTCATTTTCATCTTAATGTAACCCCTATTTATATGAAGTCAACCCTATTGGAGAACTTCTCCTCCTTGCCCAGGACATATCAGATGCCGGGATCGCTCGACGGCTCATGGAATCATGCGACAAAATCCTGAAACATACTCATAATCTTATTTATAGGACCGGGAAAGCGCTCCAAAAGAGTCTGACAGGCAATATATGTCGCAACCAGAAAGGCAGCAAAGCCTCCCCAGACCACAACGTCAAAAAAAAGAGGGATGGCTTTCTCAGAAAATCTTTTATTTCGCATTTGTTTACCTCCTGCACGGGAGAAAGCAACATGCGTACCAAGAAACCTGAAAACCGCTAATCGCTTAACAATCTGAAATACATATCATAAATCACTTCACCGCACTTTCCAATTCAAGTCATAAAATTGGCAGAGATGACATTCCCTTTTATCAAATCTCCCCTGTGCATGAGTAGGGCAATATGGCATATTTATAAGAATCTACATGAAACCATTGGGGAAGCATATGATTGATATCAGCAAAGAGCAGTTAGCCAAAGAACTGAAACAAAAAAACGAACGCATAGCTGAGTTAGAAAAACAGCTCTATGGCACTGGTAATTATCTTGAAGAACGATTCAGAAAACTCATAGACCATGTAGAGATGGTTTCGGTCCAAGGATACAACAAGAACCGCGAAGTTGTTTTCTGGAATAAAGCCAGCGAAAAGCTCTATGGATATTCGCAGGAAGAAGCACTGGGAAAGAAACTGGAAGAACTTATTATCCCAGAATACATGCGAGAAGCAGTAATCAGCCACATCCGGGACTGGCACGACAAAGGTATCCGTATCCCCGCAGGTGAGTTGGACCTGATCCACAAAGACGGAAGCATCGTGCCTGTATACTCGGCCCACGCCATGCAGAAGAATCCAGACGGATCAAAATACATGTATTGTATAGATGTTGACCTTACTGAAATTAAGAAAGCGCACCGCCAATTGATTACGGCCAAAGAACAGGCTGAATCCGCCAGCAGGGCTAAAAGCGAATTCCTCGCAAATATGAGTCATGAAATACGAACTCCGCTAAATGGCGTGCTGGGTATGCTGCAATTACTCAAATCAACGCCGCAACGGGAAGAACAACTTGAATATATTGAACTTGCAGTGGTGGGTGTCAAAAGGCTAACCAACCTGCTGTCGGACATCCTTGATCTTTCACGGGTCGAAGCAGGCAAACTCACTGTTGATCCGGCCCCCTTCGACCTACTGGAAATTTTGCAAAACCTGACGGATTTATACCGGCCTTCCGCCCAGCAAAAAGGTCTCAAACTCAATTTAAGCCTTCACCCGGACACAACAATAAAGATCACCGGAGATTCCTCACGGCTTCAGCAGGTTCTAACCAACATCATAAGCAATGCGATTAAATTTACAAATAGTGGAGCTATCAAGGTTGAGACTTACCCCCTGCCTCATACCACTGACGGCACGACCAAAATCCTTTTCAGCGTAAGCGATACCGGTCCCGGAATACCGGACAGCAAGATGGAAGAGTTATTCTCGCCTTTCATACAGCTTAGCGAAGGCTACCGGCGTCCCCATCAAGGCGCGGGACTGGGTTTGTCAATATGCAAACAGCTTGCGGAGCTTATGGGCGGCAATATTTCAATTGAAAGCGAGTTAGGTATTGGGACAACTGTATATTTATGTATACCTTTTGGTCTCCCTACATCAGGCACAGTAGCACCCATTTTGACGAACAAGATCAAGCCCTCTAAAAACAAGCTTAAAATCCTTTTAGTTGAAGACGAAGCCATAAACAGACTCGCAGCCAAACGGCAAATGGAACTGGCCGGATGCGAAGTAACGGCAGTCGAAAATGGACAACTTGCTCTAGAAGCAGCAGCCAAAGACAATTTCCATATAATAATGATGGACATCCAGATGCCGATTATGGACGGAATATCTGCCACTAAGGCCATTCGAAAGGGAAAGGCAGGTCAAGAGAACAAAGATATCCCCATCATCGCCATGACAGCCTATGCCATGAAAGGTGATCGGGAAAAATTCCTGGATTCCGGGATGAACGATTATCTTGCTAAACCTATTGAAAACAAAAACCTGCTGAAAATGCTCGAAAAGTACCGCTAACAACGCAATGCAGGACAAAGAATCCATGCCCATTCTTGACACGCTCGCTACTGTGCTATACTTTCAAAAAAAGTATGCAGCTCAAGCCTCACAAATCCTAAAAAAGATCTAGGGCTGCCCTACTCATTATCAATAAGGAATACGAGTATGCACATATCAGAAGGAGTCCTTTCACTGCCGGTACTTGCCAGCGGTGCAGTTGTAGCAGCAACAGGAACCATGATCGGCCTGAGAAAGCTTGATTCGGAAAAACTTGTTTCCGTAGCACTGCTCTCATCGGTCTTTTTTATTGCCTCACTGATTCACATTCCAATAGGACCTTCCAGTGCACACTTAATCCTTAGCGGACTCATGGGGCTTCTTCTCGGTTGGGCAGCTTTTCCGGCTATCCTTACTGGCCTCCTGCTGCAGGCAGTACTCTTCCAATACGGCGGATTGACTGTAATCGGCATCAACACCGCAACCATGGCTCTCCCCGCAGTGGCCTGTCACTATATGTTCCGCCCACTGCTCAAGAAAAACTTTTTCAGCATGAGCCTCGGGGCCTTCCTTTGCGGCGCAATGTCGATCACCCTCTCCGCCCTTCTGACCGCGCTGGCTCTGTCCTTTACTGACGAGAGCTTCGCATCAGCGGCACAGATGATTGTTTACGGGCACGTTCCCATCATGATCATCGAAGGCTTTATCTGCGCGTCTGCATACGGCTTCCTGCAAAAAGTCAGACCGGAAATGCTGCTGGCCACGCAAGAAACATGATATTTTATTTGGAAAAATAAGGCCTGATCAGGAAATTCCTGATCAGGCCTTTTCTTTTGATTTAGCTTAAGAGACTAGTTCCGTCTTCTACCCACCAATCCAATCAGGGTAGCAAATACAAGAAACACCCACTCCAAACCAAAACCGGCAGCAGGATTCATAACACACCCGCCTCCGCCATTTACAGCACCAAGAGCTGCCGGGTCCTTAATAGAACCTAAAGTCCGGTCTTCGTCATATATGCCGTTGTCTTTTACAACGTAGTTGACCCAGTAATTAGTGCCTTTTGTAAGGGAAGTTCCGGGATCGATATAATTACCATTATCATCTTCCAGCCACCACGTCCCCTCTGTATCAGGATCTACAGCAATTGAATATGACCCAAATGGTATAGAGGTTCCATTCGTTTCGTAACACTTATACAACCGGACGTTATTGGTGGTACCGCTCAAGCTCGTAGAATTGAAACGGAAAACCCCGTTAGCACCGTTGCTATCCACTGTGGCGGTAAAGGAACCTACCGGGGCACGCAATTCAAAGTTGGACGGTGTACGGTAAGCAGACTGCAAGACTGTATCTGTCGTTGCATTTTCTGCATTTGATATAATCGAGACATTAACACCGTTCTGCTGATGCTCGGAAGGACGAACATAGTTGTTTTTTTCCACGGCGATCATCCATGCAACAGGGAAATCAGCACTGGTGTAGCTCCATTGAGGTTCAACTTCGCCATTATCAGTTGTTTTGTATACATTAATTTTACCTCCACTATATTGAGAGGAATAAATATACTCGTTCTTTACCGTAAGGCTATATGGACTGCTTAGCTTAGTTTCTAGTCCTGAAATGGTTGCAATGGGTTCAACCTGGCCGCTACTTGCGATAGGAAAAACCATAATTCTATTTTTACTATCACTTACATAAATATTTTTACTATCAGCATCTAGTCCATAAGCAGCACCAAAAGCATCGCTTTTGTGTTGAATCACTCGCTTTGGCCTTGTATTTAGATTGGAAGCTGCGTCAAAAACGTAAATTTTGTCACCATCACTAACAAATATTTCTGATCCGGAAACAGCTAATGTCCACACTTCACCAAGTTTTACATCATCAAAATCACACTTAATGACTCTCTTGGGACTCACCGCATCTTTAGCTTTGAGATCAAAAACACTAATTTGACCCTTTCTATCTACTGTATCACCAACAAAAAGTTCTCCACCTGATACAACAACCCCTCTAGGCATTGATAAACCTGTTATTTTCCTCTTAGGTGTAACGTTTCCATTCACACTGACATCGAAGACAAGCATTGTTTTCTTGGCATCATTAGTCACAAATAACTCATTGCTGTATAAAAACATTCCGAAAACATCGGGGCCTGTGAGCAAAGTATCAACACCAGCTATATGACGCTTTGAAATAGGATTAGGATGATCATTAGAATCAATCACTGAAATTGAACCATCAGGCAAATTACTTATATATAAATCTTCAGCACATGCAAAAAACGAGATTGCAAGAACCATAATTATCGACATTAATACTGATATAAAACATCTAGACACAATATTTCTCCCCATTATAATTACCCTCTACAATTGAATGAGCAGAACTACCAAGCTCGAAAAAATAGATCAAGAAAATACAACTGAAGAAAAACACTAATATATATAATATAAAAAGACCGGATCGGTTAATACCGATCCGGTCTTATCATTAATAATATGATCTCATGCTATTCGATAACCCGCATACTTTCCCACTTACCTCCTTTAAATCGCCAATAGAAAGCAGCAGCCAGTACAATTACATACAGGGTAAATATGCCCCACAGAAAATATGGTCCGGAGGGATACACCTCTACTCCCATATAGCAAGGTACAACCATTACCGCGATACAACAGACACCCACACTCTTCATAACGTAGACAACATCACCGGCACCTTTGAGCGCACCGGAATAAACAAGAGCGGTACCGTCAAAGAGAATATATGCTGCGGTGAAAAGCAGGAAATGTGTCCCGTAATCCAACACATCAGCAAAGACTGCATCCGTAATATTTTCCGGGCGGAACAACGACAAGAGCAGTTCCGGGAAAACCAGATAGATGAGTCCCATAAAAAGCATCCAGACGGTGGTAATATGCAAGGCACATTTGGTGGCCCGCCTTGCATAATCAGGTCTGCCCTGCCCTATGGCCTGCCCCACAAGGGTGCTGACTCCTACGGCAATACCATAAGCCGGAAAGAACGACACCCCATCAATGGAAAGGACAATATTGCTGGCTGCAAGAATTACTGTTCCCAATCTCCCGACCATGTACACAAAAAAAGTGATGGCAAAGATATCAAGGAAAAACTGCATGCCGTTAGAAAGACCGTATGAGATGAACCGCTTGAAAAGTTTCGGTTCAAAACGGTAATTACTGCGGGTCTTGAAAGCTTTCTCATTGGTCCTGTTAAAAATAAGGGGAATATAAATGGCGACAATAACTGCTCCGGCAGTGATTGTCGCAATGGCTGCCCCGCGTATACCCATCTCAGGAAAGATCCAGAAACCGTTGATCAGTGCATAATCCAAGGGAATATTGACGGCCGCGCCTATCATATTAACGACCATTACGGTTCTGGTCAGTCCGCGTCCGGCAAAGAATCCCGAAAGCGCGGTATCAAGCACAGGAAGTCCGGCTCCGAGCATGAGAATACGGAAATATTGAATCTCAAGCTCCAGAACTTCTGGAGGATGGCCGCCCTTTTCCAGAAGCGGAGTCAGCCAGAACCCCATAACACCGAGAATAACCCACGCTCCAAGCGCGAAATATATGCCTTGCCATAGGCTTGAGGCTACTCGTTCCGGTCGTGCTGCTCCAGTATACTGAGCGATAAATACATTAATATAACTGGCCACTCCCATAAAAAAGGAAATGAACAGAAAGGACATAATTCCCGCAGGCAATGCGGCGGCAATGGCCTCCATGGAATAACGACCGAGAAAAATACGGTCTGTCACCTGCATTATGGTGGTGGAAGCCATACTCACCGCAAGGGGCATACTTATATCAAGCACATGCTTGTATCCGAATGGTTTGTTCCATAAAGATATCATTTTCAACTCCGATAGCTTGAAACTCAGCTAGATATTATAATTAATTAGCGCATGACATTTTTTATCATCTTCAACTGGAAGTGCAGTAGAGCGAGAGGAAGGCTATGAGTAATATTATATATTGTACACATAAAAAAAAGCCGTTTCCGGTGTTACCCGGAAACGGCTTTAAAGCTTCGTCAGAACCAGAATTATTTAACTGCGTCCTTGAGGAATTTTCCGGGAGTGAATTTAACGCCACGGGAAGCGGGAATCTGGATAGCTTCGCCGGTCTGGGGGTTGCGTCCGGTGCGAGCGGAACGCTCTACAGTCTTAAATGTACCGAAACCTGTAAGGGTAACATTGCCTTCTTCTTTGAGGCCGTCTTCGATTGCGCTGAGAACGCCGTCCAGTGCGGCAGATGCGTCTTTTGCACTCAGCTCCAGTTTTTCCCGGATTTTCTTAACAAGAACAGTTTTACTCATAGTTAACTCCTTCAAAAGTATTTTTTCCCGCGCTCAGGCGGCGGATATCCGTACCCCTTAAAGCCCACTACACCAGAAATTTAGAAAAAGCCATAGCGAAAAGCAAATCTTAGCCTGATAGGACATTATATTCATTAGAAAGCACAAAAAAGTAACTTTTCGCCGGTGCAGCGGGCCCCTAAAATCAGGGCGGAATGGGCGGCTTACAAGCATTTACAAAGGAATGTCAAGCAGATTGCGCTAAAAGGATCGCATGGTCTCAAATTTGGTTGAAATCTCACAATCGAAACTGATTAAAAAAAGCAGTACTTTTTTTCGACTCACGGTGTTGACATATCCCCAGACTGTCTTAATTTATGTCAGCTTCTGCGGAAGCATCCGGCCTGCTGAGAGACGCAGGCTTTGAAATTTAAAAGTATGATCCGCCATAAACTCGCGGATTACTTATCTTATCTAAAAAAAGTTTATTTATTCTGGAGGAACCATGAATCTCAAGCCTTTACAGGATCGTGTACTCATCAAGCGTGTAGAAACTGAGCAGAAGACCGCCAGCGGCATCATCATCCCCGATTCCGCAAAAGAA
This sequence comes from Maridesulfovibrio pacificus (SeqCode), assembly GCF_048612815.1. NCBI lineage: Bacteria > Pseudomonadati > Thermodesulfobacteriota > Desulfovibrionia > Desulfovibrionales > Desulfovibrionaceae > Maridesulfovibrio > Maridesulfovibrio pacificus (SeqCode). The sequence continues at coordinate 309,652 of NZ_JBLZNE010000002.1, forward strand.
AAGCCCATGAAAGGTGAAGTTGTTGCTGCAGGTCCCGGTAAAGACAACAACCCCATGACCGTTAAAGCAGGCGACGTAGTTCTCTTCGCTAAATATGCTGGCAACGAACTGAAAATCGATGCTGACGAATTCATCATCATGCGCGAAGACGAAATCCTCGCAATTGTCGAATAATATCCCCTTAATAAATTAATTTTTCCAGATCAGGAGAATATAAGACATGGCAAAAGCAATTGAATTTGACGTAACTGCACGTGACCGCCTTAAAAAAGGTGTGGACACCCTCGCAGAAGCAGTAAAGGTTACCCTCGGCCCCAAAGGCCGTAACGTTGTTATCGAAAAATCCTGGGGCGCTCCCACCATCACCAAAGACGGTGTGACTGTTGCCAAGGAAATCGACCTTGAAGACAAGTTCGAAAACATGGGCGCACAGATGGTTAAGGAAGTTGCTTCCAAAACCAACGACATCGCAGGTGACGGTACCACCACTGCTACCGTTCTGGCTCAGTCCATCTTCGCAGAAGGTGTAAAGCTCGTTGCTGCAGGCCGTAACCCCATGTCCATCAAACGCGGTATCGACTCCGCTGTTGAAGCTATCGTTGAAGAGCTCGGCAAACTTGCCAAGCCCACCCGCGACAAAGCTGAAATCGCTCAGGTCGGCACCATCTCTGCTAACAGCGACTCCACCATTGGTGAAATCCTCGCTGAAGCCATGGACAAAGTAGGTAAGGAAGGCGTTATCACCGTTGAGGAAGCCAAATCCATGAAAACCGAACTGGACGTTGTTGAAGGCATGCAGTTCGACCGCGGTTACCTCTCCCCCTACTTCGCAACCGACACCGACAAAATGGTTTGCGAATTCGAAGATCCCATGATTCTTCTCGTTGAGAAAAAAGTTTCCAACATGAAAGATCTGCTCCCCATCCTCGAGCAGGTTCTGAAAATGTCCCGTCCCCTGCTCATCGTAGCAGAAGACGTGGACGGCGAAGCTCTGGCAACTCTCGTAGTTAACAGACTGCGCGCCAACCTCAATGTTTGCGCTATCAAGGCTCCCGGCTTCGGTGACCGCCGCAAGGAAATGCTCAAAGACCTCGCAACCCTCACCGGTGCGACTGTTGTTTCCGAAGACATCGGCCTCTCCCTCGACGCTATGACCGTTGAAGGTCTGGGTACTGCAAAGCGTGTACGCGTAGACAAAGAAAACACCGTTATCGTAGACGGCGCAGGCAACGTTGAAGAAATCAAAGCCCGCGTTAAGCAGATCGAAGCTCAGATCAATGATTCTTCCTCTGACTACGACCGTGAAAAACTTCAGGAACGCCTTGCCAAGCTCGTTGGCGGTGTTGCAGTAATCAAAGTTGGTGCTGCTACCGAAGTTGAAATGAAAGAAAAGAAAGCTCGCGTTGAAGATGCTCTGAACGCTACCCGCGCAGCTGTCGAAGAAGGCATCGTAGCTGGTGGCGGTACCGCCCTCGTACGTTGCGCTAAAGTCCTCGACGACCTCAAAGCAGGCAACGACGACGAACTGGCAGGTATCAACATCATCCGCCGTGCTGCTCAGCAGCCCCTGCGCATGATCTCTGCTAACGCAGGTTTCGAAGGTTCCGTAGTTGTAGAAAAAGTTGCCGCTGGTAAAGACGGTTTCGGTTTCAACGCAGGTACCGGTGTATACGAAGACCTTATCAAGGCCGGTGTTATCGACCCCAAAAAGGTTACCCGTATCGCTCTGCAGAACGCAGCTTCCGTGTCCAGCCTCCTGCTGACCACCGAATGCGCTATCGCAGACGCAGTCGAAGACGAAGAATAGTTCTGTAGCTACAGATAAATAGGAAGGCCCGGAAGCATAATGCTTCCGGGCTTTTTTATTGCCTCCGGCGGCTTAAACCCTTTTGAAAAAGGGTTTAAGAATCCCAAATTTTTTCAATGGGTTTTCGCCACTTCGAATGATTAAAAGTAAGTTAATGTTATTGCACTGCCGATCTTTTCGACAAATCCTCATACAACGTCCAAGTCTTCAAAAACTCGGCATCAAAAGATCGCTTCTCTGTATATGTCCGTGCACTCTTTTTCATGTACTGGAGCAATTCCGGATGATCAGCAAGGCGGACAATGGCTCTGGCTAGAGCATCAGCATTTCCGGCTTCGACAATTAATCCTGTGGTATCTTCAATAAGATTCTCGCAAGGCCCTCCTGAGTCGGTGACTATTACCGGAAGCCCTGAAGCCTGAGCTTCAAGGACTACGTTGCCGAAGGTATCTGTTGCCGAAGGAAAAACAAACACATCGGAACTGGCATAGCATGCTGAAAGCTCATCACCGCCAAGATAACCGGTAAAGGTAACCGGGCACCCTTCCAGCCTTCTCTTCATTTCCTCAAGATATGGACCGTCACCGACCACAACCAGATGCAATTCCGGCCTGATAGTTGATACCGTCTTAAAAGCTTCGGTTAGGACATCAAGGTTCTTTTCCCGCGACACACGTCCCACATAAAGTAGCTTAACCGCTTCCTTTACCTTGAAACGTCCATTATAGAAGCCGTTGCGTTTTTCAGGTGTAAAGCGGTTGATATCCACCCCGCGGGGATACACCTTGATTTTGTGTGGCTTAACGCCCTTATCTGCCAGTTCATCCCCGGTAGCCTCCGAGGGGACGAAAACCGTATCCATCTGATTGTAGAACCAGATCATAAATTTCCACGCTATGTCTTCAAGTCCCGTGTCATCGGTGAAAGCCCGTACGTACTGCGGGAATGCGGTGTGGTAAGTGCCGTGAACCGGAAGCTTGAGCAGCTTGGCTACAGCCAGTCCGGCCAGCCCGACAGGACCGGGAGTAGCCAGATGCAACAGGGTGTAATTGTTTTCAAGACAATGAGCCAAGACACGCAGGAACGGAGGATATTTAAAAGATAGTTCCGGGTATTCGGGAAGATCAAATTCTCCTGCCGGGGTAAAATTTACTACCTGATCACTTGAACCATCTGAGCCGCAGGTAATTACGGTCAGCTTCTTATCATGTTTGCGGGCCACATCAAGCTGATGCTGCAGAGTCAAGGCCACACCGTTCACATCACTGAAAGTATCCGTAAAATGTGCGATCTTGGTTTCCCCCTCCAAAGGGTCCGCGTGACCGAAAGCGGATAGGCAGTCGCGAGCAAACTCTCGTTCACTGGCGAAAAGTCCGTAGGAAACAAAATACGGAGCCAACAGGGTATACAGGGAACCAGCCGCACCTATTGTGTGGAAGACATCGAACAGATTCGCACCCAAAGCACTGTTGATGATCTTATCACCCAGACCGGAAAGGACCTTGTCTGTGGCATTTCCCACAAAGCGGAACCACTCGTCCTCCAACTCTTCAGGACTATACCTGAAACCGCAGCTTATATTGCGGGCACGATCATCACTTTCAACAATTCGATTGGCCTCGCGCAACAAAGCGGCCTGCACTGAATCGGATGTCTTGAAATATTTTTTCGAACGCTGACGGTAAATGAAGCTCTGAAGCTTATCGAGGATAGACGGATTTTCCTTATCGCCGGGATCAAGAACATTGTCTATGTATCGGAAGCATTCGACAGAGCGCTTGAGTTTCGTACAATCAAAATGACTTTTATAGAACTGGTAAGCAATGCCGTATAGATTGTGCGCCATTGTATGCGGAGTAGCCGCTTTACCCTGAACCATAGCCCGTCCTTCACTTACCGCCTTAAGCATCTCCTGAGGAGTCTCAACATCTACGACCTCGGTATATACGCGGGCGATATTAATGCCGGAATGATCGTCAGACCCTCCGGTAAGCCCCTTTACCCACGGAGTCTCACCATAAGGCTCTAGGTCGTGTTTATTAGCGAGTTGGTCAATCTTTTCAGGTGTCAAGTTATCGACAATGGTGCGCAGGGCTGAATTCTGCATTTCATCACGAGTTCCGTTTAACTCAAGGGTGTTAAACAAGAGCAAGGCCTGTTCAAAATGATCGGGGGTGAGCCTTTCATTAACTGCAAAAAGAGGATGGGCCAGCACATGAACAATTCCCTGTCCGCGAAGATAGGGAACAAGATCGAAAACATTTTCACGCAGCTTTTGAAACTCGCGATGATGTTCCTCAGTGATATCATACGCCAAAACGTGCAGCTTGCAGCCGTCTTTCGGGAAATATGTGGTTATCTCTTCACTGACAAAGGCATTATCAAGGTGGGCGATTTCCAGACTGCCGTTAATGGTGTTGTGATCGGTGATAGTGACCATATTCATGGAACGGGCAAGTGCTCTATCATAAATCTTCAACGGTTCGGTAAAACTCTCCGGGCAACCCAGTTTCTGCAAAATCCACTGGGATGGACGGGTTGAATATTTTGAGTGAACATGCAGGTCCACCCTCACATTCAAGCCTTTCATGGCAATAACCTCCTAAAATTTTACGCACTGGAGCGAAAAGGCGTACAATTAATTTTCGCCTTTTCTAATAAGTGCAGGAGGACGTAACAGTCACACGGTTCGGTTACGGTTAAGAGTTTTTTCAGAGAAAACAAAAAAAGGCCGCGTTCCCTTTGGAAACGCGGCCTTTGATTCTTTATTTGACTGTCAGACTACCAGTTCAAGGTTTCCTTGAAAGCGGTAGCAAGTTCTTCGGTCTTGCAGCGAACAATACCAGCGGAACCTTCCACCAGGCCGAAGGAATTGCCGCCCACGGTCATACCGATGCGCTGGCAGATCTGGCCTGCGAAGAGTTCTTCGAACTTGGCTGCATTCTCAGGAGCCACGGTCACTGCAAAACGTGATGCGGACTCACTGTAGAGAACGGACAAGGTGGACATGCCGTACTCGGTGGGTACAGAGCGAAGATCAACTTCACAACCGATACGTCCGCCAAGGGACATCTCAGCAAGAGCAACACCCAGACCACCGTCGGAAAGGTCGTGGCAGGAACTCACCAGACGCTGACGCATAGCCTGATTAAGGGTCATGTAGCGCGCTTTAGCGGTGAGAGCTTCAACGTGAGGCACTTTGTCATGTACAAAGTTAAGCTGGGAAGCAATCTCAGAGCCGCCCATTTCGTCACGGGTCAGGCCGAGCACATAGATAAACTCACCGGGCTTCTTGAAATCGGAAGTCACGCACATATTGATGTCCGGAACAATACCGACTGCGGAGAAGAGTACTGTCGGCGGGATGGAAATCTTCACTCCGCCGCCCTTGTAGTCGTTCTTCATTGAGTCCTTACCGGAAATGCAGGGCACTCCGAAAGCACGGCAGAAGTGGGACAGAGCCTGGTTTGCACGGACAAGCTGTGCCAGCTTGTAGTGACCGTCAGGAGTGGATTCGGACTGAACCGGATCGCACCAGCAGAAGTTATCAATACCGGCCATATGAGAGATGTCACCACCGACAGCAACTGCGTTACGGATAGCTTCGTCAACTGCGTTGGCCATCATCCAGTAGGTATCGAGATCGGAGAATTTCGGGCAGATACCGTGTGATACGACCAGACCTTTGTCATCATCAAAGTCAGGACGCAGCACGCCTGCATCAGCGGGACCGTCTTCCTCTTCACCAACCAGAGGCTTGACTACACTGCGGCCCTGCACTTCATGGTCGTACTGGCGGATGACATATTCTTTACTGCAGATGTTCAGACGGCCGAGCATGTCTTTAAGCAGCTCGGTGTGGTCAGCAACTTCCGGCTCACCGGTAAATTCGATTTCAGGACGTTCCCAGACAGCTTTAAGCTGCATCTGAGGCACACCGTCATGCAGGAAGTCCATGCGCAGGCAGGCAACGGGCTTCTCGCCGTAACGGATATTGTAGAGGCCGCTGTCGGTGTAAGTACCAAGCGCGGTAGCTTCAACGTCCATTTCATCGGCAAGGGCCATGAACTCGTCCAGCTTTTCCGGCGGAACAGCGAGAGTCATACGCTCCTGAGCTTCGGAAACAAGGATCTCCCAAGGCTTGAGGCCGTCATACTTGAGCGGAGCCTTGGCGAGGTCAAGATCACAACCGCCGCTGTCCTCGGCCATTTCACCGACAGATGAAGACAGGCCGCCGGCACCGTTATCGGTGATAGCATTGTACAGGCCCATATCGCGGGCGCGCATCAGGCAGTCATACATCTTACGCTGGGTGATGGGGTCACCGATCTGGACAGCTGTTGCCGGGGAACCTTCATGGAGTTCCTCGGAAGAAAAGGTTGCACCGTGAATACCGTCTTTACCGATACGTCCACCGGTCATAACGATGATGTCACCGGGCAGTGCTTTCTTCTCGTGGCTGGGGCGACCTGCGGATTCAACAGGCATGGTGCCCACGGTTCCGCAGTAAACCAGAGGCTTACCGAGGTAGCGCTCATCGAAAACAATGGAACCGTTTACAGTGGGGATACCGGATTTGTTACCACCGTGCTCAACACCTTCGCGCACGCCTTCAAATACGCGGCGGGGATGCAGCAAGCGCGGGGGCAGTTCGCCCTCGTGGAAGGGAGAAGCAAAGCAGAATACGTCAGTGTTACAAAGCAGGTTTGCACCCAGTCCGGTACCCATGGGGTCACGGTTAACACCGACAATACCGGTCAGCGCTCCGCCGTAAGGATCCAGAGCGGAGGGACTGTTGTGGGTCTCCATTTTGACGCAGACATTGAGCTTGTCGTTAAATTTGATAACACCTGCGTTATCCTTGAACACGGACAGGCAGAAATCGTCTTCGCCCTTTTCAGCACGGATTTCCTTGGTGGTGTTCATAATGCACGTTTTGTAGAGGCTGTCTACAGTGGCGGAAACCCCGGTTTCCTTGTTTTCGTACTCAATCTTTGAGCTGAAAATTTTATGCTTGCAGTGCTCGGACCAAGTCTGGGCCAAAGCTTCGAGCTCAGCATCGGTAGGCTGAGCAGTAAGCCCCATTTCCTCGCGCTGCTTAACCACTTCAGGATCAGCATAGTAATTGCGGATGCAGTGGAATTCCTCAAGGCTGAGGGCAAGGGTGTTCTCACGGCTGAAAGCCATCATTTCGTCATCGGACATGGCAGCGAGATCAATGATTGCAACTTCATCGCTGGCCTTGCCGGTAACCCGGGCAGCCTTAGCTTCGAACCCCGGAGACTTAACCCACTCATCTGCGGAACGGATTTCGTAACGCTGAATGAGTTCGTTAGCCAGCAGGTCTTTTGCAATATGGCTGACCTGCTCGAGACCGAGATCTTCGGCAAAAAGGTACTGAGTGGAGGTGTATACTTTTACTGCCTCGACATCAGCAGAATCGGTAACCAGAATAACGGATTCCTTGGCAGTACGACCTTCGTTGTCAGTAACGCCGGGACGGAAGCCCACTTCAAGGTTCCAGGCGAAATCCTTGGCCAGCGGCTCCAACGAAGGAGTATGCAGGACCGGGTCATGCAAAACGCCCAGTTCCAGAACCTTTTCGATTTCGTCTTTCTCAAGACCTTCTACAGTATATACCTTGATAGTCCGGACTTCACCGGATTCAATACCGAGTTCTTCTTTGATCTTATTGGAAACTTTATGACCGTGGACATCACGGACATGGTCTTTAAGTGCGACCTCGACACGCCAGAGCATGGCTATCTCCTCTTAATGATTAAAATCCGGACCTACTCAGCCCAGACCAGTACATTTCCGCCCAAATCCTTGGCTTCATATGTAGCTTTGTCAACGCGGTTCAACATGCTGACGGAAGTATCTCCTTCCTTGAGCACGGTAAGCCCCCCGCTGATTGTGACCTTACCAGAAAATTTCTTCTCCACCCGGAGCCTGATTCTGTTGCCTATTTTTTCAAGAGCCTCAGCCCGGACTTCGGTGACAATCACCCCGAACTCATCCCCACCGTAACGGCAGGGAAAATCCATTCCTGAGCGAAGTTCATTGCGCAGGATTTCTCCCACTCCCTTGAGAACGTCATCTCCAACCTGATGGCCTTCGTTATCGTTAACAGCCTTAAAGCCGTCAAGATCGAAGAAAAGCAACCCTACCGGACGTCCGGTCCGCCTGCTGCGATTAATTTCGCGAGCCATCAGAGTGTTGAACTGGGTGTGGTTAAAAAGATCAGTCAGACCATCAAATATAGCCTGACGTTTGAGTTTATCCTCCAGCCTGCGAATAGCGGTAAGATCACGGGCAACAATAAGACTCTTCTCCCCTGATCCTGCCAGCTTGCTGACAACAAACTCAAAAGGCCTTCCGGCTGTATCGGTCCTTTTCAAAAGGACTTCAACTACAGTTTTATCCCGCTCAAACATATCCGGTCCCCAACGGCCGGTAAAAGTTTCGCTGGGAGTGGCAATATCAAAAATATTGCGGCCCAAAAAAATCTTTGAAAAACGAGAAGATGCATAAGTAATATTTCCGCGTCTATCCACGGTAAGCACAACATCTCGCATAGAATCAACAAGCCCTTCGAGAAAATCGCGCTGTTTGAGGGCCTGAATCTGACTCTCAGACATCTCCCTGATATCTTCCATAACCAGAGAAATCAGTTGTTCTCCGCCACGAGCCTGCTTGTAAGCGGAAACATAGAGACATGCGTCACGTGGCATTCCCCCGGTTCGAAGACTCACGCAGACAATCTTGCTAAAGGACTTTCTATTTTCATCTTCGAGAAAAGCAGGCCAGCTGGCCCCAAGTCCGGAACCAACACCGAGTTTGAAAAGATCATTGAAATTTTTAGTACCTGAAATAGAAGCACCGCCAAGCAAGCGGATCATCTCCTCGTTCATATCGATCAGGTCACCCTGAATATCCAAACTGGCTACGCCCAAAGGCAAAGTATCCAGAGTCTCTGCACGATCCTCAATGAGGTGCTGTTTGGCGCAATAATGTTCATAAGCCTGACCGATGAACCGAAAATAAAGTTTAAGGTTCTTTCTATCTTCAGACCTGATATTCTTGGAGTTGAATCGAAACCTGCCGAACAGAATTTTCCGGCTTATGATGTCTTCCCCGTCCCCCCGTTTTTGCCAGGGAATTTCTCCGGCGATACAATCCTTGGCCGCCAGTTCAAGACCGCTACCGTCATTAATACGGTAAAGTTTATATTTATCGGTATGTGGAGACTTGAGAGCCAGTTCCCAGCTGACAATATCCCAGCTCAATTTGAGATGTCTGCCTATTATCCGGGCAATGGAATCAATCCCGCCCTCAGCAGTGAGAAGTTCCAGACTCAAAAAGTAACTGGACTGTAGACTCTTTATGGAATGATTGTAGAAATTAGCATCCTCACCATCCTCAGAAATGCCTAAATTCTTGAGCATGGATTGAAATTTTGTACGGCAGACTTCCCTGAACCCTTCAATGGCTTCCTCATCCATATCAAGGGAACGCTGCAACTGAACTTCAAATTGCAGAACATTAAATGGAGCAGCGCTGCTACCCAACTCCAATTCAGCCCATCTCGTAGCCAGAATCACTGCCTGAGTCGGCAGATCAAAAGTGTCAATCTCATCGATGGCATGGTGATGCTGCAGGGAAGGACAATTTAAAGTGTCCATCTTCCAGCGGGTTAAAAGCAGCTGGCTGAGCGCTCCATGATTCATACCCCATATTTCATTCTCAGTATCAGACTGAGCGGGACCGGAGCGAGTTACCGAATCCTTTGAAATTTCTTCAGGCAATTCTCCCGGAGCTGCACAACGCAGAAAAAACAGGGAAATATCCTTCAGCAGGCAGCAAAGGTAAACTTTATCCGCTTGCTCTGGACAAATACGCGTCGCAATAAGCTGTGCAGAAATGGCCCCCCAAACGGTAAGCATCCAGTCATTATAGATTTTGTAACCATCCAGCTCCATGTGCTTACAGATATGCTTCTGATAAGTCACTGTGACTGCCAGATTAAGCAGTTCACGGGTGCCAAGCACAACAGCAGCCCTTTTGAAATCTGAAATTTCCTGGGAAAGACCGTAAAATGGGGAATTAACGAGGTTGAGAATAGTGGTAGAAAGAGCCGGGTCCATACTGATAATTTTCCCCAGTACGGCAAAGTCCGGTTCAGGCTTGCAGGCCTCCTGCATCATCTGGAGCATGACCGGAGGAAAGCTGAGTTTCATCATCAATCGTGGTGATTCAAGAATATCATCCAGACTCATAGCGACAGCTCCTCTCCTTTAGTCTCACCTATTTTTTCCGGGTCAGCACAAAATCAGCTGCCTGCTTGAGCACCTGCTTTTCCTCACCTTCGGGGAGCGGGTCCAAACACAACTTGGCTTTTTCCACATATTCCGCAGCATAGGTTCTGGTTCTGGCCCCCAGCCCGTGCTTCCTGATTTCCGCAAGCACATGGTCACGCTTTTCATCCGGCAGGGTTTGGCTCTTGATTTCAGCAAGCAACAACTCTGCTTCTTTTTCTTGTAGCATTTCAAGATAAAGAATCAAAGGTAAAGTAATCTTACCTTCTTTAAGGTCACCGCCTTCAGGCTTACCAGTATCGTCAGAAGGAGATTCATAATCGAGTGCATCATCAACAAGCTGGAAAGCAATACCCATGTTCAAGCCGAAGTTGCCGACTGCATCTTCCATTGCCCGGTCATCGGAGGCAAGAATGGCTCCCAGACGGCAAGAGGTTTCAATCAAGCGGGCAGTCTTACCGATGATGATATCCATATAGGTATCACGATCCATCAGCGGCTCTGAAATATGGGCAATTTCAAGAATCTCACCTTCAACAGTGGCCATGATGCCTGAAGCAAGCACAGAACTGATGCGGGGTTTGCCGTAATCGGCACCGATCTTATTGGCAAGAGCCAGCAAGACATCCCCGGCAAGTATAGTCTCGGTGGAACCAAAAACAAGATGCGAAGCTTCTACGCCACGGCGCAGGTCGGCATCATCTAAAATATCGTCATGAAGGAGGGTTGCGGCATGGAGGAGTTCCAAAGAACCAGCCAGAGGATAAATATCATCTTTTCCGTAGCCCAGTCCTCGGGCGGAAAGAATCGTCAGCACCGGGCGAATCCTCTTTCCCGGCGCAAGCAGCACATGTCTGGCTACATCCTTAACCAGCCCCTCAAGCTTAGAAGTTTCCTCATCGAGAAAACCATTAATGAGAGGCAGTTCATTTTTAAAATAGGCTAATAACTCAATCATCCGCGTATGAATTATCCCGGTTGCGAAAGAACAAGAACAGTTTTGGGAAATTACCTGACCAGAGCTGAGCAGACCCGCCCCAACTCGGCAAGGGCTCCGCGCAAATCCCAATCATTACTATCTCTTGATCCTACAAGGTTCGAAACAGTCCGCACCTGACATAGCCCCACCCCGACAAGGGCGCACACATACGCAGCCGCAAAACCTTCCATATTTTCTAAATCCGCTCCATATTTATCTACATATGCAGCGGCTCCCTCAGCCGTGGCGGTCACACCGCTCACGGTTAAAGACACAGCTTCGGGCAGTTTTTCAAATCGGTCAAGTCCTGATTCAAAAAGACTTTTTCCGGAACTTAGTTCCACTTCGTTCCAGACAGGCTGACCGTCAATCTCCGCAAGGCTGAATCCCAGCCCCTTAGGATCGACCTGATCACCTTTTCTCAGCCCGTATTCGGGCCAAATTTCTTTGCTTACGACGCAGGCGGAACAAAGTGGAAAACGGTCAGCGTTGAATGTTCCGGCAATTCCAGCCAGTACTACAACACCAACATCATTTCCCGCCAATGCCCGCCCGAGAGCGAAAGATGTATTTATTACTCCGATTCCGGTTACCAGCAACAGACCGGGACGATCACCGAACATGAACTCCACGGGCTTGCCCTGCTCCAAACGAGGCAGTTTGCAAACCCCGCCCAGCGCGGCTTTCATCTCCTTGGCTGTTGCCGTTGCAAAAAGAATCGGTTTCATCAACTTCAAGGGGACTAAAGTCTCCAGTGCCTGATGCCAGCGTCTTCAAGTTCCTTACGGTCAAAGAAGCACTTAACATCGATAATGAGTGCGTTTTCAGGGTTTCTGAACCAGCTCTTGATGGTATCAAGCTCAAGGTCACGATATTTATCGTGGGAAACAGCCAGAACAACAGCCTCAAGATCCTTAAATTCTTCAAAAGAAGAAGTGGTGATATTGTACTCTTCCACAGCTTCTTCAGGATCAGCGTACGCATCGTGAATAAGCACGTCCACGCCGAAAGATTTCAGTTCGTCCACTACGTCAACAACTTTGGTGTTACGCAGGTCGGGAACGTTTTCCTTAAAGGTAAGGCCGAGGACACCTACTTTGGCACCCTTTACCTTGCTGTCGCCGTTAATCATCTGTTTGATGGTAGTGTCGGCGATAAATTTACCTACGGAGTCATTGATCTTACGACCCGCAAGGATAACCTGCGGATGATGGCCGATTTCTTCAGCCTTGGTGGTCAGGTAATAGGGATCGACACCAATGCAGTGTCCACCAACCAGACCGGGACGGAAAGGCAGGAAGTTCCATTTGGTCCCTGCTGCTTCCAGAACATCGAGGGTATCGATGCCCATTTTATCGAAGATCATGGAAAGTTCATTCATAAGCGCGATATTCAGATCTCGCTGAGTATTTTCAATAACCTTGGCGGCCTCGGCAACCTTGATGCAGGAAGCACGATGAGTTCCGGCGGTGATGATGGAAGAGTATAATTTATCCAGCAGATCAGCCACTTCAGCGTCGTTACCGGCAACAACCTTGACGATGGTCTGCAGGGTGTGTTCACGATCACCGGGGTTGATACGTTCGGGAGAGTATCCTACGCCGAAATCCTTGCCGTATTTGAGGCCGGAATTTTCTTCGAGGATGGGTACGCAAATATCTTCAGTGAGTCCGGGATAAACAGTGGACTCATAAACGACAATTGAGCCGGCAGACATATTCGCGCCGACCATGGTGGAAGCACCTACAACAGGTCTCAGATCAGGATTACGGGCTTCATCAATGGGGGTGGGGACAGCGACAATAATTACGCTGCAGTCTTTAAGCAGGGATGCATCGGTGCTGAATTCAACATAGTTATGGAAATCATTTTCCAGAACTTCATTGGTGCGGTCAAAACCTTCGCTGAGTTCCTTGACGCGCTGTTCGGAAATATCAAGTCCAAGCACCTTGAATTTACGGCCAAGGGCAACTGCGAGAGGCAGGCCCACGTATCCGAGGCCGACAACCCCGATAGTTGTTTTCTTTTCTTCAATGTCTGAGAATTTAATCATAACTTATTGTCCTTTATTACTTAGATAACAAAATAAGCTCTTAAAACACTTACATAATAATTCCGGCCTGAAAATTTAACACTCTAACTTTGTTTCGTAAGGGTAGACATAATCAAGCAGCGCATATACATAACTATCATTATGCATATCGATTGGTCCTTTCTTCTGTCCGCCCTTGGCCTGGCCTTCATTATTGAGGGGATACCCTATTTTGTTTTTTCTGAGCGTATGCCCAGGATCCTTATTTCAATCATTGAGCGAGGACCGCGGCAATTACGCATTCTCGGGCTCATTGCCATGATATTCGGTTTGCTGCTCATCTCATTCGGTCAGTCACTGACCGATTTATAGCGCTATTCTTCAGATTTTTCAGCCACGTGTATATAAACAATCCCTGAAAGTAGCGGGATAAACATCACACGCCCGAAACCTGCTTCACGCAATTCCTCAGCAAGTGCACGCTCATCCGGGAAAGCCCGGATAGTATCCGCCAGATAGGAGTAGGCCCCGGAATCACCGGAAACAACCTTACCCAGCAAAGGCAGAACCTTGTTGAGGTAAAAATTATAAACACCCTTCCAGATTTTCTTGCTGCCGGAACCGAATTCCAGAATACAGAACCGCGCGCCGGGCTTAAGCGTACGCAGAACTTCTTTATAACAATCTTCGCGCGGAAGGATATTTCTGATACCGAAAGAAATAGTGGCGCCGTCCAGACAATTATCCGGCAAGGGCAAAACCCTTCCATCTGCCTGAACTGCAGCAATGCTTTCGCTGCGTCCAGCATGCTTGCCTTCCAGTTTCTTGGTCTTACCGCAGGCGAGCATCTGATGGGTAAAGTCCATGGCCAGAACTTTCACATCAGGATACTGACGCAAAAGTTCCACCGAAACATCAAGTGTTCCGGCAGCCAGATCCAGCACCAGACCTTTTTTGCTGGGACGCACCAGCTTTACTTGACGGTAACGCCAATAAATATCCTGTCCGGCACTCAAAAAATGGTTCAGGAAATCATACCATCCGGCAATCCTGCCGAACATATCCCGGACTTTCTTACCGTGTTCCTGATGGGATACCTGCGCCATCTATCGAGCATCCCCGTTGCCGTCTCTTGCATCGTCTCCGGCAAGCTTATTTTCCTGCTCCACGATGGAAGCCACTACGTCAGCGTGGATAGCGTTAAAATGCTCAGAAAAATTTGAGGGGGAAATTCTTCCAACCTCGATAAATTTAACTACGATTTCCTTAGCGACCTGCAAAGCCTGCTTCTGAATCTTATCCATGATGTATATCCTTAATTGGGCTTGAAAAACCCCGCCCGGTGGGAAATGGCCACGACCTCCACAGGTAGGGCGCCGGGCGGGTAAAAAGAAGAAAACCTGTTAAGCACCCTTCTTTTGTGAGGCTCTTTAGCATGAGACCTCCAAATAGTCGACCCGCTTGATGGCTGATTTTTGAGTATCTAAATTAAATCGGTCCGGCAGACATACGTCCGCCGGACCGATTTAAGAACATTATTTAAAAATGCTAACCTTCGAGTTCACGGGCTAAAGCCGCTATTTCTTCGCGGATAATCCGTGCAGCTTCAGCAGGAACTGCCCGCTCAAGCTTATCAGCTAGCAAATCTTCGACGGATGCTTTGAAAGATTCTTCCAGTTCGCCCTTCATATCATCAATTTTCTCAACCAGACGCGGAGCGAGATAATCTTCGATGTCTTCGGTCAACCGACTCTTAATGCGGTAAAAAGCCGGAGAATCGGGATCAAGTTCTTTTTCAAGAGACTTGCTAACAATTTCTTCCACATCAGGCAGAGCCTCAATTTTATCTTCGATTCCGGCCAGACGCGGCTCATGATCAGGAGCTTCGTCAAGGCGGGATTCAAGTGCTGCTACACGAGGTTCATGATCGGGAGTCTCATCAAGGCGTGACTCAAGAGCAGCTATGCGCGGTTCAAAATCCGGGCCTTCATCAAGCTTAGCTTCAATAGCGGAAATACGTTCCTCAGCATCAGCGCGAACTTCCCGCAACCCAAGCTGAACCTGATCGTTAACTTTGTCGCCCAGTTCCTCAGCAGCGGCAGCGGCAATAGCTACAACTGCAGCTGAATCAGGACGAAGAGCTTCACTGAGTTGCTGGCTTACAGCAGACTCAACACCACATCCTTGCATCACTTTTTCCTCAAGCAAGCGCATATTTTCCGCAAAAGCGGTCATACTTGACTCAAGGGTATCAATCTGTGAAATGCGCTCGGTGGCAGAATCCAGAGCTTCTTCCAGCACTGCGATCCGCTCAGTCGCTTCATTAAATGAAATTTCAAGAGCTTCGGCACGTTTTGCAGCAGAAGCCGCCTTTTGTTCAAGCTCCTCGATAATCGCTGCCTGCTCACCGGAATCAGCGCCAACTTCAACCTCGTCACTTTCCAATTCCGCATCAAGATCAGAAAAATCTATCTCTGCATCTTCAAGCAATTCACCGAGATCAAGGTCATCAGCATCAGCTTCTAGATCTTCGTCTGCAACCATTTCAAGATCTGCAGCAATATCAATATCCCCAGCAACAAACTCAGGATCTACAACTTCGCTTTCATCGATGGAGCTATCTTCTGCAACGGATTCTTCGACCAATGGTTCCACTACTTCAGGCTCAACAGCTTCAACTTCAGCAGCCACATCAATAACAGGTTCTTCATCCGCATCATCAAACAGTTCAAGCCCTTCTTCATGGAGCTCTACAACTTCCTCATGGTCATCGGAAAGCAAGCCTTCAATATCTTCATCAGCAAGGACATCCTCGCCAAGCTCACCGAGATCGACCTTGTCCTCAACTTCACCGAGAAGACCGTCAAGCTCATCATCTTCATCCGCACCGGCTTCTTCCAGCAGGGAATCCAAATTCTCAACTTCGGAATCTTCATCGAACAAGGAATCAATGTCTTCGACATCATCTTCGGCAATAGTTGCATCGCCGCCGAGGTTGTCAATCAGACCATCAAGACCGTCAGCATCGAGCTCACCGCCTTCAACACCGTCGGCAGCAAGGAGTTCAGCCTCACCGAGTTCAAAATCAATGTCGTCTCCAGCATCAACTTCGACTACCGGAGATTCGGAAATTTCTGTTGCTTCTTCAGCAACTTCGTCGAGATCAAGCACATCTTCTGCTTCTCCAGCGATATCATCGAGTTCGAGGAGATCATCCCCGGGCATATCTTCAACAACATCATCCAGAACAAGGGCTTCATCTTCCCCGTCCCCGACAACATCATCAAGCTCGATCAAATCATCACCGGAGGCTTCTTCAACAACGTCATCCAGAACAAGGGCTTCATCTTCCCCGTCTTCGACAATATCTTCAAGCTCGATCAAATCATCACCGGAGGCTTCTTCAACAACGTCATCCAGAACCAGAAGATCATCGTCAGCACTTTCATCGACGACATCATCCAGCACAAGAAGATCGTCTGAATCATCCATGGTCAATTCAGGCTCTTCAATATCAAGGTCCTCAGAAAAAAGGTCTTCAAGTTCCTGCTCAAAACTGACATCAACCTCTTCAGCAACATCATTAAGGTCGAGAACCTCTTCCGCGCCTTTTTTTTCCGGTGAATCCGGGGTCATAGACTACCCTCTTAAAAAAAATTTAAAAAAAGGGGGCGGGCAGCCCCCTTTCATTACACATCAAGAAAACTTATTTTTTCTTGGGGTGGCAGTCGCCGCACTTAGTGGGGCCAGCTGCCTTTTTAGCTTTCTTCATAGCCTTATGACAGCCTACACAGCTGATGTCAGACTTAGCGTGGAAAGCAGAGTAGAAAGAAGTAGGCTTCTTTTTACCTTTTTTGCTGGTGTCTGCGTGACAACCTTCAACGGAACACTTTTTAACTTCAGCTTTACCGTCCCACTTGTGGTGGCACTTGGCACAGTCGAGAGCAGCGTGTCCTTTGTGAGAAAAGTCAACCGGAGCCTTGGTCATTTTAGCTCCAGCAGGAGCTTTCAGAACCATGTCGCCGGGTGCATCAACAGCATACAGGCTGGGCAGAGCAAAAGCGCAAACCAGAGCAGCTGTTACCATGCTGATAAGCAGGGTCTTTTTCATCCTCAGTTCCTCCTTAGAATAACGTTAACCTAATTACAGTCTTCTTGTGGATTTAATTTAGATAAAAAACCATGTCAAGCATGGTAAAAAAATATACTGATTAAAATTAGCGGTATCAAATAGTTATACAGCACTTAATCAAATGTCATACTTGTTGGCATAACCGCGGGGAGTGAGCATTTTCCCCGCAACCTCACGGGTTGAAGAATTTCCAACAATCAGAACGGTTTGCATATCAACATCATTAACATCAAGGGTATCCAGAGTTACCACCCGCACCTTTTGCTCTTCACGGTAAGCCCGGTTTACGATGCCCAACGGAGTGCTCCCATCCCGATATTTTTTTAAAATTTCAACAGCTTCTCCAAGGTGCCCTGCTCTTTTTTTTGAACGCGGATTATAAATTGCAATTACAAAATCAGCGGAAGCCGCAGCTTCAAGCCTTTTTTCAATCTTTTCCCACGGGGTAAGCAGGTCGCTGAGGCTGACGGATGCAAAATCATGCATCAAAGGTGCGCCGAGCAAAGCTGCTGCTGCAGTGAAAGCGGGGATCCCCGGTACTACTTCAAAATCAACCTTATCAAACAGCTCTCCGGCTTCGAGCAGCTCCATAACCAGACCGGCCATGGCGTAAATACCCGGATCTCCGCTGCAAACCATAGCGACATTACGTCCGGCAACAGCAGCTTCCACAGCTTTACGGCAGCGCTCCACCTCAGCCATCATACCTGTCGAAATGACTTCCCGTCCTTCAAGCAATTCCGGTGCAACCAGCTTTACGTACCCGGTATAACCGACAACAACATCCGCTTCCTCAATAGTCTGTCTGGCCTGCGGGGCCAGCAAACATTCATCACCGGGACCAAGTCCGATTACTTTAATACAACCTTTACTCATTTTCTCTTTGCTATAGCTGCGGTCACCCGCGCACTCTTGGTTTTGGGAACCATAATCTGCGTAGCATTTGCCAGTTTCATCGCAGCTGCTTCGCAGACGCCGTTAACTCCCATATGTTTCATCACCATGCCCGAAGGATTGGCGACCTCAATTTCAGCTAATTCATTCGCACTGAAAAATTCTAAATCCAGTCCTAAAACCTGTGCAGCTTCGATCATCCCGGCTTCATCACTTTTAGCATCTATTGAGCCCATGCAATATATTGACTCAAGGACAATGCCATTATCCGCAACGACACTGCGAACCAGATCCAAAATTTCATCAGCAGGCACCCCACGTCGGCACCCTACCCCGAGCGTCAAACAACGTGGATAAAGGGCTAACACTCGTTCCGGCAAATCATGAGCACGCCAGTCCACGACAATACCACAACGAGACTCGAGCATTATATCAACATTATCTATCACATAAAAATATTCTTTTAAATCATCGAGGTTCAAAAAGCAGTCAGGATCATAGACCGGAACCTTTTCACCATCTAAAATAGCAGCATTAATATGCTTAATTAAACCAATATCACCAATGACCAATCCCTGATCACGGGCAATCTGGTCTACGGACGGGACTCCTGCGCAATCTGTAGCCGTGGTAATCACCGGTGTAGCCCCGATTTTATCTCCGATAAGACGTGCGAGTTCATTAGCACCGCCCAAATGACCGGAAACAAGACTGATTGCGAACTCCCCTTCCTGATCCACAACAACCACAGCCGGGTCCACATCTTTACTTTTCAATAACGGAGCAACCATACGCACCACAATTCCCGAAGCAGCAACAAAAACATGAGCCTCGTATACGGAAAACTTATCGGCAACAGTATCTTTGAAAGAAGTAAAAAGGATGTCTGTTTCTGCGGCATAGCGATCCAGCACATAACAATCGGCCCGCAAAGAAGCTGCAAGTTTACGAGCAGTTTCCGCGCCCTTGGCGGTTAAGGCATATATTGCTGTTCTCGCAGACATGTTTTCCCTCCTAGGGTACACCGTTAAATTACGCACAACTCAGAAAAAAAGAAATCCGCAATGTTTCAATCACTATTGCGGACTTTGTTGGCAGACAAATTTAATTTGAAACTGCGAAGCATAATAAAAAGTATTGAAGGGATGGGGTCTGGGGAAGGGAAACTTTTCCCAAAAGTTTCCCTTCCCCAGCCGCCGGAGGCTTCTTAGCCTTTAAAGTTTTTAACAGCTTCCAGAGTAGCTTCGTAGTCTGCTTCGCTGTGGGCGAAGGAAGTGAAAGTACACTCGAAGCTGGAAGGTGCGAGATTCACGCCATGCTCACGCATATGACGGTAGAACTTGGAATAAAGCTCAGCATCACCGGTCTTGGCGGACTCGAAATCAGTTACTTCCTGATCAGTGAAGAACAGGGTGAAGATGGATGCAATATGGTTCAGGCTGACTTTGAAACCGTTAGCTTCCAAAGCGGCTTTCATATCCTGCGCCAGTTTGAGGGTACGAGCTTCAAGAGCATCGTAATCCTGCTGCTGCAAAGAACGCAGAGTAGCAACACCGGCTGCCATGGCTACAGGGTTACCGGAAAGTGTGCCTGCCTGATAAACATCACCGCAAGGTGCAATGCGGCTCATGTATTCTTTTTTACCGCCGTAACAGCCGACAGGGAAACCGCCGCCGATAATCTTACCGAGGGTGGTTAGGTCGGGGGTAACATCAAAGCGGGGACCGACACCGCCGGAAGTCACGCGGAATCCGGTAATAACTTCGTCAAAAATCAGCAGTGCACCGTACTCATCGCAAAGTGCACGCAGCCCTTCAAGGAATCCTTCCTTGGGCAGAACGAGACCCATGTTACCTGCCACAGGCTCAACGATGATTGCAGCAATGTTCTGGCCTTCTTTTTCGAATACGCCTTTAACTGCATCGAGATCGTTGTAAGGAGCAAGCAGGGTATCTTTTACTGTTCCCTCGGGAACACCGGGAGTGCCGGGAATGGAAAAAGTGGCAAGACCGGAACCTGCGCTTGCGAGAAAGCAGTCACTGTGACCGTGGTAGCAGCCTTCAAATTTGAGGACTTTATCGCGACCGGTAACGCCACGTGCGAGCCGCAGTGCGGACATGGTTGCCTCGGTACCGGAGTTAACCATACGTACCATTTCGATGGAAGGAACCATTTTAATAATCTCTTCCGCCAGCTCAATTTCACCGGGGCAGGGAGCGCCATAACTTGCGCCCATGTCTACAGCCTTGTGTGCGGCTTCTTTGATTGCTTCATAGCCGTGGCCGAGCATCATCGGGCCCCAGCTCATTACGTAGTCGATAAGCTCCTGACCATCCACAGACCACATACGGCTGCCTTCGGCCTTTTCGATGAAAAGAGGGTCGCACCCAACGGATTTGCAGGCACGGACCGGGCTGTTAACACCGCCGGGGAGCAGTTCCTGCGCTTTATTAAAAAGTTCAGATGATGAAGTCATATTAGAATCCTTTTGATGCGCTTTGCGCTTTTGATAAAAAGATTTCGCCTCCGGCGGCTTAAAGCCTTTTATTCGGCTTCACTGCGAAGAGGCTTTTTAAAAATTATTTTTCTTCAAAGTAGACCATTGAGGTCTTTTTCAGTTCTTTGAGACTGCGCAGGATGCAGTGATCGGTAATTCCGGTCTGCTCCATAAGTTCTGCTACAACGTTTTTACAATCATCCGGGCCTTTGCCGTGGATCATTGTGTAGAGGTTGTACGGCCAGTCTTCGTAAGTGAGGCGCAGGTAGCAGTGACTGATCTCAGGACGTGCGGCCATGAATTCGCCGACTTTTTCCGGTTCCTGATCTTCAGTAACACGCCATGCGACCATGGCATTTGCGCCATATCCGGCCTTCTGGTGACGGAGAGTTGCTCCGAAACGGCGGATGATCTTGTCATCCTTAAGACGACTTAAAAGGTCCAGCACTTCCTGTTCGGAACAGCCTACCTGCTCGGCAATGTCTGCGTAAGGAGTTGCACTCCAAGAAAGGTTGGTTCCCGCCAGCGCCAGAATATTATGCTCAAGTTCAGTAAATTTTTTTGCCATATCCCATCCTTGGTCTTTTCTTTGGTCAGCCCTTGATACCCGTATATTGTTTCATCCTCAAGTGCTGAGACCGAAATATTTCTTTTGTCAGCTCCACCAATAGAAGCCGTTTTATTTTTTGACTTAAGTCATAGATTAAAAATCAGAGATATGAGATATTAGCTGTGTGCAATCTTTTTATTTTCAATCAAGGAGGTATGGCAGATCTAATTTAATTAGTGGAATGAGGATATTAGAGATAACTCCTAACAGCATGGAGGTGACTGAACAATGCCGGTAAACCCTAAAAAGAAAGGGGAAGGCGGATTCAGTCGCAGATGGCGTTGGGGAGTTGTATCGGGACTCTTGATTGCAGTGGTTATGGTTTTAACATCAGGTTATATGGTCGATGTCACAAACACGGACGTCTTCTGCCAAACCTGCCATGCCATGAAACCTTTCCGGGCCTCCTGGCAAAAATCCGTGCATGGGGGGCAGAACCCGCAGGGCTTCGCAGCACAATGCGTAGACTGCCATCTGCCGCACGGAAACTTTGTGGAATACATGGCTACAAAAGCCTACACCGGAACCCACGACATAATCATGAATCTCATCATCGACCCAGCCGAGCACGACTGGGCCGCCAATGCAGAGAAGAACCGGCTCAAATTTACATATGATAATGCCTGCAGGCACTGCCATATCAAACTTGAGCCAGTCGGTGTCAAACCGGGTGCTCTTCTCGCCCACCGGGCTTATCTCTACGGACAGACCGACAAAAAATGCGCAAGTTGTCACCCGCATGTCGGTCATAAAGACATGATTGAAATGGCTAACAAGTTCTTTAAAAAGGACTTATGATTCCAACTGGGGGTAATCATGTTGAAACAGATGGTTAAAGTTATGACGATTGCAATGGCAATCGTGATGTCTGCAGCAGTATGTTTTGCCGCAGACGCACCTTTCCCTAACCTCGCACCGAAAGAACTGGTTGTGAAAAGGGGATTTTCCCAAGAAGCTACTAGCTGCATTGAGTGTCACGCTAAAAAGACACCCGGAATCGTTGAAAACTGGAAAATGGGCAAAATGGCGCACGCCACCGTTTCCTGTTACGACTGCCACGTTGTGGAGAAAAGCTCACCAATGGCGAGCCAGTGTGAAGGCATTAAGGGATCAAACATTTACATTTCACCTATGGTGTCATCAAAAACTTGCTCCCGCTGCCACCCGCAAGAAGTTGACCAGTTCCTTAAGAGTGGTCATGCAAAGCTTGCAGGTGCTCCGGTCATCGACAACAAAAACTTCCAAAAACTGATGTACTACTATGAAGGTGGCATCTTCATGGGTGTGAAGGAAGGCTCATTACCGAGTATTTCTTCCCGCGCATCCGGTTGTCAGGTTTGTCACGGTACCAAGGTTGAACTCGGTCCGGACAACAAGCCTATCAACCTTACCTGGCCCGGTGGCGTAGGGACCCGTTATCCCGATGGTTCCATCGGAACCTGTACTGTCTGCCACACCAGACACCAGTTCTCCATCGAAGAAGCACGCAAGCCCGCAGCTTGTGGTGCCTGTCACCTCGGTCCCGACCATCCGCAGAAAGAGATTTACGAAGAATCCAAACATGGTCAGTTCTTTGAGGCTCACGGCGAAGAATGGAAATGGGACAGTGCTCCCGACACATGGCAGCCCGGTGACTATGAAGCACCTACCTGTGCTGTCTGCCACATGTCCGGTATTGGCGAACTCAATACCACCCACAACGTCAACGAACGTCTGAAGTGGGATCTCATGCATAAGAAGAGCGTTATCCGCAGTGGTGAACGCGGCGATGGCGAAAAGGGCGATAAGCTCATGCGTAAAGTCTGCGCCAACTGCCACGGCAAAACCCACACCGACGCTCAGCGCAAAGTTCTTGACGGCGCTGTAGAGCTCTACAATGCATACTGGGACGGCGCTGTGAAGATGAAGAAGGAACTTGCTGACAAGGGCCTCCTGATCAAGGACGATCCTTGGAACGATGGATTCCAGGAACTGGAATACTATCTCTGGCACCATGCAGGTCGTCGTGCACGTCACGGTACCGCAATGAATGGTCCTGACTATTCACACTGGCACGGTTTCTTCCAGGTCTTCCAGATTTATAAGGACATGGAAAAACTCTACGAATACCGTATTAAGAACAATAAGATCGAGGAACTGTCTCATGTGATGAGTACCGGTCCTATCTAAGCCGATTTGATTGTAATAAGAATGCACGCTGCCCCCGGACATAAGTTCGGGGGCTTTTTCTTATTTCAGTGCCTGTCCGCAGCTTTTAAAAGTAATAAAAAAAATGTATACAGCGCTCAGCCGATCATCAAAATATTACCTATTTAAGAGGATGCCGCCCATGTCGTTTACCATATGGATATCTTTTATTGCTGTTTCCATCATCTTTAGCATTTCACCGGGGGCTGGAGCAGTTGTATCCATGAGTACTTCAATGAAGTATGGAACAAATAAAACTTTATGCATGGTAGCCGGACTTCAGCTTGCACTACTTATCCACTTGATCTGCGTGGCTGCGGGCCTTGGGGCACTACTTGCTTCCTCCGTCTTCTTTTTTGAAGCTCTAAAATATGCCGGAGCCGGCTACCTAGTATGGCTGGGTATAAAAAAATGGCGAGAACAGGCTGTACTGCCACAGGAGAACGACTTAATCCATGAAACTTCAGCTGCTTCCCTTTTTAAAACCGGAACGATGATTAATCTGAGCAACCCTAAATCAATTATCTTTCTTGCTGCCTTTCTTCCGCAGTTCATCGACCCGACAGCCCCAGCCTTGATGCAATATCTAGTATTAGGTGCTACAACTCTTTTGGTCGACACTCTTGTCATGATCGGATACATGTGCGTAGCCGGAACCGCCCGCAATTTCTTCACCACCCCTAAAAGAGTTCTCGTACAAAACCGTATCTTCGGGACTCTCTTTATGGGTGCCGGACTAGCTCTTGCTACGGCTAAAAAGACATCATAACAAGAGGGGAAAAATGCCCTTCCATAAACATTGTCTACTGATTAATTAGGACAACTCACTCACCATTTGAGCCAACATCTTATCTGCCGCTTCAAGCACGTCTTTGATCTCCTGCGGTGTGGCACTATCTATATGAATTCCGCAAGCTACTGCGACAGTGCAATTAAAAGTTGTCGCCAGCGCATATGAAATTTTCCGGGCCAACTCATCCTCTTTATGTCCACAAACGGTCAGAAGGGAAACAGAGCTGTCGACTTTCGCAGGATCACTCAATCCGGCATGCGGGACAGCCAAGGCAACAGCACCTATATGCGGTTCATCTCCGCCGTAAAAGCTTACATTGAAATCTTTGCCCATCCGCTCGATGGTCATGATTAAGGTAAAGCGGGCAGTTGTTTTTTCAATTCGGATCATAAGACTGTCCTTTTCTAAAAATTCCTAAAACAACATAAGGATATACGTCTGCCCCTATCCACGCAATTTTTCTTTTTCATTATCGATAAACCCCTTTCATTTTTGAACAGGTTGCCAAATTTTCCTGTGGGAGGTAACTTAAAATCGATTTTAAATTCACGCTGATTACAACTGCCAAGGAGATAATAGATGAAAATAGCAGTAATCGGAGCAGGAGCATGGGGAACCACCCTTGCAAATACTCTGGCCAAGAAAGGACATAACACTCACCTCTGGGTCCGCGAACAAGAGCTTTGTGATGAAATAAGCAACACCGGGTATAACTCCGTATTTCTTCCTGATTTCAAACTTTCCCCGGACCTCAAATGCAGCAGTGATCCTCAGCAGATTATGGAGGGCGCAGATTACTTCCTTCTTGTGGTACCAAGCCAATTCCTGCGCAGTGCTCTTGCGGATATGAAGCAGTACTTTCCGCAGAATCCTGCAGTTATCTGCGCCAGCAAAGGTATTGAGTTGAACACCGGAGCACCCATGTCACAGGTGGTATATGAATCATTGGAAGGTTTAAATCCAAGATTTGCCCACCTATCAGGCCCCACCTTTGCTTATGAGCTGAGTGCTGAACTTCCGACATCAATCGTGCTCGGCTGCGAAGACGAGAAACTGGCCGCAGAGGTGCAGGATATTTTCTCTACCCCGTATTTGCGTATCTATACCAACCCGGACTACCGGGGAGTAGAACTGGGCGGTGCCATTAAAAATATCATGGCGATTGCCGCAGGTATGGCAGACGGATTGAAATTCGGGCATAACACACGTGCAGCCCTGATCACCCGTGGGATTGCTGAAATGAGCAGACTGGGTGAAGCCATGGGCGCGCAAGCTTCCACATTCATGGGGCTTTCCGGCATGGGCGACCTTGTACTTACCTGTACCGGTGACCTTTCCCGTAACAGACAGGTCGGTTTAAAGCTCGGCCAGGGAATGAAACTGAGTGAAATCCTGAAAATGCGCATGGTGGCCGAGGGAGTAAAAACAACCGAATCAGTTTACTTTCTCGCAAAAAAACTGGGCGTAGAGCTGCCGATAACCGAACAGGTTTACAAAATTCTATATGAAGACAAAGATCCCGCCACTGCTGTTTGCGATCTGATGAACCGCGATCTCAAGGCGGAATAACTTAAGGAGTTTCGAATGAAAAAAATTCTTTTGCTGACTGCGGCCTTGTTGATGCTCGGTGGATGCGGTTCTTGGCACAACCCAAATATTTCCGACCCGGCCAAGGAAAAGGAAATTTTCAAACGCGACCGGGAATTCTGCGAAAATCAGAATCAGCAGAATGTTCCAGTTGGAGCGCAGACAGATGACGCACCACCGGAACCGACCACTTACGAAGCCGAGTTTTCCGAGAACTATGCCTACGAAACTACATTTGAAAAATGCATGAAAAGGCGCGGCTGGATCAAAAAATAATTAAAATCCCCTTCGTAGAACTACGAAGGGGATTTTTGCTTTTGATCGGAAACTGAAACTACTGCCGCTTAGCCCTATACTTTTCAATCAGGCTTATGGCCCGGCCGGTAAGTTCGTTAAATTCCGGTTTGGTAATCTGATCATCCGCTTTGACTGCTTCACCCTTATGGTAAAGACCTTTTGTTATTAAAGAAGAAAAAAGAATTACCGGCAGGCAGGAAAGGTCTGCATGCTCCTTAATATTTCTAGTCAGTGTATAGCCGTCCATCTGGGGCATCTCAATATCTGAAACGACAATATCAATCACATTACCAACTGATCCGCCGCTTTCTTTGGCTTCAGCATTTATTTCTTTAAGTGCTTCCAGAGCTTCCTGACCGTTGGTGTAGAGCTTGACCTCAAAGTTGGCGGATTCAAAATTTTTATTAAGCAGAGCACGAACTGAAACAGAGTCGTCCACCAAAACAGCGGTCATCTTTTCCGGGGCGGTATAGATATTACCGTCACTTCGCTCAGCCATTTCAGGATCAAGTTCACCCAAAATTCGCTCAAGATCGATCATGAGTACAAAACGCTCATCAAGATGCACTGTGCCGGTAATGCAGTTGGTATCAAGGTCCGCGATGTACTTGTTGGGGGTCTTAAGGTCTCCCCAGCCTATCCGATGAATCTGGGTTACCCCGGTCACAAGAAACCCTGTGATTACGTTGTTTATCTCGGTAACCACAATCAGTTCGTAATCAGACTCCTTACGCTCGATACCAAGCCAGACCGCCAGATCAATAACCGGAAGAATTATATCACGCAGAGACATGGTACCCAGATAACTGGGATGCGGAGCACCTTCAGCAGCCTCAAGGCCATCAGGAGCTTCAACAACTTCAAGCACTTTTGCCACGTTTATACCGAAATAGTCACGATCATCAGCACCACCGTCAACCTCATCGATAAAAAACTCAATAATTTCGAACTCGTTAGTCCCGGTATCCAGTAATATTTCATTATCCCGCATATGGTGACTCCCTCAAAAATCAATCCCTAATTCTACCAGATCTCCGCATAGACTTCTATTGTAGATGCCTGCACGTACTATTTCAAGCTATTACCTTTTTTTTAAGAATAAAGACACTTGTTATTGCTCTTCGAAAAACGTCAGGTCAAACAATACGCCTTGTTATTGCTAGGACATACGTATTGATATACAACTTATACAGAAGATCGAAAATACAACTAAAGGGGTAGTTATGTTAAAAAAAATCAGCCTTGTAAAACTCTTTTGTCTCTGTTTGTTCATTTTTTTGTATGGCTGCGCCGCTCATGAAACCAAGCCGACCGTTCCCATAACAGTTTTTAACCCTACCCCAGGATCTTTTAATGTTCAGGTTGTGCTTTTCGACCTCAAGGGCAACGGACTTCCTAATAAAGTTGAATCAGGTGTGGTGCCTATTGAACAGAACCTGATTCAATCCCTTGAAGGAATCGGCTACAGCTACGATCCTGATGGAAATGCCAATTACCTGATTGAAGCCCGCATCGGTTCAATTTCCCCTAAACTTGCCGCCGCCGGGGAGTCCCAACGGGTCGGATTTGCAAACAATGGTTTCTACGGTGATCCATTTTTCGCAGAATACCCCGTGCTGATTAATGAATGGACCCCTGAAATACAACGTATCCGCAGTGGTCCCAACACATGTTTCATTACCATGCAGATTCTGGTCAAAGAATCAAAGGCCGGACGTGATTCCGTAGTCTACCATGGCACCCCGCGCCCCATGGAAGTTCCCTACGAACTGGGCTGCCCCTTTTCTAAATGCGGACAGGGAGCCAATCAGGCACTTTCTGCATACCTTCTGGACGTTTTTTCAAAATCCGCCCGTAATTAAGAAACTTACAAACTTGCAAGAATCTAAACAGATCAATATACTCGCCCCTCTCAAAGGGAAGCGGAATCCTCTGTGCGGGGGGATGAGAAAGTT
This sequence comes from Maridesulfovibrio pacificus (SeqCode), assembly GCF_048612815.1. Classification (NCBI taxonomy): domain Bacteria; kingdom Pseudomonadati; phylum Thermodesulfobacteriota; class Desulfovibrionia; order Desulfovibrionales; family Desulfovibrionaceae; genus Maridesulfovibrio; species Maridesulfovibrio pacificus (SeqCode). The sequence goes on from NZ_JBLZNE010000002.1 coordinate 337,740, forward strand.
GTGCTGCAATCTAATTTTTGAAAAGCAGCCAATTTCTTGAAAAAAAGAATTAAAATTCAAGATTTTGGATTAAGGAATAAGGGAAGGTAAGGAGTGGAGATTAATCGCCCGTGGCTGGATCACTATGATCCGGATGTGCCTCAGACCGTAAATTTTGTGTATCGCCCGTTATTTGAATATCTGGACCTCACAGCCGAGAAATGGCCGAAACGCAAGGCCATCGAATTCCAGAACTGGTCAATAACCTATGGCAAGCTGCAACGCGAAGTTGAAATAATGGCTGCGAACCTGCGCAAGCTGGGCATTGAACCGGGAGACCGGATCGCTATCATGCTGCCCAATACCCCGCAGATGATCATGACCTACTTTGCAATTCTCAAAGCCGGAGCCGTCGTCACCCTGACCAACCCGCTCTACATGGAGACCGAGATAGTTCACCAGCTCAGCGATTCAGGGGCAAAAATGCTGATCACCATTGATCTGCTCTGGTCCAAAATCGAAAAACTGCGCGACAAACTCTCAGTCCGTAAATATCTGGTCACCAGAATTTCCGACACACTCAAATTTCCACTGAACAGCCTCTACAAATTGAAGTGCATGCGGGAAAAAGATTCCCCCAAAGTTCCTTACAACGACTCCTCAATCCTCAAATGGGATATCCTTCGTAAAGGCAAAGAACGCTACAGCGCACAGAATATCAGACCGGAAGACACTGCCCTGCTGCAATACACAGGCGGAACCACCGGTCTCTCCAAAGGTTGCAACCTGACCCACGCAAACCTCGGTGCAAACGTTCAGCAATGCCACGCCATGCTCAACAGACTTGGCGGTGATAAAGAAATTGTAATGGGTATCCTGCCCTATTTCCATATCTACGGCCTGACTGTCTGCCTGAACTTCCCGACTTTGCTCGGTGCAACCATGGTTCCATTCCCGCGCTATGTGCCTCTGGATGTGCTCAAAACCATGCACAAGCTGAAGCCGACCCTTTTCCCGGGAGCCCCGGCACTTTACATTTCCCTGCTCCAGCAAAAGGAAGTTGAGAAATACGATGTAAAGTCAGTCAAATACTGTCTGTCCGGTTCCTCTCCCATGCCGGTAGAGGGAATCAAGCAATTCAAGGAAGTTTTCGGAGCAACCATTGTTGAAGGATTCGGGCTGACCGAGGCTTCTCCGGTAACTCACCTCAATCCGCTGAGAGGCAAGAAAAAGCCCGGTTCCATCGGCATGCCTTTGCCTTCCACTGATGCTGCAATTGTAGATATGGAAGTGGGCAGCGTTCAACTTCCTCCGGGAAAAATGGGTGAGCTTGTTATCCGAGGACCGCAGGTAATGAAAGGCTACTACAACAAGCCGGATGAAACTGCGGGTACCCTGCGCAACGGCTGGCTCTACACCGGAGATATCGCCTACATGGATGAGGAAGGTTACTTCTACATCGTGGACCGCAAGAAAGATATGATCATCTCCAGCGGCTATAACATCTACCCCCGCGAAGTGGATGAAGTTCTCTACAAACACCCAAAGATTAAGGAAGCTGTTACTGTAGGATTACCCCACAAAACACGTGGTGAGATCATCAAGGTCTATATCGTGTTGAAAGAAGGCCTGAGCATGGACCGTGCCGAGGTCATTGCTTATTGCCGTGACAAGCTGGCCGGCTATAAAGTCCCCAGACAGGTTGAATTCCGCAGTGAACTGCCCAAAACCATGGTTGGTAAAGTTCTTCGTCGAGCCCTTCGTGAAGAGGAAGCCCAGAAGAAAAAAATGAAATAGTTTATTTCAAAATATATCAGCAACTAAAGCCTGCCTGTAATGATTACAGGCAGGCTTTTTTATTCAGCCGTTTGACAGCCAATTAATTACGGCGCATATTTATCAATAATTACAACTAAATATGCCAAAACAAGCACAATTAAACATTCATTTTGTGAGGACTGCCGTGCCCGATACTTTCAAGACCGTAACTATGCAAAAAGGAATTCCCGGAACAATCACCCTGCTGCAAAAGGGAGTATTTATCCATACTACTTCCGGCCTGAGTGTTCGGCAATTCATGGTTGATGAAATCGGACTCAGTCCGGACTATGCCGAAACAAGGGTTCGGGCCATTTTCGTGAACGGTTCCCCTGTAGATGATATTGACGGTGTAAAGATCAAGGACGGGGACGAAGTATCGCTTTCCGGTGCCCTGCCGGGAATCAGCGGTATCGCCATGTGCCGGGATACCCCAATCGGTGCATTCCGCTCTGACATCAGCGCCAAAGCTTCCGAGACAGTCAATTCAGGAGAGGCCAAGATTTATCTCAAGCTCTTCAACCTAATTGCGCAGGAGGCAGGACAGACCCTGCTGAAAAAAGGCGTTGTGGTTGAATCTTCCCAAGTACTGAAATATCTGAAGGAGAATGCACCGAAAGAACTTCCATCCGAAGACGGGCTGATCCTGCTAAAAATTTAAAAAAAGTAGATTTTATTATTCCGATAATATACAAGCAGCCAAAATCGTAAAAACTTCTAACCTGCTTTCGGAATATCATTATGAAAAAACTATTTTTAATTTGCATTTTATCGTTAGTAACACTCACCGGCTGCGCTGTAGGAAACAAATACGATCTGGCTAATGCCGTTCCTGAAGTTTCTCATTCGTCTAATAATGAAGTTGCCTTAGGTGTTCAGGATGCCCGTGCTTATGTAGTCGATGGTGATAAAACTCAAAATTTTGTTGGTCTCCAACGCGGAGGGTTCGGTAACCCGTTTGACGTAACAACCCTGAGTGGCAATCCGCTTGCCGAAGACATTTTAAATGCCCTTGCTGCCGGAATGGAGAAACAGGGTTACAAAGTAAGCAAAGTTAGCATTTCTCCCCTGACAAAGACTGAAACAGCTGTAGCAAAGTTGTCTGCTGAAAAGAAAAGCCGTTCCATGCTCGTATCTATCCTCAATTGGAAATCAGACACAATGTACAGCGTAGCCATGCACTATGATTTCAGGGCTACTGTTTACAACGAATCCGGCAAAAAATTAACAGAGACAACCCTGCAAGGTGAAGACGAACTCGGCGGCAGCATGGTGAATCCCCCCGCTCATGCCATGAAAGTTGTTCCGCAGGCACTGGAGGAACAGCTGACCAAGATCATCAACTCACCGGTAATTTCAGATGCTTTGAGCAAAAATTAATTTATTACGCAAACCAGCAAAAAAGGGTTAGTCTCATATGAGACTAACCCTTTACTTTTTATATGAAATAAGAACTGAGTAATTAATCCAGTCCAAGCATCTCGACCATGGCTTTTTTCATACCAGCGGTATCAATGCCAAGCTCATTGCGAAGCTCAAGCTGGGTTCCGTGCTCGATGAACTCATCAGGGATACCGAGACGCTTGATCTCGTGCCCATCGATGGCATTGTTGTCCACCAGAAGTTCGACTACTGCAGAACTGAAACCGCCGGCCTTGGCATTCTCTTCCACGATGAGGATCTTCTTGAAGCGAGAAGCCAGTTCCAGAATCTGTTTTTCAGGCAGCGGCTTGATAAAGCGGGCGTTGAAGACCGCAACAGCCTTGCCGAATTCTTCATCAATCGCTTCTACAGCTTCCACTGCGGGCCAGACCCTAGAGCCGACAGTGATGACTACTCCGTCAAAACCGTCACGCAGCAGCTCACCTTCACCGATTTGGAGAGTACTGGGTGTCTCTTCAAGGATTGCCCCGATACCGACACCGCGCGGATAACGAACCGCAGCAGGACCGTCAAAATCAATGGCAGTTCTGACCATACGGGAAAGTTCTGCTTCATCCTTGGGAGCCATAAAAATCAAATTCGGAATATGGCGCATGTAGGACATGTCGAATACGCCGTGATGGGTCGCACCATCGGCTCCGACCAATCCACCACGGTCAAGGAAGAAATTCACATTCAAATTCTGCAAACAGACATCATGTACCACCTGATCATAGGATCTCTGCAGGAAGGTGGAGTAGATTGCTACCGCAGGTTTAAAACCTAAGGTCGCCAGCCCTGCGGCAAAGGTCACCGCATGCTGCTCACAGATACCTACATCCACGAAGCGATCAGGGAACCGCTCACGGAATTTATCGGTCCCGGTCCCTTCTGGCATGGCGGCAGTAATGGCAACAATCTTGTCATCCTTTTCCGCCAGGTTACAGAGGGTATTACCGAAAACTTCAGTATAGGAAGGCAGTCCACCCTTGAACTTCTTGGCACGGCCTGTTTCCGGCTCAAAACTGCCCACGCCGTGAAAATAGGTGGGGTTGTCTTCTGCCGGGGTATACCCCTTGCCTTTCTTGGTCAGGACATGGACCAGCACCGGGCCGTCCATTTTCTTAACCTGTTCCAGAACATCCACCAGCTCATTCAGATTATGACCGTCAATGGGGCCGAGGTACGTGAAATCAAGGGACTCGAAAAGCATTCCGGGAGTGAAGAAACTCTTAAAAGAATCCTCACCACGCTTGGCGTACATGGCCAAGTCATCACCGATTTTGGGAATCTGCTTCAAGATGGACTCAAAGTCCTTCTTGAAACGGTTCATTACCGGATGGGAAAGCTTGCGGCTAAGGAACGCAGAAAGAGCGCCCACGTTAGTGGAGATGGACATTTCGTTATCATTGAGAATAACAACCATCTTACGCTTCATGCCACCGGCCTGGTTCAGACCCTCAAAAGCCTGTCCGGCTGTCATGGAGCCGTCACCGATAACTGCCACACAGTTACGGTTATCCCCTTCAAGATCACTGGCTACAGCCATACCGAGAGCTGCGGAAATAGAGGTACTGGAATGTCCTACGCCGAAATGGTCATAGGTGTTTTCCGCCATCCGCGGAAATCCGCTGATCCCGTCTTTCTGACGTAATGTATGAAATTCGTTGTAGCGTCCGGTCAAAATTTTATGGGCATAGGCCTGATGACCCACGTCCCAGACCAGACGGTCATGATCAAGATTGAAACACTTGAACAACGCCAAAGTCAGTTCAATCACTCCGAGAGAAGGAGCAAGGTGCCCACCGCCCACGGAAACGGTATTTATGATACACTGACGCAGTTCTTCAGCAAGCTGAGTCAACTGCTCGTCACTCAGTTCCTGAACCTGCGCAGGATTATTTATTTTCTGCAGAAGCTCATATTTGCCGCATCCGCAGGAAGAATCATTTTTACTCATATTCCAATGAACCTCACCACTGGTTTCAATATCTGTAAACTTAAGCAGCGTAACAGCAAACTCCCCAACTCCCTCTGGAATCCACTGCTTGGCGCACACTGCTTAACGCTGTTAACTTCATAACGTATAAAAAATTTATTCCTAGCCGAACTTAACTTTGTCCTAGTAAACCCGGTCCACTATATAGCGGGCCAGCTCTGCGAGGAACTCGGCTTCTTCACCAGAATACGGTGAAAGCAATTCAACTGCCTCATCAACATATTTGCGAGCCAGTTCCTTGCTTTCATCAAGTCCGATCAGGCTGGGGTAAGTGGACTTACCCTGCTCGATATCGCTACCCACAGGCTTGCCGAGGGTTTCTTCATCGCCGACAACATCCAGAACATCGTCCACGATCTGAAATGCAACGCCTATGAGTCTTCCATATTCTTCTGCTCGTCTGACATCATCTTCAGACGCTCCTGCTCCTTTAGCCAGAATTGCGCCTGATTTACAAGCAGAAAGAATAAGAGCACCAGTTTTCATGGAATGCATTACCTTGAGCTCATCAAGGGTAACACCATCACGACCGGTGTAGCTCATGTCCACAACCTGACCGCCGACCATGCCCGGACTGCCTGCGGATTTCGCCATCAATGAAATGGCTTCAACCACATATTCAGCAGGCGCGTCAGCTTTAGCCATGAAACCGAAAGCTTCGGTGAGCAGGCCATCACCTGCGAGAATCGCAGTAGCTTCGTCAAACTTTTTATGGTTCGAAGGCTTGCCGCGACGCAGGTCATCGTCATCCATAGCCGGAAGGTCATCATGGATCAGCGAATAGGTATGAATCATCTCAAGGCTGGCAGCAAAAGGCATGACCGCCTCTTTCTTGGCACCGAGCATTTGAGCCCAGACCAAAACAAGCACGGGGCGCAGGCGCTTGCCTCCAGCCATAAGGCTGTATTCCATGGATTCAAGAAGATTCTCAGGAATCCCCATACCCTTAAGACATTCACCCAAATATTTTTCAACATCCGCAGCATGCACTGCGAGTTTTTCTTTAACTGTCATCCGCTGTATCCTCTTCTGTCTCAACGTCAAAGTCTTCAACTTCGCCGCCAGTGACTATTTTAACTTCATTACGGGCCTTTTCCAGCTGTGTGGCGCATTCCTTGGAAAGAGTCTGCCCTTCTTTAAACAGGGCCACACCTTCCTCAAGTGGTAGATCGCCCTTTTCAAGGGCTGACACTATCGCCTTCAAGCGGTCAAGACGGTCTTCAAATGTTTTATTTTTCATAAATAAAATTTATTTAATACCGAGCAACTGGTCGGTTGTTTTATAGAGAACATAAGCAGGGTCAACAAGTTTACCCTGCACAGATACACTCATATGCAGGTGCGGTCCGGTGACCCTTCCGGTGGAACCGATGCCGCCGATAAGCTGACCGCGTTCCACTGATTCGCCTTCCTTAACATCTATCCGTGAAAGATGGAAATACATAGTGACCACCCCGCTGCCGTGATCAATATAAACTGAATTTCCAGCATAGTAGTGATTACCTACCAGTACTACCTTGCCGTCCGCCATAGCCTTGATGGCATTACCTTTGGCTCCACGAAAATCAAGACCTCGATGCGGATTCTTAGGCTTACCGTTCAATATCCGCTGAGCACCGTAGGGACTGGACTGCGAACCCTTGGTCGGACGCGTAAAAGGTACATACCACTTGCGTTCAGGGCTCATCGCTGCCTTGGCGGCAGCAACTTCCTTACGGTCCTGTGCAATTTTATCGAAGACTTCTTTGGGCGGGGTGACCATTTTTTCGGGCAGGGTCAACCGCTGGATGCGATACTTTTTCTTATTAACCTTAACGGTTCGCCCGAAAGTACGCTCTTTGCCTTCGGATACAGTTTTAATAACCAGCTTGTCCCGACCTATTTTATCAGAAAGGACATCTGTGCCGAACATTGCCAGCGCAACGGAACGCCCTTTCCAATTGCGGATTTCGGGCTTTACGCTTTTGCCTTTCCATTTAATGGAAACAGACTCCAGCGGTGTATCGGATGTCACTCGAACCAAAAACGGCTCACCAAGGCCGACCCTTTTGGGGTAAGCCAGAAAGACTGAAGCCAGCGCAGTGGAGGCGCAGAGCAGAAGCATAAACAGGGTCAAAAGAGCGATGCGAAATTGTTTGTATCCATTCATTTTCAGTAATCTCCACAAATTATTCAGATGTAACTCTTGCCCTGACTTCACCGGATTTTACACGTACACGGATAGCATCTCCGTCTGCAACCTCATCCGGACTGCGCAGGAATGTTCCGCTCTTTTCCACAGTCACGAGGGAATATCCACGTTCCAGCGGACTTTCCGGGTCCAGCATGCGCAATGAAGTGGCTGCATTTTCATATTCAGCCAGCTTATCTTTCAAAAATATATCTGCAGCACGGGACAATCTGCTCTGCAAACCGGAGAAATCATTCTCCATGCGTTCAATCCGTTCTTCGCCAAAGGCAAAAGACAAACGGTGAGACAAAGCTGCAACCGCATCTGATTTTGCGCTCACAAATTTCCCGGCAGCACGGTCCAGCCGTTCAGATTCCTCAGCAAAGGAAGTCAGCAGCCGTTCAATACGTTGTGCGGGAGATAACCAGCTAAGCCCCTTTTGAAGGGTTTCCAGCCGGGATTCACGCACATTCAGAAAAATATCAAAACTACGAACAAGTGAACCGTCCAGTTCGTCCACTGTCTGCATCAAAATCTCACGCCGGGGCCAGAGTTCCTGCGCCGCATGGCTGGGGGTCGCCACCCGCTTATCCGCAACGTAGTCGGCAATGGAAACATCAACTTCATGCCCCACCCCGCAAACCACCGGAACAGTGGCTCTAAAAAGCGCATCCGCAACCTGTTCGGTATTAAAGGCCCACAGATCTTCCAGCGAACCACCGCCACGGATGAGCACCACAACTTCAGCCCAGCCGTCATCATAAACAGCATCAAGGGCCTGTGCTATCTGTCCCGGAGCAAGGTCGCCCTGCACCAGTGTAGGATAAATCCTGATCTCCGCTCCGGTGCCGCGAGTTTCGGCAATCTTCAGGAAATCCCGGACCGCAGCCCCCGAGGGAGCGGTAACCACTGCCACCCGTTTGGGTGAACGGGGGATTTCCATCTTGCGGTCTTCATCGAAATATCCTTTTTCAGCCAGCTTGCGTTTCATGGCTTCGAAGGCAAGCTTCAGATCACCAACGCCCTGCTCCTGCACTAATTCGGCAACAAGCTGATACACTCCACGCGGGGGATAGACATTCATGTGTCCGGCACAGAGTATTTCCATGCCGTCTTCAAGTTCCAGCGGACCACCGGATTCAATTTCCCCGGTCAACGGATTAATGGAATCTTCACCATCGGCTCCCCCCGTACGCTGGTTACCTTTGAACCAGACCACGGATAAGCCCGCATCCCCATCAGTGAGCGTAAAATAAATGTGCCCGGACGCAGGCCGGGCCAAGTTCGTAACCTGTCCCCGCACCCAGATAAACGGAAATTCCGTTTCCAGAACATCCTTAACAGCGCGGGTAATGTCAGTTACAGAAAATATCTTCATATATTATTCAAAGCTGGCTGCTACATATGCAGCAGCCAGCTTTACTTTCAATTTATGCTTCAAGTCCCCATGACTGCCAGATTTCGGCACGCCATGTTTTGAAAGCTTCAGTGAAACCTTCGAGGGGCAGTTCAATTTTTTCACCGGTTTTACGGTTCTTGGCTTCAACAATACCGTTCTTGAGACCCTTGCCGCCGATAACCAGCTGCATGGGATAACCGATCAGGTCTGCATCGGCGAATTTAACTCCCGGACGTTCCTTGCGGTCATCATAAGCTGCGTCAATGCCCATTTCCATGAGTTCATTGTAAAGCTCTTCAGCTTTTTCATTAACAGCTTCGTCCTTACCGCCGAGGGAGATCACGCAGAGTTCGAAAGGCGCGATGGTCGGGGGGAAGATAGCACCGTTTTCATCATTGTTCTGCTCAATTGCGGAAGCAACAATACGGGAAACACCGATACCGTAACAACCCATGACCATCGGCTGGGTCTTGCCGTTTTCATCGAGGAAAGTGGCTTCCATGGACTTGGAGTACTTGGAGCCGAGTTTGAAAACATGACCGACTTCAATACCCTTGGTGAACTCGATAGCCGCGCCGCACTCGGGGCAGGGATCAGCTTCGGTGATCACACGCAGGTCAGCGAACTGCTCAATCTTGCAGTCACGACCAAGGGAAAGATGCTTGATGTGGGTGTCACCCTTGTTGGCACCGGCAATCCAGTCGGTTGCGGCCAGCAATTCATGATCAGCAAAAATTCGCTCGATCTTAAGACCGACGGGACCGGCAAAACCAACAGGTGCTCCGGTCCATTCCTTGACCTGCTCCTCGGTTGCCATTTCAATTTCGTTACCGCCAACGAGGTTGCGCAGTTTAACGTCATTGAGTTCACGATCACCACGGACAAGGGCTGCAACAGGCTCGCCGTCAACAGTGAAAAGCAGGGTCTTAACCAGCTTATCCTGATCTACGCCGAGGAATTCGCAAACTTCTTCCACGGTGTGTTTACCGGGAGTGGCGACTTCTTCAATTGCAGGACATTCAGCATTAAGCATGCTTTCGCCGGTGGGAGCAGCAACCTTTGCTTTTTCAAGGTTTGCAGCATAACCGCATTTTTCGTCCTTGCAGACCGCAATGGTATCTTCACCGGTATCGGCCAGCACATGGAACTCGTGAGAAAAATCACCGCCGATAGCACCGGAATCAGCCTGAACGGGACGGAAATTCAGTCCGATACGGGAGAAAGCTTTCTTGTAAGCCTCGAACATTCCGCGATAGGATTCTTCTGCACCGGCTTCATCTTTATCAAAGGAATATGCATCCTTCATGATGAATTCACGACCGCGCATCAGGCCGAAGCGGGGACGGATTTCATCACGGAATTTAGTCTGAATCTGATACAGATTGAGAGGAAGCTGCTTGTAGGATTTTACTTCGCCGCGCACGAGGTCGGTAATGACTTCTTCGTGGGTGGGTCCGAGGCAGTAATCACGGCCGTGACGGTCTTTAACGCGAAGCAGTTCCTTGCCGTAGTAATCCCAGCGTCCGGTTTCCTGCCAGAGGTCCCCGGGCTGAACCATAGGCATAAGCACTTCCAAAGCACCCGCACGGTTCATTTCCTCGCGCACGATGGCGGCAACCTTGTTCACGGACTTAAGACCCAGCGGCAGGTAGTTGTAAATACCGCTGGTCAGCTTGCGGATCATACCCGCACGCATGAGCAGTTTATGGGAAACCACTTCCGCTTCAGAAGGGTCTTCTTTTAATGTGGGAATATAGTAACGGCTTAAACGCATTTATTGTCCTCTCTTTTCTTTCAGAAATAATTCGATTTCTTTCATAAATTCAGGCAGCAGATTTTCATCGCCCTTAACTTTGCGGATTACTTCGCCCTTGCGGAAGATGATACCCAGTCCACGGCCTCCGGCAATGCCGATGTCAGCTTCGCGGGCCTCTCCGGGACCGTTAACCACGCAGCCCATAACCGCAACAGTGAATACATCTTCAACACCGCGCAGGTTCTCTTCCACCTTTTGAGCCAGATCAATAAGTTCTATCTCGGTCCGTCCGCAGGTGGGGCAGGAAACAATCTCAGGGCCGCGTTCACGCAATCCAAGTGAGCGCAGAATTTCCCAAGCAACGCCAACTTCCGCCACCGGATCATGGGTCAGGGAAACGCGCATGGTATCGCCAAGACCTTCCCAGAACAGAATACCCAGCCCTACGGAAGATTTGACTGCGCCGCGCACCAGTGTTCCGGCCTCGGTAATACCCACGTGTTGCGGGTAATCCACCTTTTCAGCCAGCAATTTGTAAGCGGCGATAGTGTTCAGTACAGATGAAGACTTCAGGGAAATCTTGGTATTGTAGAAATTTCTCTTTTCCAGCAGAGCCACGTGTTCCAGCGCACTTTCAACCATTGCCTGAGGGGTCGGACCGCCATACTTGGCAAGCAATGCTTTGTCCAGCGAACCGCCGTTAACGCCGATACGGATGGGGACATTACGTTCCTTGGCAGCAGAGACCACGGAATCGACCTTATCCTCGCCTCCGATGTTACCGGGGTTTATGCGCAGGGCATCAATTCCGGCATCAATAGCGGCAAGAGCCAGACGGTAGTCGAAATGAATGTCTGCCACCAGCGGGACCGGGGATCCCTTGCGGATCTGCGGTAGGGCTTTAGCAGCTTCTTCGTCCGGCACGGCAACACGCACGATTTCGCATCCGGCTTCAGCCAGTGCGTCAATCTGTGCCCGGGTGGAAAGGGCGTCACGGGTGTCGGTGTTGCACATGGACTGAACCCTGATCGGGTTGTCTCCACCAATACCGACATCCCCGATGAACAGCTCACGGGTCTTTTTTCTATTGATCATTTTTCACCTGATTTATTCAGTTTGGCAGCTAATATAAAAATAACGTGCGCGGAAGCATAATACATATTGTTATAAGAGCCAAGGCTCGCTTTTTCGGGCGTCTGGGCATAGCAAAGTTGTGCCAAACAATAAATTAGATTGGTTAAAACTTATTTAACCCAGTTAATTTCGGGGCAATCGACGAAATGGTTTTCACCGAGGAAGGAGCCGGGAGTCTTATTGAACAGACGCGGGTGGTAGCTGGTCTTCTTCTGTGCCTCAGGTACGAAGGAGGCAAATTCCTGAGCATCCTTACCCCAGAGCAACCATTTTGCTGATGCATTTTTTTGCTGAATATACTGCAAAAGAGCAGAGGAGAAATCTCGCCAGATTTCAGTATGACTGCCGGGATTCTCAAGCTGGCAGGTCAAAGCGGTGTTCATGAAAAGAACGCCCTCTTCTTCAAGATGGTTGAAAAGTTTTTTCGGAGGCAGAACCGGGAATTTACCGGATTCAATATCGGTTCTGATCTTAGCGATACCTTCAACATCCTCAGCCTGAAGATAGTTCTTATGCAAGAGCTTAAGGATATTGACCAATGAAGCATTGCGTTTGAGCTCCGTCCATGTCTTGATATCTCCAACCTCAAAGGCCCTGCCTGTAGCAACACCCATCTGGGGATAAGGGTCCTGACCAAGAATCACGACTTTCATATTAGAAAGATCTGTCTCGCAGAAACGCAGGACTTTATCAGCATTAGGTGTAAAATCCTTACCAATGGAAGAACTGATGCGATCCAATTCCATCATCCTCGGAAGAGTAAAAAAACCACGCCAGGATTCATGAACATCATAACTGGACAAACAAAAATTAACTCTCATAAATCTATCTCTCTTTAACTTTTAAAACCCCAAGCCCCTATTAGGGATTCCAAAGGGGCTTAGCTCCTTTGGCCGCCGGAGGCGAAATCAAATATCAAAAGCGCAAAGCGCATCATAACTGTCTTTTAAAAATATCCCATGGAAGTAAGCTGTTCCAAATTGCGTTCTTTTTCTGCACTGCGACCATCACGTTCAGTATTGCCACCTTTAGTGGTGCAGGGTTTGCATCCAAGTGAACGGTAGCCTTGATCATAAAGTTCACAATGCGGAATCTGGTGCATAGTGATAAAAGACCAGACATCCATCTCAGTCCATTCGAGGATCGGATTAAGTAAAGTATGGTCCGGATCGTCGCGCACTTCCATAAACCTGCGCCCTGCCCTGCTGGGATGTTCATCACGACGAATTCCCGTAATAAGCAGGTCGATTTCAAATTCTTCTATAGCTTTCTGCAAAGGCTTGATCTTAAGATCAGCGCAACACTTCACCGGATTCTCAGCAACGGGATAAATGGAAAAGTCCACATCAGGCCGGATAACCTTAACATCAACTCCCCATTGCAAAGCAATGCGGTCCCGAAAAGCTATCACTTCAGGAAACTTTATCCCGGTATCAATGGACAAAGCCTGCGGCACCAGCACCAACGATGCTTCCTTACCTATATTCTTAAGAACCTCTCGCCAAAGGGCCAGCACTACAGTGGAATCCTTACCCCCGGTCCAAGCCACGGCAATCCGTTCCGGCGGATACATTTCCAGCATGCCGGACATAAGGCCGGCACTGTGAGCCACTTTATCGTCAAGCGGTGAGGTTGCATTTATTCCTGTCAATAGTAGACTCCTTAACAAAAGTGGTTCCCTTGTTGCCTGAAACGCGTCTTTTTGCAAGCCGGGCCTGATTGGGAATTCAAATGCCATAAATTACACAGCTTGCTTTTTTTACTTGCATTTCGTAGCTGAGGACTATATGCCCTACCTCGCTATAAATATAAGCATGATTTCACTTCGAGAGCAGATATACTCGGTTAATCTTGAATATCCTGCGTCATGCTTCATTTTTCTAGATAATTCATACTCAAGGAGCAGCTCATGAACTGTCCTGAAACCATACAGGGAAAGACGGTCATCGGCTGGAGGGAATGGGGAGCTTTCCCGCAATTAAATATTCCGGCTATCAAATTTAAAACTGATACCGGGGCGAAAACTTCCTGCCTTCATTCTTTCCAGCAGGATATTTTTGAACGTGACGGTCAAAAGTGGATTCGGTTTGGCATCCATCCAATCCAGAAACGTACCGACATTGAGATCTTCTGTGAAGCCCCGGTTATTGGCTTTCGCACAGTCACCAATTCAGGAGGCATAAGCGAAGAACGGCCTGTGATCAGTTCAAACATCGTTATGGGTAACATGAGTTGGGATATTGAACTTACCCTGACCAACCGTGATTCCATGAGATTTAGGATGCTTTTGGGTAGATCAGCCATGGAAGAACGGTTAATTGTTGATCCAGCCGGATCTTACCTGCTGGGCAGAAAGCACGCTGCTGAATTTTACAAATAAAAATTTTGGGAGGCACGAATGAAAATCGGCATCCTTTCTCGTAAACGGGAACTATACTCTACTAATTCACTTGTAGAAGCCTGTATTGCTCGTGGACATGAAGTGCGGGTAATCAACCCCCTGCGCTGCTATATGAACATCACATCTCACAATCCCAGTATTCTGTATAAGGGTGAAAAACTTGAGGGATTTGATGCAATCATTCCGCGCATCGGCGCATCCATTACATTTTACGGCTGTGCGGTAGTCCGCCAGTTCGAAATGATGGGTGTTTATTGTGTCAACGAATCAGTAGCCATCACCCGCTCACGCGATAAACTCCGCAGTTTGCAGCTTCTGGCCCGTAAAGGTATCGGACTTCCTGTAACTGCATTTGCGCACTCAACCCAGTACACAGAAGACCTGATTGATATTGTGGGCGGCGCTCCGCTGGTTATCAAACTGCTGGAAGGAACACAGGGCAAGGGAGTTGTGCTTGCGGAAACCAGAAACACCGCAGCCAGTATCATTGAGGCATTCAAAGGTCTTGAGGCGAACATACTTGTACAGGAATTTATCTCCGAAGCATCCGGTTCGGACATCCGCTGCCTCGTAGTCGGAGGCAAGGTTATCGCTTCCATGAAAAGACAGGGACGTGAAGGAGATTTCCGTTCCAACCTTCATCAGGGAGGCTCCGCATCTCAGGTAAAAATTACACCTGAAGAGCGTTCCACCGCAGTTCGCAGTGCCAAGATCATGGGACTGGGATTCTGCGGGGTGGATATCCTACGTTCAAACCACGGTCCGGTAGTCATGGAAGTAAACTCTTCTCCCGGACTTGAAGGAATAGAAAAAACCACAGATATCGATGTGGCCGGAAAACTCATCGACTACATTGAAAAGAATGCTCAGCCCGGAAAGACCAAGACGAAAGGTAAAGGCTAGCATTCCACATATATTATACTCAAAGACCTGCCTCTTTTTAGAAGCAGGTCTTTTTTTTATTCAGTGTAATTATTTCTGGCTTCCATCATTGCTCAGGATTAAGCTTTTTCCATGAATCCAGCTTTGGTGAAATAAATCCGCATTCAATATATGCCTTGCGGAAGACTCCCTGTTCTTTAAGTTGGGCAAGCCCCTTATTTAGAGCCTTAAACACCCAATATCCATCACGATGCGATTTAGAAACCATAAAATGCCGTGAGCCATCCAGCCCTACAACTATTCCCGGCACAACAGCCAAATCTTCAGGAAGGTCATTTTTTGCGTTGGGGTATTCCATTAAACCGAAATCAGCACGCTGCTTTTGCAACATTGCAATCTGAAGATTATATCGGGCCACTGGCATAATCTTTGAGATTCCCATATTCATAAGGGTCTTCTGATCGATGGGCCAGCGATGCCCGGTTATAGCTGAGAATTTTCGTAACCCGTTGAGAGTACGAACGTGCATTAATCTCTCATTATCAGCTCGCCCCACTACAACTTTAACAAACTCACCAGGCCCTATAATCTCATCGCTCATATACATACTATCATCGAAATTGATTGACCATGTCTCAAACCCTAAAATAACAGCCCTGCCAACCTTGACCTCCGCTTCTGCTCGAGCAGGATTGGGCATTGCGTAAAATTCCAACGGGTTCTTAAGGCCTCCAAGAGCCAGTGCCTGCTGAATAAGGACCATGTCGACAACGACCCGGTTGGAATTGGGCGAAACGAAATTGGTTATCCTGAGCGGATCTCCCCCCTTTTCCGATATGAACGCTTCATATAGTGATAAATTTGATTTCATAACCGCAGCCGGCAAAGAAGTAAGTTCTGCGGCAAAAACCTGGCTGCAACTCATGACTACAACTACAATTATAAATAGGTACTTTCTCATTATTGTCTGTCCAATAGCATAGATTTTCGTTCCCTGAAGGGACGATGCAAATACTATTTATAACATAAAATAGAATATAACAAACCTGAACAACAACATCACACCTACTTTAAACATAACTCGTAAAGAAGATCATCTTGTATTATATGACTTTAAAATAAAAAAGGCCCCCGCATCCATCGGATACGGGGGCCTCGTTTTGTACTAAAGCTTTTACAGCGACTTGATTACTCGTGAGAATAATCCAGTTCGGAAAGCTGCTTAAGCATTTTGTATCTCTGCTTGCAGTCCTTTTCAAGGCCGGCACGCATTTCCTTAGATGCTTCAGGCATCATACGCTCAAGCATTGCGTAGCGGTTTTCACCGGAAAGGAATTCCTGCAGGGTTCCGTCAGGTTCTTTGTATTCAACAACCAGCGGATTCTCGCCGTTTTCTTCACGGCGGGGATCAAAGCGGTAAAGCGGCCAGTAGCCGGACTCAACTGCAAGCTTACCTTCGAGCTGGGTTTTACCCATACCCTTACGGATACCCTGGTTGATGCAGGGAGCGTAAGCGATGATCAAAGAAGGTCCGGGGTAGGATTCAGCTTCAAGGAAAGCCTTCATGACCTGATTCTTGTTAGCACCCATGGAGATGGAAGCAACGTAAACGTAGCCGTAGCTCATCATCATGCGACCAAGGTCTTTCTTGGCGGTATGCTTACCACCTGCTGCGAACTTGGCAATAGATCCGAGCGGAGTTGCTTTGGAAGCCTGACCGCCAGTGTTGGAATACACTTCGGTATCCATAACGAGGATGTTGATGTCCTTGCCGGAAGCGAGAACATGGTCAACACCGCCGAAGCCGATGTCGTAGGCCCATCCGTCACCACCGAAGCACCATACGGACTTCTTGGTGAAGATATCTTCCTGCTCTTCGATTTCAAGCAGCAGGTCGTAGTTGTCAGCTTCTACAGCAAGGAGTTCACGCAGCTTGTCTCCGTATTCGAGGGACTTGGCAGCATCATCCTTGTTTTCAATCCAGCCTTTGAGGGCTTCTTTGAGTTCGTCAGTGATGTCCAGCTCAAGAGCCTGTTCCATCTGCATTTTCAGACGGTCGCGACGGTTGGAGATAGCCATTTCCATACCGAAGCCGTATTCAGCGGCATCTTCGAACAGGGAGTTACCCCATGCAGGACCGTGACCTTCGAGGTTCTCGCAGTAAGCAGTGGAAGGTGCGGAAGCGCCCCAGATGGAAGTACAACCGGTGGCGTTAGCAATGATCATGCGTTCGCCGAAGAGCTGGGTGAGGACCTTAACGTAAGGAGTTTCACCGCAACCGGCACATGCGCCGGAGAATTCCATGAGGGACTGCTGGAACTGGCTGCCTTTAACGCTGGAGCGAGGCAGGATCTGATCCTTGAAGGATACGATTTCGGAGAAGTCGTAGTTGGGAACTTCCTTCTCGGTCTGAGTTGCCAGCGGCTTCATGACCAGAGCCTTTTCCTTGGCCGGGCAGATATCAGCGCAGTTACCGCAACCCTGACAATCAAGGGTGTTAACCTGCATACGATACTTGAAACCTTCCATGCCCTTGCCTTTGGCGTCCATGGTTTCAAAGGACTCAGGTGCAATCTTCATTTCTTCTTCGTCTACAAGAACGGGGCGAAGAGCACTGTGAGGGCAGACGAAGGAGCACTGGTTGCACTGAATGCAGTTATCTTTGATCCACTCGGGAACCATGATGGCAACACCGCGTTTTTCAAAGCGGGAGGTACCCATGGGGAAACGTCCGTCAGGAGAAAATGCGCTGACCGGAAGATCGTCACCTTTCTGGGCAAGTATGGGCTTAACAACGTCAGTGATGAATTCAGGCTCGAGAACTTCAGGAGCTTCTTCATCTTCTGCGGTTGCCCAGCTTTCGGGATATTTAATTTCAATCAGATTTGCTTCGGCCTGATCAACTGCTGCGTTGTTCATGTTGACGATCTTTTCGCCCTTCTTGCCGTAAGCGGTCTGAATGGATTCTTTGAGGTATTTGACTGCATCTTCAAAAGGAATAACGTTTGCCAGCTTGAAGAATGCGGTCTGCATTACCATGTTGATACGCCCGCCGAGTCCAACTTCACCAGCGATCTTAACACCGTCGATGACGTAGAACTTGAGATTGTTCTGCGCAATCTTGCGGCGCAATTTTGCGGGCAGTTCAGCTTCCAGCTCTTCAAGTCCCATGCTGGTGTTCAGCAGGAAGGTTCCGCCTTCACGGATGCCGTCCAGCAGATCGTAAAGCTTTACGTAGCTGGGGTTGTGACAGGCGATGAAGTCCGCAATCTCAACAAGGTATGTTGATTTAATGGGGCTTTTACCGAAACGCAGATGGGATACGGTGATACCGCCGGACTTTTTGGAGTCGTAAGCGAAGTATCCCTGTGCGTACATGTCGGTTTTATCACCGATAATTTTAATGGCCTGCTTGTTTGCACCGACAGTACCATCGGAACCGAGCCCCCAGAACTTACACTGAACAGTGCCTTCGGGAGTAGTATCGATGCTTTCGCCAACTTCGAGGGAAAGACGGGTTACGTCGTCGGTAATGCCAACAGTGAAGTGGTGTCTGGGGGCCAGAGACTTCATGTTGTCGTAGACTGCCTTGATCATGGCAGGAGTGAATTCCTTGGAGCCGAGACCGTAGCGTCCTGCGTAAACGGGCAGGTCGATGTTCATTTCCTTCAGTGCGGTGCAAACATCGAGGTACAGAGGTTCACCGATGGCGCCACCTTCTTTGGTGCGGTCCAGAACGGTGATCTGCTGGCAGGTTGCGGGAATAGCGCGACCGAGATGTTCGATGGAGAAAGGACGGTAGAGACGTACTTTTACCAGACCGACTTTCTGGCCTTCAGCAACCAGCTTTTCAATGGTTTCCTCAATTGCTTCACAGCCGGAACCCATAGCAACAACAACGTCTTCCGCTTCGGGATGACCTACATAGTCGAAAAGTTTGTATTCACGACCGGTGATATCCTTAACTTTAGCCATAGCATCTTCAACATAACCGGGAACTGCGTCACGGTAGGGGTTGATTGCTTCAGTGGCCTGGAAGTAGATGTCCGGGTTCTGGGCGGTACCACGGGTATGCGGGTGCTCAGGATTAAGAGAACGGTCGCGGAAATCACGAACTTTATCCCAGTTAAGGGCCGCGGCCATTTCTTCGTAATCGATCAGCTCAATTTTCTGAACTTCGTGGGAAGTTCTGAAACCGTCGAAAAAGTGAACAAAAGGAATGCTGGATTCAACGGTAGCGAGGTGGGAAACCAGCGCGAGGTCGAGAGCTTCCTGAACAGAGTTGGAAGCGAGCATTGCAAATCCGGTCTGACGACAGGCCATTACGTCCTGATGGTCACCGAAGATGGACAAAGCCTGTCCGGCAATTGCGCGAGCGGATACATGGAAAACAGTCGGAAGAAGTTCACCCGCAATCTTGTACATGTTGGGGATCATCAGCAGCAGACCCTGAGATGCGGTGAAGGTACAGGAAAGGTTACCTGCAGCCAGAGCACCGTGCAGAGCACCGGCAGCACCGGCTTCTGACTGCAACTCGCGGACTTCCATGGTGGTATCGAAAATATTCTTCAGACCCTGAACAGCCCACTCGTCAGCCAGTTCGGCCATGGGGGATGAAGGGGTAATAGGATAGATGGCTGCTGTTTCACACATAGCATAGGCTACGTAGGAAGCGGCTTGGTTACCATCCATGGTTTTCATTTTTTTTGCCATTACATTATTCTCCGTGTCTTTATGGTTGGGAAGGCGTGCGTCGAAAAGTGTAACACATGACCATACGCGTTGCCTACCCGTATTTCACTGCTTCCGGGCTGATAAATGCAAAAAGTTGGTCAGCCGTTCAAAATGCCTGAAACACCGGCACTTGCAAGGTTCATATTCAGACTCCAGGGTCAGAAAACTCTTTGGAAGTGCATTCAATCACATAAAATGATTTTCACGGTAATTTATTACAATGCTACCATTTAAAAGGTTCCGCAGTTATGAATTTCGAGGAAACCTCATTTGCGAGTTCTGTCTCCGGACCGATATCAATCTGTCTTACTCCCGAACCTTTCTTGAAATCCACTTTACTGAAATCCACCCAACACACAGCAGGCATGATGGCTGAGTCAAAGTAGTATACTTTCGAGCCTTGATCCGAAACAGTCCGCCAAAGAGTCATGGCAATATTCGGATGATCAGGGTCGCTCATACCGAGAGGGACGCTGATCGCACGCATTTGTGAGAAGACAGAAGCTACCGCGAGCTTAGGCTCTTTAAATTTTGGCGAGGATTTAAGATTGTAACTTAACCTTACGAAGCGGTCGGCAGCACTGATTGTGCCCGGTAAAAAATAGTTTCCGCCTATCTGATCCCAGTAGGCATTCAATGCAAGCTGCTGATCGTAAGTGGGAGAATTGGTCATAACCTTATAGCCCGAGCCGTGATGGATTATGAGCTTTCCACTTAAATACTCAAAAATGGCAGAATCCCCTGTAACATCGGACAAAGAGATATGCACAGTGGCTTCCCGCCCATTTGGTAAAGTAGGCGCCACGACAGAAAACGGAGGAGGCACCATAGCATGGACAGCTTCTTTTACCGTAGCGAAGTTATCCAAATAATACTGCAACCATGCACCGACTTTGATGGTAGCTTTTCCGGTTTTGGATGCATTACCGTAGTCAGTTTCGGCAAGGTAAAGCACATTCCCGGCAAGTCCGACTTCGTTCATACCATCGGCCGTTGCTATATCATAAAAAGAAGTAACTACTGAGCCATACTTTGAAATCCATTTTATAGCTTTCTTGCCTGTCCCTCCGTCACGAACCATACCTCGTGGAAAAACCCACAGACGAGTCTTTGCTGTAGGGTCACTCCAATCCATACTTCTGCCTGTGATGTATGTTCCTGTTCCCGTTTCATACAAAATACGAGAGCAGGACCATGCAGACTGCACAGATATAGACAACACCATTACAGCAACCAGAGAAAGGCATAAAAACCAACACTGCATTAAACTACATGATTTGATTTTCATTTTTCCATCTCCTCATCAAGTGAACGATGTAGAACGGTTTTCCGCTCGGTTTAAGTTAGACTTTTCTTTTTATATCCCCTTTTCCGCAATGGCCTGAATAGCGGTAATAGCCACAGTATTGACTACATCACGCACAGTACATCCGCGACTCAGGTCGTTGACCGGTTTTTTCAAGCCCTGCAAAATCGGACCGATGGCAACAGATTCCGGCTGCGACCGCTGCACGGCCTTGTAGGTATTGTTCCCGGTATTCAAATCCGGGAAAATCAAAACAGTGGCCTGTCCGGCAACATCGCTATCCGGCATAAGCTCGGCAGCAACATCCGGATCCACGGCGGCATCAAACTGCAATGGCCCTTCCACGGCTATTTCTGGCGCTATTTTGCGGACCAGCTCAGTAGCCTCTTTAACTTTATCCACAGACTGTCCCTTACCGGACTCCCCGGTGGAATAAGAAAGCATGGCAACCTTTGGTTCAATGCCGAAAATCTTAGCTGTATGGGCCGAGCTGATTGCAATCTCAGCAAGTTCCTGTGCATTTGGATTGGGATTCACCGCACAGTCACCATACGCCATGACCCGATCATTCTGGCACATGAGGAATACACTGGAAACAATGGAAAAACCGGGTTTAGTCTTAATGAACTCAAAGGCCGGACGGATAGTCTGGGCTGTAGTCGTGATGGAACCGGAAACCATCCCGTCAGCCACTCCTGTATACACCATCATGGTCCCGAAGTAAGTGGGATCGCTCATGCGGTCACGAGCATCATCCTTTACAATGCACTTGTGCTTGCGCAGCTCGAAATACTCATCCACAAAACGGTCAAAATGCTCTGAATTTACCGGATCAACAATTTCAATGCCGTTCAGGCTGATGCCTATATCCGAAGCAGTCTTCTTAATCTCCTCCTCGTTTCCAAGCAGGGTAAGATTAACAACATCCCTGCGGCGCAGTATATCCGCAGCCCGCAGGATGCGCTCTTCCTTGCCTTCGGGCAGAACTATGCGCTGCTTATTTTCACGAGCCTTGTGCAGCAGGGTGTGCTCGAACATATAAGGCGTGATCCTTGTGGAACGGCTGGAAACCAACTTCTGCTGCAATTCGTGGGAATCCACGCAGGTCTCGAAAAGCCCCATGGCCGAAAGTACCTTAACCTGATTTTCAGGATCGATCTTACCGTGCAGGCCGCGCAGGATCTGGGCGGTCTTATGGGTATGGCCCGGCGCAACGAGAATTGGCAAGGGAACGCCCTTCCATCCTTCTATTAAATGATGGACGGTCATAGCCGGTTTGATTCCGCCGGTAAGCAGAATTCCGGAAACATTGGGATAAGCATCGGAAAGACGTGAGGATAAACTGGCTAGAATAATATCAGAACGGTCGCCGGGAGTAATGATAAGACTTCCGTCATTCACGTATTTAAGAAAATTCTCAATCTGCATGGCCGCAACCACGTAATTATCGATGGGCGTATCAAGGCGTTCACGTCCATAAAGCACACGGCAGTCCAGCCATTTAACAACGTCAGACATAGTCGGATTGCCAAGCCTCTTATCGTCGGGCAGAACGTAGACCAATGGATGACTCTCACTCTTGAGGCAGCGCCTCAGCCTTTCACCAAGATCCGGCGAAAATTCCTTTGCTGCACGGTTGACCATGACCGAAATAACATCCAGCCCTTTTTCCTCAAACATGGCAACGGTGCGGTTGGCAAGATCGCAGATTTCATCTTCGTAACTGTCCATAGCATTGAGTACTGCCAGAACCGGACAGCCCAGATTACTGGCTACATCAAGATTTATCTCAAATTCAACTGCCGCCTCGCCCCCGAGATAATCTGTTCCCTCGCAGAGTACGAAATCATAATCCTCTTCCAGCTTCTTGAAGCGATCGAGAATGTTTTCCATAAGCAACGAATGCTTACCATCATTAAGCAGACGTGTGGCCTCACTCTGGGTATAGGCGTAGGTGGTTTTGTATTCCTGCGGAAGTTTAAAATGACGCAGAATAAGATCAATATCGTGATCGCGTTCATGGAAGTTGTCGTGAATGATGGGTCTGAAAATCGCCACCTTACGCAGGTGGGTCAAAAGCAGCTGCATAACCCCGAGAACAATTGCAGATTTTCCGCTCCGGGCCTCTGTCGCCGCAATGTATAAGCTCTTAGACATTCTTTCTCCTGAATTCTGTTACTGCGTGGGAATTAACTAATACCAAATCTTTCATTTTTAATCACGTCAATCAGGTCACGGAAAAAGCTCCATCTGCCAGACGTTTAAGAAAGTGCTAGATGCGAGGCGCAAGAAAAAGGCTGGAACGATGCGTATCCAAACATACGTGAGTTTCAGCCTTTTTCGCAGCAACAAAGCAGATAGCGCTTTATCAAACGTCTGGTTCGGAGACACCCGGCAGCGGCCACTGGAGGTGCTGATGAGGTCCGCCGTGCTGCCTTGAATATAAGCTGCAACCCTTTGTAGCGCTAAAAGGCAAACAGGTTGTGACCCTGCCGGAGGATGCTTGCGGAACATCCGGTGTCTCCCGGTCCGAATTTCGGACGCAGATATGGAATCCGCAACCATACGGCTGCAGAGAAATATCAAAGAACTATTTTAAATAACTTTAGAAATCAGTTTCCGGGCGGAAAAATCCGCCCGGAAACGTAGGGGGTGTTACTTAGGCATAACAGCCCAGTCTGGGAGGACACTTAAATTGATGCCCCAAAGAACCGGAAGCAGATAGACCACAGAAAGAGTGATCAGGACCGCACCGATCATGTTGAGCCAGAAACCAGCTGATGCCATCTGTTTGATGCTCACACAACCGGAACCGAACACAACGGCGTTTGGCGGAGTCGCAACCGGAAGCATGAATGCAAAGGAAGCTGCAACACAGGCACCAACGATGGTGGCAAAAGGATGAACGCCCATGGCGATTGCCGCACTACCCATAATGGGTACGAGCAAAGTCGCGGTGGCGGTATTGGATGTGATTTCAGTTAAGAAGATAGTTATCAGGACCACGATAGCAACGAACATCAGGAGAGTCATACCATCGAGCATGGTCAATCTTGATGCAATATAGGTTGCCAGACCGGTCTTTGAGAAGCCGTTGGCAATTGCCAAACCACCACCAAAGAGCAGAATTACGTCCCAAGGAATTTTAACTGCGGTTTTCCAATCAAGAAGGAATTCGCCTTTCTTGAAATTGGTAGGAATAGCAAA
Source organism: Maridesulfovibrio pacificus (SeqCode) (assembly GCF_048612815.1). Taxonomy (NCBI): domain Bacteria; kingdom Pseudomonadati; phylum Thermodesulfobacteriota; class Desulfovibrionia; order Desulfovibrionales; family Desulfovibrionaceae; genus Maridesulfovibrio; species Maridesulfovibrio pacificus (SeqCode). Next base: position 361,947 of record NZ_JBLZNE010000002.1, read on the forward strand.
CAGGATCAATGAACCGAGAATACCGATGGTAGCATCGTGCACATAACCGAAGTTAGGCCAGAAGTCCTTAACCAGAGGTTTCATGAATCCCCGGGACAACCAGAATGCTGCAACGAAACAACCAACAATAACGATGTACTTCTCTTCCTTGGACATGGGTCCAAGTGCTTCGATTTCCCTATCAATAATGGCTTCACCGCCAGCAAGTTCCAATCCTTTGGAAGGAAAAAGGACTTTGGTCAACAGCCACCATGAAAGGCCGATCATAATTGTTGCAAGAGGAACACCGTAAAGCATCCACTGGCCGAATCCAATGTGGACACCATACATTTTATCCACCATACCGACCATTACGGTATTAGGAGGAGTACCGATAATGGTACCGACACCACCCATGGAAGCAGCATAGGCAATACCGAGCATGAGACATTTACCGAAGTTGGATTCAGGACCTGCATTGGCACAGGCTCTAAGATCTTTGGAATCAAAACCTGTGGCCTGCTGAATAACAGCCAGACCGATAGGAACCATCATCATGGTTGTTGCGGTGTTGGAAACCCACATGGAAAGGAACCCGGTAGCAATCATGAATCCGAGGATCATGCGCCCGGGACTGGTTCCCACTGTTTTAATGGTATGCAGGGCAATGCGCCTGTGCAGGTTCCACCTTTCCATGGTTACAGCCAGAAAGAAGCCACCCATGAACAAATAAATAAGATGGTTAGCATAAGGAGCACAGGCCGCTGCGGATTTAACAATACCCAGCAGCGGGAATAAGGCAATAGGAATTAAAGATGTTGCCGGTATAGGAATAGCTTCGGTAATCCACCAGATAGCCATCAGGGCCGTTACTGCCGCAACTTTCCACGCTGCCGGATTCATTCCATCAGGAACCGGAAGAAAAAGCATGAGTAGAAAAACTATCGGCCCTAAGAAAAAACCGATCCTACGTCCGTTACCACTGTCTTGTTGATCGCTCATAGTCCCTCACTTGAGCTTGTGGCCTCCCCCACGGAACAATGCTTCCTTCTGCCCCGAAAATGATAGACACCAAAATCGGGTTGTCAGCGCATCTGGAAAACACCTGCCTGATCCGTCAGGACTGCCGATACTTTACATACAGGACCTCATCACCAATTTGTATCCTCCCGGCCCCGAAAGGCCGGGAGGGATTGTTTTCAATTCAATTCTTCAAGCAGAATTAGATATCGAGATCATAAGTCTCGAGAAACTCACCAACGCGTTTTCTGGAAGCAGCCAGACGTGCGCGCAGTTCTTTCTTGTATTCTTCGATATCAATCTTCTTGCGTGCTACACCGGTATCCATTGCAGCCTGTGCAACAGCAGCGGATTCCCATTCGATCAGACGCAGGTCGAGCGGTTTGGGAATAATGTAGTCGATGCCGAATTCAAGCTTATCCACACCGTAAGCTTCGCAGACATAATCCGGAGCCGGTTCTTTTGCCAGTGCAGCAAGAGCAGTTGCTGCAGCAATCTTCATTTCTTCATTGATGGCACTGGCGTTTACATCAAGTGCACCGCGGAAGATGAAGGGGAAACCGAGAACATTGTTAACCTGGTTGGGGAAGTCGGAACGTCCGGTACCCATGATTGCGTCAGGACGGGCTTCCTTAGCATCGGTGTAGGAGATTTCCGGATCGGGGTTCGCGCATGCGAAGATGATCGGAGAGTCAGCCATGGATTTGACCATGTCTTTGGTGACCATTCCCTTGACGGAAAGACCGAGGAAAAGGTCGGCACCCTTCATTGCGTCTGCAAGGTCTTTGTATTCCTTGTCAGTTGCAAACTGAAGCTTCTGCTCATTGAGTCCTTCACGACTCTTGTTGATGTGGCCGCGAGAGTCGAACATAGCAACGTTTTCACGTTTGATACCCAAAGACATATAAAAGTTGGTGCAGGCCACAGCCGCAGCACCTGCGCCGGAAACAACCAGACGCATATCTTCGATTTTCTTACCGGTGATTTCAGCTGCGTTGATCAGTCCTGCACCGGAAATAATCGCAGTACCGTGCTGGTCATCGTGGAAAACCGGAATATTCATTTCTTTTTTAAGCTTTTCTTCAATGTAGAAGCATTCAGGAGCCTTGATATCTTCGAGGTTGATACCGCCGAAGGTAGGCTCAAGAGCTTTTACGATGTTGCAAAGCTCATCAGGATCAGTAACGTCGAGGTTGATGTCGTAAACGTCAACGTCTGCAAAAACCTTGAAGAGAACGCCCTTACCTTCCATAACCGGTTTACCGGCTTCGGGACCGATATTACCAAGACCGAGAACTGCAGTACCGTTGGAAACAACCGCAACAAGGTTTCCACGACCGGTGTAGAGATAGGATTTCTCTTTATCTTCAGCAATTTCCTTACAGGCTTCGGCAACACCGGGGCTGTAAGCCATGGAAAGGTCTTTCTGGGTATTGCAAGGTTTTACGGGAACGACTTCCACTTTACCTCTTCTACCTTTGGAATGATAATCGAGAGCTTCCTGTTTAGTGAAAAGAGCCATTAGTATTCTCCTTAATTAGTCGGTTGCAAATTCCGACGTTTACTCAAGACCAGCCGCCTTACGATCGGGGACGGCGTACAATTCGCCACCGTGGGAATCATTGATGACCAGCAGAGGGAAATCCTCAACAGTCAATTCCCGGATGGCTTCGGGGCCAAGTTCATCAAAAGCGATAACTTTCGCTTCCTTGATGCACATGGAAAGCAGAGCACCAGCACCTCCGGTAGCTCCGAAATAAACAGCTTTATAGTCCTTCAGGGCCTGCTTGACCTCATCATTACGCTTCCCTTTGCCGATGCTGGCCTTCTGGCCGAGACTGTGCAGACGGGGTGCATAGGTATCCATGCGGTAACTTGTGGTCGGGCCGGCAGAACCGATAGGCCTGCCCGGAGGGGCCGGACTTGGACCTACGTAATAAACCACCGATCCTTTCAAATCGAAAGGCAGATCCTCTCCTTTATCAAGCAGGTCGCAAAGCCTTTTGTGGGCAGCATCGCGGGCGGTGTAGATGGTTCCGGTCAATTTGACCACATCTCCGGCCTTGAGCTGGACCATATCTTCATCAGTAAGCGGGGTGGTGAGTTTGTATTCAGCCATTAGAGTTCCACCTCCTCGTGCCTTGAAGAATGGCACTGGATGTTCACCGCCAGCGGCAGGGACGCAATGTGGCAGGGGCGCATTTCAATCTTCACGTCAAAGACGGTTGTCTTGCCGCCCAGCCCCATGGGACCGATACCGAGCTTGTTGATCTCTTCCATGAGCTCAGCTTCCAGCTTGGCAATCTCAGGATCGGGATGGGGCTCGCCCACTTTGCGCATCAGGGATTTTTTAGCCAGCAGTGCGGAATATTCAAAGGTTCCACCTACGCCGATACCGACCATTGTCGGGGGGCAGGGGTTGGGTCCGGCTTCGGCAACACGCTCGATGACGAATTTCTTGATGCCTTCCCAGCCCTGTGCCGGAGCGAGCATGGTCACCCGGCTCATATTCTCGGAACCGCCGCCCTTAGCCATGAAAGTGATTTTGATCTTGTCACCGGGAACAATGTCAAAATGGATGATGGCAGGGGTATTGTCCTTGGTATTGGCACGGGTCAGAGGATCGCAAGAAGACTTGCGCAGGAATCCTTCCTCGTAACCTTTACGGGTACCTTCGTTGATGGCGTCACGGATGTTCATGCCTTCAACCCGCACATCTTCACCCATTTCAACGATGAAGACAGCCAGTCCGGTATCCTGACAAAGCGGCAGCCCGGATTCAGCAGCCAACTCCCAGTTTTCCTTAATCTGCCTGAACACTTCCTTGGCAGCAGGGGAATCCTCGGCTGCAGCGCATTCGTTAAAACGCTTTTTCACGTCTTCAGGCAGGTAGCGGTTTGCGCTTACGCACATTTTCGCCACGGCATCGATAACCTGTTCAGCTTTAATGGTACGCATAGCTTACTTCCTGAATATTTCCTTGATTGCGGTGATACCCATCTTGCGGCGCAGGAAACCGAGCTGGTTCTGCAGCGGAAGATTCTTGGGACAGACATCTTCGCAACCGAGCAGGCCCATGCAACCGAAGATACCTTCATCATTACCGATAATTTCAAAGTAATCGCGGTCAGTACGCTTATCACGAGGATCGACTACGAAGCGCGCTACGCGGTTCAGGGATGCTGCACCGAGGAAATCGTCACGAAGGCGTGCGGTACCGCAAGCGGCAACACAGCAGCCGCATTCAATGCAGCGTTCCAGTTCGTAGATCTGCTCGGCCACCTCATTCTCCATACGCTCTTCAAGAGCATTGGGATCAAAGGTTTTATTGGTGTGAATCCATGATTCTGTGGTCTGATACATTTCCCTGAACCAGACACCGGTATCAACTGAAAGGTCTCCGATCAGTTTATATACGGGTAGGGGCAGCAGGGTTATGCGTTCAGGAAGGTCAACGGTTTTGGTCTGGCATGCCAGACGGGGTTTACCGTTGACCACCATTGCACAGGCACCGCAAATACCGGCACGGCAACAGAAGTCAAAAATCAGGCCGGGGTCCTGCTCCTCGCGCAGACGGTTCAGCGCGATAAACAGGGTCATGTTCTCGGTTTCATCCAGCACAAAGGTCTGCATGTGCGGAACCGACCCCTTATCCTGAGGATTGTAGCGGAATATATCAAATTCGAGTTGTCTGCTCATTTTTATATCCTTGTCAGGGGTTATTTCTTGATCATCTTGGCTTCAATCTCGGCCTTGTCGGCTTCGATGATGGAACCGCCGCCATAACCACGGTCTCCCGGAGGAATCTCGTAACAGGGAGTCGCATCTTCGTACTGCAGTTCAGGCATATCAGCGCCTTCACGCCAGTAAGCCAGAGTCCTGTTCAGCCAGTTCTTGTCATCACGAGCGGTGTAATCCTCACGGTTGTGGGAACCACGGCTTTCAGTACGTTCAAGAGCAGCCTTGGCGATACACAGGCCCAGTTTGACCTGACCTTCGATCTTAAGGGCCGCAGCCAATTCATGGTTTGCACCCAGACCGTCGGAGACAAGGCCGACATTGCGGGCTTTTTCAAGAGTACCCTGCAAGGTATCAATACATTTTTTGAGTCCGGCATCGTTTCTGAATACAAAGCAGCCTTCCATGAGGGCATCCTGCATTTCTTCACGCACTTTGTAGACATTTTCCTTACCGTTGGCACCGCTGCGCAGCTTCTCAATACGATCCTGCTGTTTGCGAACGGCTTCAGCAACCAGGGAAGTTTTGAAATCGGTCTCGTAACCCTTGAGGAATTCAACGATCTTGGAACCGATGATACCGCCTGCAACAACGGTTTCAGCAAGTGAGTTTCCGCCGAGACGGTTGAAGCCGTGCATATCCCAGCAGGCTGCCTCACCGGCGGAGAACAAACCCTTGAGTCCGTAAACGGCTCCATCTTTATCGGTACGCACGCCAGCCATGGTGTAATGCTGGGTCGGACGGACCGGGATGAGCTGTTTGCGGGGGTCAACATTAAGGAAGTGATGGCAGATTTCATCCACTTCACGCAGTTTAGTGGAGATATGTTTGTCTCCGAGATGACGGATATCCAGCCAGAGGTGTTCGCCGTAAGCGGATTTAACACCCTTGCCCTGACGCATATGGTGAGTCATCCAGCGGGAAACAACGTCACGGGAAGCCAGTTCGGCTTTTTCCGGTTCATAGATGTTCATGAACCTTTCTTCGTTGACGTCAAGGAGCGTACCGCCGTCACCGCGGCAACCTTCGGTTACCAGAATATCGGTGGGTACGATTCCGGTGGGGTGGAACTGAATTGCTTCCGGGTTACCGATAGGTACTACACCGGTATCGTGAGCAATAATGTGCCCGCCGCCATCACAGATAACTGCGTTGGTTGTTGCCTTATAGATACGTCCGAAACCGCCTGTGCAGATGGCAGTGGCCTTGGAAAGGAACACTTCCAGTTCGCCCGTACGCAGGCAGCGGACAACCGCACCGGTACACTTATCGCCGTCATGAATGAGGGAAATAGCTTCCTTGCGGTCAAAAACATCAATCCCGAGTTCGGCACAGCGGTTGTCCATGGTGCACATGACCGCATGTCCGGTTCCATCGGAAGTGTAGCAGGTACGCCATTTAGCGGTACCGCCAAAGGAACGGGCCGTGATCAGGCCGCGCTTTTCTTCTTTTTCTTCTTTTTCAAATTTCTCGCCACCTTTGAAATAGAAGGATTTACCGGGAACAACTCGGTTCCAGGGCACACCCCAGTGTGCAAGTCTGCGCATCTCAATGGGAGCTGCGTCTGCGAAAAGACGGGCCACTTCCTGGTCACAGCCCCAGTCGGAACCGCGAACAGTGTCGCCGAAGTGAACGTCTACGTTGTCTCCCTCGCCCTTGGCACAGTTACCCAGAGCGGCCTGCATGCCGCCCTGTGCTGCCGATGAATGAGATCGGCGTGCCGGGACAATTGAGAGACAGATTACATCAAAACCTTCCTGGGCCGCCTCCACAGCCACGCGCTCGCCCGCCAATCCGGCGCCGATAACAAGGAGATCAGAGTAATATGTTTGCATTTAAGAACCCCGTTTAACTTAAAGTGATGAACCTGATCAGGGTGATGATGCCGATGACCATAAAGGTCGCAAAGAGAATGGATTCAAGCTTCTTAGCCTGCTGCCTGTTCTCAGTCCTGATGAATCCCCATTTAACACCAATGCGGTAAAAGCCAACGCTGACGTGAAGTTCAACGCAGGGCAGAAGGACCAGATAGAAGAGCATCCATCCGCCTTCAGCTACGCGGGCCGCCGACTTTGCGGCAGTAATGGGAAGATCATTGAGTACAACCCACATGTGGATGGCACCCATTACGAGGATGACCATTGCGGTCACGGCCTGCACAACCCAAAGCCAGGTGTCACGATGCTTCAGCATCTGTGCATGCTGCAATATGGTTGCCTGCCCTTCCGCACGGAAAGGTATCTTTCTCGCCGCCAGAGCGAAATGTAGCAAAAAAGTTAAGAAAATCAAAGGGCCACCGACCTGCGCCATATATGTTGCTTCAAAGAAATGAGCAATGGCGTTCATAATCTTGGGCGAAATGACTACCGAGGACACCAGAATCATGTGACACCACATAAAAGCCACAAGTCCGGCCCCAGTAAGCATTTGCAGCCAGTCGAGGACCGCATCCCTTTTCCCTGGACGCGCCACGTGCATACCTACATTTACAGCCATAATCATCCTCCTTTGACGGAATTTCTCCCGCATTAATGGATTACCAACATGACCTCATCAGCATGAGTACTGTGGTACTGAACCGCTGCCGGTCGCGAACCGGCAACTCCACTTCCCAGAAAACCACCCGAACCGATGTCCGGTCACCGGGTTAAATACCCGGCTTAAAAGGCATAATCCCCTTAATTGGGAATATTTTCGAAAATGGATAAAGGAATCTGTGTAATGAGCAAGCTGAATTAACCGTTTTCGCAAGCGAAAACGGGCTGTTTGTATAGCAGTGAGCAGAGAAAGGCATTATGGGAGCCGAACCTTGATATACCCCGGAGTAGTTGAGGACAGGGTCGGCATAAGATTTAAATGAAGGGAGAAAAGAAAGGCAATGTAACAACAGCAAAAAGGACTGGCTCAAAAACCGATAACGGTTCTGGAGACAAACCTTCCCTGAATCTGCAAGAACAGGTCCCACCCCACTCTTTACAGATATGTTTTGACTGACAACTGGCATACATCCCCCGGCACCCGAAGAGTTTGAAGTGCAAACTCAGAACCCCTGCATCCCTTCGGTGAGATTTTAATTAAACCAGATCACAAAACCTGTAACTTACATTGTCAAATAGACGGCTACTTCACTCTGTGTAGACTGTTTCGCCATTTAGTTGTAACCTTTCTAACACCCCTTAATTGGCTGGTCAATCAATTTCGAAAATTTTGTTGACAACTTCGTGAATTTTTGCACTATCACACCAATATTACGAATCTTAAAAAGATCACACCACACTAAGCAATTGTTAATAAATAACTATTTCAGGAAAGACTAAAAAAAAACCACACAAACACCTACCTCAAATCCACAAAAATAACCTCAAATTTTATTTTGAAAGTAATAAAGCTAACAATATTCATCCTTGTTAATTTTTCTATTGAGTACTAATGAAAAATATGAAAGTCAGAATCTGGCTTCAAAAGCGGTCCTTTTTAACCGCTTGGAACGGTCCTACGGACATGTTCATATTGCATTGATGAATTCATTCTCGTAACCGCCTGTAGATACGGTTTTCGTGCTGACAACCCGTACCGCGACAGACTAATAACGGAGCCGCCCTTATGAGCAAAAAAGAAAGAATCCTGTTAGCCGCACAAGAGCAATTCGGTGAACACGGCTACACTGCAACCACCCTGAAAATGGTTGCCGATCATGCTGGAGTGGCTTCAGGACTGGTATCACACTACTACGGAAACAAGGACAATCTGTTTCTTGAATCAGGACGAGAACTGATCGACCAGATGCTGAACATCCTCACTGACAAAGCAAAAGAGGGCAAAAACGGTCTGGAAGCATTAGGAATTTTCGTACAGGCGTATTTTGATTTCACCATAGCCAACAGGACAACCTTCCCGACCCTTCTGCGCAGCTCTCCTTTCAGTGATGAATACCCGCACCTTGACCGCACCCACATTGCAGACAAGTTCAAGCAGCTGATTGACCGCATTGAAGATTACATCAGTAAAGGCATTGAGGACGGTTCAATCCGGGAAGTGCCACTTCCACATACATCATATCTGGTTTACGGTAATATAGTCGGAGCAGTACGCACCGAATTCCTGACCCCCTTCCAGATCGACAATCTTTTCAAAGAAGCATGCCAATTCATAATCCGAAGCTTAGCCAAACCATAACCAGGTTGAACATTCCCCTGTTGATGGGGGCGGTCTTTGCCGCTTCCATGGGGACCGGTGTTTTCACTTTCACCCTGCCTCTGATGAATCTTGACGAAAAAGCGGGAGGCATGTGGCTGGGCAGCGGTTTTGCGGGATACTTTCTTGCTAAACTTTTAATTGCCCCCCTTTCCGGGAGTTACGCTGACACGCATGGCAGCTCCAAACCCTTACTTATCTCCTGCGGACTGGCCTTCCTGCTTCCGTTACTTTATCTGCTCCACCCGTCCATAGAAACACTTTACGCGATCCAATTCATCCTCGGACTCTGCGCAGGAACAGTACGTACGGTAAGTATGGCCGCCATCGGGGCTTCTTTGGACGGAGACAAGCTTTCCTCCCGTTTTGCAGTGCTCTCGGCAGTTATGAATTCTTCATTTTTGCTCGGCCCGTTGCTGGGCGGCCTATTATATATAGATAAGGATTACCTGCCTGTGCTGGGGACCATGTCCGCTTTCATGGGACTGGCTTTCATAATTTTTACTCTCTGCGCCAAGTATCTGCCGACTCATACTGCGGGACAAGATTTGACGGAGGAAACATCCGCCGGACCTCGCCGTTTCCTGAGCATCATGGTCGCCCTTTTCGGACGCGGAATGGGGATCGGCAGCCTCATTGCCTTTTATCCGGTGCTGCTCAAATCATCGCTGCAGCTCAGTCCCGGCAGTACGGCACTACTATTTTCCATTCCAAGCCTGACTACCGTTTTGCTGCTGCCCATTTTTGGCAGGCTGCTGGCCGGATTTGATCGTAGATTAATCACCTCTGCCGGAATGCTCATCAGCGCGCTGGCCCTCTATATTCTCGGAAGCTGTTCCACGATTCCCGGCTTTATGTTTACCGGAATACTTTCCGGCATAGGAGCTGCCATCTCCATGCCCGCATCAATGGCTGTCTGCTCTGAACTTGGCTGCGCAAAAGGCAGAGCCTTAGGTTTCGCCAATATGGCAGCAAATATCGGCTTTATGGCCGGACCTCTTTTCTGCGGACTGATGGTCAGTGCCAGCGGTCAAATAGGCACGCCATTCAAACTTACAGCCATAATCGGAGCCATAAGTTCCCTCTTCATATTATATGAAGGGATGTCACAAAAAGGATTTAAGAAATCCGGACTTGCCGTTGTCATACTCAGCACACTGACTCTGCTCATGCTAATTCCGCACAGTCTGAAACAAAACAACGCTCCTCAAATTTACCGATACAGTGACGTAGCCATGGGAACCGTAGTTAACCTGACCATCCCCGACGGAGACAATTCAGAGACCCGAAAAACAGCCAAAGAAACCGTAGTCATAATGCACCACCTGCAAAAAGACCTCGATCACCGCAACAAACGGGGATCTATTGGCAGGGTCAATCATGAGTCCGGCAAGAAATCCGTGCGTGTATCGGACAAGGCGTTCGCAACTATCAAACGTGGTCTTGAAATCAGTGACAAATCAGGCGGCAGCTTTGATATCACTATCGGAGCCATTACCACCACCCCGTTTTACTATGCCTTGGATAAAAGCCGCTTTGCAGGACATAAAGATCTGATCAATTACCGGCTGCTGGAGATTGACCCGGCTGACAACAGAGTGTTCCTGCCAAAAAAAGGCATGGCTCTCGATCTTGGAGGCCTCGCCAAAGGGACCATCATTGATGCTGCCGCTACTCACCTGAAATCTTCCGGCATAAAGACTGCCATGGTCGAAGCGGGGGGAGATTTCATGGTCTTCGGTGAACGCGTATGGACCATAGGTATCCGCAATCCACGCGGAAAAGGAATCATAGGGCATATCAAGGTGAAAAACAGTGCTGTCTGCGGATCGGGTGATTATTATCAGTTCATCACTCCGGTATCTAAAGACGATAAAGCGCGTAAGCATCACATTTTCGACCCTGCGCTCCTGCAATCATCCACTGAGAGTATCGCCACGACTACCGTAGCTCCTGATGCAGAAACTGCCGATGCCTTGGCAACAACCGTATTCATCATGGGACCGAAAAAAGGGTCTGAATTTATTAAAAAACATTTCCCGGACTGCTCAGCCATGTGGATTCTGCCTGACATGAGTATCGTGAGCACAAAAAACTTTCCTGTCATCGAAAAACAAAAATAACTTTTAATATCGGTAGCATACAAACAAAACAGAGATCTAAATCAATATTATGTTCACAAAAAACACAATTTTATTTAAAATAACCCTTGACCTTAAGTGGGTTTCTCCATAGAACCCTCTTCAACGCGCGCCTGTAGCTCAGCTGGATAGAGTGCCGGACTACGAATCCGTAGGTCAGAGGTTCGAATCCTCTCAGGCGCGCCACTAAGAAAAATCAAATGGTTACGATCTAAATCGTGGCCATTTTTTAATTTCGAGATCTTTGAAAAATTGTTTATTGCTTCCTCAACCTAATTGAATCTTGTTTTCAACTAAAACATCAAAAGCAACTTTTTTTAATTTTAATTAAATTTTTGCTTGACGATTCTGAGGAATACACATAAACACTTCTTCTCGACGCGCGCCTGTAGCTCAGCTGGATAGAGTGCCGGACTACGAATCCGTAGGTCAGAGGTTCGAATCCTCTCAGGCGCGCCACTTAGAGAATTCAAAGGGTTACGATCAAATGATCGTAACCCTTTTTTCTTTCCCGCCATAAAATGGTCTATTTTTAGACACTGAATTACAATACTCCCTTGTCCCACACCCTGAGCAGTGATATCGTTTTAAAATTAAGGCTCTATTTCTGTACTGCAAAAACAGCTCAAGCCTGAACCTAATAAAAAACGATACAGCAATGAAAAGTATAGTCACCATACTCTCACGCTCCATACTGACTCTGTGCTTCTCGTCGATTCTTGTTTTCGGCGGCATCACTGCATATTATATGGTATCCAGCTATCAAGAAGAACTTGAGGAAGCGGAAGCGGAAATAATGGGAAATGTGCAGGAATCCTTGAAGGAAGATGTTTTAAGAATTCAGGACTACATCAATTTCAGTCGTAATACAGCCAGAAGCACAAGTCTTACCAGTGTCAAGAACTCCATTTTGGAAGCGCACAGTCTGGCAATGAATATATACGAAAGGTACAAAGATGTTATGGCCGAAGATGAGCTTAAGCAGATCATCAAAACAACTCTGGCGGCTATGATCTATGAATTTGACGATTCCTACCTTTTCATTATCAGCATGGACGGAGTATTGGAATTACACACCGATGCTCCGGAAACCGCAGGACAAAACGTACTAAACTCTAAAACTTCCGACAGCAGATTCATCCTTAAGGAAATGATCAGCCTCGCCGAGAAACGCGGAGAAGGTTATATTGATTACCTATGGCCCAAACCCGGAAACCCCGATGTTCCATACGGAAAAACATCTTATATAAAACTCTTTGCACCATACCAATGGGTGCTCGGGACCGGGAACTATCAAGACACAATCACTAAACACACTCAAGAGCTTGTATTAAGACGGCTGAATAAATTAAACGCAAACGGCAATGAATATTTCGCCGGGACTTTGGAAGGAACCTCGCTGCTGGGAGAAAACCAAGGGCGCAACATTATCGAACTTAAAAGTTCAGACGGTATCTATATCGTTCAGGAATTTATTGAGAAAGCAAAATCCGGAGGTGGGTATATAACATACAAAAGCCCTTCAATATCCTCCGGCTTTAAGACATATAAAAAAATGAGCTATTGCGCATCTGTACCGGGCTGGGATTGGGTTATCGGAGCGAATGTTAATATTGAGCGCTTAGAAGAAAAACTTCAGCAAAAAGAGGCCCAGCTCTGGGACAGCCTACTACTACACATAGCTGCTGTAACAAGCCTTATCTGCCTTTTCTCATTGATTACCATGTTCTTTTCAGGACAATTCAAAAGGGTCTTAGCTGACAACTTTAGCTCATTTGATAACTTTTTCCGCAAAGGGACAAACTCTACGGTAAAAATTGACCGTTCTAAAATCGACTTCACCGAATTTGATAATATGGCCGCTCTGGCCAATAACATGATCGACAGCAGAGAATCGGCCAAGAGCGAACTGCTCAAATCAGAAATAACATACCGCGAAATATTTAATGCCACAAAAGATGCTATTGCTGTCATGGATATCCAGAAACGGGTCTTCACCGATGTCAATCAGACTTTTCTGGACTTCTTCGGCATGGAGAGAACAGAATCTATCGGCATGAGCCCCGAATTGATCAGTTTTAACAGCCCTCCATATGATAACAAGTATGCAGCAGAGCTGTTCAACAAAGCCCTCTCCGGAGAATCCGTCCACTTTGAATGGATGGTTAAGAAGAAAACGGGAGAGCCGTTCTGGACCGACAACCTCGCTCGGGTAGCCACTATCGGCGGTCAGAAAAGACTACTCATCGTGATGCGCGACATCACCGAGCGCAGAAAAATGCAGAAAATTATGGTTCAAAATGAAAAAATGATGTCCATCGGCGGGCTGGCAGCAGGCATGGCCCATGAAATCAACAACCCGCTGGGAATCATCATGCAGGTCACCCAGAATATCATACGCCGGACATCCCCAACCCTGAAAAGCAATCTTCCTGATGCCGAAAAGTGCAACATAGATCTTGATAACCTGCGCAACTACATGGATAAAAGGGGAATCAACGAGTATCTCCGCAGTATTCAGGAAGCAGGAACCCGTGCTGCCGCCATAGTAAAATCCATGCTGGAATTCAGCCGTAAAAGTAATTCTTCAAAATCTTCCGGTAGAATTGAACCCGTAATTGAAACCGCTCTTTCGTTGGCGGCAAACGACTATGATTTCAAGAAAAAATATGATTTTAAAACGATTAAAATCATCCGCGATTTCAATTCATCGCCTATGTTTAATTTCACGGAGATGGAAATCAGTCAGGTTATCCTCAACCTGATAAAAAATGCAGCTCAGGCTCTTATAGAAGAAAAAAACACCCACAAAATACCGACCATCACCATCAGGACATCCTCAGATGAGAATTTTGTGAGAATTGAAATAGAAGATAACGGCCCCGGAATTCCACACGAAGACCTGGAAAAAATTTTCGAGCCATTCTACTCCACGAAAGGACCGGGAATCGGCACAGGACTGGGACTTTCGGTTTCCTACTACATCATCACCCACAATCATGGAGGAACAATCACTGCTGACTCCAATCCTGGAGAAGGAACAAGGTTCACCATCTCATTACCCATATTGACTTAAACTTATTTAGTTCCCTCAAGCAGAATATCTGCGTAAATCTGGCTCTTACTTTTACCCAGATCAGGGAGATATTCATCACCTGCAATAAGGGTCCAGACCAATCTGGTTACTCTTGCAGGTGCCACATCCGTATAAGTATTACCAACCTGGAGCAGTTTTTCCCGTAACATGCGGGAAACATTCTGATCTCCGGTAAGGTCGAAAATAATATCAATATCCACACCCATCCCGACAATATCAGCCAACTCCATCACCGGGACATTATCCTCTTCAGCCATTTTACGGCCCGGAGTATCACACATTTCACAGACTGCCTTAACTGTCATTTCGCAATCACTGGACAGAGCTTTCTTCAAAAAGGCAGTACCAATTCTCCCCAGACCGACAATCGCAATATTATGATTTTCCAAAACTGACTCCCATTATTGTATTTACGGTTTATATTTAATTTTTCATATAACTATACATAGTTGCCACCATCTTGCAAACATCTATGACTAAACGGACAAATCCATAAAAAACATGTTATTAATATTAAATACGCCAGTTTTCCTACGATGACTGCGAACAAAAAAAATGGCATCATCAGCCCGGTTATCAAACGCTATTTCATAAATTTTACATAAACGAGGATTTCAACATGGACAGAGGACCGACCCCGTTCAAAGATAAAAAAAATATCATCATCGCCTTGCTGCTCATGATCTGCATCATTCAGGCAGCGGGGCTGCTCAAAGCAAAACATGAATCTGTATCCGCCAGAATTGATTCCGGAGATGGGGTAAAAGTAACTGACGTAAGCCTCGACAGTCAGGGATATTCTCAATTGCTGCTCGCTTTTGATATGCCCATCGGACCGGAAAAACCCTCCTATGCCCTGAAAGAAATTCCGGCCACCATCACCCCGGAAGTAAAAGGTGAATGGCGCTGGATTAACCCCTATGCACTCCGCTTTACCGCTGATCCGGCTTTTAAAGGCGACACCCGTTTCACCATCGAACTTAAGCCGGAAAATTTCCTGCTCAAAGGTCAGGTTCTAGATGGGGAAAAAACTTTCTCAGTGCAGACCGGAAGCTTCGGAGTTAAAGAGATCGGACTGCAAACCGAACCTGTTGAAGGTCAGGGTCGCAAAGTACGAATAGAAGGGCATATTAACTTCAGTAACTACGTAACTCCCGAAAACACACTTAAGAATATTTCCCTGACCGGACCGGACGGTAAGGAAATTCCATTAAGCATCACCACCAATTACGATGATTACTATCAACGTTTTGTCAGCGCGCCTGTTGAAAAAGAGGTCGATCCGAAAACCTATGTGTTGAAGATAAGCAAGGACCTGCCCGATGGACGCGGTGCTATGGTGCTGGGCAAGGATTATGAAAAGAAAATCGAAGTGGTTTTCGATCCGGTACTCGGCTATTCCGGGTACAAAGCGTCAAGCTCGCTTAGCGGTGCAAGAGTGGAACTGGGCTTTTCCAGTCCTGTCATTCCGGCACAGGGTCTTGAAATGCTGAGCATCAATCCCGCCATCAATGTTTCTGCTGCCGCGTCCGGTAAAAAGCTGATCCTTTCCGGCTCCTTCAAACCTGGTAAAAAATACTCCGTCACCCTTAAAAAAGGACTGACCGCAGCCGACGGAGCCCTGCTTGAAAAAACAGTAACTGAAAACATCGTTATCCCGGATATTGAACCAAGCGCCGATTTCTCATCCGCTGGTATGTTTCTTTCCGAATCAGGGTACAAGACTCTAGGCATTGAGACTGTAAACACCCGCGATGTAAGCATTACTGTTGACCGCGTATTCCCCAACAATCTCTTTTCTCTATTCACCCATTACGGCTACATGGCCTTTGATCCCAACACCTATGGCGGCGGAATCTCCGCAGCATTGGGTAATCGCATTTTCTCTGGAAAAGTTAAGACTTCCGGAAAAAAGAACGTGAAGACAACCACTCCTCTGTCTGTGAAAAGCTTCATTGCCGAGGGAGGCAAAGGTCTTTACCGCATCGGAGCTATGGTTCAGGGTAAGGGAATGGGCGTTCAACGCTGGGTCATGATCACCGATCTCGGTGTGGTCGCCAAACAGGGAGACGACGAAACCCTGTTCTGGATTTCTTCACTCTCAGACCTCAAGCCCGTTGTTGACGCTAAAGTACAGTTAATCAGCAACCGCAATCAGATCATAGATTCCGGGACCACCAACTCCCGGGGCATACTGGTACTTAAGAACAAAGACATGCGTAAGAACCTCGGCCGTCCTTATATGGCTGTGGTCACCCGCAAGAACGACATGACCTTCATGCTCATGGACCGCTTCGCCACTGACCGCTCCGGGCTGGATATTGCCGGACAGCGGCTCTCTCCAAAAGGACTGACCGCCTATACCTACGGGGAACGCAATCTCTATCGTCCCGGCGAAACTGTGAAAGGTGTAGCCGTGGTCCGCGACCGCACTCTTAAGCCGCCCAAGAAAATGCCCGTGGTGCTAGTATATTCCGACCAGCGCGGACGTGAACTTTTCCGCCGCACTGTACATACTGACAGCCAAGGCATGGTTGAATTCAAACGAGCCATCCCGGACTACTCACCCACCGGACAGTTCAACATCAAGCTGCTGGCGGGTAAGGAACGTATCGGTAACTTCCGCTATTCAGTAGAAGATTTCATGCCGGACCGCATCAGCGCGGAAATCCTTACTTCCCTGCCCGCTTCGGTTGGGCAGAAGCTTAATTTTGAAGTGGAAGGACGATACTTATTCGGCCCCCCGGCAGAAGACCTTCCGGTATCTGCAAGGGTAATGCTTGAGCCAGCTGACTTCACTCCCGAAGGCTATGAGAACTACCGCTTCAACACCGACAAAAGTTCTTTCAAGCCCCGTGAAATTCTAAAAACTGACGCAAAACTGGATGAATCCGGTAAATTCTCATTCAGCACAGACATCCCGGCAAGCCTCAAGTCAGACTCCGCCATTCAGGCAAGAATGACTGCAAGGGTAAGCGAAACCGGAGGCCGTGGAGTCACAGCTTCGAAAATCGATTCGGTGCTTATTTCCAAGTTCTATCCCGGCCTGAAAAAGCTGAACAAACAGGGCTATGAACAGGGAGAATCCGTAAAACTTGATTACGTAACCCTGACACCGAGCGGCGAAAAGACCGTGGCCGGAAAATTGATTATGAAGCTCTACCGCGACCGCTGGCAGACCATTGTCCGTGCCACTCCGTCCGGTTCATATAAGTACGTTACCGAGCGTGATCCGCAATTGCTGGAAACCCGCGAGATTTCCGCAAAAGAGGCGCTAGGTTCATTCAAGGTCAGCCCGCCGGAATTCGGCAGCTATCGGGTAATTCTCAGCGATCCCGAATCAGGGGTTTCAGCACAGGCTGATTTCTTCTGCGGCGGCTGGGGCTATTCCCCTTGGGCCTTGGAGAATCCGGCACGCCTTGAAATCATTCCCACCCGCAAAGGTGACTACAAACCCGGAGAAATGGCTGAATACCAGATCCGCACTCCCTTTGCAGGACGTATGCTGGTTGCCATCGAAGACAACTCCATCCGCTGGAGCAAAGAACTTGATGTGGAAGGCAACACCGCTACCACCAAGGTTCCGGTCCAGAAAGGTATCAGCACCAATGCATATGTAACCGCAACCCTGATCCGCTCAGTGAACAAGCTTGAAGCGGGTTCCAGTGCGCGGGCAGTAGGCGCGGTGCCCTTATTTGTGGACCGGGAAAGCAACAGGCTCGGTATTGAGATTACCTGCCCCAAGACAACCCGTCCCGAACGGACAGTGACCTTGCAGGTCCAGACCAAGCCCGGAGCAAAACTGACCATCGCAGCTGTGGATGAAGGCATCTTGCGCTTATCAGGTCAGAAAACTCCAAGTCCTTTTGACTACTTCTATGCCAAACGAGCTCTCGGCGTACGTTGGTCCGACACCTTCGGACTGCTCATGCCCGATGCAGGCCCTATTAATAAGGCTCTTGCAGGCGGTGGCATGGATCTGGCCATGATGAAGCAATTTGCAGGCAGTTCCGCCATCCGCAGAGTTAAGCCTGTAACCTTCTGGTCCGGCATCATCACTGCGGATAAGAATGGTAAAGCTGAATTCAATGCCAAGATTCCAGAGTTCAGCGGAGCCCTGCGCATCATGGCTGTAGTCAGTGACGGCAGGAAATTCGGTTCCACCTCGAAAATCATGACCGTGCGTTCACCACTCATGGTCACCCCGACCCTGCCCCGTTTTCTGGCCCCGGATGAAATATTCGACATCCCGGTCAGCGTACGCAACGACACCCCGAAAGACGGCACTTTCAATATTGCAGTGAAAACCAGCGGTGCCATGAAGAATGAAATGGGACTGGAAGGATTCACCGTACCACAAGGCAGGCAGAAGACCGCTTTCTTCAAAACCCAGACCGGAGCGGACCTCGGTCCGGCAAGCTTCAAGTTCTCCGCTGAGGGTAACGAAGAAAAAGCCGGAGCTTCCATCGATCTGAACATACGCGCGGCCCTGCCTGTGCAGCGTTCATCCGAGTCCGGTTTCATCAAAGACAAATCAACCGACCTTCCGGCAAAGCTTGAAGGTATGCGTGTCGGCACAGCCGAACGAACACTCATACTCGGCAACCAGCCCATGCTGCGCCTTGCCGGAAAGCTCGACTACCTGCTCCACTATCCCTACGGATGTGCAGAGCAGACTGTGTCGCAGGCTTTCCCGCTGCTAAAATTCCCGGAACTTGCCCGCGAACTTTCACCGCAGTCCTTTGAAAAGGAATCCCCGCAATACATGGTTCAGTCCGCTTTGAGCAGGCTGTCCATGATGCAGACTTCCGACGGCGGTTTTGCAATGTGGCCCGGCGCGCACCGTTCTGAGCCTTGGGTTTCGGTTTACGTGCTGCACTTCCTGCAACGGGCCGCCATTTCCGGCTATCAAGTGGATAGCATGCTCCTTAACAGGGCCAAGCGTTTTGTTGCCAACAACTACGCCGACACCATTCGTGACGGCTATTCATACCGTCTGCCCTGCTACGCCCAGTATGTGCTGGCCCGTTCCGGCAAGGTAATGCACGGTCCCATGAACTATCTGCGTGAAAACAAAGCGGCAGACATGGATAAGCTGTCCCTGACCTTGCTGGCGGGTGCTTTTGCAGCTTCCGGCGACATGGCTGCCTACCGGGAACTGATCTCTGCCAAGCCTGCTCCGGTAAAAGGCAAGGACAAGGACCAGTTCTTCAGTTCCGAAGTACGCGACCTCGCCCTTGAACTTTTGGTGCGTATGGAAGCTGACCGCAAGGATGATGCAATCCCGCAGCTTGCCAACAAGCTTTACAATCTCATGGCTGACAACGGTCGCAACGTGACTCAGGATAACAGCCTCGGATTCCTCGCTTTAGGCACTTTCTACGGTCAGACCAAGTCCGTGCCGCATCCGTCCGGTAAAATCATGAGTGGCGACAAAGAACTCACTGCTTTTGAAACCAACGGCACCGCGCAGGTCACAGTCAAAGGCGATGAACCGCTTTCCATCATGCTTGATGCAGCCCCCGAAGAAGGTTCCTTCGTCTGGGCTATCAACAGCCGCGCTGTTCCGACCATTGAAAGCTGGAAACCATATTCCAACGGTCTGGATATCAAACGTGAATTCCTGACCCGTGATGGTGAACCGCTCGACTTGGGTGATATCAAGCAAGGCCAGCTTGTAGCTATGCGGACCGTGGTTACTTCCACAGCCAAGCCCGTATCCAATGCAGTCATCAGCTGCCTGTTGCCGTCCGGTCTTGAGCCGGAGAACACCAAGCTTGCCACCCGCGAGGATCTGCCGTGGGTCGCCAAGGGCAATGTGCAGCCTGACCATGTGGATATCCGCGATGACAGGGTGCTGGTCTTTTCCAACATACCCGCCAAAGGCAAAGTCGAGAACGTGACTCTGCTGCGCGCCGTGACCCGTGGGGAATTTAAAGTGCCCCCGGTGCAGGTTGAAGGTATGTATGATCCTGAAAAGTCAGCAGCTACCGCATTAGGTAAGATGATAATTAAATAACGATGCCTCCGGCGGCCGGGGAGGGGAAAATGTAGCCGCGCGCGATAATTCGCCCTCGCGAGCGACATAAATTACCTTAGTTTCCAGTTTCACTATATGAAACACCTTTTCATTTCTAGAAGAAAATATCCAGCGGTCCGATTTATTCGGGCCGCTGGTCTTTTATCACATATTTCATTTTCAAAGATCAAATTTGCCGTTTAAGGCTCCTTGATTTCATCCCAAGGTTTAGGTCGAATTTTATTTTTTAAATGCTGATACAGCGTTTTCTGATTTTCCCATTCCCTTCATAATATATAGTCACCTCGCGCTTCCAGTTCCATGGCCCGTTTATACAGCCTACGCACATAGCTTGTAGTAATTCCCAATCTCTTAGCGATTGTAGCGTTTTCAAGTCCCTGTTTTTTAAACTTCACAACCATGGCCATCTTCCTATCCCGTCTGGCCTGTCTTGTTTCGTGCGGTATATCGGCCAGATTCGGATAAGCCTCATAGAGCTGGTAAACAGATTCTTCAGGGGTTTTGCGCCCATGTTTGACGGAATTAAGAGCATCCAGCAAAGCATTTTCAAAACCTACTCTCACGGCCTACCTCCAACCCCCACCCCGCTTGATATTCTCAACAGGCAGCAACATTTCCTGCCCATATTCCTTCTTGAGTCTGCGCTGGGTGCGCTTGATGGTGCCGGGGGAGATCATTTCCCGGATATGGTAGCCGACCATGTAGTCAAAGGCCGCCCTTGTGTACCAAAGGTTAAGATACGGGGTGTTGTTCAGGGCTTCCCGGATCAGGCCGTCCCGGCCTTTGGTCGGTTCGCCTGTGTAGAGCTGGTTAATGGATACGCCGATACTGCTCGCCGTGGATACTGCGGGACCTGCGATAGTGCCGAGAAACCCGCCGCCAAAGCGGTTGACCTTGCCCAGCAGGAAATCACCGTAGATTCCGGCCCCGCCGGACTGAAGCAGGGCCGCGCTTGCGGTTCCCATGTTGATCTTGCCGTCCTTATCCACCAGCTCACGGGGAGTGCGTCCCTTGGAAAGGTCCTTGGCGGTCATGGCCAGATAGCCCATTATAAATGAAGTGGCCACGTAGTGACTGATCCCCATGAGGTCCAGCCCGTCTACATCGGCACGCTTCCAGCGTTTACCGGACATGGTACGCTGAATGTAGGCAATGGGAAAACTCTTGAACTGGGTAACGAACCGCGCAGCCTCACCCCAACCTGAACCGGGTCGCGTGCCGCGCACCATGGCAGCGCGTGTCTTCTCATCAGGTTCAATAATGGCGTACATGGTTTCATCAGCGTAGTAGCCCATCAGGTCTGTTTCCAGCTCCCGGCGCATGTCGGTGCGCAGACGTTGCTGAAACGCTTCGCGCTGCTCGTCATCACCACGGAAGTTCTCAAGTCTATGTTCAATAAGCAGATCAATGTCCGCATCGTCCAGATCCCAGACCTTTTCTGGCAGAAGATGGGTGTTGCCGTCTGCTTCCTTGGATGCGGCGTAGCGCAGCACTTCCCACTTTTCCATGCTGATGCCCTGCCAATCCAGTATGCGCCGGGTGGCTTCGGGCAGATCTTCCCAAATCAGGCCGCTAACGTGGCCCAACTCTGTGGAAAGCATATGCACGTAACCGGACTTGTTGGCCTCGGTCCATGCGGTCAGGCCTGACCATTTAAAGAAGCGGTTCAGATGTGAGCTGGTGCTGCCGAGGTGCGAGTCCTGAGCCTCAAACCTTGCGGCCAGATCACCGAGTGTGCCGTCAATCATGGTTCCCAGTGAGCGGTAGATCCTGCGCTGCTCTTCAGAACTCAGTCCCTCAAAGCGCATATCAAAAGCGGTTTTCCATGAATTCAGCAGGCTGTTGCCGTGGTGCCGGGCATTGATGGCCTTGACGAAAACGTCAGCCACAGCGGAAAGAGTAGCCCCGCCCAGCTTGCCCATGCTCATCACCGCACGGGTAACAGATGCGATCTTCGCAGCCGTGGGCCGCACAGCTCCGAAGGTTTCCCCGTTCAGTTCGGCGTACCAGTGGGCCAGCTTGCCGGAAACAACCCGTCCCTGGCTCCAAGCATTGTTCAAACGCTGCTCGGCGTGCGCCTTGATCTGCGGCTCGGTCATCTCCTGGCGCATGTTGCGCAGCTTCTCGAAAGTAAGGTAGCCCCGCGCGGCATCAACATCATTGCGCACCCGCAGCTTTTCAGCCTCAATGAGTGATTCCAGCATTACTTCCGGATTAGGGCCGAATGTATCCATCAAAGCCAGCTTACGGGAAGATATGTCGAGATGCCCCAGAACGTTATCCAGAACATTCCCGCGCCCATAAATCTCATGGTATTGCAGGAAATCGTCAGCACTTTTGAAGTGCAGCACACGGTGTTTGGTCATGGAGCGGGCCAAGTTTGCAGGCCCAACGTGTTCACCCTTGGCTTTCGCGTTGGTCTTAAGGTCTTTGCCGCTGGAGATGGTATCGAATACAGATTCAAGGGCTGTGCGGACATCGTCTTCTTCCATATCAGGGAAGGATCTTTCTGCGTCCAGGTGTTCCATGACGAAATCAACCCAGCCGCTACGGCCCCCAAGTGTCTTGGAGAGCAGCTTGGATTGGTCATGTGACTGCGGAATCCAGCCTTCAAGCTTGCCGATGTTGGCCCCGGCGCGGTTCATGCGCAGCCGTGCATCCTCGCAATACTTGCCCAGCACTTCCGCCACCTGTCCGGCCAGCTTACCCTTGAAGTTCTCCGGTTCCATCATGGCCTTGGCCACATCGTTCTGGAAGTCCTTATCCTTCAGCAGAAGCTTCTGCACCGGTCCGTCCAATGCTTCCAGCTCGGAAAGAATTCCACCTTGCCAACGGCGTTGAATGCCGCGCATCTTGCGGCTTACGCTATTCCTTGCACCACTGAATTTCTTGGAGCTGCCGACCATCATGGCTTCCATGGCATCAAGGAAATGAAAGCCTTCGCTTTCAACCTGAGAGATAAAACTATCCACGTTCTTGCGCTTCAGGATGGTCAGAGCAACCTGCTTACGGTTAAGCGCTGCCGCAATGGCTGCTTCCTCAGACTCCTTGGCAAGCAGGTCAACCAGCTCGTCAGTGGCCCTATTCAGCCCACCTTCCGCTTTCAGCTCCCTTTTTTTCTTGAGCATCTTTTCAACCACGGCCACGGCATCTGTCCGTTCCAGCCCGCCATCAATTACAGCCTGTACACAATCCGCTTTACTCGGCATCCGGCACCCCCAATACACATTCAACTACGCCAAGTCCGGCTTCTTCCATGTCGGCCACTTTGGCTTCGAGATCCTTGGCAGAGTCCAGTTCAAGCAGATCTTCTTCACTGACCCTGCCTTCAGCTATAAGTCTATCCAGTTCAATTTCTTCCTGGGACTTGCCGCTCTTGGCATCAATACCCATGGTTTCAAAGGCATCAGCTTTGTAGTCCGGGACTTCCAGCGGCTTGATGGGTTCAATGGTTTCTGTTTTCAGATTGACTTTATGTGTGTCGGTAGTTATTTCTTTATTAAGGTCAGGCTGTGTCGGACGATCAGGTATCCCGGCATTTGTATCCCCGTTAAGGTCATCCCCCTTCGGGAGACTCTGACCTTCAGAAACTTCTCGCCCCTGCTTAGATGAATGCGAAGTCTTGGCAGGTGTATCCCCAGCAGGTGAAAGACTGCCTTCGGTAGCCATCGACTGGGAGACGCGGGAAGTTTTTCTTTTTGAAAGGGAATAGGAACCTGTCTTGTCTACGAAGGTAGAAACTAAAGTCTGATCAGGATTGCCTTTCCGTTTCTTGGCTACATAAACGACATGCGCCCCGTCTTCACGGGCAACAGTCCAAGTTATATTGTTTTTGTGCTGCACTGCCGGGTCATACTCGCGCACCACATGCGGAAGACTAAGTATGTCTTCCTTTCTAACCTTCAGGTCGGCTTGCTTCCCGCTTTCCTCCCCATGCCTCCAGATGATTTTGACCAGGCCCCAGCCACGGGACTTATATTCACGGGCAAATTTCTTGTGCTTAACCACAAGGTTGCCGTCCTCGTTGAACATTGACGGCCCACGCTCAACCAGAATTTTTTCCAAGTCTTCAGGCTCTAAAGTGGCCAGCACCTCACCCGGATCACCAACGGGATCTGCGAGTACACGGTCATAGCCGCGGCCCAGCTCTTCCACTTCCTTCAGGATGTTTGAGACATCCACAGGGCGGTCATTAATTAGGTCATCAATGGCTTTATCAGCAGCCTCGGCAACCTTCTGCCGGGTCAGCGCATCGGACTGACGGCGCAGCTTGGCCACTCGCATGTCGTGCAGCTTGGCACCGCCGAAGCCGAACAGCCCACCAACGGCAGCACCGAAGAACACATCAGACATATAGTCGGCCAGCCCTACGTCCTTGCCCATCTTGGCCCGGTTGGGCATGACCACGGCATCGGCCAGCGCGGTACTGGCCGCGCCTTCAAACACTGCCGCACCCACACGGGCCATGGTAGAGCCTCCGCGCACAGCTCCGCCAAAGGGAATAAAGTTCACCGGGTCAGGCAATGAACCAACAATCCCGGCACCGAAGCCGAGGACGGACCGCGCACCGCCGCCCCCTCGTTCCATGATGGAAGTACGCTCCTTGCGCTTGTCGTATTCCTCGGCATAGATTCCGGCCCGGACCGGAGTCATAGTTTCTTCCCATTTGATGCCTTCCCGGTAATGCTCGGATTTCTGCCAGTCTGCTTCCGACATATACGGGAGCTGCTTCTGGGTACTGCGGTGCTGCATCCATTCACTGTGCTGGGTTACCGGATCATAAGGGTTTGGACCCCAGAAGGAACTGGAGCTGGCCCCGTATGCGTCACGTTCGGCGTTGGCTATGCGGGTTTCGTCCATGGCCACAGCAAGGGTGGTGTCTTCAAATGCTTCAGTCATGGAAGCACCGAGATAACGGCCCAGCTCCGGGCGGTTTTCCATTACCCGGTTGCGTTCATCCTGCGGAGTGGAAAGAGGAATTTCTACCATAAGTCAATATCCTCCAGCAGGGATGAGGGCTTAACCTGTGAGAACTCAATGCTTAAAGCATTTCCTTCAGCATCTGTAACCAACTTCTGACTGGCCGGATCAAGCAGAACAAAACGGCCATCCATGGTAATCCAGACCCCGTTATTCTCTATGTGCTCAATGTATTCCGCAGCTCCTGCCTTGCCGAGAGTGGCAGATTTGAAAGCCAGCTCCTGGTCAAGGTTGTTCAGCCGATCCTGAAGCTGATCTTCCACAGCATCACTGACCATATTCTTGGGAAAGTACACGGCTATTTGATCTTCGTTCAGTGTTTGGTAGTACTTATCCAGAATGGTTGCGCCGGTTGATGATCCGGTCAGTTTAGCCCCGTTCTTGGTTACATCTTCCAGACCGGAAACCCTGCGCTGCATGGCTTCATTGGCTGGAATCAGCGTTCCAACCCGTTGCATCAACCCCAGAAAATCAGATGAACTGACTGCATTTGTGAGATCTTTACCCTTTAGACTGCCGGGAATATCAGCTGTGCGAGTTGTAGAAGCTGCAACCAGTGTGCGCAGGTCCTCATCCATGGCTGTGGGTAACAGCTCCTGAATAAGGTCAACACCTTCGGGCAGTTCCATTTCGTTGATGACTCTGCCGGAATAGTTGCCCCAGCTCCCCTGAAGCTGACGCAGGAAATCAAGCTTACCTTCAGTGTCCGCGCTGCTGAATTCAGACTTCAGGTTACGCTTGACCTGTTCCGGCAGAACTACGCCTGGGCGGCCTGTAAGTTGCTCTTGCATCTGCAAGGACTTTTCAATAGTCATACGCAGCCGCTCTTCTTCGGTAATGTCCAAGCCGGTTGTCGCAGCTTCAACGTTCCGTCCAGCGCGATCCCAAACGTTCCCGGCGGGGTCTTTTTCAAATGTCTTTAACCGCTTGGTCAGGGCATCACGGGCAATGTTGTACTTCTGAAGCTGTTCAGATGCGCCTTCAATTTCATCAGGACGCAGGCTTTCAACCCGCGCCCACTGCTGGCTGATAGGCACCAGATTACCGGATTCGTCCACCTGTCCTTCCTTAAGGAAGAATGCCATTTCCCTGCGACTCTCCATCTCTGCAACGAGCTTCTGGCCCTGTCGGGCATACTTACCGCCAAGGTTCACGTAGGTTGCCAGAAGATCGGCATAGCCCTCCGGTTCTGAGCCGGTTGCTACAGCATAAGCATTCGCATCAGCCAGTTTCTCCTGAAGGAGTATGGCCCGTTCTTCCAGAGCCTTGGCTGCCTCTCTTTCCTGGACAAGCAGCTCGGCCCGTTCCTGCCTCTCAACCATGCGGATATCAGATTCAATCTTATCCGCAATCTTCAGCTGTTGAGCAGCGGAAAGCAGGGAATTACCTTCCTCATCTACTAGAGATTCCAAAGTCTGCCTGGCTTTGCGTGGGTCCTTCGAGGATTGAGCCGAGAGCATGGAAATCAAAGTCTGATCCTGAGTAGTACGCATGAGCTGGATCGCTTTTTCTTCAGGATAGGAAGCCTGAATATCTTCATTAAACTGGCCCAGCTTGTCGAAAACCAGAGTAGGATCTTCATGATTAGCGGCCGCAAAGTTGAGCAGCGCAGCCCCGGAGTTCTGGAATGAAAGGGCCTTTTCTTCGTTTCTTCTCTTGGAAACAAAGTTCATGGCCAGACCATTGCCACGCGCTTCCATGTTGGCCAGCTTGCTCAGAGCAACTTCTTTAGCGTCAGAGTTCCAGCCAAATTGCTTTTCTATGTCTTTACGTTTCCGCTGGTAATAAGCCTTAGATTCATCGCCAACTTTGAAGCGGCTGGAGTCGGTGCGTTCCTGCCAGGAATTCTGGAACTCCATTTCTTCAGCTTCCATGCCTGTGAAATAATCCCGCAACTGGGTTCGGGCCTGATCTGCTTTGCGATCTTCACCGATATTGAAGATAGTATTGCCCAGCCGTGCCAGAGCTTCACCATCTGCAGCCAACGCATTGGGGTTAACACCGTAACCGGCATTACCCGGTTGAACCCGGCCAAGGTTATATCCGATAAGAGTTCTATCCATACATCTGGCTCCCCATGGACAGCAGCGAGCCACCAGCGCCGAGGAATCCGGCATTGCTTTTCTGCATTCTGGAGGCTGCGGCGGAATTATAATAACCGGCCATTTTGTTGTCGGCTTCGTAGATGATGTTTTTCTTGCGCTGGTTATGGCTGATGATCAGGGAATTCTTGTCCCGTTCATCCATCCAATCAGTTGAAGCCAGAATGGAAAGCGGAGTGCCGACCATTTCAAAACCTGAAGCGGCGTTCTCCGCTATATACTGCGACCGTTCCCGTTTCTGTTTTTCGTCCAGCAATTCCAATTCTTTCTTATGTTCCCGCTCTTCAGCGTCAATATTGCGCAGGGCAGCATCCTGAGTGAGGATTGCATTTTGCTCCTGAAGCTGCGCGTTGTATTCCAAGCCGGAATTTTTGGATTGTTGTGCGGAAATTTGACCCACGGCAGATACAGCTGCACCTACAACTCCGATAATTGCTGCCATATTACACCACCTTTGCGAATGTATAGCGGTCCTTAAAATTGGGCGGGGTCTTGCGGCTGAACCCTTCGCAAAGAAAGCCCATGGTCTCCAGCATCTTGACGCTGACTTTGTTTTCAGTCAGCACCCGCGCCTCCAGCCGTACCAGTTTCAGTTCCTTCAGGGCCTTGCGCATTATCACACGGGTCAAATGCAAACATTGCATGGGATATTCCGGTACAAGGTCGCTGGTCAGTGCCCATGCCTCAGCGCACCGGTATCCCTGATACATAATCCCGCCACAGCCAATGATGACACCGTCTTCCCGGACAACAGTCATGGCATAAGCGGACTTCTCAAGACCTAGTCCCAACTCATATAGATTTACCCCTTCAAGGTCTTTGCGGTCCATGGCCCGAAGCTGGATATCAACGGCATCTGTTGCCTTAAATTCACGTTTATAAGTCTTCATAGTTTTCCTAAGTATTAATTACTTGTGTCGGGACAACCATAAGTACGGTCATGGGCAACGGCTGATCCTGACGAATATGAATTACACTGCCTCGGGTCCAACCGGTGGGGGAAACGAGTTCTTTGTCTCCGGTAAAAAGAGGAACGGCCTGCCCCATAGGCATATTGGGAGCGCGGGAATAGATAACGTCCAGCTCGCCTGGATTCATGCCCATTTTTCCGCCCAGAGTGTTGTAAAATCGGGCCGCAATTTTGAAGAGTAATTTAGGCTTAGTCTGGGACGTTCCCCGGTGGCTGCCGAATTCAAGAGGCATAGGTTCAACAACGGAGCTATAGCCAAGTCCCACATGGATTTTCTGTCCTGCGGAAGTGAGTTCCAGCTTGCCGTCTTCGGCAACTGTTTCGTTAGGAATCACTGCGCCGTCCACAAGGATCTCAACCTCGGCCCCAGCCAAATGCTCTAGGCCGGAAAGTGATTTGGTCTTTTCTTCCAGATCAAAAGTAACCCCGGCATCAAGGAAAAAAGCTTCCACAGCAGTGTCGTCATTGACGCTGTCAAACTCGGCCTCAATGAATTCCACAAACCGCTTTTCAGTTCCGTTGATGTTCCGCAAAACAACTGCCCAAAGCTCGTCACGTCCGGCAGCGTCATTGTGAATGGAAGCAATGGATTCAACCTTGCCCTTGGTTATGATGCGGCTCCAGGCAACCACGTTCTGCTCACGGTAGTAAGTGCAAGCCAGCAAGGTCCCGTCATTACGCAGCCCGTAAATAATGGAATCTGGTGCCTCCAGATAAGCCAGCTCCTTGATTCCATTACGGGTAATGTGTTCCGCAAAGATGGTCATATCGTTGGACGGGTATGAGTCGACCTGAAAATTATAGGCCATCTCCATAAGCCTCCGTCCAGCTCTTTGAATATAAAGGGCCGAATTGGCAGCCAGCACAGGAACAACTGAAGCTGCTCCCACTGTTGATGCCTGCTTGGTTCCAACGTCAGGAGTGCTGAATGTTCCGTTCTTGCCGAACACAGTCCAGGTTCCGCCCTGAGTGCCAACGTAGATCACGTCTTTGGGTAAAAGGAATTCAATGCGGTTGCCCTTGCCGGAGCTGATTTTTCTCTGTCCCGGAGCATCAGCCAGCACTTCCGCATCCGCTGCTGGCATGGTGAAATTCCAATAGTCACTGATTTTAGAGAAGTGGATCATCCCATCCGCAGTGGCCAGAAACAAACGGTCCTGGTAAAAACAGCAACAGGTGGGATGTAGTCCGGCTCCCTGTGGAGCGGAGAAACCGGACAGCGTCCAATTGTCGTGCGCGGTGCGGGTTAATTTCTGGGGCTGATGACCGGGGCAGGTCAGGATCAGAGTATCCAAAGACTGGCAGAAGTTAAGTTGCGCAATGTCTTCAGCAGTAAACGGGGTTGCCCGTTCATAAATCTCACCTTCACTGGTCTTGACCACACCCTGACCAGTGAAAACCCGCATTTTCAACGGCGAAAATTCCAAGACATAGGTCTGGGTTTCCGAGAATTCAAAGGGGATCAGACGTGATTTTTCAGAGTTGCTGACAGCTTCAACCACGAATCGGAAGCCGCTGCGCCGGGTGATCCCGCCATGAGGGTGAACATGGAAGTTCTCAAGGGTTTTGCAGCCGCTGTAATACTTGGCTACATCCACACGTCCAGCCAACCGGGGAGAGATCTCCCCGGAAGTAAAGCTGGCGATGACTGGGGTTGATATGGACAAACTATCCTCCGTATTTTGCTGTCAGCCAGCTTGAGTGCTGGACTATCTTATGGTTGTTTCCAGTTTCCCGTGCGTTGACTCCCCGCGCCTGGGTCAGGGTCCGCTCATATTTGGCCAGCATCGATTCAGCCATGGTTGTTGAGCCGGTAAGCGGATAAGCAAGTTTGCTGGCCAGACACTCGGCCAACGCAGCCCTGAGCAATGAATCATAATTTAACGTGTTCTCGTCCCGGCGTACGTAGAGCAGACACAAGGGAGACGGTTCATTGCAGAGGATATTCGGCCCCACGCGCTGCCAATTATCAATGATGTTCCCGGACCTGTCGGCCACCTGTGAAATCCTGAGCACATCCCCCGGAATCAGGTAAGCATAATCCCAGCCCCATGCAGGCTTTTCAGCCAATGCGCCTATTGTTCTCATATCCTGACAACAGACCCAGTCATGGGAACGCAGCACCTCGTCACGGACATTGTCCCAGTGTTGAAGGCAAAGACGCGCCCCCTGGCTTTCTTCGTTAATTGAATTGATGCGGCTGGCAGCCAGCAGGGTCAAAGCCGAATTGCAAATATCAAGTAAGCTGGACATTCGATTCTCCTAAAAAAAAAACGGGGAAGCCATGCGGCCTCCCCGTTTGTAAGTTGTATATGATTAAGGCCCGCCTGTTACGCGCTGGCCACCACGGTCACAGTGCCGTTTGTGTTCTTGGCCACAAGCAAATCGACTGCCGCAGCTCCTTCTGCGCCGGATGTGGCGATGATGACATCGCCGGTATCAAGGTTGAAGTCATTGACCGCATCGTTGAAGTAACCGCTGGCCTTGACGGTAGTCGCCGTGTCAGTGGTTTTGTAATGAAACTGCTGCTGGCCCGGTACGCCGTCAATGCGTCTCATCATTTTCCATTCGTAAGCCATATTAAGTCCTCCCTTTATGCGAGCGGTGCATCGTCATCGCATTTGATTTCAACCACGCCTTCACCGTCGATCAGAACCGCACCGGCGGAAATGTAACTGTTCACCAGATGGGCCGCCTTAAGAGGAACCCAGTCAATATCGCACTGGACATCACAGGCTTCAGCCAATCCGATAGCGGTCTTGTGGTACAGGAAGCAGCTACGCACACCGTCAACCAGAGGGAGATCCGGCAGCATCACCCAAGTATAGCCGTTCCAACTTTTACCTTCTGCATACTGAAGCCAGGGGAAAAGCTCTTTGGAGTAATCGCTGGATGCGAACTCATTAATGTTCATCAGTTCTTCCCACTGGTTCGGTCCGACAATGGCATATCTGTTGCCGTCCTGCGGAACGCTGTTTCCGTTAAGAATTTTGTTTCCCTGCTGAAGCTTGAGCTTACTGAAACCAGTGGCACCGTCACCGATGACGTTGGTTGTTAGGGCTGCCTGACCGATGATACGCCCGTCAATAACCCCACCGAGAGCTGAAGCGGCAATGACCTGAGAGGTCTTGCGTTCATCGTGCTGAATTTTAAATTCATCCAGTTTGTCCACCAGTTCTGCAGCATACCAGTCCCCCAAAGTGGCTGTTGCCGGAGTGTGATCCGGGTTCATCAGCGGAACATCGCCGTTGCGGGTCTTTTTGCCCGCCGAGCCTTTCCCTTTTTTCTGAAAAGTAACGTCCTTGCCGGTTACGTTAGTCTTGATACGCACTGTATTACGCAGTTTTGAGCCGCCCTGACCCGAATAGACAATGTGTACACCGTCTTCAAATTCAGAAGTAAAGGCTGCACTGACATCGTTCTTGCCCATATTATCCTTCCTGGCTGGTTAAATTTTTGTATCCTTCCCGCACTTTTTTTACGAAGGCTTCATCCCGTTTAGTGGGATCATTGGAGCCAAAGCGCGGGTCCTGTTGCATAGTCCTCAGTTCCTCACGGGTATAAACCCCTGGCTTACCTTTCTTCGGCCCTTTGAACTTACTTTCAGTCACCAGCGGAGCAATCTCGGCGAAAGCGTTCAATACTTCCACCTTGTTTCCGGCAGAACCAAGGGCCTTAAGAAGTTCATCACCGCCGATAGCCTTAGCCGCGCTCAAGGCGGCATCTGCCATTTTAGCGGCATTCTTGCCGTGCTGTTTCTTGAACAGTTCCACCTGTTCCTTGCGGTCAATTTCGACTTCGCTGTCTTCCGCAAGATCACCCAATTCTTCGGCCTTCTTGGCTACCCAGTCGCAAACGCCATTGAACTGTTCTTTGTTCAGGTTCAGTTCCTTGGCTACACCCCTGAATTCATCGCTGATTTCGTCCTGCATCTCAGCCATGCTTTCCGGGTATTCGTATTCAGCACCGTCTTCCGGCACGCCCATGGCCTTGAAGAACTCAGCCATTTCTTCCGGGGTGGCATCTTCGCCGGGGATCATGAACTTGGGTGCATCACCTTCAGGTGCTGCTTCAGGATCTCCGCCGTCTTCACCGGATTCATTGCCGTCTTCATTACCATCTTCTTCGCCATCACCGTTCAGATCCAACTCTTCGGAAGTATCAGAACCGGAATCATCAGCTCCGTCCTGGGACTTGGTGTCCTCGGAATCGTCCGCGTCTCCCAAGCCCTGTTCCAGCAGGGATTTACTCATGGGATTCCTCCGTTTTGGTAGGGGTAAAATTGTTAATGTTCGTCATATGCAGGATATGGTTTACCAATGACCTGCGGCCCTCGTTAAAATTTGTGCGTCCTGGCTCCGGCGAAAAAGAGCTTCTGTAATGGAAGCCTCTGGTCTTAAGATCATCCAGCACTTTCTGTCCGTCATCAGTTTCAAACACCCGCAGGTAACGCCGGTGCTGTTCCATTAATTCTTTTTTTGCATCACTTTGCGTTTCCGCCATTAGGGTCCTCCAGTTGTTGTGCCTGTTGGGCAAAATTCATTAATTGACCCGCTCCAGCCACGGCCTGCTGGGCCTGCATGTCTTCCTCTCTTTTCTTGCGTCGTGCTTCCACTTCGTCAGGATCACGCAGGTAGGAAGGCGGCAGCGCGTTACTGTCGCACTGGTGGCGGACAATCTTGTCCACATCAAAGTTATCCATCATTTCAGCCCGCTCCTGCGGAGTCTGGGCAAATGGTGCCAATGAGTTGATTACCTGCGGCAATCCGCTGCTTTCCTGTGCTCTGCGCAGTCTGGTGATTGCGTTTTCAACACTCAGCACAATGTCATCAATGGTCATTCCTGATGGAAACGGCCCCAGCTCCCCGGATCGGTGCAGGATTCCCAGCACACGCTTCAGCAGCATGACCAAATATTCAGAAGTTAAACGGGTCAGCACCGGCTTAACCAGCCGAAGCTTCTCAC
Organism: Maridesulfovibrio pacificus (SeqCode); assembly: GCF_048612815.1. NCBI lineage: Bacteria > Pseudomonadati > Thermodesulfobacteriota > Desulfovibrionia > Desulfovibrionales > Desulfovibrionaceae > Maridesulfovibrio > Maridesulfovibrio pacificus (SeqCode). The sequence goes on from NZ_JBLZNE010000002.1 coordinate 395,173, forward strand.
CCTGACGAACCCACCATTCATAAGCCGTCCCTGATGTTTCAGGCGATGACATGATTTCGTACATGAAGATGCGCAGAATGCTTTTTTCTCTGCGTTCCAGCATGCGCTCGGTTGCGGCGAGATCCACGCGTATTGGAAGCTGCTTCACATCATCGCCGGTTCCGGTGCGGTAGTAGGAAAGCCCACCCGGCCCGGAACGAATCGGCCCCAGAAAACTATCATCAGGCACCAGCATGGGCGGGTCGGCCATCTTTTCCGCACCCATGAGTCCGGTTTTGCTGATGGCGTTAAGCACCCGTGTGTCCGAAAGCGCGGTCATGCCGGGGCTGCGTCCGAAAACTTCACCCGCCGCCTTTGACCAGCGCGGAACCATGAATGGAAATTCCTGATAGCCGGATTGCTCCAGCACGGTTTTGGAATCCTTTTCCATGTAGACCGAGGCAAAGGGCATGTTTTCAACGCCTATTCCCTTATTGATTCCTTCCCGTGGGAATACGGCATGCAGGATGGCCACTTTTGTTTCCGGCTTTTTTTGGGCCAGTTCCTTGACCTTGTCCGAAGCCTCGTCTTCCCATTCCTGCATAATGGCCCGCGCACTCATCTCGTATTCCCGGAACAGGGTATCCACCCGGCCCTTGGAAGACTCGCTGACCACGCACTGAGGCAGCGGCAGTGTGGAAAACCTCACAAGGGTTTCCGGGTCAGCTTCCACGTACATAGCCCCGGTACCGACGAGGCAGACTTCAAAAAGCAGCTCGTGGTCATGCTGGGCAAAGCCGGTATCATCACCGGTGAAAACGTGCTTCAGCTTTTCTTCAACCCTTTCCAAAAATTCCTTTACCTGCGTGTCATCAGCCTTGCTCTGGTCACGGTGACGGGCCTTGTACCAAGAGTCGGAACCGTCAGTGAGCAAACCGCCAAGGCCGGAAGCCAGCAGGTTCAGCGCGTATTCAGGTGTGGACTCAAAAATCTTTTCATCACCGATCTGGCCCTGCTGGATGGTGCTGCGCTTCATGGGCTGGTAATAGCTGTGCAGCTCATCCCAAAGCCCGGTCCACTTATCACGGTCCTTTTTGGCGTCCGTGTACTGGCTGAGTATGTTTTCAGCTAGATCCATGAATTACCCCAGAGTGGTTTTAAGGCCCTTGGAAGCGACACTGGCCACAGACTCCAGCCCCAGTGCGCCGGTTGCCAGAGTGGACGAACTCTGCCGCTTACGCAGGGTGTTGTTGGCCTTGGCCGCTGCATCGTCCGCCAGCTTCTTTTCTTCCGCTGCGGCTGCGGCTTCATCAGCTTCACGCTGCGCCTGAAGCTCCGCTGTGGTAGGTCCGGCCTGAGTTTCAACTTTGTTATCGCCGTTTAGCTCGGCTAATACGGGGTCATATTTTCCTGTCAGCCCGTAGACCGGGTTGGCGATTTTGGAGATTACTTTAACTACTCCGCCCATTACATGCTCCATAGGTTGCTTTCAGCTCTTGCCTGCTGGCGGTGTCCACCCCCTGCGAGGCCGATAGAGCTGTGAGAGTTGATAGTGTGAGTCTGCCGGGGGCCGCGCCTGCGATCCTCGCGAAAACCAACGGCAAAGTATCTGAACGCATCCACCGCATGAGATGACCAGTCGTGCAGCGGCTTGGCTGCAAAGTCTCCAGCCTTCTCCTTGAACTGGCGGCGGTAATGAAGCAGGGCTTCAATGCCCAGATCACAACGGCCCTGATCAAAGTGGCAGTTGGGAATCATGGTTCGCACAGCGTTGATGCCGTCCTGCACCGGAATGTTAGGAGCCACGTCAAACCGGATTCCTAAAGACCGGGCAACCTCAAGCCGGCTTTTTCCCGTACCCAGTTCGCGCACCCGGATATCGTGAGGCGCAATGTGCCGTCCGTAGCTGTACGGTTTCTCACTGAGCACGTTGGCGTAGTGGTCCAAGCCTTCGCCGCTGGCCTCGTAGTAGTCGATCACAGCGTACTTGCCGCCGGGGTACGCCTGTACGAACCAGATGGATGTGGAATCGCTCATGCCAAGATCCCATGAAGTATGCACAGGTAAGCTGGAATCGTAAGAGACATTGGCGATACGTTTGTCCCGCTCGGCATCTGCCATCAGCCTGCCGAAGAACGCGCCCTTGATTGCCGCCATGAAGCTGCATTCCATCTCCTGTTCGTATTCTTCAGGAGACATGTCCGCCTTCATGGCTTCCAGTTCTTCAGGATCAAGAATCCCAGTCTCGGAGGCACGATAAAGAGCAGCAAACCAGTTCGGATCGTTCTTCGCCCGCTGGTACAATTTCCAAAGGACGTTCTTGCCCTTGGGTGTACCGATGAAATCAGCCCAGCCCTTACGGTCAGCTAATGCAGGACGGACGATTTCAGTCCATGTGTTCCATGGCATCTGTTCGATCTCGTCAAAGATCACGCCGTCAAAATACAAACCGCGCAGGCTGTCTGGGTTGTTGGCTCCAAGAAGCTGAATGACCTTTTGTCGTCCCTTGGAATCTCTGGGAAAACATGCTTTCAGCTCTGCTTCATTGAAGCTGATCCCCGGATAGTTCCACAGGTAATATTTCAGGTACGGCCATGCCACCGCTTTAGCCTGACGGTAGAGCGGTGCAATGTATGAGCTGAAACAGTCCGGCAGTTCGGACTGAATACTGCGCCGGATCAACTTGTTGACGGACATGACCGTCTTGCCGAAACGCCTATGGCAGATCTCGACAGAAAAGCGGTAAGGGCGTTGATCCCTGTAAACCTGACGCTGAAGAATGCGCGGGGAATAAGGGATGACGACTTTCTGAGGCATCTTACTCATCGTCTTCTTCCTCATCAGCCCAGGAGACAACAATGTCTCTAGGTTCATCGTCCTCGTCTGCCTTCTTGGCATCACGGGCCAGCAGCTCAAACTTGGCGCAGTCCATGGCGGCCTTCTGGACACGCTGAACAGACAGCGACAAATCCTTAAGGGATTCCGCATCCAGCTCTTCACCGGCCAGCATTTTGTTCGCTGTTTTAAAAGTCAGAGTGCGAACCATCTCAACAGTTGCGCGGCCCAGATCTGAGTGGCGAACATCACCGAGATCGCCCACAATCTGTTCCGCAACTTCACGGGCAACACGCACTTCACGCGCAGCTCGTTCCGTGGCCATGGCAAAACGGTTAAGAGCTGACCTGCTGATCCTCTCTTCCATTTCCAGCTCTTCAAGCAGCGCGTTGGCTTCCTTCAGAATGTCTTTCTGGGACAAACGATTGTCCCGCAGCGCGTCCACAACAAAGACCCGAACCTCTTCAGGCAGAGTGTGGATGGATGAGAGCCGACCACGGCCAACTTTATTGTCAGCCACTACAGCCTCGGCTCCGGCTTCTTAACGCCGTCATGCTTCTTGCCGTTGGCAACGTCCGAACCGCGCTTGGTCAGGGTGGCAATGTAAAGACCGTTTACGTCCTTGAGTTCCACCAAGCCCTGATCTTCAAGCCAGCGCAGTTCCTTGCGCAGCCTTGAGCTGTCACGGTCAAAGGCATATTCAACGGTCAAATCCAGCAGGATGTCTTCATTGAGCGCGTAGTTCGCTTCTTCCTGCAAATATTGCAGGATGGTAATGCGCAGGTGTGCTAGTAGAGTTTCCGAATATTCCACTATTTTCCTCCATTCAGCAGATGATCTTCATGACGGGTGAGAACTCGCGCCACACGTTCCACAGAATCCGTCACTCCTTTCATTTCAGCGTTTAGCCCTTTGATGTCTCCTCGAAGATCTGCAATAGCAAGAGCCAAATCATTCACGGTTTTTTCGTCCGGCAGGTTGCCCAAAGCAACTTCGTTTATGGCAACTCGTTGCTCCAGTTTCTGCACACTGTCTTTGCTGGCAAACGATTTCCGCATGCTCCAGCAAAACCAAGTGAGAAGGATTTGGGTCAAAGCCACCACGCCGGACAGGTTGAAAAAGTCAAAATTCATCTAAAACGCCTCCCAGATGACTCTGGCAATTACCCCGGACAAAAAGCAGACAAACAGCCATCCACTCCGCTTTACACGGTTCAGAAAACGATTCTTGAAACTACGGTTTTCAAGAATCGCCTGTATTTTCTGACACCGCGCTGATGCATCATTCAGGCTTTTTTGTGCTTCTCTGATTGGATCAGCCATTTTTCTCCCTCCAGGTCTTAGCCACTTTCTCCGCACTGCGTCCGACCACGTAACCGCCCAACCCCAGCTCCATCAGACTCCAGAGCTGCGTGGGCAGCTCAAGCTTCGGAGCGTTGTCCCAGAACAGGGCCAGATACGGGTAAAGCAGGTAGTTATTGGCAACGATGGCAACAATGACCAGCATCAGGATGGGCCGCCAAGAACGCTGCAACCAGTTGCCGGACATCTCAGCCAGCATGATTTTCAAGCGACCTTCCAGTTCGGCAAGCTGACCGGACTGTTGTAATTCCATCAGCTTAAGCTTGGCCTTTTCACGCTCACCGGCATCAGGCCAGATCTTGTCAATGATGGTGCTGCCGAGATCCAGAATTGAACCGATCACGACACACCCCAAATTCCGTAGGCAATCCAAGAACCGGCATCCAACACGAAGACAAGAATTGCGATGATCAGCGGTACAACTCCGCCATACTTGTGAGTCCCTTTGAATCGGGGAGAGAAACGTGCCCAAGCGGCAAGCCCCAGTGCTACGCCCAGAAGCACCCAGTTGATCCACAACCACATATCGCTGGCAATCCAGAGATAGAGGGCCAAAATGTAAAAAGCACAGCCCAGCCCCAGAGGGATGAGAGACTTATCTTTTCCCGCAAATCGGGGATCAACGCAGGGCCATACGACCAGTACTGTTGCCAGAATTACGATTATCCAGTTGATCCAGAGAGACATGCTATTCGCCTCCTTCCTGTTCCTGGGCTGCTTCTTTTGCTTTCTTGGCCTCGGCCTTGGTGGGCATCTTGGGCTTGGGTTCGTCCTCGGCCTTTTTGCCCTTGCTGCCATCAACATCGATGACGGTGATCTGTGCGACAGCTTCTCCGTCACCCATGGCGGTCATGAATTCACCGAAAGCCTTGGCACTTCGGAGCACAGCCCTTTTTCCGTTCATTTCACCGGGTTCCTTTCCGGTCAGCGGGCAACCCTCGGTGTCATCAACTGTGTTGCCTATGTGAACACGGACATAGTCACGCTTCGGAACTTCCTTGATGGTCCACAATTCACGCCCTTTGCTGGGGGAATATTCCAGTGCAAAAACATAGACTCCCGCAGGGATGCAGGAAATATCAGGTTCGTTGTCCCGCCATGGTTCTTCCAGGCACCAGCAGACCGCTTTGCCGTCAACGACAAGGACCCCTATAGTTTCAGTTTCGGATTGTTCGACACGCCTCAATTCAACCTTCTTCATTCTTTCAGCCTCCATATTGTTGTTCGTGTGGCTCTCTCGGCTTTTGCAAAAGGGATTTGTCGGGTTTTAATCGTAAAAACGTGCAACGATCCCATATGAGCAAGAAAAGACGAGACAGCGCATTTTCAGGCTTAAATCTAGCAAGTGTAGTTAGAGAGGACCAAGAAAGGTAGGAATGCTGGGAAACTAAATAAAAACCTCCCCCGGCACGAAACCGGGGGAGGTAGAAAGGAGGTAGTTATGGTTTTGGGACTATTCGTCCACGTTGTTCATTTCAGCCTGTACGCTGGTAGTTGTCACGCGCCATGGCGGGTCATTGTGGCGGATCAGCTTGCCTTCTTCAGCCAGTCTGTATGCCGTGCTGCGGCTGACCCGCAGGCAGTACATCACCTCATCAACTCGCAGGAACGCTTTATTCGCAAGCAGCTCTTCAGGAGTGATGTCGAACTGGTGGATGGATTTCTCTGCATGATTATCGGGAAGGTTCAGCATTACCTGAAAGCCTTCTGTCTTTTTGGGTACACAACGCTTGCTGCAACCGAAGCAGTGCAGGAGCGGCCAGTAGCAAACCCAGAAAGCCTTTTCCGGGTTCTTGCACTCAAGGCGCACATAAACAGAAGGATCAATGATCCCATGGTACACACGGAAACCCTTGCCGTATAAATCTGCAAAGTCCTTGAGGTTGCGCGTTGTCATTTTAGCTTCCTGTTTTTAGTCTTCTTTCAACCCGTTCCTGCCACTTCTTCAACCTTTCAACCAGCCCTGATGCCTGTTTGGGAGTCAGCCAGTTAGGATCAGCGCAGCCTTCCGGCTGCTCGTCGCATACTGTCTGTTTCTGCACCCAGCTCACCGTGGCCTCGCGCGATCCGTCCCTGATCTCGCCCAGCTCGGCCAACTGTCTCCAGAGAACGAAGATTAAGCGAACCTGTGCCTGTGCGGCCTTGGCCTTGGGAGCCTTGCCTTTCTTCGTCTTCGGCTTGGGTTCCCAGCCAAACTGTCTGGAGTACAAGCCGAGAAGGTCACCAAGCTGCTTGACGCTGAGGTCTTTGGAACTTTCCACGCCGTAGCGGGTTCTGAGCAGCGTGTAATAGGCTTCATCATCAATGGGGATCTGGCGGCGGCCTATGGCTGCTTTTTGGATTAGTGCTTTTTTATGATTGGTCATATTTCAGACTCCTATATCATGGCCGCCCATCGTCTGACGGACGGCCTTGCTGTTAATCTACAATCGCTTTCACCACACCGCTGGTCATGATGGATTCCAGAACATGGCGGTAATCTTCCGGTCTGGCATCGCCTTCAACGCAGACTTTCTTCCAAGCATCTTTAGTGCGCTGACTCATCTGGCTAGTGTCAAAGTTCTCCGCTGCACGGGCTGCCGGGATTTCCCTGTGAATGGAAACACCGGGTTGTTCTTCGACTTTATGTCTTATTTCACCCATGGCTTCCCCTTGACTCCTTCAGCCTGTTCCAGCAGGTTGGTTGTTCTCTCGGTCCAGTCTTTCGGCATTGCTTCGCTATGGACGGCAATCTTAAGCTGCTTTGCCATTGACTGGGCCACCTTCGCATTCTTCATGGCCTGAGCTTCACAAGCCATCAGCCTCGAAAGCGGGACCATCTTTTCCGGGCCAGATGCATACTGTTCAAAGCACATGACTTACTCCCCCGAGTCTTCCTGCGCGATCTCATAGAAGAACGTATCTTCTTCCTTGCGGCGCATTCTGACAGTCTTCAATTTTTCATCTGTCCAGCCCTTCATGGCTTCCTTATCAACGCCCTCAGTCAATTTGATACCCTTGGTCAGCTTATGAACTTTGAGGAGTTCAAGAACTTCTGCTATGGTGGTTTTACCAATAGTCAGCAGCTTGGTGGATTTGCGGAAGCCGATGATGCCGAAGGTCATTTTTTTGCTCTTGTTTTTCGGGAACAGTTCATCCTTGTTCAGGCTGGCATAAGTTCCAAGAGCAGCTTCAAGGACCTTGATGCGGGCCTTTTTCGGCTCAACCTTGAGCTTGCAAACAGTTTTAGCGGCGTCGATTGTTTCATTCATGTCGGATTCAAGTTTGCCGATCCCGCGCTCCAGTTCGGCAAGTTCCGCCATAGCCGAATCTACTCCGGGCAGGTCCTCGATCACCATGATTTCCGGCTTCTTTCTGTTCGTGGTCATTTAGTTTTCCATCCTTCTGCCAAGGTCATTGGCAATCTGTTTTGAGTCCATGGGCAGCTTAACCGGGCCGACTTCACGGCGCTGGACAAAGTTTAAAAACACCGGGGGCCGCTCTTCGTACTTGCCCAGAATCTGCACGTTGTTTACTGCGGAGCGGATGCAGACCTTGGCCTTGCGGATTGACTCTTCATCGCCGTTTTCAAGAAAGGCGAGAGCATCAATCAAACTTTCTGTGGATCTCTGCCCAACTGGTCCCATGGGTGAGGGTCTGAAAGCTCCGTTGCCAGTTGATCTTCCTGTGTCGTTCATAATGACTCCTTAGACCTGTTTAATGATTTCGGGGGTGATGCTGGGTGCGCCGATGTTCGCGGCCAAGTTTATGGCTGCGGTAAGCAGGTTGCCCACTGCCAGCGGATAGACCAGAGAGACAGATTCCTTTGACCCGGATCTGGGGGCAGGTCCGGTCAGCCGATCCCGCAAAGCTTCCATGGCCTCGGCCGTGATGATACTGGTGGCATCCTTGCCGATGCGGTCAAAACGGAACTTCACGTATTCGGGCAGGCTGCCGCTCATGTCGGGCAGTTCAATCATTTCGCAACGCTGGACCACTTCACGCACCTGCGGATTGGTTTCACTCAGCTTGTAGCGCAGCTCGGACTGGCCCAGCAGAATGATGGACATGAGCTTGCGGAAGCCGTCTTCCAGCTCCAAGAACCGCTTCAGGTGCTTAATTGTCGGGATAGGCAGCGCGTGGGCTTCCTCAATGATCAGACAATGCGCGTAACCGGCGCGGCTGCTTTCCCTGAGCGCAGTGTGCAACTGACGAAACCTTGCTTCAGGGCTGGATTTCAGCGGCGCGGTGGGATCAATGACTTCCATGATGGCTTCGGCAATGTGCAGGGACTTAAGGCTCTTGCCTTTCTTGTCGTTGTCTTCCATGGCCAGTACGTAAGGCTCAATGATGTGGATGTGCTTGCTTTCATTCCTGACTCGTTCATGCAGATCTTTGCGCAGCGTGGATTTGCCGGACCCGGATTCCCCGACCACTGCGATCAATCCGCCCTGACGGGCAGTGTGGTACATAGCCTCGCGTACATAGCGGATGTCGTTGGACAGAAACACGTCTTCCGGGCTGTTGACCTCGTCAAACGGGTTTCTGACCAGACCGAAATGCCGCTTGGCCTCCGGGAATAATCCCTGCTTTCTAAGAAGCATAACCTTTTCCTCCGTGGGTTCTTCCCCGGTCCCGTCTTCAGGACCGAAGAGGTTCATAAGTTCAAATTCTTCCGCGCCAGCCTTGCGCAGCTCGTCCAGAATGGCCTCTTTAATCTCGTTTTTATCCCTCCCTTTGGGCCATTTACCCCCCTTGATCAGGTGGCACATGGTGGTTGAGGAGTAGCCCAGCTTGCGGCCCATGCCACTCTGGGAAATCTTTTTGGCCTTCATCAGCTCCATTAACTGTTGATATTCGTACATTTGCTACTCCTGTCCGTTCACTACGCGCAGCGGGGCAATAACCTCGGCCTGTCTGGAAAAACGTTCCACAATGCTGTCCAGCTCGTCATGGGGAACGGCATTGCCGTAACGCTGTTCGAGCCATGCATATGCTTCGCCAGTCCACTGATCGCCCAGCTTGTTCTTCAGGATCATGGCGGCCTCTACCAGCTTGTAAGGGGCAACCTCGCGCCTGCTGGCATCAAGCCACAGATCACGACCTCGGCGGGGCATGTATTCGGGAGCGGGTTTGACATCGGCCATGGGATTGACGTTTTCCGGCGGGACGCAATGGTTGGCACCCGGCTTAACGTTGGTGCCGGACATTTCATCAAATTCATTGAGAATCTTCTCAGCCTTGGTTTCAGCGTGGGATTTGTATTCCTCACCGATAATGGCCCCGTTCTCCCAGAATCCGGCCTCGTCCTTCTTCACCGGCTCAACAGTCCAGACCGTTTCGTCACCTGTGAGGGGATCGGCAACGGTCACATCCACTGCCGGGGCGCGGTATGGATTGACCACAACCATGACCTGCATCTGCGGCATGATCCCACCTACCATGCGCAGGTCGTAATCATTGCGGCCATATCCCTTGATGGTGTGGGAAATGGAAAGATCAGCGGCAACTTTGGCTTTTTTGGGCTTGGTGGTGACCAGCTCCCGGCACAGCTCCAATGAAGGAGCAAGGCGCAATTGTTTTTCTGTAATGGTCAGCCACATGGCATTTCGGCTTTTCCCGGTGCGGCTGTGGATGGCGTTGGCATTGTAATGCTGCCGCCATTTGTCCGCCTCGGCTTGCAGCTCTGCAATGGAATTGATTTCCATGAAGCGTAGCCGGGCTTCAAATTGCGTTTCCACGATGCTGTTGGCGCACTCAACCTGCCCCTTGGAACGGGGACTTCCTGCCTGATGTGTTTCCCACCTGATCTGGAGACGGTCCAGCAGGTTGATGAACAAGTGTGCCATGTTCGCGCTGCCCTTATCCATATAGAGGAAGAACGGCAGCCCATGCATGGGATCATGCGGACCGCGCTTGATAACTGCATCCAGAAACACATCCACCAGCCCCTGTGCAGATTCACCTGCGGCCTGCACGTAACGCACATAGATGGTGCCGGAGTAATGATCTGTAATTACGTACCGCCAAACCCGCTCCCGTTCTGCTTTCTTGAGATTGCCGGGTTTGTTTTTGTAGTAATCCTTCTCTTCCATGACCTTCACTTTGCCCTTGGGCAGGTAAAAAAGGACACACAAGGAGGGGTCAACCTGCCAACAATGGTTCGGGTGCAAGCTTCTCATATGAATATGCGGGTTTCCGTTTTTAAGCTGATCAGGATGGCAGCTGTAAGCCCTCATGGTCCGGCTGAGGGTGGAAGCTGATGGCATGATAACTTCGCCTGTTTCAGGATTTACAAAACCTTGGCCGGATTCTGCCAATATGTCGCGCACGGTGCTGATTTGCAGACGTTTCTTACCGACTGCGCTAGCTCCCTTGGTAATCATATATGAAGCTTTCATGGCCGTTTCCTCATCCAAAAAACATTTGCCACGGTCGTTGCGCCTCTTGCGCCCAGACTCCCAGCCTATCTTGGACTTAAGTCTGCGGTAGACTGTCTGTTCCGAGCAGTTAAGCAACTTGGCCGCCTCTTGTACCAGCGGCTTGCGCTTACCATGCCCGACCTCGTCCAGCCTGTTTGCAAGGGTGCGCAATGCGTCTATTTCGCCCAGAGTCACAGTCATGGCCTACCAGCTCCCGTGTGCGTCGTTTGGTTCTTCGGTGTTTCCGGCTTCCAGATCGGCCTGCGCATTTCCGCGCATCCATTCCGGGTAGACCATTTCTGCAAAGTCAACAGGTATGGAGCAGTCCATCAGGAACTGGTTAATGGCTCCGCAGACCTGCCGGGTCTCAAAAACAGCGTGTTCTTTGGTGTGCGCGGAAATATCGCCGTCACCAAGAACTTCGGAGACAACCTGCATGAAGGGCTTGATTGCAGCCAGAATGGCAACGTGTTCTTTGTGCAGCCGTTCCACAGCCTTTTCTTCACGGGCCAGTTTGAGTTCCAGATCAGCATCCGGGGGCAGGCTCTTGAGCTTGAACAGCTCAGTTTCTGCCTTTTCAAGGCGGGTGGATTTGTCCTTGAGCAGCTTGTCACGGGCTTCAAGATCGGCTTTGAGTTCGTTTGATTCCTTCTTGGCTTCTTCACGCTCCTGCACATGCCGTTCAGTCATGTCTTGAAGGATGTCCAAGACTTCTTCTTTGTTCTCAGCAGCAATGGCTTCTTTGACTACTGCCTGTTCTCCTTCAGGCAGAGCATTTAAAGCGCGGTAGTCTTTGTTACGGAAGCCGATTCTTTCAGCACTTTCATAGAGTTCAGGACCGAGGCTATTGAAGTTCTTTGAAAGTTCCTGCATACGGCGATAGGACTTGCCCAATTTTTCTTTGCAAAATTCTTCGATATTCTGAAACGGTCGCAGGTTTCCGTTTTCGTCGCAGAAATGTAGATTTTTATAAGCCTTTGATTTTTTTACTTTTTGAAAAATTTGGATAGTCATAGAATCTGCGACGGTCGCAAAAAATGTTGTTGCTTCAAGTCGTCCGAGGTCCTTGAAAACCTCTTCAACATTGTCAATGGCCTGCGCAACCAGTGCATCTGTATTCTGAGTCTGCTTAAGTTCCATTCCGCGCTCTTCACTGATCTCCGGCACCAGAGGTGCTTCCATGGCTTCGGTAGTGTCTGCCAGATCAACAATGTCAGGATCAGCAGGGGCGTTGATGACTTTATTGGCCTTCGCATACTTCTCGCACAGACCGTCAGTTCTGGTGCATTTGCCGGTTACGCCAGGGATGGTGATTCCCTTGGTAGGATTGTTTTTGCCCTTGTGGTATTCACATGATGTGCATGGGTATTTCATGGGTTACTCCTGAATATTTACTGTTGTGATGGCTGCTTCACCTAGATTGCTGCCGCACTGAATAAGACCGGAAGCGGAAGGCTTGCCTTCCTTAATCCATCCAATAAAAGCTTCGACCTCTTCGCTGTTCTCCAAAACTTCATCAACTACATCCTGCATGATCTGGGTTACTTCGCCGGAAGCTTCCAGCAGAAGGAGCTGCATGGACGCAAAAAGATCTAATGCGACCGCAGGTGTATGCTCTTTATTCAGCTCCATAACGAAGTCGGAGTTGTAAATTTCAGTTCCGTCCTTAAGGGCGATTACCAATTTGAGATCACTCATGATTCACCTCGTTAGTTGTATGCTGCTGCTCCGGCAGCAACTCTCTGGTTAAGCTCCATGATCCGGTTCTGCGCCCGGTCCACTTCGTTGGCGTGTGCCTGTGCGATCTGGAGCATGGTGATGGAAAGGACAAAGCGCCCGGTTTCCAGTTTGGTGACCAGCCCTACATCCTGCAAAACAGCCAGGGCGCGGGTGATGTTGACGGGTGTTTCGTTCAGCCCCTGGGCCAGCTCTGAATTAGACAGCCCATTCAGGGAATGCCCCTTGAGAGCTACAAGGACATTCAGTGTGCGGTGGGCGGCGGTTACTTTAGACATTTCCAACTCCCATTGAACATTTCATTAAAAGAGGCTTCATCGCGGCGTACCAGTTCGATTTCCCTGTCTGAGTGGTCAGGCCAGTTCGGTTTCTTGGCGATCATCTTTTCGATCTCTTCGACCCGATCTAATTCCTTGCAGAACGCATCCAAACGTCTATCTAAATGGTGCTCAAAAACCCTATGGATATATGCGAGCTTGCCTGCGGAAACTTTCACTGCTTTGAGAAATGACACGCAATCATGAACGCTTACGGGATTCGCGTTTGCAGTTCCAAGTACAGCTTGGGAACAATCGTCCTGTTCTTTCTGAATGGACCGAAAAAGCCATTCAAATTCCTTCTGAATGTCGGCCACCATTTCAAAAAGATCGCCCCTGATTCTGCACTCGAATTCGTGGTTCCTGCCGCTCTGACGGCCACCCAACCTCAAAATCATTTTCCGATCTTGTCCCATAATTCCTTCTTCCTCTTAGTTCGCCGTTTATCTTCAGCCGCCATGATCCCAAGCTCGAAGTAGGCAACTTCTTCTGGGCCAAGCAGCTTGCAACCTGTTCCTTCCAGCGCAGCCTTGATCAGGCTGTAGTCTTCCGTTATCTCTGTGAGCGCAGCCACGAAGTGCAGCGGAATCGGACGGTCCTCTTTCCCCGGCGCAGCCCAGTTGTTGAGCTGGTGGATGGAAACCTGATGCCCTGTGAGCCTTGAAAGCTCTTCCGCAACCACGTCACGCGAAAGCCCACACTCTTTCAGCGCATGGCCCAAAGCCTCTTTGACAGCCTCAAACCTGCGCAGTGAGCCACTTTCAAGGCTTTGCGATGGGAGGCTGGACAAAGGCAGGGTTAATTGCACCATGCGGTTGTCTGATTTGCGATTTCTTTTAGACATTGCGGTGGTTGCTGCTGGCTGCTATAGATTAGGCATTGATGGCGGTTGCGAGGTCTTGGACGATCTCACCATCTTTAAGGCCAAGCCTGACTGCGATCTGGTGGGTCATTCCCCTTGTGGGGTTCCGCCTTTCGTTGATCACCTCATAAACAAGATTCGGGGGATAGCCGTTGGCTACGGCCCACCCGGAAATGGAGATGCCTTTTTTGCGGAATTCGTCCTTTACTTCTTTGGAGGTTCTAACCATTCGGTAACTCCTTTTTTTTAGCCGTGTTTGTGTGAACTGGTTTGAATGTGTTGTGTGTTTGTGTGAACTAGTTATGCACCATATTTGGAGCAACGTCAACCCAAATTTGGTGCAGTGGGATAGTTATGGAGTTTGAAAGATTAGGTGAAAGGATTTCATTTGTTCGTGGCAATATAAGTCAGGCAGAATTTGCCAAAGCATTGGGCGTTAGCAGAAACACCCTAATTCGTTACGAAAAAAATGAAACTGAACCGACAGCAGGGTTCATAATAAGCATAGCAACCAATTATGGAACAGATGTTAATTGGCTGTTGTTTGGCGAGTCTGCATCAGAATTGAACATCGGCAGTTCAGAAATGGGTATTTGCGCCAATTGTGAGAAGATGGAAAAACAGCTCTCAGAAGAAAGGGCCGAAAATCATCAACTGGTAAAAGAATTACGAGAGCAGACCAAAGAAATCATAGCGCAGGGAAAAGAAAACCGGACGTTGTCAGCAGAGAACCGAAAGCTGCGTGAAGAGAACGAAGACTATATAATCCAGATAAATATGCTTGAAGACGGGTACATGGATCATGATGATCGAATCATTCATAACTCCGTGCCCGAACCCACCAGACAGCCTAAAAGGGTTGATTTGAGTGGCGCATGCTGTCTCTTGCCCGAAGATGCCCGGAATAAAGATAAGTATGAGGAACGCCAAGAGTGACTATTAGAGAATGGCCCTCTCCCTGATACAGAGTATGTGCAGGATCAGGGTGCCATGTATAGCGATGTGTACAGGGATAAATATGCTGAACCCAGAGACTGGTGGGAAGACATGGCTGAAGAGTATAGCAGGGGTCAGGCATAGAGCGGTGAACTGGAGCCGGGTAGCTGCGGTTGGGAATATAGATTGGGGAATTTTTAGGTAAGAGAATTGGGTTAGAGTTGTATTGATTTGTATATGAGATTTCTAAAAAGGAGCTAGAATGGCCCAGATTCAGAATTTAGACCAGTTGCTTACATTCATGTGGGAAGTGTCCGAAGGCCGCGCAACAGTTGACGATGTGGAACTAATGCAGGGGTGTGCCACTATCCCGATCCGTATGCAGGGTGTGACGTGGGACAAACGGATTGACATCAGAAGTGCTCAATTTGTTTTGGACATGCAACGGGAGCTAAGAGACTTTTGTAAGCAATATCCGCACATTCTGGGTTCAGAGGCTCCATTGATCAAGGTTGCCATTCGTCAAGGTAGTGGTATATTAGATCCTGACTTTCTATCAGTGATCAAGGAGGCCCTTCCAAACATGAACGCCAAGACGGCAGCCGTTCTTATCACCCTCATTATTACTATGGGAGGGTACCAAGCGTGGGACAGATACCAAACCTCGCAGGATAACGCACGCGCTAATGAAGTCTCGGTTGTTGCGATTCAGTCCATGAAGGAAGTGGCCATGAAGCAGGGATTTGACCCTGTAAAATATGAAGCACCGTTCAGAAAATTGGCTTCTTCCTTGAAGGAAGGAGATAAAATTTCGGTAGCCGGTGGGGTTGAATTGCCAGCTACTGAGGCCAAGAAATTTGTAAGACTCAAGCCTGTAAAGACTTTGGAAATCACATCTCCCTGCGATGGTGTCTATCAACTGACAAAGATAGACCTTACCAAGCCCACCCCTGTTCTTGAGCTTTCTCAGGGCGATTTTCATATCAAGGCATTCTTGGAGCACCTGAGCGATGAAGCCAGGCAGGCATTTTTGAAATCTATTGAAGAAAGGATTGAGAGCAAGCAGGTTCCGTTGAATCTCACAATACAGCTCGATGTCAGATACACAGATAAGAAAGTAAAGTCTGGAAGTATTGTTGGTGTTGGCGCAGCACGCGAAGGGTTGACGCACAAAACACTGGCAGATCTTCCATCTAACAAAAAATAGTAACCGGCGATTCTGGAAGAAGGAAAGCTGGTATTTTTTTTAGGGGCCGTCATGGTGATTCAGGCAAGCCCCGGAGAGCACAAAAAAGACCTGGAAAAGAGTCTTTGAACTGTTTCATATAGTGAAACACTATTTCAAAAAACTTTCCCAGGTCTTCCCGTGTCTTCCCGGTTAATCCCGAATTATCTCATCATTCCCCTTAATTTATATCACCAGTCTTCAGCAGACCAAAGAGCCTGTAACCCAGGCCCTGGTCTCCATGACCCAGACTTTCATCGATACTCTTGTCGTTTGTACCATGACAGGTCTTGTTCTCATCCTCACCGGAGCATGGTCCAACGGTACCACCGGTGCAGAGCTGACCACAATAGCCTTTTCTGCGGGCATGTCAGGCGGTGCGCATATCGTTACCATCGGCCTGATTCTTTTCGCCTACTCCACCATCCTCGGCTGGTGCTACTATGGTGAAAAATCCATGGAATACCTGTTCGGTGTAAAGGCAGTACTGCCCTTCCGCCTCGTATTCATCTGCTTCGTAGGTGTTGGTGCCATCGCCAAGCTCAGCTTCGTATGGAACCTCTCCGACACATTTAACGGTCTTATGGCTATCCCCAACCTCATCGGTCTGATCATGCTGACCCCGGTTGTTGTAAAAGAAACCAAGGCCTACTTCGCCAAGCAGGACACAAAAGCAGCCACACAGACTGAAAACAAATAGTCTGCTACGGATAAATGCACATAGAATCCCCCGCCCGGAATACGGACGGGGGATTTCTTTTATTCACTGACACTGAGCAATAAAAAAAGGCTGCCCCGCTAAGGACAGCCTTTAAGTAATCATTTCAGCAAAATCTAATTCAGAATACTGCGACGACAGAATTCAACAGCCTCAGCGCGGACATCCCTGCGATCAGGCCAGTAAAGCTGCATTCGGGTCAGACCGAAGATAATGGTCATAACCACAGTTGCATTTTCTTCCACAGCCACATCACGAACAGTGCCCTTTTTGATACCGAGCTTGATGCAATCCTCAAGAATCAATTCAAGGTTCTTCAGAAAAACAGCCATCAGACGTTTAGAAGAATCAAGCAGTCCGTAAGTGGAAAGCATAATTTTCATATCGATTTCATTCTCTTCTACAAAAGAAAAATACTCATTCATAATCTCTTCAATAGAGCAGTCGTCACGGTCTAACTTCTGGCGGATGGCTTCGATATAATAAGAGAAACTTTCCTCAAGAGCATCCAGAATATGAAGCAGGATGTCTTCTTTGCTTTCAAAATGTCTATAGATGGTACCTTCAGAAATATTGGCCATTTTTGCCAGATTGGCGGTAGTGGCTTTGTGGAAACCCACCTCTGAAATCATTTCCTTGGCTGTTGCGAGGATGATATCCTTGGTTTTCATTCTACGGTCTCCCTTGAGCGTCCGAACGCCCTTGATCAAGTTAAAAAATATTTAATTAGAATTATGTCGGATTACTAACACTCTTTCTGAACTGTATTATTTACCCCATGCAAGAAGCAAGGTCAACCTGAGTAGATTGACAAAAACTGATAGAGAACTTAATTTGTATAGATAAATCCTATGAGGAGGAAACAATGGTTGAAATTACCGAAGCTGCGCAAAAACAGCTTGAAAACTATTTTGCAGATAAAGATAGGACCCCCATCCGCATCTACCTTGCCACTGGTGGCTGAGCTGGCCCCAGGCTGGCATTGGCTCTGGATGAGTCAAAAGATAACGATGAAAGTTTTGAAGTAGAAGGTTTTACCTTCCTGCTTGATAAAGACCTTAACGAACAGGGCAGCCCCTTCCGCGTTGACCTCAGCTATACTGGTTTCGTAATTGATTCCAAGCTTGAGCTCGGCGGCGGCGAATGCGGTTCCTGCTCTGGTAGCTGCGGTTAAGTCGCAGCACAGGAAAAGTTTTACTCTTTTCCTGAACGCGTTAACCTGACAGTTCAAGCCTTTTCGGGCTTTTAAGGCCGTCTCTTTTGAGGCGGCCTTTTTTTTATTTCTTAATCATAAGAATACGTACTTTCCAGACGAGCAAAGCCTGTGTAAAATGAATCCCACTTGACTAAATAATGGAGTTTAACGTGAGGAAACGGGAAAAGATTCAAGGTGTTTTTTCAGCTAAAAAAAAATCTGTAATCGGAACAGGTACGACAAAAAAAAGGACTGAACAAACCACATACTGGTACGCAGAAGAGCAGGAGAACGGAGTCCTGAATGTTCAGGCCCTGAATACCAATTACATCCCCACCGGACCGCAGGCTGCGGTAGAAATGGAGATGTTTTTGAAAGATTACCATCCCGAGCCTGAAATTTATCTGAAAAAAGTCATCCCTAATGTTGATAAGCTGGAAAAAACTATTTCGCTGGGCGAAAGTCACAGAGCAAAAGGCGAAAGCTACAGTGCCGAATATGAATTCAACAAAGCCATGAGTCTTGATGAATTAAATGTGCGCGTTAATTTCGGACTGGGGCTGACTTATCTTGATCGTGGGGAAATGGAACGGGCAGATGATATTTTCAAAAGGCTGATTGGGCTTGAGAGCTGCTATGAACCGCAGCACAAACACCTGTTCAATGAGTTCGGGATATCCTTGCGCAAAAACGGTATGTTAAAGCAGGCTCTTGAATACTACCTGAGAGCAGAAAAGCTGGTTGAAGAAGATGAAAACCTTCATATGAATATTGCCCGGGTCCACTTTGAACAGGGAGACCTCAAGTCATGCCTTGAACACCTCAGAAAGGCTTTGCGTTTAAACAAAAGTCTTGAAGAGGCTTGCATCTTCCTAAACTTTCTCAAAGGAAAAGGATTCATCGAAGAATGCACTCTGGATCAGGTCATTGAAAAAACTGCTGATGATAACAAAGCTCTGGAGTCACTGCTGAAAAGTAATCCAACACCGGTTATACATACCACAAGTACACAGGCCCGCAAAAATGACTCCTTAACCGATGAACTTAATTTTCTGTAATCAAAAGCAACTAATCCGGGCACTTTTCAATCCATTTTTCCTGAATCTTCCGGATAGTGCCCCGGTCCACCAGAGTATTAAACGCCTTCTGCCAGCGAAGGACCTTTTCCTGATCTGTAGACTTTGAAATGGTAAGATAAAGCTTAACATTATGGAAAGTGAGAATAGGAACGGCCCTTTTGCGAAGTTCTAAATCATTACTGAGGAACCCCGACACGCCTATATTGGATGTTGCCACCAGCTCAACCCTACCACGAAGAAGTTTTTTAAAATTGGCCTCCTGAGAATCCATTACCTCAAGATTAGTAAACCCTTTGCTTTTTAAAAACTGAGCCCGGGCATCATTGCGATAGACCCCGATGCCGGAAACATTTTTCGCATCTTCAAATGTCTTCACCTTATCTCTGACACCTTTCAAACCATAAAAAACCCATTTATAACAAGCAATAGGTCCGATCCAATGGAACTGATCTTCCCGCTCTTTAGTCCTGGCTG
>NZ_JBLZNE010000003.1:0-307248 GCF_048612815.1 Maridesulfovibrio pacificus (SeqCode)
TACAAACAATTGCAGTAATCCTTTTGCTACTGTCTGTCCCCGCCATCCTCTGCTTCCGTGTCATATTGGACGGCGGCAGTAGATTCGCGGACAATCAGTTTGGTCTCCATCATATGTTGTTCCGGTTTTTCCGGATTATCCATCTTTTGCAGCAGAAGTTCACAGGCGCGTCTGCCCATCTCATAAGCGGGCTGACGGATAGTCGTCAGGGCCGGTACCATGTATGATGCCGTCGGCATGTCATCAAAGCCCACTATGGACAGGTCTTCGGGTAGGGACAGTCCGGCTTCACGCGCACCTTTGATTGCTCCCAGGGCAATGTAGTCATTAGAACAGAAAACCGCGCTGGGCGGAGAGTCATGTTTAAGGAGCTGTTTGATCGAGTCCCGTCCCCCTGAAAGGGAGTACTCGGTCTGGACCAGCAGGTCTTTGTCGTAGGGAAGACCGTGATCCTTGAGGCATTGGCGATATCCGTGCCAGCGGTGGTAAGATCTGTCTGTCACGGTAAAGCTACCCGCGATCATACCTATTCTGCGGTGCCCGAGGGAAATAAGGTGTTCAGTGGCAACGTATCCGCCGCGATAGTTATCAACTCCGACAGCAGAAACAGGGCCGTTTTTGACCGTGCTGAAGAGCAGCACAAATGGAATCCCCTCATCTGTAAGAGATTTGATTATTTCGCCTTTGGGATTGGTCGTGGTGATGATCAGTCCGTCCACCTGACTTTCGCGCAGAGCTTTGATCAGGCTTTCTTCCTGTGATATTTTGTAGGATGTGTTGCCGAGGATTACTTTGATTTGTTTTTCTTCGGCATATTCCTGAACCCCAAGAGTGGATTCGGCAAAGACGGGGTTGTTGATGTTGGGAATTATCAGTCCGATGGTGTTGGACTTTTTGGTGGCAAAGCCGCGTGCGAGGGCATTGTATTTGTAGTTGCACATCTTCATGGCCCGCAGAACTTTCTCACGGGTTTTCTCTCGCACGGAATCCGGGGAATTGATAACCCGGGACACCGTGGCGGTGGAAACTTGCGCTAAGCGGGCAACATCACGAATAGTACTCACAGACAACCTCACCATGTAAACGTTTACATTTTTCTATCAGCTTGATAACAATTATGTCAACAGATTGCTGAATAATGAAATTTTAGCTTGTTTTTATTAAGTTTTTAGTTTTGAAGATATGGAAAGTTAACAGTTTGAAGTGACATAATGATCTCGCTTGTGTCATTTAAATGTAAACATATACATTGTGAGTGAAGGGAATATCGGATGACTACCAGTACCTTACGAAAGCTGACAGAACAGGTTCAGCGTATTGAATACTGCGGGATGTATGTTGATCTTGTGAGCACTTCAGCAGGAACAGTGCGGGTCGGCAGTATGCCTGATGTAGCAAAATTCGTTACCGAGCACGGTTTTCGTGAGGAAATCGTTGTAGTGACCCCGTGGGAAGTTTCTCTTGCAGGTGACAGCCGCACCGGAGAGGAATTCGTACTATGGCAGGCTCAAATCAGAGGTGGGATTCTCAAGGAATACGTGGGTCTTAAGCGGGATGTTGAGCTGCTGCACGGTAATCTTGAGTCTATTTTTCCGTACTTTTTTGATGATGAAAACATCAAGGTAGTTCGCAAGGATTGGCTCTGCAAATGGTTTAATCACGATATTGCCGATCCCTTTTACCGCAAGGGCTCTCTGGAAATCTGCTTCGAAGGCGGCAATGTAGTTGTTTCTGATGATGGAACTGTTTTATATGATCGCAACTCGCTTGCTTCCGGTGTCCATCCCGATAAGGAAATAGAGGCTTTGCTGGAAGATATCCCCAGAGACGGCAAAGTCCGGGAAAATTTAGAAGTTATTCCTATCGGCTGCGGAAACGGGGTTTACGGAACGGTCGCCAATACCATTGTGCGCTACGGTGAATATGTAATCTGGATAGATCCCTGCGGATATCCGGCCCAGACTCTCGCCCGTTACGGTATACATTGGGATGATGTTACTCACTGTCTATTTACCCATAATCATGAAGATCATGTACAGGGTTTCACTGCCTGCATGTATCGTGCACGTAAGTATAACCGGAAGTTGAAGCTGATTCTTGCCGACAACGTCTTTCGGGTGCTGGCAGATCTTTACTCCCCGCTTTTTCCAGATATGAAAGGTCAGGTGGAGGTCTTCTCATTAAAACCCGGAACTTCTTTGCAATTAGGTCCAATTCAAATAGACAGCCGCTGGAATCATCATATTCTGCCTTATGGGACTATCGGTCTTAAAATCTCTGCCGGAGGCAGCAGTTTCGGCTATTCCGGGGACACGAAGTACGACGAGGAGATCAACCAAATCCTGAACCGTCCTGAGCTTGAAGCCGGATGGTTTGCATCCTGTGATCTGGTTTTTCATGAAATAGAATTTGATAATCCGGACAGTGTGCATACCCACTGGAAACAGGTCGAGTCTTTGCAAAGTAAAATAGAAGGCAAAGTGCTCGGATATCATTGCCCTTTTCTGGCGAACAGTCCTTTCCCTCTGGCTGAAGAGGGGAGATGTTATGTACTTGATTAATCGTGGATGGTGTCTGCTCATTTGCTTATAAATATTCACATATTGCGTTGATATTTAACGGTAATGCGTATGTTAAAGGACTGTCCGCGGAGTATGCCGGGTCTTTTGACTACCCCGCTTGCTGCGGCAACGGCTCTGCCTGCGGCTGTGTCCAGAAGGGGATTACCTGAGGAACGAATCAACCTGATGTAGGTAAAGGAGTCGTCTTTGCGGATGTGAAAGGAATATTGAACATTGCCGATAAGCCCGGAAAGGTCCCCATTGCCCGGAAGAAATTTACGTTGTTCCACTGCTTCACGGACCTTCACCAGATAACATTTTCTGGCCAGACGTTCTAATTTTCTAGCCTGCTCTTCGGCCTGTTTTTCATTACTGCTGTCCGCAACTTGTTGTCCGAGCGCAGTTTTGTCGGCTGATCGGATAGGGGGAACATCGAAATTTACAGGTATTGCGATCTGAGTGTCGCCCGCTTCCGGCTCGGAAATCCATTCAAAATTTACCAGCCAGAGATGAACGATGATAGAGACTGCAATGCAGGAACATGTAAGCTGCTGTGAAGTCATCTGGACTTCCTGCCGCTGTCTTCCTTTTTGTTCGCTGTGACGATTACCAGATTGCTGAATCCTTCGCTTCGAACAATGTCGACAATACGGATAAAGTTTTCCACCCGAGCCTGCGGAACGGATTTGAGCAGGATGTTTTCGGGCTGCATGGCAGATGGTTTCCTTGCCACGGTGCGCAATTCATGAGCCAGTTCATGAAGGGTTACCGACTGCATATTGCAAAGGATTTCCCCGTCTTCTTTGAGTTCTATCTCCAATGATTTCCCGGAAACCGGTTTCGATGTTTCGGCCGGGGGCAGGTCCATGTTCATGCCTTTGGCGGTATAAACAGTTGAGACCACGAAGAAGATCAAGAGGATGAAAACAACATCCAGCAGGGGAGTAAGGTCCGGACTGGCCGGTTTGAGGGTGGATTTGGTGAAAGAAATCATAGCTGCAAGGCTCTAATCTTTTTGAATTTCCAGCAGCATGTTTGCGGTATGCTGCATGGCATAGGCAGCCTTTTCGTGCTGACGACAGAACCAGCGGTGGGCGATGAGAGCCGGAATGGCAACACTCAACCCTGCGGCGGTGGTCAGCAGGGCCTGCCATATTCCTCCGGCAAGCATGGTAATGTCGACGTTTCCAGAGGCTGAAAGCCGTGAAAAAGCTTTGATCATACCGAGGACGGTACCTAAGAGCCCGATAAGCGGTGCGGCGGTGGCTACTGTTGCCAGAAAATCCAGACGGCGGTTGAGTGAAAAGAGGATTTCCTCCCCGGCCAACTGGACTTCATGTTTTTTCTCCCTGTCCGGGAGCGGGCTGAAAAGAGCATTGAAAATCTTAAGGTAGAGGGGCGAAGTCTCTTCTACCAAATTTAGGATTTTTTCGTTTTTATGCTGACGGGCCAGATTCACTAGCTCGTCAAGCCGTTCAGCTTTGGGGAACCGGTTGGTGCTGAAAACAAAAAATCGTTCCCCCATGACCGCTAAGGAAGCAATCGAAAGAATAAAGAGCGGCCACATAATGAGGCCGCCCTGTTGTAGAATATTCATGAGTAATTCCGTTCAAGTTTTTCAAGAATTTCCAGCCCCATGTCTCTGCCGATGGCAACGAGGAATCCGTCATCATCAAATTCCCCGCTGAAGCTTGATAATTCATATCTTCCTGACACGTATTGAACTACTTCAGGGGCGTTGTTACCGGATACTTTCACAATTCCCTTGAGCCTGAAGACCTCTTTCGGGAGTGAGGTCATAAGGTAATTAAGATCTTCACGACTCAAGGGTTTGTTGAAGGCAAAACGTCGGGAGGTGAACCCTTCCATAGCGTGCGTATGCTGGGGTGGTGTAAGGGGACAAAGCGAAATCCCTCCGATGTGGTGTGTTCGGGGGTCGGAATCATATATGGTTCCGGGATTAATCGCACTGTTAATTGTGTTGACCAGCAAGGCACGTTTATTCAGTGTGGTGAGGAGTTTTGCCAGAGATTCCTGTTCTTCCTGTGAGACGAGGTCGCATTTATTGAGAATGATGACATCTGCCGCCTTGACCTGATTACGGGCGATATCACTGTCGGCAAGCAATTGTGGGCCGTTTTCAGTATCCACCAGTGTTGTCACAGAATCCAGCCGGACCAGCGGACGCAGGGTTTCTATTTCATTGAGAATATTAAAGGGGTTGGCCAGTCCGGTTGTCTCAAGGACAATTACTTTGGGATTGAAGCGGGTCTTAAGCTGCTCAATGCCTTTGGACAGGTTTCCGGCCAGTGTACAGCAGACGCAGCCTTCATCCAATTCCACAATGGAATCATCACCTTCAAGAAGTTTTCCGTCTACGCCGGTCTGGCCTATTTCATTCTGGATAATGGCAACCAGTTCATCCCGTGAAGCATGGTATTCCAGCAGTTGATTCAAAAAGGTCGTCTTTCCTGCTCCGAGGAAGCCGCTGAGCACGATAAGGCTCGGGCGTTTGTCAAAGGCATAATTGTGGTTTCCTTCAACTTCAACGGCAGCGAGGTCATGGGTTTCCCAGAAAAGAGCATCAGCAAGAGGGGCAGGCAGCTCTTTTCTTGTTTCCGCATGACCTTGGGCGCAGAAGTCGGGAATTTGCGGGAACGCGAGACTAGTGGCTGCCTCGCGTTCCCCCCAATTCAGGGCATCAGTGATGTGGGTGATTTCATGGCTGCTCGGAAATTTATTGCCCATGGAATCGTAGATAGTGGCATGGCCCTGAGCTTCGGTCCTGTAAAATCCGCAGGGCGGGACTTCAAGGCTGTTGGATACCGCTGCTGCAAGCACAAGCAGGAAATCTATAGCTATGGAGTGCGCAGGGATGTTCTCCTCAATCTCGCCGGGATTGATGATCCATTGGCCGTCTTGAGTCGCAATTCCGTCCTGAGAAATGCTGACTTTTGTTTGGTCGGCGGAAAGTTTAAGAGTGAAACAGTTTTCCTCTTTATTCAGCCCGTTAATTACGGTTGCAATGCGAAAAGGAGCCGCCCAGTTTTCGTCTGATGAAAATCGGCGGATGGATTGAATGTAGTCTTCCTGCACTGCTGAAATATTGGCTGCCAGTGACATGGATTCCAACAGTTCTTCATTTTCTTCAGGGAAGTAATACAGGCCCAATGATGCAAAGAATCCTGTGTCATTTGCATATTCATCTTCAGTGCAAATTCCGAATACCCCCGGATGGGTGCGCAGTTTCATGGTCCATGCTTTTTTGCCCTTTGGGCACACAGCCATGCCTTTCCAGCCCAGCAGTCGTTTGAATTCATCATGTTGGCAGGCTACCAGCAGGCAGTTGACCAAGACATCCGGCATGTTGATCTGGTGGTTGCTGCCCCGGCGGGGAGGGAGAATTGCGGAAAGGTTCATGATAGACACCCTTTATGAACTGCCCGGCCCGGAGGTCAGGGCCGGACAGTTTGGATATGGTTGTTCAGGCCTTAACAGCCGAAGTTAATCTTATCGCCGTTGCCGAGATAGTCCTTGGATGCGGAGCGGAAGCGCGCTGTTCCGCGTACCACCGGATAACCGGCTTCAATGAATTTCTTGGCAGTGAGATGTCCGGTGCAGTGGTTGCAGCCGATACGCTCGAAGCCCCATTCGCCGAGGGAGATTACGAGGTCATCGTATTTGGGGTCCCAGTCCTCAAAGGGTGAGATGTGCAGGCCGCCGTAAATTCCGTAGAATTTGTCGTTGTCATATTTCAGGTTGGCATAGGCAAAGTCTGCAAACTTGAGGATTCCCTGATGGCAGCAGCCGGAGATCAGTACCAGACCGTGGCCCTTTACGTTGAAGGCGAGGGAAGTCTCACCGAAGACACGGTTGATGATGGGCACATCAAACTTGAGCAGGGCCATTCCCGGAATAATGGGGGTGATGGGCTTGTCTGCGATTTTTAAATCGCCTTTGTAGCCGCAGTCTTTCACATATTGCAGACCTTCTTCGTAGAAGCCGTCATGCAGGTAGAGGGGAATGCGGTTGTCATATTTAAGGGTTACAGGCAGGCCCCAGAAGTGGTCCCAGTGCTCATGGGAGATGAACAGGGCTTCGATCTGCTGTTCTTTCAGCATCTTATCGATGCCTTCCCGCTTGAAGCTGTCATTCATCCATTCGTAGGACCATCCGGTATCCAGCAGGTATTTGTGCATGGTCCCATCCAGTTCCTCCACCTCGATAAGGCAGGAGTATCCGCCGGGGTTATCCGGGTGCAGGGACAGTTTTTTCTGGATTTCCCATGCCTTTTCCAGATCGTGGGGCAGCAGGTCCTTGATGGAGTTGATACCATCTTTGTAAGAACCTTGAGCGGAACCCTTACCGTTTCCGAAAGGGGCCCAGTTCAGGGTGTACTGGTTAACCAGCAATCCGCCCGCTTCGTGGATATCCCCGATGAGGTGGGAGTTGTTGAACCAGCTTGTTTCAGAGATATTGGTTACGCGAACACTGCGGCAGGCACCGAAATCGTTCAGTTTGCGCTGTGTTTTTGGAAGACGGTCATAAGCCATCGGGGTGTATGAATACATACCCATTCCGGCGATGGCACCGGCCACAAGCCCTGTTGCCGCGCCTTTGACGAAATCACGTCTGCTTATATTCTTTTTCTCATTGCTCATAATTTAGCTCCTTGTTCCGTACGCTTACTTGATGATGGTGAAGTTTGCGCTTACCCAGGGCAGGATGTTGATGATTGCGAAGTAGAACAGCACCCCGGCAGCAAGACCGATGAAGAGCCCTTTAGCTACACCCGGAGTCCATTTAACATCACTCGCGACCATTTCTTCCTTGACCTCTTCAAGCTCTGCCTCAGTTTTGGGCACAGCTTTCCAGCCCGGCCAGCCGTCCATGAACCATACGTTGATCAGGAAGATGTTGATCAGCCAGATCATGGGGATCATGGGGAACTGCTGGGGATGGGAGAAGCCTTTCTGGGTTCCGAGGAAAAGGTGGGAGGTCTTGTAGTAGACCACGTAGACCACAACAGCCATAACAGCGGTCAACAGGGTGCGGATGCACACGTTGACAGGACGGCTGAATTTAGTGGGCCAGTTTCCGCAGTAGAAGGTCAGGTACAAGCTGGGAACGAGCCAGAAAATAGCCATTTCACCAACGTGCAGCCAGCGCCAGTCAGGAGCCATGAGACGGCGGGTTCCGCGGATGGTTTCACCCCAGACAAGGTCCTGCGCGTAGTACAGGAAGAAACACAGGGCAAATGCGATACCGATGATACCGAAGAATGATGCGGTGCGGCGCAGTACGTCGTTTTTGATCAGGTTGAAGGGATAGCGTTCCCAGATACCTTCGTAGAGCCAGACAACAACGGTTCCGCACATGATCCATGCGATATGGAAGTTACCGGAAACTGTGTTGGCAAACTCTTCCCAATAGGGCGGGCAGATGGCGGTAAATTTCTGCCAGGGGTAGAAGAGGATCGCCATGTGGGAATGCATGGTCAGGAAATAGACAATCATACTGAAGAAGAAGGTTACGAGCACGATGGTGATGCCTCGCGCCGGCTGCTTCAGTTTCTGCCACGGTGCATTTTCGCAGGCTACAACCCAGCTGGGGGAAAGCCATGATGCGATTGCCGCGAACATCATGATTGCTTCTGCTGCATATTCGATTGCGTAGAAATCGGTTAAGCCCATTGACTCAAGGCGTGCAGGGTTAAAGTATGCAATCCCGAAGTTTCCGAGGATTTCAATGAAGAAGCCCTTGATGAGCAGGATCATGGCCGCAACACTGACCAGAGTCAGGACGGAGCCTTTAACCAGCGGGTGCGTTTTCTGAAGCCATGAGCGTTTGAACGGCCAGAAATCAAAAATGTAAGCAAGCCAGATAAAGAGGATCAGCAACCAGCGGCAGACCATGTACCCGACATAAGGGGTGTACATGCGCATGATTCCGCGGGGGTCCTGAAAAATCCACCATGTTAAATAAAAGAAAGCAAAAATGATAATCGTGTTGACTAAGGCCGGAATCGGTCCATTCCAGCGTTTCACCAACTTCCGACTCTCAAGGTAGCTGACACTACTGTTGTCCATGTGACTACTCCTTTGTGAGTACGCCGGGGGGATGATCAGTCCCCGTATCCCAACTGTGCTCGTATAACGTCTGTTTACAGGTTTCCGTCAGGAAACCAGTTCCTCCAATTGCCCGGGCGTAACAGTAGCCGGATCGATTCCCTTCGCCATTGCGAGCAGGAACAGTTCTTTTTCTGTCAGGGGAGTCTTTTCAGACTTCTCATGTTCTTGAACTGGTCCCTTTTGTCTGTCGCGCTGACGCTTTGGTGAGACGAAACGGCTGAAAAATTCTCTGCGGTTCATAATTATTCCCTGCCTGTTTTTAGCTGTCCGGCAGAACCATCTGGCTGAAAGTCTGAAGGCAGTATTTTGCCAGTTTTTCAGCTTGTTCCGGTTGGCCGGTTTTCAGGGCATTGAATAATTCAACGTGGTAAGCGAATAGTGAATCAATCTGCACCTCAGATAATCCTGTTCCGGCATGCTCCAGATTCTTGGCCGCAAGTTCCAGTTCCTTCAGCAGGAGGATCAGGTAGCCGTTGTTGGAGACTTCCGCCAGAGACCGGAAGAATGAGATGTATACCCGGCTGATCATCGACAGGTCGAAGTTCACAATGGCTTCGCCCAGTCTTGATGTTGCGGTTTCCAGCTCGGTGATGTCGGCCGGGGAAAGGCGCAGTGTTTCAGTGCGCACAAGACCGGGAACGACCAGATAAAGGGTCTCGACCAGTTGGCGGCTTGCCTCGATGCTTTTGCGCTTGCGCAGCATTTCCCAGCTGATGCAGCCTTCCTTGTTTTTCAGGTAGCAGCCGCTTTTTTCACGGATTTCGAGATAGCCCATGCTTTCAAGGTTGCAGAGGGCTTCCCTTACCGTGTTGCGGCTGGTTTTAAACATTTCTGCAAGCCGTCTTTCTCCGGGAAGTCGGTCCCCGATGGAGAAGGATTTGCCTTGCAGCATTGCAGTAATTTTCTGACAAAGGATTGGTCGTTGTGTTGATGCCATATCTGGTCCAACCAGTTTGAGGGTTAATTGATCCGCTCTTCACTTGAAGAGGTTTTATGGTCCGTTTTTTTTGAGCACAAGGTGCTTTGTGAAAATAAGCACTTAAACTGGTCCAACCAGATGTGAAAGCCAAATATGCTAGGCTCGATCTTTTGCTGTATAAGTACTTAAAATATTGTGTTTTTGTTGTGGGTGCAGTGGTTTTGTTTTAGAAATAAAAAAAGCGCGATGAGAAACAATCTCATCGCGCTGTGTGGTAGATTTTGGCTGTCTGGTTGGACCAGATATGCAGCTATTTATTGATGCAGTGGCCTAAGGTTTCAATGAACTTATCGTGAAGTTCGTGAAGCGGGGGAGCTGCATCAGGGTCATAGCTGTGCGTTTTTGTTGAGCAGAATATCAGCACATTGGTCAGGGTCTCGTTTTCGTAGAAAGGCTGGGCATAATATGAACGTATTCCGTGGGGAATGAATAAGGCCCAGTCGATAGGTTTGATGCTTTTGGATGTTTCCATCACCACATGATTCTTAAGGTTGAAGCGGACGATGTTTTCGGCAATTGAACCTTCGTAGGGATGGGTGCGGTTTTCATCCAATCCGGCAAAAGGCTCTCCTGCAGCAGTAACTTCGACCTTGTTTTGGTCAATGAATATACGGGAAAGCATGATCGCATCCGTCGGGGATCCGAAGGGCAGCGCTTGCAGTATGGTTTCCAGCAAACATTCAATGCTGCTGCATTTATTCATTTCCTTGACTGCTGCCCCTGAAGGAACGGTTTCGTTGCCCCGGACCGGGATGCCTTTGCATGCCTGACAGTCATTACGGTGATCCATAGTGATCCAGAGAAGGTTCTCGCCGTTACGCGAAATACTCTGGATGCGGATTGAGCATTCGTGATTTTTACCCATGCTGTCCGTAACAGATAGTTTGCCATTCCAGCGGTCTGAAAAGATAAGACCTTCATATAATTTATGCAGGTCTGTATCTGTGTTGTGGCGGAAGAGATCCTGAAAGTTCATGGAGAGCAGTTCCTGCCGTTCATATTTCAGCAGAGCTCCGGCGGCATTGTTTGCAGCACATACGGATCGATCGGAAAAACGAACGAACAAGACCGGATCATCAATAAGATCAATTTTGGTAGCGAGATTCGGCCTGCCTTCCGTGGTCAGGATTTCATCAACCTGCCCGGAAATATCCATCAGCATACCGACGGAGCAAGTCTGATGCAGGGGATCGGGAATGGCCCCGAGCCTGAACCATCTGGTCGAGTTTTTGTTCAGGCGCATACGGAAAACGCAACTGGTCGGTATGCGGTTCCTTACCTGCTGCAGGCTGTTCTGGAATTTTTCCCAGTCTTCGCTCAGGATCATATCGCGGGCGAGTTGCGGGTTTTGGAGGACGGATCTTACTTTTTGATTGTCGGTTGGTATTATGTAGGAATTAAGAAAAGAGATTTCATTTTCTACAATATCAATTCGCCAAATGATGGCGGGAAGTTGGTTTAAGTAGCTCGAGAAATGTTTTTCAAAGTCAGTGAATATTTTCTCGCATCCATTGGTATGAGTAGGCATTCTGATCCTTATTAATATTGGCTTCTATAGATAAAAAGATAGCCCGTTTATACCTTCAATTACTGTCTTGGCAAACATGTTTCTATTGGTCCAGCCAGATTAACCGGGGATTCCCAAAGTATGAATTGCATGCAATTTTTGCATGATTGCATGCAATTTAAGTGTGCAAAAATAGCATTTTTCGCGAGAGTTTCTTTGTTTTAGCATGTAAAAGCTATTTTTTCAGTATGTTATGGTTTATTGTCCTGTGATTGGTTTATGGCATGTCTTATGCTAAATGGGCCGCATGCAACGTACAACTACAACATGTCCTTACTGCGGTGCCGGCTGCTCTCTTTCTTTGGAAGTAGAGGAGGGGCGCATTGTCAGTGTTTCTCCCGGACCGGAACCATCAGTCAATCAGGGCGCATTGTGCTCGAAGGGACGCTTCGGATTCGATTTTGTTCATCATAGCGACCGGCTGACTACTCCGCTGATACGCAAGAACGGCGAGCTGGTTCCTGCTTCATGGGATGAGGCGTTGGGTCTTGTGGCAAGCCGCTTAAGCTCCATTGTTTCTGAGCATGGTCCGCAGGCTGTGGGCGGTTTCAGCAGTGCCCGCTGTACCAATGAAGAGAACTACCTTTTCCAGAAAATTTTTCGCACAGGGTTCGGCAGCAACAATGTCGACCATTGCGCACGGCTCTGACACGCTCCCACTGTAGCCGGTCTGGCTACATCATTAGGAAGCGGTTCCATGACCAACTCCATCCGCGAGCTCTGGGACATGGGAAGGGGAGATTGTGTTTGCGCCATCGGGACCAATACTACCGAATGCCATCCCATCATCGGTATCGGCATGATGGAGGCCAAACGCAACGGCGCCGGATTGATTGTCATTGATCCCCGCGAGATCGACCTTGCACGTCAGGCCGATGTCTGGCTCAGATTGCGTCCGGGCACAGATACTGCGCTGCTTTCTTCCATTGCCAAGGTCATTCTGGATGAAGGGCTCGCTGACGTTGAAGCCGTTGCTGCAGCTACCGAAGATTTTGCAGCTTTCCGGGAAGGATTGCAGGCTTTCGATCCTGAAAGTGTTGCTGCCATCGCTGAAGTTCCTGCGTCTGATATACGCAAAGCCGCGCGGCTTATCGGAAAGTCAGCCAATGCTGCCTTCTACTACACAATGGGCGTGACCCAGCACACTACCGGAACCAATAATGTTCTTGCTGTTTCCAACCTTGCACTGGTCAGCGGAAATATCGGGCGGCCTAAGACTGGTGTGAACCCGTTGCGTGGTCAGAACAACGTACAGGGTTCATGTGATATGGGAGCCCTGCCTAACGTACTGACCGGATATCGTCCGGTTACTGATGATGCGGTGCGGGGGACATTTGAATCCGGCTGGGGAGTAAAGCTTCCTGCTGAACCGGGGCTGACCATTCCCAAGATGTTGCATGCTGTTGAAGAAGATCGCCTTAAGGGACTCTTTGTCTTCGGCGAAAACCCTATGCGCAGCGACCCGGATATCAATCATGTGGAACATTGCCTGCGTCACGTTGATTTTCTTGTTGTTCAGGACCTTTTCCTTACCGAAACAGCCGCGCTGGCTGATGTTGTCCTGCCCGGAGCCAGTTTTGCCGAGAAGGACGGAACTTTCACCAGTACAGAGCGGCGCGTGCAGCGTGTCCGCAAGGCCGTAGACCCCATCGGGCAGAGCCGTCCGGATTGGGAAATTCTGGCTGAGTTGCTGCGGTTGCTGGGACGTACTGAAGAGTATGCAAATGCCAGCGAGGTTTTTGATGAAATGCGGGCGTTGACCCCGACCCATGCAGGCATAAGTTATGAACGTCTGGAGGCTGGCGGTATTCAATGGCCCTGTCCTGATGAAAAACATCCGGGAACTCCAATTCTGCACGTGGGGGGCTGCATGCGCGGTCCCGGTAAATTCGTGCCGCTTGAACATCGCGAGCCTGCGGAATTGCCTGATGCGCAGTATCCGTTGACCCTGACCACTGGAAGGGTAGTTGCTCATTATCACACTGCCACTATGACCCGCCGTTGTTTCGGTTTGCAAGGTACGTGGCCGGAAGAGCTGGTGGAGATTCATCCTGCTGATGCCGCAGCATACGGTGTAGAGGATGGTGAACTGTTGGAAATCAGCTCCCGCCGGGGAACAGTCAAGGCGCGGGCATGGGTTACCAAACGGGTCCGGCGTGGGCTGGTCTTTATGACTTTTCACTTTTCTGAAAGTCCGGCCAACCTGCTGACTACTTCGGCAGCTGACCCGGTTACCGGAACTCCGCAGCTGAAAGTCTGCGCTGTTTCCATCCGCAAATTTAAGGAGCCTGAGCAGTCAGTAGACGCACAGGTTTCCGCATTCATAAAGGAAGAAATTTCATGTCATCACGTTTAAGCCCTTTTGTCCTTGCCAATGCTGCAAAGTGCATCGGTTGCCGGGCCTGTGAACTGGCCTGCGCTGCTGCTCACTTGCAGGGCGGTGTTTCTGTGGGAAGCTTGCAGGGCTCGCTTTCTCCCCGTCTTTACCTGATCCGCGCAGAAGAAGTCTGTGTCCCGGTAGGCTGTCGTCATTGCGAGGATGCACCCTGCGCCGCAGTCTGTCCCAATGGTGCTATCCAGCGCACTGATTCCGGTGTGCAGGTGGATGAAGCTCATTGCGTTGGTTGTAAGACCTGCCTTGCTGCCTGTCCTTTTGGCGCTATGGAAATGGCCCAGATCTGGAAAGATGGCCGTCCTGCCCTACGTAGGGTCGTTGATCCGCAGAATCCTGATTCCTACATTATTGAACCCGCACTTTTAGCCAGCAAGTGCGACCTCTGCCACGAACGTGAAGAAGGTCCGGCCTGCGTGGAAGCCTGTTCCAAGGATGCTTTGACTTTGATTGATCCCATGAAAATTAAGAAACGCCGCAATATAGAAGCTGCATTGGCCCTTGCCGGAGTCGGAGCCAGATCTGAAGTAAGACCCGGGGAGGAAATGTAATGATGAATTTTTCTCAAGTAGTGGCAATTGATCCCGCTATCTGTACCGGTTGCCGCCGTTGCGCCGAAGTCTGCCCTGTAAATGCTATTGTCGGTGCTGAAGGTGAAGCCCAGACCATCGATATCTCTAAATGTGTTATCTGCGGTCAGTGCGTATTGACCTGTTCCGCATTTGTTTCTCCTTTTGACGATGCGGCGGATGAAATTCCGGCCATGCGCAGAGAGCGCGGTCTTGATGGCGATGATACAGCACCTCTTTTCGCCGCTCATTTTCGCAATGATACCAAAAGAGTTGCGGAACTGCTTGCTGATCCGGCTAAGAAATCAATGGTTCAGTGTGCTCCGGCAGTACGTACTTCCATTGCTGAAGAATACGGTCTTGCTCCGGGAACCCTGACTCCGGGACAGCTTGCGGCTTCCCTGCGCCGTCTTGGTTTCGATGCTGTCTACGATACAATTTTCGCAGCGGATGTAACCATCATGGAAGAGTCTTCGGAGCTGCTGGACCGGATTAAGTCCGGCGGTCCGCTGCCCATGTTCACTTCCTGCTGTCCCGGTTGGGTACGCTACATGGAGACCGCATGGCCTGACCTGACCGATCATCTTTCCAGCTGTAAATCACCGCAGCAGATGGCTGGCGCGCTCTTCAAAACTTACGGGGCAGAAATCGCCGGAGTCGGTGCGGAGTCAATCGCCAGTGTTGCGGTTATGCCCTGCACAGCTAAAAAGCACGAGGCCGCCCGTCCTGAAATGCAGTCAAGCGGACAGCCGGACGTGGATGCAGTGCTTACCGTTACCGAACTTGCCGCCATGTTGAAGGCGAAAGGCATCAATCTTGCCGAAATTCCTGAAGAGGATTTTGACGTACCTATGGGCCTCTATTCCGGGGCCGGGGTTATCTTCGGAGCCACCGGGGGAGTCATGGAGGCTGCTTTGCGCACAGCAATTGCCGTTACCAGCGGTAAGGATGTCTGTGAGAGCGGGGTCGTATTTTCTCCGGCAGGAGAGGGCATCCGCAGGGCATCCATAGATGTTGCCGGGAAGACTGTCCGCGCAGTGATTGTTTCCGGTCTGGCTAATGCCGCACCTCTTCTTGAAGATGTCCGTGCCGGAAAGGCAGATTTTGATTTCATGGAAGTCATGTGCTGCCCCGGAGGTTGTGTTGCCGGAGGGGGCCAGCCGAAACTTCTGCCCGGAATTGACCGTGACGAGGTGATTGCCAAGCGTCGTGGCGGTTTGCATCGTCATGATAAGGAACTTCCGGTCCGTGCTTCACACAAAAATGAGGCAGTTACGGTTTTGTATGATAAATATTTGGGTGAACCTCTCGGACACAGGTCACATGAGCTTTTGCACACCCACTACGGAACCG
The DNA here is from genome assembly GCF_048612815.1 of Maridesulfovibrio pacificus (SeqCode). Classification (NCBI taxonomy): domain Bacteria; kingdom Pseudomonadati; phylum Thermodesulfobacteriota; class Desulfovibrionia; order Desulfovibrionales; family Desulfovibrionaceae; genus Maridesulfovibrio; species Maridesulfovibrio pacificus (SeqCode). The sequence continues at coordinate 15,553 of NZ_JBLZNE010000003.1, forward strand.
AGAGCGGGGGACATTAGTCATGAATGCTTTTGTTCTGGCTGTGCCTTCACGTTGCATAGGTTGCCGTGCTTGCGAGATCGCCTGCGTTGACGCCCATATGAAAGCTGATATGGGGCAGGCCATGGAAAACGGCCTTCCTTTCAGCCCGCGTATTTCTGTTGTGCGCGAGTCCGGTGTTACCGCACCGATCCAGTGCCGGCAGTGTGAAGATGCACCCTGTGCCGCTGCCTGTCCGGTGGGAGCCATCGGTTACAGCGGAAAGTCGGTGGTAATAGATGCCGAACGTTGTTTCGGCTGCAAGGCTTGTCTGGCGGCTTGTCCTTTCGGAGCCATGCAGGTCGGCATAATCAATGCTGAATGTGAAGCTCCGGTAGCTCATAAGTGTGATCTTTGCGAGGGGCATCGCGATAATCCTGCCTGTGTGTCCGTGTGTCCGGCCGGGGCACTGAGTGTTTTTTCCAGCGAGTCTTTGAAAAAATTTTCAGCGAATAAGCGGCGGGAAAATGCGCGGCTCATGGCTTTGGGCTAATTAAAATCTCAGTTACCTCAAGGTAATTACAGTCAGGGATTCTAAAGGGGGGCTTCCCCTTTGGTCCCGCTGAAGGTGAAATAAATTCGGCAAAAGCGTGGGGCACATTACTATGACAGATTCCATATATCGAAGCGTGGTCGAGGACCAGACGGAGCTTATCCGGCGTTTCCGTCCAGACGGGAAGCTGACCTTCGTAAACAGTGCTTTTTGCCGATTCTACGGCATGAGTGCCGACGAGTTGCTTTCGTCTCATTTTCAGGAACTTTTGCATCCTGATGAACGCGAGAGAATTGTCCGTATGCTTTATTCACTGACACCTGAGAATCCTGAAATCGTCACTGAACCAAGTTTTACTGACGCTGCCGGAGAGGTTCATTATGTGCAGTATGTGACTCGGGCAATTTTTGATGATGATGGGAATGTTGTTGAATATCAGTCGGTAGGCCGCGACGTTACGGCTCAGCGGCAGGCAGAGGCTACTTTGGAAGAAGCACGCTCCGCCATGGCACGGGCCAGCAGGGTTACTACTTTCGCCGTTGTCGGGGGAGGCATAGCCCATGAAATCAATCAGCCGCTGAATGCAATACGTTTGCTTGCCGCATCTGCTTTGCTGCTGGCGGACCGTTCCGAGAATCCGGATAAGAAAATTGTCCGTATTTTGCAGAATATTGCCGGACAGGTGGACCGCATTGATTCCATCGTCAACCATCTGCGCGAGCACTTGCGGAATAACCAGACGGTGGCAGGTGAACTCTGCAATCTCGGAAAGGCGGTGGAGTCTGCGCTATCCCTGATGAGAGCCCAGATGGTTGCCAGAGGTATTGGATTGGAGCTTACCGTAGATCCTGAAATCAAGCTTGTGGTCGGGACCTCAATCAGGTTTGAAGAGCTGGTCATGAACCTTGTTGCCAATGCGATGCAGGCTCTGGAAACCTGCGACTACTGCCCGAAAACAATTTCCATCCGTGTTGTATCTCAAGGTTCTGACTCCGTGGAGCTGAGTGTGGCTGATAACGGTCCGGGATTTGATCCGAAATTGGCGGATGAGCTTTTTGAACCGTTTTTCTCAACGAAATCTCCGGGCTCTTCCATGGGACTGGGGTTGTCTATCGTACGCACAATTGTGCAATCCGCAGGCGGGTCGGTCATTGCGGAGAACCGTCCCGAAGGCGGGGCATTACTGCGGGTAATACTGCCCGCCGCAGAATCGGGAGGAGCCTAAAGATAATGCGTATTTTACTCGTAGACGATGATGCTCCTACCCGTGATTCTCTTGCCGAATACCTGACCCTTCTTGGGCATGCCGTCACACCTAGCGCAGAGGCTGTTTCCGCTCTCAATATATGTCGCAACCATGATTTTGAAATGGTCCTTTCAGATATCCAGATGCCGGGAAGAACCGGAATCGAGCTGGTGCGTGATATCAAGGGGCTTTCATTTACCACTGCGCCGGATGTGGTTCTTTACACGGGGCACGCTGACCTTGAACTTGCCATAGGTGCTTTGCGGGCCGGGGCCTACGATTACCTCACCAAGCCCATTAATCTGGAAGAACTTGCCGCGGTGCTGGATCGAGTGGCTGAACATCAGTCCCTTCTGCGGGAGAATGAAAAGCTGACGGATCATTTTGAAGAAGTTGTTGCCGAAGCTACCAGTGGTGTGCGTGCTGAATTATCGCAGTTGCGCCAGCAGTTTGCTCAGCAGGCCGGACTGGATAATATCGGTTTCTTTTCCGAGGCCATGTGGGAGGTGGTCAGTCAGGCCCGTCTTTACCATGAAGATCGTGATCTGCCCGTGCTTATTCAGGGAGAGACCGGAGTCGGCAAGGATATCGTAGCCAAGCTGATCCATTACGGTGAGGATAGTTCCCGTTCGCCGCGACCTTTTGTGGACATCAACTGTGCCGCCCTTCCGGCGAATCTTTTTGAAAGCGAGTTGTTCGGTTATGAGGCCGGGGCTTTTACCGGAAGTGCCACCCGCGGCGCACGGGGCAAGATTGATCTTGCTAAGGGCGGGACTCTTTTTCTGGACGAGATCGGCGAAATCCCGGTTGAATTGCAGGCTAAGCTTCTGCGGGTCATTGAGAATAAAAGTTTTTACCGTGTCGGCGGGCTGACCAAGGTCGAGACCGATATACGCATCATTGCCGCTACCAACCTCGACCTGACTGAACGAATTGAAAAAGGGCTCTTCCGTAGTGATCTTTATTACCGCTTACGGGTCGGCAGTATAATCGTTCCTCCACTTCGTGAACGTACTGATGATATTGTTCCTCTGGCTCTTTCGTTTTTGAGAGCTTTTGCCGCAAAACGGGGCAAGGCATTTGCTGATATCAGCCCCGAGGCAGCCGCTCTCCTGTTGGAAAAACCGTGGTCGGGAAATGTGCGCGAGCTCAAGAATGCCATGGAATGGATTTCGGTCATGCATGATGCGCAAGTGTTGCAACCACAACATTTAGCCGGTTTTTTCGGGGGCATGCAAAAGAGTCCTTCCGTAAAGGAAAGAACTTCCGCAGTCCGGAAAACAAACCCGTCTAAAAAATCAAGACCTACTGAACAAGATATAGATGCTGCGCTGGTTGCAACCGGCGGCAATAAAACCAAGGCCGCCGCGCGATTGGGGATTTCCATTCGTATGCTTTATTACCGGCTTGCGGCCAGAGAGCAAAACGAAAGTTAAAAAGCTTTCGTAATGATTAGATAACGGAGATTTTTATGAAGCCGGATAGTACAGGATTAATAGATTTTATTGACGGTGAAAAAATCTGGGAGATAGTGAATTCAACTACCCGGACCGATGCCGCTCAAGTTTACGATATTTTGGATAAAGCCGCTCAGGCCAAGGGTCTGTCCCTTGAAGAGACCGCAAGACTTTTGCAGGTTGAGGACCCGGAGCTGAACGAGGCAATTTTTGAGACCGCACGCAAAGTAAAACAGGGCATTTACGGCAACCGTCTGGTGCTGTTTGCTCCGCTCTATGTGACCAACGAGTGCGGTAACCGCTGTGCTTACTGTGGATTTAAAGACACGAATAAGGAACTTCTGCGCCGTACACTAAGTGCTGATGAAATCCGGCAGGAAGTGACCGTGCTGGAAAATCAGGGGCATAAACGGCTGCTTTTGGTTTACGGTGAACATCCCAAATTCGGAGCTGAGTGGATAGCTGAAACCGTCCGCAATGTTTATGACACTGTTTCGGAAAAGAGCGGAGAAATCAGGCGGGTGAACATTAACTGCGCCCCGCTGGATGTTGAAGGATTCCATAAATTGCACGAGGTGGGCATCGGTACCTACCAGTGTTTTCAGGAAACCTATCACCGCGGAACTTACGCCGAACTTCATCCTACCGGATACAAGAAAGATTATCTCTGGCGTTTGCATGCCATGCATCGGGCTATGGAAGCCGGCATTGATGATGTCGGTATGGGGACGCTGCTGGGTCTTTATGACTACCGGTTTGATACCATTGCTTTGTTGGCCCATGCCGCCGAACTGGAGGCAAAATACGGAGTGGGGCCGCACACCCTCTCTTTTCCCCGGCTGGAACCGGCCCTTAATGCCGAGATAGCCTTTAATCCGCCTTATCCAATTTCCGATGCGCAGTTCAAACGGCTGGTCGCTGTACTGCGTCTTGCTGTTCCTTACACCGGACTCATTCTCAGTACCCGCGAGAACCGTGAAATGCGCCGTGAGCTGCTCGACCTCGGGATTTCGCAGATTAGCGCCGGGTCTAGAACTTATCCCGGTGCGTATAGCGACCCTGATTATGATCGCCCGGATGTGCAGCAGTTCTGCATAGGTGATAACCGCAGTCTTGAAGAGGTAATCGGAGAGATTGTGGAACATGGCTACGTACCTTCATGGTGCACAGCCTGTTACCGTGCGGGCAGGACCGGAGAACATTTCATGGAACTGGCAAAGAAAGGGTTCATTCAGGAATTCTGTCATCCCAATGCCTTGCTGACTTTTAAAGAATACCTGCTGGATTACGCCCAAACGGGAACGCAGGAGCAGGGCAATTCACTGATCAGCCATGAGCTGGAAGGACTTGCCGAGAAACGCAGGGCTGCTGTTGCAGACAGGCTTAACCGTATCGAACACGGCGAGCGGGATTTGTATCTTTGATTCACTCTCAGGCCGATTACCTCGACGATATCACTTATGACCGTAAAAGAAATATTACAAGTCCTTAAGGCGGATAATTCCGAAGCCTTATTTGCACAGGCCCGTGAAATCCGCAATTCCGTGTTCGGAAATGAGGTCTTTCAGCGCGGGGTGGTTGAATTTTCCAACAGGTGTCGAAAGAACTGCCATTATTGTGGTCTTCGTTGCTGCAACGGGCAGGTGGAACGTTATTCCCTTGATGCGGATTCAATCCTTTCAGCAGCCCGCTGCGCCATTGATGCGGGCTTGGGAACTGTGGTCCTGCAGTCGGGTGATGACAAGAGTATGGACCCGCGTTTCATCGGAGAGATCGTTCAATCCATCAAGGCTTATGCCGATGTATCGGTAACCCTGTGCCTTGGTGATCATGACCGGGATACATATAAATACTGGCGTGATTGCGGAGCAGACCGCTATCTCCTTAAAATGGAGACCTTCAACAGTGAACTGCACGCCAGACTTCGTCCCGGACAGAGTGTTTCTGAACGTCTAGCCCGTTTGGAAACATTATGCAGCCTTGGCTATGAGGCGGGGTCCGGTCTGATTACAGGCTTACCCGGCATGACCCCGGAAATTCTGGCTGAGGACTTATGGCGGCTGAGTTTATTGCCGCTGGATATGATAGCGGTGGGGCCGTTTATTCCACATCCTGATACGCCCCTTGGACGTTTCTGGGCCGGCAGCCTCGATGAAACTTTGCGGGCGACTGCGCTGGTGCGGATCATGAATCCGAAGGTCAATATCCCGGCAACCAGTGCTTTGGATGCTTTGGTTGCAAACGGCCGGGAGCAGGGGCTTGAGGCAGGAGCCAACGTAGTAATGCCTTCGGTTACACCTGAGTCCGTTCGTTCAGAATACAGTATTTATCCCGGGAAGAACTCATCAGCCGATTCTGTTTTGAAAAATGTTGTCCAGATGCAGCGGAGATTGAAAATAGCGGGTTTCCATCCCTCCTCCACTCGCGGCCAGTCTCCGCTGCGGACAATAAAGGACAAGGAATGTACCCATGCGTGACAAAGCCTCAAGAGGCGAGCATGGATACTCAATTAAAGATTGTACAAACTCATGTTCGGAGTCGGGCTTAACTGCATGTCCGGCTTGATGTGTTTCATTGCTAAGCGGCGGACATCGTCCATAGTCTTTGCCGTGGCGAATTTGGCTTGCAGGCTGTGTCCAAATCGGAAATTGGCTGCAAAATAGGCCATGAAAAGCTTGAATCGTTTTATGCCTCTGATGGGATCGAATTCCTGCTCCAAGGCTGTAGCCAGACGCAGAACGTAGTCCTGAAAAATATTGTCGTCCGGTGTGAATCCGGTTGTCCATTGGGCAAAAATCCACGGGCGGGCCACAGCCATGCGGCCTATGGATATCCCATCACAGCCCGTTTTATCCAGCATATCCTGACAGTGCTGCGGGGTTGTTATATCTCCATTGCCAAAAACAGGGATGGAGACCGCTTCCTTGATATAGCGGATGTGGTCAATGTAGGGCGGACGGGTTCGTTTGTCCGGGGCGACTCGCGGGTGGAATACAAGACAGTCGGCTCCAGCGGCTTCAAGGTCTTTAGCCAGAGCCACTGCCGGTCCTATTTCCTTGGACCAGCCGGTGCGAAATTTTACAAACACCGGAATAGACACGGCTTTACGCACTGCTTCCACTATGGCAACCGCCTTGTCCGGTGTCTTAAGCAGAGCTGCTCCTGCCTCGCGTTTGATCATTCCCCGTGCCGAGCATCCCATGTTGATATCCACGCCAAAGAATCCTTCGCGTTCCACTCGTTCTGCTGCAATCACCATTTCTTCCGGTTCTGCTCCAACTATCTGACATACAAGACTGGGAAGTTCCCATTCGTGCCAGCTGAAAACAGGCGAAATTCTGGGGTTTTCTGTCGGTACAGCCCGGGCGCTGCACATTTCAGTAAAGGCCAGTCCGCAGGAACCATAGTGTGCCAGCACCTGACGAAAGGCAGTGTGAGTCAGGCCGGCCATGGGAGCCAACCACAACCTGTTGGGGATGGATTTCCCGCCAATGGTAATGGGGGTGCCGAGCTGGTCCGCCAGTTTGGGTAAGTGGGTAGGAATTGATTCGGTCATGTAATCTGTAAGGCTGTTTTTATAGGTGTCACGGAATGCTGACTTCCGTATCCTGTTGTTGCATATCGGGCAAGTCTTGAGATTCTGAAAAATTAACTATCACCGGTCAATTTATACTCAGTAAAAAGTTGGTAAGTTTCGTTCGTCAGTAGAGAAGAAAAGAGTCCTCACAATGTGTTAAGCCATTGTGAGGACTCTTTTTGTCAGGAAATTTTGTGTTTGTGACCGTATAATGAGTTTTTATTGACACCTATACCCCGTATGGGTATATTGACATAGAAGAGTTGGATAAAAATGTCTCTTTGCTTTCACAAAAGGTGAGGGGATGTTATGGGTTAAGAAAATAATTTTTTTGGAGGTTTGTAATGAATCGCAAGGTAATAGGAACTCTGATCTGTGTTCTTATGGTTCTGTCCATGGCCAGTATGGCTGCTGCTTTCGGTGACGGTAATGCTCGCAAGGGTAAATTCCTTTATCGTAAACACTGCCGTTCATGCCACGGCGCAACTGCATCCGACTTAAGTCCCAGCACTAAGACACAGGCTGAATGGACTGCCATGTTTTCTGACACTTCCAAGATCCCTTGTTCCTCTGATTGGAACAAAGTCAAAGAAAAAGACATCAACGATATTTTCACCTACCTGCATGATTATGCCAAGGATTCCCCGTCCCCGGCAAAGTGCAGCTAGTGTCTAGTTAACAGTAATATTTATGTGCGGCGGAAGACCTGATTCCGTCGCACTAATCTAAACTCCTTTCCACTTGATCAACATGGAGGTGGAAGTGGCTAAAGACAAGACCAGGCTTTCCCGCCGCGACTTTTTCAAGGCCTCCGGGATGCTGGCCGCTGCCGCAGCCGGGAGTGTCCCCGCACTGGGCGGACTCGAAGCGGCGTCCGCACAGACAACTAATTCATCGGGTAAATGGGAATCGGCTTTTTCGGCCTGTGATATGTGCTTCAACAAGTGCGGCTGCATCGTCCGTGTTCAGGACGGTGTGGTCAAGAAACTTGATCCCAACCCTAAATTTTTGAAATCCAGAGGCATGCTCTGCGCTCGCGGCAATGCCGGTGTCGCACAAATGTACGCCCCTGACCGTCTAAAGTATCCCCTTCTGAGAAAGGGCGAGCGCGGTGATGGCAAATGGCAACGCATTCCGTGGGATGAAGCCATCGATATGATGGCGGAAAAGATGCAGGATATCCGTCAGAAGTATACCCCCTGTGGGCATCTCTTTACTGCCGGAGCCGACCTGCAATCTCAATTTGTAGGCCGTTTTGCCGAAGTCTACGGATCATACAATGTGACTTCCCACGAATCCCTCTGCCTGCTCAGCGGGAGCCGTGCCTTTCTTGATACCTTTGGCGAAGTTCCTTTCGCTGATGTTCTCAACAGCAAATATATCATCATGGCCGGAGCCAACCGTTTTGAAGCATTGGTAACTCCGGATTCCATCGATCTGATGACCGCCATGCAGAAGGGTTCCAAGCTTGTGGTGCTTGACCCGCGCTATACCAAGACCGCAGCACTGGCGGACGAATGGTATCCCATCCAGCCCGGTACGGATATGGCCTTCATGCTCGCGCTGGCGCATGTCATCATTAATGAAGATCTTTATGACAAGAAATGGATCGCCGATAAGACCTACGGCATTGAGCAGCTCCGCGAACATGTGCAGAAATATGATCCCCGTTTTGCAGCTGAAGAGTGTGGTATTCCCGCACAGGACATCGCCCGCATAGCCCGCGAGCTGGCTGCTGCCGCCCCGGCGTCCATGATCTATCCCGGCCGCCGTACTTCCGACTACAAGAATTCCACGCAGGTCCGCCGCAGCTTTGCCATTGTGAACGGGCTGCTCGGAAACTGGGACCAGCCCGGAGGTCTGCTTGCTGCACGTGAAGTGGGACTCAAGGGCGTTCCTTACGATGCTCCTTGGTACGATGATAACCCCGATGACCGCATCGATGCCCACAAGGTGCCCATGCTGTTCGAGCATGACGGCTCGTTCGTCATTACGCGCGACGCAATACTTGAAGGTAAGCCGTATCCCATCAAAGGCTGGTTCGTATACAAGACTAATCCCATGGGAACAGCACCCAACCGTGCCAAGACTATCGAGATGTGCAAGTCTATGGAATTCATGACAGTTGTGGATATTGCCATGAGCGATACCGCATGGATGGCCGATCTCGTGCTGCCTGCACCAAGTTATCTTGAGCGTCAGGACCCGGCTTCCGGTCTTCAGGGGTCGGTAGCCTGTGCTTGTGTGGTGCAGCGCGATCCTGTGGTTCCGGCACTCTATGAGTCCCGTCCGGTTTTCGATGTGCTCAAGGATGTGGCAGGCAAGCTGGAACTTGGCGAATACTTTGATTTTACCATTGAGGAATATCGTAAGCAGCAGTTGCGTGAGCTGCCCGGAGCAGCTGAAGCCTTCAAGAAAGACGGGGTCTATTACAACCCCAGTAAGGTTTACGGCATTTATGAGGACCGAGTTTACAAAACGCTGAGTAAAAAGGTTGAACTTTACAACCAGCGCTACGAAAAAATGGGCGTGGACCCCATGCCGGTTTACACTCCGCCTGCCAAGCCGCCTAAGAACAGGTTCCGCATGGTTGTGGGTCGCAGTGCATCGGTTACCCAGACCTCATCCCAGAACAACACGGTTCTGCACCAGCTTACCGGACCGAACACCCTTTGGCTGAATACCAAGGCTGCTGACAAGCTGGGCATCATGCCCGGAGATCTGGTCGAAGTAGCCAGTTCCGTCGGTAAGGGTGAACTCAAGGTGGAAATCACTGACGGCATTCTTGAGGATACCGTGTATATGCTTTCCGGTTTTGGAACTTTGTCTCCGCAACTGAGCCTCATCTTCGGTGAAGGAGCCAGCATGGCTGCCGTATTGCAGGAAGGATATGATGAAATCTGCGGTAACGCGGCCCTGCACGAAACATTTGTTTCCGTAACAAGGAAGGTGGCCTCATGAGTAAGACAGTACAACTCGCAATGGTCATCGATTCGTCAAAGTGCATAGATTGCAAGGGCTGTATGGCTTCCTGCAAGGTCGCCAACGATGTGCCGGACGGTCAGTGGCGTAACTGGATCAAGGCTTCTGTGCCGGACTTTGCTTCCGGTAAACCGAAGACCCATTTCCAGCCCGGCGGCTGCATGCATTGCGACAATCCAACCTGTGTTCAGGCCTGCCCAACCGGGGCGACATTCAAAGACAAGACAGACGGTACCGTGCGTATCGACACATCTCTGTGCATCGGTTGCGGCAACTGTATGCCCGCTTGTCCCTATGATGCGCGTTTCCGTAATGAAATTACCCGCAAAGCCGATAAGTGCGACTTCTGTGCTGATCGCCGTGCGCAGGGATTGCTCCCCGCATGTGTGGACACTTGTCCCACCAAGGCCCGGGTTTTCGGTGACATAAACGATCCCGACTCTGAAGCTTACAGACTGCTTCAGGAAAACAAGGGCAAGCTGGTCCGTGTGATCAATGCCAAGTCGGATACCAAGCCGAACATGATCTATCTCGGCGAAACCGCTCCGCTGGAATGGCCAGTGGAAGCGAGAATGCCTACTGCAATGGATGTACTGACCACCATGGGCAACCCTGTGGTTAAGACCGTGGTCGGCCTTTCAGGACTCGGAGTGGCGGTTATGCTGGGCCGTCAGCTTCTGGTCGGGTCCGATGAACATGACGACTCCCGGAGCAAGGGAGGTGATGCCTAATGAGTCAGAGACAATACAAGCGGCATGACCGCTCGGACATCTTTATCCATTGGTTTAACGCAGTCTGCTGGTTCCTTTTGCTGGTAACCGGACTGGGACTTTTCGGTAACCCGGAAATTGATCCGCTTGGCTCAGGTTATCCGGCCTTTATGCGTTCATTGGTTGGCGGAGGCGGAAATCTGTTGATCATCCATGTCACCCTCGGCCTCATCTGGGCTGGTGGTTTGCTTTTGTACATGCTGGTTAATTTCAAGGGAGCCATCTTCTTTTTGAAGGAAATCTTCATGGTTGATCCGGACCGTGACATAACCTGGATGATCCGCAAGATGATCCTTATGACCGCTGGGCCTAAATTGCTGGGCAAGAATTCCGAACTGCCCGATCAGGGGTACTACAACATGGGCCAGAAGGCTTTTGCACAGGCTTCAGTTGTGGGTGGTGTCGTGATCGTGGTGACCGGAATCCTCATGTTCCTGTCCGACCGAACCCTTGGTGCGGAACATATGGCTTTGGTCAGTTGGTCCATCACTCTGCATTATCTTGCCGTTGGTCTGGTCTTCGCAGGTCTGCTGGTCCACATTTACATGGCAGCCATATCACCGGAAGAAAAGCCCGGATTCCGTTCCATGTTTACCGGACATGTTCCCGAGGATTACGCCAAGCATCACCATAAACTCTGGTACGAGCGGGTAAAAGATAATCCTTCGTCTGAAGTGTAGAATTAGACAGAAGTATTCGAAGCGGCGAAGCCTGATGAAAGTTTTTGGGATTCTTAAACCCTTTTTTTAAAGAGGGTTTAAGCCGCCGGAGGCAAATCTTTAGAAGAAAGCGCGCAGCGCATCACAATAAAAAGAGCAAAGGGAGAATTACATGAGGAAAATGCAGTTTTTCAAGGTAGTGGTACTGGCACTGTGTCTGGCGATCATCGCCGCACCGGCCATGGCTAAAGACGTTGTCCCCAAGAGCAAAATGCAGGACTGGATGTACAAGGATATGGTCGATACCGACTTTATTGCCAAGTACGCTAAAATGCCCAAACCTGAAGGCGTGATGATCATTGACTCCCGTCCTTACAAGGGCAAATACATTCTCGGATACATTCCTACTGCTGTTTCCATCCCGGATTCAAAATTTGACGAGATGACCGATAAGCTGCCCAAGGATAAGAATACCCTGCTCATTTTTTATTGTCAGGGCCTTAAATGCAAATTGAGCCACAAATCCGCCAAGAAAGTTGTAAAGCTGGGCTATAAAAATGTAAAAGTATACCCCTATGGGTATCCCGGCTGGATGAAATCCGGTCGCTACGGCGGTATCGGCCTTGAAACTGTTGCCGAGATGATGGCTAACGGCGACCCTTACATGCTGATCGATGCCCGTCCAACCAATAAGTTTCTGGCAGGTTCCATTCCGTCAGCTATTTCCATTCCCGATTCCAAGTGGGCTAAGCGCACTGGCCTGTTGCCCGCAGATAAGAAAAATACCAAGCTTATCTACTTCTGCGGCGGCTACAAGTGTAAGCTGAGCCACAAGTCTGCCATCCGTGCAATGGGTATCGGCTATAAAAACGTGCATGTTGCCGAAGCAGGATATCCCGGTTGGAAGAAAATGTTCGGTGCATCCGGTGCTGTTGAAGTTAAGTCCGGCGGCGAAGAAGGCAGTATCGATATTGAGCAGTTCAAGAAGATTGTTGCTGAAAATCCGAACTCCATCATGTTGATCGATGTTCGTGATGCGGATGAATACGCACAGGGTCATATCCCCAGTGCTGTGAATATGTCAGTGGACATGCTTGAGAAGAAGATAAAGACACTCTCCGCTGATAAGCCCATCGTGTTTCTCTGCACAACCGGAGCACGCAGCGGTGAAGCTTACTACATGACCTTGGACATGCGTCCTGATATTAAGAAAGTATATTACCTTGAAGCTGAAACCGATTTCCATAAGGACGGTTCCTTCACCATTCATACCCCTAAGAAATAATCAGTAATCAGGGCCGGGACTTAGGTCTCGGCCCTTTTAACTCCGGGAGTAACAATGATCCGGATGCGGATTTCCATCACAACGTTCTTTGTGATCCTGATTATGCTCTCGACCGTGCAGGTTCGGGCGGAACAAGAACGTCCAGTCTGGTGGAACGATGTGCAGAAGGAAGCTGACCGTTATGGCTATAAGCTGTTGGACGGACCGGGAGTTGAAAAGAAATTAAAAGAAGTTCCCGGTATTATGCTGCTGGATGTGCGGGCAGAATACGAATTTGAAGGCGGGCATATTCCCGGTGCCCTGAACATGGAATTTGAACTTGGCGAAGACCAGTATTTTTCCAAGGAAAGAGAAAGGCAGTTGCGGGAGTTGCTTGGGCCGGATCTTAACCGTCCGGTGATTATCTACTGCCGCAGCTTCAGGTGACTGCGCAGTTCCATTGCGGCTCGCCGTGCTGCGCGCCTTGGCTATACAAATATTTACCGTTATGCTGCGGGATGGTTCGGCTGGCTTGAGGATCATCCACCGGAAAAACAGACGGTAGAACTGAAGATTATTCCAGATATGAATTTTGCATTCTCCGGCAACGCTGAAGAGCGCTCTTATCTTGGGTTAGACAAAGGGAAGAGCGACCTTAATCTGGCATCACTTGATGCGAAATACTTCCTGCTACTGCTGGTGGAAGAAGGACACGCTGAAAACGCACAGGCGGTACTTAGTGTTGATGCTGCGCGCAGGGAATTGGAATGCTGTACCCCGGACATGCTGTTCATAACTGTCGGGTTCGGCATGAACCGTCGCGAAGCAATACGTTTCCACAAGATCAACAATGCCGGAATTCCCATGCTTGCTGATCCCGTGGAACACAGTGGGGCTTTAAGAGAAGGGGAGCAACTTCCTGTCGTATTCATGTTGAAAAAGGAAGATGATGCTTTTGCGGTAATGTTTGTCTGTAATGATCTGGTTTCCGGACCGGCACCGCTGGTTAAAAGAATCAACGATGCCCTTAGCGGAAAACCCGGACGAAAATGTATTAGGAGGAAGTAACTTCTTCCAGCATGGAAACCAGCAGTTCAGATGCTGTAATGTAAAATTTAATGGCATCGCTGCCAGTCAGCTTTTCATTTAATTTGCGGACCCAGACCAGCTTTTGTGCTGCAAATTCTCTGGCCTGCTTGAGGGAGTCCTCATCGTTTCCGCCCCAGCCGTTGGCCAGCAGTACGTATAGGTATTCCAGCTCAATGCAGAGATGGTCCATGGGTTCGGAAGCCTGTTCCCCGGTGGGGGCAAGCCCTGCTGCTTCGAGAAGTTTGCTCATGGCAACATGGGATTCGCCCATAACTCTGCCGGAGCCCTTTTCGTAGCATGATTCATAAAGCGGAGCGACAATCCCGTCCCGACTATTGATGAACAACCTTACGTATTCGGATTCAAGCTCGGCACAAAAAGTGTCGGTGACATCCGGGTAGGATGTTTCGAGATTTTTCAGTGGTCCTGAAAGGGATTGCAGCGATTCCGTTGAAAGTGTAGCCAATGCGGGCAGACCTTCGTCCAGAAGTGCGGCACATTCTTCAGGGTTTATCCCCCGAAAGATAATGGCACACAGCTCAATACAGTTGAGCAGGCAGACCTGATCAAGGTTTTCTTCTTCGGACGTTGGTGTGTTGGTGTTTTTATCAGTCATCCGGGGACTCTACTTAATCTCTCATGCACATACAAGATCAAGGAGCACGTTATGCCCGAATCCGCAGCAGAACAGGAAAAAATTAAAATTGATGTCCTCAAGCGCATGAAGCGTATCGAAGGACAGATCAGAGGAATTCAGGGAATGATTGAAGGAGGCAAGGAATGCAGCGATATTTTAACGCAGGTAAAAGCTGCGCGTTCCGCCCTTAAATCTTCAACCAAACTTATTATGAAACGTTACATGCTTAAATGCTATACCGAGGCCATTGAAAACGGTGAGGATCCGGTAGAGGCAATGGATAAATTCGTAACCGTCATGACGAATTATATGGAATAGGCATAATAATGGGAAGATTCGTAGAAGCACACCCTAATTTATAAGGATAGCCAGATATATGAACATTGGACCGTATACTTTTGAAGAGTTCAAGGAAGTTGCCCGTAAATTTCACGGATATCCCGCTCCCGGATTGCTTATCGGCGCGTATATGGTGGAGGAAGCCAAGAAACATCTTCCCGCAGACACTCTTTTTGATGCTGTGGTGGAAACCGGGAAATGTCTGCCTGATGCTGTTCAGATCCTCACCCTTTGTTCATACGGAAACGGCTGGATGAAAGTAATCAAGCTTGGACGTTATGCTCTTTCTCTCTACGATAAGTATACAGGTAAGGGTGTGCGTGTTCATATTGATACCGAAAAGCTGGAAAACTGGCCGGAAATCAAAGCCTGGTTTTTGAAGCTGAAGCCTAAAAAGGAACAGGATACCGATAAACTTTTCGCTGAAATCTGTGAGGCCGGACCGTCACTTTGTTCCATCACCCCGGTTCAGATTTCGCCCGATTTTATGGGGCATAAGCATATGCGTGATATCGGTATCTGCCCGTCTTGCAATGAAGCTTACCCGCTCAGTGACGGGGCAATATGCCGTGGTTGTCAGGGGGAAGTTCCTTATGTGGGCGGCTCTCGCGATGTTGTTCGCGAGGATTGCGTAGTGGCAGTGGACGTTGAGGACGCTGTTGGCAAAACCGCTTTGCATGACATGACCCGTATCGACCCCGGAGTTTACAAGGGGCCGGAGTTCAAGGCCGGGCAGGAGATCACTGCCGGGGATGTCTGCCGTTTGCAGCAGATGGGCCGTAACCGGGTTTATGTTCAGGATGAAAGTTCTGCGGATGGAATGGTTCATGAGAATGATGCAGCGCAAGCCTTTGCAGAGCGAATGGCCGGGGAAGGAATCGTGTTCAAGGCTCCCCCGGAAGAAGGTAAAATCAGTTTCTGTGCAGCTTACAAAGGACTATTTTCCATCAACCGTGAAATCCTTGAGCGGTTTAACATGCTTCCCGATGTGATGTGTACTTCCAGACAGGGCGATATTCTTGTGGATGAAGGAAAGCCGGTTGCCGGGACTAGGGCTATTCCTCTGCATATTTCCGAAACCGTTTTCCGTAATGCCTTATCCGTGCTCGATGAAGGTCCACTTTTTTCCGTCATTCCATTGAGAAAGACCAAAGTAGGAATTCTGGTCACGGGAACCGAAGTATTTCAAGGGCTGATAGAAGATAAATTTATTCCTATCATCAGTGGAAAGGTGGAACGTCTGGGGTGCGAAGTTGCTGCAAGTGTGATTGTCCCTGACGATAAGGATGCTATTTCAAATGGCGTAAATGATCTTTTGAGGCAGGGTGCTGATCTGATTGTAACCACGGCAGGTCTTTCCGTAGACCCTGATGATGCTACCCGCGCCGGTCTGGTTGATGCCGGGCTGGAGGATGCTTTATTCGGAGTCCCCGCGTTGCCCGGAACCATGCTTTTGCTCGGGAAGATTGGTCGTGCCGATGTTATCGGCGTTCCGGCATGTGCTTTGTTCTATAAGATTACCAGTTTTGATTTGGTGCTGCCGCGTATCCTTGCAGGGCAGACGATCACCCGCCAAGACCTCGCCCGCTTAGCAGAGGGTGGACTTTGCCTTAACTGTCGTTCCTGTACTTTTCCGAAGTGTCCGTTTGGAAGGTAGAATAGCTGGGTATGTTTTCTTTCCCCCTTCTTTCCCCGGCAGTGGAGAGTCTGCCGGAGAAAAAGGGGTGCCGCTTAATTGCGGCGCGGCAGTTTACAGGAAGTAATTAACTGCCGCTAGGCCGGCCAGGGACATTGTGATGGTGTATGGTAATGCCAGCATTACCATCCGGCCGTATGAGAGGCGTATAACCGGAGCAAGAGCGGATGTCAGGAGAAAGAGGAAAGCAGCCTGACCGTTGGGGGTTGCCACACTGGGGATGTTGGTTCCAGTGTTGATGGCAACGGCCAGCTTGTCGAAGTGGTGCATGGCCTCAAGAACCTTCGTAGCGGTAGTCTGAGGCATGCCTGCGACAACATCGATCCTCGCCAGATGAGGGTCGGTAAGCTTTTCCATCAGAGCCTGAGCGCTCATACCGATGTCAGGGATAGTCCCCAGTAGTTTGATAAAGTGAAGTTTTGTTTCCGAGATATAGACAGTAGCAACAAATACGTTGTCTGAGATTGCGGAAAGCAATCCGTTGGCAATGTAGTATGCGGCAAGCTGTGTATGTCCCTGCATGCTGAGAACGAATTCAATGATCGGGTGGAATATTTCCTGATCATGAATAACAGCTACAATGGAAAAGAATACTACCAGCAGGGCAGTAAAAGGAAGTGCTTCTTCAAAAGCCTTACCAAGCTGGTGTTCTTCGATATAGCCGTTCATGGAAGTGAGGAAGATGATGACAGAAAGTCCGATGATCCCCACTGCGGCAAGGTGAAACGCAAGAGCCACAACCAACCATATTCCGGTCAGGGATTGAATGATCAGTCTGGTTTTTCCTGCCTGTCCCTGTTTTTCTTCCATTTTTACAGCTGTTTCAAGCAGATGGGAGCGGATGTTCCCGGGAAGTTTTGCGCCGTATCCGAAAAGATGGAATTTTTCCACTGTCATACATGTAAGCAGCCCCACCACAAGAACGGGCATTGATACGGGCATGACTTCCAGAAAGAATTCCACAAAATGCCAGCCCATTTCGCCGCCGATAAGCAGGTTCTGGGGTTCACCAACAAGCGTACATACTCCGCCCAATGCAGTACCGACAGCACCGTGCATCATCAGGTTGCGCAGGAAGGCCCGGAATTCTTTAAGGTCTGAGCGGTTCTTTTCAATTACCGCTTGATCGCTGCAAAGGTCGTGCTCGCAATGCAGTGTCTTGCCGGAAGCAAACCTGTGGTAGATATTGTAGAAACTGTAGGCCACGGCAATGATGACCGCAGTAACGGTAAGGGCATCCAGAAAAGCGGACAGAAATGCTCCGGCAAAGCAGAACATCAGTGAGATGGCTATTTTTGAGTGAACCCGAACCAGAATGCGGGTGAAGGTGAACTGCAGGAATTCCTTCATGAAGTAGATGCCGGCGACCATGAAGATCAGCAGCAGGATTACTTCGAAGTTATTTACAGCTTCGTGATAGATGGTTTCTGTTGAAGTCAGTCCCATGAACACGGCTTCAATGGCTAGCAGTCCGCCTGCTGGGAGTGGGTAGCACTTCAGTGCCATTGCCAGCGTGAAAATGAATTCGCCGATCAGTGCCCAGCCTGCGACCTGAGGCCCGGCTGTGAACATGAGTATGGGGTTAAGAACCAGAAAGGCCAGAATAACTTGCTTGTACCATTTGGGAGCATGGCCGAGAAAGTTGCCTCCAAGTGATTGCAGGAATGTCTGCTGCATCAGAATCTCCTTTTTAAAAAATTCATGCCGGATATCGCGCGGCAGTATCCGGTTGTCGTGCTTTTTCCGGTATAGTTTCCGGTAGCCTCCAGAAAAGTGGAGGAAGACCCGTTAAATTGCTGGACGGATCTTCCTCCGGGGGAGTGCTAACGTAAGGTCCTTGGAATTAGGTTTGGTGCTAATAAAGTATCATCAGAGCGGAGATCATGACGGCCATATACAGGATGGTCATACCGGTCCCGGCACGGACGTAGTCGACTGTTTTGTAGCCACCGGGACGCATGATCAGGGCGTTAACCTGATGGGTGGGCAGAACGAAGGTGTTCGAAGCTGCTACTGCCACAGTCAGGGCTGCTATGCGTGGATCAACTCCGGCATTGAGGGCCATGTTCATGGACAGGGGCACCAGCAGGACTGTTGCGCCTACGTTTGAGGCCACCAGAGTGAAGAACGAGGTCAGCGCACCGATTACAGTCAGCAGAATCAGGGCCGAAGGGTGTCCCAGTGCGGCCATGATGGTGTCTGCAATATATTTTGCTGCCCCGGTGTTTTCAAAAGCCATACCCAGCGGAATAAGACCGCCGAGCAGGAATACGGTCATCCAGTCAACGGACTGGTATGCTTCATCAATGCTCAGGACTTTGGTCAGAACCATTCCCAGTGCGCCGGTAAGCAGTGCGATGGAGAGCTGAATGTGCAGGCCGAGGATCATGAACAGGGAAACCGCCAGCCACATGAGGGCCAGTTTGGCCTTTTCTGTGCGCAGGATTTCGCCTTTTACTTCTTCGGTAAATACAAAGTCCGGACGGTCTTTGAGCATGTGGAACATTTCCCAGCGACCATGCAGCAGAAGGGCATCACCGGATTCAAGGCGCAGGTCGGTCAACCCGCTGATGAACAGCTTCTCGCCCCTGAAGATTGCCACCGGGGAAACCTGAAAGCGGTTACGGATGCCCAGAGTACGCAGTGTTTCGCCTACAAGTTCTGAGCGTGGGGTGATGATACCTTCCATGAGTCCGGCATTGTTGGGAGAAAGTTCTTCGGCAAAGGTTTCAAGGTCGTCCTTGAGAGCCCAGCCGTAGTCCGCAGCCATGCGCTGCACAGATTCGATCGGGCCGACCACTGCAAGATGGTCTCCGGGCAGGATTACTTCCTGTGCATCCGGGGCGATCTTGTGGTTTTTGCCGCGTTCGCGAGCAATGGCGACAATGGTTGAAAAGTATATGGGACGCAGCTCAAGGTTCATGAGGTCATGATCGCAACTCCATGTTTCAGGAACATGCATCTCATACAGGGAGCCGATGCCGCCGTATGTGTTGGCGAGCAGTTCCGACATGGGACCTGAGGTTTCGCCTACGTTTTTGCTGGGCAGGATGAAACGGCCCAGAATAATGAAATAGATGAGTGCGGCAACAAGAAGACAGATGCCTATAGGTGTTACCCCGAACATTCCGAAGGGTTCGTAATGTTTACCGCCTACAACCATGAGGTCGTTAAGCAGGATAAGGGGACTGGAGCCTACAAGGGTCAGGCAGCCGCCGATAATGGCACAGAATCCCATAGGCATGAGCAGTCTGCCTACAGGAACTCCGGTCTGGTTACCGATGCGTTTGGCCGCGGGCAGAAAAAGGGCTGCGGCCCCGATATTCTGCATAAAGCCTGAAATTATGGCGACAGTCCCGGCTATGAGTGACATGATTCGGGTTTCGCTTTTTCCAGCGAATTTAAGGATAACCCGTGCCAGGGAGTTCATCACGCCGGTCTTGTCCAGTCCGGCTCCGATGATAATAACCGCAATGATGGAGACGACAGCATTACTGCTTAAGCCGCTGATGGCCTGTTTAGGTGTAACAAGACCGAGCAGGGGCAGTAAAACCATCATGATGATGCCGACTACGTCGACCCTCACCCATTCGAATATGAAAAGCAGTACCGCGAAGGCCAGTACTGCCATTACTAGAAGAATTTCTGGAGTCATAAGTATCCCTTTTCCCTTTGAAACAGCAAAATTGTACGGGATTACCCGACTCTAAGTGTCGCTCGTGTGTATACCGGAATAGCTGCACTCGCTGATTTACTGCGGGTGTTGTCTTCCATTACATAGCGAAGTTTTTCGTCTTGGTGGTGTAGTTCAGCCACAACGGAATCTTCGGCACCTTGTTTCACAACATGGGCGAAAAGAAGGCCCGCTTCCTCCGCTTTTGCAGAGAAATGAGAGATGTTCTCTTCTGACTGGGAACAGAAATCACTGAAATTTGAGCCTCTTTCATCCAGATTCAAGGCGATAAGGCTGCTTTGAGTTCTAGCTGCCATTTCAACAGCATAGTTGACGACTCTTCCAGAGAAGGCAGCACCCTTGCTTACAACAAGAATTTTGCCACCTTCATTGGTGCACTCAGAAAGGTTATTTACCAGTTCTTCGTTTTCCTCTTGGGAAACTTCGGGTTTCCCACTGTTGGTTAAGAAGCGGTTTAATAAAGTTTTCAAGAAAACCTCCCTCGATTTGGGGTCAGTCGGAGCCTGATCCCGGTTGATGGCCCACGCTCCGACATTACAGGTGTTGCTTCGATTTGCTGCCTTTGATGCATAATAGCGCTCTAAGAGACCGAAAAATCCTTGTCCTGTGGCCATGGTGCCTCCTGATTGTTGTTTCCTTCCTTGAACTTGCTCCCCATAAATCAATATCCATGCCAAGGTTTGTCTAAGGTATAAAGTTAACAAAAACAGTATGTTGTATTGTATCTTGTTTAGGTGTGCGTTTGTTGATGTTGCTATATGCAACGTTGTCTTGAAAGTTGATGTTGGTTTTTCAGGGACGGTCAGAATCAAGCCCAAAAAACATGTTGCTTTTTGCAACGCTAAAACCGTTCTGTTTGGCCGTAAGATTTGGGTGAGTGCGGGGTATTTTGAAAATATCTAGAAACTACAATCGAATATTATGAAGTAAATTCATATTGTTATGTTTAAAAAGAAATAGATTGTGCAAAAAAGGACAGACTTAGGCAGCGTCGTTTCAACATGCAACATTAACAGAGTTATATATTAATGATATTAAGCAGATAATACATAAGAAGAGTCTATGTACGGAAGTCCGGCTTTATAGAATTGGCAGACATTATCCGGAGGATATTATGAAATGGTTTGGCAGGAAGAGTGCTGAGAACACGCGCTCTGAAGAGAATAAAAAAGATACTCATGCCGAGTTGGAGAACGTCACCGAAAGTGCGGCTGACGACATTTGCAGACGGGTAGAGTCTGTTGACCTTCCTGCCCATATTTATGGTGTTGCACGTGATGAATGTGAACGTATTCTCAATATGGATAATGTCTCCCCGGAATTTGCCATTGCTCACAATTATTTGGAGTTCATACTTTCCCTTCCATGGAATGAAACAACCAAGGACGACTTGGACATTCAAAGGGCAAAGGGCGTTTTGGATGCCCGTCACTACGGGTTGAACAGTGTAAAAGAGCGCATCCTTGAATTTCTTGCCGTAAAAAATCTGCGCAGCAGGATCAGTCCGAACCTGATTATTGCCGATGATGAAGTTATTGCCCGTGAAAACCTATCGATAATCTTTGAGCACGAGGGCTTTGCAGTACGGACTGTGGGCAACGGATTGGAAGCTGTTGCAGCCATGGAAGAAGAGCCTGCGGATATAGTAATTACCGACTTGAAGATGGATGGAATGGATGGGCTTGAACTGCTCGAAGTTCTGCGAAGCCGCTGGCCTGATACCGGAGTGATTATGCTTACCGGTTACGCCACGGTAAAAACGGCTGTTGAAGCCATGAAAAGCGGAGCTGATCAATATCTCGGAAAGCCGGTGAACCTGACCCGCCTGCGTGACCATGTTCAGGATTTGCTGGGCCGTAATCAGCGGTTGCAGGGTTTACAGGGGCCGGTTCTTTGTTTCAGCGGTCCCCCCGGAACCGGGAAAACGTCTATCGGACGCGCCATAGCAGAGTCATTAGGGCGTGAGTTTATTTGCATGTCGCTGGCCGGATTGCGGGATGAATCCGAACTGCGCGGTCATCGCCGTACTTATGTGGGGGCCATGGCCGGAAGAATCTTGCAAAATATCCAGAAAGCAGGCGTTCGCAATCCGGTAATCATGCTGGATGAAATGGATAAGATTATTCAGAATTTTCAAGGCGACGCAACTTCCGTTCTTCTGGAAATCCTTGACCCGCAGCAGAACTCCGCTTTCGTTGATAATTATCTGGGCCTGCCCTTTGATCTTTCAGGGGTGCTGTTTATTGCTACGGCCAATATTGTGGAGCGCATACCGGGACCATTGCGTGACCGCATGGAGATGATCGAATTTTCGAGCTACACGCCCGGGGAAAAATTGCAGATTGCGCAGAAATACATGTTTCCAGATCAATTGCTGAAACATGGTTTTTCAGTGAATGAGCTGGAAATAGCCCCGGAAGCAGTGAATTCACTCATCGCAGACTATACCCGTGAAGCCGGGTTGCGCGGTCTTGATAAACAGATTGCCGCTCTTTGCCGCAAACTGGCCCGGCGTAGATTGTCAGGTCAGGAAGATGTTCTTCCGATCAAGCTTGCTGCGGCAGATATCCCCGGAATCATGGGGCCGCCGCCACATTTCAGTGCATCAGTTACTAAAAAGTTAAAGACGGGAGTCGCCACCGGTCTGGTATGGTCGGAAAACGGAGGCGAAATAATTTTTGTAGAGGCGGTCAGGATGCACGGGAATAAGAATCTGTTGCTGACCGGATCGCTTGGAGAAGTACTCAGGGAATCCGCCCAGACAGCACTCAGTTTTTTACGGGCTAATGCCGGAAAATTCGGTCTTTCAGAGGATTTTTTCGAGACCTCGGATATTCATATCCATATACCAGCCGGGGCGGTGACCAAGGAAGGCCCCTCTGCCGGGGTAACCATTGCGGTGGCAATGCTTTCACAATTGACCGGACGGATGGTGAGTGAGGATATGGCTTTCAGCGGTGAAATCACATTGCACGGAGATGTGCTGCCTGTAGGCGGTGTACGTGAAAAGGTCATGGCCGCAGTCAGAGCCGGAATCCGCTCCATTGTTCTGCCTGCAAAATGTGCGCAGGCCGTTGAGCACCTTGAAGATGAAGTCTTGGAAGGTCTGGAAATAAGGTTGGTTTCCAGACTTGAAGATGCTTTGGAAGCTGCTCTTAATTAATTGTCTTTTTCCAGTCCGAGTCGTTTCATCTTGCGCCACAGGGATACGCGGTCAATGCCGAGTATTTTGGCTGCTTGGGTCTTGTTTCCGTTGGTTGCCAACATGACCTTTTCAATATGGTCGCGCTCAACTT
Organism: Maridesulfovibrio pacificus (SeqCode); assembly: GCF_048612815.1. Lineage (NCBI taxonomy): Bacteria > Pseudomonadati > Thermodesulfobacteriota > Desulfovibrionia > Desulfovibrionales > Desulfovibrionaceae > Maridesulfovibrio > Maridesulfovibrio pacificus (SeqCode). The sequence continues at coordinate 38,788 of NZ_JBLZNE010000003.1, forward strand.
CCTCAAGGGTCCGCAGCGGTTTGTTGCGGTCGATATTGCGGATTTCTTCGGGCAGCAGGTCCGGGGAAAATACAGTTCCCCGCGCCAGAGCCAGTGCTCGCTGGGAAATATTTTCAAGTTCACGGACGTTACCGGGAAAGGCATAGTTCATCAGGATATCCAGCGTCTCCTGTGAAATTGTGTCGATGGATTGGGTTTCGGTACGGTGTTTTTCCAGAAAGTGACCGATCAGGACCGGAATGTCTTCACGGTGTTCACGAAGAGGCGGTGCCGAGAGGGTGACTACATTCAAACGGTAGAAGAGATCCTGCCTGAAGGTCCCTTTTCCAACTTCTTCTTTGAGATCGCAGTTGGTTGCGGAAACAACCCGGATATCAACCGGAATTTCCTGCGTTCCGCCGACTCTTAGAAAATTTCTTTCCTGCAGCACCCGCAGGAGCTTTACCTGCATGTTCAGGGGCAGTTCGCTCATTTCATCAAAGAATACCGTGCCGCCGTTGGCAACTTCCAATATCCCTTTTTGCCCGCGCTGTGCTCCGGTGAAGGCTTCACGTTCGTGCCCGAAGAGTTCCTTGTCCATGAGTTCGGCTGTGAATGTCCCGCAGTTGATAGCCATGAACCGTTCCTGAGAACGGGGGCTGAGCATGTGAATTCCGCGGGCGATGAGTTCCTTACCTGTTCCGGTTTCACCTTGAATGAGGACGTTGCAGTCCATGTGCGCCAGTTGTTCGATAGTCTTTTTCAGCTTAATGATCTGGTCACTTTGTCCCACTAAAGGAAAGTCCTGTTTCCCTTCCTCAAGGACTTGCCGCAAGCGCAGAACTTCAACAGAGAGGGCCTGCCGCTCAAGGGCATTAAAGACCTGTGCGCGGAGTTCATCCAGATTGAGGGGCTTGGCTATGTACGAGTGAGCCCCTTTCTGCATTGCAATAACCGCTGTATCGACTGTGGCATGTCCGGTGATGACAATTACCTGAGTAGAAGGCTGGATTTCCTTGATGTGCTCCAGCAGTTCAATTCCGTTCATGCCCGGAAGCATAAGGTCGGTCAGTACCAGTTCGAACTCCTGTTTTCCGATTTTTTGCAGTGCTTCCGTGCCTGAGCTTACAGCAACGACCATATGTCCTGCCTCAGTCATAACGTGGGTCAGGTTGTCTCTTGCGATGGCTTCGTCTTCAACAATGAGGATGCTGGCGTGGTTGATCATATTGTGTGTTCCTTATCGAGCGGCAGGGTGATGTAAAAACTGGTGCCTTCCCCCGGACTGCTTTCCGTTCTGATGCTGCCCTGATGCTTTTCTATGATTCCGTAGACGATGTACAGTCCCAGCCCGGTCCCCTGTCCGACTTCCTTTGTGGAGAAGAAGGGATCAAATATGCGCTCCATAATTTCCGGGGGCATTCCTTGTCCGGTATCATTGACCCTGATGATTGTATTTTCCTGATCCATAAAAGCAGTCACAGTTATTGACCCTGACCTATCTTCGATGGCCTGTACGGCATTGATGAGCAGGTTGATGAAAGCTTCCTGCAGCTTGCGGCGGTCAGCGTGAACGATGATATGTTCAGGAATTTCCATGGAAAGACTGATCGTTGACGGCACCTGACTGGATACAAGGTCCATTGCTGATTTCATAACTCTGCCGATCTCTATCGGTCCCGGTGAATATTCGCTCTCCCGGGAGAATTCCAGCAAACCTTTGACAATATCCCGCGCACGCAGGGTTTCCTGCATAATGTTGTGCATCATCCGGTCAGCCAGTTCATCCTTACCTTTCTGGCGTTCCTCAAGGATCTGGCAGGAGGTGGAAATGTTGTTCAGGGGGTTGTTCAACTGGTGCGCAATACCTGAAGAGAGCGTGCCGATTGATGAAAGTTTCTGGGCCTGTACTAATTGGCGGCGGCGTTTGACCAGCTGTTCGACCATGGAATTCAAGGCAGCAAAGACCTGCTGAATTTCATCATGTGAATTTTTAATCGGCAGGGGTTTGAATTTCCCTTCCGAGATTTTGCGAGTGGCTTCCTGCACTTCGCGAAGCGGTTTGAGGATATTTAAGGTGAAAAAGAGAACAAGGGCCATGATGACCACGGCTATGCCGATCATGGACAGAGTGAGGTTAGAGCGAAGTTCGCGGTTGATGCTGAGTATGTATTTACGTTCGAAATTAGAGATCGCTTTGGAGAGACCTACCATGGCTTGTCCGGTTTCCCGGAGATGATTGTTAAGTTCTTTGTTTGCCGTCGATGCCTCTTTCGGGGCAGTTTTAAGCTGCAGCAGAAGTTCCCGGTACTTATTCAGGTTTGATTCCAGTTTTTTGCCGGTTTGTTTTTTTTCGGGTTTCTTGAATTCTTCCACAAGTTCCTGCAGGAGGGTGTCGGCTCGTTTGAGGTAGTCAAGTCCGAGGGTGAATAGGGCCGGGTCATGATATAGAAGGTAGTTTTTTTCAATGCGGCGGACTTCGAGAATAAGATTGCTTAAATCGTCACTGCGTTCAATCAGCAGGACTTCGTCTTCAAGCTGCAGGGTATTCACAAATGATAGCAAACCCAGACAACCGAAACAGATTGAAAAAATAATGATTCCGATGATGATTTTTTGGCGAATATTCAATTTAAGCACAGTAGTACCTCTTGTTAAATTCTGCTGAGGTTGTAAACCTACGACTACTGGACTTAAATGGCAATTGTGAGTTGCGCTGACATTATGGACGGAAGATATGCGATTCTCAGGTTCCTATAGTTTCCTGTGATGTAATAATCGAAATCCCCGGCCCTATCATATACAATGTCCGGAAATGGCATTGATAGCTGAATGCCTTATTAAGCTTGAGCTAACGATAATTATATGGAGAAAATTATGGATATTAATACACATGAGCAGATTGACAGAGCATTATGCGGTGAACCCGTTTCAGTATTTGAGGGTGGAAGTGAAGTCCGCATGGAATGCACCGCTAATATGTCTGCCGATGCCAGCGGACTGATCCATGGCGGTTTTATCTTCGGCATGGCAGATTACGCGGCAATGCTGACAGTCAATCATCCCAATGTTGTTCTGGCTGGCGCTGAAAGCCGCTTTCTGAAGCCTTCAAAAGTCGGGGATGTCCTTATTGCCAAAGCCAGCGAGCAGGAAAAGGATGGACGCAAGCATATCATTAAAGTGGATGTGTCCTGCAATGAAGACGTTGTTTTCAGCGGCACTTTTACTTGCTTTGTTACTAAGGAACATGTTCTGGCTGGTGCGTAACTGATAATTAGTAATTCTAATGATTCCGGTTTACCGCCGGGTATTGCTCCAAAAAATAAGGCCCCACAGCGAGTTAATTCGTTGTGGGGCCATTGTTCTATTGAGCTTTGCTCGGTGTTTTTACTTGTTGCGTATTCGCTGGAGTCTTCCCTGTCTGCTGGCAGTATTGGGAATTGTTTTTCATGCATACATCGTAGGGTACGCCTTGGCCCTTGGGTACCGGTTTGCAGTAGTTGAGCTGGGCAGTAGTGGCGACTCCGGTCTTGGCGTTCAGCTTTTTCACCTCTTCCTTCTGGCAGCTGTAATCGAAATTGTCCTTCATACAGGCGAGCAGGGTCGGGTAGGATCCGTTGTTTGCATCCGGCAGGCACTTGTTGTTGGAGAATGCCCACTTTTGTTTTTTGTATGGTTGCTGTTCCGGAGGTCCGGGGCAAAGGGTCACTTTCACAGTAGCTCCTGCTTTTTGGCAGATAGCGGTCGAGGCATCATCGTTGAACTGCCATGCATAGGCATCCGAACCGATAGCCTTCAAGTATTTCACGTAGTTGGTGTAGGGCTTGCCCTTGCCCTTCGAGAGGGAAACCATATCATAAACCCCGGGGGTTCCGAGAGGGCCGACTGCGCATTGCGGGCCGCCGCAGCCGGGAGTGAGGCAGGTTTCAGGGTCCTTGTCTGCTCCCTGTGCTTTCATGACGTTACAGGCATACCAGTCAGATATATTTGGCGGATCAGTGGTTATCCCGGCACTTGCAGCCTGAGTGTCAGTATTTTTGTATGGATCCTGACCTCCCGGAGGTTCGAGCCATTGTTCCGGGGCCATACATCCGGCCCGTCCTCTGCTTTTAACATTTGATACCTCAAGGCCGATTCCTGCGTTAAGTTGCTTATTCGTATACAGGGTGGAGTTGGCTGCGATGGTGGTCTGGTTTTCCATGGGGCAGTCGTAGAGATCTGCCACGGCGGACATTTCCGTGAAGTTGCAGTCGTTTCCATTGTCAGTGAGTTCCATGGACATGGGAACGTTGAAGCCGGAAACCATGCTCAGGTCAAAGTAATCTGTCGCGCCCATGCAGGTGCCGTCGGAGGGGTTAACAGTACACTTGTTTCTGTCCGTTCCGGTGTAAGTGCAACCTGCTGAATATTCAAATACAGTTCCCACGCCGGAACTGGCGTGTCCCGGTACTCCTCCGATAACACATTCGCCAGGCCAGCCACCTTCGGAAGGAGGCTGGTCACAGCCGAGCAGTACTCCGAAGTTTGCCGAGGCAATTCCGCCGTCAGGCACGGAGATATCCATGCTTTCCCCGAAGGTGATTTTTTTGCGGAACAACAGGGCTGAAGTCTTGTTTTGGGGATTGGCATACATTTCATCCATCTCGGCCAGTTCTGCTGTCTTGTTCCAGAGCTTGGCGTTGTAGAAGTGCTGTTTGTCCGCTGCTGTGGGGGGAGTAAGCACGATGTATGCGTCATCCATGCAGTTGTTGTAGATGGAGATCCTTTTTTGCCATGTCGTTGTTGCGGTGTTGTCGCCGCATTGTCCGCCCGATGGAGTCGGGTTGGGCGGGGTGTATTTGGTCATCTGGCAGCCGGGACTGAGATTGGTTCCGGGAGTGGGGAAGAGCATTGCCGCCTCGCAACCGGGATTAAGGGAAGTCTTGTTGCACCCATGCGCAAACTCCCAGCCGGAAGGGGTGATTTTGATATAGGTGCTCAGTTTCTGATCGAAGTGGTCGTTTTCTACATCCACCTTCCAAAGCACGTTTTGCTTCATGTATTTTGTTACAGCGCCCGCATTGGGATTTTTATTGTCCACCGAAAAAACTTCTGTCGTGGAATTGCCGTTCACAACGGAATAGGTGACCGTGCTGATCCAGTTTTGTGTGCCGCATGGACCCAGTGCCATTGTTATCCCGGTGCAGCTGCTGTCGCTGGAATCTGTGCAAAGATATTGGCTGCTGTCGGCCCAAGCCGTACTGCAAAGGCAGGAAAGGATTAAAAGACAGGTTGTCAGGAATGTTTTTTTGATTTTTATTCCGTTAGGTTGCATACGGTCCCCCTCATCTAGATTTTGGTAAGACAGAAATCAGAGAATTCTATCGTGGAACTATACCACTATATTCGGATCAAGGCACAGAAAAATTTGCAATCTGTCCTGAGTTTAATTTGAGGATCAGAGGGAAGTAAGATTGATAGTGTGAAGTAATCCGTTAAATTTAGATGTCTGTGGACAAATTATGTTTAACCCCCTATAAAATAAGGTAGGACTCTAAAAATGGGGGTAGCTGTGGAATGTGAACGCGGATTCAAGTCCAATTTCCTTTTTTCTGTTTTTATGGCCGGCCTGTTTGCCGTTATCCTGTTTTGTATGTGCGGACCGTGTCTGGCTCAGTCCTCCGAACCTGCTTCCGGCAGTGGTGAGAACGTCAGTGTTCTGCTTGCTCCCTTGCAGGCTTTGCATGATGACCTTGCCAGAATAGAGGCCACGCTTGATGCCTTTGCCAATGCCAAGTGGGAATACAAGATTCTGGTCCCCAATGTCCTCGAAAAATCCGGATTTGATCCGTACAAGCCCAACCTAGCCCCATTAGGCCAGCAGGGTTGGGAACTTGTCACCTATTCACCCGATGTCGGGTATATTCTGAAACGCAGAGTTGCTCCTGATTCCCAATAAAACGGGGAGCCCGTATGGATTTTCAGCCTCGCATAAATCTGAAGCATGAGCCTGTTCGAAACGGGTTTACCCTGCTGGAGCTCATTGTGGTCATGGTCATCATGTCCATAGTCATGGCTGTTCTTTTGCCGCGTCTAAGTGGTCAGCTTACGGGCAATTCTCTGCGCGCTGCTGTTGCCGATCTCGGGACTATAGCCACTTCTGCCCGCTTCAGGGCTGCTGATACCGGTAAGCAACATGTCCTGATTATAAATAAGGAAACGAAGAGTCTTAAGCTTCTGAGCGCTGACAAGGGAGAGGTTCTGAGCCTGACCTCACTGCCTGCTAGGGTAAATGTGAAGGATATGGAACTTCTTGGGAAATCTGTTTCCGGTCATGAAATGCGAATCATTTTTTTCCCCCGGGGAACTGCGACCCCGGCCCGTTTTAAGTTGGTTTCCGATAAGCAGGAAAGCCTGCACTTGATTGTCGCCGGAGCTGATGGGGGCGTGTATGTGCGCTAAACCCTGCCATTCCGGTTTTACCCTGCTGGAAGTCATGGTTGCCATGGCTATTCTGTCCATCGGGCTGGTTGCTGTTGCTGGTGTTTATTCACAGGCAACCGCTTCCCTGTCGCAGGTGGAAGGGTACGAGCGGGCCGGTTTGGAAGCTGAAATGCGGCTGGCCTCTTTTCTTAATCAGGGAAATATCAAGTCGGGAACAACTTCCGGTAAATGTGAAACCCTGCCGCATGGGAGATGGAAGATCGTCAGCAAAAAAGAGGATGATACTCCCGGTGTGAGCCGGGTTAAGATCACGGTCCTTTTTTTCACCGAAGGCAGGGAACATGAATATGTTCTGGAAACTGCACAGGTCGAGCAAACCCTGCCGGTTCAGAGTAAAACCCAGACCAAGGACAAGAAAAAATGAAATCAGCACTACGTTTGCAAATGAATTTTTCCCGAATTCTGCTTCTCTTTCTCTTGGGCATATTTTTGGCTGGCTGCCAGCTCAAGTCGGACCCTATCGATATCGGTTACCAGCCCATGCCACGTCCGTTAATGGGACTCAGACTCAAGGTTATCCAAAAGGAATTGCACGTTGTTGAGGAGGAAGGGAAGGAGGAGACCAGCAAGGATCAGGATCGGGCTTTGCTGGTGATGGATTGCAAACCGGATAGTCCGGCACAAAAGGGCGGCGTTCAGCCCGGAGATATTCTTTTGGAAATAGATGGTGTCCCGGTTCAGGGTATGCGGGATTCAACATTCATAATGCAACGTAAGCGTCCGGGCGGTAATGTTGCTCTGACCCTGTTCAGAAACGGTAAGATCGTTAAACTTGGAATTCATCTGCCTGTTGACGTCCCGGTCACCAAGGCGGTCAAAACTACAAGTGGGGAGGCTTCTTAATGCATAAAGGAAGACGCGGTTTCACACTTATTGAGATGCTGGTGGTTATCGTGATTATCGGCGTGTTGGCGGCTATTGTGGCTCCAAGGTTCTTCGGCAAGACCGATGAAGCCAAGGTTGCGGCGGCTAAGGCCCAGATTGAAGATTTTTCCATGGCCCTGCAAAGTTATCAGCTGGATACCGGGGATTTCCCCACTACCCAGCAGGGACTCAATGCCCTGGTGGTAAAACCAACCACTCCGCCTGTACCGGAGAACTGGCATGGCCCGTATATGAGTAAAAATACCATTCCCAAGGACCCGTGGAATAATCCTTACGTATACACCGCCCCCGGTAAGCACAGCCCGGATTTTGATCTGCTCAGTTACGGTAAGGACGGCAAGCCCGGAGGAACAGATGATAACGCGGACATCACCAACTACTGATCCAATTGCTGATCAAGGCGGGTTTACTCTTCTTGAGCTGTTGGTGGCGATTACGATCGGTTCGGTTGTCCTTACTGCTGTTTATTCGATTTTCGTCACTGCCACGCGGGTGGAAAGGGGGGCACAGGCTGTTCTTTCACCCATGCGTTCAGCCGCTTATGCGTTCAGCATGCTAGGCAGGGATGTCCGCAATCTGGACCCGCTTTGCTCGGCTTCTGATATCAGCTGTCAGGATAGTAAATGCCAGTTCCCTGTTCTGGATGAAAAAGGAAAACGGATCTGGGTCCGTTATGTTCTCAAAGAGAGCACTCTCTGGCGGGAAGAGCGCAAGGATAAGAAAGGCAAGCCGGAGAAAGGAAAGCCGATCTCAAAGATGGAGCTTTGTTCCGGGGTGGTTGAAACCCGATTCAAGCTTACCGCAAGGGGACATGGCGGAAATGCCGCAGGAGCTGGGACAACTACGGCTGTAAGCGGACCGGGAATGATCGGATTGGTTTTGGATTTTAAGGAAGGGCCATCACGAAGGAGTGTTTTTCGTTCACAGGTTTTATTGGAAGTAACACCGCAGCAGAAGGCAGGCTGAGAGAATGCTTAAGAATGTTACCGGACATACTAATGTTTCCGCAGAGCAGGGATTTGCTCTGGTGGTTACACTGTGGGTCATGGCCATTCTGGGTATTATGGCGGCTTCGTTTTCATATGAGGCTGTCTGCGAGACAAAGGTTGAAAGCTGGAGCAGTCAGGATCGCAGGGCTTACAATCTGGCGCGTGGCGGTGTTCACAGGGCGGCAGGCATCATCAGGGAGCATGCCCGCGATCCCGTGCACAGCATCACGGATAAGTGGTTTTCCGGGGAGACCTTGTACAAGGATATCAAGTTCGGGCCGGGATATTACTCCATTATTCGTCCTGAGCCGGGAGCTGCTAAAAAGAAAAAGTCAGGCAAGGATTCCAAGGCCGCTAAGGATGCCGGAGTCTTTAACTATGGCTTTATTGATGAGGAATCGCGTCTGAACATCAATGTCGCCACCATGTCCCAGTTGCAGGGGTTCCCTAATATTTCCAACGTGCTGGCCTCGAATATTATTCTGTACCGGACCAAGAAACAGGGCAAAAAGGGCGAGGCTGTTCCTCCTTCCGTTGCAATGGCTAAGGGGTTGGTCGACGGTCCGATCCGCAGTTTGGATGAATTGCTACAGGTTAAGGGAATGACGCGGGATATTCTCTACGGTTCTTCCGGTGCTGAAGGTATTGCCAGTCATTTGACCTGCTTTTCATCGGGTAAGGTGAATATCAACACTGCCGGGAAGGAAGTGCTTCATGCCGTGGGTTTCACTACAGGACAGGTTCAGAATCTGCTGGCTTACCGCCTTACGGGCTGGAAGGGTTTTGCCTCGGTTGAGGCGGCGCTGAGCACCTTGGCCGCGGCTTCGCAGAGCACACACGTGGAACCGTTTCTGACTGTGCAGTCCAAGAATTTCAGCATGACCTGTCTGGCTGGATTTATTCCGGGCAGGCATGTCGAACGCATCTCGGCCAGAGTCAGTGTGGATAAGGATCAATTACGTTTCACCCGCTGGGAATCCGAATCCCTGCCGCGAATATGAACGGGGTTGTTCTATGGACTTAAAGAAGTTGTGCAAAATGATTCCTCTCCCCTGCCCCTTGGGGAAGAACGCTCGGATAGCCTTGCTGTTTGACGTGCAGGGCAGTTGCGCAGCATCGCTTGAATATTCTTCCAAGGAGAGGCTGTGGCAACCTCTCGCCCAATTGCCGGAAACGGATAATCCCAGCCCATGCGTTATGGTTTTGCCATCATCCGCGGCGGCTTTGTGCCGTAATCCTAATCCGTCCAAAGAGCAGAAGGACGCAGTGGCTGATCTTGAGTCGGAAGCCGGTCAGCGTTTATTCCGTTCCCTTGAGACCGGAGGACGGGAAATCCGTTGTTACAGTGGTAGCAAAGGTCTGAACGCAACTCTCGGCTGGATATCCAACGAGTATCTTCATGGATGTCTGGATACAGCAAAGGGTATGGGATTTCAGGTGGCGTCTATTGTCCTGCCTGAGTTCGACCTGAAGGTTTCCGGTCCGACCCTGCTCATATCCCGTGAAAACAGGGAAACCCGTCTGTGCTGTATTTATAAGAAAGTGCCTGTGATCTGGGAAGTTGTCCCGGACGGAGGCCCGTCCTTGGAAAGTGCGCTTGAGGTGGTTCTTGCTCAGCTTGAGGCGGAAGAAAAGCCGCAGCCGGAAAAGGTGGTGCTTTGGGTTGCTCCCGGCGGATCAGGTGATCCTGACGGTTTTGCAGAGCTGATTGCAAAGGTGCTGCCGGATGTCCCGCTGGAACAAGTCCGGTCTTATGAAGACTTTTTGCCTATGTTGCGTATGAACCGCACCAAAGGTTCGTTTCATGAAAGTCTGGAAGGATGGGAGCGTATTCCCCTTGCGCCGAAGGACTATGTGCGTTCGGGGCTGGCTCTTGCGGGGGCTGTTGCGGGATGCCTGCTGCTTTTCTTTGCCGTGATTCATATGAATACTCAGGATGCCAAGGTCCTTAAGCAGGAAGCGCATAAGATTTTGTTTCTGGCCAAGCGTACGGATCTGGTAACAATGGAGATTCGGGAATATGTGCGCCGTAACAATGATATTTTAAAATATACGGTGAAGAAACCTTTTGTTTCCCACGTGTTCCGCGATCTTGGTGATTCTGTTCCGGCTCAGGTGAAATTGGACACCATGCGTCTTGATCAATCCGGCAAGATCACCCTGCAGGGGGAGGCAAAAAGTGAAATCAGCCTCATGGCTTTGCTGGAAAATATAAGTAGTACAGAGATTTTTTCCAATGCAGTACTTGCTTCCATGAGTAAGCTGGATAATGGGCAGGGTTTTCGCTTTGTGGTGGAACTTGATTTCCCCGCCTGGCAAAATTTTTTCAAGTCCAAGACGAAGCTGGAGGCAGCGCAATGAACATTCTGCTTGCCTCTTGGAACAAACTCGATCCGCGTGACCGCCGTGCTTTAGGCATATGTCTTATTTTTCTGTTTTCCGTGGTGCTTTATATGGGGGTTTTGGCTCCGCTCGGCAATATGTATGAAGCCACGGTTCAGGAACAGGTGGAGTTGAAGCAGGAAATTCAGCTCAATACGCCTAAAGCCATGGTCCTGCCTGACCGGGAAGCCAAGTTGCGTCAGGTAAAGGATGAATATGATTCTCTTAAGCGGCAACTGGACCTCGTGGATCGCAGAGATTGGAGTTCTTCGGATATTTACAATGAAATCCGGGACTACGCATCCATCACCGGGGTTGTCATCAAAGAAATGCGTCCGCTATCGCAAAAGCAGAATGCTTTTTTGAGCAGTCAGCCCATGGATGTGACCTTCAGCGGTTCCTTTACTGCCGTCGAGAAATTCATTTATTATCTGGAAACTTCCCCGCAGGTTTTTGTTGTTTCGGAAATTTCATTGACCGGGAAGAGCGGTGATATGCAGGGCGGTCTGGTCGTCAGCAAGTATTCCATTCCGGCCAAGGTTGATCCCAAGATGCCGGAACATGCGGTCAGCCTCGTGCTCTCCATGCCGCCTTGGATTGGATATGCTCCTTTTGAAATCGCCCGCCATAACGGATGGCTCCATTCGAATGGTACGCGCATCGAGTGCTATTTCTCCGAGCATGAAAAGACAAATTTTGAAAAATTATATGCCGGAGAAATCGACGGCACAGCCACTCATGCATTGGAGCTTGTCCAGCTCCTGACCAGAGGGGTGGACCTGCGCATCGTGGCTCCCTTGGCACAGTTCAAAACCGGTGATGTCCTTATGGTTGCCGGAAATTCAGCCATCAAAACCGTGCAGGACCTGCGCGGTAAAACCGTTTTCCTGCAAACTGGCGGTACTGCCCATTATTTCCTGTATGAAGTTCTCAAAAAGAACGGCATGTCGCTTTCAGATGTTACGGTAAGTGATATGTCCCGCGAAATTGTTGCGCAAAGTTTGAGAGCGGGGCTTATTGAAGCCGGGGTCACCTTTGAACCCTTTGTCAGCAGATTGCAGAAAATGCGTATTGCCAGACCTGTCGCTGGACCGTCGGAGGTGGATAACTGGAGTCTCCAATTTCTGGTCCTGCGTGAAGATGCTTTGTCCGGCAATGGTAAGGCGGTTGAAACCCTCATTGACGCTTTTGCCCGTGCAGTTCGCTGGTGGCAGGAAAATCCGGACGAGGCTTTACAATTTCTGAGTGCCAATAATCCGCAAGGGGTTTCACAGAATACCATCGAAGAGGTAATGAAGAGTGTCCGTTTTCTCACACCCGAGAAGGCGCGGTCTTATTTCTGCACCGAGTCGGAAGTGGACAATTCCATGGATGAGTATTTCAGGAAATATGAGAATTTCTTTAAACAGGAACTCGGCTATGAAGTGATTGTTCCCAAGGCTGATGTGCTTGATTGGAGATATGCCCGTAAGGTGTACAATTGTACGGCGCATGCAAACGCTACGCGCGGGGCAGGGGGCTGATCCATGGGCATGGAAAAATATTTACACAAAGCTGCTGCGGATGCTTTTTTCAGGAGGGCGCTCATTGTCGCAAGCCTGACTCTGCTCGGAGCATTGATTATTCTCTCCCTGCCTGAACCGCAGCCCAGAGCTGTTAATTATGTGGATGCCACGCGTGATCTTCCGCCGCCAGATCCGCTGACCTATCCCTTTTTTTCATTTTTCAGCACCAAGCGGCGTCATATCTTTCAATATGGACAACTTCATCTGGTGCAGCGTTCCTATAAGCGAACAGCCCCGGCTTTGCCTCCCGGACCGGATGTTTCCGGCCTGTCGCTTATGGCGACAATGCCGGGGGAAGGTAAATCATATGCTATCATCAGCGGAATTAATGGAGGGGCAAGCACTCTGGTGACCTTGGGCCAGATGGTCAGGGAGAGTGTTCTTGTGGAAATAGCTTCCAACCATGTGACCTTGGCCCGCAATGATCAGAATGTCACTCTGCCTATGAATAGCGTCTGGGACGAGGAGGCTGATAGTCTGCTGAGCGAGTCCGGAGTTACACGAAAATCCGGGGTCTCATATAAGCTTACAGTTCCTGCGGAAGCTGAGGGCAATGGCGGCACGGTAGATATCAAGGGCTTGGGAGTGAACCTCATCCCGCTCACGGTGATTGAGCGTAAAGATATGGGGATTCCTTCCGGTCATGGATTGAAAGTGGCTCGCGTGTTGCGGAAGGATACAGGTTTGCTGCCGGATGATTTGCTTCTGGCTGTTTCCGGCAGACCAGTTGGTTCAATTGCGCAGGTTAGTGATATATTAGAAAGTAAAATCGGCAAGGAAGTGTTTCTGACAATAATTCGTAAAGGAAAACCCATGAATGTGAACATGACTGTTCCCTGATGTGCAGGAAATTGAATTGATTCGCATTCAAGAAAGATAAGACGAGAGAATTCATGATGAGACTTGCCCACTGCATACGATTGTTTGTCCTTTTGGTCGTGCTTTGTTCCGTTGCTGTAACGGAGACGGGGGTAGGAGCTGCCCAAGCTGCTCCAAAAGGAAAGAATCTGATTGAGATCAATTTCCGGCAGACTGACATTATGGCTGTGCTGGAATTCTATTCGCATCTCATGGGCAAGACATTCATTCCCAATCCTGAGCTTAAAGGTCCGGTTACGGTTATTTCCCCGAAACCAGTGACCAGATTTGAAGCCTTGCGCTTGCTGTATTCCGTGCTGGATATGAAAGGATATACCCTTGTGCAGCAAAGCGGTTATTATAAGATCGTCTCAAAAAGTATGGCTGTGCACGAAGGGCTGAATGTTGATTCCATCACTGTCGGTGGCGACCAGATGGTCACTGAAGTCATCATGCTCAAGTACCTGAAAGCAGCAGATGTGATAGCTGATTTTCGGCAGATTCTTTCACCTGAAGGGTCAATTTTTTCAGGTAAATCAAATAATTATATCGTCTTCACAGATACTGCCGCCAATGTGAACAAGATTAAGGAATTGATCAGCCACATTGATAAGCCCGGTTCCCTGCCGTCTTCCAAGACCTATTCCCTGCAGTATATCGAGGCCAAGACCGTGGCTCCGATGCTCACCAAGCTTTATACTGATAAGGTAGGCAAGGTTAATCAGAGTACCGTCCAGATCCTTTCTATGGATGAAACCAATTCCCTGATTGTGCTGGCCCCGGAAAGCGTACATGACGATATCACTACAATTATAAGCAAACTTGATGTCCGCACCATGCAGGTTTCCATAAAGGCTTACCTTGTTGAGGTAACCCTGACAGATGAAACCAAGCTCGGTTTTGAGTGGATGTTCTCTACCAATGCGGATGGTACGGACCTCAAGGGAGCGTTGGATTTCGGGCATATTTTCGATCCTACAGGAATAGCCAATACAGCGCAGGAGGCTTTGAAATTCTCCATTATCAATTCGGATAATTTCAAGATGATGATGAACTTTTTTGCCTCTGACGACAGCTCCCGCGTGGTTTCCGCTCCGCATATCGTGGCTTTGGATAACCAGAAGGCGAGTATAGCCGTGGGCACGGAAATTCCTATCCTTAAGCTGACCCAGACTTCGGTAACCGCCCAGCAGAATGTAATTAAGACCTATGATCACCGTAAATTCGGCATGCAGCTCGATATCACACCCACTATTGCCGAAAACCGGGACGTAACTCTCAAGATCGATCAGACATTGTCCAGTCTGGTCACAGACGAAACCGATCCTGATAAATGGCAGTCCACGGACCGTGCGGCTTCCACAACCGTGCTGGTCAAGGATGCCCAGACCCTTGTTATCGGTGGGCTCATGACTGTTAACAGCGGTCTGAATAAGAAGGGTGCGCCTTATCTGCGGAACATGCCTGTACTCGGTCCTTTGTTCGGTACTCAGGACGACTCTATGACCAAGTCGGAGCTGTTGTTGTTCCTGACTCCATACGTAATTGCCACACCTGATGAGGCTGATTCGATGAGCGGATTGCGCAAGGCCCAGAGTCCCATGGCGGTGGACGAATTCGGTTTGATTTTCGACCTTTAGCCCCGGAAAGACCTATGCAGGAAAACGAAATCAAACTTCTTCCGGCAACCTTTTACGACCTATCCTCTCCTGACAGGATCAGAGGATGGTGGCAGCGGGTCAGGCAGGCCGGGGAGTCAGAACAGGATGCGTTGAAAAGTACTGCGGAGTTGCTCGGTCTGGAGTGGATGGAGCTGGACAAAACCTATCTTGCCGAGCCGGGAGTGGTGCAGCTTGTGCCGGAAAATTTTGCAAAAAACCATCTGTTGCTGCCTTTGGCAAAGGAGAAGGACGGAGTGGTACGAGTGGCCGTTGCCACACCTTTTTTGGGCACTTCCATTTCTGAAATGGAACAGGCTTTGGACATGACGGTGCACATGATTCTCGCTCCGGCGGACAATCTTGTGGATGCTTTGGAGCGGGCCTATTCCGGTGAAGGAATGGAGGGAGTGTTCACCAGTCTGGATGAAGACCTTGATTCATTGGATGATGTGGAGGATCTGCGTGACATGGCGCAGGCCGCACCTGTGATCCGGCTGGTTAACAACACTTTCCGCGATGCCATTGCTCAGGGGGCCTCGGATATTCACATTTCGCCCTATGAAGACGGTCTGGAAATCCGTTTTCGGGTGGATGGTATTCTGCATGTGGTCAATACCGTACCCAGAAAATATCAGGCCGCCATCATTTCCAGAATCAAGATCATGTCCAATCTGGACATTGCCGAGCGCAGGATTCCGCAGGACGGCCGTATCCGTTTGAAGATGGAGCAGTCCGATTATGATATTCGCGTGGCATCCACACCGACCGTGTTCGGGGAAGGGGTGGTCATGCGTATTCTGGATAAGTCTTCCATTAAGGTCGATATTTCAGACGTAGGCTTTGAGCCGGAAATGCTCGAAACATGGAAAGCCCTCGTTCATCGTCCACATGGAGCGATTTTGGTTACCGGACCGACCGGTTCCGGTAAAACTACCACGCTTTACGCCTCGCTTAATTACATCAAGTCACCGGAACTTAAGATTATTACCACCGAAGATCCGGTTGAATACCAGCTGCGGGGCATAGACCAGATTCAGGTTAATCCCAAGGTCGGACTGACCTTTGCCGCTGCCCTCAGAAGCATTCTGCGTCAGGACCCTGATGTAATTATGGTTGGGGAAATCCGCGATTTTGAAACAGCGGAAATCGCTATCCAGTCTTCCCTGACCGGACACCTTGTGCTTTCGACCCTGCATACCAATGACGCGCCCACAGCTATCACCCGTCTGGTGGAGATGGGGATAGCTCCCTATCTTGCCGCGCCCACCCTTGCCGGGGCAATGGCTCAGCGGCTTTTGCGCAGGCTGTGCAGCAATTGCAAGAAACAGGGTCCGGACGGCAAATGGCAGGCTGTGGGCTGTGAGGTCTGCGAAGGTTCCGGTTACAAGGGCAGACTCGGAATATTCGAGTTGCTGATTAATACCCCGGCAATCCAGACGCTTATCCAGAACGGGGCCAGTGCCGCGGATATCGGAGCGCAGGCTCAGAAGGAAGGTATGCGTACCCTGCTTCAGGATGGACTTGTCAAAGCGGGCAAGGGGCTGACCACGGAAGAGGAAGTGTATCGAATGGCTCAGGATAACTAGGTAATTTTGTAATTGGAGTGCTCATGGCAAAGTTTACGTACACGGCAATCAAAGACGGACAGCAGCTTTCAGGAGAGATGGAAGCTGCTGATGCCGCCGCAGTGCAGCGTGAACTTTCCGGGCAGGGAGCCAGAGTGCTGCGTGTGGAACGCAAGGACGGCGGGCCGGGGGAAGATCTGAGAGTAAAGGGGAAGAGCCAGTCCCTTTTCGGTAAACGAATCAGCTATAAGCAGATAACCTCTTTTACCCGTCAGTTCGCAACCTTGCTGGGGTCAAGTCTTCCTCTGGTGCGGGCGCTTTCATTTCTGCGTGACCAGAATGAAGGAACCTTGCTGGGAGAGGTCATCGGAACCATCAATTCCCGGGTACGTGAAGGCATGCCTTTGTCGCGGGCCTTGGCTGAATATCCCAAATATTTTGATATACTGTATGTTTCTTTGGTGGCAGCTGGAGAAACCGGAGGAATGCTTGATCAGGCAATGGACCGGCTGGCTTTCATGCGTGAGGCACAGGAGGACCTGCGTTCGAAGGTTTCAGGTGCCATGATCTACCCCGCGATTATGTTTATTGCCATGGTCGGGGCGATTATCACCATGATGCTGCTTGTTGTCCCGAGGTTCGCCCAGATGTTTTCAAGCATGGGCCAGAAATTACCCATTGCCACCCGTTTGCTCATCGATATTTCAGACTCTCTGCAACAAACATGGTGGCTGCTGCCTTTGTTTCTGCTCATCGCCATCCCGTCGTGGAAGAAGATCGGTTCCACCCCCGGCGGACGCATGCAGATTGATAGTACCAAATTAAAGGTTCCGGCTTTGGGGCCTATCGTCATTCAGGTCAGCATGGCCCGCTGGTGCCGAACTCTGGGAACCCTGATAGGTTCCGGTGTTCCGCTTTTGACTGCACTGCAATCCAGCGCGGGAGTTACCGGAAATGTGGCTGTTTCAAAAGTTGTGGAGAAAGCCACCGCCGAGGTCCGTGAGGGCAGCAAGTTGGCGACTCCGCTTAAGGAAAGCGGCATCATCCCGCCATACGTCACTGAAATGATTTCCATGGGTGAAGAGTCCGGTTCTTTGGATTCAATGCTCGGAAAAATAGCTGAACATTATGAACGTGAAGTGGATCAGTTGGTTAAAAACCTCACCTCGCTTCTTGAGCCGGTCATGATTCTGGTCATGGGCGCGGTGGTCGGATTTATTGTCATGGCAATCCTGCTGCCGGTTTTCCAGATGCAGCTGATGGCGGGGTAAAAATTTATTTGTTGTTTGTTATATTGTAGGCATTTCTCAAAATGGATGGAGGTCTTCCGTGTTGAAGCGAATTCTGTTGATTCTGTCGGTTGCTGTTCTGATTTCCGGTTGCGTTAATAAGCAGATGATTAAGGAGCAGCTTGCTGAGGCGATCCGTGAAAATCCCGAGATTGTGCTTGATGCCATGCGTGAAAGAAAAATGGATATGCTGGTGATTCTTGAGCAGGGCATAAGCGAGCGAGAGAAGTTGAAGCGCGAAGCAAGGCTGGAAGCGGAAATAAAGAATCCATTAAAACCTCAAATTAGGGCTGAGAGAATTATGCTCGGCAATGCTGATGCCCCGGTAACTATCGTGGAGTATTCAGATTTTCTGTGTCCTTATTGCAGTAAGGGAGCAAGCGTGGTCAGCAAGCTGGCTCAAGATCAGCCGGATAAATACAGGGTAATTTTTAAGCATCTGCCCATGCATGCAAAGTCGCGTGAACTGTCCCTTAACTTTGAAGCAATAGCTCTCTTTGATAAGGCAAAGGCTTATCAGTTTCATAATCTCGTCTTTGAGCGCCAGAAGGAACTTTATGATGATAATTCCGGTGTTGTGCTGAGCAAAATCCTCGGTGAAGTAGGCGTTGATCCTGAACAGGTCAGGAAAATAGCCAATTCCGCTCAAGTGCAGCAATATCTGTTGGATGACGGAAAGGAAGCCCGTGAATTCGAGATCAATGCAACTCCCACATTCCTTATTAATGGCGTAGTTGTGCGTGGCTACCTTCCTGTAGATATGTTTGAAAAGAAGGTTAATTTGATCCTTGAAAAATCGACCAGGAATGCTGCAGATGCAACGCAAGAAGGTGAAATCTGCGAAGACTGCCTGAACCAGATGTGATTGGTTCTGGGCAGGTTCAAAACAGATAATGCAAGTTGGTTTTAAAAATCTGTTTTTAAAGTAGCTTCTACAAGAGACGCGAACTCTTCTAAAGGTACAGGGGGGCTGTAATAGTACCCCTGCATAACCTCGCAGCCGATTTCTCGCATGTAGTTGTATTGCTCCGGTGTTTCAATTCCTTCTGCAACTGTTGAAAGATCGAAACTTTTAGCCAGAGACATTATAGCTCTTACAAGTTTTTGGTCTGATTTGTTGTGGGGCAGCCCTGCAACAAATGATTGATCTATCTTCAAAGTATGCATGGGCATGTTTTTCAGATGCGATAGTGAAGAGTAACCTGTGCCAAAGTCATCGATAGATAATGTAATGCCAAGTTTATCCAGCTTTTCCAGAATTTTCTTGGTTTGTTCAATATCATCCATGACAGTTGACTCGGTTATTTCAAGCTCAAGACAACTGGGGCATATTGCCGTCATGGCAATAATGTCCATAATGTTTTTCATCAGTTGTTCTTGTTTAAACTGGCGTAAGGATAAATTTACAGAAACCTTTAAATTGGTACCGAATCTTTGGTTCAGTTCTACAGTGTCTAAACAGGCTGCTTCAAGTACCTGTTCGCCGATAGGTACGATCAAGCCTGTTTCTTCAGCCAGTGGAATGAACTCTGCTGGAGAAATAATAGTTCCGTCAGGTTGTATCCATCGAACAAGAGCTTCCATGCCGACAATTGTTTTGTCATTCAAGTTTACCTTTGGTTGATAGTATACAGTAAAGCCGTTGTTGCTTGCTGTCTGCCTCAGCTTGTTCTCCATGGAGATTCTGCGTAGTGCAGACTTTGTAAGGCCTGGAGTAAAAAGATGGTATCTGTTTCGGCCCTCTTGTTTGGCTTTATTCATAGCTGTGTCGGCATTTCTTACCAAAGAATAAGGGGTCTCACCGTCATCGGGATATAAGGCAATGCCAATGGAAGGTGTAATGGTGAATTGATGCGAATTAACATTAAAAGATTGTGCAAATAAACTAATTAATTTGTCTGCCATGACTGCTGCATCATGCTTGTCCTGCAGGTCCTTGAGCATGATGACAAATTCGTCTCCTC
Organism: Maridesulfovibrio pacificus (SeqCode); assembly: GCF_048612815.1. Lineage (NCBI taxonomy): Bacteria > Pseudomonadati > Thermodesulfobacteriota > Desulfovibrionia > Desulfovibrionales > Desulfovibrionaceae > Maridesulfovibrio > Maridesulfovibrio pacificus (SeqCode). The sequence continues at coordinate 58,408 of NZ_JBLZNE010000003.1, forward strand.
CGATACGGGAAACGGTATCTTTTTCATTGATAAATTCTCTGATTCTGGTTGCAGCTTGTTGTAAAACGGAGTCACCGATTACATAGCCAAGAGAATCATTAATGTTTTTAAAATTATCCAGGTCTATAAAGAGTAGTGCTATGCAACTATTGTTGTCTTTTGACGATGCTATTGCTTTGCGTATGCGGTCTACGAGTAGTGTTCGGTTAGGAAGGCCGGTAAGAGCATCATGATAAGCCTGATGTTGAATTTTTCTTTGGCTGGCTTTTGCTTCAGATATATCCCTAAATACCGCAATATAATTAACAACTTCTCCATTGACGTCAGTGATCGCTTTTATTGAAATCCATTCAGGAAAAACTTCTCCGTTTTTTCTGCGGTTCCAAATTTCACCTTCCCACATCCCGTTGGCTTTAATTGATTTCCATACTCCTTTATAAAATGAAGGTTTATGGCGGTTCGATTTAAGTATGCTGGGGTTCTGACCAATAGCTTCCTCTTCAGAATAACCTGTGATGTGAGTGAAAGCATCGTTGAGGTATATAATATTATTATTACTGTCTGTTATTGTCACTCCCTCTGAGGAATGTCTGAATACTGCAGTAGCAAGTTTGAGTTGTTCTGTTTGTTGATCTACAGTCTCTTTTAGCTGATCTTTAGCTTTTCGAAGCTCTTTTTCTGTTTTCTTCTGAGAAGTAATGTCCCTTCCAATGCTGTTGAACCATTGAATGTTGTCTTCAGGGTCTTTGACGGCAGTTATTGTCCACAGCATATAGTGAAAACTACCGTTTTTGTGCATTTGTCTATTAATATATGAAAAATTGGTGCTGGAATCTTCCTGCCATTTATTAAAATCTTGAGCTGTCTCTTCTTTGTCTTCATCGTGCACAAAATCAAATGCTGAAATTCCGACACATTCCTCAGGAGAGAGACCGTAGTATTTTCTAGCTGAAGGACTAACGTACAAAAAACGGCCATCAGTACCCACTTGCGTAAAGAGGTCGTCAGTATTCTCAATAAAGTCCTTAAATGCGAATCCTTCTTCAGAATAAAGTGGGCTGATATTTTTCTTATTTGATTTCATGATTATAAATTACATGTGCTAATAGTGTCTTTTGTCCTGATTTCTCAGCTGTATGAACTAAACTTTTTAGAAACTATGTGGTTTGATTCATGCTTGTGTCAAGGATGGATTGGGAGAATCAATACTAGCTAGTAGATATGCGAAGAATTGAATCGGTTGTAGGAAAAATGCGGAGTGAAGAGAAGTTAAGAGACTAGAATGATATGTCTTTTGCGGCTTCAGGGGACAGGGGCCTATTAGCAGGTTACTACAGGTTAATGGCGACAGCTGCGATATCATCGTGGGTTTTGAAGCGAGGGTAGGTGCAGCAGTTGAGATCGGTGGCCTCGATGTTGCGGATCTGGTCCCGCAGGCCCTTGAGACCGGACTGACGGAAGAGGTCAACCTGTTCGCTGTATGCGCGTTCTTCCCAAGGTTTTTCATTGGGCATAAGCAGGCCGTCTGTAAACAGAAGAATGTTGCTTACATTAGTCAGGTCATGGTTTCCGGTTTTGAGAAAATTTATTGCTTCAGGTTCGCCGTTGAAAACGCCGTAATCAAGATTCATGCGGCAGCGGACTTTTGCGATCTGATCATGCAGAGCCACTCCGATGGGGGCTTCTGTAGACGGGCCTACTTCCTTCCACATACTCAATGTTTCCATATCCTGATCTGCGCACTGGCAGAGGAATTCAAAATCGCCGCTTTTGTATATGCATACTATCCGGCAATCACCTATCTGAGCCCATTCCAGCACATCACCTTTAACGCGGACAACCGCTGCGCTGGTACTCCAAAGATTTCTTTTGCTAGCTAGATTTACCTCACGCTGAACCATTTCCTGCCTAATTACCCGGTTGGCCCTTTCCGCAAGTTCCTGCATGGTACCGTGGTTTTTGCGGAATTCTTCTCCGGCAAGGTTGGAAGCCAGAAAACCGCCCGTGTGGCCGTTTTCGTATGTCTCGGAAGTCAGGCTGGTGGCACCGTCAAATACACCGAAAAGATTGTCCTCCATGACGAGGAAATCTTCGTTAATGACTCCGGTGCCGTGCTCTATGAGTGACTCTACATGCATATTTGTCCCATAGCAGGAATTCAAAAATCATATCAAATAGCTATGTTCTATTGCTTGAGATCGTATCTATCGAGGTGCTCGATATGAATGTAGGGTAGTAGTCAATGATGAGAAGGGATATTGACCGGATCGTGAAACATGCCTATGCCTTGGTTATGAGAATCCTTCATCTTTTAAGCCAGATCCCCGATGCCACAGGCAGCGGCAAATATGTGCAGGAAATGATCCTGCAGAGCTTGAATCGCGGGTATAAACCATTTCTTGTGGCAGGAGTGCCCAAGGGTTTTAAGCTCGAAGATACGCCGCTTGCCGGAGTGATCGAGCCGGAGCATTGCCTGTTTGTGCGTTTTGAAGACCGGGATCTGGATTTTAAGGTGGTCGGTATGAGCGATGTCATGCCTTACCCCAGCAAGGTCTGCGCTGAACTGGGGCCGGAGGAAGTCGCTGCATATCAAAAGATATTCGGAAAGGTTGTAGCCAAGGCGGTTAAATCGTTTTCGCCGGACCTGATCCATTCGAATCATTTGTGGATGGCAACAGCCGCAGCCAGGCGGGTTGCGCCGGACATCCCTCTGGTCACAACCTGCCACGGCACATGTTTGCGCCAGCACATCTTATGCCCTGATCTGGGACGCTCCCTGTTGCCTGATCTGGCTGGCATTGATCGAATTATTGCCCTGTTTGAACAGCAGAAGCAGGAAATTCTGGGGCTGTTAAATCTGCCTGAGGAGCGAGTGGCAACCATCAGCGGCGGATTCAATCAGCAGTGCTTTTATACGTGTTCTGATGAATCGGATCAGGATACAGTGCAAATCCTTTATGCAGGCAAGCTCAATCGGGCCAAAGGTGTTCCTTGGCTGCTTCGTTGTCTGGCTGAACTCGATGACCTGCCGTTCCATCTGCATCTGGTGGGCGGGGGTAGCGGCCCGGAAAAGCAGCAATGCTTGGAACTTGCCGCTCAACTGGGTGACCGCGTTACAGTGCATGGCGTTCTTTCGCATCAGGAGCTTGGAAACCTGATGCGCTGCGCCCATATTTTTGTCCTGCCCTCATTTTTCGAAGGACTTCCGCTGGTTCTGCTTGAGGCATTGGCCTGCGGCTGTCGTATAGTGACCACGGATTTACCCGGAGTTAAGGACTTGTTCTCCGGTCAATCACGGCAGATGGTCCGTATGGTTCACCTTCCACCATTACAGACAATTGATTCCCCCCGCCCTGAAGATGAACCCTTGCTGGATAAGCTGCTTCAGGAAGCTCTAGCAGCCAGCATCAGCGAAGTGCAGGAAAACGAAGAGCCTGACTTCACCGCAATTACAAATCTCACAGCCCCGTACACATGGGCTAATATCTTTGAGCGGATTGCGGCAGTTTATGATCAGGCTCTTGCGCGATAATTATTCTACAGAATCAGGGGACCCACGGCTTAATGTTTTTTAAAGAGGGAAGATTTCAGGTCGAATCTGGCAAGCATCTTCTGCACTGCCACCCGTGACAGGCCGGAATTGCGGGCCGCTTCTGAAACATTGCCGCCGGTGTGGGATAAAAGATCGCTGATGTAGCTCCGGCTGAAGCTGTCCACCAGTTGCTGCTTGGCTTCTTTGTAAGGCAGGGAAGACATGGAGTCGCTTCCGGCATCCGCTGACATTTTGCCTTCGGCCAAGTCGACAGCCAGCATAGTTATGGATTCCCCGGTGCTGAATACTGCCAGCTTGCGCATGGTGTTTTGCAGTTCGCGGACATTGCCGGTCCAGTTCTGTGCGCTCAAGTGTCCGATAACTGCCGGGTCCAGTTCTTTTTCCGGCAATCCCAATTCAATACAGGCTTTTTGGGCAAAATACCGGGCCAGCAAAGGAATATCCCCGGTCCGCTGTTTCAGCGGCGGCAGATTTAAGGGAAGAACATTCAGACGGTGGTAAAGGTCTTCGCGAAAAGTCTTTTCAGATACCCGTTGCGGCAGGTCCTGATTTGTGGAGGCAAGAACCCTTACGTCTATGTTCTTCGAGTTGTCTGAACCAACAGGTCGGATTTCACCTTCCTGCAGAACACGTAACAGTTTGGCTTGGGTTTCCAGTGGAATATCACCTATTTCATCGAGTAGGATAGTTCCGCCGTCAGCACGCAGGAACAGTCCTTCGCGGTCATGATCAGCTCCACTGAAAGATCCTTTAACGTGGCCGAAAAGTTCACTTTCCAGCAGGTTTTCGGGGATAGCTGTGCAGTTGACCGTTACATAAGGTTTATCCGCGCGGGAACTCAGGTCGCGGACCATTCCGGCTACCAGTTCCTTACCCGTACCGGATTCGCCCATGATCAGGACATTATAGTCAGTGCGTGCCACAGCTCCAATGGATTGCTTCAGCTGCTGCATCAGCGGGCTTTGGCCCAGCAAACGGTCTTTGTGCTGTTCAATCTGTGCCCGCAGCAGTCGGTTTTCCTCAAGCAAACGGCTACGTTCCAGACCTTTGCTGATGACCCGGAACAGGTTCTCCTGCTCAATGGGCTTGGTCACGAAATCGTAGGCTCCGGCCTTGAGGGCATCTACTGCGGTCTCTACCGTTCCATGTGCGGTGAGCATAACCGCGGAAAGAACGTCATTTTGCGCAAGTGCTGTTTTCAAAAGCTCAAGACCACTCATTCCAGGCATTTGCAGGTCGCTGACCATCAGGCTGATCTGCTGGGAATTGAGCACAGCAAGAGCCTGCTCGCCGTTAAAAGCTGCGAGTACTTCATTTTCGGGGAAGGCCACTTCAATCAGCCTTTTAATCCCCCGGGCAAAGTCTTCCTGATCATCAACTATCAGTATTTTATGCTGGTTTGTTTCAACCATTACTTATCCTTAGCGGTGAGGGGAAATTTCAGGGTGAACACGGCGCCGGACAATTCTCCTTTGTCTTCATCACCGTTTTCAACTTCAATGGAACCGCCGATGTCGCTCATAAATCCAAATACCACAGCCAGCCCCAGCCCGGAACCTTTGTTTACTTCTTTAGTGGTGTAGAACGGGTCGAAAACATATTGTAAATCTTCTTGTGCGATACCGGGACCGTTATCCATAATCTTGAACACGATCTGTTCAGCCCCCTCCATAGCGAGGGATACTTTTAATCTGCCTTCATTTCCCGGCACTGCGTCAAGGCCGTTCAGAAGCAGGTTGGCAACAATATGCTCCAGTGCCTGCGGTTCAACATTGAGTTTGGGAACAGATTCATCAAGATCAAGGTCAATTCTTGCGCCCTGTTTGTCTGCCTGAATGCGGAAAACATCAGCGACTTCGCGGACGATCCCGGAAAATTCAGTTCCGGTTGTCGAAGAAACCTTTGGTCGCGCAAAGTTCAACAGATCTTTGAGAACGGTCTGGGCCTGTCTGGTATGCTTGAGGATAACTTCAATATCTTCCGCGTTCTGTCCGCTGGCCCCTTTTTTCAAGAGTTCGGCATAGCAGAGAATTACTCCCAATGGATTGTTGATCTCATGGGCCAGTCCTGCGGAAAGCTTACCTACTGTGGCCATTTTCTCCGCCTGAGTCATCTGGGCCAGCATTTTCTTCTGGCTGGTTGTTTCATGGACGTAGACAACAACCCTGCGTTCATGGGGATTTTCCGTATGGTGAATGGGGTAGATATTGATTGCAAAAGAACGGCCTTCAGGGAGTGATACTTCTCGCGAAAGGGGTTCGTTCATAAGCAGTGATTTGGAAATACCGCAATTCGCTGAATCTCCCCAGCCGTGGCAGAGTAAGCTTACAACCCCTCCGTCGGTGATACAACCTTCGGACAGTTCTTCCCCAAGCTTGCGCGCGGATTCATTGGCAACAATTGGAGATCCGGTTCCGTCTGCAAGCAGAAGCGGATCGCTGATGCCCTCAAAGATTGATTGCAGGTTGGTGTTATGGCGCACAATGCTGTTCAGAGCGGAAATGCTGTCGGCTGCAATCCCGAGCTGGCGGCCGATTGCGCGTAACACACCACGGTCTTTTTCTCGGAAGGATGATCCTTCCTTGCGGAACAGGCAGAGCAGGCCTTCGGCACTCCCTGAAGACGATTCCACGGGAATATAGGCCCGGTCATCAAGGATGAGTGAAACCGAGTCTGTCAGCAGTTCCACCCAGTTATCCGGTAGTTCCGGGCGTTCCGGTGTTTCGGGTATGGAGTAGAAATTCTTGCTGGAAAAAGTGCAGACATATGCGGTCCGTTCAAGATTAAATCTTTTGTGGATCAGAGGCAGTGCCACTTTCCATAATTCTCCGCGTGACTGGCTGCTGCTTGATCCGGCCAGAAGCTGCACGAAAAGCTCCACATCGGACTGGCGTGCAGTGGCTTCCTGCTCAAGTTCCCCGGTCCGTTCCTCGACCATATGCTCAAGGTTGGAGGCATAATCCTGAAGTCTTTGACGGGCATCGAACATGTAATCGCTGAGCTTTTCAATATCACCGATCATTTCGCCGACTTCATCTTCCTGTTCCACTTCACGAAACAGGGCCACTCCTTTTTCATCGCTGAAATTGCGGCGGAAGTTGGTGGTCAGGATGCGGATGTTGTTGGCAACGATGCGTTTGAAAAGCATGTTGGTGGCGCCAAGATAGAGCAGCACTGCCAGCAGGAATACGCCTATGTAGCTCATGATGGTCTCTTGGATATGGGCCACGGATGCGCTGACTGGAAGTCCTACGAAATCGATGCCGCCGACACTGTCCTGTATGTGATTGAAGCCACGGTTGCCGTAAAGCTCAATCAGTTCCACCGGGGCATCTTCGATTTTGCCGTGACAGCGCAGGCAGCTCTTCTTGAATATCGCAGGGCGGGCCATGACAAAATGCTTTTCGCCTTTGAGATTTTTATAGCCTTCCCAGAGTTGCTGCTGCGGGTTTTCCCGGAAATATTTAATCAGCTCCAGCTCAATCCCTTTTGCTTCATAGGAGGGGTTGCGGGATTTTTCAGCCACACGGCGGTAGGTGAAGGTTGAGGGCTCATTTTCATCACGGGCCATGATATTGCGGGTTACAAATGATGAAGACATGGCCTGAATAATGAATTTATCCGGCAGTTCTTCGTACATCTGCGGGCGGAGTATGCCGCGTACGTAATTCTGAACAGAATCCACCTGTCCGAAAACCATGCGCGCTTTTTCGCGAACAACGTTTTCGAGTACTTGGCTCATGTGGGTGGAAAAGCCCGCAAAAAGCACGCCACCGATGACCAGAGAGGTCAGGATGAGGCTCAGCAGAAATTTGCTTTGAATGGAGTATGGTCTGGGGAGTTTCATATTTTGCCGCCTGTTCAGAACAGTACAACCGGGATATCCGTTGTCAAGACCGTAATTCTTGACCGTTATTGCCTGCGATGGTTATTATCTTATTAAATGGGGTGGTCTTTTCGGCGGACTGATTAAGGGCAGGGGGAGCCATGAACAGTTTATTCCTTTTTTTTGCAGCGGTTCTGGCTGGTGTCATCAGTGCGGATATGTTTGTCCGGGGCTGGAACGGATTTCTTGAATGTGCTGCTTCTCTGGTTCTTTTTTTTCAAAAGAAAATTCCTGCAAAGACATTTCTGTCTCGCCTGGGCGGATCATTGCCTGTGACCATTTTGTGTTTTTTGCTCCTTATACTCTGCTTTAAAGTCTATTTCTCCATTCTGGGATTCGGTGCCAGCGAGCTTGAACAGCTCGGTTATTTCCTCGGAGCTGTTCCCCGTACCGGGTATTACCTGATCAGTGCAGGTAAGATGATCGATGGCATGTTCAAACCTTAAGTCATAGAACCGGACTCTATTCCGGTCCGGGACCGTGAGGCAGGTATTCCATGGAGCTGCGTGCGTTATGGTCTGCATGTCCCACAATTTCCACGTCTGTGTAATAAAATTCACCTGTTTCAATATCAGACTCGGTTACGAAGTCTGCCAGTGTGCGGAAGGCCGGGGTTGTGTCTATAAGCATGGGACCGGCCACAAAGACCATGGCCCAGATTACGGAACAGGTGGCGAAGAAAGAAATAATTCTATGGCTGAGTGGTTTCTTTTCAATCATAATTACCTCATTTTTTTAAGGGGCGGAGGGAGGCGACTTGCGCCTCCCTCCTTTGGTGGGGTGATTTCAGTTGTCTAGATTTTGGAAGTAATGTCCGGGAAGACCACATAGAACATGATGTAAGCCATGAGCAGGGTCAGGCACAGGTTGAGGGACTGGCCGCATACGTAAAGGATGAGCGGCTTGCCGCCTTTGAAGTAGTGCTTGAGTTCACGGAAGTTGGTTGCCAGTCCGATTGCTGCAAAGGAGAGGCAGAAGAACCAGCCGCGGAAGATGCGGGAGAAGCCGCGCAGTACACCCTGGTCGATCATGGTGAATCCGGCATCGGAACCGAGTGAGGTGTAGACGATGGAGAAGATCACGGATGCAGTCAGGAAGCCGAGCACGAATTTGGGAAAACGGTGCCAGATTTCCATAGCGTGTACTTTCTGTCCTTCAACAGCTTCGACCTTGGTTGCCCAGTAGATTGCAATACCGAATGCAGTCACACCGATAAGCACGTTCTGGATCATTTTGATGGTCGCTGCCACGTAGAGAGCCTTTTCGGAAAGGAAGGCCCCGGCTGCTGCAACAGCACCGGTGGCGTCGATGGTACCACCCATCCATGCTCCGCCGAGAATAAAGGGCATTCCGGTTCCCTTAATGATAGCGGGCATGACGATCATCATGATGGAAGTAAAGACAAGGGAAAGACCTATTGCGAGGGTAAGTTCCTCTTTTTTGGCCTTACATGCCGCAGCCGCTGCAATTGCTGCGGAAGTACCGCAAACGGACATGTCAGCGGAGATAACCATGTTCAGAGTTTTGGAAGGTACCTTGATAACTTTCTGACCGAAGATGAAGGTAGTGATCAGAACAACAGGGGTAACTACCCATGCTACGAAGATACCGGGGATGCCGATAGCGACAACTTTGTTGAACAGAACTTCCGCACCAAGCAGAACCAGACCGGTCTTGATGAAAAATTCAACCTGTAAGGCTTTCTTGGCCCAATTAGGTGTTCCGATGGTGTTTGAGATAACCAGACCGATGGCAATAGCCCATGCAGCGTAACCGATACCGTATTGCTTCATGGTTGCTTGACTGGCCATCAGGTAGGAAGCGATGGCGACAGCGAATACCAGACCGAAACCTTTGAGGAAGGGCTTGGCGTCACCGTCGATGAAACGCATACCTATTGAGAAGAACAATCCGAAACCGACCATGAGTGCCAAGAGAGACGGGATCAGGTTAAAAGGCTTGTTCTTGATTTTCTTTTTGGCAGAGCTTTCTTTAGCGCGCAGTTTCAACCATGATTCAATGGAGGCAGAAGTTGCGGTATTCAGGCTTGCATCTTTAAATCCGGCTTGCTCAGCTTTCAACTGCGCTGCGAGAGCTGCTGTTTTCGCAGAGTCTGCGGCTGCTTTAGCTTTTAAGTACTTTGGCATGGCTGCAGCGTTTTTAGCATCAGCCTGTTCCTGAGTCTGGATAAAAGCGTCCAGCGGATTGGTGGTCCATTTCTGGGGCTTATTCATGAACCCTTTGATAGCTTTACCAATGGGTGCATCTTTAGCTTTGATTTTTTCTTTTGCGGTCTGTGCCTCATACCAGGCTACGGTCTTAAAGGGAGCACGAGCGGCTTCCTCGGTCATGATCGCGTTCTGCTTGGCGAACATTTCTTCCATGCCAGCAGGCTTGTTGTTGAAAAAGATTATTGCGCCGACGGTCAGGATCAGGAATCCCAGCCAGATGGCCCAGTAATCTTCTTTTTTCCAGAGGTCGGACCAAGAGCTTTGAGCCTTATCGACCACTACTTCGCTATTTTGTTTAGCTGCATTTTCTGCCATTTCTAACATTCCTCCAAAAGTATTTTGCAAAACAGGCCTAGACCTGCGTGTGTCCGTGGGCATGCTTTAGGCAAAAGGCGGGCCAGAATTTCATTTTAGTTAAATAGCTGAAAATAAACGAATATTATTTAGACAGGTGATTACTTAAGCTTGCAGTTGTCTTTGTGGGCTGCAAAGCAAGGTTTGCAGTTATTTTCTTTGCCGGGACTGATCTTTGTTTGCCGAAGCGGCCAAGTATGGTACTGTTTATTTGGACTCTAGTCTGTTTGTGCCTGTTGCTGTCAGGATATCTATCTGATTTTCCAGCACGTATTCGTAAGCGGAGGAAGCATGGAACTACTCGATCTGGGCAGGAAACCTGTAAGTGAAGCAAAGCCGTCCGGCGCGGATGCCCGCTACGAGCCGGAGTATGATCTTTTGCAGCAGGAAATCGACAAGCTTGCCAGTGCCACTGCCGGAGGGGCGGTGGACTGGAAGCGGGTGGTCAAGCTCGGCTCTGTCATTTTGAGTAGTAAGTCCAAGGATCTGAAAGTAGCTTCATATCTGGCTGTAGCCCTTTTGCATCTTAAAGGGGTGGAAGGCCTTTCAGCCGGGGCGCAACTGCTGCTCGATCTGGTTTCCAACTTCTGGGATACCCTTTATCCGGCCAAAAAACGTATGCGCGGAAGGTTCGGAGCCCTCAGCTGGTGGGACGAGAATGCTGAGAAATTTCTGAAAGAATATGATGGAGGCGAGCTGCCCAAAGATGTTGTCGATCTGCTGGATAAGCGGATTAAAGATCTTGATGCTGTCTTGGCTGATAAATCCGAGGACGCGCCTATTCTTCACGACCTGTCCAGCTATGTTCAGCATCTTCCGGTTACCGCTCCTCCTGAACCGGAGCAGCCTGCTCCTGTTGCAGATGAATCTTCAACAGCTTCAACTCCTCCAGCCCCTGCTGCTTCGGCTGATCCGGTTGTTGTTGGTGTGGGCAGTATAAATTCTCCTGAAGAATGCTCTGCCGTTCTCAAAAGCGGGCTTTCCGTCCTCGCTCCCGTTTCTGACTATTTCCTTGCAAATGATCTGGCCGCAGCCGAGGGCTACCGGTTGCGGCGCTTGATTGCGTGGACGTCCATTTCCGCTCTTCCTCCGGCGGAAAATGGACGGACCATGATCCCTGCACCGGATGGTCCGGTCAAAGATTCCATCGCCAGCCAGCTTAAATCAGCGGATTTTGCCGGGGCTTTGCGTGAGTCCGAATCCCGTATCGGTGAATATCTTTTCTGGCTGGACCTTAGCCGCATGTCAGCTGAATCCCTTAAAGGACTGGGCGAAAATTATGCCGCAGCGCTGTCCGCTCTTGAACTGGAGACACAATTTTATGTGCAGCGTTTGCCTGCTATGGCTTCTTTAAGTTTTGCCGACGGCACTCCCTTTGCCGATCCCAAGACCCGTTCATGGTTGCAGTCGCTTGGTAAAACAGGGACTGTCGATTCCAGTGCTGAAAGTGATGAAGTGTCTGAAATAATGATTAAAGCCAATCATTTTGCTGCGGATAAAAAATTATTCGAGGCAGTTTCCCTTATTTGTGATAGGATCAATACATCTCCCTCCCTGCGCGCTGCTTTTAGGCTGCGTTCCGGTTTGACCGGACTTCTTACTGCGGAAGGTCAGGCGGGGGTGGCCCATGTGCACGCAATTGAATTGCTGGAACAAATTGAAAATTCCGGTCTTGCTGAGTGGGAACCGGAACTGGCTTTAACCGGATTGCGGGCAGCCTATGAAGCGGTGGTCGCTGAGGGCGGGCCGGATTCAGCAGCAAAGAGTATTGAGATTTTACAGCGTATCAGCATGCTCAGCCCTGTTGAAGCGTTGAAGTTAAACGGTGTTAATTAAACGGGTTGGACTGTTCCCAGAAACTTTTCAGCGGAGGTCTTGAATATGGCTAAAGAAGGTTCCGTAGCTCCCAAAGAGAGGGTCAATATTGTCTACAAGCCTGAAACCGGAGACGCTAAGGAAGAGGTCGAGCTTCCTCTCAAATTATTAGTGGTCGGCGATTTCACCCAGAAAGATGATGACCGCATGGTCGAGGACCGTGATCCGGTGAACATCGACAAGGACAATTTCAACGAAGTGCTCAAGGCGCAGGATCTTGAATTGAACATGGGTGTTGAGGATAAGCTCAGCGGTGAACCAGATGCACAGATGGCGGTCAAACTCAAGTTCGAAAGCCTCAAGGATTTCGATCCGGACCGGATCATCACTCAGGTTCCTGAATTGCAAAAGCTCATGGAACTCCGTGAAGCCTTGAAAGCGTTGAAAAGTCCGCTTTCCAATGTGCCTGAATTCAGGAAAAAGGTTCAGGAACTGGTCAAGGATGATGGCGCACGCGAAAAGCTGCTTAAAGAACTTGGAATAGAGTAAGGGAGATTATCCATGGCAGAAGAAAAACTTGAACAACAGCAGGCTGAGCAGTCAACAGCCGAAGTTTCGCTTCTTGATGACATCGTGGAGGCTACCAAGCTCAAGCCCGAAGACGAAGCTTATTCCGTAACCAAGGCGGGCTTGCAGGCTTTTCTTGAAGAAATGGTCAAACCTGAACGCGCGGGAGCCAAGGTTTCCGGCAATCTCGTTGACGACATGCTGGCCCAGATTGATGAAAAGCTCTCTGCGCAGATGGACAGCATCATTCACAATAAGGACTTCCAGAAAATGGAATCCTCATGGCGGTCTCTCAAGTTTCTGATAGACCGCACTGATTTTCGGGAAAACGTGCGTATCCAGATGATGAACGTTTCCAAGGAAGACTTGCTGGACGATTTCGACGATGCCCCGGAAATCACAAAATCCGGCCTTTATAAGCAGGCTTATACCGCTGAATACGGCCAGTTCGGTGGACAGCCCTTCGGAGCAATTATCGGTAACTACGACTTCGGGCCCGGACCGCAGGATATGAAGCTGCTGCAATACACTGCGTCAGTTTCAGCCATGTCCCATGCGCCTTTTATCGCTGCTGCCGGACCGGATTTCTTCGGCATTGAAAAGTGGAGTGAACTGCCCAATCTCAAGGATCTCAAATCTATTTTTGAGATGCCGCAGTATGCCAAGTGGAATTCATTCCGCGAATCGGATGATGCCCGCAATGTGGGGCTGACCCTTCCCAAATTCCTGCTTCGTCTTCCTTACGGACCGGAAACTCTCCCGGCCAAGAGCTTTAATTATCAGGAAACCGTTACAGACGGCGATGATGATTTCTGCTGGGGCAACACTGCCTTCGCATTCGCCTCTAAGTTGACAGATTCATTTGCCAAGTACCGTTGGTGCGCAAATATCATCGGCCCGCAGGGCGGCGGGGCTGTGGAAGACCTGCCTCTCTACCAGTATGAGGCCATGGGCGCGGTTCAGACTAAGATTCCCACACAGGTGCTTCTCTCAGAGCGCAGGGAATTTGAACTTGCCGAGGAAGGTTTTATCGGGCTGACCATGCGTAAGGGCAGCGATAATGCGGCTTTCTTCTCAGCCAACTCCTGCCAGAAACCGAAGTTCTTCGGCACCAGCAAGGAAGGCAAGGAAGCGGAGCTTAACTACAAGCTCTCTACCCAGTTGCCTTACATGATGATCATGGACCGTCTGGCCCATTACATCAAAGTTATCCAGCGTGAAAATATCGGCACATGGAAGGAACGTGGCGATCTTGAGCGCGAACTTAATACGTGGATTTCCCAGTATGTCACCGAGATGGATAATCCGGCACCAAGTGTGCGCAGCCGCCGTCCCTTGCGCATGGCCAAGATCGAGGTCAGCGATGTGGAAGGCGATCCCGGCTGGTATCAGGTTTCCCTGAAGGCTCGTCCGCACTTCAAGTACATGGGTGCATCCTTCACCCTTTCCTTGGTGGGCAAGCTGGAGAAGGAATAGTTAGTCGAAAGAGTCCGGCCGTCGTATTTATTTTAATGGAGTCCGGCGGCCGCTGAATTGGTCAACCTTTAATCATGTATTTTGAGGAGAAGGGTTATGGCACTTACTTCGTATATGAAAGTAACAGGAAAGACTCAGGGACAGATCAAGGGTGATTGCACCCAGACCGGCGATAAAAAAGATACCATGCTCATCTATGCATTGGATCACAATGTGGAAATCCCCAAGGACACCCATACCGGACTGCCCACCGGGCAGCGTATCCATCAGCCGTTCACTGTGACCAAGCACGTGGACAACGGTTCTCCGAAACTCGCTCAGGCCTGTTGTAAGGGTGAGCAGCTTACCGTTGAAATTGATCACTATCATATCGATCCCACCGGAATCGAAAAGAAATATTACACCATCAAGATGGAAGAGGCGATTATCGTCAACCTGCACAGCTACAAGCCTGTGACCTTCCTGCCCGATAACAAGGGTTATCATGACATGGAAGATGTCAGCTTTACTTATTCCAAGATTACTTGGACCTACGCTGACGGTAATATCGAATACACTGACGACTGGAAGTCCAGTTAGATTGATATTCAGGACAGGGGAACCCCCTGTCCTGAATAACGGAGATAATTTTGACCACTCAGCGACTTCTTGAACGTATCCGTTTTATGGAAGAGGACCCGGATTGGCGTGATTCTGCCGATCCGAGTCAGGTGGTCAAGTCTGTGCTCGATTATCTGCGCATGATCCTGAACACCCGTCAGGGCAATGCCCAGATTGCACCGGATTTCGGGGTACCGGACTTTACTTCCATGATCGGGGCCACGGGGCTTGATGCTGTACGTTCCATCGAAGAATCCATGACCGAGGTTGTCCTCAAGTATGAACCCCGGCTGGCAAACGTACACATCGAATTCGTTCCCATGGAGGATAACCCGCTGGCCCTGCATTTTAAACTGCAAGCCAAGCTGGCCCTTGAAGGTCAGGACATGCCCGTGGTGTTCGAGACGGTACTCGATCCGGATGGCCAGATTTCAGTAAAAGATAATTAACGCGTACCTGATCAAATTAAACGGCGAAGCTTTAATAAAAGTTTTTGGGATTCTTAAACCCTTTTTACAAAAAGGGTTCAAGTCCCCGGAGGGCCGCCGGAGGCATACATAGTATGATCGAAAAGTATTATCAGAGGGAACTGAGCCATTTGCGCGAACTGGCGGTGGAATTTTCCAAGACTCACCCTGCGCTGGCTCCCATGCTGACCGGATCGGGTGCTGATCCTGATGTGGAACGGCTTCTGGAAGGTTCGGCTTTTTTGTCCGGCATGATCAATCAGAAGCTGGACGATGAATTCCCTGAGATAGTACACGGTCTGGTTCAGTTGGTTTTTCCGCATTATTTACGGCCCATCCCTTCAACCACCATTGTAAAATTTACTCCCAAACCGAGCCTGATGGAAAGCATCCGGGTTCCGGCCGGAGCGCAGATCGGCTCAATTCCGGTCAGCGGAATGTCATGCATATTTTCCACTACCTATGATGTGGACCTGCATCCTCTTTCCATTACTGATGTGGAGCTGGTTAAAAGCGCAGGGACCTCCGGTTCCTTGGTTCTCAATCTGGAGCTGAACGGTCTTCCACTGGAAGAATGGGATAATTCCAGTCTGCGTTTCCACCTGACCGGGGACGCCGCCTCAGCCTCAATGCGCTATAAGTTTTTGTTTAATTATATCCGTGAGATTCAGATCAGCGGTGAGGATGGAAGCTTGTGCGTACTTGGCAAGAGCAATTTTAAAGCTGTCGGTTTTGAGGATGACGAAGCGCTGCTGCCTTATCCTTCGCAATCCTTTCCGGGGTACAGGATTCTGCAGGAATATTTCATCCTGCCGGAAAAGTTTCTTTTTTTCGAAATTACCGGGCTGGATAACTGGCGTAACCGGGGAAGCAGCGGAAAATTCAAGATAGTTCTGGAGCTGGAAAAGGTCCCGCAGAACTTTGACCGCTTTACTAAAGATGACCTTTGCCTGTTTGCCACCCCGGCAATCAATTTGTTCAAGCGTGATGCCGAGCCGGTGATTCTGGACCATAAACGACCGGAATATCAGGTCCGTCCTTCTGGAGATTCCGGTGGAGATTATCAGGTCTACTCTGTGGATAACGTGGTTGGGTATGTTCAGGGCACTGTAGAGGAAAAGCCGTACAAACCTTTCCATATGTTCAATCCGCAAGCCGGGGAAATGCCTGTCTATACAGTGCACCACCGCCGTTCTCCGGTACGGGATAAAACCGACATTTTTGTTTCTGTGGCTTATCCGGCACAGGGTGAAGAACCTGCTACCGAAACATTGTCCATGGCCTTGACCTGTACCAACGGAACCCTGCCGGAAAAGTTGCGGTACGGGGATATCAACAAGCCAACCGGAACTTCACCGGAGCTGGCTTCATTTGAAAATATCCGCCAGCCCACTTCCCCGGTACAGCCCCCGCTGGGGCGGAACCTGCTCTGGCGGCTGCTGTCGCATCTTTATCTTAATTATCTTTCTGTTGCGGATATGGAAAGCCTGCGGGCCATGGTCAAACTTTATATTTTCACTGATACCCGCGATCGCAGCTCTGTGGTTGCCAATACCAAACGAGTTGAGGCTATTTCCGGCATGGAGGTAAGTGAGGGAGACCGACTGGTGCGCGGATTGGTTATGCGCGGCCGGGAGATCAGGATGTCGCTCAGCTGTGACGGATTTGCCAACAGCGGCGATCTCTATCTGTTCAGTTCGGTGATGAACCGTTTTTTTTCCGGCTATGCCTCGGTCAATTGCTTCACCCGGCTGACTGTTGAGGACACCTTAAACAAGGAGGTCTACAAGTGGACTGCGATGATCGGAAACCGTCCTCTTCTGTAACCGGAAAACTGTTCAATACACCGACAGGTTATTCCTTTTTTCAGGCCATCCGTCTGCTGCGGCTGCATTCGCATCATTGTACGGGTAAGGAGCTTGAAGAATTTTACCGTGATCACCTGCGGGTGCGTCCACAGCTTTCCCTCGGATTTCCGGCTACCGATCTGACCGACATTGAGCAGGAAGAGGGTGAAGACGGCGACCTTTATCATCTCGAAGCTACTTTTCTGGGACTTTACGGTGCTTCTTCACCGCTCCCTGTTTTTTATACAGAGGAGTTGTTGGCCGAAGCTTCGGAAGACAAGTCTGTTACCCGCGATTTCCTTAAGATTATTAACAACAATGCCTATATACAATTTTTTCGGGCTTGGAGTCGTTCAAGATTGATGATTAAGGCCGTGGATGAGCAGGATCATTCATGGCTGGAGCGTTTGGACAGCCTGCTTGGCTACGGACACTATAAGGCATTTTCCCATGTCCCTCCCGAGTGTCGCCGCTATCGTCATATCGGGCTGCTGACCCAATATCCGCGCAGTGCTCTGGGCCTTGAAACCCTGCTCAAGGATTCTTTGCAGCATTCAAAAATCCATGTTGAGCAATGCGTGCTGCGTAAGGTCAAGATTCCCGAAGATCAGCGTTTTTTCCTCGGACAAAGCTCCAACACGCTCGGTGAGCGATCATGGGTCGGAGAAGAACTGGAGGACCGTAACAGCAAGTTCGCGGTACATTTGCAGAGGCTTGATTCAGCAAGTTACCACAGACTGCTGCCCGGTGCCGAGAGCGGGGATAAATTGGATAATCTGGTGCGCGGCTATCTGGTGGAGCCGTTCAAGTATGATCTGGTTCTTGAAATGAAACCCGGGGAGGCCAACACGGCTGTCCTAGGCGGAGATCAGTGGTCTGGTCTTGGCTGCGATACCTGGGTTTTTGCCGGGGATCATCTGGAATATGCAAAAGCGTCTTTTCCCAATAAAGGCGGACACATCCATGAGAGGTATGAAGCATGATCAATGTAGACATAAGAAGTCTTCTTTCAAAGCTGGACACCTTCTGCACCAATGCATTGCACAACGCAGCAGGTTTGAGTGTTTCGCTCAGCAATTATGAAGTTTCGGTGGAGCATTTTTTCATCAAATGTGTTGAGGAAGTGAACAGCGATCTGCCGCTTATTTTCCGTCAATACGGCGTGGAAACACCGCGTATTACCGCTGCCCTTACGGATGTTTTGCAGGATTTCAAGACCGGAAATTCCGGCAAGCCCGTATTTTCGCCTATGTTGTTGGAACTGTTTGAAGACGCATGGCTTATTTCATCAGTGGAGCTTGGCGAAACCCGCATTCGTTCCGGCTCTGTGCTCTTGGCCTTCCTGGGCAAACCGAATTTTTATGCTTCCGGCAATTACGCGGAGTTGTTTTCAGCCATCAATCGCGAGATCCTGCTCAAGGAATTCTGGACCGTAACCAAGGGATCAGTGGAATACAAAATGCCCGCCGCCGCCCCCGGTGAATCTACCGCACCATCCAAGGGTGAAGGTGGATTTATTGAGCGGTTCTGCATTGATTTCACTGCCAAGGCCCGTGAGGGCGGCATTGATCCGGTTTTCGGACGTGACCCGGAAATGCGTCAGATGGTGGATATCCTTGCCCGTCGCCGTAAAAACAACCCTATCCTTGTTGGTGAACCGGGGGTGGGTAAGACTGCGGTTATCGAAGGTCTGGCTCTACGCATCACTGAAGGGGATGTGCCTGAGATTTTAAGTGACGTAACTCTGCTCGGTCTGGACATGGGGTTGCTGGAAGCCGGGGCCGGAATGAAGGGTGAGTTCGAGAACCGTTTAAAGGGCGTAATAGATGAGATTAAGTCCAGTGAAACTCCGATCATCCTGTTCATTGATGAAGCGCACACTCTTGTTGGTGCCGGAGGTTCCGCCGGAGGCGCGGATGCTGCCAACCTGCTCAAGCCTGCGCTGGCCCGCGGGGAGCTGAAGACCTGCGCCGCTACCACTTGGACCGAGTACAAGAAATATTTTGAGAAAGATCCGGCTCTTGCCCGCCGCTTTCAACTGGTCAAGCTGGATGAACCGTCCGTTGATACTTCGACCATCATCCTGCGCGGATTGCGTGAAAGTTATGAGAAGGCACACAATGTAATTATTCGTGATGATGCCAACGTGGCTGCCGCAGTTTATTCCGATCGTTATATTACCGGACGCTTTCTGCCGGATAAGGCCATTGACCTGCTGGATACAACTTGTGCGCGGGTGAAGGTTAATCTCTCGGCAAAACCCGGGCGGCTGGAGGATTGCCAACGCGTAGTGCAGGCCCTTGAACGCGAAAAGAAAGCCGTGGATCGGGACCGCAGTAACGCGGTTGAAGTGGACGAGGACCATTACAAGGAGATGCTGGCGCAGATTGAAGCAAAGAATGCTGAGGCCGCGGAGATCAGTGAAAAATGGCTCAAGGAAAAGGATGCCGCCCATGCTGTTCTGGATGTACGGGCGCAGATTCAGGAAGCACGTAATGCTGATCCGGTAGATGCAGACGGTCTTAGCAAGCTTAAAGATGATCTGGATAAGGCCGATGCCGCGTTAGCAGAACTTCAGGGTGATGATCCCATGGTCCAGATTGAAGTAACCCCCGATCTGGTGGGCCGTGTTGTCTCCGACTGGACCGGAATTCCTGTGGGCAAGATGGCCCGTGACGAGGCCGCAACCGTCGCGGACCTTGATGATAAACTCAAAGTTCGCATTAAGGGACAGGATCAGGGGCTTGCTTCCATTGCCGAGGTCATCCGTGCTTCCAAGGCCGGAATCAAGAACCCGGATCAGCCCATCGGGGTGTTCCTGCTGGTCGGTCCCTCCGGTGTGGGTAAGACCGAGACCGGACTTTCCTTGGCGGATTTACTTTTCGGTGATGAACGTTCCGTGGTCACCGTGAACATGAGTGAATTTCAGGAGAAGCATACCGTATCAAGGCTGATCGGCTCGCCTCCGGGGTATGTCGGTTACGGCGAGGGCGGAATGCTTACCGAGGCCGTACGCCGCCAGCCTTATTCCGTAGTCCTGCTGGATGAGGTGGAAAAGGCTCATCTGGATGTAATGAACACCTTCTATCAGGTTTTTGACAAGGGAGTGCTCACCGATGGTGAGGGCAAGGATATCAATTTCAGGAATACTATTCTTATCCTGACCTCCAACCTCGGCACGGATGTCATTCAGGAAATGACTGCCAGTCTTGATCCGGGTGATGAAATGCCAATGGACGCCGTACTTTCGGCTGTCCGGCCTATTCTTTCCCAGCACTTTAAACCCGCTCTGCTGGCACGTATGAACGTGGTGCCTTACTTCAGCCTTAATCCTGAAGCCATGAAACTGATCACTAAGCTCAAGCTGGGTAAGCTGGAAAAAATGCTTCTCGCCAACAACAAGATGAAGCTGAGCTATGATGATTCCGTGGTGGATCAGATCGCGGCCCGTTGTACCGAAGTGGAAACCGGAGCAAGAAACATCGAATATATCCTGAACGGTAATGTGCTGCCGAAGATGTCCAAGGAAATTCTTATACATATGACCGAAGGCGGCATGCCTGCGGCAGTACATCTGGGCGTGGATGAAGACGGTTCCTTTAACATGGAATTTTCCGCTGAATAATGAGTATGAGAGGGTAGTTTTATGGCAGATAATTCCAAGCCCAAATTTGTGTTTGAGTCCAAGGGGGTGGATAAGAACACCTTCAGTGTGGTCCGGTTTAAGGGTACTGAAGGCTTGTCGACCATTTACCGTTTCAGCATCATGCTGATATCGGAAAAGAATGACCTCGATATCGGTTCTATTCTCCAGAGTCCTGCGGAATTCACCATCAAGCGTGATGATGGGGATATCCCGTTTAAGGGCATGCTCAGTTCTTTTGAGCAGCTTCATCAGGCGGGGAAGTACTGCTTCTACCGTGCAGAACTTGTCCCAAAGCTCTGGTGGGCGACCCTGACTCATTGCAATCAGATTTTCCTGAATGAAAATGCTCAGGGATTCTTGGGTGATGTACTCAAGAAGGCGGGACTCAAGGAAGGCCTGAATTTTGATTTCAAACTTCAAGGTTCCTATCCTTCATGGGAGTATGTCTGCCAGTACGATGAATCCCATTTCAACTTTGTCTCCCGCTGGATGGAGCGGGACGGCATGTATTATTATTTTGAGCAGACCGATCAGGGCGAGAAAATGGTCATCACCGATACCCACATTTCTCATTCGCCCATGAAGGAAGGCACCAGCCTGACCTATTCCCCGCCGAGCAATCTTGATCACGCCCACCGTGAGGAGATCGTCAAGAATTTCATGCTCAAGCAGCAGCCCCTGCCTAAAAAGGTACTGCTCAAGGATTACAACTACCGTAAGCCCAGCCTTGAAATGAAGGCTGAGGCCCTCGTCTCCCAGCAGGGCATGGGCGAAATCTACATTTACGGTGAGCATTTCAAAACTCCGGATGAAGGAAACACGCTGGCCCAGATCAGGGCGCAGGAGTTTCTTTGCCGTGAAAAGGTCTTCCACGGTGTCTCCACTGTTCCTTACATCCGTACCGGATATATTTTTGAGTTGAAGGATCATTACCGTCAGGATTTCAACCAGCGTTACCTGACCACGGAAGTTGTGCACGAGGGCAGTCAGGAAGCTTACCTTGTTTCCGGTCTGGGATTGAATCTGGCTGAAGATGCTGATCGTCTTTACTATCGCAATTCCTTCACCTGCATACCCGCGAACACACAGTTTCGCGCCGAGCGCAAGGCTGTGAAGCCGAAGTTTGCAGGCACCATCAATGCCAAAGTCGATGCCTCGGGCAGCGGGCAATATGCCGAGCTGGATGGAGAGGGCCGTTACAAGGTGATCATGCCTTTTGACGAATCCGGGCGCAGCGGCGGCAAGGCTACCACTTGGTTGCGCATGGCTCAGCCTTACGGCGGTTCCAACCACGGCATGCATTTTCCGCTGCATAAAGGCACAGAGGTGTTGATAACATGTGTAGAAGGAGATCCGGACCGGCCCATTATTCAGTCTGCGGCTCCTAACCCGGAAAACCCCAGTCTGGTCAAGGATGCCAACCAGACCAAGTGCATTATCGTTACCGGAGGCCAGAACCTGTTCCATATTCAGGATAAGCAGGGAAGTGAGGGGATGCACCTCAAAACTCCTAAAGATAACACTTATGTGCGGCTTGGTTCAGCAGCTGCGGAACCTGCAGGCAGCTCCAGTTCAATGACAGAGGAAAAGGTAAAGCAGATAGCTGACGAAGAGATTGAAGCGAAAAAGAAAGAAGAAAGCCTGGCTCTTTCCACCGAGGGTAATATCAAAATTAACGGTAAGAATATTGCCAGCTATATCCTCGGTAACGAGAGCAAGGTTGTTCTAGGATTCTCGCAGCTTGTGAATATAGGTAACGATACCAAGTTCTTCGGGGCTCTTAAGGAAGACATAGTTGTCGGTATGGAGACCGGGATAAAACTCGCTTTGCTCAATGAGATTACTGCTACAAAAAATGGTTTGGTACTTGGGACCGCCCTCAAGGCTGAAACAGAGCGTGAAGAGTTAATCGCAGACCATCATCGGATGAACATAGATATGACCAAGCTTAACGCTACCTGTGCTGAAATCAATGGCGACTTGAGCACTATTCGTGAAGCTCATACTAATTTAGCTATGGATTTCGATGATTTGAAAGGAGCAACCGCACAACTGGCAGGAGAATCCAGCAAGCTTGCCGGACAGGTTGATGAGGTTTGGGGCGAGATGGATACCGTGGCCGGTAACCTGACTCATCTTTGCGGAGAAGTAACAGCCTTGGCCGGTGAAGATAATAAAATAGTCGGCGTGATGGCTAAGAGTATCGGTGAATCAACAAAGCTGATCGGGACCAGTTCTAATGTAACAGCGGAGACAAGCCAGATTTCAGGCGAGATGAATAATATTGCAGGACTGATCAATAACATCTAGCCCCGGAGCCACATGAAGATATTTAAGGAAAAGCAGCATTCCTTTTATCCGCGCCCTTTGGGTATCGGCGATAAGTTCTATCTCAGTGTCGGGGTCATGGTTTTGTTTGACCTTAATGATCCTGATAATCTGCTTGATGAACAGGAACTATGGAAGAACGTGCCGGCACAGCTTGGGCCAAAACCGCTTATCGATCAGGGAGTACCCAAGCCGCGTGGCGAGTTCTTGGTAAGCGGTTCATGCTTTGCCCCGCGCGGGCAGTCCCGTCCGGCTTCGCAGGCGCAGGTTCGGGTGGGTGAAAAGGAAAAAACGCTGAATATCTTCGGAGACCGTTATTGGAAAAACGGTCTGATCACCGAACCGGAACCGTTCGTGGAAATGCCCGTGGTCTGGGCAAATGCATTCGGAGGATCGGATTACGCTAAGAATCCGCTTGGCAAAGGTATGGATAAGGTTCCCATGCATGACGGTTCCGAGGCCGTACCCCTGCCTAATGTCGAATTGCCGCAGCAGCAGATCGGTTCCCCTTCCCAGAAGCCGGATCCGGCGGGGTTGGGTCCACTTGATCTTATGTGGCCGCAACGGGCTCAGAAGAACGGCACTTATGATGAAAAATGGAAGAATGAGCGTTGGCCCTTTTTTCCTGATGACATGAATTACGAGTTTTTCAATGCTGCCTGCGAAGATCAGTTCATGGACGGTTACTTCAAGGGCGGAGAAACGGTGCAGATCAAGAATATGCACCCTGATTTTCCGCTTATTGAAAGCGCATTGCCCAGTTTACGCATGCGTTGCTTCGTAACAATTAATAAAAATTTCAAGCCGCATCAATTTCCGGTGGGGCCACTGCCATCCCACCAGATACAAGCAGATGAGGAGTTCCGCGAGGTCTCTTCCAGACTGGAAACAGTTTGGTTTTTCCCTTCCATTATGCGCGGGCTCCTCATCTATCGTGGCACCACTGAGGTCGTAGACGATGAGGGCGCGGATGTGCTGCGGGTTTTGATCCGCCATGAAGCGCAGGACGAGGAATCTAAACCCATCGAATATTACCGG
Source organism: Maridesulfovibrio pacificus (SeqCode) (assembly GCF_048612815.1). Classification (NCBI taxonomy): domain Bacteria; kingdom Pseudomonadati; phylum Thermodesulfobacteriota; class Desulfovibrionia; order Desulfovibrionales; family Desulfovibrionaceae; genus Maridesulfovibrio; species Maridesulfovibrio pacificus (SeqCode). The sequence goes on from NZ_JBLZNE010000003.1 coordinate 82,216, forward strand.
GATTTGCAGATCAAGCTTCTTGACCGAGGGGTGGACGTTGATATGTCCAAGGCTGAAGCAGCCATGCAGAAGGCCAAAAAATCCCTGCTCAAGATCAAGAATATTCCCAAATTTGCGGATGAAATCCGCCAGAAGGCACTTGGCAACCGTCCTTCCATGCCCATGCAGGCCCCGGAGGAGGTTGTGGCCGGGGCGCAGAAGATGATTGCCGGACACTATAAGACGCTGGACACTCTGGAAGCCATGGCTCGTAAGGCTCATGCTGAAAATGGTCATCTGGTGGAAATTAATCTCGGGGTTTTCGATAAGTTTCGGGGTAAGTTGGCAGGGCTTGAGAAGAAGCTGACAACGACCGGAGCGAAGTTTTCCGCCACCAAGAAAAAACTTGAAGCATCACGCAAGGCTGCGGTTAAAGACGCTTCGACCAAGCTTAAAGGGATCAAACCGGAACATCTTAAGAAAAACGGGATTGATCCTGATGAGCCTATCCCGGATGATTTCCCTTTCCATAAAAAGGTTAATCCATGGCATGACTGTGGTTTTCCGCTGGTGGCAAAATGGCGCAGGGCATTGGAAAATGACCGTGATACCATGAAAAAGCTAACCGAGCTCGGTATTGAGCGCAAGACCATCAAGCGCATGTGGCTTGGTGTTAACAGTGAAGTTCTGAGCGAATTCCCGGCGGATTGGGGTCTGGACGGCGAAGATGAATTTACTATCCCGGCAGGACTTGTGATGCCCCGTTTTGACGGTCCGGTGCTCAATCATATCAAGAGCAATCCGGGGCGATTTGCAGAGGCTGAGGAGGCTTTAGTTCCCGGTTCGAATGAAGAACCGCTCTTTCTGCCCAGCTCAACACTTATCGATCTGCCGACTATGCCTGCGGCTGCTGCGGCCCCGGTTGTTTGTGTGGCTGATGAGTTGCAGGCCTTGTTCATGGAGCAGGAAGTAGGTGATTTCTGTTCCATCCTGACCCTTGAATCACCCAAGGTGAAACCGGGTAAGGATGCGGCTAAGGAATTGAAGAACGCATTGGCAGTGCTGGTTGTCCGTCCTGAAAAATGGAGCACGGACAGCGAACACAGGAAAGAATGGGCCGATTGGCAGTCGGCATTAAAACCAGCTCAGCCGTTGGAGCTTGAGCATGGGCGTACTGTTTTTGAATCCAGCAAGAAAGGCAGCGATATCCGCCAATGGGTGCTGGATCATCTGCCTGAAGAGCATGCTGCGGAACATGCCATGCCTATGGCTATGCCCGAAAAAGGTGAGCTGCCGGATGGCGAATTTCTGAAAGGTTTCATGCCTCCATTCCCGGACGTTAAGGGCTTGGCAAAAGGTATCCACGCCGAGGTCAAAAAGAGTATTGAGGCTAAGTTTGAGCCTGTCAAAGCCAAGCAGAAGGAGATGCTCAACCTGATGCGCGAGAAGGCCGAGAAATACTCCAAATTGGGAGCAGATCCCTCAAAAGTAGTACTTGAACCCACAAGACCGAAGTCGACAGCTACGCAAGTCGGCAAGGATGCCGCAGCTAAGGTCAGGGCCAAAGCAGCTGAATTGAAGCGGCGTAACTTGCTGACCCCGGAAGATGCCCAGAAAATGGAAGCTGAGGCTGCAAGGATGGAAAAGACTGGCGCAAAGCTTGATGCCGAGAATGCAAAGCTGCTCAAGAAATTTGAGGCCAAGAAGATCGAAATGGCTGAGGGTTTGAAAAAACTGAAATCCAAAACCTTACCCGATGATGCAGCCGCAAAGCTTGCCGAGCATGGCTTGAGTGCCGATTCCCTGCGTGCTCTGACTCGTGAGGAAGTCCAGCGTTACCACGCGCAGGGTAAGTCGTTGGTCGGGGCGGTCCTTTCCGGTGTGGATCTTTCCGGTCTTGATTTGTCCGGTGCCGATTTGAGTAAATGTCAGCTCCAAAAGACGAATTTCAAAGGCGCAATACTCGACAATGCCAAGTTTGTGCAGGCTCTGGGGATTGGGGCCGATTTCAGCAAAGCCTCGCTGAAAAGTGCGGACCTCGGGCGTGGAATATTCAACAAAGCCTTATTCAAAGAGGGCGAACTAACCGGTGCTATTGCAAAGCAGGCAGTTTTCAAGGGGGCAGATTTCAGCAAAGCAGTGCTCCGCGATGCCAGTTTTGATATGGCTATTCTTGAAAAAACGGACTTCAGCGAAGCCGAGCTAAAGGGTGTACGGATCAACATGTGCATGATCAGCGGCAAGGCAGACCAAGCCGATTTCAGTCAGTCGACTATTAAGAAATCAATCTTCAAGTCATCGTCCCTCACCGGAGTTGATTTCAGCGAAGCCTCGGTTAACGAATCCCTGTTCAACAATGTGGATGCCCACAAAACCGATTTCACTGATGCCAATCTGGATAAACTGCGTACCGGGCGCAATTCCAATTTCAAGGATTCGGATTTCCGCAATGCCACCCTGCGCGGCGCAGCCCTGCGTGAATCGGATTTTACCGGATCGGATTTCCGGGGCGCGGACTTTGAGAATGGCCTGATTGATAATTCGCAACTGGTTCGGGCTAACTTGAACGGAATCTCTGCTAAAGGTGCACGTTTCACCAAAAGCAACCTCGAAGCCGCTTCCATGCGTGCTGCAAACGTCCATATGGGCGGCATGCGCAAGGCACGGTTGGTGGATACCGATTTGCGCGGCTCCAATCTTTTTGCCGTGGATTTTTACAAATCCGTGGTCGGCAATACCCGTTTCGAGGCTGCTAATCTTAAGCGCAGCCAACTGCACGGCAAACTCGAACTGCTGGATGACGACTCATGAGTACACTGAATCGTGAACAGATACTTGCGGCTATAGCCGATAATCAAACCCTGAAGGATGTGGATCTTTCCGGGGCCGACCTTTCCGGTGTCGATCTGACCGGAGGGCGTTTCCGCAATGTTAAATTTCACGGGGCTGACCTTTCCGGGGCTAACATCCTCAAGACAGGATTCAAGAATTGCGAATTCAACGAAGCCCGTTTTGATGGAACTGACCTGACCAAGATAAATCTGCAGGGGATGAGTTTTGCCGGGGCATCTTTCAAGGAAGCTAAAATCCATATGGCAACGCTCCAGAAAACCGATTTCAGCGGTGCTGATCTGACCGGGGCGGAGCTTACATGGTCCATGGCTCAGCATTCCAGTTTTAAGGGCGCGAACATGCGTTCCATGAAGATCGTCAAGACCGTGCTTTCGCATTCCAATCTCGACGGGGCCGACTTTTCCGGGGCCAATTTTGATAGGGTTGTCTGCAACGGTTCTTCTTTCAAGGGCACAAAGTTCAAGGGCGGAACATATTTCAAGATGATGATGCGTGAGGCGGATTTGGAGAATCAGGATATTTCCGGTCAGCTCTTTTCACAGGTGTTATTGGATAGTGCTAACCTGCGCGGGGCCAACCTTTCCGGCGCGGACATGACCATGTCGAATTTCACGGGTGCGGATTTAACCGGAGCGAATCTTTCCGGCGCAGTCCTGCGCAGTTGCATGCTCAACGGAGCAGTTCTGCGCGAAGCTGATTTCACGCGAGCAGATTTAACAAAAGCTTATCTCGGCGGAGCAGACGCGACCATTGCTGATTTTTCCGGCGCGACAATGGTTCACGCAATTTTCAACAAGGCCATCTGTCAGGCTACAAAATTTAACAGGGCCAGTTTACAGCATTCAGATTTTTCGCATGCCGACCTGACCCATGCGGATTTCAGCAGGGCTTCCATGTATCGGGCTAAGCTGCATCGCATAATCGAGAAGGATACTCGCTGGGATGGAGCGACTCTTATTATGTTGCAAGGTACGGACAAAGATATGGAGGAAGCCGAAAACTGGGTTCATGGTTAAGCCTTCCCCGGACCCCATCCCCTTCAAAACCATTTAATTTGCTTCGCATCTTTGTTTGGCGAAGTGGTATAGAATAAAAGAAATACGGTTCTTCAAATACGGGAGGATATATGAATAATCTGATTAAAAAGCATGAATCGGTCACACCCCAGCTTGAGTATGGGCGGGTGATTCTGGCTGATGACGGTGTTGTGGTTGAGACTTCCCTTGGAGAACTTGAAGCGCAGAAGGCTGTCAGTTGTCTGGTCAGCCCCGAAGCAGGCGATAGTGTGCTCGTCTCTGTGGACACAAAGGGCGGGGTCTGGATTTTGTCCGTGCTTGCTCGTGCTGCTGATACGGCGACATCAATAGAAGTAGATGGCGATGTTACTCTGCGGAGTAAAAACGGAAGTCTGTCCATTGTCGCGGACGATGAATTGAACTGCATAAGCGATAAGGCGGCCTTGCATTCCAATGAGGTTGAAATTTCAGCGGGCAAGGTTTCGCTCACTTCGCGTTTGTTCAGCAGTAATGTGGAGCGGGTTAAGAAAGTTGCCGGAAATGTGGATGAGGTCAGCCGGGAATTTACCCGCCGTGTGGTCAATTATTTCCGTTTCACCAAGGAACATGAAGATTGTCAGGCCGAGTCTCGCAGGCAGTTGGTGGACGAAACCCTGACCATACAGAGTAAAAATGCCATGATCGTTTCAGAGGAACACGTGAAAATAGACGGTGAATTGATTCATATGGGCTAAAAATCAAGGAGTATCATATGTTTGCGCTTACCATGGGAGCAGGGATGGACATGGGGTTTCCGGATGTCTGTCTGACCCCGGCAGGTCCGGTTCCGGTGCCGGTTCCTTATCCGAATATTGCCGAGTCAGCGACATCGGCCCCGGCAGCATACAACGTGCTTTGCGATTGCATGCCGACCCTTAATCAGGTTTCGCTCGGGCTGGTCAGTGAAGGAGATGAGCCCGGTGTTGAAATGGGCGTTGTCTCGCATCTGGAATCCGGCCAGACGGAGTACATAGTCGGCTGCATCACTATTTTAGCTGACGGCATACCCGTGCAGCGGCTGACCAGCGTGACCGGTCAGAACTGCCTTGCGGTACTGCCCAACGCACCAGGAATCTGCGCGGTTCCCAGTCAGGTCACGGTCTTAACTCTGGGATAATTTTTACTACGAAGCGGCGAAGCCCTATTAAAAGTTTTTGAAGAGTCCAGAGAAACTTTTTTCAAAAAGTTTCTTTGGCCCTCGGAGATCCGCCGGAGGCAATACATGGCAAAAAGCATATTCATTTCAATTTTGGAAAAAGACGAAGCCAAGGGGAAGGGCCTTTTCCAGACCGTTACCCGTTACGGCCTTGGCGTGAACGGTCATTTTTGGTCCGAAAATTTGGAAAAGATGGAATGGGCCGGACCTATCGGCGAGATGGAGAAACCGGAAGTTGGCGTCTGGCTGATCAAGGGCGGCAAGGCCAGCTATGAGAACCCGGACATCCGTTTCGGACTGGGACTATTGGCAGCGGCAGTGCAGGCTAGGCGCGGTCACGGCTTCCCGATCCTGTGCATCTGTGATGACGGCGAGCTTGATTCCGCAACTTTGCCGACCATGCTGCGCGGCGCGGAAGTTGTGGATGAAGCCAAGCTCGGCGCGAAGCTGGCAGCCAAAGCCAATATGCCGATCAAGAAAGTTGATGCGGAATACCGTTTTGACCTTTATCCATTGCCGAGTCTGGGACTTTGGATCGAGGTCGGGCCTGCTCCGGGTCATAAATGGAGCGGGGCTCTGCTCGGGGTAAGTGATGGTGATATAGGTGCACACGGCGTGGGGCCTGCCGGACAATTGCCGGAAAAATGCGTGCTCAATTATCCCATGAAGGGCTTGAAAATGGAAATGGGCGGCAAGGATTTCATCGGCTGGGCCGTGAAAAACGAACTGGGCGAAGATGAATCATATTTCGTAAAAGTCGCCGGAACACCGGACGCACTGATCTTCGGTGAATTCCCTGACGGCGATGATGCCGAGTTCTATTCTTTAGAACTCAAGTGAAGTGATTTTTACCAATTAAATCCGAAGCTAATAGGTACATTCCCGGGCAGGATTTCCGAGCCCGGAGTAATGGAAATCTCAAGGGGAATCGTCTTACCGGACGGTTCTTCTTTTTTTATGCTCAAATCCTGCGGTTGCGGATATCCCTGCTGCTGGAGGAACAGTGTAATTGCTTCGATTAATTGCGATTCAATGTCGCTGAATTCTTTGCGCTTTGCCGTTGATAATAAAATCAGAAAATGAATCAATCCTGAAAGGTAGAACCGCAGATTTGCCGGACCACCGTCTATGGTTGTCGAACCGAGAAGAAAAGCCTGATCGCCGTTAAAGGCAAGGGCGTTTATTCCTGCCTGTCGAAAATCCTTGATCCGTTCTGTTCCTAAGGATGGATTGATAGGTGCCGGTCTTGTCCCTTCGGCAAGAGGTAAGCCGTCCAGTCGAGTGCTGGAATGGTCTGCAAAAAGGGTGGCCCTGCCATACTCTGAGAGGCTGCGGGCGCAGAGGGCTGCTGCGCCCCAGATGGAATTTGTCCAGAGCGGCCCCCGTTCGGAGAGGGAGGTCTGTTCAAATCCAGCTTCGGGGGAGTGCATGGTCCTGCCCATGATGGCCCCGGCACAACCGATAATCCATCCGGCGGCAGGCTGCTGGCGCAGAGTCTTCCAACGTCCGTACTCCGCACCTTCCAGCAGGGTTGGAATGAAGGGCAGTTTGTCTGCCTCAGCCCAGTTCTCCAATTCAAGGAACCTCGGCCCGAAAGCCACCATTGCCGGGGCGAGCATTGATTCCGCAAAATCCATGACCCGTTCCAGAATCTCCATGGACCGTGGCGAATTGTTCAGGCTGTGATCGATCAGAATCAACTCCGGCGGGGAATCAGCAAGTTCTTGTTCCAGTTTATCCAGAATTGGAATCAGGTTGTTTTCAGAAATGGGGACGAGCATGAATTCAACACTGATTTTGCTGCCGGAAGGAACCTGCCGGGACAGCAATTCCAGACCGCGCCATGCGGCCTCCATTTTTCTGAAAACCGGATCAGTGAAGATTGCCTGCAACAGTTCGCTTTTTGGGCGTTCGTGCTGGCCGGGCGTGGCAGTGGATTGCTCGGTTTGCCCGCTGTTGATCATGGAAAGAATGTCATCAAGAACGGCGGAACTTTTGGGAGTAGGTGTTGTTGGTTTTGGAGCGGGGACATCTTCCGCCATCTGGCTGATGATATTTTTGAATTCCGGGGTTCGGCTGATATTCTTGGGTCTGAAATCCGCCATCCTGCTGATGGAAATATTGATGGATGCAGCGGGGAAATGATTGCGGTCCAGAGAGATATCAAGGCTGGGGTTAATCTCAGCCAGAGCTTGGTCTATGGAAGAGGGCTCAGCCTTTATGCGCGGGGGATTGTTTGTTTCCAGTGTCGGGGAAAAGGGGGCCAGCATCAATAATTTGAAAGACGGAAGCTCGATATGCATGAAGACCTCACTGCGGTTGTTTTGCAAATAGGAATCGAAGTCATGTTAACGCAGATTGCGCTTCGGGGGCAACAAGGTGTTTCGCTTTTATGCTTAAATTGCATCTGCCATCGACATAAAGTTATTTTACGTGTAAATTGCTGTTAAGTACTGAATTCTCTTTTGGTGGCTCCAACTATGCAATCGGAGGGCGGATTGTGCGCGGTAGACTATTGATACTCCTGTTAATCCTGCTAGTGGCTGTTTGCAGTTGCGGTGGCAAGCAAAAGCCGGTTAATCCCACAACTGTGACCACTCCGGCTTCAAGCCCGGATCAGATGAAGTGGACTTATCAGATCAACGCCATTTCCTTTAAGCTGGGTGTGGATAAGAATCTCAATGCCTATGACGGGGCTCCGCATACCTTGCTGCTCTGTTTTTATCAGCTTTCAAATCTAAGTAAATTCAATGAATTGGCAGGAACTTCCACCGGTGTGGAAAAGATGCTCAATTGCACCAGCTTTGACCAGAGCGTTACGCAGGTCAAACGCGAATTTGTTCAGCCGGGAAGCAATTCTACCATCACGATGGATCGTGCCGAGGGCACTAAGTTCGTGGGTGTGGTTGCCGGATATTATGATTTGCAGGGCAAGGCTTCGCGCACTTGGCAGATTCCCATGGATGTGAGTGAGACGGGTATGCTTTGGTGGGGAGATACCTGGTACGCCCCTGCCAAGCTGGACGCCATGATCATTCTCGGCCCCCATGAAATTCAAAAGGTGGGGGAGTAGGCTATGCATGCGGATAAACCTTTGTTCTGGCATCAGGGATTGTTCCTGCAACCCCAGCACTTCCAGCTTTCAGACCTGCATCAGCTGCATCGTTTTCGGGCTATGCGCCAGTATGGATTGCCATATTTCTGGGGTGTCTCCGGTTTAAAAGTCCGTGAGGGTGCCCTTGAACGCAAACACTTTGAAGTTACTGAAATTGAAGTCTTCTTTGATGACGGTAATCTGGTTACTTTTCCGGGAAATGCCCATATTGAACCACGTTCCTTTGAGGGAGCATGGGAAGAGGGCGGAAAGCCTTTTACTGTCTATCTGGGGCTGCGTAAGTGGAATCCTGAGGGTGGTAATGTTGCGCAGGTTGAAGATACGGCCGCTTCGGTAAATACCATGTTCGCGGTTTCCCCGGACCCAGTTGAACAGCCGGACCTGCTGGGCAGCGGTCCTGCGGCCCAGATCAAGCCCATGCGTTATGTTTTGCGCTTGTTCTGGGAAGATGAACTGGATGATCTTGGGGCCTACAACATTATCCCCTTGGCCCGTTTGGAGCGCGATGTTCAGGAAGTGTGTCTGGATGAAAGCTTTGTTCCTCCCTGCATTACCCTGAGTGCTTCAAGATGGCTGCGGCATGTTTTCAGCGACATAAGTGATCAGGTTGCCTCGCGTTGCCGCAGGCTGGAGCAGTATAAGAATCCAGCCGGACTCGGTTCCGGTGATCTTGATTTTACTTCCACTGTTTTTCTGCTGGTTTTGCGTACCTTGAATCGTTACGCCCCGCAGCTGGATCATTTTGCTGCGGCTCCGCATATACATCCGTGGCACGCTTATGGGCTGCTGCGTCAGATTATCGGGGAGTTGTCTTCATTCTCACGGGAAATGTCCGCCCTTGGGGAAGGTCCGGACGGACAGAAGGTCCTGCCTGATTACGATCATGAAAATATTGGTCTCTGCTTTGAAAAAGCCCGTGAGATAATCACTAATATCCTGGACAGTCTGACTGCCGGACCGGAATTCATGAGCCAGTTTGTGTTCAGTGATCCTTACTTTACCGTGGAATTGCCGGAACGTGCTTTTGCTGCCGGAAACAGCTTCTGGATGCTGATAAAGACCGAGAATCCGGAACAGGCTTTGCCGGAACTCATGAATATCGCCAAACTTTCTGCAACCCACGGCATGAGCAACCTGCTGGCCCGTGCCGTGCAGGGGATCGGCATGATTCATATGGAAAATCTACCTCCCGGTCTGCCTAGGTCCAAAGGCACCCTGTGTTTCCGCATTGATACCGAATCCCCGCATTGGGAAGATGTGGTCCGCTCAGGAAGCCTTTCTCTTTACTGGGACAGTGCGCCCAGTGACCTTGCGGTCTACATAGCCGCCATGAGGGGGTAGATGGTGAATACTACTGGTTGTTTTTATCTTAAAATTAAAAATTATTTTGAGGGATTATTCCATGCATCTTTCTGATTGCTTCCTCGAACTCTTCACCTACATCAGGCTATTGACCGAATCTGCGGAAATGGCTGGCGCTGAGTATGAGCAGGTGCGTGATGATCTGAGGACGCTGATAACCCGCATGGATGACCGCAGCGATATGGTGGGGGTACCGGAAGATCTTTACAATGATGCACGTTTTGCGGTTTTTGCCTGGGCCGATGAAGCTGTGCTGGTTTCAAAATGGGCCGGGATGCGTGATTGGCTTAAACATCCTTTGCAGCGTGAGTTTTACGGAACAGCCAATGCGGGCGAGGAATTCTTTGAGCGATTGGATAAACTTTTCAACCGCAACAACGGCCCTGTGGATCAAAGCCTTTTCGCTGATATGGAAAAGGATGGTCAACCGGTCAATGACAATGGATTATCAGAAGTTCTTGAAGTTTACGCCCTTTGCCTTTCCTTAGGTTTCACCGGAAAGTATTTCAGTGAATCCGGAGAAGAACGTTTGGAAGAGCTGCGCCGGGAGTGCGTGGCCCGCATACCCGGAAGTGAGAAGGGCAGTGGGCCGGTTTTCCCGCAATCCTACGGAACAGGTGAGGCTGCACCGCGAAAATGCTGTTACGGGCGCATTTTTGATCCTGTTTCCCTGATCTTTTTCATCCTGCCCGTGTTTGTGGTCGGCGGGATGTTCTTTGCTTACAAGGTTTTGCTTGAGCAGAGCCTGAAGCTCTGGTTCGGTTAGTGTTGGGTTCATTAATATAGTATTTCGATCTCTATAAATATGAAATAATTTTGAGGATATGGCACTAGATTCCTAAGGGGTGAAAAGGCCGAAGCATGAAGAAATTTTTACTCAATCTGCTCAAGATCATCTTTATTGTGCTGCTTTTTGTGCTGGCGGCAGTAGCCTCCTATGCCCTTGTTACTTACATGGGCTGGCCGTGGTGGGCCGGGGCCTGTCTTTTTGGCGGAGTGATCGGGCTGGTTGCTGCTTTCTTTTTTATCCGTAAATGGATGCTGCGCAGGCGGGAGAAGAAATTTGTAAAGCGCATTGTGGATCAGGATGATTCGGCCATTGCCGCCGCCCCGTTGCATGAGCGTTCCCGCTTGCAGGAATTGCAGACACGCTGGACTGAGGCTGTGCAACTGCTCCAGAATTCGGAACTGCGCAGGCATGGCAACCCCTTGTACGCCCTGCCGTGGTTTATGGTTTTCGGTGAATCCGATTCCGGCAAGAGCACTGCGGTCGCCAGCAGCAGGCTGACTTCCATTCTTTCAGACGTTGGCCCAACCCCCGGAGTTTCTGCTACCCGCAATTGTGATTGGTGGTTCTTTGAAGAGGCGGTTATCCTTGATACTGCCGGACGCTATGCCATTCCCATTGATGAATCACGGGATAAGGAAGAGTGGGAAAAGTTTTTGACCCTGCTGGTTAAATACCGCAAACGTGAACCTCTCAACGGGTTGATCATCACCCTGCCTGCGGATCGTCTGCAATCAGGGGATGAAGACAGTCTGAACGAATACGGACGCAGTTTGCGGCGGCGGATCAATGAACTTATGCGTGTGTTGGGTGTGCGTTTTCCGGTCTACGTGCTGCTGACCAAGATGGATCTTGTTTTCGGGCTCAAAGGACTGACAGAAGTTCTTCCTGATGAGGCCCGTTCGCAAGCAATGGGTATGGTCAATGAATCCATGATTCCTGACCCCGAAGAATTTGTGGATGCAGCTGTTACCGGGGTTATTGAGCGTCTGCGTGCTTTGCGTATGATCCTGCTTGATCGGGAGAACAGCTTTGATCCCGCTTTCCTGCTTTTTGCCGAGGAACTGGACCGTTTACGCCCGCGTATCCGGGCTTTTGCAGAAGGTGTGTTCGAGGAGAATCCCTATCAGGAACAACCGTTGTTCCGAGGAATTTATTTTTCCAGCGGCGAACAGAGCGGTGAGCAGAGTTCCGCTTTTCTAGATAGTCTTCCCTCTTTGCAGAATGTGGAAACAAAGCTCCCGGGCACCCGTCAGGGTTTGTTTTTGCACGATTTTTTTTCCAAGGTCCTGACCCGTGACCGCAACTTGTTTACCCCCATACTTGAATTCCTCAAATGGAAGCTGCTTACCCGCAACATGGGAATGCTGGTCTGGTTGTCCCTGCTGTTCTTCGTCTGCGGTCTGTTCAGCATGTCCTTTTTGGGCAACCGCCGTGCTCTTGATGATCTTTTTACCGCCTTTCCGAAACCACCGGAGTTTTCAGAAAAGATTGATGAATGTGTTGTAGAGATGGAAGGTTTCCGCCAGAAAATAGTGCATTTGCACGATTTGAATTCCAATTGGTGGGTTCCGCGCATGGGGCTTGATGTCAGCCTTGAAGCAGAGCAGAAGGTCCGGCAGCTTTATGTTGAAAAGTTTGAATCAGCATTGCTGAAACCTGTGGATGCCGAGTTGTCCCGGACAATTGAAGGGTTGCATGCCGGTTCTTCGGAGCAGGAAGTCAGTGATTTCGTCAAGTTGCTTGGCTGGCGCATTGATCTGCTCGATAACCGGATTGAAGGTGGAAAAGCAAAGCCCTTGGCTCCGTACGAACTCCCTTCCGGTCAGGCCATGTCTATGGCTGTTCCGGGGTTCGAGTCGGACCTGATGAAGTATTATGGGCAAACTTACAGTTCATATCTTGATTGGATTGAAAATGATGAAGGATTAAAAGAGCAAAGACTGCTTTTGCAGGCTCGTCTTGGTAAGGTGTTCAGTCTTAAGGGATCGGATTTTAAATGGCTGGTGGATTGGGTTGATTCCAATCCTGAAGTACAGTCGGTGACCCTGCGCGATTTTTGGGGCGGGCCGCGCCTGCATTTTGAAAATGAGGTTCAGGTTCCCCCTGCCTATACGACCACCGGACATAAAATGCTCACTGATTTCCTCGGAGAATTGCGCAGGGCAATGCCGGATAATACGGATTTCGCACAACGAGAAAAGGATTTCTGGAATTGGTATGCAGAGCAATTCTACCGCTCATGGTATTCTTTTTCCGAGCATTTTACCGAAGGTGAGCGTCAGTTGCTGACTAAAGATGATTACAGCAGCATGGCTCATACTATGGCTAATGCCGACAACCCTTACTTCGAGCTGCTAGGCAGGATGAAAGAGGAATTTTCGGTAATTAAGGGATTGGGAACTGCCCCGGATTGGATTGCTGATCTTTTTGATTTCAACATTGTGTTGACCCAGTACAAGGCCATGAAAGCCAAGGGTGTAGAAGAATCTTCCCAGAAGGCTGAGGAATCCCTGCGTAAAATCATGGCGGATCTGGGCGGCAAGATGGCTAAAAATATTGAGGCCCGTATTGAGGGAGCCAAGCAGATCGATGAATATATGCAGGTGTTGCATGATCTGGCCGGATTTACCACCAGTCAGGAAACAGCTTTCAAGAGCGCGGCTGCTCTTTACCCCGCCACCGGACAGAGTTCTGGCGGCAGTGGGGCGGACAGTATGTCTGCCGGTGCGGTGAAAAAGAATCCTGTGGATGGAGCTACCAGAGCCATGGCCGCACTGCGTACACGCATGCGCAGTGGCGGGCAGGGCACCCATATGTTCTGGAATCTTGTGGCCGGACCGTTGGAATTTATGGTCTACGTGATCACCATGGAAGCTTCCTGCGAATTGCAACAGCTATGGGAAGGCAAAGTTCTTGCTGAAACCGCTCATGTTCCGTCGGATAAGCTGCGTACCACTCTGTTCGGCAAGAGCGGGATCGTCGATAAGTTCACTTCCGGCAGCGCCGCACCTTTCCTTAGCAAGGGCGTAAAGGGTTGGCAGAGTCGCCAATGGCTGGGCATTCCTTTTCCGTTCCGTGAAGATTTTTTTGTTTTCCTCAATGACGGAGAGCAGGGAGCGCAGGAAATTCAGCCTGAATACAAGGTCGGCTTGTCGACCATTCCTACTTCCGTGAATTCCAATGCCACGCAGGAGCCGTACGCCACAACCCTATCCCTTGAATGCGGCAGTGGCAGACAGGAGTTGGTAAACTATAACTATTCCGAAAAGACGACTTTCACATGGAAGCCTGATCAGTGCGGTACAACCACCCTGACCATCCGTTTTCCGGGTATTGATCTGGTCAAGACCTATGAGGGCAAGCTTGGTTTTGCCAAGTTCTTGTCCGAGTTCCGTAATGGCGAGGTCAATTTCAGTCCCAAGGATTTCCCGGATCAGGCCAAGGGCTTGCAAGGTCTGGGCGTAAGCAATGTAAAGGTTGGCTACAATTTCAGCGGTGCTGTTCCGGTAATCGAGGTCTTACAGATCAAGCCCTTGAACCTGCCGAATTTCATAACCGATTGCTGGGAAAATTAAGGAGGCGGATGTGCTGACTGTCTTTTACAGAAGATTTTACATCCTGCTCTTCCTGATTTGGCTGGGTGCAGTTTACGGTTTGTTTGTCCTTACCGTGTGGGGAGATTTTGATACTTTTATCAGTGATTTCAATAAGCCTGCACAGATGCTTTTTAACGGATCTTCTGCTGTAAACGGCTCAGAGACTCTGATGCAGGTTGCCACCGAAGAAGCAACTTCCGTGCGCAGGGAAGTCGTCCACGAAGTTCGCAAGGTTGAACGGGATGTGGAACAGTTTATTGAAGGTAATCAGACCGCAAATCAGGATGGTTCCGATCCGGTTAAACGGGAAATCCAAGAAGATCTTGCCGCTAACCGTACGCAGGGCGCTCCTGCTTCCAAAGTCGGTATGCTGGATAATCTTGAATTCACCCATACAGAAACTGAGTTTTTGGCGCGTTTGCAGACTTCACTTGAGGTCGGCAGGGTAACGTATTTCTGGCTGGACAAACCCTCCAAGCTGGTGGTGGATTTGCGCGGCAAGTGGCGTTATTCCGTTCCGCGGGTAACTGATTTCATATCCGGCTTTGTGGGGCAGGTAGTGCTGGGCAGACATACGGACCGTTTGCGACTGGTCTTTAATTTCCGCAATCCCGAAGCTGAAAAAGGCCCATCCCCGCAATTGATCCGAACACCGCAGGGCCTCGATATTGTTGTCACCGAAAAGGCGCAGCAACAAGCAAAAGAATAAAATAGTGAAGCCCCGGCCAGAGCAACTTGGCAGGGGCTTCGCAGTGTGATTTATAGAAACGGAGCATTCCTATAAATATAAGTAAATTGTGTTCAGAAGTAGTGAGATGCAAGTTGCAAGAAAGGTTCAAGGCCGAAGCGTATACTAATACGTGAGGATTTGAACCTTTCGCAGCAGCGCAGCAGATCGCTGCTTATGGACACAATTTAACCGCATTTGGTGCCGGTTCCGGTACAACAGGCATCTGCGATGCTGCCACGCCGTCCCTTATGAATATCCATATTTCCGCCGCTGTAGACCGTAGTCAGCGCATCTTCGATGAACCCGCCGATTACGTACGGTTCCACTCCGTCTTCAGCCAGCATTACCTGCGGGGTTTCACCGATGGCTGCTGCCAGCACTGCGCGGCAGTCACTGAGGGTAGCAGCAAGGTCTGTCCAGCGCTGAGGGCCGCATCCGGCTTTGGGCGCCGGCCGTTTTTCAACCAGCTTAAAGCCGCCATTTCCATCTTCGGCCCAGATGTGGAATTTCTTGGCCTCACCAAGATGCTGATTGACCAGCATTCCTTCGCGGGATGCCACTGCCACGTAGGGGCGCGGACCTTTTACATCAATGGGTTTCAGTTCAGAACAGGATTTCATGGTTCCGCAGAGGGCGACAGATTTATCGTCACCCAAAAGCCCGACTGCATCAGCACGGCAGCGGCGGCAGTGGGTCATCTGTTCGATTACTTTGCCTGCTTCTTTGCGCAGGGGACCGATGGTCTCATGACCCGGTTCAGTTATGTCCGCAAAAGGTGTATCTGCTGTCGGCTTAAGGGGGATCATGTTTTGGATGTCCGCGCCAAGCTCGGCACAGACTTTGGAAACTTCGGTAATATGATGCTCATTGATACCGGGGATGACGATGGAATTAACCTTTACGGTAATGCCCCGTTCTTTCAGGCCCTTGATCGCTGCAAGCTGGCGATCCAGCAGCACTTTCGCACCTTTTTCGCCGTGATATACCACCTTGTCGTCCTTGACCCATGAATAGATCTTGGCCCCGATTTTTGGATCAATTGCGCTGATGGTGATGGTTACGTGGGATACGCCCAGTTCTTTCAGGTCATCCAGATAAGGCAGGATTCCCATGCCGTTGGAGGACAGGCAGAAAATCAGGTGCGGATGTTTTTTATTGAGCAAACGCATAGTTTCCAGAGTCTCTTCCGGGTTGGCAAATGGGTCGCCCGGTCCGGCAATACCGGCAACGGTGATGCGCGGCTCTTTCTCCAGCACTGCATCCATGTATTCTGCGGCCTGAAAAGGTTTGAGTACACTGCTGGTTACGCCGGGACGCGATTCGTTGACGCAGTCATATTTTCGGTTGCAGTAGTTGCACTGGATGTTGCATTTGGGGGCTACCGGGAGATGTACACGTCCACAGGAGCCTGCGGTTTCTTTGTTAAAGCACGGGTGTTTAGTTGTATCTTTCTGCATGGTAATTCTCCCAGTATGATATATTTATATTGATAAATTCTTACATGTAGCCGTAACCAACGGAGTTATCCGCCTGCTTCTTCTCCAGCATTGCGTTGACAACGCGGTCGAAGAGGTGCTGCGTTCCGCGGTAGCCGAGGGTCGGGATGCGCTGTCCGCCGAAGCGGTCATGGACCGGAAAACCGACCCTGATCAGGGGGATGTCCCATGCTTTGGCATAGCGGTAGCCCTTGGAATGCCCGATAAGCATATCGGGCTTCAGATCTTCGGCCCTCTCGGAAATGTCGTGGAAATCAACACCTTCGTGGATTTCAGGGATGGTTCTGCCCACTCCTTCGGTTACAGCGGTGACTGCTTCGGCCATGCCTTTTTTCTTGGCACCGGAACCGGCAAGGATAACGTCCACACCAATTTCAGCCAGAAACGCACACAGTCCGGTTACGAGGTCTTCCTCGCCGTAAACAACTGCCCTTTTGCCGAACACGTACTTGTGTCCGTCAACGTAGGCATCAATCAGTCTGCCGCGCTCGCGCTCGTAACGGGCGGGCATTTCTTTGCCTGAAATGGCTTCAAGGGTTTCGAAGAAAATATCCGATTCGCGCAGTCCCATGGGCAGACCGATGCGGTGGTTTGCCACTCCGAAGCGTTCCGCAAGGCTGCTTCCGCCGCTCTTGGCGGGCACACAGCGACCGAGTTCGATGGTTGCCTTCGCGCCGGACATTTTCTTGATGTCCTCAACCGGAGTCCCGCCAACCGGGATTTTCATGTAATCTTCCAGTGCAGGGCCATCGAGGGTTTCGGAAATATCAGGCAGGATGGTCGCTTTCAGACCGAAATCTTCGCAAATATCAAAGAGGTGACGTACATCTTCGCAGGAAACCATGTTGGGCAGGATGTTGATGTGCCCGTCATTTTCTGCCTTCTCGGTGCAAAGCTGCTCGACCATGGAGCGCACTGCCCCGTGCCATCCGTCCACGTGGGTGCCGTTGTAGCTGGGAGTGGAAACCTGCACGATATCGGGCAGATTCAGGTCGCCGAACTCGTCGAAGAATTCCTTTAAGTACATGGGGACATCATCGCCGATGGTTTCAGTCAGGCAGGTGGTTGCCACGCCGACAATTTTCGGCTCGTACTTTTTCATGACATTAAGGATGCCCTTCTTCAGGTTCGGGCCGCCGCCGTAAATGGCGTTCTTTTCTCCCAGAGCCGATGAAGCGATATCCACGGGTTCACGAAAATGGCTGATGATATAGCGGCGCATGTAAGTAGCGCAGCCCTGTGAGCCGTGCAGGAAAGGAATGGAGCCTTCCACACCTCTGAATGCGAGAGATGCGCCGAGAGGTGTGCAGAGTTTGCAGGCATTAGTTGTGGATGTGTAATTTTTACTTTTGGTAGTCATGGCTATTCTCCTGCCTTCTTGGCTCTACGGGGTACAAAGTTCCAGACCGGACTCATGGCTGATGAATGGATTTCGCGGGCGAAGTTGAGCATGCCTTCGAAACCTTCAAGAGCTTCCTTGCGTTCGTGGTTATGATCGCAAAATCCGACTCCCATCTTGAAGGCGATGGGCCGTTCTTTTACGCCGCCTACGAAGATATCAACGTCCTTTTCTTTAATGAACGCTGAAAGTTCGAGCGGGTTGGCGTCATCAACGAGGATGGTGCCGGGATCGGAGATGCGTTCCAGTTCAGCATAATCTTCCTTGGTTCCGGTCTGGGAACCGACCATGACTACTTTCATGCCCAGATGGCGGAAGGCCTTGAGCAGGGAGAATGCCTTGAAAGAACCGCCCACGTACATGGCGACTTTTTTGCCTTCGAGGTCTTTGCGCATGCGGGCCAGCTCAGGCATGAGTTTTGAGAGTTCTTCGCGCACCAGATCTTCCGTGCGTTTGACAATGTCCGGGTCGACATCCTTGAAGAAATCAGCAACCTGATAGAGGGAATCGGCCATGTCTTCGATGCCGAGGTAGGAGACGCGCATAAAGGGCGTGCCGTATTCCTCTTTCATCATTTTTGCCAAATCCAATGTCGCACCCGAACACTGTACAAGGTTAAGGGCCGCACCGTGGCTGCGCCCGATATCCTTCACACGTCCGTCACCGGTAATGTTGGCGACGACCTCCACCCCCATCTTTTTGAAATATTCGCGGATGATCCAGATTTCCCCGGCAAGGTTAAAGTCGCCGAGAATATTCACGGAAAGCGGTGAAATGTCCGAAGTATCCTCGGTTCCCACCAGTTTGAACATGGCTTTGCAGGCCGCGAGATAGCCTTCACGTTTGCTGCCCTTGAATCCTTCCGACTGCACCGGAAGTACGGGAATGCCTTTCTTCTCACTCATTTTTCTACAGACCGCTTCAAGATCATCACCGATGATGCCTACAATGCAGGTGGAATAGACGAAGGCCGCCTTAGGGCTGTGGCGGTCGATGAGTTCATCAAGGGCGGCTTCAAGTTTTTTTTCACCGCCGAAGATGACGTCTGTTTCCTGCAAGTCTGTGGAAAAGGAGAGGCGGTGCAGTTCCGGTCCGCTGGAAAGTGCGCCGCGGATGTCCCATGTGTAAACCGCACAGCCGATAGGCCCGTGCACAAGGTGCAGGGCATCGGCTATGGGATAGAGAACGACCCTTGAACCGCAGAAAACACAGGCTCTCTGGCTCACTGCTCCGGCAAGTGACTCCCGGTTGCAGGCCATGTCCAGTGCTCCCTCGCCCGTGCGGTGAATCTGGTCTTTACGTTCTTCTAATATTGTATATTCATTCATGATGTGCTCCGTTGCTATGCGTTCGTCTTGCGAAGGCAGATCAGGCTTGTGTTGCTCCAGCCTATTTTCTCGTAAAATTTCAGGGCCGGGGTATTGTCGCAGTCTGCAAGCAGTTGCAGTCTTGTTGCTCTATTTTCTTCTGCGAATTCGAGAATGGCTTCCATGAGCATGGTGCCGATTCCCTCCCCTTGCCGGTCGCTGCGGACAACCACGTCTTCAACAAGGATGGACGGGCCGCCTTCAGCGGTTGAGATTACAATCTGACCGGTGCACATGCCGACCACTCCCCCATGTTCTTCTGCAACCAGAATGCGTGCCCGGGGATTGCCCAGCAGCATTCTCAACCCCTTCATCTGTCTGTTCCCATCCGCTGAAAAGTCCTTCTCGACGGAGAAAAGTGACTTCAGCAGATCGGTCATTGGGTCCAGATCAGCAGAGTTGGCGTTGCGTATATGAACTGTGGTCGGCATATGCTCCCTCTATGGTTTTCCAAAATCCAGAAGCGTGAACTTTGAAATGTTAATGATAAAGTTAATTAATCCAGCAGGTATGTTGCGCAGGGGTCGCCGTCTTCAAGGCCATCAAGGATTTCATCGATGGCTTCTTCAGAATCCACGCCCTTGAACCACCAGTTCTCAGGTTGAACCACGAGGATGGGGCCGTTATCGCACTGCTTAAGACAGCTGGTGGCTACCACCAGTGCGTCTATGCCGCGGTCGATGATTTCTTCTTCGATGTATTGCAGGAAACCGTCGGTCTGTTTGTGACAGATACCTTTGGGTGCGCCCGCAGCGCGGAAACTCTGACAACAGATGATCATTCTTTCTGGGGTAGCCATATTCTTCTCCTCGTGTTTATTTTTTGCATTTGCCTTTTTTGCCGCCGCCGTAGAGCACATCCACTGTGCCTTCGACGTTATCTTCCGAGATCACGGTTCTGATTCCGTTGGCGGCAAGAATTTTTTTCGGGGTTTCCCCTGCTGCGGCGCAGAGCAGGACGAAACAGTCATTCAGGATCTCGGCCAGGTTTTCCCAGCGGGTTGCTCCTCCGCCCGGTTCCGGGGCCTCTCTTGTTTCAAGGAGGCAGGCCAAACCGTCTTCACGCGGGCCGTAGATCATGATTTTATGGGCGTGGCCCAGATGCAGGTCGATATCCATTCCGCCGGAACTTGCCACCGCAACATTGGGGCGGCTAACGCTAGGTTTAGGCAGAGAACTTGATGTCGGTCGTTCCAGCTCCATGTCTGAACCGCATCTGAGCCACGGCTCCATAATTTCAATATGTTTTGCAGCCAGCTCTCGTGCAGTTTTTATCTGCTCGTCGCTTACTGCGGAAAATTCGCTTTTCCTTTCAGGGATGAAAGGAATCAAACCCATGATATCTGCATCAAGTGTCTTAACTGCGATGGCGATGCTTTCGATCTGGTCAATATTCTCAGAGTATAGAGTTGTGTTGACCTTCACGGTCAGGCCTGCATTTTTGAAAGCCTTGATACTTGCTCCCTGTTCTTTCATGAGCATTATGCAGGCTTCAGGCAGGGGGATGTTTTTGGTGGACGGGCGAATCCAGGCATAGATCTTTTCGGCGGTAGCTGAGTCCGCCGCATCTACCAAAACAGTGATGTGGGAAATATTTAATTCGGCCAGTTTTTTCGCGTACTTTTCGCCGTCGATGCCCAGAGTGGTCAGGCAGAGGTTCATGCGCGGGTATTTATCCCTGACCATTTTCAGGGTCCTATAGGTGGTTTCAAAATCTGCCAGCGGGTCGCCGGGACCGGTA
This sequence comes from Maridesulfovibrio pacificus (SeqCode), assembly GCF_048612815.1. Lineage (NCBI taxonomy): Bacteria > Pseudomonadati > Thermodesulfobacteriota > Desulfovibrionia > Desulfovibrionales > Desulfovibrionaceae > Maridesulfovibrio > Maridesulfovibrio pacificus (SeqCode). The sequence goes on from NZ_JBLZNE010000003.1 coordinate 102,854, forward strand.
ATACCTACGACCTTGATCTTTTTGCCGGAGCTGATCAGCTCATCGAGCATGGCAACAGCATCTTCAGGCATCATTGCTGCGGGCATTTTGGTTTCGGGAGTAAATTTGGTACGGGCAAAAGTCTTGGGAGCAACCGGAAGGTGAATGCGGCCGACTGATGCACGGGCCGAGGGGCCGAAACAAGGATGTGAAGTGGAAGTAGTCATGGTGTTGCTCCGTGTATCCCCTGCGGCTGTGGTTTGCCGCAGGGGAAGTATTTGTGATTAAAGGACAAGCTCGAAGGTTTCTTCGGGAGTATCGCGGTCAATGCGATCCATGAGCAGTCCGAGGATCTTTTCAAGCAGTCTCAGACCTCCTTTGTAGCCCACGGTGGGGAAGTACTGGTGTCCCTGACGGTCAGTGATGGGGAAGCCCCAGCGCAGGAACGGGATGTCTTCGTCGCGGGCAATGTACTTGCCGTAGGAGTTACCCATGAGCAGATCCACAGGTTCGTTTTTGATCCACTGATGCATGAGGAACATGTCGCCTTTAGCTTTGACCTTGCATTCGTAAGGCATGTCCGCGGTAAGTTCCTTGATCCGCTTTTCGAACTTCTTGCCGGGAGTACCGGTAACTACGTAGACCGGGCACATATCGATGGAACGGAGGAATTCCACCATGGAAATGAGCTGGTCGGGATCACCGTAAATGGCGACCTTTTTGCAGTAGAGGTACTGGTGCATGTCCGAAATCATATCCACCAGCTGTCCGCGTTCGTAAGATACGGATTCGGGGATGGAAGCTCCGGCTACAGTGCGCAGCACGTCGATGAAACGGTCGGTGGCTTTCAGGCCGAAGGGCATATCCAGCACGGTACAGGGAACCTTGTGCTTGGAGTCGAGCCAGCGGGCGCCGTCTGCGGAGCACCATTCGCCGAGTGCGATTGTTCCGGTAGCCTGTCCGGCTTCCTTCAGTTCTTTTATGGTCACGCCGCCATCGGGGAACATTTTGTATTCGCCGCTAAGGGGACCGTTGAGTACGCCGGAAGTATCCGGGAACATGGTGATGTCCACCCCGATCATGGAGCAGAGACGCTTGATCTCTTCCATGTCGCAGGGTTCCACCCAGCCGGGGAGAATGTTGACCTTGCCGTTTTTCTTGGAAGTAGGCTCGGCCAGCTGAGCCATGGCTTTGACCATGTTGGAGAAGCCGGTGACGTGCGATCCCACGTAACTGGGGGTCGGTGCGCCGAAAACAGTTTTGCCTTCGGGGATTTTGCCTTCTTTGGTGGCCTTGGTGATGATCTGGTTCAGGTCGTCACCGATGGTTTCGGAAAGGCATGTGGTATGCACCGCGATTACTTCCGGTTCGTAGACCGTGAAGATATTGTTGATGGCCTGAATGAGGTTGGCCTGTCCGCCGAAGACTGAAGCACCTTCAGTAAAGGAACTGGTCGCTGCGGAAACGGGTTCTTTATAGTGTCTGGTCAGCATGGACCTGTGATAGGCGCAGCAGCCCTGTGAACCGTGGGAGTGGGGCAGGCAGCCTTTCACACCCAGTGCGGCGTACATGGCGCCGATGGGCTGACAAGTCTTGGCCGGGTTAATGACCAGTGTCTTGCGATCACTTATTTCTGTGGGGGTGTGTCTGAGTAACATTTCTAAATCTCCTTATTCCCACACAAAAGTGGCTGTCAGTTCAGGATTCTCCTGCCAGGGGGCTTTCATGTAGCTCCAGACCTTGCTGCCTACGAGGCGGTCAATCTCCTTGTAGAAGTTGATTGCGCCCTTGAATCCTGCGTAGGGTCCGCCGGAATCGTAGCTATGCAGCTGTTTCAAAGGTACGCCCAGTTTCTGGATGGAAAACTTTTCCTTGATGCCTGCGCAGAAAAGATCAGGCTTGAGGAGTTCCACCAGTTTTTCAGCTTCGTACTGGTTCAGGTCATCGATAATGATGGTGCCTTTATCCATGTCCGGGTTGAGCCCTTCGTAATGCTTGAATTCGTATCCTGCGTCTTCGAGTGCTTTGATTTCCGCCTCGGTCTTGCGCGGGCTGTAGAGTTCCGGATCAGCTTCAACTTCGATTTCTTCAATGTTACGGGAGTCAGCATCGACCTTGATGTCCGGGATTACGTGGCGGCCTTCGTAGTCATCGCGATGACCGAATTCGTAACCGGCGGAAAGGGTCTTCATGCCCATTTCATTGAACAGTTCCTGATAGTGGTGTGCACGTGATCCACCCACGAAGAGCATCGCGGTCTTGCCTTCAGTACGTGAACGCACGTCTTTGGCAGTGGCTTCAACTTCGGGCATTTCTTCGGCGATCACTGCTTCGATCTTGTCGATGAGCTTCTTGTCACCGAAGTATTCACCGATCTTGCGCAGGGATTTTGCGGTTGCTTCCGCGCCGATGAAGTTCACCTTGATCCACGGGATGCCGTATTTTGTTTCCAGCATGTCGGCCACGTAGTTGATAGAACGGTGGCACATGACACAGCTGAGGTCCGCGTGCTGGGCCGAGGCAAACTGGTCATAGGTTGAGTTGCCGGAGAAAGTCGCGATATTGGTGATGCCGCATTTCTTGAGGATGCGGTCAATTTCAAAGCCGTCGCCGCCGATGTTGTATTCGCCGAGCAGGTTGATCTTGTATTCCTCGGTGCGAGGTTCCTTGTTCTCACCGACAAGGTGGGTAAAAACCTGGTTGTTGGCGATGTGGTGACCGGCGGACTGTGATACGCCCTTGTAACCTTCACAGGAGAAGCCGAAGACGTTGCAGTCGCCGAGTTTGGCTTTCATCTTTTTGGCTACGGCGTGTACATCGTCACCGATCAGACCTACCGGACAGGTGGAGAAGATACAGATCCCCTTGGGATGGAAGAGGTCGTAAGCTTCCTGAATGGCAGCTTCGAGCTTCTTTTCACCACCGAAGATGATGTCCTGATCCTGCATGTCCGTGGAAAAGCAGTAGGTCATGTAGTTTTCACCGTCCGGACCGGGAGAGGTCTGGTTACGGCGGGTCAGCCATGAATAGAATCCGCAGCCGATGGGGCCGTGGGTGATGTTCACTATGTCGCGGGTCGGGCCCATGATAACGCCCTTGCAGCCTGCGTATGTGCAGCCGCGCATGGTGATGATACCGGGAATGGTCCTTACGTTGGCGACGATTTCGGGCGGTGCTTCGCTTTCAGTCGCTTCGTTGATCATAATCTGTTTGGCGCGCTTGCGGGCTACTTTGGGCGGATACTTCTTCAGAAGTTCTTCCTTGATGTCCGCCGGGTCCCACTGCACCACTTTAGTCTTACTCATGATTCATATCTCCTTGAGTGGTTAGGCGATGGACTTCGCGCCTGTTTCTCCGGTTCTGACCCTGACTGCGTCGCCTACGGGGCAGACGAATATCTTGCCGTCACCGGGTTTGCCGGTTTTGTTCACTTCTATGATGGTCTCAATTATCGATTCCACTGATTCTTCGGGAACAACTGCGGTAAGAACTCGTTTGGGATAAAGTTTGCCTTTTTCTCCGAGAACTGCGGCAGCTTCTTCGTAACCGGATTCAACTCCTTCAAGGACAGCCGGGTTGACGAAGCCTTTTCCACGTCCCTGAGCCTCGTGGGCGAAGAAGGCATCAAGTCCTGCTTCGGTAAGGGCTTTTTTAGTGCGGTTCATCATGTCCATCCGCACGACTGCGATGATTTCCTTCATGCTATGCCTCCTCAACGGGAGCTGCTTCGTTTACGCCTGAGCTGATGGTGTAGACATCCTCGACATCGGTCACAAAGATCTTGCCGTCACCGAAAGCGCCTTTTGTTCCTGAGCGGGCCGCATCCATGATGGTGTTGATTACGAAGTCTTTGTCGCCAGCTTTGACTACGCTCATGAGCATGGTTTTGGGGATTTCGTCGTAGGTTACTTCGCCGATTTTGATGCCGCGCTGTTTACCGCGGCCTGCTACGGAATATTTGGTTACAGCGGGGTAGCCGTTGTCCATGAGTGCGGCCAGTACGTCATCCGCTTTTTCCGGTCTTACAATTGCTCTCACCATGATCATGATTTTTCTCCTTATCTGCTCTGCTATTTGTTGCGCTGCGCGCTTTTAAGAATGGATTGATATGTCTCCGGCGGCCCTCCGGGGCCAAAGAAACCTTTTGAAAAAAGTTTCTCTGGACTCTTCAAAAACTTTTATTTGGGCTTCGCCTCTGTTGACCCTCAATTGTGCGGGATCAGATGTTTTTGCAGGACCGGGAGGTTCGGGGAGTTTTCTAAGCTTCCATCAGGCCGTAATCGAGGAGCAGCTGTTCCAGTTCTTCGATTTCAAGAGGGGTCGGCACGACGAACATTTCGTTTTTGTCGATTGCATCGGCGAGACCCATGTAAGCTGATGCCTGCGGTACGCTGTCGTCCCATTCGATAACGGTTTTACGGTTGATTTCCGCACGCTGTACGTCGTTGTCACGGGGTACGAAGTAGATCATCTGGGTGCCGAGCTTTTTAGCCAGTTCTTCGATCATCTCTTTTTCGTTATCAACGTTACGGGAGTTGCAGATCAGGCCGCCGAGACGAACTCCGCCGGACTCGGCGTATTTCATAATACCTTTGCAAATGTTGTTGGCTGCATACATGGCCATCATTTCACCGGAACATACGATGTAGATCTCTTCTGCTTTACCGTCGCGGATGGGCATTGCGAATCCACCGCAGACAACGTCACCGAGTACATCGTAGAAAGCGTAATCAAGGCCTTCGGATTCTTCGTATGCACCGAGATTTTCCAGCATGTTGATGGAAGTGATGATACCGCGTCCTGCACAACCGACACCCGGTTCAGGGCCACCGGATTCAACACACCATGATTCACCGAATCCGGGTTTGCGGATATCCTCAAGTTCAACGTCTTCACCTTCTTCACGAAGGGTATCGAGTACTGATTTCTGAGCCAGTCCGCCGAGCAGCAGACGGGTGGAGTCCGCTTTAGGGTCACATCCAACAACCATGACCTTGCGGCCCATAGTTGCCAGTCCGGCTACGGTGTTCTGGGTGGTGGTGGATTTTCCGATGCCGCCTTTTCCGTAGATTGCTACTTTTCTCATTTTCTCCTCCATGTGGTTTGGATTGATTTTCGTTGTTGCTGTCTCTCGTAAGGCAAGTGGTGTGCCAAAGATGTTTTTGCGTCTTAAGGTGTTGTAATAATGTGCTAAAGTTTGAAGGATGAAGAAATGTAAAGACATACGAAAAATGTAGATTGCAACGAAAGTTCTGCACAAAATTGTAGGAAACTACATTTTTGCAGGTTGTGTGTAGGGTGTGAAAGGTAGGGTGATGTTATATAAATTAAGGTAGATAGGACGGTGTAATGTTTTGGCATCAATAATGCTTGATGGATTCTGTAAATTTTAATTCATTTGGAGCACTATTATGTTGATCGATACCACCCTGCGTGAAGGCGCACAGTTGTTCGGGGCTTATTTCAATCTGGAAACCCGTAAGCGTATCGCATCTTCCCTCATTTCCATGGGAGTTGATGAGATAGAGCTGGGCTGGGTCGGACAAGATGATCTTGCTCTTTTCGCAGGATATGCCCGTACCTTAGGAGGAGATACAGCTCTCAGTGTCTGGTCGCCCTGTCGGGAGAAAGACATTAAGATTGCAGCGGAGTTGGGATTAACGCGCATCAATATCGGAGTTCCGGTTTCGGATCTGCATATTGAAAAACGTCTGGACTCTGATCGTCAGGCTATCCTGCGTAAGCTGGCTGCTGCTGTGCGGACTGCCAAGGATTGCGGATTTGAATATGTTTCCGTGGGTCTTGAGGATATTTCACGTGCGGATGGCGATTTTGCCCTTTCCATGGCTCTGCATGCAGAGATTTGCGGAGCATCAAGGGTTCGTCTGGCGGATTCCCTTGGGCAACTGACTCCTCTTGCCATGGAAAAGCTGGTCAGAAAATTCAGGGAGAAGCTGCATATTGATATTGCCGTGCATTGCCATGATGATTTCGGCATGGCTACAGCCAACTCATTTACCGCCCTTGAAGCCGGAGCTGATTACGCGGACTGTTCCGTCTTAGGTATCGGAGAACGCTCCGGTATCGCAGCAACCGAGGAATTGGTGGCTCGTTTAGCACTGCGCGAAGGCAATACCCGCTATTTGACCTCGGTGTTAAAAGAAGCCTGTATGATTGTCGGGGTTGCAGCCAAGGTTGCCATTCCGCGTACCAAGGCTGTTGTCGGCACTGATATTTTTGCCTGTGAATCCGGTCTGCACACCCACGCACTCAGCAAATCACCGGAGCTTTTCGAACCGTACGATCCCGATTCTGTGGGCACGGCCCGTAAGTTGGCAGTGGGTGGTAAAAGCGGACGGGCTGCTGTCCGTAATGCTCTTGATGAATACGGCATCGATTGCGGAACAGATTCTCTTTCCACTCTTACCGAGGCCGTGCGCCAGCTCTCCCTGCGGCTTGAACGGCCCCTGACCCGCAGTGAATTTATCAAGCTCAATGATGAGGAGGTTTACTCATGAACACCATTTGCCGCATCTATTCAACTGAAGCCGGTGAACTGTTAGCCCAGCACTCCACTGACGACCTCCGCCGCAAGACTTTGCAGCCTGTATCAATGTATTCCAACGGCAAGGTGAAATCACTGCCTTTAGAAGATCGTACCCCACTATTTACTCCTGTGGGCATCATTGAGGCGGAGATGGTCACCTTTTACAAGTCTGGAAAAATAAAACGGGTTTTTCCGCTCAATGGTAAGCTCTCCGGCTATTGGACGCAGGAAGATGAAGGAAATCTTGCTGATCCGCTGACCCTTGATACTCCGGTCGGTCCGCTTTGTGTAAAGGTGATCAGCCTATGTTTTTATGAGACCGGAACCTTGCGCTCCATAACATTCTGGCCGGGAGAAGAGCCGACTGTGCAAACTCCTGTAGGTCCGGTTCGGACCCGTATCGGTATAAGCTTCAGCCCGGAAGGGCAAATCCGCTCCCTTGAACCTGCGGAACCGACCACGCTGCAAACAAGCATCGGCAAGATCACTGCCTATGATTCTGACGCCGTGGGCATTAACGGTGATTCAAATTCTCTGGTCTTTGATGACGAAGGGCGGGTTGCAGCTGTGAGTACAACCTTAAGTATGCTTACAGCCCGTCATTACTCCGGTGCTGAATTTGTTTTTGTGCCTGAAATGCGGGACTCTTTGTGTTCGGAAAGTGAGCGGGAGATAGTGCCTATGCGAATGATTTTCGATGAGCAGGGAATTGAGATCAGCCTTACACCGGATTCAGATCCGTCTTATATGGATTTCGCGGAATACGAAGTAACCTCTGCGCCTTTCCTGCCGCAGTTGGATAATCTGTCCAGAGGATTGATCTGTTCAGTTTGATGATCAAATATTTTTCAAAGGCCGATGGCTGCGGCGCAGCGTGAGTTCTTAGCAATCAACAGGACTGCAATTTTGGACAGTATGCCCGGAGCGGCTTGTCTGCTCTGGTGGATGTGGATGTCCTGATTCCATCAAGCAAATGAATTAAAAAGTCTTGTCTTGACAGTTAAGCAGCTTAACCTTATTTTGGTCCGGTCGAGAAGTTGAAAATCAAAATCAAATAGCTCAAAATTGTCGGGAGTTAATGATGAATAAGGCTTTTTCCGGAATTAATAGAGAGTGCTGGGGAATTGGAGAGGCTTCTGGTAACAGCGCAGTGCGTGATTTTGGAGCTGTTAATGATTGTGAATCGGAAGATGCTCCCATGTGGAGGGAGTTCGAACTGAGGCCGGGATTACGGGTAAGTGCTTTCGAGGCCAAGCTTTCGCAGGAATATTCTTTCAGCTATCAGAAAAAGAACAACTTCATTGATTTCGGATTCTTCCTAGAAGGTGCTGTTGTAAATAACATGCATGAAACGTCGCTTGGACCTTTAAAGATAAATAATGTTGCCGGTAGCGGAGGTTTGGGCTTTTTTCAGGAAATGGCCGGAGTTGTTGAGTTTGCGCCCTTGGGATCGACCAGAATCATTCATCTGCATATCAGCCCGGAACTGCTCCACGAATTGTTGAGTGCCGATATGGATGCGATTCACGAAGATCTTAAGCAGGTTTTAAGTTGCAGGATCAGGAAGAGTTTTTTTCTGCACCATGTGCTGGACCCGGTTGTACAGACTGCGGCAAATGAGTTGTTCCATGCTTTGGTCGGCGGTAATTACAGCAGGGTTTATCTTGTGGGTAAGGCTCTTGAGTTAATCGGGCTGCAGGTAATGAAATATGAAGGGTCTGCGGTCAGGCAGGGGCTTACTCCCAGTGAAATTGAGCTTATCCGGGACATTCGTAAGGAATTGACGGAAAACTTTGATTCTTCACCCACTCTGGCTGAACTTTCCGGTAAGTACTCCTTAAGTGTGAGCAAGATACAGGCAGGCTTTCAAGAGCTGTATGGAAGGACTGTCTTCGGTTACTTGAAAGAGTATAAAATGCGTAAGGCCCGGATGCTCTTTGAAGACGGCGAGATGAATGTCAGTGAGGTTGCATGGGCTTTGGGCTACACCAATCTGAGCCACTTCAGCGCAGCTTTCAAGAAACGGTATGGAGTACTTCCGAAGAAGTTTCTTACTTCCGTTCGCGAGAAAAAGACCTCGGCTTTATCTTCCTGATTATTGCGAACGATACCTTTCAAATTTTGGGGTTGTACTGTGCTATACGGTGCAAACCTTTTGTTTTGGAGGTCGATTAAAATGAGCTAAAATATATCTGTCTTCGGGTAGTTTAAAAACATTCCTTTCTATTATTGAAATTGAAATTCTTTTTCATTTACGCATGAAATTGAAATATTCAGCAATATACGGAGAAGGTATGTTTAAACAGAAAATGGTAAGTTTTTTTATTACAGGGGTTGTTGTGCTGCTGGGAGGTGCTTCAACCAGTTTTGCTGAAAATTCAACCTCGCCCGGCCTGTTTCTGGAGGTGGTAACAGTAAAAGCCCAGAAAAGGAGCCAGAAAGCGCAGGATGTTCCTGCAAGTCTCGTCGCTCTTGATGATATTGAGCTCAAGGATATGGATATCAAGGATACCGGTGATCTGGCGCTTCATGTGCCTAACCTTGAGTTCAGTGACTTTGGTAGCCGCAGGCATGGATTCATGTTTCTACGCGGGATTAAGAGTCTGCCCAACGCCGAGCCTGCCACCGGATATTTTGTGGATGGGGTTAATTTTTCCAAATCATACATGTTTAATTTCCCGCTATTTGATGTGGAACAGGTCGAAGTCCTCAAGGGACCGCAGGGAACTCTTTACGGGCGAAACACTATGGGCGGGGTCATAAACGTTTACACCAAGCAGCCCGGAAATGAAGTTGAAAGTTCACTTGGCGCAGAATTCGGGAACTACAACAGCAAGGAGTTCCGGGCCAGCTGGTCCGGTCCGGTTATTGAGGACAAGTTGTTTCTCGGTGTTTATGGTCTTGGCGCTTTCAAAGACGGTTATATGGAGAACGATACCCCCACGGACGGCGATGACGGCCGCCATCAGGATGGTAAGTCCGGCCGTTTAAAATTGCGGTATCTGCCGACTGATGATCTGGATATGACTCTTTCCTTCGATATCCAGAACCATGATGACGGGGCTTACTCCATGCGCCGGACCGAGCGGAATTCCTTTGTTCAGTCCGGCAGGTACGGGGTGGATGATCCTTACCATTATTCACATGACTACGCAGGCAGCCAGAAGAATGATTGCTGGGGTGTGGCCCTTAACTCAGAATACAACACAAATTACGGAAAGCTTCATTCTGTTACCGGATACAGGTATTTTGATAGCAAAGAAAAGATGGACGCAGATTTTACTCCTGCGGATATGCTGCGTAAGAACTATAATCAGGAAGACAGCGATTTTTCGCAGGAATTCCGTTTCACTTCCCCTGAAGACAGCGGGCCGCTTGAGTGGCTGACAGGCGGGCATTTCTTTCTCTTAAATTCAAATACCGAGATCACCAACCTTTACGGTGCGGATTCCAATGCCTCGGGCTCAAACCTGAAATTCAAGACTGACAAGGATAATGCCGGCGGAGCTGTTTTCGGGCAGGGAACGTACACATTCTGGGATGATTTCGATCTGACTGTGGGGTTGCGCTACGAATATGAATACGCCTCGGCTGACAGCTACAAAGGGCAGACTCCTTCTGGAGGGATGGAAACTAGCCTTGTGGACCGCGCTGTTTCCAATAATTTTTCAAAACTCCTGCCGAAGTTCGCATTGGCATGGCGTCTCAGTGAAGACCGGACTTTGTACGGCACAGTGGCCCGGGCCCACCGTGCCGGGGGCTTCAACGATGCCTCGGCTCCTGAAGATCATCAGGCTTATGGCGAAGAAGACAGCTGGCTCTATGAAGTGGGCTTTAAGTCCGTCTTCTTTGATGACCGCTTAAGCTTTAATATCAGCGGTTTTTACACTGCCATTGATGATGAGCAGCTGCCTTTATTCATGACCGATTCCATGCAGTCGTACACTGCCAATGCCGGACGCTCCCACCGTATGGGCGTGGAGATTGATTCGCGTTTTGTGCTTATGGAAGGTTTAAATTTGAGCGGAACATTTACATGGATGGAAGCCGAATTCGACAAGTATTCGCCAACAGATGGGGAAGATTACAAAGGCAACCGTGTTTTCGGCGTACCGGATTACACTTACACTATTGCCACTGATTACCGCCGCAATATCATCGGTGATTGGGGATTCTTCGGTCGTGCTGAGCTGGTGGGAATCGGCTCCCGCTATTTTGACGATGCCAACACGGTCAAGGAAGATCCTTATGAACTGGTCAATCTTAAGCTTGGCGTGGAAGGCGAACACCTTGATGTCTACCTCTGGTCCAAAAACTTGTTGGATCGAGAGTACGTACTTATGGAAAACGTTTCTGCCGGATTGGCTGAAGACGGCGAGCCCAGAACTTTCGGAATCTCTATAGATTACAGATTCTAGATCCTTAGTTTGGTTGATAATTTATGCACCCGCATTTCGGTGCGGGTGTAGTTTTTGAGCAAAAAACTTCTTTTTGAGAGTGGAAATCGTTTTCGATTGCTTGCTAATGAAAAGGAGCAAGGAGCGGATAGGATAAATGAGATGAGTGTTTCAAATAACGAAGCGATGAAAAAGCCTTCAATTCAGTTCAAGCTTTTCCTGTTGGCCTGCATGTATTTATGTCAGGCAATTCCGTTAGGTTATGTGTTCGGCTGCCTTCCGGTAATTTTACGTGAACAGGGGGTGAACCTGAAGGCAGTAGGGGCTGTGTTTGCGCTGCATTTGCCTTGGGCTTTGAAGTTCCTGTGCGCGTCATGGGTGGATAACAAATATATACCTGCTCTGGGCAGGCGCAAATCGTGGATTTTCCCTATGCAATGGATCGGCGCTGCACTGTTGGTTGGTCTTTCATATTTCTCTCCTGATCAGAATTTCTCAATGATGTATCTTCTGCTCATGTTGCTGAGTTGCGTCATGGCTACCAATGATATTGCCGTGGACGGTTATGCTACTGACATTCTGGAAGAAAGTGAACGTCCTTGGGGCAATTCTATCCAGTCTGCGGCCCGTTTTGCAGGGCTGATGCTCGGTGGCGGTGTAATGCTGTTCATGAATTCAAATTTCGGCTGGCAAACTCTTTGCCTTTTTCTTTCCGCTGTCGTTTTCTCCTTCAGCCTTCCGGTTTTATTTCACCGGGAGATTGATCCCCTCATACACGGCGTGGCGGATGGGGAATGCTGCAGGGAAGGGGTGTGGGCCTTTCTAAAGAGGCCAGAAGTGCTCAGGGTACTCCCCGTACTGATCGCTCCAACAGCATTTGCTTTTACATCTGTGCAGATGCGCACCCCCTTGCTGGTCGATATGGGGTTTGATTCCCGTTCCGTGGGGACCATCCTCATGCATTATGCCTATCCTGCCGGATTGGCCGGAACCTTCCTTAGCGGTTGGTTTCTGAACCGTGTCGGCGGGCGGGCTTTCTTGCGGGGATTTTGCTCTACGGTGATTCTGTTGGCTGCGTGTACTGTTTTTATGGCCCGGTCCGGCCCTATTCCGTACTGGCAGGCGGCTTTGTTGCTGAGCGTTGATAATATTCTCATTGGAGCGGTTATGGTCTGGAGTTTTACCCTGATGATGAAGGTCAGCGCCGGAAGCAATGCCGGAACCGGATTTGCGGTGCTGAGCAGCCTTTTCATCATCGTACCCATGGCTGCATCTCCGATATTTGGGCACATCGGTGATTTGCTGGGCATGGAAGGGCTTTACATTCTTCTGGGGCTGCTTTGCTTTGCCGGCTTTATGGTGGCTGAAATTAGCGGTCGTCATGACAGCAGTCCCGGTGCGGCCCGCATGGTCGAATCTTCCGGTTAGTGGATTGATTGTGAATGACTAGTCACGGGCTTGTAGCCCTTGGCGGTAAAGGCTGCACGGGTTCTCTGGTGCAGCCTTTATTCTGACTGTGTAAAATGGGGTGGTTTTCGTTGTTCCAGGAGTAGTTTCGGTCGCAGGACCGGGCTATTGCTATGGCAGAGGATGTTTTGTGTGGGTGCAATCTAAAACAATAGTTAAGCAACTTAACTAAATTGTATAAAACAGAGGAACAATAAATGAATAAATTAAAACAAATGCTGATTTCATTCGCCACCAGACGAAGCTGGATGACTATTGTCCTGCTTCTGGTCTTGGCGGTTTTCTGCGGTTCCTTCTTTCCGAAGGTGGTCATTGATACTGACCCGGAGCATATGCTTTCAGCGGATGAACCTTCACGGGTATTTCATAATGAAGCTAAAAAGAAATTTTCTCTTTCTGAAATAGTGGTTCTCGGAGTCATTAATGAAAAGAATCCGCACGGTGTCTTCAATCCCGATACGCTGAGCCGAATCTATGAACTGGCAGAATTTTCCCGCACTTTGCGTTGGGAAAATCCTGATGATCCAGCAAAAATGGACGGCGTTATTGAAGTGGACATGATTGCTCCGTCCATGGTGGAACATATAACTCAGGAAGGTCCGGGAACCATTTCATTTGACTGGCTCATGCCGCATCCGCCGTCCACCCAGGCTCAGGCTGATGCAGTGCGCGAAAAGATCTTTTCCAACCCTATGCTGACCGGACAGCTGGCTTCTGAGGATGGAAAAGCCATGTGCATCCTCCTGCCTCTGACTGACAAATACCAGAGTTACCGTGTCTACACTGCATTGCAAGAAAAGATAAAAGAGCTGGGCGGTGATGATGAGTTTCATATCACAGGACTGCCTGTGGCGCAGGATGCCATCGGCATTGAGATGTTCACTGAAATGAGCCTTGCCTCGCCGCTGGCTATGGGCACTATCTTCCTGCTTCTCTATTTCTTCTTCCGCAAACTTTCTCTGACCTTTCTGCCCATGATTATCGCTACTCTCTCTGTAGTCATGACTATGGGCACCATGATCGGTTGCGGATTCGAAGTACATATCATGAGTTCCATGATTCCGGTCTTTTTAATGTCCATTGCGGTGGTGGATTCGATCCACATTTTATCGGAATTTTTCGATCTCTATACGCCGGAGAAGGGTAGGAAAGAGACTATTGTCGAAGTCTTGAACATCCTGTTCATGCCTATGCTCTATACTTCGCTAACTTCGGCTGCCGGATTTCTTTCTCTTGCACTCACTCCAATTCCCCCGGTCCAGATTTTCGGTGTGTTTGTGGGGCTGGGCATTATGGTAGCCTGGTTGCTGACCATTATGTTTGTGCCCGCTTATATTATGGTCCTTCCAGCCCGGATCTTCAGCAACTTCGGGTTCGCCAAACATAATAGCGGCAAGACCACATTGCTGTCCCGTATTCTGGAAAAAACCGGGGGAATCTCCTACCGCTACGCCAAGCCTCTGCTGGGGCTGTTTCTGATCCTGCTGGCTGTTTCCGCATGGGGCATCAGCAAGATTCAGATCAATGATAACCCGGTGAAATGGTTCGCGCCCAGTCATCCCATTCGCTTGGCCGATACGGCTCTGAATAAGCATTTTTCCGGAACCTATCCCGCGTATTTGATTTTGGAAAGTGAAGATCTTGAAGTTCATTTTTCAAATTCTGATAAACGTAAGACTACTGAAAAATTCGTGTCCTTCAGCAGGGGGCTTTCTTCCGAATTCCCGAACGCAGAGCAAAAAGCCGTGAGCTTTATGGCCGTGCTGATGGACATGTCAGGCCGTGCAGAAGATAGTTCATTCCTTGATCAGGCAACAAAGCTTGCCGCAGGTATGGCTGCGAAGGCTAAGGGTGATGACTTTTATCTATACGAAGAGTTCGGCAGCTTCTTCAGTCTTGAAAAAGAGCTCCAGAAACCATTTAAGCAGCCGGAAATGCTGAGCTACCTTGCCGGATTACAGGATGCGATTCTCAAAGCCGGACTGGTGGGTAAGAGTATTGCCCCGGCTGATCTGGTCAGCAAGATTCATCAGGAACTGACTGATGGTAAGGAAACAAGTTACCGGGTGCCGGAAAAAATGCAGACTGTGGGTGAATGCTACATGCAGTTCCAGCAGAGCCACCGTCCCCATGACCTCTGGCATTATGTTACCCCGGATTACAATGGAGCCTGCGTGGTGTTCATGCTTTCCAGTGGCGATAATATGGTCATGGAAGCAGTGGAGACTTTTGTTGCCGACTACTTCCAGAGCAATCCCCCGCCTTGCGATATCTCCCACAACTGGGCAGGTCTGACCTATATCAACGTGGCTTGGCAGAGCCAGATGGTGGAAGGCATGCTTCGCTCTTTCCTCGGAAGTTTCGCCATTGTCCTGCTCATGGCTGTATTCCTGTTCCGTTCCTTGAAATGGGGAGTCTTGTGCATGGTTCCGCTGACTATCACCATTGCTTTCATTTACGGATTCATCGGTATTATCGGGAAGGATTATGACATGCCTGTGGCTGTTCTCGGTGTGCTCACACTGGGAATGTCCGTGGACTTTGCCATCCACTTTGTAGAGCGCAGCCGGAAGATTTACTCCAAAACCGGATCATGGAAGGAAACCCTGCCCCGCATGTACGGCGCTCCGGCAAGGGCCATCAGCCGAAACGTGCTGGTTATTGCCATCGGCTTTCTGCCCATGCTCATTTCCGCGCTTATTCCTTATCGCACAACCAGTCTGCTGCTTTCATCCATCATGCTGACTTCGGGCATCCTTACTTTGGTAGCCATGCCCGCGATTATAACCGTGGCTTCTAAATGGTTCTTTGCCGGAGCCAAATTGCAGATTCCTGCTCGGTCCTCCAGCGATGCAACCGTAACCGTGAAAGTAAACCAGTAACAAAGATAACGAACTGTCCTCTCAAGGCGGCGAAGCCCAAATACGTTTTTGGGATTTTTAAGACCTTTTTGAACAAAAGGTCTTAAGCCGCCGGAGGCAAATCAAAGAGGCTTTACATGAAATCAATATTCTCTCTCATAATGACAATGGCACTGGTTTCATTAATGAGTGCGTTTGCTTGGGCAGGAACCCCGGACGTTGAAACTATCGTTAATAAATCAAACCATATGGCGTTGTATCAGGGCGAAACCTGCAAAGGTAAAGTGCATCTTGAAATCATCGACAGTCAGGGGCGCACCAGAGAGCGCGATCTGAACATCCTGCGTAAAGACGTTGGCGAGGGCGATGCGCGGCAGCTGTATATGTCCTATTTTAAATCTCCGGCAGACGTACGCAAGATGGTTTTTCTAGTGCACAAGACCGTTGAGCCGGGCAAGGACGATTCGCGCTGGTTGTATATGCCCAGTCTGGACATGGTCAAAAGGATCGCCGCCGGGGATAAGCGGACCAGCTTCGCAGGTTCGGATTTTCTGTATGAGGATATCTCAGGACGCAGTCTGCATGAAGATGTTCATGAACTGCTGGGCAGCGAGAACGGTTTCTACGTGCTCAAAAATACTCCCAAGAATCCCGGTAACGTGGAGTTCTCACATTATGTGGCCTACGTGGATATGAAGACCTATCTGCCTATGCGTATGGAATATTTCAAGAGTTCGGATAAGCCTTACCGGACTATGGAAGTGCTTAAGGTTGAGGAAATCGCATCTGACAAAAGTGGGCAGACTTATCCCACGGTGACCGTTTCAAAAGTTAAGAATCTTGAAACAGGCAGTGAAACTGTGATGACATTTTCCGGTGTGGATTATGATCTTCCGGTTAAAGAATCCATCTTTGGTGAAAGGTATCTGCGTCGTCCGCCGAGGGATTTGATGCGATGAGCTTGATCAGGAGTGTGTGCGTAGTGGGTTGGCTGTTGCTGCTGGCAGTATTGCTGGTGGCAATGGCCGGACCGGCCTCGGCAGAGGAAAACGGTGAGAGTTGGTTTGAGTCTTTTAGTGAACAGTTTGCACCGCTGGAATTCAACGGGTTCGTGGAAGCCCGTGCAGGCGCGCGGACCCAGCAGGACCCGGAGGAAAAGCAGATTTCCATGGCCGAGCTGCGTTTGCAGGGGGAGTTGTTCACCTATACTGACTGGGCCGACTTTAAATACAAGGGTGATCTGCGTGTCGACGGCGTGACCAACCGCATAGTTTATGAAACCCGTGAATTATGGATGTTCTCGCGGCCTACGGATTTCATGGATATGAAATTCGGTCGGCAGGTGCTGACTTGGGGGACGGGCGGACTGGTCTTCCTGAACGATCTTTTCCCTAAGGACTGGCGTTCGTTCTTTATGGGCCGGGATGCGGAATATCTGAAGGCTCCCAGTAATTCGGCAAAAGTCAGTTTTTTTACTGAACTGGCTAACATCGATCTGGTCTACACGCCTAAATTCGAGTCGGACCGTTATATTGATGGAGAGTATATCTCTTACTTCAGCGGGCTGGAGGACCGTCTGGTAGGGCGGGATAATATTCTCGATACCGATGTACCTGACGAATGGTTTGAGAATGATGAGGTCTCAGCCCGTATTTATAAGAATATCAATAACTACGAGTTGGCCCTGTATGGTTACTGGGGATATTGGAAAAAGCCCGCCGGTATGAATTCAGATGATGAAGCCACCTTTCCGGGGCTGAATGTATATGGTGCTAGTGTCCGCGGACAGGTCGGTCCGGGTATCGGTAATATGGAAGTTGCCTGGTATGACTCTACTGAAAGTCGCGGCGGAACCAATGCACAGGTGGATCATTCCGAGATTCGTTATCTGGTCGGTTATGCGCAGGAGCTTTGGACCGACAGCAATTGTGAGGTTCAGTACTATATCGAGCAGATGCTGGATTACGGGAAATACCTGACGGTGCATAATCCCAAGTATCCCAAGGACGAATTCCGGCATGTGATTACCATGCAGTTTACCCAGCAGCTGATGAACCAGAACCTGACCTTGAGTTTTGACGGGTATTATTCGCCAAGTGATGAAGATGCCTATCTGCGTCCCGGAGTGCAGTATAAGGTTTCGGACCGCATGACCGTGGGCTGCGGGGCAAACATCTTTATAGGTGCACATGAGCAGACTTTTTTCGGTCAGTTTACCAACAACTCAAACGTTTATAGTTCAATCCGTTATAGTTTTTAGCTTGACAGCAATGGTTAAGCGTCTTTATCAAATTGTAATGAGTAGTAAAGAAGAGACCATCAAGCATATGACCGGAAGATTAATGCGTATTATTAACAAGCACTTGCGTATTGAGGGACAGCCCATTCCCATAGGTGACGGGGTGGAACTCAGTCCCGGAGAAATCCATTGCTTGCAGGCCATCGGCCTGAATGAAGGCTCCAATCTAAAGTCTGTTGCCCATGTACTGGGAGTGACCAAAAGCGCCATATCCCAGATGGTCGGCAAATTAGAGAAGCGGGGTTTTGTCCGCAAAGAACGTGCTCCTGACAACAACAAGGAATTGTTGGCTTTCCTGACTGAAACCGGCTGGGCTGCTTTCAGGAAGCATCAGGATTTTCACGAGCGGCATATGCATAATCTGATGGACAGGCTGGATGAGTTTTCTGATCCGCAATTGGCTGCAACTACAGCCATTCTTGCGGTGATTGAAACTGTAGTCGATGAACGTATGGAAGAGATTCTTACATCCGGCCGTCCAAAGGGGTAGTTACCCTTTGGACGGTTCTGGAAAAAAAATTTGACACAATGGTTTAGCTTCTTAACTAAGTCGGAGGATTATATGCATAGCATAGGTATTGATATCGGTTATTCCTCGGTGAAAGTGGCGGTTCTAGATGAACAGCGTAATATTATTTGCAGCAGATATATGCTCCATAAGGGGCAGGCGGTTCCTGTTCTGGCAGGCATTCTGGACGAATTAAAACCTGATTTGGATACCGAAGGGCTTTGCGGAGCCATAACCGGTTCCGGCGGAAAGATTCTTTCCGGGGAAGGGTCCATTAAAAGTGTAAATGATCTGGCCGCACTGGTGGAAGGAGCAAAATTGCTGGCCCCTTCCTGCGAATCAATCATTGAAATAGGCGGGCAGCGGGCCGGATATATTACCGGGTTCGGTGCTGAAAAACGGTCCGGTATTGAGTTTTCACTTAACCCTGATTGCTCTGCCGGTACGGGGTCATTTCTTGAAGAACAGGCTTCACGAATAGATGTTGATATTGAGGATTATTCTCGCATTGAGAGTGGAGCAACTTCTACCCCCAGAATAGCAGGCCGATGCAGTGTGTTTGCAAAGACTGATATCACTCACCATCAGCAGGAAGGCGTTTCTATTCCTGATATCCTGCGCGGGTTGGCGTACGCCACAGCAAGGAATTACCGTAATGCTGTCATGCGCGGTCTGCCCAAAAAGCCTCCGTTCTTTTTTTCCGGGGGAGTCTCACAAAACAAAGCGATTGTGTCTGCTTTGCGTAAGGTTTTGAAATTGAATGATGATAAGCTCGTTATCCATCAATTAGGTAAAGTCTCGGGAGCTTTGGGCGCGGCCGTTATCGGGCTTAAAGAAAGTCGCCCCATTAATTTCAAGCTGTTGATTGATTCATTGCAGGGCAATTGCGGTCCATTGCTTTATGCCGGGGAGAAGACTTCCCTGCCGGCACTGGCCGGTTACGGAATTGCTGACACTTCCGGTAAGCATATCTGCCGGGATATTTCCAGAGAGACAGAACCTGTGGAGTGCTGGGTCGGTGTGGATATCGGTTCCACCAGTACTAACGTGGTTCTGGTTGATTCAACCAACCGGGTATTGGGCTACCGCTACCTGCGTACTGCCGGAAATCCGGCCAAGGCGGTCAAAACGGGACTTGAGGATCTGGGACGGAATTTTGCCGGAAAGGTTAAAGTGCTGGGGGCTGCAACCACCGGTTCCGGGCGCAATCTGATCGGACGGATCATTGGTGCGGACGTGGTTAAGGATGAGATTACTGCACAGGCACGTGCTGCGGTTTGGTTCTCTCCTGATGTAGATACCGTCTTTGAGATTGGCGGGCAGGATTCAAAATTTATTTCCATCAAGGATGGCGCAGTTTCAGATTTTCAGATGAATAAGGTCTGCGCTGCCGGGACAGGATCATTTATTGAAGAACAGGCCAAGAAGATCGGCATTGCTCTTGAAGATTATGCCGATACTGCTTTCCAGAGCGAGGCTCCCATAAATCTCGGTGAACGTTGTACCGTTTTTATGGAGACCAGTATTGCCGCTCATCTTGCTCAGGGTGATTCCATTCCCGATATTGCCGCAGGACTTTGCTATTCAATCATCAAGAATTACACCAACCGTGTGGTGGGCCGCAAAAAGGTCGGTAAAAAGATTCTTCTACAGGGCGGGGTTGCCTATAATCAGGCCATTATCAATGCTTTCCGGGCAGTCCACGGTATGGATGTGCTTGTCCCGCCTTTCTTCAGTGTTACCGGGGCCGTTGGCGCGGCAATTCTCGCCCGTGAAGAGATGAAGGGAGACACATTCTTCAAAGGTTTTTATCTGGAGGATGAAAAGCCGGATTGCGCAAAGGTAGAGCCTGTCACGCAATTTGCTCCCGGCAGTTTCAACAGGCAGGTGCAGGATTTCATTTTCCGCGATTATGATTCTGTTCCCGATCCGCTGAAACAAAGTGTAGGCATGCCCCGGGCCTTATTTACCTTCGGTATGTTTACCATGTTCCATACCTTTTTTAAGTCGCTGGATATGAATGTGGTGCTTTCCGAACCGACTACCGGGGAAACCATCAGCAAGGCGCAGGAATACGCGCTTGATGAGACTTGCTATCCGGTCAAACTGGTTAACGGACATACTGCTCAACTGGTTGAGCAGGGCGTGGATTATCTGTTCTTTCCCGACCTCTTTACCGCTTTCCATCCCAGCTCCAAATCCCGGCAGACCTACGGCTGCCCTTACATGCAATTGGCCTTCAAGATTGTCAGCGAAGCCATGAAGCTTGAAGAAAAAAACATCAAGCTGCTGGCCCCGACGCTTGCTTTTAATCAGGGACCGGAGTTCATGCAGTCCCAGTTTATGGCCCTCGGGCGGCAATTGGGCAAGTCCCCTGAGGAAACCGGAGCAGCCTTAAAAGATGCCATGGTCGCACATGAGGATTTACAGAAACGGATGAAGGAGCGTGGAAGGGAAACCCTGAGTTCTCTTGATCCTAATGCCAAGTCTTTTGTCCTTATCTCCAAGATTTACGGTGTTGCCGATCCGGTTTTGAATATGGGCATCCCGGACAAACTTGCTGAAATGGGCTACCGGACGATTCCTCTCTATGATCTACCGGAATCGGATATTTTCATGGAGCATCCGAACATGTTCTGGCCCTTTGGGCAGCACATGTTGGCTGCGGCAAAACTTGTTGCCAAGCATCCCAATCTTTATCCCATTTTTCTGACCCATCACGGCTGCGGACCGGATACTGTTTTCTCCCACTATTACGGGGAGCTTCTGAAAGATAAGCCATCCCTGACCATTGAGGTGGACGAGCATTCTTCCAGCGTGGGTGTGCAGACACGGGTGGAAGCCTTTGTGAACAGCCTGAGTAATATTCCTGAGCGTGAAGCTTTGTCTGTTGAGGAATATGTGAGCATCGGTTCAGCTGATCCGGTTAATATCCTGACCGATTATTCACGGCTCGGTTCCCGTCCGTTGTTATTGCCGGATATTTATCCTTATTCCTCCATAGGTTGTGCCATGCTCAAGGCCAAAG
The DNA here is from genome assembly GCF_048612815.1 of Maridesulfovibrio pacificus (SeqCode). NCBI lineage: Bacteria > Pseudomonadati > Thermodesulfobacteriota > Desulfovibrionia > Desulfovibrionales > Desulfovibrionaceae > Maridesulfovibrio > Maridesulfovibrio pacificus (SeqCode). Next base: position 123,940 of record NZ_JBLZNE010000003.1, read on the forward strand.
GTGTTGATGCCCGGGTTATCCCCGCCACCACTATAGAGTCTGTGGATATGGGCCGCAGGTATTCTTCCGGTAATGAGTACTTTTCCCTGACTGCCCTGCTGGGGGATGTCCTGGCGGCATTAAATACATATGAGGATGCGGTCGTTCCTGCTGTGCTGATTCCCCAGAATGAGGGTGCTGAAGTGGATGGGCAATACAGCCGTTTCATGCGTTGTATTCTGGATCAGGAAGGGCTGGCAGATGTTCAGCTGATCTCTCCGTATATGGAAGAGTTGCGGCTTTTGGATGATAAAGATGCCAGCATGCTTTTCCTCTGCCTGCTTGCCGGAGATCTCGTGCTGCATACACCTCCGTTGTTAAGGGATGAGACACTTGAACTTGTGCTCCGCCTGATATCGCGCGGGCAGTTGAACATCGAAAAACTGGAGTCCACAGCCCGTATTGTACGCGAAACACTTGCCCGGCAAGACCATGACGGGGCGATCATGGCTATCGGTGAACCGTTGGTCCTCTTCAAAAGCCTGCTTAATGACGACACTTTTGGCAGGATGGAAGAGCATGGCAGGCGGGTGATCTATGCGCCCTTGAGCGAATACATCTGGAATCTCTGGTACGACTATTACAATTTCAACAAGGTCGGCAGCTATTCCTCTCTACGCAGCAACATTGCCTTGTTCAAAGAATATATGGAGAGAATTTCAGAGCGTCTCGGTGAGTTCAGCCACTATGAAAACAGTTTCGGAACGCTGAAAAAAACTGCTGACCGGGGGCTTGGGTTTTATTCAGGCGGCTTCGGCCGTTATCGGGGCGCCAAGATCATGGATAAGATACTTGGAGTTAAGGGCGTGATCTCAGTGACATCCATGTATGAAAATACCGGGATAAGTCTCGGGATTCTTAAGGATCGCCTGAATGATAAACCCTATGCCCCGACTCTTTTCCTTACCTTTGACGGCAACCGTAATGAAAACAACAGGCTCAAGGTGGATTCCTTTCTGTACAACCTTTAATTCCTGCGGAGAATGAAGAATGAATAAAGAGCACAAAAGCGGAATGCATTGCCACGGCGGACATGGACATCGCAGGCGCGGGCCGACCAGTTACGGCATGCATGATTCAAGTCTGGTGTTCAAGACTTTGAAGCTTCAGGACGGGGACACTTTCCTGGATCTGGGCTGCGGACCAGGGGATTATTCAGTCCATGCGGCCAGTGATGTAGGGGAGTCCGGGAAGGTTTATGCCTTTGACTGCAACGCAACCATGCTTGAACAGGTCAGTATTCAGGCTGTTGAAAACGGGCTGAAGAACATCAGTACCCATCTTGGCGATATGACCGGCCCGTTACCCTTTGAAGATAAGAGCGTGGACACCTGCCTGATGAGCACCTCTCTGCATTGCATGAATCTGGATGAGTGCGGTCCTGCAATTTTCAAGGAGATCAGCAGGGTGCTGAAAGACTCGGGGCAGGTGGCTATTCTGGAATGCAAGAAGGAAAAGACAGATTTCGGGCCGCCGCTGCATATGCGGATTTCAGGCGAAGAGCTTAAAACCGTTGCCGAACCTCTTGGTTTTACTGAGTCTCAATATGTGGATCTCGGTTTTAATTATCTGATTTGTTATACCAAAAAATAATCCAGAAGGAGTCAGAATATGGAAATTCTCAACCTTTACGGTTCACTTAACGGCCAGACTGAAAAAGTGGCCCTTGAGATTGCAAAAGTCGCCGAGCAGGCCGGACATAATGTGAGTACCGTGAATCTTAAAAAGGAAGGTGTCATTTTCGATTTGCTGAAATATGACCTTACCTTTGTCGGTTCCGGGGTTTACACATGGCTGCCGGGGAAATCTGTGAAGGATTGGATTGAACGTCAGCTTGGCTACGCCCGTGACAATGATCTTATCCTGCCCGGTTCTCCACGTATTCCCGGAAAGTTTGCCTGCGTGTACTGCACTTATGCCGGACCGCATACCGGAGAGGCTGAGGCAATTCCGGCAATAAAGTATATGGGGCAGCTTTTTGATCATATGGGTATAAATGTGGCCGACGAATGGTCGGTTGTGGGGGCCTTTGTTCCCGGAAAAATGCAGCATTTCAATACCAGCGGGCGGCTTGGTAATATTGAAGGGCGGCCAAATGCCGATGATTTGAAACAAGTCCGGGAGAAAACAGCCGGACTGTTGAGTTCCTTGCAGGAATGCATTGTTGATTAATTTAAAAAGATCATGTCAGTTTCCCCGCGATGTCTAAGTGTATATCGCTAAGTGAGATACACCCGGAACTGGCATGCTCTTGCTCTCTACAGCTTATTAATAAGTGTGTTTTGTGAGATACCTATTAGGGCAGCATATGACCTGTCTCCGCAAATGATCCCTGCATCCCGAAAGGCTCAGCCGAATATTTCTTGACAAGAATATGAAAATGGATTTCATTTTCGATATGACAAGTGAAGCAGCAAAAATATTTGTCGATTATCTGGCGAACAAAGGGTTGAGCATGACTCCCCAGCGCAAGGTAATTGTTGAGACCTTTTTGGAAACCGAAGGTCATTTTTCGGCCGAGGATCTTTTGGTGTTGGTGCAGAAAAGAGCTCCCGAGGTAGGGCAGGCGACCGTATACAGGGCCCTGAAACTGCTTGTTGACTCCGGGCTTGCAGAAAGTCTCGATTTCGGGTGCGGGGTGGCACTTTATGAGCATGCCTATGGCCACGAACATCATGACCATCTTGTCTGCACAAGATGCCAGAAAAAGGTGGAAGTGGTTGATAATGGAATTGAGCAAAGGCAGGAGGTGCTCGCCAGAGAGAATGGATATGTTCTGACTCATCATCGTATGCTTCTTTTCGGGCTTTGCCCGGAATGCCAGAAGCTTCGTGATCAGGAGCAGGATTTAGAATCCTGAGATTGGTATTCAAGGTCTTGATTTTACAAACCGGCTACAAAGTATAATTCCTTTATCAAACAGGGAAGCCAGATTAAAATCAAATCCCAGTGCGTTGGGGGCAGCCCCTAACGTGTAAAAGGAGTATATTATGTATCTTAAAAAAGCAGCAATCATTGCAGCGGGAACAGTGTTGGGCGGACTCGTTTGTTACGCGGCTTACAAATCCGAGACCGTAAGGAATGCCGCAAAGTCCACCATTAAGGCTGGAATTAAAACCAAAGACTGGGCAGTAGCATCTTACCAGAAGAGCACTTCCGAATTTAAAGAAATCGTCCGCGATGCCAAGGCAGAAGCAGAGCTTGAAGCCGAAGTGTAATTTTGTCGAGAATAGAATTTATGCTAAATCCCCCGGAACAGATGTTTCGGGAGATTTTTTAGTCTTGGCGAATATCAAGCCAATTGCCTTTGGTTAATTCTTCAAGGGAAGTCGGGGTCAGTTGAAAGACTGAGTGCGGCGTTCCTGCAGCGGCCCAGATTTCATCATACTGCTTCAGGTCTTCATCAAGAATTGTTTGCAGCTGTTCGGTGTGTGCTACAGGGGGAATGCCACCGATAGCGAAACCGGTTTTTTCCTTAACCAGATCTGCTTTTGCTTGTTTTAATTTGAAGCCAATTGTTTTGCTGATTTTTTTGGTGTCTACCCTGTTGCTGCCTGAAGCGATGACCAGTACCAATTTCTCTGTTTTTTTGTCTTGAAATATGAGCGACTTTGCTATCTGTCCCACTTTGCAGCCAATGCTGTCTGCTGCATCTACTGCTGTTCTTGTAGAGCTTGAAAATTCCCGTACTTCAAAATCTTTTCCGAATTTAGAAAGGTAAGCCTGCACACGGCTTGCGCTGTTGCTTAAATTTAATGTCATTATTGGCTCCTGTCTGTTGCTGGGGGCAATTGCTGATTGTAGTCTCTCTTGCTACTGTGCGTTATCACGCACAAGGTGGGATATAACATTGTGTGCTATAGCGTACAAGGAGAAATATGAAAGAGCACGATTGCAGGGCGTCCATTGCCCGCAGGTTAAAAACATTTCGTAATCAGGAGAAGTTAAGTCTGGATGCTGTTGCTGGAATGACTGGAGTGTCCAAGGCCATGCTGGGCCAGATAGAGAGGAAGGAATCGGTTCCGACAATTTCAACCCTATGGAAAATAGCTGGCGGTTTGGGGGTTTCATTTTCTTCCTTTTTTGAAAAGCAAAGCCCGGGTACATTCAATGGATCATTGTTTCCCAATGATCCTGACATGCGAGTGGATATTGTCTTCCCTTATAATCCGGCCACCCACATGGAGGTCTTCAATGTGACTTTGACTAATCATCATCACCAGATTTCCAGCGCTCATCAGTCCGGGGTTGTAGAGCATGTTATCGTTATGCAGGGGGATCTTGAATTAGTGTATGAAAACAGGACGGAAAAACTGACTCAGGGGCAAAGTTTGCGTTTTTATGCTGACATACCACACGAATATAAAGCCGTATCAGGAGAAGCCGTCTTCCAGAATATTATCTGCTATACATAGCTGTGTAATTAAACGCTAAAAAAGCCCGCTTCGAGCAGGAAGCGGGCTGAAATTAGAGGCAAGTCGGGTTGCTGGGTTAATTGTCCTGATCTCCATGCCGCGAGCATCTTATCAGAACTTCGGTTACGAATTTTTTGCTGTTACTGGTGGTCCAGTAGTCGGTGACATATCGTTCAAAGGAATCTTTCCCCAGTATGTAACCGGTGTTGGCGGCCCAGCGTTCCATCTTCATGTAAGTTTTGTGGATGTCCTCGTGGGCACCGAGATGGTAGCAGGAGAGCATCATGTCTCCGCCGAACTCATAAGTGTTTTCTTCGCTGCAGGGGATAACTGTCTTCTGCAGCATTTTAATCTCTTGATCCACTTCTTCGATGCGGTCCTTGCGTGATGAGAAGTTTATTATGACCGGACCGGTTATCTCGTTATTCACATCTTCCACATGCTGAGTGAATTCAAGGTTGATAATTGACCATTGCAGGTCGTTTTCAAATTTCTGGTCTTGAAAGAGCAGGGAGCTGCTCTCAATGTACTTGATCGAAACTTCGTTGATGTTGTTGTCTATGACCATTTCCGCTTCGCGAACCAGTTCGTACCAGTCTTTTACTGACACATGCCTGCGGCGGATTTTTTCCTGCTCGTCCTCAAGTTCCCTGATCTTGGCGCGGAACGAGTGCTGGATGGATTTAAATACGTGTTGTGCACTACCCTCGATAAATTCCTTCATCTCTTCAAGAGTGAAACCCATCTGTTTGTAATACTTGATAACCGGGACTGATAACAGGGACTCCCGGGTGTAATACCTGTAGTTGTTGTAATCGTGTCGCTGAGAGGGGATAAGGTTGATCTGATCGTAATAACGAAGAGCTTTTTTGGAGATGTTACAGATCTTGCTCATGTCCCCTATGAAATAGCGTTCCTTGTATTTCACTGGTATCTCCTCCAGTTCTTATGGTCCGGTATTTCGAATTTTTTTTCAACCCCTCAACCTTTACGTCTAGACCTCACCATATGAAAGCGGGGAGCGCCTCTTTCGAGACCGCTCCCCTTGCTTCAGTGAGGTATTACTTAATGTATTGATTGATTGTTGCGGCTCCTTCCTCGTGGGCGCGGTAGTATACGCGCAGCTCCTGATTGGAGTCGAGGTCGAAGCGGGACTCTTCGAGGAGTCCGTTTGCTTCCGCAGTCATCAGGGCGTTGATGATTGCGTCTTTTTTGAAAGCCTTGAAGGTGCTGTACTCGCTAGAGAGGGCTTCCATAACGCAGTCTGCGCAGGCTTCTTCAACTTTGGTGAAGTGTTTCAGGATAGCGTAGTTAAGGGGATACATTATGCTTTCTCCTCGTTGCTCTTGAACAGATCCATGGGGTTCATGGAGATAATGAAGATACCGATAACCATGATTACTGCAGCTGCCCATGCAACGGGAGGCATATCCCAGCCTTCCATGCCCATAGCAACGCCGAGAACGATCCAGCAGCAGAAGGGACCCCAGAAGGAGAAGGTTCCGTTGCAGGACATACCGAGAGCAGCACCGCACATTGCGTTACCTTTGTACCAGTACATGAAGGTAAGGTATGCGGAGAGACCGGCCAGTACGAACCAGATCATGGCTTCGCTGTCGGTGAAGGACTGTGCAACCATGCCGAATGCATCGACGTGTGCGATGAAACCGAACAGGGGAACAAGAATGAAGAGGTTGGAGAAACCAGCGGTAACCTGACGGATAGTGATGCCGATTTCGGGGTCGATCATGGAAGTACCATAACCGCATACACAACCTTCGATACCCCAGCATACAGCAGCGAGGAAGCCGAAGAAGAGGCCGAGCATCATGTTGGGGCCGCCTGCGCCGTCGAGGCTGGTGGAGCCGATCATGAAGCTGGCGCCAAAGCAGATGGCAATACCGAACAGCATGCGAGCGTTGAGTTCCTGTTTAAAGAGGAAGCGGCCGAGAATTGCCCCTACTGCGGGGCAGAGTGCTGCGATGGGAACAACCAGAGAACCTGCAAGCTGCAGGCCTACAACGTAAGCGGTACTTGCGAGAGGACCACCGATGATTGCTGCAGCTACCATTACCATGCCGGGTTTGGTTTTGATGCAGCGGACAAAGTCAGCGAAGCGACCGCGGATACCGGCAAAGCTCATAGCCCAGAGAGCACTGCATGTGTCAGTGGTTGCTGCGCCGATTGCGCTTAAAAGATACATTACGGTAAATGCGGACAGTCCGGAATTTTCGCCATACCAGTCTACCCAAATACCTTTGGACATACCCAGAGTCATGAATGCAGTGTAAAAACCGTACAGCAGGCCGGAAAGAAGGGCGATAACGATGCCTTTTCTTTTAAAGCTGGTAGCCAGCTTGTGCTTTGCCGCGACGGCTGCCGGGTTGATTGCAACAGATGCTTCCCCCATGGTCGTCTCCTTAATCATTAAAAGTTAATCTGAAATTCACACCCTCGATCCCTGCATTTTCGTCACTGGTCTATGAATTCGCTTCCACATAGCAGGGAAAAACATCCTTCCCCTTGCGGGAAGGTCCTAGTTCTTAAATTTATATCCTTTCCCTTAAGGGGAAGGTCAACGAGGTTTTTTTGATTAGACTTAAAATGAGCCTGATAGTGCAGATAAAGAGATTGGTAAAGGGGAATGAAAGTTTGTTAATTCAGGGAGTTATTCTTTTAATTGGAAAAAAAGAAAATAATTATCCCATATTATCTACCAATATAATTCGTTACCTGGGGAATGCAAGTTTTGAGTGTTACATCCTTGTGACAAATTGTATCTGCCGTTCAGCCAAACAATAGATTCTTTTGTTGTGTAAGTAGACACTTTTTGTCGTGTTTTGGCTGCAAGGCTGAATTCAGGTTCAGTCTGTTTGTCTATTGGTGAGAATTAAAATCAGATTATGGTATTGCGAAAATAAAGTCGTTGATTTTCAGAATCATGTAATTTTTGTCGTGACGAAAATGTCACCTGTTTAAATTCATATATTCCAGCCTATTACAAGAAAAGTTGCTAAATTTGTGAAATCTCTGTTGACCTTCCCCCTTAGGTCAGGGGCTAGTCTGTGATCAGGATGTGGAAAAGGTGGATTCTTAAGATAAGCATCCGTCAAAAGTCATAAGTCATGGTTATGAACTTTAATACCAGCTCAATGGAGATCACATGAGATACCAAGGCGAAGAGGCCCTCGGGCTTATCGAAACTCTCGGAATGGTTCCGTCCATCGGCGGCGCGGACCAGATGCTCAAAACAGCAGATGTCAAACTCGTTGGTTATGAAAACATCGGGTCTACCCTTGTGGCCGTAATGGTCAGGGGTGATGTTGCCGCAGTAAAGGCTTCCGTGGAAGCGGGTGCCGCAACTGCAGCGGAAATCGGCAAGCTCACTGCTCAGAACGTTATGCCCCGCCCCATTCGCGGCGTCGGCGATATCGTGTCAGTTCATGGTGTGGAGACCACGGACACCGATTACTCCGGCCCCCGTCCGCGGGCAATGGGTCTGATTGAAACATTCGGCATTGTTTACATCCTTGAAGCGGCAGACGCTATGATGAAAGCAGCAGATGTTGAACTCATCGGCTACGAGAACGTTGCTTCCGGATACATTTCTGTACTGGTTCAGGGTGATGTTGCAGCATGTCAGGCAGCTGTTGAAGCTGGCGTGAAAGCTGTGGAAAATATGGAAGCTGAAGTTTACGCTTCTCTGGTTATCCCCACACCCCATCGCGATCTGGAACAGATCACCAAGATCTACGCAATTGACAACCTGCTTCCCTAAGCGAAGCATCGGTTAATGCAGGGTATTAAGAAACGTTTCAGTCACAGGTAAAGGGGTAAGCGATGATTGTTGATAACGATTTGCTCTCCATCCAGCAGGCCAGAATTCTGGCTGAGAATGCTCACGAGGCACAGAAAAAGCTGGCAACCTTTTCGCAGGAAAAGCTTGATGAAATCGTCGAGCATATTGCGAATGCGGTTGAGGAGCATGCCGAAGAGCTGGCGATCATGTCTCATGAAGAGACTGACGGCGGCAAATGGCAGGACAAGCTGGTCAAGAACCGCTTCGTCTGTAATCAGGTCCGTAAGGAATTGCGCGGTATGCGCTGTGTGGGCGTTATCAAAGAGGATGCCCATAAAAAGATTACCGACATTGGTGTTCCCGTCGGAGTTATCGCTGCTCTCTGTCCAGTTACTGGTCCGGTTTCAACCACGGTTTACAATACCCTGATTGCAATCAAATCTGGAAACGGTGTTATTTTTTCCCCCCATCCCGGTGCTGTTAAAAGTATCGGCCGGGTTCTGGATATTATGATCAAGGCCGGAGAATCCTGCGGTCTTCCTGAAGGCTGTCTTTCCTATCTGGAAACAGTCACCAAGAGCGGAACTTGTGAACTTATGAGTCACAGGAACATCTCGCTGGTCATGGTCACCGGAGTTCCCGGGATGATTCAGTATGCCCAGAAAACAGGCAAACCGGTCATTTACGGGGGAACCGGCAACGGTCCGGCATTTATCGAACGTACTGCCGACATTGGGCAGGCTGTTAAAGATATCATTGCCAGCAAGACTTTTGATAACGGGATTGCTCCCTCAGCGGAGCAATCCATCGTTGTCGATTCCTGTGTTGCCGAAAATGTGCGCCAGTCCCTTAATTCCTGCGGAGCATACTTCATGTCCGCGAGTGAAGCCGAAGCTTTGGCCGAACTGTTCATCGCGCCCGACGGACAGCGCAGGAAAGGTATGGCTGGACAGTCCGCACAAGTGCTTGCCCGGAGAGCCGGGTTCAGCATTCCCGAAAATACCACCGTTCTCGTGGCGGAACGTAAATTTGTTTCCGACACCGACCCCTACTACAGAGAATTTCTTTCCCCTGTACTGGCCCTTTATGTGGAGGACGATTGGATGCACGCCTGTGAAAAGTGCATCGAGTTGCTGCTCCATGAAAGGAACGCCCACACTCTGGTTATTCACTCCGCAGATGAGGATGTGATTCTCCAGTTCGCTCTGAAGAAGCCAGTTGGCCGACTTCTGGTCAACACTCCGGCAGCTTTCGGCGGCATGGGTGCGACTACCAATTTGTTTCCCTCAATGACTCTGGGCAGTTCTTCTGCCGGATTCGGAATCACTTCCGACAACGTTTCTCCCATGAACCTTATCTACATCAGGAAGGTCGGTTGCGGAGTAAGGCGTGCTGAAGAGGTGCTGGGACAGTCTGGTCAGACAGGTGATCAATATAAAGTTAAAGATAACGATTCCAATATGGTGCAGGTCATTCAACAGATTCTGCAAAAGGCCATTGAAGCCATAGATGATCCTGCGGATCGCTAAGAATCAAATCCATTAAACGGAGGAAATACAGTGGATCTTCAAAGTTTTTCCAACAAGCTTGCTGAAGCTACCAAAAACCTTACCGATACCGAACGGGCCTCGCTGAAGAAAATTTTCGAAGGCGTTTCCGCCGAGGTATTCAAAGAGAAAGCAGAACAGCCTGCAGCCGCAGTCTCCTGCACTGAGACCAAGGGTATTCCCAACGGTCCTACCGAACGTCACGTTAAACTGAAAGAGAACTTCCTCAAGCAGGTTCCTTCTGTCAGCGTTGAGTCCGCTCGCGTGATGACTGAAATGGCTAAGGCTAACCCCGGTCTTCCTCCGGCAATCCTGCGCGGTAAAAGCTTCCGTGCCAGCTGCGAGCAGGCTCCGCTGGTAATTCAGGACCACGAACTGATCGTAGGTAACCCCACCGGTGCACCTCGTCGCGGTTCCTTCTCTCCTGAAATCGCATGGCGCTGGATGAAAGACGAGCTCGAAAGCATCGGCTCCCGTCCTCAGGACCCCTTCTACATTTCTGAAGAAGACAAGAAATACATGAAGGAAGAGCTCTTCCCCTTCTGGGCAGACAAGTCCATCGATGAATACTGCGAAGCTCAGTATCGCGAAGCTGGTCTCTGGGAACTCTCCGGTGAATCCTATGTTTCCGATTGCTCCTACCACGCTGTAAACGGTGGTGGTGACTCCAACCCCGGTTACGATGTCATCCTGATGAAAAAAGGTATGCTCGACATCAAAGCCGAAGCTGAAGCACACCTCGAGGAACTCGATTACGAGAACCCCGACGATATCGATAAAATTTACTTCTACAAGTCTGTAATCGACACTGCTGAAGGTGTAATGATCTACGCCAAGCGTTTGTCCGAATACGCAGCACAGAAAGCCGCTCAGGAAAGCGATCCCAAGCGTAAGGCTGAACTGCTCAAGATTTCTGAAGTTAACGCTCGCGTACCTGCACACAAGCCCGAAACCTTCTGGGAAGCCGTTCAGGCAGTATGGACTGTTGAGTCCCTGCTGGTTGTTGAAGAAAACCAGACCGGTATGTCCATCGGCCGTGTTGACCAGTACATGTACCCCTTCTTCAAGGCTGACCTCGAAGCAGGCCGCATGACCGAGTATGAAGCTTTCGACCTCGCCGGTTGCATGCTCATCAAAATGTCCGAAATGATGTGGATCACCAGTGAAGATGCCTCCAAGTTCTTCGCCGGTTACCAGCCTTTCGTAAACATGTGCGTCGGTGGTGTTACCCGTGAAGGTTACGATGCAACCAACGATCTGACCTACCTGCTCATGGACGCAGTACGTCACGTTAAGATTTATCAGCCTTCTCTTGCTACCCGTGTTCACAACAAGTCTCCTCATGCGTACCTGAAGAAGATTGTTGAAGTTATCCGCTCCGGTATGGGCTTCCCCGCAGTTCACTTTGACGATGCTCACATCAAGATGATGCTCGCTAAAGGTGTTTCCATGGAAGATGCCCGCGACTACTGCCTGATGGGTTGTGTTGAACCCCAGAAATCAGGTCGTCTCTACCAGTGGACTTCTACTGCTTACACTCAGTGGCCTATCTGCATCGAGCTGGTCATGAACCACGGTGTGCCCCTCTGGTACGGCAAACAGGTTTGCCCGGACTTTGGTCCTCTGGAAAATTACGACACCTACGAGAAATTCGAAGCTGCCGTTAAGGAAATGATCAAGTACATTACCAAATGGACCAGCGTTGCAACCGTTATTTCCCAGCGCGTTCATAGGGATCATGCTCCTAAACCCCTCATGTCCCTTATGTACGAAGGCACCATGGAGTCCGGTCTTGACGTAGCCTCCGGCGGCGCCATGTACAACTTCGGTCCCGGCGTTGTCTGGTCCGGTCTCGCCACTTACGCCGACTCCATGGCCGCCATTAAAAAGCTGGTTTACGATGACAAGAAGTACACCCTCGCTCAGATGAACGAAGCTCTCCTTGCTGAATTCAAGGGTTACGACCAGATCAAGGCTGACTGCCTCGCAGCACCCAAGTACGGCAACGACGATGACTACGTAGACATGATCTGCGCAGATCTCGTTCACTTCACCGAAACTGAGCACCGCAAGTACAAGACCCTGTACTCCGTACTCAGCCACGGTACCTTGTCCATCTCCAACAACACCCCGTTCGGTCAGCTCCTCGGCGCTTCCGCTAACGGTCGTGACGCATGGATGCCTCTTTCCGACGGTATCAGCCCGACTCAGGGTGCGGACTACAAAGGACCCACTGCGGTTATCAAGTCCGTTTCCAAGATGGCTAACGATCTGATGAACATCGGCATGGTTCACAACTTCAAGATCATGTCCGGACTGCTCGACACCCCCGAAGGTGAAAACTCCATCATTACCCTGCTGCGTACAGCAAGTGCTCTGGGTAACGGTGAAATGCAGTTCAACTACCTTGATAACGCAACTCTTCTCGATGCTCAGAAGCACCCCGAGAAGTATCGTGACCTCGTTGTACGCGTAGCAGGTTACTCTGCATTCTTCGTAGAGCTCTGCAAAGACGTACAGGATGAGATCATCAGCCGTACCATGATGAATGAGATCTAAGATCCATTACTGATTGAATTAAAGTCCCTCGGGATTCGAAGTAACAACGCAGCAAGAGAAAAGTACCGTGATTGAAAGAAAAGCACAGATATTCAACGTACAGAAATACAATATGCACGACGGTCCGGGAGTGAGAACTCTCGTATTCTTTCAGGGTTGCCCCCTGCGCTGTGAATGGTGCTCGAATCCCGAGGGACAGTATAAAAAATATCAGGTCCTTTTCAAAAAGGATCAGTGTATAAATTGCGGAGCCTGTGTCTCCGTCTGTCCCGCGGGCGTGCATAAGATTGCCCCCGCAGGAAAACATTTCATCGACCGTGATGCCGAGTGTATCGGCTGCCGCAAATGTGAGCACGCCTGTTTGCAATCAGCATTGGCAATCGTCGGCGAAACAAAGACCATTTCCGAACTGGTCGAGATCATCGAAGAAGACCGCCCGTTTTATGAAACTTCCGGCGGCGGCGTAACTCTCGGCGGCGGTGAAGTCCTGTCCCAGCCTGTTGCTGCGGCAAGCCTTCTCCAGACCTGTAAGCAGCGCGGTATCAATACCGCCATTGAAACCTGCGGCTATGCCCGTCCTGAAGTAATTGAGAAGGTTGCACCTTTCGTGGATCTCTTTCTCTTTGACGTCAAACACATGAATTCCGAACGCCACCGTGAAATTACCGGTGTGCGTAATGAGATGATCCTCCAGAACCTGATCTGGCTTCTTGATAACAGATACAACGTTAAGATCAGGATGCCCATGCTCAAGGGTGTTAACGACGGCGAAGAAGAAATCCTTCAGCTGGTTGAGCTGCTTAAGCCTTATAAGGATCTCAAAAATTTCAAAGGTGTGGACCTGCTTCCCTATCACAAGATGGGTGTAAATAAATACACTCAGCTCGGTTGGGAATACCCGGTGGAAGGTGACCCTAAACTGAGCAATGCCGATCTTGAACGCATTGAGCAGGCTATCAGCAAATACAATTTTCCGGTCTCAGTGGTCAGACACTAGTCCAAATCAATGACAAGGGAGAACAGGTTTATGGATGCACTTGGATTCATTGAAACAAAAGGGCTGCTGGCTGCCATTGAAGGCGCTGACGCCATGCTCAAAGCCGCTGCGGTGACCCTGCTGGAAAAAAATATTTCCGGCGGCGGGCTGGTGACCATCAGCGTCACCGGTGAAGTCTCTGCTGTACAGGCTTCTGTTGAAGCAGGCACTGCCGCTATCAGCCGCATCGAAGGCTCAGAGCTGGTCTCACATCATGTGATCGCCCGTCCCTATGACGAAATCAGCAAGATTATCGCAACCAGCGCTCCGGTTGCGGCAGCAAAAGAAATTTCACGGGAAGTAGCACAATCTCCCGCTTCTGCGGACGAGCAGGTCCAGCCTGCTCCCGTGGAAGAAAAAGTCGAAGCTGAGGAAGTTCCGAAAGCGGAACCCGAGGTTCTGAAAGAGGAAGCTGAAGCTCCGGCAGTGCAGGAGTCCGCACCGAAGACTGAAGAAGTTGCTCCCAAAGTCTCCAAGGCAAAGGAAGCAGCCTCTCAGTACAAGCCCGCGGAACTCAGGAAAATGAAAATCAGTAAGGTTCGGCAGATTGCCAGAAGCTTGGAAGGTATTTCTCTGACCAATGAAGAGGTCAAGAAAGCCACCAAGAAAACCCTTATTGACGCGATTATAAATGTTACCAGGCAGATAGAGGAGTAATCCAATGGTAGACAAGGATTTATTGTCCATTCAAGAAGCCCGTTCACTGGTTCGTGCCGCTAAGAAAGCTCAGGCAGAGCTGGCGGAAATGGGTCAGGAAAAGGTTGACGCGATTGTAAAGGCTATTTCCGAAGCAGCTTACGCACAGGCTGAATCCCTTGCAGCGCTTGCTGTTGAAGAGACCGGTTTCGGTAAGGTTCAAGACAAGAAAACCAAGAACATTCTTGCAAGTAAAAACCTTTTCGAAGCAATCAAGGATATGAAAACTATCGGTGTGCTTTGCGACGACAAGGAAAAGAAGGTTGTTGAGATCGCCGTACCCATGGGTGTTATCGCAGGGATCATTCCCTCCACCAACCCCACGTCTACGACTATCTACAAGTCCATGATCTCCCTGAAGTCCGGGAACGCGATTGTTTTCACCCCGCACCCCAGCGCAAAGAAATGCATCGGTAAAACCGTTGAAATGATTCGTTCCGTACTCCACGACTGCGGCGTATGTGAAGATCTGGTCAGCGTAATGAGCATTCCTACCATTCAGGGTAGTGGCGAGCTCATGAAAGTTGCCGACCTCATTCTCGCGACCGGTGGTCCGGGCATGGTCAAGGCAGCGTACAGCTCCGGTACCCCCGCTCTCGGTGTAGGTGCTGGTAACGTACCTTCCTACATTGAAAGATCCGCAGACATCAAAGATGCGGTTACCAAGATTTTTGCAAGTAAGACTTTTGATAACGGCACTGTCTGCGCATCTGAGCAGTCCATCATCACTGAGTCCTGCATTGCTGAGCAGGTTAAAGCTGAAGTTATCGCTCAGGGCGGTTACTTCCTGTACGGCGAAGACCTGACCAAGGTTAAAGCAGTTATGGAACGCGGCAACGGTTCCATGAACCCCGCAATCGTAGGCCGCGACGCCTGCTACATTGCAAAGCTGGCCGGAATCTCCGTGCCTGCCGGAACCCGCCTGCTCGTTTCTGACGAAAAAGGTGTTGGCGCAAAGTATCCTTTCTCCAAGGAAAAACTTACCGCGCTGCTCGGTTTCTACGTTGTTGAAGATTGGAAAGGTGCTTGCGAGATGTGTCACGCACTGCTGGAAAACGGCGGTATCGGTCACTCCCTGTCCATCCACTCCAAGAATGAAGAAGTTATCCGTGAATTCGGTATGAAGAAGCCTGTTTCCAGAATGCTGGTTAACACCCCGTCCACTCACGGTGCTGTAGGCCTCTCTACCTCTCTCTTCCCCTCCTTTACCCTTGGTTGCGGTACTGTAGGCGGAAGCTCCACTTCCGATAACGTAACTCCGCTCAACCTCATGAACGTGAGAAGACTTGCTTACGATCTCGGCAACACCTGCTGCGAATCCGCTCCTGCGGCTCAGGCATCCGGTACCGATTCCATCGATGTTCAGGCAATCACAGCCATGATCGTCGAGCAGCTTAAGCAGATGGTATAGCCGGAAGTAAAAACTTCCCGCTCTAAATAAAAAGCGATTCCCGCATAAGGGAATAGAGGGTGGCTCCTTAAGGGGCCGATAAATCAATTTAAAGGAGAACTAAAATGTCCTCATTGAACGCACTGGGTATGATTGAAACCAAAGGTCTCGTTGGCGCAGTAGAAGCAGCTGACGCAATGGTAAAAGCAGCAAACGTAACTCTGGTCGGTAAGACTCAGGTTGGCGGCGGTCTCGTAACCGTTATGGTTCGTGGCGATGTTGGTGCTGTTAAAGCAGCAACCGACGCTGGCGCAGCTGCTGCACAGAACGTTGGTGAACTCATCAGCGTACACGTTATCCCCCGCCCCCACGGCGAAGTTGAAATCATCCTTCCTAAAGCTGAAGGTTAATTAAGCTTGAATGCTACAGATTTATCTGTGGCATCAGGGCCGGGGAGGGAGGTTCTGCCCGCATAGAATCACCTTCCCCGGCCGTAATAAAAAGGGCCGTACCGCGCTTAGCGCGATACCTGATCAGAACGCTAAATATTTTTCACATAGAAATGAGCATGAACGAACAAGCCATTAATAATATCATGGAAGGGGTCATCAAAGGCGTAATCGAGCAGTTGAAGACCGAAGCTCCGCGTGTTTCCGTCTCTACCGGAGTATGCGAACCCATTCCCGTAGAACTTTCCGCCCGCCACGTTCACCTCAGCGAGCAGGACGCCCTTGAGCTTTTCGGTAAACCTCTGACCCCGGTTCGTGAACTTTCACAGCCCGGTCAGTTCCTCTGTGAAGAGCGCGTACGTCTTATCGGACCCAAAGGTGTCATGGACAACGTTGCTGTACTCGGACCTGCACGTTCCGCTTCACAGGTAGAAATTTCCAACACCGAAGCGCGTACCCTCGGTATCAAAGCTCCGGTTCGCCAGTCCGGTGATGTTGCCGGAACACCCGGTATCATCCTCGCTTCCCAGACCGGAATTGTCGGTCTCGAAGAAGGCGTTATCGTTGCAGCACGTCATATTCACATGTCTCCTGAAGACGGAGACAAGTTCGGCGTGAAAGATAACGACCGCGTAAGCGTACGTCTCGAAAGTGATCGTCCGGTTATTCTCGAAGACGTGGTCTGCCGCGTTAACCCCCAGTTCAAGCTGGCTATGCACATCGACCCCGATGAAGGCAACAGCGCAGGCTGGAACAAGTCTGTGACCGGTAAGATTGTAAGATAAAGATATGCCTCCGGCGGCCCTGCCGGGGGCCTTAAACCCTTTTGCAAAAGGGTTTAAGAATCCCAAAACCTTTTGTTAAGGCTTCGCCACAAGAGAATCAGCACATGGATTTTTCAGCAATTGACCAGCAGATCAGCGACCTTGAGAGCTGCATTGAGAACACCGTTCCTGTCAGCCCTGACGAGGAACTTCTGGTGGGTGTGGACCTCGGTACTGCGTACATCGTGGTGGTGGTCCTGAACAGCAAGAAGGAACCTGTGGCCTGTGCCATGGAATTCGCCCGGGTCATCAAGGACGGTCTGGTTGTTGATTACATGGGCGCTACCCGTATCACCCGCAAGCTGGTGGGCGAACTTGAAGAAAGATTGGGCCGCAAGCTGGAGCGCGCTGCCATCGCGGTTCCTCCAGGAACAGGTAAGAAAGATTGCACTACCCATCAGTACGTGGTTGAAGGTGCCGGACTGGAAGTGACTGCCATTCTGGACGAGCCGACCGCAGCCAACGCGGTGCTCGGACTTGAGAACGGCGTCATCGTCGACATCGGCGGCGGTACCACCGGACTCTCCGTGCTTGAAGATGGTGAAGTGGTTTACGTAGCTGACGAACCAACCGGAGGAACCCATGTGACTCTGGTTCTGTCCGGCAGTTTTAAGGTCAGCTTTGAAGAAGCTGAAGACCTGAAGAAGGTCAAGGAACGTCAGGATGAGATCCTGCCTGTCGTTCGTCCGGTGATCCAGAAAATGGGCACCATCGTTAAAGCTCACATTAAGGATCGCGATATTTCAGCCATATACCTTGTCGGCGGTACCTGCTGTCTCAAGGATATGGAAAAAGTGGTGGAGAAAGAAGTGGGTATACCGGTCTACAAACCGGCCAACCCGTTCCTCGTAACCCCGCTGGGCATCGCCCTGAACTGCTAATTAGCAGGTCGTAACTAACGAAGAGGCGAAGCCTTATTAAAAGTTTTTGAAGAGTCCAGAGAAACTTTTTCCAAAAAGTTTCATTGGTCCCCGAAGGGCCGCCGGAGGCATATAAAATGAGCATCGACATCAATGAATTAGTTCAATCCATCGCAACAGAAGTGCTGAAACAGCTCAAGCCTGAATCCAAGAAGGCCTGTGCTCTGGTTCTGGCTGAGCGTGACTGCCTTGTGACTGAGAAAGTACGCAACAGCTTCGGTGATGAATACGAATACTACTTCTTCGGCGAAGAAGCTCCCTGTGCGGAATTCAGCCGATACATTGTGCCTTCCCTTTGCGTTTGCGAAATGTCTGATCTGGCAGTGGGCAAGGCTCACGGCAAGATTATGACTGAGGTTCTTCGTCAGATGCTGCTCGGCCATACCGTGGAAGTGCTTTCCTTCGGTTATGAAGAATACAGCCAGACCGCTCCCGGTCCTCTGTATGCTCTTTACCAGCAGCATGAGAAGACCCTTCAGGGCTTCGGCATGAAAAGATTTCAACCCAAGGCGCCCGAGTCCCTGAAAGTCAGGGAATCACTGATCACCGAAAAGGTGGTCAGTGGTGCGGCGGCGCAGGGTGCTAAAGAATTAGTGGTACTGCCTGCGGCAATGGTCACCCCCCTTGCCGAAGAAGCAGCCAAGGAACTGAACATCAACATCAGCAAGACCCTCTAAGGATTGTTTTATGATCATCTGTAAAGTTGTCGGCAATGTTTGGGCCACCCGCAAAAAGGATGAATTGAGCGGGGAGAAGCTGATGGTTGTTCAGCGGCTCGATATCGAAGATAAGGGCAGTGATGAAGTTTTCGTCGCAGTTGACTGCGTTGGAGCGGGCATCGGTGAGCAGGTTCTGGTAACTACCGGAAGTTCTGCTCGCATGGCTCTGCGTAACCATGAAGCTCCGGTTGATGCATCCATCGTGGCTATCATCGATGAAGTGCAGGCTCAGGTCTAATTGTCATGGATACGCTGGGTATAGTTGAAGTTTTCAGCATCGCTGCCGGAGTGCGCATAGCAGATGCAATGATGAAAGCTGCGGACGTGGAACTTGTCCGTGCTTCTACTATTTGCTCCGGCAGATACCTGATTTTTGTTTCCGGTGAACGCTCTGCTGTCTCTGCCAGTGTTGATGCTGCGGATGCTGACGATGGTAAGATCAAGGCCAGCTTTGTTCTTTCCAGCCTTTCACCGGAAGTGGCTGCAGTGCTGAAAAGCCCCGTCGCCATTGCTGATGTTCAGTCTATCGGAGTCATCGAATGCCGCAATGTTTCCACCGGCGTGATGGCAGCGGATGTGGCGGTCAAGCGTTCCGGCATCGAGCTGGCCCGTTTTGTCGCGGGGCAGGGCATTAACGGTAAATCATATTTCGTTATGAGCGGCGATGTGGCTGCGGTTCAGGAAGCCGCAGATGCTGCATCCGCCGCTTTGGGCAGCAATCTTGTTGAGGCGGTCGTCATCCCCGGACCCGACGCCTCGGTCGTAAAGGCCTTAGTAAGGGGAACGAGGTAAAGATGAAAAAGAAACTTATCGAAGCGGGCAACCTTGATTCATTTATTTGCCCGGACAGTGACACATTCTACGTAGACAACAACATTCTCTTAACTCCCGGTGCCAAAGATGAGCTCCGCAAGAGAAAGATCAAAATTGTCCGTGTGGAAGACGCCGCAGCTGCTGTTGCCGAATCCGGTAGCGCCGGATGCGGTAACCCTGACTGCACCAAAGAAGTTTGTAACGGTTGTGAAGAACTGGTTATGGGCATTGCGGTGCTGCTGAAGGAAGAATACGGAATCACCGATCTTGCACAGCTCAAGGAAATGAGCTTCAAGCTTGCTGATGCCGTTAAAGGAAATATTTAAAAGTTTAGTATTTTAGGAGGAGAAAATTATGTCATCTCTCAACGCTCTCGGAATGGTAGAAACCAGAGGCCTCGTTGG
The DNA here is from genome assembly GCF_048612815.1 of Maridesulfovibrio pacificus (SeqCode). Lineage (NCBI taxonomy): Bacteria > Pseudomonadati > Thermodesulfobacteriota > Desulfovibrionia > Desulfovibrionales > Desulfovibrionaceae > Maridesulfovibrio > Maridesulfovibrio pacificus (SeqCode). Next base: position 143,550 of record NZ_JBLZNE010000003.1, read on the forward strand.
TGCTGTTGAAGCAGCCGATGCTATGGTTAAAGCAGCAAACGTAACTCTCGTTGGCCGTGAACAGGTCGGCGGCGGTCTCGTAACCGTATTGGTTCGCGGCGACGTTGGTGCTGTTAAAGCTGCAGTTGATGCTGGTGCAGCAGCTGCTGAACGCGTAGGTGAACTGCGCAGTGTACACGTGATACCCCGTCCTCACAGCGAAGTGGAAGTTATTCTTCCCAAATGCGCTGTAAAGTAAGGACATTAAGGGGCGCAGGCACCCCTCACCCCTCACACCTGCGCCCCTATATAAATTTCAAGCTGAATAGATTTTAACCCTGACATTTTGATTTATTGGAGAAAAGGGTGACACAGTTCTACGGCAAAACAAAGATCTGCTATGGCGAAGATGCTCTGGACAACCTGGAGACTATCCCGGCAACGCGGGCTTTTATTGTTACCGATTCATTCATGGTAAAGACCGGTTTTGTTGACCGCGTCCGTACCCATCTTGACCGTAAAGGGATTCCCTTCATCATCTTCGATGAGGTTGAACCCGATCCTTCCCTTGAGACAGTAACCAAGGGAGCACAGATTTTCCTTAAAAACCAAGCCGACCTGATCATCGCTCTCGGCGGTGGTTCCCCCATTGATGCGGCCAAGGCTATCTCCTTTTTCGCTGGGAAGGCTCTTGAAGGAAAGGTCAAACCGACACTGGTCGCTATTCCCACCACCAGTGGTACCGGGGCTGAAGTTACCAGCTATGCTGTGGTCACCGACAAGGTTAATGAGGTCAAGATTCCTCTTAACGATGAAATGCTTATCCCGGATATGGCTATCCTTGATGCCCGTTTCACCCGTTCCCTGCCGCCGCATGTAACTGCTGCAACAGGCATGGACGTGCTGACCCACGCCATTGAGGCATACACTTCCCGTGAGGCCAACGCTTTTACTTCTATCTATGCAAGATACGCCATCAGTTACGTATTCAAGTATCTCAAGCGGGCCTACATAAACGGTGATGATATGGAAGCACGCGAGAACATGCTTCTCGGCTCCTGCATGGCAGGTATGGCTTTCAACAACAGCGGACTGGGCATCACCCATTCCATCGCCCACTCTCTTGGCGGTATTTTTCATGTGCCTCACGGACTGGCAAACGCAGTAGTTCTGCCCCATGCAATTAAGTTTAACAGCTTTGATGTGGGTATCCGCTACCACGAAATTGCTACCATGCTGGAACTGCCCGCAGAAACTGTCGAAGAAGGAACCCGTTCCCTTATCGATGCGGTCATGGAACTTAACGAATCCATGGGCATTCCCAACAATGTCGGCGCATTGAAGATTGATGAAAGTGTTTTTAAAACCAGCCTGAATACCATTGCCCGCAATGTGCTTGATGATATCTGCACTGCTAGCAACCCCAGAAACCCTTCACGCGATGATGTGAAAGAGCTTCTGCTGAAGGCTTGGTAAGATAGCTATTTTGAACAAATCCGGCAGGTCAGCCGTTAGGGGCTGACCTGCCGGAGGTAAATCGGAAGGAATTATCAAATGGCTGCAAATATAGTTGATATTATTCGTGAAACAGGTGTTGTCGGTGCCGGTGGTGCTGGCCTCCCGACTCACGTTAAGGCCGAGGCAAACGTAGATACCGTTCTGGTGAACGGTGCTTCCTGTGAACCGCTGCTTATGAGCGACCCCTACCTCATGGAAGCTGAAGTAGATACCATGATCCGCGGCCTTGAAGCGATTATGGACTGCACCGGTGCCAAGAAAGGTATTATCTGTCTTAAGGGTAAACACGCCAAGGCAGTTAAAGCTGTTCAGGAAGCTGTTGCCCGTGACGGTTCCGGTCGCCTCGAATGTTTCGTACTTAAAGATTTTTATCCTGCCGGTGATGAGCAGGTGCTGGTTTACGAAGTTCTGGGTCGTACTGTCCCTGAACGCGGTATCCCCCTTCAGGTGGGTGCTGTTGTAAGTAACACCGAGTCCCTGTTTAACGTTGCACTGGCAATGGACGGTAAGCCTGTAACTCACCGCTACCTGACCGTTGCCGGGGAAATCAAGAACCCCATGGTTGTTAAAGTTCCCGTGGGAACCCTTGTTTCCGACGTGCTCGAATTCGCGGGCGGACCGACCATTTCCGACTACAAAGTTGTAGACGGCGGTCCCATGATGGGCCGGGTTCTCCCCGACACCAATCAGCCGGTAACCAAGACCACCAGCGGACTTCTGGTTCTGCCTCCGAATCACAACGTGGTTGCAGGCAAGGTTATGGATCCCGAAAAGATCCGCCGCATCACCAACACTGTCTGCTGTCAGTGTTCCCGCTGCACCGACCTCTGCCCGCGTAACCTGCTCGGTCATTCCCTGCATCCCCACAAACTGATGCGTGTAATCGCCAACAATGAGCTGAATACCGAAGCCGCTAAAGAAGCACTGCTTTGCTCCGAATGCGGCATCTGTGAAAAATTCTCCTGCCCCATGATGATTTCTCCTCGTGAGGTAAACGCCCAGATCAAGCAGATCCTCATGAAGGAACGCGTGACTTGGGAATCCAAGGGGAATGAGCTTAAAACCAACCCGTTCCGCGCAAGCAGGGCAATCCCGACCAAGCGTCTGATTCAGCGCCTGAACCTTTCCAAGTATGACGGTCACCCTGAATACGCTGGTGAGTACACTCCCTCCGTGGTCAACATCCGCCTTGGTCAGCACATCGGTGCTCCTGCGCAGTGTGTTGTTTCCGCAGGAGATAAGGTAAGCTGTGGCGACCTGATCGGTGAAATTCCCGAAGGCGCAATGGGTGCAAGGGTTCACGCCAGCATCGACGGAACAGTCGAGAGCGTTGAAAACGGCGTAGTGGTTATCAAGAAATAATTAGCAGGGTACCCTGTGAAAGCGCTTTGCGCATCCCCTTCCAAAAGGAGATATAAAATGGATTTACGTACTATCGGTTGTGTAGAACTGAACAGCGTTGCCCTCGGCATACACACCGCAGATGAAATGCTTAAAGCAGCATCTGTCGAGCTGGTCATGGCCCGCCCGACCTGTCCGGGCAGATATATTGTTGTTGTTTGTGGTGACACCGGTGCTGTTAAAAGCTCCGTTGAAGTCGGTTGTGAAATCGGCGCCGACATGGTTGTCGACCACTTCACAATCCCCAGCATTCACGCGGATGTTATCCCCGCATTGAGCGGTACTTCCATCGTGCCTCGTATCAATGCTCTGGGCGTAATTGAAACCTACACCATCGCTTCCTGTATTCTTGCAGCAGATGCAGCTGCAAAGTCCGCAGATGTCAGCCTTATCGAAATCCGTATGGCTGCCGGTCTCGCAGGTAAAGCTTTCGTAACTATGACCGGTGATGTCGGTTCCGTTAAAGCTTCTGTTGAAGCCGGAATCGAAGGCGTTGCCGACTCCGGTCCGGTTCATAGCCACGTAGTTATTCCTTCCCCCAGCGAAGAGATTAAAGCACAGTTGATCTAGTGTTGTATTAACACTGGAGCACATGTCATCCTGCCGGCACGTGCCTTTCCACTTCAGCACGTGCCGGTTTTTTTAAAAGGAGTTTGATTATGATGGACAATGAAAACAAACAGCGCATTATTCAGGAATACGTTCCCGGTAAGCAGGTTACCCTTGCCCATCTTATTGCCAGCCCGCACCGCGATATTTATCTCAAGTTAGGTCTGGATGATAACGCTGCCGGGGCTATCGGCATCATGACCATCACTCCCAGCGAGGGCGTGATCATCGCATCGGATGTCGCTACCAAGGCCGCTTCCGTTGAGATCGGTTTTCTGGACCGTTTCGGCGGTTCGCTGCTGCTTCTGGGAGATGTTGCCAGCGTGGAAGCTTCGCTTCGCGCCGTACTCGATTATTTTGAGGGCACCCTGCATTACTCTTCTGTAGAACTCACCCGCTCTTAAGCGGGCGGTAGGCTATGAAGAAGACCATGTTCGTGGGCGAGACCCGCTCCGGCAAAAGCTCGCTTATCAAAGCCCTGTCAGGCGAATCCTATTCCCCGCGCCGGGCCATGGCCGTTGAACACTTCGGTCCGTTCATCAATACCCCCGGTGAATTCCTCGAAAACAGCTGGTTCTACCATGCTCTGATCACTTCTTCCGCTGACTGCAAAGTCTTGGCAATTGTTCAGGATGCCACCCGCCGGACCAGTCTTTTCCCGCCTCTTTTTACTTCCATGTTCAACCGCAAGGTCATCGGCCTTGTGTCCAAAGTTGACGCCCCCAATGCCGATCCCGAGCTGGCCGAACGTTTCTTAAAGCAGGCCGGAGCAAAGCAAATCATTCGCACCAGTTCTGTTACTGGTGAGGGGATTGAGCAAATTCTATCTATTCTTACCGATCAATAGCCTTATTAATCTTACAGGCTGCGCAGGCCGCACCGAATCCGTTATCAATATTAACTACGGTCACCCCGCTGGCGCAGGAAGTCAGCATGCCCAGCAGGGCGGACAAGCCTGAGAAATTGGCTCCGTAGCCTACTGAGGTCGGCACTGCGATAATGGGCTGTTCGACAAGTCCGCCGATTACGCTGGAAAGAGCGCCTTCCATTCCCGCAATTACAATTAGCACCGAGAATTTACGGATTTCATCAATGCGATCAAGCATGCGATGAATTCCGGCTACCCCGATGTCGGAGATTATGGTCGCACGGCTGCCGAGCATGTCGCAGGTTACCAGTGCTTCTTCTGCAACATCAAGATCGGATGTTCCGGCGGTGATAATTCCTACTGTGCCGCTGTTGTACACAATTTCTTTGCTTTTGCAGGTCAGAGTGTTGGCTGTCTCATTGTATTCCACTTGCGGGAAGCGAGTAGTTACATGTTCGGCCGTTTCCGGGGCAACTCGTGTTGCCAGCACGTTGTTACGTCCGCACATATGTTCAAAAATATCGCCGACCTGTTGCGGAGTTTTGCCCGCTCCGTAGATTACTTCAGGAAAGCCGTTGCGCAAGCTGCGGTGATGGTCGATCTTGGTGTGTCCAATGTCCTGATAAGGCAGGTCGCGCAGCTTATCCATGCCCTGATCCACGTCCATGCTGCCTTCTTTTACAGCATTCAATATATTTTTAAGATTATCGTTGGTCATAGTTATGATGCGCTTCGCGCTTTTGTTGAAAGATTTCGCCTCCGGCGGCCAAAGGAGCTAAGCCCCTTTGGAATCCTTAGCAGGGTAAAATTCTATTTCTTATTTAAGCTGCCCATTTTGTAGCCGCCCAGATCGAGCGCTACATGGCGGTAGCCGAATTCTTTTAGTTTGTTATTGATGCTGTGGATTTCATTGGCGTTCATGAAATCCATCAATTTATCCGCCGGGATTTCGATACGGGCAACTTCACCGTGATGGCGTACCCGCACGGCAGGGAAACCTATTTTCATGAGAAAGACTTCGGCCTGTTCCACCTGTTGCAATGCTTGGTCTGTTACTTCCACATCAATAGGCATGCGTGAGAGCAGGCAGGCGAAAGAAGGTTTGTCCCATGTGGGCAGTTTGAATCTACGGGAAAGATCGCGGATCTCCTGCTTGGTCAGCTCCGTTTCCACAAAAGGGCTGCGGATTTCAAGTTCTCGCAGGGCCTTTATGCCGGGACGGTAGTCACTGAGATCATCGATATTGGTTCCTTCAAGGACGTGCTCTATGCCATTCTCCTGCGCTATTTCCAGCAGCTTGCTGAACAGAATCTTCTTGCAGGTGTAGCAGTGCTCCGGGGGATTCATGCGCAGTTCTTCAGGAAAGTCCATGGTTAAGACAACATGCTTTACACCCAACTGTTTCGCGAATTCCTTTGCCTCGCCTTGCTCCCATTGCGGAACGTAGGGAGTGGCGATGGAAGCGGCTATGGCTTTATCTCCAAGAGCTTCTTTTGCAGCATAGAGCAGTAAAGTACTGTCCACTCCACCGGAAAAAGCGATAACCGCTCCGCCAGTTTCAGCGAGAGCTTCAAGCAGTTTTTCATATTTCAAGGCAAGTCTGTCCATCAAATCTCTCTTACTTTTCCGATCAGTAAGTAAACCTCACTTAGAGGGATGCCGTGCTTCTTGGCTAAAGCGCGACAATCTTCAAGTTCCGGCTTGGAGCGAATCACCTCACCATCTAAAATGGCCTTCTTCATGGTTACTGTTCCGAGCGGGGTTTCGAGCTTGTCGAAGGAAATGTCGAGCACTGTTTTTTCAAGGACAATACTTTTGATGCCCAGCGTGCTTGTGTGCTTGAAGATGAGACGTTTGAACTTGTCCTCATCTTCTGCGGAACAGAGCAGCGAAAGGGTGGTTGCCGGACGGTTTTTTTTCATGACTATGGAGGTGAAATGTACATCCATTGCTCCGTCTTCCATGAGCTGATCTAGGGCCGCGCCGAGCATTTCTCCGGTCATGTCGTCGATGTTGCATTGCAGCAGCCGCGCCGGGACCGTGGGCAGGGATGTGGCTGGCTCGCTTTTGGACGGCTGCTCGGTCTTGGCTAGCTGCACGCGGAGCACGTTGGGAATTTCATTGTCCCGATGCCCGATGCCGTATGCTGTTTTCTGAACAGCCATGCGCGGCGAATCTGAAAAATAATCAACCAGTTCAGCGAGGATCGCCGCTCCAGTGGGAGTTGTGGTTTCCTGCTGAACAGCACCTTGAGTTGTGGGTAATCCGGCAAGGATTTCAGATGTAGCCGGGGCGGGTACGGGCATTTTACCGTGGGCGCAGTTGACGAATCCACCACCCAGTTCAATGGAAGAACACCAGACTTGGTCAATTTTCAGTTCATGGAAACAGATTGCCGCGCCGACAATATCTACGATGGAATCAGTGGCACCCACCTCGTGGAAATGAACCTCGTAGACGGTGCTGCCGTGAATCTTGGCCTCGGCTTCTGCTACCCGTTTGAAAATTGCAAGGCTGGTCGCTTTGACTTTATCGCTGAGATTGCTGGAATTAATAAGCTCTTCGATGTCTTTCAGGTTTCGGTGTTCGTGGTGATGGTGGTGATCGTGGGTGTGGTCATGATGATGTCCATGTCCGTGATGGTGGTGTCCATGATCATGATGATGTTCATGCTGGTGAGCCAGCTCAACATCTACACGGGTACCGAAAATGCCCTTGCGCGAATCCTGTGAAATTTTGAGGCTGAACTCATCTTCCAGACTGAGTTTGGCAAGTTCGGTTTTTAGGAAATCAGGAGAAACGCCGAGATCAATCATGGCGGCGAGGTTCATGTCTCCGCTGATGCCTGAAAAACAATCGTAATAGAGTATGTTCATTCTTATTCCGGTCCGGCTGGGGGCCTTGTATTATGCGGATTCCGGACAACCGGAATCCGCATAAATGTATTTAGTTTTCCTGTTTGTTGGCTACCATGTCTACTTTGGCCTGCATGTCTCCCTGCTCAAAGTAATCCACGACTCGCTTAAGCTGTTCGGGAATAGCAATGTGCTGGGGACAGTGCTCTTCGCATTGCCCGCATTCCACGCACTGGGATGCATATGCTGATTCACCCGCCATTTCTTTGCTGAAGAATACGGCGTACTGGAATTTAAAGTACTCAGCTTTTTCTTTGAACATGTGGGCACTGTTGAAGAGTTCAAAGCAACCCGGAATCCTGACTCCGGCGGGACAGGGCATACAGTATGCGCAGCCGGTGCAGGGGACCTGCATGAGTTCCTTGTACCTTGCAGCGACCTTGTCCACAATAGCTAGTTCCCCTTCAGTCAGGGAATTAGCTTTAGCTTCGGAGGCAATGGCGAGGTTCTGCTTGATGTGTCCCTCTTCGTTCATGCCGGACAGGACCACAGTCACTTCGGGATGGTTCCAGACCCAGCGCAGGGCCCATTCAACCGGAGCACGTTTGGTTTCAGCTTCATCAAAAATCTCCTGTACTCCGTCCGGGGGAGTAGGAGCGCTGAGGTTCCCGCCGCGCAGGGGTTCCATTATCATGACAGCGAGGTCCTTGGATGCTGCGTATTTAAGTCCTGCGGTTCCGGCCTGATTTTCAGTGTCCAGAAAGTTGTACTGAATCTGGCAGAAGGTCCACGGATAATCATCCACAATGCGTTTGAAATCTTCGGGAACACCGTGGAATGAAAAGCCTGCATAGCGTATTTTTCCGGATTCAAGGGCTTTGTCCAGAAAGTCTTTGATGCCCAGTTCCACTGAGCGGTCCCATGAATTGCCTTCAACTGCATGGATCAGGTAATAGTCGATACTGCCAACATCAAGCCGTCTCAGCTGCTCGTTAAGAATCTCGTCCATATGTTCGCGAGATTCAACAATGTATTGGGGGAGCTTGTCGGCAATGGCAACTTTCTCGCGGTATCCGTCCTTGAGGGCCTTGCCCACAAGACCTTCACTCTGACCGCCGTGGTAGGGCCATGCGGTATCCACATAGTTTACTCCGTTGTCGATGCAATTACGAATCTGGGCGATTGCGCGTTCTTCATCAATATTATTGTCATCGATCATGGGCAGGCGCATGGCACCAAAGCCCAAGATGGACAATTTTTCTCCTGTCTTAGGTACTTTACGGTAAAGCATGTTCTCTCTCCCTTTATTAATTTGCAGGTTTTTTAAATCGTAATTATGTTCTGTCTGCCGACAGCAGAGTTAAACAGAGTAAGTATACACATTCATTCCATGTTGTGATCAGATATTTGTCTGAAGATGATGCTGTTTTTGTTTAAGCTTTATATATGAGTGGTTGATCAAATAAATATGGAATTTTAAATATGAAAAGTAACTTTTATTGCAGGCTTATTGTCTTTTCTTTTTTGATGGCTTTGCTGGCCGGTTGCGGACTCAAGCGCAACCCTATCCCGGCGGAGATGCAGGATCTAGCCTGTTTGCCCGGTTATGATCAGGTTCGTTTTTTTGGAGATACAACTCCAAAGCATATGAATAAGGTCATGGAACAATGGGCCGCATTGAGCCGGATGAATATGCTGCCGGAGGAAATCAGCTTTTTGTCTCTTTCCGGTGGCGGAGCTGACGGAGCTTTCGGGGCCGGATTTCTTTGCGGCTGGACCGAACGCGGTGATCGTCCCAATTTCGGTCTGGTGACCGGGGTCAGTACCGGGGCGTTGATTGCTCCCTTTGCTTTCATGGGACCGGACTACGATCCTTTCATCGAAATGTTCTATACAACCTTTGAAACTAGAGACCTTGTGCTGGAACGATCTTATGTCTCTGCAATTTCCGGGGACTCGGTGTATAGTACTGAGCCTTTAAAACAGGCTCTTAAGAAATTCATCAATCATGATTTCATAGCCAAAATTGCCATGGAGCATCGCAAGGGCCGCAGGCTTTTGATCGGTACCACGAACCTTGATGCTATGCGGCCGGTCTATTGGGATATCGGCGCGTTGGCTCAGTACGGAACACCGGAAGCGGATCAGCTCATCCGCGATGTTATTCTTGCCTCGGCTTCAGTTCCCGTGGCTTTTCCTCCGGTTTATTTCAAGGTCAAAGCCGGGGATGATATTTACGATGAAATGCACGTGGACGGCGGGGTCAGCAATCAGGTGTTTTGTTATCCTCCCAGTATTCACCTTGCCGAGGAGCTGGAAAAGATAGGCGAGAAACGGAAGATTACCCTGTACATTATCCGCAACGATGCTTTGATTACTGAAGGGGTTCAGGTTGAGCCATATATAGGTGGCATTGCGGCCCGTTCCCTTGCCGGATTGATTCGCAATCAGGGAATCGGTGACCTTTACCGCATGTACTATACTGCTGAGCGTGACGGAGTGGATTTCAAGCTGACTTTCATCCCTCCTGATTACAAGGAAAAGTCGGACGAGCTTTTCAGTCCGGTCTACATGAGCAAGCTCTTTGTTCTCGGTCACAATATGGCCAAGGCACCGAATCCATGGCATACGTCACCGCCTTCCGCCACAGCCCGTAAGGGACCGGATGCCGTTCCTGCCGAAATCATTATTAAATGATGTGGATTAATCGTTAAAATTTAATTATATAAACAAAATCTAATCGGTAGAGATAGAAACCATTTTCGGCTTAATATCGTGTTTGCGGAGCAGAATCAGTGAGTAAGGTTGATGTTATTATAAGTGTGTGCGGTAAGCCTTTGCAGACTTGTCTTGCTCTGCTTTCCCTTGAACGGGCCAGCGGTCAGCATATCGATAAGATTTACTTTATTGAGGAAAATACCAAGACCAAGGGGATTGATGCGGGCTGCCATCAGTATGTTCTGGATGCTCTATCCCATAAGATCGAATACTACATGCCCAAGTATTGGAATTATTGCTTTCCTATTGAATGGGATCGCATAGATGACGAAGAGTATCGCCATTCCGTTCGTTACCAGTACGGCTGGGAAAAGAGTGATAAGGATTATGTGCTTATCATTCACAACGATGCCATCTTCAGGAAAGATATAATCGGGGCCATGGTCGATGGTATCGGAGATCATGTTGCTGCCGGACACATCGGGCAGTGCTGGTATTGTCCCGCGGCATTTTCCGGTAAATGTTCACCTGATACCTATATGGATTACCGCCCGGATTTTCGTGAACTGGTCGACCTTTACCGCAGTGCCCAGCCGCCGGAGGGAAAACAGGTCCGCGCTTATCATCTGCCGCGTATGCACGATATCTTCTTCAAGCAACCTTGGCCTCTGCCGGAGTGCAGGGTCAATGAATGGTGTTGCCTCGTAAACATGAAGATTGCCCGCAAGATGACGATGCCCATTGGCAAAGCTACTCCCTTTGGCGCTTTTATCAATGTCGGCAAGCAGATTCTGGATGTGGGGTGTCAGTGGTTTCGGGAAATGCACCTGCGCAACAAGACTTGTCTCAACTTCGACATCTATAAATATATGTACCACGATGTGCCGCCCACAGGGCAGCCGACCCTTATTGATAAGGATAAGTACAAGACCAAGGAAGAAATCGCCTTAGATGTTCTTAGGGATGAATTTGATTATCCGGGATAAATCCGGCCCTTGTAGAAATTTGAATCCCCGCAACGCTTCTGAGTGTTGCGGGGATTTTTTATGCGTCAGGTAAGTGCAGCCTTAATTCGAACCGTTTCACTAGGTTGCTTTTTGTAAATGTTCCATATCAGAGCCGATAATGGCAGGCAGATTTCGGGTCACTTTTTCAGGTTCCCATTCCCACCATTGTGCATCCAGCAATGCTGCAATTGTATTTTCATCAAATCTCATTCTAACTACTCTTGCCGGATTTCCGGCAACAATGCTGTATGGAGGAACGTCTTTTGTTACCACGGATTTTGCTCCGATGATGCTGCCGTGTCCTATGTTAACTCCCGGCATGATCGTGGCGTCATATCCGATCCAGACGTCACTGCCGATTACAGTATCGCCTTTGTAGGAGGTATGTTCTGCCGGAGGTGTAGCATCCTTCCATCCCGATCCGAAAATGAAAAATGGGTAGGTGGAGAAACCACCCGTGGCATGGCTTGCCCCGTTCATTATGAAAGAAACATTTCTGGCAATGGCGCAATAACGGCCAATGATCAGTTTATCACCTATAAAATCGAAATGATATAGGATGTTTTCAAAGAAATTATCCGGTCTCGATGGATCATCATAGTATGTGTAGTCACCGATTATTACGTTGGGATTTTCATTGAAGTTCTTGATGAACGTCACTTGCGGAAAACCTGCTACCGGATGTTTGGTGTCGGGATCAGGATATTTTATGTCTGATGACATAAGGTACCTCGTTTTAGTCGTGAAAATTACTATCCAAAATAAGTTGCCCATAAATATGAAAGGGGCATGACCAGAACAAGTGCCGGAATCATATTCGCTACCGGAAATTGTTTGATCCCGCAGATGCGAAATCCCGTGGCGAGCATGATCAGCCCACCGCAGGAAGAAAAGTCTGCCAGCATGTCTGGGGTGGTCAGGGGCAGAATCAGGGAAGCTCCCAGAAATAGCAAGCCTTGAACGAGAAATTGTGGAAAGACCAAAATGCCCACTGTAAAGCCCATTGTGGAGGCGAAGATGGGAGCGGTGAAAAAATCGAGGATAGATTTAACTATCAACAGGGTGGCATCTCCGGTCATGCCTTCGGTCATGGAACCGTAAATTCCGGTGCCACTCATACAGAAGAGAACCAGCAGAGCCACAAATTTATCCAGAAATTCTTCCTGATTCATATCTCCGCTGGGGCGGGTCAATTTTTCGATTACAATACGGGCTTTTGCTGCGCAGTTCTGGATAATATTTTCCAGCTTTATAATTTCACCAAGCAAGGATCCGACTACCAGAGCCAGCATAACCGGAGCTAAAAGTTTAACTTTTATTATCATGGCTACGCCGAGGCCCATGGATGCACAGCCGAAGATCATGGGCATGCGGGTACGGATATTGGCATTAAGTTTCGGGCCGATCATGGCACCGACAATACTGCCCGCAAGCAGTGCAGCACCGTTTATAAATGGTCCTATCATGTGAGATTCCTTTGTTGGTCAGCTACCTGCCGCTGATGAAGAGGCTATAGCCGTCAGGGTGGGTGAATTGTCGGGGAGGTGAAGAATTCGGGGATTAAGAGGTAAATCCGAATTCAACTCTTGATTTGGTGTAAAAGATACGAAGCTGGTTGGCTTGCAGGCAGGAAAGCAGGCAGTCGCACTCATCTTGAGTCAGGGCCATGGTTACGAGTTGCGGCTTGTCCTCAAAATCAAAATAGTTGTCTGAATGGAAACGTCCGTCATGACCGAAACCCTCTTGCCCGCTGAATAGCGTTGCACCGCGTACTCCGATTTTTCGGGCTTCTTCCACAATCCAGTCTGCCAGCGGCATACCGTCCTGTTCTCGGTTTTTCTGAGTAAAGAAAGTGATTAAATAACCGTGCATTATGTCTTCCTGTTTCAAGTTATGTTGTTTGATCAGGAAATATTACGGAAGTTCGATGCGAACAATGACGCAGGTCACTGAGGAAGGTGTTTTTAAATAATGAAAAAGGGGCTGGAAACTGTTTCGTCCAGTTGTTCTTTGTCCAGAACGGTGATGCTGCCGCGTCCTTTGGAAACAATTCTGTTATCCTGTAGTCTGGATATTACCCGGGCCGCGCTTTCACGCGAAGTTCCGACCATGCCTGCAAGATCTTCGTTGGTGAGAGGGAGTTCTGAACCTATGCGGGTGGATAACATGCTGAGTACATTGAGAATGCGCGTCTCAACGCTTTCGTCAATTAGATCAATGATGCGCGTGTATGCTCCGTCCAGCAGTTCACCCATAGTTCCCAATATACCTATGGCAACGGGGGGATTGTTTTCAACCCAATATCTGAATTCATGGCAGGGTATTGTGATGATCGATGAATCTTCCACAACACGGGCGCTGAAAATCCTTGGAGCGGGTTTGAAGCAGGTGATCCCGTTCAAGGTCATTCCCCGGGTGGCGACAAGGTAGGTGAAGGATTTCCCGGATGGCGATTCTTTGGAAAGGATAACTTTCCCGCTTTCCACGAGACAGAAATTATTTGATTCGTCTCCGGCTTTGAATATGAATTCTCCTTTCCTGAATTTACGCTGGCTGACCATGCGCGATAATTCTTTTAAAGCAGGCATTTCCGCTTTGTTAAGGTTGGGGTCAGCCTGCAGGGCATCAATGATTTGCGCTGTGTTGTATTCGGTTGCGGGCATATTCAAGATAATAAATTTGTGTGGTTGATTCGGTTTAATTGCTGTTAAATAAGCCAACTTCAAACGGGCAGAAACGTCAATCTATTTCGCACGGATTGCATCCATGGAAAATGTTGACTGTGAGCTTGCAGTGGCGTTAGTCCTTGCCCGTTATGTTTTCTTTGATTATGTGGCATGTTTTTCATGCTTAAGAGCAATGTATTGCCGGAAATATGTTTTAAACCTTATAATTATTATTGAGTTGTAAAGATGGAAAGTTCACTTGATTTTTCAGCTGTGATTTTTGATTTGGATGGAACCCTGCTTGATACATTGAGCGATATCGCTGCAGCTGGGAACTCCGCTTTGGAGTCAGCGGGATTCCCGACCCATCCGGTAGATGCATATCGGAAGTTCGTAGGTGACGGTGCAAAAAAACTGGCATGGAGAGTGCTACCTGAAGATAAACAGAATCAGGAAGATTACGATAAGTTTGTGCCGGTCCTGCTTAAGAAATTTGAAGAGGAGCTTAATAATCACGTCCGTCCTTATGCCGGAATCCCCGAGGTGCTTGCTGCTTTTATTGCCGCCGGGAAAAAAATCGCGATCCTTTCCAATAAGCCTCATGAGCACGCTGTTGAATCCGTAGCCAAGTTCCTGCCGGAAATAGACTTTTTTGCTGTTTACGGCGGGCGCAAGGATGTTCCTCTTAAACCCGAACCTGATGCAGCTCTTGAGCTTGCGGGAAAAATGGGTGTTTCACCGCAACAGACCTTATTCATTGGTGATACTGATGTTGATGTTAAAACCGGAGTTAATGCCGGCATGATTGCTATCGGAGCCGGTTGGGGCTTCCGTGGTGAAAGTGAGCTTGTAAAAGCCGGAGCGAATATTGTGCTGGATACTCCCGCCGACTTAGTGTCTCTGCTCTAAATTTATTAGCAAATTATTCTCAAGGGAGGTGCGGCTTATGCTGTGCCTCCTTTTTTTTATTCCTATGCAAAGTAAAATTGTATTTAAATTGCCCGCCATCTGTTATTCTTCAATCAAAGCCAGAGTGTTTTTTCAGGAATTTTGCAATCACGAAGGGTAGACTATGAAAGTTTTTGTAGGTGATTTGAAAGTCGGAATGCGTCTGCTGGAGGACGTCAAAGGGGCTAATGGCCGTTTCCTGCTGGCTGCTGATACTGTGCTTGAAGAGCAGCATCTGCGAATTTTCAATATATGGGGCGTTAGCGAAGCAGAGGTTTTTATTGGAAGCAAGCCGGGAGAAGATAATGACGAGCCGGATTCCCGTCTGCTGGCTCTTGCAGAGGAATACGTAGAGGGAGTGTTCGCATATGCGAATATGTCTGTGGCACCCATGCAGGTTTTGAAAGAAGCCTGCATTAAGCATTTTGTTGGGGTGCTGGAAAAGGAAAATGCCCTGCCTGAAATTTTGATGCCCATCGGCGGCGATCTTGATATCCCTGATGTCCCTCTTTTTAAAAGTGCGGGTGTCTTTTTAAAGAGTGGCATCCGTTTGGCGGCCTTCCCGGACATTTATTACAAGATCATGGAAGCTCTTAACGATCCCGGGGCCGGCTCTGAAAACCTTGCGGATATTATTTCCAAGGATTCGGGGCTGAGTGCCAAATTAATCAGTCTTGTCAACAGTCCATTGTATGGCTTTGACCTTCCGGTTGAATCCTTGAGCCGGGCTGTATCACTGGTGGGAACTGATGGGGTATGCCAGCTTGCTTTAAGTGTTTCGGTTATGGAGGCTTTCAAGGGAGAGCATAATGTCGGTTTTTCCATGGCTGATTTTTGGAAACATTCATTAGCATGTGCTGTGTTTTGCCGCATTCTTGCTCTGCAGGTTCCCGGAATTTCGCAAGATAAATGTTTTGTCGTCGGGATGCTTCATGACATCGGGCAGCTGATTATGCTGCAGCAATATCCGGAAAAGATAGATCTGGCTTTCCAGCTGAGTATGTCTCGCAACATCAGTTATTGCAAAGCAGAGTCCATCATCTTCGGGTTTGACCATTGTGAACTTGCCGGAAAACTCTTTGAACTCTGGAATATACCGCCGTCAATTACTGCCGGGGTGGTCGGGCATCACGGGGGCCGATCCCGTGAGCTTAGCATTGAGTCTGCAATCTGTTCTGTCGCGGATGTTATGGCAGTGGCGATGCAATACGGAACTAATAATTTCGGTCAGGTAAGCGCCCCATACCCCGGGGCATGGGAAACTCTCGGGATTCCTGACGGCGCGGTTTTAACTACCATATCAAAGGCTAAACGGCAGATTGCGGACATTCTTGCCATATTCGGAGGTTAGGATGGACGAAAAAAAATTGATAAAATTTCAACAGCAGCAGATTAAAGCTCTTCAATTGGAGAAGGCTGCTGCAATGGAAGCCTTGGACCTCGCTAGAGAACTTGGGACCATAACAGCCCTTTCCCCGCAGCAGTCATCGTTGGATACATTGCTGCAGGATATCTGTGATCGCGCTCAGAGGATGATTTCGTTCGAGTCTTGTGCGGTTTATCTTGTGGATAATAATACACAGGATTTTGTGCGGGTCCGTTCCTGCCCCGACAGTGCCTCAGCAAAACTGGAAAAAGAAATAGATCTACTTATTGCGGATCAGTCTTTTGCTTATGCTTTGCAGTCTGACGGTCCGGTCTTTTTCCTTGATTCTGCCGGGGAGAATCACATTCTGCTTCATGCTCTCCTTACTCCGTTCAGGGTGCGGGGAATGTTTGTAGGGATAATGCAGCAGAGCAAGGAAGAAATTTTAGATACCACCTTGAAACTATTCTCAGTCTTCATGCTTTCCGCAGTTAATGCCCTTGAGAATTACGAAAACCACGAGATTATGCGAAACCATAGTTTGGAACTTGAACGTATGGTTCAGCAGCGTACTCAGGATCTAGTCGATGCCTATGATCGTTTAGATATTACATTGAATGCCATGCAGGCCGGGGTAATGGTGGTTGAAGCGGAAAACTATAGGATTGTCGATGTAAACCCCAAGGCTCTTGAGATGATGGGCAGGGAGTGGGAAGAGGTAATCGGAGCGGAATGTTTTAGTGTGATCTGTACCGCATGCAAAGGGAGGTGCCCTATTGTTGATCGCGGTCTGGAAGAAAGCAACGAAGAGCATGTTATTGAAAGAAAGGACGGCACACATATTCCCATCCAGAAAAGCGTAAGCAAGGTCATGATTGATGGCAAGTTGCATATGGTTGAAAATTTTATTGATATTAGTGAACAGAAAAAACTTGCCGATTTGAAGGAGCATGTTGACCGCATTGTGCGCCATGACCTTAAAGTCCCTTTGAACGGGATTATCGGGCTTCCTGATTTATTGTTGAGTGATGCTGAAGCCAATCTTACAGAAGATCAGCGGGAAGTGTTGGAGTACATAAAGGCGTCCGGATATAAACTGTTGAGTATGATTAATCTTTCTCTTGATCTCTACAAGATGGAGACAGGTTCCTATGCATACAGTCCTGCAGAAGCAGATATATATTCCATTGCCCGCTCTGTGGTTAAGGATTTATCCGAGTTGGTAAGGTATAAGATGCTGGTCATAAGGGAACAGTTCGAGGGTAAGGATGTTGAGGGGGATTTTTCATTTAATATTCGTTGTGATGAATTTCTGACCTATTCACTCCTGTCCAATATTTTGAAAAATGCTGTGGAAGCTTCCCCTGAAAACGAGGATATCATTTTCGACATTCGGGTTATTGACGGAAATGTTGTCATACGGATTCATAATATGGGCGCGGTTCCTGGAAGTATCCGGGACACTTTCTTTGAAAAATATGTTACTGCCGACAAGTCCGATGGAACAGGGCTGGGAACTTATTCTGCAAAGCTGATTGCTGAAACCATGGGCGGAAGTATTTCCTATGAAAGTTCAACTGAGAAAGGAACTTCAATTATGATTAATCTTCCGGGGATGGATGATTGATACATATTAATTCCAGCATGTTGAAAAGAGATGCTGCTGTGTTATTCATATTGGCGTGTTCCTCTTAATCCAATTGCATGAGGTGGTGCGATGAAGTTTTTGGTTGTTGAAGATGACTATGTATCACGAAGTTTCTTACAGCTTTTTCTTGAGAAGATTGGAGAAGTTGATGTTGCTGTTAATGGGGCGGAGGCTTTGGATGTGTTCAAGACCGCTCTGGAGAAGAATGAACCGTACCAGTTTATTTTCATGGACATTATGATGCCGGAAAAAAACGGTCTGGATGCAGCTCGGGAGATAAGGGAGATAGAACGTGAGTCCAAGGTTGCACCTGCTGAAGAGTCCGTAATCATAATGGTGACCGCTCTTTCGGACGTGAAAACAGTATTCGAAGCTTTCAGTAAGAGCGAAGCCACGGATTATATTGTCAAGCCTCTGACTGCTGAGGCTCTGACAGATAAGCTGAAGGAATTGGGTATTCTTGATTAATTTTTAAAAAGACATAAAAAATCCCGGTTAGGAGTGCTCCAAACCGGGATTTTGGTTTTTTGATTCTTAGACATACTTTGCATAGTCAGTGACCAGCAGGTGAATCGGTTCCTCGTCCTCGTCCACTTCGGGAAAACGGGGCAGGGGCTCGTGGAAGCGGTTATCGATGTTGTCGTCATTGACTGCGCTGACCTCGCCGACCATGACATCCCCAGTTCCTTCTTCGCAGTAGAAGCAATGATACATGCCCGGCTCAAGGCAGATGGATTCTCCCGGTTCAAGTACTATCACACCTCCCGGTTCTACCGTGCGCACAAAGCCGTCCACACTTACTTCCAGAGGCTGATCGGACATGGATTCATCCTCATTGGAACCGTAAAGTTTGATAACCAGATTTCCGCCCGCACGGTTGATGATGTCTTCCCGTTTGGACCAGTGGAAATGCATGGGGCAGAGCTGTCCTTCGCGCAGGATCATGATCTTTTCCGCATAGGGTTTGGGGTCTCCGGTCTGGAGGTTGCCGTTGCGGATGGTGAACAGGATCAGGCCCAGCTTGTCGAAATCACCCTTACCGTAGTCGGTCAGGTCCCAGCCGAGCATATTGCGTACAACCTCGCTGTCGCCCTTACCTTTCCAGTCTTCCGGTCCCCAGAATGCCCATTTTGGCAGGTTGAAGCGGTGTCCGGCGTAAAATTCTTTGGCCTTGATGATCAGTGCGTTGATTTCACTTCTTTTCATGATCTTATCCTGTATTAAAAATATTATTTTATTAACTTAAATTCTGCGGGGATTGCAGGCATGGCTCCTTTGCAGGAACAGACATGGGCGGCCAGCTTGTTGGCATGATCACTGATTTCTTTCAGAGAATGTCCCAGCAGCAATCCGATAGTCACCGCAGCGGTAAAGGAATCTCCTGCGCCTATGGTGTCTGAAATTTTTGTCACTTCAATGCCGGGATGATCAATTTCACCCTCATCACAGATGATCAGGCTGCCCTTGTTGCCGCGGGTCAGCACCGAGCATTTAAGGCCAAAATTATCATGCAGGGTTTTGAGCATATCGCGCTCGCTGCCTTCAAGTCCGAACATGGGCGCAATGACTCTAATTTCATCATCGTTCAGCTTAAGCACATCGGCCCGTTCAAGCGATTCGGCGATGATTTCCTTGCTGTAAAAATTCTGGCGCAGGTTCATGTCATAGACTTTCAATGCCTGCGGGGCAGCATCCAGGAAGGTCTGAATGGCTTTCCGTGATTCCGCACTGCGCTGGGCAAGTGTACCGAAGCAGACCGCATCAACCTGTGCTGCAAAGTCCATAGCGGTGTCATTAAGTTTCAGGTGGTCCCAAGCGATGTCATCCGGGAAATAGTAGGTTGCCACGCCCTGATCATCCAGACTGGCTTCCACGTATCCGGTCTCGTGGTCAGGGTCAATGCTTACCCCCGAAAGGTAGAGTTCTCGGTTCATGAGCTCATAGGTGGCACGCCGTCCGCGATCATCATCACCGAGAGTGGAGATGGCTGCACCGTCTGCACCCAGCCGTCCCGCATGGTATGCAAAGTTGACCGGAGCGCCGCCGATTTCTTCTGAATCTGCCAGCACGTCAAATAGTATTTCGCCAAGTCCGGCGATGAATAGTTGTTTCACTTTTTATTCCTTAACTGATCCGGCAAGTAATCCACGGATGAAGTATCTGCCGAGGAAAATGTAAATCATGAGTACCGGAAAAGCCGCCATGATTGATCCGGCCATGGGCAGGTTCCAGCTTACGGCCTGTCCGCCTGCGAGTTGGGCCAGTCCCACGGTGATGGGGTTGTCCTCGTGGCGGGTGAGACAGATACCCCAGAGGAATTCGTTCCAGATCTGAGTAACCTGCCAGAGGCTGGTAACCACGAAACCGGGGATGGACAGCGGGAAGACAATCTTGGTGTAGATGGAAAAGAATCCGGCTCCGTCCAGTCTTGCGGATTCCACCAGCGCGGTGGGAATCTGGGCGTAGAAGTTACGGAAGATCAGCGATGTGATCGGCAACCCGTAGACCACGTGGGCAAGGATCAGTCCCGGCAGTCCGCCGTATAGGTTCATGGCCCGCAGGGTCTGGAAGAGCGGGATCAGGATAACCTGATAGGGAATGAACATGCCGAACAGGAACAGGGTGAAGATCAGCTCGCTGCCTTTGAATTTCCATTTGGAAAAAACATATCCGTTCAGCGAACCGAGCACAGTGGAAAGCGCTGTGGCGCAGACGGTCAGGATCAGGGAGCTTGCAATGTTGGATTTCAGCAGCCCGAAGGCTTCAGGGAAACTTCGCCAATTAAATTTTTCCGGCAGCTCCCACGCGGTGGGCAGGCTGATGTTTGCCGGGTCTTTAAGTGCGGTAACAATCGCCATATATGCCGGCATAAGGAAAAAAATGGCCAGCACGAAAAGTGAGCCGTAGAGCAGAATGGAGCCGGGGGTGATTCCTGATTTCCGGGTAGTAGTACTCATGGTTTATCCCCTTCTCCTTTGCTTGTACTGGCTGATCACATAGGGAACGATGAATGTTCCTGCCACGAGGAAAAGCACGATGGCGATGGCTGCGCCCCGGGCAAAGTCGTTGGCCCGGAAGGTGGTCATATACATATTCAGGGCCGGATGTCCGGTCTGGGCATTGTCCGGTCCGGTCATGGCGAAAATGATGTCGAACATCTTCAGCGAAATGTGTGAGAGGATGATTACCGCACTGATGGTGATCGGCTTGAGCATGGGAATGGCAACATGACGGTAGTAGTCGGTGCTGCTGGCCCCGTCGAGCATGGCCGCATCACGTAGGTCCTGTGAAATTCCGTTGAATCCGGCAAGGTAGAGGGCCATGGTGTAGCCTGCGTACTGCCAGACTGTGGCAATGATAATACCCAGTGTGGCGAGGTTGAAGCCATGCATTTCTTCCATGAACAGGGCTTGGGGAAACAGGGAACCGCCCAGCCATGCAAAGGCCCCGATTATCACGCCGGGACCGAGCCAGCGTTTGACTGCTTTTTGCGGATTGCCTTTGAGCAGGAACAGCCCGATCAGAATCAGGATGAATGCTGCGACGTAGAGCAGGATTTGAATTATGTTCTGCCAGTTGAATTCAAGAATGGCTTTTGTGGATGAGGTCCATTGGAAATCAAGGGCATCGAAACCGAAATAGGTGGGCAGCACGTTGACTCCCCCCTGAGGAGCCAGCAGCCAGCGCCAGATCGTACCGGATACGATGAAAGAGAGGGACATGGGGTAAAGGAAAATTGTGCGCAGGATATCCTCGCCCTTGGGTTTCTGGTCCAGCAGGATGGCGATGAACATCCCAAGTCCGATGGCTCCGGCGAGCAGCATGACAGAGTAGTACACTGCGTTAACAAGGTCCTGTCTGAAACCGCCGGAAAGGAACCCGTTGAACAGGTCTACGTAATTATCCAGACCGATGAAATTTTTTTGCGGATCAAGGGCCAGTGCGCCTGTTCCGCCCCAGTCGGTCATGGAAATCCAGATGGTGTTGCCGATAAAACCGTATACAAAAACGGCGACAAGGATAATTGATGGCAGAAGGGTTAAAAACGCCTTCAATCTGTCCAGTGATGCTTCCCTCATATGCCGAAACCCCTTTTGGGACCGCGCCGGGAAATCCCGGCGCGGTATTAATTACTTATCCAGATAGACTATTGGCCAATCTTGGCTTTGTCGGCCAGTTGCTGGCAGGCCATGGCGGTTGCCTTGGCATTCTTGGTCTTCAGGAACATTTCCATAACCTGTGCGAAGCTGCCTACGAAGGTTTCGTTTGCTGCTGCGCCGTGGATCAGGGAAGCGGCAACTGCGTCTTTAGCAAAGTCTTTTGCTGCGGACTGCAGGTACTCATTGTATTTGCTCAGGTCGGTATCGGTACGGGCGGAGATGGAACCCTTGAGGGGGTTGAAAGTATCACTGCCTTTCTTGGAACCGAGCAGTTTCAGCCATGCGATTGCGTTGTCGCGGTTGGGTGCGCCCTTGGGCAGGCCGAAAGAGTCGGCGAGGAAAAGGAATACACCTTCGGTGTCAGGGGAAGCCAGCCAGCCGAAGTCTTTACCGGGGACCATTTTCTTAGTGGTGGACATGTAACCAGCGGCCCAGTCACCCATGATGTTGAATGCTGCGCGACCATCGATAACCATATCGGTTGCCTGCTGCCAGGAAAGGGACGCAGCGTCTTTGTTGGTGTAGGGCAGGATCTTACCGAAGAGTTCCCAAGCCTTGATCATTTCAGGACTGTTGAACTTCATCTTACCGGACCAGAGGTCATTCCATTTATCAGCACCGATGGATGCGATAACAACGGATTCCCAGAGGTGGGTTGCGGTCCAGTTCTGGCCCATGGCAAGAGGAACGATACCTTCTTTCTGGAGTTTGGGAGCGATTTTTAGGAAATCATTCCAGTTCTTGGGTGCTTCCACTCCCCATTTTTTCAGGTTGGCAGGAATGTACCACATCACGTTGGAGCGGTGCACGTTTACCGGAACGGACCAGATACCTTTGTCAGTACCGATCAGCTTAACCAGACCCTTGGGGAAAACATCCATCCAGCCTTCTTCATTGAACAGGAAGGTCAGGTCTTCCATACGGTCGGACTTAACCCATGTACCGATGAGTTCCTGACCTGCGTGAACCTGAAAGCTGTCCGGCGGTTCGCCACCGAGCATGCGGGTTTTCAGTACGGCTCTTGCGTTAACACCGGAACCGCCGGTAACGGTAGCGTCGATGACGTTAACATTGGGATACTGGCCTTTGTAGAGACCGATCAGAGCCTGCAGGGCCGGACCTTCATCACCTGCCCACCAAGAGAAAATTTCAAGGTCGCCTTTGAGTTCTTTGGCCTGAGAGACCTGCGGAACTGCCAGCAGCACGACCGCTGCGAATACCAAGCAAAGTTTAATCAGGGACTGTTTCATGTTTCCTCCTAAATGTTAAAACAATCTACGTTATCCTTAAGCCTTTATAGTTTGTCGCTTTAAGGGATTCTTTCGGTAAGTATTTCTCACTAAACTTACTGTTGCGCTGAACCTCCATTAAAGCGCATTCAACATGGATGAGTCGCTAGTATAACGCTTCTTTGGTTTTCGGGTCGAAAAGGACCATGCGGTCGAATTCAAATCCGATAGGTACAATCTCACCGGGATGGGCAATAACCCTTCCTTCCACTTCGGCGATAAGTTCATTTTCGCCGTCGATGACGATTTCGAGTAGTGAATGGGCACCGAGGATCTCGGATACAACTACCTCGCCGCTGCACCACCAGTCCTTTTGGAGCCGCTCGATGTTATCTCCCATTTTGATGGAGTCCGGGCGCAGTCCGGCCAGAACCGGGTCGCCGTCTTTTAGGTTCGGTCCCTGATGATCCTGTACTGGAAATTTAGTGTTGCCTTTGACGACGTACCTTTTGCCGTCAAAGACCTTGATGGCCCCTTCAAGGATATTCATGGGCGGGTTACCGATGAACTGGGCCACGAATACGTTGTTGGGCCTTTCGAATACTTCCACCGGAGTACCCACCTGCTGGATATAGCCGTCCTTGAGGATGACAATGCGGTCGGCAAGGGTCATGGCCTCAATCTGGTCATGGGTGACGTAGATGGTGGTTGTCTTGAGCCGCATGTGCATTTTACGCAATTCCATGCGCATCTGGGTGCGAAGCTGGGCGTCAAGGTTGGAGAGCGGTTCATCAAAGAGAAAGACATCGGGGTTGCGGACCATGGCCCGGCCCATAGCAACGCGCTGGCGCTGTCCGCCGGAAAGTTCCGAAGGTTTGCGATGCAGGTAAGGTTCAAGTTCGAGAATCTTGGCTACGTCATTCACGCGCTGCTCAATCTCGTCCTTGGTTTTTTTGTGCATCTTCAGCGAAAATCCCATGTTTTCGGCAACGGTCATGTGCGGATACAGGGCGTAGTTCTGGAAAACCATGGCTACGTTGCGGTCCTTGGGGGATACATTGGTCACCACCCGTTCTCCGATGTGGATGTCCCCGCCACTGATGTCCTCAAGACCTGCCACCATGCGCAGGAGGGTGGACTTGCCGCATCCCGAAGGGCCGACCAGCACGATGAATTCGTTGTCCTTTACGGAAAGGTCCACACCGTGAATGACCTCGACTGATCCATAACGTTTGATGACGTTTTTAAGCTCTACGTTTGCCATGCTTCATCTCGCCTTGTTCGTTTTAAATTCCCTAGGAAATTCTACGGAACCTGTACTCGGTTGAATGATTATATCTTTCTCCGGGATTCAAGATCACGGAGGGAAATTCCGGTTGATTGACCGCATCCGGGTAGCCCATGGGCTCAATGCAGAATCCTGAGCGCGGGCCGTATTGGAAACCGTTACTACCCTTGGTTCCGGCAGTCATGCCGTCTGCAGTATAGAGCTGCACTCCGCGCTGGTTGGTGCAGATTTCCATTTCAAGACCGGATTCAGGTGCTCGGGCAATTGCCGCTGGAATGGTGTCTTCGCTTTGGGTGTTCAGAACATAAAAGCGGTCCTGTTCATTTTCTCCCAGTGCTTTGAACTCGCTGAAATCATCAGAAGTGCCGGAAATATCTATGAGTCCGCCATCGGGGGTAAGATGGTTGTCAGTTGATAAGCTTTGCGTGGCGAAGATTTTCAGTTCGTGGCTGTTAATTGTCTGTCCGTCACCGTTCAGGTTGAAGTAAGGGTGTGCGGTCATATTCAACGGGGTGGGGGAGTCGGATTCCGCACGGTGGACGATGGAAAGGGTGCTGCCGCTTAAAGTAAAAGTGGTTTCAATTCGCAGATTACCGGGATATCCGCCCATGCCGTTTTTGCAATGAAGTTCAAGAGTCAGTGAAGGAGAGTCTGCTCCATCTTTCAGTTCCAGAACTTCCCAGTTTCGGCGGTTGAAACCGTATTTGCCGCCGTGAAGGTGGTTGCTGCCCTCGTTGCGGTCCAGCTGATATCTTTGCCCGTCCAGCTCAAATGCAGCATTTGAAATCCTTCCGGCTACCCGTCCTACAGTTGCGCCCATGTAATTTCCGTCGTTCATGTATTCTTCAAGGGAATTAAAGCCGAGTATTACGTCGATATTCTTTTCACCTGCCGCAATCTCCAGCCCTTTCAAGATGGCCCCGTAGGTGGAAATATGAGCTTTGCATCCGGCACTGTTTTCCAGAGTGAAGAGCAGGACATCTTCTCTGTATGGAGTTCGGCCCCATGGCTTACTGCTTATAGGCATTACACATCCTCCTTGTAGCTTGAACCTCGGATGAGCAGTTCTGTTTCAAGGGTGATGGTTTCCGGCCTGAAATTATCTTTGTCTTTAAGCTGTTTGAGCAGCAGGGTGGCCGCTGTTTTGCCCATTTCAAAGGCGGGTTGGCCTACGGAAGTCAAGGCCGGATCAATAAGTGCGGATTCCGGTGACCCTGAAAATCCGGCTAAGGCCACATCTTCGGGAATGCGCCAGCCAGCTTCACGGAAACGGCAGAATGCACCCACAGCTACAGGGTCGTTGATGCAGAGTACTGCATCCGGTGGATTGTCCATTTTCAGGTATTCTTCAGCCCCTGCGCGTCCGTTGCTGCCCCGGCAGCCCCCGATATTGATGTTCAGTTCCGGATAGAAAGGCGCTCCGTGATTCTTGAGAGCTTGCAGGTAACCGTTGAAGCGCAGCCTGTTCATGGAAATTCCTTCACGTCCGGCAAGGAACCCGATGCGTTTGTAGCCTCGGTCGATGAGATGGGATGTCATTTTGTATGAAGCTCTGAAATCGTCAATGACCACCTTTCCGGTATCCAGCTCGTCCACCACGCGGTCATATTGAACCAACGGGATATTTTGGCGCATCAGGGCGCGCATGTGATCGTAATTGGTGGTCTCAAGGGAAATAGCCATGAGCACCCCGGCTACGCGGTTGGCTGCCAGCGCTTTGGTAGTCATGATCTCGCGTTGCAGAGTCTCGTTGGACTGGCAGACCATGATGATATACCCGGCATTGTACGCTACTTCTTCGATGCCGCTGATTACTGTGGCGAAAAAATTGTGCCTGATTTCGGGAACGATAACCCCGATGACCTTGCTGCTCTGCTTTTTCAAGCTTTGAGCTATAGGATTAGGTTGGTAACCGTACTTTTCAGCCGCCACCATGACCACTTCCTTGGTCTTGTCGCTGATGTCCGGGTGGTCGTGCAGGGCGCGGGAAACTGTGGATGCGGAGATGCCGAGCTTGCGGGCGAGGTCTTTGAGGGTCATGTGTCCCATATTATGGTTCCGTCCTGTTTTTAGGGATAGTCAGAAATTCGTGGCCCGGCTGGCGGATGGACAGTTCAATGACTGAATCTTCTCCGAAAACCTTTTCCATTGAATGTCGGTATTTTTTGAAATCAGATTTATGAACATAAACTTGGATAGTTCCGGCAAATCCACCGCCATGTACCCGTCCAACACCGTGTGAACCGAGAATCTGTTCCGTCAATGTAAGAGCCAGTGGAATTGGTTGTCTTTTGGGGGTGGCAGGGCTGTAGCAGTTTTGCAGCAGCTCTCTGGAGGAATGGCCGGACTCGGCAACAAGGCGCATGAATTCAGCCATATTCCCATCATGAAGTGCTTTGGCTTGATTTATAGCCCGTTCGTCTTCGTCGATAAAGTGAAACAGCCGAAGTACAGCACGGTCACCTGATTTTTCGCGGATATCGTCAATGTGATCAAGAATCCTGTTCAGGGTCAGCCCCTTGGCCTGATCCTGTCCGCAGCATTTGGCAGCTTCAAACATTTCAGCCGGGATAGCCGCATAATCCGGGGTCAGGTCGGCGTGGCTGCCTCCGGTATCAATTACGCAGAGGCGGTATCCTGTTCCGTAAAATCCATCAGCACAGCCGGCAGTTTTAAATTCCGGTTCAACACGGGTGACACCAGGATTCGCCGGATCATTAAAATCTATGGACAGAATTCCTTCATAAGAGGATGCCATCTGGTCCATGAAACCGCAGGGTTTGTTGAAATGGATATTTTCGGCCTGCTTGGCAACACTGGCTATTTCCAGTGGTCCGATTTTGCTATCATTGAAAAGATAACTGAAAATACGGCCTACCAGAACTTCAAAAGCTGCTGAGGAACTGAGGCCTGCCCCGGCAGAGATTGTGCTGTGTACGCAGGCATTAAATCCGCCGATATTCAGTCCAAGCTTGCAGAATCCGTCAGCAACGCCGCGCACAATGGCAGAGCTTGTTTCATATTCATCTTCACGCGGCTTCGTGTCGGAAATATCGATTTTGATAGGGTTGTAGCCCTCGGAGCGAATAGTGACCACATTGTTTTGCGATTTGGAGAAAGCGGCCAGACAGTCGAGGTTCACGGCAGCGGCCAGCACATGCCCGTGGTTATGATCGGTGTGGTTGCCGCCCATCTCGGTGCGTCCCGGTGCACTGGCAAAGCAGATTTCATCAGGAGCAAAATTTTCAAGCATGCAGTGTAGAAGATTACGCATGCGCTCCCGCGATTTCTGAACTTCGGCAGAGGAATGGATCAGGCTGAACTGTTCGTCAAACCCGCCCTGTTCCAGATGTACACGGTAATCCTCAATGGAATGCATGCTAACCCTCCCGGTCCAGATAATGAGTTTCGGGAAGGTCACGCAGCCGCTGGGCACTTTGCTCGGCAGTTATGTCTCGTTGAGGCATGCCCAGCATTTCAAATCCGACCATGAATTTCTTCACTGTGGCTGAGCGCAGCAGCGGGGGGTAATAATGGATGTGCCAATGCCAGTGTTCGCCTTTGTCATTCAAGGTGGGGCGTTGGTGGATGCCCATGGAATACGGGAAAGATGTTTCGAAAAGATTATCGTAGCGGATGCCCATGCGTACCAGCGCATCTGCAAGGTCATCGCGCTGGGATGGGGTCATTTCTGTGATTGCGCCCATATGAGTTTTGGGCAGCAACATGGTTTCAAAGGGCCAGACAGCCCAGAAGGGGACAAGGGCGACAAAGGAATTATTTTTGAAAATGATCCGTTCCTTGTTTTCAAGCTCCCGTTCCACGTAGCGGCAGAGCAGACATTGTCCTTTCCCGTCCAGATATTCCTGCTGCCGCTTATCTTCCGCTGCAGGGATGACAGGAACGGAGCTGGTGGCCCAGATTTGTCCATGCGGATGCGGGTTGGAGCAGCCCATGATGTCGCCCCGGTTTTCAAAAATCTGCACGTAGCCGATTTCATCACGTTCTCCAAGCTCTGCATACTGAGTGCACCATGCATCCACCACTTTACGCACATTCTTCGGCTGCATGCGCGAAATGGTCAGGTCATGGCGAGGCGAGAAGCAGACGACCCGACAGATACCGCTTTCCGGTTCTACTTTAAAAAGATTGTCGTCATCACAAAATCCGTCCACGGAGTCGGGAAGCAGGGCGGGGAAATCGTTGTCGAAAATAAAAATATCTTTGTAATCAGGGTTGTTCGCGCCCTGATTGCGGGTGTTTCCGGGGCAGAGGTAGCATTTGTCATCGTAGGCAGGAAGGGTGTTGCGGGATGCTTTTTCCTGTTTGCCCTGCCAAGGGCGTTTAGTGCGGTGTGGTGAAACAAGTACCCATTCCCCGGTCAGGGGATTGAATCTTTTGTGTGGGTAATCCTGAAAATTATTACTCATTTTTGTTCCTTGCTCCCGATTCTGCAAACGTAACCGCAAACGTTTTCGGAAATATTGCCTCAAGCAACTTATCTTGTCAATAAGCTGTCGCTTAAAAGTCTTTTTCTCGACATATTTGGGTTAAACATATTTGAGTTATAAGATTTGTACTGACAATTGACTCTATATTATTTGAAATCCTAATATGCGGAAAATATTGCCTATTGAGATGATTTCTAAAGTTATATAAAGTTTCTTACAGCCAGCCCGGCAGGATTCGTTTCTGCCTATTCCTAGCGCCAGCGTGGACATTGTTAATTCCATGCAAGTTCAAATACGTTTCGCGTATTTACGGCATGAGCTTACATTGAAAATCAGCCTCGCGTCGGACTTAATTAGTACGGGACATGAGTCTTTATCCCTCGGAAAAATGGAAAAAGTATCTTTCGTTAAGATCTTGATTTAACGGAGTTAAGTTTAGAAGGAGTAATTATAGTTAAGTTTTTATAAAGAGAGTGGGGATGTTTCGGTTTTTTCCTGCGTATACAGTTGTAAGAATGCCCATGGAGGCAATCAGCCTGTTATGATGAAGGGAAAATATTAAGAAGCATTAAACAAAGACATCGGGTGATTGTTTTGAGCTTAGAACAAAAGGCAATAGTAAATATTATCAGAAAGTGTAGCGAAGGAGATAGTTGTTCTTGGAATGCTTTTGTAGAGAGGTATTCTGGGATAATCTATTTCACCATTAATAATACATTAAAGAGCAAACTTAAGTTTTACTCTCAGCATCACGTTGATGACATTTGCCAGAACGTTTTCCTGCGCCTTGTACAGAATGATAGAAGTCTGTTAAGGCGATATGATCCGCAAAAAGCCAAAATTACAACTTGGTTAATGGTTATTTCCAGAAGTGTTACTATGGATTTTTTGCGCAAGGGAGTGTATTGTTTAGCTCCTTTAGATGATTTCATCAACGAGCTTGAAGCTCCTGTAGATCCGGTCCAGGAAGGACTGGATATCCCGGAGCAGCTGCTTTCGCCTCGCCAGAAGCTGATAGTGAAACTTTATTTTGAGGATGGGCTTGATATTTCGGAAATTTCCGATTTTATCGGAATCAAGGAGCAGTCGGTCAGGAGTGCCAAACATAAGGCCCTGATTAAGCTGCGTTCCTACCACGGAGTCAGTGAGGAATCTTATGCGCTGACCCGTTAGTGTCGTAAATTAAATCTAATTAATGGATTTAACGGACACAGCACCCCTGCCGTTGCATGGATGGACCGGCAGACAAAAAATAACGAGGTGTTCCATGGACGGAACCGGACGTAAAAGTTGCAGCCGCACGGAGAAGGACCTTCCTTTCGGCCCTACTCCTGCCTGCCCGGATATCGATGAGATATGCATGTATCTCGATGGTACTGCTACAGATGAACAGGTCAGCAGTCTTGAGGCCCACTTTGCTGAATGCCAGTCTTGCAGAAAGGCTGTCATTGAGATGAAGCGCAACCTCAATGGAGCGGTTATCGCCCCTTTCGGCGGTCACTGCACTGAAAAAGCCAAGGAGCTTATTCAAGAAAAAGATTCTGATAACGATAATGACCGGGAGTTCAAGGTCATGGCGTGATAGAAAGACCTCCCCAACCCACTTCCTCTCACGTCTGCACAGCTGGAAACAGTTACCCCTTCATCAACTGTTTCTTCCCTGCCTTGATCATGCCGAATCCCGGTTCATAGGCTGATTGCCTCCTTGAGGCGCATCAACTTGTCCAGCGTATTTCTCGCCGGACCCAAGCTGTTGTGCAGAACAGGAGGAAATCATGATCGACACCACCGCGTATTTAAATAGTGTAAACAAGAACGCCACCCCTAAGACTCCAAGCAAGGATCTTAATAAAGACGCATTCCTGAAGCTTTTTGTTACCCAGCTCAAGAATCAGGATCCCGTCAATCCCATGGATAACAAGGAACAGCTGGCTCAGCTGGCCCAGTTTTCCACTGTTGAAAGACTCACCAATATCTCCAAGGCAATGGATGGCCTCACTGAAACAGTCAACGCAATGGTAGGCCTTAATGCTACCGGCTATATCGGCAAAAGCGTTATGGCTAAAGGCTTTGGTGTGTCCAAAGACGGTTCTGAAATCTCTTCAGTCAATATCTCTTTCCCTGCAGCATGCAAGTCTGTCTATGTGGACATTTATGACAAAGACGGTGGATTGATCCGTTCTGTCGATTTGGGCGGCATGACTGCCGGGGATGTTGATTTTAAATGGGACGGTAAAGACAAAGACGGCAACGTCGCAGAAGACGGGCAGTACAATATTGCCGTCCGTGCAGAAACCCCCAAAGGCAAGAAGGTTCTCGCAACTACTGAAGTCTCCGGAAAGATCAAGGCCGTGAATATGGCTGGAGGTCAACACATTCTGGAGCTGGAAGATGGCCGCAAGGTGCTTTTGTCCAACGTGACAAGAGTTGTTGCTTAACTTTTTACCGCAAGGAGATTCTCATGGGCTTAAAAGGATCAATGTACAACGGCATCAGCGGCATCCGTGCTCACAGTCAGGCTATGAGCATTATCGGTAACAACCTTGCCAACGGCAACACCATCGGATTCAAGGGCGCGCGCACTTCATTTGAAGATACATTTTACAGCGCAATCAATACCGGAGGCGGTATCGGCCAGGTAGGTCATGGTGTCGGCATCGCTTCTATTTACGGTGACTTCCAGCAGGGACCTTTTGAGCCTTCGTCCGAAGCCACAAACGTAGCTATCGGCGGTAAGGGCTTTTTCAGCGTCCGTCACCCGGACACAGATGGAACATATTATACCCGGGCCGGAAATTTCATTTTCAATAAGCAAGGGGTGCTCACTGATCCTCACGGCTATGTTGTGCAGGGCTGGAAAGTAAATCCCAATTCCGAAAGCGGGAAACCGGACATCATCGGTACTCCCACAGATATTGTATTGGATAGATTTCAGTCTCCCCCGGTGCGTACTTCCGAAATTTCCATGAACGTTAACCTCAGTTCCAAGGCTGAGGATAAATGTGATGTAACAGGTCAGCCTTTTTTTTCTCTTCACCAGACCTGGGACGGCACTAAAAATCCGCCCATCCCGGCAGACCGCTATGCTTTTCAGAATACTATCAAGACCTTTGATGAAAGCGGCACCTCTCACGACCTGACCATCTATTTTGATCCGGTGAAAAATGATCAGGTTACAACTGATGCTGCCGGTAACAGGGTCTACGAATTTATCGTTACTGTCCCTCCGGGTGAAGACGGCAGGACCATAAACGGTACAAGTATGAAGACTTCTTCCGCTGCCGGGCTGCTTATGACCGGAACCATGACTTTCAACCCCCGCGGTGAAATGATCGGTATGAGTTCTTTTTCCCTTGATGGTTCTGCGACTGGCAGCATGAAAGACCTCAGTAACTGGGTGCCTTCTCCTATGGACGATTCCGGCAAGCCTATTTTTACTGCAAACTTTCTTGGTAAAGCCAACGCAAACCTTGCCAACGATCCGGATGCCAATCCAATTACTCTTGATTTCGGTTTGAGTAATGGCAGTAATCCGGCAACATGGACTACACCGGGAACAACCGATGCTTCAGTCGTAGGTTCCAATCTGTCACGGATTCCCAATTTCACTACTCCCAAGCGTAGTGCCTCTTATTCAACTTCCTATGATACCGGAAACGCCCGCAACTCCCAGAACCAGAACGGTTACGGAGCAGGTTTCCTGCAGGCTGTGGAGGTCGACCGCGATGGCGTTGTCACCGGTAGGTATTCCAATGGGCAGGTGCTCGATCTCTATGTGCTCACCCTCGCCAACTTCAACAATCAGTACGGTTTGCGCCGGGAAGGAGGAAACCTTTTCTCCAGTACCCGGGATTCCGGTCCGGCTCTGACAGGACGGGCCGGAACAGGACCGCTTGGTTCCATCGCCTCCAACAAGCTGGAGCAATCCAACGTGGATGTTGGTGATGAAATGGTCAAACTGATCACCACCCAGCGCGGCTTTCAGGCCAACAGTAAAGCCATCACCACAGCTGACCAGCTTTTAGGCGAATTGATTCAGTTGAAGAGATAGTTTTTGAATGCCCCGGAAGCTGGGGAAGGGATACTTTTTCCAAAAGTTTCCCTTCCCCAGACCCTATCCCTTTAAAACTTTTCAATAAAACTTCGCCACTTTGTATGGACAACTGTTCGTTAATAAAGACGCGAAGCATAATGAAAGGTTTTGGGATTCTTAAACCCTTTTGCAAAAGGGTTTAAGTCCCCGAAGGGCCGCCGGAGGCACACATGGGAGCACACCATGCTTGGCAATATATTTTCCATAGGCCGCGGTGCCATGCAGAACGCCCAGATAGGCTTATCTGTTCACGGCAACAACGTAGCTAATTTGAAGACCCCCGGATACCGCCGCAGGACTGTTGTTCAGGATGAAAGCATGTCGATCAGGGACGGTCGCTGGTCCTACGGTACCGGGGCTACAGTAGATAGCATCAGGCGCAACCTTTCGCAGTTCCTTGAGCGGGGCGTGCTGGACAAAAGCCCTGAATTCTCGCGCTGGAATGCTGAAGCCGGAAACCTTTCCATGGTTGAGAAGTTTTTTGTGGAGAGCAAAGACGCAGGAATCGGCACATCCATGTCTGATATGTGGGCTGCGTGGCAAGGTCTTGCCGATAACCCGAAACTGGGAGCGAACAGGGTTGCCCTCGTGGGCGCGGCTCAGAAGTTCTCCGCTCAGTTGAGTTCTGTTGTGGGTGATCTGCGCCGTCAGCAGGATTTGATCACCACCCACCTGAAACAGGAAGTTGGCAAGGCTAATGATGCCATCAAGGAACTGGCTGAGCTGAATAAGCAGATTATTGCCAATCCAAATGATAACACCTTGCTGGACCGCCGGGATATTGTACTTCGCGGATTGTCTTCACTGGTGGATATCAGTGTGCAGGAAGAACCTTCCGGGCAGGTTATCGTTTCACTGGGTGAAGG
Organism: Maridesulfovibrio pacificus (SeqCode); assembly: GCF_048612815.1. NCBI lineage: Bacteria > Pseudomonadati > Thermodesulfobacteriota > Desulfovibrionia > Desulfovibrionales > Desulfovibrionaceae > Maridesulfovibrio > Maridesulfovibrio pacificus (SeqCode). The sequence goes on from NZ_JBLZNE010000003.1 coordinate 177,220, forward strand.
GCAGAAGCTGGTTGAAGGCGATAAGGCTTTTGAATTTAAATTTGAACAGGGCAGAGTGAGTAATTCGCTTGTTCCCGGTTCTCCGTTCAAAGATGAAGTCCATTTCAGCGGTCAGTCCGGTGAAGAACTTACCATTCAGGTGGTCAGTGACGGTAATGCTTCCGGTGCGGCCCCGGCAGCACAGTTCAAGGTATCGCGTGACGGCGGCAAGACATGGATCAGTAACCCGGATGGCAGCGAGAAATTGTTCACTGCCGGAGGGCAGAATGATGCTGTAACTGTAGGCGGGGTCAAATTCTGGTTCGGTAAAGAGGGCAGCAGTGCCAGCGCAGCTACCACCCAGCTTAAGGATGGAGACCGTTTTACCCTTACTCCTAAGACAGAAGTCCGCTGGTATAAGAACACTTCCACATCTGAATCCGTCAGCCCGCTTGCCGGAAATGACGGTGAGCGTCGCTTAAAAGGCGGCTCCATTGCCGGACTTCTGCGGGCCAGAGACGAAAAGATCGGTTCGTATATCGATAAGCTGAATGCTTTTGCAAAATCCATTGCCTGGGAAGTGAACCGCGCCCATTCACAGGGAGCAGGGCTGGTCAACCATGCCAATACCATCGGAACATATGAGGTGCGCGACAGTACCGTGCCGCTTGCAAATAGCAACCTACCGTATGCGGATAAGCTTACTGCGGGTAGTTTCAGTATGGCTTTCTATAGTGCCGGTACCGGGGATAAAGTTTCGGTTTCAGCAGTTGATTTCTCTTCCATACCTCCGGGTAAAAAGAATTTCGATCCTTCAGTTCATTCCCTTGAGAACGTGCGTGACGCCATAAATGCCAGTTTTTCCGGAAAGGCGCAGGCCGTGATCACCGACGGCAAACTTTCCATCAAGGGACTGGGCGATAATCGCTTTCAGTTTTCCAATGATAGCAGCGGTGTACTTGCCGGACTGGGGATTAATACCTTCTTTGAAGGTCATGATGCTGCTTCTATTAAAGTTAATTCATCCATTGAGGCTGACCCTTCAAAAATCGCTGCCGCGCATGTGAATGGAGCCGGGGAAGTCAACAAGGGTGATAATGCCACAGCACGGGCCGTAGCAGCCCTTGCCGGAAAGAAGAACATCAATTTCAATTCCGGTGGCACTTCCACCGAGTCCAGTTTTAACGATTACTATTCCTCACTTGTGGCAACTGTCGGATCTGATGCTGCTGATGCCAAGGCAAACATGTCTATCTCCCAGACAGTTCTTAAAGGACTGGTGGATAAGCAGGAGTCCGTGGGCGGAGTCAGCATTGATGAAGAGATGGATATTATCGCGAGTTATCAGCGTTCCTATCGGACCGCGGCCCAGTTGATCAAAACTGCCAACGAGATGTTCGATACATTGCTTTCGCTTAAGTAGGGGGCTGATATGAGAATTACCACCAATCAGATTTTCAACATGTCGCTTTACAACCTGAACTCATCCATGAGCCGCATGGCTGAGGCCAATATGCGCAACTCTGCACAGAAGCGGGTACTGGTTCCGTCTGATGATCCGGCAGCCATGGGCGGGATCATTAATTGCCGTTCCTTCGGTTTAGAGACCGATCAGTACATAAAGAATATCAAGACCGCTTCCAGCTGGCTGAGTCTGGCTGACGGTGTATTGCAGCAGACCAGTACCGATATCGGCCGTATCAAGACTCTGGCAGAACAGGCTGCAACCGGAACTCTGACCGCTGAACAGCGCCGCTCCATAGGTCAGGAACTACGCGGGATTCTGGGTAACCTGCTTAATAAGTCCAATACAGAATTTGGTGGTAAGTCAATTTTCGCCGGACATAAGCTGGATATCAACGCTTATGAGGAAACATTGCATGCGACAACAACCGACCCAAATCTTTCTGCTGATTCTGTTGTTGCAGTGAAGGGAGGCTCGGAAAGTTCGGTGGATGTCCGTTTCACTTCCGGTGGAACCGTGGGTACCGATGCAATCACCTATAAATACAGTTCCGATGGTGGGAAGACTTGGAAAACCGGAACCTTGAATCCCGGAGACACTGAGCTTGATCTGGGGCCTGCCACTGTGGAGTTGAAGAACGGGACCGCAGTGACAGAACATACGGACGAGGGTGGAACAAGGCTCATCGTTCGTCCTGCTCTTGAGTATAAAGGTGATGATAACGATGACCTTAATGTCGCTACGTATGGGGAGACTCAGGTCAATACCAAGGCTGACGGCAAATTCCATTCAGATGTGCTGGTTCAGATTGATAAGAATGGTGATGTAAACACCCCTCCGATTACCTATTCCTACAGCCTTGATAATGGAGCTACCTGGGTCCATTCCAATGTCTCCGCTGATACTCGCCTTGAAGTTCCCGGCGGCAGCCTCACCTTGTCCTCCGGTGCAGGCGCGACTTTCAGCAAAGGGGACCAGTTTGTCATCCGTCCAAATACAGCTGACCTTCGCCTCGATATTTCCCAGAGCCGTTCCATACGGGTCAACAATGTGGGCAAAGAAATCTTCGGCGGAATTTATACCAGGCCCGGAACATCCAATCCTACTCCTTCTCCTGACGACAATAACAGCAACCTCTTTGAAACTCTGGGTAAGCTGATCGGCTATGTGGAGACCAACGATAAAGAAGGCATCGGCGAATGTGTGGCTGAGCTGAAGAAGGTTCATGAGCATGTGGAAATGAAAGCCGCTGAAATCGGGGCGCGCATGAACAGGGCGGCCAGCGCGGAAAAACTGGCCGATATCCGTAAGGATAACAATACGGCCCTGCTGAGTAGGCTGGAGGATGCCGATCTTGGTGAACTGCTTAATGAGTTGAAGCAGAGTGAGCTTATTTATGAAGCCGTGGCCCGCAGTTCGCGGATGATCAATCAAATGTCCATCCTCAACTATATGTAAGGAAAAGAGCCATGTCAGATATAGGAAGAGTAGGAGCACAGGTCTCCTCCGCCGGGAAGACCTCCAGTTACTGGTCCGGTAAGACAAAATTTGAAAAGCTGGGTAATGGTACTGATTTTGGCAAGATTGTTGAGACCTCCATTAAACAGCAAGGTTTTCACCAACGGAGACTGGAGAAATGGCGAGCCCAGTGGGTAAAGAAGCAGGAAAGTCTTAAAGAACTAAACTCACAAATGGTTACCTTGAGCACTGCGTTGAAGGAGATGGATTCCATCGGCAAGTTCATGGGCCGGACTACGACTGTTACTGCTCCTGATTATATAAGTGTTACTGCCGACAGTACTGCTCCGGTTTCTCCTTATGCAGTTGAAATTAACCAGTTGGCCTGCAATGATATTTGGACATCCTCAGTTGGATTTCCTTCTGAGAAAACGGTCATTTCTCCTACAGCGAGCAAAGTCAGCATAAGTTGTGGAGGCAAAACCGTAAATATTGATGTTCCGGCGGGAACAACTGTTCGCGGTCTGGTCAGTATGCTAAATGCAACTGAAGAACTTAAGGGCAGGGTGAATGTGGAGGCTGTAAAGACAGGTAATGATTACCGTCTTAAATTCAGCAGCTTAAAAATGGGGGATGCTAATAGAATTACTTTTAACAATAGCACAACCCTTCTACCGCTCCACCCTGTAGGGATGCAGCATCTTCAGCAGGGTCAGAATTCAAAAATTAAAATTGATGGATTTCCGTCAGGAACAGACAAATGGATTGAGCGTGATAGCAATACAATTACTGATGCCGCCCAGGGGTTAACTCTTACTCTCAAAAGTATCACTTCTCCTAAGGTCGTTATTGTCAACGTAAATACTGACACTGAGAAGGTAATCGAGAATATTCGTAATTTTGTGGAACAGGTGAATATTGTCCGTAAAGCTCTGCGCGATAATTCTAAGGTTGATTCCGAGACCAATGAAGCTTCGGTCTTGACTGGTAACTATGGTGTCCAGCTTGCAGCGCAAAGATTTAAGGATCTTACCGCGACCAAGGGGAGTGGATTTAATAATTATGATTCGTCAATGGGGACAGGAGATAAATATAATACCCTGCGAACTCTTGGAATTGAAACGGAAACAGATCAGGGCTCGCCTGATTTCGGTTTATTGAAAATTGATGAGGAAAAGTTTCAAAAAGCTATGAAAGATGATCCTGAAGGGGTGGCAAAATTATTCTCAGCTGACTATGAAACAGGATCCAGTTCGCCCAATTTTTCGGTAAAATCATTAATTAAAGGGGTGACTAAACCCGGGACACACGAAATTTCTTATACTATTTCAGGTGGTAAGATTACCTCCGCGACTATCAATGGTAAGCCTGCAAGAATATCCGGTTGGGAAATTACAGCTGATGATATGTCCGGTATGGGAATGGCTATTCGAGTGGATAACCAGAATGATGGGACATATACTGGTACTGCTGGAATTAAAACCGGGAAAGTTATTGAGATGGTTGAGACGCTCAAAGATATGACCAACTCTAAGACCGGTATCCTGAATATTATTAACAAGAATTATGACGACATTATCAAAAACATCGATAAAAAATTGGATTATGAGAAGACACGTCTGGAAAATCTGGAGAAAACCCTGAAGGCTAAATATGCCCGTCTTGATACTGTGCTTGGGCAGTACAGCGGTAAAATGCAGATGCTACAGGGCCAGATTGCCAAGCTTGGCAGCGGGACAAAGTAACATGATTTAAACATAGCAAAGCTGTCATACTCGGCTGAAAGGTGTTAAAATCAACGAGAACTGAATATTCTGATTGATTTCAACACCGGAGGATTTATGCAGTTGGCCCGAATGATTGATTTGGCCCGCGGGTCGGGACACGTTGATCTGGTTATCCGTAACTGTCGGGTGGTTAATGTGCTTAGCGGGGAAATTCATCAGGCGGATGTCGGCATTGCTGAAGGATTGTTTTTGGGGTTCGGACCCTATGAAGGCAACCGCGAATATGATGCTAAAGGGCGGTTCCTGCTTCCGGGACTGGTGGAAGGCCATATTCACATTGAATCCACTTTGCTGACCCCGCCCGTTTTTGCTCGCGCCGTTGCCGAGCATGGCACAGCTGCCGTTGTTTGCGATCCTCATGAAATAGCCAATGTCTTGGGCCGTACGGGAGTGGAGTATATGCTCAAGACTTCCCGCGACCTGCCGGTGTCGATCTTTTTTATGTTTCCTTCCTGCGTTCCTGCTACGTCATTGGAGGATTCCGGTGCACGTCTCAATTCTGTTGATGTGGAGCATTTTCTGCGCCTCTACCCGGATAGAATTCTGGGGTTGGCTGAAATGATGAATTTTCCCGGAGTTCTTGCTGGAGATGAAGTGGTTCTTTCCAAATTGAAAGCAGCCGCGGGTAAGGTGATTGACGGTCATGCGCCGCTTCTTTCAGGCATGGATTTGAACGGCTATATTCTTGCCGGACCGCGTAGCGACCACGAATGTTCAAATACTTCTGAAGCACTGGAGAAACTGCGTGCGGGCATGCATTTGATGATGCGCGAAGGTTCGCTTGAACGGAATATGGAAGACCTGCTCGGTGTGGTAAATAATTTTAATTCCCAGAATATCTCGATAGTTACTGATGATCGAAATGTGCTGGACCTGCGCGAGAACGGGCATCTTGATTACGGCCTGCGGCGGGCTGTTGCTCTGGGTATCGACCCGCTCAGGGCAGTGCAGATGGTCTCCATCAATCCGGCCCGTTACTTCGGGTTGAATGGTTACGGGGCTATCGGACCGGGGTTCAAGGCCAATTGTTTTCTGGTGGATGATCTTAAGGATTTCTTTATTCATGAGGTATTCTTGAATGGACTGCCTTTGGATGAACATGATTTTGAATCCGGCAATGGATTGCCTGTGCGCAGCTCCATGAACGTTGGTGCTGAAATTAATGAATCCATGTTTGCACCGGAGGAGGGTAGCGGGAAAATACGGGTTATCGGAATTTCCCACGGTCAATTGCTGACTGAAAATCTGGTAATGGAACCGCTGCTTGAAGACGGTGTACCCATAGCCGATCCCGCACGTGATATCAGTAAGCTTACTGTCATCGAAAGGCATCGGGCTACAGGTAACCGCGCTACCGGTTTTGTGCGCGGATTGGGCCTTGCTCAAGGTGCCATCGCCGGAACAGTGGCCCATGATTCCCATAACCTGATCGTTGCCGGGATGAATGATGTGGATATGGTGCTGGCCGCGCAGCAAGTGGTACGTATGGGCGGCGGGTTTGCTGTTGTCCGTGAAGGCAGTATTCTGGCTACCTTGCCTTTACCTATTGCCGGATTAATGAGTGACAAAGGACTTGTCGAAGTAGCTGACGAAGTACGCGAACTTAATCGGGCCACACAAAAGCTGGGCTGCTCCTACAATCCCTTCATGCTCATATCTTTTTTGGCCCTGCCGGTAATCCCCAGCCTGAAACTTACCGACCGGGGATTAGTGGATGTGGATACATTTGATTTTACCGGACTGTGGACTGGTTAGCAGCGCTTTCCTCCACTAGGATAATCCTCCAGTTCCCATATGGGCAGGCCATCTTATTCCTTGCGGGCCGGGGTGTCTGTCTGTTTGCTGATTATAATCAGATCCAAATTGGATAAGGTCAGTTAATTTAATCCCCGCCCGCCGATGAATTTGCGCGCTATGTCGGGATCAAGGGGGATTCTATTGATTCTCCCACTATTCAGATCTACCCGTAAAATCCATCCTGCCCAGCCATGCATAAGCCCTCCTCTTTTACAGGAACCGGTTTCCTCTATTGAATTATACCATGGCTGAAGAATGGGTGGCAACTTTTCCATTAATGTTCATTGTCATTAGGTAATTTACATAAATGTAAATGGATTCAAAATTGTACTTCTCATAACAGGCTGAAATAGTAGCATATTGTACTTTTTGATGTAATGGCACTTAGTTTGCTTAGATGCAAATATGTATCCTTCATTGCACGGACTTAAGCTTTCCGCGTTGCTGGCAATCTGTCAGGCCATTGAGCAGGCGCTTGATTTGGAGTCCGCCCTAGACGGTGTGCTCAGTATTCTTTCGGAGAATCTGAGCATGAAGCGGGCGACAGTGACCCTCTACGACCCGGAAACCAAGCAGCTTTCAATTAATGCGTCCTACGGTTTATCCATAGAAGAAAAGCAGCGCGGTGTTTACCGTCTCGATGAGGGGGTCACCGGTCGCATCTTCCAGACCGGGGAGCCTTATTACGTTCCCGACATTAGCAAGGAACCTCTTTTTCTTGATAAAACCGGGGCCAGAAAGATTGAACGTGCTAAAGTAGGGTTTATCGGGGTACCGATCATCCTGCATAGCGACCCCATCGGTGTGCTGAATGTGGACCGCATTTTCGGTGACCATGTGGCTGCGGAAGAAGATATTGATTTTTTGAAAATTGTAGCCACCCTCATCGGCCAGTTCATCAGTCTTAATGAGAAAATCCTTGAGCGCGAAGCTGCCCTCAAGCGCGAAAACACCTCTTTGAAATATCAGATCTCAAAAAAGTCCAAGGGGCTTTATATAGTCGGTCAGAGTTCGGCTATGGTCGAGGTCCAGCGGCAATTGGAAAAGGTTGCCCCGACCAAGGCCACAGTCCTGTTACTGGGCGAGTCCGGTGTCGGGAAAACTCTCATGGCCAAGATTATCCATGAGCTTTCCGACCGCAGCAGCCATCCTTTTATTAAGGTTAACTGTGCTTCAATCCCGGAAAATCTGCTTGAGTCCGAGCTTTTCGGCCATGAGAAAGGGTCTTTCACCGGGGCGGCCTCCACCCGCCCGGGGCGTTTTGAAGAAGCTGACGGCGGGACAATTTTTCTTGATGAGATCGGGGAATTTCCCATGAGCCTGCAGGCCAAGCTTTTGCGGGTATTACAGGAAAAAGAGCTGGAGCGGATCGGTTCAAACAAGACCCGCAATATTGATGTACGCATCTTAGCAGCCACCAACCGCGACCTCGGGGTGCTGGTGGAGAGGAGTGAGTTTCGTCTTGATCTCTATTACCGGTTGAATATCTTCCCCATCACCGTTCCTCCTTTACGGGATCGCAAAGAGGATATTACCGGGCTGCTCAACTATTTTATTCAGAAAATGGCCGAAGACTACGGGCGCAAGATGTTTTTCACTCCTGCGGCTCTTGATTCGCTTATGCTCTACGATTGGCCGGGTAATGTGCGTGAGATGCAGAACTTGCTGGAGCGGCTGGTGATCATGTCCGATTCCGAATACATCACCCTCGAATTTCTGAAATCATATCTTGCACCGGGGCAGCGCGGAACTTCGAGTAGTTCTTCCGGTTCAAGTGCTCCGGCACCTAATGATGAATTGCCCCATTGTACTTCGCTCAAGGAAGTGGAGCGCAATGAAGTTGTCGCCGCTTTGGAACGCAGCGGTTGGATTCAGTACAAGGCTGCTGAAACGTTGGGCCTTTCTGCTCGGCAGATGGGATACCGGGTTAAACGCTACGGTCTTGAATCCATGATTGCTGAAGGACGGGCCCGCTTGCGGCGTATGAAAAACAGTTAAAAATTTCCTGACTGGCTAGTGTCTTGATCACTGGGATCAAGACCACGCATAAAGGCTTTTCACATCGGGTGAAAAGCCTTTTTCTTGCGCCTTGCATCTTGCGCGTTCTATGCCGTCTGGTACTTTTTAGTGGTGGCAGGCTTTAAATGCCTTGCCCTTGTAGCTGTATTCCCATGAATCGCGGATGAGGATCTGCCTTGCTTCAGGGAATTCTTCTTGAATGATTACATCATGGCGTCCTTCGGGATGGGTCCACATGGCACTTCCGCCACCCCATTTACCGGGGATTTCCATGATGATTGTGGCTTCTTCCGATGTTGGCCGCCAGTGTTTCAAGGTCTGCCCGTCAAATATGGCGCGACCGTCCGGGAGGATAACAACCGATGCGCCTGAAGGAGCTTTCCACAGTCCCCATGCCCAGCAGCCTCCTATATTTTTGAAACTGCCGCTGGTTCCGGCATTTTTCGGGGAGTCGTAAGGAGTATCTTCTTTGGTGCTGTCTTCAGAAAAATTCCATGTGTTCAAAGAGTGTCTGACAAGCTGTTCGGCTTCGCGGTCCGTATCGGAATAGCGGCCCTGAAAGATGTAATTTACACCGTTATGACGGCTGGCAGCCAGCAGTGATTCATAGGTGGTGTCATCGGCTTTTCCTTCATATTCACGAAAAATGGCAGGTGCGCCGGAGACATGTCCATTTTTGGTGGAAACCAGTCTATCCAGAGGGAAACCCTGCTGTTTCAAGGCAGTGATCCAATTATCCAGAAGCTTGTCTATGGGGATTTTCCCGCCGGGAGTAACGTAAAGTTCGATACTGGAATCAAGTGAAGGTGAGATGCACTGCTTGACCCGGTTGTCGCCACGGGCAACCTGATTATCACTCCAGCCGGGAGGACAGTTGACGCCTTTTGCTACGTCTTCGGCGTGGGCAAAGGATGCAGTGAAAAGAGTGAGCAGGAAAAACAGAAGTATGGTTTTATTGATCGTATTCATCTTTGCGCTCCAGATTATGTTTAATAAAAACGTAATCTTTTTTCTAAGAGATTACTAGAAGGAGCGATGAGAAATGTGGGTAATTGCTTAGCTGAGTTATTTACCAGTCGCTGAGTTTCCCCATTTCCGAAAGCGGTAGAGATGATCCGAAATCGTATTTTCCGGGTTTTTCATGGCGAGTGAGTTCGTTTGCTGCAAGTTCCCGTAATTCTCTTTCAAGTGTTGCGTACTCAACATCATCTGCGGGGACGATAAAGGCTTTCAACCTTTCCCCTTCTTCCGGGCGCATCAGCCTTACTACGCACTCGCGGACGTGCGGATTGCTCTTGAAAATAGCCTCCACCCGTGCGGGGTAAACATTAATCCCCCCGACTTGGACGGCTTTGTCAGATCGTTTCAGGGGCTTAAATTTATTGCCCTGCCATTCCAGATTATCCTGCAGAGTATGCTGCTGTTTGTTTCCGTCTGCCGAGGTCCTCTCGATTGTGGAATCCCCGGTCTGTATCCAGTGTTCCAGCAAAGTATACATGCCGGATGGGTCATGGCGGAAGCCTACCCCTCCGGTCTCGGATGATCCGTAGACTTCAGTCATGCGGTCCAGTCCCTGTGCTTGCAGGCTGTTGATGGTTTCGGCGGGGCAAGGTCCGGTAGAAGTTACTCCGTAGACGTTTTCCGGGAATCGGCAATTCAGTTTTTCAAGCTTTTTCCAGAGCAGGGGGAAAGCGATGATCAGGTCGCCGGGGAGCATTGTTTTAATCTGCTCGGCTCCGGGCAGTGCGGCCCTGTACTCAATTGGAACTTCCAGAGCTTTGGGCAGCAGGATAGAGAAAAGAAATCCGTATATATGGTGACGGGGAACAAAGCTGACCACCCGTTTGCGTTCGTTAAAGATCGCAGCAAGTGAATGGATTTCCTGCTCAAGATCAGAATAGCTGGAAACGGCAGGAACAGGAGTTCCGGTGCTGCCGGATGTGAAAAAAGTCAGTTGCTGCGGTTTGCCGTTAGTCTGCTTAAAAATCAGCTCAGCCATTTGAGCAATACTGTGTTTTGTCAGTTTGTTAGAATCAATGGCGAACTGGGTTCCGATCCGTTCAATAATTTTTTTCGGTTCCTGAATATTCTTTGAGTCGGGGATGAAATTATCGGCAAGGGAGTTTTCCTGACAATGGGTCAGCTTCTGGTTGTAATCCATTTCCGCAAGAAGGGCTGAGGAAATGATCTCCCTGATATCATGGGCAGTCAGCTTCAGCTTGGTAGACATGATCAGCCCATCGCTTTTATGGAAATCAGCCCGAAATTTTTCCCGGCCTGTTCGATACAGCAGCTGTCACTTGGCTGTTTAGCAGCGGCAACTAGAGCAGGGCCGGCAGCGCAGACCATATCCGTCTGCTGCGTGGCAGTTGCAGTTATGCCCAGTTCAGTCAGTCTGCGCAGTGATCTGGCAGCGCAAAAGTTATGCTCTGGCAGTTCTGCCTGCTGCAATTCTTGAGCGGAAAGGGTTTTAAATTCCATTGCGCCGTATTGTGCATCGTTTGCTTCGTCAGCAGGACCGAGTAGAAAAAAACAGGCCCCTTCACTAAGCGGAATCAGATCCTTCGCAACTCCCTTTCTTTCAAGTAAACGGCGAGTGTTGGTTTCCAGAAGGGCGGTTTTTTCATCCACCACACCAAGAAGTATTTTTTTTACTCTGCCTTCATTCAGCCAGCATCCGGCAGTCTGCAATGCGGCAAGCAATGGTCCGTGTAACTGGCAGATGGTGGTGTAGGGCTTGGGATTATTCAGGAAAAGAGATATTGTTGCCGCAGGGATATTGTGCACTGAATGGGAGAAAGCCAGCGGTGAAGCGCAGCCCGCTCCGTGATCAATGATGGAGTCCAGAAATTCAAAAACAGTTTGCGAAGGGCCGTATCCGGTGCTGATAACTATTCCCATGTCATCGGGCAGGGGGATCGCGGTTTTCAGGTCTTCCTGTACCGTTCCGGCTGCATCGTGTAAGGCACGGCATCCGGCGAGCATTGTCATGCGGGTAAAGTGGTCCACTCTGCGCAAACGGCGCGGTGCAAAATATGAATTGAGATCGGAAGTATCTACTGTACCGGCACCTTCTGGCAGTGCTGTTCCGATTCCATGTAAGGCAAGGCGGATCATGCTGCCCCCTTTTTGAAAACGAGGGCGGAGTTGTTGCCGCCGAAGGCCAGTGAATCGCTGAGGGCGTATTCGGCTGAGATTTCCATGCTCTTGGTAACAGGGATTGCAGGCGACTCTACAGCGGCTTCACTGAATCCACTGGTGGGCATGAGCAATCCGTTTTGCAGGGACATGACCGACATCACCGCTTCAATGGCTCCGGCTGCACCCAAGGTGTGTCCGGTAAAACCTTTGGTTCCGGTAAATGGTATGCCGGGGAAAATTTCGCTGATGACCTGACCTTCAACGCGGTCATTGTTTTCGGTCCCTGTACCGTGAACATTGATGAAGCCGATTTCGCGGGCATTGATTCCGCTGCGTTCAAGAGCATAGTTAATCGCCTGTTTCAGTCCGGTCCCTTCTGGATGCGGTGCAGTCAGATGGTGAGCATCACAGCAGGTGCCGTAACCCATTACTTCGGCAATGGAATCGAGCCCCAGCTCCTGTTTTGCCTCTTCGCTTGCAAGAATAAGAACTGCCGCGCCTTCACCGAGGTTCAAACCCTGCCTGTCCTTGTCAAAGGGACGGCATTTTTCAGTACTGGTGATCATCAGCCGGGAGAATCCGGTATAGGAAATTCCGCTCAGCGCGTCTGCACCCCCGGCAATAACCAGATCACACAGCCCCTGTCTGATCCATGAAGCAGCAATGCCGATGGCATCGGTGCCGGAAGAGCAGGCGTTGGTCACTGTCTGGACCGGACCGTTCAAACCGTAGCTCTCAGCCAGAGCCGCAGCAGGATTGCAATGGATATAGCTTTCGATAACGTCAAGGTCCGGTTCGCAGCCTTCGCGCCATTGCTGGTAGAATGACTTGAAGTTGAGCGAAGCTCCGGTGGATGAACCGATGCATGACCCTACTTTCAGGCCGGACAGTTTTTCTTTGTTCAGAACGGCTTGGTCCAGAGCTTCATCCACAGCAGGAAAAAGCAGGCGCATGGTTTCGGTCAGCGCGGGAGTCCGGTCCTGTTTTTTAAGCCATTCCTGCGGTACCGCAAACACAGGCGAGTGCATGGGCTGGTCGTAGGAAAAATCGGGCTCAAAAGTCGGCTGGACATTTCCGTTCAGCATGGTTCCAAAACATGTACGGGTGTCCTTTCCGGCGGCACAGATGCAGCCGCAGGCACAGATGCTGACGGGACAGTCCATGAATTAAGCCTGTCTTTCCTTGATGAAATCAACAAGACTGTTCACGGACTGGAAGGCTGTCTTGCCTTCTTCCATGTTCTTGATTTCCACATTGAAATTTTTCTGAACCAGAACCACGATTTCAACAGCGTCCAGTGAATCAAGTCCCAGACCTTCGCCGAACAGGGGTGCGTCATCTTCAATCTCGTCCACGGTTACGTCGACAAGGTTCAGTTCTTCAATAAGCAGCTCTTTTAGTTTAGTATGCAATTTTGCCTCTTTTCAATTTTTGTCAGTTCCACAGATCATAAAAATTGTAGAACTGGTATGGATTTTCCTGACAATATCTTTCCAGTTCAGTGGAAAATTTCTGGGCATAGGGAATAAATGCTTCAGCTCCGCGCACTTCCCTTTTGCCTGTGTCCGCGGGTACGTGAATAACTTTTGCTACCCGAAAGATTCCTTCCCCGGCTTTGCTGCGGCTGGAAAAAACCATAGCTATAGGCGTATCAGTTGTCGCGGCAATTTTGAACGGGGTTATCGGCAGTTCAATTTTTCCGTCCAGAAAATCAACCTGTACATTGTGTCTGCTTTCGCCCATGGTTCGGTCTCCGTTGATACAGAGTACGGAATTCTCACGCAGGGCAGAGAGCATTTCCAGAGTGCCGCCCATGGGGGCAGCGGGGTTGATGACTGTGATTTCCTCGACTTTACTTTCACTGCCTTGGCCGTTTCCGCCGGAGACTTTCCATTTAAAGGAGTGCTTGTCCACATTCCCTCGTTCCATAAGCATGACCACAGCCTTTGGCGCGTCCAGAAAGCCGAGGTATGAAAAGCCCATCTGCCAGCAGCCCACATGACCGGTGAGCAGGATCAGCCGTTTATGCTCGGCGTAAAGTTCCTGCAGCTGTTTTTTGTCCTCGTCGGAGCCGCTGCCTTTAAAATCACCCAGAATGCGCAGCACAGCCCGGTCGACCAGCATTTTTCCGAAATTCCAGTAAAGCAGGAATGTATGGCGTGCTTCGCTCAACCTGTTTTGCGGGTTGAACCTGCGGCGGATATATTCAGCAGGTCTTCTGCGCACTCCGGGCAGCAGGGTGTAAAAACCGACTACGAAAAACAGGAGGAAATATGCTCCCGGTCTGCCCAATACCCGAATCAGCCCGTAGAAAATATGATGGAAAAATGCGGGGGCCAGACTTCTGCTGGACCATTTTTTATCGCGATTCATAAGGGCTGCCCGGATTACTGCGGTTTCATATCTAAAAACCGTTTAATGGTAAACGCCATAATGTAGATCGTAATGCCGATAATTGCTGCGAATGACGGTCCCAAAACCAGCGAACCCAATACCCATTCATAGAAGCGATCCAGCGCTTCGTAGCCCAGTGTCTGTAAGGAGATTTCGGTCAGAAACTGGTTGTAGCGCATATAGTGACCGACTTCGATACACAAGGCCGGAACCAGCGGCGGAATGCATAGCTGGCTTACGGCAAGTCCGGTGATCTTGCTCAGCCTGAAAAAACTGCAAAGAAAAAGGATGGCAATGGAATGCATTGCGATAAGCGGCAAGGTGCCGAGCAGCATTCCCATTGCTCCGGCAATAGCCAGATTGAGCGGTGTCTCATCCTTTGAGAGCAGGATGCGCAGCGAACGCAGGGGGTGGATGGGGGTAATCTTACCATCTTTATCCTTGTCATACTGGCGGTGAGGCACAGGCATAAAGGAACGCATGGTCAGCTTTGTATTCAAGAGTGAAATACGAACATTGTCCTTGATGGCATCAAAGTGCGAAACCCGTTCGTCCGGTGAAGGGTAGTGCACTTCAATGGGCAGGTCTTTCAGCTCGTATCCGGCCCATGCTGATTTTACCAGAATCTCTACCTCAAAGGCGTAGCGGGTTTCAGAAGTGTTTACCACGGAGAAAATTTCCAGCGGGTAGGCCCTGAATCCGCTCTGCACATCACTGAGTTTGATCCCGGTTTGGACCCGCAGCCAGAAGTTGGAAAAGCTGCGCCCGAACTTGGAGGCTCCGGGCACATTCTGTCCTTCGAAATTCCTGCTGCCAACGAAAATGGCTTCCGGGCTTTGCTCGATTGCTTCCAGAAAAATCGGGAGATCTTCAGGGAAATGCTGCCCATCGGCATCAATGGTGATTATGTGGGTCTTGCCCAACTCACGAGCTTTATCCGCAGCAGTAAGTATGGCCTGACCCTTGCCGAGGTTCTCACTGTGGCTGACCACGGTAAGATCAAGGTCACGGACTTTATCAGAACCGCCGTCAGTGCTGCCGTCATCAATAATCAGCACTTCACCGTAGTTCAGAGCTCGTCTGGCCACTTCGCGTAAGGTTGCACCGTGGTTGTATACGGGAATAACTATTAGCGGCTTAACCTGCATAAGCGGAATCTGCGGCTGACTTAGTAGATGTTTTATTTCCGGGCTGGTCATCAAATTTTATCAACTGGTCCCAGAGAATTCCCCGGAATCCAAATTTTTTCATAATGTTAATGCGTTGCTGGCCTTGGTCAGGCGGGAATAGTCGATCCCTGCGTTTCTTGAATCCTTTGGTCAGGGCCGCATTCATCTCATCTTTATCGAGCCGGGGGGAGAAGTAATAAAAAGGTTCAAGCAGCGATTGGTTGGGGCGGATTAAACCCTCTTTAACGGCTCTTGTAAAGAGCGGGGTTCCTTCATGCAGCCGTATGCCTGAAAAGGGGAAAACCACGCAGTTACGCAAAGAGTTAAGGTTCTCAATTCCTTCACGAACCGTATCCATTGTTTCGTCTGGTCCGCCGAATATTACAAAATGAGCACATGGAATACGTTGCTGCACACATTTATCATTAAATTCCATGACCTCATCGAAATTGAAGCTTTTCCGCAACCCTTTAAGAGTGGTATCGCTGGCGGCATCGGTACCTACTTCCATGGCTTGCAGGCCGGAGCGTTTGAGCAGGGCCAGTTCATCATGTTCAATGGGACCGGGCTGGAAAAAACCGCACCAGCTGATTTTTAATTCCCGGCGTATAATTTCTTCGGCCATTTGCAGGTAATGACCTGCGCGGTCATTGAGTACGGAGTCGGTAAAGAAAATATTGTCCGCACCGCAATTGCAGAGCATTTCAAGCTCGTCTGCAATCTCGTTTACCGGACGGACCCGCATTCTGTGCCCTTCAAGGTGAGGGTAGGTGCAGTAGGCGCAGTGGTGTTCGCAACCGCGCTTGGTCTGCACATTAATAACCCCGCTTTCCTTGAGGTAATAGCGTAGCAGTTGCGGCTCCCAGCGAGGAATCTGTATTTCGTGGCCGGGAATCCCTTTCCCCTTGCCGTAAATCTGTTTTACCTCTTTACCCTGCTCCAGCTGTGCAATCAGCTCGACCATCTTGCGTTCACCTTCACCAACAATGCCATAATCAGCCCCGGTGAAATCAAGGATTTCCTCCGGCAGCAGTGAGAAACCTGCGCCCCCGGCAATGACCGGAATTCCGGCCTTTTTCAGTACATCCACAATGAGCTTTGCTTTGTGGATGAATTTGTTGGTGTGGGAGGTGAAGGAGTCCACGTTATCCACATTGCGGATTGATATCCCCGCGTAATCCGGTCCGGACTTAGCAAGCGAACTTCGTAGGTGATCAAGGGAGTTCCCTGCCGCAAGCATGTCATATTGGATGACCTCATGTCCGGCATCATGCAAGGCTCCGGCAATGACCGACATACCGATGGGATAAACCGGGTACGGTTCTACATTGGTATTGCTTGAAATGAGAAAAACAATGGGCATGGTACGTCTAGAAAGTCCTGTCTATGGGATTAAGAGTGCCATTCTTCCATTTCTCGCAGAGCTCGGCAAAGAAGTCCGGTTGGAACATCATCAATTCATCATCTTGGACGAAGAGCTGGACAGTGCAGCCGGTGGTGGCTTTTTCCCCGGCAGCATCGCGGATGATGAATTCGTAATTCATGCGGGCGGCCTCAGTCCAATGCAGTAGGGTTTCAATGCTGAATGTTTCTCCGAAACGGAGCGGTTTGATGTAATCCACCTGCATTTTTTTGATCGGCGCGGCTACTTTGTAACGGTAAAAATCCATATACCCAACACCGTACAAATCACCGAGTGCAGTGCGCCCGTCTTCAAAATAACTGGGGTAGCGCCCGTGCCAGACAATATTCATGGGGTCCACTTCTTCAAAACGGACTTTGCGTTTCACAATATGGCGCAATGGTTCAGGCGCGCCTTCGATTTTCGGAAAATATGATTTGCGTGCCATTACACTGCCTCCGGTCCGAATATTAGCTGGTAGGTTGCTGCGGTCTCACCATCTACCGTCAGTGAACATATGGCGATGTGGTTCAGTCCTTTGGCCTTGAGGGAAAATGTGAGAACCAGCTTTTCCATTGGTTTCACGGGGCGCAGGAATTTACAGCGGGTAATTGATTGCATGATTAATTTTTCCGCAGGGAATTCGCGCTCAAGGGCTTCCATTGAAGAGTTCTGCCCAAGCAGGGTCTGGATTACTCCGGGCAGGATTGGGTTGCCGGGAAAATGTCCATCAAATCCCGGAAAAGATTCCTTGAAAATATATGAACGTTTGTAGCCTGAGTCTGTTTTTTCAAGATCGCTGCAGCTGTTTGCAATATGTTCGTTCAGTTCCATATGTTTAAAAATCCTTTATTGATCCGGAATTAAGAAAAAGTTCAAGAGTATATCTGCCCTGCGGATCATTGATGATGGTATGGACTGCAAATTCACGTTTGCCGATTATTTTTTTGCCTTTAGTAATGATATTTGCCCTTTTGAAAGCTGAGTGCTGCGGGGCGAGGAACATTTCATAAATACAATGCATGGATTCATCATAAAAATGCGGAATCATCCGCAGGAAAGGGGAGCTAAATAGCTCTTTTGATTCAAATCCTCCGGCATCACCAGCAGTGATTTCTGCCACCAGCAGCTTCATGCCCATGTCGTTTAGCAGTACCACCCGTGCGTTTCGCTGGGCAGGATTGAGTTGCAGCATGCCGCGCAAGGGCATCCGTTTATTCGCGATTGTAAGCACACCTGAATGTTGCAGCAGATAGGAAGATGAAATTGCAGGGGGGACAGGAGTAACTGCGCTGCGCGAGGAACATCCGCCCAGTATCATGAATACCAGCATAGGCAGCAGAAATTTGAATTTACGCATGTTTGTCCTCGTTCAGGCGCAACAGTTGCGGAAGTATAAAAATCGCGCAGCAGAGGGCCGCCGTGATCCCGATGGAAACTGTTGCTCCTAATGAATTGAGCGAGGGATGCTTGGCAAAAACAAGAACCCCGAAGCCCGCCAAGGTGGTCAGGCCCGAAATTTTTACAGCTTTGATGGTCCACGCAGAAGGTGTTTTGATTTCCTGAAATACCATGAAGATTCCGTAATCGGCTCCAAGTCCGATGACAAGCGGTAAGGCTACGATGTGGAAAATATTAAGCGGAATCTGCAAAACACCCAGCAGTCCAAAGGTTACAGTCACCCCGAAAATTGCCGGGAAAAGGGCCAGAAGAGCCCGACGGAGATTACGGAACAAACCGAAAATGAGCAGCGCCACCATAATGCCTGAGCAGCTGATGAATTTGATAATGTCTAGCTTCATTTCCTGTTCAAGGTTTGCTTTGAAGCGGGATTGAGAAACAAGGCGTACGCGCAGTTCTTTTTCTTTTTGCGCTGAGTAGTATTCATTCACCTGCGTGTTGTCCGGGAGCAGGGTCATAATCAGTTTTTCATGTCCGTCATCGCTCGGCGGTACAAGTAAATCATAGATGAAGCTAAGCGGTCCGGTCCTGTAAACCTCAGCGTTAAGGACAGGTGCCGGAGCCGTGAGCCGTTTAATTGCCGGGGTGAATGCGCCTGATGCAAATCCCAGTTTTTTGCTGCTTTCCAGAACATTTTGCTCTGCATTTTCTTTTCTGCCATCCCAAAATGAAGTCCAGCGATTTCTATTCTCGGCAATAGTTTCAGGCGAAGGCAGGGTCTCGGCAATGCTGACCGCTTTAACGTTGCCCAGATTTTTCTTGATGTCGGACCATGCTTTTTCATTTATTTGCAGGGTTGTTTCCATGTCTTTTCCTGTAGCAAAAAGCATGGATTGGGCGTGCATTTGGCTCCAATTGTCCTGAAAATGTTTTTCCGTATGGGAAAGTTCTTTTGAAATGTAGCCCAGATTCTTTAGTTCCGTGTCAAAATTGTTGCTCAATGCGCCTGCAATTGAAATCACAAAGATGAGTCCTGTGCTCCAAAGTATGAGCTTTTTGTTCCCGTTAATTTGGAAAAGAGGCTTGTTCTTTTCAGCTTCAGGAAATGAATTGCAGAATCGGGGGACAAAGAGCACGGCGTAAGCACAGGCCGCAATTATTCCCGCAACGGAGAATATGGAAAGCTGTTTGATGCCCGGAATGCCCGATACATAGAGGGCTGCAAAGGATGCGCAGGAAGTCGCGGCACCGAAAAGAACTGGCTTGCATATTTTGCGCATGGCTGCGGCTTTATCATCATGATTTTCAGCCAGGGAGAAATAGGTGTGCACGGCAAAGTCTATGGAAATACCCATGAGTACAGCACCGAATCCGATGACTATTGCGGACATTTCATTATAGATAAATGCGCAAAAGCCCAGTCCGGCCATGATAGCGATTCCCGGAGCGAGAAAGACGCTAAGGGCTCCTTTGCTGCGGAATCCGAAGAAAAACAGCAGGATCAACGCGCCAAGGGAGATAATTGAAACAGTCAGGATATCCTTTTTTATGACCGAGGCATTGGCGGTTGTGTAGCAATGGCCGCTCAGCATTTCGATATAAATGTCAGCTTCTTTGAGGTTGTTTTCCGCTAATGCTGATTTTTTAATTTCCTTAAAACGGTCCAACAGCAGGAGGCCGTTTTTAGAATCAGTCATGGAAACATTGGTTTTGGCAATCAGCAGCAGCCCATTTTCTCCGGCTACAAAATATCTATTGCCGATCCTTTTGGTACGCGGAAGGTTCTGCATGGAAGCAATTTTTGGGAGATAGATAGTGCGTAAATTGAGCGGATCAGCTGCGATGATACTACGCATACCGATACCTGCCGGAGAGATAAGCAGTTTTTTTGCGTCACTTAAGCTCTTGTCTATTGCTGTTTTGTAGGTAAGCTTTTGCAGTTTATCCAGATCATTTTGTGTGGTCAGATTTGGTGCTTGCTTAAGCAGGTAGCCCATTATCTGCTGCGGAGTTGTTTCCAGAGCATTAGAATCCTCAAGCAGCGGAGTATTCATCCTGACTGCCACGCTTTGGGCAACAGCACCGATTTTCTCTTCGTTTAAGGAATTACTGGAGATGGAAATAAGTATTTTCCCGGCTAGGGGAGCTTTTTGGAGCAACGCAAAGTCGCGCTTGATATTTCCGTTTTCTCCACTGGGGAGCATTGCTGAAATGTCTTCAGAAAAAGAAACTGAGAGCAGCGGGATGGCGCAGAATAGGACGAAAAGAATAAGAAAAAGCGCGCTTTTTGTTTGATGTTTTCTGTTTTCTGCTGCGGAAGTATTCAACTTTTTGAAGAACATTTTTACTCTTTCAGGAAGATGTTCTGATCCAGTTTCTGATTCAATAGCACGTTGCTAAAAATTATTTTTGTGTAATCCCCACTCGGTTCATGCAGTTCAATAGACTTAAGGTGAGTTTCATCGGGAGCAAAAAAGATGCGGATCAGATTTAGAAATTGCTTTGTTTTGCTCGATTTCGGAGTTAATTCCATCACTGCCGGAGAATAGCTGGTTATTTTGATGGAATAAAGGGATTGCAGCCATGAAATATTCATGGTTGTCCAAGCCAGAATTTGTTCCGAAATGATCGCCATTTCCGGTGAGGTTTCGGTGTCGAATTGAGAGGATTCTTTGCTTGCACCGTCCCATTTCAATCCTTTTTGGCCTTTAAGCAGGAAGCCGGATACAAATGGCGCGGTGTATTCCCAGCGCAGATTGTCCGGGCGTGCAAAACAGAACTTCCCCTTGGCTTCCATGACATCTGCGAAAAGAGTGATATGGCTTTGCTGGGTAAAATCGCTGCTGATGGATTTTATGGATTGCGAACGGGTTTGCAGCACCTTAAGGAAATCAGGCTGCCTATCTGCAACTGCATTGCTTGCTGAAATGATCAGCAGTAGAAAAGTGAGCAGAATTGTTTTTTTTACAATTGCCATGAGGACGCACTCTCACCGGATTTTGACTGTGTAAACAGTTCCGCCATAGACTCATCCTGCGGCACAAAGAGCTTAATTTTGCCCTCGGCTAAGGTTTTGCCTTCGCGGCTGATTGACCCTTCTACTACTGCGAACCCGTCAAAATCACCTACAGTCTGTACGCTGATCAGTAATTCATTACTGGTAAAATCTGCAGTTTTTTGCGGATTGATCTGGAATTTTTGTACTCCGACAAGATAGCCTTCCGGTACGGGCTGACCAAGTGATTTAAGACGGTAACCGCACACTGCGGCGTAAGTTTGGGCCAACAGTTCGATATAAAACGGTGCTAAAACATTACCGTCCTTTCCTTTGGCAATGCACTTTGTGGAAAGGTCTGCCAGTGTGGTTCCAGCTCCCTCTTCGACAGTAAGCACACTGTCTAAGAGCAGCATCTGCCCGCGATGGGGCAGCAGTTTTTCAGCCTGCATGGGAAGATTCATTAAAAAACTCCGAAATTAATTGCGCCAGCAGAGTGGATCTGATGAGAGATAGTCACCGTTCAGGTGATGGGCCATGCCCCGGCATCCGTAACATTCTGCGCTTAAATTACATGTCTTGCATGGTCCGGTGATAGTCTGGCGAATGTTGCGCAGATTATAGAACACGTCGCTCTGCGAAATTATATTTTCAAGTGAGTCAAAGCGCAGGTTACCAGCGGAAATATCCACTCCCGGACAGGGAATAACTTCTCCGGTGGTGGTAATGGTGCAGGAATAAAAATGTCGTTTGCAGGAAAATGCTGCTACGGGCGGTTTCGGTTCCCATTCTATGCCGAATTCTTCTCGGTCAATACGTGAAAGCTCGTCGAATAATTCCCCGATCTGCTCAGGATTGAGAGCCAATTCCATGTGATCCTTGGCTCTGCCCTGATCGGTAATGGTTTCAAAATAAGGGATGATTTTACGGGTTCGCAACCAGCGCCACATTTCCGGAATTTCAGCATAGTTCTGGCGGCAGATGATGGTCTGGGCACCGATGGGGATATCCCCTTTGCTGTATCCGGCTTCAAGGAGATTGTTGAGGCCTTGGCGGATGGCTTTGTGAGCGTCTTTCTTTCCGGCCAGCCGGTCCTGAACATCCGGATCAAGGCTGTTGAATTTTATCACCGGTTGCACTCCCATGGAATATAGCTCAGACGCTATTTCTGGGGTGATACGGGTTCCGTTGCTGAAAAGTTCAATTTCCAGACCGAGTTCATGAATATAACGGACTACATCCATAATGCGGGGGTAGAGCATAGGCTCTCCCCCGCCAAGGATAATTATCTTACGCGCGCCGAGGTTCCGGCACTGATCCACCGCATCGGTAATCTCTTCGAAATCCAGCTCATTATTGAGCTTTTCTCCGGATGAGGCATAACAGTAGATACAGCGCAGGTCACAAACCCTGCTCAGTTCAAGCTCTGCTGTAAGCAATTGCTTGTTTTGGAGGGTATGTTCAATTTCAGCCGTGGTAAATGGGCTTCCCCAGCAGCGGTTTGAATTCATGTTTCCGATATTCCGTTTAGTTCAGACGACTAAGTTCGAGGTTAATGGAGCTGGCAAGGTTTTTAATCCAGGCATTGTAGTTGCTGTGGATCATGTTGCCTTTATGTTTCAGGTTGGTACTGTCTTTGTAATTAATACTGTAGTTCTCAGGGGTGTAGGTAATGTCTACAACAGCCTGATGGGAGCGGAGGTTCAGGGTTGCAACCAGATGCCCGGGAGCAACATCACTCATCTGCCAGCCACGGTCGTAGCCACCTCTGATAATGGCTTTTTTTACTTCGTCCATTGAGTGGTGCTTCTCGCTGGTGTACGCGATCGGAGCCAGTTCAATGTTCTGGATAGGAGCGGTTCTGCATCCGCCGAGAAAAAGTGCGCAGGCAACAAGTACAAAAGCAACGATACGGAGATTCTTCATCTGTAGTTTCCTCGTTTTGAAAGTTAAATTTGTGAAAAATGCTGTTACGCTTCCTGATTCATTCCCTTAATGTAATCAACCATAGTTGTTTTAACCACTCGGCGCAATTCAATATGCGGATTCTGCATGTTCTTGAATTGTTCCGGGTAGATGGGTGGAAGTATTCTAGTACGAACTTTTGCAGGACATATTAACATGTGTCCACGGGGGAGCATATTATAAGTCCCGGTAATGCACAGAGGTACAATGGGCAGCCCTGTCTGCATTGCAATATGAAAAGGACCGGAATGGAAGCGGTTCAGGTTGCCGTATTTGCTGCGGGTTCCTTCAGGGAAAAACATGAGAGAACTTTTTTGCTCCACGGCTTTTTCCGCATGTTCAATGATTGTATCCAGATCATCTTTTTCCACATTAATGTAGCCCGCAAGTTTCATATAAAATCCGTAAAATGGTATTTTAAAGGGCCAGTTGCGCACTGCCATGCAAATGTTGCGTTGTGGCTGCAAGGAGACCAGATAGGGGTCAAAGAAAGATTCGTGGTTGGCAATGATGATGCATGGCTCGGGGAGTTTTCGTTGTTCCGGCCACTTGATATCCACGAACAAGGACATCAGCTTTGAACTGATCCAGCCGTAGTACCAGATCATTCTGCGCAGGGTTTCCGGTTTTTCCCATTTCAGGATGCGGGTAAAGAACAGGTAGCAGAGCGGCGAGAGGATGACCCCGGTCAGGGTCCAGAGGATTATGCTTAGGTATATTCCGGTGTTAATCCAGATGAGTTTAAGGAGTCTGGGCATTGGACAATAGGGTAAGTGGAAAAAGCCGCTTGTATTAAGCGGCTTCGTCTTTTTTGCTCAGGATGAACTTGTGCAGGTCACCGAGAGTCCGGATAGCCTTGAAGGCTTCGTCTTTCTTGATTTTGATCCCGAATTCCTGCTCCAGAACGATGACCATATCCACAGCATCAAGGCTGTCGAGGTCAAGGTCGTCCTTGAAGACTGCTTCAGGGACCATTTCATCAATCTCCAGCTCGAATTCTTCGGCAAGTGCGGAGTTGATTCTTTTTACGATTTCTTCATCTGTCATTATGATCTCCTCAAAACCAGCGATGTATTTATACCGCCAAGGGCGAAATTATTTTTCAGCGCATATGTAATTGGTCTTTCCTGCAAATGCAAGGCGTTGTTTATTGCAGAACATTCCTCGGCAGGATTAGTAAGATTTGCTGTTGGAATTATAGTGCCTTCCTGCATCATGCGTACTGTTGCGATGGTTTCAATCGCTCCACTGGCGGCCATGGTATGTCCCAGATGTCCTTTTAAACTGCTGACCGGGGGAGTAGCGCCGAAAAGGTTTGCAACAGCCTGTGCTTCGGAAGCGTCTCCCTGTAAGGTTCCGGTGGCATGGGCGTTCACATAGTCAATCTCAGATTCGGCGATTCCGGCATCTTTCAAAGCGTCTTTCATGCAGAGGCAGATGGCATCCGCACTGGGGGAAGCCATGTTGCTGCTGTCGCAAAGAGAGGAAAAACCTGTGATTTCCGCCAGAATTTCAGCCCCGCGCTCTTTGGCATGTTCATAACTTTCCAGCAGGAGTATGCCAGCTCCTTCGGAACAGACAATGCCGTCCCGGTCGGAATCAAAGGGACGTGACGCGCTTGCAGGATCGTCTGCACCGGAAGTGGAGGCAGCTTCGATAATATCGAAGGTGCCCACGGTCAGGGGGTGCAATTCATCTGTTCCGCCGCAGAGCATCGCATCCTGTTTGCCGGAAGCAATGGCTTCCGCAGCCAGTCCTATGTTCTGACATCCAGTGGAACAGGCAGCCGAAGCCGCAATAACCCGTCCGCTGATTCCAAGAAACTGCGCAAGGTTGGCGGCGGCACTATGGTTCATAATCTTGAAAAATTCAGTACTGCGGATTGCCTCAAGTGAATTTTCAGGCAGATAGAGTTTGAAAAACTGCTCAAGGGCCTGCGAACTCCCGGTGGTGGAACCTACGGACAGTCCGGTCCGGCCTCCGGTCAAAGTGTCTGTGTCCAGTCCCGCCTGTTCAATGGCTTCAAGTGCAGCCAGCGCGGCGAAAATGGACAGATTTGACATGGTCCTGCGTGCTTTGCGGGGAATAGCCTTGGCGTTCACTTCTGGGACCCGTCCGGCAATGCGCGGACGCAATCCTTTTACGTGCTCAAGTTCTTCCATATGGCTGATCCCGGAGCGACCTTCAATAAGTCCGTTCCAAAGAGCTTCCACTCCGCTGCCCAGTGGGGAAATCGCGCCCATTCCGGTGATAACTACGCGCTGTAAATGCATTTCAGCTCCTCGTGAATCTTTTCGTGTCCGTATATGAATCCGCAGGTCAAATAGGCGGAAACCACCGCACCCATGACTCCGGGGGCGATAATGGATTGTCCGGCCAGCAGCAGCCCTTTGATTTTGGTGGCTGGCAGGGGATTGTATTGCGAAATAGTATGAGCCGCACCGTACATGCTGCCGTATGGTGAGTGGCAGTAATCGCGTAGGCTCAGCGGTGTTGCCGCATCAATAAATTCGACCTTTCCGTTTAATTCTGGGCAGCGTGCAAATACCTGCTGCGCAAATTCAGCCATAAGTTCGGTTTTGAAAGCAAGGTAGCCCTGCGGTCTGTTGCGTAGACTTGAGTCCTGCCACCTGCTGAATTTATCAAAATTGCAAGGCATGATGGCGGTTACACTCTGCTTGCCGTCCCGCCCGAGGGTTTGTCCGGCGGAAAGGAAAATAGCGTTTTCTGACATCCCGGTCCTGCCGGAAAGGACTTCGCTGTAATCAGATTCCGGCCAGAGGTAGATGTTGCGGCCTTGTAATTCTTCCACCGGAGTTTCGGCTATCCCGAAAAGAATCAGCGCGGACACGGTCTCCTGCAATTCGTTGATTCTGCGTTTGAATACCGGGCGGAATATACCGTCTTCAACGCAGTTAAGCATGGACGCTGGATGAGCGGACCAGATGCATATTTCGCCACGCAATTCGTTCCCGTCATCCAGCAGCACTCCTGTGAAATTTTTGTCTGCGTCGTGGTTAATGCGTACAGCCTTCTCTCCGCAGAAAATATCTACACCATGCTCTTTGAGTTGTTTCTGGTACGCGTCCACAAGAGCTTTGCCGCCGCCCTCTATGGTGTGCGATGACCGAAAATATGATCCGGCTACAAGTGCGTGAGTGGAGAGCATAGCCTGCTCCGGCGGGGTGCCGTATAGCAGGGAGTGGCAGCAGAGCAGGTCTTTGAGATCCTGATTGTCAGTGATGGAATCGAGGTATTCAAGCAGGGATTCTGCTTCGTCATGGGCAAGGGAGTCCAGACTGAAATCAAGATCGAAATTCAGGAATGCGGATGAGTCGAAAATAGTCCTGATCCGTTTCAGATATGTATCAATGGCAGTTTTTTCAGAAGGGAAAGCCTGTTCTAAAGTCTGGCGGACCTGTTCATAGCCATAGGGCAGGCAGATCTGGGTCTTCTTTTTTTCAAAGCGGAAGCAGTCGCAGCCGTCCTCATTGAAAGGAATTTTAACCAGATCATCGCTGATGCCGAGATGTTTAAAATATGTATCGAGCGGATCGCCGTCACCCATTCCTCCGATGAGGTGAATTCCGGTTTCGAAATGAACTCCTTTCCTGCTGAAGCCGCGTACTGTCGGGCCGGGCAGGGGAAAGGATTCCACCAGTGCGACCTTGTGTCCCTGTTTAGTCAGCAGCAGGGCCGAAGTCATACCCGAAATGCCTGCACCGACGACTATGTGGTTGTAAGCAGTCATTAGAATTCAAGCACAAGGCAGGAGTTGGTGCCGCCGAAGCCTGCGGAATTGAGCAGGGCTTTTTGCGGGGGGCGGTTGTCGGTTTCGGTGAGAATGTTCAGGCCGGAAGTTTCGTCATCGCCTTCGGTGAAATTAATGTTCGGCGCAGTGAATCCGTAGCGGTTCATGAGAGTTGTATAGACAACCTGACTTGCACCGGACATCCAGAGTTCATGTCCGGTCATGGATTTGGTTGAGGATATGCGTGGTGAATTATCCCCGAAAAGTGTGCGGATGTTGGCGGCTTCAGCTCCGTCTCCAGCCGGAGTGGAGGTGGCATGGGCGCAGATGTAATCTATATCTGCCGGAGTCAGTCCCGCTAGTTTGAGGGCTTTGGCTCCGGCCCTTGCAAGGCCGTCCCTGCCGGGAACTGAAATATGCTCTCCATCTGACGAAAAACCGTATCCGCTGACTACGCCGAGAATTTCTGCTCCGCGTTCTTTTGCCAGGTCATAGCGTTCAAGCACTATGGCTGCTGCGCCCCCGCTGGGCACAAGGCCGTCACGGTTTTTATCAAATGGACGGCTGGACTGAGAAGGATCGTCGGTGCGATTGGAGAATGCTCCAAGTCCGTCAAAGCTACACATGGATTGCCAGTTCAGTTCCTGCGCGCCTCCGCAGATGATCCGTTCCTGCTGGCCTGTGGCTATAAGGTTGAAAGCCTGACCTACGGCATGTCCTCCGCTGGAACAGGCTGAACTGATGGTCCATGCAGCTCCGCGGGTTTTGAAAAGGGTATTAAGGTTCATGGTCACACAGGAGGTCATGGAACGGAAGACCGCGCCGCTGCCGATTAGTGAGGTCTCACCCCGCTCTTTGAGCAGTTCAACCTGATCAAGGGCGGCAATACAGCTGGAGTCACAACCGAAAATTAGGCCGCTTTCATCGTTGTGCAGATTTTCTTCAGTGAGGCCGGATAGCTCAAGGGCTTGTTTGGCGGCAGCGTAAGCCTGTACAGCAAAATCGGGCATGGTTTTGCGTTGCTTGCGTCCCAGCCATTTTTTGGGCTCAAAGTCTTTGATTACCCCTGTCAGCGGACTTTCAAAGCCAAGCCTGATTCGCTCCTCATCCACCTCAATACCGGAACGCCCTTGTTTGAGGGCATCGGCAATGGTTTCAAGGTCTACGCCCAGAACGGATATGGCTCCTATTCCTGTGATTGCCACTTTGTACAAAAGAAAAGCTCCCGGATACTAGGTCTGGTGTTCTCAAATTGAGTCCACAACGGACAAATCAATACTTATTTTTTAGGGTAATAATAAATATATTATTTTATTCATCCAATCCATGTTGATGAATCCCGGCGTCGTAATACTAGGTATGAATGCCGCCGTTAACTGCAATGGTCTGCCCGGTTATGTAAGATGCCTTGTCCGAACAAAGGAAGGATACAACTCCGGCAACTTCCTGCGGTGTTCCCAGTCTTTTCAGCGGGATCTGCCCTTTAATCTGGTCCACGGGCAGTTCGGCAACCATGTCGGTCTCGATAAATCCGGGAGTAACCGCATTGACCAGAATATTGCGTTTGGCAACTTCCACGGCCAGTGAGCGGGTAGCCCCGATGAGTCCGGCCTTGGCTGCGGAGTAGTTGGTCTGTCCGGCAACGCCTGTTTCGCCGGAGGTGGATGCTATGTTGATGATGCGTCCGGTCCGCTTACGCAGCATACGGGAAACAACTGGCTTGGTTACATTGAAAAATCCGGTCAGGTGCACTTGCAGTACTTTGTTCCAGTCATCGGAAGACATCATCATCATGATTGAATCGCGTGCGAATCCTGCATTGTTGACCACAATGTAGGGAACTTCTTCCTGTAAGAGCGGAGAAAGTGCGTTTTCAACAGCATCTTCATCTGTGACATCAAATTTAAGCAGGGTGCATTTCCGGCCTGCCTCGCGGATGGCAGCA
The DNA here is from genome assembly GCF_048612815.1 of Maridesulfovibrio pacificus (SeqCode). Taxonomy (NCBI): domain Bacteria; kingdom Pseudomonadati; phylum Thermodesulfobacteriota; class Desulfovibrionia; order Desulfovibrionales; family Desulfovibrionaceae; genus Maridesulfovibrio; species Maridesulfovibrio pacificus (SeqCode). Next base: position 205,888 of record NZ_JBLZNE010000003.1, read on the forward strand.
GCGGTCTTTTCAGCACCCTCATCATCACTGCGGTAGTTGAGCCAGATATCGTATCCGTCTTCAGCCAGTTGCAGGGCGATAGCTGCGCCGATTCCTTTGCTGGCTCCGGTAATTAAAGCAATTTGCGACATGTTTTGTCCGGGGAAATCGTTTAATGCAAAAAGGGGCTCAAGGCCCCTGTCTGCGGAATTATCGGTTAAAATTAAATTGCGTCTTCTTCAGAAGTTCTGCCATCTTTGTAGCCCTTTTTGAATTCACCGGGCATTTCTTTAACTTCTTTGACGGCCTGACCTGTGGCTTTGCCGATTTTCGCACAGCCAAGGGAAGAAATCATAAGTGCTGCAATGATCAGTGCAGCGGCAATTCTGGTGATCATATTTCCTCCAGCTTTTATTTTTTGTTGTGAATAACTAATCCAGTCTTTTCTAAAAAGTCAATTCCGCTCAACGCAGCAGACAGCCAGTCAGGGTTTCCAGTTTGTTACGTCCTTTTTGTTTGGCTTCGTAGAGAGCTGAATCAGCGCATTCGATCAAACGTGTCGGGGTGGTCAGGCGACCGGCGTTGCTGGCTAGCCCTATACTGATAGTCATGCGGTGTTTTTTGCCGTCATATTCAAAGGGCGTGGATTCAACTGCATGCAGAAGTCTATCGCCGATTGCGGATGCTGTATTCTGGTCTGTTTCCGGTAGAAGCAGGGCGAATTCATCCCCGCCCAGACGGGCCAGCAGATCATTACGGCGCAACTGGGATTCGCATATTTTAGTGAGATGCTTCAATCCCTTATCTCCGGCTTGATGTCCGAATTGGTCATTGAGATCTTTAAAATGGTCAATGTCAAAGAAGAGTACAGAGAAAGTAATGCCTTCATTACTGGAGTGATCAATGAATTCCTGAAGACGGTGTTCAAACAAGCGGCGGTTGGCTACTCCGGTTAGCGGATCAGTAACTGCTTCCTCCCGTAACCGTTCTTCCTCGCGTTTTCGCTTGCGGATATCGATTAATATACCGGCCAGCTGTTCCGGCTTCCCGTTTTTACTGCTGCGGATATTACCGATAAGTTCCACCCAGCGCAGGTCTCCGCAATCGGTGAACAGGCGCATATCAAAGCGGAATATTTTTTTGCTGTCTCCTTTGAGATATCTCCGCGCTGCAGAAATAAGTGGGCGGCGATCTTCAGGATGAATTAAATGCAGGGCTTTATGCAGTGAGAAACGGATATTGTCAGTCGGTACCGGGACAGAATGCAGAAGTTCCGGTGAGCACCATATCTGTCCGGTTTTGAAATCAAATTCCCAGGCACTGCTGTCAGTTAGTTGTTTGAGAATACTGAACTGTCGCCGTTTTGCACTTAGGCGGTCCCGGAGTACTGCATTCGAGATAAGATATCCCGCAGTCTTGAGCAGAGCTATTTCTACATCGGACCAGTCATAGGCACGTTCACAATCGTCAAAGCCTAAAGTCCCCCACCACTGATCCTCGACCATGACCGGGATGGTCAGCATGGATTTGATTTTCTGGACTTCAAGAGTGTCCTTGAACCAGCCCGGTTCAAGTTGGTCAACGACCATTTTCTGCCATTCTCCGCGTAATCTGCTCTGGACGGTTTCGCGGTATTCCGGGCGATTGATCTTGTTTGTAAACATACTGAACATGGGCATGCCCAGTTGTTTATAGCGAGGGGCGGCAGCCCATTCAAAAGTATAGTTCTGGGTAATATAAGTGTCGGTGACTTTTATGGTTTGGAAAATCCAGACCCGGCTAACTCCTGTGGCCTGCCCGAGCGCAGCCAGAAGATCGTTGACTCCATCCGGCCAGCCTTTACCGGATGTGAGTTCTTCTGCACTTCTGGCAATGGCAGAGAGCACGGCAGCATTGGACCCCTCTTCGTAAGAGCTGCCAAGATTTTTGAAATTCCCCGTATTTATACCCATAAGAGAATGTATTTCACGTATAAGTCTGTTTCGTCAACCTGTGGCTCAAGAGGGGGAGTTTAACTGTAATGTTCTCATAATTACCTTATATAATTCTTCTTTAATCATCGGCTTGGCAATGTAATCATTCATACCTTGTTCGATGAATTGTTCCCGGTCTCCATGCATGGCGTATGCGGTAATTGCAACTATCGGAATACGCTTGTTGTGTGCTCCGGCTTCGCCTTTTCTAATGGCCTTTGTTGCTTCCATACCGTTCATTATGGGCATTTGTACATCCATAAGCACCATGCTGAAGTCCTCGTAGAATAATTTGTCAAGAACCTCCTGCCCGTTGGTTACTGTCTCTACTGTGAACCCTTGTTGTTCAAGATACTGTTTAGTGTAGAGCCTGTTTATTTTCTCATCTTCAGCTATGAGAATTCGGTATTCACCAAATGAGTTCTTTGTTTCCGGTTTGGCTTTTGAATGTTTTTGGCTGAGAGATTGGCAGTCAGGGATATTAAAAGGAATGGATATGTAAAATGTGGTTCCTTCACCAGCAGTACTCTCCACGGCAATTGTTCCGCCCATGAGTTCTGTAAGCCGCTTGCATATGGATAACCCCAGCCCTGCTCCCTGATATTGACGGGTAAATCCTTCGCTGGCTTGGGTGAAGGATTGAAAAAGCAGGTTCATTTTATCCTCGGCAATTCCGACTCCGGTGTCTTCAACAGTAAACAGAATATGGCAATTCCCGGGAGTGCTGTGGGTTAAAAGTTGCGCTGTGATTAATACGTGGCCCTCATGGGTGAATTTTAAGGCATTACCGACTATGTTCGTCAGGACTTGCTGTAAACGGGCCGGATCTCCGGTGACAGTTTTGGGAAGTTCCGGGGGTAATTCGAGTTTAAGGTTGACCCCTGAATGTCTTGATGTGACTTCGAAAAGTTCGAAGACATGTTTCAATTCATTTGCCGGGTTGAATTCCTTATTGTTAAGATTCAGTTTCCCTGCTTCAACCCGGGCCAGATCAAGTATGTCAGATAATACATTATTCAGCCGTTTGGAGGCCTGCATTGCCGCATTAAGATATTCTCCTTGCTTGGGCGTCTTTGTCTCCGATTCCATAAGTTGCAGCATGCCCATTATCCCGTTCAGCGGGGTACGTATTTCATGGCTCATATTGGCCAGAAATTCAGATTTGGTCCGGCTGGCAGCCTCAGCTTTTGCTTTTTCCTGTTCAACACGTTCAAGGGCATTTTTCAGTTCAGTAACATCGCGGACAATTCCTTCAACCCTTATGGGATTTCCTACTTCATCGTAAAAGGGAACATTGCTTTGCTGCAGCCATTTTGTTTTACCATAACGGTCTATGATTTGGTATTCCACAAGCGGAGACATTTTTCCGTGAGCCATATCCATCCATTGCTGGTGCATGAATTCCAGCCAGTCCGGGTGGACCATGTTAAAGAAGAATTGTGAGTCGGCATAAAAAGTTCCCGGAGGATATCCGGTGACATCCAGACAGGCCGGACTGACGTATTTGAAACTTTTATCAGGTACTGAAAAGTAATAGATCAGATCTTTGGTGTTTTCGGCCATGATCTTAAAGCGCGCTTCAGTCCTCGCCAACTCCTCTTCTACTGCTTTGCGTTCGGAGATGTCTTCGATGGTGGCAATCACTTCGGTAGGATTTTTCCCTTTTTCAATCGGGTTGAATACGGCGCGGATATAGGTGGTCTTGTTGCCGGTAACGGAAGTATAGATATCTTCGTATTCAGACGTGTTTCCTTCAACAGCCTGTTTTACAGCGGCACTCATTTTAGGAGTGGTCTTCGCTATCGTATTGAATCCGATAAGCTTTTCTCTGCTTGATCCCATCAGGTCTATGAATTTTTGATTACAGTCGATAATGGTTCCGGTTTTACCAAAGCGGATCATTGCCAGCGGTGAAAATTCAAAAATCAATCTGTAATGATCTATGTCCTTTTGTCTTTCCTTGGTTTTCATCTATTCTCCGAAAATATATTATTTGATTTTTAGATATGAAAACTAAGAAACAGTACAAGAAAATTAATCTATTGTGAATTAGTTGCGTGTCTTTTTATAAAGGTTTCGCGCTCAGTTTTTTTTAATAATGATTGTAATTGAAACAGTTGTTTAAGGATTGTATAAAACCTGTAATAATATCTTTCACATATTTAGTTTTTAGCCTTTCTGGAGTGATATATGACAAAAAAATGTATTCTGGTGGCCATGCTTGGTGCTGCGATAATGTTTCTGGTGCTCTGGATGACTGGTTCGTTTAAGTCTGGAATGATTGAAGAGGGGCGTGTGGTCTCAATTCGCAGGGTAGAAGTTCCGGCAGGTATTGCCGTAGCAGAACTAGTCGATGTTCCTGTTGTTTATGAAGCCGTCGGAACCGTCCGTCCTGAAACTGAAGCTTCCATTGAAGCACAGGTTACCGGAAAAGTTCTTAATGTCATGGTTCGCTCCGGTCAGAAGGTCCGCAAAGGCGATAAACTCATTGTGATGGATTCCCGCGAGTTTAAGACACGGCTTGAGAGTTCCCAGCAAGGACTCAAATCCGCAGAGGCCGCCGAACGTCAGGCCCGCGAAGCCATTAATGCGGCTAAGGCTGAATCCGGCACAGCTACTGCTACATGGAAGCGGATGAAGAAACTTTTTGCGGATAAGGTTGCCACACAGGATGAACTTGAGCGCGTTGAAGCTGCTTATCTTAAAGCCAGAGCTGTGCTGGCACAGGCTGAAGATGGTCTGGACGCTGCCTCCGCAAGGGTTCGACAGGCCAGAAAAGGAGTGGAGGCAGCCCGCATTAATCTTGATTATACAACTATTACCGCTCCGGCTGATGGCGAAGTTGCCAAGCGTATGGTCGAACCCGGTGATCTTGCTTTTCCCGGCAAGACTCTCATGATGATTCAGACCGGAGGAACATTACGTCTGGAAGCTCTTGTGCGTGAGGGCGTCATCGGACAGGTGCGCATCGGCCAGAAACTGGATGTTGATATTCAGGCTCTTGGTGAGAAAGGTGAGGCGATAGTTGAGGAAGTAGTTCCTTCTGCTGATCCTTTGACCCGTACCTTTCTGGTCAAAGTCGGATTGGAGCCTTTGCCCGGACTTTATCCCGGTATGTTCGGACGGTTGCTTATACCTGTCGGTAAAAAGAAGACTGTATTCCTCCCGGCAAGAGCAGTGTCCCGTGTAGGCCAGCTTGAGACTGTGCTGGTTAAAATCGGTGAAAACTGGGAGCCGGTCTATGTCCGCAGCGGTGCGCGATACGGAGATAAGCTGGAGATACTTTCCGGTCTGAGCGGTAATGAAACAGTGGGCTTTGAGCTTTCCGCCACTGGAGGTAAGCAATAATGTCTGCCCCATTGAATCCAGAACAGGCTCAAGGGCTGATCGCTTCAGCAGTCCGGTTCTTCCTGCATTCCAAGCTGACAGTGGTGCTGGTTATCGGTGCTTTGTTGCTCGGTATTGCTGCTGTCCAGCTTACCCCCCGTGAGGAAGAACCGCAGATCGTGGTACCGATGGCGGATATTATGGTGCAGGTTCCCGGCGCGGGGGTGGAAGAGGTTGAAAAACTGATCACCACTCCGCTGGAACGTATTCTCTGGCAGATTGACGGGGTAGAGTATGTGTATTCCATTTCCCGTCGGGATTCTTCCATGGTCACGGTCCGCTTTTATGTGGGCGAGGACCGTGAGGAATCCTTGATCAAGCTGCACAATGCCATTGCCAAGAATACGGATATAGCACCGGGAATTGCTTCCGGTTGGGTCATCAAGCCTGTTGAAATTGACGATGTCCCTATCGTAGCCCTGACCCTCTATCCGGCTGAAGGGCGTGAAGATATTTCCGATTTTGAATTACGAAGGGTGGCTGAAGAGTTCGCTTCCCGTCTGGCAGAGGTTGAGGATCTTTCACGCGTTTCTCTGGTCTCCGGTCGTTCTCGTGAAGTGCGGGTGGAATTACTGCCTGAACGCATGGCCGGATTCAATGTCTCTCCGCTGGAAATAGCCGGGGCACTTCAAGGGGCGGACCAGTCCGCTGTTGCCGGATCTGTGCTTTCCGGAAACCGCGAGATCATAATTTCCGCCAATTCTTTTTTGGAAGATGCTGCTGATGTGCGTAATCTTGTGATCGGAGTCTTTAACTCCCGTCCGGTATACCTGCGTGATGTGGCTGAGGTGTTTGACGGTCCTCAGGAGGCAGACTCTTATTCGCGAATCGGTTTTTCCCGCATGTACCTGACCCGGACCGGACAAGACCCGGAGCAAGGTTCCCGTCCGGCGGTTACCATCGCCTTTTCCAAGAAAAAAGGGACCAACGCGGTTAAGGTTGCCGAGGCCGTGCTTGAACGCATGGAGCAGCTTAAGCAAGCCATCCTTCCTGCCGGGATCGAAGTACAGGTGACCCGCGATTATGGCAAGACTGCCGATGCCAAGGTTGATGAGTTGCTTGGATCACTGGGATTTGCGGTGGTTACCGTGGTTATTCTGCTGGCTCTTACCCTTGGCTGGCGCGAGGCTGCGGTTGTGGCTCTGGCGGTACCGATCAGTTTTTCACTGGCTCTCTTCGTCAACTATCTGCTCGGTTACACCATCAACCGGGTAACTCTTTTCGCGCTTATCCTTTCACTTGGATTGGTGGTAGATGACCCGATCACCAATGTGGATAATATCCAGCGGCATATTCTCATGAAAAAGAAAAAGCCGTCCGAGGCTACCCTTGCTGCGGTCTCCGAGGTTCTGCCTCCGGTGATTATGTCTACGCTGGCGATTATTGTTTCATTTGTTCCTTTATTTTTTATTACCGGGATGATGGGGCCGTACATGGCTCCCATGGCTGCCAATGTGCCGTTGACCGTGACCTTTTCAACGTTCTGCGCCCTGACTATTGTGCCTTGGCTGGCTTTCCGCCTGCTCAAGGATTTGCAGCCCAAAACGGTTGCAACTGTTTCCGGTCCGGGACGCATCGAGGCTATGTATACCCGGATAATTACACCTTTTCTGGACTCCCGTGCCCGCCGCTGGTTGCTGGTGGGTGTGATCGTAATCGGGTTGGTTTTTTCCATGGCTTTGGCCGGAATGAGGCAGGTGCCGCTTAAGATGCTGCCTTTTGACAACAAGAATGAATTCCAGATTGTCATCGACATGGATGAAGGCACACCTCTTGAGCAGACTGACCGTGTGGTCCGCGAAATGGAACAGGTTCTTAAAACCGTGCCTGAAGTGACCAATTTCGTTACCTATGCCGGAGAACCTTCGCCCATGGATTTTAACGGGCTGGTCCGTCATTACTATTGGCGCGAAGGCGGACATATGGCCGACATACGGGTCAATCTTGCTGATAAGTCACAGCGTGAAGAGCAAAGCCATGCCATTGTGCTCCGTTTGCGCAATGAGTTGGAGCAGGTTGCTGCGCACAACAATGCCAATATCAAGATCGTGGAATCTCCGCCCGGACCTCCGGTAATCTCCACTATCACTACGGAGGTCTACGGTGCCGAGGACCGACCTTATTCTGCTCTTGTCGAAGGGGCGCAGCAGATTGCCGCGACCATGAAGCAGGAGCCTGGAGTGGTGGATATCGACACTTCCACCGAAGCTGATCAGGCCATGATTGATTTTGTACTTGATAAGGAAAAGGCGGCCCTTCATGGCGTTAGTGCCCGTGATGTTGTCAGCACCTTGCAGATGGCCTTGTCCGGCATGGTTCCGGCTAATATTCATGAACATGGCGAACGAAACCCGCTTCCTGTGCGGCTTATTCTGCCGCTGCTGCGGCGGGCGGACGTTTCCTCCCTTGAACAGCTCAAGGTGCGCACTTCAGACGGTAAGAGTGTGCCTCTGGCAGAGCTTGGAAGTCTGGTTGAAATCAGCCGCGAACAACCTGTTTACCACAAGAATCTTAAGCGCGTAGTTTACATATTTGCGGAAATGGCCGGACGCGCGCCGGGGGAAGCCATCCTCGATATGCAGGGCAAGCTTGCCAAGGACCCGCTGCCTCCGTTCATCTGGTCTGATTGGGCCGGAGAAGGTGAATGGCAGATAACCTTGGATGTTTTCCGCGACCTCGGCCTTGCATTCGGTGCGGCCCTGCTGGGTATCTACATCCTGCTTATTGTGGAAACAGGATCATTTACCATGCCTTTGCTGATCATGTGCGCTATTCCATTGACTTTGCTGGGTATCATGCCCGGATTCTGGCTGCTTAATTTAATCAGTGCCGGAACCGTGCAAGGAGCAGTGGGTGAGGCTTTTGCAGATCCGGTTTTCTTCACAGCAACAGGAATGATAGGCATGATCGCGTTGGGCGGAATCGTTATCCGTAATTCTCTGGTGCTTATCGATTTTATCCGTCAGTCCGTTGCACAGGGTATGGAATTGAAGGATGCTATCATCAAGTCCGGTTCGGTTCGTCTCAGGCCCATCGCCCTGACTGCGGCTACCACTGCCCTTGGAGCATGGCCCATCACTCTTGACCCGATCTTTTCCGGTCTGGCTTGGGCGTTGATTTTCGGACTGTTTGCTTCAACCCTGTTTACGCTGTTGGTCATCCCGGTGGGGTATTATGTTTTTGAGAAAGAAAATAAGTAGGATTGACTTACATCATATAAATCCTACTCTCTTTGTGTGAAATATAAGCCGTAGCGGTTGAGAAATTCAACCTGAATCCCAAACCCGACCTTTACATGGAGGTTGATATGGCTGACTTGGAACTCAAGAATCTTAAGGACGTAACTATAAAGAATATTGACCATAATAAGGTACTGAACCTGACCGATCTGGTTGTTTATCAGGAAGGGCAGGTGGTCAGCAGAACCCTTTCACAGGTCAAGCAGATTTCCCTGACTTTGTTTGCTTTTGATGCCGGGGAAGGAATCAGCACTCACAGTGCACCGGGTGACGCCATGGTGCAGGTGCTGGACGGAGTTGCCGAAGTAACCATCGGCGATGAAGTGTTTAATGTGGCGGCTGGCGAATCCATCGTCATGCCTGCCAATATCCCCCACGGCCTCGAGGCCCGGGAGCGGTTTAAGATGCTGCTGACTTTGATTAAGCAGTAATGTGACGACCCGAAGAGGTTCTAGAAACGGGCCTCTTCGGGGTATTTAATATCGTTGTAATTACAGCTGGATTTCGGGAGTGTGATAGTAAACTTAGTGCCGTACTCGGGTGTACTGCTGACTTTCATTTCTCCTCGGTGTTGTTCTGTGATTATGAAATATGAGATAGAGAGTCCCAGTCCGGTTCCCATACCTACGTCTTTTGTAGTGTAAAATGGTTCGAATATTTTTTTTAGTATTTTCTTGGGAATGCCCGGTCCGTTGTCTTCCACTTCCAGAATGATCTTGTCAGCACTTTCTTTTATTCTCAGGTTTAATTCAGGGTATTCTCCCTGTGTATATTTTTTTTCTGCCATGGCTTCACTTGCGTTTTTCACCAGATTCATGAGTACCTGTTGAATCTCGCTACGATTGCAGCATAATTGAACCGGATTTGTGGGGTAATCTCTTACAATTTTTGTCCTTTTAAACTGGTTGTTGCTGCTGAAACTGAAGTCGGAGGAAATCAGCTCAAGGCTTTCATCAAGAATGTTCTGGATGTGGCAGGTGTTTATCGACTGGGAACCCCCACGGCTGAAATTAAGCATGCTTGAGATTATTCTGGAGGCTCTTTCCCCGGCATCAGAAATTGAACTAATCATACGCAGGATATCTCTTTTACGGATGTATTCCCTCATTGCTTCCAAATCGAGATTACATTCCTGGGCGGTATGCAGGTTCTTCGGGGTATCTGTGAAACAACGGTTTGTAATATTTTGGCATGCTCCAAGTATTGCCGAGAGTGGGTTATTTATTTCGTGGGCAATTCCCGCTGCCATACCTCCTAGCGAACTCATTTTTTCGTTCTGGACCATTAGTTCCAGTGTCTTAATTCTATGGGAAATATCCCTTACAACGGATAAACAGAATTTCTGACCGTCTTCTTCAAATATGCAGCCGACCACTTCTACTGGAAAAATAGTACCGTCTTTGCGTTTGTGCTTGGTTTCAAGCTTAAGATGTTGGTCCAGATCAATTTGGTCTATTCTTTTAATCCATTGCTCAAGATTAAGATTAGGGTCTATCTGATCAAGGGACATTCCCAAGAGTTCATTCCGGCTGTACCCGAGGGAAAGTATGGCTTCATTATTTGCATCTATGATTTCACCCTTAGAATTTACAAGGAAGTATGGGTCGACTATATTGTTTATTAATTTCTGATATTTATTATGATTTTTCTGAACTGAGTGGTCATATCTTGCTATCAGTAAATATATTATTGCGGCACTGATCAGGACATAGAGCCAGCCTTTGAAAGTCTGTATCGTGTTGATCAGCTCTGTCTCGGTAACGAGAAGGGTCAGCAGTTTATCCGAAAATAAAATCCAAAAAAAACCGAATATGCTGTATACCGCCGCGATTAACAGGGCAATTTGTGAAAGTTTATTTTTGTGCTTTGCCATTATATTCTGTCCAGAATGAGTATAGATAAGTCCAGAAATCAATACTGGAACTCTACTATACCACACCCTGACGGGTGAGTACAGAATTGAACAGGCTTGCAATTCTACATTATAGTCCCCTCCCTGCGAGATGGCAGGAAGGGGATTGTTGTTCTATGCGTTCACGCCTTTCATACCTTCATCAGTATAACGGTTTCCTTGGACCTTGTTGCTCTTGAGGATTGATTCAATGGCAGCAAGGTCGTCGTTGCTCAGGTTGACCTGTGTTGCTCCGATGTTGGAATCAAGATTTTGAATTTTTGTAGTTCCGGGAATTGGAATAATGTTTTCTGCCTGTGCGCAGACCCACGCCAGTGAGAGCTGTGCCAGCGTGCATCCTTTTTCTTCCGCTATCAGGGCAAGGGCATCGGCGATGACTTTGTTACTGTCATATGCATCTCCTTGAAATCGGGGCAGCATGTTCCTGAAATCTGTTTTGTCTTCGGACGGTTTCCAGTTGCTGAGTAGCCCCCGGCAGATTGGGCTGTAAGGAACAAAACTGATGCCCAGTTCGCGGGTCAGGGCCAGTATTTCCGTTTCCGGATCGCGCGTGAGCATGGAATATTCTGATTGCAGTGCGGAAAGCGGGTGGACCGCATGTGCTCGGCGCAGGGTTTCTGCAGAAGCTTCCGAAATGCCGATGGCCTTGATCTTGCCTTCTTCCACTAGTCTGGACATTTCTCCGATTGTCTCTTCTATGGGAGTGTCTTTGTCCACTCTATGGATATAGTAAAGGTCTATGCAGTCAGTCTTCAGACGGAGCAGACTTTCGTGGCAGGCTTTGCGTACATATTCCGGCTTGCCGCTGATGGTCCGGGCGTACTCGCCGTTCTCACGCACAATGCCGAACTTAGTTGCAATCACTGCTTCTTCCCGGCGTCCCTGCAGGGCTTTTGCGAGCAGTTTTTCATTGTGGCCTCCGCCGTACATATCTGCGGTATCAAAGAAATTAACTCCCTGATCAAGGGCGTGGTTGATCAGTTCACAGCCCTGCTTTTCAGATGCAGGCTGGCCGTAAAATTCGCTCAGTCCCATGCAGCCGAGGCCGATTGGTGAAATTTCGATATCGCTGTTGCCGAGTGTTTTCATGGTCATTTCTACAGACATAATTATCTCCGGTTATTTGGTGTTGATGGATGAGTAAGAATTATGACCTCGTAATAAATATGTCGAATATATCTTTTGAGTCAGAGTAATATCTGTTAGATATTACTAATGGAAACACGACAGCTTAAATATTTTCTGGCGGTGGCAGAAGAATTGCATTTCGGGCGGGCTGCCAAGCGGCTGTATATTTCACAGCCGCCTTTGAGTCAGCAGATCAAAAAGTTTGAGGAGGAACTCGGAGTCAAATTGTTTCAACGCAATAAACGTTCAGTTGCTTTAACAGCTGCGGGAGTTTCATTACTCCGAGATGCTCCCGGAATATTGCGGGCCATTGATAGGGCCAAGTCAAATCTGCTTGATGCTGCCACCGGTCAGGGCGGTCAATTTATTCTGGGTTATATAGGGCCTGCTCTTGAGACCCCACTCGCTGATATTATTCGTGATTATAAAATGCAGTATCCTTCCGTGCGACTGGATTTGCGGGAAATGTATACCAATGATCAGCTCAAGGCCGTGCGCAGCGGTGATATTGATGCCGGAATTGTCCGTTTGTTTCGTCATGATGTTTCAGACCTTGATTGCGAGTTGTTCCACCGTGAGTCATATGCCTTGGTTGTGCCTGAGAACCATCCCTTTGCCGAGAGGGCGGCGGTTGATGTCTCGGAGCTGGCTGGAGAACAGTTTATATTCTTTCCTCGTGAAGGGCAGCCCAGATTGTATGACGAATGGATGCGAGTGTTTTCCGAAGCCGGATTTGTTCCCGATGTGGTTCAGGAGGCTACACGCAAGAGTGCCACCGTCGCTCTTGTTGCTGCCAATATAGGAATCGGCATTGTGCCGGAAAGCATGGACCGTATAAAACCGCAAGGAGTTGTGTTTAAAAGGTTGAGCGGAGATTTTCCGTTAATTGAGATGTATTTGATTCATAGAAGCACAAACGGGTTTCCGGCGGTGGATAATTTTATAGCCGAAGTCCGGCAGAATTGGGCTGAACGGAAGCAGGAGAAAAATTGAGAGTGATATTTGCCTTCAGGCTTTGCACTGTAGTTATGAGAGGTATAAATTAAACTCTAACAGTGAAAATATAGGAGGTCATTATGGCTCTTGGAAGAATAGCAATTTTCGCAGCCGGTGCCACGGCCGGAATTTTGGCCGGATATGCTTTGAAGTCTGAGAAAGTTCGCCCGGCAGCAGTCTGCACTGTCAAAGCGGGATTGAAGGCTAAGGATTGGACCGTCAAGCAGTATGAAGGCATCAAGGGTGATGTGAAATCATTGGTTGAGCAGGCCCGGGAAAAAGGAAATGCCTTAGTTTCTAAAGAAGTCGAAGGAACTTCGGAGGAATCAGTATGAGCACATTAGCCAGACTTGCCCTGTTCGGTGCGATAGGCACTCTTTTATTTCTGCCTCTGATGGTTAAGCGTAAACACCGCCACCGTCATCGCCACGGCAGTCCTGTACTTGTCCGCGCCGGCGGCAGTGGAGGAAAGAAGGGCCGAAAGTAGCTTTTGGCCTTAGGTATTTGTTAACATTAAGACCTGCTTTTGGATAAGAGCAGGTCTTTTTTTTATTACCATGACTAATGACGCTTATTACGGGCTTGTATCAGCCTTTCAATAACCTGCTTTGGAGTGGGAAATTTGAACTGGATCATTTCCTCGGTCGCGCTGGAATCAAGACCGCAATGCGGCGGGCAGTAGTCAATGATCCCTTTGCAGGTAGCAGCTTTGAAGAGTTCGGAATTGAAGCCGGATTTTTCACAGAGCATTCGTCCGACTTCAAGATAGCTGATTTCCTGAGGCCCGGAACAATGGAAAAATCCATTGCCGCCCTTTTCCATGATCTTACAGCAGGCAAGGGCCGCATCTTCAAAGAGTACTGGCGCAATGGTCAGGTCCTTGAACGGTGTGATTTCTTGTCCGGCAGCGAGATTTTCTAGCCAGTCAGCAATGAGCGGTGTATCGCGTCCTAATAGTTTGGTCAGGCGTACGATGGCAGTCTGGTTCGGGTATTGGCGTAGGAATTTTTCGACCTCCATTTTCTGCCTGCCATATTCTGTATTGGGACAGGTGGGAGTGTCAGGTTCTGGAAATGCCGTCTGCCCGTCAAAGACCGCTGTGCTGGAAGGAAATAGAATCTTAGTCCCGCGATTAAGCAGAAAGAGGCAAAGCTTGATTGTGCGATCCACGTTAACCAAGCGAGATTCTGGATTCTCCTCACACTCTTTGTAGCCTGAAATTCCGGCAGCAATTACAGCCCAATCAGCTTCTAGAAGATTAGTGAACTTTTGTTCATCTTTAAAGTCAAACGGGATAAGTTGCTGATTCTTGCGTGAGGTCTGAAATATTTCGTGACCGCATTTTCCTGCCTGCTGCGCGATTGCTGTGCCCAGCACACCGTCACCGATTACCAGAATTTTCATGACTTATACACTTTTAAACAAAAGGGAGATGGTCAGGATTGGCGTTCAGGTAGTCGAGGATCAACATGTTCTTACCATTGGAAACACAATGGTGGTTGCAATCTTTTGTCGGGTTGATTTTGAAGAACTTATCGCGATTATTGAACCAGAAATCTTTAAAGCGCACATCCTTGATAGAACCTAGTGATCCACAATCAAGATTGTAGGCTTTGTCCTGACAGGAATAGACCTGCTGGTCTGCGCCTATTACCGGAAGAATTTGTTGATATGGGCACCATTGGTAGGATTTATCGAACTTTTCATCCAGTTCATGATAGGCATCAAAGACCTCGAATCCATCGGTTTGCAGTTCCGCTTTAGCCCGCTGGGTCTGTTCTTTGATTCGACCGAATACCGGAGCGTGATAACGGTTGTTCTCGTGCCCGTCGTTACTTACAACGCAGCCGGAAAATTTGATACTGTCCACTCCTGCATCTTTAAGTCTTTGGCCCATTTCAAAAACGTGGTCTGCATTGTCGCGGTTGATTACGTAGCTCACTCCCAAAAAGCATTTTCCGTTCAGCTTTTTGAAATTTTCAATGTTGGCCATGATTTTTGAAAATTCATCATTCCCTACGGAGCGGAAGCGGCCATAACTGGGGCCGTCCCAGCCGTCCATGGAAATTCTGATCCATGTGCCCAGAGATGAAAAGACTTCAGCCACTTCTCCATGCAGTAGAGCTCCGTTGGTCAAGGTAGCGATGCTGACCCCGCCCTCGGCCAGAGTGCGGGCGGTTGTTGCCAGTTGCGGGTAGCAGAGAGGTTCCCCTCCGCCGCTGAAAGTTACTGCTTTAACACCCATTTCAATGCAATCTTCCACAATCTCTTCCATTTTTTGAGCAGGGATGCGGTCAGCAACGGACATGTCCTGCCCCAATTGCAGGTCCTTGTTAAGATAAGCACAGTAGGAACAATTGTGATTACACGCATTGGTGGGCTTTATCCGAATATGAATGGGTGCTTCGATGGTTTCAGATTCGCGAGGCAGGGAGTCAAGCTTGTCTTGATAGTGAAAAATTTTCAGGTTGGTATAGAGTTGCATGGTTTCTCCCATTTATTCGAAGTAGATTAATTCGTAGTCGCCGGAGTAGTTAAATTCTTTGAATATCCATTCCCATTCTTCTTTGCTGAAAAAAGATTCACAGGTCAGGGCCCAGCATTGGAGGTTAAACAATTCCTGTTCATTGCGGAAGCTTTCCACACAAAGATATTTATTTCGCCCGACACGCTCCATCTCGCCCAGTGCTTTCTTGAGGTTGAAGATGGGCAGGTTGTGCAGGGAATTGATGGAAATGACCAGATCGAATTCATTGTCTTTGTATGGGAAAGGTTCTTCGGCTCGCTGGATAAACAGGTTTTCTATGATTTCCTCTTTTGCTCCTTCGAGACCGTGGCGGGAAATATCAAATCCATGCACTTCCATACCCAGCTTGTGCAGTTCATAAAGCAGGAAAGCCTTTCCGCAGCCCACATCCAGAATACGTGCTCCCTTTTCAAGGCCGTAGGTCTCGATCAGTCCTTTTGCCACCGGGATCCAGTAGCCTTCCAGATAACGGTATCCGCCATAACCATAGCGACGGTCACCATCCCAGTAATCGAATTCATATTCCTTGGCCTTAAGCATGCAATCTACTTTGTTATCGTTCATGCGCGGCAGGTATTCGCGTTTGCTGGAGGTATGCAGCGGGGTAACCAGATTGAGCAATTTTCCCATGAAATAACCTCTTAGCAGGCCAGAATTATGGTTGCGTTTGCCGGGGTGATCAGTGGATGTTGCTGGCCTTTGCCGAAAGCAAAGACGTGGTTGAAATATTTTTCGGCAACTTCTTTTGTAAAAGTGAACTTATCGTCACCTTTTGTTCCGGCTACCAGCACGCCTCCGTCTCGAAGTATATTCGCACTGTCTGCGATAAAAGTTTCCCAATGCGTCTCGGTCATTTCTCCTCCAGCATTAAAGCGGACGATACCATCGAATTCGTCATCAGCAGAACGCAGTATTTCATCGTGCTTTTCAAAGATGATTTTCTCATCAGCCCACGAGGCTCGTATCTCATCTAGCGGATCGGAGGAGCCGAGAACAGCCACTACCGGACCTGTTTCACAGGCCACAGTCCATCCTCCCAGTCCTTCCAGATGGTCATAAACCAGCACCCTTTCTTTTTTACCGATCATTTTTCCTGCGAACTTGAACCATGAGCATTGCTCCATCAATCCATAGGGATCATGGGTAAAAGCTTGGGCCAGTTTCGGAGTCAGCGGACCATGATCATCTCCGAATTCATTGATCATATCGGCCCAAACTTTTTCTGGATTTTTTGTAGAATTTGTCATGATTATTTATAGGTAATTTTGTTGCAGCCCACAGCGAACAGATAATGAGCCATGGAATGAAATCCGGTGTGAACCACTTCATCGTTCATGGAAAAAATGAACACGTTTTTAAAGTAGTTTTCCAAGGCTGATTTTAAACGCATGGCATCGAACATATTAACATGACCGCGCATACTTTCCGGGGATGCGTATGGGGTGCTGGTAATGTTCGGGGTGCCGATGACGCAGACTCCATTTGCGGTAATGTTGTCATATATCGTTTTAAAAAATGCATCTTCATCTGCGCCCTTGGAAATATGTTCTACAACATCGAGGCTGACCACTGCTTCAAATTTGTCTTCATCCATGTGCAGGAAATTTTCATTTTTAAAGCGAACCTTGTCGGTTGCAAAATTGTTCTGAGCCGCTTCAATAGCCGGGGTGTCGAGGTCCATACCGAGATATGGTTTCGTTCCACCGTGCAGCATGGAAGCACCAACTCCCTCGCTACAGCCCAGTTCAAGAATGCTCCCGCAGTCTGCTGTCATCTGGGCGGCAAAGGAGTAGCGGGCCAGCACGAATGCCAGTCGCTTAGGGTCCTTCTTCAGGTTGTATGCCATATGCGGTGATAGTCTGATCATTTAATTTTGCCTCCGGCGGCTTAAACCCTTTTGCAAAAGGGTTTAAGAATCCCAAAACCTTTTATTATGGCTTCGCCGCGCTACATGCCAAATAGTCATATGCTATTTGAGCAGTTTTTTTGCTTCAACAACGATATTCTCAGCAGTTAGTCCGTTGTGCGCGAAGTGGTGGAGTTGCGAGCCGTAGTTTTCGCTGAATGAGTCCGGCAATCCGATTCGTTTCATGCGTAGCGGATTGGGCAGGCAGGCTTCAGCGAGAATTTCGGCTATTGCGCTGCCGAGACCGCCGAGCGTGGTATTTTCTTCCACTGTGATTACCGCCCGTGTTCCCCGCGCCCGTGAAATGATTGCCTCGGTGTCCAGCGGTTTGATGGTTGGCAGGTGCAGGATTGAGGCTTCGATTCCAGACTTCTCCAGCAATTCGCCAGCCTGTTTCATAATACCCAGCATTACACCGCAACCGATGAGCAGTACGTCTTTTCCTTCTCGGTAGGGACAGGCTTTACCGATTTCAAAAGAATCCTCTTCGGTGACTATGGGGTCGTAACCCTTGGCCAGCCGGATGAAGATGGGGCCTTGGTGGTCCAAGGTGTGCGGCATGAGACGGTCCATTTCTTCAGCATCCGCCGGGGAAAGGATTGTCAGGTTGGGCATAACCCGCAGGATGGAAATATCCTCAGTGGCCCAGTGGGTGGGGCCGAGCGGGGCATAGACTAGTCCGCCGCCATTGCCGATGAAGCGCACATTTAAATTGTGCAGGCAGGCATCAAGCAGCAATTGCTCGTAGCAGCGCCGAGTCAGGAAACTCTGGATGGTGTTCACGTAGACAATCTTGCCCTCGTGCGCCATACCGCAAGCCATACCTACGGCATGCGCTTCGGCAATACCTTCCATGAAAAAACGTTCCGGCATCTCATCTTGAAAATGGGAAAGAGTGCCCGCTCCAAGGTCGGAACCTACGAAGACAACCCGTTCATCTTTTTTTGCTAGTTGATATACCTGTTCCAGACAAGCTTTACGCATGGTAATCCTCGATGCTTTTGATCATCCGGGCATGGTCTTCGTCAGACATTTTGGTTTTGTGATGCCAGTTAGGATTGCCCTCGGCAAAAGGGATACCCTTGCCTTTGACCGTATGGCAGATGATGGCCGTAGGTTTGTCTGCGGCAAAGGGCAGGGCCGCAAAAGTCTGTTCCAGAGCTTCAACATCATGTCCGTCAACTTCACGCACTGCAAAGCCGAAAGCTTTCCATTTATCGGCAAAAGGTTCCAGTCCGGAAATATCTTCAGTGGGACCGTAGGATTGCAGCTTGTTGTAATCCACAATGGCGGTAAGGTTGCTGAGCTTCTGGCGGGCTGCGCTCATGGCTGCTTCCCAGACAGAGCCTTCGCCGCATTCCCCGTCACCGAGCACTGTGAATACGCGGCTTCTTGATTTGTCGATTTTAAGTGCGGCAGCAACTCCCACTGCAAGCGATAATCCGTGCCCAAGACTTCCGGTAGCGAATTCCACTCCCGGTGTTTTGGCAGTGGGATGTCCTCCCACCAGTCCGTCAAAGGAGCAGAAGCTGAACAGTTCTTCCTCACTGATGAAACCTTTTTCCGCCAGCAGAACATAGAGGGCAAGGCAGCCGTGCCCTTTGCTGAGAATAAAACGGTCCCGTTGCGCCGATTGCGGGTTTGCGGGGTCATATTCTAAAACCGAATCATAAAGCACGCGCAACATTTCCACCAAGGACATGGATGGGCCGATGTGACCGCGTCCGGCATGGTGGAGCACATCCACAATTTTTTTTCTGAGTTGTTTAGAACGCTGGTCCAAAATTATCTCCGCTGTATTAATTCCGTAAATTCAGTACGGTTAGTATCTGTTGATCTTTATTAAGGAAATTTTCGGCCTTATCAAGTTGTTGTGCGCGCAGGGTTTTGCGTTTGCCAACATCACCACTGGCAAACTCCCGCCGTTCAAGGTGCTGGTTCATGAACTCATTAAGCAGAATCATAGACCACTTCAGGCGAAAGAGAGGTAGATAGGCTTTGAAGCGCAGAACGAATCTCTCATCGCTTTTAAAAATATTTTTCATGCCCGCGAAAAAAGCTACCATCTGTTGCGCACTTAAATCCATAGCCGGATGAAGCAGGAAATCCGAGGTCGCTTTAACCGGATCATCCCAGCCGAAATATTCAAAATCTACAAAGGCGAGTCCTTTTTCAGTGCGTAACGCATTGTGAAAACCAAAGTCGGACGGGCTGAGTGCCCTATTTCTTTGGGGTAGCTGGGCGGTCCACAGTTCCGCGGGGAAATGTTGCTTTGCATTGCCGATGCATTTTTCAAGTGCTGGCAGGAATTTGTTTTCAAGAAACGAATGCATGCTTTGGTAGATTTCGTCTTCTGCAGGAAGGTCTTGTAATTTTTCAAGTCGAGATTTGATATTGAACACCAGCTCTGCAGGTGAAAAACAAGCTTCGGCTGCGCGAGGTAATTCTATCGCTGGAAGTCTGGATATTTCTTTAAGCTTGGCTAGAAATGAGACGACTTCCTTAATGTCTTGAACCGTATTCTCTTTAACATGATTTCCGTGGATGAAAGAATAAATTGCCCCTTGAACGGATTCATCAAATTTCAGTGGGCGGGGAATGTTGGTCATTCCTGATCCGGTCATGAATTTCAGGGCGGTCCATTCCTGTTCAAGTCTGCTGCGCCCATCTGCCGTAGGCTGGAGGTAGAATTTAGCCAGCAGGTACCTGCCGGACTTACAATCAACGCGGTAAACCCTGCTGTTACGTCCGGCGCGGATGTGTTCCGCTTTAAGCGGAGTCTCATCAGTCAGACGTTGGACAAGTTTTTTGGGATCAGAATTTTCCATTCTCTATCCCCTTAAATACGAAATCGCTGATCTGGGCAAAATCCGGCAGTACGATCACGCCGGGAATATCGAGGTTTTGTTCTAAAGAGAAAAGTATCTTAGCGGTCTGCTGTGGGAAATCAGGTTCGAGATAGAGTTCTTTGAGATCGTCAATGAAGAGGGAGCATTGTAATTCACGAATGGTCGCGATTTTTTCCGTTCGCGTAGGCAGGAAGAAAACATTATCCGCAGTCAGTCCTAAACCGGACTCGGAAAAAAAATTATGCTGACGCAGGAATTCCATTGCCGCCGCGCGCAGATCAACTTTGCGCTCGCCGTAATTTGGATAGCGTGTCTTATGGCTGATAATCTGGAATTTGATTCCGCGTTCCTTCAGTCCTTCCAGAAAGTTCCAGACTCCGGGCATCAGTTCCGCCCGATCCATGTGAGTCCCGTAAATGGCGATCTGTAATTTCTGCCATTCAATATCGCTATGCGAAGAGCGGACTTCGTTACGAATAATTCTTTTAATTCCGGGAGTATCCTTTGGAATCAAACCACGTTCCACGGCAATTCCATGCAAGGAATTGTCATAGCGGATAATGGTATTATCAAGGTCGATTCCAATTAGCATAAGTCCTCTCCAACTAGGGATTCCAAAGGGGCTTAGCTCCTTTGGTCCCGCTGAAAGCGCCCGCCGGGAGGCGAAATCTTTTCATTCAAAAAAGCGCGAAGCGCATCAACTTAAATAAAATTTACATGAGCACCGGGATTTTTAAGTTCCCAGAGATAAGGGTTGATCTTGTCCATACGGCAATTAACGCGGCAGGATGACGTATCGAGCTGAGAATTACACCACTTGAGGGATTGCATACGTTTTTCTCCGGCCCAAAGCTCTTCAAAACTCTGCTCGGTGAGATTCCCATAATGAAAACGGTCATCGCCGATGTAAACTCCACAACCCCAGATATTCATGTCCACGTCCATGTATGACCAGAAGGGCAGGGCGTGGCAACGTTCATATCCACGTTCCTGATCCTGCAAACGGTCCATGGTTTTTTCTCGGAAAATTACATTGAAAGAATCTGTGGAAATTTCACGCAACTCCCGCCCTAATTCTTTAAACTCCTCGTAGGTGAGGCCGTCAAACTCCTTGGTAATCCCCTGCGGATGCTGGGAATAAGGTTTGACCACCATGTAATCCAGACCCATCTCGCGGCAGTGCAGGGCCAGTGCTTTCATCTCTCCCGCATTTTCCGGCAGGAGCAGGCTTTGCAATCCGAGGGTGCAGTTTGAACCAAGCTCTCTGCGCATGGCAACGGCAGCTCCCAGATTTTGCATGACCTTTTCAAAATCGCCTTCTGGCCCGCGATGAACAGAGTCGTATGAGCCGGGACTCATTCCATTGCAGCTGACTTTGATCCATGAAATCCGGTCCAGCATGGGACGCAGCTTTTCGGGAGCCATGAGCGCGCCGTTGGTAGTGATGCCTACATCAATCCCGGCAGCAAGGGTGGCGGTACATATTTCAGTGAAATTACGGTTCATGAACGGTTCGCCTTCGCCGGAGAACATGATGCTTTTGACTCCGGTTGCAGCGATGCCGGGGATGCGTTGGCGGTATATTTCAAGGTCCAGATACTTGGGTACGTAATTCATGAAATCGTATCCGCAAAAGCGGCAGCGGTGATTACAGGCCCCGCTGGGACTGACCTCCATAAAAATCGGGCCGATGTTCTCGCCAGCCAGCCATTTGGCAACACGGCTTGGGTGCAGGTGCAGCTTATGGGAATCTATGCGTAAATTATCACTCATGAAAAACCTTACGGGGCAGGAATGGAAACTGAATCCATCCAATAATGGAGTATGCAGGAATGCCCGGTTTCTGCCATGCCGTAGGTCTCGGCAGGCAGCCAAAAATTTATATCGCCCATGGAGCGTAGGCTGTTCTCCGCAGACATGGCACTGAGGGTAACTACCGAGGCTCCGGTTTCAGCTGCAAAGTTACAGGCATTGAGCACATTGGGCGAGTTGCCGGAGCTGCTGATTGCCACCAGCATATCATCAGGGGTCAGCCTGCGCTTCAGCGGTTCCACAAAGACCTGATCATATGAAATATCGTTTGCAAGGGCGGTAATAAGTGCCAGATCGGTAAAAACCTGCGTGTGCACATGGGCATTTTTTGCAAGGTCAGCGGAAAAATGGCTGGCCATAGATGCGCTGGCCCCGTTGCCGATAAGATAGATGATCTTACCTTGCTGGCGCAGTCTTTCGGTCATCTCCTTCCAGACGGAGAAAGCTTCATCGCAACCTTCTTTACAGCAATCGATTCCGCTTACTTCTATGGAACTAAGGCAGTTCTGTAATTTTTCCGTGTGTTTATTCCACAAAGCTTCTTTCCGGTGCTTAAAGTTTTACGGCAGCAGTATAGAGCTGGGGGATGGTCTGGTCATGAAATCCCCGGACATAATAACTCTTACCCCCGTCAGCTACAGTACGTACCAGCATGGTTTTCCAAGGTCTGAAATAGTACTGGGCATCGCTTTTGGGAGCTTCGCTGCCAACCTGTTCGGGTAGGTCATGCAAATCACATACTAATGTTGTGAAGTTACGGATAGGTCTTGCCGCGGCATTGCGAACCATTGCCAGAGCCTTGAGGTAAATTTCAGGTGCCATAATGGCACTGCCGAAATTCATGACTACCCCGTTTTCAAGTTGTTCAAGCTGCGCGGCAAAAATCAGAAAATCGCGGTAGCTGGCCTCTCCGATGGCGGCTCCATCGCAATTTGGATGCTCGTGGATGATGTCGTAGCCGATTCCGGCATGCACAGTTACAGGGATGCCCAATTCGTAAGCCTTGGCGAAAAGGCTGATCTCAGCGTGAGGGAGTTTGTTCTCATAAATATATTTGCCAACGGCTTCACCGAATCCAAGTCCCTGTGCATTTCCTTTGGAAATTATTTCGTTGAGCAGTCCGGTCTCCTGCCAGAGGCCGAATTGACCGTTGGAGATATAGGTTGCAACGCATTCTGTGGTCTGCCCGAGAAGAGCGAATTCAAAATCATGGATGGCGCATGCTCCATTGACCGCAATGCAGCTGATCAGCCCTTTTTCCATGAGTTCGAAAAGATAATGCTGGACACCGGAACGGATCACGTGCGCCCCGATCATAAGCACGCGGGCACTGTTTTTATCCCGCGCTATGGTTAATTCTTTGGCTATAGTCTCAAGGGATGGGTGAACTTCGGTGCACGGCTGAATCGTTTTAATAATCCCTGTATCGATCAGGCTTTTGCGTTCTTCAAGAGGACGCACGGTCAACCTGCTGCGGTCGAATTGGCGGTATTTGCTGCTCATTTTATTTCATTGTCGCGGTTATGTATTTACGCATGGATTGCTTGTCGATGGCCCGGTCATTCCCCATGATCTGTACTGCCAGTGATCCGGCAATATTTCCGAGGAAACCTACCAGTTCTTCATGTAACCCCATACAGGCGGACATGGCTGCAATGGAAAACAAAGCGTCACCGGCTCCAACACGGTCGACAACATTGGACTGGAAGGAGGGGATGCGTACAAATTCACTGGCTGGGTTGTAAAGCGAACAGCCTCTGCTACCCTGAGTAACCAGACATATTTTAGTCTTCAAGCGGTCTCCGGTTTCAATGAGCAAGGGGCGCAGTTCGTTGATCTGGTCGCGAGTTTCTAAACGCAGTTCATGTTCTGCAAGTGAGAAAAAGTCCATCTGCGAATATTTGCCTATGGTATTGAACCCGCGGTTACCGGCATTGGCCTGTGTGTTTACGGCTAGGTAGGGGGATTTTTTTACAAGCATGTCCACCACAGCGGGACTGATCAGGCCGTGTCCAAAGTCCGCAGCCAGCACGAGATCGTATTCGGAAATGATCTTGTCCAACTCAGAGCAGATTTCCTGTTCCACCTGTTCCGGCAGCGGACTGTCGTCCATGACGTATATTTCCATGACTTTGTTCAGGGAATAGCTGTCAATGAACCTGCGTTTAAGGGTGGTCGGACCTTTGGGTCGGGTGAAAAAATGGGGACTGACTTTGGAGTCCAGCTTTTCGCGGATGAAATCCTCGTAGCGTTCCTTTTCACCGAGCATGGTTAACAGGGTTACTTCCCCTGCAAAGTTGGCAACATGATTGGCTACAGCCAGCGCCCCCCCGGCATAGAGCTCGTGGGATTGGTATTTAAGGGCGAGGATAGGGTCCTTGGAAGATTTACCCAGCGTAGAGGCGATTTGGTATTCATCAAGGATGGTGTCGCCGATGATGAGTACCTTGAGGTCCTGCATGCGTTCCAGATGCTCCAGTACTTCGTCCAGTTGGTAGCGCTTACGGAACATTTTCAGGTATTCGTCCAACTCTTCGCTGTTGCGGTTAAGGTAGCGGTTGATCAGGTTGGATGAGCTGTAGACGATGTCTGAGGTGAAGATCAGTTCTGCCCCGATCTCACGGACCACGTCAGCTTCCTTACCGATCTTGCCAAGCGGATCGTTATCGATGTCCTTGAATTCATCTCCCTTGGCGTAAACGTGCGGGCGGATAGCACGCAAAGTCTCTTCGGCA
Source organism: Maridesulfovibrio pacificus (SeqCode) (assembly GCF_048612815.1). Lineage (NCBI taxonomy): Bacteria > Pseudomonadati > Thermodesulfobacteriota > Desulfovibrionia > Desulfovibrionales > Desulfovibrionaceae > Maridesulfovibrio > Maridesulfovibrio pacificus (SeqCode). The sequence goes on from NZ_JBLZNE010000003.1 coordinate 230,331, forward strand.
GTGGGCCATTCATTGATAGCTACGTAATCGGTTTCCCCAAGTGAGGCCAATGCTTCTGCGCGCAGGATTTCGGTAAATGCCGGACGATCCGGCCCTTTGTCTACATAATGGTCCGGGGTCAGGGTAACTATTAATACATCCCCGTGTTCTTTGGCCTGATTGAAATAGCGGATGTGCCCGATGTGCAGCAGGTCGAAGACTCCGTGGCAGAGTACGATCCGTTTGCCGTTCTCGCGCAGTTCCTTCGCGATTTCCGCAAGTTCAGAAATATTTTTGATTTTACTGTCCGCACTGGCCATTTAATCAGCTTTCCATGTTTTTCTTATTGATTTCAAAGGGCGAAGTCCGTCCTCCGGATCAGCCCGCCATTCACGGTCAGGCAATTCAGCTTCAACTGGTTTCTTAATCCCGTCACCGTCGGCAGCAAAGCCATCTTGAATGCTTCTGATCATTTCTTCCACCTGCCCCGGTAGCCAGCAATGTCCGAATTTGTATTCTTCACCGGTTTCATCAAGATCAAGATGCAGCTCAATCATCTGTGCATCATATTTATGGATTGCCCGCTGGATGACGGCTTCGCTCACTGTATGGTCAGACCAACCGATTTTGCAATTGAATTTATCTTTCATGGTCTGCATGGCCGCAAGATTGGCCTGTTCCACAGGGGCGGGATAGCCGGATACACAGTGCAGCAGGGTCAGGTCAATACATCCTGCCTCGCGTAATGTTTGTACCGCTGCACCTATCTCATTCATATCAGCCATTCCGGTGGAAAGAACTACCGGCTTGCCGCTGGACGCACATTTTACAAGCAGATCGGTCCAGAGCAGTTCATAAGAGGCTATTTTAAAGAAGTCCACATGCGGCGTCAGAATATTGACAGCATCAAGATAAAATGGAGTGCAGGAAAAAAGAATCCCCTGCTCCCGGCAGCGATCTGCTATGAGTGGTACAAAATTTTCAGGTAGTTCCCAGCGCTCCCGGTCACGATGTTCGGTGCTCTGGGCAAGAATTTCCGGCGCGAAAAGTTCATTAATTTTGAATAATTGTAATTTTACAGCTCCACAGCAGATTCGTGCAGCTGTATCAATGAAATCGTAGCAACGTTTAATCTCGCAACTGTGATTGCTGGAGACTTCGGCTATGACGAGGGGGTTGAAATAATTTGGGTTGCAGGGCATTATTAAAGCTCTTTTTTTGTTCTTAAAGTGTTATTTTACAGCGGTGTTCTCTTGGTTCGTAACTCAAATCTTTTATGGTATGTATTTATTGAGTGCCTTGGTAATTTGCTCGTTACTGTATTTAGGCGGAATAGGAAGAGTTTATAGCGTTTTTTTGACCGTTTGCCTATTTAACCTAAAATATTTATTGATTTTTTATCAGGAAATATTCTTTATAGTCAATTTAAGTGTATAACTAATGTTCCCGTTAATGTTTTTTTGGTATAGTATTTGCATAGTTAATGTGTGGGTTTAAGAGACAGTTTTTAAGGTAAATTTCAAGAATGACCATATTGCGCCTAGGCGGAAGCAAAGAGCCTGTGGCTTTAAAATTTAGTTGTAATTGGTAAGGGGACACTATGCGTTTAAAAGGAATAACAATGATCATCCGTTCTTTGATGGGGGGCGGAGCTGAGCGGGTTATGAGCACAATGGCAAACCACTGGGTTGCGCAGGGGGTTTCAGTTACGATCATAACCTCAATTGATCCTGATTTGGATGCTTATAGTCTAGACTCTCGCGTTAAACGTGTTTGGCTTAAACCTACCGACTCTTTCCTCTCCAAATTTGGTTTTCCGTGGCATATCAGATCGTTGCGGAATGCTATTAAGAATGAAGGACATGAGATGGTTGTTAGTTTCATGGACCGAACTAATATACCTGTGATTTTGTCTACGCGAAGGATGGGGGTTAAGGTTGTAATTGCTGAAAGAATAGATCCCCGGACCCAAGGATATGGCCGGTTTAAAAAAATGCTTATGCGTATGTGTTATCCCTGTGCCGACGCTGTTTCTGTTTTGACACATAATGTTAAACAGGAGTGGGCTGAACATTTTCTTCCAGCGCGAAAGGTGCATGTCATTCACAACCCCGTTTTACCATTGTGTACTGATGAAAAATGTATTCCCGATTGGCTACCTGAAAAGTTCATGTGCTGCATGGGAAGGCTTCATCCTCAAAAAGGTTTTGATATACTTTTAGATCTGCTGCCAAAGGTGTTTACTAAATATCCCGATTACTCTCTAGTTATCTTAGGTGAGGGAGAAAATAGGAAGGATTTGGAGGAGCAGGCTGAGAGATTGGGAATTGCCGACAGAGTTTTTATGCCTGGTTTTATAAAGAATCCGCATGCAATAATTCAAAAGTCATCTCTTTTTGTTTTCCCCTCAAGATTTGAAGGTTTCCCAAATGCTCTTGTTGAGTCAATGGCTCTAGGGCTTCCGGTTGTTAGTTTTGATTGTCCTTCTGGGCCTGGCTACCTTATTGAGTCTGGTTATAATGGTCTTTTGGCTCCGCTTGAGGATTCAAAAGCACTTTTGGATGGGATAGAATACATGCTCGGTCACCCTGAGGAAGCAAGGAAAATGGGGGCTGGGGCAAAGAAGATTAGGAAAAAATGTAACCCTGATTTAGTTATGGGGATGTGGACTAATTTGCTTGAAGCTGTTCTGGAAGAGAATAGTCATTTCGTGCAGGAGGACTCGCCTTTCATAAATGCGTGCCAGGAATTCTTAGAGTGATTCTTTATAAAAAGGTCTCCCCTCTTTATTCTCTTCTGAGGTTGCTTTGATGTCTGTTCCTGTTAATTCTAGCTTAGAATCGATTGTTTTGGTTATTCCAGTACTTTGTGGTGGCGGAGCTGAGCGTTGTATTAGTAATATGGCTAATTGGTGGGCTGCCCAAGGAGTTAGGGTTTTTCTTATTACTTTCCGTAAAGATGTTCAGGCATATAAATTAGATTCTCGTATTGAGTGGTTGGGGTTGGATCAGTTTCATTCCACAACCGTGTCTGAAACAGAATGGTTCGAAGAGAATTATAATATTGCATGTTTACGAAAGGCTTTTGAATATTGTTTGAATTCAACAAAAGTCCGACCCTTGCCGCTGATTAGTTTTCTCGCCCGAATGAATTTGCGTACTATCCTAGCGGTTCGAGGATTGCCCTACAGTGTTGTTGTTTCTGAAAGAACTTATCCGCCAATGAATCCTTTTCCACAAAAGGAAGAGTCGTTGAGGTTGGAATTATACAAACAAGCCCATAAGGTCATCGTACAAACGAATTTGGCTCGCGATTTGTGGGGGGATAAAGTTGTTCCTAAAGCAAAACTTGGTGTTATTCCTAATTCCGTGTCAGATGAATTTTGTTTAGCTGAAATTGGCGATTGTTGTGGGGATAAGGTTTTTGAGTTCGGTTTTTCTCGATTTATTGTTACAGCAGGCCGATTAGAACCCGAAAAGCAGTTTGATAGGTTTATTGATGTTTTTAGTCTGCTGGCTCCTGAATATCCAGAACTTCGTGGCTTGATCATTGGAGGGGGAAGTTTAAGGCAGGAGCTACATGAAAGAGTTAAATCTGCTGGTCTAAGTGATCGGTTGCATATGTTTGGTGCTTTGAAATCCTTCGCGAACATACTGCGTCTGGCTGATCTTTTTGTGCTTACGTCTAAATTCGAAGGGTTTCCTAATGTTCTTTTAGAGAGCATGGCTTGTGGGTGTCCTGTTGTTAGCTATAACTGTTTAGCTGGTCCATCAGAGATCATTAGAAATGGTGTGGATGGAATTCTTGTCTCTCCTGATGATGAAGACTTTTTATTTTCGTCAATCAAGACGTTGCTTGATGACGAGGTATTGCGGTTGAGTATGGGCAAGGCAGCCAAAGATGTTTGCAGGCGATTTAATCGTGATGATATTATGTTAAAATGGGAAAGTTTATTCTTATAAAGGTGTATTATGTGCGGTGTTTGCGGGGTAGTTGATTATTCTAATTCAAGTGTTAGGGACAACCGTGCGTCAGTGGAAAGAATGGTCACAGCTTTACATCACCGAGGCCCTGATTTTCATGATATGTGGATTCAAGAGCCTGCATTATTGGGGCATTCAAGGCTAGCGGTTATTGACCTTTCTTCTGGGGCTAACCAACCGATGCAAAGTGAAGATGGCCGATATGTCCTTGTTTTTAATGGTGAGATATATAATTTCAAAGATTTGCGCAGGCTTTTGGTATTTCGGGGGTGTACCTTTAAAACAGACTCAGACACTGAAGTTCTTCTGCAATTGTATTCCATCTACGGGAATGAATGTGTCTCCAAGCTTTCAGGGATGTTTGCCTTTGCCGTGTGGGATAAGAAAGCTGAGACTTTATTTGTAGCTCGTGACCGATTTGGTCAAAAACCTTTTTTTTACTATACTAAAAATCGTAGATTTGCATTTGCTTCAGAGTTGAATGCGCTGCTTGAGGATGAGGCGTTGGTTAGAAAGCCAAATCCTAATGCAATATATCACTACCTCACTGTGCAGTCTGTTCCGGCTCCTATGTGTGCTTTCAAAGGGGTTAATAAACTTGGGCCAGGGGAATGTTTATTGTTTGGACGTTCTGGGGTCAGAAAGTGGAGATATTGGACTCCTTCATTCAGAAATAGTTTTTTAGGCAGTGAGGGTGAAGCCGTTGAGGAGTTGGATCTTTTATTGAATCGAGCTGTTAGTACTCATCTTGAAAGTGACGTCCCGTTGGGTTTATTCTTATCTGGGGGAGTAGACAGCTCGCTGGTGTCAGCGATCGCTTGTCGGAATCATAGTGATATGCGCAGTTTTTCAATGGGGTTTGGAGATCGTACTTACGATGAGCGTCCTTATGCTCGCGAGGTTTCTACTTTTTGCGGTACTATTCATCACGACGAGGAGGCTTCTTCACGAATTCTTGATCTATTGCCATCTTTAGTGCGCCACTATGGTGAACCGTATGCTGATTCGTCAGCAGTCCCTACCTGGCTTCTTTCAGAAATGACTGCAAAACATGTTACAGTGGCTCTTTCCGGAGATGGCGGCGATGATTTATTCGGAGGGTATGAAAGGTATTTAAATCCCTTTCTTTTTCTTAACGAGACGAATGAAAATCAACATGTGGCCGATCTTATAAAAGAACTTAAGGAAGAACTTAGTTCTTATTGTGATGATGACTCGATTAGGGACTGTCTAATAGATGCCGGGACTGCCAAGTATCATTTTCATTGGGCGAGATTTTGTGGTCAGAGAAAAATAGATCTTGCCAGTAAATGGTTAAAAGAGGCTGCCATTCCATCACTGACTCTGAGCTTAATGCTTGAACATTTTATGCAGAGCAGTTCTGCTAATCTTCTTGATAAAATTCAGCTCTTTGAGATTGATTACTATCTAGCATCTACATTAATGACTAAAGTTGATATCGCCTCCATGGCCCATTCTTTGGAAGTTCGAGCTCCTTTTCTTGATAATGAGGTAGCTGATTTTGCTCTTTCTTTGCCTGCAGAGATGAGAGTCCGTAAGACATCAACAGCAAATGGCGGGAGTTTCGGTAAGGGTTTTGAAGCAAAATGGTTATTGAAAAAAGTCGCAGCCAAATATCTTCCCCTGGAGATTGTTTATCGGAGAAAAATGGGTTTTGGTGTTCCTATAGGAGACTGGTTTAAAGGTGGGCTTTGTGATCTTCTGAAGGATACCTTGCTTTCCGATTCATGCAAAAACAGAGGGTGGTTGGAAGCGAAAACTGTCGAAGTATTAGTTAATGAACATTTGCAAGGAAAGGCAAATCATCAGTATGGATTATGGGCATTATTGATGCTTGAGTTGTGGGCTGAAGAATATTTTTAATAAGAAACTATGGAGCGGTATTAAATGAGTGGCGAGTTACGTTTTGGATTTGGGAAGAACTGGGAAAATTTTGTGGACAGCTCTTTTTCAAAAGAACGGGTCGATACTGCTTCGCGTGAATTACTTAGCCTGCTTCATGTGTCGGATCTGCGTAAATTTACTTTTTTAGATATCGGTTGTGGAAGTGGAATTCATTCTCTTGCGGCGATTGAGGCAGGAGCAGAGCAGGTTGTAAGTTTCGATTATGACATAAACTCTGTCAGAACAACAAAGAAACTCCATGAAATGATAGGTAAGCCTTCAAATTGGACTATTATGCAGGGGTCAGTTCTTGATAAGGGTTTTATGGAGAATCTCGGCAAGTTTGATATCGTTTACTCATGGGGAGTATTACACCATACAGGAGCGGTCTGGGATGCATTGGGAAATGCTAAAATTCCATTAAGCGATAATGGTGTTCTGGCTATAGCTCTTTATAGCTACACAAGATATTTGGATGGATCTCTTGCAGGGTGGCCTACACCTGAAAAATGGCTCGATATTAAGAAGCGTTATAATCAAGTTGGTTTCTTGGGAAGGAAAACAATGGAACTGCAGCAGTTGTGGCGCAGCAGTAAATGTTGGCAGGCCAGTTCTGTGGGGGATTTTTTTTGTAAGCTGAAGGAGTTTGCAGAATGGGTCAAAAAATACCCGCAGATCAGGCGTGGAATGAGTTACATGACAGATCTTAAAGATTGGCTGGGTGGATGGCCAATGGAATTTGTGAAAGAGTCAGAGTGTGTTGATTTGTATAAGGGGCATGGCCTTAATCTTATGCGGATTAGAACAGGGGAAGGAAATACTGAATACGTGTTCCGTCCTAGTTTAGCGAGCAATTATTGGGATGGTGTTTTGCGAGATAGGATTGTGCATCAGGTAAATAATTCTGCTCACCATGAATCTGGTTACATGTGGAGTGTTTTGCTTAAGGATGGAGTTGACGGAGAGCTTAATGCGTTTGATAATGAATCGCTGATCTTTTGTGTTGATGGCAGTCCCCTCGCTTACGGTCATTCAAACTTTGATTCTATTACAGAGTTGGGTGACGGTCGCTACAAATATGTTGATGGCAAAGTTTATTTTTCAACTCTCTACAACAAACCTTTCGAAATTAGTGAACAAAGCTTGAGTTATTATTTTGATAGATAGCAAGGTCAGATGTGCATTCATAGTGATCAAGTTGACGTCGTTCGTTGAATTCGTTGTATAAATAGTAGGATTAATATCCTTGGAGATGGAATGGATAAGTCAATTTATGAAGTAATTAGAAATGCTTTTAATGAACTTCCCGATTCTGTTCATAAGCATTACTTGCCGTACCCTCCTGAAAAACTGATTGATAGATTTCGGTGGTTGCTTGCTTGTGGGAGGATCTTTTGCCCTGATTATAATTTCAAATGGCCTCAGTTGGATTGGTGGCAGGATAATAGCTTTCGGCAATATTTGGAAATTTTTAACGAAGATCAAGGTATGAATTCAGATAGGCGCTGGAATTTGTATCAGTTCCTGAAGCAGACGCGTGATGTCCAAGGCGACACCGTTGAATGTGGGGCCTATATTGGGATGTCTTCTTATTTGATTTGCCAAGAAAATGTTGAAGCAAAAAGCGGTCGGATGCATCATATTTTTGATTCTTTCGAAGGACTGTCCGAGCCGGGAGAGCTTGACGGGACTCATTGGAAGAAACATGCCTTAAAGGCAACGGAAGATGAACTTAATGATAACTTGACGCCTTTTGCGGGCAATTATAAAACTTACAAGGGTTGGATCCCTGAGCGCTTTTCTGAGGTTAAAGACAAGACTTTTAGCTTTGTGCATATAGATGTTGATTTGCACGACCCAACTTTGGAAAGTTATAATTTCTTCTACCCACGTATGGAGACTGGAGCGATTATAATCTGTGATGACTATGGATTCGGTACATGTCCAGGTTGTACAGAGGCCGTAAACAAATTTATGCAAGACAAACCAGAAAGGCTTATTTATCCGGCATCTGGTGGGTGTATTTTGATTAAGAAGTAATTTATGTAATATGTATGCATAGAAGCAATGTTAGAATGATATGTAGGCTCGTAACACTCAAGGTATGGATTATATAATTTTTATCGCTATTGTTGATCAGATTACCTCTTTGCAATAAATCTTAATAATATAAGTTTTCTAGATTGTTCTCTTTAAATGTTAGGGCAAAGCATTATGGTTTTTTATACCAAAACGCTTTTTATGTTTTTGGGCTAAATAGTACTTGATCATTATTGCGTAGCATAAATAGAAAATCAACTTAACACTGAGTTATAAAGTGGTTGTCAATATGAATAAGTTTGAAGTTGAAGAAATAGATTGCCCTGTGTGTGGATGTGCAAATTTTGATTTGTTATTTAAAAGACCGGATCATACTCATTTGGTTAGTGATTACCAGTTTCCTGTCGTCAGGTGTAAAAGTTGCCGTGCTGGATATTTGCGCATTAGGCCTACAAGAGAAGGAGTTAAATGCTTTTATACGGATGATTTTTATCGACTTAACAGTAAAGAAAATGCAGAAGACAAAGGTAATAGGCGGTCTTATAAGAAGTTAAAATTGTTCGATAAATATGTAAGTGCGGGACGACTTTTAGATGTGGGCTGTGCTGGCGGAGAGTTTGTCAGATTTTTAAATAAAAGAGGTTGGGATGCTTATGGATATGAGCCGATGGGCGGGGCAAATTTATTGCCTGATGAGCGTATTAAGACAGGTTCTAACTTACTTGATGTTTATTCAGGTGAAGAGTTTGATGTTGTAACATCTTGGGCAGTTCTTGAGCATGTTCACAACCTTCAGCAGTTGATGGATGATATAGCAACATTAATTCGTCCAGGTGGTATTTTTATTTCTTTGGTAACCAATTTAAATAGTGTTCCTGGTCGATTTATGAGGCAGGATGATGTTCCTCGTCATTTAAATTTCTTCACTAAAAAGAGTTTGGGGATATTGTTAAAACAGCATAACATGAAGCCTATTAGTTGGTCGTTTAAAGGTGACATTTTTGATGGGAGTCAAAGGGGAATGTTGGTTTTTGGGGCTAAGTTTTTGTTGGGAGAGAGTATGGAGTCTATTGTCGCTCAGCACCGAGAGCCTGGCAGAAGACATGAATTTTGTGGACAGCTTAAAGGGCGTCCTTCAAAGGCGATTGCCTCTCTAGCTGCTGTAGATAGGTGGATCGCACCCTATTTTGATACCGTGATTGAAAGTTTAGGGTATGGGTTTATAATGACTGTAGTTGCTCAAAAGAAGTGACGGCGCTGTTAACTCACCAAGTTAGTGTCATCAATAGTTTAGTCATTTTGATGTGAATGTGTTTGAGCAAACTCGACTTGGCTCATATCTTTAAGTTATTCGTGGCCGTAATAATAAAAAGTCGATTGCGAGTAAAATATGAAAATTTTTATGGGTTTAGCTAATGTAGCAAGTTTAATGGATGATTATGCTCTTGGTTTTAGAGAACTAGGTCATGAAGTTTTTACCGCTATAACAAGTACCAACACGGTACAGTCTACAAATGTTGATTTAAATATCCCTCAACTCGTGGAGCAGAAATTAAAAAACAACAAAAATAAAACAAAAGAATTGCGGCAAAGGTATGAGGAATATTATTTAAATTTAGCATGGGGAAAAGCACTGGAAGCAGATGTCTGCATATTTTTTTGGAGGTCGTTTAAACCAGATGCTTCAGATTTACTTTTTTTGAAAAAATTAGGTAAAAAAATTATTATCCGATTTTGTGGATCTGAAGTTAAGGACCCATTTGTATCTGAGCAAGCAGCTAAGCTTACGGGATATCATTTTGTTAAAAAGCACCTACCAAGTGATATAGCAACTTTTGTACACAAGATTCGCTATCTACGGACTTGTGAAAAAGTTGCAGACATGGTCATCGGCAGTCCAGACATGGGATTAAGGCCTTCATATCTGCCCGCAGCGTATATTTTTGATTCAACTCCTTTTAAGTATAAGAAAGAGCAAAAAAAGAATCCTGTTTTATTGCATGCCCCCTCTAATGTTGAATCAAAAGGGACTTATCTTTGGCTTAATGCATTTCAAATATTAAATAATGCTGGCCTAAAATTTTCAACTCGAATTGTCCAATGGGTTCCTTACAGTGAAATGGCAAGGGAGTATGCTCAGGCGGATATATTTTGCAATTCACTTGCCATCGGAGGGCGATCGACTTGGGAAGCAATGGCAGCTTCTTGTGTTGTCGTAGAAAAAACAACTAAAGTTTTTTTGAAAACATGCCAAAGCTATTTCAAAGATACAATGTCAGGTGCCGGGCTTGAGGCAACTGATGAAAATTACAGGGTATGGCTTGAAACGACAGGTCTTAAGGTCGGGGTCGATCAAATTGATAATGTTATACACGTAACTCCAGAAACAGTTGCAGAGGAGCTTGCTAAAATTATTTTAGATTATCCTAAAAGACAAAAACTTAGTAAAAAATCATATGAACTTGTACAGGAAATGCATCCCCAGAAAGTTTGTCAGAAAATTTTAGACTATTTGGAAAATCCGGAAAGTATAGATTCGAAAATGAGCACACTTTGGATGTCTTTTTTTGCTAAAGATTTTGACCCCTCTGGCCTACCTCAAGAAAAAATAGATTTGTTCAACAAGTATAATGGCTTTGTTAAGTACGAGAAGTGGTATAAAGCTTATGTTCATCCAAGAATTAATGGGAAAATAAATTTTTAGGTATCAAAACAAAAGGGAATATACGTCCGTTTTGTTAGTCAAGTGGCAGAGGGACTGGTAAATTTTGAGAAAAATTATCCGCTAAATATTTCCTAAGGTGTATTGGATAAATATTATTAGGTATCTTTTGCCCTTCTTCCCACCATTTTTTCCATACAGCAGGGTCCTTCCAGTCTCCCTGCACATAGTTTTTATCAATAGCCAGCCAGTAGTCTCTTTTTTCATCATTTACAAAAGCTTCAATCGAATCCAATAAATATTGATAGCTTGAGCCACAATTATAGAGGACTGAAGAACGTAATTGAATTGTCTTTTTCTGCAAGAGGGCACTGTGGTGATAGCATTGTTGCAGTGTTTTAGCATATTGTTCTTTGTCGTTAGCTACAAATCCAAGTACAGAACTTTTGTTTGGGCTTTTATATGCAATATGTGGAAGATCTGTTGCTAGGGAAAATGAGAGTCGACCGTATGAAATATCTGTTACGTATACTCGCGCCCTGGCAAAAGAATTTAAAGTTGAGTTTTTCGTATCGAAATAAACGTTCTTTTCGTTAGAAAACGCCTTAATAAACTCAAGTATTTTCCCATTGTCAGCTTCACCCGGGTAGGTTCTAAAAATGATGGGAACATTTGGCAGTGAGCGTAAAGCGATAGTTAGCATGTCTATCCATCTTGATAGTTTTTCGTTTTCGCTAACGACCTTACCTCTATATCTATATTGATATAGGAAGCTTGCTGGCGAGATGAGGACAGCGTCTCTAGTAAGGTTAAAATTTTGAATTGTCTCACGAGCTAGGTCCGCTTTTAAGTATCCGCCTTTTATTATGGTGAGCTTGCCGTTTCGTCTATATCCTGCTGCAGGGTATCTGCTGCTTATTATTTCTGAAAGAGCTTCTGGAGAGATGTTGTCCAGTTCGGCTTGTCCTAAGAAAAACGCGTCACAGTGAGGGAGTTGGTCAATAAGTGCCCGGAGTCTATTGAGAGCAGTATAAGGAGAAATATCGTGCAGGAAGGGGAGAAAAACGTGTGGTATAGAAATTACTTTGCTTTTATGAGAAAACTTGGCTTCTACTTTATCGCTGACAATTGCAACAGCTATGTCGTGTATGCTCGAAAAGTCGATTGTGTTGGATATATATGCAGGTATATCTGCAAACTCTTCCGTTTGAAGGAACTCTGTTTTAGATGCGACATCGCAGGTAACCAAGAAAATTGGGGTAAGTTTCTTCTTATCAATTCGAGAAGCTATAGAACTGAAGATGTCTTCGAGTCGATATGTCTGATGAAACAGGCCGACAACTGGCTTAGAAGATTGTTTACAGAATTCTTTTAGTTCATTTATATCCTTGAGTATTTTTCTTTTATTCATGATTTGATTTTGAATTATTGTTGAAATATTTTGTAAATAGTTTTAGTTGCCAATGGCGCTATAGACTCTAGTTTCTGGTTGTTGATTATTTCTAGATCAGGTTTTTTAGGAAACTCAGGCATCAAATCCATACCTGGTAAATTTTGAGCTTCACCAGACTCTAAGTGTTTATATAAGCCTTTAGGGTCACGTTTTTTTAGAACATGTAGATCTGCTTTGACGAATATCTCGAAGTAATCAATAAAGTTCTTTCTATTCCAGTTGTGTATCTCATGGAAAAGAGACATCGTTGCCACAATGACGATAACTCCTTGCCTGGAGATCATATTGGCAAATCTACTTATTCTATATGCATTGCGTATTCTGCTTTCGGGGTCATGCCCACAGTTATAGTCCCCCACAGCTTCACGAACTTGGTCTCCGTCTAGTACGACCGAAACCAAGCCGAGTTTTTTAAGCTGCGTTTGTATTTCATTGGCAATGGTCGTTTTGCCGGATGCAGAAAGTCCTGTAAGCCAGATTACTTTTCCTTGCATCTTAGTCCTTTTTTTGGGCAATCCAAGCGCGGGTCAGATATGGAACTTGGACGCTTTCGGTGTTTAAGGAATCTAAATAGTTCTCGATATCTCTAATGATGCTATTAAATTTATCCTCTGCCTGCCTGTGGAGAGTTCCGTGAGAACGCCATGCTTCAACAATATCAACAACTTTTTGTGTGTGAATGATTGTTCCTGTCTCTTCTTTAATGTTCTCGAAAAGACCGGAGTTCATTATTATTTCAGTCTGGCTTTCGCGGCGGGTACCATACCCGTAATCATTGATGTTTTTCTTGATAATGTTTTCGATCTCTTTTTGGATTGGATCATCCAACTGGCGGTGGTTCCACATGCAGGTAAACCATTTTTTGCTTTTTAATAGGCGCGCAACTTCTTTCATTGCGAGAGTTCTATCACAGACGTTGAAAGAGGATCCAAAGGTTACAAAATCATACTCATTTGAAGGGCGACCTGTATTTTCTCCTGTTCCTTCAAACCATGAAACGTTAGAGAAGTCGGCGGTTCTTTTTATTCCGTTGGCTCTCATCGCGTCATTTGGTTCAACAGCATCAACCAAGAAATCTTTTTGAGCCATGGGGATTGTCAAATGCGCAACGCCTGCTCCAATATCACAGATTTTGCTTTCTTTAGTTATTCCTGCAATTCCGAATAATTTATCTAAAAGCTCAGGAGAATATTCAGGGCGTTTTAAGTATGCATCTGCCAGTTTTGTGTAGTCCCACTCAGTTTTCATAGATCCCTCTTAAGCTTTAATTCTCCAGTCATGAGGCCAGAGAGTATTAGTCTTTTCAGATTGAGAAATTGTTGATTCATAAATGTCAATATCACTCATGGAATCAGCTTCACACCATCTGCCGTTAACGGGAATAGTTTCTATCGCAATATCTTTTTTCAACATTATATTGAAAAGTGCTGTCATATCAAGTTTGTCTATTTGGTCTTGTGTAAGCGATTCAAGTAGTTCTGAGACTATATGCCATCCTTCAGGAGTAAATTTTACTAAACCCATATATTGTCCCTGAATCAGGGATATGTTTGTTGTGGTATTACCTATTTCCTTGAGAAATCCGTCTTTCTGAATAAATGTTTCCGCATCACTTAATGGATTAGTAAATCTTAGTTCCCAAAGATCTTTCCATAACGTATCAAAAGTAATAGCAATTACAGCAGGACTTTTGGATATGCTTTTAACATGATCAGAGTGGTAAACAATGTCAGAGTATGAAACAATACAAGGCTCATTTTCCAGCCATGAAGATGCTTGCCTAAGGGTCTCAATCATATTGCTTTTATTCCAACGAGGATTGTAGAGTGTTTTGAAATCCCCTGCAAGCTTGTCAGCCATATATCCGCTAACTACTAAAATATCATCTACACCTCCATCTCGTAATGAAGTCAACTGCCATTCAAGAAGAGGTTTGCCTGATAGATTTAGCAGGCATTTGGGACGGTCATTTGTCATATGGTTCATGCGTGAACCACGCCCTGCAGCAAGAATTATCCCTTTCATTATCTAACTCCGCATTGACAGTTTTCGAAAAAAAAATCGAAAATACGACAATCTAAGTCCTTAAAGATCTTTTCCCTTTCTGGGTGCCACATAATCCCTGCTAATTTATGTTCAAAAGAGTATGCAGCTTCAACTAGATCTTCATCATCTAGTGCAAGAGGAGTCAATTGCGCGGCCAAGTAATCTTTATGGATTCCGTTTGAATGGAAAGAATTCACTTCGTGAACATCTGTAGGTAAAAAAATGTTTTCAGCTATATTTACATTGTGTCTGGTTGCAACATGCTTGTTGGAGTCACAGTTTAAAATTCGACCACCAAAATAGGTTTGAATTACTTGCAACCCCCTGCATATACCTATCACAGGAATTTGTTTGCTAATACAAAAGTCTAGTGCAGCTATTTCAGTTTTGTCTCGTTTTGGGTTTTCGCCATAATTTTCTCCTCCGGAGAGAATCAGTGCATTTATTGCAAAGTCTTTAAGAGTCTTTGTTATACTGTTTCCGATATTGGGCAACGCAACCCATGCTGCTTCCGGAAGTGCTGATGATAGGAAATCACCCCATGAGGCTGCGATGCCATCTCTGGGTTCATAGTACTCACTAGCATCTGAGTTTCGCATTGAAATTCCAATTCTTAGGTTAGAGTTCATCTGTTAATGAAATCCTGTCTCAGAAGTGTCAGGAGTAATTGTTTTTTGGCATGCATCTAGGATGCATCTTTTGGTTGACAATATTTTGTTATACAACATTTCTCCACAGCCTATAGCTGCTGGGAGACCATATTCAGCACAGCGGATTGCCATATGGGAGTTGGTTCCACCATACTTAGTAATTAGGCCGGCAATATTTCTTGTAAATATCCAGTCGTAGCCAGGGTCAGCACTTTCAATGCAAGCAATTGCTCCTTCAAGTTTAATGTTTTCCGTGCAATGTGTATCTACTTTGACAATACGAGCATCAATATTTTTGTCAGTAATAAAGTTGGGGGTACACCTATGCTGCGGAACAATGTATACATCTCTTGCAGAGCGGATTAAATAACTTAGTTTGAAAGATCGCGAAAGATCACATTCTTTTTTGCCCTTTTCATACAAGTATGAAAAGTGCTCTTTTGTCTTGTGTCCTAAGGGGGAGTATAGGCAATCCAGAATGTCAGGTAGCTTAAGAAGTGAAACTTCTTCTCTGCTGAGTCCGATTAAACTTCCCCATAAAGCCAGTCCTTCAAGAGCATCTGACAGGTTTTTGGTGAAAACGAATTTGGCATATTCTCTGCCGGAGATTGCCTTGGCTGCATACTCTAGGAATCCCTTGGCATCTTGACTTGTTATTCCTGAATTTGCAAACAGCTTATTGATTGTTTTTTCTTCTTCAGGGGTTAGCTCAAACTTAAAATTATGTGTCTGGGTCTTTATTTGTGCTGTTGAATCTGTGAATAAATTCTTACGGTCAGCGTAGCGGGGAGACAGAATATCGTATGTCCCCGGGCGTAAGTGCCCATATTCTGCAAGAAATTCTTTTTCTTCTTTCTCGCTGCAACAGACTTTTCTGTAGTCTTGACTCATTTGTCCTGAAATTGTTGCAATGGATCTTTTGAATTCAGCCACTCTCCCCTGGGAGAGCCCATTTTTATTTACTATTGCACGCAGAAGCGTTTCCGCTATAAATCCGTGTCGAGCAATCATAGAAAAGGGTAGTGTGCCGTATTCACAGCAATCATCAAGGAGCGTTTTGACCGTAGATAGGACATCAAAGCTCTGCATGTTTTTGTTGAATGGCGCGTAGAGTTTTTGTCTGCGTTTAAGTTCAAGTATATCTTCATAGGCTTTGTCTAAAGAATCGCCTACGGAAATATTTTTATTGGTCAAACCGATTAGTAAATCACGATATGTAGTAAACTCTTCAGCTGTCAGTAGGTTCGGGTAACTTTTGTTAAATGATTCAGTAAAGTCAGGTGTATATATGGTAAATGCAATTTCAAATTCAACTTTGTCATGTAAATGAGGATTCTTATCAAGGTGCCCAATCCACGCATTGATAAGTTTTTCTCCTGTCGCAGAGTCTATGCCGTCAGGTAAGAACGAGTTGAAACTGTTACGCACGTCAATGTATGGTCTGCCAGCAATAAGAACCATAAGTTCTTCAGGAGGCATCCTGCGGTAACCCATTAACTCTCGCGATTTGCTCCACACTCTGCGGGTAATAATCTCTCTATATACCGAAGCAGCAAGAGGACGCGGTGTTACCCCAATGATCTCAGCGGGGTTCCAGTCAGGCATGACACCCAAAATGTTCTTTTTGCCCCAAATACCATTTCTACGTTTCATGTAATTGTTTACAAAGCTTTCTACGAAAGAAATTTTATCTGAAACAAGTTTCTCTGCATTAGCCCTCCAACTGTTGCTTGTGCATATTTGCCTTACCTGAAACAGGTGTATGATTCCATTTCTATCGAGTCCAAATTCTATGTCTAATGGTTTTCCTGGGAAAGCTATCTCCAAGTCATGGACAAGTCCCATCATCTTGCGAACTCGTGAAGAATCAAAATCATGGCTGCTGACACCATTGTATATGAAAATAGTTTTGCTTACGCCTGTCCCGCCAGTGATTGAATCTGTTTTTCCTGATTCGTCATCATAATTAATTACATAATAAGGTGAGCCGTCTTCAAGGCATCTAGTCATGATTACGCCGCTGACAGTGATGTTGTTGATCATCGGCTGGAGGAGCACTTGATCATTGTAATTTCCGTCAAAGGAAGCTGTTACATCTTCAATGGCTTTCTTCACTTCTTCTCTGGAATTGGGATTTATATTTAGAATAGATTCATAAGCTCCGGCGAGAGACGCTTCTCCACCGTCTTCGTCTTGCGAACTGCTTCGCACAATTATATTTTTATGATTGGAAAATTTATGGTGGACAAGTTTAAGAACTGTTTCTTTGCACTCCTGCCACTCTTCAATGCTGAAATAGTATAATTCAGGAATATTAAAGCCAGCTTTCTTGAGAATCTCTAACGTCTCAGCTTTTGTTCCGAATTCAAGGTTCATTATTTTGTCCTCCTGCCATTTGGATGCAAAAAAAAGGCCATTGAGGTTTTGCATATTTTACTCAACAGATGATGAGTAAAAAATAAATCAGTTTTTTAATTCGTTGGAATGATCGTTAAGATTGGGCGTGCCTGTGTCAAATATATTTATAAGTACTTCCCGCCATCTTTCAGCATGCCGTTCCCGTGAAAAGTTTTCCCGGTAACGAATTTCCGCTTTTGCGGCCATTTCTTCACGTTCCTTACTCTTTTTACCTAATCGGATAATGTGTTTTGCCAGATCTTCTTGTTTGTCCAACGAAAACATTAGCCCTGTTTCTCCGTGAATAATCATTTCAGGTATGCCGTAGACGTCAGAAGCTACACAGGTTCTTCCTAGGGCCATCGCTTCCATGATTGAAAGCGGCAGGGCTTCTTCTCGTGAGGGCAATACCAAGAGATCGCAGGCATAAATGTAATCAAGGGCATTTTCCTTGGCTCCTACAAAGTGGACCCGATCTGAATATGGCTGGTTTTTGCTCATCTCCACGATGTCTACTCCTCCGCGGTCAGGCAGTACCGGGCCGACGAATATTACCCGTGCGTTGGGAAGTTCTTCAAGAATATCGTTCAGTTGATTTAGGAGAATATCTTGCCCCTTACGGCGCTGTACGCTGGCAAGGCAGAGAATCATGAAGTCCTGTTCCGGTACACCAAGCTCCTGTCGTATCTCTCGAATAGAACGGGAGCGGACTTCGGCAGCCTCATCTTCCCTGATGCAGTTGACGATGCTGAACCATTTCTTATCACGTTGTTCGGGTAAGGCTTTCCATTCATCTGTTACGGTTTTAGAAACGCTAACATTGTATGTGTATTGCTCCAATGCTTTCAGCATTACCGACAAGGAGCCTTCATCTGTAATATCGCCGGAATAGTGGTAGGGAGAGTTGTGGTGCATATATAACCGCGGGCAGTCTACGTTCAGGCCTAATCCGGTCAGGAATTCGTGAGGCTCGGTTCTGACGCCCTCGATGACGATTAAGTCCGGTCTTCCTTCCGGTAGGCGGCAAGGGAGCCATTTTCCGTTAAATTCATTTTGATCGGTTATACCTAGATGGCTTTGTGGTTCTGTTCTGACCGCAGCAATAAAGTCCGGCCATGAAGCATCTTCCCTTTCTCGCGGGACATGATATTGGCGGGAAAATTCGGCAATTCCTGCAGGAAGGGCGATTGTCAGCGGGGTGATCATTGTTACTTTGCATAGGTCGTCGTTAGCAAGAAGACTGCCCAGTGTCATGAATTTAGCCTGTGAAACTCCGTTAACTCCTCCACCAATGTAGCCGAAGGCATTTGTTACATACCAGATATGTTTTACATTAATCGCAGCTCTTGTTGAGTCCGGCAGCGGAACAGCTGGTAGTTTAATGCCGAGTTCAGCTGCTTGTTTTCTGGTTCGTTCTGCCGTTCGATACAGTTTTCCTGTGATTTGGAATTCAAATTTTTTCATCCAGGCTAGGTGGTAGTCAGGGGCCAGCAGGGTAGCGCCTTCAAGAAAGCCGAGAGCTTTATCTTTGTTTTCCGGTAGATCTGCTTGACCACATAGACTGTGGGACATGCGTTCTAGGATATGGCATTCCAGATTCCAGATTGATAGGTATAGTGATCCAACACTGTAGCAGATTGAGAAATCCTCATTTTTGATGAGCGCATCCATGAAGAGCAGGACCGCATGCTTCTCCAGCGGGTAAAGGGATAGTAATATAGCCGCAACATCGATAGCTTGCGCTGCTTGTCCTGCGGCATTGAGTTTTGTCGCTCTTGTAGAAATCTGTTTATAGAGTGATGCAAATTTGTCCTGCACTCCGCTTCCTGCATCGGGCTTCAGAAAGTGAGATTTTTGTCTGGGGTCAATCTGGGCCATCAAACCCAGAATGTGCTTTTTCAGGTTTTCGAGCTGTTTTTCTATTTCTCTGTTTGCGTTCTGTTCAGCTCTGTTGGGTGTGGAGATAGCGAAGTTTGCGCGGACCAGTTGAGGTGGAATCCAGTTAGACCAGTGCATTTCATTTTCAAAATTCTTAAGTCGCGAAGCATCGTAGATATCCGGATGTAGCCGAACTATTTGTTCCTTGATCTCAGCGTCTTTCTGCCTTGAATTAGTGATCATGGAATCCGCTTTGCGACGGTAGAAAAAGAGCGGTTCATCTATCTGTATCCCGATGTGACCGTTTTTAGTGGCCCGAATCCATAATTCCCAATCCTCATAGCCACGGGTCATGCTTTCGTCATACCCGCCAAGTTCTTTCCACATTGATTTGCGGAAAAGAGTAGTGCAGGTCTGCTGGTTGGTGGCAAAGAAATTGGTCGGGACAAGATCGTTTTTTGGCCAGATTAAATTTGAATGCCCAAAAAAAAGGGCCTTACTGCTTACGTAGTCCAATTCAGGATGTGATTCGAGTACCTTTACCGTTTTGCTAAGAAATGAGGGTGCTATAAGGTCATCCGCGTCAATGGGCAGTATGTATTTGCCTTTGGCAACAGTACAGCCTCTGTTTCTTGATCTGACCAGTCCGCTGTTTTCCTGATTGATATGCCGGATGCGATGTTTCGGAAAATCATTTTCAAGCTGGGTGGCAACCTCGTCTGTATTATCGGTGCTGCCGTCATTGATTATGATAATTTCAAAAGAGTTGAAATCCTGCTTCAGCAGGCTAAGTATGCATTCTCGTAGATATTCTGCATGGTTGAAACAGGGGACAACAAATGAAACTAAAGGAGCCCCTTGCTCAGGAGGCATGATTTCACCTTCAGCAAGTTGGGACTGCATCACCCACGAGGCCAGTATTTCAGATTCCCCTTCGTTTTTGAGGAAATCCAATACAGCCTTGTAGAGATTCTTAGGGCGCTTGCCGGTGGCTGCGTATTTTGAAACTGCATCCCCGAGAGTTGTCTTGTTTAGCATTATAAGTACTTGGTTTTAGAGCTTATTGATGGTTTTTGTTGAATATGTCTCGTTCTAGTGCCCTACGAGCAACTTCGACAACTGTTTTCATCTTTTTAGTCCAATTTAGTTCTTTCAATGCGTATTCTCTTATATGTAGACGGAGCAGTGGGTTTTTTCTGCATTTCTGAGCAAAATCGAGAAGTGAGAGCATATCTACAGGCGACTCATCGTGACTTATGATGTGGCAAAATTCCATGCTACGATTAAAATCAACGTCTTCGTCTGCAAACATGATAGGGAGCCCTCGTAATGCATATTCACGATGCTTAAGAGCTGCTATCTGTTTAAGGTTATTGCGGAAAAAAGCTAATGAACCCACGGCAAAACAGGATAAATCAGCATATGGATCTATTTCTGATTTATCTTTTCTTCCATGGAATACGAATGTGTCTCCAACATTTAGCTTGGCGACAAGGGTTTTGTATTCATGTAAGGCCGGACCGTCCCCTATAACGTGGAATCTGAATTTTTCCGCAATTTCAGGAGAGTTTCCACACCCCTTAATGAGCCTGTCCAACCCATGCCAATGGTTATAATGAGCAACACATAACGCATGTATTTTTCCTGTTTTTTCTGGTTGTTTGGACAAAGGGAGAGCTTTTTCATCAATCCCATTCCCCATAACTCTATAGCTTTTGGACTTCGAAGCTCTTCTGCGTTCGTAGTTAACGATTTCGCTCGTGACGCCGACGCCTCCTAAGCCGCGTTGTATGCATGTAGTACCAAATGCTAGTTCATTTATGAAAGCATTGGGGTTTGTCTTAATTAATTCGTCAAGCTCTATTGTTTGGTGTTCAAATAAAATGTTCTTGAAGTTGCGAGTGATGAATTCAATTCCAGCATCAGCTGGGGGATAACGCATGTAAATGACATCAGGCGAGAGACGTTTTAGCATTTGTGCGGCAATGACACCGCGTTGAGCATATCCATTCTCGAAATTGCGTAGATCGATGAAGTCGAAATCATAAGTAGATGTGTCGACAGAATCGTCACCAGTACCTAAAACAATACAATGACTATTGGGATGATTTGCTTTCAGTCCACGTATTTGCCCGTCTACTTTTTTGAAGATTTGCGGATATGTGGCATTTACAAAAGCAACAAATATGATTCTGAAATCATTTATAGGTTGTGGATACAGGTCTGCGTTTTTGGATTGAAAGATATGGAACAGTTTACGTCCATTGAAATCTGCAATTTCATGATATGCGTCAAGGCAGGAGTGTTTTGTTATAAATTCAGCAAAACCTTCCGGGGCATAGTCAACATATGCATGTCTCATTTGGGGTTCATTCTCAGAATGAGTCAGTAAGAACATCTCTTTCATTTCTAGTGAGCGTAGTAAGTTTACCAGCTTTGAATGAAGTTCTTTTGTTTTTAAAAAATGGTGGAAAATAGCTAGAGCAAGGACAGTGTCGAATTTTTTTCCTTCTCCGATGTAGTTAAATATGTCATCGGAAACAATTTCAAACTCGGCATCATTTGCCTTTTTTAATTTGTGAAGAAAGAACAGCTGTTCTCCAAGATTTTCGACACCTACACACTTTTTACCCAGTCTTTCCAGAATAGTAGGGAAATACCCCCAATGTGTGCCGATATCTAATACCGTTTTGCCTGATGGTAGCATGTGGTCGATGATGATAGATGAGCGTCCTGTGTGGCGGATTGGCCAGTGAGTGAATTCAGGGTGATCTATTGGAGCATAGATTTTTCCACCCCTTCCAGGGACATTAGTGTATCCTTTTACTTGCTCACAAAATTCAACCCATTTTGTGTGTCTAACAATAATTTTAATAGGAATTGCTTCAAGCTTTAATAGCTTTGCAAAAGTAAGACGATGCCGTCCATTGCAAAGTAGTAATTGTCCATCCCTGTCTACAGCAACAGATATAAAGTCGTTTATGTCTGTTTGGCAAAAACCAAACTCTTTAATATTGGTGTAAATTTTGTCGAGTCCTTTGCACCTGTTTAGAAATTCATCAGCAGTAGAACAGCCCCATCTTATCTCTCCCTGTGATATTAAATTTGCATTGTGATGATAATATTCAATGTCTTTCCATTCATCTCCTGCTAAACGGCGCTTGAAGGAAGAATAAAACATAGTAGCATCTTCAAAAGGGCTTTTTTCTTTGTCCCAATCTCCATCGATGATTGAGTTTGTATGCTCGTAAATCTTGAAAACAACATGTGTGCACATTTTGATTTGTTCAGGAGAGACCCAGTAAATCATAAGATATACCCTGTATTGAAGACTAAAAGATTACTTTGAATATATACTAACAGTTAAAGTATGAATTTTAAGTTGCTGTATATACATAATTTGTTTTTGTAAAATAATCGCCTAAGACATAATGTCTGTATTTTGAAGCTTTTTAATGTATAAAAGAAAATGCCACAAAAAAAAGCATTATGTCAAAGACTTGCCCTAGGGGGTAGTGTTTGCACATAGTATGCCAATACCAGAGTGCACGTTCACGTATGATTACTGGAAAAAATGAATCCGCCTATCGTTGATGACGGTTTCACTTGTCTACACAGGAAGGCCATCTTTGATGGCTTTTACAATCTGTTTTGCTGCGTCTCCATTCCCATATAAAGAATTGGGCTTAGGGCAGTCTTTAAGGGCCTTTTCTCCATACAATACGATCTCATTGCGTTTAGGAGGAGATAAAAGGTTCCATCCGCACTCTACCAGTTCACGCCATCCTGTGTCGGGCATAATAACGACCGCACGTCGGTTTGCATAATATGCTTCCTTTTGCAGGCCCCCGCTGTCAGTTATAACAAATGAAGAAGCGCAAACTAGAGACATCAATTCTATGTACCCAAGAGGGGGGAGTATTCTTAGGTCGTCGATAAGGTGTGTTAGTCCGAATTCTTGTATTCTCTTTGTAGTTCTTGGATGGATGGGAAATACGATTTCAAGATTTGTTTTGTTTCGAAGTTCGTTTAAACCTTCGAGTATCTCTTTTAGAGAAGTTGCGTCGTCGGTATTAAAATCGCGATGAATAGTTGCCACAATGAATTTTTGAGGCTGAATTCCGTGCTCGGCACATTGTTTTTCCGGAGTAAATTTTGGATACATATGCATAAATAAATCATACATAATGTCGCCTGTGACGCAGGCGTTTGCGTCAATATTTTCCTTTTTCAGGTTTGATAAAGACAAGTCTGAGCAACAACACAGTATTGTGGAGAGTTTGTCAGTCAGTACGCGATTAATTTCTTCCGGCATTGATTTAGGTTGCTGCCTAATTCCTGCTTCAATATGAACAACAGGTATATCTAATTTAGCGGCGGCAAGAGCTCCAGCAAGAGTTGTATTTGTGTCTCCATATACAATTAATCCCGCAGGGTTCTCTTTTATAAGGACTTGTTCTATTCCTGTAAGAGCTGCTGCAGTCATCTCTGCATGTGATCCTGAGCCAACTCCGAGGTTGTAAGCCGGACTGGGTATATTCAGTTCATTGAAAAAGATATCGGACATTTTAAAGTCATAATGCTGCCCGGAATGGATAACAATATGCTCCCATTCCTGATTCTTTGTGACTTCAGCACTTATGAGAGCTTCCTTAATAAACTGTGGTCTTGCCCCAACTAAAGAACATATTTTCATGTTGAGTCCTTTTTATATGGTTAGGTTTATAAAAGAAATTTATTAGCCGTATCTACAACATTTTGTCGACAGTTAAAGAGATAGTAGCAAAAGATCATACCTCCAGCACCATCCGTTCCACAACAGGCCCTTCATGCTTGCGCGAAATATAGTAGACGGCAACGACCTGTCCTTTTTCGTTAACGGACAGATCACCGTAACCGCCGTGGAATCTGCCGCCTTTGTACCATGCTAATGTTTGTGGGTGGCTCCATGTTTCGCCTTCGTCTTCAGACATGGTCAGGGCTACACGGCATCTTTTGCTTTTGCGGATCATGCCCCGGTAGATTGCCAGTACCCGTCCATCCGGTAATAGCTTGATGGAAGGTGCTTCTCCGTAAATACCGATAGGCTCCGGGGGCGACCATGTCTTGCCGTCATCAACGGAATGGGCTTTGAATAGTCCGTCTGAACAGGGGGCCTGACGCATCAGGGCCAATATTCGGCCTGAAGGCAGACGGGCAATGGATGTCTCATTTAACCGATATTCCGGAAAATATTTGTAGATATAAGACTGCTCGGATACTTCCCCTGTCTCGGGACTTAAGCGGAAGGTGCCGCAGCCCGGTCCGTTATAAAATGTTCCGATAAATGTGTGTTCATCATCCTGAGTTGGGATGAAATGGCCGAAAGAGGCCCATTCACCACCGGGAAGGTCCAGCGGCTGACGCTTTGGAAAAGTTCTACCACCATCCGTACTTAGGGAAAAATAGTTGCGGCGCAGTTCTGAAGTATGGGTGCGTGTAATGAGCAGCACCTTGTCATTACCCAGATGAGTAACGAGGGCATCATGCTCGTTTGTCTGGTTTTCCGCGTGGCTGATAATTAGTTGCGGTCGATCAAAGGTCTGGCCGCCATCTTTGGACCGGGTGGTGTAAATGTCACCGGCCATACCGTGATCCATTCTCTGGCGCAGGTCTTCGCTGATGTTTACCGCTCTGCGGAAGCCTGCAAACAGTTCTCCGTTAACATCGGTAATGGTCGGGAAGGATTGATAACCGTCCCATTCCTCCGGGGTGATTCTCTTGGTGTCGATAATTGAGACTGAAAGTTTGGGCCGTCTTTTTACCATCCTATTCTCCGGGCCGGGGTTTTATGCTGAATCCGGTGCTGAAATTAAATTTGGGGTCCGGTCCGCATCCCCGTGTACTTGTCTCATCCATTTCCTGCATGGAAAAAAAGACTCGCACAAAAGGAGACGGTGCGGCC
Source organism: Maridesulfovibrio pacificus (SeqCode) (assembly GCF_048612815.1). Classification (NCBI taxonomy): domain Bacteria; kingdom Pseudomonadati; phylum Thermodesulfobacteriota; class Desulfovibrionia; order Desulfovibrionales; family Desulfovibrionaceae; genus Maridesulfovibrio; species Maridesulfovibrio pacificus (SeqCode). The sequence goes on from NZ_JBLZNE010000003.1 coordinate 255,268, forward strand.
TGCCTGCATTTGATCATGCCGATAAAACCATGCTCCGGGTACAGGGGGCTGATTTCCAAGGCACGTTCAGCTCCGCCCAGTACGACTTTTGAATCGGTCATGCCCAGTCCTTGCGAAGCTGATACCGCAAATGAAATGTTGTCACTGTGGTCAAAGGTCTGACCGTTCAAGGGGAAGTGTTCTTCACGCCCTCCGTTGCTGCTGCAATAGAAAAGTCTGTTCGGGTCCATGTCTGCGGTGAGCAGGGTCACATGTCCGATACGGGCGAATCCCGGAGGTCTGCAAGCCAGCGCAAAGCGATAGAGGATATCTATCTGTTCCTTATTCTTGTGGATGCGTAAAGCTTTGTCGATCATGCCTTGATAAAGGTCAATGGAGCAGGATGCGGTGATGAAATCATCATTATTGTCAATGAGCGGAGTAACCCTTATCAGATCAGTATCTTTGGGAATTCCCGGACCTTCCATAATGATATGACCGGAAAAGAAATCCGCACCAAGGTCGATCTCTTCAAAGTAGCCATGTCCGAGCGTCCCGAATGCGGGAGTGTTTTCGTGAGAGCGAAATGATGCTTCCTGTACAGCCAGACCTTTGGCGGTATTCAGGGTCACGGTTGCGAACTCACTTTTTAAGTTGAGCATGCGTCCATGATTGCGGGCCGGAGTTCCGGAAACTTGAAAATATGGTTCGCGGACTGCTGCCTTGGTTTCAAAGGCCAGCTGTTCCAGTTTTGTCAGGGATTCATTGTAGCGTTTTCCGGTAATGTGGGTGCGCAGGTCGCTGGACCAGCAGAAACAGAGTTTCCGCCACTTCTCTTCATTTTCAGCGCAGAGAGGGAAATCCTTTTCAAGCTTATGGCAGACAGCACGGCAAAGGGAGTTTAGCTGGAAGTCGTCGCGTCCGCTGAGGGCCCAGCGGGTGATATTGTATTTGCTTTGTTTTTTGACCGGAATGGGTTGGCTGGCACAGCTCAGCTCAAGTTCCTTACCGCCGTATTTGTGTTCCAGTCCGTGTAACACTGCGCTGGGAAGCTGGAATTCATGACCGCGTGCTCGCAGGGTTTCAAATACCTGTTCAATCAGTTTCCATTCGCTTTCCGCTTCCTGCACGGCTTCATTTTTGTAGCGGCGGGGGCGGAAATCGAAAATTTCCGCGTCATTGCCATAGATGGGCAACCAGCCCTCTCCGGTTCCCAGACCTTCCACGTAACTGAGGTATTCATCCAGTTCCAATTCACGGTGAGCGAATCTCTGTAATTTCTGGAAGACCATAGAGCGGCTCCAGATTACCGGGATGGATTCGCCGTTGGTTCCCTTGGCCCGCTGAGGGAAATGCTGGATATGCTCATCCCAGTCTGCGTAACGGGCTGGGTTGTCGTAATCCATGAATATCGCTTTGTATCCGGCATCGAGATAATGGTCTGCCATTCCTGCCGACCACGCCTGTTCATTGATCAACGCGATTCGGGGGATAGTTTCCAGAATTTGTTCAACGGTTTTCCAGCCCAGTGCAAGGTTGGCCCTGTTCAATGTTGGAGGAACAAGAGGACCGATGATCTGCCCGTAGCCGCTGCCGATGAATTCGGCCTTGCCGGAACGGAGCAGGGCTTTGAAATTTTTGATCCACAGTGGATCCAGATTACGGATGATTTCAAGAGTGATTCCCGAAGCCTCGATACCCAGCGGATAGCCTTTTTCGGCCAGCTTCAAGAGCGGCCAATAGCAGCGTTTGATGACCTCCGGGCGGCTCTCTTCGGGAATGGAAGAGAACATGAGGTTGAGGTGGAATATGGCAAAAATTTTCATATCAACTACGTAGTGATGATTTTAATGGCAGCGACTGCCGCTTCTACCTGTTTTATAGCAGCCTCACGGGTTTCGGCTCTTGCCATGATTACTCCGGCACGGGCCGGATGGCTGGTTGCAGGTGCAATGGTTTCGCCGACAGCTGTACGTATTTCAACCATGCTTATTCCATCTATGGCCTGCGCTTTCTCCACTCCTTCAATGGCTGTTACCTTACCCGGCTTGGGGAAAAGGTAACGCTGCGCTACACCTTTTTGAAAGGACGGGGTCATAGCTTCGGGATCGGGGATTTCGCCAAGGGCCAGCCTAATGGCTGTACCAGTGAAATCCACCCCGGTATTCCATGGAATTTCATGGGAGCAGAAGTAGCCACCGGAAAGACGGGCAGCCATTTCAATTACATAAGGCTTGCCATTATGCACCACCATGTCACCTTTGAACATGGAATTTTCAATGCCGAGGGCAATAGCGGCCTTGCCGGAAAGTTCTTTTACCGCCCGCTGCTTATCCTGATCCAGAAAAGAGGGCAGGTCACCGCCGTTTTCAATGATGTTGGGTGCGAAACGGTCCAGAAATTCATAGTTGCGGTCCGAGAAGCCGGGACAGAAAGTCTGCCCGTTGACCACAAATCCCTCAGTGCTGATCTGCGGGCCGTCGAGGTGCTTTTCCACCATGACCCGACCTGAGGGAGACTCATTTTTTGCGCATGCAAAGGCCCATGCAGGATCAGGCATATTAGGAGATCTGTAAACAAGACGCAGCACCCCGCGTGCGCCCCGGCTGTCTACAGGCTTGATGACCAGTGTTTCCCGCCGTTCATCCAGAAGCTGCGCCAGTTCATCGGCGCTGAAAATTTCCTGATACCACGGGATGGGGATGCCCATTTCCGAGAAGCGGTCCTTCATGGCTTTTTTATCTGTAGCCAGACGTGCTGTTTCAGCGCTGACCGCAGTCAGCCCGAAATGATCCGCCACTGCCGCTACTGTTCCCGGTGCGTCCACCGCAGCACAGATGACCCCCTGCGGTTTACCGCCCTGTCGTGACCATTCGGTCAGGGCGGAAACCGTTCTTTCCGGGGTGTAGACACAACCTATGACCGCTTCATGGGCGTGAGCGAATCCGGGAGCCTGCGGGTTGGCATCAACTGCCACCACATGCAGCCCCATTTCATTTGCTCTTTGCAGTACTGGAATGGATTCCAATCCAGCCCCGATCACGATTAGTGTCTTTTGCATTTTTGCTAAGCCGGTTTACGGCAGACCATGAAGGTATTCTGCCCTTTAGGATCATCAGGGAAGACAATGCGTCCCTGTTTTATGCCTGTGGTCTGCATGATTTCAAAATGTTCGGAACAAAGCCCGCTGATTTCCTGCAGTGAAAATTCATGCAGATGCTGGGAATTCACCGGAATATGTCCGAGGCTGTTCTGAGGAGTACTCAGGATCAGCAAGCCGCCCGGTTTGAGCACCCGTTCCATTTCCTTGAAGAAAGGCGCGGGGTTGACGTGCTCCACTGTTTCAAAGCTGGTTACTGCGTCAAAGGAACCGTCTTCAAAGCTGAGCGAGGTCACATCTCCGGTCTGGAAGGTGATGTTATCGAAATATTTTCCGGATGAAGCCAGACGCACTGTTTCGATGTCGAGGTCGGCGGCAATAACTTTTTCAGCCTTGGTTGCCAGCATCCTTGCCCCGTATCCGGGACCGCAGGCACAATCAAGAACCTGCGCTTCGGGACTGATGTGTTCAAGGGCCAGTTCATAATGAAAGCTGAGCTGGTCGCCGGAGCTGATAGGTTTGTACTGACCTACATTCATGTTCCCGGCTATATATACCTGTTCAGCGGTTTCGCGGCACTCTTTGAGCCACTGTTCGCTCACGGCAGGTCCGGCTACGCGGGCACACCTGAATTCCTCAGCTTCATTGAACATGAAGAATTTGGGATGGACACGATACGGTGCACCGTTGGGTCGTTCCTTAAGAATGGAGTGTGCTTTTTTTAGTGCCCCCAGTCTGTAGATATCTGAGGTGAGTTGAATGGGGAAATCGTCTTCGGTTTTGACGCAGTCCAGTCCTTCTTTTTCAGCCTGTTCGAGCATGGTCCGGGCGTGTCCGGTCAGCCAGCCGAAGTGAATACCATCTACCCTAATAAATGCTGTTTGGTCTTCAACATCTTCAAGGGCTGCGATCATGCGTTCCAGCGGGCTGTCGTCCTGCCCGTAATAAACAGAAATTTTATGTTCCGGGAACATGGCCGGTATTTCATCCAGCCTGCCGTCGCGGTCAAACTCAGGTGCGATGATTCGAATATCCGCTGCGGGAAATTCTTTGAGTGCGCTTTCAACAGTCAGGGCCACTACGGGGCGTCCGTCTACATCGTTCATGCACCAGTCTGGTGCGCCGCTCCAGGCCCTTGATGCTGCCTGTACCAGAATAATCGGAGTATCCATTAGCTGTCCTTCGATTTAAAGAGTTCGTCCGCGTGTTTTTTTAAGAAATATGCACTAATAGGTGTCTTATACCATGGGTTATAGTCAGAAACCTTAAGGTATGATCGGTATTGGCTTTGCAACCTCTTGTCCTCGTCAGTTGCAGCCCATTCACCTTTCATCCGCAGGTACATTTCCTTAATAGCTTCCAGCAGTTCGTCTTCTGTATTGTCAATAACCGTAAAATCTGAATCTGCAAAGTTTTCAATGGGCCATTTGCTGATTCCGGCGTCGATTATTTCAGGAATGCTCAAAAATCGTCCTGATGATTCTGAGCGGATTAGCTTGAACAGGGCAAGGTCTTCCGGCGAGCAGTATTCAATTACTTCCAGCCGGACCACATTGATACGCAGGCATGGTATACGGAAGGTGTTTGCCACATGCATGGGACCGCTTTGTGCTCCTACGAAAAAAAAGCAGGTCGCAGGCAGGTAAACGTCCATGAAATCATTTTGCTTACCGCTGCATGCATAATCCGCAAAATTGGGATGCTCTATTTTAAGTGGCTCCTGCACAATGGAGCCGATCCTGATTACGTTGAAGCCGAGCCGCAGCAGTTCTTCTGCCCCTGCTTTCAAGGTGGAAATGTCCATGTTGCGGGGTTCCTGCATATCCCCGTCACTTTCGGGCATGGTCTTTTGCAGGAAGGCGGAGTCCCTGCCCAGCAGGCAGACGTGCGGACGATCGGGATCAAGCCCGAGGGCGGCAATTTCCCGTCTGCCTCGTGCCTTTTCCGCTGAAGTGAAACTTACATGTGTATCGGTTTGCTGGATCAGGCATTCGTAATCCCGGCCAAGAGAGATCTTCCGTGTGTTCAGTTTAAGGCTGTGTTTATCAGTGAGGTTGAAGAAATTTACCGCTTCCAGCAGGTACCGGAAGTTATTGTTGATATGCATTTTGCGGGAGAAAAGCTTACCAAGTGTCTGGTTAGCAACTTGCCCATCCTTGAAGGAGAAAAGGTCAAGGTAACCGTCATGGCGGCCCAGCTCTTTTTCAGAAAGGTAGAGTTCGCAATCAAGGGCCAAATGGCCTAGCCGTGAAGAATAGATTTCGCCTACCCGCACAGGCTTGAAAATGGAGACAGCTTTAATCAGCAGGGCAAGTGCGCCGAGACCAGCCCATTTACTAACTTCTTTGATCGGTCCGTTTTTTAAAGCCGGATCAGCCGTGAATAGTTCATTTCTGATGCAGGTTTGAATGCGCAGATTGTAGAAATTTGCGTAAAACGAAACCGCGCGGACCACGTTGTCATGGTCGTATGTCATACCGCAGACAATGACGGCTTCATGCGGTCTGAAGGTGAGGATTGCTTTTAGTAGCGGCGGGAAAAAGGCGTGGAATGCTCCAGAGAAAAAAGAGGTCTTTTCGCCATTAAAAGCATCCCTGTCCCGCTCGGGAAGCAGTAGCTGAACCTCCGTTTTGCTGCGGTCCATGCTGTTAAGGAAGTCCCTGATATGGCACTGCTGGGCAGTGCCGATTATGAGCAGACGTTTTCGGTCAGCCATTATGTTCCTATTTCCGTTTCAGGACCCGGCGTACCGCGTTCGCGATGTCCTCGGGCATGAGCCCATATTCACGGGCAAGATCTTCCGGTTCACCGGAACTGCCGAACACATCATCAATTGCTACCCGTTCCACCGGTACCGGATGGTTTTCGCAGACGATTTCCATAACTGCTCCGCCAAGGCCGCCGTACTTGTTGTGGTCCTCGCAGGTTACAATGGCTCCGGTTTCATGAGCGGCTTTGGTGACTGCCTCTTCGTCCATGGGTTTGAGCCAGCTCATGTTCAGTACGCGGCAGAAGATACCTTCTTCGGAAAGCTTTTGTGCTGCCTGTATTGCCCGGTGAACCATAACGCCTACAGCCATGATGGTGCAGTCTTCGCCTTCCACCAGCACTTGGGCTTTGCCCGGTTTAAATTTTGTGTTCGCATCAAATACATCGGGCAGGGGGCTGCGTCCGGTGCGCAGGTATAGCGGGCCGTGGCTGTCCAGCAGATGAGGCAGTATTGCCCGAAGCTCAACAGGATCGGCAGGGGAGACCACGGTCATGTTGGGGATAGCGCGGTAGATGGAAATATCTTCAAGTGCCTGATGGGTAGCACCGTCCGGGCCGACATCAAGGCCGAGATGGCTGGCGGCTATTTTTACGTTGAAGTCAGGGTAGGCGATTGAGTTACGTGCCTGCTCCAGCGCGCGCATGGAAGCGAAGACCGCATAGCAGGTCACAATGGGAATGATGCCGGATTCAGCCAGACCAGCAGCCATGGAAAACATGTTCTGCTCCGCAATACCGCATTGAATGAAACGGTCCGGATAGGCCTTGCGGAAATGGTAGGTTCCGGTTCCTCCGGCAACGTCGGCATCAAGGACCACGAAATCATCACGGATGGTGGCAAGCTCCACAAGGGCTTTGCCGAATTCGTCTCGCATATTCTGCATTATTCCAGCTCCTCGCATCCGCATTCGCGTAGGGCGCATTCACGTTCCTCTCCGGTGGGGCAAAGGCTGCCGTGCCATTTGGGAACGTTTTCCATGTATGAAATTCCTTTGCCCTTGACCGTATGGGCGATAATCATGGTCGGTTTGCCGACAGTTGTCCGTGCGCGGTAGAAGGCGTTTTCAATCTCGCGGAAATCGTGACCGTCAACCTCAATTACCTGCCATCCGAACGCCTTGAATTTATCGTTCAGCGGTTCAAGGGCGGTGATGTTTTCGTTGAGGTCATCGCTCTGAAATTTATTGTAGTCCACAACGGCAACGATGTTGTCCAGCTTATGATGGGCTGCGAACATGCAGCCTTCCCAAATCTGGCCTTCGTTAAGTTCCCCGTCTCCGAGCAGCACATAGGTGCGATTCTCACGTTTGGCCCGTTTCGCTCCCAGAGCGCAGCCCAGTGCAAAAGAAAATCCCTGCCCCAGAGAACCGGAATTGAATTCAACCCCCGGTGTTTTGATTCGGTCCGGGTGTCCTTGCAGCATGCCATCGGCGTGACGCAGTTTCTTGAATTCTTCCTTGGAGAAGAAACCCTTTTCAGCCAGTGCAGCGTAAAGAGTCAGACAGGAATGGCCCTTGGAGAGAATGAAGCGGTCCCGGCAGGGATCAGTCATATTTTCAGGGCTGAAATTCATTTCTCTGGCAAAAAGCCAGCTGACAACTTCCACGCACGAAAGAGAACCTCCCGGATGCCCTGATCCGGCATAGCAGTTCATAGTAATGATGGATTTGCGCAGCTCGGCGGCGAAATTTTCTAGTTCCTGATATTGGGTCATTTGTTCTCCTTAGAAGTACAGTCCGCCGTTGACGTTGATGGTCTGGGCGGTGATGTAGGAACTTTCATCGGAAGCAAGGTAAGCCACGCTGTCAGCTACTTCAGAAGCGGCGGCAAACCGTTTTAACAGCACATTCTCGGCAGCCTTTTGCACTGCCGGATTTTGCAGACCTGCATCGGCCATATCCGAGACCACAAGCCCTGCGGCAACGGTATTACAGCGGATGTTCCACTGGGCACCAAAGCGTGCGGCTACCTGAGTCATGGAAATGAGTCCGGCTTTGCTGGCTGCGTAATGGGCAGTGCGCGGGCCGCCGTACTGACCGCTGACTGAACCGATGTTAATTACGCTGGCGCCTTTGCTTTTTTTGAGCAAATCAAGGCAGCGCTGGGTGCAAAGGAAGGGGCCTTTCAGATTAACGGACATGATGCGGTCCCATTCTTCCGTGGTTATCTTGTCGAAATCCTGCGGATCATTGATTCCGGCGTTATTGACCAGAACATCAAGCATGCCTTCATTGGCAGTGATGTCGGCAACAACGGCGTCTACGGAATCGGCATCGCTGACTTCAAGTTGCAGGGTGCGCGCTTTGCCGCCTTCTTTGGAAATTTCTGTTGCGGTCTGCTCTGCACTTTCGCGGTCACTGACCCAAGTGAGGATTACCTGCGCGCCTTCGGCTGCAAGCTTGTGGCTGATAGCCTTGCCGATTCCGCGGCCTCCGCCGGTTACCAGCGCAATTTTATCTTTCAGTCTTTGCATGTAAATTTAGTCCTTTTTACCGGCCATAACCACAGTATGGCGCCCAAATCCAGCTTCATCCAAACTTTTGTAGAACTTATCCAAGACATCCCGGTTCCCCGTGCGGGTCAGGTTGAGTTCCAGCTCCTTACGCATGGCATGGCATTCCCGGCCAAGATCAGGATTGCGTCTGTAGTTCTTGCCCATGAGCAGGAAAAGTTCCAGTGGAAAAGAAATTTCATGATGCAGCGGTTCAAAATTAAACCGTCGCAATAAATTTTCAAGAGAACTGCGGTTGAAGAAATTTATGTGATGAGGAGGGGCCACCCACCATGGTTCTTCGCCCATATTCTCGGTCACTATTTTCTGCAGCTTGTTGTAATCGTTAGGAACTCCAACGATAATCAGGCCGCCAGGATTAAGTACCTGTCTGCAGAGGTTCAGCATACCTGCCGGATCAGGCAGATGTTCCAGAACTTCCCAGAGGTGGACTGCATCAAATTTACCGATGGAATCTGCACTTTCCTGATCAAAAACACCGTGGAGAACATCAAGACCTATGGAATTGCAGTAATCCACTGCCTTATCGGCAGGTTCCACGCCTTTGGCCTGCCAGCCGAGTTCCACAGCCTGCTTAAGGAAAAAACCGTTGCCGGAACCGATGTCCAGAATGGCCCCTTTACGTCCAAGCAGTTTTTCAATGGTTTTCAAACGGGCCGCATTGGTGGCATCATGCCATTCCTGATCTTCCAGCTGGTGTTGGAGCATGAGCGGTTTTTCTTTGACGTGGTACTCATGTTTGTAGATGCGTTCCAGTTCTTCTTCATCAGGAATGGGGATGATGTGCTTGAAGCCGCAACTTTCGCAATGAATTACATCGAAACCGTCAACGGAGTTCAGTACTATTCCGCTATGGTCCATCCAGCATTTTCGGTCACTCAAAACTTTGCTCCAAGTTTTTTTAAATGGCTTTCATAATCCGGGATGCGATGTTCATGGCACCGTTTCCGATCCCTAGTCCGGCAGCTTTTGCAGCCATGGACTCAAGTGAATTCTGATCGGAAATGAAATTTTGCAGTTCAAGTGCCAGTTTCCGGTCAGATATGCGGTCATATTTTCCCAGTGAAACCGCTGCTCCTGAGGCATGCAATGCCGATGCCGAGCGGGCATGGTCTTCGCTTAAACAAAGCAGCATCTGCGGGACTCCGCAGGCCGCCAGCTCATAAGCTGTCATGCCGAAAGATGCGATTGCAGCATCAGCTTGCTGCATGGGTAAGGACATGTCCTTTATATCATGCAACAATTTTACTTTCTTTCCGTGCTCTACCGTTATCTGGTCGATTTTGTCCAGATTATTGAACATGGGGCCGATTACAACTTCGGCCTGCCACTCTCCGTCTACGGATTTCAGGGCCTGCAATATTTTCAGGGTCAGTCCGTGGGGATCGCTGCCGCCCATGGTAATTAAGATTTTTGGGATAGAGTGGATCGGCTGTGGCTTATAGGGAAGCCGGAATTCCTTGCGCAGGGGGATGAATTCCCAGCCGCGATGGATGCTTCCATTAAATCCTTCCCATTTCAGTTCATTGAATTGGGGAACAGGCGGGTAGAAAGCTAGGTCAGTATGCAAACGGTTGGGGGTTGGATCATCGATTGATGCCAGTAATTTGCCTGTTGTCTTTGCGCGATTGAAAAATGACTGGGCAAGGTTAATGCGCAGGTCGAGGACTACGGCACCTTCATTGCTGAATTCCCAGAGGTCAAAGTCGTTGACAGGAATGGTTTTGAATCCGGCTGCCTTGATTCTGTTTTCTGCTTCTAGGGCACCCCGTAATCCGAAAACAGAATCGCGTCCGAACTTTTCGCGCAGAGCTGCCGCAATTGCCATGCAGCGTCCTGCGTGCCCGAATCCGGTTTGCGGTCCGGCTTCGCAGAGAAAGAGAATTGGTCTGCTATTTTTCATCACACATGAAGGCCTGGTAGAGCCGTTCGGCAATGTGCCAGTCTTCTTCGGTATCGATATCCACTACCATGTAGCGGGGCAGGAAGTAGGGCAGGCTGAGTCCTTCCTTACGCTCTTGCGGAAGGTCAGTCAGTTCTATCCAATAGAACTGGGCTGCGTCATGGAAGAATACAGGCAGATCCTGCGAGCGGCAGGGGGCATATTCAGGAAAGGCGTATTCAACACCCCCCTGATCATTCTTTTTAAATGAACGCAGGATGGGGTAAGGGAATTCGGCAACTCCGAGTACGCAATTGGCCCGGTGTTCACGCAGCATCTCGTAGCCACCACGAATGCTTTCCGCTGTCACAAAAGGATTGGCGAAGAATTGGCAGTACCGTTCCGGTTTTCCCCAGTTCTCTTTGACCCAGTCTACAGCATGATCAATGACCGGTTGTGTAGGGGTGAAGTCGTCAGCCAGTTCAGCCGGACGCATGAAGGGTACTTCGGCTCCGTATTCGCGGGCTACTTCTGCGAATTCCTCGCTATCCGTGCTGACCAGAATATGATCAAAGAAGCCGCTCTTTCGGGCGGCTTCAATGGTATAGGCTATAAGTGGTTTTCCCAGAAAAGGGCGGATGGATTTCTTTGGAATGCGTTTGCTTCCGCCTCTAGCCGGGATAATTGCTACCTGCATATATCTTCCAATCTTTACTGGTCTGCTCTGAGGAAGGTCTTTTCCGCAAATTTCCAGTCTTCTTCAAAGTCCACTTCGACGCATGCGTGGTCTGATACATCCACGGGCTTGAGGTTGACGCCTTCCTCAATAATGAATTCGAGGCCTTTTTCAAAATAATCCTGATCCTCACAGCGGCGCAGGGCTTCTTTATAAAGGGCCAGATCCTTTTGCTTCACAAGGTTGATGCCTACAGCTTCACCTTCGGCATTGACCACCTGTTTGGATATTTCGGTGATGTATCCCTTGTCGTTGAGTAAATATTTGATCTCTTCTTCGCCGCAGGATTTGCGGTCAACTGCGATGCGGCTTTCATCTTTTGCTTCATCGAGGAATTTTTGCAAAACCGGCTTTTCAAATACAACATCGCCGTTGGTCCAGAGTATATCATCATCAAGCTCTTCCACCGCCTTGAGCAGGCTTTTGGAAGTGTTGGTGATGTAGTAGTCAGGGTTGTACTTGTAAAAAACTTCCGGAAACTGTTCCATGATCAGGGTCATTTTGAAACCTACAACCACGATAATTTCTTTCACACCCAGTTCACGCATGATCCGGATCTGGCGGCCGAGGATTGTCTCCCCGTAAGGAAGCACAGAAAGTGATTTTGGGAAAGGTCTGCTCAGCCTGCTTCCGATTCCTGCTGCAAGTATGATTGCTTTCATGATCTGCCCCCTTTGCGGGTTAAAGATAGTTGGCGATTATGTGTTCACCCAGCCTCTGCGCGGCCTTCCCATCGCAGTGGGTGAAGGAAAGTTCTTTCAGTTTTTTCCGCTTTTCCGCAAAGTCATCAATATTATTTATCACGATCTCTTCGAAAGCGGTATAGAGATCATCTTTGTTTTTGACTTTTCTGCCCGGGGTCATCTCGTCATAATCGTAAAGGAGTTCCCGGTTCTTGGTTACATAATCTTCAAAATCGTAAGGGTAGAAGATCATGGGGCGGTCCAGAAGCAGGAAGTCGAAATAAATTGAAGAGTAGTCGGTCAGCAGTGCATCACAAAGAGAGAGCAGCGGATAAGCGTCGCTCTTGGGATTCATGAGCACAATATTCGGCGGCATCTGCACCTGTCCGATGCTCAGGTACGGATGAAATTTGCATACAAAAAGGATGTTGTTCTGCTGGCAGAACTGCGAAAGCTTACCTAGATCAATGGCTCCGTCCTCAAACGGTCCGCCTCCGAGGTCGCGGAAAGTGGGCATGAAGAAGACCACCTTGCCGCCCTGTTTGCGGAACTTGACCATCTCAGCATAAAGCTCGCGGTCAGCATTGATCATATCGAACTTACCGGGACGGCGCAGAAGAACATCATTGCGCGGGTAACCGAATTCCAGAAAATCTCCGGCCTTGAAAGCGCGTCCGAAAGCGGTCTCAGTGAAGTATGGTGAAGTGGAGAGCACCGCATTGTAGCCGGAATAGGCAAAGGAAAGGTGTTCGGCCTTTTCCGGGTTCATGTTCACTGAAGACTGGATTTCCGGGAAACCGATAGCCTTGAGCGGGATGCCGTGCCAGAGCTGTATGGATGTTGCTTCACAGAGTATGGCCCAGAGTTGTTCCTGTGTTTTCCAGCTGAAATCATCACTGATCACCAGCGAAGCCTTGGTCATCAGGGCGAGGGTTTCGGTGTCATTGATCCACAGAGCAGGCAGACCCTGCCGTTTCAGCAGGTCCGCTTCTTTTTTGTCAAAGGACAGGAAAAAACATTCCAGTTCCGGTCTGTGCTGCACGCAATGGATGAAGAAATATTTAACGTTATCAATAAAGTATCCGCCTGCGCGCCCGAAGAACAGGGCCAGATTTTTCTGTTTGGGGACCGATGCTGATAATTCCCGCAGCTTTTGCAGTTCGTCTTGTTGCATGATTTCGCGCTGTCCATTTTGATCCGGTTTAAGTTCAAGAGGAAAAAATGTGTGTTTTCTGACACCTGTGAACAGTTTATTCAATTTAGGTGCCAAAAACAATGCAAAGCTTGAACATATCTGGAAATCGATCCCCGGGAAACAGGGTGTTTATCTATCGTTCAGGCAAGTAACTATTGTTATATCTAATTATCATTCTGATTTTTAAGGAAATATTTTTGGATAATCATCTTGAATCAGTAGCGGCTCAGCTATATCCTCTCTCTCATGAGAACAACTGCTGACAGAATCAGGCACACCCTGTTATTCGAAATTATCGGACTTTGCACCTGTACCCCGCTGGCTTCGTGGATACTGGATAAGGACATGAGCCGGATTGGTATCATGAGTCTTGCTATTTCCATGACTGCCATGGTTTGTAACTATCTCTATAATCTGCTTTTTGATAAAGCGCTGGTGGCCCTGAACCGTCCGGTCAATGTGCGCCCCACATGGATGCGTGTGTTGCATGCCGTATTGTTTGAACTTTCCCTTCTGACTCTCACCGTGCCTTTCGTAGCATGGTGGCTGGACTTGACTCTCTGGCATGCCCTGATCGCTGATATCGGGTTCGCGCTTTTCTTTCTCATCTACGCCTTTGTCTACAACTGGGTGTACGACATTGTATTTCCCATGCCGGTGGCTGCCGAGAACGTGTAGTGCCTCCGGCGGCTGGGGAAGGGAAAACTTTTAGTTTGCTTCGCGCTTAGCTCGTTAAATTTTTTTCAAAAAACAACCGCAATATCCCGAAAGATATTGCGGTTGTTTTTGTTTTGGAAAATCAATCCGCTAAGCGGTGAAGTCAATTAAAGGGTTTAGGCCGCTGGAGGCATTACTTCTTTCGTTTGAATAAGCCCTTAACCCTACCTAATTTTTTCCCGGCCTTCTCTTTCACCGTTTCCGGTTCTGGCTCAGGTTCTTTCTGCTTGTCACTTTTGAATGTGGCGAAGCGGGCTACTTTGCCTACCTGTTGCGCCGAATACTTTGCAGCCTTGCTGGTGGCCTGAAATGCCTTGTCAGTCGAATCGACAACCTTTTTGGCGGCGCTTGCGGCCTTTTCTCCGGCTGCTCCGGTGAAGGTTTTAATATAAGCGGTGGTGATGGTTTTAGTGGAGCCCATAGCTATTGAAAGAAGCATGCCCGCTGCTTCGCGCAGGACGGCACGGCGGTAGCCCGGAGAATTTTTCTCCGCATGAAAATTAAAATGTCCACGGGTAATGATGCCCACGCGCAGGGCAAGGAAAGCATTGGTGGAGCCGTCCAGAATGGATGCGGTGACGATTGAGGTCAGCCCGCTGGCACCGGGAATCATACCCAATGCAGACCCCGCCAGTACCGGGGACATGATTGCTTCGATCTGTGCTTGGATATCAAGTTCTTCCACTGCGCTGGCAAAAAAAGCCGTGCCCGCAACATTGGCGTAGACCGCAACCATATCCCGCATAGAAGGGCGCTGGTTGTAAATTTTGGATACATCCCAGACAAGCTTGGTCAGAGTGCCGAGTACGATGAATGAATCGAGCTGCCCGTTCTGGGAGATGGCCGTGGAAAGGAAAATCCTCGAGGCCACGGTTTTCATTTTTCCCGTAGATATACGGTCCAGATGCTCAAGGGCGATATCGAGGTCTTCGGTGGTGGACAGAGGCAGCGCAGCTTCGCGGATGTATTTATTGGACTTCAGTCTTTTACGTAGTTTGCGGATGAATTCCCGCTGTTCCGCCGGGGTGGGGTCGGCGGGCATAACCAGCGGTCCGGGGCGGAATATGTAGATCACCAGAGGGCTTAAGCAGACGGTGAGGAACAGACCAGTCAAGCCGAATAGCACGTAATCATGTGACGCTGGGAAATATACAGCGCAAAGCTGGGCCAATCCTGCAATCTGGTTGAGCATGAACAGGATGAATCCGCCAAGCAGGAAAAGCAGCAGTGCGGTTATAAGTCGCGGCAGGGCCTTAGTCATATATTTGATCCTCGCTGTATTTATATTGTTTCCAATAATTGTATCTATCCGTCAGCCCCCGATTACGTCAAATTTCTCTTTGCATCTTTTTGCCGTTGAAATATTGTGCCGCACCGTATGCATTGTGTGCTGCGAATAATTTTGAAGGATTGAAAAATGATTAATCTGAAATCAACCACAAGTCTTGGAATAGCACAGGTTCTTGCCGGGTCGGCATTAATTTCACTTGTGGGTATTTTTATTAAAATTATGGTTGTGGATTACGGACAGCCGATATTGGTGGTTACCTTTTGGCGTAACCTGTTTGTCAGCACTATTATGATGACTGGATTGAAGCTTTTTAAGCCACATATTTTGAGATTCGAGCGGGAGAATATAGGACTGCTGGCTTTTTATGGAGCTGTCCTGACGGGTTTGAACGGAATATGGGGCTGGTCGGTTTATTTTAACGGAGCCGGGGTTTCAACTGTACTTGTATACATTTCCGTTCCGTTGACTGTGTTGGCGCAGTGGTGGCTTGGTGGAGATAAACCTACTCTGAGGATTGTTCCATCCATAGTATTTTGTCTTTTAGGTTGCGCTATGGTTTGCGGGCTGCACGGCTTTTCTGATTTTACGCTGACGCCTCTGGGGATGCTCGCAGGTCTTTTCTCCGGCGTGTTTTATTCCGCATACGCCCTGTTCGGCCGGGAATGCGCTGAGCGGAATCTACATCCCTTAAGCGTGCTTATGCATGTTTTTGGAATCGCAGCGGTGTATATGCTGATTCTTAATCTTACGGTTCAGGGAATAATTCCCGGTACGGCTCCAACTCCTGCTGATATCTTCATGCCCGGAGTGGACTGGAAGGGCTGGGCCTGTATTTTAACTCTGGCAATCGGCCCATCCATGACCGGATGGAGCCTGATAAACGCTAGCCTGACCCACTTATCTCCATCAGTTGTCAATATTTTGCTGACCACCGAACCTATGTTGACCGCATTGGTAGCCATCCCGGTGCTCGGCGAATATATGACGCTTGAGCAATGGGCAGGATGTTTCCTGATAGTGATCGGTGTGATTGTTCTAAAGAAAAGATAAGAAAACCCCGCAATATCAATATTGCGGGGTTCATTGTGTGCAAGTCTTAACTCGCGAAGCGGCGAAGCCTAATATAAGGTTTAAGCCGCCGGGGGCAAGCTAAACATTAAACAGGAAGTGAATAACATCGCCGTCTTTAACGATGTATTCCTTACCTTCTGAACGGAGCACGCCAGCTGCGCGGCAGGCTGCTTCGGAGCCGTTCTTAACGTAGTCTTCGTAACCGATAACTTCCGCGCGGATAAAGCCGCGTTCGAAGTCGGTGTGGATGGCTGCGGCTGCGCGGGGGGCCTTGTCGCCGTCATGGATGGTCCATGCGCGAACTTCCTTAACTCCGGCAGTGAAGTAGCTGATCATGCCCAGAGTATGGAAACCGGTGCGGATGATCTTAGCCAGACCGGACTCGGTTACACCGTAGGATTCGAGGAATTCGTTATATTCTTCTTCATCAAGTCCAACCAGTTCTTCTTCCATCTTGGCGGAAATTTTTACGAATTCAGCACCGCGCTCTTCAGCAAGAGCTTTGACTTTCTTAACGTAGTCGTTGTCTTCAGTGAGACCTTCTTCATCTACGTTGGCGCAGTAGATCACGTTCTTGGCGGTGATCAGGCGCAGGTCGCGGAGCATCTCGGTCATAATGTCTGTCTCGAGGTCTCCGTAAGTGTTTACGGGGTTACCTTCGTTGAGGTGCTCAAGCAGCTTTTCAGCTTCGGCAATTTTAGGACCGAGGGTCTTATCACCCTTGATTTTTTTCTTCATGCCCTCGATGCGGGTATCCAGAGCCTGAACGTCTGCGAGGATCAGCTCGGTTTCGATTACGTCGATGTCGCGCAGGGGATCAACGGAGTTGGCAACGTGGATGACGTCGTCGTTGTCAAAGCAGCGCACAACGTGGAGGATCGCCTGAGTTTCGCGGATGTTACCGAGAAATTTGTTACCGAGACCTTCACCTTTGCTTGCTCCTTCAACCAGACCTGCGATGTCGATGAAGTCAACAGTGGACTGCTGTATGCGCTGGGGTTTTACCAGCTCGGCAAGTTTGTCGATGCGTTCGTCCGGGACGGGCACAACAGCTTTGTTGGGTTCGATGGTACAGAAAGCGTAGTTCGCGCTTTCCGCGTTCTGTGCCTTGGTCAGGGCGTTGAAAAGTGTGGATTTACCAACGTTGGGCAGTCCCACGATGCCGATACTGAGAGCCATAATAAATTCTCCTAAAAAAATATAAATTCCTCTCCACGCCGCAAATATCCCCCACATGCAACGCTGGTTGCATGAAAAAATGAATTTATCCGGGATATTGTGCCGTGAAAGGTGAAAAATCGTTTTCTTTATCTATAAAGATAATATCACGTGTTGCGGCCCCTCAATACCCGTCTTTGCGGGTATGGGCAAGTGTTGAGTTTGCCTTGGAACTCTGTCCATGAAGCTATGCGTTTGCACACTTTTGTTGAAGCGTGTATTTCTATAGTCATTGTGAAAGCAAATATTTCTTTATTCTAGTATATTAGCGTAAGTAGGAAAAAGCATGATCGTACCAGTTATCCTTTCCGGGGGCAGTGGAACCAGACTCTGGCCTCTTTCGCGCAGAAATCATCCCAAGCAGCTTCTGAACTTGGTAGGGGAGCATTCCCTGCTGCGTAATACTGTTGAACGGGGTTGCAATCTGGATCGTGCTCAAGCTCCGATCGTTGTTTGCAATGAGAGTTACCGTTTTATGGTTGCTGAGGAGTTGCGGACAGCGGGAATTGAGCCGGAGGCTATCTTTCTGGAGCCGCAGGGTCGTAATTCGGCTCCGGCTATTGCTGTAGCTGCTCTTCATGTCCGTAATAAATATCCGGATGCTCTAATGCTGGTTATGCCTTCCGATCACGTTATTTATGATCTTGATAAATTTAATTCTGTTATTGCTGCCGGGGTAAAATCTGCCCAATCAGGTGGTATTGTCCTTTTCGGCATTGTCCCGGACAGGCCGGAAACAGGGTACGGGTATATCCGCACTGCTGGGGAATTTGAAACCATGGTCCCGCAAGCAGTGCAGGCATTTGTAGAAAAACCGAATCTTAAGACTGCTAAATCTTATATTAAATCCGATGAATATCTTTGGAATGCCGGAATCTTTATGTTTAGAGCGGATGTTTTTCTTGAAAAGTTGGAACAGCTTGAGCCTGAAATGTATTCCGCTTGTCAAAGTGCCATTGCAAAAGCGCGCGCTGATCTGGACTTCGTGCGTCTTGATGAGGAAAGCTTTAAGTCCAGCCCTGCCAAATCAATAGATTATGCGGTGATTGAAAAGGTGGATAACCTGAGCGTTGTTCCATTTGACGGCGGTTGGTCTGATATCGGTTCGTGGGATTCCTTAATGAGCGAACGCGAGTCTGATGCCGTTGGCAATGTTATCACAGGTGATGTGCTGGCAAAGAATGTGGGCAATAGTTTTCTGCATTCGTCCGGCAGATTGCTCGGTGTGGTCGGTGTGGATAATGTGATTGTGGTTGAAACAACGGACGCAGTATTGGTAGCCGGACGGGATCACGGACAGGAGGTTTCCGGACTGGTTGCTGAGCTTAAGAAACAAGGCCGTACGGAAGCTGAGAATCACCGCAAAGTCTATCGTCCATGGGGATCATACGAAACCGTGGACAGCGGGGACAGGTTTCAGGTCAAAAGAATTGTCGTTAAACCGGGAGGGGTGCTTTCCCTGCAAATGCACCATCACCGCGCCGAGCATTGGGTCGTGGTTAAGGGTACTGCGAAAGTAACAGTCGGTGAGAAAGAAGTTTTATTACAGGAAGACCAGTCCACCTATATTCCAGTGGGAACCATGCACCGCTTGGAAAATCCCGGTAAAATTAATCTTGAGCTTATAGAGGTCCAGACCGGTAGTTATCTGGGTGAGGATGATATTCAGAGGTTTGAGGATGTTTATGGGCGGTCTGTGTAGGTGTTTTTGGGATTGAATTTTATTTAAAAGTAAATAGGCGAAGAGCTGGTGCTTTTCGCCTATTTTTTTTATTCTTTGGTGCCTTTGTCGGCTTCGTCAGATTCAGCTTACTTGGCTTTTGCTTCTTGTTCTTCTTGGCGAAGTTCTTCTATGAAAGCCTTGAAACATTGTTCTTAGCCAGGGTGATTCGGACAACGTTCTGTATGCGACAATCATAATGATTGTTTATTCTAGATCCCGCAATTTTTCCCCTTTACCCAACCCCCAAACCAGCCTACAACCTCCCTCATGAGCAATACCTCTTCAAAATATGATGTAATTATTCTCGGCGCGGGCGCTTCCGGGCTTTATTGTGCCATGCATGCTGCTGCGCGCGGGCGTAAGGTTCTGGTGCTGGACCATTCCGGTAAGGCTGGGCGTAAGATCCGTGTAGCCGGGGGCGGCAAGTGTAACTTCACCAATATGGATGTTGCGGCGGATAACTATATTTCTGCGAACCCCCATTTCGTGAAATCCGCTTTGGCGCGGCACAACCAGTGGGATTTTATTTCCTTTGTTGCCGAGGCCGGGATTGAATACGAAGAGCGCGAAGACGGGCAGCTTTTTACCCTTGAGGGTGCTGGACAGATCGCAGGATTGTTGGTTTCCAAATGCCACCGTGCTGGTGTGGAAACTCTGCTGGATCGTCAGATTGAAGAGGTTAGCGGTGAAGGACCGTTTAAGGTTTGCAGCGGTTCTCAGGTATTTGAGGCTGAGTCACTGGTTGTGGCGCTGGGTTCCCCGGCGTGGCCTCAAGTTGGCGCTTCAGCTTTCGGCTATAAGCTTGCCGAACAATATGGGCTCAAGACTATTCCAGCGCGTCCTTCTTTGGTTCCGTTTACCATCAGTGGACAGGACGGGAAGTTCTGCAAGGAGCTGAGCGGCAATGCTTTGCCTGTGGAAATTACCTGCGAGAAACGCACTTTTACGGGTGATATGCTTTTTACGCACAAGGGGATTTCCGGTCCGGCGGTGCTTCAGATTTCCAACTACTGGCGGCGCGGTTCAGCCTTGACCATCAATCTGCTGCCTGCTCATAATATTTCGGAATTATTTGAATCACATAAGGGAGAGAATGTTGCCCTGCATAATTTTCTGGCGCGCTATTTTACCCGCAAGATGGTCGGGCTGTTGCTGGATGGACAGGACGAGGATACTCCGGTCAGCCAGTTGACCAAGAAACGGCAGCTTGCCCTTGCAGAGCGCATTCATTCATGGGTGGTAAAGCCGCAGGGAACTGAAGGTTTTGCCAAGGCCGAGGTCGCAGCTGGCGGCGTTGATACTGCTGAAATTTCATCCAAAACAATGGAAAGCAAGAAAGTCCCCGGGCTTTATTTCATCGGCGAAGTGCTTGATGTAACTGGATGGTTGGGCGGCTATAACCTGCAATGGGCATGGTCTTCGGGCTATGCGGCTGGACAGTTTGTTTAACTAGTCGCTTTCTTGATAATCTCAAGCAGGTTGGTGAAATCAAAAGGCTTACAGATGTAGTGCTCAATTTTGGCCCGTCTGAATTCTTCGAAGGCATCGGAATAGCAATGCCCGGTCATGGCTATGATGGGCGTTTTTGACTTTTCACCGAAGACAAATTCGTCACGGATTCTTTCTATGGCTTCATAGCCGTCCATTTCGGGCATCTGAATATCCATAAGGATGCAGTCGAAATCAGATTCGTCCAGACGGTCAAGGGCTTCTTGTCCGTTGGAGGCTACCACTACTTTGTAGCCTTTTTTTTCAAGCAACCGTGAAGCGGAGAGAGCATTTATTTTTTCGTCATCAACAAGCAGTATTTTCATGTTTGCATAATAATAAGAAAGAACCTTTGCTGTAAAGGTAAAGTCAGAATAAAACCCCGTTTTCCAGTGGAAAACGGGGTTTCTTTGTAGGCAATTAACAGTCCGTGCGGACCGGATAATTACATTTCGTTGGGCAGTTTTTTGAGCTGTTCGTATGTGTAGACGGGACCGTCCTGACATACGTAGCTGGTGCCGATGTTACAACGGCCACAGATGCCAACGCCGCATTTCATGCGTTTTTCAAGGGTGGTTACAATCTGATCATCCTTGAAACCGAGCTTGGCGAGTGCCTGCACGGTGAATTTGATCATGATCGGAGGACCACATGTAACAGCTACTGCGTTTTTCGGCTTCGGTGCGATATCCAGAAGCACGTTGGGGATCAGACCCACGTTGTGCTCCCAGCCTTCGTATTCCGCATCAATGGTCAGATGGGTGTCGAGGTCGTCGCATTCCAGCCATTCGGGCAGCTCGTACTGGTAAGCCATGTCTACGGGAGTTCTTGCTCCGTAGAGCAGGGTGATCTTGCCGTAGTCCTTGCGGTTATCCAGCATGTAGTAGAGCAGGGTGCGCAGGGGGGCCATACCGATACCACCACCTACGAAGACGATATCTTTACCTTTCATATCTTCGTAAGGGAAGTAGTTGCCCAGAGGTGCGCGTACGCCGATCTGGTCGCCTGCGCTCAGGGAGTGCAGTTTATCGGTTACTTCCCCGGTGCGCATGACGCTGAATTGCAGGTAGTCCATGCGGGTGGGGGAAGAGTTGATTACGAAAGTGGATTCACCGATACCGAAGGCGGACAGCTGTCCTACCTGACCGGGTTCAAAGGTGAATTTTTCTTTGTAACCGGGATCGTTAAAGGTCACCCGGAAGGTCATAATATTGGGAGTTTCCTGAATGACCTCCTGAATGGTGGCCATCGCAGGAAGATAAGGATTATTAGCCATTTGCCTTCTCCTTTGCTTCGTATGCAATAGCGTTCAGGACGATTTCACGGATGTCCACACCAACGGGGCAGCTCTTGATGCAGCGACCGCAACCGCAGCAGGAGATAACTCCGTCATGCAGGTCTGGGTAGTAGCTGAACTTGTGGCCGACTCTGTTTTTAAGGCGATGTGCCTTGGTGGGGCGGGGGTTGTGTCCGCTGGCCTCAAGGGTGAACTGGTTGGACATGCAGTTGTCCCAGCTTCTGATGCGTTCACCTTTGACTCCGTCGGATTCGTCGGTGATGTTGAAGCAGTAGCAGGTGGGACAGAGATAGGTGCATGCACCGCAGCTCAGGCATTTGGCGGACTGTGCTTCCCAGAAGTCCATATCGTCGAAAGCTTCGAGAAGCTTTGCGGGAGCTTTGGAAAGGTCCTGTGCTTCGCTCATGGACTGGTCGGCATCTGCGCGGAACTTGTCGGCATCGGCCTGTTTGGAACCGCCGTCTTCCAGCAGGGAGCTGGAGAGTATTGCTTCGCCGCGGTCGCTGACTGCTTCGAGGAAGTAGCCGCCGTCCACGGGAACCATAAGCACGTCGGATCCGGTGGGATCGGACGGGCCGGAACCAACCCAGTTACAGAAACAGGTGGTTTCACCTTTTTCACACGCGAGAGTGATGAAGAAGGTGTTTTCCCTGCGGGCTTTGTAATATACGTCCACGTGCTTGCCGTTCAGATAAACACGGTCGAACATGGTGAATCCGCGGGCGTCACAGGGACGGCTGCCGAAAACAACCCAGGATGAATCAGGAATGGTTTCCTTAACATCAAGAGCCACTTTATCGGGATTCTCAAGATCTTTGATGTGGCTGAATTCCACGAGGGTTTCACTCTGGGGGAAGCATGCCTTTTTCGGAGGGGCGGTTGCTTCACGCTCGATGTTGAAACCTTTCTTGGAGTCGTAGGGCTTGAAGACAATAGCATCTCCCTCGTTACGGGGAGCAAGTACTTCGTGCTTCTGGCCCAGTTCTTCCAGCCATGCCGATACTTTGTCGGATTTGATGAATTTTGCCATGGCTACCACTCCTTCTCCTTGATGGTCGGTTCTTCAATTTTGAAGGTCTGCAGCGGCGGAGTTGCCTTAGGATCAAGACCGGCTTCGTAGTCGAAGACTTCCTTGATTTCCTTGTTGAACTTCTTCTTGAAGAGCAGGATGGGAATGTCTACCGGGCAGGCGCGCTGGCACTCACCGCACTCGGTGCAACGACCGGTAAGGTGGTAAGCGTGGATAACCTGAAACATCCACTTGTCGCGGACGTGGGCTTCCTGGCTCAGCCAGTGCGGATCGCGGGACTGTGCTACGCAATGGTCGCGGCAGACACACATGGGGCATGCGTTACGGCAGGCATAGCAGCGGATGCAGCGGTCCATTTCACCAAGCCAGAATGCGAATTTTTCTTCGGTGGACTTGGCTTCGAATTCTTCGAGATCTTTGTAGCCGTCTTCAAAGGAAGCGGTAGCTTTGATCTCTTCACCGACAAACTGGTCAGAGAGAACTGCGTTGGGGTAGCGGCAGGTCTTGCATTTGTCAGAGAGCATGTCTGCCAAGGGCAGCTTGTGCTCTTTGCCGTCTACGGTGAGTTTCACTTCAGATTCGCTCACTTCACAGGCTTCAACCTGTCCTACATCACCAACAGCGCGGCGGATTTTAACCTGATCCACAACGCCGGTGCAGCCGAAACCGAAAATGGTTACGTCTTCACGCTTGATGAGGTTTTCCTGCAGCAGTTCAACAACAGAACGGCTGTCGCAGCCTTTAACCACGATACCGACCTTTTTACCCTTCAGAGAGGGCAGGTAGGTGGCAAGGTTGTGAACGCTGAGAGCGTCCACTTTTAATTTATCTACATCTGCTTCACTGCGCATGAAGTGCGGAGTGGCATGCAGAGGATCGAAGCTGTCTGTCCACCCGATGACCACATCAAGCTCAGACAGTCCGTCCTTAATTTGCTTTTTAAGATCTTCCAGATTTTTCACTCTGTTTCTCCTTGCGTGGAACAACCCTGACTAGAGGGAAGCTTCCATCAATTTGAGTGTCTCCTCGGCTTCGGGACCCTCGATCTTTTGGGCCGGGCCGAGTTTGTGAATCTGTTCGGTGAACTTGGTCACAACTTCCTGCCAGCGCTGGCCTTCTGATGCAGAAACCCAGGTGTAGTCGAAACGCTCAGGCTCGATTCCGAGCATGGTGATGAACCTTTTGAGCATTTCCAACCTGCGGCGGGCATAGAAGTTACCTTCAGCGTAGTGGCAGTCGTTGGGGTGACAACCGGACACGAGCACTCCGTCCGCTCCGGACATGAGTGTCTTCACAATAAACAGAGGATCAATCCTGCCTGAACAGGGGACCTTGATGATTCTCAGGTCAGTCGGCTGGGTGAATCTACCTACACCGGCGGTATCAGCTCCACCGTAGGAGCACCAGTTGCAGAGAAAACCGACGATTCTGAGTTCTTTACCTTCTAGAACCGGCATACTGCGTTAACCTCCGCAAGAATCTGATTGTCAGTGAAGTGCTGGAGCTGGATTGCACCCTGAGGACAGGTGGATGTGCAGATACCGCAGCCCTGACAAATTGTTTCAATCACATCAGCTTTGGGCTGTCCGCGGAAGTCTATTTCTTTAATAGCTCCGAAGGGGCAGGTGCTGATGCATTTGCCGCAACCGATGCAGCGTTTGATATCAACTACAGAAACCGCGGGGTCACTTTCCAGCTGGTCCTTGGCGAACATGGCCAGAACCTTTGCCGCTGCCGCACTACCCTGTGCAACAGAGGAAGGAATGTCTTTGGGACCCTGACATGAACCGGCGAGGAATACACCGGCAGTGTTGGTTTCAACAGGCTTGAGTTTGGGGTGGCCTTCCATGAAGAAACCGTATGCATCGTAGGAGATGCGCAGCTTCTTAGCGAGGTCGGATGCGCCGTGTGCGGATTCAGCACCGACAGCGAGGACAACGAGATCCGCGTCAATTTCGACCTGATCGCCCATGAGAGTGTCGGCACCGCGTACAACGAGCTTGTCACCTTTGGGGTAGACCATGGACACGCGGCCACGGATGTACCTTGCTTCGTATTCTTCCTGCGCTCTGCGGGTGAATTCGTCGAACATCTTACCCGGGGAGCGGATGTCCATGTAGAATACGTAGGACTGTGAATCCGGGCAGTGGTCTTTGGTCAGGATGGCCTGCTTTGCGGTGTACATGCAGCAGAAACCGGAGCAGTAGGGACGCCCGATGGATTTATCACGGGAGCCTACACACTGGATGAAGACCACGTTCTTGGGTTCCTTGCCATCGGAAGGACGTTTGATGTGTCCCTCGGTGGGGCCGGAAGCGGAGAGCATGCGCTCGTACTGCAGGGAGGTGATTACGTCGGGGTACTGACCTCCGCCGTATTCGCCGTATACAGTCCAGTCTACGAGATCGAAACCGGTAGCCGCAATAACTGCGCCTACTTCTTCGACTACAAACTCATCGACCTGATCGTAAACGATGGCTTCAGAGGGGCAGACCTTGGCACAGACGCCGCATTTATCGCGTTTGATTTTGATGCAGAAGTTGGGATCAATAACCGCTTTCTTGGGGATTGCCTGAGGAAAGGGGATGTTGATCGCAGTGGTTTTACCCAGTTCTTCGTCAAAGGGGTTGTCAGCCTTCTTGCTGGGGCATTTTTCCATGCATATACCGCAACCGGTACATTTCTCCCAGTCAACATAGGTGGCTTTTCTTTTTACTTTAACGGAGAAGTTACCCACATAACCGTTTACTTCTTCAATCTCAGCGCAAGCGTAGAGAGTGATGTTGGGATGCTGGGCAACGTCAACCATGCGGGGTCCGAGGATACAACTGGAGCAGTCCACTGTGGGGAAAGTCTTATCCAGTTTTGCCATCTTACCGCCGATGGAGGATGTTTTTTCAACAAGGATAACTTCGAGGCCGCCGTCAGCGCAGTCAAGAGCTGCCTGAATACCGGCAACACCGCCGCCCACAATCATAACCTTTTTGTTCATGTCAAAGTACTTGGCATGGAGAGGTTTGTTGTTGAGCAGTTTCGCCGCAGCCATACGAACAAGGTCAACTGACTTGTTGGTGTTGGCTTCGCGGTCGCGACCGATCCAGGAAACGTGTTCCCTGATGTTGGCCATCTCGAAGAGGTAGCGGTTAAGGCCGGCTCTTTCGAGGGTTTTGCGGAAGGTGGGTTCGTGCATTCTGGGTGTACAGGATGCTACTACCACTCCGTCGAGTTTGTGTTCCTTGATTGCTTCTATGATCTCGTCCTGTCCGGGTTCGGAGCAGGCGTACATTGTATCGGTTGCGAAAACAACACCGGGGAATTCCCGTGCGGCTGCCGCAACGGCAGCGGTATCCACGGTACCTTCGATGTTAGTCCCGCAATGGCAGACAAAAACTCCAATTTTCATTTAAGTCTTCTCCTTAGCAGGGTTTCCGCTATTTCTCTTCTTCTTTGCCGATGGCATTGATAGCTTTACGGGGGCTCACGCAGAGCTTGTCCATTCCCAGTTCTTTTTCACTCATGCCGAGGGCGAGGCCCATGAGCTGGGTGTAGTAGAAGATGGGCAGGTTGTGCTTGGCACCTGTTGCAGAGTTGACCTGAGACTGGCGCAGGTCAAGGTTCATCTGGCACAGGGGGCAGGCGGTGACCAGTGCGTCAACACCGAGATCGTCTGCCACATCAAGCAGCTTTCCGGACAGGTTCATGACCACATCCTTGCGGGGGATACCGAAGGAGGCACCGCAGCATTCTACCTTTAAAGGAAAGGGCAGAACAGTGGCGCCCATAGCTTTCATGATATTGTCCATGGCCATAGGGTGCTCTGGGTCATCGAAGTTCATCACTTCCGGGGGACGGTTCATGATGCAGCCGTAGTATGCTGCAACTTTGAGTCCCTTGAGCGGTTTGATGGTGCTCTTTTTAAGTGCATCGAGACCGAGGTCTTCAACGAGAATCTGGAGCACGGATTTGGTGGAGACACCGCCGTTGTAGGGATTGTCCAGCAGTTTGTTGACCTTTTCGCGCATTTCATCTTTTTGCATGCGATGTTCTGCGGTCTTGAGGTTGGTCAGGCAACTGGGGCAGGGGGTAATTGCGGTATCCAGATCCATTTTCTCAACCAGCTGCAAGTTGCGGGCGGAGAGTGCGCTGGAAAGGGTATGGTCCACGGTGTGAGCCGGGGTGGAACCGCAGCAGCTCCAATCGGGGATGTCGGTGAGCCGGATTCCCAGCTTTTCACAAACAGCCCGGGTGGACATGTCGTATTCCATGGATGTTCCTGCGCCGGAACATCCGGGATAGTAGGCATATGTTAAGGAATCACTCATTTGTGGGACTCCTCTTGGAATCTTTTGAAGATTTTCTTGATTTCATCCTTGCCCTGAATCTCGTGGGGCTTGAAATGCATCTTGCCCTTGGGCAGCACTTTCGGTCCCAGATCAATGTCAGTCCAGAAGCGTCCTGTCTTGGCTACATAAGCCGCGAGCAGGCCGATTTCGAACACTCGTCCGTTGTTTTCAACGGAATCGAGGAAGCTGTCCCAGAATTTTTTGACCGTGGGTACCGGAGCATATCCTTCCCTGCGGGCCATGTGGCGCAGCACATCCATGATGTGAGCCACGTCGATGTTGTTAGGGCACCTTGTGGTGCAGGATTCACAGGTCGCGCAAAGCCAGAGTGACTTGCACTTGAGCACGGTTTCTTTCTGCCCTGCCTGAACCATACGCATGATTCTGCTTACTGGGATGTCGTACGCGAATGTGTACGGACATCCGGCGGTACAGTTACCGCACTGGTAGCAAAGGGAGACATTCTGTCCGCTTTCCTTTTCTACCTGTTTCACAAAATCGGCATCGTAAGTCTTAGTAATATTTACTATTCCCATAAATGAGTAGCCGCCTTTCCGCTTAAAAAGTCCGGTGGAGCAGACCTTTAGTTTCCGTAGATTGGCTTAAAGATTATTGACAGAGTATGGATTCTTAAGAGGAGGTATTCTGCCAGAAGAACTATGAATTCTGCAAGCGATAATAACGTGTTTCACGATGGTTTCTTTTGCACAGAGCTGCTTATGGATTTTAGATGGTGAATAATTGAACGATCTTCGCCTGTGCTTGAAGAGCACCCTAAAGTGTTAGTGAATACTCTTTTTATGCAGCACAAACTGCTTGTAGTAAAAAATAGACTTAAATGAAGAGCTGCGTTTTGGTAATGCCATCCTGTTTTGATGAAGCGGTATCTTGAGAGTGTTTATAATGTGGGTAGTTACCTAATATATTGTTTCATTTTTACTACAAAGAGTTACTTTAATGTTAAATTCCACTTCACTTCCATATAAAAACAAGATAGTTAAATCAGTGTACATATATATGATTTGCCATATTTTTTTGGGTAATTAGGTCTCAGTATTTAC
Source organism: Maridesulfovibrio pacificus (SeqCode) (assembly GCF_048612815.1). Lineage (NCBI taxonomy): Bacteria > Pseudomonadati > Thermodesulfobacteriota > Desulfovibrionia > Desulfovibrionales > Desulfovibrionaceae > Maridesulfovibrio > Maridesulfovibrio pacificus (SeqCode). The sequence goes on from NZ_JBLZNE010000003.1 coordinate 283,363, forward strand.
GGAAGTGGTGTCTGAGGTTGGGTTTTGAAGGATGCAGACTATCAAGACAACGGGGTTATTATGGTAGAAAGAGGTTTTGCCGTAAGGATTGGGGTGATTCTGGCGGTAATTACAGTTTTCAGCTGTTCGTTGGCCGAATATGGGATTACGGATTCAGCAACTTATGTTGGGTCTGAGGCATGCGAAGAGTGTCATGAGGTAGAATACAATAACTATAAGAAATTTTCCAAAAAGGCTCATTCCAGTAAAAGCGTGAAGATCATGGCTTCAGATCTTGATGCTGACGAGCTTAATGATTGCTTTACCTGTCATGCTACCGGGTATGGGAAACCCGGCGGGTTCGTTTCTTTTGAGCAAACTCCCCATCTTGCAGATGCAGGATGCGAGGTTTGTCACGGTCCTGGGTCTCTTCATGTTGAAGACGGCGATCCTGATCTTATCAAGAGGAAGATGACCATCGAGGAGTGTGAAGTCTGCCACAATGCAGAACGGGTTAACAACTTCAATTACAAGCCGCTGATTTTCGGCGGAGCTCATTAGGGAGGTCGTTATGAAATTTATTAAGACTTCCCTGGGTAACAAGGTCATGGTGCTGACCTCATTGCTCACTGCTACGACTTTTATTGTTCTGTTTCTGGCAAACTCTTTCTGGCAGCGCACTACCATGATGGAAGAGATTGAAAGGAATGCATACAAAACTGCGGATATGCTGCAGCTGGCCATCCGCGAGCCCATGGCCAAGGGTGATAACAGGGGTACAACTGAAAAGTTTGCTACCGTTTCAAAGAAATATTCCGATGTTGCCATTTACCTGACCAACTTCAAGGGAAATGTCACCTATTCTACTAGCACAGGGGACATACGTTCCGACATTAAAGATGTAATTCGCGACAAGGATATTAATAATCTTGTCGGGCAAAGCCTTAAGAAAACCCTCAAGAGCGGCCTCCTTTCAGAAATAGGCGGTAAAGAGGTTTTTGTTGAGGTTGAAACCATCGAGAATGAGAAGGCCTGCTATCACTGTCACGGCAGGAAACAGCCTGTACTCGGAACCTTGGTGATGGTGCAGGATGTTTCACCTCAATTTGCAACATTTCATGAGTCCCAATTCAAAGGGGCCGCGCTTTCATTCGGAGGCTTTGTCGCTCTGCTTGCCGCTCTTCTGTTCTTCATGCGTAGATCAATTGTGAATCGTATTCAGATTATCTCCGGTGCTACAAGTGATTTTGCCAAGGGTAATCTTGACGCACAGTTTGCAGTGAACAGCAGTGACGAACTTGGCTCGCTTGGAGATCATCTTGGTGAAATGGCCCGTCAGATTAAAGACCAGCTGGTTTACAACCGCGGTGTACTTAACGGTATAACCGTGCCCATGATCGTAACTGACGGTGACAGCAAAATTGATTTCGTTAACGGACCGATGCGCGACATCCTCAACAAACCTGAAGATGCCCTTATAGGAATGGATGTCGGTGATTTTTTCAGGGTTGATGGAAAATCTCTGACTCAAGAGGCTATCTCTTCCAGTGATTGCCCTGAAGGCCTGCTGAGATTCAACCGTGAAGACGGTGTTGAATTCCCGTTGCGCTATCAGGTCTGCCCGCTTCTTAATGCTGAAGAAGAGACAGTTGGTGCAATCGCGGTAATGGTCGACCTTACCGAAGAGGAAGCCAGTCGTAAGCATATTGAGCAGCAGCAGGAATCTTTGCTTGAAGTAGCCAATGAGGTTACCGAAGTCTCCAAGGCTTTGCTTTCCTACACCACTGAGCTTTCTCATCAGATGAATGAACTGACTGCAGGTGTCGATACTACTGCGATGCAGACCGGACAGGTTGCAACCGCAATGGAAGAAATGAACGCTACAGTTCTTGAAGTTGCACAGAATACCGGGGAAACCGCTGAAGCCTCCGACAGGGCCAACTCAGTTGCCCGCGACGGTGGAAAGGTTGTCAGCAACACAGTGTCCGAGATTCATATTGTAACAGAAACCACGGATAAACTCTCCGACATGCTCGCCGACCTTTCGGAGCGGGCCATCAATATCGGCGAAGTAATGTCTGTTATTAATGATATTGCCGACCAGACCAACCTGTTGGCTCTGAACGCAGCCATTGAGGCGGCTCGAGCCGGTGAAGCCGGACGTGGATTCGCTGTTGTAGCTGACGAAGTCCGTAAGCTCGCAGAGAAAACCATGGGCGCAACCAATGAGGTTGAGAGCGCAATCACACTCATTCAGCAGTCTACCGACAAGGTAGTCTCCGAGATGAGCGGAGTGCGCGGCAGGGTTGAGAATACCGTGCAGATGGCGGAAGGAGCTGGAGGCGTACTCAGCCAGATCGTCAACGAGAGTGAGACCATTGCCGACATGGTCCGGGCTATTGCCACCGCAGCAGAGCAGCAGACTGCGACCAGTGATGAAATTAACAACAGCGTTACTGAGATCAACGGCCTTTCACAGTCTCTGTCCGACGGTATCCAGAATGCAAACTCCAACATTCAGGAAGTAGCGGAAATGGCTCAGAAGCTGAGTCAGTTGGTGGAAAGATTCAAGTAGCATTAACCGTTAAAGTAATTAAAAGTCCCCTCCCGCAGGTAGCGAGAGGGGACTTCTTTTATGATGGGCACATAAGGAAAATGAACCCCCTGAAAGGATGACTTTCAGGGATATGCTGGACTATACAAGTTCGCAACTCATTGACAGTCTTGCGCTGCACTACAGAATAAAGACATTCGTATCGTTTGTTATGAGGCTATTTTCAGTGTGAAAATGATGCTTAATACTTAACGCCAGCCCTTACCTGAGTTGCTGAAAATCTCTGTTATGCGAATATTTTTTACGGGTTTGAATTTGCTTGCGCGTGCTTCCTGCGGGGTCTTGCCGGTGCTTTCGTAGATTGTCTCCATGTACTTGAGCAGTCCGACCATTCCTTTACTTTTTTTGCTGGTCTTTTTTACTTTGCAGGTAATGGTATCGGGTGAAATCGCGTGGTATCTGGCGAGGTAGGTCCCGTCTTTTTGGAGTAGAACTTCCATACGACTGAAGCCTTTGATGTGGCTTTTGTTCAGCTTGACAACCCAGCCTATGGCGAAATTTGTAAAGGTATCCAGTTCTTCCTTGGTTCCGGAGTGGGAGCCATATGCAGCTGAGCAAAGCAGCATGACGATAAAAACAGATGTTAAAATTTTACTGGCAAGTCTCATGGGGTTCTCCAAATTGCGAAAAGGGCGGAAAGATAAATCTTTCCACCCTTTTTAATGCTTATGTGGCTTTTAGTCTTCTACGTCGATTTCAACGCGGCGGTTAAGCTTGCGTCCTTCTTTGGTCTTATTGTCGTATTTAGGATTCATTTCGCCATATCCCTTAACTTCCAGACGTTCAGGAGCAATGCCGTTGGCTGCAAGCCAGTCTGCCACAGACTTGGCTCTGCGCTCGGAGAGACCCTGGTTGTAAGCTTCGGAACCTGAGGAGTCAGTATGACCGCCGACCATAACCTTAAGGTTCGGGAATTCTTCAAGCATGGTTGCAGCTTCAGTCAGTGCCGGAACCATTTCATCAGTGATCTGGTACTTGTCGAAACCAAAGTTGAAATTACGGAAAACGATTTTTTCCTGAACCGGAACAACCGGAACTACAACTTCTTCAACAACTTCAACGATCAGTTCTTCTTCCTGAGTGTAGAAGACATCCTGAGCGAATTTATCCAGAACTGCTTTGTCAGCGAGTGCACTGGCATCAACATAAACGCCGCAAGGAGTGAGGCTTGCGAGACGCTTCAGGTTGGCCTTACCGCGTGCGGTGTCGGCTACGCTGATGATGTGCAGGCAGAAACGGTCACCGTATGTCTTTGCCATATCGGAAACGATACGGACAGGATTGCGTCCGGAGTTTGTCAGACCGTCGGAAACAAAAATCACCGCGAATTTACCGCCCCAGTTTTTGACAACGCCGTTAAGGTCGGAAAAACCTGTTCCAATCGGGGTGGACTGGAAGAAAGGCAGGTCGCTGGGAACGGATGCGATTCCTTTAGCCATGGCTGCTCTGGTGAACATGGACTTAGGGGAATACGTTGCAAAGTCGGGCATCGCGTAAAGAGCAGAGTCGTATCCCAGTTCGGGAACAACATTGTTGAGTCTCTTCAGAGCGTTGATTCCGGCGATAATTTTAGGAGTGCCGGTGGCATCATATGTCTGGGACATGGATGGTGAAGTATCAACAAAGTATGCGAAAGCATCAACTTTGGGTTTAAGAACGATTCTGGATTCAGCTGAGGCCATGGAGCCGAAGGCCAGAAGAGCGGCTAAGGCAACAGTCAGGATTAATGAAACTTTTCTTTTGAACATTATGAAAGTCCTCCGGTATGTTGGTTAACGGTTTTAATTAGTTTTATTACTCTACCAAAATTAAGGTATTGGCAGGGCTTAATCAATAGTTTTGTGTTATTTTTATGGTCTTTTTAATTTTCTGTGCCTAGGAAGTGCTTTTCAAGCATGATTTTAAGAATGGTCCTGTCGGTATCGATCATACCCTGTGTGCTCAGGGTGCCTATGTTTTGCATGGTCTGTTCAGGGGAGCTGCCGATAATGCCGTCCGTTGAATGTACGTTTACTCCATGAATGGCAAAGAGGGCGGCTTGGACAGCTGTGCCTGCCGCAGTTGCAAGTTTTAATGCACATCCGCATTTAGCCCCGTCACAGATGATTCCGGCAAGATCTTCGGTAAGGTTTGTGATGGCTCCAGCCATTTGAGGCGGGGTTCCACCCATAAGATAGGTGATCCCGGCTGTGGCCCCGGCTCCGGCTGCGACAGAGCATCCGCATACAGCGGATAACCTTCCTGTCTGGGCTTTCACGTACGCGGTTACAAGGTGGCTGAGGGCGATGGCCTCCAGCATGGTTTTTTCGGAGCAGTCCACGAATTCACTCACTGCATAAATGGGCAGGATTGCTGTCAGGCCGTGGTTTCCGGATCCGCCTGAACTCATTGCCGGAAGCTTGATACCGCCCATGCGGGCATCAGATGCGGCTGAGGTTATGGTGCGGGCGGCCAGAATCATGTCTCTGTTGAGGATTTTCATGCGGGCCAGCTTTTCAAAGGTAGCCCCTACGCCCAGACCCGAACCGTGTTTAAGCCCGTAATCAGCAAGGCGCATGTTGTAAGTGATCCCTTCTTTAAGAAACGTAAAATCCTGCTCGTCAAGATCGTTAATCATATCTACCAGATCATCGAGGGACAGAGTCTTAATGAACTCTTCGAGCTTGGAGACATCAGCCTTTTGTGCCAGTTGTTCTTTGACCAGAGTAGAGTTCTTAACCGGTTCTCCGTTAAGGGTCAGAGAAATAATATTGTCGTGTACGCCTTCAATTATTGTTTCAACGTGATCGGGACCGAAGGTAAGCAGAGCGCGGACATAAATTCCATGCCTGTTTTCAAGCAAGTTTACTGTAACAGGTTTTTTGTCTTTGTATTTGCAGGCGTCTTTAGCACTTTCCTCATCAAGAGGCTCAAGAACTTCAAGTCCAAGTGCCGGTTCTCCGTAAAGTGCTCCCAAAGCTGCTGCGGTGTCCAGTCCGTTCAGTCCTCCAGTGCCGGGGATAATTACGGCCAGCCCGTTCTTATAAATATTCGGGTCAACCCAGACTTCGATTTTATCCGGCCTTTTATCGGGCATCACTGAAGCTGCGGCAGCAGTGGCAAGTGCAATTGCGACAGGTTCGGTACAGCCAAGAGCTGGGGAAACTTCGAGATGGAGGATTTCTTTTACAGAGTATTTCATGACAATCCTTTGAATTCTTCTGTTGATTTACTGTTGAGGTCTAAGTCTGTTTGGATAAGTAAGGTTCGTATATAAATAAAGTCTAGAAAAAATCATAATAATGTTTGTGCTTAAATAAGGATAACATTAAAATACAATTAAGCAAGATTAAAAACAAGAAGTATAAAGTTGAATTATGGTAATGATGGGATGGTGAATGCTTAAATATGATTTAAATTGTTGTGTACAACATAACTTTATCTATATCGGCGTTGTCTTTTATTTAAAAACTGAGCTTTTTGTGCATCAACGGATGTTGAGAGAAAATTATTGCGTTTGTTTTTGTGTAAATAGGGTCTTTTAACTTAAATGTAGTTGAAAAGTGTCAGAAAAATAAGTAACATCCGGCAACTTGTATTGTGTGATAGTACTAATAGACGTTTATATCTGCTTAAGATAGCTGGAGAAATTATATATGTATATTGTAACTGGCGGAGCCGGTTTTATCGGTAGTGCCATGGTCTGGAAATTAAACCAGATGGGAATCGACGACATTCTGATCGTCGATAACCTTGCTAAGACTGATAAATGGAAAAACTTAGTCAATCTTCGCTACGAGGATTACATCCACAGGGATCAGTTTTTCAAATTCATTCTCGAAGGTGACGATCCCTTTAAAACTGATGCTGTAATCCACATGGGTGCCTGTTCCTCCACCACAGAACAGGATGCGGATTTTCTTATGGAGAACAACTACCGCTATACCCAGATGCTTTGCCGTTTCTGCCTCCAGCATGATGTGCGTTTCATCAATGCTTCCAGTGCTGCAACCTATGGTGACGGACAGTTCGGCTTTGATGACGATCATGCAGGCATTGACCGCCTCAAACCCATGAACATGTACGGTTACTCCAAGCAGCTTTTTGATCTTTGGGCCAAGCGCGGCGGAGTGCTGGATAAGCTGGTGAGCCTTAAATTTTTCAATGTATTCGGACCTAACGAATACCATAAAGACGACATGAAGAGTGTTATCTGCAAGGCTTTTAACCAGATCGGTGAAACCGGTGAGATGAAACTGTTTAAATCCTACAAGCCTGAATATCCCCACGGCGGCCAGAAGCGCGACTTTGTTTATATCAAGGACTGCGTGGACGTTATGTGGTGGTTCCTGCAGAATCCGCAGGCTAATGGTATCTTCAATATCGGTACCGGACAGGCCCGTGAATGGAATGAACTTGCACGGTCTGTTTTCGCAGCGATGGATGTTGAGCCGAACATCAGCTACATCGAGATGCCGGAGACTATCCGCGACAAGTACCAGTATTTCACTCAGGCCAATATGAGCAAGCTGGTGGAAGCCGGCTATGATAAGCCGTTCACTTCGTTGGAAGATGCGGCTAAAGATTATGTGCAGAATTATCTGGCTCAGGAAGATCCTTATCTCAAGAGTTAATTGTTAATCCGGTTAGCCGGGACATTTTGAATATTAAAGGGCAGGTTGTTTTGAAATCCAGGTTCGTCATCTTTGTAGTTTTACTTCTTCTTTGTCTGCCGTGTGCTTCAATGGCACAGCAACAGATGACCGTGCCCATGACCGATAATAATGGCGTGGAGCAGAAAGGTGAGCAGTGGAAGTTTTCCGCAGATAAACTTATTGTGGAAAGCGACAGCGAATACCTTCAGGCCTACGGGGATGTAACCCTTCGCAGTGGCGATAACTACATTAAGGCTGATTTTGCCCGTTTTTATCAGGCTACCAAATGGATTTATCTGCGCGGTAATGTGAAAGCGCAGATAAAGGGCGACTTTTACGATGCGGCTGAAGCTGAATTCGACCTTAATAATATGGTCGGCTGGCTTAAAAAGGGCCGCGTTTTTGTTGCTAAGCCCCATGTCTATTTTGAAAGTGAATTCATTGAAAAGCATAACGGAGCCACTTATAGCTTCAAGGATGTAAAAGTGACTGCCTGTGAGGGCGAGAATCCTCTTTGGTCCTTTGAGTCCGGTGAAGGTGATATCACCATCAACGGTTATGCCCGCCTCTGGCACTCCAAGTTCAAAGTTAAGGGTGTCCCGGTTATGTACACTCCTTACATGGAACTTCCGGTACAGCGTGAACGCCAGTCCGGTATCCTTGATCCTGAAATCGGTAACTCAAACCGTCTCGGAAACAGGTTCAACCTGCCGTTCTACTGGGCTATCAATGATGAAATGGACATGACCTTCTACCCGGAATACCTGAGCAAACGCGGATTCAGGCCCGGTGTTGAATTCCGTCATTCCGAAGATGTGAATACAAAAGGATCATGGCGTGCTGATTGGTTGTACGACAGCAAAAGTTACAACAACGCCAACGATGCAAGTTATTCCTTTAGTGACAGCATGATCAGGCCCAACCAGAACCGCTGGTGGATCAGGTCTAAATACAACGGATATCTCGGTAATCCAGACTGGCAGACCATCTTTGATATGGACCTCGTATCCGACCAGGATTATCTGCGTGAATTTCGTTCCGGCTCCAATGGTTACGAAGCCACCCGTGACTCCTTTCTTGATGAATTCGGGCGTGACATAGCCACTGCAGATGCCAACGAAAGAACCAGTACCGCCCTCATAGCCAGAAGTTGGGATAATTACTCTGTTTCGGCCATGGCACAGTACACGGAAAACCTGCTTTACCGTAATGACAACGCTCCTTCCACACAGGACCCGACTCTTCAGACAATGCCGCAGCTTTCCGCTTACGCATTTAAGAATAATTTCTTCGGGACTCCCATTGAGTGGGAAGGTGAATTTCAATCAAGCTATTTCTGGCGTGAATACGGCACCACCGGTGGACGTATTGACATCAAGCCTTCATTCAGCATGCCTGTGCGAGCCGGTGGAATTACCTTTATTCCTTATGCAGGTGTAAGGGCCACCAATTATCTGGGAACATCTTTCCAGAACTCTACTTCTGATGGTAGTCACGATTCTACTCAGTTCCGTTTTCTGGCCGATGCCGGAATCAGCGCGGCTACTGATTTTTACCGCGTCTTTGATCTGGAATCCGCTCCTGTAGTTACCAAGGAAAATGTAGGGCAGTCCGGCTGGACCCGCATGAAGCATAATGTGATTCCTCGTTTGGAATATTCATGGGTTCAGGATGACTCTGCGTCTCAGACCAAGTTGCCTTACTTTGATTCTCGTGACCGTATTTCTGAGCAGAACGATCTTGTCTTCTCTCTTACCAACGTTTTCGACCGTAACCGTGTAACAGTGGTTATGGATGCTGATGGTAATCCGGTTCTTGAAAATGACTATCTTGAATTCCTGCGGGTACGTTTGGAACAGGGGTATGACATTGACGAAGAAAACCGTTCCATAGAACTCAGTGAGTATGAACGCCGTCCCTTCTCTGACTTCATGGCCGAGATTATTGTTACTCCCTATAATTTCGTAAACCTCACCTCCAGAACATGGATTTCCCCATATCTGGGTGAAGTCACTGAGCATGAAAATATTCTTAAGCTCTTTTACGATGAGTATGCGGAGTTCTCTCTCGGGTACGATTACCTGCGCAAGATTGATGAATATAAACGTCAGCAGGACACAGACATGCAGATCATCAGTTATGGCATGAAAGCCAAGCTGCCTTGGAATCTGCGGATTGGCGGTAAATTCAGAACCGATCTTAATTCTGACCGCGACCTTGAGAAAACAGCGTCAGTGGGTTGGAGTCATCAGTGCTTTTCCTTGGATTTCATTGCCTCCAAGACCACTGTTGATGAACGTTACGGTGTTAACTTCAATCTTATCGATATGAGCGGATTTTAGACCTTATCTTCGACAGAACTTACCGGGCCCCCCGACTACTGATGTGTAGACGGGGGGCCTTGCTTATTGTAATCTCGGGATTATAAATTTTGACTTACACAGATAAATAAAAATACCAGATAGATATATCATTATGAGCACTCCTGAAATTCATGTCCTTCCAGCTTCACTGCGTAACCAGATTGCCGCCGGTGAAGTAGTGGAGCGGCCTTCAAGCGTAGTTAAGGAACTGGTGGAAAACTCCATTGATGCAGGCAGCACACAGGTAGATGTTGCTGTTGAGCGCGGTGGACAAGGCTTTATTTCCGTGAAGGACAACGGGTTCGGTGTCGCAGCTGATGAGTTAAAGCTGGCTGTTACCCGCCATGCCACCAGTAAAATTTCCAATGTTGAAGATCTGAGCGCTATCACCAGTTTCGGCTTCCGCGGTGAAGCTTTGCCCAGTATTGCCTCGGTTTCGCGCTTTAAGATGAGCTCCTGCCGTAAAGGAGCCGATGAAGGATGGTTTATTAATGTTGAGGGCGGGGATGTGGTTGATGAAGGTCCGGCTGCTATCCCGGGAGGTACTTCGGTTGAAGTTCGTGACCTGTTTTTCAATGTTCCGGCCCGCTTGAAATTTTTGAAAACAGAGAGCACCGAAGCGCGTCGTTGCAACCAGGTAATGTTTAAGATTGCCCTTGCCAATGTTGATGCCGGATTCTCTTTTACCTCCAATGGTCGGGAGCAGTTTCGGCTTCCGGCCGGACAATCTCTGCCGGAGCGTTTGTCCGTATTCTGGCCGCGTAATATCTGTGAATCCCTGCTTGAATTTTCACATGAAGCCGGGGAGATGAAAGTGCATGGCTGTGCCGGTATTCCCGGACTGGCGCAAGGCCGAGGTGACCGCATTGTTATGTTTGTCAATGGTCGTCCCGTTCAGGATAAGCTGCTGCTTAGCGCCATTCGTGGAGCCTACAAAGGGCGATTGATTTCTCGTGAATATCCGCAGGCGGTGCTCTTTTTGGAGTTGCCTCCGGAATTGGTTGATGTGAACGTGCATCCGGCAAAGATGGAAGTCCGGTTTCAGGAAGAAAGTGCGGTTTTCAGCATTATTCGCAATGGCATCGGGCAGGCTCTTTCTCGCTATGAGCTTGGCATTATGGATGAAGGCAGCCCTATACAAAGTCAGCCTGAAATGCCGGTCCGTCCAGCTGTTCGTGAAAAGAAGTTATCGGAAAGTGTCTCCTTGCCCATCGAGCCTGCAGCAAAATTTTCCAGCTGGAACGAATTTAAGAATACAGATTTTACAGCCTTGGATGATGAACCGGAAGTGGGCTCAGGTCTGCCTAAGTCTGATTTTACGTCTGCATCTGTTGCTGAATCCCGCCCTGAACCGGGTATGTTTCATGAACAGGCCATGGATTATGCAGCGCAGGAAAATCCGCTTTCTGTGCCTGAACCGCAAGAGTATGGATCATGCGCCGCTGGTCCCATTTATGTTCCCGGTTCGCGTATCGAGTATCTGGGGCAGGTTGCTGATACCTATCTGGTTCTGAAACTCCCGAACGGTTCTCTCGGTCTGCTGGATCAGCACGCAGCCCATGAACGGGTGATCTACGAGAATATGAAATCCCTGCGTACTCGCGGTGAATCGCGTCCGCTGGCATTACCCATCGATATTGTTCTGCATCCCACTGAAGTTCAGCGGGTACAGGAAATGTGGGAAGACTTGCAGGCTGCGGGCTTCATGCTGGAGCTTGAGTCCGGGCAGACACTTTCCATGCGCGGTATTCCTCCGGCACTTGAAACCGGAGAAGCAAGGGAGTACTTAAAAGCAGCGGTGGACGGACAGGCCAAGACTTTGGATGACCTCTGGATCATGCTTTCCTGCAAATCAGCCATCAAGGCAAGCCTGCCGCTGGCAGTCAATGAAGCTCTTTCTTTGCTGGAAGCTTGGGTAAAATGCCCGCAACGGGAATATTGCCCTCATGGGCGTCCTGTCCTGATCAGTTGGTCCGCGCTGGAAATGGAGAAACTTTTCAAACGCAAATAGCCAGTCTCAATCTCAACCGGAGATCTCCAATGACTATCGGATATAATACACTTGAAGTTGAAGTTGATTTAAATGCCATTCGCCATAATTACCGGCTGCTTAAAGAGAAAGGAAGCAGGGTGTACGGCGTGGTAAAGGCTGATGCCTATGGTCACGGACTGATAGAAGTTGCCCGTGCCCTTGAAGAAGAAGGGGCAGATACTTTCGCTGTCGGCACAGTTGGTGAAGGCATGCAACTGCGTAAAAGCGGTTGCAGCAAGCGAATCATTTCATTGCTCGGTCCGCTCAACGAGGAAGATTGTTTCAATGCGGCGCAGAACAAGATCATTCCGTTTATCGGTGAATTTGAACAGCTGGAAATGCTTTCCGCTGTTGTTTCTGCTCAGGGTCGTAAAGTCGAAATCAGTTTGAAATTTGATACTGGGATGTCCCGGCTCGGTTTCAGTGTCAATGAGCTGGATAAGCTGATTGAGTGGCTGAAAATCAATCCTCAAATCTGTCCGGTACTGGCCAGTTCGCACCTTGCCACTTCTGATGATCCGGCATACGAGGGGTATATGTCTGCGCAGGCGGAGACATTTTCCGGTATTTTGAAGCGTCTTGCAGATGCCGGATATGAGCTGGAAGCATCACTTGCCAACTCTGCCGGAATTCTGGTTCATGATCAGGTTCATTATTCCGCCCAGCGCGGGGGAATTGCCCTTTACGGCTCCAACCCGTTGCTCGGAACCGGTTGGAGCGAGTGCGGCCGCGACCTGAAACCTGCCATGCAGGTGCGGACCAAGATTGCTGCTGTACGGGAGCTCAAAAAGGGGCAGGCAATCAGTTACGGTTGTACCTATACCGCAGAGCAGGACATGACAGTTGCCATTGTCTGTGCCGGATACGCCGATGGATACAGCCGAGGACTTTCGAGTGTCGGAGAGGTCTGCATTCACGGGAAGCGGGCCAGGATTCTGGGCCGGGTGTGCATGCAGCTTTGTATTGTGGACGTCAGCCATATTGAAGATGTTAAATTCGGTGATACCGCCTACCTGCTGGGCGGAAAAGGTGAAGGGCGCATCAGTGCCGAAGATTTAGCCGGATGGTGGCAGACCATTACTTATGAAATTTTTTGTCTTCTGGGGATGAATCCGAGGACATATAAAAAATAAAAAACGGGAGATATAACATGTCTTGGAAAGTAGCAGAAAGTCATCCGCTTAAGGATGTTGATCCGGCGGAACTCAGGGATAAATGGGTGAACGTAGCCATGGATATGGCTTTGATTCCTGAAAACAACATCCGCGTTTATATCGAAGACGGCATTGTGCGTATCGAGGTGAGCGAAGAACTTTACAACTGCATGGCTGGTATCTAGCCCTGAGGTGAAGGGCGGTCTGTAGAGGCCGCCTTTTGTCTTTTCCCGCTGTAACTGCAAATCGGAGTTTTTCATGAAAAAAAACAGATTTATTCCGGTCCTCCTTTTCGCTCTGGTCTTTTGTCTTTTCTCAGGGTGTTCAGATAAAAAAACATCCGGTGAATTCAAGGTCGGAGTTGTTGCGGTTACCAGCGGTGAACTGTTCAGGAAAGGAAACTACATTGTTACTGCCGCGCGTTATGCTGCAGAGAAGGTCAATAAGTCCGGTGGGCTGGAATTAGACGGAGAGCCGCATAATGTTAAGCTGTTTCCGGCGGACAGTAACGGCGATCCTGAAATGGCCGCTAAGGTCACACTCAGGTTGATTCAAAAAGAAAAAGTCTCTGCCATTGTCGGGGCTGCAAAGAGTAATGTGGCGCTGGCTGTTGCCAAAGTATGTGAGGAGCACAAGGTACCTTTTATTACACCGGTAGCGGGTACCAATAAGCTGACTTCTTTTAAATATTCTTTTCGTGTTTCTTACACAAACACCGTGCAGGGTGAAGCTTTGGCCCAGTTTGCCAAAAACGACCTTGGCCACAAGGATGTGGGAATTTTGTTCGATTCTTCCAGTCCTTACAGTGCCGAACTGGCCCGCTTTTTTAAAGAAGATTATTTGAATTGCGGAGGAAAGGTTGTTTCTTTTCAAGGGTATGTCGCACGGGATCGAGAGTATTCCTCCCAGTTGAAGAAGATAATTGAGGCTGGCGCAGAAATACTCTTTCTGCCTAATAACACCAAAAAAGTTCAATTACAGGTAGCTCAGGCCCGCAAACTTGGTTTCAAAGGCATTCTTATGGGTAGTGATTCATGGGATTCCATTGAACTGGAACGCAATCCCTTATTCAAAAACAGCTATTATACTGATCATTGGGTTCCAAGCCTGCCAATTAAAGGGGCTGCGGAGTTTGAAAGGGACTACAAGAAAGCAAACGGTGTGGATCCCAGTGAACTTGAAGCCTTGACTTATGACGCTGTTAATTCACTTTTCAATGCTGCAAAAATAGCCGGAACCGATAATCCGGTAGCTATCCATGATGCTCTGGTGGACATGCCCCCCTTCCACGGGGTGACCGGGACTTTTGACTATAACAATAACGGCGACCCGGATAAGGATGTCATCATTTCAACTTTCCGCGACGGTCATATCACAGTGCAGGATATTATTGATCTGAAATAAATTTTCCTTTTAAAGCAAAACAGCCTGCGGGATTTCCCACAGGCTGTTTCGGTCGAGATATGTACGGTAGATGTACTTATGGCTTATATTATGCCTAGTCTTGCGACTAGTGGTCGCAGGTGTTGGAGCCTGTCTGGAGGCTTCCTGCAAGGTAGCTGGAAACCACGTTTTCAGGTGCTTCAGCAGGGGAACCGACAATGACTTTTACGCCTGCATCGGTGAACAGGGACTGTGCCCTTGAACCCATGCCGCCGGCGAGTACCAGCTGTACGCCCTGATCTGCGATCCATTTGGGAAGCACACCCGGTTCGTGGGGCGGGGGAGTTTCCATGTTGGTGGCAACAATTCCCTTGGTGGCGACATCAACGTCCATCAGTGCGAACTGTTCACAATGCCCGAAGTGCATGCAGAGTTTGCCTGCTGCAACGGGTACTGCGATTCTGATCATGCCGTTTTTAGCTTGAAGCTCTTCAGGCTTAGGCATTTCATTGTTCTCCTGCAAAGTGTCGGTGAGATCCAGCATGGGCTTGATGATGGTGTTCAGAGCCTTGCCGGTGGGGCTTTCGTGGTCAGTGCGGATGATGGGGTAACCTTCATCACCGGAACGGCCCACTTCGGGGTCAAGAGGTACGCGACCAAGGAACTTGACTCCGGTTTCCTTGGCAAGTTCTTCACCGCCGCCTGAATTGAAAATATCGTGTACATTTCCGCAATCGGGGCAGACGAATCCGCTCATGTTCTCTACAATACCGAGAACGGGGTTGCCGACCTGTTTGCAGAAGTTAACGGAACGGCGCACATCGTCAATAGCAACGCCCTGCGGGGTTGTTACGATAACTGCGTGAGCGTCCTGACCGAGGGTCTGCAATGCGGAAAGAGGTTCGTCACCGGTTCCGGGAGGGCAGTCAACGACGAGGAAGTCGAGGTCGTTCCATGCAACATCCTGTACGAATTGTTTGATCATGCCGATTTTTACGGGACCACGCCAGATTACCGGATCGTCTTTGCTGGGCAGCATGAAGCCGAGGGACATAACCCAGAGATTGCTGGACCAGGAGATGGGTTCGATCACTTCATGCCCGATGTGAGGTTTCTCATCCTGCAGGCTGAGCAGGCGGGGAACACTGGGACCGTGTACGTCAACGTCAAGCAGTCCGACCTGTTTACCGGCAAGAGAGAGAGCAACGGCAATATTGGTTGCTACAGTACTTTTACCGACGCCGCCTTTACCGGAAATAACCACGATTTTGTGTTTGATTCTGGAAAGGGTTTTTTTCAGTTTCATATCTTCGGGGCTGCAACCTTCAGAACAACCGGAAGAAGAACAGCCGGAACCTGATGAAGAGCAGCTTCCGCATGCGTGATCGCTCATATATCAATCTCCTGACCCTCATTGGCAGAGGGGGTAGTCATTATTAAAAACAGATTGTCCAATCTGTCACAATAGGCATTACAAGGTAAACTAAGACGTGAACCTGACTTGTCAATGGTTGAAAGGTTCAGTCATGCCCGCAGAGCAAGGGAGAGGAGAAAAGGCATGACTGAACGCGATAAAGGAAATTTTACCAGTGGCCCGGTTTGTCCGCATCCGCAGCAGCTTCGAGCTTGCCGTCTTTAAAGGAAGACAGGGCTTCTGCAACAGTCCCTCCGCCTACGAGGTAGACTTCGATGGAGCCTTTATCTAGTGCGGTAAAGGCCTTAGGGCCTACGTGTCCGGTGATTACCGCAGTTGCGCCGGTGGCGGCTACGTTCTGGGCAGACTGGATTCCTGCACCCTGAGCCGCATTCAGGTTCTGGGTGTTGTCGATGTATTCCTGAGTATCGGTATCGGTATCGCAGACCAGAAAGCCTTTTGCGCGACCGAAACGAGGGTCGATATCTCCGTTGAGATCATTGCCCTGACAGCTGATGGCGATTTTCATATTATTTACTCCTGTGCACTGAGTCCAGGGTCGGTTCGCAGGGGTGCATTGTATCCTGCACACCCTTTCTGGCCCTGAAGCCCCTGTTTCCCTGTCCGCACCTGCCTCTGCCCCTGCATCCGGGCATGACATGGTCTTCCAGACAGTCCTTTTGATAGGCGGAGAGCACTTGCTCGGTCATTCCCGTAATCCACGGTACAACTCTAACTCCGGCCTGTTCCAGTTCATTCATAGTGCAACCGCAGATTGCACCGCATATTAAAAACGTTGCCCCGCAGGCTGTAATGGCGGATGTCCTGTCCTTTGGGTCTTTTGAGGGAAGGGATAGGTAGCCTGCGGGACAAATTTTATTGTCATCCACCCGGAACAATTTCAGGTCCGGGGCATTGTCAAATACGGAGGCCAGCCTGTCTTCGTAGCAGGCTAAACAAAGCAGCGTTGAGTTGGTATTGCGTCCTTCGTTTCCTCTCATGGAAGGCTATAAGGCATAGTTTGTGCCATGAGGATAAAAAAGAATTAAATCGGATATTTATTAGAATTTGGAAGAGATGGAGAGAGGGGGTTTTAGATCAAAATTAGCCGAAAAGGTAGATATGCGGGCTAATTATGCGTCCATGTCATCGCAGCGCGCGATGGTGCGGCGAAGGGTGTCTTTGGAAATACCCAGTTCGCGGCAGGTGGCCATTTTCTTGCCGTTGTTGCGCTCAAGAGCACGACGCACAGCCATGCATTTGATTTCATCCATGGTCAGCGGCATGTCTTCGTGTGAGGCTGTTTCTTTTGATTTCGGCTGGAGATATTCCGGCAGGTGTTCGACCTGAATAAAGCCCGAAGGGCAGAGAATAAAAGCGAACTCGAGGATGTTTTCCAGTTCCCGCACATTGCCGGGGAAGGGATGGCGCATGAGGATGTGCAGTGTGTCTTCGGAAATACCGTCGATATCTTTGCCTTGCAGGGCATTGAGCCTGTTTACAAAGTGGTTGATCAGGAGAGGGATGTCCTCGACCCGCGCCTTGAGCGGAGGAAGGTTGAGGGTCACTACATTCAGGCGGTAGTAGAGGTCCTGTCGGAATGCACCCTGTTCCACCAGTTCTGACAGATTTTTATTGGTGGCGGCTACAACCCGGACGTTGGTTTTCACGCTCTGCACCGCCCCAAGCGGCTCAAAAGTTTTTTCCTGTAATACGCGAAGCAGTTTGACCTGTAATTTGGCAGGCATGTCCCCGATTTCATCAAGGAAAATTGTGCCACCTGCAGCCAGTTCGAAGCGTCCGGCCTTGTCTTTGCGGGCATCGGTAAAGGCTCCGGCCTTGTAACCGAAAAGTTCTGATTCCAGCAGATTATCAGGCAGGGCGCCGCAGTTTACAGCTACAAAAGGGCCATCTTTACGTTCACTGAGGTTATGAATGGCCCGGGCGAAAAGTTCTTTACCCGTGCCGGATTCTCCAAGCAGGAGAACAGTGGCTTCACTTTTACTGACTTGGGGCAGGATGGAAAATACTTTTCCAAGCTGTGCGCTTTTACCGATGATGTCTTCAAAGCGCCATGAATCTTCCACCTCACGGCGGATCATCTGAATATCAGTCAGGTCACGGAAGCTTTCCACGCCGCCTATGAGTTTTCCATCGCCGTCAACAAGTGGTGCGGCGCTGATGGAAACCGGAACCTTGCGTCCGTCAGCGTGGATGAAAAATATGGATTTGTTGGAGATGCGTCCGCAATCGTTCATGCAGGTGCGCAGGGCGCAGTCACCGTCGCAAAGGCTGGAGTGGAAAACGTCCCAGCATTTTGAGCCAACCGCTTCTTCGGGATGGACTCCGGTGATTCGGCTGGCAGCTTCGTTAAAGAATGTTATGTTCCAGTCCCGGTCTACCGTAAACACCCCGTCTGCTAAAGAGTCAAGAACTGCGGAGCACGGCAGGTTGCTAGGGAATTTCATGAAACATCCATCAAAAGGGCGAAGCCTTATAAAAGGTTTTGAAGGGATGGGGTCTGTGGAAGCAAAACTTCTTTAAAAGTTTCGCTTCCACAGCCGTCGGAGACAAAAATTATGCTTTTTCAGCGCGGGCTTTGCGGAGCCATTCGTACCATGCTTCCAGTCCTTCCCGTGTGCGGCAGGACAGAGGGAAAAGGGCGATGTCTGCGTTCAGTTTACGTGCATGCTGTTTGGCCTTTTCAAGATCGAAATCCACGTAGGGCAGGAGGTCGATTTTGTTAAGGATCATGACAGAAGAAATATGGAACATAAGGGGATACTTTTCAGGTTTGTCATCGCCCTCAGTTACGGTCAGCAGGGTGATCTTGTGATCTTCACCAACATTGAATTCAGCGGGGCATACGAGGTTGCCCACGTTTTCCACGAAAAGAATATCGAGTCCTTCAAGGTCGATCAGGGAAAGTGCTTCCTTTACCTGGCTGGAGTTAAGGTGGCATCCGCCTTCAGTATTGATCTGAACGGCCTGTGCTCCGGTTGCGGCAACACGGCGTGCGTCGTTGTCTGTCTGGAGGTCACCTTCGATGACGGCCATCTTGAATTCACCTTTGAGGTCAGCGAGGGTCTTTTCCAGCAGACTGGTTTTACCGGACCCGGGTGAGCTCATCAGGTTGAGGCAGAGAATATTTTTTTCTTTGAAAAATTTGTTCAGTTCATCGGCAATTCTGTCATTTGCTTCCAGAATATTGCGTACCACAGGGATTTCACCCATTTCTAACTCCTTAAGTTAATCATCAATCTCGATGCTTTCGATCTGCAATTCCTTGCCCTGAAGTACTTCATGACCTATTTCCAGACCGCATTCCGGACATGCCATATAAAGTTTGTCTTCGGGTAAAAATTCGTTCTTGCACCCGCCGCAGCGTACTTTGATGGGGATTTCGTTAACTTCAAGAACCGACCCTTGAAGGGAGGTTCCAACAGTAACTGCTTCCCAACCGAAAGTGAGAGCATCGGAGACTACTCCCGCAAGCGCACCGTTACCTACCACAACTTTTTTGAGGCTGGCACCGGGTTGCTTTTCCATTTCCTCTTCAATGATTGCAAGTATACTTTGCGCTATTGACATTTCGTGCATGGAATCTGGACTAACTCAAAAAATTATCAGGGGCAAGGTGCTTTAACGCATAAATCGCTAACTATCGTAGCACGATTAATAATAAGTGTAGTTCATAGTAATGATGGAGCTCTCTTTATGGTTGGTATGATAAAATAAAAAATGAATGCAAGTACGGGCATGTCTTGCAAGTG
Organism: Maridesulfovibrio pacificus (SeqCode); assembly: GCF_048612815.1. NCBI lineage: Bacteria > Pseudomonadati > Thermodesulfobacteriota > Desulfovibrionia > Desulfovibrionales > Desulfovibrionaceae > Maridesulfovibrio > Maridesulfovibrio pacificus (SeqCode). The sequence goes on from NZ_JBLZNE010000003.1 coordinate 302,709, forward strand.
GATGAAAGCTTGGGTATGGAGGGGGTGTTTCATCTTGCCGTCATGTCCGGCGGCATTTCACGGGGATATATCAGCGGGGGATTCGGCTGCATGTTTGCGGTCGGATTTTGCGCGCCTGATCCTTTGAATATTTAAACTTTTTTACGCACCGGGCTCTTTCCGGATTTTGGAGGACATGCAGATGTATGTGGGACTGAAAATGCTCAAGGACTTTGTGACCGTAACTCCTGATACCTTGGTCAAGGAAGCGGACAAAATTCTGGAAGACAATCAGTTGTGGATGCTTCTTGTTAAAGACGGGGAAAACCTCGTAGGGTATGTCACCAAAGAAGATGTCCGTGCGGCCTTGCCTTCAGTAATAAGCTCTCTGGATAAACATGAACTCAGCTACCTGCTGAGTAAAATTACCGTTCGGGAAGTTGTGCGTGAGAACATCACCACCATTCCGCCGGAAACCGAAATTGAAGCAGCGGCAGACCTTATGTTCGAAATGAATCTTTCCGGTCTTGCTGTTGTCGATGAAAATAAGAAACTCATCGGTTATATCAACCGTAACAAGATGCTTGAGCTGCTGGTTGAAGAGATGGGGCTTAAGCAGGGCGGTTCCCGAATTGTTGTAGATGTTGAAGAGCGGACCGGTGTCCTTTACGAGGTGGCCGGGATTATTTCCAATATGAAGTACAATATTATCAGTACCGGCCTTTTTCACCACAATAACCGCAGAATGGTGGTTATACGTGTCGACACCGAAGACCCTTCTCCCGTTGTTGCGGCACTCCAAGAACGTAAATATCTGGTGGTTGGTCCTGAAGATTTCATGGCTGAATGGTCCACCAAATAAATTCATATTTTCCCCGGCGTAATGCCTGAGAGAATGAAGCCGGATACAGACCCTCTGTTTCCGGCTTTTTTTTGAGCTTTTGTTGTTTTTAAGGTTCAATAAGAGTATAAATAGAGGGAGTGTTTACATTTACCAATAGAGCAATAAGTGAGCCCGATTTTATGGTGTACCGTATAGTTGTTTCGTTGTTGGCTGTTGTGTCGATTTTGTCCTTTACGCCCTCTGTGGGGGTGGCAGATGATTGTGGGCTCAGAATTATTACTGAACTCAGTTATCCTTCAACTATTCAGGAGAACGGGCGGCTGTCCGGATTCGGAGTTGAAGTTGTTGAGGCTTTGAAAGAGGAAATTGGTTGCACTGCGACTATAGAAGTAATGCCTTGGGCGCGTGGCTACAGGCATCTTCTTAATCATTCGGACGTAATGCTTTTTTCCACAGCCAGGACTAAAGAGCGGGAAGATCAGTTCCATTGGATCGGACCTATTGCTTGTTATAAATGGGTTTTTTATGGTTTGAAAGGTGTCAGAGATAAGGTGAAGACATTTGAAGATGCGAAAAATGTTTCCGGCATCGGGGTCTATCGCAATGATGCCCGGGCTCAGTTTTTAAAAAGCAAAGGGTTTACTAATCTTGAGGTAATGGATTCTCAGGAGGCCAATTTTAAAAAACTTCTTCGTGGTAGGGTTGAGCTGGTGGCAACATCCAATATAGGCGTGTCGGGGTTCCTCAGTAATGATTTAGAACTTCGCAAAAGGGCCGTTCCTATTCTCACTTTCCATAATGTTAAGCTTTATCTTACCATTTCAAAGTCTACAGATCAGGAAAAGGTCCTTCGCTGGCAGAAGGCGTTTAATACTCTGGTGGACCGGGGCACTATCCGGAAGATTCAGGAAAAATGGATTGAAAAGTGCCCGGATTAGTTGCTTTTGATTACAGAAAATTAAGTTCATCGGTTAAGGAGTCATTTTTGCGGGCCTGTGTACTTGTGGTATGTATAACCGGTGTTGGATTACTTTTCAGCAGTGACTCCAGAGCTTTGTTATCATCAGCAGTTTTTTCAATGACCTGATCCAGAGTGCATTCTTCGATGAATCCTTTTCCTTTGAGAAAGTTTAGGAAGATGCAAGCCTCTTCAAGACTTTTGTTTAAACGCAAAGCCTTTCTGAGGTGTTCAAGGCATGACTTGAGGTCTCCCTGTTCAAAGTGGACCCGGGCAATATTCATATGAAGGTTTTCATCTTCTTCAACCAGCTTTTCTGCTCTCAGGTAGTATTCAAGAGCCTGCTTTAACATACCGTTTTTGCGCAAGGATATCCCGAACTCATTGAACAGGTGTTTGTGCTGCGGTTCATAGCAGCTCTCAAGCCCAATCAGCCTTTTGAAAATATCATCTGCCCGTTCCATTTCCCCACGATCAAGATAAGTCAGCCCCAGTCCGAAATTAACGCGCACATTTAATTCATCAAGACTCATGGCTTTGTTGAATTCATATTCGGCACTGTAGCTTTCGCCTTTTGCTCTGTGACTTTCGCCCAGCGAAATAGTTTTTTCCAGCTTATCAACATTAGGGATGACTTTTTTCAGATAAATTTCAGGCTCGGGATGGTAATCTTTCAAAAACATCTCCATTTCTACCGCAGCCTGCGGTCCGGTGGGGATGTAATTGGTATTCAGGGCCTGAACATTCAGGACTCCGTTCTCCTGCTCTTCTGCGTACCAGTATGTGGTTTGTTCAGTCCTTTTTTTTGTCGTACCTGTTCCGATTACAGATTTTTTTTTAGCTGAAAAAACACCTTGAATCTTTTCCCGTTTCCTCACGTTAAACTCCATTATTTAGTCAAGTGGGATTCATTTTACACAGGCTTTGCTCGTCTGGAAAGTACGTATTCTTATGATTAAGAAATAAAAAAAAGGCCGCCTCAAAAGAGACGGCCTTAAAAGCCCGAAAAGGCTTGAACTGTCAGGTTAACGCGTTCAGGAAAAGAGTAAAACTTTTCCTGTGCTGCGACTTAACCGCAGCTACCAGAGCAGGAACCGCATTCGCCGCCGCCGAGCTCAAGCTTGGAATCAATTACGAAACCAGTATAGCTGAGGTCAACGCGGAAGGGGCTGCCCTGTTCGTTAAGGTCTTTATCAAGCAGGAAGGTAAAACCTTCTACTTCAAAACTTTCATCGTTATCTTTTGACTCATCCAGAGCCAATGCCAGCCTGGGGCCAGCTCAGCCACCAGTGGCAAGGTAGATGCGGATGGGGGTCCTATCTTTATCTGCAAAATAGTTTTCAAGCTGTTTTTGCGCAGCTTCGGTAATTTCAACCATTGTTTCCTCCTCATAGGATTTATCTATACAAATTAAGTTCTCTATCAGTTTTTGTCAATCTACTCAGGTTGACCTTGCTTCTTGCATGGGGTAAATAATACAGTTCAGAAAGAGTGTTAGTAATCCGACATAATTCTAATTAAATATTTTTTAACTTGATCAAGGGCGTTCGGACGCTCAAGGGAGACCGTAGAATGAAAACCAAGGATATCATCCTCGCAACAGCCAAGGAAATGATTTCAGAGGTGGGTTTCCACAAAGCCACTACCGCCAATCTGGCAAAAATGGCCAATATTTCTGAAGGTACCATCTATAGACATTTTGAAAGCAAAGAAGACATCCTGCTTCATATTCTGGATGCTCTTGAGGAAAGTTTCTCTTATTATATCGAAGCCATCCGCCAGAAGTTAGACCGTGACGACTGCTCTATTGAAGAGATTATGAATGAGTATTTTTCTTTTGTAGAAGAGAATGAAATCGATATGAAAATTATGCTTTCCACTTACGGACTGCTTGATTCTTCTAAACGTCTGATGGCTGTTTTTCTGAAGAACCTTGAATTGATTCTTGAGGATTGCATCAAGCTCGGTATCAAAAAGGGCACTGTTCGTGATGTGGCTGTGGAAGAAAATGCAACTGTGGTTATGACCATTATCTTCGGTCTGACCCGAATGCAGCTTTACTGGCCTGATCGCAGGGATGTCCGCGCTGAGGCTGTTGAATTCTGTCGTCGCAGTATTCTGAATTAGATTTTGCTGAAATGATTACTTAAAGGCTGTCCTTAGCGGGGCAGCCTTTTTTTATTGCTCAGTGTCAGTGAATAAAAGAAATCCCCCGTCCGTATTCCGGGCGGGGGATTCTATGTGCATTTATCCGTAGCAGACTATTTGTTTTCAGTCTGTGTGGCTGCTTTTGTGTCCTGCTTGGCGAAGTAGGCCTTGGTTTCTTTTACAACAACCGGGGTCAGCATGATCAGACCGATGAGGTTGGGGATAGCCATAAGACCGTTAAATGTGTCGGAGAGGTTCCATACGAAGCTGAGCTTGGCGATGGCACCAACACCTACGAAGCAGATGAATACGAGGCGGAAGGGCAGTACTGCCTTTACACCGAACAGGTATTCCATGGATTTTTCACCATAGTAGCACCAGCCGAGGATGGTGGAGTAGGCGAAAAGAATCAGGCCGATGGTAACGATATGCGCACCGCCTGACATGCCCGCAGAAAAGGCTATTGTGGTCAGCTCTGCACCGGTGGTACCGTTGGACCATGCTCCGGTGAGGATGAGAACAAGACCTGTCATGGTACAAACGACAAGAGTATCGATGAAAGTCTGGGTCATGGAGACCAGGGCCTGGGTTACAGGCTCTTTGGTCTGCTG